>CAWFGV010000001.1:0-26721 GCA_963815445.1 uncultured Actinomycetota bacterium
CGCCGGGGTCAAGGTCGGCAAGACCCCGTCCGAGACGGCGGTGCTCATGCGGGAGCTGCTGCAGGGATAGGCCGCGCCGCTGCCGTTGCCCGGGCGGCCGCTCAGCTCTGGGTGACGCGGAGCGCAGCGCGCCGAACCAGCGCGTCGAAGTCGCTGGGGTCGAGGTCGAAGCGCGACGTCGGCGTGAACGTCACCTGCCCGACCGTCGTACCGACCCGGAAGATTGCCATCCGGAACGTCAGATCACGCGTCTTCGATGCCGCCAGCGTGATCGTCCAGACTTTGCCGGCGCCATCGGTGACGGGGATCGCCCGCGAGGCCGTCACGTCCATGGAGAGCTGTCGGTCGTGGCAGGTGCGGACGTTCTTGCTGACCTTGGCGATGAACGCGTTCGCTCCCCGGACGCTCGCGAACCTGCCGCGCGTCTCGGTCATGCCGAAGATCGTCGCGAGCGTCCGCGCACTGGGTACGACGAAGCTGCGTGCTGCGGTCTTCGTCGCGTTGGCGGCTGTGAAGTCGGCCTGGTCGCACTGGGTCGCGGCAGGGTTGGTGCGCGTGGTGCTGGGCGACGTCGCGACCCAGGGCTCCGTGAGGCCGTCGAAGACCGGGAGGTCGATGGCCGTGAGGAACCCCTTCGCCTGGTCGACTCGCGGTGGAACCCGGGAGACGATCGTGAACGGTCTGCGCGCGCAGCTGCCCATGCTCAGCGAGCACAGCGACTGCACCGACGACGCGGCAAGTCGCACCAGCTCGCGAGGGGAGGCGGGGCGGGCGTTGGGCGTGTCGATCACCCACACCGTCGTGGCCAGCCCGGACTGGCTGATCGAGATGAGCTGGGAGTGCACGCCACGTTCGTCGACGTGCTTCATCGAGATGAGCGTCGACGCGTCACCAACTCCCCGCACCATGCTGTAACCGCTGATCTGGTGGTTGTCCGCGCGACAGGCGGAGAACGTCTTGACCAACCGTTGGTAGGTGCCGTCGGCGGCCGGGATGGAGTTCGAGACCTCCAGGGCTTCGGTCGCGACGGCGGGTTGTTGGCCGGCGCCTGAGCTGAAGGTCCGGACGTAGAAGTGTGCTGCCTTCGGGTCGACCGGAATTCTCGGCAGGCACTCGTCGTACGGGGCTGCTGTTCCGAAATCGGTCGAGGTCGTGCGGACCTTCCACGGGTTGGCGTACTTCAGTTCCTGCACCGACGACAGCGGCGCGAGCACCGCGGCGTCGATCTGGTCGGCCGGTGCCGGAAGCTCCGTCCTGGGGCTCGCAGGACCCGGGGTACCCGGACCCCGCGCGACGACGTTCTCGGGCTGAGCCGCGGTCAGGGCACCGGCACCGATGACCAGCGCCAGCGAGCAGAGCGCGACGAGGCCCATGTGGGACCGACGTCGGCGATTGCCCTCGCGCCGCAGCCGCGAGGCGCGCTCGACGGGTTCGTCGATGAGGTCACGGCGCAGGTCGCGCAGGGCAGCCTTGATTCCGTCGTCGGTCACGTCGAGCCCGTGCTCGGCCAGGACCAGGACCGAGCCGGCCAGCGAATGTCGGGCCGCGTCATCGGTGACGCCGGACTCGCGGGCGGCCGCGGCCAGGTCGAGGCCGGCCAGATGGTAGAGCACCAGCAGGCGTCGGTCGCTCGACGGCAGCGACTGCAGCGCCGCCAGCAAGGGCCGGTGTTCGTCGGCCGTGTGCAAGGCGCGGACGTACCACGGGGTACGCGCACGGTTGAGGCTGCGACGGGTGGCTCGGAACGCGACCTCGCGCAGCCAACCGTCCTTGTCCGGGCGGTCGGCGATCTTGGGCCAGTGGTGTCCGGCCGAGACGTAGGCGTCGGCGAGGGCGCGCTGCGCCACTTCGGGATCACCGCAGTAGGCGTACACCTGCAGGAGCAGCCGCGGCCGCGACTCGCGGTAGAACGCGCTGTACGCGTCTGCTCGCGACATGGACGGACTCCTCGGGTGCGGTCGCGCCCGGTCTGAGGCGGGCGGTGTCCGACGGGGGAAGGCGCAGAAATCTGCGCCCGGCGGGCGGGCGGGCCAGCAGACGGACTCCCTCGACGGTAGACGATGGGACGCCCCGATTTCCATTCGGGCGCTGGCCAGGGGACGCGCGCGGGCGGTCTCGGCGCGGGCCGACGGCCGGCTTCGGCGTGTCCGCGCCGGTGGCGCCCGCCGGTTCGGCGACGATGAAGACGATGACCGAGCTGATGTCGCGCCCCATCCTGCGGGTCCGGACGACCGCCGAGCCGCCGCGTCGGCCGATCGTGCTGTCCGCTGTCGCTGCCGGTGCCGCGGCAGCCGTGGTCGGGCTCGTGCTCAGCATCGCGATCGCGGTCGGTGTCTGGTTCGCCGGCGACACCGGCTCGTTCGGTGCGGCGGTGCGCGTCGGGGCCTTCGGCTGGCTGCTCAGCAACGGCACCGGCGTCGAGGTCTCCGGGATCGCGGTCACGGCGACACCCTTGGGCTTTCTGGCCCTGTTCGGCTTCCTCGTCTACCGGGCCGGCCGCTGGAGCGGAGCCACGTCGGCGGTCCGGCACGGCCCTGATGTGCTGAGCGGGGCTCTGCTGATCGCGCTGGCGTACGCCGCTGTCGGCGTGGTGGTGAGCCGGGTCGCCGCGTCGCCCACCGCCCACGCTGGGCTGGTGCGCACCGTCGTCGCGCTGAGCGCCGTCGGGTTCGTGGCCGGCGGACTGGGCGTGGTCCGTGGGTCGGACTCGGTCGAGCCGGTCCTGGCGCTGCTGCCGTTGCCGGTTCGGGCGCTGCTGCGAGGGGCAACCGCCGGCGTCGCCGTGATGCTGCTGTCGTCAGCGCTCCTGTTCGTCGGCTCCATGGTCGTGCACTTCTCTCAGGCGGTCACCTTGCAGGAAGGTCTTGCCGCCGGGACCGTCGGCTCGCTCGCCCTCGCCCTGATCGGAATGGCAACCGTGCCCAACGCCGTGCTGTGCGCCGGGGCGTTCATCGCCGGGCCCGGCTTCCAGGTCGGCACCGGCACCTCGGTGGCGCCGGCCGGCGTTCGGCTCGGTCAGATGCCTGACTTCCCCGTCCTTGCCGCCCTGCCTGCGAACACGGGTCACACCTGGTGGCAGGTCGTGCTGGTGCTGCTGCCTGTTGTGGCGGGATGCGTGGGTGGTCTGGTGGCTCTCCGCCGCGATCCGGTCTTCGCACTGGATCAGGCGGCCCTGCGCGGCGCCGCCAGCGGTGTGCTGGGGGGTGTCGGTTTCGCTGCGCTGACGTGGCTGGCCAGCGGCAGCGTCGGCCCTGGGCGCATGCAGGATGTCGGACCGGACGTCCTTCCGGTCGCCGCGGTCTGCGGGCTGGCCTTCCTTGTCGGCGGAGCGGTCGCGGCCGGCGCTGCGAGGTGGTGGCAGGCTGCGTCGGGTCAGGGACGTCCAGCCGCTGCCCCCACGTCCGATGGCGGGTCGCTATCGTGAGCGCGGCGCCCTTCTCCGGTCGCTGATCCGCCCGCTCCGGTTGAGCAACAACCAGCAGTCCCAGCCATGTCGTCCTCGAGGAGCCGTCAGTAGGTGTCCGTCCGCCTTGTCGTCCTCGTCTCCGGGACGGGCAGCAACCTGCAAGCGCTGCTCGACGCCTGCCGCGATCCGGCGTACGGCGCCGAGGTGGTGGCTGTGGGGGCTGACCGGCCGGGCACTCTGGCGGCACGCCGTGCCGAGGAGTCCGGCGTGCCGACGTTCGAGGTCATGCTCTCCTCGTACCCGACCCGCACCGAGTGGGACGTCGCGCTGACCGAGCAGGTCGCTTCCTACCGACCGGCACTGGTCGTCTCAGCCGGCTTCCTCAAGCTGGTCGGTCCGCCGTTCCTCGCCGAGTTCGGCGGACGGTTCGTCAACACGCACAACGCCTTGCTCCCGTCGTTCCCCGGCATCCACGGGCCACGGGATGCGCTCGAGTACGGCGTGAAGATCACCGGCGCGACCTTGTTCGTCGTGGACGAGGGAGTCGACACCGGCGCGATCGTGGCACAGGTCGCCGTTCCGGTCGAGGACAGCGACGACGAGAATGCGCTCACGGAGCGCATCAAGACGGCCGAGCGCGCCATGCTGGTCGACCAGATCGGCCGGATGTCGCGTGAAGGCTTCACCATCGACGGCAGGAAGGTCACGATCCCATGACCGCGAACACCCTCTCGAGCCCCTCGGCCGACGACGGCCGTCGCCCGATCAGGCGGGCCCTGGTCTCCGTCTACGACAAGGCTCGGCTCGACCAGCTTGCAGAGGCGCTCTCGGCGGCTGGTGTGTCGATCGTGTCGACCGGCTCGACGGCCGCCACCATCGCCGACGCCGGGGCCGCGGTGACGAAAGTCGAGGAGCTGACTGGGTTTCCCGAGTGTCTCGACGGCCGGGTCAAGACGCTGCACCCCAGGGTGCATGCCGGAATCCTCGCGGACCTGCGCCTGGACGCCCACCGCGAGCAGCTGGCCGTGCTCGACATCGAGCCGTTCGATCTCGTGGTGTCCAACCTCTACCCGTTCGACGAGACCGTCCGGTCGGGCGCGTCCCCCGACGAGTGCGTGGAACAGATCGACATCGGTGGCCCGTCGATGGTGCGGGCCGCGGCGAAGAACCATCCGAGCGTTGCGATCGTCACGTCGCCGGACCAGTACGACGATGTGCTGGCGGCCCTGGGCGACGGTGGCTTCACGCTGGCTCAGCGGCAACGGTTGGCGGCCACCGCTTTCGCGCACACCGCGGCGTACGACGTGGCGGTCGCGGACTGGTTCGCCCGTGAGCTGACGGCCGACGAGGAGCAGGTGTGGCCGACGTTCGTGGGTCGCACCTATGAGCGTTCGGGTGTGCTGCGCTACGGCGAGAACTCCCACCAGCGGGCGGCGCTCTACGTGGACCCGACAGCCGAGCCGGGCCTGGCTCAGGCGCACCAGCTGCACGGCAAAGAGATGAGCTACAACAACTACGTCGACGCGCAGGCGGCCTACCGAGCGGCCTATGACTTCGATGCTCCCGCTGTCGCGATCATCAAGCACGCCAACCCCTGCGGGATTGCGGTCGGGTCCGACGTCGCCGAGGCACACGCCAAGGCGCATGCTTGCGACCCCGTGTCGGCGTTCGGCGGCGTCATCGCCACGAACCGGCCGGTCACGGCAGCAATGGCCGCGCAGGTGGCGGAGGTGTTCACGGAGGTCGTCGTCGCGCCGTCGTACGACGAGGCGCGCGCTCGACCTGTTGACGCAGAAGAAGAACGTCCGGTTGCTCGTCGCCGGTGCGCCGCCGGCGGCCGCCGTGGAGACGCGCGAGATCAGCGGCGGAGTGCTGCTCCAGGAGCCGGACCGTTTCCAGGCTGCCGGTGACGACGCCGCGACGTGGACGCTGGTCACTGGTACGCCGCTCGACGAGGCTGGACTGGCCGAGCTGGCCTTCACCTGGCGCACGTGCCGGTCGGTGAAGTCCAACGCGATCGTGCTGGCGGCAGGGCTTGCCACTGTTGGCGTCGGCATGGGGCAGGTCAACCGGGTCGACTCGGCTCGACTGGCAGTCGCGAGGGCGGGTGACCGCGCGGCGGGGTCGATGGCCGCGTCAGACGCCTTCTTCCCGTTCCCCGACGGCCTCGAGGTGCTGCTCGAGGCGGGTGTGCGTGCCGTCGTACAACCAGGTGGGTCGATGCGTGACGACGTCGTCATCGAGGCGGCCAAGGCGGCGGGCGCGACGATGTACTTCACCGGTACGCGACACTTCGCCCACTGACGGATGGTTCGGCCCGGCCGGTTACCACGGTGCGACGGTGACGCCGCCCCACTCCCCGGGGTCGACGTGGTGGGGGATGCACCGGACCACCGATGAGTTGGGCGCCGCTGCGTGGTCGAATGAGATGTACACCCACAGAGGCGACGCGAGGAGAGCACCGTGACCACCGCTTGGACCGCCGGCTCGCAGGGCAACGGCCAGTATGCCGAGGTCAATGGCATCAACCTGTACGTCGAGACGCAGGGAACCGGGAGGCCGTTGATCCTGCTGCACGGCGGCCTGGGTTCGGGGGAGATGTTCGGCCCGATCCTTCCCGCGTTGGCTGAGCGGCGGGAGGTCATCGTTGTCGATTTGCAGGGGCACGGGCGGACCGCTGACATCGATCGACCGCTCGATGTCCGGCTGATGGCCGATGACATCGGGGCGCTCATCGAACACCTGAGGCTCGACCAGCCGGACCTGATGGGGTACTCCCTTGGCGGCGGTGTCGCACTCGTGACCGCGGCCAAGTTCCCCACGCAGGTCCGCCGACTCGTGGCGGCGTCGGCGAACATCCGACCGGACGTCATCTATCCGGAGATCCTGGCTCAGCAAGGCCAGGTGAGCGCCGCCGCGATGGAGTTCATGAAGGACACGCCGATGTACGAGCTCTACCAGCGGGTGGCTCCGCGCCCCGAGGACTTTCCGCGGCTGCTGGACAAGATCGGTGCGGCGATGGCCAAGGATTTCGACTTCACCGAGGACGTACGCGGCCTGCAGGTACCGACCCTCATCGTGGCCGCCGACGCCGACATGGCGCCGCCGAGTCATTACGTCGAGGTCTTCAACATGCTGGACGGCGGACTGCGCGACGGTGGCTGGATGGGGGAGGGGCGACCGAAGGGCGGCCACGCGCTGGCCATCCTTCCCGGCGTGACGCACTACAACATCTTCAGCTCCCCACTCCTCGCCGCAGCCGCCCTCGCGTTCCTCGACGACTAGGACACATGCCAGGTGTATCGAGCCGTGACGAAATCGTCCGTCCGGTCAGCAGGTAACCGCAACGTACTTCCCCCGTACAGCGTGGAGCAGACTGGCCGAACGACGACTGAGGAGACTGACCGCACATGACCGATGACAGCGCCCGTCTGGCCGTCCTGATCGATGCCGACAACACCTCCTCGAAGCTGATCAAGGAGATGTTCGAGGAGTTGGCCAGCTACGGGACCATCACCGTCAAGCGGGCTTACGGCGACTGGACCAACCCGCACCTCACCGGCTGGCGAGACGTTCTCCTCGGCAACGCCATCTCCCCGCAGCAGCAGTTCGCCTACACCTACGGGAAGAACGCCACCGACTCGGCGCTGATCATCGATGCCATGGATCTGCTGTACTCCGGCAACGTCGAGGGATTCGCTATCGTCTCCAGCGACAGCGACTTCACGCCGCTGGCCACGCGACTACGCGAGTCCGGGAAGCGGGTCATCGGGGTCGGGCGACGCATGACGCCGAAGGCCTTCGTCGAAGCCTGCGAGAGGTTCGTGTTCCTCGAGGTGCTTGCCGGCGACGGCGGCCCGGCTGAGCAGACAGCTGAACCGGTGAAGGACGACCAGCCGCGCCCGATCGAGAGCGTGCTGACGAAGGCTCTGAACCGGGTGGACACCGACGACGAGGCCTGGGCCTCGCTCAGCGCACTCGGTAACCACCTGAACCGCACCGACCCCTCCTTCGACTCGCGCACCTACGGCTTCGGCAAGCTCAGTGACCTGGTCAAGGCGCAGCCCTTTGTCGAGACGAAGACCCTGACCGCGCCGGGTGGTCGAGAGCACCTCTGGGTGCGCCCCAGAGGTCGACGTTCCGTCGGGGAACCGGCGACCGGGCAGGCAGTGACGGGGACGGGGAAGACGGCGAAGGCAGCGGCCAAGAATCCGGCCGTGAAGAAGTCGACCAAGAGAACGGGGCGGAAGACCGCCGCGAAGGCTCCGGGCACCACGCCCGACTCGTAGTGGGGCGCCTCCCGGCTCAGAAACTGGGAGGTGTGCAGGCGGCACGTCGGGGTGGACCTGCATATGCTCCCAGTCGGCGGCCGACCGATCCATGTCGTCGGGGTCGGCCGCCGGTGAGGTCGAGCGGGTTTCAGGCGGCCGGGAGCGGCTGACGGGCCGCCCGTGCCGGGAGTGCTGGGTGGGTGCCGGTGTGGTCGACGAGGTGATAGCGGCCGTGGGGGCTGCGCCAGACGAAGATGCCGGTGAAGGGTTGGGCGACCTGCCATCGGCCGTGGGTCTTGATGCGGTGGTGGGTCCGGGTCAGGGGGCCGAGGTTGTCGATCCCGGTTTGGCCGGGTGGTCCACCGTTGTCGGGGGAGACGTAGGGGGTGGTGTGGTCGAGGTCTCCGGTGCGTCGGGTGGAGGTGGCGTAGGGGAAGCAGTCCACGGGGGTGCGTAGGTGGACGGCGTCGCGGATCCGGTCGGGGATCTCATAGGCGTCCACGGGGATCTGCTGGTTGAGGTCGATCACCGGTTTGACGGTCACGTGGGTGTGACCGAGCCATGTCTTGACGCGGTCCAGGGTGATGGGTCCGACCTGCTCGACCCGCGCCACCCCGGTGCCGGTGACCAGGGCCTGGTCGGTGAGGTGGACGTACAGCGTGACGTCGGGTCGGGTGGCGACCTGCTTCGTCCGACCTGACCGGGCCTTCGGCGCGTCGTCCAGGGCAGTCGGGTCGGCCGGGTCGGACAGATCCGTCAGATCGGTTGGGTGGTGGGTGGCGGTGCTGGCTGCTTGGGCGACGTCGGCGAACAGGTCCAGGGCGGCTTGCGGGCGGGCCAGGACTCCGATGGCGGCGGCCCGGCGGGCGTCTTTGGACCGGTGGTCGCCGAGGAGTCCGAGCCCGTGGGCGGTGCGGTCCACCGTCGCGTCGAACCAGATCGCGTCTGCGGCTTCGGCCTGGATGAACAGCTTCTTGGTGCCGTGCTCGGTCGACGGGCTCAACCACACCCCCAACGATCCTTGTGCCTGTTCGTCGGCTTCAGCGGCGGCGTCCTGGTCGCACTCCATCCACGTCGCGGTGATGATCGCCTCGATCCGGCCCCACGACAGCGAGTGCGCATATCTGGCGATCCTGCGGTCCACGACCGCCACGGTGGCTTCGCTCAGGTGGCGGGTGGTGTCGGCGGTCTTGCGGCCGATCCATGGCTTGACCTCACCCGCACAGATCCGGGCCCACAACTGTGGGAGTCGGTGGCGCAGGTCCAACGCGTCGGCGACGAGCCGTTCGGCGGCGGTCGTGGAGGTGGCGAGCACGACGCCGAGCTCGGCCGGCGCGAACTCCGCCACGATCGGGGTGCCGGCGCCACCGAACCTGATCAGCTGTTCACACCCCAGCAGGGTCGGACCGGTGCCCCGGGCGAGCTCGCCGTGCAGGTCGGCCCAGTGCGCGGCGGTCTGCAACAACCGGCACCTCGCCCTGCTCGACGACCGTGCGGGCTTGTTCGGCGGCGGCCAGGGTGGCCAGCTCGTCGAGTGCGCTGAGGTCGGTGTCGAACATGTGTTCGATTCTACCTGGCCCGTCCGACAGCCGCCAGCCCGTTTCGCGTTGTCCACAAGGGTTTTCTGGTTTCGACGGGCCTGACCTCGGCAGGGCGAGGCAAGCTCGACCGGCGGACGCCGTCCTCGCGCTAGCGCCCTTGCCGAAACCCGTCCGGGCGGAGCACGAAAACGCCCCAGCCCAGATACCGGCGAACGAACTCCAGATGCTGCGACCGTCCCGTCGACAGGTAGTCGCGCATCGCCGGTGCCTCGTCGTCATCCGGGTTTGCCATGAGCCAGTTCCGCACGGTCCACCACTGCGATGCGGCATACCGGTCCCAGGAGTCGCCGTCGGCGAGGACCATCTCGACCAGGTCGAGTCCGGTCGACTCGAGGCGTTGAGCCAACTCGGCCAGGCCCGTGAAGCCTTCGTACGCCGCCATCGCGGCCGCCGGTGGATCCTCGTTCCAGAACGGCTCCCCGATCAGCAGTACCGCGTCCGGAGCAGCCCACTGCTGCATCATGACGGCGCTGGCCTCCAGGCTGCCGCCGAACCACATCGCGCCCAGACACGAGACGAGGTCGAACGTCTCGTCGGTGACGAAGTCCGCGCCCGCGCTGTGCGTGTAACCGATGCGATCTTCGACGCCAAGCTCGGTGGCGCGTTCGCGGGCCGCGCCCAGGAACACGTCGCTCACGTCGACGCCGTGGCCCGAGCTCCCGTACTGCTTCCCCCACTGGCACAGCAGCTCGCCCTTGCCGCAGGCGATGTCGAGAATGCGCGTCGTCGGCCGGACCCGGCATACCTCACCGAGCAGCATCAACTTCTCGTGGGTGAACGGGTTGAGGATCCGGTGGTCGGCCTCGGCAATCTCGTGCTGGCGAAGGGACATGCGCCCGACCCTCGCACCCGAACCCGACCGGCACCAACACATTTTTCACAGAATGCGCCTGTCGCCGCCGGGACCAGTGCCACCGCAACCGCCCACATGGTGGTGCGGTCCCGGGGTGGTACGGCGGGTGCGTCGTCCGCTCGGAGAAGCCGTGGCACAATCGGCCCGTGACTGCGCAGATTCTGGACGGCAAGGCGACGGCGGCGGCCATCAGGGACAACCTGAAGAAACGGGTCGAGAGGCTGGCCGAGCACGGCGTCACGCCGGGCCTCGGCACGGTGCTGATCGGAGATGATCCGGGCAGCATGTCGTACGTCGCCGGCAAGCACCGCGACTGCGCGCAGGTCGGCATCGCGTCACTACGCGAGCACCACCCTGCGGACATCACGCAGGAGTTTCTCGACGAACGCATCGCCGCGCTCAACGCGGATCCGACCTGCACCGGCTTCATCGTGCAGCTGCCCCTCCCGCGGCATCTCGATGCGCAGCGCGCCCTGGAGCTGGTCGACCCCGACAAGGACGCCGACGGTTTGCACCCGATGAACCTCGGACGGCTCGTCCTCATGGCCGACGCGCCCTTGCCCTGCACGCCCCGCGGCATCGTCGAGCTGCTGACGGCGTACGACGTCAAGCTCGCTGGCGCCGAGGTGTGCGTGATCGGCCGCGGCATCACCGTGGGGCGGCCGCTGGGGCTGCTGCTCACCCGGCGTTCGGAGAATGCGACGGTCACCCTCTGCCACACGGGCACCGTCGACCTCGCCCAACACACGCGTGGGGCCGACGTGATCATCGCGGCGGCGGGGGTCGCCGGCCTCGTGACGGCCGACATGGTCAAGCCGGGCGCGGTCGTCCTCGACGTCGGTACGTCGCGCACGGATGCGGGGCTGGTCGGGGACGTGGCTCCCGATGCGGCGGAGGTCGCGGGGTGGTTGGCGCCGATGCCCGGTGGCGTCGGTCCCATGACGCGCGCGATGTTGCTCACCAACGTCGTAGAAGCGGCCGAGCGCGTGGCCGGTCTGTCTTGACGCTCCCTTGAACTGGTTGAAGCGACCCTCGACCACCGGCGGCATCATCTATCTCGCGGTCGTCGTCGCGGTACTGGCGGGGCTGACGTTGGTGAGCGCGGGAGCCTGGCGCACCGGCGTCGTGACGATGGGGGCGAGCTTCGCAGTGGCGCTGGCGGCGCGAGCGGTCCTTCCCGACGACCGAGCCGGAATGCTACGGATCCGCAGCAGGTACGTCGATCTCACCGCGATGGCGATCTGCGCCGGCGGCATGATCGTGCTCGCCTTGGTCATCCCCAGTCGCGGCTAGCCCCGGCGGTCATCCACAGCGGTTCAGGTCGCCGTTTCTGCCCGCGAGAAACCTGTCGGACGTCGGCCTTCGAGGACTAGAGTAAAGCCAGATTGGTGCGTATGAAGAAATGAGTTGATCGATGCGCAACAAAGCGCAGCCGATGACCGTCGTCCACGGTGCGTTGAAGTCGGCCCGCTACGAAGTACTTCCCACCGCGAAGATCGAACAGGCCGTCGTCGACAACGTCCCGCTCGACGTGACGGTGACGGTGACCGCAAGCCCGACCAAGGGCATCGGCGCCACCCTGGACCTCACCGAACGGCTCATCGGGCACGGCTACCACGTCGTCCCGCACCTGGCCGCCCGGATGATCAGCGGACCGGCCGAGCTCGAGCAGATCGTCGCCCGACTGCGCGGCCTCGACGTGACCAACGTGTTCTGCCCGGCCGGCGACGCCGACCCACCTGCGGGGGAGTACACCGGATCCGTGGCCTTGCTCGAACACCTGACCGCCATGGGCCGGCCGTTCGCCGAGGTCGGGATCACGGGGTACCCCGAGAGCCATCCCGCCATCGAGGACGACATCACCATCCAGTCCATGTGGGACAAGCGCGAGCATGCGACCTACGTCGTGAGCAACCTCTGTTTCGACGCGGACACGATCTCGACCTGGCTGAAGCGGATGCGCAAGCGCGGCATCGAGCTTCCGGTGCTCATCGGCCTGCCGGGGCCGGTCGAACGCACCAAGTTGCTCACGATGGCAAGCAAGATCGGCGTCGGCCAGTCGGTGCGGTTCCTCAAATCGCACGCCTCGGCCTTCGCCCGCATCGCCGCGCCTGGTGGCTTCAGCCCCGAGCGCTTCCTGCTCAGGGCGGCACCTGCGCTGGGCGACCCCAGCCTCAAGGTCGCCGGCCTGCATTTGTTCACCTTCAACCAGGTCGCCGAGACAGAGACCTGGCGCCAGGAGCTGCTCGGCCGCTGACGACACAGCTGCCGGCGCCTGTCTGATTCAGCGGTCGACCACGATCCGCTCGAGCTCGCGCTCGAGGCCCGCTGTGCCGACGTTGACCTGGGTGAGCGGCAGAGCGATCGCGTTGGCTGCTTGCTGCGCCAGCGCCTGCGTTTCCGGGTCTGCGTCCTGGGCGAGCCAGACGACGCGCGTGTAGTGACCGAAGTAGGTGTCCCGCAGCTCCGGATAGCGATCGAGCCCGAGCTCGGCCAGCACGGTACGCGCGAACGACCGAGCGAGGAAGTCCGTGAGCACGTAGGTGCCCGGTTGCTCGTCGAAGAAGCGTTGCAGCCGCTCGGCTCCGGCGTACACGTCGTAGCAGTGCAGCCCGGCGAGCCGTCGCAGCGAGAGTCGGTCGCACACCTCGTCGAGGGCGCCGTAGGTGCCGCAGTCCGCATACCCGATGGCCAACCTGTCGTACCTCGGAGCGAGCTCACCGGCGAGCCGCTCCACCTCGCCCGCGATGAGATCAGGTCGGTTGTGCAGGAGGGGAGGCAGCGGGTAGATGTCGGCGGCCCAGCCGCGCCGGGTGACGATCTCCTTGCAGGGCTGCGAGATCGCGCCACACGCGATGATCGCGACATCACCGGTACGTGCCGGCACGGCGAGGTCCGGCTCCGCTCCGAGACCTGGCACGGGAGGCATCCGCGCGTGAGCGTCAGCTGGGGAAGGAAAGCTGGTCGACGAACCGGTCGTTGAAGTCGGGACGGTCGGAGAGCTCGACATACGTCACCTCCTCCAGCAGCGCTGCGGCCCCCTTGCGTTCCTGCATGCTCAGCAGCGTCATCTTGGCGCCCTCACCGGCGACGTTGCCCGCGCTGACGATGCGCAGCACCGGAAGGTTCGGGACAAGGCCGATCCGGACAGCACTCGCCGGTGACAGGTAGGACCCGAACGACCCGGCAAGCAACACCTGCTGGACGTCGGACTGCTCCACTCCGAGCTCCTCGAGCATCAGCGTCCAACCGGTGGAGATCGCCGCCTTCGCGAACTGCAGCTCCCGGACGTCGCGCTGGCTCAGGTAGACCGAGTCGCTGAGGTCGTGCTTGCCGTCGTCGTACCACGCGAGGGCGAACACACGCTCACCGTTGATCTCTCCCAGCCTGTCCTTGAGTCCAGGGACGCGTTCGGCGGCCGCGTCGTCGGTGAGGAAGCGGCCCGACGAGTCCAGCAAGCCGACGCGGACGAGCTCGGCCACGGCGTCGACCAGTCCCGACCCGCACAGTCCCTGCGGCGGCACGTCGCCGATCACCTGACACGTGACGGACCAGTCGTCCCCGATCTTGATGACTTCGATCGCGCCGTCAGCCGCGCGCATGCCGCAGCGGATGGCGCCACCCTCGAAGGCGGGTCCTGCCGGAGCCGCCGTGGAGACGATGCGCTCGCCGTCACCCAGCACGATCTCGCAGTTGGTGCCGACGTCGATGAACAGTCGCAGCCGCTTGTCGCGGTCCATGCCGGAGGCCAGCATGCCGGCCACGATGTCGCCGCCGACGTAGGCACCCAGCGCCGGCAGGACAACGGCCCGGGCTCGTGGATGGACCTGGACCCCGAGGTCGGACGCGAGCAGCTCCGGCAGGGTGGCCGAGGACATGATGAAGGGAGCGACGCCGAGCGGCTCGGGATCGATGCCAAGGGCCAGTGCGGTCATGGTCGCGTTGCCTGCGACGGCGATCTCATAGATCTCCGCCGGATCGATGTCGGCCTCGGCGCAGACTTCACGAGTCAGCTCGTCGAGGGTCGCGTGCGCCAGCTCCTGCAGCCGTCCGAGCGCGTCGGGATCCATCATCGTGGCACTGATGCGGGTGATCACGTCGGCACCGAACGGCTGTTGCTTGTTGAGCATGGAGGCGACTGCAGCCGGCGTACCGGTGGACGTGTCGAGCAGTGTTGCGACGACGGTGGTGGTGCCGAGGTCGAACGCGATCGCGTAGCGGCGCTCGGTCGTGTCCCCTGCCTCGACGTCGATGAGTACGTCGTCCACAACGACCGCCGTGAACTTGAAATCGGACTGTCGGGCCACGGCGGGGATCCGGCGCAACGCGTGCAGGTCGATCCGGAGCTCGAGGTCGTCGATGGCCGCCAGGAGCCGCGCGAGGTCGGTGGTCTGGTCCGACAGTGTCGGCTCGGTCAGCTCGACGTACCGTTTCTGAATGGCCGGCCGCAGGATCACCTGCCTCCCGACTCCGACGGTCGCAGCCTTGGGCCGGGTCATGAGGGGCGGTACCTCGACCGTCAGGTCGGTCGTGGCCTGGGCCAGGCACGCCAGCCGCCATCCTCCGTCGAGCTGGTCCCCGGTGAACGACCGGACGTCCAGACGCGAGATCGGCACCGTGCCGTTGACGATCTGCACCTTGCACTTCTTGCAGGTGCCATGGCCGCCGCACGTCGAGTCGATCGCGATGCCGTTCCAGCTGGCCGCGTCGAAGACGCTCACACCCGGGGGGACGCGGACCTCTCGGTCGGAAGGCGTGAAGTGCAAGCGCACCCGACCGGTGCCGTCATGGGCCGGAGCCTCGGCCGCGGCGTCCGAAGGCGGCACGATCAGGCCCTCCCGACGCAGCTCCTCGGGATTGATCGAGGGGTCGGGCGCGAAGCCTCCCGTCATGACGCGGTGGCTCCCGCGGGGGTGTCGTGCGACGCGAGCTCGGCCGCGGCCTTCTCGGCCGCCTGCTTGGCCCGGTGCGCGGCGATCCAGTTGCCGCCCCACTCGTCGTGGCCGAGCAGCAGATCGGCGGCCTTGACGGCCTCGACGATCTGCGGCGTGCGGGTATCCATGATCGCGCTGGTGAGTCCGACTGTCATCGCCATCGGCAGGAACGTGGAGTTGATCGTGTGGCGGCCCGGCATCCCGAACGACACGTTCGAGGCGCCGAGCGTCATGTTGACGCCGAACTCGTCACGGATGCGCTGGATCGTCTCGTACGCGACGTTGACGATGTTGGGATCGGCGCCGATCGGCATCGCGAGCGGGTCGATGACGATGTCCTCTGGAGACAGGCCGTACTTGTCGACCGCCGTGTCGAGGATCTTCTTCGTCAGGACAAGTCGTTTGTCGGCCTCCATGGGAATCTCGTCGTGGTCGTTCGGCAGCGCTATCACCGCCGCGCCGTAGTGCTTGACCATCGGCAGGATTTCGGCCATCCGGTCGTCTTCGGCGGTGATCGAGTTGACCAGCGGTCGCCCTTCGTAGACAGACAGGCCGGCTTCGATGGCTTCGACGACCGAGGAGTCGATGCAGATCGGCAGGTCGGTCAGGCTCTGCACGAGCTTGATCGCCTTCTTGAGCAACTCTGGTTCGTCGGTCAACGGCACGCCCATGTTGATGTCGAGCACCGTAGCGCCGCCGGCCACCTGAGCCGCCACATCACGCTCGATCGCCGACAGGTCACCCGCCCGCAGCTGCTCCTGGAAGATTTTGCGACCGGTCGGGTTGATGCGTTCGCCGATCAGGCAGAACGGCTGGTCGTGACCGATCACGATCTCTTTGCTGGCGGAGCTCAAACGAGTGTGCATGGGTGTCCTCGGTAGGGAGTGCTGGACTGCGGTCGGTACGACGGGTCAGGCAGAGACACGGGACCGGTGCTGCTTGACGAGGTCCTTGGCTTTCTTGACGGTCTGGGAGGCATCGGCTGCGTAGGCGTCGGCACCCACGGCGTCGGCATACTCCTGCGTGACCGGTGCCCCGCCGACCATGACGAGCACCTTGTCGCGGATGCCGGCCTTCTCGAGCGCATTGATGTTGGCCTTGAACATCGGCATCGTCGTGGTGAGGAAGGCCGAGAATCCGACGATCTCGGGCTTGTGCTCGTTGATGGCCTCGACGAACTTCTCCGGCGGCACCTGGACGCCGAGGTCGATCACATGGAAGCCGGCGCCCTCGAGCATGATGTTGACGAGGTTCTTGCCGATGTCGTGGACGTCGCCCTTGACCGTGCCCATCACGAAGGTACCGACGGTCTCGGCGCCGGTCTCGGCGAGCAGCGGACGCAGGAGGTCGAGCGCACCGCTCATCGCGCGACCGGCGATCAGCATCTCGGGCACGAAGAAGTCACCGCGCTCGAACCTGGCACCGACCTCCTCCAGGGACGGGATCAGCGCGTCGAAAAGCATCGACTCGGGAGTCATGCCCTGGTCGAGGCCCTGTTGCGTGAGCTCCAGAACTGTCGGAGCATTTCCGACCAAGGTCTCGTCGTACAGCGCTTGCAGAATTTCCTCGGGCGTCATGCGGCGCCCTCCTTTCCCTTCGATGTCGGTGCGGATGACGGTGCTGGTGCTGGTGCTGGTGCTGGTGCTGGTGCTGCGAGTGCTGCCGGGCGAGGGTCGTGGCCAAGCGCCTTCGAGAGCGCGGCAGCCTGCTTCGTGAGCAGGGCGCCGAGCTGCGGAATTCGGTGGTCGATGCGGTTGCTGGGCCCGGAGATGCCGAGGGCCGCAACGACCTCGCCGCCGTGAGCGAGCACGGGTGAGGCGACAGCGTCGAGGCCGATCTCGAGCTCGCCGAGCGCGACGGCGTACCCCTGGGTCCGGATCTCGTCGAGGTGCGTGGCGAACGCGCCCGGGTCGGTGATCGTGTACTCGGTACGCCGTTCGAGCCTGCTCGTCGGAAGGTCGATCGCCTGAGCGGCGTAGAGGACCTTGCCGAGTGCAGAGCAATGTGGGGGCACATCGACGTCGACCCAATTGATCGTGCCGAGCAGGAAGGTGGCGTCGATCTGGGCCACCTGCACGACGGTGTTGTTGCGCGCCACCGCCAGGTTGACCGTCTCTCCGGTGGCGTCACTGAGGCGTTGCATCGTCGGCTGGGCGAGAGCGACGAGCTCGTCGAGGGGCTCGTGACGACTCGCGTACAGCGCGAAGAGCGCGCCCGCTGCGTAGCCACCCTCGTCATCGCGATGGACCAGCCGGTGCCGCTCGAGGGCTTGGAGCAATCGGGAGGCGGTGGACTTGGCGAGGCCCGTGTCGGAGACCAACTCGCCGAAGGCCGGCTTCTCATCGGCGAGCACGACGCGCGACAGCAGCTCGGCTGCTCTGTCGATCGCCTGGGTGCCGTTGCCGCTCACTGCTGACCTCGCTGGGGGTGTTGGTTGTCGGTGGGAGTGTTGTCGGTGGGAGTGCGATGGTGGAATTGCCGGTGATGGAATTGCCGGTGGCGGGGACTACCGCACCGGTGTGGTGATGCTCCACAATGAAACCATAATATGGAACGTGAGTTCCACATCATGACGCTACCATTCTGCTGAGATCGAATCTGGAGCGTTTGACCAAAGGTCGGGAGGCCGCATGTTCCGCAACACAATGCCGCGTTACGAGGTGCTGTCGGCGGAGGCGATCGCCACGCTCGATGCAGGCTGGCGGCGGATCGTGACCGAGATCGGGGTCGAGTTCATGTCGGACCGCGCGCTGGCACTGTTCAAGTCAGCCGGGCAGCGCGTGGAGGACAACACCGTCTTCCTCGATCCCGACTTCGTGTTGGAGCAGGTCGCGAAGGCGCCGAGGGAGTTCGACGTCCAGGCGCGCAACCCGGAGCACACGATCCACCTCGGCGGCGACTCGATGGCGTTCGGCGCCGTCTACGGGCCGCCGTTCCTGCGCGAGGGCGAGGTACGGCGCGACGCGACCATGAACGACTTCCGCAACTTCGCGAAGCTGTCGCAGTCGTATGCCGTGCTCGACTCGGCCGGCGGCGTGGTGTGCGAGCCGAACGACACCCCGCTCGACTCCCGCCACCTCGACATGACCTACGCGCTGCAGACGTTGACCGACAAGGTCTACATGGGCAACGTCGTCTCGGGTGTCAATGCGGCCGACACCATCGCGATGAGCTCCATCCTCTTCGGTGGCCGCGACGCCATCGAGGAGACGCCGGCGTCGATCTCGTTGATCAACTGCAACTCGCCGCTGCGCTGGGATGACCGGATGCTCGACGCCATGTTCGAGTACTGCGAAGCCGCGCAGCCCGTCGTACTCACGCCGTTCCTGCTCATGGGGGCGATGTCCCCGGTGACGATCCCCGCCGCCTTGGTGCAGCAGATGGCCGAGGCGTTGTCGGGGATCGCGCTGGCGCAGCTGATCCGGCCGGGATGTCCGGTGATCTTCGGGTCGTTCCTGTCGAACATCGACATGCAGTCCGGGTCGCCGTGTTTCGGGACCCCGGAGTCGGCGATGGGCCTGTTCTGCACCGGCCAGATCGCGCGTCACCTCGGCCTGCCGTTCCGCTCCGGTGGCGGCATGACGTCGAGCCAGGTGCCCGATGCGCAGGCCGGCTACGAGGCGATGATGACGCTGCTGCCGACGTTCCTGGCCGGCGTCAACTGGGTCATGCACTCCGCCGGGTGGCTGGAGGGCGGACTGGTGGCGGGGTACGAGAAGTTCATCATCGACATCCAGCTGCTCGAGATGCTGCAGGTGGAGTTCACGCCGCTCGAGATCGACGCGGCGTCGCTGGCGTTCGGTGCGCACGAGGAGGTCGGCCACGGTGGACACTTCCTCGGAGCCGCGCACACGATGGAGCGGTTCCGGACCTGCTTCTACCGGCCGTTCCTGTCGTCGTCGGACAACTACGAGAAGTGGATGCGCACCGGCGGCCTCGACACCGCTGCCCGGGCAACCCAGATCTACCAGGCCAAGCTCGAGGCATATGAGCCACCACCTCTCGACGACGCCATTCGCGCGGAGCTGGAGGAGTACGTCACCCGCCGCCGCCACGAACTCGGCGATTAACTCGTTGAACCGTGAGTTGTGGCTCGTTGAACCGTGAGTTGTGGTTGCTTGAGCCGTGAGTTGTGGTTGCTTGAGCCGTGAGTCGTGGCTGGTCAGTCGCCGCTGATGGCGGTGTATGGCGAGTGACGCCGACCTGGACGCAGGCGCACCGCAACGCGACGCGACTCGATGGCGCGACGAAGCTGTTCTGTCCAACGTGCCGCGGCCTCGCGAGTGAAGTCGGTCTTCGTGACGACGATGACGATCCAGCCGTGCTCACGCAGCCACTGTCGTCGCCACTCGTCGGCCGCTCTGCTCTCGGGCGAGTCATGAAACTCCTCGCCGTCATACTCGATGCAGATCCTGAGCCCCGGATAGGCGAGATCGAGGCGAAACAGCTCGCGGCCGTCGCGGGTGATCGACACTTGCAGTGCCGGCACAGGGAGGTTGGCGTCCACGATCTCGAGGCGGGTCCACGATTCGCCGGGCGATTCGGCCCGGCCATCGGCGAGGGTGATCAGGCGTCGCAATTGGCGCACGCCCCGGCGGCGGAAGTATCGATGGGCATGGCGCCGCAGGTCGTCGCGGGTGAATCCGAACCTGCGCATGAACATGTCGAGGGCGGCCAGCGCATCGCGTCGTGGCAAGGCGCACCCAAGGTCGAGCGCTGTTCGCAGCGGCGTGGTGACGCGGACTGGGCCGATCTGCATCACGTCGTCTTCGCTGAGATCGCGCTGGCCAGGATTGGTTCCTCGACGCTGCACCCGAGGACTGCTGCGGCGTACGAACGTCTCGAGGTGGGGTAACAGATCGTGCTCGGCCAGCACAAGGACATCGACCCCGTGGAGCCAGGCGGCGGTGCGATCACACAGGACGCAGGCAGCGGATACGACCAGCGCGGCAGCGGTCGCCCGCGTGGGTACGGTGTCGGGCACGGCGCTGTCGACATACACACCGCGGAGTACGCGACGGATCACGCCCTGAGCGAGTAGGTGGCGCAGTTGCGCGCGAGTGATCCCGAGCTCCGCGGCCATGGGGGGTGTGAAGGGGCCGGCCGGAAGTGACAGGGGTGCAGAAGTCGCCATCACGGAACTGTGCCGCGCCATGCCTTGGTCGCGTGCGCGTTGTCCACAGGCTCGGCACGTTGTTCCGCAGGGCTGACAGCCACAACTCACGGTTCAAGGAGCCACAACTCACGGTTCAAGGAGCCACAACTCACGGTTCAAGGAGCCACAACTCACGGTTCAACGAGGGGGGTCAGCGGAAGACGACGGTTTTGGTGTCGTTGATCATGACGCGTGTCTCGGAGTGCCAGCGGACGGCCCGCGACAGCACAGAGCTCTCCACGTCGCGGCCGGCCGTCACGAGCTGCTCGGCGGTGAAGCTGTGGTCGACCCGGGCGACGTCCTGCTCGATGATCGGGCCCTCGTCGAGGTCGGAAGTGACGTAGTGAGCCGTCGCCCCGATGAGCTTGACGCCCCGCTGGTGCGCCTGGTGGTACGGCCGCGCTCCCTTGAAGCTCGGCAGGAACGAGTGGTGGATGTTGATGGCCTTGCCGCTGAGTGCTCGACAGGTCTCGTCGGACAACACCTGCATGTACCGCGCGAGCACGACCAGGTGGATGTCGAGCTCGTCGACCAAGCTGAGCAGCTGCTTCTCCGCGTCCGCCTTCGTCTCGGGCGTCACCGGGACGTGGTGGAAGGGGATGTCGTACGTCGCCGCCAGCTTCTCGAAGTCGCGGTGGTTCGAGACGATGGCCGGGATGTTGATCTGCAGCGCCCCGGTGTTCCAGCGGAACAACAAGTCGTTCAGGCAATGCCCGAACCGCGACACCATGATCAGCGTGTTGTAGGGCGCCATTGCGTCCCACATCTCCCACGTCATGCCGTAGGCGGCTGCCACCGGCACGAACCGTTCGCGCAGGTCCTCCACAGTCGTCGACGAGCCCACCAGCTCGAAATGCACGCGCAGGAAGAACCGCCCGGTCTCGCTGTCGCCGTACTGTTGGCTCTGCATGATGTTGGCCGACTGGTCGACCAGGAACCCCGAGACCGCATGCACGATGCCGGGGCGATCCGGACACCGCAGCCGCAACACGATGCCGCCCGGTCCGCCCGCGAGTGGTGCCGTTGTCATGGCAGCAGTATGCCGTCGAGCCTTGTCCTTTGTCGCTGTCTATGCACTACTGTTTCGCCATGAGCAACAAGCCCGTCGACCTCGAGGCAGAGCTGGCCGCGACCAATGGCCGACCTGCGGAGACGACGGCCGAGCTCGCGGACATCGTGCAGGTCGACCCCCCGGTGGGCGTTGTTGCCAGCACCGTCCAGTCCGTCGACCGGGCCGTCTCCATTCTCGAGATCCTGGCGCGCACCGGTGAAGCCGGCGTCACCGAGATCGCACGCGAGCTCGGCGTGCACAAGTCCACGGCGTTCCGGCTGGTTGCCGCACTCGAACGTCGAGACCTGGTCGAGCAGATCGCCGGCCGCGGCAAGTACCGCCTGGGCACGGGCATCCTGCGCCTCGCGGGCGCCACGACGTCACGCCTCGACCTCGTCCAGGAAAGTCGCGGCGTCGCCCGCCAGCTGGCCCAGCGCACGGGCGAGACCGTCAACCTCGCGGTCCTCTCCGATGGGGCCGCGCTCTACATGGACCAGGTGGCCGGATCATCGGCGCTCCAGCCGCACAACTGGGTTGGCCAGCGCATACCTCTGCATGCCACGTCCAACGGCAAGGTCCTGCTCAGCGCTCTCGAGCCACCGGAGGTACGGCGTCAGGTGCCAGCGCTCAAGTCCTACACCGCCAACACGATCACGACGTTCGAGGGGCTGCTGCGCGAGCTCGATGAGGTACGCCGTCGTGGTTACGCGATCGCGATCGACGAGCTCGAGATCGGCCTGACGGCGATCGCAGCACCGATCCGCAATACCCACGGCGAACCGGTGGCCTCGATGAGCATCTCCGGCCCGACGTTCCGTCTCGACGCCCGCCGGGTGCCGCAGATGGCCGAGGCGGTCGTGACGGCGGCGGACGAGGTCTCGCAGCGGCTCGGGTGGCGCGGGTGATGGCGGCGTTGAACAACTCGGGGCGATAAGCCCGGCTTGTGCGACATCGCGGCGGCCAGTTGGTAACGACCTCGTCAGCGCATCTTGACGGGCTGCCTGCACCGCTGTTTAAGTTTGTTGCGTAGAACAGTACGTGTTGCTTGATTCGCAACAATCGACTGATCTCAATTCGGAGGCGATGTGGCCGATCTTTTCATCGCGGGGGAGTGGCGCTCTGCACAGGGTGGTCGCGAGCGCGACATCCGCTGCCCGGCGGATGGCAAGCATGTCGTCACCGTCGACGAGGCTGGTCCCGAGGACACCCTCGACGCGATCGCGGCAGCCCGCGAAGCCTTCGACTCAGGCGAGTGGCCGGCAACGTCGGTGCACGACCGCAGCGCTCTACTGCACCGGGTCGCCGACCTGCTGGTCGCCAACAAGGACGACGTGGCCCGCGCGGAGTCCCTCGACACCGGCAAGCGGTACGTCGAGAGCGAGTACGACGTCGACGACATCGTCTCGGTGTTCCGCTACTACGCCAACATCGCAGCCGAGGACGCCGGCCGGGTCGTCGACACCGGTCAGTCCAACGTGCGCAGCCGGGTCGTGCACGAGCCCATCGGTGTCTGCGCGCTGATCACGCCGTGGAACTACCCGCTGCTGCAGACTTCGTGGAAGGTCGCACCCGCGCTGGCGGCCGGCAACACGTTCGTGCTCAAGCCGAGTGAGCTGACGCCATCGACAGCGATCCTGCTCATGCACTATCTGCATCAGGCCGGGCTTCCGGCTGGTGTCGCCAACCTGATCCTCGGCGCGGGGCCGGACGCCGGCGCCCCGCTGTCCACCCACCCCGACGTCGATCTCGTCTCGTTCACCGGTGGCCTCGAGACCGGCCGCATCCTGATGGCGAACGCCGCGCCCACGGTCAAGAAGGTCGCGCTCGAGCTCGGCGGCAAGAACCCCAACATCGTCTTCGCCGACGCCGATCGCGACGTCGCCCTCGACATGGCCCTGACGGCGGTCTTCCTCCACTCGGGACAGGTCTGCTCTGCCGGTGCGCGCCTGATCGTCCAGGACAGCATCAAGGACGCCTTCGTCGACGAGCTGGTCGAGCGGGCGCAGCGTATCCGGCTCGGTGGGCCGTTCGACCCCAAGGCCGAGACGGGCCCACTCGTGTCAGCGGGCCATCGCGACAAGGTCGAGGCGTACGTCGCGCATGCCCTCGAGCAGGGCGCAACCTTGCGGTGCGGAGGCAGCCGCCCGGACGACCCAGGTCTCGCCGACGGCTTCTACTACCTGCCAACCGTCCTCGATGACTGCGCCGGCACCGACGCCGTGCACGACGAGTCGTTCGGCCCGGTGCTCACCGTCGAGACCTTCACCGACGAGGACGATGCCGTCCGCGTCGCCAACGACAGCATCTACGGGCTGGCCGGCGCCGTCTGGACCGAGAACGCCGGCCGGGCGGAACGTGTCGCCAGCCGGCTTCGCATGGGCACGGTGTGGATCAACGACTACCACCCCTACGTGCCGCAGGCCGAGTGGGGCGGCTACAAGCAGTCCGGCACCGGCCGTGAGCTCGGCGGAGCCGGACTCGACGAGTACCGCGAGACCAAGCACATCTGGCACAACGTCAAGCCCGAGGTGCAGCACTGGTTCGGCGGCAGCTGATGGCCGGCCTCGGCAAGCAGCCAGCCCAGCGGCACTGGGACTACATCATCGTCGGGGGTGGCTCGGCCGGCTGCGCACTCGCGAACCGGCTCAGCGCCGACCCCGGCAACAGTGTCCTGGTGCTCGAGGCCGGCCGCAGCGACTATCGGATCGACCCGTTCATCCACATGCCCGCGGCGTTGCCCATCCCGATCGGCAACCGCTTGTACGACTGGAAGTACGAGTCGGAGCCCGAGCCCCATATGAACGGCCGCCGCATCTTCCATGCCCGCGGCAAGATCCTCGGCGGGTCCAGCAGCATCAACGGGATGATCTTCCAGCGCGGCAACCCGATGGACTACGAACGCTGGGGCGCGGACCCCGGCATGGAGTCCTGGGACTTCCTGCACTGCCTGCCGTACTTCAAGCGCATGGAGACCTGCCTCGCCGGTGCGAACCAGTGGCGCGGGGGCGACGGGCCGCTCGTCCTCGAGCGAGGACCGGCGAAGAACCCGTTGTTCGCCGCGTTCTTCGAGGCTGCCCAGCAGGCCGGGTACCCCCTGACGGACGACGTGAACGGTTACCGTCAGGAGGGCTTCGCGCGGTTCGACCGCAACGTGCATCGCGGCCGTCGGCTGTCGGCCGCGCGGGCCTATCTGCATCCGGTCATCAGACGCCCCAACCTCACGGTCGAGACGATGGCGTTCACGACCAAGGTGGTCTTCGAGGGCAAGCGGGCGGTGGGTGTCGACTACCTGCGTGCCGGTCGGATCCAGCGCCGGGCTCGTGGTGCCGAGGTGATCCTGTGCGGGGGTGCCATCAACTCCCCACAGCTGCTCCAGCTCTCGGGCGTCGGCAACGCCGACGAGTTGCGTGCGCTCGGCATCGATGTCGTCCACGATGCGCGGGGCGTCGGTGAGAACCTGCAGGATCATCTCGAGGTCTACATCCAGTACGCCTCGAAGCAGCCGGTCTCCATCGCGCCTGGGCTGCGCTGGCGCAACCGACCCAAGATCGGCTTCGACTGGCTGTTCTTCCGCAAGGGACTCGGCGCCACCAACCACTTCGAGGGCGGCGGGTTCGCCCGCAGCAACGAGGACGTCGACTACCCGAACCTCATGTTCCACTTCCTTCCGGTCGCGATCCGGTATGACGGTTCGTCGCCCACCAAAGGGCACGGCTACCAGGTGCACATCGGGCCGATGTATGCCGACACGCGTGGCACCGTGAAGATCACCTCGACCGATCCGAAGAAGCACCCGGCGCTTCGGTTCAACTACCTGTCGACCCCGACCGACCGCAAGGAGTGGGTCGAGGCCATCCGGGTAGCACGTGACATCCTCAACCAACCGGCCTTCGCGCCGTACAACGACGGTGAGCTGTCGCCGGGACCGGGAGTCGAGACCGACGAGGAGATCCTTGAGTGGGTGGCGAATGATGCGGAGACCGCGCTCCACCCGTCCTGCAGTGCGAAGATGGGAACCGATGAGATGTCCGTGGTCGACCCGCTCTCGATGCGGGTACACGGCGTCGACGGTCTGCGCGTCGTCGATGCCTCGGCGATGCCTTACGTCACCAACGGCAATATCTACGCGCCGGTCATGATGCTCGCGGAGAAGGCTGCCGATCTCATCCTCGGGAACACGCCTCTGCCCGCGGAGGAAGTGCCGTACTACCGCTACCGCGACAACACGCCGCTCAACCCGCCGACGTCTCGGGTCGGACAAGGAAGTGATCCCACGTCATGACCAAGAAGTCAGCCGACTCCGGCGAAGCCACACTCTATCGTCGACGAGCCTCTGGAAGATCTTCGGACCCAAGGCCGACCAGATCATCGGGACTCCCGACGCGGACCTGCCGCGCCCTGAGCTGCTCGAGAAGACGGGTTGCACCGCGGCGGTCAAGGACATCTCATTCGAGGTGGCGCCCGGCGAGGTGTTCGTCGTCATGGGCCTGTCGGGGTCGGGCAAGTCGACCCTGGTGCGGTGTCTTACGAGGCTCATCGAGCCGACAGCCGGCAACGTCTCCATCGCCGGCCAGGACATCACCAGCGCCTGGAGGCCCAGCTGCGCGAGCTGCGCCGCAACTACGTGTCGATGGTGTTCCAGCACTTCGGTCTGCTCCCGCACCGGCCGGTGATCGACAACGTCTCATACGGCCTCGAGATCCGCGGCGTCGGCAAGGCGGAGCGGCGCAAGAAGGCGGGGGAGATCGTCGACCTGGTCGGGCTCTCGGGGTACGAGGCGGCGTACCCCGAGCAGCTCTCAGGCGGCATGCAGCAACGGGTCGGTCTGGCACGGGCTCTTGCCAGTGATCCGACGCTGCTGTTGTTCGACGAGCCGTTCTCGGCGCTCGACCCGTTGATCCGCCGCGACATGCAGGACGAGGTGATCAGGCTGCAGGAGGACCTGCAGAAGACCATGGTCTTTATCACCCACGACCTCGCAGAGGCCATCAAGCTCGGCGACCGGATCCTGATCATGCGTGACGGCGAGGTCGTCCAGGTAGGCACCCCGGCCGAGATCGTCGCGCATCCGGCCGACGCGTACGTCAAGGACTTCGTCTCCGACGTGCCCAAGTCGCACGTGCTCACGTTGCGGTACGTCATGCGCCCCCCGCGGCCGGACGACAAGCTCGACGGGCCTGTCATGTCGCCTGACACCATCGTCTGGCAGGCCGCTCGCGCCGCGCTGGCGTCCGACCACTCGGTGCAGGTGGTCGATGACGGCAAGCTCGTCGGGATCGTCGATGACGACGCGATCCTGCGCGTGGTTGTCGCCGAGGAGGAGGAATCGGTCGAGAGCGTGTTGACATGAGTTCCTCCGCCACCGCGGCCAAGGACGCCGCCTTCGACTCGAGCCTGGCGGCATCGGTGCGACGGCACTCGACGGCGTGGTTGCTGGTCGCCGTCGTGAC
>CAWFGV010000002.1:0-91693 GCA_963815445.1 uncultured Actinomycetota bacterium
TCGTCGCACCGATCGTCTGCAGCTCACCGCGAGCCAACATCGGCTTGAGGATGCTGGCGGCGTCGATCGCGCCCTCGGCCGCCCCAGCGCCGACGAGCGTGTGGATCTCGTCGATGAACAAGACGATGTCGCCGCGGGTGCGGATCTCCTTGAGCACCTTCTTGAGCCGCTCCTCGAAGTCACCGCGGTAGCGGGACCCCGCTACGAGGGCGCCGAGGTCGAGGGTGTAGATCTGCTTGTCCTTGAGGGTCTCGGGCACGTCGCCCTTGACGATGTTCTGCGCCAGGCCGGCGACGATCGTCGTCTTTCCGACACCTGGCTCCCCGATGAGGACCGGGTTGTTCTTGGTACGCCGCGACAGGATCTGCATCACGCGCTCGATCTCTTTGTCGCGGCCGATGACCGGATCGAGCTTGCCCTCTCGGGCCGACTGGGTGAGGTTCTGACCGAACTGGTCGAGGACGAGCGACGAGGACGGAGCGCCCTCGGTGGGGGCACCGGCAGTCGCGGTCTCCTTGCCCTGGTAGCCGCTGAGGAGCTGGATGACCTGCTGACGCACGCGGTTGAGGTCGGCGCCGAGCTTGACGAGGACACCGGCAGCGACGCCTTCGCCCTCGCGGATGAGACCGAGCAGGATGTGCTCGGTCCCGATGTAGTTGTGTCCGAGCTGCAACGCCTCACGCAGGCTGAGCTCGAGCACCTTCTTGGCGCGCGGAGTGAACGGGATGTGACCGCTCGGCGCCTGCTGCCCCTGCCCGATGATCTCCTCGACCTGGGCGCGAACGGCCTCGAGTGAGATGTTCAGGCTCTCGAGCGCCTTGGCGGCGACTCCCTCGCCCTCGTGGATGAGGCCGAGGAGGATGTGTTCGGTGCCGATGTAGTTGTGGCTGAGCATCCTGGCTTCTTCTTGTGCCAGGACGACGACGCGCCGCGCGCGGTCGGTAAACCGTTCGAACATATGACTGATCGCTCCTCGGTAGTGCGTTGCGCCCCATGTTAGTCCGAGAGCCAACCCCCGTCCGCCTGAACAGTTGCCGCGGTGGACGCCGTGCGCCGGCTGGTGCCGACGGCAGCTTGGGATGACTCGACGGGATTCGGCGAGACTTCGTGTTCAACCCCGAGGTGAGGCGACATGTTCCCCCGACGTTACGCCGGGGGCGAACAGGTCGCGGAGCAGCAGGTCAGACAGGGCGCGGACGGCCCGTACGCCCTGGTCAACAGCTAGTGGGCCGCTTCGTAGGCGGTCTTGACCTCGGCTGGGACGCGACCCCGGTCCGAGACCTCGAAGCCGTTGGCTCGGGCCCAGACGCGGACCTCGGAGGCGTTGGTGGCGCCGGAGCGACCTCGCGAGCCCGCCCGGCGACCGCGGGTCTGCGCGCGCCGCCCGACTGCGACGTACTGCGAGAGACTTTCCCGCAGCTTGGCGGCATTCTTTGCGGAAAGGTCGACCTCGTAATTCGCGCCGTCGAGCCCGAACATCACGGTTTCGTCTGCACTGCTCCCGTCGAGGTCATCTTCGAGGACGACATGCACGCGCTGAGCCATGGACAACTCCTTGATTCACCAAATGAAAGAATGACGGCTCAGAATAGCATTGTGGCGCGGCGAACCAAGAAACAATAAGCAGACCCAGCGTTGACGCTCTATTCGGGACGGAGCAGCGGAAAGAGAATCGATTCGCGTATTCCCACGCCCCACAGGAGCATGACCAACCGGTCGATCCCCATCCCCATGCCTCCCGCTGGCGGCATCCCGAACTCAAGCGCACGCAGGAAGTTCTCGTCGAGATCCATGGCGTCCGCAGCTCCCTGGGCGGCCAACAGGGATTGTGCGACGAGCCGTTCGCGCTGCACCACCGGGTCATTCAACTCGGAATACGCCGGGGCGAGTTCGACACCGTTGATGATGAGGTCAAAGGCCTCGCCGAGGCCACCGATACTGCGGTGACGCTTCGCGAGCGGCTTGACGTTCTCAGGATAGTCACGCACGAATGTCGGCACGATCAGAGTGTGCTCCACAAGTTTTTCATAGAGCTCGAGTGCAATGTCAGCAGCACCCCATCCGGGCTGCAATGTCACCTCGTGTTTGTCGGCGTAGCCACGTAACGTGTCGGCGGGGGTGTCCGCGGTGATGTGCTCACTGACGGCTTCTGACACCAGGTCGAGAAACGACACGTGTCGCCATTCACCCTCGAGGTCGATCTCGCTTTCGTCGCGAGCCACGACGACGGTGCGGTCAATGGCCCGCGCGGCATTCACCACGAGCCGGCGAATGAGGTCAGCCATCGTGTTGTAGTCGCCGTAGGCCTGGTAGGCCTCCAACATCGAGAACTCGGCGGCATGCGTGGAGTCGATGCCCTCGTTGCGAAAGGTCCGGCCGATCTCGTACACCCGGTCGACACCGCCCACCATGGCCTTCTTGAGGTCGAGCTCGAGCGCGATCCGTAGCACCATGTCCTGGTCGAACGCGTTCAGATGGGTGTGGAACGGACGCGCGCTCGCCCCGCCGTTCGTGAGTTGCAGGACCGGGGTCTCGACCTCGAGGAAGCCTTGGTCGTCCAACGTCGCGCGGAGAGACTTCAGCACAGCCGCCTTGTCACGGACGATCTGGCGGGCCTCGGGTCGCACGATCATGTCGACGTAGCGAAGGCGCACTCTGCCCTCATCGGACAGTGGCCGGTGCTCGTTCGGCAGCGGGCGGATCGCCTTCGCGGCCATCTGCCAGGTCACGACCTGGACCGAGAGCTCGCCGCGCCGGCTGGTCACGACTTCGCCCTGGACCGCGATCAGGTCCCCGAGGTCGACCAATGCCTTGACGTCGGCGAGGGAGTCCTCGCCGAGGTCGGCGAGGGAGAACATCGCCTGTAGCTCGGTGCCGTCGCCCGCGCGAAGCCGCGCAAAACAGAGCTTGCCGGTGTTGCGCAGGAAGATGACGCGGCCGGCTACCGCGACGTGGTCGCCGGTGTGGTGGTCGGCACCGAGCAGCTCGGCGTCGTACGTCGCCACCAGATCCGACAGCTCATGGCTGTTCGGGACCGAGATCGGGTAGGGATCAAGGCCGCGCGCGATCATCTTGTCGCGCTTGTCGAGGCGCACCTGCATCTGCTCGGGGAGGTCATCCCCGGGCGCAGCGGGCGCGTGCTCAACGGGCTCGGTCATGGTGCACAGGTTACGGCATGCGACATCGACGACTCAGCGCGTTATCGGCCCGCGACCAGGCATGATGGGAGTCGCCGCGGCCCGGACTCAGCGTTGGTTTCGTTCGTACACGAGTCGCAGACCGTCCAACGTGAGGAACGGCTCCACGTCGGTGATGGTGGTGCAGGCAGCGACCACGGCGGAGTCCAATTGACCGGTCGCCACCACGCGCGGTGCCGGGCCGCCGAGCTCGTCGACGATCCGGGTCACCATCCCGTCGACCAGCCCCGCGAACCCGTTGACCGCACCGGACTGCAGCGCCTCGATCGTGTTCTTGGCGATCACCGACCTCGGCTGTTCGACCTCGACCTGGCGCAGCTGCGCACCGTGACGCCGCAGCGCCTCGACGGAGATGCCGACGCCGGGCGCGATCGCTCCGCCGACATAACGTCCCGTGTCGTCGACCACGTCGAAGGTGATGGCCGTGCCGAGGTCGACGACCACTACCGGTCCGCCCCACCGCACGGCGGCCGCGACCGCGTTCGCGACTCGGTCGGTGCCGACCTCACGCGGGTTGTCCATGTGGACGGGCAGCCCGGTCTTGACTCCGGGTCCCATCACGAGCACCTCGGCCTGCGGGAAGTACGTGCTCGTCATCGCGCGCAGCTCGTGCAACACGGCCGGCACCGTCGACGAGATACACAGCCCCGTCACGTCCGACGACTCAGGCGCGGACTCGTGCTCGGTGAGCTGGCTCATCACGAGTCCCCACTCGTCCGCCGTACGCCGCGGGTCTGTCGACACCCGCCAGTGCGACGTGAGCTCGGCCCCGACGAACAGGCCGAACGTGGTCTGCTCGTTGCGCACGCTCACGCACAGGACGCTCATCAGCGCAGGTCCAGGGCGATGTCGAGCGCAGGTACGGAGTGGGTGAGTGCCCCGACGGCCAGGTAGTCGACGCCGGTTTCCGCCGCGGCGCGGGCGCCGCCCAGGCGCAGACCGCCGCTGGCCTCGAGGCGGGCCCGACCGGCAACGAGGTGGACCGCCGCGCGCATCATGTCGGTCGACATGTTGTCGAGCAGGATCGACTCCGCGCCCACCTCGATCGCCTCCGACACCTGTTCGAGAGTGTCGGCCTCCACCTGCACGGGCACGTCAGGGAACTCCTTGCGCACACGCCGGAACGCCTCTCCGAGACCGCCGGCCGCGATCACGTGGTTGTCCTTCACCAGGGCCTCGTCCGACAGCGATCGCCGATGGTTGACGCCGCCACCGCACCGCACCGCGTACTTCTCGAGCGAACGAAGCAGCGGCATGGTCTTGCGAGTGTCGCGGATGCGCGCCCCGGTGCCGGCGACAGCGTCGACCCATTGCCTGGTCGCGGTGGCGACGCCGGACAGGTGACACAGCAGGTTGAGCGCCGTCCGCTCGCCGGTCAGCAGCGCCCGGGCCGGCCCGTGGACGGTCATCAGCATGTCCCCGGAGGCAACCCGCGAGCCGTCGACGACGTGGCGCTCGACCAGCACGTCCGGCCCGATCAGCGTGCGCATCACCGCCTCGGCGGCGTCGAGGCCGGCTACCACGCCGTCGGCGCGCGCCACGAAGTCCCCCACCGCCATCGTTCCCGGCGCGATCGTCGCTTCGGTCGTCACGTCGACGCCGCCGGCGAGGTCCTCTTCGAGGGCGGCGCGCACCAGGTCGTTGAGATACCCCGCGTCGAGCACGGACGGCTCCTCGGGCGCCGCAACCAGGTCGAGCCCGAACTCTCCGTCCTCCGCACGGGCCGAGATGTCGAGGTGGAGTGCCCAGGCGGCACAGGCTTGGGGGTAGTCGTCGCGCCAATGGCTTCCGCGGGTCTCCTCCCGCAGGGAGGCCGCCGCCACAACGGCCGCAGCTACCGAGACGAGGTTGGTGGCAACCCATGCTTCGGGCCCAACGATCTCGGCCGGCGTCGAGACCATCTCGACCAGCGAGAGCGCGGCGTCTCCGAGCCCCTGAGCGCTGCGGAGTACCCCGGTGTGTTTCGTCATGACCGCCCGCAGACCGGGCATGACATCCGGCGACACGGCACCTGGGACGCGTCGATCGACGACAGGTGTCCGATGAGGTGGCAGGTGACGCTCGAGGTCAGCGACGATTCTGCGGGCGAAGACGAGCCCCTCGAGCAGCGAGTTGGACGCCAGCCGGTTCGCGCCGTGGACACCGGAGCAGGCGACCTCGCCGCAGGCGTACAGGCCCGGCACCGTGGTACGACCGTCCAGATCCGTCGCCACTCCGCCGGACGCGTAGTGGCAGGCCGGTGCGACCGGGATCAGCTCGGTCACCGGGTCGATCCGGTGTTCGCGACAGGCCGCCAGCACCGTGGGAAAACGGCGGGTCCAGGTGTCCTCCCCGAGCTGCCGCCCGTCGAGCCACAGGTGGTCGCGCCCCTGCTCATGCATCCGGCGCATGATCGCCTTGGCGACCACGTCTCGGGGTGCGAGGTCGGCCAGCTCGTGCTGGCCGAGCATGAAACGTACCCCGTCAGCGTCGACGAGAACGGCACCCTCACCACGGACTGCTTCGGACACGAGCGGTTGTTGACCGCGTGATTCGGGGCCGAGCCACAGGACCGTCGGATGGAACTGGAGGAACTCCATGTCCCGGAGCCGGGCTCCGGCCCGCAAGGCGAGAGCCATCCCATCGCCGGTGGAGACTGCAGGGTTCGTCGTGGAGGAGTACACCTGCCCCACGCCACCGCTGGCCAGCACAACTGCCCGGCTCAGCACCGCGCCGACGCCGTCACGCTCACCCTCGCCGAGCACGTGGACCGTTACACCGGCGACTCCGTGGTCGGCCGGGATCAGGTCGAGCGCCAAGGCGTGCTCGATCACGGAGATCGTGGGTGCCTGCTGGACCGCCGCCACCAGGGCACGCTGGATCTCCGCGCCCGTCGCGTCGCCCCCCGCGTGGACGATGCGGTCGCGGTGATGGCCGCCCTCGCGTGTCAGCTGCAGCTCGCCGAGCGGGTTCGTGTCGAACGTCGCCCCGAGCTCGATCAGCTCACGCAACGCTGCCGGGCCCTCGGTGACCAACGTGCGGACTGCGTCCTCGTCGCACAGCCCCGCACCGGCCGCCAAGGTGTCGTCGAGGTGCTGCTGCGGACTGTCGCCGGGACCGATGGCGGCCGCGACCCCGCCCATCGCCCATCTGGTGGAGCCGGCGGACAGGACGTCCTTCGTCACCACGGTGACCCGGCCGATCCGGCTGGCCCGAAGAGCGGCGGTGAGGCCGGCGATCCCCGACCCGATGACGACGACGTCGGTCTCCGCCTGCCATCCCGGCTCGCCCGCACGCAGCTTCTGCGGAAGCGTGAGCTCGACAGTGGTCACGCGGTCATTGTCGCGGTCGACGGCAAGACGTGGACCCCCGGCCCCTGGCTCACGCGACGACAGCCGGTGATGCCGACAGGCCGCCGGCTGCGGGTGACGCCGGCACATGCGTGGCCGTCCCGCCGATGTCGACGATGGCGTTGCGCTCGTCGACGAACACGACCGACGGGACGAACGCTCGCGCCTCTGCGTCGTCGAACTGGCCGTAGGCGATGAGGATCACGACGTCTTTGGGATGCACGAGATGAGCGGCCGCACCGTTGATGCCGATGACACCGCTACCTGGTTCACCGGCAATGGTGTAGGTCTCGATTCGTGCGCCGTTGGTGACATCGACGATGTGCACGAGCTCACCGGCCATCAGGTCAGCCGCATCGAGGAGGTCGGCGTCGACCGTGACCGAGCCGACGTAGTTCAGATCGGCCTCGGTCACGGTAGCGCGATGAATCTTGGACTTCATCAGGGTGCGGTACATGGGCATGCCTCCGAAGGTTCAGCTGCCGAGTCGCAGCGAGACGTTGTCGATGAGCCGGGTCGCACCGACGCGGGCAGCCACAAGCAGCCGGGCAGAACCGTTCGCCGGCTCGGGCCCGAGGGCTGCGTCGGTGAGGGCAAGGTAGTCGAGGTCGAGCCCGGCCGCGGCGTCCAGCACCGCGCGCGCTTCCCGGCGTACGACGTCGGCGCCCGCGGACTGCGCGGCCCGCCCCGCACAGAGCGCCCGCGACAGCGCGAGCGCCTGCGTCCGCTCGGCCGGCGAGAGGTACTGGTTGCGCGAGCTCAGTGCCAGCCCGTCGTCCTCGCGCACGGTCTCGCCACCGATCACCTCGACCGGCATGCACAGGTCATCGACCATCCGTCGGATGAGGACGAGCTGTTGGTAGTCCTTCTCGCCGAACACCGCGACCTCGGGGCAGACCAGCCCGAACAGCTTGGCAACCACCGTCAGCACACCACGGAAGTGGCCAGGACGGCTCGCACCCTCGAGCACACCTCCGAGCGGGCCGGGTTCGACAACGACCTCGGGCTGCCCGCCGGGATAGACGACGTCAACGGCCGGGGCGAAGACCACGTCGACGTCGTGCTCGGCGCACAGGGCCAGATCAGCGTCCAACGAACGCGGATAGCGGTCCAGGTCTTCACCCGGCGCGAACTGCAAGGGATTGACGAACACCGACACCACGAGCCGCTCGCCGCGAGCGCGTGCGTCATCCAGCAGTCTGGCGTGGCCTGCGTGCAGGGCACCCATGGTCGGCACGAGGACCACTGATCGTCCGGACGTGCCGCGGTGGCCGCCGACCAGTTCGGCCAAGCCGGCCCGCGTGTGCGCGATCGATGGTGTGGTCACGACGTGTCCGGATGCGCCGAACTCAGCCCAGCGCTTCGGTCAGCGCCGACTCGAGGACCTCGATGACTGCCGCGCCTTGTCTCGGTTGGAGTCGCCCGTCGGCGACTGCATGGTTTGCGGTGGCCCGCGCCATCGCCACGTACGACTCCAGCGTCGATCGCGACTGCCCCGAAGCGGCGATGCTGCGCACGTGGGCTCGCACGGTCTCGACGTCCCCGCGGACGATCGGGCCGGTAAGCGCGGCGTCACCGTAGTCGAGGGCATTTTCGAGGGCCGCCGTCAGCAGTGGACGGAGCGTCGCTGCCGGATCGGTCGATCCCGCAGTGCGAAGCACCTCCATGGCCTGCGAGACCAGCGTGACGAGGTGGTTGGCACCGTGCGCCAGAGACGCGTGGTACAGCGCTCGGTTGTCCTCGTCGATCCAGGTGATGCGTCCACCGAGCACCCCGACGAGTTCGAGGACGAACGGCCGCTCCGGGGTCGCGCAGGTCACGCCGTAGGTGCAGCCTGGCAACCGGTCGAGGTCGACGTCGGTGCCGGTGAACGTCATGGCGGGGTGCAGCGCGATGCCGTGCGCCCCGACGTCGATCGCGGGGCGCAGCACATCCGTGCCGTGTCGTCCGCTGGTGTGGACGACGTACTGGCCGGGGTGGATGGCCCCCGAGGCCACCAGCATCCGGACGACGTTGTCGAGCGCGTCGTCGGGGACAGTCAGGAGCAGAAGCTCGGCCGACCTGGCCACGGCGGTGGGCTTGTCGATCCTGGCCCCGGGAAGCAGTGTCTCGATGCGGGTCCTGGTGGCGTCGGACTCGCCGGCAACGGCGGCGATGGGATGGCCGGCCTGGTGCAGGGCGGCGGTGAGGACGGCACCGACCCGTCCGGCCCCGATGACGCCCAGCGAGCGCGGTCGGGTCGAGCCGGTCGAGCTGGTCACACCAGCAGCAGTGGTCATGATCGCCTTTCGGTTCCAGTCCCTGCCGGGTACCGGACGTTCGTGCGAGTGGTGGGGCGGGTCAGCCCAATCTCAACGATAGCGCTGCGCGCACGCGGTGGGACATGCCGCGGGACGTGGGGTACCTCACACGCGTGACAACTCGCGGAACCAGCTCGTCAGCGCGGAACGACGACGACACCGTCAGCGCGGCGCCACTCCAGCCGGGCGAACGGCGCTTCGGGAAGCTGGTTGGCAAGGCCGGCCGCACGGGTCTTCAGCGGCCCAGCACGGTGGATCGACCCGATCTCGACCTGGAGCCCGAGGAAGAGCTCACGGCGCAGCCCTGCGGGAAGGGACGCCCACTCCGACAGATCGAAGCGGGCGACGAAGCCACTGTCGTCGTAGACCTGGTCACCCCGCGCGATCCAGGCGGTGGCCTCGGTTGCGGTGAACGGTGCGACAACGCCGCTCAGCCCGACCTCTTCGCTCTCCACATCCGAACGCAACCACGCCCGGATCGCCGTCCCCGCACCGGCCGTGGGAGCACCGCGGATCAGGGCCCATCCGGTGACAACCAGCGTCTTGCCCTCCCAGCCTGCACCGACCAGCCGGGCGTCGAAGTCGAGCTCGTGCTCGCCGAGGCCGCGTAGACCTTCGGGTAGTTCTGCGGTGGCGTCCGACGCGAACGGAAGCTCGGTCGGCACGGCCCGATCCCCGACGACCTGCAGGGACAACGGCCCCGGATGGGCCTCGAGCCACGAGAGGACTCGTTCGGCATCGGCCCGTCGATCCACGGTGACGAGCCACCCCACGAGCCGTTGCGGCAACCGGAGCATTGACGACTCGATCGGTGGGAAGCCCTGGAGGAGCTCTCGCACCCCAGAGACCAGCCGCTGCCAGTAGGCGTCGTCGGCGGCCGGTATCTGCTCGAAATACACGGGCAGGTCGCCGACCAGCGCAAGTCGTCCCCAGAAGTCGAGCACGGTCTCGTCGCCGTACGCGCGAACGACGTCGGTGGTGAGCCGCTTGGTCGCCAGCCGGTCTTCCAGGTCGGCCAGGTCGGCCCGCCGCTGCGTGATCGAGCTTCCGTCGGATCGGACCCGCCACGTGTAGACGGGCCGGCGAATGATGTCGAAGCGGTCGGCGATCAGGTAGGCCCGCATGATTGCCGGCTGATCCTCGTAGCGCACCCCCTCGGGAAACCGGATCTCGGCGCGATCGTAGAACGACCTGCGAAAGACCTTGTTCCAGGCGAAGACGTTCCGCAGGATCCAGGGCTGGTCCGACGCCGTCACCCCGATCCTGCGGCGTTCGACTCCACGCCGGATGAACTCGGGCTCGACGAGCTCACCGTCGACGAGCTGCTCCACGGACCCCACGACGAAGTCAGATCCGCTCGCGGCAAGGGTCGACACCATCGCGGTGTAGGCGTCGGCGGGTACCAGGTCGTCGGAGTCCACGAACGCCAGGTAGTCGCCGGTCGCGTCGGCCGCCCCGCGGTTCCGTGCTGCGCCCAGACCGCGGTTCTCGGTCTGGATGAGCCGCCAGGCCGACCGTCTCGCGACATACCGGCGAGCGATCTCCGCGGAACCATCGGTCGAGCCGTCGTCGACGAGAACGACCTCGAGGTCCCGATAGCTCTGAGCCGCAATGCTGTCGAGGCAGTCCGCGAGATACGCCTCCACGTTGTGGACGGGGACGACGACGCTCAGTTTTCCGGGCGTGCGGCGCAGGAGCCGGGGCAACACAGCGTCACCCTATTGGGCCCACCGGTGCGCTGCTACGTGCCCACGGTGGTGCGGCGGGTGCGCGCTACCATGAGCCACCATCGTCAAGCACGGCAAGTCACGCGGACCAGCCACCGCAGCTCAAAAGGACGCTGATGCCCCTTCCCACCTTCCTGATCCCCGGGGCTCAGAAGAGCGGCACGTCAACGCTCTCGACCTTGGTCCGCTTTCACCCGGAGACGCACGTCTTCAAGAAGAAGGAGGTGCACTTCTTCGACTGGTACTACGAATACGGGATCGACTGGTACTCCGCTCAGTTCGAGCCGAAAGCCGGCCAGGTCGAGATCTGTGACGCCACCCCCACGTACATGTACTACCCGTACGCGCGCCAGCGGATGGTCGACACCTTGCCGGAGGCAAAGCTCGTCATCATCCTGCGGGACCCGGTGCAACGCGCGTACTCGCACTTTTGGCACTCGTCACGTCTGGACTACGACGACCTGGCGACGTTCGAGGAGGCCGTTGAGCTCGAGCCGACCCGGCTGGCGAGCGGAAAACGCAAGCACCTGATCCGCCACTCCTACCTCGACCGTGGGCGCTACATCGACCAGCTCCTCGACCTCGAGCGTCACTACGGCCGGGACCGGATGTACGTCTTCACGCTCGATGATCTGATCAAGGACGCGCAAGCGGCCATCGAGGGCGTGTTCTCCTTCGTCGGCGTCGATCCCGACCAGTCGGCAGCCATCATCGAGCGCTGGGAAGCCAGTCAGGCCAAGCGCTCCGAGCAGGACAAGAACGAGAACTCCGGAACCTACCCGCCGATCGACCCGGCGACGAGGGCCCGCCTGGTCGACGATTTCCGCCCGTACAACGACCGCCTCGCCACCTGGCTCGGTCGCGACTTGTCGGCGTGGAACCGCTGACCGAGCGCTGGGTCACCTGGCGTGAGGCCTGGCAGCGAGCGCTGTACGGGCCGGAGGGCTTCTACCGGTCGGCTGTCCCAGGCGATCACTTCCGCACGTCGGTGCATGCCTCGCCACTGTTCGCCCGGGCCGTTCTGCAGTTCGTACGCCGGCAGCACTTCACGGGCGTGACCGACTACGGAGCCGGCACCGGTGAGTTGCTGCGGCACCTGGCCGCGATGGCCCCCGACCTCAGCCTGACAGCGGTCGAGATCAGGCCACGGCCGGCTGACCTGCCCACCGCGATCGACTGGGTGCCGAGCCCGCCCGAGCAGATCGAAGGCCTGCTGTTCGCCAACGAGCTCCTCGACAACGTCCCCTGCGACGTCGTGGAGCGCGACGAAGCCGGTGCTGTGCGGCTGGTCGAGGTCGAGCCGCTGACCGGCCGCGAACGGCGAGGCGACCTCGCCGACTCGGAGGCGGTGGCGTGGCTGGACCGGTGGTGGCCGCTCGAGCAGGCTGGAGACCGGGCCGAGGTGGGTCTCACGCGCGATCGGTTCTGGCACGAGGCCTGCGCCCGCATCACGTCAGGCGCCAGCATCGCCATCGACTACGGACACCTGCGCGACTACCGCCCTGTCCTGAGTACCATCCGGTCCTATCGGGCTGGTCGCGAGACGCCGGTCGCGCTGGACGGGGCGCATGACGTGACGGCCCACGTCTCCATCGACTCGGTCGCCGACACAACAGGCGCGACCCTCGCGCGACAGCGCAACATGCTCCGCGAGCTCGGGCTGGCAACCACCAGGCCGGATTTGTCGTTGGCCGGCTCAGACCCCGCCGGCTACGTCCACGCCTTGTCGGCGTCGTCCGAAGCCGGCGAGCTGACCGCGTCACCTGGACTCGGTGACCTGCACTGGGTGATCGCCATGCACAGCGTGGACGAACCTGCGGACAGTGGACGCGGTCACGTGGGTCGATAGTCTCGGCAGGATGAGCGAGAACATCGAACAGATGTCCAACGGCGAGTGGTACATCACTGACGAAGCAGTGCTCGACCTGCAGCGTGAACGCCAAGCGCTGATGGAGCGCTACAACGCCACCAGCATCACCGAGACGGTGGCCCGCAGGGAGCTGCTCGTCGAGCTCCTGGGGCAGGTAGGCGATGATGTCGAACTCCGTAGCCCGGTGTACGTGGACTACGGTTCCAACGTCCGGATCGGCACCGGGGTTTTCCTCAACTACGGCTGCCAGCTCGCTGACGTCGCCACAATCACGATCGAGGATCACTGCCAGATCGGCCCGAACGTCCAGTTCCTGACCCCGGTCCACCCGATCGAGGCAGACCGACGCGAGGCCAAGTGGGAAACCGCCAAACCCATCACGATCGGTCGCAACGTGTGGATCGGTGGTGGCGCCATCGTGTGTCCGGGCGTCAGCATCGGTGCCGACACGGTCATCGGCGCCGGGGCCGTGGTGACCAAGGACCTGCCTGCTCGTGTCGTCGCCACCGGCAACCCGGCACGGGTCGTCCGGGAGCTGGACTGAGCCGAAGCCGGAGTACGCACACCGCCATGGGAGCATGGCCGATGTGACGGAGGAGCGGATCGTCGGCATCGGGTCGGGCGCGGAGGCCTTCCACGGTCACGAGCGCGGAGGTAAAGGAGCTGACACCGAGCTCGCCACGCAGGACATGGTGCTCAACATCGGGCCGCAGCATCCGGCGACCCACGGCGTTCTCCGGCTGCGGCTGATCCTGGACGGCGAACGGATCGTGCACTGCGAGCCCATCGTCGGTTACATGCACCGAGGAGTCGAGAAGCTCTTCGAGGTCCGCGACTACCGACAGATCATCGTCCTCGCCAACCGCCATGACTGGTTGTCGGCGTTCTCGTCAGAGCTCGGCGTGGTCCTCGCCGTCGAGCGGATGCTGGGCATGGAGGTGCCCGTCCGCGCCACCTGGGCCCGGATGCTGCTGGCCGAGCTCAACCGGGTGCTCAACCACCTGATGTTCCTCGGCTCGTACCCGTTGGAGGTGGGCGCGATCACACCGATCTTCTACGCCTTCCGCGAGCGCGAGACGATCCAGGAGGTCATGGAGGAGATCTCCGGCGGCCGCATGCACTACATGTTCAACCGGGTCGGGGGACTCAAGGAGGACCTCCCGGCCGGGTGGCTGCAGCGGGTGTCCGCCGCGGTCTCGGCCGTCCGCACCCGGTTGCCTCAGATCGAGGAGCTCATCTTCGGCAACGAGATCTTCAGGGCGCGCACGGTCGGTGTAGGGGTCCTTGCCGCGGAGACGATCGCCCAGTACGGAGTCAGCGGCCCCATCGCGCGTGCCTCTGGCGTGGACTTCGACCTGCGACGAGACGACCCGTACCTGGCCTACGCCGAGCTTGCCGCCGACGGCGTGCTGCGCGTGCCCACGCGGACGGCCGGAGACTGCCACGCCCGGTTCGGGTTGCTGCTCGACCAGGCCAAGGTCTCCCTCGACCTGGCCGACGTATGTCTGGACCGGCTCGGGGCGCTCCCCCGCGGGCCGATCAACGTCCGGCTGCCCAAGATCCTCAAGGCGCCGGAGGGTCATACGTACGCCTGGACGGAGAACCCGCTCGGGATCAACGGCTACTTCCTCGTGTCGAAAGGCGAGAAGACGCCGTGGCGGTTGAAGCTGCGGTCGGCCTCGTTCAACAACATCTCGGTGCTGCCGACCATGCTTCCCGGGCAGGTCGTGGCCGACATGGTGGCCATCTTGGGCTCCATGTTCTTCGTCGTGGGAGACATCGACAAATGACGGCCGTCGCCCACATTCACCGGCAACTCCAGCGGTGGCAGGGAGACCTACGGCCCGCGGCGCAGGCAGAGATAGGGACCTGACGTGAACAAGGGCCGGTATCCGGCGCGGCGCACGGCCCCGACGCGCACGTCCCTTTTCGAGTCCATACACACGACGTCCACACTCAGGGAGTCCAGATCTCGTGCGATCACTGCTTCCCGGTACGGCATCCGGTCCTGAACGAACTGCGACAGCGCGAGCCGCTCGGCGGCGTGGAAAGACGGATTGTCACGCAGATAGGCGAGGAAGTAGTTCCGCGGTGCCAGGCTGTGGATGCGTGTCGTCAGTACTGCGATCGTGACCGACAGGTCCTCCGGTGCGACAACGACGTCGCCGGCATCGAGGACTCGGATGAGACGGTTTGCGGCGGTCACGGTGTCGGGTGGACGCTGGTAGTGGAACGGCGCGGCCCAGCTTGTCTTGACGCTGCCCGCCCAGATCGGCTCGGAGAAGGCGAGCATCAAGATGACCAGCGTCAGCGGTCCGGCCAGCCTGAGCAGTGGGTGGCTCAACCGAGCGGTGATCGCCGTGGCCGCGACACCGACCAGCGCTCCAACCGTCAGCAACCACGAGACCCGCCACAGTGTCGGCCCCAGGCCGACTATGTCAAACGAGACGTGAGTGAACCCCGGCACATACGTCACGCCGACGAACACCGCAAGGATCCCGGTGGTGATCCGAGCCGCCCGGCTCGGCAGCAGGATCGTGCCGAGGAGGACGGCCGCCACCGCAATCGCCGCCACCACGCCGGTGGAGAAGACCTCAGGGCCGAAGATTGCCGGGTCGAAACGGCGCAACTCGTTGAAGTTGTCGGCAGATCGGCCGTCGACGGCCTTCGTGACCACACCGGCAGCTACCGGGTACGCAGCCAACGCCGCGAACCCAGCCAGAGCCTTCCTCGGTGAGCGCCGCACCAGCGGTGCCGCACCAGCCAGCGCGATCATGGGCGTGAGGAACATGGCTGACGTCGTGACTCCGACAGCGGCAATGCCGCCAACGAACAGCCAAGCCAACCGTGCCATCGAGGGCCGCTCCACATAGCGCATGGCATACACGAGCAGGACCGGGACCATGAGACACAGGAAGGCGATTTTGGCCTGGAACAGCCGCGTGACGAACAAGTTACCTGGGGTGTGTTGGCCCACTCCATCCAGCACGAGGAAGAACAAGGCCGTGGAGAGGACGATCGACGTCGACCTGACCTGCCACGTCCGCAACAGACGCCACAGGGCAAGCGCGGAGAGGAAGGAGACGAGCGCCGGCCCGACAACGTATGCGACGAAGGCTGCTTGGACCCCGGCAACCCGAGCGCTGACCCCCACCAGGGCGTCATACGACGCCATCGGGGGCCAGCTCGACATCGGGTACACCAGGTCGGAGAAGATCGTGTCTCGTAGGGGGAACGTCCCGTGCTCGGCCACCCACTGGGAGAGATTCACGTAGTAGACGTCGTCCGCGTTCGAGCGAAGCACGACAAGCGACAGGGCCGCCAGGACGACACCCCACACAAGTGCCACGATCGCACCGCGATGCTCATCGACGGGCGGACCGGACACCGCTGTCGCGACCTCATCGGGGTGCGACGACTCTCCCAGCACTGCCCACGTCGTGCCCGCGACGGCTGAACCCAGCCAGGTGCCCGCCACCCAGGGCCACGGGAACGGCACCGCCATCGCCACCGCTGCCGCGAGTGCCAGCCCGATCGTGGTGACGACAAGGATGCGGTCCACGAGCACCAGGACGCGGGCGCGGGCCGGCATGAGCTGCCGGTCGGTGACGTCGCGCCCCGCCTGCACATCGTCGACGACACCGCTCCGCCTCTTCCTTGCCACCCGCAGCGTGAACCAAAGTCCGCTGGCCACCAGGGCGAGGAGTTCGAGCCCGATCGACCAACGCACGTCGAGGCGGGCGATCAGGCACAGGTGGTAGACGACGGTCCAGGTGGCCAGGAAGTACACGGCGGCGTCGAGGGACGCGTCGCAAAGGCAGACCAGGCGGCGCCTCGGCTCCGGGGAGGCGAGGTGCGCCCCCAGCACCGGGGATGGAAAGACGACCGTCACCCGCGAGTGCTTCTTCTGCGGCCGCTATTTGTTCGGGTTCTCACCTGACCAAACCTAACCCCGCGTCGACGACGGCCTCGACTTACACGCGGTAGCTGCCTCCAACATCACAACGAACTGCCACGTGTCCGCACCTCAAGGCCGCGCATGGACCCGGCAGGCTGGGCCGAAGACACCTCAGGACCGGGCCGGTGCGAGCGCACGCCGCCTCGCCGTCGCCGCCTCGGTCTGGATTCGTTGGGCTCCGACAATCCCCGTACGATACGGACCATGCAAGACCACGAGGCCGCCGGTGCAGCGACGTCGGCGGAGCACTGGGGCGGCAGCCGCGACGGTTGGTCCTCGTCGCCGGATCGGGACGCAGCGGAACCAGCACCATGTCGGGCATCTTGCGTCAGCTCGGGCTCTATGTCCCTCAGCCGGAGGTGGCCGCGGACAACAGCAACCCACGTGGCTTCGGAGAGCCCCAGCTGGTGGTGGACCTCCACAACGCGCTTCTCAGCCGTGCCGGTGTTCATGCCTCCGACGCACGGCCGACAGCCTGGGGGCTGGCCGAGGGAGCGGTCACCGTCGCTGTCCAAAGCGCGCTCGACCGCTGGGTCGACGAGCAGTTCATGGCTGCGGAGGCGGCTTTCACCACCGAGATCGTGATCAAGGACCCGCGGCTCGCCTGGTTCCTGTCCATGTGGCAGCAGGCCGCCCAGGGGGCTGACGCCACAGCGTGCGTGGTCACGATGCTGCGGCCGCCGTACGAAGTCGTCGGCAGCAAGTCCCGGTACTACGGCGGACGGATGGCCGACAGCAACCGGACGGCCGCCTGGGTCAACATGATGCTGCAGACCGAGCACGCGACCCGGTCGAGCCGACGTGCCTTCGTGAGCTACCACGCGCTGCTCGAGGACTGGACCACGGCGCTGTACAGAGCCGGCGAGACGCTTGGTCTGAGCGGGATCGAGAACGCCGCGACCGACGACATCCGCCGCGTGCACCAGTTCGTCGACCCGAGTCTTCGCCGGGTGAAGATCGGGTGGAACGACATCGAGGTCCCAGCCGGGCTCAGGGACCTCGCCGAGGACACCTGGGAGCAGCTGAGCCTGCTGGTCGAGCCCACCTCTGATGAGGAGCTCGTCCACAAGCGACTCGACGAGCTGCGCGAGGCCTACGCCCGGCTCTATCACGATGCCGAGCTCGTCGCGATGTCCTCCGTCATCGCGGCTCGACGCACGAGACCCGAACCGGGAGCTACCCCGACCAAGCGCGCACCGACCCGCAGTCGAGTCGATCGCTTCGCCCACCTCATTCCGCACGGGCTCAGAGCCAAAATCCCGACCGGCGTACGCCGGGGTGCGCGAGCAGCTGTCTCGAGACTGAGGGGTGGTCGCCGATGACGTCGCCGGACACCTCACCCGTGATGCACAACCTGGAGGGGCACGAGGACTTCGATGTCGTCTGGCCCTGGCTCAACCGGAAGCTGACTCCCGGAATCACGACTGTGCTTCGGGTCAAGAACGAATCGCGTTCAATGCCCCGGGTCCTGCCGGGCATGCTCCGCGCCACCGACCGCGTCGTCGTCGTCGACAACCAGTCTGACGATGGCACCGCCGACGTCGCCAGACAGGTCGCGGCGGAGCTCGGACTGTCCGATCACCTGACGGTGAAGGAGTATCCGTTCGACGTGAGCCGGTGTGGCCTGGAGCACCTGTGGACCCCTGACCGGTCGGTGCACAGCCTGGCGTACTTCTACAACTGGTCGTTCTCCCAAGTCTCCACGACGTACTCCATGAAGTGGGACGGCGACATGGTGCTGACGCCCGAAGGCATCGCGATCCTGCGTGATCTCGGTTGGCAGCTCGACGGTGACGTCCTGGTGACCATCCCGCGGCATCCGCTCTTCGTCGAGAGCGAGTCGGTCGCGTACCTCGACCGCGGCACGGCGAACATCGAGCCATATGTGTTCCCGATGGCGTCCGGCTATGGCCACGTCAAGGCTTTCGAGTGGGAGCTCAGACTGCATCCGGAGGACATCACGCGTCTGCGTCTGCCCGAGGGACTGTGCGTCGAGCTGAAGTACCTGGACTCCGACGAGTTCGCGCACTGGACCGCGCCGGACTCCTTCGCCGACAGCACCCGCACCGGACGCAAGCGCCGCGAGTGGGAGGTCTTCCATGCGCTGGCCGACGGTCGGTGGCGCGAGGTGGGTGACATCGAACGCATCGAGGCTCCACCCGGAGTCAATGTCATCGACTACGTCACCGAGCGGTGGCTCCCGCAGTCGCATCGGCCGGTCTTCGTGGGCGGGCTCGAGTTCGTGGTCACGCCCGGCGAGCTCCCGATCGACCCCGACCGCGGCCCCGCAGGCAAATATCTCGAGATCACCACCGCCATGAGCGGTGTCAACGAGTCCCCCGGCAACGACGACAGTGACGACATCGACGGTGCCGCGACGCCTACACGGCCGACGAGACCCGGGGGGACTGCCTCGGTGGCCACCGAGGAGATCCCCGACACGAGCGATCGGCGGGTGCTGATGGTGGCCGGGTCTGGCCGTAGCGGGACGAGCCTGCTCGCCGGCATCGTCGCGCAGCTCGGGATGTATGTGCCGCAGCCCGAGATCAGCAGCGACAGCAGCAACCCGTTGGGGTTCTCCGAGCCCGCCTGGGTGGTCGAGTTCAACGACCGGCTGCTGCGGCGAGAACTGGTCGAGGTTTCCGACGCACGGCCCCAGGCCTGGTTCACCACGACGCGGCTCTCCGTCCAGCCGCGAGCACGGCTGCTGCTCTTCGAATGGCTCAAGCTGCAGTTCGAGCACGGCGATGAGCTCGTGATCAAGGATCCCCGCCTGTCCTGGTTCCTCGGCATGTGGCGCGCGGGTGTGTTGCGCACCGGTGCCCAGCCGAGCTTCGCCACCATGCTGCGTCGCCCCACCGACGTCGTCAGCAGCAAGTCGCAGCAGTACCCAGGCCCAGCCGGCAACACGAACCGGACGGCCGCATGGATCAACCTGATGCTGTTCACCGAGCGCGCCACCCGCGGATCTCTGCGCACGTTCATCGAGTACGACGACCTGCTCGAGGACTGGGCGCGCGTGGTGCGTCCGATGGGAGACTCGTTGGGACTCCGTTCGATCAGCACTGCCAAGACCAGTGATCTGCGCCGCGTCGAGGAGTTCGTCCGACCGTCCCTGCGTGGCAGCCACGAAGGGTGGGATGGTCTCGGCGTGACGGCGCCCGTTCGCGATCTCGCCGAAGAGGTCTGGGCCCAGCTGCGCATGCTGGCGAAGGGCGGCGACACCGGCTCGCAGGCCGAGGCACTCGACGGGCTCCGACGCGACTACGTGAGCCTCTACGCGGAGGCCGAGGGCATCGTGGCATCGTCGATCGATGCCGCGACGCCCGGCGGTCCCCCGAACGACACGTTCTTGGCCGAGTTCGAGCTCACCCAGCGCTAGCCGGTGCTCAGACGAGCCCCTTGTCGGACAGGAACTGAGCTGCGACATCCTCGGGCTTCTGCCGTTCGACGTCGACCTTGGCGTTCATCGCGGCCAGATCATCGGTGGTCAGAGCGGCCGACAGCTTGTCGAACATGGCCGTCAAGTCGGGGTTGGCCTTGAGGAAGTCGGCGTTGACGGCCGGAGTGAGGTTCTGGGCGGGCTGGATGCCCTTGTCGTCCTGGAGCAGGACGAAGCCCGCAGCGGCAAGGGTGCCGTCCGTCGTACCCGTCTCGCCCATCTGAGCCTCGCCGCTCTTGACGGCGGCCTTCATCTGCGCGCTCGCGAAGTCGAGCGGCACGATGCTGCTGATGTCGATGCCGTAGACGTCCTTCAAGCCACCCGCACAGTCGCTACGACCCTCGCAGTCCGGGGGCGCCGCGAGCTTGATGGGCTGGCCCAGACCGGCGAGGTCCGACAGCGTGGTGAGGTTGTTGTCAGTTGCGTACTTCTGCGTCACGAAGAACGCGTTCTGGTCGGTGGCATCCGACGGCGGCAGAATGGAGATGCCTTGCTTGTCAGCCAGCGGCTTGAGGGCATCCAGCGTCGCCTGCGGGTCGTTGCTCGACACGAGCTCGGCATCGGGACCGTTCTCGGCGGTGTTGAGGTAGTCGGTGATTCCGGCCAGGTAGTCAGGCACGATGTCGACGCTGCCCTTGCTGAGCTGGCCGATGTAGACGTCCCGGGTTGTCACCAGCTTGGTGGTCACGCTGTAGCCGGCACTCTCGAGCAGCTTCTGGTAGATCGCAGCCATGATGCGGCTCTCGGTGAACCCCTGACCTCCGACGGTCACGCTGCCTTTGTCCCCACCCGAGGTACTGCCACCTTGGGTTTCGAGGGTCTTGCTGTCGCCGCAGCCAGCGGCCGCGGTCAAAGCCACGACGGCAAGCGTCAGGCCGATGATGCGCTGAATCCTCATGTGGTGAACCACCTTCTGTGTCCCGCGAGCCAACGGCGCGCGCGTGTCCGATGGGCACCCATGGGCTGGTACCCGCCCCAACAGAAGCACCCCGCACCGACGCTCGCAAGCAGAGGCCCCTTACGAAACGGTCACGATGCCTCGCGTCGCGCTCGACGCATGGGGTCGAGAGTCCGTTCGGCCACCACCGCTACCACCTCCAGGAGCAAAGCACCGCCCGCGACGAGGATGGCTCCCGCTACGACCTCGGCCGTGCGCTGCTGAGCGAAGCCTTGAGTGATGATTCGGCCCAAACCAGGACCCGCCACCAATGCCGCGATCGTGGCAGTGGCCCAGACCTGGACCAGGGCGAGCCGGATGCCGGTCAGGATCACCGGCATGGCGAGGGGAAACTCGATGCCGAAGAACACCTGCGGACCTGTCATGCCCATCCCTCGAGACGCCTCGACGATGTCACGGTCCACTTCGCGTACGCCGACGTAGGCGTTGGTGATGATCGGCGGAAGAGCAAACAGGACGAGAGCGATCAAGGTGGCAAGACCGGCACGCCCATACGGACCGAACTCGGCCGCGCCGACCGGCCCGATCGACAGCACCAGGAGCACGGCGAAGACCGGCACTGCCCGGCCGACGTTGGACACGTTGACCGCGATGAACCCGCCGCGTCCCTTGTGGCCGAGGAACAGGGCCATCGGAAGTCCGACGACGACGGCAAGCGCCAGGCTCGTCACGGTGAGAAGCAGCTGCTGGACGAAGAACGTGCTGATGCCGTTCGCGCCGGACCAGTTGCTTCCGTCCGTCAGATAGCGAAGTGCATCGGCGAACACGTCAGGCCACCTGTCCGGAACGGGTCCAGGGTGTGAGCATTCGCTGCGCGACGACGAGGACGAGGTCGAGAACAACGGCCAGGGCCACGCACAAGACGCTCGCCGCGAAGATCTGGGCCTTGAACTGGTTACCGACGGCGAGCAGCAGGAGGTTGCCCAGACCGCCGTACGCGACGATCGAACCGATCGTCGCCAGGGCCACGGTCGAGACAGTGGCGACCCGCAGGCCGGCCATGATGACCGGCAGGGCCAAGGGCAGCTCTACCTTGAAGAGCAGCCGGACCGGACCGTAACCGCAGCCAACGGCCGACTCGCGGACCTCATCGGGGACACCACCGAGACCGGCCAGCACGTTGCGTACCAGGATCGTCAACGAGTACAGGGCAAGGCCGATGATCACCGTGGTGGGGGTGAGCCCGGTCCACGGGAGCAGCAGGGAGAACAACGCAAGCGACGGGATCGTGTAGATGATCGTCGTACCGCCGACGACCAGTCCCTCCAACCTGCGGTAGCGGCGCGCGAGCAGCGCCAACGGAAGTGCCACGACCAGACCGAGGGCCACCGAGATCACGGTGATCCACACGTGCTGGACCGTCGCGTCGATCAGGTCGGAGCGGTACTGGACCCAGTAACGCCCGCAGATCCAGGCGTTGTCGACGTAGCACTGCGGTATCGAAACGTCGGGCTGCGATGCGGGAGGGGCGGTCTGGACAGTCACCGACGAGGCCACACCGCTCGTCAGGTGGGCAGCCGCGGCTGCCAGTAGAGTCACGGCATGAACGCTACCGAAGATCTGATGATCCGGCTGCAGGGCGTCGGTAAGACGTACCCCGGCGGGACGGTGGCGGTTCAGGAGCTCGATCTCGACGTACCGCGTGGTGAGCTCGTGACCCTTGTCGGGCCGTCCGGCTGCGGGAAGTCGACCACGTTGAAGATGATCAACCGCCTCATCGAGCCGACCGCTGGCCGGATCGAGCTCGACGGCAAGGACGTCACCAACATCAACCCGGTCGAGCTGCGGCGCCGGATCGGTTACGTCATCCAGCAGATCGGCCTCTTCCCGCATCAGACGATCCGCGCCAACGTAGCTACTCTTCCCAAGCTGCTGGGGTGGGACAAGAAGCGGACGAACGAACGCGTCGACGAGCTGTTGGACACCATGGGTCTCGACGTGGGCACATTCGCGAAGCGCTACCCGCACCAGCTGTCCGGCGGTCAGCGGCAGCGGGTGGGCGTGGCCCGTGCGCTGGCTGCCGATCCCGACGTGCTGCTCATGGACGAGCCGTTCGGCGCGGTCGACCCGATCGTCAGGACGCGGCTGCAGGACCAGTTCCTCGAGATCCAGGACACGCTCGCCAAGACCGTCGTGCTCGTGACCCACGACATCGAGGAGGCCGTGCGTCTCGGTGACCGGGTCGCGGTCTTCGAGCCGGGCGGGCGGCTGGCGCAGTTCGACACGCCGGCCCGGGTGCTCGGCGAGCCGGCGGATGACTTCGTGGCGGAGTTCGTCGGCGCCGATCGCGGGCTGCGCCGACTGGCGGTCACCGCCATCGAGGCGATCGACCTCGTCCGGCCGCCCGTCGTACACGACACCGACACGCTGGCCGAGGCCCGCCTGTCGATGGACGCCGAGGACGCGCGGTGGGCCGTGGTGCTGGACGGGAACGACAATCTGCGCGGCTGGGTGGCGGCGGAGGACTGCGAAGGCCCCGGCCTCGTGGCGGACCGGGGCCAGCGCATGGACGCCTGGGTCGACAAGGACGCGTCGCTCAAGGATGCGTTGGCGACGATGCTGCAGTGGGACGCCGGGTGGGTGGCGGTGCTGGAAGGGGCTCAGTTCCTCGGCGTACTCACACCGAACACCCTGCACGAGGCACTGCGCAGGTCTGTCGGTGCCGACCATGCCGGTCTCGAGCTGTCCGACGTCAACGTCTCGTCGACCGGCCCCCTCCACTAGCCCGGGCGACGGTTCGCTTCCACCTGGCCCTTGCCGTTTGCCTAGTGAACTAGGCAAAGGGCCACTACCTGGGGCCAACGTGCCTAGTGAAGAGGCCAGCTGGCTTGTTCACAAGGCAAACGCGGACGGTCAGGCTTGTTGACGACGCCCCTCGAGGAGAACTTCGTGGGCGCGGTCCTCCCAGGCAAGCAGGTCGACGATCGTCGGAAGCTCAGCGGCTTCGGGTATGCCGACACCGGCCAGCGCCGCGTCGTCGGCGAAGAACGGGTTCTCGCTCTCGTCGACCAGCAGCTCCTCGAACATCGCCGACAGGCGCTCTTCGGCCTCGGCGGCACGCTTGCCCTCCAGCTGCGCCTCGTTCTCTGCAACGGCTGCGCGCTGCTCGGCCAGGTGGATGCTGCCGCTGAGCTCGATGATCGCGGAGTCGCGGCGGGCGATTCGCTGGGTCATGGTCGCGGTGAAGGCGGCGTGCTCGGTGTTGGTCTTCGTCATCGCGTCGCCGAAGTCGCGCGCCAGCGCCGCGCGCTCGCGGGCTGCGGCGCGGCGCGTGTGCGTCACCTCGGTGTAGACCAGGCGCGCCGCGGTAACTCCGAGCAGGAGCGACACGACGGCTGCGGCACCGGTGTACGTCGACGTCGAGACCGCGAAGACGACCACGGCAGCGGCTGCGACAAGCAGCAGCACCGCCACGGACACACGGACGCTGCGTTGGTTTCGTCGGCTAACAGACATGCCGGACATGCTATTCGTCGTCATCCCGCGGAACGCGGCAGGCGCGCTCAAGCAACAGCGCAGAAATCACAATGGTCACTCCAGTCACAGCAGCCACGATCCCCCGGATCACCCGTTCGCGGGGCAGCTCGGCGTCCATCCGGTCGACGAAATGGAGGATAAAACCGGTGTAACCACCCGCGACGAACGCGCCTGCGACCGAGCTCGCCTTGGCGAAGAGCAGGAAGCTCACCGCGAGGTGGGGGTCCATCCGCCGACGTTCACGGTGCACGACGTAGTACGTCCACCACGCGAGTACGACGTTCGCGACCGCGATGGCCGCCAGCGCGACGACCGCGGTCCACTGGACGCGCGGCGCGGTGGAGGTGGCACTCAACTGCTCCGAGAGCACCGCCATGGCGTACCCGAGCAGCCCACCGACGACAAACGTGATTGCCAGCACGCCGAGGGGCGTCGGCATGATCGACCCCTGCGGAGGGTCCTGCTGCGAGCGATGAGGAGACGAGCGAGGTGACACGGTCGGGGCAGGCTCAGGACTCGAGATCGAGGTCGGCGCGCCGTACGACGCCTGACGTGTCGAGGTCGGCGAGCAGGTCGGCGATCTTGCCCTTGCCCGGAATCTGCGCATGTCCATCGATCTCGAGCCAGGGCACGAGCACGAAGGCACGTTCGTGCGCCCGCGGGTGCGGCAGCACCAGCTCGTCGGTCTCGGACAGTCTGTCGCCCACGATGATCAGGTCGACGTCCAGCGTGCGTGGCGCGTTCTCCTCCGCCCGCTCCCGGCCGAAGGCGGACTCGACCGCCATCGCCCGGTCGAGCAGCGTGGTCACCGACAGCGTGGTGTCGGCCAGCATCACGGCGTTCAGGAACTCCGGCGACCCCTCCGGCGACCCCACCGCGGCGGTCTCGTAGACCGACGACACAGCGACGACGTGCACGTCAGGGGTGTCGGCAAGGGCGTCGATCGCACCCTGGAGGTTGGCCAGCCGATCACCGACGTTGCTGCCGAGTCCGATGACCGCGGGACGGATCGGTCGCATCTCACCGGTCAACGTGTCGGGGTCGATGATGTGCGGGTTGGGCGTCTCAGTCATCTCGGCTCCGATGGATAGTCAGGCACACGTCGTCGAACGGGACGGTGATAGGTGCGTGAGGTTTGTGGACGGTGACCTCGACCCAGGCCACCGGCGACTCTGCCAGGCAGACCTCGGCAAGACGTTGGGCCAGAGTCTCGATCAGGTCGACCGGGTCAGACGTCATTGCGGCGTGCAGCCGCTCGGCCAGTTCGCCGTAGTGCACGGTCGCAGCCAGGTCATCGCCAACCGCAGCAGCCCTCGTGTCGAGACCGAGCTCGACGTCAACGACGAACTCCTGCCCGTCCCGACGCTCGTGCTCGAGCACACCGTGGTGGCCCAGGCCGCGCAAACCCCTGAGCGAGAGGCGGTCGTCCGGCCTCACGCCCGAGGGTGCTGCAGTGGAGGTCATGGCGAATCTTCCTGGCTCGGTTCCGTGCTCGACAGTACCGGTGAGGCATGATGGATCCACAACCGCCAGCCTTGCGATGTGTATCGCAGCACGTTGGTCGCTGCGGCACTTCCCCCGGCGAACACCCCGATCGGCGTGTCCGCGCCCGCCGAGAGCACGTTCTCGGTGCAGGTGACCGAGGCGATGTCGCCGACCACCGAGGCCTGGATGTCGGTCAGGAAGAACTGGATGTATGGCGCCCCGGCCATCAGCACCAGCCAGGACCGCATCACCGCGCTCCGACCCCGGATCGGTTCGGCCCCCGGGTGGACGCACACAACCCCCTCGTCATCGGCCCACATGGCCTCCATCGCGTCGAAGTCCGACTTCTCGAAGGCGGCGTAGAAGGCGGCGTGCGCCGCCAGCACCTCCTCGAGGCGGTCCCCATCGGCTGTCGTCACGAGCCGTTCCCCCGGGTCGGCCGCGACTCGTGGGCCCAGCGGGCGGCAACCTTGACCGCGTCGAGCGACGGCCTGACGTCGTGCACCCGGACGCACCACGCGCCGGCCAGCGCCGCGAGCGTGGACAGCGCCGCGGTGGCATGGTCGCGGTCGACTGCGGGTCGGGGCGTGCCCTCCTCTTCGGCGAGCAGAGCGCCCAGGAACGCCTTCCGGCTGGACCCGACCAGCAGCGGACGGTCCAACGCGTGCAGCTCGTCGAGGCGGCGCAGCAGCGTCCAGTTGTGGTCGCCCGTCTTGGCGAACCCGAGTCCGGGGTCGACCGCCAACGCGTCGGCGGCGATGCCGGCATCGCGGGCCGCCGCCACCCGCACCCGTAGCTCCGCCAGCACGTCGTCCACGACGTCGTCGTACGACGCCTCAGCCTGCATCGTCGTCGAGTGGCCGCGCCAGTGCATGCAGATGAAGGGCACGCCGAGCCCCGCCACCGTCGGCAGCATGTTGCGATCTGCGCAGCCACCTGACACGTCGTTGACGACGACGGCACCGGCGTCGACCGCGCGGCGCGCGACCTCGCTGCGCATCGTGTCGATGGAGACGAGCGCCCCCTGGCGCGACAGCGCCTGCACGACCGGGATCACGCGGGACAGCTCCTCGTCGATGCTCGGTCGGTCAGCACCGGGTCTGGTCGACTCTCCACCCACGTCGACGAGGTCAGCACCCTCGACGATCAGCTGGTCGCCGTGAGCGACTGCCGCTCGCGGTTCGAGCCACATCCCACCGTCGGAGAAGGAGTCGGGCGTGACATTGACGACGCCCATGACCAAGGTGCGCGCAGGACGCGGGAGCCCTGCGACGTAGCGAGGCGGCGCACCGAAGACCATGCCCCTACTCTGCCCTAGGCGGTCGTCAGCCGAGGATGAGGCTCATGGCCTCGGCCCGCGTCGCCGGGTCGCGCAGCTGGCCGCGCACGGCGCTGGTCACCGTCTTGGAGCCGCCCTTGCGGACGCCCCGCATGGTCATGCACAGGTGTTCGCACTCGAAGATCACGATGACGCCTCTGGGCTTGAGGATTCGCATCAGCGAGTCGGCCACCTGCGTCGTGAGCCGCTCCTGGACCTGGGGACGCCGGGCGAACACGTCCACCAGGCGCGCGAGCTTGGACAAGCCGGTGATGCGGCCCTCAGCGCTGGGGATGTAGCCGACGTGCGCAACACCGTTGAACGGCACCAGGTGGTGCTCACACATCGACCAGACCTCGATGTCCTTGACGAGGATGAGCTCGTCATGACCGATGTCGAACGTCGTGGTCAGCACATCTTCGGGCCGCATGCGCAGCCCGGCGAACGTCTCGGCGTACGCCCGCGCCACACGCCCGGGAGTATCCCGGAGCCCGTCGCGGTCGGGGTTCTCGCCAATCGCGATCAGCAGCTCGCGAACCGCGGCTTCGGCCCGCGCGTGGTCGAAGTCGCCGCCCGTGAACTCCTCGAGGGCTTTCACGCCATCGATCCGCGCGGTCGCCATGCCGAGGTCAGTCCTGCGGACCCATGGACGGGCCCAGCGGCGGCCCCGACGGTGGGGCCCCGGGTGGGGCGGTCGGCGGGCCCTGGCCCACGCCGGTCCCACCCGTCTCGGTCCCGGGACCGACCGTGATCTCGGGTGCGGGCTCCGGGCGCGTGCCGTTGGCGTTGGCGGGCACGGCGACCGGTGGGATGGGAGAGGGAATGCGCGTCTCGGAACCCGTCCAGGCCGGACGCTCCGGCCGCATCCGGATATCAGCGAACACCTCGCCGAGACCCTTGCGGTCGATCGTCTCCTTCTCGAGGAGCTCGGTGACCAGCCGGTCGAGGACGTTGCGATTCTCGACCAGGATGTCGAACGCCTCCTGGTGGGCGTTGGTGAGGAGCTTGTTGACCTCCTCGTCGATGATGGCCGCGATCTCCTCGGAGTAGTTGCGGGTGTGGCCGAAGTCGCGACCGAGGAACGGCTCGCTGTTCTCTTCGCCCAGCTTGACCGCGCCCAGTCGCTCGCTCATGCCGTACGCCGTCACCATCGCGCGGGCCACCTTGGTGGCCTTCTCGATGTCGTTGGAGGAACCGGTGGTCGGGTCGTGGAAGATCAGCTGCTCGGCGGCGAGACCACCCAGCGCATAGGCGAGCTGGTTGAGCAGCTCGTTGCGGGAGATCGAGGACTTGTCGGAGTCCGGGAGCACCTGAGTGAAGCCGAGCGCCCGGCCGCGGGGCAGGATGGTGATCTTGGTGACCGGGTCCGTACCGGGCAGGGCAGACGCGACAAGCGCGTGACCACCCTCGTGGTACGCGGTCATGAGCTTCTCCTGCTCGCTCATCAGGTGCGAGTGGCGCTGGGGGCCCATGCTGACGCGGTCGATGGCCTCGTCGAGCATCTCGTTGTCGATGAGCTTGCGGTCCTTGCGCGCGGTCAGCAGGGCCGCCTCGTTGAGCACGTTGGCCAGGTCGGCTCCGGTGAAGCCCGGCGTCCGACGGGCGACCATGAGCAGGTCGACACCGCTCGCGATCGGCTTGCCACGCGCGTGCACCTTGAGGATCTTGTTGCGGCCGTCCATGTTGGGAGCTGACACACCGACCATCCGGTCGAAGCGACCGGGACGAAGCAGTGCCGGGTCAAGGACGTCAGGCCGGTTGGTCGCGGCGATCAGGATGACCCCGCCACGGACGTCGAACCCGTCCATCTCGACGAGCAGCTGGTTGAGGGTCTGTTCGCGCTCGTCGTGGCCACCGCCCATGCCGGCACCACGGTGTCGGCCGACAGCGTCGATCTCGTCGATGAACACGATGGCTGGGGCGTTCTCCTTGGCCTGCTCGAACAGGTCGCGCACCCGCGAGGCGCCGACCCCGACGAACATCTCGACGAAGTCGGAGCCGGAGATCGAGTAGAAGGGGACGTTCGCCTCCCCTGCCACGGCTCGGGCGAGCAGTGTCTTGCCGGTTCCGGGCGGCCCGTAGAGCAGCACGCCCTTGGGGATCTTGGCTCCGACGGCCTGGAACTTGGCAGGCTGCTGGAGGAACTCCTTGATCTCGTGGAGCTCCTCGATCGCCTCGTCGACGCCGGCGACGTCGGCGAAGGTGGTCTTGGGGGTGTCCTTGCTGACGATCTTGGCCTTGGACTTGGCGAACTGCATCACCCGTCCGCCGCCGCCTTGGAGGCTGTTCATCATGAACAGGAAGAACAGCACGATCAGCAGGATCGGGAAGATCGTCCCGAGGAAGCTCCACAGCATGCTTGGCCGCGGCACCTCGGAGTTGTAGGACTTCGAGATGTTGCCGTCCTCGACGGCCTTCTGCACGACCTTTGCGACCGTCGGTCCCTGGGCGAAGATCCACTGGGACGTGATCTCTTCGCCACTGCTGAGCGTGGCGTTGATGCGCTGGTCACCGTCGACGAGGGTGACCTCTTTCACGCCACCCTTCTGGATCGTCGAGATCATCTGCGACGTCGGGACCTCGGTGGCGCCGCCCCTGTTGGAGACCACGTCGATGACGATGAGAATCACGATCGCGAAGAGCACGACCCACAGCCAGGGTCCACGGATCCAACGCTTCACGCTTGTGTACCGGGGCCGACGGCCCCGTGCCTCCTACCAGTTCGAACAACACTCGGGTGCATCCATTGTCACCTACGGACCAAATCTGCGTACACACCCATCGAAAACCGAGGAAAATTCGTCGCCGCGCACAGGCGGCCAACCATGCAGCCGGGGTTCCTCAGGTGTAGACGTGCGGGGCGAGCGTGGCCACTGATCGGAGGTTGCGGTAGCGCTCGTCGTAGTCGAGGCCATAACCGACCACGAACTCGTTGGGGATGTCGAAACCGACATACTTCACGTCGACCGCCATCCGCTGCGCCTCCGGCTTGCGGAGCAGCGTGCAGATGTTGACCGACTCCGGGCCGCGGGACTCCAGGTTCGCCACCAGCCAGGACAACGTCAGTCCGGTGTCGATGATGTCCTCGGCGATCAGCACGTGCTTGCCGGAAATGTCGGTGTCCAGGTCCTTGAGAATGCGCACGACGCCGGAGCTGGTCGTGCCGGAGCCGTATGACGACACCGCCATCCAGTCCATCGACACGTGGCGGCTGAGCGTGCGCGAGAGGTCGGCCATCACCATGCAGGCGCCCTTGAGGACTCCGACGAGCAGGAGGTCCGAGCCCGCGTAGTCGGCCTCGATCTCGCGCGCCAGCTCGCCGAGACGCTGCTGGATCTCCTCCTCGGTGATGAGGGTCCGGCTCAGGTCCTTCTCGACGTGGCTGACATCCACAGCAGTTCTCCGCGTGAGTCCGAGTACATGGCGCCATCTCTGGGAGGTGGCGGTCCGGTTGCAGACGCCTTAGCGTCCCACAGGAGTCCGGGTGAAGGTGATGGTGCCCTGGGCACGGGCAGCCAGGACTCCGCCGGGCAGCGTGAGAGGTCCCTGGCCGCGCCAGTCGTGCACGAGCCGGTCGAGCTCATCCACATGAACCGCGAAGAGGTCGCCGTTGGGGCAACCCGCGGCCAGGGCCGCGCGGCGCAGCACGCGCCGACGCAGCGCTGGCGGGACGTCTGCCAGCTCGGCCAGGTCCAGCGCACCGGCCGGGCCGGTGGCTGTCTCCAGCACGCGGTCGGCCTGCTCGTCCAGCAGGTCGGCATCCAGCCGGGCCGCCGCGGCGGTCCTCGCCAGCGCCTCCGTCACGCCTGGACCGAGCGCTTCCTCGAGCCGCGGGAGCACCTCGTGCCGGACCCGGACACGGGCAAAGCCAGAGTCGTCGTTGTGGGGGTCATGCCACACGGTCAGCGCACGAGCCGCGCACGCCTGCACCGTCTGCGTCCGGCGCACACCGAGCAGTGGCCTGCGGAAGCGGCCGTTGACGACCGCCATCCCTGACAGCGACCGGGTTCCGCTCCCGCGCGCCAGCCCGAGCAGCACCGTCTCGGCCTGGTCGTCCAACGTGTGGCCGAGCAGAACGGTGGCGTTCTCGGCTGCCCCGGCCTCCTCGAGCGCGGCGAACCGAGCCTGCCTTGCGGCGGCCTCCGGACCGCCGTCTAGGCCGACCCGGACCTCGAGGACCGTGACCGGGGCGCAGCCCAGGGTTGCCAGCCGACCGGCGACCTCGCGTGACACCGTCGCGGATCCCGGCTGCAGACCGTGGTCCACGACCACCGCCCCGACCACCCACCCGGCGTGGGTTCCCTCGAACACGGCGGCGTCTGCCAGGGCCATCGAGTCGGCGCCGCCGGAGCAGGCCACGAGCACGTGCGCCCCCGGTTCGAGGTCGCTGAGCGTCAGACGCACGGCGCGACGTACGGCTGCGACTGCCGGGTCGAGCGCGTCACTCATCGCAGCAGATCGTGGCTCAGCCGTGGACCCGGGTGACCCAGCGCGCGGGGTCGGCGATCTCGTCGCGGCTGGGCAAGTTGCCCGGCCGCTCCCAGACGGCGTTGAACCCGTCCATGCCGACCTTGTCGATAGCGCCCCGGACGAAGTGCGCGCCGTCGCGGTACTGGCGGAGCTTCGCATCGAAGCCGAGCAACCGCCGAACCAGCTGGTCGATGGGCCCTGCGCCTGCGCGCCGCTGGGTGAACTTGGTTCGGATCTCGTCCACGCTGGGCACGACGTCGGGCCCGACCCCATCCATGACAACGTCGGCGTGACCTTCGAGCAGCGACATCACGGCGGTCAGCCGCTCGAGCACCTCACGCTGCTGGGGCGTCTGGAGCACGTCGAGCAGCGACACGCCGTCGTCACCGCGTACGAGCTTGCCGACGCTCTCGATGGCATCGCGCATCATCGCGGCCAGCTTGCCCGGGTCGAGCTCGGCGCTCTGCAGCAGCCCGGCCATCTCGGTGAGCAGATGCTCGCGCAGCCACGGCACCGCGGTGAACTGCACGCGGTGGGTCTCCTCATGCAGGCACACCCACAACCTGAAGTCATGGGGGTCGACCCCGAGCTCGCGCTCGACGTGGACGACGTTCGGAGCCACGAGCAGCAGCCGCCCACCGTGGGCCACACCGGTTGGGCCGGTCGATCCGCTGTAGAAGGGGTCGAACTGACCGAGCACCTTGTTCGACAGATAGGCCAGCAGACCACCAGCTTCGAGACCGGTCACCCGGGAGCCGATGGCCGTTGTCACCGCTCCCGGCTCGCCGCGTTTCTCGCGCATCCTGACGATGAGCGGGCGGAGCACCTGCTTGAACCCGTCGGCGTTGGCCTGGACCCATCCACCCCGGTCGACGACGAGCACCGGCGCCGTCGCCGACTCGGTGTGCAGCCCGGTGAACGACCGCACATGATCCTCCGACTCCGCGGCCAGCCGTCGCAGGTCGGAGACGACCTTGCGTGCCTCGTCATGGCTGACCTCCGGACCCGGCTTCATCAACCGCTTGGCGGTCGTGACGGCCAGGTCCCAGTCGACCATGTCCCCGTGGTCGCCCTGCTCGCCGCCGGTCGGAGTGCGCACGTCGTCTGCCATGGACCCACCGTACGGGGTGTGAGTCCACGGAGGCTGCGCGAAAACCAGGTGCCGGCGGTTCCACGCTGATGGAGGATGACGCGATGACCCAGGCCGCCCCGGAAACACCGCCGTTCCTGCGCCCGTTCGTCCTTCCCGTCGTGCCGTGGCAGCCCGTGCGCGAGGGCAACGTCGACTGGTACCTCCCCTCGACGAGCGGACCGGCGCCGGCGGTGGTGTTCGTGCACGGCGGTCCGGTGCCCGACTGGCTCGAGCCGAAGCCGCGCGCATGGCCGAGCTATCAGGCGTATGGCGCCTGGGCGGCCGGAGCCGGACTTGTCGGGGTGACGTTCGACCACCCGTTCTCCAGCGTCGACGCCTGGCCCAAGGCCCAGGTCGAGATCGAGCGGGTCGTCGAGGCCACGCGGGCACGTCCCGACGTCGACCCGGACCGGATCGTCGTCTGGGGCTTCTCCGGCGGCGGCACGCTGCTCGGTCGGTGGATCACCCGTCCCGAGCCGTGGTTGCGTGGCGTCGCCGCGAGCTATCCGCTGTGCCGCCCCCTCGACGAGCTGCCGGTGGCGCCGGTAACGATGGCCGCCGCGGTGCTGTCGGCTGGTGACCTTCCCCTGCTCCTGACCCGGGTTGGCCGCGAACGCGACGAGATCGCCGAGACCGTCGCCGAGTTCGTCGAGGCGGCCGACGAGGCCGGGGCGCGGCTCGACGTCATCGACGTACCCGACGGACACCACGGGTTCGACCAGCTCGCGGACACCGAGGAGTCCCGGCGCGCGATCAGGGCGGCCATGGACTGGGTGGCCGCACGGCTGCAGTGACCAGGGGTCAGCAGGCGCACGTAGCGAGCAGGGCAGCGATGCGATCCAGCTGAGCCCGGGCGTCGAGCGTCTTCGGCAACCGCACCCGGTCGGCTACCACCGCGAACACGAGCGGGGTGCCACGTGGCGTCACCACGATGCCGGCCAGGCCATGCACACCCATCAGGGTGCCCGTCTTGGCGCGGACCCGACCGAGACCGGCGGACGCGTCCTCGACGAACCGGTAGGCCAGGCTCCCGGTGAAACCAGCCACAGGCAAGGTCGAGATCACTGTCCTGAGCTCGGGGTGGTCAGCGGCAGCGGCCACCTGCAGCACGTCGACCAGCACCTGGACGGGCAGCTTGTCCTGGCGCGAGAGGCCGCTGCCGTCATACATCGTGATGCCCGAAAGGTCGACGCCCAGCTGGCCGAGCTGCCGCTTGACCGCCGCGACACCGGCTCGGAACGATCCAGGCTTACCGGCGCCGAGGGCGGCCTGGCGGAGCAGGATCTCCGCGCCCTCGTTGTCACTGAGCTCCAGCACATGCTGGACCAGCTGGGCGAGCGGCGCCGACTCGACGCTCGCGAGTGGTGGTTCCTTCGATGCCGGACCCGGCCGTACGGCACCCGTCACCTGCACTCCCGCCCGGGTCAGGAAGGAGGCGAACCGCTTGGCCGCTTCGGCAGCCGGGTCGGCCACCCGCTGCGCGTAGCCCGGCACGGCCCGGCCCTCGTCGACCCACAAGGAGGTGATGGGACTGACGACGTTGTCGCCGAGGTAGGACGGCTCCCACGCCGGACTCACCGCCGGGCCGGAGAACAAGGACGTGTCGTAGGTGAGCCGGACCCGGTGTATGCCCTGGGTCTCGAGCGCCTTGGCGGTCCGCTCGGCCAGGCCTTGCAGCGACGCCGGCACCGGGTATTGCGACCGAGCCTGCGCGCGACTCGGAGTGGATCCGGTCAGCAGCGGATCACCGCCGCCGACCAGGACGATCGAGCGCGCAGTCCGGCCACGCACAACCGTGGTGGTGAAGCGATGTTCGGGTCCGAGCTCACGCAGCACGGCCAGGCTGGTCAGCAGCTTCAACGTGGAGGCCGGAGTGACTGGGGTCGAGGCATGGATCTGCATCACGGGTCGGGTGGCGCCGAGCGGTTCGACGATCAAGCCGAGCTCGCGGCCCAGATCCTTGTTCTTCGCTGCGGCCGCCAACAACTTCTGCACGACCGGCTGCCTGGGCCGGGCGCCGATGGTCGCCGCGGCGAGCACCTCGGGTGGGGCCGCCGGCTCGTTGAGCAGCAACCCGGGTCCAGAGGCTGGAGGTTCGGTGGCTTCCGGCGTACGCACGACGCGGACCTGGCCCAGGTCGGCGACCCAGCCTTGCTGCACGGCCACGCCGGCTGCGAGCAACAGCGCGACCAGGGCGTAGACGAGCTTGTGCATGACGCTGCCCCGCTCGCCGGGGATGGTCCGCGTCGGGTGACCCCAGTCACGACGACGCACGCTCGCCTCCTCGGGAAATACACAAAGTCAGGTCCGTAGGGGAGACTAGTCGCAGCGCCCGGGCACCGGGCCGACAGGCGGACCACCGGCCCGGGACGGCAGCCCGCCAGCTGCGCCGATCCCCACCCGGCCGAGGCCAGGACGAGACACCGGATGACCTCCAGAATGATGAGGAAGTAAGCGTGGACTTCGACGTCACCATCGAAATTCCCAAGGGCCAACGCAACAAGTACGAAGTCGACCACGAGTCCGGCCGCATCCGACTCGACCGCACACTGTTCACCGCCACCCAGTATCCCGCTGACTACGGCTTCATCGACGACACCCTCGGTCAGGACGGTGACCCGCTCGACGCTTTGGTGCTGCTGCCCGAGCCGACGTTCCCTGGCTGTCTCATTCGCGCCCGCGCGATCGGCATGTTCCGGATGACCGACGAGAAGGGCGGCGACGACAAGGTGCTCTGCGTCCCGTTCAACGACCCACGCCAGGAGCACCTGCGCGACATCCACCACATGCCGGAGTTCGACAGGCTGGAGATCCAGCACTTCTTCGAGGTCTACAAGGATCTCGAGCCGGGCAAGTCGGTCGAGGGCGCGAGCTGGGTCGGTCGGGTCGACGCCGAGGCCGAGGTCCGTGCCTCGCAGCAGCGGCACATCGACGCGCACGGAGTCGACGCCCACACGCTCTTCACGGCACCGGGTGCCAACCCCGCGGACGGTACGCCGCACAGCACCGGCCGTGGTGGTCACTGACCTGGCCCCTGCTCGGTAGGCCACCGATCGGGCAGTCCGGCTGATCGAGCCCGTCCGCTGATCGAGCATCATCACCCGCTGCCCTACCGGGAGGTTGTGCACGTGTGTGTGCCGTGAGGACCTGGACAACCTCCCACCCGACGGCGTTTGCGGGTAGGTCGAGCGGGTTTCAGGCAGCCGGCAGCGGCTGACGGGCCGGGCGTGCCGGGAGTGCTGGGTGGGTGCCGGTGTGGTCGACGAGGTGGTAGCGGCCGTGGGGGCTGCGCCAGACGAAGATGCCGGTGAAGGGTTGGGCGACCTGCCATCGGCCGTGGGTCTTGATGCGGTGGTGGGTCCGGGTCAGGGGGCCGAGGTTGTCGATCCCGGTTTGGCCGGGTGGTCCGCCGTTGTCGGGGGAGACGTAGGGGGTGGTGTGGTCGAGGTCGCCGGTGCGTCGGGTGGAGGTGGCGTAGGGGAAGCAGTCGATGGGGGTGCGTAGGTGGACGGCGTCGCGGATCCGGTCGGGGATCTCATAGGCGTCCACCGGGGATCTGCTGGTTGAGGTCGATCACCGGTTTGACGGTCACGTGGGCGTGACCGAGCCATGTCTTGACGCGGTCGACGGTGACGGGTCCGACCTGCTCGACCCGCGCCACCCCGCTGACCGGTGGCCAGGGCCTGGTCGGTGAGGTGGACGTACAGCGTGACGTCGGGTCGGGTGTCGACCCGGCCGCGCCTTGGTGACGTGGTCTCGACCGGAACGTCAGCCCCGCTCGCGTCCGGGTCCGCGGGTTGGCTCGCAGTCCGGCGTGGTGGCGGTGTGGAGGTCGGTGTACAGGTCCAGGGCGTGTTGGGGGTTGGCCAGGATCCCGACCGCGGCGGCCCGACGTACGTCGACCGGTCGGGTGTCGCCCAGGACGCCGAGGCCGGTGGCGAGGCCGCCGATGGTGGCGTTGAACCGTAACGCGTCGGGTGCCTCGGCCCGGATGAAGATCTCCCGGGTGCCGTGCTCGCCGGGCTGGTGGTCCTTGACCCACACCCCCAACGACCCCTGTGCCTGTGCGTCGGCTTCGGCGGCGGCGTCCGGGTCGCACTCGATCCACGTCGCGGTGATGATCGCCTCGATCCGTCCCCACGACAGGGAGTGGGCATATCTGGCGATCCTGCGGTCCACCACCGCCACGGTGGCTTCGCTCAGGTGGCGGGTGGTGTCGGCGCAGCGGCGGCCGATCCACGGCTTGACCTCACCCGCACAGATCCGTGCCCACAGGCGTGGGAGTCGGTGGCGCAGGTCCAACGCGTCCGCCACCAGCCGTTCCGCGGCGTGGGTGGAGGTGGCGAGCACGACGCCGAGCTCGGCCGGTGCGAACTCCGCCACGCCCGGTGTCCCGGCACCACCGAACCGGACCAGCTGCTCACTGCCGGGCAGCAGCGGGCTCGTGGCCCGGGCGAGCTCACTGTGCAGGTCGGCCCAGTGCGCCGCGGTCTGCAACAACCGGACCTCGCCCTGCTCGACGACAGCGCGGGCTTGCTCGGCGGCGGCCAGGGTGGCCAGCTCGTCGAGTGCGCTGAGATCGGTGTCGAACATGTGTTCGATTCTACCTGAGATATCCGCTCCCGCCTAGACATTTTCGCCTTGTGCACAACAGTTTCCGGGTCTCTGCATGCCGGACCTGAGTTCGAATCACCGGGGTTTCACCAAGCCCGTCCGGAGCTTGTCGAAGGGCTTGACCGCCTCGCTGGGTGGACGCAGGCTCATGCCGAAGACAGGGAGGGATGATGGCATGCTCTGGGAGTGTGGATCGACTGATCGAGGCCGGTCTTGGGCAGGACTACAACTCGATGACCTTGCGCAGAACAACCGAGGCGTGGCTCGTCGCTGGTGCAGATCTGCAACATCACTTGGTCGACGTACTTGACGGCGTCACTGCCCACGTCGAGGTTGTCGGGTCGTCTTCGGTGCTGGATCTCTTGGCTAAGCCCATCATCGACCTCGCCGTGGGACTCGTGGACGACCAGGCGCTCGCCCCCACCGCAGCGCGACTGACAAAAGATGGCTGGATCTATCGGGGCGACGCGGGTGCAGACGGTGGTCACGTGTTCGTGCTGGAGGCCCGACCATGGCATCGGGTGGCGCACCTACATGCGGTCCGGTTCGAGGGCGAGGCGTGGCGTGGCTATCTGCGCCTTCGAGATGTTCTGCGTCGAAGCCCCGAAGCCCGAAGTCGCTACGAGGCGGTCAAGGCGCAGCTTGCGGAGCGAGAGCCCGCCGATCGCAAGGCGTACACAGCGGGCAAGACCGAGGTCGTTGCATCTCTACTCCAGGAAGGCGGCTGAACGAGCGCCCTCAGCCGAAGTCAGCTCTGCCCGGCAGGCACGGGCAATAGGACCGATCACGCCTGTCCGCGCGCTCGTCGTTCCGCGCGTTGAGGACAGGCGCATGGGGACACACCACGTAAAGGCTCGAGGCCGAATGGTCGTGCTCGACCGCCCAGCGCCGCGTGGGTCAGCCACGACGGGCGATCGGGGCGCGGATCAGCTCTTCGGGAATCGCGAAGCCGTCCGTGAGCACCTCGGCCACCGGCGCGATCTCCTCACAGAGCCGCCCGACCATCGCTGTGATGGCCTTCGAGCGTGCTGACGACAAGCGTCCGTGCTCGAGGAACCAGGCGCGATCGGCCTCGATCGTCGCCAACGCGTGCAGGTCGCAGAGTCGCTCGAGGAGGGGTCGGACCTGTTCATCAGCACGCTGGATGCTCGCCGCGAACGACTCCAACACGACTCGGTCGACATGTGCCCTCGCCATCGCCATGACGTGGTCCTGACAGGACGCGAACACCTGGAACGGATCACGTCCCTCGTCGATGCCGCGCTTGAGCCGTCGCGCGAGCCCGGTGCGTATATGCGTCTCCCGCCAGCGCAGCAGACCCCGGTAGTAGTCGAGGTCGAGCAGACCTGCGTCGTCGTCCTTGCTCGGGACGGCATCCCGGAGGCGCTCGACCAGCTGGCGCAACGCGGCCTTCTCCACGACGGTCTCGACAGCCTGTGCGGCCACGAAGCGCACCAGGCCCTTGGGATCGAGGTCGTTGAAGCCTTGCTGGAACTCGGTGAGCAAACCCTTGGCGACCAGCTGCATCAACACGGTGTTGTCGCCCTCGAACGTCGTGAACACGTCCGTGTCAGCCTTCAGCGCAGCGAAGCGGTTCTCGGCGAGGTAGCCCGCTCCCCCGCAGGCCTCTCGGCATACCTGGATCGTCTCGGAGGCGTGCCAGGTCGCGAGCGCCTTCTGTCCGGCAGCCCGCGCCTCGAGCACCCGCCGGTTGTCCTGCGGCGCATCCGCTGCGCTGAAGCTGTCGTGCAGCATCGCGACCAGGTCCTGTTGAGCCGCGCTGAGCGCGTACGTGCGCGCGAGCAGGGGCAGCAGGCGACGTTGATGGCTGCGGTACGTCATCAGGGTTGCCTCGGTGGGGTCGCCCGGCGGACCGAACTGTCGGCGCCGGTTGGCGTACCGGACGGCGATCGTCAACGCGACCTTGCCCGCGTTGAGAGCGCCGCCACCGATACTCACCCGGCCCTGCACCAGAGTTCCGAGCATCGTGAAGAACCGGCGGTCGTCGCTGTCGATCTCGCTGACGTACCGCCCGTCCTCCGCCACGTCGGCGTACCGGTTGAGCAACGCAGTGCGCGGGATCCGCACCCCGGCGAAGGACAGCCGACCGTTGTCGACCCCCTTCAACCCGAGCTTCGGCCCGTCGTCCTCGACCGTGACGCCAGGTCGCACCGTGCCGTCCCTGTCGCGGATCGGAACCAGCAGGGCGTGGACGCCACGGGACGCGCCGTCGACGATGAGCTGGGCGAAGACGACGGCCAGCTGGGCGTGTTCGGCATTGCCGATGTAGTCCTTGCGGGCCGAGTCACCAGGAGTGTCGATGACGAACTCGCCGGCCAGCGGGTCGTACGTCGCCGTCGTCTCGAGCGCCTGCACGTTGGAACCATGCCCCGTCTCGGTCATGGCGAAGCAGCCCAACGTGCGACCGGCGACCACGTCCGCCAGATGCGCGTCGTGGTGATGTCTCGAGCCGAGGTGCAGGATCGCTCCCCCGAACAAGCCGAAGTGCACACCGGCCTTGACCAGCAGGGAGAGGTCGCCGTACGCGAGGTTCTGGAATGCCACGATGGAGGCGCCGACATCACCCCCACCGCCGTACGCCGTCGGGAAGCCGAGCCCGGTCTGCCGGGTCTCGATCAGCAAGCGGAGGGTCTCGAGGACCCGCTGCCGGAAGGCGTCACGGGGCTCCTCCAGCTCGTGGTCGAGGATGTCTGCGTGCTTGGCGAGCTCCGAGCGCACTCCGGCGGCCACGTCCGGGTACGGCGCGTCGAGGTAGTCGGTGAGCAGCAAGGGGTCGGGTGCGGAGAGCTCGCGGGGCTCGGCGGTCATGCTGCCAGCGTGCCATCGCGACAAAGAGAACGGCCACACATCAGGGATGTGTGGCCGCCCACATCAGGCCGTCCGTACGGCTACCGAGCACCGCTACTCGGCTGTCCCGGCGTACGTCCTGACGCTCGTGTGTTTCTCGTCTCGTTCGTGCTCTCGGGTGCTACAGGTGGTGCGTTGCCGTCGATACTGCGTCCTCAAGATCTGCGCGGTCGTCCGAAGAAGTCCGGCGTCTCCCAGTCCCAGATGCTCTCGATCTTGACCGGCACCCCGGTTCTGGGGGCGTGGATCATGTTGCCGTCCCCGATGTACAGGCCGACGTGGAAGATCGTGCTGGGGTCGTTCGAGCGATCGGCCCAGAACACGAGATCTCCAGGCTTCAGCTGGTCCACCGAGATCGGGATCGTGGCTGCGTACTGCGCCACTGACCAGTGCGGCAGCGAGACTCCGCCGGCGGCCCAGGCGACCATGGTCAGGCCGGAGCAGTCCCAGGAGTCGGGTCCGGCTGCGCCCCATACATAGGTGTCGCCGAGCTGGTTGTACGCGAAGTTGACCGCGAGCTGCGCAGCCGTGGCGTTCGGCGGCGGCGGCGTGGGATCGATCGGCGGCGGGGCCGGTGCCGGTGTCGGCACGGGCGTGGGAGTCTGCTGCTGGCGACGCTCGCGCATCTGGCGGCGGTGCTCGACGCGCTGCTGGTGCCGGACCTGAGCCCGTTCGCTCGCGCGCCGTGCCTGGGCGAGCCTGGCCTGCTTGCGCTGCTCGAGGCCGCTTTGCCGCTGCGCTGCGAGCCCGACCGAGATGTGCTGAGCCTGCGCAAGCTCCTGGATGAGCGACGCCCGCTGGTTGCCGATGGCGACGACCGCGTTCTGCTGCATCAGGACCGCTGTCTTGGCCGCGGTCCGGGCCTGCTGGGCCGCCGCCTTGGCCGTGGCCGCGGCCGCCAGCGCGTCCTCTGCCTGGCCTTGGTAAACCTTGGCCAGCTCGTTCGCCGCGCTCCAAGCCTGGTACTGCGCGTCGTACGCCTGCGAGGACGCATCATGGGTGGCGATGCTGACCATCAGGTCGTGCGGGCCACCGGCCGTGAGCGCCGTGCTGAAGGTGGCGAGCCCGGTCCCGGACGTTTCCTGGCCGACGACGAAGCCGGCCAGCTCGGAGCGAGCGACCTCTGCCTGCCCGGCTGCCTCGTCAGCCCGCTTGCGGGCTGTGATCGCCGCGGACTGTGAGTCGTGCCACTGGAACAGGGCCCCGTTGTAAGCCTCCGCAGCTCGCTCCGCTGCGGTGTTGAGTGCGTCGAGCTGGGCGCTCGCGATCGCCAGGTCTGCCTGGATCGAAGCCACGGAGCGCTTGGTGTCACTGACCTTCTGCTGCGCGTCGAGGACGGCTTGCTTGCTGGGTACGACGACGCGGCCGCCACCATGGCCGTCGCCGTCGGCGTGAGCGGGTGGGCTCAGCGCGATCGTGAGGACAGCTGCAGCGCTCATCGCCACCAGCTGGGCTCGGACTCGCCTCGACACGTGAATCCCTTCGTCTGGAAAGTGACCGGCCACCCTTCCCCGGTGGCCGGGCCTTTCGCTACCAACCAGGACCGTAGCCACCTTGAGCCCCATGCGAAACACTTTTCACATAAAAACCTCTGGCACCACGGCGTGTCGTCTTGACGAACTACACCGTTGTAATTTCTTAGTGCCCGATTTATAGGGTTTGGTGATAGATTTCCTGGCCTTGCTCTTCGAGACTCGCAACGCGCTCGGGTGATGTCCGGAGAACCACTCAAATATGTCCGGACGGTCGATACGGCACCGGACCGAACCGCGGACCCCAACCAAAAGTGGGTGCCTGGACCTGCGCAGGCCAGCTTGACCAGGCCGTGGCCCTGTCCCGACTAGCCCTCGGTCGGCGGCTGACCGGTCACGGTGAGGACCGAGAAGACCTCGCCCTCGGAGCCCTCGAGCACAGCCAGCCGACCCTGGGGGGTGTCCATCGGGCCGGTCCGGAGCAAGGCCCCCAGAGCGGCTGCCCGGTCCACGGTGGCGTCGACGTCGTCGGAGGCGAAGTACGTCATCCAGTGCGAGGGCACCTCGGGCGGCACCGCGGGGGTGAGCTCGCCGATACCACCGACGACGGCACCGCTCACCGAGATCGTGGCGTACCGGAACGAGTCGTCACCGATCTCGTCGAACTGGTGACCGAAGACGCGCCCGTAGAACCCCTGACAGCCGTCGTAGTCCCGGGTCATGCACTCGTTCCACGTCAGCGCACCCGACTCGTTGACCACGGCTGCCCCGATGTGCGACTTCGCCTGCCACAGGCCGAAGGCCGATCCCGCCGGGTCGAAGCCGACAGCCATTCGCCCGACGTCGAGGACGTCGAAAGGTTCCATCAGCAGGCTGCCGCCATCTTCCATCACCCGGCGGGCCGTGCGGTCGGCGTCAGCCGTCGCGAGGTAGGTCGTCCAGACGCTTGGCAGCTCGAGCTTCCGCGGTCCTGGGCCGATCCCGGCCGCCGGCCGCCCATCCAGCAGGCACATGCGGTACCCCGCCGCCTCCGCAGGGCTTTCCTGGCACTCCCAACCGAACAGCTCCGTGTAGAAGTCAGCGGCTCGGTCGACGTCCTTGACGATGAGGTCGACCCAGCACGGAGTGCCGGGGTTCCAGGGGATGTCGCGCGTCGTCATGTCGGCTCCAGGGATGGGCGATGCAGCGGGCTCAGCCACCGCCAGCCAACCAGCAGTGGTGCGGTCGCGCCAGCCTCGAGTCAGGCCCAGCGCGGTTTGCGGCGCTCGCGGAAGGCCAGCATGCCCTCGCGCGCCTCGTCGGAGGCGAACAGACGGGCGGACAGCGCCACGAGCGCTTCACCCTGACTGTCGATCTGCGCCAGCAGCGGCTGGTTGAGCAGCGCCTTGGTCTCGCGCAGCCCCTGGGGCGAGACCGAGCGCAGTGCCGCGAGCTGCGTCAGCACCACACCGTCCAGCTCGTCCGCTGTCACCGCGGCTGTCAGCAAGCCGCTCCGGGCCGCTTCGGCACCGTCGAACGTGGCGCCGGTGAGGTACTTGACCGCCGCGTCGCGATCGTGCAGGCGGCCACGGGTGGTCAACGAGATGATCGCCGGCGCGAGCCCGAGCAGCGCCTCCGTGAATGCGAAGGTCGAGTCTTCAGTCGCCAGGGCCAGGTCGCATGCCCCGACGAGGCCAACGCCACCGGCGCGCACATGGCCCCGGACGACCGCGACCACGGGAGTACCCAGGCTGACGACCGTGCGCAGCAGGGCCAGCAGGGATCTCGTCCCGTGCTCCATGCCAAGCTCGACGGCCTCGGCGAGATCGGCACCGGCGCAGAACGTTCCTCCGGTATGGGTCAGGACGATCGCGCGGATCCCCTCGGCCGCATCGGCCGTCGCCAAGTGCCCGGTCAGCTCGGCGACCAGCCGGCGCGACAGCGCGTTGCGGTTGGCGGGCGAGTCCAGCGTCACGGTTGCGACGTGCCGGTCGAACCCGAGATGGACCAGCTCGGAGGAACCGTCCGGATCCACACTCACGGGCTCGCTCATGCGGGCGCGCTGTCCTTGGCATCGGGTGAGGGAGCCTCCGTGTGGTCGTCAGGAGCCACGACCTCGCCGACCGGCGAGCTGCCGCGGTCGACCGGGGCCGAATGCTTGCGCCGGAGCAGACTGCGCTTGGCGCCGAGCTCGGACAGGTCGCCAGTGTCGATCGCGTCGGCGTCATCGAGGACGTCGGGGCGACCATCGTCGAGCTTGCTGCTGTCAGGCGGGAAGACACCGATCACGCCGTCCCCTGCCTGCGGGCGATGGCGTTGTACGGCCATGACGTGACCGGTCGTCTTGGCGCCGACCCAGACGGCGATGAAGCCGATCGCCAGACCGGCCACGTCGTCGAGCAGGTAGTGCCAACCGAAGTAGATGGTGGACAGTGTGGTCAGCACGAAGTAGAACCACATCCCCCACCGCACCCAGCGCGACGGAATCACGTAGTGGCAGATCAGCGCGGCTGTGAAGATGATCGACACGTGCAGCGACGCGAAGGCGGCGACGCTCTGGATCGAGCTGGTCGCGTTGGGGTCCTCGAGCACACGAAGCCGGCCCGCCTGCAACGCGTGCTGGAGCGATGTCACAGCGGTGCTGGGCAGCTCGTTGAAGGCTCCGTTCTTGTAGAACGGGCCCAGGGACGGCAGCCAGTAGTAGCTCAGGGTGCCGAGCACCCAGTTGACGCACAGCGCAGTGACGTACCAGAACCCGGTCGCGACGTTCTTCGACCACACCAGCGCAGCACCGAGACTCACCGGCACGAACGTCAAGAACATGATGTAGACGAACGACAGCACGTACGCCGCGATGCCGGTCCCGAGCACGTGGTGCAGGACGACCGCGGGGTCGTGGCCGAACATCAGCGCCACGTCGAGCCGGTGGAGCACGTCGTCGTACAACGTGTCGGTCCGGACGAAGGGCAGGAACCCCTTCAGGTTGCGATAGGCGACGTAGACGACGTAGAAGGTCGACAACCCGACGCCGACCAGGGCAACGCGACTGCCCGTCCATCGGAGCTTGGTGTAGGCCTTGAACGAGGGGACGAAGTTGCGGAAGCCTCGGTTGGTGATGAGCACCCGCGGCACCACGTCGCTCAGGAAGAACAAGATGACGATGAGCGGGAGCCGGACGTATGACGGCCCGGCGAGCCCGTCAGGATCGCGCAGGGGCATGTTGAGCCGGTAGGACGCGACCCACGCCAACAGGCCGACGGCGACGGCAAGGCCGACCGCAAAGCCGTAGGCCCGACGCGTCATCGAACTTCCCATCCTTCTGAAGAGTCTCACGCGGTCACAGGCGTCCTGTCACGGGCGACCGGCGTCCCCCCATCGTAAACCCCGATCATCCGGGCCAGATTCGCTCGACGGGCGGCAGCGCAACCTCGACCCGATCGGACTGATCACGCCGCGGTAGGGTGGCAGCAACGACAGGGGAGCGCCCCAAGCGCTGAGAGTGCGGCAGATCCGCAGACCCTCGAACCTGATCCGGCTAATACCGGCGAAGGGAGTCGAGACTCGAGCAGCCAGACTGCTTCCCCTCCCGGCCTGGGAGGTTTTCGCATGAGCAACACCACAGACGCCGAGCGAACCGCGGGTGCCGCACCGGGTCGGTCACCGGCGGCGCGTTGGCGCAGCATCGACTTGATGTCCACCGCGATGATCGGGGTCGTCTTCGGAGTCGCGTACTGGGGGTGGAGTGCCGCCTACAGCGCGTTCTACACACCCGTCGCGGGGCTGCTCGGACCCAGCGTCGGACTGCTGGGCGGACCCTGGCTGATCGCCGGCGTCGTGGGCGGTCTCGTCGTCCGCCGCCCCGGCGCCGCGTTGTTCGCGGAGTTGTTGGCGGCCGCCGTCGAAGCGATGCTGGGCAACGAGTGGGGCTGGGCCACGCTTGTTTCGGGAGGCCTACAAGGGCTCGGTGTCGAGCTCGCGCTGGCGGTGTTCCTGTTCCGTCGCTTCAGCTGGCCGGTGGCTGTCCTCGGTGGCGCCTTGGCGGCATCGCTGGAGTTCCTCTACGAGTGGCACGCGTACTGGCAGGGCACCACGGTCGGCTTCAAGCTCGGCTACCTGGGGTTCTTCGTGCTCTCCGGGGCTCTGGTCGCCGGTCTCGGCGGGTGGGCACTGACACGGGCCCTGGCAGCGACAGGCGCGGTCGACGCACTGCCGGCCGGACGCGAGGCCGCCGACCATCACACCCGCTGAGCCACCTCGGACCGGCGGGGCCGAGGTTGCGCTGTCAGGACTGACCTGGCGGCCGTCACGACGTCGTACACCGGTGCTCGAGGGACTCGAGCTGACCATCGAGCCGGGCGAGCGTGTGGTGCTGGCTGGTCCCAGCGGGGCCGGCAAGTCGACGCTGCTCCGCGCGATGGCCGGCCTGCTGCTGACTGCTGCGCACGGAGACTTGTCCGGCACCGTGCTCGTCGACGGCATACCGGCCGGGCAGCGGCCAGGTGATGTGGCGCTGCTCCTCCAGGAACCGTCGACCGCGGTCGTGGCTGAGTCGGTCGGGCGGGACGTCGCCTTCGGTCCGGAGAATCAGCGGGTGCCGCGCGACGAGCTGTGGAAGCTCGTACGCCATGCGCTCGCCGAGACCTCGTTCCCGTATGACGTCCACCACCCCACCCATGCCCTCTCCGGCGGCGAGAGCCAACGACTCGCGCTGGCCGGCGGTCTGGCCCTGGGGAGCCGGGTGCTGCTGTTGGACGAGCCGACGTCGATGCTGGACGAGCCGGCGGCCACGTCGGTGCGACAGGCCATCCGTGCCACCGTGGAGGCGCGCGGCACCACACTCGTCGTGGTCGAGCATCGGATCGGGCCGTGGCTCGACTTCGCGGACCGGCTGATCGTGCTGGGCCCAGGCGGCACACTGGTCGCCGATGGCCCACCAGCCGAGGTGCTGACGGCCCAGGGTGCGGCGCTGACCGCCCTGGGGGTGTGGACGCCAGGCGCTGCGCTGCCGACGTACAGCGCCCTCGATGCGCGGCTCGTCGCACCGCTGCGGACCGTTTCGGACGTCGTGGTCTCCGCCGACGGGGTCACGATGTCGTTGACCTCCCGATCCGCAGGACGTCGCCGGCCCGCAACCAAGGTGCTCCACGACGTCGACGCGTCCGTCCGAGCCGGTCGGGTGCTCGCCGTCAGCGGCCCCAGCGGCGCCGGCAAGTCCACCCTTGTCAGCGTCCTCGCTGGTCTCGCGCGTCCGACAGGGGGTCAGGTGACCGCCGCCGCCGAGCTCACGACGCCACAGGGGCGCACACCGTGGCGTTGGCGGTCCCCCGATCTGGCCGCGCGGCTGTCCTGGTCGCCACAGGTACCCGAGGTCGGGATGGTCGCCTCCACCGTGCGGAACGAGCTGTTGGCCACCGGCCAAGCCACCGGACGCGACCCGCGGTGGCTCGGGCCGCGCGTCGATGGTCTGCTCGAGGCCTTCGGCCTGTCGGCCCTGGCTGGCGTGAACCCACACCACCTGTCGGGAGGGGAGCAACGCCGAGTGATGGTGGCCGCCGCGCTCGCGCACGGCCCTGCCGCTGCGCTGTTCGACGAGCCCACCGTCGGGCAGGACAGGCTGACCTGGGCGGCGGTCATGGCCGCGCTGGCGGGGGCGACCACGGCCGGGAGCGGCATCTGCCTGGCCACCCATGACGCAGCGGCGATCCGGGTCGTCGATGGCGACCGGCTGGCACTCCAACCCCGGACAGCGGCGCAACCATGAGGGATCTGCGCGGTCAGGTCGGGCCGTTGTCACGGTTGCTTGCCTGCCTCGTCCCGGTCGCCGGCGCCTTCGCGATCGACAGCACCCGGCAGGGTTTGCTCTGCCTGGCTGCGGAGCTGGCCGTGCTCGGTTGGCTCGTACGGGATGCCCGGTCGAGCGCGAGCAGGCTGGTGCTCGGCCTGGTCGCCGCCAGCTCGATCGTGATCTCCACCTGGCTCTACGGCGGCCACCACGCGGACGAGGCGCTCGGCGCCGGTCTCCGCATCCTGTTCATCGTCCTGCCGGCTGCGCTGCTGACTGCCACGATCCAGCCCAGCCAGCTCGGAGACCACTTGGCCCAGCGACTCAGGCTCCCCGCGCGAACCGTCGTGGCTGCAGTTGCCGCCCTGCAACGGCTCGACACGACCGTCGACCAGTGGCAGACGATCCAACGGGCGCGACGGGCGCGCGGCCTCGGGCTCGACGGAGGTCTACGACGAAGGGCTCACGGGTCGGCGGCGAGCGCGTTCACGTTGCTCGTCGTCTCACTGCGTCAGACAGGGACCATGGCCGTGGCCATGGACGCCCGGGGCTTCGCCGGCGCGACGCGACGTACCTGGGCGGAACCGGCGCCCTGGACGTGGATGGACTCCGTGGTCCTGACCGCTGCCCTTGCGTTGGCCGTGTTGCCCTGGCTCCTAAGATGAGGGATCCCGCACCCACCCGAAAGGCCACCACGCCAGGTGCCCCATCCCGTCGACCACGTCGACCCTGTCAACCCTGTCAACCCTGTCGACCACCGTCGGCTGCCGCGCGCAGGCGCCGTTGGCGTGGCGACCGTGCTCTGCCTGGCTCTGACGTCCTGCTCGGGTTCATCGGGAGGTGACGGCTCGGCGTCGCCGAAGGTGGCGGTGGCGGTGGGTGACTGCTTCGTAGAGGCAGCGGCCAAACCGGTGCCATGCACCGAGAACCACATCGCCCAGACGGTCTTCGTCAGCGCGAGCCCCCCACCGGAGTCGTCAGCTGCCCTCGCTCCCTGCCGCGAGGCCCAGGCCGAATTCCTGGGTCAAGACGTCAACACCCGCCTCGACGTCCAGCTGTGGGAGCCGGACGATCGATCGTGGTACCGCTGCGACGTCCTGCTCCGGAACTCCACCCAGGCCGGCGCCGGCTACCAGGTCCTGCGAGAGTCCTTGCAGGACGCGTTGCGCAACCGGGTGCCGGTGTCCTACCAGGCTTGCCTGGACGAGCCGTACGACTCCAATTCCGACCAGACCTACCTCCCGTGCAGCGAGCCCCACCTGGCTCAGGAGCTGACCATCGCGCCGGCCATCGGGACACCCGACGAGAAGTTCCCCGGTGACGTGTCCGACCGGGCGACGCAGGCCTGCAACGCCAGCGCCGCAGCCGCCGACCAGCTCGTCCGCAACCGTACGGTCGACGCCTACTTTCCGGAGAACGCCGACGCGTGGTCGACCGGGGAGCGCTCTGCCGACTGCTGGCTCACCTCGCGGCGCGGCAAGCTGCCACCGGTGTCGGGCGACGGCGGCTGACCACAGGCCACGGCGTCGTTCTCAATGGTGGGTAGGGAAGCCGAGGTCGACCTGGCTCGTCGCGGGATCAGGCCACCGGCTGGTGACAACCTTGGTGCGCGTGTAGAAGTGCACGCCCTCGGGTCCGTACATGTGGGAGTCGCCGAACAGGCTCGCCTTCCAGCCCCCGAAGGAGTACGCCGCCACGGGCACCGGGATCGGGACGTTGACGCCTACCATGCCGACGTTGATCTCCTGAGAGAACTGCCGCGCCGCCCCACCGTCGCGGGTGAAGATCGCGGTGCCGTTGCCGTACGGGTTCGCGTTGACCATGTCGATCGCCTCGGCGGCCGAGTCGGTCCGCACGACGCAGAGCACCGGGCCGAAGATCTCGTCCCGGTAGACATCCATCGACGCGGTCACGTGGTCGACGAGGCTCACGCCGAGGAAGAAGCCGTCGCCGTCGAACTCCTGCTCGCGACCGTCCACGACGACGGTCGCTCCCTCACCGTCGGCGACGTCGACGTACGACGCGACCTTGTCACGGTGCTGACGGGTCACCAACGGGCCCATCTCGGAGTCCGGGTCCGTCCCGGGTCCGATGCGGAGCTTGGCGATCCGTGCGCTGACCGCGTCGACCAGCCGATCGCCGGCGTCTCCGACCGCCACCACGACCGAGATCGCCATGCACCGTTCACCGGCCGAGCCGTACGCCGCCGACACCGCCGCATCGGCGGCCATGTCGATGTCGGCGTCCGGGAGCACCACCATGTGGTTCTTGGCTCCGCCGAGCGCCTGAACTCGTTTGCCCGCCGCTGTCCCCCGTTCGTAGACGTGTCGGGCGATCGGCGTCGAACCGACAAAGCTCACCGCCTCTACATCGGGATGGTCCAGCAGCGCGTTGACGGCCACCGCGTCTCCGTGCACGACGTTGAAGACACCGTCCGGCAGCCCTGACCGGCGCAACAGGTCGGCGATGAGGAGGGAGGCGGACGGGTCCTTCTCGCTCGGCTTGAGCACGAATGTGTTCCCACACGCGAGCGCGTTGGGGATCATCCACAGCGGGACCATGACAGGGAAGTTGAACGGGGTGATTCCCGCGACGACGCCGAGCGGCTGCTTGACCTCATGGACGTCGACGCCGGTGGACACCTGCATCGAGTGGCCACCCTTGAGCAGCTGCGAGATCCCGCACGCGAACTCCACACACTCCTGGCCACGGGCGACCTCACCGGCGGCGTCGCTCAGCACCTTGCCGTGCTCGGCCGTGATGAGCGCGGCGAGCTCGTCGCGGTGGCGGTTGAGCTGCTCGCGGAACGCGAAGAGGATCCGCGTGCGGGTGGCCAGGCTGCTGAGGCGCCACTCGACGGCGGCCGCCTTGGCCGCGGCGACGGCCTGGTCCACCTCTGCCACCGAGGCCAGCGCCACCTCGGCGGTCTGTTCACCCGTCGCCGGGTTGTAGACCGGCGCGGTCCGATCGAAGGACCCCACCGTCGTGCCGGCGATGACATGTCCGATCTGCTTCACCCGTGCTCCTTCGTGGGTCACGTACGCCGAGCGGCGTAGACCGCCTCATCCTTCGGTCTCGGCCGTGCCGGCGACTATGTACACAGTGTCTACCCAGTCAAGACCCGAAGCCAGAGTGGACAGCGGCGCGGGGTACGGACCCGGGATCACGCAGAGCCGGACAGCTACCCTGGGTCGCGATGATCAGGATGCGGACGTTCGTGGTGGGCACCGGTGCCGTTGCGTTGACTCTGGCGGGCTCCGTGAGCGGTGGCAGCCGCGGGCCCAGCGATCCCGCTCCGACAGCGGTGAACGCCGCAACCATGCAGGCCCGCGTCGTCGACCGTTCCGAGGGCGCGGCAGCCCGGGCCAAGCCGCTGAGCGGGAAGGTCGTCGTCATCGACCCCGGCCACCAGCTCGGCAACGCCAACCACCCACGCCAGATCAACAAGCTCGTCAACGCCGGCGGCTTCAAGAAGGCCTGCAACACGACCGGTACCGCCACGAACGGGGGGTTTCCGGAGTCGACGTTCGCCTGGCGGGTGAGCAAGGCGCTGAAGGCGCAGCTGGAAGCACGCGGGGCCACCGTCCACCTCACTCGGCATACCAACTCCCGTGCTGACTGGGGCCCCTGCATCAACGTGCGTGGTCGTACGGGCAACCGCTTTCACGCAGATGTCGCGGTCTCGGTGCACGGCGACGGCGCCGCTCCCGGCGTCCGCGGGTTCTTCGTGATCCGGCCGGGACTGCGCAGAGGATGGACCGACGACATCCTCCGGTCGTCGCGCGCCTTCGCTGTTCGGGTCAAGCACGGTCTCGTCGGTGCGGGAGCGCGAGTGTCGAACGCCTACGGCGGCGACGGCTACGACGTCCGGACCGACCTCGGGACGCTCAACTGGAGCAACGTGCCGATCGTCCTGGTTGAGCTGGGCAACATGCGCAACGGGGTCGACGCCGGCCACATGACCTCCAAGCACTACCGCGCGCACGTCTACGCGCACGGATTGCGAAACGGCGTCGTCGCGTACCTGCGCCGCTGACCGGCCCGGCCAACGCCTCGCCAGGCGACAAGTGGTGGCCCTACGCTCATCGCATGCCCGCCGTCGCTCTCGAGTTCGAAGCGTGGTCGCCTGAACATCTCGACGCAGCGGCGACCCTGCTGGCCTCCCGGCACAAGACGCACCGCCAGTCCAACCCTGCCCTGCCCGAGCTTGATCACGAGGGATTGCGCCAGCTGCTCGACGAGACCGGCGCCGGAACCCAGGGTTTCGTGGCGCTGCGCTCAGGGGAGCTCGTCGGATATCTGCGCTGGACCCCGATCACCGAAGGGTTGCGTGCCGGTTTCGCGTGGTCCGACCTGAACGACCACGCCTCGACCGATGCCGAGACAACGCGCAGCCTTTATGCCCATGCGGCGCAGCACTGGGTGAGCGACGGGCTCCTCCAACACGTGGTGCACGTACCCGCTGTACACGGCCTGTTGTGGCCGTGGTTCGTCACGAGTTTCGGGATCCAGCACACGTGGGCGTTGCGCGACCTGTCACCCTTGCCGCGGCCTGCGAGCGCCGACGGCATCGTCATCCGGCGCATCGGCCCCGCCGAGGCCGAGACCGCCGGAGGTGCCGACCTCGTCCTCACCGAGCACCTGCGCCGATCGCCGGCGTTCAGCCCGATGCCGACCCCGTCGGCAACCCAGGCGATCGCGGAGCAGCGCGAGTTTCTCGAAGAGCCGTCGGTGTGCGCCCTGGTCGCCGAGCAGGACGGCACCCATCTGGCCTACGGCGAGATCACCGACGACCGCAAACGGGACCTGCGGGCACCCACCAACTCCGCGATCTTCGGCATCGTCGTCGTGACCGAACAGGCACGGGACAAAGGCGTCGGGCGGATCCTCACCTCTGCGTTGCTGGACTGGGCTCGCGACCAGGGCTTCGACCACGCCATCTGCGACTGGGCGGCCACCAATCTCGAGTCGTCGAGGGCCTTCACGTCGTTCGGCTGGAGCCCGACGTTCTACCGCCTCTACCGCGTCCTTCCGCAGGCCGTGCCAGGCTGACCGTCAACGCGACGAGCTCTCACCCTCGTCGAGGGTTGCGCGAGCCGCCTCGAGCCTGGCGACCGGCACTCGGAATGGGGAGCACGAGACGTAGTCCAGCGCAATCGACTCGAAGAAATGGATCGACGCGGGGTCACCCCCGTGTTCACCGCACACCCCGAGCACCAGGTCGGGACGAGCCTCCTTGCCTTCCCACGCCGCGACCGAGACGATGCGCCCGACGCCGGGCACGTCGAGCGTCTCGAACGGGCTCACGTTGAAGATGCCGGCGTCGATGTAGCGGGGGAAGAACTCCGACTCGACGTCGTCGCGGCTGAACCCCCACGTCGTCTGGGTCATGTCGTTGGTGCCGAACGAGAAGAACTCCGCTTCGTGAGCGATCTCCTTGGCGGTCATCGCGGCGCGAGGCAGCTCGATCATGGTTCCGATGAGGAAGCTCAGGTCTTGGCCGACCTCGCGGCTGACCTCCGCGATGGTCTCCTCCGCCTGTGTCCGGATGATCGCGAACTCCTTCACGTCCGCCACCAGAGGCACCATGATCTCGGGATGCGGGTCCTTGCCTGCCTTCCTCAGCTGGGCGGCCGCCTCGGCGATCGCCCGGACCTGCAGCAAGAACAATCCGGGTACGACGAGTCCGAGCCGTACACCACGCATGCCGAGCATCGGGTTCTGTTCGTGATGGCGTTGGACCTCCTTGAGCAGCTCGGCCGCCTCCGCGTCCGGCTTCCCCAGCGCTTCGGCGACGGCGACCTTGACCGAGAGCTCCGTGAGGTCCGGTAGGAACTCGTGCAGGGGCGGATCGAGCAGCCGGACCACGACAGGCAGCCCATCCATTGCCTCGAAGATGCCGAGGAAGTCGTCGCGTTGCAGCGGCAGCAGCTCCTCGAGCGCCTTCTCACGTTGCTCGTCACTGTTGGCCAGGATGACCCGTTCGACGATCTTGCGTCGAGACCCCAGGAACATGTGCTCGGTGCGGCACAGCCCGATGCCCTGTGCTCCGAAGTCACGCGCCCGCTGGGCATCCTCCGGTGTGTCCGCGTTCGCGCGCACCCCCATACGCCGGGTGCGGTCCGCATGGTTCATCATCGAGGAGACCGCCTGCACAAGCTCCTCGTCCTGACTCATTCCCTTGCGTCGACCGCCCGACGACGAGCCGCTCCCGGCGAGCAAGGCCTCGACGACGACGCTCTCGGTCACCGCAACCTCGCCGGTGAACACCTCCCCGGTGGAGCCGTCGATCGAGAGCATGTCGCCCTCGGCGACGTGCACTCCATCAGGAGTTTTGAACATCCGCTCCCGTGGGTCGACTCGCAACGCCTCGACCCCGACGACGCAGGTCCGGCCCATACCCCTCGCAACGACCGCGGCGTGCGACGTCTTGCCACCGCGGCTGGTCACGATCCCCTTGGCGGCGATCATGCCCCTCAGGTCGTCGGGCGTGGTCTCACGGCGGACGAGGATCACGTCCTCACCCTTGGCTGCCCACTCGACCGCGGTGGCAGAGTCGAAGGCAGCCTTCCCGACCGCGGCGCCGGGGCTGGCCGCCATACCCGTAGCGATCAGCGTGAGGTCGCCGCTCTTGTCGAACTGCGGGAACATGAGGTTGGCCAGCTGGGCCCCGGTCACCCGGCGCAGCGCCTCGTCCTCGTCGATCAGGCCTTCGTCGACGAACTGCCTCGCGACCCGGAAGGCCGCGGCCGCCGTACGCTTGCCGACCCTGGTCTGCAGCATCCACAGCTTGCCCCGCTCGACGGTGAACTCGATGTCACACATGTCCTTGTAGTGCTTCTCGAGCGTCTCCATGATGCCGAGCAGCTCGTCGTACGACTTCTGGTCTTGTTCACCGAGGGCGGTCAAGGGCAGCGTGTTGCGGATGCCCGCGACGACGTCCTCGCCCTGGGCGTTCGGTAGGTAGTCGCCGTACACGCCTTGGTGGCCGGTCGCGGGGTCGCGGGTGAAACAGACACCGGTGCCGCAGTCGTCTCCGAGGTTGCCGAACACCATCGAGCAGATCGTCACGGCGGTGCCCAGGTCGTCGGGGATCTGCTCCTGGCGGCGATAGATCTTGGCGCGGTCCGTGTTCCACGACGAGAACACGGCGCGGACCGCGAGGTCGAGCTGCTCGCGCGGCGCTTGCGGGAACTCCCCTCCCGTCTGGTCCACGATCACCTTCTTGTATGCCGCGACCAGTCCTTCGAAGTCGTCGGCCGTGAGCTCGACGTCGGACGACACCTGGCGGCGCTCCTTGAGCTCGTCGAGAGCGTCATCGAAATGCGCCCGCTCGACATCGAGCACGGTCGCGCCGAACATCGACAGCAGCCGCCGGTAGGAGTCCCACGCGAACCGGGGGCTGCCCGAGATCTTCGCGAGCCCGAGCACCGACTCGTCGTTGAGCCCGACGTTGAGGACCGTCTCCATCATGCCCGGCATCGAGAACTTGGCACCGGACCGAACCGAGACGAGCAGCGGGTCGTCGGCCTGCCCGAGCGTCCGTCCCATGGCCTCCTCGAGGCTGGCCAGGTGGGTGTCGACCTCATCGTCGAGCTCCGCCGGAACCTCACCGGTCTCGAGGTAGACCTTGCACGCCTCGGTCGTGATGGTGAAGCCGGGGGGGACGGGCAGCCCCAGGTTGGTCATCTCGGCGAGGTTGGCGCCTTTGCCACCGAGGAGGTCCTTCTGGCTGGCACTTCCGTCAGCAAAGTCAGACACGAAACGGCTCATGATGGTTCCTCTGGTGCTTGCGTTCGACGACCCCGGGGGGCTTGGCCCCATCTTGCACCGATCGGGAGCGCTCCGAAACCGCCGACGGCGCCCGATCTCTCGAAGCACGATCAGCGGTGCCGTAGGCTCCCTGCCAAGCGGACCGGCCGACCCCTGAGGAGACTCACCGCCGATGGCACGAAAGACCTGGGTGACGATTCTCGGCTGGCTCCTGGTCCTGGCAGGCGCGGCAGCGCTGGTACTTCCCGGACCCGGTCTGCTGCTGCTCCTGGCCGGGCTCGTCGTGCTCTCGCAGGAGTACGAGTGGGCGGAGCGACACGTCGAACCGGTCAAGGACAAGGCGATCGAGGCCGCCAAGCAGGGCGTGGCGACATACCCCCGGATCCTGCTCAGCATGCTCAGCGCCACCGCCGTCGTCGCGGCCGGCCTCTTCTGGTGGCTGGACCCGGAGATTCCCGAGATCGGGTTCATCGGCCCCGAGCTGCCGCTCGGTGGCTGGACGACCGGGAGCGGCATCATCTTGTCCGGCCTGGTGGCGTGGGGTCTGCTCATCTACTCGATCAAGAAGTTCCGCCGCGAGGCGGTCAACGACCGCAAGCCCAACCCCTCCACCTGACCCTCCCCCCTCCGATTGCCTCCTGGCCGCCGCGTTTGCCTTGTTCACAAGCCAGGTGGCTTCTTAACTAGGCAAACGCGGCGTGGGGACCTAGCAACTGCCTTGGTGACCTCCGCCGGCCGAGCGCTCCAGAGGGGGCCGAGCCGCGTTACGACCGAGCCCATAGTCTTGGCCCATGAGCTCTCACTTCGACGTCGTCGTGCTCGGCGCCGGCCCCGGCGGGTATGTCGCCGCCATCCGCGCCGCGCAGCTGGGCAAGAAGACCGCGATCATCGAGGAGAAGTACTGGGGCGGTGTCTGCCTCAACGTCGGGTGCATCCCCAGCAAAGCGTTGCTTCGTAATGCAGAGCTGGCCCACATCTTCCACGCCGAGGCCAAGACGTTCGGGATCTCCGGCGAGGTGACCTTCGACTACGGCGCCGCCTACCAACGCAGCCGCAAGGTAGCCGACGGACGCGTCAAAGGCGTCCACTACCTGATGAAGAAGAACGACATCACGGAGTTCGAGGGCCACGCGACGTTCCGCGATGCGACCACCCTCCAGGTCGAGCTGGGCGCCGGAGGCGAGGAGACCGTCACCTTCGACCACTGCATCCTGGCCACGGGAGCGACGACCCGCCTGCTCCCAGGCACCAGCCTGAGCGACCGCGTGGTCACCTACGAAGAGCAGATCATGACGGAGGACCTGCCCGGCTCGATCATCATCGCCGGCGCCGGCGCCATCGGTGTCGAGTTCGCCTACGTCCTGGCCAACTACGGCGTCGAGGTCACGATCGTGGAGTACCTCGACCGGCTCGTCCCGCTCGAGGACGAGGAGGTCTCCGCCGAGCTCGCCAAGCGCTACAAGAAGCTGGGCGTCCAGGTCCTCACCTCGACCCGCGTCGACTCCATCGACGACTCGGGCGACCCCGGCAAGCGGGTCACGGTCACGGTGACCCGCGGCGACGAGCAACAGACGCTCGAGGCCGACAAGGTCATGCAGGCCATCGGCTTCGCCCCGCGGGTCGAGGGCTACGGACTGGAGAACACCGGCGTCCGGCTGACTGACCGCGGCGCCATCGAGATCGACGAGTACATGCACACCAACGTCCCCAGCATCCTCGCGATCGGCGACGTCACCGCCAAGCTGATGCTCGCGCACAATGCCGAAGCCATGGGCATCGTTGCTGCGGAGACGATCGCCGGTGCCGAGACCATGGCGATCGACTACGCGATGGTGCCGCGGGCGACGTACTGCCAGCCGCAGATCGCCAGCTTCGGATACACCGAGGCCCAGGCGACCGAACGCGGCCACGACGTCAAGGTGTCGAAGTTTCCCTTCACGGCCAACGGCAAGGCACACGGGCTCGGCGACTCCGGTGGTTTCGTCAAGATCATCGCCGACGCCGAGCACGGTGAGTTCCTGGGCGCGCATCTGATCGGGCCCGACGTCACGGAGCTGCTTCCCGAGCTCACGCTGGCCCAGCAGTGGGACCTGACCGCGGCCGAGGTCTCACGGAACATCCACGCGCATCCGACGCTCAGCGAAGCGCTCAAGGAAGCTGTCCACGGCATCGACGGGCACATGATCAACTTCTGACCACGCGGTCAGTCACGTCTCCGGGCACGGTACGGGCGCCCCGCGTGATGCGGGGCGCCCGTCCGGTACGACGGCGGTGTCCGGCCTTCAACGGGTTGGGAAACCCGGCTAAAGAGCTGCCACGGCGGGCGTCCCCGCGGGCAGTGAAGGCACGGCGTCGTACTGCTCGTGGAACCGCCGTAGCCGGTCGAGTTCCACGATCTCCCACCCGGCGGTCTGCCAAGCGGGAAGCAAGGGGCTGAGCTACCTAGCCGCGCGCCGAATCGTTCGGCAGGTGTCCGAGCGGTCCACGCTGTGATCCGATCGGAGCGGGAGTGGTGATGTCGGAGGTCGCTGCCTTGAGCACGAGGCCGACCAGCGGAGCCGCGACGAAGCTCACCACCAGCCACCCCAGAACGATGGCGATCCCGGTCGGGAGCGCCTGTGCGGCAGTGAAGCCGCCGTAGACCAGCCCAGCCAGTGCCAGGGCGACCAGCAGAACACGAGAAACATGGAGCACGACGGTCTTGAAGCTTGCGTGACCGTCAGACTGCTCCCACGCGCCGGGCATGGCGCGCTCTACCGATAGCGGCAGCCTGGTCTGGTCGATGGTCGACATCGGTGCTCCTCGGGGGCCGTGATCTCGCTACGCCACGCAGCGAGTGCCCCTGTGGGCATGCCCAGACCGACGACGGTACGGAGCGTAGGCGGGCCGTCACCAGCGTTCGCGGCGGAAATGGCCCGGACGACGGTCCGGACCGAGCGGTTCGGAGCACGCGGGGTCGTCCGTTCGGCTGAGGGAGCGACGTCGGTCGACCGGGACGTCGCGCGGCGCAGACGGCGGCAGCTAGACCCCGAGCCAGGCGATGAGTCCGAGTTCACCGAAGAAGAGATAGGTCAGGGCCATCGCTCTGTTGATCACGAGCGCCCCACCGGTCGTGTTGTCAGGAGCCAGGCGCCAGATGTATCCCGCGCCGAACAGCAACACCATCGCCATCAGCATTGTGGCCTCCTGACTCGCCCGACAATTCGAGTCTGAGGCCGACAAACTCCCAGCACAATGCCGGTTTTCGGCATGATTGGTTGCTGTCCGTCATGGTTGTCCGCGTGTCTTGACGACGTGCTTCGAGTCGGTGACGCACCGACGCCCAGCACGACGGTGTCGACCTCGATGGGCCAGGGTGAAGTCCGCCTGCCCTCGAGGGACACGAAGAGCCGCCTGTCGGAATCGAACCGACGACCTTCTCATTACGAGTGAGACGCTCTACCGACTGAGCTAAGGCGGCGCAACCCCACGATCGCGGGGCCGACGTGAGAGGTTACCAAGCCGCGCTGACACGTCCCAAATCCCGCTGACAGGGGTTCGACGCGCAGCCCCTGGGTCGGCGGCGGCGGACGAAGCTCGTCGGCAGAATCGCCGGATCGTCGGTAACGTCTGCAAGCGGGCCACACCCCCAGCCTGGACGCACCCTCCGGAGGATCACCATGATCATCGCCGCCGGCACCTCGTTGCGCCTCGACGCCAACGTCGTGGACTACCTGCTCATCGCCTTGTACTTCGTCTTCGTCCTGGGCATCGGGCTACTGGCCCGAACCCAGGTGTCCTCGAGCCTGGACTTCTTCCTCTCCGGGCGGTCCTTGCCCGCGTGGGTGACGGGCCTGGCCTTCATCTCGGCCAACCTCGGCGCAGTCGAGATCATGGGAATGTCGGCCAACGGCGCCGAGATCGGGATGCCGACCATGCACTACTACTGGATCGGCGCCATCCCGGCCATGCTCTTCCTGGGCGTGGTGATGATGCCGTTCTACTACGGGTCGAAGGTGCGCAGCGTCCCCGAGTTCATGCTCCGACGGTTCGGGCCGACCGCCCACCTCGTCAACGCGATCAGCTTCGCGGTGGCTCAGGTGTTGATCGCGGGGGTCAACCTGTACCTCCTGGCCACCATCGTGCACAGCCTCCTCGGCTGGCCGATCTGGGTGTCCACCATCGCGGCCGCAGCCATCGTGCTGTCCTACATCACCCTTGGTGGGCTGAGCGCCGCGATCTACAACGAGGTTCTTCAGTTCTTCATCATCGTGGCTGCACTGCTGCCGTTGACACTGCTCGGTTTGCACAAGGTCGGTGGTTGGGGTGGTCTGACCGACAAGATGACATCGGCCGGCACGGATGGTCAGCTCGCCTCTTGGCCCGGAACGGACCTGACCGGGTTCAGCTCGTCATTCCTGTCGGTGGTCGGCATCGTGCTGGGTCTCGGATTCGTGTTGTCGTTCGGCTACTGGACGACGAACTTCGTCGAGGTTCAGCGAGCAATGGCCTCCAAGAACATGAGCGCCGCACAGCGAGCACCGATCATCGGCTCCTTCCCGAAGATGTTCGTCCCGTTCATCGTCATCATCCCCGGCATGATCGCCGCAGTCGCGGTGAGCGAGCTGGCGGCGTACAAGAAGGCCGGCGGCAAGGGAGGCGGTGGCATCGACTACAACGATGCTCTCCTCCTGCTCATGCGAGACCTGCTGCCGAACGGTCTGCTCGGTGTCGCGATCGCCGGGCTGCTGGCCGCGTTCATGGCCGGTATGGCGGCCAACATCTCGGCGTTCAACACGGTCTTCAGCTACGACATCTGGCAGACCTACGTGCGCAAGGACGAGCCGGACGAGTACTACACCAGGGTTGGCCGGCTGATGACCTTCGTCGCAACGCTCATCGCGATCGGAACCGCCGCGCTCGCCTCGAGCTACAGCAACCTCATGGACTACCTGCAGACGCTGTTCGGCTTCTTCAACGCACCCCTGTTCGCCACGTTCATCCTCGGTATGTTCTGGAAGCGGATGACTGCGACGGCAGGCTGGACCGGACTGGTGTCGGGCACGCTGGCGGCGATCGTGGTCGCGGTCCTCAGCCAGGATGCGCTGGGCGGTCTCAGCGTGGGTGCCATCGGGCTCAGCGGACAGGGCGCGAGCTTCGTCGCCGCCGGTGCAGCGTTCGTCGTCGACATCGTCGTCAGCGTGGTCGTCACGGGTATGACGCGCCCCAGACAAGAGTCCGAGCTGCGCGGGCTGGTCTACTCGCTGACGCCCAAGTCTGACTTCACCGAGGGATCCTCCGCAGTCGCGCACTGGTGGCTCTCTCCTACCAAGCTGGCCGGTGTCTCACTGGGGCTGGTCGTCATCTTGAACATCATCTTCCGCTGATCGGAGCCCACCATGTCTGCTCAGGAAACCTCGACGGCAAAGGCACGGCACCAAGCCGGCTTGTTCGACATCCGCAACGTGATCGGACTGTTGCTGCTCATCTACGGTGTCGTGCTGCTCGTGCTCGGCATCTTCAACGCCAGCGACGCCGAGCTCGCGCGTGCCGACGGCGTCAACGCGAACCTTTGGGCCGGGCTCGGGATCGGCGCGCTCGGGGCCTTCTTCATCATCTGGGCCTGGTTGCGTCCGACCGTGGTCGACGAAGCCCAGGTCGAGAAGGACAAGCGGGCCGCAGAGCAGGAACCTCCCGCCCGCTGATCTCCTCGCCGCCCGCAATTGCGGGAATGTGCAGGCCGACCCGCCGTCGAGAACCTGCACTTTCCCGCAGTTCCGGGAGGCTGGGGGCTGGGAAGTCAGCGCGTTCGGCCGCGGGACTTGAGCCGCGTGTTCGGCATCGGCGGGGCCAGCAGCCGGTCTCCGTCGTACCCCACGACCGCACCGAACTGCTCATCCCCGTCATTCCATCGGCGCCGGAACTCCACGATCTCGTCGTGGCTGCGGCCGATGAAGTTCCACCACATCACGATCTCCTCGGCGAACGGCTCACCCCCGAGCAGGAGTGCACGCGCCGAGCCCGTGCTCGCCAGCTCGAGACGCTCCTGACCGGCGCCGACGTAGCCGATCTCGCTCGTTTCGAGGCGGTGACCTGCAACGACAACGCCCGGGTCGATCGCCAGGACGCCGTACTCGAAGTCCGGCTGCAGCCCGACCTCCGCGACACCGTCCACCACGAGCTCGGCACCCATGATCGGTGTGTACGTGGTGGCAGGTGACTCGACGTCCTCGAGGCGGCCGAGGATCACGGTCGCGCGAAGTCCGTCCCGGCTCAGCGTCGGCAGTTCGGAGTACTGCGTGAACGCCCGTGGGGCAACGTGGCGCGCACCGGCCGGCAGTGCGACCCACAACTGGACGCCGTGCATGACAGCCGAGTGGCCCGGCGGCGACTCCTCCGAGTGCGCAATGCCGGGGCCGGATGTCATCAGGTTGAGTTGGCCTGGGACCACGATGACGTTGCTGCCGAGCGTGTCGCGGTGCTGGATCTCGCCGTCGAGGAGCCAGCTGACCGTTTGGAGCCCGCTGTGGGGATGCGGTGCCACCCGCATGCCGACCTCGTTCGTGATGTCCTCGGGGCCGAAGTGGTCGACGAAGCACCAGGCACCGATCATCCGGCGTTCCTTGTTGGGCAGCACCCGCCGGACCTCCTGCCGGGGGCCGAGCAGCACCGCCCTGGGCGCGAGCCGCTCGAACGTCGGAAGCTGCTGCCTCGATCCCGCTGGGAGCACCAGCTCGCGGTCGGCCTCGGCGTTGCTCATGGGTCAGCAGGCCAATCCGTCAGCGGGTGGTGTCCCGTTGACCAGATAGGTGTCGACGGCCTGTTCGATGCAGACGTTGCCTGACCCGTACGCCGTGTGCCCGTCACCGTCTCGGGTCAGGAGCACGCCGGACTGCAGCTCCGCGGCCAGCTTGACAGCCTGCTGGTACGGCGTCGCCGGGTCTCGTGTCGTTCCGATCACGACGATCGGGCTGGCGCCTTTCGCGGAGAAGTCGGGCTGAGGCTGGGACGGCTGGACCGGCCAGTTCGAGCAGGTGTAGGGCCACCACATGGCCGACGGGCCGATCACCGGTGCCTTGTCGATGAACTCCTTGCCCCCCGCCTCGATCTGACGCAGCGACTCGTTCTCCGGATGGTCGAGGCAGTTGACGGCCGACTGCACCTCGAGGGAGTTGTTCGCGTAGCTCCCGTCCGCCTGGCGATCGGCGTAGATGTCGGCGAGGAGGAGAAGCGTGTCACCCGTTCCGTCAATGGCCTGCTTGAGCGCCTGCGTGAGGTAGGTCCAGTTGTCGCGGCTGTACAACGGGACGATGACGCCAAGGAAAGCCAACCCCTCGGTCACCATTCGCCCGCTCGACGTCGGCAGCGGGTTGGCGTCGATCTGTTTGAACAGCTGGATCAGCCGGCTGCGTGCGCTGTCGACCGAGGTGCCGAGTGGGCAGCTGCCCTGGCTCACGCAGTCCGAGAGGTAGGAGGTCAGCGCCTCGTCGAAGCCGACCGCCTGGCCGAGCGCGCTCTGCCGGGGAGCCGCGAGCGGGTCGACCGCACCATCGAGGACCATCCGACCGACCCTCTTCGGGAACAAGCCCGCGTACGTAGCGCCTAGGTACGTGCCGTACGACGCGCCGAAGAAGTTGAGCTTCGCGTCGTGGACCACGGCACGGATGATGTCCATGTCACGCGCCGCCTCGACCGTTGAGACATGGGCGAGCAACGGTCCGGACTTCGACACACAGCCCTGCGCGAACGACTTCGACAGCTGTTGCAGCTGCTTGACCTCCGCGGGCGTGTCAGGTGTCGGATCGGCGGCGATGAACTCATCGAGCTTGGCGTCGCTGAGGCAGTCGACCGGGGTGCTCTGCCCTACCCCGCGTGGGTCGAAACCGAGCACGTCGTACGTGGCCGTGACACTCTTGCCGAGGCCGATGAAGCCGAGGTAGTCGATTCCGGATCCCCCAGGACCGCCGGGGTTGATCAGCAGCGTGCCGCGCCGTTTCGCCGGGTCGGTGGCCACCTGTCGCTTCGCTTTGATCGTGATCGCCTGGCCGTTGGGGTCTGCGTAGTTCAACGGTACCCAGATGCTGGCGCACTGCCCGCCCTCACACGGAGTCCACGAGACCTTCTGGTCATAGAACCTCCTCAGTCCGGTTCCGGCCGGCCCGGCGCCGAAGCCCTGCGGTACACCCGCGCCGGTCGAGGATTCAGGGGAGGTAGGCCCGCCAGAGGTCGTATCGGAGCCACTCGGTCGGGTCGGCGGCACCGGTGACACGTCTTGCGCACCCCCGCAGCCGGCGAGGGTGAGGAGTCCGGCCAGCGCGGCGAGGACGGCGATACCGCGCAGACGGTGCGGAAACCCAGAGGTGTCGTAGGCCACCCGGCAAGCGTACGTGGCCAAGCGCGGGGTCGGCCGCTGCGGCGCAGACCTGCGCACAACGGCGTTGCTCGCACCGCCACCGCTGAGGCTGGAACGGGCGCCTAAGGGATGAGTGAACCGGTGAAGCTGCCGAACCCGGACTTGACGACGAAGCAAAGCACGCGGTGGCCGGACGGGTCGCCCCAGATGCCTTCGGTAGGAATCAATCGGCTCGACTGGTAATCGCCGGCCTGTATCGCGGGGACGGCTGAGATGGCGTCCCGACAAGGCTGCCCGGACTGGTCATCGAGGTTGGCTTGGCCTGGGTAGTCGCTGCTGTCGATCCGGATGACGGCCACCGTCTGGGCGTTGTGCGGCTGACTGCACGGCACGCCTTTGAGCTTGAACGTGTTGATGTCCTCGGTGCCCGTCAGGCCCGGGATCGAGACGCAGTCGCCTTCGCGGATGTCCCCGAAGGCGATGCGACCGCTCTTGGTGATGGCACCGGTGTCGTCGCGACCGGCCTGCTGACTCACGGCCCAGACGCCGAGCGCGATCAGCCCTACCCACCAGAGCACGGAGAACACCATGCCGAGGATGGCAAGCACCTTTCCCCGCTGGCGCCCACGGCCGATCTTGACGAGTGCGACGATGCCGAGCGGGATGGCGATGAGGATGCCGATCAGCGGGATCACCAGTCCCACGATGAAGGCCGCGACCGCCCAGCGGCTCCACCCCCTCGGGCCGTCGTCGCTACCACCACCCGGATAGCCCGGATAGCCGGGATAGCCACCAGGTGCTCCCTGCCCCGGTGGTGGCGGGTAGGCCTGCGCCGGCGGCGGAGATGTCCCGGTGCTCGGCTGCGGTTGGCCGGGATAGCCGGGGTATGACGGCCCGCCGCCACCTGACGCGTCGCTCATGCCGGTCCGCCCCTCAGGGAGATCATCAAGGATTCCAAGGCCAACAACGGTGCGATCTCACCCTCGAGCCATTCGCGGGCCGCGAAGATCGCGGTCAACCGCCCCGTGGAGACCTCACCCGTCGTACCACGCGCCATCGTATCGATCTCGCGCCTCAACTCCTCGTTGACGAGCTCGGTGTCGGCCCCGACCTGCAAACAGAGCACGTCGCGGTAGAACGACGCGAGGTCGATCAGCGAACGGTCGACGGCATCCTTGACCATGCGCTTCCCCCGCTGCTTCTGATGCCCGTCGAGCTCCTTCTTGGCGGCGGCGAAGCCGGTCGACTTGACGCCGCGCGTGCCGGCGCCGAAGGCGAGCTCGAGGTCGGCCTGCTCACGCGCGTTGAGTGCATCACTGCGTGGCTTGGCCTCCTCGGTAGCGGCGTCGACGAGGTTCGCAGCCGTCGTCATGCAGGACCCGAGATCGGTGAGCTGAGTAGGAATCGCCAGCACCTCACGCCGTCGGTTGCGGGCGGTCTCGTCTCGGGCCAATGCTCGGGCACGACCGATGTGGCCCTGCGAGGCGCGGGCCGCGAAGCTGGCCACCGCGGCGCTCACGCTGTCGCGTGTCTCCAGATGCGCCGCCACCTCACGCGTCGACGGGGTCCGGAGGACAAGAGCCCGACAGCGGGACCGGATCGTGGGGACGACGTCCTCGACCGTCGGCGCACACAGCAGCCAGACCGTGCGTGGAGGTGGTTCCTCGATGCTCTTGAGCAAGGCATCGGCCGCTGACTCGTTGAGTCGGTCAGCGTCCTCGACGATCATCACCTGCCAGCGGCGACCCGAGGGCGCGAGCACGGCGCGGCGAACGTAGTCGCGAATGGCACCGACCCGCAGGACACTCTCCTCGGTCGTGATCAGCGTGACGTCGGCGTGGGACCCCGCCAGGGCGGTACGGCAGGCAAGGCACTCGCCACAACCACCGCGGTCACACTGCAGCGCCGCGGCAAACGCGCGGGCCGCGGTCGAGCGCCCCGAGCCGGGTGGGCCGGTGAAGATCCACGCATGAGTCATCCCTGTGCCCGACTCACCCGCCAGCGCCAGATCGGCGCCTGCGACCGTCGCCTTGAGCTGCTCGACGATGCGAGCCTGACCGACCAGGTCGTCCCAGACGCTCATGCGTCGACTCCTTCACGTCGGTCAGCGAGCGTGAGGACGGGCGTCAACCGGACGCGGACGGAGGCGGCGATGGCGTCGGCAGGCAACCGGGCGTCGACCACGAGATAGTGCTCGGCATCGGCTGCGGCCAGCGCGAGGAAGGAGTCGCGGACTCGGTGGTGAAACGCGGCGGACTCGGCCTCGATCCGGTCCGGCGACTCGAAGCGGCCGAGGCCGAGCTCCGGGTCGACGTCGAGAAGAACCGTGAGGTGGGGGCGCAGCTCGGCGGTGGCCCACCGGGCGATGTGCTCGACCTCGAGGGGGAGCAGGTCACGACCCGCGCCTTGGTAGGCGAGTGTCGAGTCGACGTAGCGATCGGTGATGACGACGGAGCCGCTGGCTAGCGCCGGGCGGACCAGCTTCTCGACGTGCTCGGCCTTGTCCGCGGCGTACAGCAGGGTCTCGGCCCGGTGGTCGAGCGCGCCGGTCTCAGGAGCCAGCAGGATCTGACGCAGCTGTTGGCCGACCGCGGACCCGCCGGGCTGGTGCGTCAGGACGACGTCGTAACCGCCGAGCTCGAGCCAGTCTGCGAGCAGGCGCGCCTGCGTGGACTTGCCGGCCCCTTCGCCCCCCTCGAAGGCCACGAAGACACCGCGGTCGGCGTACACGCCGTTGTCACCCATCAGGGACCTCTTCAACTCACTCAGGATCGTGGTGCCCGGCCGGTCGTTCATCTGACGGTACGACAGCACGCCGACCGTGATCATCACCAGCGACGAGGCGAACATCGTGATGGCGGCGCCGTTGTAGTCGAGCACGGCGTCGTCCCTGATCACGAAGCGGTGGGTGCCGATGAGCCCGGCCGCGAGCGGCGCGAGTGCCAGCACCAGGGCGAGCACCAGACGGATCAGCGTCTGGACGAACGCGAAGGTCCGGCCACGCAGACGCATCCTCGACCTCGAGGCCGAGCAGGGTGTACCCGGTGATCCACGCAGTGCCCGCGAAGTAACCGAGCAAGAACGTCAGGAAGGTCACGACCGCCAGGTTGGCCACCAGGGCAACGCTCGCGAGCAGGAGACCGGCCGCGACGATCGAGACCCCGAACAGCCGCCGGCGCGACATCGCCGCCAGCAGTCGCCCGCCGCGCCACATCCCGGTGGCGAGCCCGGTGAAGACACTGGCGAAGAGCAGGCCATAGCCCGGGTTGCCCCCACCGAGGTCCGCGACGTACACCCTCGCCAGGCCGACCACGACGCCGCCGGCAGCAAACGCGCCGACGATGCCCACGACCAGGCCGCGGACGAGTGGGGTCCGTGCGATGTAGGACCACCCCTCCCGGATCACCGCGAACATGCCCTGCCGGTCCTCACGAGCGATCGCGGGTCCACGCGGGATGTCGTGCAGGGTCGAGATCACGATCCCGGAGACGATGAACGAGCCTGCGTTGAACACCAACGCCAACGTGACAGCTGCGTCGACCCACCCGAACGTGGCGTTGAGCGCGTTCGTCGACAGCGACAACAGCACGAAGATCCCGGCCGCCGGCACGGCCGAGCCGTACGTCGTGCCGATCGAGATCTGGTTGGCCGCCTCGAGCTTGTCCCGAGGCACCAGGTTGGGAACGGTGGCGTCCTTCGCCGGCAGCCAGACGAGGGTGATGGCCTCGATGATCACCGTCGCGACGTAGACCCACTCGAGCGTGTGCACGATGGGGATCGTCACGAACACGAGGCCGCGCAGGACATCTCCCACGATGAGAGTCCAGCGACGGTCCAGCCGGTCGGCTACGTACCCGGCCAGCGGCCCGAGCACGACGGCGGGAAGCACCCGCAGGAACAGGACCCCGGCGATGGCGAAGTTCTGGTTGGCATAGCTGTCGCTCGCCAACGAGCTCGCGAGCGCGGTGAGCGCAAGCAATCCGAGCCAGTCCCCCAGGCTGGAGAGTCCCAGCCCGATCCACAGCCTGCGGAACGAGGTGATCGACAACACGCCCGCGCCGGGGCGCATGGTTCGGGCGTTCGACACGGCCTCAGCCTAGGGTGTCGCAATCCGCCGACCCGACGCTTGGTCTGCCTTGCCGCTGGTTCGACAAGGTGGGGGTCACGAATGGCCCGAGAGGTGATAGTCTCGTCATCAGTTGCAGTTAGCAGTCCCCGCACGTTTTTTGGCGCCAGTGGGATCCCCCTCTTGGCGCCTTTCGCCTTTCAAGGCCACATGTCTTGTGCGGCGCACGTGGGAAATTTGTTGCACGCAGCAAGGCACCGGCACAAGGTCGGAGCCACCACCAAGGAGCAGCACAAACATGGCACAAGGAACAGTTAAGTGGTTCAACGGCGAAAAGGGCTTCGGCTTCATCACCCAGGATGACGGCCAGCCCGACGTGTTCGTCCACTTCTCGGCGATCCAGTCCGACGGTTACAAGTCGCTGGATGAGAACGCGAAGGTCGAGTACGACGTCAAGCAGGGCGACAAGGGCCTCCAGGCCGAGAACGTCCGCGTCATCTGACGTCTGGCCGACGCGCACGCCCCACGGGCTGCGCATCGGCTGGTGACTCAACGAACCGCCCAGCTCTTCGGAGCTGGGCGGTTCTGTTTGTGCGGCTCGAGCCCTACTTCTTGGCGGGGGCCTTCTTGGCAGTCTTCTTCGTCGTCCTCTTGGCCGTTGACTTCTTGGCGGCCCGCTTCTTCGGGGCGGGGCCCTTGGCGCGCTTCTCGGCCAGCAGCTCACCCGCGCGTTCGATCGTGATCGTCTCGACCGAGTCGTCCTTGCGCAGGGTCGCGTTGATCTCCCCGTCGGTGACGTACGGTCCGAAGCGGCCGTCCTTGACCACCACCGCCGTCCCGGTGACGGGGTCGGGCCCGAGCTCCTTGAGGGGCGCGGCCGCAGCCCGGCCACCACGCTGCTTGGGTTGCGCGTAGATCGCCAACGCCTCGTCGAGCGTGATCGTCAGCAGCTGCTCCTCCGAATCGATCGAGCGGGAGTCCGTCCCCTTCTTCAGGTACGGTCCGTAGCGGCCGTTCTGTGCCGTGATCTCGTCGCCGGACCCCGGGTCGAGACCGACGACGCGCGGAAGGGTGAGGAGCGTCAGTCCCTGCTCGAGCGTGATCGTGTCGAGGGACATCGATGCGAACAGGCTTCCGGTGCGCGGCTTCGCCGACTTCGGGGCGTCGTCCCCCAGCACCTCGGTGACATACGCACCGAACCGGCCGTTCTTCGCGACGATCATCCGCCCCGTCTCGGGGTCGCTTCCGAGCTCGCGTTCGGCGCCTGAGGGGTTGGCCAGCAGCTCCTTGGCCTTCTCCAGCGTCAGCTCGTCCGGTGGCAGGTCCTCAGGGACGTTCGCGCGCTTCTCGTCCGCGTCCTCGACGTACGGTCCGTAGCGTCCGACCCGCAGCGCAATACCCTCGCCGATCTCGAACGTGGAGAGCTCGCGCGCGTCGATGTCGCCGAGCTCGGTGACGATGGTCTTGAGGCCCTCCTGCTCGGGAGTGCCGAAGTAGAACCCGGCGAGCTCGGTCGTCGAGTCGCGGCGTCCGGCGGCGACCTCGTCGAGGATGTCCTCCATGCCCGCAGTGAAGTTGTAGTCGACGAGGCGGGCGAAGTGGCGCTCGAGCAACCGCACGACAGCAAACGCCAACCAGGCCGGCACCAGGGCCGTGCCCTTCTTGTACACGTACCCACGGTTCAGGATCGTCCCCAGGATCGAGGCGTACGTCGACGGCCGGCCGATCTCGCGCTCCTCGAGCTCCCGCACCAGCGTGGCTTCGGTGTAGCGCGCCGGCGGTCTGGTCTCGTGACCGGCCGAACCCAGCTCGGCAACGGTCAGCGCGTCGCCTTCGGTGAGGTCAGGAAGGCGGGTCTCGCGGTCGTCGCGGTCCGCGTCGGGATCGTCGTGCCCCTCGACGTATGCCTTCATGAAGCCGTAGAACGTGATGACGCGCCCGCTGGCGGAGAACTCGCACGCTTCTCCGCTCGTCGCGGTGGCGGCGATGCGTACGGACACCGACCGACCTTCGGCGTCACGCATCTGGGAGGCGACCGTGCGCATCCAGATCAGCTCGTAGAGCCGGAACTCGTCACCGTGCAGCCCGGTCTGCGCCGGAGTGCGGAAGTGCTCACCTGCGGGGCGGATGGCCTCGTGCGCCTCCTGCGCGTTCTTGACCTTGCTCTGGTAGGTGCGCGGGGAGCTCGGCAGGTACTCGCGGCCGTACAGCTCGGTCACCTGCGCGCGCGCGGCACTGATCGCGGTGCCCGACAACGTGATCGAGTCGGTCCGCATATAGGTGATGAAGCCGTTCTCGTACAGCCGTTGGGCGATCTGCATCGTGCGGGACGCGCCGTAGCCGAGCTTGCGCGACGCCTCCTGCTGCAGCGTCGTGGTCCGGAACGGTGCGGATGGCGAGCGACGGTAGGGCTTGGCTTCGACCGACCGGACGGAGAATGACTCGTCACGGAGCGCCTGGGCCAGGGCTCCGGCTCGCGTCTCGTCGAGATGCACGACGTCGTTGCCCTTGAGCTCACCGACCGACGTGAAGTCGCGGCCCTGGGCCACCCGTCGTCCGTCGAGGCCAGTCAGCTTGGCCGGGAAGGTCTGCGGCGTCTTCCCCTCGCCCGCGTCGAAAGTCGCCTCGAGGTCCCAGTAGGCCGCGGAGCGGAAGGCCATCCGTTCGCGCTCACGATCGACGACGAGACGGGTCGCGACTGACTGGACGCGCCCGGCGGACAGGCCACTCATGACCTTCTTCCACAACACCGGCGAGACCTCGTACCCGTAGAGACGGTCGAGGATGCGGCGGGCCTCCTGCGCCTCGACGAGGTCTCCGTCGATCTCGCGTGGGTTGGACACCGCCTCGGCGATCGCCTCCGGCGTGATCTCGTGGAACACCATCCGGCGCACGGGCACCGTCGGTTTGAGCTCGTCGAACAGGTGCCACGCGATCGCCTCACCCTCACGGTCCTCGTCCGTGGCCAGGTAGAGCTCGTCGGCGTCCTTCAGCAGCGCCTTCAGCTTGGTGATCTGCGGCTTCTTGTCGCGAGGCACGACGTAGACGGGCGTGAAGCCGTCATCGACGTTGACGCCCAGCCGCCCCCAGGGTTCGCCCTTGTACTTCGCCGGCACCTCGCCGGCGTTGTTGGGCAGGTCGCGGATATGACCGATCGACGACTCGACGACGTACCCACGTCCGAGGAAGCCGGAGATCGTGCGCGCCTTGGCAGGCGACTCCACGATGACCAGCTTGTGTCCGTCATCAGCCACGGGGATGGTGCTCCTGGTTCTCTCGGTGAGACCGTTCGGTGCGGCGAGCCTGACACAGCGCCGCGAAGAACGGTAACGCGTGAGTCAAGCGGCGCCGCTCAGGAGCGGTCGCCCAGCGAGTCCTCGAACGTCGCCGCCCACGTCTGGGGGGAGGCCAGCTCGGGCAAGGCCTCCTTGTACTGGTCGCACAGCTGCGGCCACTCCTTGGCCAACCGTGCGTGCAGCGTCACGGACCGGGTCATGAGATCACGCGCCAGCTCAGGGCGACGTTTGTACCAGGCGGCGCTGGTGCCGTCAGCGGAGGAGACGAGCGCCGAGTCGAACTGCGCGAGCAGCCACCACTTCAGGTCGACATGCGGGATGTTGGCCTCGGGGTGCTCTCGGGAGAGCTCGCGCACCGGCAGGACCTGCCGGATGCCGCCGAGCGCCATGGTCTTGGCGCGACCGACCAGCCCGACCGGTGTACTCGGCGACTTGCCCTTGCGCGGCGGCTTCTTGCGACGAGCAGGCGGGAACCGGTCGAGGTCAGCCTCGGAGATCGAGTCGTCGTACCGGCGGCGCAGTGCGTTGAGCTCACCGAGCCGCATGCGAACGTCGCGATGCATCCGTTGCGGCCCTTCGAGGATGTCCTCGATCGCCATCAGACCCATCTCGGCAGGTCCGTACTGCATCGACAGCAGGTGCTTGACCTGGGTCTCGAAGCTCTCCCTGACCAGCCGCCCACCTCGGTCGTACGGCGAGTGCAGCAGCGCGGCGATGATGCGGTTGCGACGGTGGAAGTACGCCTGCCAGTCGATCGTGTCGTCCTTTTCGTGCCACGGGACGTGCCAGACGGCGACACCGGGCATCGTCACGGTCTTGTAGCCGCGCTCGGCCGCACGCAGCCCGAACTCCGCGTCGTCCCACTTGATGAACATGGGCAGCGACAGGCCGATCTCTCGGATCACCTGAGTGGGGATCAGGCACATCCACCAGCCGTTGTAGTCGACGTCGACGCGTCGGTGCAGCCACTTCGTCGAGCGCAGCGACTTCTGGGCGAAGTTGTGCCCGTGCTTGGTCTTGGGTGCGGGACCCCAGAACCAGCGCCACTTCGCCACCGTCTCGCCGTACGCGTGCATGACGGTCCGGTCGTAGAGGCTGAACATCTGGCCACCCACGAGCATGGGCTTCTTGGTCAGGTCGGCAAACGTGACGGCCCGCAGGATGCCCTCGGGTTCGCAGACGACGTCGTCGTCGAGGAGCAGCACGTAGTCTGCGGCACCCTTGACCGTGGCCTCGTCCATCGACCGGGAGAACCCACCCGAGCCGCCGAGGTTGCCCTGCTCGATGAGCCGCAGCTTCGACCCGAGGGCTGCTGCTGCCTCGGGATAGAGCTCATGGTCCCTGACCCTCTGGTTGCCCTGGTCGACCACGATGACCTCGTCGAGGATCGCGAGCACCGCAGGCTGCTCGGACAGCTTGACGAGCTGGTCGACGCAGAAGTCGGGGCGGTTGAACGTCGTGATGCCGATCGACACCGTCCCGGACGATGTTCGATCGGTCTGCACGCTCCAGTGAGCGGAATGCAACGTGAACGGCTCGTCGCCGGCCTCGACGTCGAACCAGTACCAGCCGCCGTCGATGAACGGCTGCAGCGGCAGGTCGACGACCACGCTCTGGTGGTCGACGCCGGTGAACGTGACGGAGTCGGCACGCTGGACGTGCCCCTTGGCCGTCGAGCGGTAGACGAGCAGCGTCCCCGGGCCCGACACGGTGGCGGTGAGCCGCACGGTGCGGATGTCGGTCCAGCGGCGCCAGTAGCTGGCCGGGAAGGCGTTGAAGTAGGTGCCGAACGTCAACCTGAGCTCCGGCTTGGCGATCGCCCCGTCGTCGGTGACGGTGCCGAAGGCTCCGATCGGCTCGACGGCCTCACCCATCGTGTCGTCGTACTGGTTCTTCGCGCCGCCCTTGCCACGCACCTGCGCCTCGACATCCGGCTCGTCCTCGGCGCCGGACTGACGGGAGCCGGTGGCGGCGCCGCCGAACCCCGAGAGGCCGTTGATGTACAGCGGCCGTAGGTCGAGGTCCTGGTCACGGCGGATGATCGTGCGCTGGACGATGCGCCAACCCGGTGCCACCTCGTCGCCGGCCACGGTCTCGACCGCGGAGGCAACACCAGCGGCCACCTCGACAGGTGCGGCGTCGTCGGCTGCCTCAGCAGCGTCGGAGATGGCGGCCTCGGTGGTGGTATCAGTCACAAGTTCGTCCTCAAAGGGGTAGTCACGGCTCGCTCACGGTATCGCCCCGCCACGGCCGGTCGCCAATCCGGGCCACGCCTCTACGATGAACCCGTGCCCGCTCGCCCCCCTGCCGTCTACCTGCACGTCGGCCCGCCCAAGACTGGCACGACGTTCATCCAGGACGTGTTGTGGCTCAATCGTGAGACGCTGGCCAAACGCGGTCTCACCGTGCCCGGGACCAAGCTTGTCGACCACTTCCACGCCGCGCTCGACCTGCGGGGGATCTCGTTCGGCGGTCACGACGACCCTGCCGTTCCTGGTTCCTGGGAGCGCCTCGCCGCGAAGGCCCGCAGCACCGACCACAGCAGCGTCATCACCCACGAGGTGTTCGCCGGGGCACACGAGGACCAGGTGGGCCGCGTGGTTCAGAGCCTCGCTCCTGCCGAGGTGCACGTCGTGTACGGCGCCCGGGACCTGGCCCGGCAGCTTCCTGCCGTCTGGCAGGAGGGGCTCAAGAACCGGCGGACACGTACGTTCGATCGCTTCCTCGACATCACCCTCGATCCGGAGGCGGCGCCCGACCGCGGCTTCTGGCGAGCGCAGCAGCCGCTCGCGGTGCTGGCCAGGTGGGCCGTCCATGTGCCGGCGGAGCGGATCCATGTGGTGACGCTGCCGCCAGAGGGCGTCTCCGGTGGTCAGCTGCTCTGGGAGCGGTTCTGCACCGCGGTCGGCGTCGACGGGTCGGGAGTCGACCTCGAGGTGGCGCGGAGCAACGCCTCGCTGAGCGTCGTGTGGTCGGAGGTGCTGCGACAGCTGAACACGCAGCTGCCCGCCGACCTCGACTGGCCGACGTACGAGCGAGCAGTCAAGCGGCGGTTCAACCTGCTGGCCGACAGCCAGACCGGCGGTCGTCGCCAGCAGGTACCGCTCCGCCATCGCGGGACGGTTCTGAGCCATGCCGAGGCCATCATCACCGGGTTGCGCGCCGCGCCCTACGACATCGTCGGAGACCTCAGCGACCTCGAGCCGGCCGATGCGGCGTTCGGCAAGGCTGCTCCTGCGGCAGACGCCAAGGTCGCCCGGGCTGCCGTGAGCCTGCTGGCGGAGGTTCTTCCGGAGACCGAGCGCAAAGACGCCGGTGCCGGCGACAAGGCCCGCGTGCTCCTTGGCCGGCTGCAGCGTCGGGGCCAGGGGGCGTCGTGAGCGTGGAGCTCTCGGCGCACACGCCGGGCCGCAAGCGGGTCTTCTTCCATGTGGGCGCCCCCAAGACCGGCACGACCTACCTCCAGCACGTGCTGCTGCAGAACCGGGAGGCGCTGGCCGCAGCCGGTGTCCTCTACCCCTACGACGACCACGGACAGTCGTTCCGGTCGATGCAGGACTTCCGCGGCGCAGGGTGGGGGAGTCAGCGCGCCCACGCGTTCAAGGGTGAGTGGCAGCAGGTGGCGGACCGTGCCGCCGGCTGGACCGGTCACACCGTCATCGTGTCCAACGAGCTGCTCGGCGGGTCCTCTCCAGAGCGCATCGCTGCCGGCGTGGGAAGTGTCGGGACCGCCGAGGTGCACGTCATCTTCTCGGCCCGCGACCTCGCGCGGCAGCTGGTCTCCGACTGGCAGGAGCACATCAAGCACAACCACCAGGTCACCCTGGAGAAGTTCGTCGACGACCTCATCGAGCTCGGCTTCGACGCCCCACCACCGTTCGGTGACATGTTCTGGGGGATGCACGACGCGACCTACGTTCTGCAGAGGTGGTCCGCGGTGGTTCCTCCGGAGCGGATCCACGTGGTGACGCTGCCGCCGCCGGGCGCACCGAAGGACACGCTGTGGCGCCGCTTCTGCCAGGTGACGGGTCTGGATCCGGACGCGTACGACGCGGTGACCTCGAGCTCCAACCCGTCGATGGGGGTCGCCGAGACCGAGCTCGTACGCCGCATGAACGCGTCGGTCCAGGGAATGCCGCCGGAGAACTACGACCCGCTCGTGCGAGTGTTCCTGGCCGAGCAGGTCCTTGGTGGGCAGTCGCCCAAGCTGATGCTGCCTCCCGGCCGGTTCGACTGGGTGACGAAGCGCTCACGGCAGCTGATCTCCGAGCTGGAGGCGGCGGGCTACTCGGTTGTCGGGGACCTGGACGAGCTGCTACCCCGGGCCGGCGACCATGACGGTTACGTCTCACCGACCGAGCTCACCGAGGCCGACCTGGCCCCGGCCGCCATCCGTGCGGCGACCGGTCTCCTGCAGCACGCGGGCCGCCAACGCCGGATCATCGTGGAGCTCGAGAACGCCGCCTCCGGAGTCGCTCCCCGCAGAGCGACACCGCAGGCGCGCGGCGTGGAGATGTACTGGCGCACCCGTGCCCGCGTCGGCATGATCCTTCGTCGGCTCGGGCTGCTGCGCCGCTAGTCGGACACTGTTGCCGCCCCGTCGCCGGCTAGGTCGCCTGGTGGCGAGGGTGACGGTCGGGCCTACTTCTTCGTCCCGCGCCGCAGCACCAGGAACAAGGCGTCGAGGAGTGCTTCGTTGACCTCCACATCCGTCACGTCACCAGGACGGCGCTGCTCGCCGCCGGCAGGTGAGAACGGTACGGGCACCAGGTCGGCGAGATCACCGACGACGTCATAGCCGCCGGCCTCGAGGTCCGCCACCAGACCCGCGCTGCGCTTCACGAGCGCAGCGTGCTCGGCCGGGCTCAGGGTGATCTTCGTCTTGTCGGGGACGACCCGGTCGAGCACGTCGAACAGTCCGTTGCGGACCACCCGCCGGTAGGCGGCGGCACCGAGATCGCCGGCCTGCCGTTCGTTGAGCCGGCGCAGCACCTCCGCCTCGACCGCACCGAAGGACGTGTTGGTGGCGGGGACGTCGGCGACGTACTGCGTGCCGTCCAGCCCCACCACCGCGGCAAGCCGGTTCCAGAGGAGGTCGGGGGCCGATCCCGACGGCGGCATGGTGACGACGTGGACGTGCCCGGCGGGGATCCCGCTCGACCACCGTGCCAAGGCCTTCGGTGCGTCCTGGGCCAGCCAGAAGCTCCTGGCCATTCCTGACCGCGACCGGCCGATCACGTCCGAGACGAACGCGTCGTACCGCATCGTGTGCTGGTTCTTGAGCCGCTCCTGCCACACGGCCGGCACCTGGCGGACGAGGTCGCGCGCGGTGTAGACGACATGGACCTCGCTGTCGCCGAAGGACGTCAACGCGCGTGCGACCTCGTCCGGCTCGGCGTACACGAACAGTTCGCTGGACAACAGGGCGCTCGGCCCTTCCCAGGCGGCCACCTTGCGGACGACGCGGTCCCAGTGCCCACGCACCTCGACGTTGAACTCGCGCTCCTGCCACATCCTCCGTAGGTCCCACAGTGCGCTGTGGTGCGCGATGCCCGGCAGCTTCGGATACAGCAGGCCGGCCCGCTTCAGCGCCCGCCGGTTGGTGTCCAGCACTCCCTGGAGATAGGTGGTCCCGGTCTTCGGAGCGCCGATATGGAGGTAGACCCGCTCAGTCACGTCGGAACTTCTCCTTGAGGCGGTCGGCGACACCGCGGCCCGCGAGGCGGACCGAACGTGGCGTGGCCGGAGCGGCGGCCGCCAGCTTCGCCAGCACTGCGAGTGCGGACTCGAGCAGCTCGGTGTCGCTCACCTCGTCAGGAAGCGGGCCGTCGGCAGGTTCGAAGCGAGGTCGGAGATCGTCGAGATCTCCGACCACCCGGATATCGCGTGTCTGCAGGACCTTGATCATCTGCTCGGAGACCTCGGTGACCGCATCATGCCAGGCCGCGGGTACGACGATCCGGCCCTGGGTTCGCACGGGCGCCAGCGTCCGTTCGGCGAAGCGCCGCTTGACCCGGTTCTCCCACTTCGGCCAGTCGAGCTCGGAGTCGACATGCGGGATGATCCGGCGCAGCAGCTCGGCCTCGGCCGCACCGAGCGAGACGTTCTCGCTCTCGAGCTCGAACGAGTAGGGCAGCTCGGGCAGCTCGGTGGCGGCCGCGAAGCGATTCCACAGCTCGTCACGTGGAGCACCGGGGGGTGGAACCGTGACGAGGATGACGTTGCGCGGGCCGACGAACTGCGACCAGCGCTTGACCAGGTCGGGCAGGTTCTGTGGCCGCCAGAACGAGGACGACGACACAAGCTCAGGAAGTCCCGGGCGTGGCCGCTTCCGGGGGACGCCCACCAACACGTCGTGGAGGAACTCTCCATAGCTCTGGACGTTGCGGTTCTTGACGTTCTCCTGCCAGACCGCGGGGATCTGCCGTGCCAGGTCTCGTGTCGTGAGCACGACGCGGACGTCGTCGGTGTGGAAGCTGTCGACGGCCTGCCTGATCACCTTGCGCCGGGTGCGGGCCAAGGTCTCGTGCGAGACGACCGCCGAGCCGGCGTACTGGTTGACGTCCTTGGCAATCGCGGCCCACATCCCCTTGGCGCCGGGGTACTCGTGGCCACCGAAGCCCGCCCCCCTCAGGTCCATCGACGCCAGGAAATGCGCGGCCGGCCGCTCTCCCGGGTACAGCACGCCGTTCGAGCGCAACAGGTCGCGGTTGGCGAAGAGCAGCCGCTGCAGGTACGTCGTCCCGGTCTTGGCGACGCCGACGTGCAGGAAGACCGTGCGGGACAGGGTGACCTCCTCGTGCGACGGCCAGGTGGCGAACACCTGATCCTAGAACCCTCCGCAGCCAGAACGCCCTCCGACCGGGCGGTCGGAGGGCGTTCGAGGATCTCGGCAGGTTGGCCGGCGGCGATCAGACCGTGGTCGTGACCGCAGCCTCGGTGTCGGCGTCGCCGATCGCGATCGGCCGACGCTTGGAGATGTACACCGCCGTGGCGATTCCGAGAGCCGCGACGACAGCGATGAGGATGCGTAGCGGATCGTTCTGGTCCTTGCCGACCGACAGCGCGATCACTGACGGCGCGATCAGCAGCGACACCAGGTTCATCACCTTGAGCAGCGGGTTGATCGCCGGGCCGGCGGTGTCCTTGAACGGGTCACCCACGGTGTCACCGATGATCGTCGCCTCGTGAGCCGGCGAGCCCTTACCGCCGTGGTGACCGTCCTCGACGAGCTTCTTGGAGTTGTCCCAGGCACCACCGGAGTTCGCGAGGAACACGGCCATCAGCGTGCCAGTGCCGATCGCGCCGGCGAGATAAGCGCCCAACGGGGCGGCGCCGAGGCCGAACCCGACCGCGATCGGAGCCAGGATGGCCAGCAGACCCGGTGTAGCGAGCTCGCGCAGCGAGTCACGGGTACAGATGTCGACGACCTTGCCGTACTCCGGCCGACCGGTTCCCTCCATGATGCCGGGGATCTCGCGGAACTGGCGCCGCACCTCGAACACGACCGCACCAGCGGCCCGTCCGACGGCGCTGATCGCCAGACCGGAGAACAGGAACACGACCGAGGCGCCGATCAGGAGGCCGACCAGGTTGGACGGGTTGGCGACGTTGAGCACACCGACGTTGGCGAGCGTGTCGGCAAAACTGATGCCCTGATCCTTGAACGCTCCCGCATCGACCGCCGCCTGCGTCACCGCGTCGGTGAACGAGCCGAACAGCGCGGTCGCGGCGAGCACCGCCGTCGCGATCGCGATGCCCTTGGTGATCGCCTTCGTGGTGTTGCCGACAGCATCGAGCTCGGTCAGGATCGCCGCGCCTCGTTCGTCGACGTCCCCGGACATCTCGGCAATGCCCTGAGCGTTGTCGGAGACCGGACCGAACGTGTCCATCGCGACGATGACGCCGACGGTCGTGAGCAGGCCGCAGCCGGCCAGCGCGACCGCGAACAGTGAGACGACGATGACGCCGCTACCGAGCAGGAACGCGCCGTAGACCGCAGCCCCGATGACGAGGGCCGTGTAGACAGCGGACTCGAAGCCAACGGACAGACCGGACAGGATCACCGTCGCCGGGCCGGTGAGCGCCGTCTTGCCGACGTCCTTGACCGGCCGATACTCCGTGCCGGTGAAGTAGCCCGTCAGCGCGAGGATCAGCGCCGCGAGCACGATGCCGATGATGACGGCAACCGCCGCGATCACCCGCGGGTCGCCGCTGGCAGGCTCGGAGATCGCGGCCAGGATCTGAGTGAGGTCACTGTTGCTACTGGTACCCAGCGTCAGGTCAGCGAACGACGAGGGAAGGTAGATGAACGCCGCCACGGCGCACAGCACTGCCGATACGGCAGCGGAGATGTAGAAGGCGCGGTTGATGGTGGTGAGACCGCCCTCGCCCTCGCGGGGACGACAGAGGTAGACACCCATGATCGCGGTCAGCGCGCCGATCGCCGGAACGATCAACGGGAACACCAGGCCCTCGGCGCCGAAGGCGGCCTTGCCGAGAATCAGGGCGGCCACCAACGTCACGGCGTACGACTCGAACAGGTCCGCGGCCATACCGGCACAGTCACCGACGTTGTCGCCCACGTTGTCGGCGATGGTCGCGGCGTTGCGCGGGTCGTCCTCGGGGATGTTCTGCTCGACCTTGCCGACCAGGTCAGCGCCTACGTCGGCGGCCTTGGTGAAGATGCCGCCACCGACACGCATGAACATGGCGAGCAGCGCCGCGCCGAAGCCGAAGCCCTCGAGAACAGAGGGGGCGTCGCTCTTGTAGATGAGCACGACGAGCGAGGCACCCAGCAGTCCGAGTCCGACGGTCATCATGCCGACGAAACCACCGGTGCGGAACGCGACGCGCATCGCGGGGTCACGACCCACCGTCTGCGCTGCGGCGGCAACCCGGACGTTCGCCTTGACGGCGAGCGACATACCGAGGTACCCGATCGTGGCCGAGAAACCCGCTCCCAGCACGAAGAACAGGGAGCGCCCGATCCGGATGCCGGCATCGCCTGGCAGCACGAACAGCAGTGCGAACGCGATCGCGGCGAAGACGGCCAGCGTCTTGAACTGTCGGGTCAGGTAGGCCTGCGCGCCTTCTTCGACCGCCAGTCCGATCGTCTTCATGTTTTCGGTGCCCTCGGGCGCGCCAAGCACCTCCTGCCGGAACATGTAGCCCATGCCCAACGCCACGACGGCGATGGCGGCCACGATGACGACAAGAGTGGTGTTACCGCTCGAGAGGGACACAGCCACGCCGCTCTCGGCGAGGTTGAGCCGGGACATCCGTTACCTCCAGTGAGCCCACAGGCCCGTGTATGTATCCGCGCACGCCAAACGGTGCACAGGTGGTCGGTCAGTGACCAAACTTGGCCGTACGAAACGGTGACACCGCTCACACGGGACAAGACCGCCGGAGTCTAGCGACATCACGACCGGGATCAAACGCCCGGGGTCAGCCAGGCCGTGTCGCCCCGGCCCCGGGTCTCCGCTAAGCCTGAGTGGCGGCCTCGACCGAGTCATAGATCGGGAAGACTTTGGCCAGCCCGGTGATCCGGAAGATCTTCAACAACCGTTCCTGGGTGCAGACCAGCAGCAGTGACCCTTCGTGGGCCCGGACACGCTTGAGCGCGCCGACCAGAACGCCGAGTCCGGTCGAGTCCAGGAAGTCGACGCCTTCGAGATTGACGATGAGGTGGTAGTGGCCGGAGTTGATCAGCTCGACCAGGCGCTCGCGCAGCTTCGGCGCGGTGTAGACGTCGATCTCACCGCCGACGTCGACGACCATGCGCTCCCCATCTGCCCTGTTGTCCAACGACAGGTCCACGAACGCCTCCTTGGTGCACCCACGCAGATCGGTTGATCGCTGGGCCTCGATGCTCACATTCAACCACGACTCCGACACTGTGGGTCAGCGATGGGAGGATGGCCGGTGGTGACCAGAGGACGAGCGTTCGACCCGGAGGCGGTGGCGCTGAGCCTCGCTGCCCCTTCCGCACGCCGCGATCGGCTCACCCATCTCGAGCTGCGTCCCGCGCGCCAGGCGCTGGTCGCTCCCTGGCCGACGTGGGCACATCCGGCGCTGGTCGACGCCTACCTCACCCGGGGAGTAGCCGCGCTGTGGAGCCACCAGGCCGAGGCGGCCGAGCTCGCCTGGGCCGGCCGTCACACGGTCGTGTCCACCGGCACGGCGTCGGGCAAGTCGCTCGCCTATCTGCTCCCGGCGCTGACCGCCATCGCCTCCAGCGTCGAAAGGCCGGGCGCCCGCGGTGACACAGTGCTCTACCTGTCCCCCACGAAGGCGCTGGCGCGCGACCAGCTCAGCTCGGTCAGCGGGCTCGACGTGCCTGGGGTCCGTCCTACGACATACGACGGCGACTCGACGCGCGAGGAGCGCGACTGGGCACGCAACCACGCCAACTACGTCCTGACCAACCCCGACATGCTGCACCGGACGATGCTGCCTTCGCATGCACGCTGGTCGCTCTTCTGGGGGTCACTGCAGTACGTGGTCGTCGACGAGTGCCACCACTACCGCGGGGTCTTCGGGGCGCACGTAGCCCAGATCCTCAGACGCCTACGCCGGGTCGCCGCCCACTACGGCGCGCAGCCGACCTTCGTGCTCGCCTCGGCGACCGCCGCCGAACCGGACATCACGGCGAGCCGTCTCCTCGGAACCGAGGTCGTGGCCGTCGACGTCGACGGCTCGCCGCGCGGCACGACCGTGGTGGCGCTGTGGGAGCCGCCCCTGACCAGTTTCCACGGCGAGCACGGCGCCCCCGTACGCCGGTCAGCCGCGGCCGAGGCTGCCGACCTGCTCGCCGACCTCGTCGCCGACGGTGTGCGCACGCTGGCGTTCGTGCGCAGCCGGCGTGGGGCCGAGACCGTCGCGCTGCAGACGCAGGCCAAGCTGCACGAGGTCGATCCCGACCTGGCCAAACGGGTCGCGCCGTACCGCGGCGGGTACCTCCCCGAAGACCGGCGCGAGCTCGAGGAACGGCTCAGGAGCGGCGACCTGCTGGCGGTGGCGGCCACCAACGCCCTCGAGCTCGGGATCGACATAGACGGCCTCGATGCGGTGGTGATGGCCGGCTTCCCCGGCACCCGCGCCTCCATGTGGCAGCAGATCGGCCGGTCCGGGCGGGAGGGCCAAGGTGGGCTCGGGGTCCTGGTGGCGCGCGACGACCCGCTCGACACGTTCCTCGTCACGCACCCCGAGGCGCTGCTCGGCTCGCCGGTCGAGGCCAACGTCTTCGACCCGGCCAACCCTTACGTCGTGGCGCCTCACTTGTGTGCGGCCGCGCAGGAGATCCCGGTCACCGAGGCGGATTTCGAGGTCTTCGATGGCGAGGTCGAGCCGTTGCTGGCCTCCCTGGTCGACGCCGGCTACCTGCGACATCGAGCCCGCGGCTGGTTCTGGACGCGGCGCGACCGGGCCAGTGACCTGGCTGACATCCGCTCGACCGGCGGCAGCCCGGTGCGCATCGTCGAGGGCTCGACCGGCCGACTGGTCGGCACTGTCGACGCCTCGTCTGCCCATGCGACGGTCCACGCGGGTGCGGTGTACGTGCATTTCGGCCAGACCTACCTGGTCGCCTCGCTCGACCTCGAGGACAACGTGGCCGTCGTCGACCTGGCTGAGCCGGACTACTCCACGAGCGCCCGGGACCTCACCGACATCCGCATCCTCGCGGCGGTCGCGACCGACTCGTGGGGCGATGCCGAGCTGACGTTCGGAGCCGTGGAGGTGTCGTCCCAGATCGTGTCGTTTCTCAAGAAGCGGGTGGCCACCGGTGAGATCCTCGGGGAAGAGCCGCTGGACCTCCCGGAGCGGCACCTGCAGACCAAGGCCGTGTGGTGGACGCTGACCGAGGAGCAGATCCAGGCCAGCGGAGTCGACCCCCGCGACGTACCTGGCGCGGCACACGCGGCTGAGCACGCGTCCATCGGTCTGCTGCCGCTGTTCGCGACCTGCGACCGCTGGGACATCGGCGGCGTCTCGACCGCACTGCACGAGGACACCGGTCAGCTCACCGTGTTCGTCTATGACGGTCACCCCGGGGGAGCCGGCTTCTCCGAGCGCGGTTTCCACACGGCCGGCGAATGGCTCACTGCCACGCGGGAGGCCATCTCCGCCTGTCTGTGCGACGACGGATGCCCGTCGTGTGTCCAGTCACCCAAATGCGGGAACGGCAACAACCCGCTCGACAAACGCGGAGCGATCCGGCTGCTCGACGTCCTCCTCCAGGACCAGGGCTGACCTCTGCCGGGCAGGGCTGAGCCCTCCCGCCCACGCTGAAGGCGGATGCGCTCACCCTGCGGGGAGACGTCAGTCTCGATACCGTAGACGCGCAGCATGGCGCGCGGTCGTGACTCGAACCGCGCGATCGAGTTTGACCGAGCCTGTCGGCTCGAGAGGAGACACGACCATGATCGTCCTCGGATTTCTGATCCTCGTCGCGGCGGTGGCCGTGACCGTGGGCGCCGTCGCCCGCGGCGGCGGCGACGTGTCCCTCGACTTCGGGTCGTTCACGGTGAACACCGATGCGGCAGGCATGTTCCTGACCGGCGCCGCGACGATGCTCGTGGCGGTCATTGCCCTGTGGATGCTCCGGGGCGGCCTGGCGCGCTCCCGCCAACGTCGCCGGGAGATGCGCGAGCTACGAGACCGAGCCGCGCGTAACGAGGCTGCCGCCAAACGAGAGCGCGCAGCCGCCGCAGACGAGCGGGCCCAGGCCGGTGCAGAGACCGGGCGGCACGCCGATCCGGTGGAGCCGACCGGCTCGGTCGACTCGGCGCCACCCGAGCGCTGAACGGGGCTCGATCTCACCCGGTGCCGCCTTGCCCCTCCGGTGAGCGGGACGATCGCGTGGAGGACAGCGCGGTCAGCGGTGGGCGTCGTACCAGCGCGTGTACGCGTAGATCCCGCCCGTGAGCGCTGCCACGGCGAGAAGCGCCAGCACGAGCAGCCGCGCCCGATCGGGACCACTGGTGAGGGACCCCGAGTCGAGACTCGCCTGGGTGACGAGGCCGCTTGCATCAACTGTCCCCTGGGTCGAGCCCACACCAAGGCCCGCACCGCCAGGAACTGTCGGCCGGGTTGCCGTGATCTCGGCCCCGCCGACGGCGGCACCGATGAACGCGCCCTGGGCGGGCAGCGGCGCCGAGGGGTCCTGCGTGATCGTCTGGACACTGCCGTCCGGACCGGTGATGGTGATCTGGGTCGGAATGGGATTCTGCGGCGCGGTTGTCGAACCGGTGGGGCCAGCGGTGGTCGTCCTGAACGTCGTGCGCGGGGCTGTGGTCGGAGCTGTGGTCGGGACTGTGGTCGACGTGGTCCCGGTCGTCCCGGTCGTCGCCGGGGGGGTGGTGGTGGTCGTCGGTGCAGTGGACGTCGGAGGCGGCGGTGTGGACGACGTCGTCGGATCTGTCGTCGTGACGATCGTCGTCGTCGAGGTGTCCGTGGGCACCGTAAGCGTGATCGGCAGGCTCGACGTATCCGTGGGCAAGGTCGTGGACGGCCCCGGAAGCGTGATCTCAGCGGTGGCCGTGTTGGCACCGAGGCCGATGAGGAAAAGGACGCCAAAGGCCGGTATGCCCAGCAAAAGATAGCGTTTTGTCAGCTTGGCCATGCGGCTCGGCTTTCACGAACATTGTTGGCAAGGGACGTCCCAACCCCGCTGTGGTCCCCTGCGCGCTCCCGGTCATGCGGTCCCGCCTGCCTCGTCATCGTTGCACGACTGGTCCCGCCGCGAAAGTGCCTGCATTTCTTGCACAGATTCTCGCTCCATGACTCATTGCGATGAGGGGCCGGCCCGAGCCCGTCCGGCCAGGTCGAGGTGCAGCCCCAGCGGGAGGTCGAGCCGATCGGTCAGGAACACGACCACGTCGCGGTGATCGACTCGGCAGGTTCCGAGCAGCACGTGGTTGGCTGCCGCTACCCAGCTCGCCGCCAGGCAGGCGTCCGACCCTTCGTTGAGCGCAGTCGCCGCGGACAGCGCGACGAGGTCCGCCGACCCGTCGAGGTGGTGCTGCCGGGCAACGCCCCCCACGACGAACAGCACCAGGCCGGTCACCGTGAGGAGGCAGCCCATCCAGATCACCGACCACACGGTCGCGTAACCGGCTTCGCGGCGTCCGTCAGGGTCTGTCACTACCCTCGACCTCCACGGACGACGACGTCGTCATACGGACGGCCGGCAGCGGGACCAGGAGCCAACCGGGCGGCCGTGCAGAGAAGGTCACGTCGACCGTCGCCAGCCCATCGGTCTGGGTGACATCGATCCGGGAACCCGCCGGCGCTGTCGCGAAGGCTCGAGCCGTCGCCGACGCGACGTCGCCTCCGCGCGCGAGTTCACGGGCGGCATCACGCGCGGCATCGACTGCCTGCACGTGCGCGATCCCGATCGAGATCATCCACACGAGGCTGAGTGCGAACGCCGCCATGAGCGGCAGCACCAAGGCGGCCTCGGCGGTGACCGAGCCGCGATCCGAGAAACGATGGCGCAACGTGGTCCGGCTGGCAGGCGTCGACGGCGTCATTGCTGGCATGCGCTCCCTTCGCTCGGGGAGGCCCGTGGGTCGGGCCGACATCAGCTGCCGGCCCACCCACCGCGACCGGGTTCAGAACGGCAACAGGTCAGTCACCTTGTTGAACAGGTTCTCGAGCAGGTTGCGACCGAAGTCGGAGGTCAGCAGCTGGTAGAGGAGTCCAGCGAAGCCACAGGCACCGACTGTTCCGACCGCGTACTCCGCCGTGTTCATGCCGGCCTCGTCGCGAACGCGGCGACCTGACGGGTCGGGGGTGTCGGTAGTGGGTCCGACGTTTGTGCGTGACATGAGAGGTCCCTTCGATCGGTCATCACAGTGACGACGCAGTGGATACGTGCCTGTCAGAAAACCCGAAGGAGAAGCCGCTCCCGCGTGTCCCCGACCTTCTGTTGACGACCGCCAGCGGACGATCACACTGGGGACGTGGTTCACAGGCCGAGGTGAGAGAGGCCACCGACGATGGTCGGCACGACGCCGATCAACATGAAGGCCGGTAGGAAGCAGGCAGCAAGCGGGGCGGCCACCTTCACGCCCACCGCCCGAGCCGTCGCCTGGCTCTGCGTACGACGCGTCCGGCGGCAGTCCGCCGACAGCCGGCCGAGGACGTCGGTGACCGGCGCGCCGGATCGATGGGCACGCATCATCGCCCTCCCAAGTCCTGCGAACGCCTCGTGCTCGGCAAGCCGGGACCACTCACGCAACGGGTCGGCTCCGAGGTCGAGGCGCGCGGACACGTCCCGCAGACGTGCACCCACCGGCCCTCCGACGGCGAGTCCGATCGGGGCCAATGTCGGCTGCAGGGGCAGACCCGCCTCAGCGCACGCGGCGAGCAGGTCGACCACCAGCGGCAGGTCTCGCTCGACGATCGCGCGGTCTCGAGCAACGCTCGGCGGCTCGAGGTGCCCCAACCACGCCGAGAGCAGCACTCCGGCGGCCAAGCCGACCACGGCCGCGACGATCCCACCCCAGGTCCATCCGGCGAGGCTGCACGCGACGGCGCAGAGTGCACCGCGTCGCCGGCCGTCCTCGACGAACGTGCTCGCCGGGAGGTTCGGACCGCGCGGCCGTCTCGCGTCGCGTGGCACACGTCTGTCGAGCCGGAGGTTCGCCGGAGCGAGGCCGAGCCAGGTCGCCGCCGCCGTGGTCAGCAGCACCAGCCCTGAAGCTCCGTGCACCTCAGGCCTCCGCTGCATCGGCGATGCGCTCGACCCATAGCACGCCGAGCAGGGCGAGCAACACCCCGCCGGCCAGGCAACCCAGACCAAGTGGTGTGGTCAGCAGGATGTGCAACGGTCGGGCGCCCATCGACGACCCGAGGGCAAGGCCGAACACAGGCAGCACCGCGAGCATCTTCGCGGTGGCACGTGACGGCGCAAGCGTGGCCGTGACCTCGCCTCGCGCATCCTGCTCGTCGCGCAGCGCGTCTCCGAGGCGGTCGAGCACATCCGCCAAGGCCAGTCCCGATCGTGCTGAGATCTCCCAGGCGGCCGCCACCGCCGCCAGCCCCCGCTGGCCCGGCCGGGTCGCCAGGTCGCGCAGGCTGTCGGCGACATCGCCGCCGAGGTGGGCGGTGACAAGGAGCGGCGACCAGTCCGGCCGGTGTCCGCATGCGTCCTCGATGGCCCGAGCAGCGGAGGTGCCTGCCCGGAGCTCGGCCGCGAGCGCGTCACACAACCCGATCACGGCGAGCTGGCTCGAGTGACGAGCGGTGCGGCTGCGCCCTCGGGCGACCAGCCGGCGCAGCACCAGAGCGACCGAGGTGGCACCGGTCGCCGCCATCACTGACTGTGGACCGATCCGCGCGTCTACCGGCGAGACGGAAACGATGGCGGCCAGCAACACGGCCATCGACACCACGAACCCAGACAGCCGGGGCAGGTATGACGCGTCACCGACAGACCTGAGCGGTCCGCCGAGCGCCACCCACACGGTGAGCGCCGTCAGCCCGATCGTCAGCGTTGCGGGCGTTGTCACTGGCTGCTGGCCCGCTGCAACCGGTCGTCGAGAGCAGCAGCACCCGGCCCCACCTCCGGTGCCCGCCCTGGTCGGAACGAGACGGCCGCGAGCACGCGGACCGGTCCTGACACGGAGCGGTCCAGGACGCCGACCTCAGTCAACTGCCGTCGCCCGTCGCCGTCACGACGCAGGTGCAGCACGACGTCGACCGCGGCCACGAGTTGGGCACTCACCGCGTCACGCGTCAGCCCGGCTGTCGCGCCCAGCGCTTCGAACCGGGCCGGCAGGTCTGCGGCTGAGTTGGCATGGACGGTGCTGCAGCCGCCGTCATGACCGGTGTTCAAGGCGGCGAGCAGGTCGACGACCTCGGGGCCACGAACCTCTCCGACAACCAGGCGGTCAGGACGCATCCGCAGGGCCTGCCGAACCAGCGTACGGAGGGATATCTCGCCTGCTCCTTCGACATTGGGCGGCCGAGCCTCGAGGCTCACCACGTGCGGATGTCGCGGACGGAGCTCGCCGGCGTCCTCGACGACGACGATGCGCTCGCGCGGCGAGACCAAGGACAACAACGCATTGAGCAGCGTCGTCTTGCCGCTACCGGTCCCACCGGTGATGACGAAAGCGAGACGTGCCGACACGAGGTCGCGCAGCAGGTCAACGGCTGCTCGGTGGACCGATCCGGCTTCGGCCAGCTCGTCGAGGGTCCACACGCGCCGGGCCGGCACTCGCAGCGACAGACAGGTGCCCGGTCGGGCGAGCGGGGCCAGCAGCGCATGAAATCGGGTACCACCTCGCAGGCGGACATCGACATATGGTGACCCGTCATCCAGACGTCGCCCGGCGGCCGACGCGAGTCGCTGGGCGAGGCGGCGCACGTCGTCGTCATCGGAGAACCGAACCGAGGTCAGCTCGAGGCCGGACCCGACGTCGACATAGACCTCGTCGGGTCCGTTGACCAGCACGTCCGTCACGTCTTCGAGCGCCAGCAAGGGCTCCAGTAGTCCCGCGCCGAGACTGTCGCGCCGAAGCGCATCGAAGACCTCGAGGACGACCGCATCACCGACCAGCCCGGCGGTGGCGCGCAACGCGTCCGCGACGGCGACCGGGGTAACGCCGTGACCGCCGTGGGCAAGCCGATCCCGGACCTGGTCGAGCACCTGCCGGTCCACTGCAGTCACGAGGTCACCGCGCCGGCGAAAAAGCTGTGCAGCAGGTCATCACACCGGACCGCCAGGGCCCCTCGACGGGGTGGACCGAGACCGTCGGCGATGCTCCTGGCCACGCCGCGGCGCGTCGGGAGAACGGCGGCGAGCGGAAGGCGCAGGTTGGCGGCGATCGACTCGGGGTCGATCGCTGACGGAGGCACGGTCCTCACCACCAGGCGGAGGTCGGCCGCGCCGTGCTCCAGGGACGGCAGCAGGGCCGCTGCCGCGGCCGTGCAACGGACATCTGCCGTGGTCACGACCAGCACCTGGTGGCACGCTGGGAGCACCTGCGCGGCGGCCCGGTCGAACCGGCGCGGAAGGTCGATGACGATCAGATCGAAGCTGCGCGCAGCGGCCTCGAGCATCGTGCGCATCGTGGTGGGTTCGATGGGGTCGGCCGCCCCACGTGCCCACGACAGCACCGTGACGCCGCGATGCTCCGGTAGGGCGGCACGGAAGGCGGCGGACCCGACCTGACCCTGCGTCCCTGCAATGTCGGACCAACGCAGCCCGTCACAGTGCTCGCTGCCGAGCACGAGCTCGATCCCGCCCGACAACGAGTCCGCGTCGATCAAGCAGGTCTGGCGGTGACGCGCGGACCGCACGGCCAACGCGGTCGCCAGCGTTGAGGCACCGGCACCACCGCCGGAGCCGACGAGGCCGAGGATCCGGGCGGCACCCGCGCCCTCGGAGGCGTTACCCAGCCATCGGACGAGCCAGTCCTGCTCCCCCGGCAGACGGACCACCCGAACTGCGCCGACCCCGACGGCGGCGCGCCACACGTCGATCGAGTCCAGCGGGCCGCAGACGACCACCTCCGAACGCCGGGGCAGCCCACCACCCGCAAGCTCGGCCGCCGCGTCCTGGCCCAACAGCACGCAGGACGCCGTCCGCCAACGGGCTCGGCACCGCTGAACCTCGTCGACCACCACGGGCTGGACGCCGGCGGCCGCGCACAAGCGGACGAGCGTGTCGGAGAGGTCGGCGTCGGCGGTGACGACCAGAGGCGCGGCACCGGCTGCGTCGAGATCCTGGGTCATCCGGCAACCCTGAGCCCCGAGAACGGACCGCCCGCCCGGCCTCGACGATCTGTGGACGGCCTGCGGGTCGACCAGCGGTTGAGGACAACCTCAGGCGGCGGGAGTGGTCCAGACATGAAGCGACCCCCGGTGGGGGGGTACCGGGGGCCGCACGGTGGGTCTCGATTCCGGGGGGGATGGAATCGACCCACGCAGGTCCAGCGACGAGGGGGGATGCCGCTGGTCCTGACGTCACAATACCCCCACCCGTGCACGGAAACGCAAGCCGTCTCCCTGGCCCGTATGCTCGATCCCGAATGCCCGGCGGACCACGGACGGCCACTTCAGACGAAGCAGGAGGAGGGTAAATATGTCTCCCATCTCCGGAAGACCCGCAGCATTCTTCGACCTCGACAAGACGATCATCGCCAGGTCGAGTGCACTCGCGTTCAGCCGTCCGTTCTACGAGGGCGGACTCATCAACCGGCGCTCGGTCCTGCGCAGCGGCTACGCCCAGTTCGTCTACCTCGTCGGTGGCGCCGACCACGACCAGATGGAGCGGATGCGGCGCTATCTGTCGGAGCAGGCCGCCGGCTGGCACGTCCAGACAGTCAAGGACATCGTGGCCGAGACCCTGCACCACATCGTCGACCCGCTGGTGTACGACGAGGCCGTCAACCTGATCGAGCGACACCATCTCGACGGTCATGACGTCGTCATCGTCTCGACGTCAGGACTCGAGGTCGTCGGACCTATCGGTGAGATGCTCGGTGCCGACCGGGTCATCGCCACCCGCATGGTGCAGCTGGACGGCCGTTACACCGGTGAGATCGAGTTCTACGCCTACTCCGCCAACAAGGCAGCCGCGATGCACGAGCTCGCCGCGCAGGAAGGTTACGACCTCCGCGCGTCCTATGCCTACTCCGACTCCGCGACCGACATCCCGATGCTCGAGGCGGTCGGCCACCCCTACGCCGTCAACCCCGACAGGGCGCTACGCAAGGCTGCGAACGAACGCGGGTGGGTGATCCTCGACTTCGTGCGGCCGGTGCAGCTGCGCCGACGCGTCCCGTTCGAGCCGCGCAAGGCGACGCTGGCCGCGGTTGCCGTGGGGGCCGGAGTCGCGGCCGCAACGGTTGTCGGGCTGTCACTGCGCCGGTCTCGCCGCGCCTGAGCGCGAAACGCCTTCTCCACATGCGAGCGGCGCCCTCGGAAGGAAGACGCCGCCGCTGACACATGAGTACGGGCTACCAGGCGTGCAGGTTCTCAAACGTCGCCCCGGGAGTGTCCCGAAACCGACTGCCCTCATGAAGGGTGGGTCACCGCGTGGGTACCTGACTCATGTGCGGGTCTTTAGTTGTGAATCCCTTTGTACGCCGATCGGCGGCCCAACGGAAGGGGTCACGGCGTGTCGCGCGGCGCGCCGCTGCGTAACGGACTTGCCTCGACGCCGTGCGCCGTCGCCTTGGCCACGTGCAGCAGCCAGGCCCGCCGGCCGGCCGGCCCATGCTGCGCGTAGGCGGTGAGCGCGGCCCGGTACGCAGGCTCGAGCAACAGGTGGCCCGCCTCAGGGACCACCATCGACGTGGGGTCGACACCGCGCGCCACCAGGATCAACCGTTCGAGGCCGCGCGCCACCACGCCGTTGGCCGTCGCGAACGCGTCAGCCGCCATCAGCTCCGCGTGCACCACCGCGGCAACCGCGAGGGCCGGCGTCTCGGCCGACCCCAGGATGACTGCCGACACCGCTTGCAACCGTGCTGCGACGCCGTCCGCCGCCCGGGGGCGGCCGAGCTCGGCGTCGTCGACGAGACCGGTCGCGGCCAGCGCATGCAACCGGGCCATCGCCTGCAACGGCGACCGCTGCACGACCGGCACCAGGGCCAGGAGCCCGGCGTTCATGCGCGCTGCGGCGAGGGCCACGACGTCGGCCACGCCACCACGGAGATCCTCCAGCGACGACGCGCTGCCCTCGAGCCGGGCGCTCGCGGCGGCACCTCGGAGCAACGACTCGCCCGTCAGCTCGGGGGTCGTTCGCCGCAGTCCTCGGTCCCGCAACAACGCGTCGACCGCGTCGCGAGCGGCCACCAATGCTGAAGGCACCCCCTCGAGCTGTGCC
>CAWFGV010000003.1:0-99722 GCA_963815445.1 uncultured Actinomycetota bacterium
TCCGAGAAATTCTGGGGGTCGAGCCTGTCGAACGGCTTGACCGGCGGTAGGGAACCGGCACCCGTGACGCTGCGACCGCGTGGGTGCCCTCGCAGACCGGTCGACCGAGCCCTCGTTCGCGGTCGCGAGCACCCTCGACACATCTCGTTAGAGTGGAGCCATGTGCAGAAACATCAAGGTGCTCCACAACTTCGAGCCGCCCGCTTCTCGCCCTGAGGTCAGCGCTGCTGCGACTCAGTACGTCCGCAAGGTGGCCGGGATGACCAAACCGTCAGCGGCGAACCAGGAAGCCTTCGACGCAGCCATCGCCGCGGTGACCGAGGTGACGGAGACGTTGCTGGCTCAGCTGGTCACCAACGGACCGAAACGGGATCGCGAGGTCGAGATCGCCAAGGCCCGGGCCCGCAACGAGAAACGGTTCGGGGTTGCGGCGACGAGCAGACCCTGACGCCAAGCGGTCAGGGGGTGCCGAGGGCCAGACCGATGAGGGCTGCGCAGACGATGGCGATCACGAGCAGCAGCAGCACGATCAACGCGTCCGGTCCTGGCGAACGCAACAGGCTGCGCAGCAGTGACCGTCCGGTCGCCCCTCCTGGGCTCGTCACCTTGATGCTCATTGCGGTGTTCCCTCCGAGCACGCATCCATAGTGCATGCGTGGTTTAGCGCACGTTTGACGCTCATTGTCCGTCTACCATGGCGCCGCCGGGCCGGCGTGACACGCGGAGTCGGTAAATATCAGCCGAAGTGACTAGGCGCGGATGGCCTTTTCGAGCCGTCGTGGGGTGATGGGCGGGCGGCAGGAGAACTCACTCGCCGTGGTCCGCCCTGAGGGGTAGGTTCAGGTACGTCGGTCAGCGACGCCGAGGGGGTGCCATGAACACGCTGCCCCGTCACGTGGGCAGGGCCGCAATCATCGCTGTGCTCGTCGTGTTCTCGATGCTGGTCGTCCTCACCGCCCTCGGGTGGATGCCACCGACTGGCCACCGCTCGGCATCAGACCTCCGTGACGATCCCCTGGTCGCGCCGAACAGGCTTGGTGGGTTCCCCCGCTGGTACGGCATGGCCGACGGCGAGATCAGCGACGCCAAGCAGCTGGGCCGGCAGTACCACGCCGCGGCGATCGAGGCGTCCTACCTGCCACCGGGCCTGGACCCGGTCCTGGCCTCGGCGGTGCGGGCCCACAATCGTGAGACCCTGCGCGGATGGGCGCCGTACGGCCGCAACGGTCGCGTCCGGTGCTCGTCGGCCGGCCTGTTCGTCGAGTGCACGCGCACCGGCCGGCAACTGACGGTCGACGTGTTGGCGTCCAAGAGCATGGATGACGCTGTCGTGGCGGCGCTCGTCGAGGAGTTCTGGGCTGCTCAGCGGTTGAGCCGTCCGGCGTCGACGCCAACGGCCGCCGCCACCTCGGGACCGCCCTCGTCCGGCTGACCGCCACCGCCTCCGGACGTTCGTGCAACGAATCGCCGCCGGCGAGCGTCGGACTGTATGTGCGGGCCTTGCTGCGGACTACGCTTCACCTGCGACCTCGGTTGCAGGTGGTCACGATGACCATCGGACCACGCGATGCGTGGACATTCTTCTAGGGGGAAACACATGACACGACGTACTGGCGTCTCCGCATGGCGGGGACGCACGCTCTACGGCGCCACGGTGGTGGCCTGTGTCGGCGCCGCGCTGGTGACGGCAACGCCGACGGCCCAGTCCGCAAGCGACCCGCAGTGCCCGGCTGCCTATCCGGTCAGCAGCCTGGCGCGCCACGATGCCGTGCACGGTCTCACCGTCAGCGAAGGCACCACGCCTGACCCGTTCACCGGGGAGGTCATCGGAGTGCTGAACGACGGCATCGCCCCCGGGATCGACATGATCATGGTCGACCTGACCTCGACGGCGATCGATGATGCGGGCGGCATCTGGGCCGGCATGTCAGGTTCCCCCGTGTACGCATCGGACGGTCGACTCATCGGGGCGGTGGCTTACGGGCTCGCCTTCGGCTCCAGCCCCGTCGCCGGCGTGACACCGGCCGCCGACATGCAGGCGCTGCTCGACGCGCAACCCCTCTCGGCCGCGGCCGCCAGAACCGCCCGTCAGGCCACCGACGCCCGCTCCGTCAAGATCCCCCGTTCGACCGCCCACCGCCTGGTGGCCGGTGGTGAGCTGACCAGCGCGCAGGCGGCCGGTGGCTTCACCAGACTGCCGATCCCGCTCGGCATCTCGGGTCTCTCGGCACAGCGCTCGTTGAACCAGGTCAAGAAATTCATGAAGGTCAAGGATGTCCGGCTGTTCCGTGCCGGTGCCGCAAGTCCCTCCGCCTCCCCGGCCATGGTGGCGGGCGGGAACCTCGCCGCCTCCATCTCCTACGGCGACTTCACCGAAGCCGGTATCGGCACGGCCACCGCGGTGTGCGGCAATGAGGTGCTGGCCTTCGGGCACCCGATGCTGTGGAGTGGCTCGAGCACGATGACCATGCACGGCGCGGATGCGTTGTACATCCAGAAGGACCTGATCAGCCCGTTCAAGGTGGCGAACCTGACCGCACCGCTCGGAGCGATCGACCAGGACCGGCTCGTCGGCCTCCACGGTTTAACGGGCGCGCCGCCGGAGACGGCGACGATCAGTGCCCATGTCGCGTCGACAGCAGGCGGGGCTCGCGACGGCACGACCGAGGTCAGCGTGCCTGCCGAGCTGCCGTTCGTCTCGGCCTTCCATCTGCTCAACGACGAAGACGTCGTGCTCGACTCGCTCGGGGATGGCAGTGCGCGGGTGCGTTGGACCGTCGAAGGTCTGCGTTCTGACGGCACGCCGTTCGAGTACTCACGGGTCAACGACTTCGCCAGCCCGTACGACATCACGTTCGAGACGATCTTCGAGTCCTACGCACAGCTCACGCGGCTGCTCAACAACAAGTTCGATCACGTCACCATCACCGGCGTCAGCTACCGCTCGCTCGTCGACCCGGAGTACCACGCGTACCACCTGGGCAAGGTAGAGCGCCGCGTCGGAGGGTCGTGGGTGAAGATGAGCCGTCGCAACACGACGGTGGCACGCGGCTCGACCATGCACCTGCGGGTGACGCTGGACCGCGTCGGCCGGCTGGGTCAGCTCGTCGTACCGGTGAACGTTGACGTGCCCAAGGGCCGTGGCCGGGGCTTCGGCTACCTGCAGCTCTCGGGCGGAGGCTCCACGTACGGAAGCGGCGGAGGGGCCGGATCCTTCGACGAGCTGCTCAGCCAGCTGTCGAACGCGACCCACAACAACAGCATCGTCGCGCAGCTGCGCATCAGCCAGCGTGGGCCGGACTACAAGGCGGCTCAGACCCGCCCGACCGACGACGTCGTGACAGGACAGTTCTTCGCGTCGCTCCAGGTCAGGTAACCCGCAGCGCCAGGCCAAGATGCGACCCTGGCCGCCCCGTTTGACGCGGGGCGGCCAGTGCCGCTTTCGTGGCGAGTTGCGAAGAAACCCGTCGTTGAGCGGGACGCTGTGGTTGCCCTGTCACGGCGATGCAGTGTTTTCTCCCCCTCCTGGCCGGGTTACGCTTCGGCTCGGACAACCCACCGAACGCCAAGCAACCCGGACGGAGGCGCGCATGCGCAAGAGGTACTACGGTCTGCCGATCATCGCCGCGTTGGCCCTGACCTTGGCGGCGTGCGGTGGGGGCAGTGACAAGAAGCCGGCCACCGCATCTGCGGGCACGGTGTGCTCGTCCAACAAGACCTCAGGCGACGCGCTGGCAGCGATCTGTGACGCGGGAAAGATCGTGGTGTCCACAGACCCCAAGTACCCACCGCAGTCCTCGCTGGACGAGAAGACGGGTGACTACGTCGGGTTCGACATCGACGTCGCCACCGCGATCGCGGACAAGCTCGGTGTGCAGATCGAGTTCACCGCGCCTGCGTGGGAGAGCATCACGTCCGGGCGCTGGAACGGACGTTGGGACATGAGCGTCGGTTCGATGACGCCGACCAACGACCGGCAGAAGGTGCTGGACTTCTCTCAGCCCTACTACTACACGCCGGCGGTCGTCGTCGTGAACAAGGCCAACACGAGCGTGCAGGATCTGTCGACCGACCTCGACGGGGCCACGATCGGCGTCTGCAGCGCCTGTACGTACGAGCAGTACCTGAACAAGTCCCTTGCCATCAAGGGCTTCACCTTCGACTTCGTCATCGACGACGCGAAAGCGGTGGGGTACGACACCGACACCAGCGCTCTCAACGACCTGGCTCTCGGTGACGGCACCCGCCTCGACGCGGTCATCACGTCGATCACCACGGCTCAGGGCTTCATCGATGCCGGCAAGCCGGTCAAGATCGTCGGCGACCCGGTGTTCTACGAGCCGCTCGCCGTCGCGATCGACAAGAGCTCCCGCGACGACCCGACCTCGTTTGCCGCCGCCGTCGACAAGATCGTCGGCGAGCTGCACTCCGACGGCACGTTGACCGAGCTGTCGAAGAAGTGGTACGGGGGAACGGACCTGACGGTCCAGCAGTGACCGACATGGCGGGGCCGGCCACGGGCGCTGAGCCCGGTGAGCCGTGGCACGGCTCACCAGGTCTCGGCGAGCGCATGGCGCTGACGAGTGCCGGAATCCCGTTCCGGTTGAAGGTCGCTGTCGTCTGGGCGCTGATCTTCCTGGTCCTGGCCGCCTTCTTCGCTGTCGCAGGCTTCGACACAGGGTGGATGCGCGACGAGTTCACCTTTATCGCCGGCGGGCTGAAATACACGCTCTACATGGCCGTGTTCGGCATCGTGCTCGCGGTCGTGCTGGCTGGACTGGGTGCCTTGGGTCGGATCTCGTCCAACCCGATCGCGTACGGGGTCTCCGGCTTCTACGTGTCGTTCTTCCGCGGTACGCCGCTGATCGTCCAGATGTTCCTGATCTACGGCGCACTCCCGCAGATCGGTTTCAACCTCGTCGACAAGCACTCCAGCGTGCCGCCCGAGGTCGCGACCTATCTGACCCTGAGCAATGTCGTCGCCGGGATCTTGGCGTTGGGGCTGAACTACGGCGCGTACATGACCGAGATCTTTCGAGCCGGGATCCAGTCGGTCAGTGGCGGGCAGGCCGAGGCTGCAGACGCACTCGGCATGACCTACGGGCAGAAGATGCGGCGGGTGATCCTGCCGCAGGCGCTCCGCGTGATCATCCCCCCGACCGGGAACGAGTTCATCGCGATGCTGAAGGACACAGCCCTCGTGTCGTTCCTGGGAGTAGCGCTGACCAGCGCCGAGATCTTCCGGCGGGCGTCGTACGTCGGCACAAAGCCAGTTCCACTCACTGGAGGCGTTCATCGTCGCGGCGGGTCTCTACTGGTCGCTCACGGCCGTCTTCACGTTCTTCCAGCGCCGGCTCGAGAGCCGGTTGGCGAAGGGTTACGTGCGAACGGTCGTTGCTCGCACCCCCCGGGTGACGGGTCAGGGTCACTGATGGATGACGTCATGAGCGAGCGTGAGGTCGTCGTCCGGGTCCGCGGTCTCTACAAGAGGTTCGGCCACCTGGAGGTGCTCCGGGGCATCGACCTCGACCTGCACCAGGGCGAGGTGGTCGTGATCTTCGGGCGCTCCGGTTCGGGGAAGTCGACGCTGCTGCGCTGCGTCAACTTCCTCGAGGACCCGACCGCGGGCACCGTCGAGGTGTCGGGTGTACGGCTGGGCGGTGGCCACCGGACGCGTCGCAAGCGCAACCGGATCCGGCACCTGCGGCTGAACGTCGGGATGGTCTTCCAGCAGTTCAACCTGTTCCCGCACATGACCGTGCTGCAGAACGTCATGCAGGCTCCGCTGTGCGCCAAGATCAGTGACGCCTCGACGATCCGCACGGACGCGCTCGCGCTCCTCGAGCAGGTCGGACTCAGTGACAAGGCCGACGAGCATCCGATCCGGCTCTCCGGCGGTCAGCAGCAGCGGGTCGCCATCGCCCGCGCCCTGGCGATGAAGCCCGACGTCATGCTGTTCGACGAACCCACCTCGGCGCTCGACCCGGAGCTCACCCATGAGGTCCTGAGCGTGATGAAGGCGCTCTCCACCGAACACCAGATGCCGATGATGGTCGTCACGCACGAGATGGGGTTCGCGCGCGAGGTGGCGGACCGGATGGTGTTCTTCCATGACGGTGTGATCTTGGAGGAAGGGCCGCCGGCGCAGATGTTCGGTAACACCCAGCACCCAGAGACTAAAAAATTCCTCAACGCCGTCCTCTGAGGAAGAAATCGGGTGCAATCCTGATATGGGTGGCGACAAGAATGCGGACAGTTCGTGTCCGGTCACAACCCTCTGTACACCGCTGAAAGCGTACTGTCATAGTTCAGATACCGAGGACAGCGGCGCCTTCGGTAAGGCAGTTTGGCGGTCATGGATCACCCGACCGCGCCGCCGCGGCACCTTGCCCATCGCGTCACCGTGACGTCCCACCGACGACGTCGACCGGCCCGGATCGTGCTGCCCCTGATCGTCGGCATGATGGCCGTCACGGGTGTGCTGGGCGGGACCGGTGGTGCGGGGGCTGCCGTCGGCGTACCGGTCACGTATGTCGACCACAACTACGCGTCCACGGTCACCAACCCGACGGCGGACAAGCCGCAGAGCAAGCTCTGGTACACCGACGGCTTCTGGTGGGCGCTGATGACGCCGGCCGGCAGCAAGGACACGCACATCTTCAAGCTCAACCCCGCGACTCATGCGTGGACCGACACCGGCACGGCTGTGGACACGCGTACGAGCAGCACGGGCGACGCGCTCTGGACCGGGGACGACAGGAAGCTCACCGTCGTCTCGCGCGACAGCAGCTCCAACCCGCTCGTCAGCCGGTTCACCTACAACCCGACCACCGACCACTACACCTTGGACAGCGGATTCCCCATCGCGGTGGATGCGGGCGGCGGCTCGGAGTCGGCCACGATCGACCGGGACTCGTTGGGGCGGCTCTGGATCAGCTACACGCGTGGGGCGACCCTGTGGGTGGCGCACTCAGACAGCAACGGGCTCAACTGGACGAGCGGCTTCCACCCCGCTGTCGGCGACTACACGCTGACGAACGACGACATCTCGTCGGTCATCGCCTTCAACGGCAACATCGGTGTCATGTACTCCGACCAGGGCGCGAGCGCGATGCGCTTCGCGATCCACCGTGACACCGACCCCGACGGCGTCTGGTCCGTGGAGGACGCGCTGCATCAGACCGGGATGGTCGACGACCACATCAACCTCAAGCAGATCGCCGGCGATGCCTCAGGGCAGATCTTCGCTGCTGTCAAGACGTCGAAGGGCGACCTGGCGACCGATGCTCCGACAGACCCACTCGTGGGTGTCCTCGTTCGTACGCCGCACGGAGCTGGGGCCGGTACCTGGTCCTTCACCGAGGCCGGGACCGTCGCGGACAACCACACCCGACCGATCATCGCGATCGACCAGACCAATCGGGAGCTCTACTTCTTCGGGAGCGCCGGCGGCAACATCTACTACAAGAAGACTCCGCTCGGTGATCCCGACTTCAGCAACCAGCCCGGGCGCGGTGAGCCGTTCGTCGACGCCAGGGCCGCGGTCAACAACGCCACCGCGAGCAAGGATCCCGTCACGGCAGGCTCCGGCCTCGTCATCCTCGCCTCGTCGGAGGGCCAGAAGCGGTACGTCCATGCCGAGATGGAGCTGGCGGGTGGCGCGCCGACCACGGACACCACGCCGCCCACGGTTCCGCAGAATCTTTCTGCTGACACGTCGTCCGGCCAGGTGAAGCTGACCTGGGACCCGGCAACTGACGCCGCCAGTGGAGTCAAGGAGTACACCGTGTACCGCGGCACACAGGTCGTCGGCACTCCACAGGCCGCTCAGTTCACGGACACCACCGCCACCCCGGGCCAGACCTACCAGTACACGGTCGCCGCGACGGACTGGGCGGACAACACGTCGGCCAAGTCTGCTCCGCCGCTGTCGGTCCAGGCGCCAGCCAGCGCGCCGCCACCGAGCGGCGGCGCGATCACCCTGCGCGACTCGACGACCGCCGCCAACGACGCCGAGAAGACGCTGACCCTGGGCGTCCCCTCGACGCAGGCGGGAGACATGCTGCTGGCCAGCATCTCGTTCCGGGGCAAGGGGAGCGTGACGAGCCCGGCCGGGTGGACCCTCGTCCGGCAGGACGCGAGTGGCACGGCCATCCAGCTGGCCACCTACAAGCGGACGGCCGGGTCAAGTGAGCCGGCATCGTACGTCTGGCAGTTCAGTGCCAAACCGGCGGCGGTCGGAACCATGCTCGCCTACTCCGGTGTCTCGTCTGGATCGCCGGTCCAGGCCTCGGGTGCGCTGTCGTCGAGCAGCGGGAAGACCATCACGGCGCCGACCGTCACGACCACGGCACCCGGCTCGCTGCTGGTGGCGGCGTTCACCACAGCCCGGTTCGCGACCCTCACCAGCCCGACGGGCATGACCGAGGCAGCCGCGGTCATCTCGTCGAACACGGTGAAATGGCCGGCCAGCTCGGAGGTGTCGACCGAGACGCGCTCCACAGCAGGAGCCACGGGCCCGCGGGTCGCGACATCGACGATGTCGGGGCCGAGCATCGGCCAGTCGATCGTGCTCAACCCCGCCTGAGCGCCTGGGACCAACAACCGGCGCCTCTTTCCACAAAGTCGGTGTTTGTCGTGCCTTGTGCTGAGATCCTGGGTCTCGGCATGACCGCCATGCCATGACGTTGGTGCGGAGGAGCCAGGTGCGCGCAAGACTTGCCACCCGCTCGATGCTCGTCGTGTCGAGCGTCGCGGCGCTGTGTGCCGCGGCGGTGTCGACTCCGGGCGCCGGCATGGCCGACGGTGCGACGACGCCGCCGGTGCTCGTCTCCGTGGCGGGAGACATCGCGTGTGGAACGACGGTTGCGGCGTACAACGGCGGGGCGGGGACCGCGACCCAGTGCCATCAGAAGTACACCTCGGACCTGATCCTCGGATCGGATGCGGTGTGGACTCTCGGCGACCACGTCTATCCGACCGCCACCACGACCCAGCTCAACGCTGCCTACGAGCCCACCTGGGGTCGGATGAAGGCGGTGACCTACCCGTCGCTCGGCGACCACGATCACAGCGCGACCGGCGACGTCGGCTTCCTGGCGTACTTCGGCAACCCGGCTCCCTACTACTCCTTCGACATGGGCGGCTGGCACGTGATCTCACTCGACTCCGAGATCGACCACTCCGCCGATTCCGTCCAGGTCGCGTGGCTACGTCAGGACCTGGCCGCGAGCGCCGCCGGCTGTGTAGCGGCGTACTGGGGTGAGCCGCGCTGGACCTCTGGCAAGCAACGCGCGAGCCACCAGACCTTCGACCCGTTCTGGCAGGTGTTGTACGCCGCTCACGCCGACCTCGTCCTGTCTGGCGACACCCACAACTACGAGCGGTTCGCGAAGGTCGCACCGAGCGGGCTACCCGCGGCGGACGGCATCCGGGAGTTCGTCGTCGGGACCGGGGGACGAAGCCTGGTCGGGTTTCCGAACGTGCTGGCGTCGAGCCAGGTCCGGAAGAAGTCGTTCGGGGTGCTCCAGCTGACGTTGCAGGACGGCTCGTACGGCTGGCAGTTCATCGACGAGTCCAGGACGGTGCTGGACTCAGGGTCTGAGACCTGCACCTGACCGGGCGCTGCCGGGACAGCAGTCTCAGCGGCGCGGGCGGTTGGCGCTCGTGGGCAGTCCGAACTGGGCGTGCACGCCGTCGCTGAAGGCCACCTCGTCCGGAGGGCGCTGTGCGAGGTCGCCGAAGCCCACCGATCCCAGGAGCTCGTCATCGAGCTCGACCACCTCGGCCGATCGGACCGGCCAGGGCTCATGGATGTTGGGCACGTAGATGGTGCGACCCCATCGCGCCGTGTGGGCTCCCCACCGGGCGCTGAGGAAGTTCATCAGCGGCGATCGGGGCTGCGGGTCACCTACCCGGACGCGAATGCGGCTCGATGCCTGCACCCCGGGCCAGCGCAACCGGGCCGTGTAGGTGTGCTCGTCCGACGTGGTCGTGTGCTCGAGGGCGTGGGTCATCCGAGCCCATCGGTACGGCACCGCGAGCGTCGCCCGGGCGCCCGCGACGACGATCGCCCGATTGCAGTCGAGGCTCAGGAAGACGACGCCGCGGCGGCCGTGCCGGTCCACGGAGTACAGACGAACGTTGGTCTCGAGGAACGTTCCGGCCCAGGGAACGGCATGCCGGGTGCCGAACCCGGCGTCGACCATGCGGAACGGGATGAGGCCGACGTAGCTCACTCCCTCGAAGGTGTCCGGGCGCACGCCGGGCGGCATGTACCGGTCGAGTCGGTCCGGAGGGACGGCCCAGTGGAGGAACGTGAGGTCTCGCCAGTCCTGGGCGAGGATCAGCGGACGGCGGAGCGCGAAGCCCGCCGGCTCGATGGGTTCGGGCGGACTGGTCGGGCCCGACTGCCGGTGAGGGTCGTTGATGTCTGAACGCTACCGGGCCGCCGTGGAGCCGACCTGACGCGACGTGCGAGTGAGCTGCCCCCTTTCCTGCGTGCGTGCCCAGGCGAAACGCGACAGGCGGTCGGTGCCCCCGGCAGGATTCGAACCTGCGGCACACGGTTTAGGAAACCGTTGCTCTATCCCCTGAGCTACGGGGGCGGGCGTCACACCGCCAGTTGGGCCAGCGGACATCTTCCCATGATCAGGCTGCAGCAACGGAAATGCCCCACCGCGACCGATCGGTCGCGGCGGGGCATGACTCCGGGTGCTGTGGCTAGCCCACCCAGATGTCCCGCAGGGTCGGCATCCCGTAGGTGTTGTCGTTGTTCATGCCGTGGATCTGCGATCCGTGCATCATGTCCACACCGGAGTACCCCGTCGAGAACAGCGGGAAGTACGTCTCCGCGATGTACTTGTCCAGCTCGTTCCAGGCAGCGTTCTGCTTGCTGATCGGAAGTTGCTGGATGTCGGAGATCCGCTTGTCGACGTCCTTCTCGGAGAACACGGCGTAGTTGCTGCCGAGCACACCTCCGGCGACGTCGGTCGACTGCAGGACCGGCGGGAACCACGACGACCCGGTCGGCCAGTCCGAGCACCAGCCAGAGGACCGGACGTTGATCTTCGTGTCCGGGTTGGCACGCAGCGTGGAGGTGTCTGCAACGGTTGTCGCGTACGGCTGCGGGGTGAAGCCCGCCTTGGTGAGTGCCTTGGCGATGGCGTCCTTGACGTCGGCAGACACCGGGTCGTCCTGTGCGTACAGGTACTGGATCTTGTACCCGAGGTTGCCCGAGTCCTTCAACAGCTGCTTGGCCTTGTCTGCATTGGTCGTGCCCGGCTCGTGGTCAGGCAACGGGTTGAATTGCGTCCGGCCAGGAATGCCCGGCGGCATCAGGTTCGTGCCCGCCTGCCGGGTGACTCCGACGATCTCGCCACCAGCGTGCCAGGCATCCTGGTAGGGGTAGGCGTACGCGAGAGCCTTGCGGACATCGATGTCGGTGATCTTGCGGTAGTCCGGCGCCCAGTAGAACGAGCACGGCGATGAGCCCAGGACCAGTCGGTCCGACGCCTTGTTCTTGGCCTGTAGGAAATCAGACGCCAACACGTTGTCATACGTCAACGTCGTCTTGCCTTCGCCGGTGTCGCTCAGGAGAATCTGGTCGACCTTGGCGCTCGGCACGTCGAACTGCATGTCCCACTCGTCGACGTACTGGTGACGGCCCGGGTCGGTGGTCGGGTCCCAGTTGGGGTTCTTGACCAACGTCAGAGACTTCTCCGGCGTGTAGTCCTTGAACATGTACGGACCGGTCGCCCACGGGTGCAGGGCGTACTTGGCCGGGTCGCTGGCCTTGCCCTCGGGGATCGGGCCCATCGCCGGGAACGTCCCCCAGTACGGCATGTCGGGGAACGGCTTGGCCATCTCGATGGTCAGCGTGTTGCCATCGACCGTGACGCCGTTGTAGCTCTTGCCGGAAGAGTAGGGACCCTTGTATGTGTCCCCGTCCTTGAAGTAGTCGTTGCTGTAGGAAGGACCTTCGGGGAAGGTCGCGCGGTCGAAGGACCGCTTGATGCCGAACGCGATGTCCTTGGCGGTGACCGGGGTGCCGTTCTCGTACTTCACACCGTCGCGGATCGTGAACGTCCACTCGGTGTAGTCGTCGTTGTGAGATCCGAGGTCGGTCGCCAGGTCCGGGATCAACGTCATCTGGCCGGTCTTGTCGTCGTACGCGTACTGGGTGAGGCTGCGCGTGACCAGGTTCGACAGGATCGAGCCGGTGTTGATGTAGTAGGCCTCGGTCGGGTCCATCGTGTTGAGGCCGTCGTTGCTGATGACCCGGACCGCTCCGCCCTGCTGTGCGCCTTGGACGTCTGCAGCCGGTGCCTGCCGGTTGGGGTCCCGCCCGGCGCCGGCCCCCCCGCCCTCCGGCAACGTGCCGCCGCTGATGCCGGGACTGTTGCTCGAGCCGCCACAGGCAGCCAGGGCCATCAGCCCCACCACGGACACGGCCATAATCGGCTTCTTCAACCGCATGCTCAACCCTTCTCTCTGTCAGACAGGGACCGACCCGACACGTTCCGGCTCGATGCCCGCTCGTCGCGTCTTGACGTGGGTGAAACCGGTCTCCAACCCGTGTCGGGTCGGCCGGCCTTGGATGCTTCGCGTCCGACGGACTGGCCGCGCGCCCGTCCGTCTGCCCCGGAGATTGGCCGGTCACCTCAGGAGAGGTGACCGGCCAACGGGTGGGGTGTTGTGGGAACGCTAGGGATACGTCCCTAACGCGTCAATCACGAATAGCCCGTGAAATCAAACCGTGACGTATTCGTGGCGAGAGTGACTGACAACTCGTGACGGAATCGAGATCGCGGCCGGTTCAGGACGCGCGGTGGCGCTCGTAGTAGCGCTTGGCGCGGGCCCGGTTCCCGCACTGGCTGTCCTCGCACCAGCGACGTGACCGGTTACGACTGGCATCGAAGAACACCCATCCGCACCGTTCGTCCGGACACTGCTTGACCCGGTCGATCGAGCCACCGGTCAGCAGTTCGGCAGCGGACATGGCGATCAGCCACAGCGGTAGGTTCACATCGACCGGCGATCGCCAGTCGACCGAGGCGACGCCTTCGACTGGCGTCAGTTGCAGCTGCGACAGAGCCTGACCTACGACGTCGTTGAGTCGGCTCAGAGACACTGCTGGCAGGGCCTGCCCAGTCGATATCGCCGAAAAGATCTCGTACAGCTGCTCCCGGAGCTCCGCCACTCGCGCCAGTACCAGTTCGGCCGGACCGGGCCCGCGCTTCGCGAGCATGCGGAGCGTTTCGCTGTCCGGCAGTCGGCCGCTCGCCGCCACGACATCGATGAGGTAGTCGTACGAGTCGAGGTGGTCGTCGGGCTCGTCGCTGCGTCGCCACGCGATGGTGTTGACGATGGCCAGACAGAGCCGGCCTCCCATCAACGACCCGGTGGAGTCGTCCGGCTGGCTCAGCACGTGACCTCCTCCTTGGCGAGTCGTGACCCGATCGTGACCTGTCCTCCATCATAGGCGTGTATACGCGGAGCCCCAGTGATCGTGCGAGAGGCATGTCGCGGGCTCTGTCGTAACGGTCGCCGCTGTCGATGGTCGTTGGCGGTACCGGGCCGACCGCGAACGCCGGATCGGTGCGGTTGGCTCGACGCACCAGCTCACGCACAGCAGTCCCATCGAGCGCATCGGCCGAACGGATGATCTGTAGTGATTTCGCTACCCACGGTCACGTGGGCGTCTAGATTTGTGTGTACTGGAGGGAGACCTTTCCTTCACGCCGGACCGACGAGAGACGGGATGGCGTGCCAGGGGCGACACCCCGTCCGTCCGTGTCGTCAGGCATCGAAGGGAAGGGTATTGACCGCACCGCTCCGATCTGCGCACCCGCAGTCGGAACTCTCGCGCCGCGGCGTTCTCAGGGGCGCCGCGGTCGCGGGGGTCGCGGCCGCGGTCCCCCTCCAGTTCATCGTTCCGCCCTCGGCGGGGGCGGCCGGCGGGCCGGACGCATGGTTCCTTCATCAGCGGAACCCGAGCCGTCTCCCCGACCACGCCACCCATGTGTTCGTTCGCTGGTTCCCGAGGCTGCACCGCAACCCGCGCGACCACTGGACGCGGCACGAGAAGCAGGTGGGCTACCCCTACCAGGTCGCGGCCGACTATGGCCGATGGACGTTGCTGCGACGGATGTACTCCCGTCGCCAGGTGCATGAAATGATGAGCGAGTTCTGGCTCAACCACCTGCACGTGTTCAGCAATGCCGACCTGACATGGATGTGGCGGCACGGTTACGACGCCCTGATCCGCAAGCATGCGCTGGGACGCTTCGACCAGATGCTCCAGGCTGCGATAATCCATCCGACGATGCTGACGTATCTCGATGCGGACGTGTCGATGGTCGTGCGGTCGTCCGCCGGCGTCGTGGAGCTGATCAACGAGAACCTGGGGCGTGAGCTCCTCGAGCTGCATACGGTCGGGCGCACAGCGGGGTACACGGAGTCCATGGTCAAGGACTCGGCATACATCCTCACCGGGTGGACCATCGATCGCATGCGCACGTGGGCGCGGAGCTATGAGCCGAACATCCACTACACCGGGCCTGTCAGCGTGCTGGAGTTCTCGAGCCCTAACGACCAGCGGGACGGCCGGCAGGTGCTGCGCAACTACCTGCAGTACCTTGCCCATCATCGGGCTACCGCGCAACGGATTGCGCGCAAGCTCGCGGTCCGCTTCGTGTCCGACACGCCGTCTCAGCGTCTCGTCGACCACCTGGCGACCGTGTTCCGGAACTCGGGCACCGACATCAAGACGACCTTGCGTGCGCTTGTGCGAGACCGGGAGTTCAAGGGCTCGGCCGGTGACAAGGTGCGTACGCCGACCGACGACATGGCCGCGACGGTGCGAGCCCTCGGCGCCACCATGGTCCGACCGCGCAGGGAGACGGATGCAGCCCGGGCGATCTTCCACCTGAGCAGCAACATCGGCCAGACACCCTTCGGATGGGGACCTCCGGACGGCTTCCCGCAGACCGCGGACGCCTGGGCGACACCTGGCCGGCTGATGGGTTCGTTCCAGGTGCACAACTCGATGGCCGGCCACTGGTACCCGAGCACCGGCATCCGTTACCGGCCCCACTCCGCATGGCTGCCGCGGAAGCGCATCCGGTTCGACCTGCTGGTCGACCATCTCTGCCGGACCCTGCACGGCAAGAGCGTCACGTCCAACCTGCTCGGCGCGGCGTGCGTGTGTCTCGGGGTCAAACCGAACACGGTGGTCACGCAGGACAGCTTCATTGTTCGCTACCGGATGCCGCACCTGATCGGTCTCTTGCTCGACACTCCCGAGTTCCTCACGAGGTGATGGCGATGTCCGACTTCCTGGACCAGGACCCCTCCGACCACGCCTCGGCCGCCGGCGAGGAGCTGTGCTCGTGCTCGGACTACTCGGCGGCCACCTCGTCGCGACGGTCGTTCCTGCGCAACGCCCTGGCTGTCACAGGCGGCACGGTGGCGACGTCGTTGTTCGGTGACACGTTCCGTCAGGCGGCATACGGACAACAAGCCGGTGGCAACGTGCTGGTAGTGCTCAGCCTGCGCGGTGGTGCCGACGGGCTGTCGCTGGTCGTGCCGCACGGGGACCACCACTACTACGCACAGCGGCCCCGCATCAACGTGCCCAAGCGCGCGCTCTTGTTCAAGGACCCGATGTTCGGTCTGCACCCGGAGTTCAAGCCACTGACGTCGCTGTGGAAGCAGAACAAGTTCGCGGTGGTGCACGCGGTGGGCCTGCCGCAGCCGAACCGGTCACACTTCTCGGCGATCGAGGAGATCGAGGATGCCGACCTCGGGTCGGCGGCCCGGGTCGGCTGGATCAACCGCTTTGTCGGGCTCGACGCACAGCGGAACGCGCTACAGGCCGTGTCCGTCGGGAGCGGCGTTATGCCGACGTCCCTGTACGGCAGTGAGCCAGACCATCTCGATCGAAGGCGTGGACAGTGTGACGTTGTCCGGCGCCCAGCTGCAGGCGAGCACGCGCCAGGCCCGCAGACATGCCCTCGACCAGGTGTGGGGAGGATCGAACACAGCGTTGGGGCGTGGCGCCCGCGCCAGCCTGTCGACCACCAGCGCGCTCTCGGCCACCTTGTCTCACGGGTACCACCCGGCTCACGGTGCGGCGTACCCCGCAGGCAGTCTCGGCGACGCGTTGAAGGACACGGCGCGACTGATCAAGGCGCGCGTCGGTGTCGAGGTCGTGACGCTCGACTACGGGTCGTGGGACATGCACTCCAAGCTCGGAACCGTGCAAGTGGGTGGTGCAGAGAGCATGCGTGGGATGGTCGGCACCTTGAGCAAGTCGCTGGCGGCCTTCTTCAAGGACCTCGGAACGGTCGCGAACCGGGTGACACTCGTGACCCTGACCGAGTTCGGTAGACGGCTCAAGGAGAATGGTTCAGGCGGTCTCGATCACGGCTGGGCCAATGCCACCTTGGTGATGGGCGCAGGAGTTCGCGGTGGCCGGTACCACGGCAGCTGGCCAGGTCTGGCGAACGCTGCCCTCGACGACGGTGACCTTGCGGTGACGACCGACTACCGCAGCATCCTCACCGAGATCATGCTCAAGCGTTTCAACGTGACCTCGGGCAAGGTCTTCCCGGACTTCACGCCCCAGCACGTCGGCGTCATGCACTGACCGTCGAACCGCCTCCTTTACGTATCGTGCGCGCACAGGCAGACTCCTTCGGTGGAGGCCAAGGGTTCCGGACGGGTGCTGGCTGCCGTTGTCTTGACGGACATGGTGGGCTCGACCTCGGTCGTCGAGGAGCTCGGCGACACCAGAGCGAAGGCTCTCGTCAATCGTCATCATCAATGAACATGGTCGTCCCGTTTCTTGCTACCGAAGGGGGTACAACCAGCCGACTCCACCTCGACGTACTGGCGTGCGGAGTTCGCTGGTTCCCGAGGCTGCACCGCAACCCGCAACCCGCAACCCGCAACCCGCACCACTGTCCAGCGAGCTGGCTGTCTTCATCCCGATCTCGACAGGTGAGGTCGTCCGGCTGCGCGGTGCTGGCGTCGCGGAGTACTCGCGCTCGACCATACGTTCGGGGAGCCGGCGTTGGATCGGATGTCGGTCAGGCGCTGAGCGGCGCATTGGGCCGACTCCGGGTCGACGTACCTGCACGCATGGTCAAGTAGGCAAGTGTGTGGTGGCCAAGGCAGATGTGCCTAGTTCACAAGCCACCTGGCTTGTGAACTAGGCAAACGCGAGCGGCCGGGTGGTCAGGACGCCGACGGTTGGGCGGGCGTCGAGGTCGCCGCTGGTGGGACATCGACGTGGAAGGTGGTGACCTTTCCGTCGGTCGTCGTGACCGTGACGGTTCCCCCGACCAGGCCCAGGAGCTCCTGGTTGAGCGACTCGATGTTGCCGTCCCCGTCGACGTCGGTGCCTGTCAGTTTCGACTTGACCGCTGCCGGCAGGACGACGGTGACGCCACCGACACTCCACTGTCCGGTGGCCGGCTGGGCCCAGAGCCCGCTCCAGCTCGTGACCACCGGCTTGGGTGCGGGGGTCGGCTTCGGCGTGGGCACGGGCGCCGGCTCGGGCGTCGGCTTGGGAGCCGGGGCCGGCTTCGGCGTGGGCGAGGTCGGCTGGTCGTGGTGACGCGCGCGCCGGTGGTGAGCCTGGCGCTGCTGGTGCGCGCGGTGTGCTCGGTGCCGGTGGTGGCGCGGGGGAGGAGCGTCGTTCGGCACGATGTCGACGACTCCGCTGTCATAGGCGTTCGCGATCGTGAGCACCAGATCGACGTACTCGTCGGAGTGGTTGTAGCGCAGTACGTTGGCCCGGGCCTGCGGGAGGCTCGAGAAGTCGCCACCGGCGGAGCAGAGGTACAACGCCGTGGTCAGCGCAGCGTCGTCGAAGTCGCTCGGGTTGCGGCGGCCGTCGCCATCCCCGTCGGCCCCGATGACCGCCCACGTGCTCGGGATGAACTGCATCGGCCCGACGGCGCGGTCCCAGACCTTGTCGCCGTCGAGGACTCCGTTGTCGGTGTCAGCGATGCGGGCGACGCCGTGTCCGTTCAACGCCATTCCGACGATGCGGGGCGTCGTCACGCCGTTGGCCAGCACCGAGGCGCCGCCGAACCGGCCGTGGTTGGACTCGACCTGGCCGATCGCAGCGATGACGCCCCAGCTGAGGTGGCAGCTGGGGTAGCTGGAGGCGGCGTGAGCCGCGGCGTTCTTGTAGGCGGTGAGCGCAGCGAGCGGGACGTCGTAGCTCGTGTTGGCGCTGATCTCGAGCACCCGGTCGTGCTGCGAGGCATTGATCGTGACCCGCTTGCGCTGCTTCGCGTGCTTGGAGGCTGTTGCCTTGCCCTGCTGCTGAGACGCGAGCGGCAGCACATCGGCCCGCACGAAGCCCACCGGCGCGGCGGATGCGGCCGACGACTGGGCCGCGGTCGACTCTGCATCGGACGGTGCACCCCCGGTCGTCGAGACGGCAGAGGGCAGCGGGAGAAGGGCGGCGACGGCGATGCACAAAGCTCCGCGCTGCAGGGAGAAACGTCCGGATGACATGTGAGTCAAGCGTAATGACGCGGATAGGCCAACAATCCCCTTTGGTCGAACATGGCACGAGAGGACCATGAACTTCAGACGGACGGCTGATGCCGTGCGGTCAGTCGGGGGATGCCAGCGCCCGGCAGGTAGATTCGTCGCGTGCCAGCAGACGTCAGCTACCCGATGCAGCGCCGCACCCTCGACAATGGACTGCGCGTGGTGGTGAGCCCCACGCCCGGCCTCGGCGTGGTGGCCGTCAACCTCTGGTACGACGTGGGCTCCCGCCACGAGCAGCCACACCGACAGGGCTTCGCCCACCTCTTCGAGCACCTGATGTTCCAGGGCTCGCGCCACGTGAAGTCAGGCGACCACTTCGCCTTGCTGCAAGGTCACGGCGCCTCGCTCAACGCGACCACGTCCTTCGACCGCACGAACTACTTCGAGTCGATGCCCACTGGCGCCCTCGACCTGGCACTGTGGCTGGAAGCCGACCGGATGGCCTATCCTCGACGACGTGCTGACCCAGGAGAACTTCACCAACCAGGTCGATGTCGTGGCGCAGGAGCGCAGCCAGCGGATGGACAACGTCCCCTACGGCACCGTCTTCGAGAAGGCGCTGCCGCTCATCTTCGACCCCGACCATCCGTACGGACACCTCCCGATCGGCAACATGCAGCATCTTGCGGACGCCACCCTCGCGGAGGTCAGTGCCTTCCACGCGACGTACTACATGCCCAACAACGCGGTGCTGTCGATCGTGGGTGACGTCGAGGTCGAGGAAGGCTTCGCCAAGGCGGCTACCTACTTCGAGCAGGTCGAGCCCGGGGACGCACCGAAGCGCAAGATTCCTGCCGCCCTGCCGCCGCTGACCGAGCCGCGTCATCTCGACCACTACGAGGACGTTCCTTCACCCGGCCTGTGGTTCGTGTTCCGGTTGCCGGTCGACGAGCCCGGATCGCGGGAGCTCGCCGCCGTCGGGCTCGCGTGCAGCATCATCGGCGAAGGCGAAACCAGCCTGTTGCACCGGCGTCTCGTCCGACAGGACCGCACGGCGCTGGCGGCCGGCCTGGGGGTGAACACCCTGATCGCAGGCAACTCCCTTGGCCTCGGGTCCGTCCGGGCCCTCCCGGGCCAGGACCTGGCCGACGTCGCCGGCGTCGTCGAGGACGTGTTCAACCGGTTCCTCGCGCACGGCCCCACCGACCAGGAGCTGGCGGTGGCCCGGGCCCAGGCCGAGCGCGACTGGCTCGACGAGATGGGGACGGCGGCCGGGCGTGCCGACGCCCTCTCGGAGAGCCTGCTGCTCTTCGATGATCCGGAGCTCCTGAACCAGCGGCTTCCGCTGTTGCGCAGCATCACCGCCGACGAGGTGACCGAGGCGGCCCGCACGTGGCTCCTGCCGGCCGTGAACGCACAGGTGCGGGTCTATCCGGAGGGTCCGGCCGAGGCGGCCGCCCTGGCCGGGGACCTGCCACTCGAGGGAGGTGCGGAGCTGTGACCGTGATCGACACACCGCCGCCGGTGAGCCCAGTCGCCGGCTGGAGCTTCCCGGCGTACTCCGAGCGTCGCCTCGGCAACGGCCTGCGCGTCCTGCGCTACGACTGTCCCGGACAGTACGTCGTGGCAGCCAGCGTGCTGATCGACCTGCCGCTGACCACCGAGCCACGTGAGCTCGAAGGCGTTGCCGGACTCGTGGGCCGCTGCCTCACCCGCGGATCGGCCGGGCGTACCGCCGAAGAGTTCGCCGATGCGCTGGCGCTGTGCGGAGCCGACCTGGACGCGTCGGCGTTCCCGGACGGCTTCGCGGTCCGGCTCGCTGCACCCATGATCAACCTCGACCGGGCGTTGCGGCTGATGGCGGATGCCGTCCGGTCGCCGGAGTTCTACGCCGACGAGTTCGACCACGAGAAGCAGCTCCGGCTGGAGGAGATCGAGCAGGCCGCCGCCTATCCGCAACACGTCGCCGTCGAGCAGCTCAACGCGGCACTGTTCGGCGCCCATCGCGCGGCCCGCCCGGTCGGCGGAACCACCGAGTCGGTCACGGCGGTGACCCGGGACGACGCCGTGGGTTTCGCGCAACGTCACCTCGACCCTGCGCTGGCCACGCTCATCATCGCCGGTGACTTCGGTGCTCTCGACCCCGTCGAGCTGATCGCCGACTCGTTCGGTGGATGGGCCGGCGCGGCGCCTGGCACCGGGACCGAGGTGACACCGCCACCCGTCCCCTCCGACCGCGCCCAGCTGATCCTGGTCGACTGGCCGGCGGCACCGCAGTCGACCTTGCGGTTAGCGGCCCCGGGCATCACTCGCGGCGACGACCGATGGGCCGGCATGTTCGCCGCCAACTTCACCATCGGCGGCACGTTCTCCTCACGGATCAACACCGTCCTGCGCGAGGAGAAGGGCTTCACCTACGGCGCCGGGTCCAGCCTCGACACGGGGCGCGACACCGGACTCGTCACGGTGTCGACCGCGGTGCGCGCCGACTCGACTGCCGAGGCGCTCGCCGACATCGTCGACATCATGCGGACGGCCACCGGATCGATCACTGACGATGAGGTGGCCACGGCGGCCAGGGCCGCCACCGAGTCGGCGGCGCTGGGGTTCGAACGGGCTGACAGCGTGGTCGGCCGGGTCGAGCTGCTCGTGTCGCAGGGCCTGCCGCTCGACCACGTGGACACCAACCTCGAGCGGATCCGGACCGTCACCGCAGACCAGGCCAACGCGGCCCTCGAGGCGACGCTGCAACCCGACGCATTCACCGTCGTGGTGGTCGGCGATGCCGCCGCACTGCGCGAGCCGTTGGCCGACTGGGGGTATGCCGCGTTGCAGGAGGTCACCCCAGCGCGGCGTTGACCACCTCACGCGCCTCGGCCTGGACCTGGGCCAGGTGCTCGGGACCCCGGAAGGACTCGGCGTAGATCTTGTAGACGTCTTCGGTGCCGGAGGGGCGGGCGGCGAACCAGGCGGACTCCGTCGTGACCTTGAGCCCGCCGATCGGGGCTCCGTTTCCGGGCGCTTCGGTGAGCTTGGCGCTGATCGCTTCGCCGGCCACCGATTCGGCCTCGACGTCGCGTGCTGCGAGCTTGCCCAGCTTGGCCTTCTGTGCGCGGTTGGCGGGGGCGTCGACCCGCGCGTAGGCCGGGTCGCCGTGGCGCTCGACCAGCTCGGCGTACAGCTGGCTCGGCGACTTGCCGGTGACGGCGAGGATCTCGCTGGCCAGCAGCGCGAGCAGGATTCCGTCCTTGTCGGTGGTCCAGGTCGTTCCGTCGAGCCGCAGGAACGACGCACCGGCCGACTCCTCGCCACCGAACCCGACGGAGCCGTCGAGCAGTCCGGGCACGAACCACTTGAAGCCCACCGGCACCTCGAGCAGGTGGCGCCCGAGGTCCGCCGCCACCCGATCGATCATCGAGGAGCTGACCAAGGTCTTGCCGATGGCGCAGTCACGGCCCCACCCCGAGCGGTGGTCGAAGAGGTAGCCGATCGCGACGGCCAGGAAGTGGTTGGGGTTCATCAGGCCCGCGTCCGGGGTCACGATGCCGTGCCGGTCGCTGTCGGCGTCGTTGCCCGTGGCGATGTCGAAGCGGTCGCGCTGGGCGATGAGCGACGCCATCGCATTGGGCGACGAGCAGTCCATCCGGATCTTGCCGTCTGTGTCGAGCGTCATGAACCGCCACGTCGGGTCGACTTCGGGGTTGACGACGGTGAGGTCGAGTCGGTGTCGCGAGCCGATCTCGCCCCAGTAGCCGACGCTCGCGCCGCCCATCGGGTCCGCGCCGATGCGTACGCCGGCGGAGCGGATGGCGTCGAGGTCGAGGACGGCGGACAGGTCATCGACGTACGACGACAAGAAGTCGAACCTGCCGGCGGCCGCAGTGGCCTGCTCCGGCGCGACTCGCCTGACGTCGTCGACGCCGTCGGCGAGCAGCGCGTTCGCGCGACGTTCGATCCAGCCCGTGGCGTCGGAGTCGGCGGGTCCGCCGTGCGGCGGGTTGTACTTGAACCCGCCGTCCCGCGGGGGGTTGTGCGACGGCGTGACGACGATGCCGTCGGCCTGCTCGCGGCCACCCTCACGGTTGAGCCGGAGGATCGCGTGCGACACCGCCGGGGTCGGTGTGTAGCCGTCGCGCGTGTCCACCAGCACGGTGACTCCCGCTGCGATCAGCACCTCCAGGGCGGTCTGCCACGCCGGCAGCGAGAGCGCATGGGTGTCGCGGCCGATCAGGAGCGGGCCGTTGACGCCCTCGCTGTCGCGGTACTCGATGATCGCCTGGGTGGTCGCCACGATGTGCATCTCGTTGAACGCGGCGTCCAGGCTCGAGCCGCGGTGCCCGGAGGTGCCGAACGCGACCCGCTGGTCGGGATCCTCCGGGTCGGGGCGGCGGTCGTAGTACGCACCGACCACCTCGTCGACGTCGATGAGGTCGGAGGGCTGAGCCGGCTGTCCGGCGCGCTCATGAGCCATGAGGCGATCCTGACGGAACCCGCTGAGGCTGTCGACCGGTGGTTCCCGGCTTCGTCTCACCCTGTGGAACCCCTCTGTTATCGTCTCGTTATCTGTCGGGGGACAGATGCGGGGGACGAGCAAAGGGAACAGGTACTGGTGAAGGTCTTCGTCACGGGAGCGACCGGGGTGCTCGGGCGGGCGGCCGTGACCGCTCTCCAGGTCGATGGGCACGCCGTCACCGGGATCGCCCGCACCGACGAGAAGGCCGCTGAGCTCGTCGCGCTCGGCGCGGCCGCGTCCAGCGTCTCGCTGTTCGACCGGGTCGAGCTGACCGCGGCCCTCACCGGTTTCGACGCGGTCTGCCACCTTGCGACCCACATGCCGGTCGGCATGTCCGGCTTCCGGCCAGGAGCCTGGAAGCTCAACGACAGGCTCCGCATCGAGGGCTCCAAGGTCGTCGTCCAGGCCGCCCGCGCAGCCGGTGTACGCCGGCTGGTGCAGGAGAGCGTGTCGTTCCTCTACGCCGATGCCGGTGACGAGTGGATCACCGAGGACAGCACACTTTCGGTGACGCGGGCCCTCGACCCGGCCGCGGTGGCAGAAGCCAACGCGGCGGAGTTCGCCTGCAAGTCCAGGCAACCCGTCGTACTTCGCCTCGGCAACGTGATCGGCGACGACGCGATGACGCGTTGGCGGCTCAGCCAGGCGAGAGCCGGCCGTCCGATCGGTCTCGGAGACCCGCGGGGCTGGGCGCACGTGGTCCACCCGGAAGATGCCGGCACGGCCGTGTCGGCCGCGCTCGGGGCGCCCGGCGGTGTCTACAACGTTGGAGCCGAACCCGTCCGCCGCGAGGAGATGAACCAGGTCTTTGCCAGGGCCGCGGGGCACGATGCGCTCGGTTTCATGCCCCGCCTGCTGGTCCGGGTCGGCGGCGACCGGCTCGCCGCCTTGACGCGCTCGCACCGCGTCTCATCGGCTCGGCTGCACGAGACCACAGGATGGAAGCCCACCCATCACACGTTCGACGAGTCCTGGCTGGGGCATGGCTGAGCGGCCTTCGCCGACCGCGCCCGACGCTGCTGACGGGCCGGACCGGCCGGCGCGCTCTCGACGCAAGCTGACGATGGCCGAGGTCTTCGGGGACGTCCTCCCCGATGGATCCCGCGACGAGCGTGCGCCCGAGCCGGACGAGGATCGCGAGGAGGAGGGCCGGGAACGCGACCTGCTGCGCGACGTACCGCCGCACCACCAGTAGAGGTTGCCGTCGTACGCCTCGGTCGACGAGCCCTCAGAGCTGAGTACGTTGCGCCAGCAGGTCGCGGATCTCGGTGAGCAGCGCCACGTCCTCGGAGACGGCCTCGGGCGCCGGCTCCTCCTCCTGACGGGCCATGCGCGCTCGAGCGGTCTGGTAGGGCACCACGATCAGGAAGTACACGACGGCCGCGAGGATGAGGAAGCTGACCAGAGCCGTGAGCCAGGCACCGACGCTGACCCCACCCGGTGCGTACGCCGAGAAGTTGGGGGTTCCGCCGACCTTGCCGAGCAGATCCATGACGACAGTGACGGTGGCCGTGACCACGGCAGCGAACGCAGTGGCCATGATGAACGCCACCGCGAGCTCGACGAGGTTGCCGCGGAGGACGAAGTCCTTGAAGCCCTTGATCATGGTGATGGTGCCTTCCTGATGACGGGGACCGGGGTCATGAGTCCTGGGTCGTGAGTAGAGCACTATTGCATGGTCACCAGCAGCGGCGAACGTGCTGCTGCCTGGGCCAGCCGAGCGGCATCGCCTGAGGTGACGGCGAGCACGACGAGGGCGCCATCGGTGTTCGACAGCGTCGAGTCGGCCGCCGGGATGGCAACCACGGGGGCGCCCCGCACGACGACTGCCGCGTCGTCGCCTCGGTCGGTGGCAGCGTAGATGTCGATGTGGTCACCGACCCGGAGCAGGCCCACCGCTTCGGCATCGGCCACGCGGACCGGCGCGGACACCCGGCCGACACCGAAACCGGCGGCCAGCCCCGGACCGACCAGCCGGGTGCGAGTGAGGAGCTCACCGGCCGCAACGGGACCGGAAAGCATGCGGCCGACCGCGGAATGGCTCGAGACGAGCACGGTGGACGGGACCGCGGTCGTGGCGAAGCGGACCACCCGGAAGTCGTCGGGCGAGAGCGTCGCGCCGCCGATCAGGTCGTGGCTTGCGACCAGGACGCCCGTGGTCGATGGCGGCGGTGGTGCGAGCACATGGACCAGCGCCAGCATGGTGGCGGCGGCAAGCGCCGAGGCAAGCGGACGGCGATAGCGAGTGATCAGTCGCTGGGCCCGGTAGAGCCGATGTCGCAGGTCAAGCATCCCTGCAGGCTAGGAGACTCCGAGGCCGCCGCGGGGCCGTCATCCACAGGTCGATCTGTGGGTCGATCTGTGGGTCGATCTGTGGGTCGATCTGTGGGTCGATCTGTGGGGAACTCAGCGGGCGGCGGCTGGCGTCGTCGTCGAGCCGCTCGAAGCACCTGACCCGTTGGAGCCGGCCGACTTCGTCGCGGTGCTCGGCGTCTTCGACTCCTTCGGCGCAGCGTCGGTCTTCGGCTTGGACGGCTCCTTCGATTCCTTCTTCTCTGTCGATTCCTTCGACTCCGAGGATCCGTTCGAGTCACTGGTGGAGGCGCCTGAGGCGCTGGCTGCCGACTCGGCCGCACGGCTGTCGGTGCGGTAGAAGCCGGAGCCCTTGAACACCACGCCGACAGCGCTCAGCACCTTGCGCAGGCGGCCCGCGCACACGGGGCACTCGGTCAGGGCGTCATCGGTGAAGCTCTGGCGTACCTCGAGCTGCTCGCCGCAGGCGGTGCAGGCGTATTGGTAGACGGGCACGTACAGCTCCTTCGGACCTCGGCGCAGGGCCGACCTCTCGACCGGGGCGGACATCGGACGGACCGGCTCGCACCGGTCCGGTTAGCACTCGCACGGGGCGACTGCCAGCGCCTCCATTGTGCTTCAGCCTGGCCGCGGAAGCAAAGCTTTGACCCACATCCACCCTCCGGCGAGCCGCCCGCCTGACACCGGGCGGCACAATGGTCGCCGTGCCCGTACTCCCGCTCAGCAGGCTCCCGCGCTGGGGACGCATCCTGACCTGGGTCGGGCTGGGGATGGTCTTGCTGCTCATCGTGGGAGCAGCGACCGCGGTCTGGACCGTGCGTCGGTCGTTCCCGAAGACGAGTGGCACGTTGTCCCTGCCCGGGCTCGCGGACAAGGTCACGGTGATCCGCGACGACCACGGCATACCGCAGATCTATGCCGACACCAGCGCCGACCTCTTCTTCGCGCAGGGTTACGTCCAGGCCCAGGACCGGTTCTTCCAGATGGATGTCCAGCGGCATGTCACCGCTGGTCGGTTGAGCGAGCTGTTCGGCAAGCAGGCTCTCGAGACGGACGAGATCGTCCGCACGATGGGCTGGCGTCGGGTGGCCGAGCAGGAGCTGCCGCTGGTCTCGACCGACACCCGCCGTTACCTCGAGTCGTTCGCCAGCGGGGTCAACGCCTACCTCGCTGACCACGACGGCGCCACCCTGTCGCTGGAGTACGCCATGCTCGGGCTGTCCGGCGTCAGCTCGACACCCGAGAAGTGGACGGCCGTCGACTCGCTGGCCTGGCTCAAGGCCATGGCCTGGGACCTCGGCAGCAACATCACCGACGAGCTGGACCGGTCGTTGGAGTCCACCCGGCTCAAGCGCGGGCAGATCGCCAAGCTCTACCCGCCCTACCCCTACCGTACGAACCAGCCGATCGTGCACCAGGGCGCCCTCGTGGACGGCGCCTACGAGCAGGACGCGCAGCAAGGCGGCACCCGGTTGCCCGAGCGCCCGGGGTTCCTCAGCAAGAGCCGGGAGGCGCTGCTGCGAACGCGGCAGTCCACCCATGCCCTGTCGACCCTGCTCGGCAGCACGAGCACCTCACTGGGATCCAATGCCTTCGCGGTCTCCGGCGACCACACGGCCAGTGGCGCGCCGATCCTGGTGAACGACCCGCACCTCGGTGCGTCGATGCCGAGCATCTGGTACCAGATGGGCCTGCACTGCAGCGTCGTCGATGCGGCCTGTCCGTTCGATGTCACCGGCTTCACGTTCCCGGGCATGCCGGGCGTCGTCATCGGCCACAACCAGTCCATTGCCTGGGGCTTCACGAACCTCGACCCCGACGTGCAGGACCTGTACCTCGAAAAGGTCCTCGGCGCAGACCGTTATCTGTACGACGGCAAGGCACTGCCCTTGATCACGCGAGAGGAACGGTTCGTCGTGCACGGCGAGAGTCCCGTGACGATCACGGTGCGCGAGACCCGGCATGGACCGCTCATCTCCGACGTGAGCGGCGACTACTCCACCGTCGGGGCCGACGCCCCGGTGCGTGGAGGGCAGGGGAAGCCGGCGCGTGGCAACGGATACGCCGTGGCGCTGCGCTGGACCGCGCTCACGCCGGGGAGAACCGCCGACGCCCTGTTCGAGGTCGACAAGGCCACCAGCTGGAACCAGTTCCGTGACGGCGCGCGCCACTTCGAGGTGCCCGCGCAGAACCTCGTGTATGCCGACGTGAACGGCCACATCGGCTACCAGGCACCAGGCAGGATCCCGATCCGGCGTACCGGGAACGGGGAATGGCCCGTCCCGGGCTGGGACCCGGCGTACGAGTGGGACCGGTCATACATCCCGTTCGACGCCCTCCCCAGCGTGCTGGATCCGAAGGACGGGTACGTCGTCACCGCCAACCAGGCGATCGTGCGCACGTCCTACCCGTACTTCATCAGCAGCACCTACGACTACGGCTACCGCGCCCAGCGGATACACGACCTGGTCGCGGCGCACGACCAGCTGACGCCCGCCGATCTGGCGGCGGTCCAGCTCGACACGTCCAGCTGGCTGGCCAGGCGGCTGACGCCCTACCTGCTCGGCGTCGAGCTTCCGGGTGCCTACTACCGCATGGGGCAGCACACCCTGATCGGTTGGGACTTCACCCAGTCCGGCGACTCCTCGGCGGCCGCGTTCTTCAACGTCGTCTGGAAGAACCTGCTCGCCGACACGTTCCACGACCAGCTTCCGAAAGACAGCTGGCCCGACGGCGGCGATCGATGGTGGGCGGTCATGGACCAGCTGCTCGATCGCCCCGACGACCCCTTCTGGGATGACGTCGACACGCCCGAGGTCGAGAGGCGAGACGACATCATCGTGCTGGCGATGGAGCAGGCGCGCGACGAGCTCACCAGTGCGCTCTCGCGTGACCCGACTCGATGGGAATGGGGGCGGCTGCACACGCTGACCCTCGAGAACTCGACTCTTGGCTCCGACAGCTCGCCCGTGCGGTTCTTGTTCAACCGCGGTCCCTACGCGCTCGGGGGCGGCCCTTCAGTGGTCGACGCCGCCGCCTGGGATGCCGCGAAGGGCTATGAGGTCACCGCCGTCCCCTCGATGCGGATGGTGATCCCGCTCGACGACCTCGACGCCGCTCGCTGGATCAACCTGACCGGAGCGTCCGGGCACGCCTACAACGGGAACTACACCGACCAGACAGACCTGTGGGCCGACGGGAAGACGCTGCCGTGGGTCTTCAGCAAGGCGGCCGTCCGGGCCGCCGCCGACGCGACGCTGACCCTCGAACCGGCCCGCTGACGGTCACCGCCGGTCCCGTCCCTACCGCGTCCGCGTCTCGGTGTCTTCGGTGCGTTCGGTGCGTTCGGTGCGGATGGTGGTCGTCGGGGTCACGATGACGTCGACGGCTTCGTCGTGGTCCTCAGCGGGTACGACGTCGACCACCTCGTCGTCATACGCCAGCTGCACGCGGAGCACGTCCGACCCGCAACGGCGCAACGCCCGGTCGTAGGATCCGCCGCCGCGCCCGAGTCGGTGGCCCATCCGGTCGACGGCGACACCGGGACAGACGACGACCGAGACCGTGCCGATGGCATCCACACCGGCGCGTGCGGTCGTCGGGACCAGCAGGCCGAATCGGCCGGGCTCCTGCTCGCCCGGCTCGTAGGTGCCCCAGTCCAGGTCGAAATCGTCGAGCAGCACAGGGAGCAGGACCTCGATGTCACGCGCATGCAGTGCGTCAAGGAGCGGCCGCGTTCCCGGTTCGCCGTCCTGCGACACGAACACGGCGATCCGCGTCGCACCGGCCAGCTCGGGCAGCTCGAGCAGCTGGTCGCGGAAACCGCGGGCCTGCCGTTCCTGGTCGACCTCACTGCGAACCGCACGTCGTCCCTGGTGGACCTTTCGCAGCTGCGCCTTGGAGGGAGAGGAGTCGCTCACGTCGCCACTGTAGGAGCCCGCTGCCGATCGAGCACCTGCGCGGCTGCCGTCGGCTGCGCCTAGCATGCTGGACATGAGCGCCGAAGGACTGCAAGCCGCCCGGACGAAGATGCAGGACGCGGACGTCCATCCCGCCGCGATCGAGGTCTTCAGCGACTTCTACCGGCAGCTCGAGTCCGGGGTCACGGGCATCGTGCACGAGTCCGACATCCGCCCCCTCGACGAGCCGCCGCAGCTCGCCGACCTCGACGACCCCGGAAGCGCGGGTCGCGACGCGCTGGCGGTGACGGCCGTGATCAAGGTCAACGGTGGACTCGGCACGTCGATGGGTATGGCCCAGGCGAAGTCTCTGCTGCCGGTGCGTAACGGGTTGACGTTCCTCGACATCATCGCCCGACAGGTGTTGGCGGCGCGGGACCGGTGGGACGTGCCACTCCCGGTGGTCTTCATGAACTCGTTCCGGACGCGCGACGACACCCTGGCGGCGTTGGCGGGGTACGACGACCTGGCCGTGGGCGACCTGCCCCTGGACTTCATGCAGAACCGCGAGCCGAAGCTGCGGGCCGACGATCTGACGCCGGTGAGCTGGCCGGCGGACCCGTCGCTGGAGTGGTGCCCACCGGGCCATGGCGACATCTACACAGCGCTGCGTGCGTCCGGACTGCTGAAGCAGCTGCTGGATGCCGGCTTCGGGTACGCGTTCATGTCGAACTCCGACAACCTCTGCGCGACGGTCGACCCCCGGGTGGCGAGCTGGTTCGCCGGATCCGGTGCCCCGTTCGCCAACGAGGTCTGCCGGCGTACTCCGGCCGACCGTAAGGGCGGTCACCTCGCCATCCGCACGAGCGACGGGCGTCTCGTGCTGCGTGAAACGGCGCAGACAGCGCCGGAGGACGAGGAGGCGCTGGCGGACATCAGCCGCCACCGTTACTTCAACACCAACAACCTGTGGGTCGACCTGCGAGCGCTGGAGGCCCGGTTGGACGAGCGCGATGGCGTGCTCGGGCTTCCGTTGATCCGCAACGACAAGACGGTCGATCCCAGCGACCCGAGCTCGCCGGCCGTGATCCAGATCGAGTCGGCCATGGGTGCGGCGGTCGAGGTCTTCGACGGCGCGCAGGCGCTGGCCGTCGACCGGTCACGGTTCCTTCCGGTCAAGTCCACCAACGACCTGCTGCTGTTGCGTTCCGACGTCTACGAGCTGAGCGAGGACTTCCGCGTTGTGCAGGCGCAACGTGATGCACGTCCGCCGGTCGTCGACCTCGACGACGAGTTCTACAAGCTGGTGGGGGACTTCGAGAAGCGCTTTCCCGCCGGGCCGCCGTCCCTCAAGCAGGCGACGTCCCTCACGGTGCGCGGAGACTGGACGTTCGACGCGGATGTGGTCGTGCAGGGCGACGGAGACGTCGAGGCCGACGGTTCGCCCGGGACGGTCTCGGCGGGTCCACTCGGGCGTTAGGGTGATCTGACCACCCGGCCCCGATCCGAGAGACTTCTTGCCTGATGCGCAGCGTCGAAGAGCACCTGAGCACGATCTTGGAGCTGGTCCAGCCCCTGCCGCCGTACGAGCAGCCGCTGATGGAGGCGATCGGGCTGCCGATCTGCCAGGACGTCATCTCCTCGATCGACCTGCCGATGTTCGACAACTCCGCCATGGACGGCTATGCCTGCCGGCGCGTCGACCTGATGAGCGCCGGCGACGACACCCCCGTCCGCCTCCCGGTGGTGGGGGAGTCAGCGGCCGGGCAGAGCAAGGCGTACGCACTGTCGGAGGGGCAGGCCGTCAAGATCATGACGGGTGCTCCCTTGCCGGCCGGTGCCGACTGCGTCGTCCCGATCGAGTGGACCGACGGTGGTCGTGCGAACGTGTCGATCACGCGGTTGCCCGAGCTCGGCCAACACGTGCGGCCGCGCGGTGAGGACGTACGTGCCGGTGACCTGCTCCTCCCCGAGGGGACCAGGCTCGGCCCGCGCCAGGCCGCCGTGCTGGCAGCGACCGGGCATTCGCAGGTCAGCGCCCGCCCGCGCCCGCGCATCGTGGTGCTCTCCACCGGCAGCGAGCTCCGCGAGCCCGGTACGCCGCTGGGTTTCGACTCGATCTACGACTGCAACTCGTTTGCGATCGCGGCGGCGGTCCGGCAGGCCGAGGCGATCGCGTACCGGGTCGGCATCGTCACCGACGACCCGCACGAGCTGACCGACACGTTGTCCGACCAGCTCGTGCGGGCCGACATCGTCGTCACGAGCGGGGGAGTGAGCAAGGGCGACTACGACGTGGTCAAGGACGTCCTCGGTCGCCTCGGCACGGTGCAGTTCGACGAGGTCGCGATGCAGCCGGGCAAGCCGCAGGGCTTCGGCACGATCGGCGAGGACGACACCCCGATCTTCACGCTGCCGGGCAATCCGGTGTCGGCGTACATCTCCTTCGAGGTGTTCGTGCTGCCGGCGATCCGGTTGATGATGGGCATGCTGCCGTACCGCAGGCCGCTGGTCCGAGCCACGTGCAGGAACACCTTCTCCTCACCAAACGGTCGTCGGCAGTTCGTCCGGGGGGCCTTCCAGGTCACGAGCGACGGCGCGGACGTCACGCCCATCGGCGGACACGGTTCGCACCTCATCGGCAGCCTGGCCAACTCGAACGCGCTGATCGTCGTCGCGGAGGAGACCACGTCGGTCAGCGCCGGGGACACCGTCGACGTCATGGTCCTGGACCGGATGTTCTGATGACCTCGCCGTCCGACGATCAGCCCCGGCTGACGCACGTGGACTCCGCCGGGGCCGCACGGATGGTCGACGTGTCGGACAAGGACGTGACGGCTCGGACCGCGGTCGCGGCCGGTCGTGTCCTCGTGTCAGCCGACGTGGTGTCGTTGCTCCGTGGTGCCGGCATGCCCAAGGGGGACGCCCTTGCGGTGGCTCGGCTGGCCGGGATCATGGCCGCCAAGCGGACGCCCGACCTGGTGCCGCTGTGTCACCCCGTCGCGATCAGCGGTGTCGTCGTCGACGTCGAGGTGGTCGACGACGGCGTGGACATCACGGCAACCGTGCGCACGACCGACCGGACCGGCGTCGAGATGGAGGCGCTGACTGCCGTCGCCGTGGCGGGGCTGGCACTCGTCGACATGGTCAAGGCCGTCGACAAGGGAGCGGTCATCACCGATGTGCGGGTGATCAGCAAGACCGGGGGACGGTCCGGCACGTGGACCCGCTCGGGGTCGCCGGCAGCGGGAGAAGGGCCACAGGGGAGAAGTCGTGAGTGACTTCGCGGCACGCCGGGCGCATGTGGTCTCGGTGTCCAACCGTGCGGCCGCCGGCGTCTACGCCGACACCACAGGGCCGCTCATCGTGTCGGCCCTGCAGGACGCGGGGTTCGGCGCCGTCACCTCGAGCGTCGTACCCGATGGAGAGCCGGTGGCTGACGTGCTGCGGGCGGCGGTCGACGAGGGTGTCGACCTCGTGGTGACCACCGGCGGGACGGGCTTGACGCCGACCGACAAAACTCCTGAGATGACTCGCCTGGTGCTCGAGCAGGAGGTGCCCGGGGTGGCCGAGGCGATCCGGGCCTACGGTCAGATTCAGGGCGTCCCGACGGCCGCCCTTTCGCGCGGCCTGGCGGGAACGGCCGGTTCGACGTTCGTGGTCAACCTGCCTGGTTCCACCGGTGGGGTCAAGGACGGCCTGGCCGTGCTCATGCCGATCCTCGGCCACGCGTTGGACCAGGTGCGCGGGGGCGATCATCCCCGCGCCGACGAGGGTGGTGCGCCCTGACCCGGGGGTGGCCGGCCGAGCTCTCCCGGGGACGCACCGGGCTGCGCCCGATCAAGCGTCGGGACGCGGCCCGATGGGCCGAGCTGCGGCAGAGCAATCTCGAGTGGCTCGGGCCGTGGGAGTCCACCCGACCGCCCGACACCAGCGGGCCCTCGACGGGCTACCGCGCGCTGACGCGAGACCTGATCCGGCAGGGACGACAAGGCCGGGCGCTCCCCTTCGTCGTCACGTACGACGGCCTCATGGTCGGCCAGCTCACGGTCACGGGGATTACCTGGGGTTCGGCACGATGGGCCCAGATGGGCTACTGGATCGACGAGGGTCACGCCGGCCGCGGCATCATGCCGACCGCCGTCGCACTGGCGTGTGACCACTGCTTCAACGTGCTGGGCCTGCACCGGATCGAGATCGCGATCAGGCCCGAGAACGTCGCCAGCCTGCGGGTGGTCCGGAAGCTGGGCTTCACCGAGATCGGGCTGGCCGCTCGCTACCTGCACATCAACGGGATGTGGCGGGACCACCTGCTGTTCGCGCTGACCGTCGAGGACGCTCCGCTCGGCGTGGTGGCCCGGCTGCGGGCGGAGGGGTCCAGCAGCCCGTGACGGCGGGGCTCCGATCCTGGCGAGTCACTGAATTCACACCAGCCACATAATTCTCAGGCGACACACCGGCCCCGTTGCCCCGCCGGTGACGAAACCGGCCATACGGTCGTACCCGTGGGTTTGACCGGAGTCATCTATGCGCTCGTCGTCCTCGCCTGGGCGGCGTACCTTCTGCCGCAGGCGCTGCGTCGACACGACGAAGCAGCCCGCAAGCACTCGATCGAGCGGTTCTCCTCGGCCATGCGCGTGCTCGCCCGTCGGGGACCATCACGAAGTGATCGGATGGTCGTCACGCCGGCACGCACGACCGACCGACTGCTCACGCCCTCGCTGGCCACGAGTCCGCCCCCTGACGAGAAGGCCGAGCGCCCGCTTCGCCAGCGGCCCAGCCGCGCCGCCCTGAAGGCGGCCGCCGAGCGACGTCGACGCGTCCTGCTCATCTTGCTGGCGTCGACGCTCCTCACCGCGGCCGTTGCTGGCTTGAACCTGGTGCCGCTGTGGTCGGTCGCGATTCCCCTCCTCACGATCATCGCCTTCCTGGGGTTGGCCAGGCGACAGGTACGCCTCGCCAGCGACGCCTACTGGGACGAGGTGTCGACCTTTCGTCCGGAGCCAAGCAACGTCTCGCCCCGCCCGGCCGCCCGCGTCGACGCCACCCACGGCGTCGCCAAACGGGCCGCTTCGGTCAGCTCCGAACGAGACACGTCCGACGACGAGCCCACCGTGACGCTGGACGCCGGTGCCCTGCGTGAGGCGCACGTCGACGTAGGCGTCGTCGCGACAGCCGATGGCGGATCGTTGTGGGACCCGCTGCCGGTGACGCTGCCGACGTACGTCGACAAGCCCGTGGCCAAGCGCACGCATCGCACGATCACTCTCGGCGAGCCGGGCACGTGGTCATCGGGTCACTCCGCTGAGGACAGCGCAACCGTGGCAGGCTCGGGCGTCGCGCCGTCGACGTCGGAGGACGCCGAGGGGTCTGTGGACGCGACTCCACGCGTGGCGAACGCCTGACCTGCTCGGTTCGAGGGGCCACGAACCGGGTGCTAGAGTTTCCCGGCGATCGGCGGCGGGCACGTGCCGTGCTCCGCTCGCTGTCATGGGGCTGTGGCGCAGAATACCGTCTCTATGATTTAGTCTCGTGTTCGTGGACATCCTTGCGCTCGACGACACGGCCTTGGCCGACGACAAGGTGATGCGCGAGTTCTACGAGCTCGACCGGCGCGCCGACCTCCACGGCCGGCCGCACGCACCGTTCTGGGAGTTCCGGGAGTTCATCGGCGCCTTCCGCTCGCCCGACAGCGGGGAGCGGCGGGAGCTGTTCGCGGCCTACGACGGTGACCGGATGGTGGGCAACGCCGTGCTGCGGTCGTTCCTGCTCGACAACACCGAGAAGGCGCGGTTCACGCTGAACGTCGACGTGTCCGAGCGCCGGCACGGCATCGGACGGGCGTTGGCCGAGCGGCTCGAGCAGACCGCAAGGGACGACGGTCGGTCGCTGGTGCTGGCGGAGGCCACGTTGCCCTTCGGCGACCGCGATGGCCACGCCTACCGGCGCTTCGCCGAGGCGTGCGGCTACGAGCTCTCGAACTGGGAGGTCGTCCGCCACCTGACGCTTCCGGTCCCCGACGAGCGGATTCAGGAATGGATCGACGAGGCCGCGCCGCACCACGAGGGCTACACGGTCGAGACGTTCGTCGGCGGTGTGCCCGAGGACCTCGTCGAGTCGTTGTGCGCAATGCTCGGCCAGCTCGCGGTCGACGCTCCGACCGGCGCGGTTGACTTCGAGGAGGAGACGGTGACCGCGCAGAGGTACGCCGAGGCGGTGGCGGCCACGGCGGCGATGGGCTGCGCCTGGTATGAGACGGTCGCCGTTACACCCGACCGCGAGGTGGTGGCGCAGTCCACGCTTGTCATGTCGCTGGAGGAGAGCACAACGGTCTACCAGTGGGACACCTTCGTGCACCGCGAGCATCGCGGCCACCGGCTCGGTCTGGCCACGAAGGCGGTCAACCTCCGCGCGGTCCAGGGCGCGCGCGACGACCTGACCCTGGTCATCACCCAGAACGCCGAGACCAACGACTACATGGTCTCCATCAACGAGCGGATGGGATTTCGGCCGCCACGCCGTACTCCGTGCTTATGGGACGCATCTCCGCTCTTCGAATGCCCGGGTCGGATGTGTTTAGCGCGGTTTCCTTCCCACCACTCGAGTGAAGACGAGCTGCTTTGGCCAGTGCTCACCGAGCGTGCCAGCCTCGCCGACTCGCTCATCAGCCGTATGCGGGAGCAGCACGCCGGCCTCCACGCCTCCGTGGAGGCGGCAAGGGACCGCATGGTGACCTGGGCACACACGCCGTCAGCACAAACACGGGAACGGCTGCAGCGGCACTTGCGACACTCTCCGAGAGACTGGAGGAGCATCTGGTCGAGGAGGAGCGCGACGTGGTCCCGCTCATCGCGATCTACATCACCCAGGCCGAGTGGGATCACCTCGGGCAAGTCGCCTTCAGCAAGTTCACGCCCCGGCAGCGGTTCACCGCGATGGGTGAGATGCTCGAGGCCGCGGGTCCCGAAGAGGCCGCAAGGATGACGGCCGGACTGCCGATGCCGGTCCGGGTCATCTGGCGGCTCATCGGGCACCGAAAGTACTCGCGATTCATGAACTCGGTCCGGGGGAGGTAGGCCGCCGGCCTGCCGTCGTTGGTAGCGCGTTCGCAGGATGCCACCGCTGAAGGTCAGGGGTTCGAATTCGGTGACGGCTTTCCCCGAACTGAGTTCATACTTGTGTAACTATGCGATCACTCAGAGTGATACTCGTGGGGCTGTGCTTGGCCATAGCCCTGCTGGTGATCGCCCTGGTGATACAGCGGGGACATCGGCATGAGCAGCGGGCGCTGGAAGACCGGTTCGCGGCTCGGGCGGTCACGAGCGCGGCATCCATATCTGCCTATGTCGACGACGTGTTCAAGCGCGAGACCCGGATGGCTGCTTCTCTGCCAGCGGGACCGGTCAGCGACGCAGCCTTGACACATGCACGGGTTGCTCAGGGCTTCGCGACCTCGATCCTGCTCGATGGGCAGGGACGTTTGTTGGCCAGCAGCCCTGTGGGCCCGTCCGTGCACGCCGTTGTCCTGGTCACCGAGTACGCCCACCTCAGGTCGGCGCTGTCGGGTTCTCCGGCTGTGTCTGGCGTCGTGTCATCCACCGTAGGGCCCGTCGTCGAGTTTGCCCTTCCGTTGGACGACGGTCAGCGGCAGGTGCTCTCGTCCGGTTTCGCACTGCGGCAGAGCCCGCTCGCCAGCTTCATCGCGGTCCCGGCGATCGATGGCGCACACGGCTACATCCTTGACCAGAGCGGTGAGCCGGTCGTGCTTGACGGCACCGGCGCAGGCCCGGTGACAAGGGACCTGGCGGGTCAGGCTTCTTCTGAAGGCTTGCGCATCGCTTCCGATGGTCAGCTGATGGCCACAGAGACGATCGTGGGAACGCCGTGGCGACTCGTTCTGACCGCTCCGCACGATGCGGTGGTCGCCCCGGTCACCGGGAACGACTGGGTCGAATGGTCCGTGCTGGGCTTCGCCGCAGCGGCGATCCTGGGAGGCCTGATCGGGTTGCAGCGGCTCAGTCTGTCGCGGAAGCGGAGCAGAGACGAGCAGGCCGCGTCCGAACAACGATTCCGGCTCACCGTCGACAACGCACCCATCGGCATGCTCCTGGTGACGCTGGACGGCAGGATTCTCCGCCCGAACGCGAGGTTCTGTTCCATGCTCGGTTATGCGTCGGAAGATCTGGCAAGCCTCAGACTCATCGACATCACACATGACGACGACGTCGACTCCTGCGCTCTTCTCATGCAGAGCCTCGTGAACGGTGAGATCTCGCACTACGAAGGTGAACAGCGCTACCTGCACAGCGAGGGGGCCGCGGTGTGGGTTCGGGTCTCGTTCAGCTTGGTGCGGGATTGCTCGTGGCGAGCCTCTCCACGTTGTTGGTCAAAGCGAAGACATCACGGAGATGCGAGCCGCGCAGGAGAGCCTGGAGCAGCGAGCCCTGTATGACTCGCTGACCGGTCTGGCCAACCGAGGACTGCTCATCGACCGGCTGACGCATGCGCTGTCCGACCAGCGGCGGGACAACGAGATCGTCGCGGTGGCCTTCTGCGATGTCGATCACTTCAAGCGCATCAACGACTCGCTGGGACACCACGCCGGCGACGAGGTGCTGAAGTCGATCGCACGACGGATCCAGGGCGTCATTCGAGAGAGTGACACGCTGGCACGACTCGGCGGCGACGAATTCGTCATCATGTTCCCTCGCATCACGTCGATGGCGATGGCGGCCGCCATCCTCGAGCGGGCCAAGCAGGCGGTTCAAGAGCCGATCGACGTGGCCGGCCACAGTCTCACCATGTCGTTCAGCGCCGGACTGGCTCTCGCCGATGCGCACACCTCCGCGGAGGTCGTACTCCGCAACGCCGACCGAGCACTCTATGCAGCGAAGGAGGGCGGCCGGGCTCGCTACAAGGTGTACACCTCGGCCATGCGCAGTGCTGCGCTATCGCACCTGGCTCTGGAGGAGGAGCTCCGGCGCGCTATCGAACATGACGAGTTCGAGCTCCACTACCAACCGATCGTCAGTCTCGAAGGCCGTCAACCCGTTGCTTTCGAGGGGCTGCTGCGTTGGCGCCATCCCGCTCGAGGGTTGCTGCTCCCGGCCGCGTTCCTGGATGTCGCCCAGGAGTCGCACCTGATGGTCGACCTCGGTGCGATCGCCCTGCAGCACGCCTGTCAGTTCCTGTCACGGCACGCCGACGCCACGTGGCGCGTGTTCGTCAACGTCGCACCCGTCCAGCTCGGCCGCGATCTCAACGGTGCGGTGCATCGAGCGCTCGCTGCCGTTGGAGTGTCGCCTACGCGGCTGGGCCTGGAGATCACCGAGAACGGTGTCCTCGTGGCGGCCGGATCCAGCCTGGTCGAGATGAAGGAGCTTCGGGACGCCGGAGTCAGCCTGCTGGTTGACGACTTCGGCACCGGCTACTCGGCGCTCAGCTCCGTCTTGACGACGCCCATCAGCGGCATCAAGCTCGACCGGAGCTTCACTGCGCAGCTCGGGGTCGACGAAGTGGCCGACCGGATCTCGGCGACAGTGGCCGGCCTCGTCCAGACGCTCGACGCCCACGGCATCGTGGAAGGGATCGAGACCGAGGACCAGTGTCTGCGGGTCAGGCAGCAGGGATGGACCTACGGACAGGGCTACCTGTTCGGACGGCCCGCACCCGAATCGCACCTCGCGCTACCCGACCCGAACGCCGATTTCGCACCGCTCAGGGACACCGACAACGCGCATGCCTGAACCGTCCGTCGTCTGCCACGATCATGCGTCGCCGGTCACTGACCCAGGAGGCCTCCGCCGCGGGGATCCTGCTTTGCGCGCCGTTCTTCCTAGGGGTCAATTACGACGCCCGGACTCGTGGAGGTGGCGCCGGCGGTTCGGGTATTGCGGTGGGCTACCTGGTCGGGTGAAATATGACGCGAGCGGAGCGTGGTGACCCATGACATTGACAGAGCCATTCGTCGTCCGGCGTGACCCAGGAGCACCCGGACCCTGGCAAGTCCTGACCGGTGGTGACCGCACCGCGGGGTCGGTGATGTTTGGAGAAGCCCGCATCCCTGCCCATACGTCCGGTCCGGGTCTTCATGTCCATACGCTCGAAGACGAAGCCGCCTACGTGGTCAGTGGTGTGATGACCTTCGTCGTCGGCGATCGACGGTTCGAGGCGGGTGAAGGTCAGCTCGTGTGGCTGCCACGGGAGGTGCCTCATACTTTTGCGAACCTCGGGGACGACCCTGCCTGGGTGTTCGGCGTCACGACGCCGGCCGGCCTGGAGGGCATGTTCGCCGAACAAAGCGAGTACTTCGCGAGCCTGAACGGTCCCCCTGACCCGGACAGAATCCGTGAGATCGGCGACCGGTACGGCGTGCGCGCACTGGGGCCTCCACTCGACGCGGGGTAGCCAGGCTTTGGGTAGTGGCCCGGTCCCACGGGCGGCAGACATTCGCGCCGGCGCACGAGCGCATCGACTGAACCGACTCAGATCAGGTGCGGCTCAGGCGAGGCCGTCGAACGGACGCACCTCGACCTTGCCCCGGCAAGCCTTGGATCCCTCGGCCGCGAGCGCAAGTGCGACATCGAGGTCGGGTGCCTCGATGACCCAGAACCCCCCGATGAGCTCCTTGGTCTCGAGGTACGGGCCGTCCATCATCAGCGGCGTCTCGCCCTGGCCGTCGACGACAGTCGCGGTCGACGCCGGGGAAAGCCCACCTCCGAAGACCCAGTAGCCATCGGCGCGAAGCTTGTCGTTGAACGCGCCGGTCGCTGCAAACGCCTCCTCCATTGACTCCTTGGAGCCGTAGTTGCCGAACTCAGCCCTCTCGGCGGGACCGTGCACGCTCAGCAGGTAGTGCGTCATCAGACTTCTCCTCAGTTCCCAGGCGGTCCCGATGACCGCCTCCACCCTCACCACGAACGGGACCACGCGAATACGACAACCTGCCACAGCAGACATTCGGCGAAGTCACCTGGCAGCATCCCCCCGCCCCCATGGAGCGAGGCGGTCAGCCGCTCGGGTCAGTCCGTGGCGCGTCGCGACGTCCCTGCGCGCTGCGCCGCTGAGCGTCCTGCGCGTACGCCTCGCAGCACCAGTACTTGGGTCATGTCTCCGCGACGAGGAGCTCGGCCACGGCCGCACGCTCTATCCAGTCGGCGTACTCAGCGCGCGTCCAGCCGTGCTCGCTGACGAGCGTGCGGTAAACGGCCGGGTCCATGAGCACCAGGGCGGCGGCCACGGCACGCGCGGTGGTCAGTCCCGGTCGTAGGCCATCAGTTGCCGTGAGCCGAGCCACGATGAACTCCGCGCCCCTGAGCCGGTTACGTTCGGACACCGCGTGCACTTCGGCCGCTTCCGGGTCGGCGTCCGCAGCCACGACGAGCACCTCGGCCAAGGGGGCCGCCCGCTCCTCCAGCTCGGCGACGAACTGTGCCCAGTGGGCGATGAGCTCGCGAGGCTGCGTCAGCTGTTCGATCTCGGAGATGACCTGCCGTTCGGACAACGGAACCGGTTCGTCATCACCCACCAACGCCCAGTCCAGGGCGAGCTTCAGAAGCGCCGCCTTCCCGCCGACCGCGGTAAAGACCGTCTTGCGGCTCACCTCCGCACGGGCGGCCACGGCATCGATGGTCGTGCGTGACCACCCAAACTCGACGAAGAGATCGCGGGCGGCGCTGACAACCGCTCTTCGAGTCGCCCGCGCCTGATCCTCACGGAGTGTGGAGTGATAGGGACGGCGCTCCTGAGACATCTTGACACCCGACCTCCTTTGGAGTAACTCTTAGTGTAATCAAGTCACTACAAGTATAGCGGAGGACGCCATGCGGACCCTCATCGTGGGATCAGGCCCGACGGGACTCATCCTCGGCGCCTGCCTCGCACGGCGCGGTCACGAGGTCATTTCGGTGGACCGCGACCCCGGCCCGACAGGAGACGCCTGGATCCGCCGCGGCGTCATGCAGTTCGAGCACGCCCACGGGTTCCGACCCCAGGTGTCGATGACCCTCCAGGCGGAATGGCCGGAGGCCCTCGACAGTTGGCTCTCCCTCGGCGCCCAGCCCGTCGAGGTGCCGAGCTCTGTCGCGCCTCGCCAGGTACAGGGGGTGCTCTCACGTCGATCGACCTTCGAGCGCGCGCTTCGCCATGAAGCGAGGAATCAGCCAGGCCTCACCCTGCGCACCGGGCACGTCGACGGACTCGTCCTCGACCGCGGACACGTCGTCGGCGTTCAGGTCGACGGTTCCCTCGTTGAGGCTGATCTCGTCGTGGACGCCTCCGGCCGAGCCGGGCGCCTTGGCAGGACGGGCGCGCAGGACGTCGACCCGGAGCTCGACGGCGACTGCGGCCTGGCGTACGTCGACCGCACCTACCGGCTGATACCCGGAGCAGAGCGCGGGCCCATGACGACCCCGATTGCCTACATTGCCGACTTCGACGGTTACCAGTGCCTGGTCTTCCTGCACGAGTCGGGACACTTCTCGGTGGTGCTCGTGCGCCCCACCGCGGACGCCGCACTCAAGGCACTGCGTTTCGAGGCCGCGTTCGAGGCCGCCTGCCAAGCCATCCCGGCGCTGTCTGAATGGACCGAACCGGCTCGGTCCCACCCCACCTCGGGGGTGCTCGTCGGCGGCGCACTGCGCAACATCTACCGCCGACAAACCGGCACACCGGGGCTGGTCGCGGTAGGGGACTCGGTCGCGACGACGACCCCGACCCGAGGACGAGGGATCGCCATGGCCTGCATGCAGGTCACCGCGCTCCTGTCACTCCTCGACGATGGAGCAGACCCGTCAACCGTGACCGAACCGTTCGGCGCCTGGTGCGACCACCACATCGAACCCTGGGTGGCCGACCACATCGCGATCGATGGCGGCATGGTCAAGCGCTGGCAGGGTCAAGACCTCGACCCGAGCCGCCCGCTCACCTCCGACCTCATCGCCGCCGCGGTCGAGGCCGACCCCCGGATCGGGCAGCACGCAGCAGGCTACTTCGCGATGACCGCGTTGCCCGAGACGCTCAGGCCCGCCGAGCCACTGGCCCGAGCGGTCTACCAGCGAGGTTGGCGACCGGCGTACGGACAGGGCCCAAAGCGCGACCAGCTCGTTGACGTCATCCGGGGGGCTCTACCGGCCGTGTGACGGCGATCACCCCCTCCAGGGTTGTGGCGTGGTCGATGGGTGGCGTCTAGCCTTCAGCTTCAGCCTCGGTCATGAGCGTCCGCCCGAGCGGGATGAAGGTAAGGCTCCAGACGCTCAGGGCGATCATCCGGAGCAGTTCACTGTTGGCGATGTTGGCCGGGGTGACGAGCACGACCATGATCAGTCCCGAGGCGAGGACCATCCACCGCCCTGGCCCGCTCCACGTCGCGGACCGGACGATGACCGCCCCAGCCACGATCGAGCCCAGGGCGGTGAGGATGGACGCTATGCCGAAGACGGCTCCCACGGTGCTCGCGGCCGACGAGTCGGTCTGCTCGTCCCCGATGGCACCACTGAGGATCTCCGCGATCGCCAGGCCCAGGTATCCGGCGATCGCCACCCACACCGCGGCCGAGGCGAGTTTGCTCTGACCGTAGGGCCTGGCGTTCACCACTCCGATGAAGCCGGCCAGGGTAAGGAGGTGGACGGCCGCGAGCACGACACTGATGGCCCACTGCGCGCCGGCCGAGAAGGGGTAGCTCCACTGGGTGCTCGGCACGGCTGCGGGGTAGGCGAGCGTGAAGACGGCTACCGCTACTCCCAGAAGTCCCGACGCCATGCAGGCCAAGCCCAAGCGGGTTTGTCTGGTTCTGGCGCCGCGTTGATCGGCGGTCCTCGTGTCGACGCTCACGGCGTGCCTCCTGACATGGTGGGAAGTGTTAAGGCAGACTGACAGTAAGGTAACCTTAAGGAAACCATGGCGACCGCGCAAGAGAGGGACCCTCGACGGTTCAACACGATCGCGATGCTCGGGCAGGCCTACAGCCTGCTGGGCTTCCAGATCGTCGACGGCGTGGTGGGCTCGGGGCATCCGATCAAGCCGAACCACTCAGCGGTCTTCGCCCAGATCCGTCCCGACGGGTCGCGGCTGACCGAGCTTGCTGCCGGCGCGAACATGACTCCTCAATCGATGGGGGGGATCGTCGATGAGCTCGAGAGCATGGGCTACGTCGAACGGCGCCCCGACCCACGGGACCGACGCGCCAAGCTGATCACCCTCACCGAGCTCGGCCGAGCCGCCGTCGATGCCGGCGAGGCGACGATCACCGGGATCGAACAAGATCTCGTGGACCTCCTCGGCGCCGACGGCACCGCCGAACTCAGGCGGCTCCTCACCACAATCCTCAGCCGCGGCGACCGTCAAAGCCAATGACGGTCGAGATTGACGCGTAGGGAGTTCGCCAGTCAGGTCGGATGGATGACGGCAGCGGCGACTGACCTGCAGCCGTTGTTGCTCGTTGAGCGTGCTCGAACGTCGCGACGGTGCGTTGGGCGGGTGCTGCGGGTAGTTCTTGACTTCGGGCTGGCGGGACGGCGTCCCCAGATCTGGCGGTTCAGGAGATCAGCAAGCGAGCGCCGAGCTCCGCAGCGTCGAGATCGACGAGATCGCGGTTGCGTTCGGCCCAACGCCCTGAGGCGAGGTCATCACGGAGGCTGTGCACTGCCCTCTGCTCGGCGTCCGGCCCCACTGCCGTCCAGACTGATGTTCCGCGACGGACATCGTCGTCCAGGTACGCCTCGGGCCGACGCCAGTAGGCCTCGAAGAAGCCATCGGCGCAGTCCCACGGGATGGGGACCGGTTGCGTCCGTGCACCGATCGCGTCGGCCAGCTCGGTCAGCGACGCCAAGACCCTGCACGCTCTCAGCGCCTCGAACTCGGGCAGGTAGTCACGGGTCAGCCAGAACTGGCAGGCGTCGCTGGTGTCGAAGAGGAACACCACCACGCGGCGAGCGACGCGCCGCATCTCGCGCAGGCCGGCGATCGGGTCCTCCCAGTGGTGCACGGTGCATACAGCCATCGCGGCGTCGAAGGACTTGTCATCGAACGGCAGGTTCTCGGCAGCTCCAGCCAGGCACGGGGCCGCGTCCTGTCGGCGCTGCGAACGCATGAGCGCCGACGGTTCCACGGCGAGGACGTGGCGATCGGGTGGCTCGTAGGAACCGGTGCCCGCCCCGACGTTCAGGATGGTCTGGGCGTCGCCGAGCGCAGCCCAGATCCGCGCAGCTATACGCGGTTCAGTCCGCCGGGTCGCGGTATAGCTGGCTCCAATGCTGTCGTACAGCTGCACCCTCGACATGGACACCGCCTCTCCGGTCAGGACTCCATTATCAAACGGGACCTCCTCCAGCGGTACATCAGTCTGCCGCCTGCTCGCCGCGCTCCGTCTCTGCCGCCGGACGCGGCGGTTGACGTGCGCGGTCTCCCGTGTGGTTCCTGTGAGCGCCCCATCGATCGGCTACGAGTCATACTCAGCGCAGAGATCGATCTGCCCCCGGTTCGGTGGTCAGGTCGTCTCGAACCTGTGAATCGCGGAGAAGTTGCTACGGTCGTCTGGTGGCTGACTTCACGGGACAAGACCTCAGCGGCTCTCGGTTCGAGCGGGTCGATCTGAGCGGCTCGCAGTTTCGCACCAGTGACCTGAACGACACCATGTTCAAGGGCTCCGACCTCCATCGCGTCGTGATGCGTGGTGTCGAGCTGGTCGATGTCGACATCCACGGTGAGATCGTGAACCTCACGATCAACGGTGTCGCCGTCGCACCCTTGGTCGAGGCCGAGCTCAACCGGCGGTATCCCGAGCGGACCAAGATGCGACCGACGGACCCGGCTGGATTCTGCGAGGCCTGGGACGCCGTCGAGCGGCTGTGGGGGATGACCGTCGCCCGGGCACGCCGATTGGACCCGGATCTGCTGCACGAGTCGGTCGACGGGGAGTGGTCGTTCATCGAGACGCTGCGGCACCTCACCTTCGCCACGGACGCGTGGCTCAGACGGGCCATCCTCGGCGATCCGAGCCCGTGGGACGCGCTGGACCTGCCGTGGGACGAGATGCCGGACACGCCTGGCATTCCCCGCGACCGCGAGGTACGGCCATCTCTTGATGCCGTGCTCGACCTTCGGCGCGACCGGATGTCCGGCGTCCGTACGTTTCTTGACGGCTTGACCGACCAATCGCTGGACGGTCATACCGAACCGGTCGAGGGCCCGGGGTGGCCGCGGCCGCGGAGCTACCCGGTGCGCGAATGCCTGCTGATCATCCTCAACGAGGAGTGGGAGCACCGGATGTATGCCGAGCGCGACCTGGACGCGTTGGAGTCCCGAGTCGGCTAGCGGCGCCTAGCCAACCGAAAGCGCCTCGCCGAGGTGGTGCGCCAGGTCCCAGACGCCCTCGCTCGTGTTCGCGATGACGGTCCAGGTCAGCTCGAGCTCGGGGTCGTGGACACTCTCGAACGAGACGCCGGCGTCGTAGCCCCCCAGTCGCACCCCGGCGCCCGTCGCCGGCAGCCAGAAACCCAGACCGTAGCGCCGCTGCTCCTGGGGGATGTCGCTGCGCGGCTGCACCATCTCGGCGACGCGGTCGGCCGGGACGATGCGCCCGGCGAACAGCGACTTCCAGAACGCGTGGACGTCGCCGATCGTGGTGTACAGGCCGCCGTCGCCACTGCCGCGCACCGGCAGATGGAGCACGTTGGTGCGCAGGCCTCTCGGCTCGAGGTAGCCGCGCGCTGCCCGCCCGGGGAGCTCGTCGGAGCGTAGGAAAGCCGTGTCTCGCATGCCGGCGGGAAGGCAGACACGTTCCATGACCAGGTCGTGAAACGGGGTAGCGGTCAGACGTTCCGCGATGAGCGCGAGCACGACGTACCCGCTGTTGCAGTAGGAGAACCGTTCGCCGGGTGCGAACTTCGCTCCATGTCCTGCCAGGGCGGGCAGGTAGCCCTCGGTGGTCGCCAGCTCGTGCAGCGGCACCTGCATCACGTACTCGTCGATGTCCAGGTCCAGGTCCTCGTCGACATAGTCCCCGATGCCGGACCGGTGGGCCAGCAACTGTTCGACGGTCACCGCGTCGTCGATCTCGGGGAGGTCGTCGGCGAGGAGGGAACGAGCGGTCGTCGTCAGGTCGAGCCGGCCCTCGTCGATCAGGCTCATCACGGTCAGCGCGGTGAGCCCTTTGCATCCACTGGCGATGGCGAGCTGGGTGTCGAGCGTGTTCGGTACGCCGAAGGCTCGCTCTGCCAACCCGAAGGCCGCAGCGATCTCGGTACGACCACCGCGGTCGACGCGGACCACACCGGAGAAGCCGTGCTCCTCGGCGACCCGGTGGACCGACTCGCGGAGCTGTGTCATGTGTTGGACGCTAGCGCGTGCTGCGCCACTTAGGCATGTTGTCGTCAGTGCTGCCAGCGTGTCGCGGCGGCGAGCTCCTCGTCACTGACGTTGTCGAACAGCTCGAGCTCGCTCTCGCGCAGTGCGATGACCGACCTCGAAAGCTCATCACCCAACGCGGTGCGCAACGTGTCATCCGCGGCGAAGGCCTCGGTGGCGGCACGCAGGTCCTGCGGCAACCGGGCAATCCCGCGCTCGGTCAGGACCGCCTCGTCGAGGACGGCCGGGTCGACGTCCACCGGCTCCGGCAGCGTGGCGCCGGTCGCCATGCCGTCCATGCCGGTGGCCAGCAGCCCCGCCAGCACCAGGTAGGGGTTGGCGTGCAGGTCGAAGCACTTCACCTCGAGGTTGGCGGCCCAGGGACTGCTTCCGGTCGAGCCGGTGACCATCCGAAGCGCCGCCTCGCGGTTCTCCAGCCCCCAGCAGGCGAAGGTGCCGGCCCAGTGCGACGGCAGCTGACGCAGGTAGCTCACCACGCTGGGTGCTCCGACCGCCATCAGGGCCGGGAGATGCTGCAGGACTCCGGCGCCGAACGCCTCGGCGTCGGCCGTCAGTCCGAAGGGGCCCTCCCCCTCGGCCATCAGGTTCTTGGCCTCGCGCCACAGGCTCAGGTGCACGTGGCCGCCGTTCCCCACACCGGGAACCGCCACCTTCGGTGAAAACGACGTCCGCAGGCCGTACACGTCACCGACGGCCCGGACCGTCGATCGCAGAAGCACGGAGGTGTCGGCGGCGTCGACCGGGGACTCCGGTGCCACCGAGAGCTCGAGCTGACCCGGGGCGTACTCGGGGTGGAACTGCTCGACGGTGACTCCCTCGTCGGCGAGCGCCGTGATCACGTCACGGGCGTAGTCCGAGACCTCGATCAGCCGGTTCATGCCGTAGCCCGGCCCACGCATCGCCGGGTGGAAGTCGTCCTCGGGCTCGTCGCTGACGACCCACTCGATCTCGACCGCCGCCTTGACCTCGATCGCCTGCCCGGCGAGCTGGTCGACCAGGCGTTGCAGGAGCAGCCGGTTGCACTGAGGGTGCCCGGCCCCGCTCTGCTCGTAGCGGTCGGCCGGCGCCCAGGCCCAGCCAGGTTGTGCCGCCAGGGCGACGGCGCGGCGGACGTCGGGGATGATGCGGAGGTCGCCTACCGGCGCTCGTCCGTCGGGGTCGGCAGCGATCCAGTCATCGAAGCGGAACCGGTCGAACGACGTCGAGATCCCGACACCCCACGCCGCCGTATGCGGGAGGCGTGCGAGGGGCACGCACTTGACCCGGGCGATGCCGGAGTTGTCGACGAACGTGATCGCAACGACGGCGACGTCTTGCTGCTGCAAACGGGAGGCGACCTCCTTGGCGGCCGCGGCCCGTGACTCGCGCTCGGCGACGTCCACGCGGGCTCCTCTCCTCCGTCGAAACAAGCCATGGACAAACCCGGCCGGGCGCCATCACACTACGCATCGTAAGGATTGTCCATCGTCGACACCACTGTTGGCTGTTCGGGGCGGCCGGTGCCGCACGTTCGTCGCTTCAGCACAGAACATGAGGTGATCTGCATGACCACGTCTCAGCTTTCGGACGAGAGCCAGCCCTCGACCGGACCCGGGCTCCGCCGCGGTCTGTCGGTGTGGGCAGCGGTAGGTATCTCGGTGGCGCTGATGGCCCCGAGCATGGCGGCCAACATCAACCCGCAAGGCACCGCAGGCCTGGTCGGCCGGGCCACACCCCTCGCTTTCTTCCTGGCCGCCGTGGCCGTGCTGCTCATCGCCTACGTCTTCGTCCGCCTGTGCCAGTACTACAAGCACGCCGGCTCGGTCTACGTCTTCGCCGGGGCCACGCTCGGGCCGCAGGTGGGCGCCACAGCCGGCTTGTCGCTGCTGGCGACGTACACCTTCTACGGGCTCGTGACCGCGTCCGCGACCGGAGTGTTCGGCGCCCAGTTCCTCGACCAGGTCGGCATCTGGAACACCCCACCGGACTGGGCGGGCTTCCTGATCGGGGGGCTGGCGCTCATCCTCGTGCTCGTGCTCGCGATCGCCCCGACGCACAAAGCCACCAGCACCCTCCTCACGATCGAGGGAGCGACCGTGCTGCTGATCGTCGCGATCGCGGTCATCGCGTTCGTCAAGATGGCGGCGGGTTCGGCGCCCGACAACGCCAGCCTGACCTGGGACGTCTTCAAGGTCGAGCCGGGCACCGGCACGTCGACGCTGTTCCTCGGCATCATCTTCGGACTCTTGTCGTTCGCCGGGTTCGAGGCCGCGGCGACGCTGGGGGAGGAGGCCCGCAACCCGGCCAAGGACATCCCGCGTGCGATCCTCGGCACCGCGATCTTCGGCGGTATCTACTTCACGTTCGTGACCGCTGTGGAGATGATGGCGTTCGGAACCGACAACGCGGGCGTCGAGGCATTCACCAAGTCAAGCGCCTTGATGGGCGACGTGGGCACGGCGTTCATCGCGTCCTGGATCGGGGAGACCATCACGCTGGGCGCAGCCATCAGCGCCTTCGGCTGCTGCCTGGCCTGTGTGGTCGGCGGCTCACGGCTGCTGTTCGCCGTGTCGCGCGACGGCTTCCCGCACCTCGCGACCGGCAGGACAGGCCGCAACGGCACGCCCGCTGCCGCGGCGACGGCTGTCAGTGTCACCATCGCTGTGATCGCCGTCGTCTGTGCGGTGTTCTTCAACGCGGTTCCCTTCGACACCTTCTTGTGGAGCGGGACCATCGGCACTCTCATCCTGTTGGTCGCCTACGTCCTGGCTACGCTCGGGTGCATCAAGCTGCTCTTCATCGACCGCGCCATGAAGGTGCCGGCCTGGGAGGTCGTCATCCCGCTGGCCGGGCTGGTGATGCTCGGCTACACGATCTATCGGAATGTCATTCCGTACCCCACCTCGGGGCCAGCGGTTTGGTTCCCCATCGTGTCGTTCGGGTGGGTGGTCCTCGTGGCGATCGCGATGCTGCTGTCGCCCCAGCTGGCGCAGCGACTGTCGCGCGCACTGGTCAAGGTCGACGAGCAGGAAAGGCACACCCCTGCATGACGACCGGCCGACCGGAACAGTCTCGCAGCTACACCCCTCGCACCCGTCCCGTCGTACCACCGATCCACACCTCGGTGACGTACTTCCTCGACGACGAGTCCTACAAGGACGTCCAGGCCGGTGGACTCGACGAGATCTGGTACGGACGCTTCCGTAATCCCACGGTTGACGTCACGGCCGAGGAGGTACGACGGCTCGAGGGTGCCGAGGCGGCGTTCATGACCTCGTCGGGCATGGGCGCCATCGCGACGACGCTTCTCACGCTCCTCGGCCGTGGCGACCGGCTCGTGGCGGCGGCGCAGGTGTACGGCGACACCCGGGACCTGCTCGTCCGGGACCTGCCGACGTGGGGGTTCGACGTCATCCAGGTGGATGCGGCCGACCTCGACGCATGGCGCGACGCGGTCGCCGGTGGACCGACTCGCGCGTTGTACGTCGAGACACTTGCCAACCCGCAGCTCGAGCTGGCGGACCTCGCGGCCCTGGCCACGTTGGCGCACGAGCACGGGGCGCAGCTCGTTGTCGACAACACGTTCGCAACGCCGTACTGCGTGCAGCCCCTCGAGGTCGGGGCCGACGTCGTCGTCCACTCGGCGACGAAGTTCCTCAACGGGCACAGCGACGCCATTGCCGGCGCCGTGGTCGGTTCCTACGACCTGGTTCGCGAGGTGCAACGCCGGGTCATCACGCTCGGCACCTGCCTGGACCCGCACGCTGCGTTCCTGGTGTGGCGGGGCATGCAGACGTTCGAGCTGCGGATGCGGCAGTCGATGGCGACTGCTCGGGAGCTCGCCGAGACGCTGAGCGAGCACCCGGAGGTGGTCAGCGTCCGGTACCCGGGGCTGGCTGGGGATCCGCGCGCCGACGTCGCGGCGCGGCTGCTACGGCGTGACGCTGACGGCGGCGTGCGAGCCGGCTCGATGGTGGCCTTCACCGTTGCCGGCGGTGATGAGCGGGCGCTGCGCGCCATGCGGGCCATGACCGTGGCGTGCGAGGCCACCAGTCTGGGTGGGGTCGAGACACTGGTGAGCACTCCGTTCAACTCCTCGCACTTCTCCCTCACGTCGGACGAGCGCGCGGCCGCCCGCATCGACGACGGCATGATCCGGATGTCGTGCGGGGTCGAGCCGGCCGACGAGCTGGTCGCCGACGTGCTCGCAGCGCTCGAGGCGACCCGCTGATGGCCGAGACCCTCGAGTACGTCACCGGGCCACTGGTCGACCACCACTGCCACGGTCTCGTACGCCGGGAGGTCGACCGGCCGGGATTCGAGAGTCTGCTCAACGAGGCTCCGGGGGCGAGCGCTCTCGGTACGTCGGTGTTCGACTCGATGCTCGGTCTGGCCGTACGACGACACTGTGCACCGATCCTGGGGCTGGACCCGTTGGCCGATCCCGACACCTATCTCGCTCGCCGCAACGAGCTCGGTCGAGACGACGTGACCCGTCGACTGCTGTCGTCGACCGGCATCTCGGACTTCGTCGTGGACACCGGTTACGTCCCCGAACCGATCTCGGACCCCCACGACCTGGCGGCGCTCAACAACGGTGCGCGTGGTCACGAGGTCGTCCGACTCGAAGTCGTCGGGCAGGACCTGCTCGCCTCCGGGGTGCCGCCGGTGGACTTCGGTGAGGCGTTGCGCGAACGGCTGACCAGCTCCGGTGCCGTGGGCGCGAAGAGCATCGCGGCCTACCGCGTGGGGCTGGAGCTACCGGGTGAGAAACCGTCGGACGAGCTGCTCGCGGCGGCGTTGGCCGGGATCGGTCCGGAGGCGTCCGGTGGTTTCCGCATTGCTCACCCCGTGGTCAACGGCTACCTCGCGTGGACGGCCATCGAACTCGGTATGCCGCTGCAGTTCCACGTCGGTTACGGCGACAGCGACGTCGACCTCCTCGACTGCGACCCGCTCCGGCTGACCGCCTTCCTCCGCGCCACGCAGGACCGCGGCGTGCCGGTGATGCTGTTGCACAACTACCCGTTCCACCGCAACGCGAGCTATCTCGCCCAGGTCTTCGACCACGTCTTCATGGACGTCGGGCTTGCGGTGCACAACACCGGAGCACTGAGCGAGACCCTGATCGCCGAGAGCCTCGAGCTGGTGCCGTTCGGGAAGATGCTGTTCTCGTCCGACGCGTTCGGGCTGCCGGAGCTCTACTTCCTCGGCGCCCAGCTGTTCCGGCGGGGTCTTGACGACATCCTGAGGTCTCTGGTCGACCGTGGTGAGATAGGCCCGGCGGACGCCCAGCGGATCGCGACGCTGATCGGCACCGACAACGCTCGGCGGGTGTACGGTCTCACCGCATGACACGGGTGCGGCGCCAGGATCTCCTGTCGGCGCCGGCCGTGATCTGGTCCCTGGCCGCGCTGGCGATGGTCGCGTTCGCCGCGAACTCCGTCTTGAACCGGCTCGCGTTGGACGGCGGCACGATCGATGCGGGTACGTTCACGCTCGTCCGCCTGCTCTCCGGGGCCGTCGTGCTCGCGATGGTCGGCCTCGCTCAGTCGCGACAGCGGCAGACGCGTTGGCGGGTGGACGGCTCCTGGCTGTCGGCGGCAATCCTCCTGACGTATGCCGCAGCGTTCTCCTACTCCTACCTCAGTCTGGGAGCGGCCACCGGTGCCCTGCTCATGTTCGGGGTGGTGCAGGCAGTCATCGTGACGGCCGGTCTCCGGTCCGGCGAGCGCCCGGGAGTCACGGGCTGGTCCGGACTGGCGCTGGCCCTCGCCGGCCTGTTGCTGCTGCTCGCTCCCGGGGCGAAGTCCCCGGACCCGGTCGGCGCGGTCCTCATGGTGTGCGCCGGTGTTGCCTGGGCCGGCTACACGCTCCGCGGTCGTGCGTTCGGCAACCCCATCGCCGTCAACGCCGGGAACTTCCTCCGCACCGCCCCCATGGCCGCCGTGCTGTTCGTGCTGCTCATCGCAGTGGACCGCTCGACCATCCACGTCAGTCTTGACGGGGTCGGGCTGGCCGCACTCTCCGGTGCCGTCGCCTCCGGACTCGGCTACGCGCTCTGGTACACGGTGTTGCCGTTCCTGACCCGGGTTCAGTCCGGCATCATCCAGCTCGCGCCGCCACCGCTCGCCGCCATGGCGGGGTTGCTCCTCCTGAGCGAGCCGATCACGGCGCGGGTCCTGGCGGCCACGGTCTTCGTCTTCGCCGGGGTCCTGATCGGACTCCGACGTAGCTCGGCGATGTGACCGCGCAACCGTGCCTGTGCCACGGCCACGGAGCGGCGGGGGTCGAGTGGTCGGCTGGGTAGGCTTGCCTGGTGGCGAAGTCGCGGAGCAGTTCGAGTGCCCGAGGTACGGCCGAGGAGTCCGTCGAAGCTGCCGACCTGCTTGTCATCTTCGGGATCACCGGCGACCTCGCGCGCAAGATGACCTTCCATGCCCTGTACCGGTTGGAACGCAGGGGGCTCCTCGACTGCCCGATCATCGGGGTCGCCGCCGACGAGCTGTCCACCGCTGAACTGGTGGAGCGCGCCCAGACCGCCATCAAGGAGACCGGGGAGCAGCTCGAACAGGCGGTCTTCGATCGGCTCGCGGCGCGGCTGTCCTACCTGCATGGAGACGTCAAGGATCCCGTGTTGTACAAGGACCTCGCCGCACGGCTGGGTGACGCTCTCCACCCGCTCTTCTATCTGGAGATGCCTCCGTCGCTGTTCGGTCCGATCGTCGAACATCTCGCGACCGCAAACCTGCTCAAGGGTGCCCGCGTCGCCGTGGAGAAGCCCTTCGGGCATGATCTGGCCTCCGCCCGGGAGCTCGATGCCCGGCTGCATGAAGTACTCACAGAGGCGCAGATCCTGCGGGTGGATCATTTCCTCGGCAAAGAACCCGTCATCGAGCTCGAGTACCTGCGCTTCGCCAACCTCGCTCTGGCGGAGATCTGGGATCGCAAGAGCGTCTCGTGCATCCAGATCACCATGGCCGAGGACTTCGGCGTCGAGGACCGCGGCTCGTTCTACGATGCCGTGGGCGCGCTACGTGACGTCGTCCAGAACCACCTGCTCCAGGTGCTTGCGCTGGTGGCGATGGAGCCTCCGGCGGGAGCCAGTTCCAGCGAGTTGCGCGACAAGAAGGCCGAGGTGTTCAAGGCGATGCCGGCGGCCGACCCGCAGCACTACGTACGGGGTCAGTACGACGGCTACGGCGAGGTTCCAGGCGTGGCACCCGGGTCGTCCACCGAGACGTTCGTGGCCATGCGGTTGGAGATCAACAACTGGCGTTGGTCCGGCGTGCCGATCTTCCTCCGGGCCGGCAAGGCGATGGCGGAGTCGGTGACCGAGGTGCGACTCATCCTCCGCCGCACGCCGCCGCTGACATTCCTGCCGACGCCGACGCAGGTCGAGCCCAACCAGATCGTGCTGCGCATCGACCCACAGCCGGGTCTACAGCTGCGCATCGCCACCCGCGGGGACGGTGCCTGGAGGCCGGTGCTGCTCGAGAACCTGTTCGCCGAGGAGCTGGGCGAGCCACGGGAACCGTACGAGCGGCTGCTGCGCGCCGCCCTCGTTGGGGACTCTGGCCTGTTCGCCCGCGAGGACAGCGTCGAGGAGACCTGGCGAATCGTGCAGCCACTGCTGGACCACCCGCCGATGGTCCGCTCCTACGAGCAAGGTTCCTGGGGCCCAGCCGCGACGGACGAACTGCTCCGCGGGCATCCGCGCTGGCAGCACCCGTGGGTCGCTGATCGCTCCCGCTGACCATCGACGTGCGCCCCACTCTGCTCGTCGAGCGCGGCAGCGGCGCTACTGCGCTAGAGCCAGTGGGTGAGCCACATGCGGTCGTTCCACTGCTGGTTGGTCAACAGCTTGTCGGTGAGGATCGGGTAGAAGTAGACGAAGTTGAGCGCGACGAGTCCAACGAAGACACCGACGGCGACGTTGCCGATCAACCGTCGCTGGTACGACGACCCGGCCGGCGCCATGATCTTGCCGAGCACGAGCGTCACGCAGATGACGGTGAACGGGATGATTGCCACCCCGTAGTAGAAGAAGATCGGCCTCGTGTCGTAGCGCAGCCAGGGCAGCCAGGTGGTGAGGACACCGACGATCGGTACGCCGAACCGCCAGTCACGCCGGCTCACCCAGTAACCGAGACCGATGAACAGCGCGAACACACCGCCCCACCACAACGCTGGTGTGCCGATCGCCAGCACCTGCTTGACGCAGCTCTCGCCCTCGGGGCAGTTGGGGATCTTGGTGTTGTCTCCGCTGGTGGCGGCGATGCCGAGCGGGCGGTTGATGACGAGCCACCCACCAGGGTTGGACTGGAACGGGTGGGTGGCCTCGTTGATGTAGTCGCTGGTGTGGAACTTGTAGACCTCGACGTTGTAGTTCCACAAGATGTTGAGGTCGTGCCGCACGTCACCGAGCCAGTTGGTGGGGTGGTCGTCCACCGAGCTCCAGACGACGTCGGCCTGCCCCGTGTCGTGTCCGAACGCGTCCTCGAACTGCTGCGCGTGCGTGAGAAAGCCCATCCACGACACGATGTAGACGAGCACGCTGACCACGAAGATCGAGAAGAAGGCCGGGATCATGTCGGCGACGAGGGACTTGAGCGGTGCACCCTTCACGCCGATCGCCCGCCGCAGGCCCGAGTCCCAGGCCCACACCAGCACCACGAAGCCGGCGAGCACGAACACCGTCGTCCACTTGGTGCCGAGAGCGAGCCCGAAACAGACGCCCGCCGCGATCCGCCACGGGCGCAGGATCAGCCCCCGGATCGGGCCGAACTCCCGAGCTGACCGGACCGGCGTCATCTCGAACCGGCGGGCCATCTTGGCCCGGGCCCAGTCGCGGTCGGCCACGAGACAGTGGACCGCGCACAGCAGCCAGAACGCCAAGAAGATGTCGAGCAGCGCGAACCTCGACATCACGAAGTGCAGGCCATCCAGCGCCAACAGCACTCCCGCGATGCACCCGAGCAGCGTCGAACCGGTCAGCCTCCTCACCAGGCGGCACATGACGAGCACCATCAGCGTCCCGGTCAGCGCGGCGGAGAACCGCCAACCGAGCGGGGTCAGGCCGAAGATCCACTCACCGGCTGCGATCATCCACTTCCCGACCTCTGGGTGGACCACCTTGCTGGGAGTGTCGAGGAACAGGTCGGCCGGCTTCGTGTCGCCGGAGTTGATGAGCGCGTCCGCCTCACTGGAGTCGGTCTGCGGGTCGTTGACGAACGACATCGCGTAGTGCTTGACCAGCAGTGAGTAGGCATCCTTGGCGTAGTACGTCTCGTCGAAGGTGATGTCGTGCGGCGTCGTCAGGCTCCAGAACTGAAGGATGCCCGCGCAGATCGTGATGACCAGCGGCGCGATCCACCCCCAGAACGCGTTGCTCCGGTAGGACGGCGGCGTGAATCGGCGGCGCAGACGCGGCAGGCCTTCCCCGTCGATGGTCTTGCCCAGCAGGGCGACTGCGCCCTCAGGGGCGAGCGGGGGTTCGTCGCCGGTCGGGGCGTGGGTCGTGGTCGCCACGGTCGTCATCGTAGGCGAGTCTGTGCCATGCGCCTGCGATGATGCCGACATGACACTCGTTCTGGCGGCGACGCCGATCGGCCGGATCGAGGACGCACCGCCGCGGCTGGCCACCGAGCTGGCGGGGGCTGATGTCATCGCAGCCGAGGACACCCGACGGCTGCGACGGCTGCTCGGTGATCTGGGTGTCGAGACGACGGCGCGGGTCGTGTCGTACTTCGAGGGCAACGAGGCGGCGCGTACCCCCACCCTGCTTGCGGCTCTGGTGGCGGGCGAGCGGGTGGTGCTCGTGACGGATGCGGGTATGCCGAGCGTCTCCGATCCGGGCTATCGGTTGGTGGCTGCCGCCGTGGCCGCCGACATCCAGGTCACGGCCGTGCCGGGACCCTCGGCTGTCCTGACGGCGCTCGCGGTGTCGGGCCTGCCGGTCGACCGCTTCTGCTTCGAGGGGTTCCTGCCGCGCAAGGCCGGCGAACGCAGGCGCAGGCTGGCCGAGCTGGCGGCAGAACCGCGCACGATGGTGTTCTTCGAGGCGCCCCATCGCACGGCGGACTCGTTGGCCGCCATGGCGGAGACGTTCGGCGCCGACCGCGCGGTGGCCGTCTGCCGCGAGCTGACCAAGACCTACGAGGAGGTACGGCGCGGGAGCCTCGCCGACGTCGCCACGTGGGCGGCCGAGGGCATCCGCGGCGAGGTCACGATCGTCGTCTCCGGTGCGCCCGCCGTCACCCCGGCCGACCTCGACGCCGGCGAGCTGCGGTCCCTCGTCGATGCCGCGGCTGCCGAGGGGATGTCCCGCAAGGACGCAGTCGCCCACGTGGCCGCGCAGACCGGCATACCCCGCAAGACCGTCTACGCCGCCGCCCACCGTTGAACCGTGAGTTGTGGCTCCTTGAGCCGTGAGTTGTGGCTCCTTGAGCCGTGAGTTGTGGCTCCTTGAGCCGTGCAGTTGTGGCTCCGCGCTAGCGTGAAAAGCGAGCCTGCGTCCTCGAAGGAGCCCTATGGAGATCGGCCTGCACGTCTCAGACTTCACCTGGCCCGGTGGCCCCGCCACCCTCGCCGACGACCTCACCAGGGTCGTGACAACCGCGGAGGACGTCGGCGTCGCCCGGATCAGCGTGATGGACCACGTCTGGCAGATCGGGGTCAACGGGCCGCCCGAGGAGCCGATGCTCGAGGCCTACACGACGCTCGGCTTCATCGCGGCCAACACCTCCCACGTCCAGCTCCTCGCCTGGGTCACCGCCGTCGTCTACCGAGAGCCCGGCATGCTGGCCAAGCTCGTGAGCACGCTCGACGTCCTGTCACGAGGCCGCGCCTGGCTCGGCATCGGCGCGGCCTGGAACGAGGACGAGGCACGCGGCCTCGGCCTCCCCTTCCCTCCGACGGCCGAGCGGTTCGAGCGGTTGGACGAGGCGCTGCAGATCTGCCAGCAGATGTGGAGTGACGACGACGGGCCGTATGCCGGTCGGCACTACCAGCTGGCGCGCACCCTCAACTCACCTCAGCCGATCACGCGCCCCCACCCGCCGATCCTGATCGGTGGCAGCGGGGAGAAGAAGACGCTTCGCCTGGTCGCGCAGTATGCGCAGGCGTGCAACCTCTTCGACACCCCTGACGTCGCCCGCAAGCTCGACATCCTTCGTGGTCACTGCGAGGCGGTCGGCCGCGACTACGACGACATCGAGAAGACGGTGATGCGCCGACTCGACCCGGGCGAGCACGGCGAGAAGGTCGACGAGCTGCTCGAGGACCTGCAGCGACTCTCCGAGCTCGGCGTCACTGAGACCCACGGCTCCGTCCCGCACGTGTCGGACCTCAAGCGGCTGGAGATCCTGGGCGACCGCGTCATCCCGGTGGCCGCTGCCTTCTGAGTGGCCAGGACGTCGTACGCCGGCCGGCGAAACCGGGTCGACGCGGCCCCTAGGATTGGTGCCATGCCCGACAGCCCCGCCAAGGCGTTCTACGTCACCACGCCGATCTACTACGTGACGGCCCCGCCCTCGATCGGCAACGCCTACACGACGGTCGCGGCCGACGTCCTGGCGCGCTGGCACCGGCAGCAAGGTGAAGACGTGGTCTTCCTGACCGGCACCGACGAGCACGGCCAGAAGGTCCTCGAAGCGGCCGAGCAACACGGCGTCACACCGCAGGAGTGGGCCGACCGCCTCGTCGAGACCGAGTGGCAGCCGGTCCTGTCCGTGGTCGACGTGAGCAACGACGACTTCATCCGCACGACCGAACGGCGCCACACCGAGCGCGTGCGGGAGTTCTGGCAGACCGTCTACGACGCGGGCGACGTCTACGAGGGCAGCTACGAAGGGCCGTACTGCATCTCGTGTGAGGAGTTCAAGCTGCCGTCCGAGCTCCTCGACGGCGCGGACGGACAGAAGCTGTGCCCGATCCACGAGCGCCCGGTCGAGACCCTGTCGGAGGTCAACTACTTCTTCGCACTGAGCAAGTACGCCGACCGGCTGCTGGCGCTGTACGAGGACGAGCCCACGTTCGTGCAGCCGGAGAGTGCCCGCAACGAGGTCATCTCGTTCGTCCGCCAGGGGTTGCAGGACTTGTCGATCTCGCGCTCGACCTTCGACTGGGGGATCCCGGTGCCGTGGGACGAGAAGCACGTGTTCTACGTGTGGATCGACGCGCTGCTCAACTACGCGACCGCCGCGGGCTTCGGCACCGACCCGGAGCGGTTCGCGCGGATCTGGCCGGCGGACGTCCAGCTTGTCGGCAAGGACATCCTGCGCTTCCACGCGGTGATCTGGCCCGCCATGTTGATGGCCGCCGGCGTCGACGTACCCCGTCGGGTCTTCGCGCACGGCTGGCTTCAGGTCGGTGGGCAGAAGATGAGCAAGTCCAAGGCCACCGCGATCCACCCCAGCGAGATCGTCGACACCTTCGGGTCGGACGCGTACCGCTACTACTTCACCCGCACGATCTCGTTCGGGTCCGACGGCAGCTTCTCGTGGGAGCACATGAGCGCCGTCTACACGAGCGAGCTCGCCAACGGGCTCGGCAATCTCGCCTCGCGGGTCACCGCCATGGTCGGCAAGTACTTCGACGGGGTGCTGCCCGCGTCCGGTGACGGTGGCCCGGCCGAGCTGGCGCTGGCCGAGGGGCTGGCCACGGCCGCGAGGACCGCCAACGATGCGATCCAGCGGGTCGCGATCCATGAAGCCGTCGGCGCGGTCGCCGACTTCGTCGGCCTGGTCAACGGTTACGTCACCGAGCAGGAACCATGGAAGGTCGCCAAGGACGACAGCCCGATCGGCCGGGCGCGCCTGGCCACGATCCTGTATGCCGCTGCTGAGTCACTGCGCGGAGTGGCCGTGCTGCACAACGCCGTCATGCCGCGTACGGCGGCCGCGCTGTGGGCAGCGCTCGGCGCGGATCTCATCGGACCGCTGGCAGACCAGCGCATCGCCGACGTCGGCACCTGGGGTCAGCTGCCCGCGGGCGCGGTCCTGACGAAGGGAGCCTCGCTGTTCCCGCGAATCGAGACGGTGGCGGCGGGGTCCGAGGGCGCCACTCCATGAGCGGGCCCCTGCGGGCGCGAGCGGCTGACGACGGCAACGGCCAGCGGGACGTACGGCGCCCGCCGTTGCCCGATCCGCTGCCGAACCCGGTCGTCGACAACCACTGCCATCTCGACATCGCCGACGGCGACGGCTGGCTCGAGCCGGCCGAGGCGTTGCGGATGGCGGCGGAGGTCGGCGTTCCCCGCATCGTGCAGATCGGCTGCGACCTGTCCGGTGCTCGCTGGGCGGTCGAGACGGCGACGGCGTACGACGCGATCGTGGCCGGCGTGGCGATCCACCCCAACGAGGCGCCGCGGCTGGACGCGGATGGCGGCCTGGACGCGGCGCTCGTCGAGATCGAGGAGCTGGTGACGTCGAGTCCGCGGGTGCGCGCCGTGGGTGAGACGGGGCTGGACTACTACCGGACGGGGCCGGAGGGGGTCGACGCGCAGCGGCGGTCGTTCGCGGCGCACATTGCGATGGCGCATCGCCACGGCAAGGCGTTGGTGATTCACGACCGCGATGCGCACGACGACGTGCTGGCGATGCTCGACGAACACGGTGTGCCGGAGCGGACCGTGCTGCACTGCTTCTCCGGTGACGAGGTGTTCGCCCGGGCCTGCCTCGACCGGGGCGCGTTCCTGTCGTTCGCGGGGACGGTGACGTTCAAGAACGCGGCGCCGCTACGACGGGCCCTGGCGGTGACGCCGCTGGACCGGATCCTGGTCGAGACCGACGCCCCGTTCCTGAGTCCGGTGCCGTATCGCGGCCGGCCCAACGCGTCATACCTCGTGCCCCATACGGTGCGGGCGATGGCGGAGGTGCGGCAGGTGTCGCTCGAGGCGCTGTGTACGGCGATCGACGCCAACACCGACACCGCCTTCGGGGGGGCCTGGGGCTAGCGAGTCAGCGAGTCCCCAAGGCAAACCCCCAGCCACCACGGGAAGTTTGCCTAGTTAACAATCCATTTGGCTTGTTAACTAGGCAAACGGGCGGCCACGGAGGGCAGGAAGTGGTGTGGGTTGAGGGCGTGATCGGATCGTGATGACGTGAGTTGGGTCACCCCGCCCCGCCTGAGCGGGCGCGCGGATTTGGGTCGCCTCCCGATGTTTGGCAAGGTCGAACGCTGTTGGCCGGAAGCAGGAATGCCCACAAAACGCATCAAAGTGGGCAAACACCTCCGCATCCCCTGCGGTAGCACCACCTTCTGCGGTCCGGGACGTTCAACCCCTGGAGCATCGTGTCGAAAAAGATCGCCCTGGCGATTTTGTCCGCCGTCCTCACCGTTGGCCTGGTCGTCGGGACCGTGGCTTACGCCTCAACGAGCAAGAACAGCGTCACCTTGTCGGTCGACGGCAAGCAGCAGGTCGTCGAGACCTCGGCTGACACCGTGAGCGGCCTGCTCTCCGACCAGCACATCGATCTGCGTCCCCACGACGCCGTGGCGCCCGACCCCAGCGCCCCCATCAACGACGGCTCGGCCGTCGCGGTGTCCTACGGCCGGAAGCTGACGCTCGACGTCGACGGCAAGACCTCCACCTACTGGACTACTGCGACCAACGTCGACGACGCTCTCCAGCAGATCGGTCAGCGCGTCCAGCCGGGCGCGGACCTGTCCGCCAGCCGGTCGAGCTCGATCGGCCGGGACGGCATGCGGCTCACGATCGCGACTCCCAAGACCGTCGTTCTCAAGGTCGGCCGGCAGCAGGCTCGGAAGGTATCGACGACCGGCCTCACCGTGACCGACGCGCTGTTGGACCGCGGCATCACGGTGGGCAAGGCAGATGTCGTCCACCCCAGGCCGAGCTCGCTGATCGACGACGGCACGCGCATCGTCCTCATCCGCCAGGCCACGAGCAAAGTGACCGTCTCGGAGTCCGTCGCCTACAGCACGATCGTGCGACGCGACTCGAGCATGTTCACCGACCAGAGCCGGGTGGTCCGGTCCGGCCGCACCGGGACCGAGCGCGTCACCTACCGGGTCGTGCGACACAACGGCGCGATCGTCATCAAGCGTCCCGTGGCGCGTGTTCCGCTCACCGCGCCGGTCGCGCAGATCGAGTACCACGGCACCAAGCAGCGCCCGACTCCGGCGATCTCCAGCAGCTCGGTCTGGGATGCGATCGCCCAGTGCGAGTCCGGTGGCAACTGGCACATCAACACGGGCAACGGCTACTACGGCGGTCTCCAGTTCAGCGCCGGCACCTGGACGTCGTACGGCGGTGGCGCCTACGCGTCGACCGCTGACCTGGCGACCCGGGAGCAGCAGATCGCGATCGGTGAGAAGGTCCAGGCTGCCCAGGGCTGGGGCGCGTGGCCCACGTGCTCAGCAGCCGCCGGTGTCGGCTGAGCCACGGCGAGCGGTGTGTCCCTAGAGTGACCGCTGTGAACTCCGCATCATCGGCGTCCGCCGGTCCGAGACTTCTCGGGCCGGCGGACGTCCGTGCATTGGCGGGACGGTATGACGTCCGGCCCACCAAGCAGCGGGGTCAGAACTTCGTGATCGACGCCAACACGGTGCGCCGGGTCGTTCGGGCCGCCGGGCTCGAGCCAGACGACGTCGTCCTCGAGGTCGGGCCGGGGCTCGGCTCCCTCACCCTGGCCCTGCTCGAGCTGGTGCCGCGCGTCGTCGCCGTCGAGATCGACCCGGTACTGGCGGCGGCGCTGCCCGACACGATCGCCACCTACGCCCCGGCCGACACCGAGCGGGTGACCGTGGTCGAGGCGGACGCGCTCCGTATCACCGAGCTTCCCGGCCCACCTCCGCTGGCCCTGGTGGCCAACCTGCCCTACAACGTCGCGGTCCCCGTGCTGCTGCACCTGCTCGCCACCTTCCCCACCATCGAGCGGATCCTCGTAATGGTTCAGCTCGAGGTGGCCGAACGTCTCGCGGCGGGACCTGGCTCGAAGGTCTACGGCATACCGAGCGTCAAGGCAGCCTGGTATGCCGACGTGCGAACCGCGGGCACCGTCAGCCGGTCGGTCTTCTGGCCGGCGCCGAATGTCGACTCCGGCCTGGTGGCGCTCGTGCGTCGCGCCCGGCCGAACGGCGCCGCGAGCCGCGACCAGGTCTTCGCGCTCGTGGACGCGGCCTTCGCGCAACGGCGCAAGACGCTGCGCGCCGCCCTGGCGTCGTACGCCGGCTCGGCCGCCCGGGCGGAGGCAGCGCTGCGTGCTGCCGACATCGATCCGTCCGTCCGCGGCGAACGACTCACCGTCGAGGACTTCACCCGCCTGGCCGACGCCTTCGCGGCAGCGCCGTAACCTCGTGTCGTGAAGCCCGCTCGAACCTCGTTGACGCCATGAGCACCGTCACGGTGCGTTCTCCCGCCAAGATCAACCTCGGTCTGAGCGTGGGCGCTCCCGGCGACGACGGCTACCACCCGGTCGCCACGGTCTACCAGGCGATCTCCCTGTACGACGAGGTCAAGGCCCGTCCCGTACCCGACGCGACGTTCAGCCTGTCCGTCACCGGAGAAGGTCATGACGCCGTCCCGCTGGACGCGGACAACCTCGCGCTGCGGGCCGCAGTGCTCCTGGCCAAGGAGTTCGACGTCGAGCAGGGAGCCGCTCTCAGCATCCACAAGGCGATCGCGGTCGCCGGCGGTCTGGCCGGCGGCAGCACCGACGCGGCCGGTGCACTGATCGCCTGCGACGCGTTGTGGGGGACGCGGGCCTCGCACGAGGACCTGTCGCGCCTCGCCGCCGAGCTCGGCGCCGACGTACCGTTCTGCCTCACCGGCGGGATGGCCGTCGGCACCGGACGCGGCGAGAACATCTCTCCGGTCCTCGCGCGCGGCACCTATGAGTGGGTGCTCGCGTATGCCGACGGGAGCCTCACGACGCCTGAGGTCTACGCCGAGCTGGATCGTGCCCGCGGCACCGACGACATCCCCGACCCGGCGGTACCCGAAGAGCTGATGGCCGCGCTGCGGACCGGCGATCCGTACGCCGTCGGGCAGGCCCTGCACAACGACCTCGAGGGTGCCGCCCTGCGGCTGCGGCCTGCCCTGCGACGCACTCTCGACCTCGGTGAGGAGTACGGTGCGCTCGGGTCGCTGGTGTCGGGGTCAGGGCCGACCTGCCTGTTCCTCGCCGCCGACGAGGACCATGCCATCGACCTGGCCGTGGCGCTGTCGAGCTCAGGCCTGTGCCGTTCGGTGCAACGGGCAAGCGGTCCGGTCCCGGGAGCGCGACTCGTCACGTGAGCCCCAACCTCGTCAACGCCGAACGGCTGTCCAAGGCCTACGGTGTCCGGCCGTTGCTCTCCGACGTCAGCCTCGGCGTCCAGGAAGGCGACCGCATCGGCATCGTCGGACGCAACGGCGACGGCAAGACCACGCTGCTGCGTATCCTGGCCGGCGTCGAGCCGCCCGATGCCGGTCGCCTCACGCATACCCGCGGCCTGCACTGGGGGATGGTGAGCCAGCACGACCAGCTGGACGAGCACGCCACGATCAGGTCAGCCGTGGTCGGCGATCGAGCCGACCATGAGTGGGCCGCTGACCAGCGCACCCGTGACATCGTCACGCACCTGCTCGTCGGGCTCGAGCTCGACCAGACGATGGTGGGGCTGTCCGGCGGCGAGCGGCGCCGGGTCTCGCTGGCAGCCACGCTGCTCGCCGACCTCGACGTGCTGCTGCTCGACGAGCCCACCAACCATCTCGACATCGAGGCCGTCGACTGGTTGGCGCGCCACCTCACGGCAGGAGGCCCCGGGACGGCGTCCGCGCTCGTCGTGGTCACGCACGACCGCTGGTTCCTCGACGCGGTGTGTACGACGACGTGGGAGGTGCACGACGCGCAGGTGGACACCTACGACGGCGGTTACGCGGCCTACGTACTGGCCAAGGCCGAGCGCGACCGACAGGCTGACGCCACCGAGTCGCGACGGCAGAACCTCATGCGCAAGGAGCTCGCGTGGCTGCGCCGGGGTGCGCCGGCGCGGACGTCCAAACCCAAGTTCCGCCTCGACGCGGCGTCCGAGCTGATCTCCGGAGAGCCCGAGCCGCGGGACCGGGTCGAGCTCCAACGGTTCGCCGCCGCGCGGCTTGGCAAGGACGTCTTCGACCTGGAGGACGCGACCATCACCCGGGGCGGCCGCAACCTCGTCGACCAGGTCACGTGGCGGCTCGGACCGGGCGACCGGGTGGGCCTGATCGGGGCCAACGGTGCCGGCAAGACCTCTGTGCTGTCCGTCCTGGCCGGGGCGGTGGCGCCGGACGCCGGCCGCCTCCGCACCGGTCGCACGGTCAAGATCGCCCAGCTCACCCAAACGCTCGACGACCTCGAGCCGACGCAACGCGTGCTCGACTCCGTGGAGGAGATCCGCCGGGTCTCCTCCGTCGGCGGCAAGGAGGTGACGGCCTCCTCGATGCTGGAACGGTTCGGCTTCACCGGCGACCGGCTCACCGCGCGGATCGGGGACCTCTCAGGTGGCGAGCGCCGGCGGCTCCAGCTGCTCCGCCTCCTGCTCGACGAGCCGAACGTGCTCCTGCTCGACGAGCCCACCAACGACCTCGACATCGACACGCTCACCGTCGTCGAGGACTTCCTCGACGGCTGGCCGGGCACGCTCGTGGTCATCTCGCATGACCGCTACTTCCTCGAACGTGTCACCGACTCCGTGTCGGCGTTGCTGGGCGACGGGGCACTTGTCATGCTGCCTGGCGGGGTCGATGAGTACATGGCCCGGCGGGCACGGCTGGACGGTGAGCGCCGTACGCCGGCCGCGCCCGGCCCGGGACCAGCGGCGCCGACGGCCGGAACGGGGGGCGCCGGCGACGCGGCCACCCAGCGTGCGGCGAAGAAGGAGCTGGCCAAGGTCGAGCGGCAGATCGACAAGCTGTCCCGCCGGATCGACGATGTGCACGCCGCGATGTCGGAGCACAGCAGCGACTACGAGCGGCTGGCAGCGCTCGACGCGGAGCTCCGCAGCCTTGAGGCGGAGAAGGATGCGCTCGAGCAGGTCTGGCTGGAGGCTGCCGAGCACGTCTGAGCGGAGGGGCCGCCTAAGATCTCGCCATGCCGATCTCCGATTACATGGCCGGTTTGCGGACCCACGTCGGTCGCGACCTGCTGCTCATGCCGGCTGCAGCCGGGGTCGTCTGGGACGACGAGGGGCGGGTGCTGCTGCACCGGCGATCCGACACCGGCAGCTGGAGCGTTCCTGGCGGTGCGGTCGACCCCGACGAGCAGCCGGCCCAGGCCTGCGTGCGCGAGCTTTATGAGGAGACCGGCCTGATCGTGCGACCCGTGGCGGTGGTGGCGGTCGAGACGCACCCGATCACGGCGTACCCGAACGGCGACATCGTGCAGGCGATCGTGAGCGTCTTCTCGTGCATCATCGAAGGTGGTCGGCTCGAGAGTCGTGACGGGGAGTCGACCGAGCTGGGGTTCTTCGCGCCCGACGCACTTCCCGACGGTGACTTCGTGCGCCGGTTCGACCCGGCGGTGTTCGAACCGGCACGGCAGACCGCGGCGTTCGCGTGGGACGAGGCGTGGCTTCCTGGCTGATGCCGCGCCGTGGACTGTCAGGGCGCGTCGAAGGGCGCGACGACCGTGCGCAGCAGGTCGGCCAGTGCGGACTGGTCGCGGGTGCCGAGCTCGTGGAGCAGCCGACGTTCCTGTTCGAGCAGACCGTCGAGGGCGGCGTCGACGCGGCGCCGGCCCTCGTCGGTGAGACGGACGAGAACGCCGCGGCGGTCGCCGGGGTCGGGCAGTCGGGCCACCAGGCCTTTGGTCGTCAGCCGGTCGACGCGGTTGGTCATCGTGCCCGAGGTGACCATCGTCTCGCGGATCAACCGACCAGGAGAGAGCTCGTACGGCGGTCCGGATCGGCGCAGCGCTGACAGCACGTCGAACTCCCAGGTCTCCAGGTCGTGGGCCGCGAACGCCTGCCGACGGGCGAGGTCGAGGTGCCGAGCCAGCCGGGTGACGCGGGACAGCACCCGCATCGGGCCGACGTCGAGCTCCGGTCGCTCGCGCTGCCACGCCTCGACCAGGCGGTCGACCTCGTCCGGTGCCGTCATACATCGCAGTCTAGGGCTGATCGTGCCGGCATCAAGACTCTTGACGTAGAGACAACCCGCAGGCATAGTATCTTGACGTCAAGATAAATCCGGATGGAGCGCCGAAAGGGAGTGGCCGTGCCTGGAGCACACTGGAACCCTGAGACCTACCTGGAGTTCGCGGACGAAAGATCCCGCCCGTTCTTCGACCTGACGTCATGGGTGCGTGCCGGAGCGCCGAGCCGCGTCGTCGACCTCGGCTGCGGTCCGGGACAGCTCACTGCCAGTCTCGCCACCCGCTGGCCGGAGGCCTCGATCCTCGGCATCGACGCGTCGCCGGCGATGATCGAGCGAGCCTACGAGCACGCCAGCGACCGTGTGCGCTTCGAGCTCGGCGACCTCCGAACGTGGGAACCGGCCGGGCCCGTCGACGTGCTGGTCTCGAACGCGACCTTGCAGTGGGTCCCCGATCATCTGGACCTGCTTTCCGGGCTGGTCGACGCCCTCGCCCCCGATGGATGGCTGGCGATCCAGGTGCCGGGGAACTTCGACCAGCCGAGCCACCGACTGCTCTACGACCTGGCTGCCGGACCACGCTTTGCCGCCGCCACGGACGGCCTCGAGCGTCCGTCGGCGCCGGACGCCGCGACGTACCTCGACCACCTGGCGCTGCGAGGTCTCGACGTCGACGCCTGGGAGACGACGTACCTCCACGTGCTCAAGGGTCCTGACGCGGTCTTCCGGTGGATGACGGGAACCGGCGCCGGCCCGTTCCTGCACGCACTGTCGGACGAGCAGCGCGCGATCTTCGAGGCCGAGTACCGGGCGCTCCTGCAGGAGGCCTACCCGGACAAGGGTTTCGGGGCCGTGCTGCCGTTCCGACGTACGTTCGTCGTCGCGCACAAGCCGATGGGCGGTGCGTCGTGATGTTGATCCGCGAAGCTCGCCCCGACGACCTCGAGCCACTCCTGGGACTCCTGCAGGAGGACGCCATCCGCGAGGTACGTGAGGACCTGTCCGACCTGGCTCCGTACGCCGAAGCGCTCGACGAGATCGTCGGTGCCCCGCACAGCACCGTGCTCGTCGGTGAAAGGGATGGCGCCCTGGTCGCCACCGCGCAGGTCACCTGGCAGCGGCGGATGATGTACGGAGCGGGACTGGTCTGCCAGGTCGAGTCCGTCCGGGTCCGCTCAGCCGAGCGCGGCAGCGGACTGGGAACCGAGCTGATTCAGTGGATCATCGACGATGCGCGCCGCCGAGGGTGCGCCCGCATGGAGCTCACCAGCAATGCTGAGCGGGTGGCAGCCCGCCGGTTCTACGAGCGCCTCGGCTTCCGGGCCTCGCACCTGGGATTCAAGCTCTACCTCGGCGGAGATCGGGCATGACGACCGTTCTGCATCATGTCCAGGTCAGCTGTCCGTCCGGTGGCGAGGCCGACGTACGCCGCTTCTACGGCGACCTCCTCGGTCTCACCGAGGTGCCCAAGCCGCCCGTCCTCGCCGGACGTGGTGGGGTCTGGTTCCGCGGTGACGGGTACGAGCTTCATGTCGGGGTGGAGGAGGGGTTCGCGCCGGCCCGCAAGGCTCATCCCGCCTTCCTCGTGGCCGACGCAGATGCACTCGCGGCCCGCTTGCAGGCAGCGGGAGCGGAGGTCGGCTGGGACGGCAACTTCCCGGGCTACCGGCGGTTCCACACCACGGACCTGCACGGCAACCGCGTGGAGATCCTTGAACCTGTGCCCCGCGAGGCGTCGCGGGCCGGGGCTGAATAGGGTCACCGCATGAGCGACCATGACTCCACCGGTCTCCGCGACGACGAGCGGACCTACTCCGACTTCATCGCCGGCCTGCCCAAGGCCGAGCTGCATGTCCATCACGTGGGCTCGGCGTCACCGCGGATCGTGGCCGAGCTGGCGGGACGCCACCAGGACACGCCGGTGCCGCGTGATCCCGAGCGTGTCGCGGACTACTTCACGTTCACCGACTTCGCGCACTTCGTCGAGGTCTATCTTTCGGTCGTCGACCTGGTTCGCACACCCGAGGACGTTCGCACCCTCACCTACGAGGTCGCCCGCGACATGACCACGCAGTCGATCCGCTACGCCGAGCTGACCTGCTCGCCGTACACCTCGGTGATCCGTGGCATCGCGCCCGAGGCGTACTGCGAGGCCATCGAGGATGCGCGCGTGGCCGCGGAGCGAGACTTCGGGATCGTCCTGCGTTGGTGCTTCGACATCCCAGGTGAGTCCGGCATCCCAGCGGCGGACGAGACGATCCGCATCGCGACCGAGTTGCGTCCGGAAGGACTGGTGTCGTTCGGTCTCGGCGGACCGGAGATCGGTGTCCCACGCCCGCAGTTCAAGCCGCACTTCGACGCAGCACGGGCCGCCGGCCTGCGGTCGGTACCGCATGCCGGCGAGACCACCGGCCCGCAGACGATCTGGGACGCGGTGCAGGTGCTGGGTGCGGAACGCGTCGGCCACGGTACGTCGTCGACCCAGGACCCCGCGCTGCTGGCGTACTTGGCCGAGCACCGGATCCCGCTGGAGGTGTGCCCGACGTCCAACATCGCCACTCGGGCGGTCCCCTCCCTCGACGAACATCCCATCCGGGAGATGTACGGTGCCGGCGTCATCGTCACGATCAACTCCGACGATCCACCCATGTTCGGAACCACGCTCAACCAGGAGTACGCCGTCGCGGCCCGGCTCCTCGACCTCGGCGAATCGGGGCTCAAGGGCCTCGCGCAAAACGCTGTCGACGTGTCGTTCGCAGACGATGCCGTGAAGCAGAGACTGACCGAGGAGATTCGCGCGTACTCCGGCTAGGCCACGGGTGGGTTGTGGAGAGTCGGCTTCTGCTCGAGCCCGGACAGGCCGTTCCAGGCCAGGTTGACGAGGTGCGCAGCAACTTCGTTCTTCCCGGGCTTGCGGGCGTCGAGCCACCACTGACCGGTGGTTCCGACCATTCCGACCAGCATCTGGGCGTACATCGGTGCGTACTTGGCGTCGAAGCCGCGGGTGCGGAACTCCTCCTCGAGGATGTACTCCACGCGGGTCGCGATGTCGCCGATGATCGACACGAACGAACCGGTGGCCGACCCGATCGGTGAGTCACGCACGAGGATGCGGAAGCCGTCAGAGGACTGCTCGACGTAGTCGAGCAGTGCGCCGGCAGCCTGTTCGAGCAGGTCTCGTGGATGGCCGGCGGTGAGCGAGCTGCGCATCATCTCGAGCAGCTGTCGGACCTCCCGGTCGACGACGACGGCGTACAGCCCCTCCTTGCCGCCGAAGTGCTCGTACACGATCGGCTTGGAGACTTCGGCGCGGGAGGCGATCTCTTCAATCGAGGTGCCCTCGAACCCACGCTGGGCGAACAGCGCGCGCGCGATCTCGATCAGCTGCTCACGCCGCTCGGCGCTCGTCATTCGCGAGCGTTGCTGGCGCTTGCCTTTGCTGGACCCGGCCTTGCCTGAACCTGGAGCGGCCGGGGACTTCGTTGCCGGTTTGCCGGGTGGTCGAGCGGCTGAGATCGGGGCGTCGGTCGAGTCGTTCGGGAGCTCGCTCACGTGTGCATTGTCCCTGACCGAGCCGACCATCAGCTCGTCGGCTGGACCCGCTTCATGTCGAGCCGCTCCCTGACGGGCCAGCGGACCGCGCTCACCCAGCCGAGCTTCTCCAGCACCCAGATGATGCGTGCGGACGTGTCGAGCTGGCCCTTGAGCACGCCGTGCCGAGCACACGTGGGGTCACTGTGGTGCAGGTTGTGCCACGACTCACCCATCGAGGGGATTGCGAGCCACCAGACGTTGCCGGACTTGTCCCGTGACTTGAAGGGACGCTCGCCGACCGCGTGGCAGATCGAGTTGATCGACCAGGTGACGTGGTGGAGCAGGCTGAGCCTGACGAGCGAACCCCAGAAGAAGGCGGTGACGGCGCCTTGCCAGGACCAGGTCACCAGGCCGCCGGCGACGGCCGGGAGCACAAGGGACGCCGCCACGAACCAGGGGAAGGCTCGCGAGATCTTGACGATGTCCTTGTCCTTGAGCAAGTCGGGCGCGTACTGGCGCTGCGAGGTCTGCTCGGAGTCGAACAGCCAGCCCATGTGAGCGTAGAAGAGGCCCTTCATGAGAGCCGGCACGGTGTTGCCGTAACGCCAGGGCGAGTGCGGATCGCCGTCACGGTCGGAGAACTTGTGGTGCTTGCGGTGGTCTGCCACCCAGCGCACCACCGGCCCCTGGATCGCCATGGAACCGGCGACACCCAGCGCAATCTTGACCGCGCGATTGGGTTTGAACGACCGGTGCGTGAAGAAGCGGTGATAGCCGACGGTGATCCCGTGCCCGGTGATCGCGTACATGGCGGCCATGATGATGATGTCGCTCCAGCCGAGCCAGCCACCCCAGGCGACGGGCACCGCGGCGGCCACCGCCAGGAAGGGCAGCACGATGAAGATACCGATCGTGATCTGCTCCGCGCGCGACTGCTGATCCCCTCCGAGGGTGCCCAGAGCCACGTCAACCGGGTCGACGGCGGACGGTGCGTCGGTGGTCGGGGATAGAACGGCAGTTGCTGGTGTCATGCGCGTGGTCCTCAGCGGTGAGAGTGATGGCCTTACCTACGCTACCGTAACCTACGGTTGCGTAGGTATCCACCGTGCGCCTGCGCGTCCTCTCCGAATCGTGGCGTGTCGCCCTGTGGCAGACTGTGGCCACGCAGGGGTGCGCCGCGAAACCTTCTTCGAGAGCTCACGGGGCACGCCATCGCAATCCCCTGTGGGGTAACCCGGCAGCCCGCAAGCCTTTGAAGCTTGAGGTCCTGGATCGAAGCCAGGCAGGGGAGCGTACAGACCCCACCGCCCGGGGTACCGACGGCAAGGAGCACAGGTGAGTTCGGACCGCCCGGCTGCAGTTCTCATCCTCGCGGCGGGAGGTGGCACCCGGATGAAGTCCGCCGTCCCCAAGGTCTTGCACCGGATCGGCGGTCGCAGCCTCATCGGCCACGTGCTGCACGCAGCGCGTGAACTCCAGCCAGCACACCTCGCGGTCGTCGTGCGCCACGAGCGGGACGCCGTCGTCGCTCACGTGGCGGAGCTGGCCGGTGAGCTAGGGGTCGCGCCGGTGATCGCCGACCAGGACGACGTGGCGGGCACCGGTCGGGCAGTCCAGTGCGGACTCGCCTCGCTGCCGAGCGAGTTGGCGGGAACCGTCGTCATCACCTACGGCGACGTGCCGTTGCAGACCACCGAGACCTTGACGACGCTCGTTGCCACGCATGTCCAGAACGGGAACGCGGTGACCCTCGTGGCCGCCGAACCCGCCGATCCGCACGGCTACGGGCGCATCCTTCGTGACGCAGCAGGCGCCGTCAGCGAGATCGTCGAGGAGAAGGACTGCACCGACCGGCAGCGCGCCATCCGTGAGGTCAACGGCGGCATCTTCGCCTGCGACGCGGCCGTGCTGCGTGCGTTGCTCGAGCAGGTTGGCACCCGCAACGCCCAGGGCGAGATGTACCTGACCGATGTCGTCGGACTCGCGCACCGGGCTGGGCACAGGGTGGGCGCGGTCACGGTCGACGACCGGTGGCAGACCGAAGGGGTCAACACCCGCAGCCAGCTTGCGGCGCTCGGGCAGGAGCTGAACCGGCGCGTGCTCGACCACTGGATGAGCGAAGGGGTCGGGGTGATCGATCCCGCGGCGACGTGGGTCGACGTCACCGTGACGTTGGCGCCTGACGTGAGCCTGCTTCCCGGTGTGCAGCTGCACGGTACGACCGTCGTCGCCAGCGGCGCCTCGATCGGACCCGACACGACATTGACCGACGTCCAGGTGGGCGAAGGAGCGAGCGTCGTCCGCACGCACGGCCATGGTGCGCTCCTCGGCGCCGGCTGCAGCGTCGGACCGTTTGCGTACCTCCGGCCGGGCACCGTGGTCGGACGGGCCGGGAAGATCGGTACTTTCGTCGAGACCAAGCAGGCGGTCCTCGCCGACGGTGCCAAGGTGCCACACCTGTCGTATGTCGGCGACGCCGACATCGGACCAGGCACCAACATCGGTGCCGGCACGATCTTCGCCAACTACGACGGGGTCTCCAAGCACCGGACGCACGTCGGGGCGCAGGCTCGAACGGGAGCCAACAACACGTTCGTCGCCCCGGTGTCCATCGGGGACGGCGCGGTCACCGGGGGAGGCACCGTCATACGACGCGATGTCCCTGCGGGAGCGCTCGCCGTCAGCACCGGACCGCAACGGCACATCGACGGTTGGGTCGAGCGCAAGCGGCCCGGCTCGGCGGCAGCAGACGCGGCCCGAACCGCCCAGGAGGAGAACCAGCAGTGACCGGAGTCAAGCGCACGACGGAGAAGAACCTCATGCTGTTCTCCGGTCGCGCCCATCCCGCGCTCGCCGAGGAGGTCGCCCGGCTGCTCGAGACCAACCTTGTGCCGACGACCCATCGCGAGTTCGCCAACAGCGAGATCTACGTGCGCTACGAAGAGTCCGTGCGCGGTTGCGACGCGTTCGTGATCCAGAGCCACACGAGCCCGATCAACGAGTGGATCATGGAACACCTCATCATGGTCGACGCGCTCAAGCGGGCCTCCGCCAAGCGGATCACGGTCGTGATGCCGTTCTACGGCTACGCGCGACAGGACAAGAAGCACCTCGGGCGCGAACCGATCTCGGCTCGGCTCATGGCTGACCTCTTCAAGACCGCCGGAACCGACCGGCTGATCACCGTCGACCTGCACACCGCGCAGATCCAGGGCTTCTTCGACGGTCCGGTCGACCATCTGGCCGCCCAGCCGGTGCTGGCCGACTACGTCGCCGACAAGTACGGCGACCGTGACCTGACGATCGTGTCTCCCGACGCGGGCCGCATCAAGGTCGCTGAGCACTGGTCTGCTCGACTCGACGGGGCCCCGCTGGCGTTCATCCACAAGACGCGCGACATCACCCAGGCGAACCAGGCGCAGGTCAGCCGCATCGTCGGTGACGTCAAGGGCCGGGTGTGTGTCCTCGTGGACGACATGATCGACACCGGAGGAACGATTGTGATGGCCGCCGAGGCGATCATGGCCGCCGGCGCCGAGGACGTGATCATCGTCGCCACCCACGCGATCCTGTCAGGGTCCGCGGTCGACCACCTCAAGAACAGCCATGCCTGCGAGGTCATCGTCACCGACACCCTGCCGATCCCTGCCGACCACCAGTTCGACAAGCTCACGACCCTCTCGATCGCCCCCCTCATCAGCCGCGCCATCCGTGAGGTGTTCGAGGACGGGTCTGTCACGAGTCTGTTCGACGGCCGAGCGCAGTGAGGTTTAGTCGAACCATCGAGTAGAGCGACGGCCGAGCGCAATGAGCTGATTTCCCCTTGTCAGGCAACGCCGCTAAACTTGCCGGGTTGCCTCGGCGAGGGAGCGAGCAAGGTCTAGCGGCCAGCGACTCGCGTACCGACTCAGTCGGACTCCGTGATCGACGCGGTTCTTCGACCACGCGCGCGCTCTGCGCCGAGCAGCCATCGATCTCGCCGGTTCGCCGGCTGTCCGTAGGCCATTGTTCGACGTTGCTCTAGGAGTTTCTGTGTCATCTGAGGTCAAGATCCAGGCTGAGTCCCGGACCGAGTTCGGCAAAGGCGCGGCCCGGCGGATCCGCCGGGCCGACAAGGTCCCTGCCGTGCTCTACGGCCACGGCACCGACCCTGTGCACATCACGTTGCCCGGCCACGACCTGATGCTGGCTCTCAAGACGGCCAACGCTCTGCTTTCCATCGAACTCGACGGTGACAGCCAGCTTGCCCTTCCCAAGCAGGTGCAGCGCGACCCGATCAAGGGATTCATCGAGCACGCTGACCTGATCCTGGTGCGCCGGGGTGAGAAGGTCACCGTCGACGTCCCGGTCATCCTCGTCGGACAAGCCGCTCCGGACGTGCTGGTCACGTTGGACCACAACGTCATTTCCATCGAGGCCGAAGCCACCCACATCCCGTCCTCGGTCGAGGTCGACATCGAGGGTCGCCAGGTAGGCGAGCCCATCATGGGCAAGGACCTCAAGCTCGTGGCAGGCAGCACGTTGATGCTCGACCCGGAGGCCCTGGTCGTGAACTTCTCTGCCGCCCCGACCGCCGAAGACCTTGAGGCGGAGCTCGCCGAGGCCGAGGCAGAGGCTGGTATCGAGCACGAGGTGTCTGACGCCGAGGCCGGCGAGGCCGACGGCGACCAGGCCGAAGCCGGTGCCGACGGCGCCGCCGCCGAGGGCGACACGTCCTCCGACGAGTGACGTGACGCGGAGTACGTCGCAGCTGTGACGGTCCTCCGTGTTCTTGCTCAATGGCTCAAGCGAAGGCCAGGATCTGCCATGACGTACGACGGTTGGATCGTCGTCGGACTCGGCAATCCTGGCCCTTCGTATGCCGCCACCCGCCACAACGTCGGCTACCACGTCACTGACGAGCTCGCCGACCGCATGTCGGGCTCCTGGAAGGCGCACAAGTCGGGACGCGCCATGGTCGTCGAGGGTCGGCTCGCGGGCATCCCCGGTGTCCGCACCGTCCTGGGCCGCGGCCGCTGCTACATGAACGAGTCCGGCGGACCGGTGTCCGGTCTGCTGGCGTTCTACAAGGCCACACCCGACCGCCTCATTGTCGTCCACGACGAGCTCGACCTCCCGTACGGCGACCTACGCATCAAGTACGGTGGCGGCGACAACGGCCACAACGGCCTCAAGTCGGTTCGCGCCTCACTCGGGACGGGCGACTACTTCCGCATACGTCTCGGTGTCGGCCGCCCACACGGACGCCAGGCACCGGCCGACTACGTGCTGAGTCCCTTCTCCTCCCCCGAGCGCCGGGAACTGGCGCTGCACGTCAACCGCGCTGCCGACGCCGTCGAGAGTCTGCTGACCGACGGTCTCGACAAGGCGCAGAACCTCTTCAACAGCTGATCCTGTCGGCGAGCCGGCGGGACTCTCATGAGTCGGTCAGCCACCCGTGGCTGAGCGGGAAACGAGCGGGAGAGGGGTCCCTGCCGGAAGCGCGAGTCCGCCATCGTCGACCCTGGGCACACAGCCGCGGCCGGCTAAATCCTGAATGTATGCCGAGGGGCGACGGTTGACGAGGAAGTCGTCGACCAAGGGCATACGGTTCGCGACGGTACTCGACGGCTCCCCCCCGAATGTGCGCACCATCCACAGCGTCACGCGCGGCGGCAACCGTCCCCAGCGGAACGTCGAGGCGAACACGGTCTCAACAGCAGTCGCTTGCATGTCGTGATGAACGAAACAGGAGCGCCGTCTCCCCGACATGCCGATCAGGAGAGACTCGACGAGTTTGCTCGCGCACTGGTGCGTATCTCGACCGAGCTGACCTGGATCTGCAGCCGTGTCGACACCGACGTAGATCTCGACAGCCTCGAGGGTCGCATCCTGACCTTGCTGGTAACGCGGCCGTTGTGGGTGATGTCGAATCTCCGGGAGGTCGTCGGCGTGGATCGCGCGGTCATGGCCAGGGTCGTCGGGCGGCTCGAAAGGCGAGGCTGGCTAACGAAGGACGGGCCCGCCGACGATCGTCGTCATCTCGTGATCAGGGCGACGGATGAAGGGCGGGTGAGGTGGCGGCGGGCGGAGTCCCAACGGGTCGACCTGTTGGCCATGTTGTGCTACCACGTGTCGGCCCCGGAGAGTGCTGCGATCGATGTGCTGCAGCGCCGTGTCGAAGACGTGATGAGGCGGTTTGGCATGCGGGGCTGGGGAAACCCGGCGTTCTACCGCCGCGCGAGACCCAAGCGCGCGGCACGGCGAAATCTCGGCGACGAAGGCCGATCGGAGATGACGTCAGCCGACTGATCGGTTCACGTCCGGAATCGCATCAGTTCAGCCTGGAGCCGGCTGATCTCGGTCTCGAGCTCCAAGATCCTGCGCGCGCCGGCGAGGTTGACGCCCGTGGCCACCAGCTCTGTGACGGCGTGCACCCGATCGACGTCGGACTGGCTGTAGCGGCGGGTGCCGCCGCCCGTGCGGTGCGGGGCGATCAGGCCCTTGTTCTCATAGTCGCGGAGGACTTGCGGTTGGACGCCGGTGAGCTCAGCAGCGACGGAGATGGCGTACAGCGGCTGGTCGGGCGACGTTGCGGGCATCGGACCTCCTCACGGCCAGAAACGGAGCAAAATCATCTCGTCAGGGCCTTGACAACTCTTCGAGCATGTAGAAAATCTATGGTGTAAACCATAGATCTGAGCGGATGCAGGAGCAAGCCCCGCGGCCGCTCGACACTCTGAAGGGAGCAGATCGTGATGTTGATGCGAACCGATCCTTTGAGGGAGTTCGACCGTCTTGCCGAAGCCGTCCTGGGAAGCCAGGCACGTCCGGCGGCGATGCCCATGGACGCTTACCGCCAGGGTGAGGAGTTCGTTGTCGCCCTTGATCTCCCAGGCGTCGATGCAGACTCCATCGACCTGACCGTGGAGCAGAACGTGCTGACCGTCCACGCGGAGCGACGCCCGATCATGGACGACGACGTCGAGCGGATCGTCGGGGAGCGCCGGTATGGCAGCTTCAGCCGGCAGCTCTTCCTCGGCGAGACCCTCGACACCGACCGGCTGCAGGCCGACTACGACGACGGCGTGCTGTCGATCCGGATCCCGGTCGCCGAACAGGCCAAGCCGCGCAAGATCGAGATCGGGCGGTCCAACGGTCGGCACCAGATCGCCAGCTGAGGCACCGCCGGGAGCCCGCCGGCCGCACGTGGCTTGCGCAGCCCGCTTTGCGGCCCGGCGGGTGTACCGGCAAGAATCAGCCCGGTGACCGACTCTCTTGAACTTCCCACCCCGCCCGCCGACGTCGTCGCCGACGACCACCGGCTCTCGGCCTGGGCGGCGACACTGGCCGGCGAGCGCCTCGAGCGCATGCGCGGAGAGGGTCTCGAAGGCAAGGAGCTCAAGGACGCCGGGGATGCCCTCGGTCATCGGATCCTGATGCAGCTGCTCACGACGTACCGCCCCGACGACGCGATCCTGAGCGAGGAGGGGAAGGACGACAAGGGACGCTTGCAGAACCGACGCGTCTGGATCGTCGACCCGCTCGACGGCACCAGGGAGTACTCCGAGCCGCCGCGTGACGACTGGGCTGTCCATGTGGCGCTGTGGGCCGACGGTGACCTGGTCGCCGGCGCGGTCGCACAACCGGGGATGTCGACCACCTTCAGCACGGCCGATCCCCCCGTCGTGCCCGCGCGGACGACGACACGGCCGCGGATCGCGGTGAGTCGGACCCGTCCGCCGGAGTTCGTCGCCGCGCTGGCGGAGCGGATCGACGCCGAGCTGGTCCCGATGGGTTCGGCCGGCGCCAAGGTCATCTCGGTGGCTCGTGACGTGACCGACGCCTATGTGCACGCCGGCGGCCAGTACGAGTGGGACTCAGCTGCTCCCGTCGTCGTCGCTCGCGCGGCTGGTCTGCACACGAGCCGCGCGGATGGAGCGCCGCTGCTCTACAACCAGGACGACGTGCTACTGCCCGATCTGCTGGTCTGCCGGCCGGAGCTGGCCGACGCGGTCACCTCATTCGTGCGCGAGTACTGGGCCGAGCACGGCCAGGCCTGACCAGCAACGGCAGTAGACTGTCCGAGGCTCGACTGAACACGTACTGCCCGCCACCGGGCAGTACGCAGACCCCCACTCCTTCCGGATCGGGGGCTGCCGTGTTGTGCCCGCCCCCGTTCCCCGCGAACCGACCGAAGACGACCCCTCACAGAGCAGGCCATGTCAGACACCGCGCCTCCCACAGCACCCGTACCGCACCCGCCTGCTCTCGAGGCGCTGACCTCGCTGGTGGCGCGCGAGCCGTCGGTGGCGGCGGCGGTGGCGCTGGCGGGTGATGGTGTACGTCGCACCGCGGCACTCGACCTCACCGCTCCCGGTGCCATGCATCCGTTCCTCGCGGCCGTCCTGGCCGAGCGTGCGGCCACGCCGGGCACGGAGCGCACGCAGGGCGCGGCACCGATCATCCTCGTTGTCACGGCGACAGCGCGCGAGACCGACGAGGTCGCGGCGGCCGCGCAGTCGCTGCTGGGCGCCGAGGCCGTCGTCACCTACCCGGCGTGGGAGACACTCCCACACGAGCGGTTGTCGCCGCGTTCCGACACCGTGGGCCGGCGCCTGGCCGTGCTCCGCCGGTTGGTCCATCCAGGCGAGATCGGGGCCAGCGCCGTTCCGGTCCGGGTCGTGGTCGCCCCCGTGCGGTCGGTCCTGCAGCCCCAGGTCAAGGGCCTGGCCGATCTCGAGCCGGTCGCGCTGCAAGCAGGCGACGACGTGGAGCTCGACGACGTCGTCCACCGGCTTGCCGCGGCGGCGTACCACCGGGTCGACATGGTCGAGCGGCGTGGTGAGTTCGCCGTGCGCGGTGGCATCGTCGACGTGTTCCCACCGACGGACGAGCACCCGGTCCGAGTGGAGTTCTGGGGGGACACGGTCGAGGAGGTCAGGTCCTTCTCGGTGGCCGACCAACGTTCGCTCGATGACCAGCGGGCATTGTGGGCGCCCCCGTGTCGCGAGCTGCTCCTCACCGACGACGTCCGCGCCCGGGCGCGGACGCTGTCGAACCAGTTCCCCGAGCTGCACGAGATGCTCGACAAGATCGCGGAGGGGCACGCCGTCGAGGGCATGGAGTCGCTGGCGCCGGCACTCGTCGACGACATGGAGCTGTTGGTCGACCTGCTGCCCGCCGGCTCGATGACGTTGGTCTGTGACCCGGAGCGGGTGCGAGCCCGCGCCCATGACCTGGTCGCGACCAGCCAGGAGTTCTTGCAGGCCTCCTGGGCGGCAGCCGCCGGTGGCGGTCAGGCGCCGATCGACCTGGGCGCAGCGGCGTACCACTCGCTCGGCGACGTGCGCACCCACGGGCTCGCCCGGGGGCTTGGCTGGTGGACCGTCAGCCCCTTCGGACTCGATGCCGAGGCCGCAGCGCTGGCCGGCGGCGGCCCGTTGCGCACCGAGATGGGTGAGCTCGTCGAGTTCGACGTGGACACGACGGGCTCAGTCGAGACCCGGACTCTCGACATTGCGCCGGCCGAGACCTACCGCGGCGACACGATCGCCGCGGTGAGCGACCTCGGCGGCTTCGTCAAGGACGGGCGCCGCGTCATCCTCGTCACCGAGGGGCATGGGCCGGGCCAACGGCTCGTCGAGGTGTTCAAGGAGCACGACATTGCCGCTCGGATCGTCGACCATCTCGTGCCGGACGCTTCCCCGGGAGTGATCGAGGTCGTGCAGGGGACCTTGAGCCACGGGTTCATCGCGCCGGCGATCGACCTCGTCGTCCTCACAGGTGACGACCTGATGAGCCAGCGCACCATCACCCGCGACGCACAGCGGATGCCCTCCCGCCGCCGCAAGCAGATCGACCCGCTCGAACTGCGCACCGGCGACTACGTCGTGCACGAGCAGCACGGGGTCGGTCGCTACGTCGAGATGATGCAGCGCACCGTGGCCGGGGCCACGCGTGAGTACCTCGTCATCGAGTACGCCTCATCCAAGCGTGGCCAACCGGCAGACCGGCTCTTCGTGCCCACCGACCAGCTCGACCAGGTCACGCGGTACGTCGGTGGCGAGCAGCCGTCCCTGGATCGGCTCGGCGGCTCGGACTGGAACAAGCGCAAGGGGCGCGCGCGCACGGCGGTCCGGCAGATCGCGGCCGAACTCATCAAGCTGTATGCCGCCAGGCAGGCCACGAAGGGCCACGCCTTCGCGCCGGACACGCCCTGGCAGCGTGAGCTCGAGGATGCGTTTCCCTACGTCGAGACGCCCGATCAGCTCGCCAGCGTCGACGAGGTCAAGCGCGACATGGAACACCCCGTGCCGATGGACCGGCTGATCTGCGGAGACGTCGGCTACGGCAAGACCGAGATCGCGGTCCGGGCCGCGTTCAAGGCGATCCAGGACGGCAAGCAGGTTGCTGTCCTCGTCCCGACGACCCTGTTGGTTCAGCAGCACCAACAGACCTTCGCGGAGCGGTTCGCCGGATTCCCGGTCGTGGTCAAGTCGCTGTCACGCTTCCAGTCCGACCGCGAGGCCAAGGATGTCATCGAGGGGCTCAAGCAGGGCACCGTCGATCTCGTCATCGGTACCCACCGGTTGTTCAACGAGGAGATCAAGCTCAAGGATCTCGGCCTCGTGATCGTCGACGAGGAGCAGCGCTTCGGGGTCGAGCACAAGGAGGCCCTCAAGCGGATGCGCACCGCGGTCGACGTGCTCAGCCTGTCTGCGACCCCGATCCCGCGCACCCTGGAGATGGCGATCACCGGCATCCGCGAGATGTCGACGATCACCACGCCGCCGGAGGAACGCCACCCCGTGCTGACCTTTGTCGGGAACTACGACGACGGCCAGGTGACGGCGGCAATCCGTCGCGAGCTCCTTCGGGAGGGGCAGGTCTTCTACATCCACAACCGGGTGCAGAGCATCGACAAGGCCACGGCGCGGCTGCGCCAGCTGGTTCCCGAGGCGCGTATCACCCAGGCGCACGGGCAGATGAACGAGCACCAGCTCGAGCAGGTCATGCTCGACTTCTGGGAGCGGAAGTTCGACGTCCTGGTGTGCACGACCATCGTGGAGTCCGGCCTCGACGTCCCCAACGCCAACACGCTGGTGATCGAGCGGGCCGACCTGCTCGGCCTGTCCCAGCTGCACCAGCTGCGTGGCCGCGTCGGCCGTGGCGGCGAGCGCGCCTACGCCTACTTCTTCTACCCACCCGAGAAACCGCTCACGGAGACTGCTCACGACCGACTGGCCACGATCGCGCAGCACTCCGACCTCGGAGCCGGGATGGCGGTGGCGATGAAGGATCTCGAGATCCGCGGCGCCGGCAACCTGCTGGGCGGTGAGCAGTCCGGCCACATCGCCGATGTCGGGTTCGACCTGTACGTCCGGCTGGTCGGCGAGGCGGTGGCGGAGTACCGCGGCGACGGGACCGTGGACGAGCCGGAGGTCAAGATCGAGCTCCCGGTCGACGCCCACCTCCCGCACGACTACGTCCCGAGCGAACGGCTGCGGCTGGAGATGTACAAGCGGCTGGCCGAGGTCCGGACGGTCGAGCAGGTCGACGAGGTGCGTGCGGAGCTGGCCGACCGGTACGGCTCGCTTCCGGTCCCGGTCGACAACCTGCTGGCGGTGGCATCGCTGCGGGTCAAGGCCCGGCAGGCCGGCCTGACCGATATCAACGTCCAAGGCAAGTACGTGCGCTTCGCGCCGGTGGAGCTGCTGGACTCAGCCCGGGTCCGGCTGGACCGCCTGTACCCGAGGACCGTGGTCAAGACAGCGTTGCATAGCATTCTGGTGCCGCGACCGACCATCGGCACCATCGGTGGCCAGCCGCTGCGCGATCGCGACGTACTAGATTGGGCGGGTCGTGTCATCGAGGACGCGGTGCCGTCCGCGCGGGGCACGTGAGATCGCCCTACCGGTGCGCAAACGAAGGAGCAACACCGCCGTGACAGCACTGCCGACATCCTTGCCGACAGACCGCCCCCTGCGCGGGGTACGCCGGCTGGCCGTGGCGACCCTGTTCGGCGCCACCGCGCTGCTGCTCAGTGCCTGCACCGCCGACATACACCCCGGCAGCGCCGCGGTCGTGGACGGAACGTCGATCCGCGAGAGCTCGGTCGACACCCTCGTCCAGGCCGGGTGCGCGTACGAGACCGAGATGGGCAAGATCGACCGGCAGACCTATCCGGTGCTGTCCATCAGCACGCTGCGCGCCAACTTCGTCAACGTGCTCATCCGCAACCAGCTCGCACGGGACGCAGCCGCCAAGATCGGCGGCCTACACGTCAGTCAGGACCAGGTCGCGAAGTTCGCCGCGGGCAACACCATCCCGCCTACCCTCGGAGAGCCGGAGAAGTCGCAGATCACGGAGTTCTTCCAGGACAGCTCAGAGACCGACCTGTTGGTGGCGCTCATCGGTGCGCACCTCAAGGACGACACGGTCACCGACGCGTCCAACGTGCAGCAGGCTGACCTCGACGCGGGGCAGAAGTACCTGACGACGTACTCCAAGAACGCCGACGTGTCCGTCAATCCCAGCGTCGGCACCTGGAACGGAACGGCCATCGAGCCAGGCAGCGGGTCACTGTCGGTGCTGGCCGTGACGCCCACGACGCCCGAGGCGGTTCCCGGCCAGCCGGCTGAGAACCCGGCCGCGACCCTGCCGCCTTCCCAGCAGTGCGGCTGACCCTTCTCCTCACGACCCCGCGGCTCCCGGCCGGCCAGCTCACCGGCTCTGCCTGGCGCGCCATCTTCTCTGCGGACGCTGTCCTGACCGCAGACACCGGTACTGCGCTCGCGCACGCCGTCGTGGCCGCCGGCCGCGAGGTCGAGCTCCTTCCGGAGCCGAGCGCGACGCTGCTGTTGTCGAGGGCGACGAGCTCCGACGTCGTGTGGCTGGCCGCTGACGATGGTGACGAGCAGCTGACCGCCGAGCTGGCTGCCGACGTCGTACACCGGTCGGAGTCCGGTGAGGCTGGTGCGGAGGTCGAGGTCCTGCTCGGCTCGTTCGACCCACCCGGCGCCCGACTGCTCGATCTGGTGGCCGTGATGGATCGGTTGCGGCGTGAGTGCCCGTGGGACCAGGAGCAGACTCACGAGACGCTCGTTCGGTATCTCGTGGAGGAGTCCTACGAGACGATCGAGGCGATCGAGACGGGCGATCGTGGGCACCTGCGCGAGGAGCTCGGTGATCTGCTGCTGCAGGTGATGTTCCACGCCCGCATCGCGACCGAGGATCCCGACGACCCGTTCGACATCGACGACGTGACCGGGCAGATCGTCGACAAGCTGATCCGCCGGCACCCGCACGTCTTCGCCGGAGTCGCGGTCGAGAGTGCTCAGGACGTCAACGACAACTGGGAGACGATCAAGGCTGCGGAGAAGCAGCGAAGCTCCGCGATGGACGGGATACCGCCCGGCCTGCCCGCGCTCTCGCTGGCTGACAAGGTCATCGGGCGTGCTGTCTCGGCGGCACGTGGCGTGTCGGTTCCCGAGCCCGCCGAGGTCGCCTACACGGCCGAGACGCTCGGTGAGGTGCTCTTCGCGCTGGTGGCGGCCGCCCGGTCCGCCGGGATCGATGCCGAGCAGGCGCTCCGCCAGCGCGTCCGCACTGAGATCGATGCGGTCCGGCTGGCCGAGGCGGAGCTCGGCCACGTGCGTGCCCTGCCCGACCAGGATGCCGACGGCGGATAGGCTGAACAGGCCCCACCCGGCACACAACCGGTCGTCAGCAGGCAAGGAGTTCTTTCCGTGGCTCACATCGAGGCCGTCGGCGCGCGCGAGATCCTGGATTCGCGCGGCAATCCCACGATCGAGGTCGAGGTCGCCCTTGACGACCTCACCGTGGCTCGCGCCGCTGTCCCGTCCGGAGCATCGACGGGTCAGTTCGAAGCCGTCGAGCTGCGCGACGGCGGCGACTGGTACGGCGGCAAGGGGGTCGGCAAGGCTGTCACCGCGGTCAACGACGAGATCAACGACGCCCTGGTGGGCTTCCCTGCCGACGAGCAGCGGCTGATCGACCAGGTGCTGATCGACCTCGACGCGACCCCGAACAAGTCGCGACTCGGGGCGAACGCGATCCTCGGCGTCTCGCTGGCGGTGGCGCGGGCATCGGCTGAGTCGGCCGGACTGCCGCTGTTCCGCTACATCGGCGGACCCAACGCGCACCTGCTGCCCGTCCCGATGATGAACATCCTCAACGGTGGCGCCCACGCCGACAGCAACGTCGACGTCCAGGAGTTCATGATCGCGCCGATCGGCGCCGCGTCGTACACCGAGGCGCTCCAGCAGGGAGTGTCGGTCTACCACGCGCTGAAAGGGGTCCTCAAGGAGGGTGGTTTTGCCACTGGCCTCGGGGACGAGGGTGGGTTCGCACCGAGCCTCGGCAGCAACCGGGAGGCGCTGGACCTCATCGCCAAGGCGGTCGAGAAGGCGGGGCTGACCCTCGGCCGCGACATCGCCCTGGCGCTCGACGTGGCGGCCACCGAGTTCTACGACGAGGCGTCGGGCCGCTACACGTTCGAAGGTGCGGCCAAGTCGTCGGACGAGATGGCGGCGTACTACAGCGACCTCGTGGACGCATACCCGATCGTCTCGATCGAGGACCCGATGAGTGAGGAGGACTGGCCCGGCTGGCAGGCCATGACCAGCGCCGTCGGCCACAAGATCCAGGTCGTCGGCGACGACCTCTTCGTCACCAACGTCGAGCGCCTCCAGCGTGGCATCGACGAGCAGTCGGCGAACGCCCTCCTGGTCAAGGTCAACCAGATCGGCAGCCTGACCGAGACTCTCGACGCCGTCGACCTGGCGCACCGCAGCGGTATGCGCTGCATGATGAGCCACCGGTCCGGTGAGACCGAGGACACCACCATCGCCGACCTCGCCGTGGCGACCAACTGTGGTCAGATCAAGACCGGCGCCCCGGCCCGGTCCGAGCGGGTGGCGAAGTACAACCAGCTGCTCCGGATCGAAGAGGAGCTCGACGAGGCCGCCCGGTATGCCGGTGCGCGGGCCTTCCCGCGCTACCAGGGCGCCTGAGCGCGGCTGCCATGGCGACGCGCCCTCGCTCCAGCCCGACCCGCAGCCCCGGCCCTGGTCGCGGCCGTCCGCGTATGTCGGGCAGCCGGACGAGCGCTGCCAGGTCCACGACGCGGATCTCGGCGCCGGTCGCCACTGCCCAGGTCGCGTCGTCCCGGGCAAAGTTCACCGGCCGAGCGGCCGTGTTGGTGCTGGTGGTCGCCGTCCTGGCTGTCTCGTACGCGTCGAGCATGCGCGCCTGGCTCAAGCAGCGCAGTGAGATCAACACCCTGAACGCTCAGATCGTGGACCAGCGCACCGATGTGGCCTCGCTCGTCCAGGCCAAGGCGCGCCTGCACGACCCGGCGTACATCGAGTCCCAGGCCCGCCTGCGCTTCGGCTGGATCATGCCCGGTGAGACGGGCTACCGCGTCATCGGGTCCGACGGGCACGTGCTCTCCAACGGCACGAGCACGCTGTCGCAGCCGGTCAAGCCGGTGAAGAAGGACCCCGAATGGTGGCAAGGGGTCTACGGCAGCGTGGTCGCGGCCGGCGGGGTGCCGAGCTCGAGCCGGTGACCGACGACCGTGACCTGGCCGCCGTGCAGGCGCAGCTGGGCAGGCCTCCTCGCGACACCGTTGGCGTCGGACACCGCTGTCCGTGCGGGAACCCCGACGTCGTGGCCACCGCCCCCAGGCTGTCCGACGGGACACCGTTCCCGACGTTGTACTACCTGACCTGTCCCAGAGCCACGTCGGAGATCGGCACGCTCGAGGCCAGCGGCCTGATGCGCGAGATGACCGAGCGACTGGCGTACGACGAGGGGCTGGCCGAGCAGTACCGGCTCGCGCATGAGGACTACCTCGACCGGCGGCGTCAGTACGGCGACGTGCCCGAGGTGGAGGGCATCTCGGCCGGTGGTATGCCGGACCGCGTCAAGTGCCTGCACGTGCTGGTGGCGCATGCGCTGGCTGCCGGGCCGGGCGTCAACCCGCTCGGTGATGAGGCGCTCGCGCTGCTGCCCGACTGGTGGAAGTCGGGTCCCTGCGTCGAGGTCTAGCGCAGCGGCTCTCCGCTGCTGACATGGATGTGCAGGTGCTTGGAGTCCTGGTAGGTGCCGAGGTTGGTGAGCACGCGGGCAGCTCCGTGCGTGTTGTGAACGTCAGCGGCCACGTCGGTCACGACCGCGAACAGCGCCCGCACGAGGGGCTCGTCATTGGCCGTCAGCGTGGTCAAGGAGGCGACATGTCGCTTGGGCACCACCACGATGTGCACCGGCCAGAACGGTCGGGTGTGGTGATACGCCAGCACGTCCGCGGTGTCACGCACGACGTCCAGCTGGTCGGCGTGTGGCAGTGCGACGTCGCAGTAGAAGTCGTCGCCACCGTAGCTCTCAGATCCGTTCACCATGTCCGTGAGTCTGCCAAGCCCACCTGGTTGGTGCACCGACAGGTCTTGCTGGGCATGACGTGCTTGACCTCGACGACTACGCCCAGGCCATGGCCGATGGTCGGCTCTCGTGCCGCACTCTGCCCATCGAGGTTCGCGTCCTCGACCGGTGACGAGCCCGCCACAACGTACGGATCTGGCTCCGCCGCTGTCTGGCCCACTCTGATGAGCGAAGACCCATCCATCCTCGTAGCCTTGCGCCATGACCGATGTGACAGCGGTGGCGCGTTCACGACCGATCCAGCGCGGCTCCGAGAGGACCATGCTGGAGAGCATGCTCGACTTCTACCGTGCCACGGTGGTCAACAAGGTGGCCGGTCTAACCGAGACCCAGGCGTTCGCTGCGGCTGTCGCGCCGTCCACGCTGACGCCGGCCACCGTGGTCAAGCACCTGGCCGGAACGGAGCGGTTCTGGTTCAGCATCGATTTCGCGGACCTCGACGTGACGTGGCCGTGGACCGACGACGACCTGCACAGCAACTTCCGGATCGAGCCCGGCGAAACGCTCGCCACGATAGTGGCCGACTACGTCGAGGAGTGCGCGAGATCTCGACGCGCGGTCGCAGGTTCCCACCTCGACGATGCCGCTCGCGGAGAGGGCATGGACTTCACACTCCGCTACGCACTCATCCACATGATCCAGGAGACGGCACGGCATTGCGGTCATCTCGACTTGTTGCGTGAGACGACGGATGGCGTCGTCGGCATGTAACGAGCGTGAGCAGGCCGAGGTTCGACCGAGGTCTGACCCGACGTAGTTTTCACCGCCCGGTGGGCAGGACTCAGGCAGCCGGGAGTGCCCGACGTGCCGGAAGGGCGGGGAGTGCTGGGTGGGTGCCGGTGTGGTCGACGAGGTGGTAGCGGCCGTGGGGGCTGCGCCAGACGAAGATGCCGGTGAAGGGTTGGGCGACCTGCCATCGGCCGTGGGTCTTGATGCGGTGGTGGGTCCGGGTCAGCGGGCCGAGGTTGTCGACCGCGGTTTGGCCGGGTGGTCCACCGTTGTCAGGGGAGACGTAGGGGGTGGTGTGGTCGAGGTCGCCGGTGCGGCGGGTGGAGCCGGCGTAGGGGAAGCAGTCGACGGGGGTGCGTAGGTGGACGGCGTCGCGGATCCGGTCGGGGATCTCATAGGCGTCCACGGGGATCTGCTGGTTGAGGTCGATCACCGGTTTCACCACGACGTTCGCGCCAGCTGAGCCAGCTGCTTGACGCGGTCCAGGGTGACGGGTCCGACCTGCTCGACCCGCGCCACCCCGGTGCCGGTGGCCAGCGCCTGGTCGGTGAGGTGGACGTACAACGTGACGTCGGGCTGGGTGTCGACCCGGCCGCGCCCTGGTGACGTGGTCTCGACCGGAACGTCAGCCCCGCTCGCATCCAGGTCAGTCGGGTCGGCCGGGTCGGCCGGGTCGGCCGGGTCGGTCGGTGGCGGTGTGGAGGTCGGTGTACAGGTCCAGGGCGTGTTGGGGGTTGGCCAGGATCCCGACCGCGGCGGCCCGACGGACGTCGACCGGTCGGGTGTCGCCCAGGGTGGACAGTCCGGTGGCGAGGCCGCTGATGGTGGCGTTGAACCGTAACGCGTCGGGTGCCTCGGCCCGGATGAAGATCTCCCGGGTGCCGTGCTCGCCGGGCTGGTGGTCCTTGACCCACACCCCCAACGATCCCTGCGCCTGTTCGTCGGCGTCGGCGGCGGCGTCCGGGTCGCACTCCATCCACGTCGCGGCGATGATCGCCTCGATCCGGCCCCACGACAGCGAGTGGGCATATTTGGCGATCCGCCGGTCCACCACCGCCACGGTGGCTTCGCTCAGGTGGCGGGTGGTGTCGGCGGTCTTGCGGCCGATCCACGGCTTGACCTCACCCGCACAGACCCGTGCCCACAGGCGTCGGGAGTCGGTGGCGCAGGTCCAACGCGTCCGCGACGAGCCGTTCGGCGGCGGTCGTGGAGGTGGCGAGCACGACGCCGAGCTCGGCCGGCGCGAACTCCGCCACGCCCGGGGTGCCGGCGCCGCCGAACCGGACCAGCTGCTCACTGCCGGGCAGCAGCGGGCTGGTGGCCCGGGCGAGCTCACTGTGCAGGTCGGCCCAGTGCGCGGCGGTCTGCAACAGCCGCACCTCCGCCCTGCTCGACGATCCGTGCGGGCTTGTTCGGCGGCGGCCAGGGTGGCCAGCTCGTCGAGTGCGCTGAGGTCGGTGTCGAACATGTGTTCGATTCTACCTGCCATGTCCGACAACGGCCAGCCCGGTTCGTGTTGTCCACAAGGGTTTTCGGATTTCTGCGGATGCGACCTGAACTTGTCGAAGGGCTCGACCACCGGCAGTCGCCTAGGCTCTGACCGCCGACCAACTCAGACCAGGAGAGGACGCCGATGACCCGAGTGGCTGCCGTGGACTGCGGCACGAACTCGCTCCGCCTGCTCGTCGCCGACCTCGACGCGGCGGTCGGCAGCGCCACCCAGGTCGACCGACGTACAGCGATCGTGCGGCTGGGACAAGACGTCGACAAGACCGGCGCTTTCGCCCCCGAGGCGCTGGCGCGGACATTCGCAGTCGTCGACGAGTACGCCGCCGTCATCCGCGATCTCCAGGTGACCCAGATCCGCTTCGTCGCCACGTCAGCGGCGCGCGACGTGAGCAACCGGGACGCGTTCGTGGTCGGTGTGCGCAGCCGGCTCGGGGTCCTCCCGGAGATCGTGAGCGGCGATGAGGAGGCGGCCCTGTCCTATGCAGGGGCAACCCGCGAGCTGGCCGGCGACGTCGAGCCTCCCGTGCTGGTCGTCGACATCGGCGGCGGGTCGACGGAGTTCGTCATCCGCACGGACGACCACCCGATCCAGGGGCAGTCGCTCGACATCGGGTCGGTCCGGCTCACCGAGCGCTACCTTGCGGAGGATCCACCGACCGCGGGGCAGGTCGCGGCCGTCACCCAGACGATCGACGCCGCCCTCACCACCCTCGACGTACCGATCGATGCCGCCAAGACGCTGGTCGGTGTCGCCGGCACCGTGACCACGATGGCGGCCCACGTACTCGGCCTCGACGAGTATGACCCCGAGCTGGTGCACGGGTCCCGGCTGGCCAGGGCCGACGTGCTGGCAGCAGTGGACGAGATCGTGGCGATGTCGGTGGCGCAACGACGGGCGCTGCCCTTCATGCCCTACGGCCGTGCGGACGTCATCGGAGGCGGGGCGTTGATCCTCGGCAGCGTCGTACGCCGGCTGGACCTCGACGAGCTCACGGCGTCGGAGCACGACATCCTCGACGGCATCGCCTGGTCCCTGGCCGACCCGACGAACGAGGCGCCACGATGAGCGAGCTGCCGCACCCGGTCACGCGGGTGCCGTTCCCGAGCCCGGTGCCGGTCGCGACCGGTTGGCCCGGTGACCCGGGCGCCAGTGACACACCCGTCGCCACCAGCCCGGACGACGTGCGCCGGCTGGCCTGTCAGGCCACGACCGTCCCGGACGTCGACGCGGCCGTCTCGGTCTGTCGTGCCTGCCCGCGCCTGGTCGCATGGCGCGAGGAGGTGGCCGTCGACAAGCGCAAGTCGTTCGCCGAGGAGCCGTACTGGGGTCGGCCGATCGCGGGCTGGGGTGATGAGCGTCCTCGCGTGCTCGTGGTCGGGCTGGCACCCGCTGCCCACGGCGGCAACCGGACCGGGCGCATCTTCACCGGCGACCGCTCCGGTGACTGGCTGTTCGCGTCTCTGTACCGGGTGGGTCTGGCCAGCCGGCCGACGAGCGTGCACGCCGGCGACGGGCAGCAGCTGCTCGGTACGCGGATGGTCGCGGCAGTCAGGTGCGCCCCGCCCGCGAACAAGCCGACACCGGCCGAGCGAGACACGTGTTCGCCGTGGCTGCAGGCCGAGCTCGCCCTGGTCCTCCCGACCGTGCGAGCGGTCGTCTGCCTCGGCTCGTTCGGTTGGGACGCCGCTCTTCGTGCACTGGCGCAGCAGGGTTGCGACGTCCCGCGCCCGCGGCCGCGGTTCGGCCACGGCGCGAGCGTCGATCTCGGCGCGCTCACCGTGCTGGGCTGCTACCACCCCAGCCAGCAGAACACCTTCACGGGCAAGCTCACGGAGCCGATGCTCGACGCGGTCCTCGGACGGGCGGCCGAGCTCGCGGACCTCTCCTCACTGCGCAAGAACGATCAAGTGCGGCGTCGGTGGTCCGGATCAGACTGACACGAGATCGTCATCCAGGACTCGTGAAAGGGAGCTCACCATGACCCTGCCCTACCTCGAACCGCTACAGACGCGGCCGCTGTCCGCGCCGGTCATTCCTGAGCCGCCCCGCCGCGGCGAGCCCGGTGGCCCCGCCTGCGGCGTGTGCGACGGCTCCAACGTCTCAGCGGTCTGGTCCGACGACCTCTGGTCCCTGCATCCGCCGATCGGTTGCAGCCTCCCCGGCACGCTCTGGTTGGCCAGCCGGGAGCACGCCGACTCCTTCAGTGACCTGTCGCCGGCTGCCCAGGCGGACCTCGGCCGCATCGTGGCGCGGGTCGAGCGCGCCATTCTCGCGGTCGGAGACTTCGCCCGGGTCCACCTGTATCGCTGGGGGGACGGGGGCGCCCACTTCCACGTCTGGTTCATGCCGCGTCCGCTCGGCATGGTCGAGGCCGCCGGCATGATGCTGCCGCTGTGGGAGGACGCCCTGCCCAACGTCAGCGATGACGAGGTCCGGCTCGTCGCCGAGAAGATCGCCTCCGTGCTGGAGTCCGATGCCTGAGCGCCCCGTGAAGCAGACCGGGGCGACGCCCACGCTCGTCCGCCGCCTTGGGCTCGGGGACGCCGTGGTGATCGGCCTGTCGGCCATGATCGGCGCCGGCGTCTTCGCCGCGTTCGGCCCGGCAGCACGGGCGGCGGGCAGCCTGCTGCTGGTCGGACTTGTCCTCGCGGCCCTCGTCGCCTACTGCAACGCCACGTCATCGGCGCAGCTGGCGGCCCAGTACCCCTCGTCCGGCGGAACCTATGTCTACGGCCGTGAACGACTGGGGGAGTGGTGGGGTTTCCTCGCGGGCTGGGGCTTTGTCGTGGGCAAGACCGCCTCGTGCGCTGCGATGGCCCTGACGTTCGCGGCGTACGCCGTGCACGGGCCGGAGTGGCTGCAACGACTTGCTGCGCTTGCGGCGGTGGCAGCCCTGACCGCCGTCAACTACCGCGGCATCACGAAGACCTCAGGCACGGCGAGGGTGCTGCTGGCCATCACGCTCGTCGGCCTCCTGGTCGCGGTCGTCGCCGTGGCCGGGCACGCCGTGGGTTCCCCTTCGCAGCTGGCGGGTGACGGCGCCTGGTCGACGGGTGGCTGGTACGGGGTCCTGCAGTCCGCGGGCCTGCTGTTCTTCGCGTTCGCCGGGTATGCACGCATCGCCACCCTCGGCGAAGAGGTCCGTGACCCGGTACGGACCATCCCGCGGGCGATCCCGATGGCGCTCGCCCTGACCGTGCTGTTGTACGCCGCCGTGGCCGTCGTGCTGCTGGTCGCGCTCGGTCCGGGCCGGGTCGCCGCCGATGCATCACCGCTGGCCACCGCCGGTGCCGACGTAGCGGACTGGGTGGGCTGGCTCGTCCGGGCGGCCGCCGTCGCAGGCAGCCTGGGTGCGTTGCTCGCCCTTGTCGCCGGGGTCGGCCGTACGAGCCTGGCGATGGCGCGCAACAGTGACCTGCCCGGGTTCCTCGCCGGTGTCCATCCGCGTCATCGGGTCCCGCACCATGCCGAGGTCTCGGTGGCCGCCGTCGTTGGGGTGCTCGTGCTGACCACCGACCTGCGCGGCGTCATCGGCTTCTCGTCGTTCGGTGTGCTGCTCTACTACGCCGTCGCGAACGCGGCCGCGTTCACCCAGGACGCCGACCACCGTCGTTGGGCGCGCGGGTGGCAGGTGCTCGGGCTGGTCGGGTGCCTGGTGCTCGTGGCGACGCTGCCCTGGCCCTCGGTTGTCGCGGGCCTGCTGGTGTTCGCGGCGGGAGCGGCGGCGCGTCTCGTGCTGAGACGAGGTTCGTGAAATATTTCACGAACCGTATTGTTGTCGTGGAGAGACGGCAAGGCCAACGGAAGGGGATCACAGCCATGGCCACTGCACGACCTCCACACATCGTCATCGCCGGCGGCGGTTATGTCGGGATGTACACCGCGCTGCGGTTGCAGCAGAAGCTGCGCCGAGGCGAAGCCCGCGTGACCTTGATCGACCCGCGATCGACCATGACCTACCAACCGTTCCTGCCCGAGGCGGCCGCGGGTTCGCTCGAACCGCGCCACGTCGTGGTGTCGCTTCGGCGCACGCTCAAGAAGACCAACGTCCTGACGGCACGGGTCTCCTCGATCGACAGTCAGCGCCGTACCGTCCGCGTGGACCCGCCCGAGAGCGAGTCCTACGACCTGCCGTACGACGAGCTCGTGGTCGCGATGGGGTCGGTGGCCCGGACGTTGCCGATTCCCGGCCTCGCCCAGCACGGCATGGGGTTCAAGCAGATCGAGGAGGCGATCGCGTTGCGCAACCATGTCCTCGACCGCCTCGACCTCGCCACCTCCGTGGTCGACGCAGGCGCGCGCCGCGCCGCGCTCACGTTCGTGTTCGTCGGCGGTGGGTATGCCGGGGTGGAGGCGCTGGCCGAGACCGAGGACATGGTTCGCCACGCCACCCGCTACTACGAGACCATCGCGGAGGCCGACCTGCGGTTCGTGCTCGTCGAGGCGACCGACCGGATCCTGCCGGAGGTGGGACCGGACATGGGTCGGTACACCGTTGACCGGCTCCGCGACCGGGGCATCGACGTCCGCCTCGAGACCCGGCTCGAGTCGGCCGTCGACCGCCACATCGTGCTCTCCGACGGTGAGGAGTTCGACGCCGACACGTTGGTCTGGACCGCAGGGGTCAAGGCCACGCCGGTGCTCGGCCACAGCGACCTCCCGCTCGATGACAAGGGACGGCTCAAGGCGCACGCCAACCTCACGGTCGACGGGCGCGACCACGTCTGGACCGCGGGCGACAACGCAGCCGTGCCCGACCTGACCAACCCCGGCGCGTTCTGCTCACCGAGCGCCCAGCACGCCGTTCGGCAGGCCAAGACGCTCGGCGACAACCTGGTGCGCTCGCTGCGCGGCCAGGATCTCGTGGACTACAAGCACAAGCACGTCGGTTCGGTGGCCAGCCTCGGCCTGCACAAGGGTGTGGCGCAGGTGTACGGCATCAAGCTGAAGGGGTTCCCGGCGTGGTTCATGCACCGGACGTACCACCTCAGTCGGATGCCGACGCTGAGCAAGAAGTCCCGCGTGGTGCTCGACTGGACTCTCGCACTGTTCTTCCGGCGCGACATCGTCTCGCTCGGGTCGCTGCACCGGCCACGGGACGACTTCGATCGCGCCAACGAATGACCCCAAGGTCGTCCATCTACCATGAGACCGGCACGCCCCCGTATCCCAACTGGTAGAGGACGCACCCTTAAAAGGCGCTCAGTGTGGGTTCGAATCCCACCGGGGGCACCGTGGTCGTGGCCGGTCTGTCGTATCCGGAGGGTCGAAGGACGGACCTCGAAGTTCGGGCGAGTCGTCCCCGTATGATGGAGGGGACCCAGCAGGGAGCTGGGCCGAGGAGGCATCATCCCCATGCAGAGTCGTAACCCGATTCTCAACAACAGCGACACGTTCAACGGTCGCTCTGCTGCGCAGTACGGCGACCAGGGCTATCCAGCCGGCGGCCGTGCCTACCAGGGCTACGGAGCACCGAGCACGGCGCCGCAGGGCAGCGACCCTTCGACCTGGCAGTACCCGACCGATCAGGCCATGCAGGAGCGGATGACCATCGACTCGGTCGTCATGCGCACCGCGATGACGCTCGGCCTCGTCGTCCTCACCGGTGCCCTGACCTGGATCTTCCTCCCCGACGGCGCCAACGGCGGTACCGACCTGGTAGGCGTGGCCTGGATCGGCGGCGCGCTGGTCGGCGCCGGCCTCGGTCTGGTGCTGAGCTTCCAGCGGGTGGTCTCCCCGGCGCTCGTCATGCTGTACGCCATCGCCGAGGGCTTCTTCCTGGGCGCAGCTTCCGAGGCGTTCGAGCGGGTCTACTCCGGCATCGTCATCCAGGCCGTGACCGGCACGGTGGCAGCGTTCATCGCCACCCTGGCGGCGTACAAGTTCTTCAACATCCAGGTCACCTCGACGTTCCGCAAGTGGGTCACGATCGTCGGGATGGGCTTCTTGGTCGTTGTCTTCGGCGACTTCCTGCTGAGCATGTTCCATGCATCGCTGGGCTTCAACGGTTTCGGGCCGCTCGGACTCATCATGAGCTTCGTGGGCCTCGGGCTCGGTGTGCTGTACCTCATCCTCGACTTCGACATGGTCGAGAAGGGGATCGCCGCCGGTGCCCCTGAGGTGGAGTCATGGCGTGCGGCGTTCGCCTTGACGGCCGCGCTGGTGCTCATCTACGTGGAGCTGCTGCGGATCCTCGCGATCCTGCGTGGCGAGTAACCGCGCGCCGGCGAATCATCACGGAAGTCCCTCAGACTCGGTCTGGGGGACTTTCCGTCATTCGAAGCTGCGGTGCGCCTTGACCAGGTCGTGCTCGTGCACGATTGCGGTGGCATGTCCGTGGGCGAGGTCGTACTCGTCGCGCAGCCAGCGGACGCGGTCATCGAACCGCAGGCAGCCGGGGCCGTTCTCGAGATGGCCGAACCACTCATGAAGAGGACGTCCGGTCGCTTCGGGGATCCGAGCGACCAGCATCTGATGGGTTTCTTCGGAGTGGTGAAGGGCCATGGTTTCCTCCCGGCTGCCGAGTTCTACCTCTGAGAGACGAGCCTGCCCCATCGAAGCCGAGCAGACAACCCTTTACGGCGAGTCACAGCGGCGACACAGCGGTGCCGCGGGGGTAGCGGTCATGAGGCCGGGGCGTGGTCGGCGTCTGGCCCGACCGGGTCGGCCCCCGGGGTCGCGTCGACCTCTCCCACCTCGGGAATCGTGTGTCGGCGCCGACGCCGCAGCAGGACCCCACGAGCCCTCGGGGCGAGCCCACCCCTGCCGGGGGCACGCGCGACCTCGGTGCCGGTGTGCTCGGCGGCCTCGACCGCTGCGGTCGACAGCGTGTAGACGACCTCTCCGCGCAGCGGTTCGCTGCTGTCATCGCTGCCGCTCCCGACGGCGGCGGCCACGGTCGGGAGCATCGCCCCCGCGCAAGCCCGGTAGCCGGCCGGGCTCGGATGAAAGCGGTCGGGGCCGAACAGGTCAGCCGGGGCCGCCTCGAACTCCGGACCGAGAATCGACCCGAGGGACACCGAGCTTCCGTCGGACTCGACGACCGCGATCGTCTGGGCGGCCGCGAGCCGCCGGCTCCACAGCCGGGCCACCTGGCGCAGCGGTGGTGCGACCGGTCGGAGCGTGCCGAGATCGGGGCAGGTGCCCACCACGACCTTGGTGCCGGTGCTGCGCAGGGATGCGACCGTCTCGCGGAGTGTCCGCACCGACTGCGAAGGTCGCACTCCGTGGGTCACGTCATTGGTGCCGATGATGATCGCGCAGACGTCGGGGAGAGCCGCGAGGGCGCGGGGGATCTGCTTGTCGAGATCGGCGGTCTTGGCGCCGACGACCGCGACGGCGCGGAGGTAGACAGGACGTCCGGCGAGATCTGACAGCCCGGTCGCGAGGAACGCCCCGAACGTCTCGGCCGGCCTGTCTGCTCCGTACCCCGCCGCGCCGGAGTCACCGAGGACGGCCAGCCGGATCGGCGTACCCGGCAGATGGGCGCCGTAGAGCCCGCTGGGGTCGGGTGGCGCGGTCGTGGCCTTGCCGATCTTGAGCCGGGCGAGCCTGGCCTCCGCCTTGAGCAGACCCCACAGCGAGCCACCGATCAGGCCGAGGCCGCCGCCGCCGACCGCGGCTGCGGTGGCGAGCTTGCGGGCGGCGTGGGCGCGGGTCACGTGGGGCTCCTTGTCCGGGTCCGAGGGTCGGCAAATGCGGGTGTGCTGCGGACAGCTGGTCGGGGGGATCTCCACTGTAAGGGATCAGAGCCGACATTCGGAGCGGATTACCCCGGTCCTAGAGTGGTGCCGTGGACTATGTGGACTCCCTGCTCGACCTCGTCGGCAACACCCCCCTGCTCAGGCTCGGCCCGTCGACGGACGGGGCGAAGGGGCTCGTGCTCGCCAAGGTCGAGTACCTCAACCCCGGCGGGTCGGTGAAGGACCGGATAGCCATCAGGATGGTCGAGGCGGCCGAGAAGAGCGGCGCGCTCAAGCCCGGCGGCACCATCATCGAGCCGACCTCCGGCAACACCGGCGTCGGTCTGGCGATGGTGGCGCAGGCGAAGGGTTACTCGTGCATCTTCGTCTGTCCTGACAAGGTCAGCGAGGACAAGCGCAACGTGCTCAAGGCGTACGGCGCCGAGGTCGTGGTCTGTCCGACGGCGGTGGCACCGGAGCACCCGAGCAGCTACTACAACGTCTCCGACCGGTTGATGCGCGAGACCAAGGACGCCTGGAAGCCCGACCAGTACTCCAACCCCGACAACGCCCGCAGCCACTACGAGACCACCGGCCCGGAGATCTGGCGGCAGACCGACGGGAGGATCACGCACTTCGTCACCGGCGTCGGGACCGGCGGCACGATCAGCGGCACCGGCCGCTACCTGAAGGAAGTCTCCGAGGGTCGCGTCCAGGTCATCGGGGCCGACCCTGAAGGGTCGGTCTACTCCGGCGGAAGCGGCCGGCCCTACCTGGTCGAAGGAGTGGGTGAGGACTTCTGGCCCGACGCCTATGACCGCGACGTGGCCGACCGGATCATCGCCGTCTCCGACAAGGACTCCTTCATGTTCACCCGTCGCCTCGCCCGCGAGGAGGCGTTGCTGGTCGGCGGCTCGTCGGGTATGGCGGCGATGGCGGCCGTCCGCCTGGCGCAAGAGCTCGACGACCCCGAGGCCGTGATCGTCGTCCTGCTGCCCGACGGGGGACGCGGCTACCTGACGAAGGTTTTCGACGATGGCTGGCTCGCACAGTACGGCTTCCTCGGCCGGCCCGAGGAGCTCACCGTCGGTGCGGTCCTCCGGGGCAAGGACGGCAGGCTCCCCGACCTCGTCCACACCCACCCGAACGAGACGATCGCCGAGGCGGTCCACATCCTGCGCGAGTACGGCGTCTCGCAGATGCCGGTCGTGCTCGCCGAGCCGCCGGTCATGGCCGCCGAGGTAGCGGGCTCGGTCAGTGAGCGGGCGCTGTTGGCGGCGCTGTATGCAGGCAAGGCCCGGCTGGTCGACCCCGTCTCGGAGCACATGGACGCTGCGCTGCCATCCGTCGGAGCGGGTGAGCCAGTCTCGGCCGCGGTCGACCGCCTGCAGGAGGCGGACGCGGTGCTGGTGCAGGACGACGGCAAGCCGGTCGGCGTCCTGACCCGTCAGGACCTGCTCGGCTTCATCGCTCAGGCGTGACTGTCGCCGGCATTGACCTGAGACACCTTCCTCACCTCGGCGCCCGAGCCGCGAGCGGCCAGGCGGCGCTCGACGAACTCGGCCAGCTTCGACAGCGAGTAGTTGATGATGATGAAGACCAGAGCGATCGTCGCGTAGACGAGGATCGTGCCGTCACTGACAAACAGCGCGACCTGCCGACCGTGCCGGACCAGCTCGCCGTAGACGACGACGTACCCCAGGGACGTGTCCTTCAGGACGATCACGCACTGGCTGATGATCGCGGGCAGCATGAAGCGGACCGCTTGCGGCACGAGGATCAGTCGCATCACCTGGCCCTTGCGCATGCCGATGCCGTAGGCCGCGTCGGACTGCCCTTGCTGCACGGCGTTGATGCCGGCGCGGAAGACCTCGGCCAGCACCGCCCCGTTGTACAGGACGAGCGCGGTGACCACAGCCCCGAAGGGACCCATCACTGACCTGAACGTGAAGAACAGGAAGATCATCAGGAGGACCAGGGGGATCGCTCGGAAGAGCTCGATGACGACCCGCGCGGGGATGCGCACCACAGCGTGGTCGGACACCCGGGCCGTGGCCAGGATCATCCCGAGCACCAGGGCGCCGAGGATGGCGACGCCCGCAGCCTTGAGCGTGCCGATCAGCCCTTCGAAGAGGTATCTGATGTTGCTGCTCGCGAAGGTGTCGTTGAAGACGGTGGAGGTCAGGACACCCTCGGCGGAAAGCTTCCGGACGACCACGGCGATCAACAAGACGAGCACGACGAGGGTGATCACGGTGTAGATCCGGTGTCGGGCGCGCGCCTTCGGCCCAGGGACGTCGAAGAGGAGGTTGCTCATCGTGCTCTCGCCCCCCTGCGCTCCAGCAAGGTTCCGATAGTGGCGATGACCCAGACGATGAGGATGTAGCCGGCGGCGAATCCGACGAAGATCCACCAGCGGTCGCCGGCGTTGTCGTTGGTCAGCTTCTTCATGATGAAGGTCGCCTCGGTCACGCCGATGGCGAGGGCGACGCTGGTGTTCTTCGCCAGCGCGATGTAAGTGCTGACCAGCGGCGGGATCGAGGCCCGGAACGCCTGGGGAAGAATGATCTGGGCCATCGTCTGGCTGAACGTCATGCCGATAGCCCGGGCCGCCTCCGCCTGCCCCACGGGGATCGAGTTGATGCCGGATCGCAGCGCCTCGCAGACGAACGCGGCTGCATAGAGGCCGAGTCCGACGGTTGCCGCGACGAAGAAGAAATTGAAGTAGTTGTCGATCGAGTAGTTGAAGCCCAACTTCGGGAACGCGTCCCGGAACAGGAACAGGATGAGGAGCAACGGGGTGTTGCGCACGACGTTGATGTAGCTCGTGCCGGCGCCGCGCATCAACGCCACCGGTGAGACTCGCAGGGCGACCAGGAACGTGCCGAGGAAGGCCGCGATCAGGCCGGAGAAGAGCAACAACCAGAGCGTCTTGACGAAACCGTCGACGATCTGCCCGAAGTTGTCGATCAGAACCTGCATGTCCGTCCGTTCACCTCGTCTCGCGGAAGGGGGTGGTGGCCGGCCTTCCAGCCGGCCACCACCGCGCCGTAAGGCCTACTGGCAGGGGTCGAGTGCCGGGGGATCCGGCGTCTCGACGCCGGACTGTCCGAGCGTGTTCTCGAACGCCTTGGCCCAGGTGCCGTCCGCCTCGGCGTTC
>CAWFGV010000004.1:0-526429 GCA_963815445.1 uncultured Actinomycetota bacterium
AGCGGCGTACGTCCTCAGGAGTCAGCACCCGGCTCAGCCTAGGTGCCACGGAGGAAAACCCTTCGCCCACCGGCCACGCCCCCGGCTAGCCTCGCAAGAGGACCACCGAGGTCCAGACGACAGAAGGAGCACGGACATGCGGCAACTGCTCGGACAGATCGCTTTCAGCCATCCGAGCAACCAGAAGGCAGCCGCCCACCATGCCCACGCTCAACCTCGGGATCGTCGCCCATGTCGACGCCGGTAAGACCACGCTGACCGAGCGTCTCCTGTACGAGACCGGGGTCAGCTCCCACCTGGGCCGCGTCGACCACGGCGACACCGTCACCGATGCCGACGCGCTCGAACGCCAACGGGGCATCACCATCCGCTCCGCCGTCGTGGCCTTCACGATCGGTGAGCTGAAGGTCAACCTCATCGACACCCCGGGCCACTCCGACTTCGTCGCCGAGGTCGAGCGCGCCCTCGCGGTGCTGGACGGCGCCGTCCTGGTGGTCTCCGCCGTCGAGGGCGTCCAGTCCCAGACTCGCGTCCTGATCCGCATCCTCGAACGTCTTCACATCCCCTTCCTGATCTTCGTCAACAAGATCGACCGGGTGGGCGCGGCGTACGAGCCGACGATGGACGCGATCCGGGAGGCCGTCACCGGTGACGCGGTCGTCCTGACGCGTCCCGTCGAGCTGGGGACCCGGGCCGCGACCGTCCGACGTCGCCACGGTGACGAGTTCGTCGAGGACCTGACCGAACGGCTTGCCGAGTTCGACGACGACGTGCTGCGGCGCTATCTCGAGGATCTACCGATGACCGAGGCCGCCGCCTCGTCGGCACTGGCCGACCGCACGGCCACCGGCCAGCTGCACCCGGTGTGCTTCGGGTCGGCGCTCGCTGGCACCGGTGTCACTGACCTGATCGACGCGCTCCCCCGCTTTCTCCCCGCCCCGGCTCCGGACCCTGCCGCCGAGCTGCACGCGACCGTGTTCAAGGTCGAACGCGGGGTCGAAGGCCCAGGCCTCACCTACGCACGCCTGTATGCCGGAACCTTGAGCCCGCGCGAGCACGTCGCCATCCACCACCGCTCCCCGACCGGCGCGGTGACCGAGCGCCAGGCGCTGGCCACCCGAGTGCAAACGTTCAGCCACGGAGCCGAACCGACGACGGAGGCGGCCAACGCCGGTGACATCGCCACGATCAGCGGTCTGGCCGACGTGGCGATCGGGGACCAGCTCGGTCGCTGGGACGCTTCGCGGGGCGGGCGCTACTTCCCGCCACCGGGGCTCGAGGCCGTCGTTCAGCCGCGCGATCCCAGCGATCGACCCCGGCTGTTCGTCGCCCTGCAACGGCTGTCGGAGCAGGACCCGCTCATCGACGCCCGCCTCGACGGCCTCGACCAGGACATCACCGTGAGCGTCTACGGTGAGGTCCAGAAGGAGGTCATCGCATTCCGGCTCGACTCGGAGTACGGCGTCGCGGCCGACTTCCTGCCGACTCGCACCGTGTGCGTCGAACGCGTGACCGGAGTCGGTGAGGCCCTGGAGCAGGTGCGAACCGGGAACGCGTCCATGGGACTTCGAGTCGAGCCCGGACCTGCCGGGTCCGGGCTCCAGTACGGCATCGCCGTCGAACGTGGCTACCTGATCCCGTCCTTCCACGTCGCCATCGAGGAGACGTTGCCCATGGCGCTCGAGCGGGGCCTGTTCGGGTGGCGGGTGACGGACTGCCGCGTGACTCTCATCCACGCCCGGTACTCTGCTCCGACTCCACCGGCGGGCTACTACCGCGAACTCACCATGCGAGTGTTCGCCAGCGCGCTGGCACAGGCGTGCACGACCGTGTGCTCACCGGTCAGCGAGTTCGAGGCCGAGGTACCGGCCGATTCGCTGCGTCAGGTGCTGCACGTCCTGCACCTGCTCGGCGCGACCCCCCGGCCGCCCATGCCGTCCGAGACCCGCTGCCGGGTCACCGGCACCATCCCCACCGATCAGGTCGACAGCTGTCGCAACCGGCTGCCCGGAATCACCCAGGGACAAGGGGTCTTCTTCGCCCAACCTTGCGGCTATGCGCCAGTGGTCGGCCCAGCACCACTGCGCCGCCCGCCCGTGAGCGTCCCGCAAAGACCCCGCCCTGTCGGATAACCTCGCGACATGGACGACGACGCCGACGAGGCCCGGGAAACGGATCCCATGGCTCTTCGTGCCGCCAGTTTCGGCTCCGTCGCGGCGGAGTACGCCGAGTTCCGTCCCGGCTACCCCGACGACGCCGTCGAGTGGCTGGTGGGACATGCACCTGCGCAGGTGCTCGAGCTCGGAGCAGGCACCGGAAAGCTGACCGAGCGTTTGGTGGCCCTCGGGCACGACGTGATGGCGACCGATCCGTCGGAGCAGATGCTGGACGAGCTGAACAAGGCCGTCCCGCGCGTGCGACGTACCGCGTGCCCGGCCGAGGATCTCCCGATGGCCAACGCGTCCTTCGACGTCGTCGTGGCTGCTCAGGCCTTCCACTGGTTCGACCACGAGCGTGCCCTTCCGGAGATCGCCCGGGTCCTGCGACCCGGCGGCGCGTTGGCCCTGGTGTGGAACAACGCCGACCAGAAGGTGCCGTGGGTCCGCAAGGTGTTCAGCCTGATCGGACTCGGTGACACCGACGTGGGCAACGATCCGGTGGCTGACTCCGAGCTGTTCGCTCCGAGTGCGAAACGGGTCGTGCGCCATTGGCAGTCGATGGACCGTCGCTCGCTGCTCGGCTTCTGCTCGTCGCAGTCCCTCGTCGCTACGTTGAGCGAGGACCGCCGAAGTGAGGTGCTCGACCAGGTTGGCGCGATCTACGACTCCTACGGGCGCGGACCGGACGGGATGCTCCTGCCGTGGAACACCTACTGCTACCGGGCCCGCGCGCTGGCTCAGGTCCAGGACCGCGGTGGCGTCGGTGGTCAGCTGACAGACCCGCCTGTCGACCATCCCCTCGACCCGTTCCATCCCGGCCACCCCGGTGGAGTTTCCAGCCAGCCCGATGGTCGCCAGCAGTGGTCCGGTGGCCCAGGCCAGTCCGGTGGTCGCCAGCAGTGGTCCAGCGGCCCAGGCCAGTCCGGTGGTCGCCAGCAGTGGTCCAGCGGCCCAGGCCAGTCCGGTGGTCGCCAGCAGTGGTCCAGCGGCGACCCCGTCGAGGAGGATGACCTCGACGACGGCCTCCTCGTCGACTTCCGCTAACGCTCCCTGCCCTGGCTGGCCCTCCGCGTTTGCCTAGTTCACAAGCCAGGTGGCTTCTGAACTAGGCAGATTCCCCTTGCAGACAAGGGGTTTGCCTCGGTCACCTATAAGGCCGCGTACGACGCATCGGCACGTGCGGTATGCCGTCATCGAGATAGTCCGGCCCCGTCCGGACAAAGCCGAGCCCGGCGTACCAGCCCTCCAGGTAGACCTGTGCGTCCAACACGATGACCCGATCACCCAGGTCACCCAACACCCGGTCCATCAACCGTCCCGCCAATCCGGTCGCCCGGTGCGATCCCGCCACGCACACCCGGCCGATCCGCGCGGCCCCGTCGGGCTCGTCGAGCACCCGAAGACACGCCACCGGGCGCCCGGCGTCCACGGCATACACATGCCGGGTGCCGGGTTCGACGTCACGACCGTCGAGGTCGAGGTAGACGCATTCCTGCTCCACCACGAACACCGAGGATCGCAGCTCCCACAGCCGGTATGCCGTCACGCGGTCCAGCTGCTCGAAGGTCCGGCTCAGGATCTCCACGCCATCAGTGTCGCGGAGGCGCCCGAGCGATGCGACAGTGGCACTGTGCTCATCTTCCACGCAGCGCTGCCAGCCGACTGGGACGCAGCCCGCCGAGACGGCCACTACGTGACCTCGACCCGTGGGGCGACGCTTGACGAGGTCGGCTTCATCCACGCGAGCCAGAAAGGCCAGGTGCAACCCGTCCTCGACGCGTTCTACGCCGATCTCGACGAGCTCGTGCTGCTGCACATCGACACCGACCGGCTCACGTCTCCGTGGCGGCTCGACGACGTACCCGGCTCCGACGAGCCCTTCCCGCACATCTACGGTCCGCTGGACATCCAGGCGGTCGTGAAGACGACGCAACTTCGCCGAACGGCAGAGGGATGGGGCCTGCCGGCGGCACTGGCGGGTCACCAACTCGACTGTTAGCGTCGCAATATCAGGCCTATCAGGCCACCCTCGCACAAGGGAGTCGCTGATGAGCACCACCCGAGATCGGCTCGCTGCCGATCAACCCGCGCAAACCACCACTACGGCTTCCGCCGTATCCGCGGCAATCGCCGACCCGGCACCCCTCGGCCTGGCCGCTTTCGCCCTCACCACGTTCGTCCTGAGCTGCGTGAACGCCGGGCTGCTGCCCGACACGGCCGAACCGGTCGTCTTCGGACTCGCCTTCGCCTACGGCGGCATCGCGCAGTTCGCGGCCGGCATCTGGGAGTTCGCCAAGGGCAACACCTTCGGCGCCACGGCGTTCTGCTCGTACGGCGCGTTCTGGGTGTCGTTCTGGTGGCTGACCGGCCATACCGACCTGTCGGGCATGAGCGCCACCGACGCGGCCCACGCGGTCGGCGTCTACCTGCTCGCCTGGGGCATCTTCACCGCCTACATGACCGTGGCCGCGACCCGCGTCAGCGGAGCCGTCCTGGTCGTCTTCGCACTCCTGACCCTGACGTTCTTCCTGCTCGCCATCGGGGAGTTCGCCACGTCCACCGGCTGGCACCACCTCGGCGGTTGGGTCGGCCTGGCGACTGCCTTCGCCGCCTGGTACGCGTCGTTCGCCGGTGTCACCGCGTTCGCGTTCAAGCGTCCGATGATGCCCACCGGGCCGCGTTGACCGGCTTGCCACAAAGAGGCGAGGCTGGTGGAGTGGCGGAGTGAGACGCGCCGCCACGCCACCGGCCCGTCCTGACCGTTCAGTGACCGCCGTCCGCATCCTCGAGGAGTGACCATGAACGACGACGCCCGGACCGGATCCGCTGCCAGCGACGGCAGTACCGAGACCCTCTCCAACCTGATGCGCGAAGAGCGCAGGTTCGAACCACCCGCCGACCTTGCCGCCCACGCCAACGTGACCGCCGCCGACTACCAGGCGGCTGAGGACGACCGGTTGGCCTTCTGGGCCAAACAGGCTGAGCGCATCACCTGGGCCGAGCCGTTCGACGAGGTGCTCGACTGGAGCAACCCGCCCTTCGCGAAGTGGTTCATCGGCGGCAAGGTCAACGCGGCGTACAACTGCGTCGACCGCCACGTCGAGGCAGGCAAGGGCGACAAGGTCGCCTACCACTGGATCGGTGAGCCCGAGGGCGACACCCGTGACATCACGTACGCCGAGCTGAAGGACGAGGTCTGTCAGGCCGCCAACGCCCTGATCGAGCTCGGCGTCAAGACCGGCGACCGGGTCGCGATCTACATGCCGATGATCCCCGAGACCGTCATCTCGATGCTCGCCTGCGCACGCATCGGCGCCCCGCACACCGTCGTGTTCGGCGGGTTCTCGGCCGACGCGCTGAAGGGGCGCATCCAGGACTGCGACGCGCGCGTCGTCATCACCGCCGACGGTGGCTACCGGCGCGGCGCCGCGTCAGCGCTGAAGCCGGCCGTCGACGACGCCGTGAAGCAGTGCCCCGACGTGCGGTCGGTCCTCGTCGTACGCCGGACGGGCCAGGACACCGAGATGGTCGACGGCCGCGACGTCTGGTGGCACGACATCGTGGGGCGGCAGTCCACCGAGCACCAGCCCGAGGCGTTCGACGCGGAGCACCCGCTCTACGTCATGTACACCTCCGGCACCACCGGCCAGCCGAAAGGCATCCTGCACACCACTGGGGGTTACCTGGTCGGCACCTCGTACACGCACTGGGCGATCTTCGACCTCAAACCCGACACCGACATCTACTGGTGCGCGGCCGACATCGGCTGGGTGACCGGACACTCCTACATCGTCTACGGGCCACTCGCCAACGGCGCGACGTCGCTCATGTACGAAGGCACCCCCGACACCCCGCACAAGGGTCGCTGGTGGGAGATCATCGCCGAGCACAAGGCGACGATCCTGTACTGCGCACCGACCGCGATCCGGACATTCATGAAGTGGGGGGCAGAGATCCCCGGCAAGTTCGACATGTCCTCTCTCCGGGTCATCGGCTCCGTGGGTGAGCCCATCAACCCCGAGGCCTACATCTGGTACCGCAAGGAGATCGGCGGTGACCGTGCGCCCGTGGTCGACACCTGGTGGCAGACCGAGACCGGCATGATCATGATCAGCCCGCTGCCGGGCGTGACCGCCGGCAAGCCCGGTTCGGCCATGAAGACGATCCCCGGTGTGGAGGCGCTGGTGATCGACGACGCCGGTGAGGCCGTCAAGCCCGGCTCCGGTGGCTACCTGGTGCTCACGGAGCCGTGGCCGTCGATGTTGCGCACGATCTGGGGTGACGACGAGCGCTTCAAGGAGACGTACTGGTCGCGTTTCCCGGGGGTGTACTTCGCCGGGGACGGGGCCAAGCTCGACGACGACGGCGACATCTGGCTGCTCGGCCGCGTGGACGACGTCATGAACGTGTCCGGGCACCGACTCTCGACCACCGAGATCGAGTCCGCCCTCGTGTCCCACCCCAAGGTCGCCGAGGCCGCCGTGGTCGGTGCCAACGACGAGATGACCGGCCAGGCGCCGGTCGCGTTCGTCATCCTGCGTGAGAGTGCCGGCGACGGCGGCGCGGACGTGGTGGCGGAACTGCGCAACCACGTCGCCAAGGAGATCGGCGCCATTGCCAAGCCGAGGTCGATCATGGTGGTGCCGGAACTCCCGAAGACCCGGTCGGGCAAGATCATGCGGCGCCTGCTGCGCGACGTGGCCGAGAACCGGCCGACCGGCGATGTCACCACCCTTGCCGACTCGACCGTGATGGATCTGATCAAGGACAATCTCGCTGCCGGCAAGGCCGACGAGGACTGAGCCGCGGGCAGGCGCGGCCCACGTGCGGCCCACCAGACACCTGCCGTCCACTGTTTCGACCACTCCTGCGGCCCGAAACGGTGGACGCGGCGTGTCCGGTCAGTCGGCATGAGCAGGTCCGCGAGCCGATAGGGTGGCCACGGTGAGCCGGGAAGTCTGGTCGGCGGCGTCGTACGGCGCCCGAACGCCAACGGACAAGGACGCTCATGCCACCCACGACACCCTCGCCGCCCCCGGGCGAAACAGGTTCTCCCGGCTCGAGCCCCCCGTCGCCGTTCCCTCGGGTGCTCAGCCACGGGTCCTGGGCGGAGATCACCCGGGTCACGCAGATTCTGCGCACCGAGACGCTCGGCGGTGCCCTGCTCCTGATCGCCACCGTGATCGCGTTGATCTGGGCCAACTCGCCCTGGTCGTCGTCCTACGAGTCGCTCGTGTCGTACGTCGTCGGGCCCAAGGCCCTGCACCTCGACCTCAGCCTGTCCAGCTGGGCGGCAGACGGGTTGCTGGCGATCTTCTTCTTCGTTGCCGGCCTCGAGCTCAAGCGGGAGTTCATCGCGGGTGACCTGCGGGACCCGCGACGGGCGGCGGTCCCGATCGCAGCGGCGGTCGGAGGGGTGATCACCCCGGCGCTGCTCTACCTGGCGATCACCTGGGGCACCGGCGCGGAGAGGGGTTGGGCGATCCCCACAGCGACCGACATCGCCTTCGCCCTCGCCGTGCTGGCCATCATCGGGAGCCACCTGCCCGCCGGGCTGCGAACCTTCCTGCTCACGCTGGCAGTCGTGGACGACCTGATCGCCATCACGATCATCGCGTTCTTCTACACGACGGACCTCTCTGTCGGCAGTCTCCTCCTGGCGCTGGTCCCCCTGGGCCTGTTCGGGTACCTCGTCCAGCGCCATCAGCACGCCTGGTGGCTGCTCATCCCGCTCGCTGCGGTCACCTGGGCGCTCGTCCACGAGTCCGGCGTCCACGCGACCGTAGCCGGCGTCCTCCTCGCCCTCACCGTTCCCGTGGCAGCCCGGTCGGTGCCGGGCAAGTCCGATGACCGGGCCGGGCTCGCCGAGCGTTTCGAACATGCGGTTCGGCCCGTGTCAACGGCGTTCGCCGTACCGGTGTTCGCGTTCTTCGCAGCCGGCGTCGGTGTCGGCGGCTTCAGCGGACTCGGGTCGGCGCTGTCGGACCGCGTGGCCCTCGGCATCATCGTCGGCCTGGTTGTCGGCAAGGCGGTCGGCGTGTTCGTCGCCACCTTCCTCGTGCACAGCTACACACATGCCGACCTCGACGACGACCTCGCCTGGGTCGACGTGGCCGGCATCGCCACGCTCAGCGGAGTCGGTTTCACGGTGTCGCTGCTGATCAACAGCCTGGCGTTCGGCGAGGGCGGCGAGACCTTCGAGCACGGCAAGGTGGCCGTGCTGGCAGGATCAGTGTCCGCGGCCATCGTGGCCGCGATCGTGCTGAGACTGCGCAACCGTGTCTACCGACGCATCTGCGAAGCCGAAGAGCTCGAAGCCCGCACCGAGAGCGCCGACACGTACGGAAGAGGGACACCCCATGCGCGCCCGTGACCTAGCAGAGGACTATCCGACGGTTTCTCTTGACGACGACGCGCTGGTGGCGGCGCAGACCATGGCCGCCGCACGCCGGCCCGGTCTCATCGTGCTTGCCGAGGACGGTCGTCCCTACACCGTCCTGCCGGGCTCGCAGGTGCTCCGGTTCATCATCCCGAACTATGTGCAGGACCAACCGGCGCTCGCCCGAGCCTTCGGCGAGAAGGCGTCCGACGAGCTGTGCAGCAAGCTCGTCCATCACACCGTCCGCGACCTCCTGCCCAAACCGGCAGACGTGGACGAGCTGCCCGTCGTGGACGCCGACGCCACCACGATCGAGGTGGCCGCGGTGATGGCCCAGGTCCACAGCCCAGTGGTGGCGGTCGTCGACGGCGACCGGCTCCTCGGGGCCATCACGGCGAGCCTGCTGCTGACGCGCATCCTGCCCGCATGACCGTCCTCGTCATCGCCATCTTCGTCGGCGCCTACATCCTCATCGCCACCGAGCGCATCCACCGGGTGGCTGCCGCCCTCGGCGGGGCCGCGTTGATGGTGGTCGTGGGAGCCGTGGATGCCCACGTCGCCTTCTTCAGCGAGGAGACCGGTGTCGACTGGAACGTCATCTTCCTGCTGCTCGGCATGATGATCATCGTCAGCGTGCTCCGGCAGACCGGCATCTTCGACTTCCTGGCCATCTGGGCCGCCAAGCGGGTCCGCGGGCGACCGTTCGCGTTGATGGTCATGCTCGTCACCATCACGGCCGTGGCGTCCGCTCTGCTCGACAACGTCACCACGGTGCTGCTGATCGCTCCCGTCACGCTGCTCGTCTGCGAGCGGATGGCGCTGAACCCGGTGCCGTTCCTGCTGTCCGAGGCGATGGCCTCCAACATCGGAGGCATGGCGACCCTGGTCGGTGACCCGCCCAACATCATCATCGCGAGTCGGGCCGGTCTGAACTTCAACGACTTCCTCATCAACCTGGCCCCGTTGTCGGTGATCTTGATGGTGGTCTTCATCGGGCTGTGCCGGATCATGTTCCGCTCGGCGTTCGTGTACGACGCCACCCGGACGGCCGACGTGATGGAGCTCGACGAACGCGAAGTGATCAGCGACCTGCCACTCCTCATCAAGTCGCTGGTCGTCCTCGCCGGAGTCATCGCCGGCTTCGTGCTGCACTCGCTGGTCCATCTCGAGCCTTCGCTGGTCGCCCTGCTGGGTGCCGGCGCCCTGGTGGCCATCAGCAAGCTCGGCCCTACGGAATACCTCGAGGAGGTCGAGTGGCCGACCTTGGTCTTCTTCATGGGCCTGTTCATCATGGTGGGCGCACTGGTCGAGGTCGGCATCGTCGGGCACGTCGGGGAGGCGGCGACCGATGCGGTCGGCAATCGCTATTCCTTGGCTGCCTCAGTACTGCTCGTCGGCTCAGCCGGACTGTCCGGGATCATCGACAACATCCCGTATGTCGCCACGATGGCTCCGCTGGTGCAAGGCCTGGTCGCGGGCGGGGGCAGCTCACCCGAAGCTCACGCGCTCTGGTGGGCGCTGGCCGCCGGCGCCGACCTCGGCGGCAACGCGACCGCGGTGGGGGCCAGTGCGAACGTGGTCATCCTCGGGATCGCGGCGCGCAACGGCCATCCGATCTCGTTCTGGAAGTTCACCAAGTACGGCCTGGTCGTCACGTTCGTCACCATCGCGATCGCGTGGCTCTACATCTGGCTCCGCTACTACACCGGCTGACCATCGCTGATCTCCGGGGTCGTCAGCCCGAGATCGCGCGGGTCGGCAAGACACCGTAGGGTTTCGGCTAGGAACAGCCAGCCACCCCCAGGCCCGAGCCCGCCGCCCCTGCTGCGCCAGGAGAGGACACCAGATGACGACCCCGACCGGCCCCGGCACCGACGAAGACCCGACGATCGGCAGGCTGTTCGCCGACACGAGCCGAGACCTCTCCGCTCTCATCCGGGGCGAGATCGAGCTGGCCAAGACCGAGCTCAGGTTCAGCGTCAAAGCAGGCGGCATGGCGATCGCGCTGTTCGCTGCCGCAGCGTTCCTGCTCCTGCTGGCCATCATCATGATCTCGATCGCGTTCGCGTTCTTCCTGCACTGGCTGTACTTCGGTCTCGGTGTCTCGTTCCTCCTGGTGTTCGCGGTGTACGTGGCGATCGCGGTGGTGCTGGCGTTGATCGGCGTACGCAAGGTCAAGCAGGTCAAGGCACCCGAGCAGACGATGGCCGCGATGAAGAGCAACAAGCAGGTCCTGAAACGGGGTTGATCCTGCCTCGGTCAGCTCCACGCCGGCGGCGGCCGGGACCAGGGCCGACCCGATGACCGCGACGCACACCGACGGTCCGTGGACCCACCGCGACGTCGCTGCGAACGGCGCTCGCTTCCACGTCGCCGAGGCGGGGACAGGTCCCCTGGTCCTGATGCTGCACGGCTTCCCGGAGTTCTGGTGGGCCTGGCGACACCAGATTCCTGCGATCGCTGCCGCCGGCTACCGCTGCGTCGCCATGGACCTGCGCGGCTACGGCGACAGCGACAAGACCCCCCGCGGCTACGACCCGATGACGCTGGCGGCGGACGTGGCGGGCGTGATCCGGACGCTTGGCGTGCGCTCCGGGGTCGTCGTCGGCCAGGGTTGGGGCGGTTACGTCGGCTGGACCGTGGCCGCGGCCCGACCGGACTGCGTCGACGCCCTTTGCACGGTGGCGGCTCCGCATCCCGCCGAGCTGCTCAGGACCCCCCTACGCCTGGCCGCTCGCGGCCCGCTCGGACACCTGGCCGTCATGCAGGTTCCGCTGCTGCCCGAACGGCAGATCAGACGCGGTGGCTACATCTCCCGACATCTGCGCCGCTGGGCCTCACCGGCCTCGGGGTTCCCGACCGCCGACGAGGTCGACGCCTACACGGCGGCGATGGCGGCGTGGCCCGCGCCGCACTGTGCTCTCGAGTACCACCGGTGGCTGGTCCGGTCCCGGATGCGTGCCGACGGGAGGGCCTTCGCCCGCCTCATGAAGCCCCCCATCACCGTGCCCTCGCTCCAGGTCGTCGGAGCCGACGACCCGGCCATCGGGCTCACGGCCGTACGACGCTCGGCGCGCCACGTCGACGCCCAGCACAGCATCGTGACGATCGACCAGGCAGGTCACTTCCCGCACGAGGAGCAGCCGGCCGCGTTCACCGCGACGCTGCTGCGCTGGCTGGCTGCCAGGGATGCGAAGGGCGGCTGAGCCGATCTTCAGAGGGCACAGCCGCCGGTGTCGACACGTGCGGACGCGCTTGCACCGGACTTGGCGGCCGACGCGACCTGCTCTGCGGTCAGTGCGTAGCCGGTGTCGCCGTCGGTGACCGAAGCGGCGAAGATCACCCCCAGCACGTCACCGGCACGGTCGACCAGCGGACCACCGGAGTTGCCCTGCCGGACCAGCGCCCGGATCGAGTACGTGTCTCTGAAGACGGTGCCGCTGCCGTAGATGTTCGGACTGCGCAGAGTCTGCTGGTCGCGGATCCGGGCTGGCTGGGCGTCGTACGGGCCGTTCTCGGGATAGCCGAGCACGGCGGCGGGGGACTTCGAGACCGCAGCGGCCGTTGCGAAGGAGAGCGGGCGGGTCGGCAGGTCGGGTACGGAGATCACCGCGACGTCGACATCGGGGTCGTAGTAGACGACCTTGCCGGCATAGTCGGTCTCACCGACCCGGATCTGCGGGTCGTCGACACCGGCGACCACGTGTGCGTTGGTCATGACGCGCCCGTCCTCGAAGACGAAGCCGCTCCCCTCGAGGGTCCGGCCGCACGCCGAGGCCTCGCCCAGCACCTTGACGACACCGGCCCGGGCCGCGACGACCGCCGCCTTCGCGAGGATGCCGGTGGTCGGAGGTGGGACGGTCCTGATCTGCTCGGGTGCGAAAGGCTCGAGGTAACGCGGGAACAGCGAGGAGTCGACGAGCATGTTGAACGCGGACAGAATGCGGTCCGAGCCACCCGGGAGGACGTGGTCGACGGTCGACAGCACCGTCGACGTACGGACTTCCTTGTTGAGCCCGCGTAGGTCGGCCCCGCTCGCGGCGACGCCGAGCACCCAGGCGATGAGCAACATCGCGGCGACGCTCAGTGCGGCCCCGCCCAGCGCGTCGAGCGTCCGTGCCGGCTGCCAGGTGACGCGCCCCCGCAGCTGAGCTCCCGCGAAGGCACCACCGGCCTGACCGACGAACGCGCAGGCCAGCACGATGAGCAAGGCGGCCAACGACACCGAGATGCCCGGGTCGAAGCCGTCGAGCAGCCAGGGTGTGACCTGTACTCCGATGAACCCGCCGAGCAACAGCCCAACGGTCGAGGCGGCACCGACGATGAATCCCTGCTGGTAGCCGGAGAGGGAGTAGAGCGCGATGAAGACGAGAAGGATCCAGTCGAGCGCGTTCATGCGCGGTCCTGCAGGTCTCGCATCGAGCTCGACGCGAGAGCCGGCGGCAGCTCGACGATCCGCCCGTCGTCCCACGGCTGGTCCCAGCCGACGATCGCGAACAGGCGGGACAGCACTCCGGCGGTGAAGCCCCACACGACGAGGTCACGGACCAGGAACCCAGGGCCGAGGTAGCCCGAAGGATGCCGGATCATGGCTCGCACCCCGGGATCGACGAGCTCGGCAACAGGGATCGTGTGAACCGAGGCTGTCTCTGCCGGGTCGACCGCGCGCACGGGCGACCTGGTCCGCCACCAGCCGAGGACCGGCGTGACCGAGAAGTCGCTGGGGGGCAGCCACAGGGGCGGAAGCGTGGCCACGACCTCGACGCCGGTCGGGTCGAGCCCCGTCTCCTCCTCGGCCTCGCGAAGTGCCGCCGCGACCGCGTCCGCGTCACTCGGATCCTGTCTGCCCCCCGGAAACGCCACCTGACCCGCGTGGGAACGCATGTCGTGGGCGCGTTCGAGCAACAGCACGTCAGGACGACCGGCGACATCGCCGAACAGCATGAGCACCGCCGCCGCCCGGGGGGATGCGTCCGGTGGCGGGAACATCGTGGTCAGCTGGCCGGCCTCGATATGGACCGCGGCGTCGACCAGCTCGCGGAGCCAGCGCGGAGACTCACCGCCGTCAGCCACCGCATCAACGCGAGTACGGCCCGACCCCGCCTGTCCGTCCGTCATCACGCGGTGGTCACCCCCGTCAGTCCGTCGTCACGTCGACGCCGAGATACGTCGAGACCATTGTGGCCAGGTCGGCCGACGATTGCACCGCTCCGTACTCCACATGCTGGACGACGCCGTGCCGGTCCAGGAAGAACGTCGCAGGCAGGCCCGCGATACGTAACGGCGCCCGGGTCGCGGCGTCCGGGTCGGCGAGCTGGGCGTAGGTGAGCCCGAGCTGGTCGGCGAAGTCGAGTGCGCGGGAGGGCAACGGGTCGTAGAAGTCGACGCCGATGACCCGGACGGTGCCGGTCGCGTGGAGCTTCTGGAACAGCGGTGATTCCTGGCGGCACGGACCACAGGTCTGCGCCCAGAAGTTCAACACGGTCGGCTGGCCCCTCAACCCCGCCAGATCCACGGAACGCCCACCACCGAGGCATGGGAGGGTGATCGGCGGCAGCGCACCCTTTTCCTGACTTGCGGTTGTCGACGACTCGGGGCAGTTCTCGATGGCGGCTGCCGCCTTCTGCCGGCGAAGGGCGGCAGTGTCGACGTCGACCGCCGCCTTGCCGGGGTCATACGTGTAGGAGTCGACCTTGGGCGTGCCGCCGCTGCACGACGCGAGTCCCCCGAACGCGAGCATGGCCAGCACTCCCGTCGTAGCCAGCCGGAGAGACTTCGCGATCACGCCCGGCCCTCGGTGCGCACCAGCTTGGCGGCCTTGGCGGGGTCGGTCGGCCCTTCGCCGTACGCCGGACAGAGCCTGGCCAGCGGACACGCCCCGCACGCAGGGTTGCGGGCGTGGCAACGGCGGCGGCCGTGCCAGATCAGGTGGTGGCTCAGCATCGTCCAGTCGCGCCTGGGGAACAACGCCCCCACGGCATGCTCGGTCTTGACGGGATCAGTCTCTTGGGTCCATCCGAACCGTCGGACCAGCCGCGCGAAGTGCGTGTCCACCGTGATGCCCGGGACCCCGAACGCGTTGCCCAGGACCACATTCGCCGTCTTGCGGCCGACACCGGGCAGCGTCACCAGCTCCCTGAGGCGCCCCGGCACCTCGCCGTCGTACGTGTCGCGGACAGCTACCGCCAGCTTCGTGATCGACGCGGTCTTGGCGCGGAAGAAGCCGGTCGAGGCGATGATCTGCTCCACGTCCTCGGGGTCGGCCTCGGCGAGCTCCGCGGGACCGGAGTAGCGCGCGAACAGCGCCGGCGTCACGGCATTGACGCGTTTGTCGGTGGTCTGTGCGGACAGGACCGTCGCAATGAGCAGCTCCCACGGGCTGGTGAAGTCGAGCTCGCAGCGGGCGTCGGGATACGTGTCGGCGAGGATCCGGTTGATACGCCGAGCCCGACGGACGAGCGCTGTGGGGCTCTCCGACCGTGATGGGGCGGCCGCATCGGCACCGGCGGACATGGGCCCAGCCTACGGCGTGGCGTGAGCGACATCGGCGCTGCGGCCGCCCGGGCGTGGGTCAGCTCCGTGCATACAGCCAGGTCACGGCATGAACGTGGGCACGAGGGGCATACGTCGGCCCAGGTCAACCCCCGTGGCATCGCCGGAGCGGATACGTCAGACTGTGACGCGGAACACCGCCGGTGGCGGTCGACGAGGAGGCAAGACGTGATTACCGACGTGCTCCGACAGGCACCGCTGTTCGCCGAGCTCGACGACGAGGCAGCCGAGGCTCTGACGGCGTCGATGGCCGAGACGAAGGTACGTCGCGGCGACGTCCTCTTCCACGAGGGCGACGAAGGCGACCGGCTCTACGTCGTCACCGAGGGCAAGGTCAAACTCGGCCGCACCTCGGCTGACGGTCGCGAGAACCTCCTCGCGATCCTGGGCCCCGGCCAGATGTTCGGCGAGCTGTCGCTGTTCGACCCGGGTCCGCGCTCGGCCACCGTCACGGCGGTCACCGACTGCACGATGCAGAGCCTCAGCCACGACGAGCTCGGGCGCTGGTTGAACGGCCGTCCGGAGGTGGCCCGGGGACTGCTCTCGCAGCTGGCCGCCAGGCTGCGCAAGGCCAACGACGTCGTGGCCGATCTGGTCTTCTCCGACGTGCCGGGTCGGGTGGCGAAGGCGTTGCTCGACCTGTCCTCGCGCTTCGGCCGCGTGGCCGACGACGGCATACACGTGCACCACGACCTGACGCAGGAGGAGCTGGCCCAGCTGGTCGGCGCCTCCCGCGAGACGGTCAACAAGGCACTCGCCGACTTCGCCTCGCGCGGGTGGCTCCGCCTGGAGGCCCGCTCGGTCGTGCTCATGGACGTCGAACGCCTCAAGCGCCGCGCCCGCTGACCGCTGACCGCTGACCGAGTGCCGAGTGCTGACCGCAGAACGCTGAGTGCTGACTGCTCCAGATTCGACCGCTGACCGCTGAGTACTGCTGACGCCAGTGCTGCCGTGCTGCTGAGTGCTGCTGAGTGCTGCTGAGTTGCTGCTGAGTGCTGCTGAGTTGCTGCTGAGTTGCTGCTGAGTGCTGCTGAGTTGCTGCTGAGTGCTGAAGATTCGACCACGACGTCGTCGCCTTTTCGACCCTGCAGCTGCCTGCGTGGCCCTTGGCGTTTGCCTAGTTCACAAGCCAGGTGGCTTCGTCACAAGGCAAACGCGCCTGGCCCACTTGGGTTTTGCCTTGCCGACATCCCGCCGACCCGGCGACGCCGACCCATCGCTCGGGCCGCGACCCGCCATCCCGCGGTATGACGCATGGCCCGCTGCCGTGCCCCCGCGGCCCGGCTAACGTGATCGCCATGCGAATCACTCATCTCGGCCACGCCTGCCTCCTGGTCGAGACCCACCAGACCCGACTCGTCATCGACCCCGGCGTGTTCTCCAGCGGCGCTGACGGGTTAGCAGCGCTCGACGCCATCCTCGTGACCCATCAGCACCCGGACCATCTCGACCTCGAGCGCCTGTCCGAACTGCTGGACACCAGCCCCGGCGCGCGGTTTCTGGCTGAGCCGGAGACGGCGGCCGAGAGCGACGTCTCGGCCACCCCGACCGCGATGCACTCAGGCGAAGACATGCAGGTGGGTGACGTCAGAATCCGCGTGGTCGGCGGCCAGCACGCCGCGAACCATGACCAGGTCCCGCCGCTCGGCAATGTCGGCTACCTGCTCACTGCCGACGGAGTCACCGTGTTCCACCCCGGCGACAGCTACACCGACGCGCCGACCGACATCGACGTCCTCGCCCTCCCTCTCAACGCGCCGTGGTGCCGGATGAGCGAGACACTGGCGTTCCTCCACGCCGTGTCACCAGGCGTCGCGATCCCGATTCACACCGGTCTGCTCAACGACGACGGCCTGGCGTCATACCTCATGCACACTCAGCGCTTCGGTCCCGCCGGTACCGAGGTCGTCGACCTGCGCCCGGGATCGACGTACGCCGTCTGAACCGCCGATCACCAACCGGTCCGAGTCAGCGCAACGCAGCCGGCCGGTCTGAGCGGTCGGACTCCCGCAACGGTTCTCAGCCGCCGTCTTCGCGAAGGTAGTCGAGCTGAGCCCGCACCGACATCTCCGCCGCCGGCCAGAGCCGGACGTCGACATCGGAGTAGACCGCGCGTACGACGTCCAGCGGCTCCTGCGCGCCGGCCGCCACTGCCTCACGCACCTGCTCGAGTCGCTCCGCTCGGTGTGCCAGGTAGTCGTCCAGGATCGCCAGCGCATCGTCGAGGACAGGGCCGTGCCCCGGCCAGACGACAGCCACCTCACTCGCCTCGGCCAGGTCACGCAGCCGTCGCAGCGAACCCAGATATGCGCCGAGCGCACCGTCTGGATGAGCCACCACGCTGGTGCCCCGACCCAGCACGGTGTCTCCGGTGAGCACCGCCTGGTCGGCCGGCACGACGAAGCTCAGCGAGTCGGCGGTGTGCCCCGGAGTTGCCACGACGTGGACCTCGAGTCCGTCAACCGAGACGACGTTGCCGTCATGCAGGCCGTGGCCGCCATACACGTAAGTCGGGTCGAGCGCCATGACCTCACAGCCAACGGTGGACGCGAACTCTTTCGCACCTTCGCTGTGATCGAGGTGTCCGTGCGTCAGGAGGACGACGCCGACGGGCCCGGCCGCTTCGGCGACCTTCGCGAGATGCAGTGTGTCCGAGGGGCCTGGGTCGACGACCACGCTGCGCTGGCCGTCTGGCTCGCGGAGGATCCAGGTGTTCGTTCCGTCCAGGGTCATCGGTGACGGGTTCGGCGCCAGGATGCAGGTGGCGCGCTTCCCGAAGCTGCCGCCCGACCAGGTCCGGGTCACGGCAGCACCGACGGGTCGAGGGTCAGGAACCCTTCGTCTCCGATGAGCTCAACCCCTGGTGTCACCGTCGTGATCCGCCGCTCGCGGGCCGCCGCCAACGCAGCCCGGGTCGACTCGAAACCGGCCATCTCCTGCAGGGTCACGTAGGTCGGCGGAAGCATCGCCATCGTGCCGGAGTCGACGCCGCGGAGCGCGGCAGTCGGTGAGAGCCAGGCGACGTGGTCGGCCTCGCCCGACACGTCGCGGGTGCGTTGTCCGGTCGGCATCGCGGCGACGAAGAAGCGGGTGTCGTACCGGCGCGGCTCGAACTCCGGGGTGATCCAGTGTGCCCAGGCCGCCAGCAGGTCGGTCCGCAGCACGAGTCCGCGGCGGTCAAGGAACTCAGCAAAGCCCAGGCTGCGGTCGACCAACGCTGCCCGGTCACGCTCCCAGTCGGCGCCCGTCGTGTCGGAGACGAGCGAGCCCGTCGACTCACCGGCCAGCAGCACGCCTGACTCCTCGAACGTCTCACGCATGGCCGCGCACACCAACGCGCGCGCCTCGGGTTCGTTGCACCGGAGTACGGCGCTCCACTCCCCCGCGGACGGCCCTGCCCACGCGATCGAGGTGTCGGAGTCGCGCGGGTCGACCGTACCCCCGGGGAACGCGTACATCCCGGCCGCGAATGCCATTGCGAGGTGCCGCCGCAGCAGGTAGACCTCCGGGCCTGACGCCGTCTCGCGCAGCAGGATGACGGTGGAAGCGCCCTTGGGCGCAACCGGTGTACGACGGTCGGCCAGGAAGGACCGGGCGTGCCCGACGAGCTCGGGCGGCAGCCGGCGCGTGGGGTCCACGGTCAGGAGACCTCGACGACCATCTCGACCTCGACGGGGGTGTCCAGCGGCAGCGCTGCGACGCCGACGGCGGACCGAGCGTGTTGACCGGCGTCACCGAACGCCGCACCGATCAGCTCGCTGGCGCCGTTGGCGACGCCGGGCTGTCCGGTGAAGTCCGGGGTGCTCGCGACGAACACAACCAGCTTGACGACGCTGACGACGCGTGACAGGTCGCCGACCATGGACTTCACGACCGCGATCGCGTTGAGCGCGCACTGCTTGGCGCACTCGGTGGCATCCTCGACGCTGGCGTCGGCGCCCACCTTTCCGGTGGCGACGAGGCTGCCGTCCCGCCACGGGAGCTGACCGGACGTGTAGATGTGATTGCCGGTGCGCACGCCGGGGACGTAGGTCGCCACCGGGGCAGCCACGTCGGGGATCTCGATGCCGAGGTCGCGCAGGCGGGCTTCGGGTGTTGACATGGTCACGACTCCTTGGGGCGCTTGAAGTAGGCGACCAGGCTCTCGGGGTTGAGGCCGGGGATGACCTGCACCAGCTCCCAGCCGTCCTCGCCCATGTTGTCCAGGATCTGCTTCGTCGCGTGCACGAGAACCGGCACGGTGATGTACTCCCACTTCGTCATGCTGTGACTCTAACGTTGCGAAGACGCCGGGGCGTCAGCCAGCCCGGCGGCATACGTGCTCGTCGCCATGCGGCGGCGACCGCGCGTCTCCATCGGCAGCCCACGTCTCGTCGGATCAGAGGTCAGGTGGGGTCGGTCGAGTCGTGTTCAGGCCAAGTCGCCAAGGCAGATCCCATGTCCCCACGGCACGTTTGCCTAGTTCACAAGCCACCTGGCTTGTGAACTAGGCAAACGTGGACGGCCAGAGGGGCACCCACGGTGCGGGGGCTCAGTAGGGTTCGGGGGTGGAGCGAGACCCGATGGAGGTGCTTGCGCGGGCGGCCGCGCCGCCCGATGCGGTCGTCCGGTACGCCGACCACGCCGACGGCGTCATCGACCTGTTCCTACCGCCCACGTTCGGGGGAGGAACCCGCAGCCTCGACCCGCAGGCAGCAACCCGACCCGGCACCCCCGACCGAGGGACCCGCAGCCTCGACCCGCAGGCAGCAACCCGACCCGGCACCCCCGACCGAGAAACCCGCAGCCTCGACACGCACGCAGCAACCCGACCCGGCACCCCCGACCGAGAAACCCGCAGCCCGGAGCGGGCGCCGCCGGCTTCCGACCACCCTGGAGCCGTCGACGCCGCTGCCCTGACCGCGCCGGGCGAGGTCGGACCGTGCCGGCTCGTGGTAGCGATCCACGGGGGGTTCTGGCGCGAGAAGTGGGACCGCACCCACCTCCGGCCGTTCGCCGCCGCTTTGGTGGCACACGGCTTCGCGGTCGCGACCCCTGAGTACCGGCGCGGCCCGGGCGGCTGGCCCGACGCCTCCTATGACGTCGCCCGTGCGCTCGACCGGGTCGCCTACCTTGTCCAGGAGGTCGCGCCCGGTCTCGTCGACCCAGCAACGCCCTTCACGCTCACTGGTCACTCCGCCGGAGGTCACCTTGCTCTGTGGGGCGGCCTGCGCGCGGGACCCGCCCGAGTACGACGAATCGTGGCGTTGGCACCCGTGGCTGATCTCGTCGCCGCCGCGCGTAGCCGGATGGGGGATCGGGCCGTCAGCGACTTCCTCGGCGGTGACCCCGACGAACGCCCAGACGCCTACAAGCAGGCGGATCCCATGCGGCTGCTCCCCGGCGACGTCCCCGTCACGATCATCCAGGGAACCCTCGACGCGGACGTGCCGGCCGACGCCAACCGGGCCGTCGCCCACGCGTTGTCGACCGCAGACTCCGTCACGTACGTCGAGGTCGCCGATATCGAGCACTTCGGCCTGATCGACCCGCTGTCGCCCGCCTTCGCGGCCACGGTGCTGCCCCAGCTGCAGGGCTGAACAGCCTCAGGGTGTCGACGCGGGCGGACCTGCCGAGCCCCGCCCGGTCGAGCTGCTGCTTCCCGAACCATCCGGCGCCTGCACCGTCACCATCGGCGGCGTCTGGGGCTGTCCGGACGAACCCGAGCCGGAGTTCGTCTGGGCCGACTCGGACGGAACCGTGGTCTCGGACGACGCGGTGGCGCTGCCGGAGGTCGAGGAGCCGCTCGAGATGAGGAGGCTGTTCTTGAAGTCCGCGAGCTGCTCGCCGGCGGCGTTGTAGTCCTGGGTCGTGAAGAAGCCGATCCGCGGGTCGGTGGCCAGAGCGCTGAGCACATCGATCGACACGGGCAGATTGGTCTCCGTGTATGCCGGCTGTCCGGCATCCGGCGGCAGCGTCTCGATCACGGCGACGAGCTGCCCGTCACGCTTGACGGCCACGATGGCGGCGTACGAGATCGGGGACGGCCCGCTCGACACGGTGTCGGACTGGCCCATCAGCACCCGCAGCGCGGGCGTGCCGTCCGCCAATGGCGAGTCATCGCACCAGATGGTTCCCTGCCCGCCTCCCGACTGCGCCTTCGCGCACGAGTCAGCGGATGCCCATTGGGTCACCGGGCGGCTGGCGATGACCTCGATGGACAGACGTTGGCCGTCGACGCGATAGGCGGCGCCGGCCTGGAGGGTCTCGCCCGACGATCCGTCGGCGCGGTGCCGTTCACCCCCGACGTCGGTCGGGGTACCGAGGTCGACGAGGTCGACCAGCCCTGCCGCGAGCCCGCGCGGTGTCGCGTCGACCAGCTGCTGGCTGTTCGTCGGCTGCGCGGACCGCTGGTCGAAGACGCCGGCACCGCTCAGGTACGCACCCCCGCCGACCAGCGCCAGCACTGCCAGGGCGCTGCCTCCTGTCTGCCAGCGACGACGACGCCGCAAGGCGAGACCGCGCTGTTCACCGGTGCCGACGAGGGCCATCACGTCGGGCCGCAGGTCGCTCACCGCGTCGTCGAAGCGCTGATGCAGAAGTGTCTCGTCGAGTTCCATGGGTTCGTTCCCTCCCGGGCCGTGCTGAGTGCTGGTCATGACGCCGACGCCGCCTCTCCGGACAGCTCACGTCGCAGCCGCCCGAGAGCCCGGGACGCCCGGGTTCGGACCGCGCCTTCGCTCAGCCCGACTTCGGCGGCGGTCTCGGCCACCGTCCGTTCCTCCCAGTAGCGCAGGACGACGACCGCCCGATCCGTCGGGTCGAGGGTGCGGAGCGCCTCGAAGAGCTCGAGCCGGTCCGGTACGGCGCGCGCAGACACGTCCATGCCCAGATCGACGCTCGGCAGCTCGCTGTTGCGTCGTACGCGGCGGTGCGACAGGAACGTCTTGGTCAGCGCGCCCCGGGCATAGGCCTCACGCGAGTCCGCGCGTTCGACCTTCCGCCAGGCTACGAAGAGCTTGCCGAGCGTGGTCTGGACGAGGTCCTCGGCCAGGTGCCAGTCACCGCACATGAGCAGCGCGGTGCGGAACAGCCGTGGCGTGAGCACCGTCGCGAACTCGGTGAACGCAGCATGTGCCTCGTCGTCATGGCGGAGCCTGCCACTCATCGGTTCCCCTCTCTCCTGGCTACCCAGTAGACGCCACCACGGGGACCGGCGTTACAAGATCGGCGGTTCGGTCTTCTCCCGCACCTCGTCGGCGGTCACGTCCGGCGCGAGCTCGACAAGCCGCAACCCGTCGACGGTGACATCGAGGACGCACAGGTCGGTGATGATGCGCTGGACAACACCGAGCCCGGTGTACGGCAACGAACACTCGTTGACGATCTTGTACGACCCGTCGCGGGCGACATGTTCCATCAGGACGATGACGCGCTTGGCGCCGTGGACGAGGTCCATCGCGCCGCCCATCCCCTTGACCATCTTGCCCGGGATCATCCAGTTGGCGATGTCACCCTTGATGGAGACCTGCATGGCGCCGAGGATGGCGGCGTCGATCTTGCCGCCGCGGATCATGCCGAAGGACGTGGCCGAGTCGAAGAACGCCGCCCCGGGCCGCAGGGTGACGGTCTCCTTGCCGGCGTTGATCAGGTCGGGGTCCTCGTCACCGTCGTAGGGATAGGCCCCGACGCCGAGGATGCCGTTCTCGGACTGCAGCACGATCTCGACGTCGTCGGGCACGTAGTTGGGGACCAGGGTGGGCAGGCCGATGCCGAGGTTGACGTACGCACCGTCCTCGAGCTCGGTCGCCGCCCGCGCCGCCATCTGCTCACGCGTCCACGCCATCAGCTCTGCTCCTCCCGTGCGCGCACCGTGCGCTTCTCGATGCGTTTCTCGGCCGCTTGCTCAGCCGTCAGGGGCAGCACCCGCTGGACGTAGACACCGGGCAGGTGCACGTCGTTGGGTGCGAGCTGCCCCGGCTCGACGAGCTCCTCGACCTCGGCGATCGTGACTCGGCCGGCCATGGCGCACAACGGGTTGAAGTTGCGGGCGGAGTCGCGGAACACGAGGTTGCCGTGCCGGTCGCCGCGCCAGGCCCGGATGAGCCCGAAGTCGGTGATGATCGCCCCCTCGAGCACGTACTCGCGCGGCCCCTCGGCCGTGTCGAACGACCGTGTCTCCTTGGCCGGACTCGCGGTCACGACGTTGCCGGCGTCGTCGTACCGCCACGGCAGGCCACCGTCGGCTACCTGCGTCCCGACCCCGGTCGCGGTGTAGAACGCGGGGATCCCCGCGCCGCCGGCGCGCAAGCGTTCGGCCAGCGTGCCTTGTGGGGTCAGCTCGACCTCGAGCTCACCGTGCAGGTACTGGCGTTCGAACTCCTTGTTCTCGCCGACGTATGACGACACCATGCGTCGGATGCGCTTCTCCCGCAGCAGCAGGCCAAGACCCCAGTCGTCGACGCCACAGTTGTTGGAAACCGCCTCGAGGTCGCTCACCCCGGCGTCGAGGAGGGCCCGGATCAGCACGCTGGGGATGCCGCACAACCCGAAACCGCCGACGGCCAACGACGAACCGTCCACGATGTCCGCAACAGCCTCGGCTGCGCTCTCGACGACCTTGTCCACGTGCACGTCCTCTCTCCGGCCCGATGACGCCTCGGTCTTGGCAACTTACTGCATGAGTTCGGCGCCTCAGTAGACGCAGTCCGCAGCCTCGGTCCGCGCGGGACACTGACCGCGCGTCAGCCCGCGCCCCACCCGGCTACGCTCGAACCGTGACCGAAGCCGCACCCTCCGACATCCGCCTGCACATCATCACGGGGAAGGGCGGCACCGGGAAGACCACCGTCGCCGGGGCGTTCGCGCTGGCGCTGGCGGCCGAAGGGCGCAAGGTCCTGCTCTGTGAGGTGGAAGGGCGGCAGGGCATTGCCTCCCTGTTCGACGTCGCCCCGTTGCCCTACGAGGAGCGACGGATCGCCATCGGTGAGGGCGGCGGCGAGGTCTACGCACTCGCGATCGACACCGAGGCAGCCTTGCTGGAGTACCTCGACATGTTCTATCGGCTGGGGCGGGCCGGCAAAGCGCTCGATCGCTTCGGCGTCATCGACTTCGCGACGACCGTCGCACCCGGGGTTCGCGACGTGCTCCTCACCGGAAAGGTCTACGAGGCCACCAGGCGTGGGCAACCGGGCCGCTCGACGCGCGGCGTCCGCAACGCCCAGCCGTCGTACGACGCCGTGGTGCTGGACGCCCCGCCGACGGGGCGTATCCCGCGGTTCCTCAACGTCAACACCGAGGTGGCGGGGATCGCCAAGGTGGGTCCGATTCGCAACCAGGCCACCTCGATCATGCGGCTGCTCAAGTCCGACCAGACCCGGGTGCACGTGGTCACGACCTTGGAAGAGATGCCGGTCCAGGAGACCCTCGACGGAATCACCGAGCTTCGCGCGATCGGACTGCCCGTCGGCGCGGTCATCGTCAACCTGGTGCGCGACGCGGGCCTGGCCGCCCGTGACCTCAAGGCCGCCATCAACGGCAAGCTCGACACCGCAGAGATCGAGACCGCACTCAAGGAGGTGGGGATCGTCCCGGATGAGACCGTCGTCACCGGACTGCTCGACGAAGCCCGTGACCACGCAGAGCGGGTCATGCTCGAACGCGCCCAACGCAAGCGACTCGACGCCGCTGAGCGCCCGATGGCCACGCTGCCCTACACACCCGAACGCGTGGACGTCGGGACCCTGTACGAGTTCGCCGAGACCCTGCGCGCGGCGGGCGTCGTCGCATGAGCCCCCGGACCAACGGCCGCAAGCTCGACGTCGGCGGCCTCATCGCCGACCCGAGCATCAAGATCATCGTGTGCTGCGGATCGGGCGGCGTCGGCAAGACCACGACCGCAGCGTCGCTCGCCCTCCGGGCGGCGGAGGCAGGTCGTAAAGCAGTCGTGCTGACCATCGACCCGGCGCGACGGCTTGCCCAGTCGATGGGGCTGACCGAGCTGGACAACACCCCACGCCCCGTGGCCGGTGTCGACACCGAAGCCGGGGGCAGCCTCGACGCCATGATGCTGGACATGAAACGCACCTTCGACGAGGTGGTCGAGTCGCATGCGAACGCCGAGAAGGCCGCGCAGATCCTGGCAAACCCCTTCTACCAGGCGCTGTCGAGTTCCTTCGCCGGCACCCAGGAGTACATGGCCATGGAGAAGCTCGGCCAGCTGCACAGGGAGGCTGGGGACGGCGGGCGATGGGACCTCATCGTCGTCGACACCCCGCCGTCACGCTCAGCGTTGGACTTCCTCGACGCGCCGGAGCGGCTCTCGTCGTTCCTCGACGGCCGTCTGATCAAGCTGTTGGTCGCTCCTGCTCGCGGACCCGCGCGGCTGCTCTCGACCGGGATGTCTCTCGTGACGGGCGCCATCAGCAAGATCCTCGGCGGCCAGATGCTCCGCGACGTGCAGACGTTCGTCGCCGCGCTCGACACGCTCTTCGGCGGCTTCCGTGCGCGGGCAGACAAGACGTACCAGGTCCTGAAGGACCCGCAGACGGCTTTCGTGGTGGTCGCGTCGCCGGATCCGGACGCACTCCGTGAGGCGGCATTCTTCGTCGAGCGTCTCCGCGAGGAGCGCATGCCCCTCGCCGGACTGGTGCTCAACAGGGTCACCACGCCAGGTCCCTCGACGATCTCGGCACAGGCCGCGTGGGCCGGGGCCGAGCGGCTGGAGAAGGACTCCGTGCTCACGGCCGCGCTGCTGCGGTTGCACGCGGAACGAGCCACCCGTGTCAGTCGGGAGCGGTCCCTGCGCCGGCGCTTCGCTGCTGCTCACCCAAGGGTGGCCACGGCGTCGGTGGCGGCGTTGTCGACAGACGTGCACGACCTCGAGTCACTGCGGACGGTGGGCCGGCTGCTCGCCGCGTAGCTACTGCGGGGACCGTGCCCGAGACAGACCCCCACACGAAACGAACCGGCTGAGCCGGCATACCCCTCCGAAGCCGCCTCATCCGGTTCGTTTCCCGGAGCGATCGCCGATCAGCCGGCGGCGCTGGTCCCTCGGGCCGTCGCGACGGCCAGGTGCTGCTCGCGGGCCGCCTCGAGCAGGCCGCGCCACGATGTCACGTTCGGGCGGCGGCGCAGCAAGGCCCGGCGCTCGCGCTCGGTCATGCCACCCCAGACGCCCCACTCGATGTTGTTGTCCAGCGCTTCTGCCAGGCATTCCGTACGTACCGGACATTGCCCGCACACCTGCTTGGCGCGGTTCTGCGCTGCGCCACGCACGAAGAGCTCATCCGGCCGGGCGCCTTTGCAAGACGCCACATCTGCCCACTGCTCGTTCCAAGTCATGTTCAGCCCCTACCGAGAGAAGAATGAGCTTTCTGAGTCCCAGAGGAACACCAGTGCAAACAGTGGTTCTCAGGTGAGGAGAACGTTACGGACCATACGAACGCCGCGGGAGGGTCCGAACTGCTCAAACCGTGTAGTCCATTCGGACTATGACGAGTAGTCACGTCCGGCACGAAGTAGCCCAAATCCATGAATGCGACTTCTCGCAGTGTGTCACGTACTCTGGAGCGCATGTCTCGGCTCGTACGACCTGCCCGTCATGAGGGCGGTTTGATCCACCAGATCGTCGTGATCATCGGGATCAGTGTCCTGTCCGGAGTCCTGATGGCCGGCCTGGCGTTGCCGTGGGTCGGACTGATCAGCAAGGGCGCCGAGAACAGCGCCCAGGCGGTGAAGCAGTTCCCCAAGAAGCTCGAGTTCAAGCCCCTCAACGAGCGCACCCGGGTGCTCGCGGCCGACGGCACGCAACTGGCCGCCTTCTACGACGAGAACCGCAAGTACGTCAAGCTCGACAAGATCTCGACGGTGATGCAGCAGGCGATCGTCGCCATCGAGGACGCCCGCTTCTACGAGCACGGCGCGCTCGACGTGCGCGGCACGCTGCGCGCCCTGTTCATCAACCAGGCGAGCGACAAGACCATTCAGGGTGGTTCGTCCATCACCCAGCAGCTCGTCAAGCTCACTCTGCAGGAGAACGCCACCACAGACCAGCAGAAGGCGGCGGCGACCGCGAAGAGCTACGCGCGCAAGTTCGACGAGCTCCGGTATGCCGTCTGGGTCGAAGCCCACCTGACCAAGCCCCAGATCCTCGAGCACTACCTCAACACCGCGTACTTCGGCGACGGCGCCTACGGCATCGAAGCGGCCGCCCACCACTACTTCTCGACGACGGCCAAGAAGCTGAACCTCCGCCAGGCCGCGATGCTCGCAGGCATCGTCAAGAACCCATCGGACTACGACCCGACCAACAATCCCGACGTTGCCCACAGCCGGCGCAACACGGTCATCGGCAAGATGCTCGACCTGCACATCATCACCACGCAGCGCGCCAAGCACGCGATGAAGACCAAGCTGGGACTGCATCCGTCCTACACCGCCAACGGCTGCGTCAACTCCCAGGCACCGTTCTTCTGCGCGTACCTGCTCAAGTACCTGCTCGACGACCCGGCGCTGGGCAAGACGACCGAGCAGCGCAAGCACGCCATCTACGCCGGCGGACTCACGATCCAGAGCACGCTCGACCCGAGATTCCAGCGGGCTGCGTCCGCCTCGGTGCACTCGCACGTCTACCCGCGCGACAACGCGGTCGGCGCGATTGCCGAGGTCGAGCCCGGAACGGGTTACGTCCGCGCACTGGTGCAGTCCAAGCCGATGGGCAACAACCACCGCAAGGGCGAGACCTACCTCAACTTCACCGTGCCCACCAAGTACGGCGACGCGCCCGGCTTCCAGGCCGGCTCCACGTTCAAGCTGTTCGTGCTCGCCCAGGCGATCAAGGACGGGATCCCTCTCAACAAGACGATCTACGCGCCGGCCGCCTACCCCGTCGATCTCGGCACGTACCCGACCTGCGGTGGCAACTACCCCTCGACGGAGGTGTTCACGTTCCACAACTCCACGGACAGCGGCAACATGGACATGTACTCCGGCACCCAGCTGTCGGTGAACACGTTCTTCGTGCAGCTCGAGAAGATGACCGGCCTCTGCGGCCCGTACAAGCTCGCCCAGGAGATGGGCATCCAGCTCGACGACCCAGCCCACGAACGGGTGCCGTCGTTCACTCTGGGCATCGCCAACGTCAGCCCTCTCGAGATGGCCGAGGCCTACGCCACGGCGGCCAACCGCGGCGTGCACTGCGCTTCGACGCCGATCCTCGAGATCCGTGACCGCAAGGGCCAGGTCCTCCCGACGCCCGGACCCCAGTGCAACCGGGTGCTCAAGCCCGCGTATGCCGATGCGATCAACGACATTCTCAAGGGTGTGATGGAGCCGGGCGGCTTCGGCGCCAACATCGCGCTCGACCAGCCGTCTGCGGGCAAGACCGGGACCGTGGCGCCGGCCAAGTCGGTCTGGTTCGTCGGCTACACACCCACGTTGTCGACCGCTGCCATGATCGCCGGCGTCAAGCCCAACGGCGATCCGCTCGACATCGACTACACCACGATCGGTGGGGTCAACGTCGGCAGCGTCCATGGTTCGACGACGGCCGGACCCATGTGGGGCGACGCTATGCGCGCCATCGAGCAATGGCTCCCGGACCGGAGCTTCGTGTCGCCTGATCCCTCCGTGGTCAACGGTCAGACCGTGCCGATCCCGTCGTACTACGGCCAGAGCCCCGAGTCGGCCGCCGCGGCGCTGAGCAAGCTCGGGTTCAACCCGCAGATCGTCTCCTACAGCGTGAACTCCTCGGCCCCGCAGGGCACCGTCGCGTACACGTCACCGTCCTACGAGGGCACCACGGGTGAGACCGTCAGCATCTACGTCTCCAACGGTGTGACACCACCGCCCACCAAGCCGACCAACACCAAACCCACCAACACCAAACCGACAGACACGAAGCCGACGAAGCCCACGAAGCCGGGGAACACCAAGCACCCGGGCGGCGGTGGCGGCGGCCACGGCCACGGCCACGGTGGCGGATAGCCCGCGCCGGCCTAACCGAGCTGGCGACGCACCTCAGCCGAGACAACGCCGCCGTCGGCGCGACCCTTGATCTGTGGCGTGATCGCACCCATCACGCGGCCCATGGCCCGCATGCCGTCGGCACCGACACCGAGGTCGGTGATCGTGCTGGCGACCAGCTCGGCGATCTCGGCGTCACTCAGCGGGTCGGGCAGGAACTCAGCGAGGACAGCAGCCTCAGCGCGTTCCTTGGCAGCGAGCTCCGGTCGGTTGGCCTCGTCGAACGCGGCCGAAGCCTCGCGGCGCTTCTTGGCCTCGCCGGCCAGCACGCCCGTGACGTCGTCGTCGGTCAGCTCACGAGCCTGCTTGCCCGCCACCTCCGCGTTGGTGATGGCGGTGAGCACCATGCGAAGCGTCGAGGAGCGCAGCTCGTCGCGTGCCTTCATCGACGCGGTGAGCTCGGAACGAAGCCGGTCCTTCATCGCAGACATACGACCAGCCTATGGCCTCGTGCGGCCGGGCTATGTGACACCCTGACCCGGTGCACCCCTTGACGAAGGCGACGGCCGGGCTTGCCCTCGCCGGAGTCGGGACACTGGCCTACAGCGCCGGCTACGAGGTGCGGGCGTTCCGGCTGCGCGAGGCGGAGGTGCCGTGTCTGCCGGCCGGCGCCGACCCGCTCAGGGTGCTGCACCTGTCCGACCTCCACCTGACCCCTACCCAGGTCCGCAAGCAGGAGTGGCTGGGCAGCCTGGCTGCGCTGGAGCCCGACCTCGTGGTCAACACGGGCGACAACCTCAGCCATGCCCAGGCCGTCGCGCCGGTCGTGCAGGCGCTGGGCGCCCTGCTGGACGTTCCCGGCGTCTTTGTGTTCGGGTCCAACGACTACTGGGGCCCGGTCCTGAAGAACCCGCTGCGATACTTCCTGCCCAACGGCGGCAAGAAGAAGTTCCACGGCCCGCCGTTGCCGTGGCGTGACCTGCGTAGCCAGCTCGGCCGTGGCGGCTGGGTAGACCTGACGAACACGACGGCGTCGCTGGACGTGAACGGGCTACGGATCACGTTCGCGGGGGTCGACGACGCGCACCTGGGGTACGACGACCTCGAGGCCGTGGCCGGGCCTGCAGACGCGACGGCAGATCTGCGGCTGGGCGTGACGCATGCGCCGTACCTGCGGGTGCTCGACGCCTTCACCTCTGACGGGTACGACGCGATCCTGGCCGGGCACACCCATGGTGGGCAGCTGCGCCTCCCCGGGTACGGCGCCCTGGTGACCAACTGCGACATCGACACGCGCCGCTCGCGGGGGTTGCACGACCACCGGGCCGGCGGTCGCCGGGCCTGGCTGCACGTCTCGGCTGGACTCGGCACCTCGCCGTACGCGCCGTACCGATTCTGTTGTTTTCCTGAGGCGACGCTGCTCACCCTGACCGCACGTTGAGCTCTGCCGGACTGGATTTAGCCCTGCGCTCGTGCTCCGGTAGAGTGACTCCGCCCTCGGGCTGTGGCGCAGTTTGGTAGCGCGCGTCGTTCGGGACGACGAGGCCGCAGGTTCAAATCCTGTCAGCCCGACCAGTGGAGCACGACACCCCCGATCTCTTCCGAGGTCGGGGGTGTCCCTGTCCGGAGCCTGTCCGAGATGCCCGTTCGACGCTCATACGGCAGACTCAGGGACCATGTCCGAGCACCAGGCACGTTCGCGCACTGCTCGCGGTCGGTTGCCGTCAGGAACTGCGCTGAGGCGGGTGCACGTCGCCCTGGCCGCGGCGATCAGCGGACTCGTCTGTGGCGCGGTCGCCACCGGCCTGGTCTGGTCCGGTGAGAGGGCCTGCGATGCAGTGCGCGGACGTCCCACGTGTGGCGGCTACGGCGTGCCGATGCTGCTGCTCATCGTCGCGATCTGCTTCGCGATCGGCGTCGTCCTGCTGCGGGTGCTCGGGGTCGAGGAGGCAGGTGTCTCGGCGTTCTTCGGCGTCACCCTGCCCCTGCTGGTCATCCTCGGGCTGCTCATCGACTATGTCTTCGACGGCTGGATGGCCGTGGCGCTCCCACTCATGGCGATGGTGTCGTTCGTCGCGTCGGTCTACCTGGCGCGAGCGCTCGAGGCGGCCGACCCGAGCGGCTACTACGACTCCGCGGCCGAGTCTGACCCCGTGGTCGCACTGGACGGGACGGCCGACGACGCAGCTCACGGCGAAGACGACATTCCTCACTACGCTCCCGGCGACACCGAAAACTGAGCCGCTCTCGGAACCGTCCGTCCCAGGCTGCGCGGATCACAGCCACGGCAGCCGGTCGCGCAGGGGCGGGAACTGGCCCATCGCCAACATCAGGCCCCCGGCCAGGACCGCGGACCCGCCGACGGCCAAGAGGACCCGCAGCACCGGCGTCAGGTGGAGCCCCGCATTGCTGTCCTGCCTGGTGAGCGCGATCAACACCACCACGAGGAGTACGGCGCCGAACACCACGGCTCCGGTGCCGAACACCCGAACGAGCCACCGAGCGAACAAGCTCACCACAGCCGTGGCCGCGAGAGGTTGGCCAACACCCTGGTCCGACGACCCTGTTGCACCGGTCATGGCTTCCCCCTGGTTGCGGCGTACACGTGCCCGCAGGCTACTCCGAGGCTTTCGCTCCTGCGATCAGCTCAGCGGCCACGAGCTCGGCGATCTGGGCCGTGTTGAGGGCGGCCCCCTTGCGGAGGTTGTCGCCACACACGAAGAGCTCCAAGGTGTTCGGGAAGTCGAGCGCCTGTCGCAGCCGCCCGACGAAGGTCGGGTCGGAGCCCACCACGTCGACGGGAGTCGGGAACTCTCCGCTCTCGGGGTCGTCGATGAGGACGACGCTCGGCGCCTCGACGAGCACCTGCCGCGCCTCGGCGACATCGATGCCACGCTCGAAGACCGCGTGTACCGCCAACGAGTGCGTGGTGATCACGGGCACGCGCACGCAGGTCGCGGAGACCTTGAGATCGGGGATGTCGAGGATCTTGCGAGACTCGTTGCGGACCTTCAGCTCCTCGCTGCTCCAGCCGCCGTCCTTGAGCGAGCCCGCCAACGGGATCACGTTCATGACCAGGGGCGCAGGGAACGGCGAGTCCTCGCCGAGCTTGTTGGCCACGACGCGGCGTACGTCGCCCATGGTCTGGCCGAGCGTGCGGTCACCGGCGACGACCTCCAGCTCGTCGTACAGCCTGTCGACACCGGGCTGGCCCGCCCCGGACGCCGCCTGGTACGACGCCACGACGAGCTCGCGCAGCCCCCAGCGGGAGTGCAGCGCGCCGAGCGCGTCCATCATCGTCAGCGTCGTGCAGTTGGGGTTGGCGATGATGCCGCGTGGTCGGTTGCGGACCTGGGCCGGGTTGACCTCGGGGACGACCAGCGGCACGTCGGCCTCCATCCGGAACGCACCGGAGTTGTCGACCGCGACCACGCCCCGTGCTGCTGCGATCGGCGCCCAGCGGGCAGACACGTCGTCGGGGACGTCGAACATCGCCACGTCGACGTCGTCGAACGCCTCCTCGGTGAGCTCCTCGACCACGACGTCGCGCCCACGGCACCGCAGCACCCGGCCGGCCGATCGTGCGGACGCAAGCAGCTTGATCTCCCCCCACACATCGTGCCGGGTCGAGAGGATCTCGAGCATGACGGTCCCGACAGCACCGGTGGCACCGACGACCGCGAGATTGGGCTTCTCGACTCCCCTCATCGGCCGGTCCCGCCGTAGACGACGGCTTCAACCTCGGCGCTGTCGAGCTCGAAGGCGGAGTGCGCGGCCGTGACCGCGGTGTCGATCTGGTCCTCGTCGATGATGACCGAGATACGGATCTCGGACGTGGAGATCATCTCGATGTTGACCCCCGCCGACGCGAGCGCCGCGAAGAACTTTGCCGTCACACCCGGGTGGCTGCGCATGCCTGCCCCGACGAGCGACACCTTGCCGATGCGGTCGTCGTAGAGGAGCTGCTCGTAGCCGACCTCGTCCTTGAGCCGCGCCAACGCGGTCATCGCCACGTGACCGTCGTCGCGGGGCAACGTGAAGGAGATGTCGGTACGCGCGGTGGCGGCCGCGGAGATGTTCTGCACGATCATGTCGATGTTGATGCCCGACTCGGCAAGGGCCTCGAAGATATGGGCGGCCTCACCCACCTTGTCGGGTACGCCGACGACGGTGATCTTGGCCTCGCTACGGTCGTGTGCAACACCGGCAATGATCGCTTGCTCCATGGGGTCCACCTCACTGGAGTCGATGACCCACGTGCCCGGCTTCTGCGTGAAGGACGAGCGGACGTGGATGGGTACGTGGTAGCGCCGCGCGTACTCGACGCAGCGCAGGTGCAGCACCTTGGCTCCGCAGGCGCACATCTCCAGCATCTCTTCCGAGGAGATCCGCGGAATGCGGCGTGCGGTCGGCACGATGCGGGGGTCCGCCGTGAAGATGCCGTCGACGTCGGTGTAGATCTCGCAGACCTCGGCGCCGAGCGCGGCGGCGAGCGCTACCGCGGTCGTGTCGGACGCACCCCGGCCCAGGGTGGTGATGTCCTTGGTCTCGACCGAGACGCCCTGGAAGCCCGCGACGATCGCGATGTCTCCGGCCGCGATCGCGGACTCGATCCGCCCCGGAGTGATGTCGATGATCTTGGCCCGACCGTGCGCTGAGTCCGTGATGACGCCGGCCTGGCTGCCGGTGAACGACCGGGCGGTCTGGCCGAGGTTGGCGATCGCCATGGCGAGCAGCGCCATCGAGATGCGTTCGCCGGCCGTGAGCAGCATGTCGAGCTCGCGGCCGGGGGGCAGCGGCGACACCTGCTCGGCCAGGTCGCGGAGCTCGTCGGTCGTGTCGCCCATGGCCGAGACGACCACGCAGACGTCGTACCCCTCCTTGCGGGTGGCCACGATGCGCTGGGCGACGCGCTTGATGCCTTGGGCGTCAGCCACGGAGGAGCCCCCGTACTTCTGCACAACGATGCCCACGCTGCTGGCTCCTTGTCCGTGTCGGGACCGTCTCGTCAGGTCTCGGATGTGTCCCTGTCAGGACTGATGGCGAACGTCAGCCCGAGGGTCGAGTCTACCGAGAGCCGTGGTCGCACCCGCCCGGGTTCCACGCCTGAGACGGGGTGCTCGCCATAGCGGCGTGGTCAGAGCTCGTCGGCGGCCGCGACGCGGGCCGCCTCGATCTCGCCCATCTCACTGGCGTCGAGACGGTCATGGGCGATGACGGACTGCAAGGCCCGCAGCGATGCGCTGGCCTCGGCTCCCCAGCTCGACACATAGGAGAACTGCCACCACCACAGCGCCTCCTGCGCCGAGCCCGCGCGGTAATGCTGGAGACCGTGCGCCACACTTGCGGCGATATCCGCTAGATCGTCCGACAGCTTGGACGACACCAGCTCCGGCGGGTCGATGTAGGGGTCGAAGACCTCGGTGAAGTCGTCGACTCCCTCGAGCAGCACCGCCAGCCGCTCACGCATGGCGTCGAGGTCGGGGTCGGGGCCGGCATCGGGCTCGAACTGCTCGCTCGGCACGAAGTCCGTCTGGACGCCGAGCCGCGCCCCCGCGAGCAACAGCTGGGACACCTCGAGCAGCAACAGGGGTACGGCGATACCGCGGTCGCCGCTGCGGGCGATTTCGCGCAGCGCGAGCAGGAAGCTCTCGGTCTGGTCGGCTATGCCCTGAGCCAGGTCTTCCAGCTCGCTGGGCAAGGAACCTCGTGGCTCAGTCATCGACGGTGCGTCTCCCTTCGAAGGCGCGCCCTAGCGTCACCTCGTCTGCGTACTCCAAATCTCCCCCGACCGGGAGCCCGCTGGCAAGTCGAGTGACTCGCAGGCCCATGGGTTTGAGCAGTCGGGTGAGGTATGTCGCGGTGGCCTCCCCCTCGAGGTTGGGGTCGGTGGCGAGAATCACCTCGGTGATGCTTCCGTCGGCCAGCCTGGTCATCAGCTCGCGAATCCGCAGCTCGTCGGGGCCGATGCCCTCGATCGGGCTGATTGCTCCGCCGAGCACGTGGTAGCGGCCCCGGTACTCCCGCGTGCGCTCGACGGCGACGACGTCCTTGGACTCCTCGACGACGCAGAGCACGGTCAGGTCACGGCGCGGGTCTCGGCAGATCTTGCACTGTTCTTCCTCGGCCACATTTCCGCAGGTGACGCAGAACCGGACCTTCTCCTTGACCTCGACCAGCACGTGCGCGAGGCGGCGTACGTCGACGGCATCGGCGTTGAGCAGGTGAAAGGCGATCCGCTGGGCGCTCTTGGGACCCACGCCGGGAAGCCTCCCGAGCTCGTCGATCAGGTCCTGGACGATCCCCTCGTACACCCTGCTCCTCGTCTCGTGGCGGCGAACGACGCGGCTGCGTGGATCGCCCGAGCAGCCTAGCCCGTGGGCGGGGAGCGTCAGCCGCGAGCGGCCAACCGAGCCTTGAGCGCGTCGCGCTTCTCCACGAACCGGGAGGCCGAGCTGTCCAGGTTGGTCATGAAGTCAGACAGTTCCTGCCGCGCCTTCTCACCCTCGCCGGACAGGCCCTCGAGCTCGAAGACGTTCCAGAAGCGGAGGACCGGCATGACGACCTCGTCGTGGTGCAGGCGCTGGTCGTAGATACCTTGGACCGCCATCTCGACGGCCTTGCGCTGGAATCCGGGGATGCCGGCGCCCGGCATCTCGAACTCGGCCACCACGTCGCGGATCGCGACCATGGCCTGATCGGGGGCGATCTCGAGCGCGGCCTTCAAGAGGTTGCGGTAGAAGATCATGTGCAGGTTCTCGTCCGCCGCGATCCTGGCCAGCAGCTTGTCGCACATCGGGTCGGTGGTGAACCGCCCGGTGTTCCGGTGGGAAACGCGGGTCGCGAGCTCCTGGAAGGACACGTAGGCCAGCGACCGCATCGCGTCATCGGCGTGCGCGGACTGGTAGCCCGTCGACATGTGCTCCATCCGGAACCGCTCGAGCGCCACCGGGTCGACCATGCGCTTGACCAGCATGTAGTCGCGCATCGCGATCCCGTGCCGGCCCTCCTCGGCCGTCCACCGGTGCACCCACTCGCCCCAGGCGTTGTCGCGACCAAAGATGACGGCTATCTCGTGGTGGTAGCTCGGCAGGTTGTCCTCGGTGAGCAGGTTGACGATCAGCGCCGAGCGAGCCACGTCCGGAACGTCCGCGTCGTCGGGCGACCACGGCTCGCCACCCATCAACCCGTCGTAGTTGCGTCCCTCGCTCCACGGGATGAACTCGTGGGGGAACCACTCCTTGGCCACCTTGACGTGACGGTTCAGCTCGACCTCGACGACCTGCTCGAGCTCGCGCAGCAGGTCGTTCTGGCTGACCTCTTGGACTGTCATGGACGTCTCCCTCCGGATCGGACCTCCACCTCTGATACGAAGGTTACGCTACCGTAGGTTACGATCACGAATCACGCATGCAACCAGGCCGTGAACACCCGCCGGGACCAGGACAGACCATGCCGATCACGCCCGTCGACGTACGCCGAACCGGGCGGCCTCAGTCGCACACCCAGAAGACAACACCGCAGCGGCGGCCAGTGCGACGGCCGCGGGGGGGTCGAACTGCGAGGTACGGCCCGGTCAGCGAGGAGCGCTAGCCGCCGAGGCCGGCAAAGCCGTCGCCGAAACCGCCGGACAGCTGGCCCATCTGCTCAGCCGCCACCTGGTGTGCGTTCGCGGTGGCGTCGCGAACCGCGGCCAGGACGAGGTCGGCCAGGGTCTCGGTGTCGGTGGGGTCGCAGACCTGTGGGTCGATACGCAGACCGACAAGGTCGCCCGTGCCGGTGACCGTCGCCTGGACGAGGCCACCACCGGCGGTGCCGTCGATGCGCCGCTCGGCCAGGTCGTGCTGCGCCGCCATCAGCTGCTGCTGCATCGCCGTCGCCTGCTCGAGCAGGGAGTTCATGTCGGGAGATCCTTCGGGGAACATCGGGCTCCTTGGTCGTGGAAGGCTTTGTATCTCTCAGGCTCGCGGTCGGTATGACGCGCCCATCAGCGGCCGTCATGACGGATATCGTCGATGACCTTGGCGCCGAGCTCGCGCTCGAGCAGCTCATGGCTGCTCAGGCTTGCGTCGTCGACCACGTCATCGTCTTCGTGCACTTCTGGGGGCGGGTCGGCATCGTCGGCCTCGCCGGCCACGTCACGGCCGTTGCGGGTCTTGCGGATGGCGCCTTTCGCCGCATCGACGTTGGCGTTGCGGTCAGGTGCCGGTGGAACCGGCGCCGCGGGTTCGGCCCCGGCAGGTCCGGCTGTCGCCCCAACAGGCGGCGTGGCCTGGGCGGGCGGTGCGGTCGCGGCACGCAACTCCGGCTCGCGGACCGTGCGCGCGGGCGCCTGCGGGCTGGGCCCGTCGATGATGCCTTCGACGCGCCAGTCGACACCGAGCTCGTCGATCAGGGCCTGGCGGAGGATCTCGGCGGCACCCCCGGTGCGGAAGTTCTTGGCGGCACCCTCGCTACCGAAGCCGATCGTCAGGACACCATCGCTGACGTCTTTGACCTGGGCGTTCTGGCTGAGCAGGATCCACGCGTAGCGCTTCATCCGCTTGACGCGCTCGAGGACGCCGGGCCACAGCCGTCGCACATCGACCAAGGTGAGCCCTGAGCTGTCGGCGGCGGCCGCGGGCGGGGGTGACTGCGGCGCATCCTGGGGGGCGGCGGGGGCCGTATCGGGTGCGGGACCGGACAACTCCGGCTGGGGGGCTCGCTCGGCGCGTGCGGCGCTGGCGGGCTCTGCGACATCCTCAACCTCGGCTGGCGCGGGTGCCGTCTCGCGAGGCGCCACCACGGGCTCGGCGGCGGGCGGCGCCGGGGGGTGCGGTCGTTGCGGTGGGTGGGAGGCCTCCGCCGGCGGACTGGGTGCGGGAAGGTCGCCTACGACGGAGAGCCGCCGCTCGACGCGATCGATCCGGGCGCCGAGCCCCTCGGCCGACTGGTCGGCACCGGGAAGCAGGATCCGGGCACACATCAGCTCGAGCAGCAACCGGGGAGCGGTGGCGCCCTTCATGTCGGTGAGCCCCTGGCTGACGATGTCGGCAGCCCGTGTCAGGTCGGCCCGGCCGAACCGCTGCGACTGCCCCGCCAGGCGCTCGGCCTGGTCGTCGGACAGCTCGATCAGTCCGCGCGACGCGGCGTCGGGCACCGCGGAGATGACCACCAGGTCGCGCAGCCGGTGCAACAGGTCCTCGGCGAACCGGCGCGGGTCCTGCCCGGCGTCGACGACCTTGTCGACCACACCGAACAGCGTCGTGCCGTCGTCGGCCGCCAACGCGTCGACGGTCTCGTCGAGCAACGTCTCGGGGGTGTAGCCGAGCAGGCCCGTGGCGAGGTCGTACGTGACGCCGTCAGGGCCCGAACCGCCGATGAGCTGGTCGAGCACGGAGAGGCTGTCACGCACCGAGCCTGCGCCGGCACGGACGACCAGCGGGACCGCGGTGTGCTCGATGGCGACGTTCTCACGCTGGCAGAGCTCGACCAGATAGTCACCCAGGATCTTGGGCGGCACCAGACGGAAGGGGTAGTGGTGGGTGCGCGACTTGATCGTCCCGATCACCTTGTCGGGGTCGGTGGTGGCGAAGATGAAGCGCAGGTGGGACGGCGGCTCCTCGACGAGCTTGAGCAGCGCGTTGAAACCCTGCGGGCTCACCATGTGGGCCTCGTCGATGATGTAGACCTTGTAGCGGGCCTTCACCGGGGCGAAGAAGGCGCGTTCGCGCAGCTCACGTGCGTCGTCGACCCCACCGTGGCTGGCAGCGTCGATCTCGATCACGTCGATGGAGCCCGGCCCGCCACAGGCGAGCTCGACACACGACTCGCAGGCTCCGCACGGCTCCGATCGCGGACCCTTCTCACAGTTGAGAGCACGGGCCATGATGCGGGCGCTGGTCGTCTTGCCGCAGCCACGCGGGCCGGAGAAGAGGTAGGCGTGGTGGACGCGGTTGTTGTCGAGCGCCTGCGACAGCGGTGTGGTGACCTGCTCCTGGCCGATGACGTCGCCGAACGTGTCAGGGCGATAGCGCCGGTACAACGCGAGGGGGGCATCCACGCTGACGACCTTACTGCCGCCCGGCGACGACGAGCACGGCCGGCAGCCAGCCGGTGGACTAGCGGTGGACGGGCGGTGGACCGCGGTGGACAAGGCCGAGGCGTTGGCAAATGTTTGGTCTCGAACATGTCGCGGGGGGTGACGGTGTCGGCGCCCAGTCCTAGAGTCACGAACAGGAGCCGACCTCTCGACCCCTCTCGAGCCCGACGACACGCGAACCGAGGAGAGAGCATGAGCGACAGCGTCATCCACTTCGAGATCCCCGCCGACAACCTGGAGCGGGCTCACACGTTCTATCGGGACACCTTCGGCTGGGAGATCACCCACCTGCCCGAGATGCAGTACACGATGGTGACCACCACGGAGAGCGGTGACAGGGGGCCGCTCAACCCTGGTGCGATCAACGGTGGCATGTTCGAGCGCAGCAAGGAGATGACCAGTCCTGTCGTCACGATCGGCGTCGACGACATCGACAAGGCGATCGAAAAGGTCACTGCGGCCGGTGGGGCCGCCGTGCGCGACAAGATGCAGGTCGGCGACATGGGCTGGGCGGCGTATTTCACGGACACCGAAGGCAACTTGATCGGGCTCTGGCAGAACGCCACCTGAGCAAGCGGCGGGCCTGCGAGGGCGTGAAAGACCCCTCGTGTACCCGGCAGAGCTCGCTTACCCTTGCTGCCTTCCGGCCCTGGGGGAGTTGGGCAAGGTGCCGCCACACGAGGGGCTGCGCGAAAGTCTACGGGAGCCCGCACCGCATCTGCGAATCGCGGCGCGGACTCCTTGGGACCTCCGACGATGCGATTTCGGCTGTGCCCACCACAGGCGATAACCTCCTCCACGGAGGATTCGCATAGTGGCCTAGTGCGCACGCTTGGAAAGCGTGTTGAGTGAAAGCTCTCAGGGGTTCGAATCCCCTATCCTCCGCCATGAACGCGGCACTCGCGGCGGGTCGTCCCAGTGGTGGGGCTAGCCTGCGACGGTGGGTCTGACGTGGGCGAGGGCGCTTGGGTGGCGGTTACGACGACAGCTGCTCGACCCTGTTGGCACCGGGTCGGTCGCGGACGTGGTCGAGCGGCTAGGAGCGGTGCCCGCCTGGCCGGACGCTGCCGCGGAGCTGGCGATCGGCGCCCGGCGCGGCGGCGGTCGTCCCGGAGACGCGACGCAGGCGCTGGCGGCGGGGAAGCTGGTCAAGGTCTTCGCGTTCCGCGGTGCCACGCACCTGATGACGCCCCGAGACGCAGGAGCGTACCTGGCGGTACGGGCGTCGAGCCGGATGTGGGAGCTGCCGAGCTGGGAAAGCTTCTACGGGCTGGGGCCGTCGGACTGGCCGCGATTTCGCGAGTACGTGCGGCGCGCCCTGACGGAAGGGCCGCTGACCCGTTCGGAGCTGGCTGCCGTGCTCGGCCGGAGCAGCCGCTACCGGCATCTGCTCAGCGTCGTCGCCGAGGGCAACGACACCCTGCTCAAACCATTGACGTGGCAGGGCGACATGGGCCTGGGGCCGGTCCGGGACGGCGAGACAACGTTCCTACGGCTCGACAATGTCCCCGGTTGGGCCGGTGTCCCCGACCTCGACGAGGCCGGGCCGACGCTGATCGCGGCGTACTTCCGTACCTACGGTCCGGCCACCCCGGACCGGGTGCACGACTGGTTCGGCAAGGGACTAGGGGCGAAGCGGAAGTCCATCACCCGCTGGCTGGAAGAGCTCGATGAGCGGCTCGAGCCGGTGACGGTCGGAGGGGACCGCGTCCTGGCCCTCCGGGAGGACCTCGATGACCTGCGAACCACCCAGGCCTCCACCGCCGTCCGGCTGCTGCCGGGGCGCGATCCCTGGGTGATGGCTCCGGGCACGTCCGACCCTCGAGTTGTGCCTTCCGCCCGCCGAGAACCGGTCAGCCGGTCGGCCAACCTCGTGGTCCACGGCGGTGTCGTGGCCGGGACGTGGACGACGCGTGCCGAGCGGCTGGACATCACCTGGTTCAGGGAGTCCGGTCGAGTCCCACGCACCGCCCTTGACGAAGCGGCCGCTGCTCTGGCGAGGCTGCTGAACCGTCCGCTCGAAGCGGCCGTGGAGGTCGCCTGATTGCCGGTCAGGACGCGGCGCGGTGACGCGCTGGCCGCGGGTTCGACGTCGACGGCGCCTCGGTCGATCCGAGGGTCGCGCCCTTGTCTCACGCCAGGCTAGGTTTGCCGGAATGGAGACTCGAGCCGGCGAGATCGCGGTCCACTACGTGGAGCACGGAGCAGGCCGACCGGTGCTGGTGCTGCACGGCGCCGGCGTCGACCACCGCGAGCCGGAGGCATGCTTCGAGCCGGCCTTCGACGGGGTTGCAGGGTTCCGACGGATCTATCCAGATCTGCCTGGCATGGGCCGGACGCCGGCTCCCGACGCGCTGCGCAGCGGCGACGACGTCCTCGACACGCTCCTCGACTTCGCCAGCGAGGTCACCGCCGGGGCTGAGTACCTCCTGATCGGTCACTCGGCCGGCGCGTACTACGCGCAGGCGATGGCCACCAGGATGCCGGAGCAGGTCGCTGGTCTCGCGCTGGTCTGTCCGCTGTTGCCGGGCGTGCGCGACGTCCCGGAGCACCGCGTCGTCAGCGGGTCGGGTGAGATCGGCGATGAGGATTTCAGGAGCTACTTCGTGGTCCAGAGCCCGGAGATGCTCGAACGGTACGAGCGTTATGTCGCACCGGCAGCCGCGCTCGTCGACCAGGCGGCGCTTGAGCGAATCGGCGAACGATGGGAGCTCGCTCCCGATCAGCGGCCGGCGTACGCGGGTCCGACGCTCGTCGTGGCGGGGCGGCTCGACTCGACGGTCGGGTACTCGTCCGCCGCGGACCTCCTGGGCCACTACCCCCGCTCCTCGCTCGCGGTGGTCGATGATGCGGGCCACGCACTGCCCCACGAGCAGCCGGCCGTCCTGCGTGCTCTCATCGCTGACTGGCTCACGCGCGTCGAGCGCTCCTCTTGAGCGTGGGCTCTTCATTGCACTTCCGGTGCCCGATCGGGACGATGAGCCGATGGTTGTAGGGGAACCTGGAGACCCTTGACCTGCGGAGGTGAACAGGTGGTCGATGTCGTGGTCGTCGGCGGCCGCATCGGCGGCTGCCTGACAGCGCTGCGGCTGGCCGCGGATGGGGTGACGGTGCGGCTTCTGGAGTCGCACGAGCTGCCGTCCGACACACTGTCGACCCACTTCTTCCGAGGCGACGGTCTCGTCCGGTCACTCGAGGAGGTGGGGGTGCTCGACGAGGTGCTGGCCACGGGAGCCCCGCCCCTGGAGTGCGAGTACTTTTCCGTGGACGGTGAGCCGTTCGAGCAGGGCCCACCGCAGGAACCCGGACGGGTCGGCTACTGCCTGTCCGTACGTCGGTCCACTCTCGACGCGATCCTCGCGCGGCGCGCCGCCGCTGCCGGGGTAGACATCCGTACGCGAAGGAAAGTTGTCGACGTGGTGAAGCGCGATGGCGCGGTCGCCGGAGTCATCGACCAGAGCGGCACCGTGCACGCGGCGCAGGTGGTGGTCGGCGCGGACGGCCGACGCTCCACCGTTGCGCGCTTGGTCGGGGCCGTCGACGAGGAACGCCATGCCCCGGCCCGCGCCATGTACTACCGGTACGCCACGGGATGGCCCAGTCCCGCTCCGATCGGGCCGGAGTTCCTGCTCGATGGCCACCGCTTCTCCTACGTCTTTCCCAGTGACGCCGGCGTTGCCTGTCTCGCCATCAGCATCACCGTGGAGGAGTACGAGCTCACCCGCCGGGATCCCGCCGGGCTCCTGGAGGACGCGTTCCGCTCCAACCCGCAGACGTCCGCGCGGATGGGTGACATCGACTGGGTCGGCGGTGCGTTCACCGGGCTTCCCGTGGACAGCGTTTGGCGGGTGGCGTGCGGGCCAGGGTGGGCGCTGGTCGGAGATGCAGCAACGGTCCAGGACCCGTGGGCCGGGGTCGGCATGGACTCCGCCGCGCGACAGGCTGAGGCGTTCGTCGAGGCGTTCCGCGGAGGCGCCTGGACGACTGCATACCCAGCGCTTCGACGCGAGCGCACCTACGCGGACTATGCGGAGACGACCCGCCTGGCCCCAGACCTGCGGCAGCTCATCGCGTGAGGGTGCACCGGCGGCTCCGGGTGGTCGCGCAAGCCCAGCGCAGCGGCCACCCTGACGCGAGCGTCGTCAGCGGCGGCCGACCTTGAATACCCCTCGGGCGATCTCCTTGGCGAGCGTGCGACCCGAGTCGCGCAGGAAGTCCTTGAACTGCTTGCTGCCGGCGAGGTCGGAGAGCATGTCGCCGTCCCCTCGCGACGGTGCCGTTCCTGCCGGCCTGCGACCGGTTGTTCGGGTCGTCGGCTTCCTGACCGTGACGCGGGCGTCCTTCTCAGCCGCCTCCGCCGCCTCCGCCGCTTCTCGTTCGGCGGCCGCCGCATCGAGTCGCTTCGTGAGCATCTCGTGCGCCGACTCTCGGTCGACGCCCTCGGCGTACTTGGATCGCAGCGGCGAGCTCTCGATCACGCCGGCGAACGTCTCGGTCGGGCTGGGGTCCATCAGAGACTCCGGTGCGCGCAGCCGGGTCCAAGCGACTGGGGTGGGCGCGCCGCGTTCGTCCATGACGGTGATGACCGCCTCGCCGATGCCGAGCTGGGTCAGCACTTCTTCGAGGTCGTACGCCGAGTCGGGGTAGGTCCGCACCGTCGCGCGCAACGCCTTCGCGTCATTGGGGGTGTGCGCACGTAGCTGGTGCTGCACGCGCGAGCCGAGCTGTGCCAGCACGCCTTCGGGCAGGTCGGTCGGGCTCTGGGTCACGAAGAAGACGCCCACGCCCTTGGAGCGGATCAACCGCGCGGTCTGCTCGATCGCGTCCAGGAAGGCCTTCGACGCGTCGTCGAAGAGCAGGTGGGCCTCGTCGAAGAAGAACACCAGCTTCGGTTGATCGATGTCGCCGACCTCGGGTAGGTCGTGGAACAGGTCGGCCAGCATCCACATGAGGAACGTGGAGAAGACCGCAGGGCGATCCTGCAGGTGCGGGAGCTCCAGCAGCGTGATCACGCCCCTGCCGTCCGCGGCCGTGCGGAGCAGGTCGGCGGTGTCGAACTCCGGCTCACCGAAGAACTTGTCGGCGCCCTGGGCGGCGAACCCGATCAGCTCCCGCAGGATGACGCCGGCCGTCGAGCTGGACAGGCCACCCAGCGCTTTCAGCTCGGGCTTGCCCTCATCACTGACCAGGAAGGCGACGACTGAGCGCAGGTCCTCCAGGTCGAGCAGCGGCAGGCCGGCCTGGTCGGCGTAGTGGAACACCAGCTCGAGCGATGACTCCTGCGTGGCGTTGAGGTCGAGCACCTTGGCGAGCAGGATCGGTCCGAACGAGGTCATCGTGACACGGACCGGGACTCCCTGGCCCTCACCGCCGAGAGCCAGGAACTCCACGGGGAATCCGTGCGCCTCCCAGGCCTGCCCCAGCGAGGTCGTCCGTGCAAGCAGCTTGTCGCTGCTCTGGCCGGGGCTGGCGAGACCGGACAGATCGCCCTTGATGTCGGCCGCGAAGACCGACACCCCCGCGGTGGACAGCTGTTCGGCCAGCAGCTGAAGTGTCTTGGTCTTGCCGGTGCCGGTGGCTCCGGCGACCAGGCCGTGCCGGTTGAGCATCGCCAACGGGATGCGGACATCCACGGGTACGACGTCTGCGCCTTCGACCAGCCTGCCGAGGTGCAGCGCTGGGCCGGTGAACGCATAGCCCGCCGCGATGCCGGCCGCCTGCTCGGAGAGCCCATCCGCTGTCTGGTCGCTTGCGTGAGGCGCCTCGTCCGACGTACTCATCGACCCTCCTCGGGGCGCGGCGGCATCGCCCAACGCGTCCTGCCGCCGTCAGCCTAGTCCGGAGCGGGCCGGTGTCAGCGATCCGAGATGCGGCGACGGCGAGCCTCCGCGGTACGCCTTAGACTCACCAACGTGATCTTCAAAGGCGTTCGAGACGCGCGGCCCTACCCCGAACACGGGTTGCGGATGCGCGACTGGGCCGAGCTGCCTCCGCACCAGATCCGCCTCGACGAGCTGGTCACCACGAAGGACACCCTGGACCTGGCCACGCTTCTCGACGAGGACTCGACCTTCTTCGGTGACCTGTTCGCGCACGTGGTCGAGTACGAAGGCGAGCTCTACCTCGAGGACGGGTTGCACCGCGCCCTGCGGGCCGCACTGCAGCAGCGGCACGTCCTGCACGCTCGCGTGCATGTGATTCGTTGACTACGGTCTGCAAGACTCGTCGCATCGAGAGGAGTCGTGGATCGTGAACTGGAGGACACCCATCACCATGGTGGTGCTGCTCGGTGTGCTCCTGGGTGCTGCGTACTACGGCTGGCGGACGGTCATCAACCCGGGTAGCGGCGACGCCACTACCGCGCCAACCACTACCGGCCCCACCTGCGAGAAGAAGACAGTCATCAAGAAGGGCCAGCGGATCACCGCCAGGGACGTCGTGGTGAACGTCTACAACGCAGGACAGCGAGCAGGATTGGCCAGTGAGACCCTCGACGAGCTCGTCAACAAGGGTTTCAAGCGAGGGGTCGCCGCCAATGCGCCGTCAAACATCGCCGCCGGCCGGAACGTCACCGTCATTCTGCCCGGCGGTCAGGGCGCCCCGCAGACCCGGCTCGTGCGGAACCAGTTCATCGGGAAGGTCACGTACCTGAAGTCGGCCTCGATCACCCCAGGCGTCGACGTGATCGTCGGTGAGTCCTTCCGTGGCGTCGCCGCCCATGCGCGCACGTTCGTCCGGGTCAACCGCGCGGTGACCGAATGTACGCCGGCCACGACGAGCGCCGGCTGAACCCGGTCAGCAGCCGCGGTCGACACGTCGCCTGGCTGATGGCTGGCTGCGTTGCCTCGATCGCCCTGGTGGTCGCCATCTATGTCGTCGCCGTCCGCACCACGCGGGGCAGGGTGCTGGACGGGGCGTCCCTTCGCGGTGCCGCCCAGAGCAGGTCGTCCGCCACCGACCTGGTGCAGCGGCTCCTGGACGCCGTCTCGGTCGCGTCGCTGGCCATCGCGGTCCTGAGCCTGGTCATCATCGCGCTGCTGCGGTTGCGTCGCGACCTGGCGGTGGCCGCCGTCGTGGTCGTGGTGGGGTCGAACCTCACCTCTCAGGTGCTCAAGCGCCTGCTGCCGCGGCCGGACCTCGGCCTGTCGGAGACCACCCCTGCGACGCTGAACAGCCTGCCGAGCGGGCACACGACGGTGGCGTTCTCGATCGTCGTCGCCCTCGTCATCGTGTCACCGATCGCACTTCGACCGCTGGCTGCGGTCGCGGGCACGGTCTACGCCTCGGCGACCGCTCTCGCAACCCTGACCGCCGGGTGGCACCGGCCCAGCGACTCCCTTGCTGCGTTCTTCGTGGTGACCGCGTGGGCGGCCGGGACACAGGTGTATGTCGCGCGCGGTCACGTCGGCGATGACGCGGCCGAAGCTGTCGCCTTCGACCGCGGCGCGACGCCGAAACGGATGGCCCGCGCCGCGGTGTACCTGCTGGCGTTGAGCCTGGTGATCGCGCTGCTGGTCGTGATCGCGAGGCTGGACGTCTACGGCACGTTGGCGCAGGTGTCGGTGTACATCGCGTCAGGGTGTGCGATGGCCGGGACGGCGACTGCGCTGATGGCCGCCATGCTCCTGGCGACCGCTCCCGAGACGTCTCCGCCCGCCCCCCTGCCCGAGTGAGTCCGGTCAGCGGGACTCCTCGGTCCAGCCGGCCAGGCGACCGCCACGGCTGACCGCCTGTAACCGTCGTTCGGTGGCCTCGCGGTCCTTGCTGCGCGTCACCACGAGCAGGTCGTCACCCCGCCGCAGCGACGTCCGCAGGTCGGGTGTGAAGCTCGTGTCACCTCGCACGATCAGCGACACGCTGGTTCCCCGCGGCAGGCGCAGCTCGCTGATCTCCACGCCGTGCAGCCGACTCTTCTTGGTGATGCGTACCAGCAGCAGGTCGGCAGCGATCCGCTCCAGTGGCGCGGCCTCGACATCCACATCACGGGGACGGTCCACGATCACTCCGAACTGCCTCGCCAGGGTCGGGAGCAGCGGGGCGGTGAGGACCGTCAGCACGACGACGAGGACGAAGACCACGTTGAAGATCTCCGCGGCGCGGTCGACGCGCTGGGCCAACGGGATCGTCGCGAGGACGATCGGAACCGCGCCCCGCAGTCCGGCTGAGGCGAGGAAGCCCTGCTCACGCCACGGAATTCTGAACGGCAGCGCGCAGACCAAGACGCTGACCGGGCGAGCGACCAGGGTCAGCACAGCGCCTACGACCACCCCGCTGGCGATCTGCCCGACGGTGAACGTCGAGGGTGACGCGAGCAGTCCGAGCATCACGAACAGTCCGATCTGCGCCAGCCACGCGAAGCCTTCGGCGAACGAGCGCGTCGAGGCCCGGTGCGGCAGGTCGGAGTTTCCCAGGATCAAGGCGGTGACGTAGACGGCCGCGAACCCGCTGGCATGCAGCGCCGCCGAACCGGAGTACGACAAGACGGCGATCGCGAGCACGGTGATGGGATAGAGCCCCGAAGCAGGCAGCGCGACCCGGCGGAGCACAGCAGCGCCGGCGCGCCCGACCAGGACGCCGAGCAGGGCGCCCCCGACGAGCTCGTACACCATGAGGCCGGCGAAGCCGAACGCACCACCGGTGGGACCGTGGTCGGCGCTGAGGATCACCACGAGGAGAACGGTGGGGGCGTCGTTGAGACCTGACTCGGCCTCCAGGGTCCCGAGCAACGAGCGCTTCAAGGGAACCCGTCTGAGCACCGTGAAGACAGCGGCGGCGTCCGTGGGCGAGGTGATCGCGCCCAGCAGGACTGACAGCTGCCAGGAGAAGTCGAGCGCGTAGTGCGCGAAGGCGGCGACGACGACGATGCTGGCCCCGGTCCCGACGGTGGCCAACGCCAGGCCGAGGCCCAGCGAGGGTCGCACCTCCGACCACTTGGTGGTGAGGCCGCCCTCGGTCAGGATGACGACGAGGGCGGCGAAGCCGAGGGCCTGCGCCGTGCGAGCTTCGTCGAAGCGAACGCCGAGCAGGGACTCGCCCATCACGATGCCCATGGCCAGGTAGATGAGCAGGCTGGGCAGACCGACGCGGACCGAGGCACGCACCGCCAGGATTGCGAGGAGGACTACGGCAGACCCCGCCAACAGCATGTGATCCAAGCTGTCGACGTCCACGCGTTCACCCTAAGGGGGCTCACAAGACCGGCTCGTCGTCTTCTCATCTCTCAGGTCAGCAGTGTGTCCAGCACAGCAGCGGCCTTGGCGTAGCAGCCGGGCGACTCGCTCTCTCGCGGTCCGGCCACATTCAGCACGGTTTCGTCATCGAGTCCGGAGAGCCAGGCGCGCACCTCGTCGATGACGTCACGATCGCCGAGGTCCGCGACGAGGAGCGGCCGGACCAACTGTTCTGCAGCAGCGATCGCGAGCGTCATACCGGGCGAGTCCCGTCCCCCTGCCAGGAGGACGAGGGTGGCGTCGCTGTCGCGGACATTCCACACGGTTCGCTCGGCCGGGTCCGCGGACGGTGTCTCGCTCAGGCGGGGGTATGCCGTGAGGACGCCGGGCGGATGCGGCAGGTCCTCGGCCCAGCCGCCTCGCGGGCACCAGCCGCCGTACGGGATCTCATGCCGGATCGCCGCGTCGAGAGCGGCGCGGTCGACACCCGTCTGTCCGCCCGACACAATGCGCCCGATCGCCACGGCTGATTGTTGCGTGGCGCCGGACCGCTCGCCTGCTCACACGTCAGACTGCGGCACCCAGTCCTGCGCGGGGTCCTCGGCCAGGGGCTGGCGGTAGCCCTCAGGCGGCTTGATGAAGACGAGGTACAGCCCCGCAGCGATCGGCCCCAGTGCACCCAGGCCGAGCCAACCCCAATCACCGGTGAGCCCGCCCAGGGCGACGGCCACGAGCTGGACTCCGCCCATCACGAGGAACGCCTCACCCAGCTTCATCAGCATCCAGTGCGTGGCGTTGGCCTGTTCATGGGCGATCATGTCCTGGAGGATACTCGCCGCCGGCGACGGTCGACCCGGGTTCCGCGCCGACGCGTGCAGGTCCCGATGGCTCCGCCAGCGGCAGCCGGACGACAAAGCTTGCGCCTCGCACCGCTGTCGTCACCTCGTCGATGCGGATCGCGCCCCCATGTGCCTCCACGATCTGACGGGCGATGGCCAGGCCGAGCCCGAATCCTGTTCCGTTGCGAGGGCGGGCTCGTGCTTGGTCCGCTCGCGCGAACCTGGTGAAGATGCGGTCACGCTCCTCGATCGGAACGCCGGGACCGTCGTCTGTGACCATGATCGTGGCATCGACCTCCGTCGTGGTCAGCCCGATCGAGACGGTCGTCCGGGCGTGGGCGACCGCGTTGTCACCGAGGTTGCGCAGCAACCGGGCGAGGTCACGAGCAGAGCCGGAGACACGCGCGGCGTCGGTCGTACCCGCCTCGATGTTGGCGCGTCCGTAGGCCCGGAGCCGGCGGATCTCAGCCAGCACGAGCTCATCGAGGTCTACGACGCCCCGTTCCGACGTGAGTCGGCCCTCATCCGCGCGGGCGAGAAACAGCAGGTCCTCGATGAGCTGGGTCATCCGTTCCGACTGACCTTGCAGGCTTTGCATCACCTGGGTCGACGCCGTGAGGTTCGGGTGTGCCAGTGCCACGTCGATCTGCGCCTGCATCGCCGCCAGCGGGCTGCGCAACTCGTGCGAGGCATCCCCCACGAAGTGCCGTTGACGCTGTGACGCGTCCTCGAGCCGAGCCAGCATCTGGTTCATCGTCTCCGCGAGGCGAGCGATCTCGTCGTTGGTAGTCGGAACCGGCACCCGCTGTTGCAGGTCGGAGCCGCCGATCAAGGCTGCCCGTTGTCGGATCTCCTCGACCGGACGCAGTGCCCGCCCGACCGCCTTCCAGATCGCTGCCGCCACCAACACGAGCAGGAGCGGAAGTCCCACGACCAGCAGGTTGCGCAGTCCGTTGACCGCCACCTCGACCTGCCGCAGGGACGTAGCGACGTAGATCCAGCCGGGTCCGTCTTGGAGCGTGACCGGCTGTGCGACGATCCGGTACTGCTGCGCTCCCTCACCGATCGGCAGCCCCCTCACGGTGAGGTTCACTCGGGTCCGACCAGCGGGGGGCTGCGCCAGGACGGGACCTTCGCCCGTGATGTTCGGACTTGCCGACACCACCCTGCCCGCTGCATTGACGACCTGTACGACCGCGGTCTCCTGGCCGGTGCTCGCGACCGCCGGCCGCAAGTTCCCAGCGCGCACGAGCGCCGCAACGTCCTGCGCTCGCGCGTTCGCGGTGGCATCGAGATTGCTGACCAACGAGTGCCGCACCAGACCGATCAGAGCGAGTCCGCTGAGCGCGAACGCTGCCGCGACAATCAGTGCGGCGGTCAACGTAGCGGTGAGCCGAACCCCCGGCGCTGGCCGCTTCCGGTCACGCGTGCGTCTCATGGCCCTTGCGCGCCGGCGGGTCCTCGCGCAACCGGTAGCCGACCCCCCGCACCGTCTCGATACTTCGAACACCGAAGGGCTCGTCGATCTTGCGGCGCAGGTATCCGATGTAGACCTCCACGATGTTGGAGTCCACGTCGAGCTCGGCATCCCAGACATGCTCGCCGATCTGGTACTTGCTCAGCACTTGGCCCTTCCGCCGGACGAGGAACTCGGCCAGCGCGAACTCCCGAGCGGTCAGGTGAATCTCGACGTCTGCGCGGCTGCATCGCCGGGACGCGGGGTCCAACCGTAGATCCCCGACGCTGAGCACGGGCGCGCGCTCGGCGGGTGCTCTGCGGAGCAACGCGCGCAGCCGGGCCAGCAGGACGACGAACGAGAACGGCTTGGTCAGGTAGTCATCTGCGCCAAGGTCCAGACCGTCGGCCTCGTCCTGCTCTCCGTCCTTGGCCGTGAGCATCAACACCGGGACATGCGACCCGCCCGCCCGCAGCCGACGACACACTTCATAGCCCGACAAACCAGGCAACATGATGTCGAGCACGATGACGTCGTAGTCGAACTCCTCGGCCATCCACAGACCTTCGACTCCGTCGCCGGCCAGCTGGACGACGAACCCCTCAGCCACCAGCCCCCTGACAACGGCGTCGGCCATCGCCATTTCGTCCTCAACCATGAGCAGCTTCATCGGGCCAACTCCTTCGTGTGGACGGTCTCTTCCAGTCTGCAGACCCAACCTGAGCGTGGGGTAAGTGCACTCGTTGAGCTCGGCTGCCACCCCTTATCAGGGCCTTACTCGCGCGAGCCACTGTGGACTCATCAACCAACCAACGAAGGAGCTCATCATGCAGACCAAGCTCAAGGTCGCGGCGGCCAGCGCCGCAGTCCTGCTCGGCGGCTTTGCCGTCGTCGGGGCGACGAACGCGTCCGCTACGCCCTCCCCGGTCAAGCCGGCCACCACGTCTGTGACGACGGCTGACCCCGACACCCTGCAGCAGGGCGACCAGACGACACCTGACAAGCCCGGCAGCGCGGACAAGGAGACGACTGACGCCGCTGGTACCGAGTCGGCCAACGAGAACGCGCCGGAGTCGGGGACCGCCAACGACGGTCCCGGCGGACACGCTGACGGTCCGGGCAACGTCGACCATCAGTTCGAGGGCCAGGAGTAACAGCACTCACGCACCTCGCCCACGAACGAGAGAAGGACACCTCAGGCCTGAGGTGTCCTTCGTCTCGTGCGCCGGCCCTACATGATCCTGTGTCGAGGCGGCTCAGGTCACAGTAATCAGCTGGGGCGCATCTTTGTCCAGCCGGCGTCGAGACGTTTCCGGTGAAGCAAGGCCTGCAGCGCGAGCTGCTCATCGCCCACCACCCGGAGGCCCTGGGACGGCCCGGGTCCGAGCATTCGTCGACAGTGCACGACGGGTCAGCGCCGCCCTCCCGGTCAGCTGACCGGAGAGGTGGCAACGCTGGTGTCCTCGACAGCAGTGAGGACCTTGGCGGTGGCGGTGGGATTTGAACCCACGGTGGGCTTGCACCCACACACGCTTTCGAGGCGTGCTCCTTAGGCCGCTCGGACACGCCACCGCGCGCAAGGCTACCCGAGGAGACGGTGTCGGTAGAAATCGGCCGTACGCCGGGGACGACCGTCCACGAGGGTCACCGGTGGCCGTCGAAAAACGTCCGGATCAGCGCTGTGGCCTCGTCCTCGAGCACGCCACCGACCACCTCCGGCCGGTGGTTGAGCCGCCGGTCGCGAACAACGTCCCACAACGATCCGACCGCGCCGGCCTTGGGGTCATAGGCACCGAAGACCACGCGATCGAGCCGCGCCAGCACAATCGCACCGGCGCACATCGTGCACGGTTCGAGCGTCACCACGAGCGTGCATCCGGAGAGCCGCCACTCGCCCCGCTCCTGAGCCGCAGCCCTGATCGCGACGACCTCGGCGTGGGCGGTCGGGTCGGCGGTGGCCTCGCGCAGGTTGGCGCCAGTCGACACGAGCTGACCATCGGCATCCACGACGAGAGCGCCGATCGGTACGTCGTCCGAGGCCTCGGCCTGCCGCGCCACGACGAGCGCTCGGCGCATCAGGTCGTCGTACCGATGGCGCGCGTCGTCGCCCGTCGTACTCATCGATCAACCGCTCCTGAGAAGGACGCGGTCTAGGCCATCGCGTTGTCGAGCAGGTCGTCGAACTGACGGCCGAACCCGAGCCGGAAGGCGATGTCACCGAGCAGCTCATCGGGATAGAGCTCGGCGTCGTCACACATCGCGCCGAGCTCCATGGCCGACAGGCCGAGATCGCCGAGCATCCCGAGGTCACCCGCGGGCTGGATCTGGTCGTCGTCATCGTCGGGAAGGGGCAGCTCGAGCCGGTCGACGACAGCCATCGCGAGCGGCGACTCGGTAGCGGCGCCGACGTCGGACAGCAGCAGCTGGACATGTCCGCCCGAGACCCGCGCGAGCACGAAGAAGTCCTCGTCGACGCTGACCATCCCGATGGTTCCCACGTCGGAGGGGAGCTGAGCGAGCGCGTGGAGCAGCACGTCGAGCTCGGTCGCGGCCCGCGGCGGGAGCGTGGAGACGGACCAGTCTCCGTCTTCACGTGAGGCGGCAACGGCAAAGTCGATGGCTGCTGCGGACTCTGCATCGATGGCGCTCATGCCTCGATGGTGACAGACGTGGGCTGGCGTGGCGAGCCCCATTCGACGGCTCTCAGGTGCTGATCGGGTGAACTCGTGCTGAAACACCTCGCCACGAGGCGGTCACGGCCATCCCCTAGGTTTGCCACCATGCAGACTCACGTCGTGGACCACCCGCTCGTCGCCCACAAGCTCACCGTGCTGCGGGACGAACGCACCGACTCACCGACGTTCCGCCGGTTGACGGAGGAGCTGGTGACGCTGCTGGCGTACGAGGCGACCCGCGAGGTCCGGACCGAGGCGATCAGCATCACGACGCCGGTGGCGCCAGCCGAGGGCACCAAGCTGGCATCGCCGAAGCCGCTCGTCGTACCGATCCTGCGCGCCGGTCTCGGAATGCTCGAGGGGATGGTGCGGCTGCTGCCGACCGCCGAGGTGGGTTTCCTCGGGATGATCCGCGACGAGGACACACTCAAGGCGTCGACGTACGCCGAGCGGCTGCCCGACGACCTGTCCGGGCGCCAGTGCTACGTGCTCGACCCGATGCTGGCCACGGGCGGGACGCTGGCGGCCGCGATCAACTTCCTGGTCGAGCGCGGCGCTGACCACATCACGGCCATCTGTCTGTTGGCGGCCCCCGAAGGATGCGCGCGACTGGCGAAGGACCTGGCCGACCTCGACACACCGGTGACCATCGTGACAGCCGCGATGGACGAGAAGCTCAACGAGAAGGGCTATATCGTGCCTGGCCTCGGAGACGCCGGCGACCGCCTCTACGGCATCGTCCACTGACCTACCCGGTCCTCTCCCTCGCCCCCGCTCAAGCACACGTCTGGCCCTCCGCGTTTGCCTAGTTCACAAGCCAGGTGGCTTCGTTACTAGGCGGATCTGCCTAGGGGAGTTGGCATTTGCCTTGTCCACCCTCGACTGTCGGGCTTGCGCGAGGTCAGCCGCCGAAGACTTGCACCGTGCCCGTTGCGACCACATAGAGCAGGGCGAGTACGACGATTCCGCCTAGGAGATAGCTCCAGGCCTTGCCTTTGGTGTCCTCGGGGTCTTCCGGGCCGTCATAGTCGTGGTGCGCTGAGTCCATCGGAAACGCCTCCATCGTTGCGGTGTGACCCGCTGAGCCGTGCCTGTGCACGCAGGAGAATACCCAGCCCCGCCTGGCCGCGCCGTGACCTCGCTCACCGTCGTACGTCGGTCGGACCCCCACCACACGGCAGGTGAGAGAGCCAAGTACCCAGTCCGCAAGGCCAATTCGCCTAGTGCAGAAGCCACCTGGCTTGTGAACTAGGCAAACGCGGACGGCCAGGAGAAAGATGGGAGGCGGGGGATGGGTCGGTGGGGGTCAGAGGGACCTGACGGCGGAGAGGACTTTGCCGAGGGAGTCCTTGGCGTCACCGAACAGCAGGGTGGTCTTGGGATCGAACAGCAGGTCGTTCTCGATGCCGGCGAAGCCGGGCCGCATCGACCGCTTGAGGAAGATGACCTGCTTGGCCTCGTCGGCCGCCAGGATCGGCATCCCGTAGATAGGGGCACCCGGCGTCGTCTTCGCCGCGGGATTGACGACGTCGTTCGCGCCGACCACCAGGACCACGTCGGCCTGCTTGAACGCCGGGTTGATGTCGTCCATCTCCTTGAGCTGTTCGTACGGCACCTGCGCCTCGGCGAGCAGCACGTTCATGTGGCCTGGCATCCGGCCCGCCACCGGATGGATCGCGTAGTCGACCTCGATTCCCCTGGCCGTCAGCTCGTCGACCAGCTCCCGCAACGTGTGCTGCGCCTGCGCTACCGCGAGCCCGTATCCCGGCACGATGATCACGCGGTTGGCGTACTCCAGCAGGATCGCGACGTCCTCCGGCCCGCCCGACCGCACCGGCCGGTCCGACGCCTCGCCGCCACCGAGCGTGGACCCGCCCTTCAGCGCACCGAACAAGATGTTGGCCAGGGACCGGCCCATGGCCGACGCCATCAACCGCGTCAGGAACGTGCCGGACGCGCCGACCAGGGTGCCCGCGATCAACAGCAACGTGTTGCCGAGGACGTAGCCGCCGGCAGCAACGCTCAAACCCGTGAATGCGTTGAGCAGAGAGATCACGATGGGTACGTCGGCGCCGCCGACCGGAAGGACGAGCAGGACGCCCAGGCCGAGACCGACGACGGCGATGACCACACCGACCCAGAGCGAGATGTTGAGCACGAGCACGACCGACAGCCCGACCCCGGCAAGGAACGACCCCGCGAACAGCACCGGAAGGGCTGGGAACGTCACCGGCCTGGTCGTCATCAGCTCCTGGAGCTTGGCGAAGGTGACCATCGACCCGGCGAAGCTGACCGTGCCGACCAGAATCGTGAACGCCGTGGCCACCAACGTGAACGTCGCAGCGTTGTCACCGCTGTCGAAACCGACGATCTCGTGCAGCTCCAGCAGCGCAACCAACGCAGCCGCGCCTCCGCCGACCCCGTTGAACAAGGCCACCAACTGCGGCATCTGGGTCATCTGCACCCGCCGGGCCGCCAACACACCGACGATCGTGCCGACGGCGATGGCGATGAGAATCAGCTCGCGGTGCTGCAGGCCCTTCGTCGTCATGACCGTGACGGTGGCCAGTACCGCACCGGCTGCACCGAGCAGGTTGCCGTTGCGCGCCGTGCGCGGCGACGACAGTCCCTTGAGCGCCAGGATGAAGCAGACGGCCGCGATCAGGTAGAGCAGGCCGAGCGAGGTCCCGCTCATCCGCGCGGCTCTTTCTTGCGGCCGGTGAACATCTGGAGCATCCGGTCGGTGACCACGAACCCGCCCACCATGTTGATGGTGGCGAGGACGATCGCGATCAGGCCGACGACCGTCGCCACCGTCGAGTCGCTCGTCCCGGTGACGAGGACGGCTCCGACCAGGATGATGCCGTGGATCGCGTTGGCGCCTGACATCAACGGTGTGTGCAACGTCGACGAGACCTTGGAGATCACCTCGACGCCGACGAACACGCTCAGCACGAAGATCGTCAGCCAGATCAGATCGGACTCGCTCATAGGGCGTCCTCCATTGCCCGACGGGTGGCGTCGTTGACGACGTCGCCCTGGTGGGTGACACAACACCCGGCGACGATCTCGTCCCCGAAGTCCGGCGCAAACACTTCGTCGACCGTCATCAGCGTGATCAGGTTGACGAGGTTCTGCGCGTAGAGCTTGCTGGCGGGGCCTGGCAGCTGACTCGGCACGTTCAGCGCTCCCCAGAGCTGCACGTTGCCCAGCTGAACGACACTGCCAGGAACCGATCCCTCGACGTTCCCGCCCGACTCGGCCGCCAGGTCGACGACCACCGATCCCGGCCCCATCGTCTCGACCATCGCCCTGGTGACCAGCCTGGGTGCGGCTCGGCCGGGAACCGCTGCCGTCGTGATCAGCGCGTCGGCCGCCGTGATGTACGGCGTCAACAGCTCGCGCTGTCGCTGCGCCCGGTCCTCGGTCATCTCACGGGCATAGCCACCGGCACCGTCGAGGGTGTCGAGCTCGAGCTCGATGGCGATGGCGCCCATCGAGCGGATCTCCTCCGCAGCCGCGGCACGGACGTCGTACGCCTTGACGACGGCACCGAGCCGCTTCGCGGTGGCGATGGCCTGCAGTCCGGCCACACCGGCACCGAGCACCACCACCTCCGCAGGAGGGATCGTCCCGGCCGCGGTCATGTTCAGAGGGAAGAAGCGCCGTAGCATCCCGGCGGCGACAAGTGCGCAACGGTAGCCCGCGACGAGGGCCTGCGAGCTGAGGGCATCCATCGACTGTGCCCGGGAGATCCGCGGGATGAGTTCCATCGCGAAGGAGGTGATCTGAAGGTCGGCCCGTTCGACCACCGAGCTCAGTGCCTGCGTGCTCGGGAAGAACGAGACCGTCGCGCAACCGGGACGCAACTCCCGGATCTGCTGGCTCGTCAACGGCTGGACGGACAGGACCAGGTCGGCCTGTTCGAGCCCGGCTCCATCGATGCTCGCACCGGCCTCGACGTAGAGCTCGTCGCTGTACTGCGCCTGCTGCCCGGCCCCCGTCTCGACGGTCACGTCGTACCCGAGCCGTGTCAGCTTCGAGACCAGCTCGGGGACCATGGCCACGCGAGCCTCACCCTCGAGCGTCTCCTTCACGATCGCAACGAGCACGTGCCGAACCTAGAGCAAAACGCTCTGGTGTGACACAGCCTCGGCAGAGTGTCTCAAAACAAGACGGAAGTCCGCCCGCCAGGACCAGGGCACCGCGCCCCCGAACGACGCCCTGGCCCTGAGTCACTCAGACCGACAAGGCTGCGCAGAGGTCCTCCGTGGACCCGTTCGGACCGAGGGCGATGTAGCGCTTGCCGTCCGGATCGACGGTCATCGACGAGTCCTTCCCGCCGACGCGATAGAGCCCTGCCGCCATCTCGTTGCCGGGCGGGATCGTGGCGCCGAAATGCCCGGTGACGATCGTGATCGACGCGAACGACCCGTCTGGGTAATAGGTGATGCGCCCCCGGCCGCTGATGTCGACCACCTTCGACGCCCCAGTGTCCACGTTCGTGTAGCGCATCACCAAGGGACCCCTCCACAACTCGGCCTGGTGGGTCCCGTCCTCGTAGGTGGCCAGCACCTTGTAGTACTCCTTGTCGCGGAGCACGTGCTCGTGCACGGCGAACGAGCAGGCGTGTCCGGCGGGCACGTCGACGTCCGGCTGGTGGTAGCGGATCCACGACGACGAGTCCGGGTCTGCGGACGCCGTGGCGGCGGGGGCCACCGCGAGCAGGCCGACCGACATGGCCAGTGCCGCGGCGGTGGAGAGGATCTTCTTCATGGGTGCGACCCCTTCGTTTGACCGGTCATGCGGTACTAACCGGTTAATTGATCTTTATTGGTTAGTAGAACACCACACCCTTGGCCACCTCGCAAGGCACAATGGGCAGATGTACTGGCAGGAGATCGACGGGCTGAGGGTGCCTCGCCGTATCGGCGGGCACCCCGCGCTCGACTTCTGCAACACCTGGGCCGGGTGGGACGACCTGACCAACCCACGCGGGGAGTGGCTCAAGACGTACGACCACCTGACCGTCTGGGCCATGCACGCCGAGCTCGTCTCGTCCGACGACGTGCGGCGGACACGTCACCAGGCAGCCCGCGACCCGCATCGGGCGCGAACCGTCCTGGCCGCCGCGCGTGGCCTGCGCACCGCGACCCACACGGCCGTCCTCGACCCCGGTGACGCTCGGGCAACGGCCGTCGTGACCGGCCAGGTCCGGCGCAGTGGCGCCGCCATCCGGATCGAGCCCGGCCACCCACCGCGATGGTCCTTCCCCCGAGAGTGCGGCCTGGACCTACCGCTGCTGGCGGTGGCCTGGAGCGTCGGCGATCTGCTGACCGAGGCCGAGCTCGGCCGCGTTCGGGCCTGTCCCGGGCACGAGTGCGGCTGGCTGTTTCTCGACACGAGTGGTCGCCGTCGTTGGTGCAGCATGTCGTCCTGCGGCAACCGGGCCAAGGTCAGTGCATTCGCGCAACGGCGACGGGTCATCCCCCATACCGACCAGCGGGCGACCGATCACTAGACGCACGGGAAGTCGGCCGCGGAGCGTTCGACACTTCTGTTTGTGGTTGGTCCCCGAAGGGAGCCCCGACCTACGTGTGCGCGGCGGTTTGGTCGTGAACCGTTGTACTTCTCGGTCGCGCGCGCGAGAATCTGACGATGGGTGGGGACATAGTTCCGACGTTTTGCCCGTTGTGTGTATCGCGCTGTGGGGCGCGCGCCGAGCTCCGCGATGGGACCCTGCTCGCGATGCATCCAGATCCGTCCCACCCTACGGGTAAGGCCATTTGCCTGAAGGGCAAAGCGGCGCCGGAGATCGTGTACCACGCCTCGCGCCTTCTCCACCCGCTGAGGCGCACGAAGCCGAAGGATGCCGCAGATCCGGGGTGGGAACGCATCACGTGGAATGAGGCGTTGGACGCTGTCGCCACGCAGCTCAAGATCGCGGCAGCGACCGACGGGCCCGAGTCGGTGGGGTTCAGCTCGAGCTCGCCGTCGACCTCCGCAATCAGCGACGCGGTCGACTGGGTTCAGCGGCTCATCCGTGCGTTTGGGAGCCCGAACTACTGCGGCTACATGGAGCTGTGCGGCTGGGGCCGATACCTGGCGCCCCTGTACACCTTTGGTGCGTCCGTGCCCGGCGTCTATCTGCCGGACCTCGAGAACGCCGGGTGCATCTTGCTCTGGGGATACAACCCATCCGTGGCGCGGCTGGCGCACGCCACCAGCACGGTCGCTGCAGTCAGGCGGGGTGCGAAGCTGATCGTGGTCGACCCGCGCAAGGTGGGTCTTGCCGCCAAGGCCGACCACTGGCTCCGGGTTCGACCCGGAACCGACGCGGCTCTCGCCTTGTCACTCACCCACGTCATGATCGACAACGGCTGGTACGACGCGGACTTCGTCCGCGACTGGACCAACGCGGCTGACGTCGTCGACGGTCAGACAGTGTGGAACTTACTCACGTCGCGCTGCGCGGAGTTTGCCCCGGACCGTGCCGAGGCCATCACCGGTGTGCCGGCGGCCGACATCGTCGCCGCTGCGAGGACGATCTGGGAGGCCCGGCCAGTCGCCTTCTACACCTGGAGTGGACTGGAGCAGCACAACGGGGCAACGCAAACCGTGCGTGCGATCAATGTGCTCTACGCCTTGACCGGAAGCCTGGACGTGCCGGGCGGGAACGTGCTGTTCGAGGAGGTCCCGTCGAACCCTATCGACGGCAGTGAGTTCCTTTCCGATGCGCGGCCCCCGGCGGTGGGCGCGGACCAACGCCCGCTCGGCCCGGCTCGCTTCGAGTTCGTCACCGGCGAGGACTTCTACACCGCGGTCCTCGACGGCCGGATCAAGTCCCTGGTGGGCTTCGGCGGCAACATGGTGATGGCCCACGCGGACAGCCGCCGCGGCCGCGAGGCACTGCGCCGCCTGGACTTCTTCGTCCAGGCCGACCTCTTCATGACCCCGACAGCGGAGCTCGCGGACATCGTGCTGCCGGTCACGACGCCGTTCGAGTCCGAGGCACTGAAGATCGGTTTCGAGTACAGCCAGGAGGCGCAGTCGCTCGTCCAGCTCCGACAACCCCTCGTAGCCGCTCGCGGCGAAGCACGCTCGGATCTTCAGATCGTCTTCGACCTCGCGACCCGGCTCGGCCTGGGAGCGCACTTCTGGAACGGCGACATCGAAGCGGCGTTCCGTCACCAGCTCGCACCGAGCGGAATCACCCTGGAAGACCTGCGGGCCCACCCCGAGGGAGTCCGGGTACCGCTGACCACCCGCTACCGCAAGTACGCCGACTCAGGATTCGCGACGCCGTCGCACAAGGTGGAGCTGTACTCCACCACCCTCGCCGCCCATGGCTATGAACCACTGCCAGTATTCGAGGAACCCCTGATCAGCCCTCGCTCCCGCCCCGACCTTGCCGATCGGTACCCCTTGGTCCTCAGCTGCGCCAAGTCGCTGTTCTTCTGCGAAACACAGCATCGGCAGGTGGTCGCCCTGCGCAAGAGTGCACCTGACCCCCTGGTCGAGCTGCACCCGTCGACGGCCGAGACCCGAGGTATCAAAGCGGGTGACTGGGTATCCCTGGAGACCCCACAGGGCAGCGTCCGTGCCCGGGCGAAGCTCAACGCCTCACTCGACCCCCAGGTCGTCTTCGGCCAACACGGCTGGTGGGAGGCCTGCGATGAACTGGGAATGCCTGGCTACCCGCCCTTCGGCCCCGACAGCGCGAACCTCAATCTCGTGCTGCCTCAGACACCCAGCGATCCCATCAGTGGCAGCTCGCCCATGCGGGCGAGTGTGTGCGAAGTCTCGCCGATCGCTGCGGTAGCGCCGGCACACGCTGGGCGCTGACCCTGTGAGCACGGCGGGCTGAGGGACGATGATCGGCAATCCCTGCGGGCTGTGCGGACTGCCGTGACCCATACCCGCGCTGACCTCCGCAAACGCGCTGATTCAGTAGTACCAGGGGTAGTCCGACCAGTCCGGGTCACGCTTCTCGAGAAACGCGTCCCGTCCCTCGGCGGCCTCATCCGTCCCGTAGGCCAGCCGCGTCGCCTCTCCGGCGAACAACTGTTGCCCCACGAGGCCGTCGTCGACGAGGTTGAACGCGTACTTGAGCATCCGTTGGGCCGTTGGCGACTTCGCGTTGACCTTCGCCGCCCACCCCAGGGCGACCCGTTCGAGCTCGGCGTGCGGGACGACCGCGTTGACCATGCCCATCCGGTGCGCAGCCTCAGCGTCGTACTCGTCGCCGAGGAAGAAGATCTCGCGGGCGAACTTCTGCCCGACCTGGCGCGCGAGGTATGCCGACCCGTAGCCGCCGTCGAACGACGCGACATCGGCATCGGTCTGCTTGAAGCGGGCGTGCTCCGCCGACGCGATGGTGAGGTCTGCGATGACATGCAGGCTGTGGCCACCACCGGCCGCCCAGCCGGGAACGACGCAGATCACGACCTTCGGCATGAACCGGATCAGCCGCTGGCACTCGAGGATGTGCAGCCGGCCCAATCGGGCTCGATCCACCGTCGGCGTCGCTCCGCCGTCACGGGGTGCGCCGGTGTCGTACTGGTAGCCGGCCTTGCCGCGGATCCGCTGGTCACCTCCGGAGCAGAACGCCCAGCCGCCGTCCTTGGCCGAGGGACCGTTGCCTGTCAACAGCACGCAGCCCACGTCGGGACTCATGCGGGCGTGGTCCAGACAGGCGTACAGCTCATCGACGGTGTGCGGCCGGAACGCGTTGCGGACCTCCGGCCGATCGAACGCGATCCGCACGGTCCCCTGGTCGACCGCCCGGTGGTAGGTCACGTCGGTCAGGTCGTCGAATCCGTCGACGGGCCGCCAGGCGGAGGCGTCGAAGAGCTCAGACACGTCCGGTCCAGTCATGGCGTGACCCTATCCAAGCGGCAAGGGTGGGAGCTCGAGACCCATCACCTGGACCTTCGGCGTGAGCTCGCCCAGCTTGCGCCAGCCGTGTGACGCGTAGAGGCGGACCGCCGGCGTATCGGCGTTGTCCGTACTCAGGAGCGCGCGATGCGCGGGTACGCCGTCGAGCAGGACATCGTGCAGCCGTCGGCCCAGGCCGTGGCGTCGGTGCTCGGGCGCCACCGCGAGCTCGACGAACTCGAAGTGACCGCCCAACCACTCGCTCGTCACCTCGGCGGGCAAGGTGTCGTTGACCCAGTCGGTCCAGAACTGGCCGGGCTGACCGATGTAACCCCAGGCGAAGCCGGAGAGCTCGTCGCCTTCCCACGCGGCGGCGAGCCGGAACCCGTCACGGGTGCGGTGCCGGTCGAACAGGTCGGCCCGCCACTCCTCCAGATCCGGCCGGTCGCCGAACACGTCGTCATACACGGCAAACACCTCGGCGGCGTACTGCGCAGCCTGCGCACCGTCCAACAGCTCGATCGTGGTGGATCGCGACTCCATGGCGACGAGCGTAGCCGCGCAGCGGCCCCGCCGCGCCGCGTCGGGTTCAGACCGGATCAGGCGACTCGATCGAACCCGTCAACGCGGCGAGAAGTCCAAGGCGTGCCAGCTCGGAGTCGAGGATCTCCGGACCACCGTGCCGACCGAAGGCGATCATCCGATCACCCGACCCGAGCGGCGCGATGGCCACCGTGGTGGCGGAGAAGCCGTCCCAGTCCGCAGGAATCTCCGGACGCGTCGCCTTCTCCACCGGAAACCACGCGACCGCGGCGGGCGGCAGCACCGGTGAGCCAGGCGATGCATGCACCGAAACGAGAAGGCCGTCCGTCGCGGTGGCCACCATCGCCCAGTCGCTGCGGAAGACGCCCGGCGCGAGCTCGGTCAGCCGGGCCGCGGCCCGTTCGGGATCTTCGGTGAGCAGCTCCACCGCTTCGAGATCGAGGTGCAGGTTGCCGGCCGCGGCGTACCGCGACACCCACAGCACCCGTATGCCGTCCAGGCGTTGCACGGCCGAGACGACCATGTCGGGCATGACACCGTTGTCGAACTCGACGAACACGTCGTCGACAGCTGTGCCGTCGGAGCGCTGCTCGACGATCTCGATCGCGACGATGTTGGCGCCGGTCAGGCCGATGGCGGATGCGACGGCACCGAGCGAGCCCGGGACGTCCGGGAGCACGATCCGCAGGAGGTGACTCATGGCTCCATCGTGCCGACGGCGGATGTCGGATATGTTTCGGTCCGCATCGTGGGCGCCCGAACCCTGCCGCGAATTGCGGGAATCTGCAGGTCGACACGCCGGGCGACGCCTGCACTTTCCCGCAATTCCGGGGAGAGGTCAGGCGGCGGTCCGGCTCGGCTCGGCCTCCTGCCGACGCACGTGGGCGCGCCCCAGCACCAGGTAGAGGAGGAACGGGAGCACCAGCGCGAGGATGACGCCGAGGTTGGCGTAGGTCCACGGTCCGTTGAGCTTGGGACCCAGACCAAGCGGCTCGAGCAGGAACCCCTGCCAACCGAAGCCCTTCGCCTCGGGTGGATAACCGTCTGCCGCTGTGGACACGACCAGGCCCCATCCGAGCACCGTGCTCACGGCCATCAGGCCCACCGACACCAGGTTGACCGACCCGTAGCGGCCGCGCGGGTCCGCCAGGTCGACCGCGTCGTAGTCCTGCCGGCGCAGCAGCAGATCGGCGAGGTAGATGCCGCACCAGGCAGCGATCGGCACCGCCAGCGTCACCAGGAACGCGAAGAACGGAGTCAGGAAGTCCCCGGCCACCCAGACGATGTAGATCGTGCCGATGATCATGATGACGCCGTCCAGCGCCGCGGCAGCCCAGCGTGGGAGCGGTACGCCGAGGGTGAGCAGCGTGAGGCCAGACGAGTAGATGTCGAGCAGCGCCCCCGACACGAGCCCGGCGACCGCCACGATGGCGAACGGCAACAGGAACCAGTCCGGCAGGGCGGGCGTCAACGCGCCGATCGGGTCGGCAGCCAGCGCCGCCGAGAGGTCGGGATCCGAGCCGGCCAACAGGACTCCGTACGTGACGAGGATGACCAGCGGGAGGCTGCCACCGAACGTCGTCCACGAGACGATCCCCCGGCCCGACGCGGTCCTCGGCAGGTAACGCGAGTAGTCCGCCGCCGAGTTGACCCAGCTGATGCCGAAGCCGGACACGACCACGACGAACGCGCCGAAGACGGCCTTGCCGTTGCCGGACGGGAGGTCACCCAGGGCCGACGACGAGATCTCGTCGACCGTCAACGCGATGTAGCCGACCGTGACGACGACCATGAGGATGGTCAGCCACTTCTGCAGCCGCATCACGGTGTCGAAGCCGAGCACTCCCCCGGCCACGATGATCGCGGCGACGACCACGAACGCGAGGATCTTGGTGCCGTCACCGTCACTCCAGCCGAGGCGCCCGAAGACCGTCGCGGTGGCGAAGGTGGCCAGCGCGACCAGGGCGGTCTCGTACCCGACCAGGATCAGGTAGGAGACGAGGCTCGGCAGCGAGTTTCCGCGTACCCCGAAAGCGGCCCGGGACAGCACCATGGTGGGAGCCGAGCCGCGCTTGCCGGCGAGCGAGACCAGCCCGACGAGGAGGAACGACAGGACCACGCCGACGACGCCGGCGATGATGCCCTGCCACGCGCTCAGCCCGAAGCCGAGCACGAACGAACCGTACGAGACGCCGAACACCGAGATGTTGGCTGCGCACCACGGCCAGAACAGGTCGCGCGGATGCCCCTTGCGCTCGCTCTCCTGGATCACGTTGATGCCGTTGCGCTCGATCGCGAACGTCGACGCCGCGGACGAGGGAGCCGCTGTCGGTGCTGAGCTGTCCATGTTCACGGGCTGCCTCCGGCCTGCTCGATGATCCTTACCAGGGTGGAACCTAGTCCTGCCGCGGCCCGCGCGGCCACCTCGACCACGGCGCTGGGGTCGATCCCCGCGTCGAGTCCCTCGGTGACCGTGACCATCGACAGGGCCAGGACCTCGATACCGAACTCGCGGGCGGCGATGACCTCGAGGACCGTCGACATGCCGACCGCGTCTGCGCCGAGGTGCTTGAGCAGCCGGCCCTCCGCGCGTGTCTCGTAGTGCGGGCCGGGAAGCATCGCGTACACGCCGTCGACGAACCGCAGGTCGATTGCCTGCGCGATCCCACGCAAGCGAAGTGAGTAGGCGTCCGAGAGGTCGACGAAGCGCGGTCCGACCAGGGGTGAGGTAGCGGTCAGGTTGAGATGGTCGCGGACGAGCATGCAGGTGCCGGGCTCCCAGTCCGCACGGAACGCGCCGTTGGCGTTCGTAAAGACGGCGGTGCGACAACCGAGCGCGGCCGCGGTTCGGGTGCCGTGCACGACGGGAGCAACACCCAACCCCTCATAGAGATGGGTGCGGCCGGTGAGAACGAGCACCCGTCGACCTCGTACGTCGTACGACGCGATCTCGGTGCCGTGCCCTTCGGCCGTGGGCGTTGCGAACCCCGGGACCTCGCTCATCGGTATGACGTTCGACGGGCTGCCAAAGGCCGCAGCGGCACGGACCCAGCCGGAGCCGAGGACGAGCAGCAGGTCGTGGTCGCGGAAGCCCTTGCTCCGCAGGTGGTCGGCAGCCTGAGCGGCGACGGCGTACGGGTCGTCGGGCCGTGTCTGTGAGCCAGCCTCGAACCCCATGCCGCACAGCCTAGAGCGACGTAGTGACCGACGTCGGCCAGTCGTCGTCTTGCGAGACCGCTATCAATCGACTATCGTCGATGATCGATGAAAACCTCGATCAGACCACTGGACCGCGAGACCGCGGTGGAGTACGCGAGCTGGTTCAAGGCCCTGGCCGACGCCACCAGGATCCAGCTCGTGACTCTTCTCGCCCGCAGCCGGGAGGCCATGTCCGTCGGCGAGATCGTGGTCTCGTCCGGCGTAGGCCAGTCCACCGTGTCCCATCATCTGAAGATCTTGTCCGACGTCGGATTCGTCCTCGTGGAACGTCGAGGAACCGCGAGCCTGTACCGGATCAACGACGCCTGCGTCAGCTGCTTCCCGTCGGCCGCCGACGTCGTGATGGGCAGCCCCCTGCCGGCCCTCCCCCAACCATCCTGAGGACACCACATGGACTCCGACCAGATCATCGACCACTACTCAGACCTCGCCCGCAAGGCCCTGTCCGGGACCACCATCACCGACTGCGCGGCTGACGCCTTCGATGCCGGCGACTTCGGTGCCGCCGGCTACAGCGCGCTCGACGAGCTGCCACCCGGCGCCGTCAACGCCAGCCTGGGCTGCGGCAATCCCCTCGCGGTTGCGGCGCTGCGTCCGGGCGAGACCGTGCTCGACCTGGGATCGGGCGGCGGCATCGACGTCCTGCTGTCGGCAGCGCGCGTCGGTCCCGAGGGATTCGTGTACGGCCTCGACGCCAGCACGGACATGATCCGGCTGTCCCGGCAGCACGCCCAGCAGGCCGGGGTCGCCAACGTGGAGCTCGTGCTCGGCCGGATCGAGGCGATCCCGCTCGGCGACGAGGCGGTCGACGTCGTGATCTCCAACTGCGTCATCAACTTGTCGAGCGACCGACGCGCCGTGCTCGCCGAGACCTTCCGCGTCCTGCGTCCGGCCGGGCGGCTCGGCATCAGCGACGTCGTGAGCGATGGCACGGTGCTGCCGGAGGACCGGGCCGCGACGGAGCAACGGGTCGGCTGCACGGCCGGCTGTCCCACGATGAGCGAGTACCGCGACCTGCTCGAGGCCGCCGGCTTCAGCGCGATCACGCTCACCACCACGGCCGACCACGGAGACGGCATCCACTCCGCGATCATCCAGGCGACCAAGGGGTGACGGCTGGAATTGGCCGGCATATCATCCCAAATGCCGTTCCCAGGGTGGCGGCGTTAGGCTCGGCGTATGACGTTTCCGCTCATCCGTGCCACCGGTGACCCGACCGAGATCGGAACCTCGTACGGGCGCCAGGCCGCCGGACTGATCCGTGGCAACCTCGAGGACTACCGTCACAAGTTCGCCGCCGTCGGACTCGACGCCGCCACGGTGACCCAGCTCGGCGAGCAGTTCGCCGAGAGCACCCGTGCCTACACGCCCCGGATCGCCGCCACGCTCGACGCCGTCGCTGACGCAGCCGAGGTCGCGACCGGGGACATCTACGCGCTCAACGCACGAACCGAGCTGATGTTGCCGGACGGACTCCGCATCACCGAGTGCACAGCAGTCGGTGTCCTGCCCGAGCACACGGCGACCGGCAACACCTTGATCGCGCAGAACTGGGACTGGCACCCGTCCCAACAGCCCTACACGGTCATCCTCGCCACCCGCGACGAACGCGGCCACGAGATCGTCACCCTGGCCGAAGCCGGCATGCTGGCCAAGACCGGGCTCAACAGCGCCGGCGTCGGGGTCTGCGTCAACCTGCTGCACTGCGACCGGGACGGCGCCCCGGGCGGGGTGCCGTACCACGTCCTCATCCGGCGGGTCCTGGACGAGCCGGACGGCCTGGCAGCGTCCCTGCGGGTCACCGCACTCCCCCGCAGCGCCTCGATCAACCTGCTCCTCGGCGCGGCCGGCGGAACCGCGCTCGACCTGGAGCTGGCACCCGGCGCCGTGGGCCGGATCCTCGCTGAGGACGGCATCGTCACCCACGCCAACCACTTCGTGTCCGCCATCCCGGTCGTCGACGCGATCTACGAGACGGGTGGCTCGTCACTGTTCCGCGACCATCGTGTCCGCCAGCTGCTCGCAGCTCGCGCGGCCGACCGCAAGGTGCTCGTCGACGACGTCATCGCCGCGCTCCAGGATCACCTCGGATATCCCTATGCGATCTGCCGGCACGTCAACGACACCGATCCCGACGACCTCAAGTCGATCTCGGCCGCCTCCGTGGTGATGGACCTCGACGAGCGAGAACTGCTCATCTCCTCCGGCCCGCCCTGCGAGTCGCCCTACCGACGGATCAGTCTCAGCACCGTCTTCGACGAGGACTGACCGCGCACGTCCCACCCGTCAGCTGCGAGCCACCCTGGCGGCATACTCCGCCCGAGTCGGCGGATCGGCACCCGGCCGCTCACAGGTCATGGCCGAGGTGAGCACAGCGCGATCGAGTACGCCGCTCAGCGCGTCCCGCGGCAGCGCGGCCACGGCCTCGGGCTCGACGGCGCCGGCGTCGACCAGCCCCGACAGCAGCCCGGACTCGAACGAGTCGCCCGCCCCGATCGTGTCGGCCACGTCGACCCTGAGACTTGGCCGTTCGAGCACGGAACCTGCTCGTGTGACGGCCAGACAACCGTCCGCGCCCCGCGTCACGACCACCAACCGCGGGCCGTGCGCCGCCCACTGCCGGGCCACGTCGAGCAGGTCGGCGCCGGGGTAGAGCCAGCCCAGGTCCTCGTCGCTGGCCTTCACCACGTGGGAGGCGGTCACGAATCGCTCCATCCGCCGTACGGCCTCAGCCTGCGGTCCGGCCAGCGCAGGCCGCACGTTCGGGTCGAAGCTGAGCAGGCAGCCTCCGGCACCGTGCAACCGCTCCAACCGGTCGAGCACAACGTCGGCGCCCGGACTCAGCGCAGTCGCCAACGAGCCTGTGTGGAAGACGTGGGTACCAGCTGGGACGTGCTGCAGCTCGTCCGGTGTCCAACCCCAGTCCGCGGTACCCCTCACATAGAAGTCATAGGACGCCCGACCGACCTCGTCGAGTGAGGCGAAGGCGAGGGTCGTCTGGTCAGGGGTCTCGACGCAGCCGCTCAGGTCGACGTCGTTGGCCCTGGCGTGGTCGCGCACGATCGCGCCGAGGGCACCGGTGGACAGACGCGCCATCAGCACCGTCGGATGCCCCAGCCTCCGCAGCCCGACCGCGATGTTGAACGGACCGCCGCCGGGCCGCGCGACATACGTCGTGCCGGGCTCGGGTTGCACCATGTCGAGCAAGGCCTCACCCAGCACCGCGAACATCGATGACCTCCTGTGGCTCCCCCGCCAGTTAGGTTACGGTGAGCCGCGTGCGAGACATCACGTACCCGCCGGTCATCCTGACGGCGAAAGCGGCCTTCAAGGCCCTAGGGCTGACGTTCCAGATCACCGGAAGCGAGCACATCCCGACAGCGGGCGCTGCTGTGCTCGCGTTCAACCACGTCAGCTACGTCGACTTCATCTTCGGCGGCTTCGCGGCTCAGCCGTCGAAACGCTTCGTGCGGTTCATGGCCAAGCGCGAGCTGTTCGACCACCGTCTCACCGGCCCGCTCATGCGGTCGCTGCACCACATCGAGGTCGACCGCGCAGACGGGATCCAGTCCTACGAGGTCGGCCTGCAGTACCTGGCCGACGGTGAGATCGTCGGCATCTTCCCCGAGGCCACCATCAGCCGGAGCTTCCAGCTCAAGGAGTTCAAGACCGGCGCGGTGCGCATGGCTTCCGCGGCGGACGTGCCGATCATCCCGGTGGTGCTCTGGGGCACGCAGCGGATCTACACGAAGGATCACCCGCGTGACTTCTCCCGTGGCAAGACCATCGCCCTGACTGTCGGTGAGCCGATCGACGTGTCCGGCAAGAACGCGGCGGCCGAGACGCAGTTCCTACGAACCCAGATGTCCGGGCTTCTCGAACAGACCATCAAGGCGTACCCCGACCACGAGGAGGGTGCCTGGTGGATGCCGCGCTCGTACGGCGGGACGGCGCCTACGCTCGATGAGGCCGAGAAGCTGGATGCGGATGAGAAACGGCTGCGGGCGGAGAAGCGTCGCGCCGAGCGGCAGGCCAAGAAGAAGAGCTGACCGCTCCCGAACCCCTCAGGCAGTGTCGTCGGGGTGCTCCGAGTGGCGTTCGCGGCGTACCCGTTGAGGCGACCGCGGGCGCCATGGCCCGACCAGTCGGGGTCCGGCCAACCTGGCCTCGAGCCGGCGCGCCTCGCGCTTCAACGGCTGCGCGAGGTGTTCCCCGAGGATCACACCCGAGGCCAGGGCGACCGCGATGGCCAGCGCTGTCGCAAGACTGACGAGACCACCATTGGCCCCCCCTGCCATGAGGTACAGGCCCTTGTAGATGGACAGACCCGGCAGCAGCGGCGTGATGCTCGACACCACCACGACCAGAGACGGCACGCGGAAGCGTCCGGCGACCGAGTACGCGACCAGACCGATCACGACGGCAGCGACAGCCGACGCCCAGGCCAGGCCGAAACCCTCGAGCACCATGAAGCGATAGAAGAGCTGGCCCAGCATCCCCACCAAGGCGATGGGGGCGAGGGCGCGCAGCGGTGCGTACGACGCGAACGCGAACGCAGCCGCGGTCATGGCCGAACCGACCAGGGCAATCGGCAGCCCATGCCACGACGCCGAGAACGGGGTCAGGGTCACGTCGACACCTGCCCTGTCCGCCACCGCCAGCCCACCGCTCACGCCGGCCGCGATACCGCCCGTGAGCAGCATTGCCTCCAGGCCGCGGGCGCCGGACGTGACGTAGAAGCCCGTGAGGGCGTCCTGGACGGCACCGACGAAGGCGATGCCGGCCAGCAGCATGATGATGCCCACAGTCACGACAAGCGAAGGGTTGACCGGGAGGTCGGTCGCGAACACGGCAACGGCGACCAGCGTCGCCAGCAGGCCGCCGGCGACCTGCTGGTAGAACGCCGGTAGCCGACGCCGCGACATCGCTCGCTGCATGACGTCGATCGTGACCGCCATCACGAACGCGATGACCGAGACGATCCAGTCGCCCCCGAGGAACAAGCTGGCCCCGACTGCCATCGTGCCCCAGCCGAGCGTGACCGCCCACCGTGGATAGCGATGCCCTGACGAGGTGATCGAGACCAGCCGGGCCCGCGCCTCGTCACGGTCGATCTCACCCAGCACGAGGGCACGCACGAGATGGTCGGCGGCGGTGAGGTTGCTGTAGTCGGTGGTGCGATGCCGGACGGACCGGATCTTCGTCTGCGCCAGCTCGTCGGGACCGCCCTGGTGGCCGAGCGACAAGGACGTGAACGTGACGTCGACCTCACAGTTCCGTAACCCGCAGGCCGAGGTGACCGACAACATCGTGGCGGTGACGTCGGCCGCACCAGCACCGGACGACAGCAACACCTCACCGATCCGCAACGCCAGGTCGAGGGTGAGGTTGACGTCCAAGCTGTCGGGCACGCGCCTATTCTGTCGGTCGGCCGGCGTCACCCCGGCTCGACCCGTCCGCGTCGCCGTCGCGTCGATCCCGCCGACGCCCGCGCTCGGGCCGCTCATCGGCACACCTTCCGCTTGTCTGCGATAACATCCGCGACCTCACGAACTGGCCGAGCCAGCCGTCACAAGAACACGACTTCCGAGTGTCCACGCGACCGATAGGAATCCCATGACAGGCAAGCGCTGGGCCTTGGTCATCTTCTTCGCGACAACCCTGCAGCTGGCCGTCGCGACGTTCGTCCCCGGCCTGGACCAGTTCGAGGGCAAAGCCTTCGGCGCCCGACTGGCGGCCTATCCCGTGCTCATGCTGGTCACGCCCGTCATCTGGTGGACGATCCGACGCCGCAGGGTGGGTCCGACGCACCCGGTGCCGTGGGCCGCGTTCGCGTTGATCATGGCGCCGTTCCTCGTCGACGTGACGGGCAACACCTTGAATCTCTACGACGGCATCGTCTGGTGGGACGATGCGAACCACTTCGCGAACTGGGCGCTGCTGTGCGCGGGGTTCGCCTTGCTCCTGATCCGCGGGCCCGGCATGCCGCGGTGGTTGCTGGTGCTCACGATCACCGGCCTCGGGGCGCTGCTCGCTGTCGCCTGGGAGCTGGCTGAGTGGTACGCGTTCATCCGGCACGGCACCGAGCTCGACACGGCGTACACCGACACGCTCGGAGACGAGGCCCTCGGCTGTCTCGGCGGCTGCGTCGGCGCGATCCTGGTGGCATGGAAGGCCTCTCCCACATCTGACGTTGCGTGATCGCTACCAAACTCTCCGCGACCCTTTCGCGGTTCGGGACGCGTCCGTTGCCCCAGCAGACGACAATGTGCGCGTGGATCACGAACTGCGGCTCGACAGTGACGCGGACAAGGTGCCGGAAGCACGCCACTTCGTCGCGACCGCGCTGCAGGACGTGTTCCCCGCGGATGTCGTGGCCGACGCCGAGCTCGTGGCCAGCGAGCTGGTGACGAACGCTGTCCTGCATGCCGGCACCGACATCGTGGTTCGGCTGCGGACCACCGGATCCACTGTCCGCATCGAGGTCGAGGACGGCAGCTCGGTGACGCCGGTTCGGCCGATCGCGAGCACACAGTCCATGACCGGCCGCGGGCTGGCCCTGGTCGCGGGCCTGTCGCGTGAGCTCGGTGTCGACCGCACGGACGGGGGCAAGATCGTGTGGTGTGTGCTGCCAGGCACGAACGGTGCCAGGGGCAGCGAGGTCGCGGCCGACGGGGCGTGTGCCGCCGCCGCGATGAACGGTTCCATCTTTGCGCCGCACGACACCGACCTCACGCACGAAGACCGGTACACCGTGCGCCTCGGTGACGTCCCCACCGACCTGTTGCTGGCCGCCAAGGAGCACATGGACAACCTCGGTCGCGAGTTCGCCCTCGCCGCCGTCGGAGCCTCGTCGGGAGAGTCGGCCCAGCTCCCCGTCGACATGGCCAGCATGGTCGAGACCCTGCTGAACCGGTTCGCCCTCGCTCGCCAGGCGATCAAGGCGCAGGCGCTGGCCGCTGCTGTTCGCGGCGACGACCGGACGACGTTGACGCTCCAGCTGCCCCTCACGGCCGCAGCGGCGGGTGAGGCCTACTTGCGGGCGCTCGACCAGGCGGACGCGTATGCCCGCAGCGCGAGGATCCTCACGCTCGAGACTCCTCCTCAGCACCGGGCCTTCCGCCGCTGGTACGTCGAAGCGATCGCAGACCAGCTGCGCAGCGTTGTCTCCGGGGAGCCCGCGCGAGAGCCTGAGACGTTCGAGCAGCACCTGCTGCGCGAGCTCGACCAGGTGTCGGCCGCGCAGTCCGAAGCGGAAGCGCTCGCATCGCGACTCTCGCACCTGCAGCAGCTGACTGCTGAGCTGACCGGGGTCTCCGAAGCCGATGACATCGCCGAAGTCATGGTCGGCCACGCCGCCGACGCGTTCGGCGCCATGTTCGCTGCTCTGTACGTACTCGAGGGCAAGGATCTGGTGGCCATTCGACTTCGTGGCACGGCCTCCGGGCGGGAGGAGCTGTGGGGACGGATCCCGCTTGATGCGGATCTTCCTATCTGCGAGGCAGTACGCGACGCGCAGCCAGTCGTGCTGCGCGGGAGTGTCGAGATGGCAGAGCGCTACACCGGCCTGGCCGAGGTCCATCTCGAGGACGTCTCGGTCGCCTGCATGCCGTTGACGATCGACGACCGCTGCACCGGCGTGCTCGCCCTGACGTTCCCGTTGTACAGAGACCTCAGTGACCAGGGCGAGCTGTCGTTCCTGGCCAGCCTGGCCGACGCCTGCGCCCAGGCTCTCGACCGGGCGCGCGCCCTGGCGGAGTCCAAGCAGAAGGCCGAGACACTCCAGTTCCTGGCGGATGCCTCAGCGGTGTTCGCAGTGAGCCTGGATGCTCGGTCGACGCTGGTGAACCTGGCCGACCTGGTGGTCCCCCGACTGGCTGACTGGTGCAACATCCAGACCGTGGACGGTCGGGAGCTGACCAATGTCGCACTGGCGCACGTCGACCCCGACAAGGTCGAGTTCGCCAAGGCGTGGCAGCGGTTGTACCCGACCGATCTGGACGCAGACGGTCAAACGGCCCGGGTGATCCGTTCCGGCACGGCAGAGCTGATCCCGGAGATCACGGAGGAGATGCTGTCGGCCGCCAGCAAGGAGCAGCGGGATGTCGGCCGCGCTCTCGGCCTCGTGAGCGCCCTGATCGTGCCGTTGACGGGACCCGAAGGAACGTTCGGTGCGATCTCCTTGGTGTACGCGGAGTCCGGGCGCCGCTACGACGAGGACGACCTGATGCTCGCGACGGAGCTGGCGGGGCGGGCCGCGCTGGCCGTCGAACGGGCACGGCAGTTCGACCTGCAGACCGGGCAGCTCGCGCGGATCACCCGCATCGCCGAGACGGTTCAACACGCGATCCTGGCGCCGGTACCTGCACGGGTCGGCCCGGTTCGGCTGGCGGGGTCCTACGTCAGTGCGGCCCGGGAAGCTCTCGTGGGTGGCGATCTCTACGAGGTCGTGGCCGCAGAGGGGAGTGTCCGGTTGCTGGTGGGTGATGTGCGCGGCAAGGGTCTCGAAGCCGTCCGGCTCGCCACCGTGGTCCTCGGCTTCTTCCGCTCAGCCGCTGTCGAGTCGCGCAACCTGGCCTGGTTGGCGCGACAGCTCGAAGCCCGCCTCCTCCCTTATCTCGAGGAGGAGGACTTCGTGACCGCGGTCATGGTCGAGATCTCCTCCGACGGGATGTGCTCACTGGTGAGCTGCGGTCATCCCGCGCCGCTCCTCGCGCGTGAGGGAACCCTGACGGAGCTGGAGTGTGAGCCGTCTCCGCCGCTGGGCCTGGGGGCGCGCCCCGAGCCGAGCCAGATCGAGCTGAGCAAGGGTGATCGGCTCCTGCTGTACACCGACGGCCTGATCGAGGCGCGCGACCCAGACGGCAACTACGCCGACCTGATGGAGACGGCGCAACCGCTGCACCGGGGCAGCCTCGGCGCCGGTTTGCAGGGAATACTCACCCGGCTGCGCACCAAGACCGGTGGAGACCTGAACGACGACCTGGCGCTGCTCGCTGCCGAGTACGACCCGGCGCCGGCGCAGCAGCCGCACGCGCCGACGGCGGCCTCGATCCGGGCCAGCAGCATTCGCTGACCGGGCGGGGTGGCGCCCGCTACGCGCCAGAGCCGCGCAGACCAGGTCCGCCGTCAGAGCGCTGAGATCAGCTGGCGGACTGTTGGGCAGCGATCTTGGCGCGGATGTCGTCCATGTCCGCCTCACGCACGGCCGCGATGACCTGCTCGAGTGCCGGTGCCGGGAGCGCGCCCGGCTGCGCGAACAGCAAGATCCCGTCGCGGAAAGCCATCAGGGTGGGAATCGAGCTGATGGCTAGCCCACCGGCCAGTTCCTGCTCGGCCTCGGTGTCGACCTTCTTGAACGTGATGTCGGGGTGCGCCTCCGAAGCCGACTCGAAGATCGGACCGAACTGGCGACAGGGACCGCACCAGGCGGCCCAGAAGTCGATCAGCACGATGCCGTCCGCCTCGACGGTCTCCTGGAAGGTGTCCATGGTCAGTTCGGTGGTGCTCATGCGGGTAGTACTCCTGGTCGTCGTACGGTGTGCGGCCTCGGGCCGCGAACTCTCGGGAGACCTTTCATGTCGGCCTCACTGTCTGTGCAACAGCACCGGCGAACAAGATGTTCCCCACGGCAGGTCACGGTGCTTCAGCTGGTCCGCTGGGGCACCACACTCCTCGAGACGACGGTGTTGCGACCGCCACGCTTGGCGTCGTACAACGCTCGGTCTGCCCACGCGAGCGCTTCCGCGAGCTCTACGGGTCCGTCCGCCGAATCAGCGGATGCGACTCCAACGCTGACTGTCAGCGCGGGACCCGGCATGGCGCCGATCGCCGCCCGGAGCCTCTCGGCCACCTGTGCTGCGTCGGCGCGGGTGGCCTCCAGCAACAGCACGGCGAACTCCTCGCCGCCGAACCGACAGACGAGATCCGGTTTGCGGATGTTCTGCCGGAGCACGTCCGCAGTCCGGACCAGCGCCGCGTCCCCGCCCAGATGCCCGTGCGTCTCGTTGTACTGCCCGAAGTGGTCGAGGTCGACGAAGAGCACGGCCCACGGCGTGCCGGCCCGCTCCATCCGGTCCCGCTCCAGCGCGCTCAGAGAACGCCAGGCCTCATACCGGAGCAGTCCTGTCTTCGTGTCCGTGGTGGCCTCGATCCGCAATGGCTCGAACACGACGGCCTGCTGGACGAAACCGAAGACAGGGACGAACAGCAGCCCCAGCCACGGCGAGTGCGCCAAGACCAGGACCGACAGAGCGCCGACGGAGAGCAGGCCGAGTTCGGTCAGGTAGAAGACCGGCGACGCGAGCGTGGCACGCAGCCACGCCTCCTCTGCTGGGTGGTTGATCCTGGAGATGACCAGGAAGAGGACGGACTCCACGATCAGGAACGTGAGCATGGAAACCAGCACCGTGACGAGTGTTTGCCGGTCGGAATCGATCGACAGGTCCGGAGAGTCAATCCTGAGCGCTTCCGAGGCTGCGAGCGCCGACAGGGTCACGAAGGCAGCCGACCCGACCCACTTCCAGACTGCCGGCCGGACCCCGCGCCAGTACACATGGGCATAGGTGACCGGCACGATCAGCAACAGCCAGACCGGATGGATGGCCAGCACGACCGCGAACGCCCAGACCGACAAGGCCTTGTGGGGTCGCTGCTCGACACGCGTACGCCCTTCGACGAGCCGGCCGGCTTCGACACTGAGGATCGAGCAGACGAGGATCACCACGGCAACGAGCGGCTCGGCGACACCCCGCCCCAAGCCGCCATGACTGGCGGCGGACGGCGGGAGCGCGATGGCAAGGGCGACGGCAGCCACCACGAGTGCGCGAGCTGGCGCGGTGGCGTCCGATAGTCGCCCGCCGGCGGTGGTCTCGCGCGGCGGCGACGTGGCTACGTGACGGGGCACTCCGCCAGTGTGGCGTACGGGACCTGACCGACCCGGGATTTCAGTCCCGAGCCGCTTCGTCGTGCTGCTCGTCAGCCGGCGTTGGTGCTGACCCAGTCGAGAAAGGGCCGGCCAAGGCGCCAGTCGCGGCGTACCCGGGTCAACAGCTTCGGTGTGTGGACCATCGGCTCGAAGCCGTAGGACTGCCCAAGCGTCAACGACTTGTGGCGGAGCAGGTCGATGCGCGGATGAGACGCGTCGTACCCGCGGGGCGCCGTCTTCAACGTCTCGCCACTGAGCTCCCAGCCCTTGGCGACCAGCCCGGCAATGAGGCTGTCGAGCTCGGTGCCTGTGCGTTCGTCGTCGATGGCCGACCTGATCCGTGCCAGCCTGTCGGACGGTGCATCGTAGTATCCGACTCCGACCCGGACACCGGCTGCGGATACCTGGACGTACCACCCGGTCGACGGCCCGGACGCGACGAACGCTCCTTGGGCGGTCTTGTAGGGCGTCTTGTCCTTGGCGAAGCGGACGTCGCGGTAGGGGCGGAAGACCTTCGCCTCGCCGAACTCATCCTGCAGAGCGGCCGCCAGGGCCAGCATCGGGGTCTTGACCGCCCGCTCGTAGACCTCCTTGTGGGCAGCCCAGAAGGACTTGGTGTTGTCCATCTCGAGGTCGTCATAGAAGTCGAGCGCTTCTGGCGGAAAGCCGGTGAAGGTCGTCGTCACGTGCTGAGTGTGCCATCCGTTTTCGGCCGAGGAATTCGCGCACCGGACCTGGTCACTCGCTCCAGAGCCCGCACCGGCTGTCAGGAGCCGTGCTCGTCTCGCGGCCTGTCAGGGGTCCTTGGCAGCAGCTGAGTTTCTGCGTCCGACATGGGTTCTGGCGAGACGGGCGGCCGTTCGGTTCGCGTCGGCATGCCGGGTTGCAGCAGCCTCGAACGGGCCGGGCGGAACTGCCGGATCTGTCGTCGGATCCGCTCGTCGAGATCCATCTCGCGGAGAAGTCGTTTGACGGTGGACAGCACGGCTGAGTGCAGCTCGAGGAGCTCACGGCCCGAGTCGGCCATGACGAGATCCTCGAGACGAGCGCGGGCTTCATGCAAACCCTCGAGTGCCCCGCGCACGTCCTGCGGGGCGGCGAGGCTGACCGCTCCGGCTTGATCCGCTTCAGCCTGGACCAGCTGGCCGAACGTTTCGACCGCGACGGCCAGCTCACGGAACGTCTCGGCGAGCCCGAGCAGCACGTCCGCGGCCCTGTCGTCCTCGAGCCAACTGGCGTCGTGTGTCGCGTCGACGAGGGCACGGAACATCCCACGGAGCGCGACGGCCGAGTGCTCGAGTGCCTCGAGTCCCTGGCGCAGTCCCGGCCCCACGTCCGGCGTACCAAGGGCACGGACGTTGAGGCGCCGCCCCTGTTCTGCTTGTACGAGGGCTGCCCCGATCGGTGGGATGTCGTAGGTGATCCGACGCGCCTCGCCCAGCCACGCCTCCGCGGCCGGCCCGACGCCGCCAGGTTCGTGTCGTTGATGACTCAGCTCACCGGCGGCCCGACGCAGCAACTCACCGACCGAGTCGGCCAGCCCGTAGATGGCCCGGCCGGCGTCCGCGCTGGCCACCTTGGGCGGGAACAACAGGTTCGCGGCGACACCTACGGCGGCTCCAACCAAGGTCTCGGCGATGCGCTGCCAGGCGGCCGACTCGGCGCCCAGCGATCCCACGCCGAGCACGAGCATGCCGCTGATCGCCACTTCGATCAGGTTCGCGCGGAGGCGAAGGGCTTGTCCGATCGTGATGGAGATGAAGATGAGCAGTCCGAGACTCCACCACTCGAGAGGTAGGCCCGCAGAGAAAGCCACCGCGACGAAGACCCCCGCCACCACCGCCACCACCCGGTCGATGCCGCTGGCAAGGAGCGAGACCGGCGTGACCTGAACGACCAGCATTGCGGTCAAGGGCGCGAGAAGCGGCTGTGTCCCCGGGAAGAAGATCGTTCCCACGACATAGCTGGCGACGGCGGCAATCGTGATCCGGAGCGACCAGAGCACTGCTGCACGGCCGTCGTTCCTGAGCCGCATCAGCTCGGCGCTGAGTCTCGTTCGCCACCAAGCAGGCACACCTCATCTTGGCAGGGACGGGCACGGAGACGGTTGCGTGGTGACCCGGGCGCGGGCGAACGCCCGGCTCCGTCACTCATGCGTGCTGAACTGCAAGGTTTGGCGCGCTCGGAGGTGTCCGGTTGCGGGACTTGGTGCAACCGGACCGCCACGTCTTGGTCGCGCCAGGCGCCACGTCGATGTCTGCGTCAGCCGGCGAGGTCGGCCAGCGCTGCCAGGTCGTCATCGGTGAGCCGAATCGCCGCCGCCGCGACGTTCTGCTCGAGGTGCAGGGGGTCTCCGGTGCCGGGGATGGCCAGAACGTGGGGACCGAGTGCGAGGTTCCACGCGATGCAAACCTGTGCCGTCGTGACGAGGTGCGCGTCGGCGATGGCTCGAACCGCGTCGTTCCGCTCCTGGGCGGGATCCTCGCGCACCTTCCCCGCGATCGCGAAGAAGGGCACGAACGCGATGCCGTGCTCGGCACAGGCATCGAGCAGCTGGTCGGCGTCAGACCGCTCATAACCGGGCGCGTGTCGATTCTGGACGCAGACCACGTGGGTCACACTCCGCGCGGCTTCCAGCGTCTCGGCGTTGACGTTGGACAAGCCCACATGTCGCAGCAGCCCCTCGTCTCGCAACGCGGCCAACGCCGCCGCGGCGGCCGGCACGTCGTCGCGTCCGCTGCTGCGGTAGTTGACGACCGAGAGGCGTTCAAGGCCGAGGTCGGTAAGGTTCTGTTCAACGTGTGCCCGCAGCTGGTCGGGTCGGGCCCAGTCGCCGAACTCGCCCGTAGCCCGGTTGCGAGTGGGACCGACCTTGGTCACGATCACCAAGTCGTCTGGGTACGGTGTCAGCGCGTCGCGGATGATGTGGTTGGCCACACCGCTCTCCGAGAAGTAGAAGCCCGCTGTGTCGATGTGGTTCACGCCAAGCTCGACGGCGCGGCGCAGGACCGCCCGGCCCTCTTGCGGGGACCGCGGTTCGCCACGGCCCATCCCGCCGGTGCCCGTGAGACGCATCGCCCCCAAGCCGAGGCGGTTGACGGGGAGGTCGCCGAGCCGGAATGTCCCGGCGGCGGAGGCGGAGAGGGCGGCGGCGGTCCGAGAGCCGGTCATCGTGTCAACATAGCGCGGACAACCCCGCCACTATCGCGATCCTCTGAGTGATGACGACCTGTCCTTTGCCTGCCCACTGAGGCCGCCGCAGGATGGACTGACGACCCGCCCGGCGAGGCCAAGGAGACGCGGTCGACCGCCTCGCCGTGCAGGAGGGGAGGCTCGCCAGTCTCAACACCGAGGTGACGCAGGCGATGTCGAGAGGCTCGGAACGCAGTAGCAGACAACCAACGCGCGTCGATCCTGAAGCACAGTTCCACGGGACGGAGACCAGGCCACTGGCACCGCATGTCCGTCAGACATATATTCAAAGATATCGGACAAGGTGGTGAGTACTTTATGCCGCGGTGCCAGCACTCCCGAAAGTGGTTGGCATGACGACCACATCTACCTCGACCGACGTGCGGGACTTGGCTGGCCAAGCCGGCATTCCGGAGAAGGTCATCTGCTGGTCCGGACGCATCCGGTCCCACGAGATGACTGCTGTGCCGCCGGCACGGGACTGGCAGGGCATGGTCGAGTCATTCCTCCGTGAGGCCAGTCGGTCATGACCACCGGTGAGCGCCGGGTCGTCCTGGTGGTTGGCGCCAACGGTGGGATCGGGCGTGCGACAGCTCACGCGTTCGCGGCGTCCGGCGCTCGCGTCGTGGTGGCGGCACGCAACACGGACGGGCTCGACGACCTCGTCGGCGCGATCACGGAGCGCGGAGGTTACGCGCTCGCCGTACCCACCGATGTGAGCGACGAGGTGTCTGTGGCGAACCTGGTCGACCGCACCGTCGAAACCTTCGGTCGTCTGGACGCCGCAGTCAACAACGCGGCCGGGCCGGGGCATCGCCCGACCCCGCTGGCCGAGATCGCCGTCGATGATTTCGATCAGTCCGTCTTTGTGGGCGTACGAGGACTGTTCCTGTGCATGAAGAACCAGATTCCCGCCATGCTCAACAGCGGTGGCGGTGCCATCGTCAACATGGCCTCGACCGCGGGACTGGAAGCCGTCGGCGGGCTCGCACCCTATGTCGCCGCCAAGTTCGCGGTCGTCGGGTTGACTCGCACAGCCGCCCTCGACTACGCCGATCAGGGTGTTCGCATCAATGCACTTGCACCCGGGCCCATCCGTACCGATCAGCTCGAACGGGCCGGTGAGCGGTCGCGCGTCCACGTCGCCTCCAGCATTCCGGTGCACCGGCTCGGCCAACCGGGGGAGGTCGCCGCAGCCGCGCTGTGGCTTTGCAGCCCCGCCGCCGGTTTCATCACCGGCGCCACGCTGCCGGTGGACGGCGGACTGCTCGCCGGCATGCCGCCGTTCCAGCAGCCCAACCGCAGTCAATCCCGGCAGGAAGCCTGAATGCCCATGGACGTCCACACGTGGAGCCTGATCATGGGGTGCTTCTGCCTCATCGTCATCGCCGGCGCCGGAGTCTTTCAGGCGCTGTTCGTCATGCCGGGCTACTTCAGGTCGCCGCCAGCATCACTCGAGGCCATGCAGAAGGACAGGTCGTTCGCGTTCTGGATCCGGGCCCTGCTCATCGCCCTGGCGCACTAGCAGTGCCCTTGGTCCGGGCGCGTCTAACCACGGCCGCGCCAAACCAAGCGAAGGAGAATAAGTGATGTCATCTTCGATCCTCGACATGTCGGTGTCGCTCGATGGATACGTCGCCGATCCCAACGACTACCTGGGGGGTGAGGACGGCGAGCGTCTGCACAAGTGGGCCAGCGCGCTCGGAGAGCCTGGCGAGTCGGCTGGTCCGGTGGCGGCGTTCGAGGACGAATGGAGCAGATGTGGTGCCGTCCTGGCAGGTCGGCGCACCGTCGAGCTCATGGATCATTGGGGAGGTGATCATGGCGGCTCGCCGATCTTTGTTCCCAGTCACCGGCCACCCCCGCCGGCTGCTCGTTGGGGTTATCCGCTGGTGACCTACGTGAGTGACGGCATCGAGAGCGCGATGGCGCAGGCGAAGGCCGCCGCAGGGGATCGTGACGTGCAAGTGCGCGGCGCCTACACCGGTCAGCGGGCACTAGAGGCTGGGGTGCTCGACGAGGTGCAGATCCACCAAATCCCGGTTCTCCTCGGAAACGGCCATCGGTTGTTCGACATCTTGCCTTCGGAGATCGAGCTGGAGATCGTCCAGGTGATCGACACCCCAGAAGCGACGCACATCCGCTACCTCGTCCGTCGCTGAAACGCATGGGCAGAACTCGGCGCAACGACGAGCTCGGGGGTAGCGGCGGCGTGGACGATGCCTTTGTCCGGCGGCACGACCCGGGGATCGGCGCTGAGATCATGGGGGCCGGAAGGTTCGGGCTCCCCGGATGGCACGAGGACGCCCAGTGGCAGGGCGCCTGGGGTCCCAACCCGCCGTTCCACACGCCGGTCTTCGTCCTCACCCACCACCCGCGCCCGTCGATCGAGATGGAGGGCGGCACGACGTTCCACTTCGTCGACGCTTCCCCGGCCGAGGCGCTCGAGACAGCCCGCGAATCCGCGGGCGGCCAGGACGTACGCATCGGCGGAGGCCCAACCGTGATCCGCGACTTCCTTGCAGCTGGGCTTGTCGACCACATGCACGTGGTGGTGGTCCCGATCCTGCTCGGACGCGGCGTACGCCTCTGGGACGCGTTGGAAGGCGTGGAGACGGACTTCAAGGTGGAATCCACGTCCTCACCCAGCGGAGTCACCACGTGACGTTCACCCGTTCCAGCGCCTGACCTGCTTCGCCCGCCCAAGCCGATCCGCAGCTGGCCCCGCAAGGAGACGGGGCACGCGCCGCACAACGCGGTACCGACTTCCACGGGAGTCCAATCGAACTCCCTGCCATCCCTCATCTGACGCGAGCGAGCACGTGGTCAGCGCGCTGACCTGCGGTTCCGTTGGCGCGCTCGGAGGGATTCGAACCCCCAACCTTCTGATCCGTAGTCAGATGCTCTATCCGTTGAGCTACGAGCGCTGGTCGGTGCTGTGTCACGTCGGGTGCACCCCGCGTGAGGCGCGAGGAGTGAGTTTAGCGTGAGCGCTGCGGGACATGAAATCGCCGTGGTGGCCGGCTCGACATACCCCGAGAACCGGTGTCTCGGTGTCGCGGGCGGAGGTGAACGAGGCAAACCTGCAGTGACGTAGGCAGGGGTGCCTACTGAGGAAGCCACCTGGCTTGTTCACAAGGCAAACGCGGAGGGAAGGGGTGAAAAGCTTGTGAGGCGATTCACAAAGGGTGGGTTGGCGCCCAGTGTCGCGGCGGGCGTACGGTGTGACCTACCGCTCACAGGATCCTTCCTGGGGCGCCCATATCCACATCATTCCGTCATCACCGACGGCCGGTGGCTCGTACCCACCGCGATGCGCGAGAGGGAAACACGCAACTCATGACTGCGGAGACGACCGATACGACGGCCGACCTGGCCGGATCAAGCACAGCTCACACGACCCACGCCGGACTTCAGGCGTGGGTCGATCAGGTTCAGGAGCTGACCGAGCCTGACCGAGTTCACTGGTGCGACGGCTCCGACGAGGAGTGGACCGCGCTGACCGACGAGCTGGTCGACCTGGGCACGCTGGTCCGTCTCAACCCGGAGAAGAAGCCCAACTCGTTCTGGTGCGCTTCCGACCCCTCCGACGTGGCCCGGGTCGAGGGCCGCACGTACATCTGCTCCCTCGTCGAGTCCGACGCCGGGCCCACCAACAACTGGATGGCGCCGGCCGAGATGAAGGCGACCATGACCGAGCTCTACCGGGGTTCGATGCGTGGTCGCACCATGTACGTCATCCCGTTCGTGATGGGCCACCTCGATGCCAAGGCGCCGATGTTCGGCGTCCAGATCACCGACTCCGCCTACGTCGTCACCTCCATGCGCATCATGGCCCGGATGGGCGCGCACGTGCTGCGTCGCCTCGAGGAGCTCGGCGCCGCCGCCGACTACGTGCCCTGCCTGCACTCGGTCGGTATGCCGCTCGAGCCCGGTCAGGCCGACATTCCTTGGCCGTGCAACGACACGAAGTACATCACCCAGTTCCCCGAAGAGCGGATGATCTGGAGCTACGGCTCCGGTTATGGCGGCAACGCGCTGCTCGGCAAGAAGTGCTACGCGCTGCGCATCGCGTCGGCGAAAGCGCGCGACGAGGGCTGGCTGGCCGAGCACATGCTCATTCTCAAGCTCACCTCGCCGCAGGGTGTCGTGAAGTACATCGCCGCCGCGTTCCCGAGCGCCTGCGGCAAGACCAACCTCGCCATGCTCGCCCCGACGATCCCCGGGTGGAAGGTCGAGACCCTCGGCGACGACATCGCGTGGATGCGCTTCGGGGAGGACGGCCGGCTTTACGCGGTCAACCCGGAGTTCGGCTTCTTCGGCGTCGCTCCCGGGACCAACGAGAAGACCAACCCCAACGCCATGCGCACCATCGAGCAGGGCAACTCGATGTTCACCAACGTCGCGCTCACCGACGACGGCGACGTCTGGTGGGAGGGCATGGAGAACCAGCCGGCCACGGCGACGTCGTGGAAGAAGCAGCCCTGGACGCCTGACTCCGAAGAGCTGTCCAGCCACCCGAACAGCCGCTACTGCACTCCGATCAAGCAGTGCCCGATCCTCGCCCCGGAGTACGACGACCCCAACGGTGTACCGATCGACGCGATCCTGTTCGGCGGTCGACGCAAGACCACCATCCCTCTCGTCACCGAGGCACGGGACTGGGTCCATGGCACGTTCATGGGGGCGACGCTCTCGTCCGAAACGACGGCCGCCGCGACCGGTGCCGTCGGTGTCGTACGCCGCGACCCGATGGCGATGCTGCCGTTCATCGGCTACAACGCCGCCGACTACTTCAACCACTGGATCACGGTCGGCAAGGAGCATGACGCCGCCAAGCTGCCGCGGATCTTCTACGTCAACTGGTTCCGCCGCGACGACGAGGGCGGCTTCCTGTGGCCGGGCTTCGGCGAGAACAGCCGCGTCCTCAAATGGGTCGTCGAGCGGATCGAGGGTCAGGCGGCCGCCGTCGAGACCCCGATCGGCTACGTCCCGACCGTGGACGCTTTGGATCTCGACGGCCTCGACTGCACCCGTGACGAGATCGCGGCGGCACTCGCGGTGCGGCCCGACGAGTGGCGAGCCGAGCTCCCGCAGATCACCGAATGGTTCGAGACGTTCGGCGACAAGCTGCCGACCGTTCTCTGGACCGAGCTCGACGGTCTCCGGGCGCGACTCGGCTGACCGTTCCCGAGGCACCGCACAGGAGCCCCGCACCACGTCGGTGCGGGGCTCCTGCGGTGTGCCGGACCCGGTGAAGCGTCAGCGGTGCAGCTGGCCGCGGATCGCGCCACCCTGATAGGCGTTCGTGTGGATGTTGAAGTAGAAGTTGCCGGGGTGGTTCTTGATCCGCTTGATGAGCTTCGCCCGCACCCCTGTCGCGCAGTGGGCGCCGCCCGTGACGGCGGTGCTCAGGTCGACCACCACCTCGCCGCTGACACCGCGTGCACCGTGATGGATGTGGGCTCCGATCGGTCGGCCGATGCGCGACCAGGTCGCGTTGGCACAGACCTTGTGGGCTGCCGGGCGCAGGTGGATCACGACCCTTCCGGTGCCATTGGGATCCCCGGGTCCCGGCACCTCTTGCGCGCCGCGCAGGCCAGCGACGAGCTTGGTCGGGGCCGCGGCCGCGGCGCTCGAGCCAGGGTGACCAGCGGCGACCGCACTCGGGAGCGCTGCCAGCCCCCAGGTGGCCACCCCGAGCACCGAGGCGATCGCGACAACCCCCCTGACTCGTCCTGCCGGTCCGGTGTTTCGCTGTGTCGTCATGGAACCTCCTCGGGATCGATGTCCTTCCTCGACACGCTCGTCGCGACTCGTCATGGGGTCAACCTGTACATCAGGGCACCCGGTATGACGTGACAGCGCTCGCTACGAAGAGTCTGCGTCGTCCTGAACCCACCTTCCGTAGGCTTGACAGGTGACGTCGTTGCCCAGGTTCGCCAGGTTTCGTGACGCTGAGGCTGTCCAACGCCTGGCGACGTACGTGCGCGAGCATCGGCCGCGCAATTGGCGGCACGGCGTGCTGCTCGTTCTCGGCTACCTGACCGGATGGGCCGTGATCGCGGTCCCCGTCGCCTACGCGTCGTTCCTGCACGCCGAGCGACCAACCCTCGTCGCCGGTCATGACGTGACGGTGTCGCCCACTCGTGACGGTTGGGCGACGTTCGACCTCGGCGCGTTCCTGCCCGACGTCCGCTACCCGACCGACCACATGTTCGGCGTTCACATCGACGTCGGCGCGACCACGCTCGACAACTACGACACGATCATCAAGCGGTACGCCGTGCTCGCCAGCCAGCCACAGGGTGAGGTGGACAAGGTGACCGGGCTGATGCGCGACATGGCGTACGCCGCTGTCCTCCAAGGTGCAGCGGTCGGACTGGCCGGGCCGGGTCTGTGGCTGCTGGTGGGTCGTCGTCGGCGACACGAGCTCCTACATTCCCTGAGTCCTCGCCGGGCCGCTCTCGGCGTCACTCTCGCAGCGGTCGTCGTCGGAGTGTCGGCGTCCCAGCCGTTCGACGACGGGCGAACGGCCACGTCGATCTCCACGAGCAGCGGCTGGCAGCCGCTGACCGCCCTCGTACCGGAAGCCAAGTTCACGGGCCAGGCAGTGCGACTGCAGATCCAGGGCGGCCTGATCACGACAGGTACCCAGCAGCTGGTCGCCGGGGCGTTCGACACGTACCGCAAGAGCCTCACGTTCTACAACGACCTGGTCGAGCGCGCTCCCGGGCTCGCCGGGCAGTTGCACCATCCAGGCGCGAACGAGGTCGTCGCACTCCTCGTGTCGGACCGGCACGACAACGTCGGTATGGACGCCGTCAGTCGGGCCATCGGGGATGCGGGCGGGGCCACGATCCTGTTCGACGCGGGCGACGACACCTCGGCCGGAGAACCGTGGGAGGCGTTCAGCCTCGACTCCCTGGCCAAGGCGTTCGACGGCTACCACGCTCGCTACGCGGTGGCAGGAAACCACGACAACGGCCCGTTCGTCGGGGAGTATCTGGCAGATCGCGGGTTCGTTCCGCTCACCGCGAAACCCATCAAGGGCGTGGACGACATCCGGCTGCTGGGCGCGCCTGACCCGCGTAGCAGCAGTCTGCGCAGCGGGATCAGGCCGACGACTGTGCCGTTCGACGAGCAGGCGACCGAGCTCGCCGACGCGGCCTGCGCGGCGGACGCCGCCGGCCAGCGGGTCAGCACCCTGCTGGTCCACGACCGAAACCTCGGAGCCCCTGCGCTCGACCGCGGATGCGTCGACCTGGTGCTGTCCGGGCACCTGCACATCCAGGCCGGTCCCACCAGCGTGACCGGCATCAACGGGAGCGTGGGCACCACCTACACGAACGGCACGACCGGCGGCGCGGCGTACGCCTTCGCGCTGGGCAGCAAGATTCGGCGGGACGCGCAGGTCACCCTGGTGACCTACCGCGACGGCCGTCCGGTCGGCGTGCAGCCCGTCGCTATCCGCACCACCGGCGAGTACGTCGTCGAGCCCTACGTCGAGCTGCCCACCACCGGAGACCAGGCTTCCGGCCCGTGACCGGCGCCAGCAGCTGACACCGACAACGCCCCGCTCGACACGAGCGGGGCGTTGGCGATGCTGACGGCGGAGGTGGCGGGATTTGAACCCGCGAGAGGGGATTACCCTCAACCCGCTTAGCAGGCGGGCGCACTAGGCCACTATGCGACACCTCCAGGCCCATGTCGGCGCCGCCACAGAGTATCGGCCCCGAGGGCATCGACTCCAATCGCCTCCCGACCGCGGTTGGAACCGGGTCACACGTCCGGGCGACTCCGGAGCGCCAGCCGTGCCCACGCCGGGTTGGTGGGCCGTTCGTACGTCGCCTACAGCGGCCGGTAACCGTAGGCGTCGTCGAGGCGCCGCCGGACCTCGGCGGCGGCGTCTTGGGCCTCGTGACCGAGCAGGGCAAGGGGCACGACCGAGCGACGGTCGGCCTTGCCGTGGAACACGAGTACCGGGCCGGCGGCCGACTCGCCGGTGCTGACCGTGAGGACGTCGGACCACCGCGCGGCCTGCACGCCACCGCCACGCAGATGATGAAGCGCATAGCCGTCGGAATCGAGCTCGAGCACAGCCGGCGGCCGGCTCAGCAAGGCACCCGCGACGACCGCCACCAGCAGGCTCACCGCGGTGAGGGCCGCATACGGCGCGGACGCATCGGCGTGCCCAGCCACAGCAACCGCGGCGAGCACAGCAACCCACGTGGCACCCAGCACGACGAGCACGACGCCCAGCGGACGCACCAGCCGGGATCGGGGCCAGCGGTACACGATCCGATCGACCGACCCCTGCTCCATCACACTCATTCCGTCCTCGTGGTGGCCGCCACTCCCGGATCGGGTCACCAGCCGATGATCATCAGCGGAGGAGGCGGGATTTGAACCCGCGGCTGACATCACTGCCAGCGACCGCTTTCAAGGCGGTTCCGATAGGCCGCTCCGGCACCCCTCCTCGGCGTCCCTGTCGAGGCGCCGCGGACCATCATTCCATCGCGCCGCGCCCGTACCAACCCGCGGCAGCTGACCCGCCCGGCCGCCCGAGGTCAGAGCAGCGGCGCGAACCGCCGAGGTTCGGGACGCTCGGTTAGGTCGGGCGCTATCGACCGCGCCCGACGCCCGCCTCCCCCGGTGAGGAGTCGATCAGCCAGCACGAGCAACCAGCCCAGCACAGCACCGATCACGAGGTCGTAACCCGTGGCTGCCGCGCTGTCGACCAGTGAGGCCGTCGGTTGGATGAGCGAGGTGGCGACGCCGGCCGCGCCCAACCCGCCGAACGCGCACATCCACCACCCCTGCCGCCTTCGTTGCCGGGTGGCGACCCCCCAGACGAGGGCGGGGAACCCGACGAGTGCCTCGATGGGGCGCGGCACCGCCCCCAACCGGCCTTCGATCCACCCCTTGAAGTCGTCCACCGATGCGATCACCTCGGGCGAACCCCAGGAGCGCAGCGCCTGCGTGTACGCCACCGAGACGGCGAGCAACAGCACTCCGCCTCCGATCAGGACGGCACCGCGGCGACCGATGCTGCGCGCCCCGTGTCCCAGCCGCCACGCCAATGCGAAGCCGCCCAGCAGGACAAGGGTCAGGACCATGACCCGGAACCGGAACGGTCGCAGCACCACGCCGTACCCGGTCACCACGATCGCACCTGCCGCCCCGATGAAGGCCGAGATGAGTAGCTCTTGCAGCGTCCGCAGCCCGGTCGCGGGGCGACTCATCACCATGCCCAGCACGCCATGGACGGCGGCGGCGGTGACACCGGCGCCGGCCAGCGCCCAGTTCTCGGGGAACGCCGCGACGAGCCCGAGGCTGACCGCCGAGAACAACCCGATGAGCACCACCCGGCCCCCGGTCCGACGGGCCAGCATCACGATCGCGAGCCACGTCGCGACCGTCGATCCCACCCGGGTCATCACCTCGGGCTGGCTCCAGAGCCCGTGCAGCTCGGCCAAGGTGCCCGCGGCCACACCGACCGCGGCCGCCCAGATGACCACGACCACCCGGATGAGCGCACGCCTGACGGACCACCGGCTCGCCGGTGCCGCCACCCCTGCAGAGAGACCGTCGTCCGGGGGTGGGACGGGCGGCACGTCGCTCCACCTGCGACCGGTGGCGGGGACGTCGGCAGCGGTCGGCACCGTCACCGGCGGCGACGAGTGCCGCCTGGTCGCCCTCTTGTCTGCGGGTCGGCCCAGGGCGCGGTCCACCGACGCCACCTCAGCCGACGCCGTACCCGCCGCTGCGGCCGTGTCCGACGTCAGCGCCTCCGGGATGGGGTCCCCACGAAGGGGTTCCCCACGAGGGGGTTCCACGGGACCGGTTTCAAAGGGAAGGGGTTCCACGGGAGCGGTTTCCACCGGTTTTGGAACCACCGGCGCGACCCAGCGCGCAGCAGTCCGCGCATCACTCGTGAACGGCCAGACGGGTTTCGACCCGGGTGGCAACGCGACCTGCGCCGGCTCGGCGGTCTCGGGGGCCGGTCTGCGCCGCCTCCCACCGGACGGGGCGCTCTCGGTCTCCTGCTCGGGGCGGGGTTCCGCGCGACGTCGACCGGGAGGACGGGCGGAGCCAGCCTCGAACTCAGACAACACCTTCTCCCGTGACCTCGATGACAGCGACAGGGCCGGCCATGCGCCGGTGCCCGTGATTATCGCACGCGGATCAGCGCCGGTTCTCGAGCGAGGGGTTGCGACGACGGGCCGATGCCAGCCGCTCCGCGGTGACCTCAGCCACCACGACACCCTCATCCGGGCCGAGACTCGCCAGCCGTACGCCCATGGGGTCGATGATCATGCTGCAGCCGATGTAGGTCGAGCCGGTCTGGCCGGCCCCGACCACGAAGCAGGTGTTCTCGATCGCTCGAGCACGCAGCAACGTCGTCCAGTGGTCCTCCTTGAGAGGACCGCGAACCCACGCGGCCGGGACGACGAACGCCTCGGCACCGGCGTCGACGAGGGAGCGCGCAAACTCGGGGAAGCGCAAGTCGTAGCAGGTCATCAGGCCCAGCGTGAGCTCAGCCGTCTTGACCGTCACCGGCGTACCGTCCCCCGCCGTCAACCGGTCCGACTCGCGGTAGCCGAAGGAGTCGTACAGGTAGCTCTTGCGGTAGCTGCCGAGCAGGTCACCCGCCGGCCCGAACGCCACGAGCGTGTTGAACGGTCGCGCGGCGTCATGGCTGCGCTCGAACATGCCAGCGATCACGGTGGCGCCCGCCTCGCGCGCCAACTCGCTGATCGTGGCGCTGAACGGCCCGTCGACCGGCTGCGCCACCCGGCCCAGGGCCAGGTCGGGCTGGCCGAAGTCATGCATGGCGCCTTCGGGTATGACGATCAGGTCCGCGCCCTGACGGCCCGCGTCGCGTACAAGCGGCGCGAGCGCCTCGAGGTTGGCCACGACATCGGTCGTGGCGGCGAACTGGACAGCAGCAACTCGCATCCTCCCAGTCTGCCAGTTTCCAAGTGATTACGGACAGTAATCGATCATCGTGCGAAGATCTGACCGTGAGTCACGCTCAGCTGCCGCTGGACCCTCGGTTCGCCGCCATCGTGCTGGCCGGCGGCGCGGGCCGGCGGCTCGGCGGTGTCGACAAGGCCGCCCTGGTAGTCCGCGGAGCCACCCTGTTGGAGCGCGCGCTGCGTGCCGTGGCTGACGCGTCACCGGTCGTCGTCGTGGGTCCTCACCGCGACCTGCCCGGGATCGTCCTGCAGACCCGCGAACAGCCGGCCGGCGGCGGTCCCGTGGCCGCGGTCGCTGCCGGATTGGTGGCACTGGCCGGAGCACCGCCGGGCAGCTGTTCCCCGTCCGAGACGGCGGGACAGCCGGTGCCGGATGTCGTCCTGGTGCTCGCGTGTGACATGCCGTTCCTCGACGCGGCGGCGGTTGCCCGGGTCGTCGCCGCCGTGCCTGCCGACGGGGACGGGGCCGCCTACGTCGACTCCGACGGTCGTCGCCAGCACCTGGCGGCGGCATACCGAACGGCAGCCCTGGCTCGGGCACTGGCCGCCATCGGCCCCGTCGAGGGCGCCGCGATGCGTGACCTGGCGAAGCGCTTGACGATGGTCGAGATCGAGGCAGATCCTGAGACGACACAGGACTTCGACACGTGGGATGCCTTGGCCTCGTGGCCGGAGGTCCAACCATCCACCGACGCGCGGGAGGAAGCATGAGTCTGTCGAGCTGGTCTCAGCAGTTGTGTGATGCCCTCGGGCTCGACCTCGAGGTGGAGATCGACCCGATCCTCGACCTCGCCCGCGATGCCGCCCACGGAGTCGAGCGACCGGCAGCACCTCTCACGACCTTTCTCGTCGGGTACGCGGCCGGTCTGCGGGGTGGGTCCCAAGACGACATCGCCGACTGCATCGACGTCGCCACCGAGCTGGCCGAACCCGCCGAGGACGGGTAGCGAGACCTCGTCGGTGTCAACCTCTACGGTGGATCGCATGCGTGCCGTGCTCTGCCGTGAAGCGGGTGGCCCCGAGGTTCTCGAGGTCCGCGAGGTCCCCGACCCGACAGCTGGCCCGGGCGAGGTCGTGATCGACATCGCCGCCTCGGCCGTGAACCGTGCTGACATCCAGCAACGGATCGGCGTCTACCCGCCGCCGCCTGGCGCCACCGACGTGCTCGGCCTCGAGTGCTCCGGCACCGTGTCCGCTGTCGGCGAGGGCGCCGAGCACTGGCAGGTCGGCGACCAGGTCTGTGCTCTGCTGGCCAGCGGTGGGTACGCCGACAAGGTAGCCGTGCCGGCCGGACAGGTGCTGCCGGTGCCGTCCGGGCTGACCCTCCTCGAGGCTGCGGCGCTGCCCGAAGCCGCCTGCACCGTCTGGTCGAACGTGTTCATGGTGGCCGCACTCCAACGTGGTGAGACGGTCCTCGTCCATGGTGGCGGAGGCGGGATCGGCACGATGGCGATCCAGCTGGCCCGCGCTCTCGGCGCCACGGTGGTCACCACCGTCGGCTCACCCGAGAAGGCAGAGCGGTGCCGGGCGCTGGGCGCCGACCTCGCGATCGACTACCGCAAGCAGGACTTCGTCGAAGAGCTTCGCGGCATCGCGCCGGGAGGCGCTGACGTCATCCTCGACCACCTCGGTGCGAAGTACCTCCCGCGCAACGTGCAAGCGCTCGCGGTCGAGGGGCGCCTGGTCGTCATCGGCCTCCAGGGTGGCCGCACCGGCGAGCTCGACCTCGGGACCTTGATGAGCAAGCGAGGCGCGGTCATCTCCACTGCCCTTCGCTCCCGGCCGGTGGCGGGCAAGTCGGCGATCGTCGCCAGCGTGGAGGCCAACGTGTGGCCACTGGTCGAGGTCGGCACGGTGCGCCCCGTCGTCCACGAGGCGATCCCTCTCGCGGAGGTCCGTCGGGCACACGAGCTGGTCGAGTCGAGCACGCACGTGGGCAAGGTCCTGCTCGCCATGGACTGACCGGAGGAGCCGAGCTGGGTCGTCCCCCGTAGGCTGGCCGCATGACGAGCGAGAACCAGACCGGCAGCCCGCCCGACGGTCCGAGCGTGGTCGTCGTCGGTCCCGGGGGCATGGCGACCGCAGGTGGCGACTCCGCTGACGAGCCGAGCCGCTCGGTCGCCGACCTTGTCGAGCAGCCCGACAAGGTGATGCGGATCGGCAGCATGATCCGCCAGCTGCTCGAGGAGGTGAAGTCGGCTCCCCTCGACGAGGCGAGCCGTAACCGGCTCCGCGAGATCCACCAGGCGTCGATCAAGGAGCTCGAGCAGGGCCTGGCCCCCGAGCTCGTCGCCGAGCTGGAACGGCTGAGCCTGCCGTTCAACGAGCAGACGCCCAGCGAGGCGGAGCTACGGATCGCCCAGGCCCAGCTCGTCGGCTGGCTCGAGGGACTCTTCCACGGCATCCAGACGGCGATCTACGCCCAGCAGATGGCCGCTCGCGCCCAGCTCGAGCAGATGCGCAAGGCGCTGCCGCCTGGGGTCATGCCGCCCTCGGGCCACGCAGGTGCACCGGGGCACCCAGGGTCAGACGACCCGACCGATCCCTCGAACGGTATGTACCTCTGACCTGAGGCGACACCTGACCGCGTCGTTCCGCGGTCATTGTCGGTACGACCTGGGACAACGGCCGTCCGCAGCCCAATCCGTTCCGCACGGGGCTCCGAATCCCCCCCGTGAACCCCAGGCGACGCACTCGGACAGCACTCGGCGCGGCAGCCGGCCTCCTATCCGCTGCCGCCGGAGTCGGTGCGTCGCTCTTGATCTCGGTCCTTGCGGGGGGTTCGCCCACGCCCATCACGGCCGTCGGGTCTCGTGTCATCGACGCGACACCCGGCGCCGTGAAGGACTGGGCTATCCGCAACCTCGGCACGAATGACAAGCCGTTCCTGCTGACCGGCATCTTCGCAGCGATCGCGGTCCTGGCCGCAGTGACCGGCATCATCGCCTGGCGCAGCCGCCGAGCCGCGCTCGCGCTCACCACCGTGCTCGGCCTCATCGGCGTCGCCGCGGCAGCGGCCGACCGGACCACGTTGGTCTCGCCGTTCGCCAAGGTGCTCCCAGCCGTCGTGGCGCTGATCGTCAGTGTCGGACTGCTGTGGTGGTTCACCCGCGGGTGGGACGCGCACCACGCTGCCTCACCGCAGTCAGCTCCGCTGCCCGTGCTGCGGGATGAGAATCCGGCACCGGCAGGTTTCGACCGCCGGGCGTTCCTGGCCGCAGCGATGGTGAGTGGTGCCGTCGCCGCCACCGGCCTCGGCACCAACAAGATCTTCGGCAATCTCGGCGCCCGCTCGCGTGACTCGATCACGTTGCCCACAGCAGCCGACGCGGCCGGTCCCCTCAAGGCCGGCTATGGCTTCGACGTGAACGGGCTCACGCCCTACCTCACCCCCAACAACGACTTCTACCGCGTCGACACCGCCCTGTCCGTCCCCCAGGTCGACGCCGGTAGCTGGTCGTTGAAGATCCACGGCCTGGTCGACAGGGAGATCGAGCTGACGTATGCCGACCTGCTCGACATGCCGCTGATCGAGCGCCGCGTGACCCTGGCCTGCGTCTCCAACGAGGTCGGCGGCCACTACGCCGGCAACGCCACCTGGCTCGGCGTACGGATCTCTGACCTGCTCGAGCAACTCGGCATCAAGGCCGGGGCTGACGCGGTCAAGTCGACCAGCGTTGACGGGATGACGATCGGGACACCGCTGTCGGCCCTGACCGACGACCGCGAGGCGATGATCGCAATCGGGATGAACGGCGAGCCCCTCCCGCTTGCACACGGATTTCCTGCCCGGATGGTCGTGCCCGGTCTCTACGGCTACGTGTCGGCCACCAAGTGGGTCACTGACATGGAGGTCACGACCTTCTCGGCGTTCAACGCCTACTGGACCGACCGCGGCTTCTCCGAGCAGGCGCCGATCAAGCTGTTCAGCCGGGTCGACGTACCCAAGTCGTTCGCGCAGCTCTCGAAGGGCAAGAACGCGGTCGCGGGCGTTGCCTGGGACCAGAACACCGGCATCTCCAAGGTCGAGGTCCGCGTGGACGGCGGCGGTTGGCAGCCGGCCAAGCTCGCCGAGCAGGACACGATCAAGACCTGGCGCCAATGGCTGTACGAGTGGGACGCACCCGCCGGGCAGCACACGATCGAGGTCCGCGCGACGGACGCCGACGGCAGGACACAGACTTCCCGGCGGGTTGCGCCTCGACCCGACGGGGCCACTGGATGGCACAGCGTGGCCGTGACCGTCACCTGACGGCGCACCACCGGACCGAGGCACCCCCACCAAGTAAGGAAACCCATCATGCGCATCCCGTCAGCCAAGACGTTCGCAGTCTCCGCCTGCGCGGTCGCCCTCCTGGGTGCCGTCGGTTGTTCGTCGAACAACAACGACAGCTCAGGTGGCACCGGCGCCACGCAGAACACCGACCAGACGACGTCTGCCGCCGAGACCCCGGACATGTCGGCCCAGCTCGTCGGCTCGGGCTGCGCGGCGTACGCCCAGGCCGTCCCCGACGGTCCCGGATCGGTCTCCGGCATGGCTCAGGACCCGGTCGCGACTGCTGCGAGCAACAACCCGCTGCTCAAGACGCTCGTCGCCGCCGTGTCCGGAGGGGTCAACCCGAAGGTGAACCTGGTCGACACGCTCAACGGTGGCGAGTTCACCGTGTTCGCGCCGGTCGACGACGCGTTCGCGAAGCTGCCGAAGGCCACCGTGGCCACGCTGGCCAAGCCCGCGAACGCCGACGCGCTGACCAGCATCCTCACCTACCACGTGCTGCCGGGCCAGATCGCGCCCGACAAGATCGTCGGCACGCACACCACGGTCCAGGGTGAGGACCTGAAGGTCACCGGTTCCGGCGACAACCTGCAGGTCAACGGCGCCAACGTGATCTGCGGTGGTGTCCAGACCGCCAACGCGACGGTCTACCTGATCGACGGCGTCATGACGCCGCCCTCGATGTCCTGATCCCTGGACATCATCCGGCTGAGGGGCTGCGTTCCGGAGCAGCCCCTCACCGGCCGGCAGTCCCAGCTGAACGCCAAGCAGAGCTCCACGGAGATGTGATGACAACGATGACCTCGGGAAGCACCCGGCAGGCGTCACGCGCCGAACCGGTTGCCCCGGCATGGCAGAGTTGTCGTCATGCCGCCTCCGACCCAACGCAGCGACTCCCGTGAGCTCGTCGCGGTGATGGGCCGGGTGGCTGCTGGTGACCAAGACGCCTTTGCCGTGCTGTACGACGCAACCTCGCGGTCGGTGTTCGGCATCGTCCTCCGGGTCCTGCGGGACAGGGCCCAGGCCGAGGAGGTCACCCAGGAGGTCTACGTCGACGCCTGGCGACACGCCTCGCGCTTCGACGGGGCACAGGGCTCGCCCACGACGTGGCTCAACACCATCGCCCACCGCAAGGCGGTCGACCGGGTCCGCTCGGCCGAGCGAAGCGCGGCTCGCGATCAGCGGCACTTCGAGTACGCAGCCGGCGTACCCGAGCCAGACGTGTCCGACCTGGTCGTGGCCCGCGACGACGGACGCCGCGTCCGAGCAGCACTGCAGCACCTCACCGAAGTGCAACGTACTGCGCTGGAGCTGGCCTACTTCGAGGGCCGCTCGCAAAGTGAAGTGGCGGAGTACCTCAAAGTGCCCCTGGGCACCGTGAAAACCAGAATCAGAGACGCGATGAAGCGATTACGAACTCACCTAGGAGAGGAGCAACCGACATGACTGAGCTGCATGAACACGTCGAGGCCTACGCCATCGGAGCCCTCTCCGAGGACGAGGCGACCGAGTTCGCCCGGCACCTGGCCGACTGCGCCGACTGTCAGGACGAGATGGCCGCGCTGACGGCCGTGACGTCGGCCCTCGCCGGGACGGTGGCCGCCGACCCGCCGCCGGCGCTCCGGGCAGCCGTGCTGGCCGAGATCGCCCGGACGCCCCAGGAGACGCCAGCCGCGGCTCGGGCGGTGGAGGTGGCGCCGCTGCTCACGAGCCCGACTGTGTCGCCGTCGGCGACGGCAGCGCCACCCGCAGCTGAGGGTCCCGCCGACGGGTCCAACGTCATTCCGATGCGCCGCTCGCGCACCAACCTCGTCACCTCGTTGCTGGCCGCGGCGGCCATCGTGGCCGCCGTCGGGTTCGGAGGCTGGGCGTTGCAGAGCCGACAAGACGCCCAGGTCGCGACCGCCACGGCCAACCAGCTGACGCAGCTGCTCAGCGCAGACGACGTCCAGACCGTGCCCGGGGTGTCGCAAAGTGCCGACCACACCGGAGCCATCGTGATGTCGCGGAGTGCCGGGAAGGCGCTGTTCGTGGCTGACGAGCTGCCGTCGCTGCCGAGCGACAAGGTCTACGAGGCGTGGACGATCAGGGGCTCGTCCGACCCGGTACCGGCAGGCACGTTCCGGCCGAACGCATCCTCGCAGGTGATCACCGCACTGCCGGCCGGTGCCTTCCAGGCCGACTCGGTCGCGATCACGGTCGAACCCAAGGGGGGCACCGACCACCCGACCAGCGACGCCGTCGTCACCTTCGTCATGCCCCAGGCCTGACCCTTCCTGCCCCAGTCCTGCCCCAGTCCTGACCTGCCCAGTCCTGACCCGCAAGCGAGCGCGGTTGTTGCCCAACTGGCCGTCGCGTTTGCCTTGTAAACAAGCCAGGTGGCTTGTTTACAAGGCAAACGTGGCGCGGGCACTAGGTACTTGCCTTGCCGACTAGTGCGCCACGCAACGGCGCGGCATCGCAGGCGGATGACGCAGCCGTATGACGCGGCTGAACGACGCAGCGCGCCGTCTCACCCAAAGCCCGCCTCACCCAAACGGGATCCGCAGGCCGACCGCCTCAGGAGACGCGTCGGCTCATGCGGTTCGGCTCGACGACCTGCTCGAAGGCCTCGAACACCTCGTCCATGGTCGGCCGTGGTCGGGACTGCCGCGTCGACGGCCGACCGGCCTGCGCACCGGCGGTGCGCCCACGACGCAGCCGCCTCTTCACAGTCGACACCGAGCAACCGAGCCGCCCCGCCAACGCCGCGAGCGTCTCGTTCGGGTGCTGCTCCCGCAGCCGGAGTACGTCGACAGGGCCTCGCGAGTCGCGTGCTCCGACGAACGCGTCCCAGTCCTCCGACTCGACCGTGACCCCGATCATCCGTCGGATGGCGGCCCGCTCGTTCGGGGTTGTGCACGCGACATACCCCGCCACATCGGACTCTGCGACGGCCCAGTACAGGCAGTCGGCCAGCACGGGGCAGACCGAGCAGGCACCCCGCGCCGCCGCTACCAGCCGCTCGTACTCGCCCCAGGTCTCGGTCGACGTGCTGGACCGCACCGGCGGCTCCTCGAGCAGCGGCGCGAGAAACACCGAATTGTCGCTCAGACAGGGCATCTTGCTGCCCTCGTCGTGCATGGATGTCCCAGCAGATGCCGGATCGAGCATCGTGTTGACCCCCGTCATGTTCACGATCGTGCGATGGAGCCGCGAATCGCCCGTCTCCGACATGGGTGACGTCTGCGGACAGACCATCGTGCAAAGCCCCATGCTGCCAGCAAGAGCCGCCGATAGCGAGTACCGCGACGTTTCAGAACGGCGCGGTCCGGATCGCCGCCGCCTAGTCCGAGCCGGCGATGTCGAACCAGCCGGCGAGCTCGACCGCAACCCCGTCGTCCTGCCAGCTTGCGGTCACCGCGTCGGCAGCCTCCTTCACCACGTCCGGCGCTTGCCCCATCGCGACCCCTCGCCCGGCCCACCGCAGCATCTCGAGGTCGTTGCGCCCGTCGCCGATGGCGAGAACCTCACGCTGGGCCACACCCAGTTCCGCGGCCACGTCTGCCAGGGCCGACGCCTTCGACACGCCTTCGGGCGCCAGGTCGAGCCAAGCGGTGTAGCCGACGAAATAGTTCGTGCCGTGCAGACCCAGGTCCGATGCCAACGCCTCGAACTCCTCCGCGGACTTCCCCTCGTCGCGGATGATGACTCGCGTGACCGGGTCGCGCACCAGGTCGTCGACCGACTCGAGCCACATCTGGCCGCCGATCTCGCCGGCGGGGAAATGCCGGTTGACGCGGTAGCCGCGACCCACGACCTCGACCGCGACGAGGGCATCCGGCACGTGCTCGAGGACGGAACGGACAGCGCGCTCGGCATTGAACGTGACAGCGGTCCGCACGGTCGCCGGATGGTAGGTGAACGTGACCGCTCCGTTGCTCGCCACGGCCAGCCCGTCAGTCAGGCCGAAGGTGTCAAGAACCGCTGTGATCCCGTGGACCGACCGGCCGGTGGACAGCACCACGTGAACACCGCTGTCGCGGACGGCACGCACAGCGTCGAGAACCACCGGGCGGACGCTCTCGTCGAAGTCGACCAGCGTGCCGTCGATGTCGAGCGCGACCAGCCGCGGCCTCACACGACCAGCCGGCATGGGGCCTTCACGCGATGGGCTCCAGCGTCGTACGCCCTTGCAAGTAAGGCTGCAGCGCCTCCGGCACCCGAACAGACCCGTCGGCCTGTTGGTGCGTCTCGAGGATCGCCACGATCGTGCGCGGAATCGCCACCAGCGTCCCGTTGAGGGTGGCCAGAGGACGGATGCCGTCAGGGAACCGACCGCGGATGTTCAGCCGACGTGCCTGGAACTCCGTGCAGTTGGACGTCGACGTGAGCTCGCGGTAACGACCCTGCGTCGGGATCCACGCCTCGCAGTCGAACTTGCGTTGCGCCGACAGACCGAGGTCACCAGCCGCGGTGTCGATGACCCGGTAGGCGAGCCCGAGCTTGTCGAGCCACTCCTTCTCCCAGCCGAGCAGCCGCTCGTGCTCCTTGAAGGACTCCTCGAGCGTCGTGTAGGTGAACATCTCGACCTTGTCGAACCAGTGCACCCGGAAGATCCCGCGTGTGTCCTTGCCGTACGAGCCGGCCTCCTTGCGGAAGCAGGGGCTGAACGCGACGTACCGACGCGGCAAGGTCTCGGCCTCGAGGATCTCGTCGGAGTGGTATGCCGCCAGGGGCACCTCGGACGTGCCGACGAGGTAGTAGTCCTCGTCCGGCAGCCGGTAGACGTCACCCGCGGCCTGGCCGAGAAAGCCGGTGCCCTCCATGGCGCGAGGCTTGACCAGAGCGGGCGGGATCATCGTCGTGAACCCGGCCGCGCGGGCCTGGTCCATCGCCATCATCACCAGCGCCAGCTCGAGGTCGGCTCCGGCCCCGGTCAGGTAGTAGAAGCGAGCGCCGGACACCTTCGCGCCACGCTCGATGTCGATCGCGCCGAGGCGCTTGCCGAGCTCGACGTGGTCCAGGGGCTCGAAACCTTCCGCCTCGAAGTCACGTGGCTCACCCACGTGCTCGAGCACGACGTAGTCGTCCTCGCCACCGGCCGGCGCCTCAGGTGCGGCCAGGTTGGGCAGCAGCGACATCGCGTCGTTGAACGCTGCCTCGGCCTCCACCTGCGCTGCTTCGGCAGCCTTGACCTGTTGCGAAAGTTCCTTGGTCTGGGCGAGCAGCGCAGTCTTGTCGTCGCCGGTGGCCTGGGCGACCTGCTTGCCCATCGTCTTCTGCTGGGTGCGTAGACCCTCGAAGGCCGCGATCGAGGACCGGCGAGCTTCGTCCAACGCGAGGATCTCGTCGACCAGGTCTGGGGAGGCGCCGCGCCGCCGTTGGGCTTCTCGGGCCAGCTCGGGGTCTCGGCGGAGAACACGCAGATCGATCACCCTCTCAGCGTATCGACCCGCCCCGCGCGCTTCACCCCGGTTTCGGGGTGAACACGGACACGGCGGAGCCCGGCGAGGCCCTCGCGGAGTGGGGCGGGCGGGACGGGCGGGTGGCGGCCGGGCCCGGACGGCATACTGTGCGAGTCCCACCCTGCCGTTCCCGACACCTGAGAAGACCTGTGACCGATTCACGCGCCGAGCTGCGCGCTGCGCTCATCGCTGTGGCGTTGGCCGCACCCATTGCCCTGCTCACGTTCCTCGTGGCGGTGCGGTGGGGCCCACTGATGACGTTCGACCGCCACGTCGTGAGCTCGTGGGACGGCGCCGTCACGGGGACGCGATGGGCCGACTTCTTCCTCGCGGTCGCCCGGATCAGCCAGCCGTGGACCGGACGGCTCGTCCTGCTGGTGATCGCGCTGGTCCTCGCCGTGCGGGGCGAGCGTCGAGCGCCGTTGTGGATCCTCACCGTGCTCGTGACGACGGCCGCCTCGTGGTCGATCTTCAAGCAGGTCATGACGCGGCCTCGACCTGACGTCCCCGCCCAGATCGGTGGTTGGTCGTTCCCGTCCGGCCACGCCACCGAGATCGCCGCGGCGATGGGCCTGCTGCTCGTGCTCTCGGTGCAGCGCGTACGACGTCGACGACTTCGGCGCACGCTGGTCACGTTGTGGATCGCGATCGTGGCGCTGGTCGGCGCTGACCGGATCTTCGTCGGAGCGCACTACCCGAGCGATGTGGTGGCCGGTTGGCTGATCGGCGCCCTCATCGTGTTCGGCGTCTCCGCGATCTTCGGCGTCGTGAACACCGACCCGGAGCCCTCCATCGAACGGCCGCTCTCGACGATGCCGCAGGATTTCCGCACCCTGGCGGTCATCCTCAACCCGATCAAGATCCCGGACGCCGACGCGTTCAGGGTGCGCGTCGGCTTGGCGGCACGGGCGGCCGGCTGGGACGAGCCGTTGTGGTTCGAGACGACCGTCGACGACGCCGGGGCGTCGATGGCCCGCGCTGCGGTTGCCGCCGGAGCGGACGTGATCGCTGCCGCAGGCGGCGACGGGACGGTCCGGGTCGTCTGCGCCGAGATGGCCGGCACCGGTATCCCGGTCGGGGTGATACCTGCCGGCACCGGCAATCTCCTCGCGCGCAACCTTGGCATCCCCCTCAGCCAGGATGAAGCGCTCGACACTGTGCTCCACGGGCAGGATCGGGCCATCGACGTCGTGGCGGTCGAGGGCGACCACCTCGACAAGACCCGGTTCGTGGTGATGGCCGGGCTCGGACTCGACGCCGCGATCATGGATGGCGCACCCGACGCGCTCAAAGCTCGGCTCGGCTGGACGGCATACGTGCTCGCGGGTGCCCGACACCTGGGCTATCCGGCCGTTCGCATCGACATCAGTGTCGACGGCGCAGAGCCCGTGCGGCGGCGGGCCCGCACCGTCGTGATCGGCAACGTCGGGCTGCTGCAGGCGGGTATCCCCCTTCTGCCGGACGCACTGATCGACGACGGCCTGCTCGATGTGGTCGTGATCGCCCCCCGGCGGCTCTTCGGCTGGGTCCCATTGGCCCTGCGGGTCTTCACCCGGGGCAAGCGGACGGACGAGCTGCTCGACCGGTTCACCGGGCGCTCGGTGGTGCTGACGGTGCCGAACGCCACGCCGCGGCAGCTCGACGGCGACACTGTCGGACCCGGGACCGAGCTACGAGCCAGCATCGAGCCCGGCCTGTTGCTGGTCCGCGTACCTCGCTGAACCATTGCTGATCCGGTGCAGCACCGGCGAGCCATGTCCACGTGCCTCCCCTCGGCGACTTAGGCTCGGGCATGCCCTTGTCCGCGGACGTACTGAGCTGGCTCACCCTGCTGGCGCTCGTGCTGGCAGCGGTCGCGGCCGTACTGGCCGTCGCGGCGTATCGGCGAGCTCCGTCACCACACATGCGCGGCGCAAAAGCCACCCGGCGCAAGCAGATTCCACATCCTCGCGGGCCGGTCACCCCGCTGTCGACCGACGAGGTGTCGGAGGAGATCCACCGGCTGCGGCGGGACATGTCGACGAGCCTGCGCCATCTGGCGGTCGTCCGGTACGACGCGTTCGGCGACATGGGCGGCCACCTGTCGTGGTCGATGGCGCTGCTCGACGACGGCGGCGATGGCGTCGTCCTCACGTCGATCCACGGCCGGAGCGACTCACGAACCTACGCCAAGAACGTCTCCTCCTGGACGGCCGGACAACAGCTCTCGCCAGAGGAGCAGGAGGCGATCGGCTTCGCTCGCACCGAAGCCTGAGCCATACCCGCCGCACCACCAGACTCCCCGGTTCGAGGAGCCACAACTCACGGTTCGAGGAGCCACAACTCACGGTTCGAGGAGCCACAACTCACGGTTCAACGAAGGGGGCTAGGAGCGGAGGCGGTTGAGCCAGGCGGAGGCGTCGGAGAAGTCGGTGTCGGACGTGCCGGCCGTCACTGCGGTGACCGCACCGTCCGCCCGCGGGTAGGAACCCAGGAACCGTACGTCGGCGCACGTCCGGCGCAGCCCCATCAGCGCCTCCCCCACACGCGCTTCGGCCACGTGGCCCTCGGCATCGATCGAGAAGCAGTACCGGCCCAGCCGCGAGCCCGTTGGCCTCGACTCGATCCGGGTGAGGTCCACCCCACGCGCGGCGAACTGTTCGAGCAGCTCCAGCAGGGCGCCGGGGTGGTTGTCGTGGATGAACGCCACGATCGACGTCTTGTCCGCGCCGGTCGGAGCCGGCGGGCTGCCCGGCCGCGAGACGAGCACGAACCGTGTCACCGCCCCGGCCTGGTCGGCGATGGCGGTGGCCAGGGTCGCCAACCGGTACGTGTCCGCCGCGATCGGTGCCGAGATGGCGGCGTCGTACGGTGCGTCCGGAGCCGCCACCCGCGCGGCCGCATGCGCGGTCGACGACTCGAGCACGACCTCGGCATCCGGAAGGTGGGTGGCCAGCCAGCGGCGGCACTGCGCCTCCGCATGAGGGTGGGTGGCGACCCGCTTGATGTCCGCCGGCTTCGTGCCTGGCTTGGCGAGCAGCGCGAACTGGACATCGACGTGCATCTCGCGGGTGATCATCAACGGCTCACCGGTGGACAGCTCATCGAGCGTGACGGCCACGCCGCCCTCGACGGAGTTCTCGATCGGGACCACGGCACCGTCGGCCGTTGAGCCGCGGACCGCATCGAGAGCCGCCGTGACCGAGCCACATGGTTGGAGCTGCGCCTTCGCCGCCGCTGGCAGCGAGCGCAACGCCGCCTCGGTGAACGTACCGGCGGGGCCGAGGTAGGCGTAGCGAGCGGGCGGGACTCCAGGCATGGCCCCCACTCTAGGGAGGCTAGATTCAGCGCATGACCGACTCTCCCGATGTGGACGCGGCGGCACGCCCCACACCGCCCGCCGGACCAGTCGTCGATCTCGGCTACGCACGTCTGGACGTCGACCGCGCCCATCGGACGGGCGACCCCGAGGTGGTGTACGGAGCGGGCAAAACGCCCGAACAGGTCGTCGACCTGTTGACGCGGCTCCGAGAGGCGCACCCCGACCGGTGCGTACTCGCCACCCGGCTCAGCGACGCGGCGATCACGGTGGTGCGCGAGCGGCTGCCGGAGGCCGTCATCGACGACGTCGCGAAAGCCGCGTCGTACGGCGAGCTGCCGGCACCCCGCGGCCAGGTGGCCATCGTCTCGGCCGGTACCTCAGACGCTCCCGTCGCCCACGAGGCTGCGCTCACCGTGCGCGTGTTCGGCGCTGCTACCCGCCTGATTCCCGACGTTGGCGTGGCGGGGCTGCACCGCGTGCTCGGCGTACGCTCAGAGCTCGAAGAGGCGGACTGTCTCATAGTCATCGCCGGAATGGAAGGTGCCCTTCCTTCGGTGGTGGGTGGACTGACCGGACGGCCCCTAGTGGCTATCCCCTCTTCGGTTGGTTATGGCGCGTCCTTTGGCGGATTGGCTGCGCTGCTTGCCATGCTGAATTCCTGCGCCCCCGGAGTCGTCGTGGTCAACATCGACAACGGCTTCGGCGCCGGCGTATTTGCCGCCCGCGTTGCTCGCAACGCCGCACCGAGAGGAACCGAGTCGTGATCGGCTGGATCGACGCATCATCCGGAGCATCCGGCGACATGCTGCTGGGCGCCTTGCTCGATGCGGGCGCCGAGGAGGACTTCATCCGGCGCTCCATCAACGCCGTGGCGCCCGAACAGACGACTCTGTCCCTGGTCCGCGCCCAGCGTGGCTCGCTGTGGGGCAACCACGCCTTCGTCGAGGTCGAGGACTCCAACACCAGGCGTGGTCTGGGTGACGTGGTCGCCCTCATCAGTGCGGCCACCTTGCAGCCCGAGGTCAAGCGACACGCGATCGAGGTGTTCAGCAAGCTCGGCGCCGCCGAGGCCGCTGTCCACGGCGTCAGTGTCAACGAGGTCCACTTCCACGAGGTCGGAGCGCTCGATGCGATCGCCGACATCGTCGGTGTCTGCGCCGGATTCGTCAGTCTCGGCCTGTCGGAGCTGATCTGCAGCCCAGTCGCAGTCGGGTCCGGCACCGTGTCCACCAGCCACGGTGAGATGAGCATCCCACCGCCCGCGGTCGTCGCCATGCTGCGTGGTGCCCCGACGTACGCCGGCCAGATCAAGACCGAGATGTGCACGCCAACCGGCGCCGCCCTGCTCTCGCACTGGGTCACCTCCTGGGGCGCCCAGCCGATGATGACGGTCGACCAGATCGGTACGGGGTGCGGCACCAAGGACTTCGAGAACCACGCCAACGTCATCCGCATCTTCCTCGGTGTCCCGCACGAGGCCACGCTTGCGCAGGCGGTGCTCTACGAGACCAACGTCGACGACCTCGACCCTCGGTTGTGGCCGGCCACGCTCCAGCGCCTGCTCGACTCCGGCGCCTCCGATGCCTGGCTCACGCCCATCATCATGAAGAAGGGCCGCCCGGCCTACACCTTGTCGGTGCTCCTCAAGGCCGGCGCCGCCGTCGACGTACGCCAGGTGATCTTCACCGAGACGTCGGCGATCGGCCTCCGTGAGACGTACGTCGGCAAGCACGAGCTCGACCGCCAGATCGAAAAGATCGAGGTGGACGAACGCCCCATCGGCATCAAGCTCGCGCTGACCAACGGACACGTCGTCAACGTCCAACCCGAGTACGAAGACGTGGCAGCCGCCGCAAAGGCACTCGAGCGCCCCATGAAGGCGGTCATGGCCGACGCGATCGCCGCTTCGGCGCACTTCTGGGAGCGCTGACCGACCGGTCCGCGGCCTGATCCTCGCCGTACCCGACGGCCGGTCCGACCGTGATGTCACGGTCGGTACACTCAGCCGGTCCTCCCGTCGTCGACCGTTGGGTTCTGCATGGACTGGCACGTGCTCGCGCTCAGCTTCGGGCTGATCTTCCCTGTCGAGCTACCCGACAAGACGTTCGTCGCAGCCCTGGTCCTGTCCACCCGTTATCGACCGCTCGCGGTCTGGATCGGTGTCGGGCTGGCGTTCGGCGTCCAGTGCCTGGTGGCGGTGTCAGCCGGGCACGCCGTCTCCTTCCTGCCCGAGTGGGTCGTCCACGCACTGAGCACCGTCATGTTCCTGATCGGCGCCATCATCTTGTTCCGCGCCGCCCCGCACGCTGACGACGAGGAAAAGGAACAGGAAGAGGAGTTCGCCAAGAAGGCGGTCCGGGACCAGCAGGGCTGGCATGCCGTCCTCACGTCGTTCCTCGTCCTGTTCGCAGCGGAGTGGGGCGACCTCTCGCAGATCCTCACGCTCAACCTCGTCGCCAAGTACGGCTCGCCGGTCTCGGTGTTCATCGGCTCGTGGGCAGCCCTGCTGACTGTGTCCGGCCTCGCCGTCGTGGGCGGTCGGGTGCTGCTGCGCTACATGCGCCTGTCGGTCCTGCACTACGTCGCGGGTAGCGTCTGCCTCGTGTTCGTGGCGGTCGGGGTCGCTCAGCTGGCCACCGCGTGACGGTCCGGCATTAGGCTCTGCGTCATGACGAGTCTCCTTGTCCCGTTGGGCGCAGACAGTGAAGTCGGCCGGCTCCGAACAGTCCTGCTGCACCGGCCCGGGCCGGAGCTGAAACGGCTCACTCCCCGCAACAACGACTCTCTGCTGTTCGACGGGATCCCTTGGGTCGGGCGTGCCCAGGAGGAGCACGACAGGTTCGCCGAAGCCTTGCGGGACCGCGGCGCCGAGGTGCTCTACCTCGTCGACCTCCTCATCGAGACGCTCGAGCAGCCGGCCGCCCGCGCCCAGGCCATCGGTCAGGTCACTGCCAGTCTCCGCCTCGGCGATACGCTGCGCCGCTACCTGCAAGGCTGGCTCGAGCAGCTCTCCCCCGAGCAGCTGGCCACCTCCATCACGGCAGGTGTCCGCAACGACGAGGTCCGGGGCGGCTACGGTCTCGTCACGAGTCTGCTCGCCAGCGACGACTTCCTGCTCGACCCGCTCCCCAACCTGCTCTTCACCCGCGACTCGTCGGTCTGGCTGCGCGATCGCGTCGCCGTGACCAGCCTGGCCATGCCGGCCCGCTCACGCGAGACCCAGCTGACCGAGCTCATCTACACCTTCCATCCCCGCTTCGCCGGCGTGGCACGGGTCCACGGCTGGCAGGCCGAGCACGTCGAGGGCGGCGACGTGCTGCTGCTGGGGCCCGGCGTCATGGCGGTCGGGGTGGGCGAGCGGACCACACCGGCGGGGGTGGAGCGCTTCGCCAGGCGTGCGTTCGCCGACGACGTAGCCCACACGGTGCTCGCCGTTCCCATCGCGCAGGAGCGGGCGACCATGCACCTCGACACGGTCTGCACGATGGTCGACGTCGACTCCATCGTGATGTACCCCAACGTGGCCGACACCTTGTCAGCGCACGCGGTGACCTGTCGGGAACCACATGACGACGAGGCACAGATCGAGCTGGCCGTCGCCGACGCCGAGCCGTTCCTGGTCGCCGCGGCGAAGGCGATGGGCATCGACACGTTGCGCCAGATCGACACCGGGCTCGACCCGGTCACCGCCGAGCGCGAGCAGTGGGACGACGGCAACAACACGTTGGCGATCGCGCCGCGGGTGGCCGTCGCGTACGAACGCAACGTCGAGACGAACGAACGGCTGCGTGAGGCGGGGATCGATGTGGTGACCATTGCCGGTTCGGAGCTCGGCTCGGGCCGCGGGGGCCCACGCTGCATGTCGTGCCCCGTCTCGCGCGACCCGCTCTGAGGGGGTCAGCCACCCGACTTGGATCACGACATGGAGAACCCGGCCGTTACTGACGGGGGATACAGCAACGACCGGGTGTCCTTGAAGCATAAAGTGGATATGTACGCGACACAAGCGCTTGCTACTCATCGGTTGCAGTCAATCTTGCGCGATCGTCGAACCGCCCGGACTGCCGCGTTTGTTGCGTTCCGGCGCGCGTGGAGCAAGTGCGGCCTGACCAGGCGACTACCTGATCGTGATCTGCCGGTTGGCCAGTCCGTGGCGTGCCGACCGCTCCTGGTCCGACAGGGCCGAATTGTCAGCGAGCGCCTCGCCGAGACGCTCTTGGAACCGGCTGATCGGCTCCTCCAGATCCTCAGCACCGGTCCCGAGAGCGAGATCCCAGACGGGGACCAGCAGTCCGTGGGCGCGGAACGAACCCACCAACCGGGAGTCCGGACCGAGCCGGTCGGCGTCCGTGGAGTGGAGGCGTGCCAGCGCGGTCAGCAGCTTCTCCTCGTCGTGCGGCAGCACCCAGCGCAGGTGCTCCTTGGTGCCGACCGAAGTCCAGTACGCCGCCTCGACTGAGGAGAGCCGGGTGGTCGGGTCGATCGAGGAATTGAGCTGCTCGAGGCTGGCCGCGACCGTGGCGTCGTCCTCGTCGGAGCCGTCGAACCAGAACTCGAACCCCGTCATGACCTCGACATCGAAGCTGCTGGCCGGGTCGACGACGTCCTGCAGCCGCGGGCCGTCCCCAGGGAGCTCTGGCATCACGACGGTCGTTCCGGGCTCAGCTGCGAGGCCGACCTGGAGTGCCGCGGCAAAGTCGCGGCTCGGGTCACCGGACTGGTGCGTCACCTGGACCGCCACCCAGACGTCACCGTCGCCCCGTCGCTGCGCGGGAGCGATCCCCGGCAGCACCGTGACCACCGCTGCGCCGGCCTCCTTGCCGAGCCCGTCGAACGCGGTGGGAAGCAGGGTGAGTCCAGCCTTCGCAGCCGGCACGAACTCGCGCATCGCCACCCAGTCGCACTCGCCGGGCAGCCCGGCGAAGGTCCTGACCACGTAGGCACCGCTGCCCCCGTCGCGGCCACCGTGACACGCCTTGTACCGCTTGCCGGACCCACAGGGGCACGGCTGACGGGGACCGATCCCGTCGGGATCGGGGGTCGGAGCCTTCGAACGCGCCTTCTTACCCATGGCGGCGACCTTTCCGTGCACAACGGCGGCTCTCGAACACGAGGCGCCTGGACCAGGCTGCAAGTTTGGCGCAAGCCCGGTGCCGGTCAGCGGCGGGGTTCTCAGCCAGGAATCCACCTGTCCGGCCGGCTTCCTTTGTCGGAGCCAACCGGGAGGCGCTGGAAGGTGTCGGACTCAGGCCAGTGCGAGTACGCCGAAGACCGTGTTGCCCGTGCCGGTCTCGTGCACACCCCAGTCACGCGTCAGGGTGCGCACGATGGACAGGCCGCGACCGCCGAGTGCCAGCGGCGGCGGATTCAGCAGGGTCGGCAGGGTCGGCGAGCCGCCGTCGACGACGAACAGCCGGACCGTGTCGGCCTCGACGCGCAGGCCCACCTGGATCGTGCCGTCCGGAAGCGGCCGCGCATGGCGCAACGCGTTGCCGAGCAGCTCGCTGACCACCAGGCGCGCGTCATCGATGATGGCGCTGTCGGCGCCCAGCCGGCTCAGGACACCACCGACCGTGGTCCGAGCCGCCCGAACGGCTCGCGCCGCGAACGGGAACGTCCACACCTCGGCTCCGGCCCGCCCGACCGAGTCGACCGTCTCGATGGGAGTCATGTCGCACTCACGCCCACCACTGTGACCAGTGACGCGCCCGATGGCAAGAGCTTGCTGCGGGGGAGCTGCCGGTCACGTTGTACCAGCCGGCGCCGTCACGCGGTGCGTTCCTGGAGCAGCCGCAGGGTTGCACCAGGCTTGTCGGTGATCACGGCGTCGACCCCCAACGCCGCACAGAGCTCGACGTCGACGGGGTGGTTGACGGTCCAGACGTGAACCTGGTGACCGGCCGCGTGCGCCTTCGCGACGTACTCCGGATGCGCGCGGATGATGTCGATCGACGGTCCGGCGACACTGGCGCCGAGCGGCAGGGAGCCATCGCGAAAGCGCAGCGGCACCCGGTCCATCAGATACACCGTCTGGAGGGTGGGTGCCAGCTCCAGACACCGGCGCAGGCTCATCCACGAGAAGCTCATCACTCGTGCGGGCGAGGTCGTGCCACGCCGCGGCCGGGCCCAGCCGTACCGGTCCAGCAGCTCGACCAGGCGACGTTCGACCAGACCCGCGAACCGGGTCGGGTGCTTGGTCTCGATCGCGACCTCGACGCGTCGGTCGTAGTCGCGCACCGTGTCCAGGAGTCGTTCGAGGGTCAGGATCGACTTGTGCTCCGTCGTGCCGTTCTGGGCGCCGTACTCAGCTCCCTCCTCGGCCTCGTCGTCGAGGTCGGCCCAGGGTTGCTTCCACGACGACCAGTCCAGGGCCTCCAGCTGCTGCAGGTGCAAGGTCGAGACGGCACCTTTGCCGCTGCTGGTGCGCTCGATCCGCCGGTCGTGGACACAGACGAGATGCCCGTCCGCCGTCATTCGCACATCACACTCGAGTGCCTCAGCGCCTTCGTCCAACGCGTGCACGTACGCCGCCAGCGTGTGCTCCGGCTTGGCCTCGCTGGAGCCACGGTGGGCTACCACCTGGGGAGGCTCGAGGCTCGAGGACCACGAGATGGTCGGCCGCCGACGCAGACGCAGCCCGAGGCCCCGGCTCTTCGTCACATGTCAATCGTGGCATGTCCGGGCGGAGCCCGAGGCAAAGACCTCAACACCGCCGTCGGCGCGTCGGATCAGCCGCGTGGGTAACCGGCAGCGCCGAGCGGCCGATGACTGCCGGCGGTGCCGCCCCTCGGGTGCGCTCGACCGGATCGGATGGCCTGCCCGCCGAGCGCCAACCCGATCGCGATGACGAGGAAACCTGCTCCTGTCACGACAGCGGCCGTGACCCCGCGATCCCCCTGCGAGACGCTGTCGCCGGCGCCGACGATCGTGCTGGAGACATAGAGCCCGACCAGCACGACGACAACTCCGAGGCCGGTGAGCGCAAGTCCACCGAGCTCGAGGCCCGCCTCGACCTTGCCGGCGTTGACGGTGCGTGTCACCCACAGGGCGATCGCCACGACGACGAGCAGGCTCGCCAGCAGCAGCAGGGCCGTGTCGACGCGATCGCTGGAGGTGGCTTGCGCGTCGGTGACGGTGACACCGTTGGAGAAGTCAGCGAACACGCCCCGCCGCGCCGTGAACGCCCAGACGGCGTACACGAGGGAGAACAAGGCAGCCAGACCGAGGGCGGCGACGGAGGCCATGGTTCCGCGATCCTGAAGCAGGGCTGACGGCCCGAACGGCGAGGAGGCGGGCCGGCCGTAACCAGGTGGTTGGAGCGGCGGGCCGTAGCCGGCTGGTCCCGCACTCGGTTGGCTGGGCGATCCTTGGCGGGATGCCGGCGGTGGCGACTGCGGGGCCTGGCGGCCCGGGAGAATGTCGACGGGGAGGCCACACCGGGCACACGCCGTGATACCGGGTTGGTTCTGCAGCCCGCAGCGAGGACAGGTCAGCACCGACTTCCTCCATCTTCGGGTACGCACGTCGAGTCGAGTCGAGCCGAGCGTACCCAAGGCTCGTCTCGATCTCGACAAGCGCGGTCGGAGGTCCGGTCCGCGATCGGCGCCTCCCCCGCGTACGAGGCCAGACCCGGCTCCTCAGTCGCGCTGCGAACGCAGGAACTGGCCGAAGTGCGGCACCGTGAAGCGCACGACCCCGCGTTCCTCGGCGAACACCAGCCCCTTCTTGATCAGGCCGTCCCGGGCCGGCGACAGGGACGACGGCTTGCGCCCGAGGTTGCTCGCCACGTCAGCCGTCGACACCGGACCGTCCTCGGACTCGACACCGAGGTCAGCCATGGCACGCATGTAGTCGCGCTCGGCCGGAGTGGCTCGGTCGAAGCGGGCACCGAAGAAGCCGATGGCGAGCTCTGCCTCGGCCAGGGGTGAGGCTTCCTTGACGTCGGTCGCCGTGATGGGCGACGCGGGGGCGCAGTCCCACGTGACCTTGCCGTAGGCCTGGACGAAGTACGGGTAGCCGTCGGTGAGGTGGTAGAGCTCGGCAAGCGCGTCGTCATCGATGCCGACAGCCTCGGTGGACGCGGGGACCAGGAGGGCCCGGTCGGCGTCGGATCTCGAGAGGCGGTCGACGGACCGGTAGTGGAAGAGCCGCTCGGCATACGACTTGGAGGCAGCCAGGGCGGCCGGGAGGTGGGGTAGCCCCGCCCCGACGACGACCAGCGGTGCACCCTGCTGGCTGATCTCGTGGCAGGCCGCGCACAACGCCGACAGCTCGTCGGTACTGATGTCCTGCATTTCGTCGATGCACACGGCGACGCCGACTCCGAGGTCACGGGCCAGCTCGGCCACGTCGCTGAACAGCTCGGTCAGGTCGAGCTCGAGGTCGCCCGAATCGGCACGACCCTTGACCGCCGGCACGTCCAACGGTGGCGTCCAGCGGTGTCCCTTGCGGTCGGCCATGCCGGTGCGTTGCGCGAACGCCTTCACGACACCGGTGACGGTGTCCACGCGGTCGGGGTCACGGTGGCGGTAGCCGATGTCCCGCACGGCCGCGTGGACCGCCTGTGCGACGGGGATGCGAATGCTCCGGTCGGGTCGGGCCTCGAACTTGCCGGTGCCCCAGAATCGCTGCACCGCGAGGCTGCGCAGCGCGTTGAGCAGCACGGTCTTGCCGACGCCGCGCAGACCCGACAGCACGAGTGACCGCTCGGGACGTCCGCCTGCCACCCGCTCGAGGGTGATCTCGAACTGCTTGAGCTCGCGGTCACGGCCGGCCAGCTCGGGTGGCCGCTGCCCGGCGCCGGGCGCATAGGGGTTCCGGATCGGGTCCACGCTACGACGGTATGGCCTTGTCTAGCGTTTTCCCTAGATTGACGTATGGAGGGCTAGCGCGTGTCGCCGACGTTGACGTCTGGTCAGAACAGCTGGGGTCAGAACACCTCGGGCGCCGCTACACCGTCGGCGACCATCGAGCGGCGGGAGCGCGCCCACGCGACCATGCCGCCCGAGAGGTTGACGGCATTGAGCCCGTGCGCGTTCAGGAACGCCGTTGCCTGTGCCGACCTCGCTCCACTGCGGCAGACGACCAGCAGCTGGGTGTCGGCGGACAGCTCGTCGATCCGTTGCGGCACCTGCATCAACGGGATGTGCTGGGCCCCGTCGATATGACCGGCCGCCCACTCCGCGTCCTCGCGTACGTCCAGGACCGTCAACGCCGCTGGGATCTCGGCAGGGACGTTGGAGACGTCGACCTCGGGGATCTGCTGCGTCATGACTCCAGCCTGCCACGACGGTCAATTGCTGCTCTAGCCTGACCCTGTGACAGGCACGCGTTGGCAGTTCGGGGACCAGGTCGTCCGACGCGAGTTCCTGCACGGCCATCCGTGGATCGGCTTCGCGACGTACGTCGTGCAGGACACTCCTGACCTGCTCGCGGTCTACCTCGCGCCCGGCTCGGCGCTGGCCTTCCCGGACTGGCCCTTCGACAGGTGGGTGCACCCCTGGCAGACCGCGGGTCACCGGGTCTGGCAGGGACACGGGAAGCTCATGCTGCAGCGTCCAGGCGAGCCGTACTCCGTGGATCTCTACTGGTCCGGGCCGGATCGTACGTTTTCGGGGTGGTACTTCAACCTGCAGGACCCGTTCCGGCGGTATGACGGTGGCTTCGACACCCTTGACCACGAGCTGGACTACTGGTTGCCGGCCGAGGGCGACTGGGTGATCAAGGACGCGGAGCTCTTCGAGGAGCGGGTCCGTGAAGGCCGCTACTCCGCCGCCCAGGCGGAGGCGATCCGCGACACCGGTCGCGCGATCGCCGAGTTGCTCACGAGCAGGGCCTACTGGTGGGACAGCTCGTGGCAGGACTGGAGCGCGCCGGCCGACTGGCAAGCTATCGCGCCGCCCCCCGGCTGGGACAGCGCTGAAGCCGGCGTGCGGTCGAGCTGAGCGTCGACAGGCCGACCCGGTCAGCGCTGGGCCTGGTAGATCCGGCGGACGACGTCCTCGATGTCGGGTTCCTCGATCGACAGGTCCCGCACCTCGGCTCGGGTGGCCACCGCCGCCAGCACCTGGGCAGCCGTCGTGTGAGCCGCATCGAACGCCAGCCGCTGCCGAAGGCCGTCGGCCTCACTGCCCACCAGTGTGGTGTGGGGGACGTCGACGAGGTCGGCCGTCGGCTCGACCAGGTCGACGACGAGCAGCCGTTGCGCACCTGCCGTGGCGGCCAGGCCCGGGAGGGTGCCGTCGTACACGAGGCGACCGTGGTCGACCACCAGCACCCGGTCACACAACCGCTCGATGTCACCCATGTCGTGGGTGGTGAGCAGCAACGTCGTGCCGTGCGCTGCGCGCTCGTGGATCAGGAACTCGCGCAGCCTCGCCTTGGACAGCACGTCGAGGCCGATGGTCGGCTCATCGAGGATGAGCAGCTGTGGCGCGTGCAGCAGTGCGGCGGCGATCTCGCCGCGCATGCGCTGGCCGAGGGACAGCTGGCGGACCGGGGTGTCCAGGGTCTCGCCCATCTCGAGCTGGTCGACCAGCTCACGGGTCCGGCCCTTCGCGTATGCCGGCTCGAGCTGGTGGATCGCCGCCAGGATGGCGAAGGATTCGTGCAGCGGAAGGTCCCACCACAGCTGCGAGCGCTGCCCGAACACGACGCCCATGCGCCGCGCGAGGTCCCGCCGCTGACGCACGGGTTCGAGCCCGCACGTCCGCACGCTGCCGGACGTCGGCACGAGGATGCCGCTGAGCATCTTGATGGTGGTGGACTTGCCGGCCCCGTTCGCGCCGATGTAGCCGACGGACTCGCCGGGCTGCACCCTCCAGGTCATGGCATCGACCGCCGTCAGGGTCTGTCGCTCGCGCCGGCGGGAGTCGGTCTTGCGACGAACGCTGAACTCACGGGTCAACGCCGAGAGCTCGATGATCGGACCGGTCATCCGCCACCTCCTTGGTAGTGCCGACTGCCCCACCGCCACAGCAGCAGTGCCATCCCCCAGGTCCAGCACGCCGCCAACGGAGTGAACCAGGCCAGCCAGGCCGGCAGTCCGCCAGGGCCGGGCAGCCCGAGGATCGCCAGCGTCGGCAGGTATGCCGTGAACACCACCGGGACGAGATAGCCGAACAGCAGCTTCAGAGGTCCAGGGAAGATCGACGCGGGCTGGGACGCGGCGTACGAACCGCCGTAGGTGAACGTGTTGGTCAGCTCGGCACCGTTGATCAGGAAGAACTGCAGGCTGGCGGCACAGACGAAGAGCGCGGCAAAGATCGCGGCGCCGAACACCACTGAGATGAGCAGGAGTGCGACAACGCGGGGACCGAAGTCGATCGGGTTCCAGGCCAGCCCGAACCCGAGGGTCACGACCGCCACGCTCATCCGCGCGAGACGACGCAGCGAGAACTCGCTGGTCATGAGCTGGGCCAGGACGGGCTGCGGCCGCAGGAAGAACGCATCCACCGTGCCGGCCCGTACGTACGTCGGCAGCGTGTCGACGTGCCCCACGAGGAGGTCGGCGATCGACCACGACAGGTTGGACAGCCCGAACAGCAGCAGGATGTTGTGGAACGTGAGCCCGCCCAGCACCCCGACGTTGTGGAAGATGACGAAGACCTCGCCGAACTCCGTCAGCCCGACCAGCAGTGACCCGAAGAAGTCGAGCAGGAACGACATCGGGTAAGCGCGTTGGGCGCGGATCCGGGATGCGACCACGGCGCGGTAGGGCAGGGTCCAGCCGCCGTACCGGCTGCGCTCGAGCGGCAGCGTCGTGGTCAGGTCGTCAGCCACCCTGCACCACCAGCTTGTGCCGCCCGGCCGCCGTGAGGGCCCGCCCGGCCACACACGTCACGACCAACCAGACGACCTGGATGCCGACCGACTGGACTGCCTCGAGCCCCGCGGTCTGCCCGGTGATGACGTTGACCGGCACCTGCAGGATCGACGGGAACGGGGTGGCGTACGCCAGCGCGTGCAACCAGCCGGGAAAGAGCGCCACCGGCACGTACAACCCGGCGAGGAACGTCGACGTCACCATGTAGAGAGCACGTACGCCGCGGGTGTCGAGCAGCCAGAAACCGACGGTGTTGACGGCGAACCGGCAGTAGAACGAGATGGCGATCCCGATCATGATGCTGACGACTCCGAGCACGTACGGGAGCACGGTGGACGGCATCACGAGACCGACGGTCAACGCACCGATGAGAACACTGGGCAGCCCACGCGGGATGAGGGTGAACGCAGCCCGGCCGAGGTCCTCAGCCAGGTGCCAGGTCTGCACGTCGACCGGACGGGTGAAGTCGACCGCCACATCACCGGTGCGGATCCGGTCGCCGATCTCGGCGGCACCGTTGAGCTGGATCGCGCCGAGCAGACCCTGGCTCAGCCACACATAGGCGCTGATCGATCCGGTCGTGTAGCCCGCGAGGTCGCCGCCGGAGCTGTCCACGGCCGCGAAGAGAATGGCGGTCCGGATGAAGCCGAAGACGACGTTGGTGGCAAGTCCGGCGAACATCGCGAGACGGTAGGCGGTCTGGCGGCGGAACCCGGCGACGAACAGCCGTCCATAGGTCCGCAGGTCCGCATGCACAATCGCAAGAACCTAGTCGCCGCGGCAGCGCCACGGCAAGGCGGTATCAGGGGATTGGGTACCGGCTACTTCAGCAGGCGAGACAGTCGACGGTCGGCGAGCGGCTTGCCGCCGGTCTGGCAGGTCGGACAGTACTGCAGCGACGAGTCGGCGAACGACACCTCCCGCACGGTGTCCCCGCACACGGGACACGGCTGGCCGGTCCGGCCATGCACCCGTAGGCCGGACTTCTTCTCCTTCTTCAACTCGGTCGCGGCCAACCCGTCCGACCGCGCGATCGCGTCGCGCAACGTGACGCCGATGGCGTCGTACAGAGCCGCCTCGTCGTCCGGCGCCATGGCTGCTGGCTTGAAGGGCGACATCTTCGCGACGTGCAGGATCTCATCGGAGTACGCGTTGCCGATGCCGGCGATGATCGACTGGTCACGCAGGACACCCTTGATCTGCGACCGCCCCGCCGCGGCGAGGATGCCCGCGAGGGTCTCGGGGGTGAAATCGTCGGCGAGCGGGTCGGGGCCGAGCCTGGCGATCCCCGGGACGTCGGCCGGGTCGCGGACCACGTAGATCGCGAGGCCCTTCTTGGTGCCGGCCTCGGTGAAGTCGATGCCCGAGTCGTCGTCGAGCACGAGACGAGCGGCCAGCGGGCTCTTGCCGGGTCGGGGCGGGGTGGCAGGCACCTCGTCCCGCCAGCGGATCCAGCCGCCGCGCGCCAGATGGACGATCACGTGCAGGTCGTCGACCGCGATGTCGAGGAACTTGCCGCGGCGCCCGACGCCGGTCACGAACAGGCCCGGGAGCGCCGACACTGGCGGGTCATATGTCTTCAATGCAGAAAATGCCACGATATCGAGGCGTGCGACGGCGCGACCGTCGAGGCGGCCGACCAGGTCGTGGGCCAGCGCTTGCACCTCCGGCAGCTCGGGCATCCCCCCATACTGCCAAGTCGCGCGCCAAATCTCTGGTTGTGGTTGCCCGGCACCGCTCGCACGGGGCATAGTTGCGGAATGTCCGCGCAGTCTGACCGGCCTCACGGGGAGGTCTTCCTGGACGCCCGCGGAAACGGCCGGGCGATGCGCCTCACGTGGCACCACGAAGCTCATCTCGTGGTGCTGTCGATGTGGCGCGACGGGTTGTGCGCGGGCACGTTCCGGCTGACGAAGGAAGACGTCAACGAGTTCATCGACGCTCTCATCGACGGACTGCGCGATGCTCCCGGCGTTCAGCTGTCGGCCCACGCCGCAGAGTCGGCGCCGCCTGTGCCGCTGATGGAACCGGTGCTTCCGATCGAGACGGGGGAGTCCACGTTCCCTGAGCTCACCGAGCCCGAGGCAAGTCCGTCCTTCACCGAGTGGGCGTTCGCGCCCGACGAGGGTCGGGCCACCGCCAGCTGACCCACGCGATCACCGGTGCTCCGCCGCTGGTTCTGGCACTGGCTCCGCCACTGGTTTCGCCGCGTCCTGGCGCCACTGCTTCGGCAGCGGGAGCGCGAGAGCCTCGCGCAGCATCACCAGGTAGTCCGCGCGCCAGCACTCCACGACACCGAGGCTCATCAGGTGCGGTGTCGACCACTGGACGTCCAGCAGGCGGCCGGCCCGACCGTCATCGAGCAGCTCGACCAGGCCCATGAGGGCGACCTTCGACGCGTCGCGCTCCTCGTGGAACATCGACTCGCCCGCGAAGAGCCCGCCGATGGCGACGCCGTACAACCCACCCACGAGGCGGTCGTTGCTCCACACCTCGACGGAGTGCGCCCACCCCAGCTCGTGCAGGGCCGCGTAGCACGTCGCGATGCTCTCATCGATCCAGCCGCCGGGCCGGTCCTCGTCGGCGCATCTGCGGACGACGTCATCGAACGCCCGGTCAACGGTGACCGTGAAGCGCTTGGCCGACTGGCGCATCGAGCGCGTGATCCGAAGGCCGTCGAGCGGAAGGACCCCACGGCGTACAGGCGACCACCACGACATCGCCTCGACCTCAGACATCGGCATCGGGAACAACCCGGTGCGATAGGCAGCGAGGACGGTTCCAGGCTCGAGATCGGCTCCGACGGCGACGACGTCGTCCTCGGCATCGATGGGATCAGGGAACACCCACGGGCACGGTGGCGGCTCAACAGGCAGCTGGCTCACCACCCGTGGCCGTCCTCAAACCGGGTCACGCTCCTGATTCTGCCGTGTCGACGGCAAACTGGCTGACGTAAACCGCGGGACGAGCCGCGCGACCCGCCGCTGGAGGGTCAACTGCCGGACTTGCGCCGGAATTCTCGGCGAGCGTGGTCGTTGTGCGCCTCGCCGACACCCTGGTTGCGGGAGCCACGCACCGGAGGCTTCTTCTGGGCAGCCTTCTTGCGCTCGAGTGCCTCCCGGAACAGCTTGTGCTGCTCGTCCTCGGCGTCCGTCGGCTTGGGAGCGTCCGTCATCTGTCCTCCTGGAGTCCGGTGCCGTTCTCTGCTCAAGCTCTACCCAAGCAAAGCACGCGCCGTGCTGCCAGCCAGTTTCGACGCTGTGTGTGGGTGCACCACACCGCGCGCGAACCTTGCGGACGACCTAGGCTCGGAGTATGCCGAGGAGCAGGAAGACCCTGACCGCGCGCGTGATGACGCCGGTGGCAATGCGCGCTGCGCCCGGGCTGGCGTCGAACTTCGTCCGTCGTACGTTCGACCGCGCCGTTGACGGGATCGGCCCGCTGCCCGGTGCCGCCGAGTCGGCCGACCGACTGCTGCAGTCCCACGACGGCGACGTCGACCGGGCGATCCGGGCCATGGTCGACTCACACGTCCGGTTGGCGGGACTGCAGGGCTTCGTGACGAACCTCGGCGGGCTCATCACGATGGCGGTAGCCGTTCCAGCCAACATCTCCGGAGTCGCTCTGCTCCAGTGCCACCTGGTCGCGGGTATCGCTCACCTACGCGGCTACGACCTCGAGGACGGCCGGGTCCGCAACGCCGTCCTGGCCTGTGTGCTCGGCAAGGACGCAGTCAAGTCCCTCGTCAAGCACAAGAAGCTCCCAAGCCGGCCGATGGCGATCGCGACCGCACCGCACGACGACGCCACGCTCGACCAGCGGATCGCGAAGGCGGTCGCAGCCGAGCTGATCGCCCGCGCCGCCGGGAAGCGGACCATTGCGATGATCGCGCGTCGGACACCGGTGATCGGTGGGGGAGTCGGGGCGGTCTCCGACGGCTACGCGACCTACGAGATCGGTCGCTACGCCGCCAAGGAGCTCAAACCCCGCACTCCACCGCCGCCGCGTGTGCCTCACTAGCCCTCCGCGTTTGCCTTGTTCACAAGCCAGGTGGCTTGTGAACAAGGCAAACGCACCTTGGGCACAGGGGTTTTGCCTTGGGTACCCCGGCTCCCAGGCCCCGCACCTGCGCCCGTACCTGCGGCCGTGCCGGCGCGCAGCTCACCCAGCGGGCGTATGACGCCTGCGCACGACTCCCGAGAGCCTCCCGAGCACCCGGCGCCGGCGTATCAGGCGAGGGCGGCAACGACGCGCGAAGCGGGAGGCTTGCCGATCTGTTCCGCCATCCACGTGCTCGTGGAGACCAACGCCTCGAGGTCGACGCCGGTGTCGATACCGAGGCCGGCCAGCTGCCACACGAGGTCCTCGGTGGCGAGGTTGCCGGTGGCGCTCTCGGCATACGGGCATCCACCGAGGCCGCCGGCCGACGCGTCGAACGTGGTGACGCCGAGCCGCAGCGCCGTCAGCGCGTTCGAGAGGGCCTGTCCGTAGGTGTCGTGGAAGTGCATGGCGAGCTGGTCAAGGCGCACGCCCGCCTCGACAAAGCCGCCCAGCAGGGCCTCGACATGTCCCGGCGTCCCCACACCGATCGTGTCACCGAGGGAGAGCTCGTCACACCCGAGGTCGAGCAGCCGCCGCCCGACCCCAACGACCTGATCGATGGCCACGTCACCCTCCCACGGGTCGCCGAAGCACATTGACACGTAGCCGCGGACGCGCACACCGGCAGCACGGGCCCGACTGACGACCGGCGCGAACATCACGAACTGTTCGTCGAGACTGCGGTTGAGGTTGCGCTGGGCAAAGGTCTCGGTACCTGATCCGAAGATCGCGATGTCCCGGATCCCCTTGTCCAGTGCGCGATCCAGACCACGCTCGTTGGGCACGAGCACTGGCATACGCGGCGCCATTGTCATGTCCAGCGCGTCGATCAGCTGCTCGGCGTCCGCCAGCTGGGGCACCCACCTGGGGTGCACGAAGCTGGTCACCTCCACGGTCGTGAGGCCCGCCGCTACGAGGCGCCGGATGAACTCGGCCTTCACCTCTACCGGGACGATCGCCGACTCGTTCTGCAACCCGTCGCGGGGGCCGACCTCGTAGATCGTGACCGCGGCCGGCAACGCCGGATCGGCGATGACCTGCGGTGTTCGCTTCACGACGAACCGTCCGCGGCCACGTCGGGTACGACGACGAAGAGGGTGGCACCGAGCGCGACCTGGCTCCCGGCGACCGCGTCCACTCGCGAGACGATGCCGTCGAACGGCGCCTTCAGCGCGAGCTCCATCTTCATCGCCTCCATCGCCCCGAGCGTCTCACCCGCGGCCACGTGGTCACCGGCACCTACCTGGACGGCGAGGACGGTTCCGGGCATCGGAGCCGCGATCGTGCCGTCGCTGAGAGGTGCGCGTCCTCCCGGCCCGAAGGCGTCGGGCCGTCGGAAGACGTAGGTCTGGCCGCGGTACGCCACCGCCACCTCGTGCTCGTCGACCAGGACGTGCCCTTCCTGGACCACGCTGTCGACCTCCAGCCGCAGGGCCGCGCCCTTACTGGCAAGGGCTCGCACTGCCACCGACGAGTTCGGCCCGACGATCGACCCCGCGGTGAGGTCGACCGCGAGAACGGTCGTCGCGTCTGGACCGCTGGCATGCGCGTCCGTGAGCTCGATCGGTACGGCGGCCGGGGGGCTGCCCGACCGCCACCCGTCGCCGATGCCGAATGGATGCCCGGTGTCGGCCTCACGGCTGGTGGCCAGTGCCCACGCCGCGAGGCACCACGCTGCCACCGGTGTGCGGAGCTCGAATACGTCCGGGTGACTGTCGAGCCAAGCCGTGTCGATCGCGGCGTCGCGATAAGCGTCTGAGTTCGCCAACTCGCGCAAGAAGCCCAGGTTCGTCGTCAGTCCGAGCACCGCCGACTCGTCGAGCGCCGACACGAGCGCGCGGCGCGCCACCTCACGGGTCGACCCCCAGACGATGATCTTCCCGAGCATCGGGTCGTAGTTCGTGCCCACCAGCTGCCCCGCCTCGAGCGCCGCGTCGACCCGGGCCCGTGCGGGCCAGGCGACCACCTGCGCGGTTCCGCCCTGGGGGAGGAAGCCGGCGTAGGGGTCCTCGGCATACACCCGGGCCTCGATCGCGTGGCCGCGAACGGTCACCGCATCCTGGCCAAACGGCAGCGATTCCCCTTGTGCCACAGCGATCTGGAGCTCTACGAGATCAACACCAGTCACGAGCTCGGTCACCGGATGCTCCACCTGGAGGCGAGTGTTCATCTCGAGGAAGAACGCGTCCTCGCCGGAGACCAGGAACTCGACCGTGCCGGCGTTGACATAGCCGACCTCGCGGGCCAGCGCGACCGCCGCAGCGGTGACCCTGCGTCGTACGTCGTCGGAGATCTCGGTCGCCGGCGCCTCCTCGAGCACCTTCTGGTGCCGCCGTTGGACCGAGCAGTCGCGCTCGAAGAGGTGGACGACATGCTCGTGCTCGTCGGCCAGCACTTGGACCTCGATGTGTCGGCCATGCTCGACGTACCGCTCGAAGAGCAGGGTGTCGTCACCGAACGCGGACGCGGCCTCGCGACGAGCAGCGGCGATGGCTGCGGCCAGATCGGCCGCGTCGCGAACGATGCGCATGCCCTTGCCGCCACCTCCGGCCGCGGCCTTGACGAGCAGCGGCAGTCCGACCTGGGCGACGATCGTGTCGAGGTCGTCAGCACTGGAATCGGCGGCCGGTATGACGGGGACCCCGGCCGCGACGGCGATCTGGCGAGCCTTGTCCTTGCGTCCCATCAGGTCCATCACGTCGGCCGGAGGCCCGATGAAGACCAGCCCGGCGTCGGTCACGGCGCGGGCGAAGGCAGACCGTTCGGACAAGAACCCGTATCCGGGATGGACCGCGTCGGCGCCGGTGCGGGCCGCTGCGTCGAGGAGGGCGGGGATCGAGAGATAGGACTCGCCGGCCGGCGCCGGGCCGATCCGGGTAGCGGTGTCGGCGGCCCGGACGTGCGGCGCGTCGCGGTCGGCGTCGGAGTACACCGCCACGCTGCGCAGGCCGACCTTGGCGCAGGCGCGGAAGACGCGCAGCGCGATCTCGCCGCGGTTGGCGACCAGGACGCTTCCGAAGCGCGTCACGGCATACCGCCGGCGTGGCCTGTGGGGACGGGCGAGCTGTCGGACGGCATACGGACTGCACTCTCCGTATGGACCGTATGGACCGCATGGACCGGATGGACTGCAGTCACCGAGGCAAACCCACAGTCGCTGAGGCGCGTTTGCCTTGTGAACAAGCCACCTGGCTTGTGAACTAGGCAAACGCGGAGGGCCACCGGGGGCAGCAGGGTTGGCATGGGGGTCACATCCGGAAGATGCCGTAGGAGGGTTCGGGGATAGGCGCGTTCGCAGCGGCGGCAAGGCCCATGCCGAGCACGCGGCGGGTGTCGACCGGGTCGATGATGCCGTCGTCCCACAGGCGCCCGGTCGAGTAGTACGGCGAGCCCTGCCTCTCGTACTGGTCGCGGATCGGCGCCTTGAACGACTCCTCGTCCGCACTCGACCAGGACTCGCCCTTGGCCTCCAGGCCGTCGCGCCGGACCGTCGCGAGCACCGACGCCGCCTGCTCACCGCCCATCACGGAGATCCGCGCGTTCGGCCACATCCACAAGAAGCGCGGGTCGTACGCGCGTCCGCACATCCCGTAGTTGCCGGCACCGAAGGAGCCGCCGATCACCACGGTGAACTTCGGCACGACCGAGCACGCCACCGCGGTGACCAGCTTCGCGCCGTCCTTGGCAATGCCGCCGGCCTCGTACTGCCGGCCGACCATGAACCCGGTGATGTTCTGCAGGAACACCAACGGGATGCCGCGCTGGTTGCACAGCTCGATGAAGTGCGCTCCCTTCAACGACGACTCGCTGAACAGGATCCCGTTGTTCGCCACGATCCCCACGGGGTAACCCCAGATACGCGCAAAGCCGCACACCAGCGTCTCGCCGTACAACGCCTTGAACTCGTGCAGCCGAGAGCCGTCGACGACCCGACGGATCACCTCGCGCACGTCGTACGGCGTCCGGGTGTCGGCCGGCACCACGTCGTACAGCGTGGCCGGATCCTCGGCGGGCTCTTCAGGCTCGTGCGGCGTCAACGACGGGGGAGTACGCCGTTCGAGCGTGCTCACGATGCTGCGCACGATCGCCAGCGCCTCGGCGTCGTCAGCCGCGAGGTGATCGACCACGCCCGACGTCCGGGCGTGCACGTCGCCACCGCCGAGGTCCTCGGCCGTCACGACCTCCCCGGTTGCTGCCTTCACCAGTGGAGGGCCGCCCAGGAAGATCGTGCCCTGCTCGCGCACGATGACGGTCTCGTCGGACATCGCGGGCACGTAGGCACCCCCTGCGGTGCACGAGCCCATGACCGAGGCGACCTGCGGGACGCCGGCCGCGGACAGGTTGGCCTGGTTGAAGAAGATGCGGCCGAAGTGGTCGCGGTCGGGGAACACGTCGTCCTGCATCGGCAGGAACGCCCCGCCCGAGTCGACGAGGTAGATGCACGGCAGCCGGTTCACACCGGCCACCTCCTGCGCACGAAGATGCTTCTTCACCGTCATCGGGTAGTAGGTGCCGCCCTTGACGGTGGCATCGTTGGCCACCACCACACACTCGCGACCACTGACCCGGCCGATCCCGGTGATGACACCGGCCGATGGGACCGCGTCGTCGTACAGACCGAACGCGGCCAGCGGTGACAGCTCGAGGAACGGCGAGCCGGGGTCGAGCAGCCGGTCGACGCGTTCGCGGACCAGCAGCTTGCCGCGCGCCACGTGCTTGGCGCGAGCCGCCGCGGAACCACCTTGCCGCACGACGGCGAGCCGCTCACGCAGCTCAACCACGAGCGACATCAGGTCCTCGGCCATCGCATCTCCTCTCGACCCTTCGACCTCAGCGTGACACGCGGCCACGGTGACATTCACAGACGCGCCTCACTACGCCCTCCATGTTAGCGATCATTAACATCGGAGGTCTACACTTCCCTGCATGGGCACCTCTCGCCGGGAGCAGATCCTGGACCGGGCGGCCGAGCTGTTCGCCGACAGAGGCTTCCACGGCGTGTCCGTCCACGACATCGGCGCAGCGTGCGGCATCTCCGGCCCCGCGCTCTACCGCCACTTCGCCAGCAAGGACGCCATGCTGGCCGAGATGCTCGTCAGCATCAGTGAGCGGCTGCTCTCCGAGGCCCGTCGACGGGTGGCGACGGCCGTCGACGACGAGGCCGCCCTCCGCGAGCTCGTCCGCTGGCACACCGACTTCGCTCTCACGCACAAGGACCTCATCGTGGTGCAGGACCGCGACTGGGGTGCACTGCCCGGCAGCGCGCGCGAGCGTGTCCGCACCCTCCAGCGGGCCTATGTCGGGTTGTGGGTCGCCGCGCTCCGCCGGGTTCGCGGCGAGGTCGGGCCCCGCGCGGGCGAAGCAGCCGCGCACGCGGTCTTCGGCCTCCTCAACTCCACCCCGCACAGTGCCCGGCTGGGGCCGGAGCGGATGCGCTCGCTGTTGGAGTCGATGGCCTGGGACGCCTTGCACGCCGTGTGATTCCGCCACATCTCGACCACGTCTCGCGCCCACTCCTACGCAGCGGGCCGACATCCGTCGAGTTCGCGCGGTACGGCGGCTAGAGTCCTGCCACACCCCCAGCTGAGGAAGAGATGGCACAACGGACCTACCTGCACGTCGGGACGCCTACCTCCGGAACGACGTTCCTGCAGCGAGTGCTCTGGCAGAACGCCGCGCCGCTGCGCGCCCAGGGCTTCCTCCTCCCGGGCCGGATGGTCTCCCACTACACCGCCGCGCGCGCGCTGACCGAGCGGCCGTCGACCGGCGACCACGACGACCGCAGCGAGACCGCCCCGACGGTCTTGACCGAGATCGGTGACCACGCCTGGACCAAGCTCGTCCGGCAGGTCAACCGCTGGCCCGGTTCGGCCCTGATCGGCCACCCCGCGCTGGCCGCCGCGACCAGCGAGCAGGCCGGGCGAGCCGTCGCGGCCCTCGAGGGCGAGGTTCATCTGGTGCTGACCGCTCGCCCGGTCCATCTGCAGGCGGCGGTCGCGTGGCAAGAACAGGTCAAGGCCGGCCGGTCTGCTCCGCTGGACGCGTTCCTCGACCGACTGCAGTCCGACGGCAACCCCGGACAACGTTTCTGGCGCCTGCACGACCTGGCCGACATCCTGTCTCGCTGGCAGGGTGCGCTTCCGCCGGAACGCGTGCATGTGGTGACGGTGCCGGGAACGACCCCACACACCCGGCCTGCTGAGGCGCACGAGCTCTGGACCCGCTACGCCGGCGTGCTCGGGCTCGACGCGGCGGCGTACGACGCCCGCTTCGACGTCGTACCCACCGCCCTCGGTGCGGTCGAGGCGGAGGTGTTACGTGCCGTCCACGCGCGGCGCGACCCCCGTTTCACGGACCCCCAGCGCCATGTCTGGACGCGGCAGCTGCTCGCCAACGACGTGCTCTCCCGACGACACGGCGCCCCGCTGCGACTACCACCACAGGCACGCCCGTGGCTGTCGGACCGATCCCGGCGCATGACGGATGGCATCCGTTCGGCCGGCTACGAAGTTGTCGGTGATCTGGATGTCCTCGGTTGGTCCGACCCTCCGACCGAAGCGCAGCTCCCGGCCGAGGTGACAACGCAGGAGCTGGAATCCCTTGCCAGCTGGACGATTCTGCGCCTCCAGGAGGCACTCGTTCACCGCGAGCCAGTCACGTCCCCACCGCCGATCGGGCCGGACGACGGAGTCGACGGCATCATCGAGCTGCTCGAACACATCCGCGCTGCCGACACCGGCCGACCACCGCGATCCGCGCCGCGCGACCCGTCCCGCGCGCTACGGCTCCGGCAGGCCCTTCCCGTCCGGCGCAGCCGCTGAAACCCCGCTGCGGGCACTCGCGGCACGAAAATAGTTGCACCTATGCAAACTCTTGACCTGCGCCTTACGACGTGGTTTCCTGACGGTAGTGGTTGAGACAACTGCCACTGGCTTTCTTTACTGAAGGACCTGTGATGTCTCCCATCTTCACCAGTTCTGACCTTTCTGACCATTTGTACCAGCCTGAGGCGGATCATCTCACCGCCCATGCGTCCACTCTCCCGACAACGGACGAGCGGGCCGTCCGGACACAGGAGCTGCTCCAGCGGTGTGTCGGCGCCACTCCACAGGAGCAGGATCTCCTGCACGAGGAGATCGTGCTGCTCAATGTCGAGGTGGCTGAGTCCATCGTGATGCGCTACCGCAACCGGGGTGTGCCGATCGAGGACCTCGTCCAGGTCGCCTGTCTCGGCCTCGTCAAGGCGGCCCGCGGTTTCGACCCCGCCAAGAGCGACAACTTCCTCGGGTATGCCGTGCCGACCATCCTCGGTGAGGTGAAGCGCTTCTTCCGCGACAACGCCTGGACCGTGCGCCCGCCGAGGCGGATCCAGGAGCTGCAGGCCGAGATCGCCACGACATCGTCTCAGCTCATGCACGAGTCCGGTCGGGTGCCGACCCCGCACGACGTTGCCGACGCGATCGGGATCGACGCGAAGGACGTGATCGAGGCGCTGTCAGCGGACGGCTGCTTCTCCCCGACGTCGCTGGACCGTCCGCCGCGCGAAGGCGAGACTGCCCCGCTGGCCGAGGCCCTGGGCTGCGAAGACCCCGGCTTCGCGCACGCCGAGGCGGTGGTTGCGCTCCGACCGCTGTGCCAGGGCCTGACCGAGCGTGAACGTCGGATCGTCTATCTGCGGTTCTTCCATGAGTGGACGCAGGCGCGGATCGCTGAGGAGTTCGGGGTGACGCAGATGCAGGTCTCCCGGCTGTTGACCCGCATCTTTGCCAAGCTGCGCGAGCAGCTCGGGACGCTCGAGGCGGTCGATGCGACTGGTTCGACCGGGCCGGGTAACAACGACCTCACGTCGATACCGGCCTAGCCGATTCGCGCTCCACGTCAGTCGGGCGGCAGCTGCCGCGTCTCGATGATGTGGCTCGCTACGGAGCGAAGCTTGATGTTGCGTTCCTGCGAGTAACGTCGCAACACCGAGAACGCCTGATCCGGCGTAAGACCGAAACGTTCCATCAGGATGCCCTGAGCGAGGCCGATCAGGTGCCGCGCGTCGATCGCCTGACGCAGGCCCTCCTCGCGGCGGGCATTCGCCAACGCGACCGAGGCATGCTGCCCGAACACGTGGGCCATGGCGGCGTCGTCGGGGCTGAAGTCCCGCACCGACGCCGAGTAGAGGTTCAGGGCCCCGAGCGTCTGCTCACCGGCGAACAGCCGCACACTCAGCATGCTGTGCAGGCCGAGCTCGGCGGCCAGCGGACCGAAGCGCGGCCAGCGAGGATCGGTCGCGGTGTCATGCACGAGGAACGTGTCCTGCGACCAGACCGCCTGCAGGCAAGGTCCCTCGCCGAGCTCGGCTTGCAGCTGGTCAGCCTGCTCGATCACCTCGTGGGTGGCGGCAGCGGTCTCGATGGTCTTGTTGCGGACGACGTGAATTCCGACGAAGTCGGTCTCGAGCGTCTGCTGCGCGTAATCCGCGATCCCGGCCAGCGTCTCGTCGACGTCGGGTCGTTCGAGCAGATCCATCGCCATCTCGGCGAAGTCGGCAGCTGCGAGCTCCACTGGCATTCCTCTCATGGCCAAGTCGTGCGTATGTCGACAGGCCCAGCGGGCAACCCCCCGAACACATCATTGTCCACCGTCCGGCGTGGCGTTGACCAGCGGCTCAAGGTTGGACACGCGCGGTCGGCACTGCCACCCCGCCATCGGCGCGGAAGTGAAACCACGTCTGGTTCGGGTCCAAGGGGCTCGGCGAGCCGGTGAACCGATGCACCCCGACCGAGAAGAGCTCGTCCGCAGGAGCGTTCCACGCCACCTCCTCGAAACCCGCCGCGGCAAACCACGACCTGATCTGCGGCGTCAGATCGGGCGCTCGGCGGGACCGGGTCCAGATCACGGTGGCGCCGGTCGCTGCCAGCTGGGGGACCGCCGACACCGTGCGTCGTACGTCGTCGTCGCTGATGTTGCCGAAGACGCCGCAGAGCAGGACGAGATCGGCAGGAACGGCGCCGCCATAGCTGGCTGCGTGACCGGCGTCTGCGGTGCGGACCTCGACGTTCGTCAGCCCGGCCTCGGCGGCGCATCGTCGAGCGGCCTCGGCCAGCGTGGGGTCGAGCTCGACGAGGACCACTCGCACGAGATCGGCATCGTCACGGTCGGCCAGGACGGCGAGTACGTCGCGGCCGTCGCCGGCACAGGCGCTCACGACGTGGAGCTGCTCCGACGCGTGCCTGTGGATGGACACCTCGTCGAACCAGTGCCGCAGGTGTGCGCGAATGATCGACAGCCGCCGGTTCAGTGGGTTGTCCGGCTCGGCGTACTGCTGGTGCCAGTGCTGCCAGTGCGTGTCGTGCGGCATCGGGCCATGGTGGCAGACCGGGCCCCGGGCACGACCTGCTTGGGCCGGTCGAGGTAGACACCGGCGTCCTCGAGCCTCACGGTGATGCTCTCCACGCTGACCTCAGGCAAGGCGATCACCTGCTCCGTCAGAGCGTCCATGTTCTCGGGCGGGCGGTCCTCGATTAGCAGCTCCAGGTTGGGAGGTAGGTAGTCCCGCTCGGTGTCGAAGTAATGCGCTCGGGCGGCTGAGGACACGAGCACCCCGCTGCCGGGCGCGCGCAGGTTGCGCCGTGCACCCACGAAGAGCTCCTTCTCCTCCGCCCGGCGGGGCCGGACGCGCTCGCGCAGGTTCGAGATCCGGTAGAACCACCGCAGCGAGCTGTGCCGGATGGCAGGCGACTGACCGGCGATGTAGGAGTCCAGCAGCGGGCGGTCGAAGACGAGCCCCCGCAGGTTTGCCTCGCTCACCATCCAGAGGAGTGCAGTGTCCGACAACCCGGTCTCGCCGTAGCCACCGCCGACGTCGGAGTGCGCGCCCTCGAACCAGACCTGCTTGATCCGGTCGGGTTCGTCGGGACGGTCCGGTGCCTCCCACAGGCACGGCGCGAACACCATGCGTCCCTCGTCGATGGCGAGCGCCTGACGCGCGCACTGCACCGACTCACCCAGCCGGATGTCGTGGAACTGGTGGTCCTTCGGCAGTATGCCGGGAACGCCGAGTGCACCGACCGTGTCGAAGACGCCGATGAACTTCGTGGGGGTGTCCGGGTGGCAGAAGTCGCGCTTGAACTCCTCGTTGCTGGCACCGAACGCACCCGATGCCGGCCTCTTGCGCTGGTAGCGGGTCACGGCTTCGGGCAGCTTGTCCGCGATGACGGATCGCCGCGTGAGCAGGCCGACGTACCCGATCATGCCAACGAGGCTGCGCGCGGTGTAGGCACCGCGGCTGAAGCCGAACACGAAGATCTCGTCGCCCTCCTCGTAGTTGAGCGCGAGGAATCGGTAGGCGGTCTTCACGTTGTTGAACAAACCCGAGCCGAAGGCGCCGCCGAGCAGCTGGTCGAGCTTGTAACCGATGCCGACCCCACCGACATACAGCACGAGCTGCTGCACCCCACCGGATGCCGTCGGATCCGTCTGGATCGTGCGCGCGATCTTTTCGATATTGGTGATGTGTGCGCTGTCCGGCTTGTTCCAGGTGCCGTCACAGCAGACCACGAGGCGCTTCATCTGGCCCTCCAGCCCAACGTGTCCTCTCGTTGTGGTGCTAAGGAGGCTAGTCGCGCTCGAGCGATACCGGATCAGCCACTCGGTCAGACTTCTCAGAGCCGGGTGCGCCTGTGGCGCGGCTTCGGTCTGACATTTCCCGCTGGTGGGTATTAGTCTCCCCGGATGGTGTCCTGTCCTTCGTGTGGTGATGAGAACCCGGACGGGAAGAAGTTCTGCGGTGAGTGCGCGGCGCCGTTGGCTGCTCCGGCCCGGGGTCTGGGGGAGGAGCGCAAGGTTGTCACGTCGTTGTTCTGTGATCTGGTGGGGTTCACGGCGACGTCGGAGTCGGCGGATCCCGAGGACGTGAACATGATGTTGGCGGCGTATTTCGCGATGGCGCGCAAGCATATCGAGGGTTTCGGTGGGACGGTGGAGAAGTTCATCGGGGACGCGGTGGTGGGAGTGTTCGGGGTTCCGGTGGCGCATGAGGATGATCCGGAGCGTGCGGTGCGGGCGGGGTTGAAGATCGTGGAGGCGGCTGAGGAGTTGCGGTCGGTGGGGGATGCGCCGTTGGTGATGCGGGTCGGGGTCAACACCGGACCGGCGTTGGTGCGGCTTGGGGCGGTGCCGGGTTCGGGGGAGGGGATGTTGGCTGGGGATGCGATCAACACGGCATCGCGGTTGCAGTCGGTGGCGCCGGAGATGGGGGTGGCGGTCGGAGTCGGCACCTTTGAGGCGACGGCACGGGTCTTTGAGTACGACGAGCTGGAGCCGGCGGTGGTGAAGGGGAAGGCGGAGCCGGTGCGGGTGTTCTGGGCGAAGGCTTCGCTGGCCCGGTTCGGGACCGACATCACCCGCACCCATGACTCCCCGTTTGTGGGTCGGGAGATCGACCTGGCGGTGCTGAAGGGGGTGTTCGACAAGACGGTCGCTGCGGCGGCGCCGCAGCTGGTCACGGTCGTGGGGGAGCCGGGGTTGGGCAAGTCGCGGTTGGTGGCGGAGCTGTTCTCCTATATCGATGACCGGCCTGGTCTGGTCCGGTGGCGGCAGGGGCGTTGTCTGCCTTATGGGGAGGGGATCACCTATTGGGCGTTGGGGGAGATCCTCAAGGCCCATACCGGGATCTTGGACTCCGACCCGCCAGTGACGGCTCAGACCAAGCTGGATGCGGTGTTGCCGGCGGGGTCGGAGCGGGAGTGGTTTCGGCAACGGCTGCTGCCGCTGCTGGGGATCGAGGCGACGTCAACCGCGGAACGCGACGAGCTGTTCACGGCGTGGCGCCGGTTCTTCGAACATGTCGCCGACCTGGACCCGACCGTGTTGGTGTTCGAGGACCTGCACTGGGCCGACCCGGCCATGCTGGCGTTCCTGGAACATCTCGCGGACCGCGCCGAAGGGGTCCCGCTGCTGGTCGTCGGCACGGCCCGGCCGGAGCTGTTCGACCACCACCCCGACTACGCCCGCGGGTTACGCAACACCACCTCGATCAACCTGGTCCCGTTGACGCAGGCCGAGACGACCCGGCTGGTGTGCGGATTGTTGGACACCACCGTGATCCCGGCCGAGCTGCAGACCCCGATCCTGGAACGGGCCGGTGGTAACCCGCTGTATGCCGAGGAGTTCCTCCGGCTCCTCAAGGACAAGGAGCTCCTCGTGCACCACGGTGCGAGCTGGGGGCTGGTCCAGGATGCCGAGATCCCGTTCCCCGACACCGTGCAGGCGTTGATCGCGGCCCGCCTGGACACCCTGGCTCCGGACCGCAAAGCGCTGCTGGCTGATGCTGCTGTGGTCGGGAAGGTGTTCTGGGCGGGTGCGGTCGCGGCGATGGGCGACGTGGCCGAGGTCGACGTCGTGGACCTCCTGCATGAGCTGTCCCGCAAGGAGCTCGTGCGACCGTCTCGCCGTTCCACCATGGAAGGCGAGGCCGAGTACGCGTTCTGGCATGTGCTCGCACGTGACGTCGCCTACAGCCAGATCCCCCGTGCCTCCCGCGCCGCCCGCCACGTCGCCGCCGCGACCTGGATCGAGTCCAAGGCCCCGGACCGGCTGGAGGACCTCGCCGACGTGCTCGCCTACCACCACACCGCCGCCCTGGACCTCGCGACCGCCGCCGGACAGGCCGACCTCACCGACCTGCAGGAGTCCGCACTGCGGTTCCTCACCCTGGCTGGTGAACGTGCCCTCGGACTGAACACCGCCGCCGCCCTGGACGCCTTCGAACGCGCCCTGGTCCTCACCCCGGCCGGACACCCCACCCGGCCCGACGCCCTCACCCACTTCGCCGACGCCGCACGAAACAGCGGCCGCAACGCCGACGCCGCCACCGCCCTCGACGAAGCCATCACCATCTACCGTCAACGCGACGACACCCGCGCCGCCGCCCGCACCATGACCACGCTGGGCAGCGTGCTGGAACGACTCAACGACCCTCGTAGCCGCGAGCTCTCTGCCCAAGCCCTAAACCTCCTCGAACCCCTGACGCCCGGCCCCGATCTGGTCGAGGCACTGCTGAATGTCGCAGAAGATGCAATTTTCGCTGGGAGGCCCGAGGAAGGCATCACCCTCATCGAGCGAGCCCTCACCATTGCCGCCGAGGCTGGTCTGCCCCGACCACCCCTAGCCTTCGCGGCGCGCGGCAACGGCCGAAGCTATCTCGGCGACGCAGGCGGGCTGCAGGACTACCGCGATGCCATCGAGCTGCAGACCCAGGCCGGACAGGGCAGACGTGCCGCGATCAACTACAACAACCTCGGCGTCGCTCTCCGCAACTTCAATGGGCCGCAAGCAGCCTTGGACGTCTTGTCTGAAGGCCTTGCGTTTGCCACCCCCCGCGGGCTCGAAGACGTGGCGCTGATAGTCCGGGGCAGCGCGCTACCGGCGATGCTCAGCAGCGGCGACATCCCCGCAACCCTCACCGCAGCAGCCGAGCTGGCAGTGCACGCCGACGACACCGGCGACGAGCTCAGCCTTGTCGAGATCCGAGCCGTCCAGGCACTTGCGCTTACCTACACCGGCCGCGCCGACGAAACCCGAGGCGTCCTCGACCTGATCGTCAACGCTGCCCGGCGATCAGGCCGGCCCGACCTGATCGTCTCCGGGTTCGGCTGTCCAGCGGTCGTCTACGCCACCCTCGGTAGCCACCAGACGACAGTTCAGTTGCTCACCGACATCGAGACCACCCCCGGTCTCGACGACGCCAGTGAGCTCGCCACCTACCTGCCCACGATCGTGCGTTCCGCCATCACGATCGGTGACCCCGGCCTCGCCGAACGCCTCGCCCGCCACCTCGCCCCCCGATACCCCTACGCCGAACATGCCCTGGCCGCTGTCCGAGCAGCACTCGCGGAAGCACACGGCGAAACCGACACCGCCGCCGCCGGCTACGCCGACGCCGCCGCCCGCTGGCAGAGTTTCGGCGACATACCCGAGCAAGGCTTCGCACTGCTCGGCTCAGGCCGTTGTCTGCTCGCCCTCGCACGCCACGAAGAGGCCAAGGAACCCTTGCTGGCCGCCCGCGACGTCTTCACCCGCTGCGGCATGCTCCCCGCTCTCGAAGAGACCGAGACGTTACTGGCCAAGGCCACGCCTCTCAGCTCCTAGCGAGTTGTCAGAAGTAGGGAGGGCTATCGCCGTCCGTACTTCTGACAACTCGGTCCTGACAAGGTGGGGCAGCGGGCCATAGTCTCGGCTGGTGCAGTGTCCTTCGTGTGGTCATGACAATGCCGAGGGGCACAAGTTCTGCAGTGAGTGCGCCGCGTCGCTGTCGGTCGCAGGACGCAACCTGCGGGAAGAGCGCAAGGTCGTCACCTCGCTCTTCTGTGATCTCGTCGGCTTCACTGCGACCTCGGAGTCCGCTGATCCCGAAGACGTCAACACGATGCTCGCCGCCTATTACGCCATGGCCCGCAAGCACATCGAGTCCTTCGGCGGCACGGTAGAGAAGTTCATCGGTGACGCCGTCGTGGGCGTCTTCGGCGTACCCGCCGCACACGAGGACGATCCAGAACGTGCCGTCCGTGCCGGGCTGAAGATCATCGAGGCGGCTGAAGACCTCGCCTCTGTCGGCGGCGAACCGCTGGCCCTGCGGGTCGGGATCAACACCGGGGAAGCGCTGGTCCGCCTGGGAGCACGGCCGGGCGCCGGTGAGTCGATGCTGGCCGGAGATGCGATCAACACCGCCTCTCGCCTGCAGTCGGTCGCACCTGAGCTGGGCGTCGCAGTCGGACTTGGTACGTACGAAGCCACGCGGCAGATCTTCGAGTACGACGAGCTCGAACCGGCGGCGCTGAAGGGCAAGGCAGAACCAGTGCGGGTGTTCTGGGCGAAGGCGCCTCGCGCGAGGTTCGGAACCGACGTGACGCGACGACACGACACGACCTTCGTCGGGCGCGAGATCGACCTGGCGATCCTGAAGGGCGTCTTCGAGAAGACGGTGGCACAGAGCGCGACCCAGCTGGTCACGATCATCGGGGAACCCGGTGTCGGGAAGAGTCGTCTGGTCGCGGAGCTCTTCGCGCACATCGAGGAGCGCACGGAACTGATCCGCTGGCGGCAGGGCCGATGCCTCCCGTACGGCGAAGGGGTGACCTTCTGGGCTCTGGGCGAGATCCTCAAGGCACACACCGGAATCCTCGAGTCCGACCCACCCGCAACAGCAGCAGCCAAGCTCGACGTCGTCCTGCCCGAAGGCGCCGAGCGCGAGTGGTTCCGACAACGCCTGCTGCCCCTTCTTGGCATCGAGGCCTCATCATCCGCTGAGCGCCAGGAGCTGTTCACGGCCTGGAGGCGGTTCCTCGAGCAGATGGCAGAGCAGGACCCCACCGTGTTGGTGTTCGAGGACCTTCACTGGGCCGACCAGGCCATGCTGGACTTCCTCGAACACCTCGCTGACCGGGCCGAGGGGCTGCCCCTGCTGATCATCGGGACCGTCCGGCCGGAGCTGTTCGACCACCACCCCGACTATGCCCGCGGGCTGCGCAACAACACTCCGATCAATCTCGCACCGCTCTCCCAATCGGAGACCACGCGCCTTGTGTGCTCCCTGCTCGAGACAAGCGTCCTCCCGGCGGAGCTGCAAACTCCGATCCTGGAGCGTTCCGGTGGCAATCCGTTGTACGCCGAGGAGTTCGTCCGTCTCCTCAAGGACCGAGATCTGCTGGTCAAGACCGGATCCGCCTGGGCGCTGGCCGAAGACGCGGACATCCCGTTCCCGGACTCTGTGCAAGCACTGATCGCGGCGCGCCTGGACACTCTCTCTCCCGAACGCAAGGCCGTGCTGGCCGACGCCGCGGTCATCGGGAAAGTCTTCTGGGCCGGCGGGATAGCCGCCATGGGCGGCCTCGGCGTATCGGACGTGGTCGAGGTGATGCGCGAGCTCTCCCGCAAGGAGCTCGTGCGGCCGGCCCGCCGTTCTTCGATGGAGGGCGAAGCGGAGTACTCGTTCTGGCATGTGCTGGCCCGCGACGTCGCCTACGCCCAGATTCCCAGGGCATCACGAGCGTCCCGTCACGTCGCCGCAGCCGGCTGGGTCGAGTCGACGTCACCGGGGAGGCTCGAGGATCACGCGGACGTGTTGGCCTACCACTACACCGCCGCGCTGGAGCTGGCGAAGGCTGCAGGGCAGCGTGACCTGACAGACCTGGAGACCCCCGCGACCCGGTTTCTCATCCTGGCCGGAGAGCGGGCCCTCGGGCTGGACACCGCCGCGGCTCTCGACGCGTTCGAACGCGCCCTCGCACTGACCCCGGTCGGTCATCCAGCCCGCGCGGAGACGCTGAGTCGGTTCGGAGATGCCGCCCGTCAGGCGGGACGGCTCAACGACGCCGTCAGCGCACTCGAGGAAGCGGTCGCCCTCTTCGCTGACCGCGGCGAGGTGCTCCCCCGCGCGCGCGCGATCAGCGTCCTGTCCGGAGTTCTCCAACGAGTCAACGACCCGCGGTCCGTCAGCCTCTCCGCTAGGGCCTTGGCCGATCTCGAAGGAATCCCACCCGGCCCCGAACTGATCGACCTGCTCGCCGATGTCGCGTCGGACGCGGCTTCCACCGGCCGCGCCGAGGAGGGCATCGCGCTCTCCGAGCGAGCTCTCGCAGCCGCCGAGAGGGCGTCCCTTCCGCGGCCGGCTCGCGCTCTGGGGAGCCTGGCGAATGCGCGCACCGTCCTGGGCGATGCTGGCGGTCTGGACGACTACCGCGAAGCGTTGAAGCTCGCGATTCAGGCCGGGCAGGGCAGAGTTGCTGGGCTGTTGTACAACAACCTCGGGGTCGCGTTGCGCCACTTCGAGGGCTCCCGCGCAGCCCTGGAGGTGTTTGCCGAGGGGATCGCCTTTTCCACCTCGCGGGGCATCGACGAAGTGGCGATCTTGACGCGCACCAGCTCGCTGCCAGCGATGCTCAACGAGGGTGACCTGCAACGAACGCTGGCGGCCGCGGACGAGGTCGCCAAGCACGCGCATGACAGCGGCGACGAGTTCGACCTGGTAGAGATCGGGGGGGTCCAGGCGAACATCCTGACCTACCTTGGAGTGACCGACGTCGCGACTGACTTGCCTGACCGGCTGGCCCGAATGGCGCGCCGTTCCAGTCGACCGGATCTCGCTGCGGGGGGTCTCGGAACTGCCGCGATCCTCCTCGTGGCACGGGCAGAGCCAGCGGCCGCAGCGGAGCTCATGGAGGAACTGGCGACGACGACAGGGCTGGAGGGCTCGTCCGAGCTGGCCAACTACCTTGCACCGGTCGTGCGGGCCAGCGTCGCCATCGACCGGCCAGATCTCGGCGAACGACTCGCGGCACGACTCCTGCCGCGCTACAAGAGCGCCGAGCACGCCTTGGCCGCCAGCGAGGCTGTGCTGGCCGAAGCCCACGGAGACACGGAGCAGGCGGTCGTGGCCTATGCGGACGCACTCGAGCGATGGCAGGAGTTCGGAGTCGTACCAGAGCAGGGATTTGCGCTCCTGGGGCGAGGGCGTTGTCTGCTGGCCCTGTCCCGGAACGAAGAGGCCAAGGCGTCCCTGTCTGCGGCCCGGGACATCTTCGCCCGCTGCGGCATGCTGCCTGCGTTGACGGAGACCGACGAGCTACTCGCCGACGCAACCCGCACTCACTTCCTGATTGTCAGAAGTGGAGGGGGCTAGAGCCGCCTGTACTTTGATCACTCGGTGGGGGGTCAGTGGCAGACGTCGTGGAGGAGCCCCATCGCCTGAGCCTGGAGGGATCTGGGCGGCTCGATGATCTCGGTGTGCGGGCGGCCGGACCCGACCCGGACGATCGCAGTAAAGATGAACGTCTGCTGGCTCGACGACAGGGCATGCGGCTCGCAGCGGTCATTGCCCTGGATCAGCACCGGCACGGTGCACAGCCTGCTGTCCTGTGTCCAGCCGCGCAACCTCGCCTCGAGGCGGATCGTCGGGGAAGACCTCGAGGAGAACGCTGCCGAGGATCGAGTCGATCACCACGCGGCTGCCCGACCCACCGTCCGCTGGCCGCTTCAGGACCAGGGCACCCACCAGGCTCGGCAGCCCGTGGACCACCTCGCGGCGGAACGGCGTCCGGTAGGTCAGAGAGCCGGCAGCGACCAGGGCAGCGTGCGCGCAGCCGTCGTCGTGCAACTGGGTGAGCTCGTCGATGCCGAGCCGGTCGACCGGGAGTCGCAGCTCGCCGGAACCGTCCTCCGCCGTGTAGTCGACGACCACGGTCGCGTCCCGCGCCGAGGCACCTGGACCACAGACCGGATCGCCGTAGTCGACGGTGAGGTCGATGGTCCGGCCGGGTGTGAAGTCGGTGTCCTTGGCGGTGGGCGGTTGGCCCTCGAAGGCCGAGGTCTCGAGCCGCACCTGGTCGACATGCAGCGCGGTCTTCGCGTCGGTCGTGAGCTCCAGTCCGATCCGTCGCGTCCCGATGTCGGCCCGCTGCTGGACCACCGTGGCCGTCAATCCGACGGGTGCTTGTCCGACGGAAGACCCATCACCCGGTGTCGTCTCCCCCGGCCTGTCGCTCGTCCCGCCTCCCGTACAGCCAGCGAGCACGACGAGCAGTCCCACCGCCGCGCCCGCAGCCCAAGCTGTTGACCGCACCGCATTCCCCGTCCTCGAGTTGTCAGAACCAACTGGCCCTCCAGCGCTGCCTTATTCTGACAAGTCGGGTGGACGGACCCTAGGACCATCGACCGAACGGGCAGATCTGCCTCGCAAATGCCTCTATTACGCTGCGTATGTGTCTTGCCACCGTCTGTAGGGCGCATGCTTGAGCACATTGCTCCACCTCTCTGTCAGGAGTGCCATGCCCACCCGGGATGACGCACGTATTCGCAGCCTCGCCACGATGGCGCGCGCCCTCGGCCGTTCCGAGGCTCTCCTGACGCTGCTCGAGATCGCGTCGGAGGAGGCCCGTCAGGCGCTGGCTGCCAGCACCGCGTCGATCAGCCGCCTCGAGCAAGGATCGACGACCGTCCGGACGCTCATCAACGTCGGTGAGCTCGGCCCAACCGAGGAGCGGTGGCCGCAGGACGAGACGTACGACATGGGGTCCTTCTCCAACCTCGAGCTCGTGCTCGCGGACTCGAAGACCTGGACCGCATCGATCGATGATCCCGACGCCGCGCCGGCGGAGCTCGACCTCCTCCGTCAGCTGCACAAGGGGACCTCGTTGGGATCACCCATCATCGTCGACGGTCAGCTCTGGGGAGAGTTCTACGCGACGCGGCCGGTCGGTGCACCGGCCTTCGACACCGACGACATCGCCTACATCGAGGCCCTCGTCGCCATCTTGTCCGGATCCATCTCGCGTTCACTCCGCGAGGAGTCACTCGAGCAGCTGGCGTTCCAAGACCCCCTCACGGGACTCTGGAACAGACGTGCCCTTGATGAGCGCGCCGCCCAGGCCTTCAACGTTCCCGCGGACTCGACCCGGATCATCAGCGTCGTCCAGGTGGACATCAACCGCCTCAAGGAAGTCAACGACGAGCTCGGCCACCACGCCGGGGACCAGCTCATCCAGTCCGTCGCGCGCACGTTGCTCGCGGAGTTCAGCGGACTGCCGGCGAGCCTGGTGGCGCGCGTCGGCGGAGACGAGTTCACCGTCCTGGTGGTTGGCCACGAGCCGGCGACCGTCGCCACTGTGGTGGAGCGGCTGAGCCAACGCGCGTGGCAGCTCGGCGTACAACCCGGCGTCTCGTGCGGAATCGCCAGCGCCGTCCTCACACCCGAGTCGAAGATCACCCCCAGCGAGCTGTTCGCCGCCGCCGACCAGGCCCAGTACACGACCAAGCGCCGCCACGGCAGGGCATCGACCGCCCTTGGCGGCATCGTCGGCTGATCGTCCGCAGGCTCGACCGGCTCGGCGGAAACCACAGACCCAGCGGCTACTCTGCGCGTATGTCGCGCATCGTGTTGATCGAGGACGATCCGGCGATCCGGCGTTCCCTCGCGCGAGACCTGCGTGCCAACGGCCACGTCGTCACCACCACGGAGTCAGGGGCTGAGGGGTTGTCGACCGCACTCGCGCACTCTCCGGATGTCGTCATCCTCGACCTCGGACTTCCCGACCTCGACGGGCGAGACGTCCTGGCGATGCTGCGCGCGGTGCGCGACGTGCCCGTCATCGTCGCCACCGCGCGTGACGATGACGCGAGCATGGTCAAGCTGCTCGACGCCGGCGCGGACGACTACGTGGTGAAGCCGTTCCGGGCGGCCCAGATCGAAGCCAGGATCCGAGCCGTGCTCCGACGGGCTGCCCCTGGCCAGGCACGGGCCGACGATGCCATCGAGGTGGGCCGGCTCCGCATCGACCCGAGCAGCCGGGAGGTCCGGCTCGACGATGAGCGCATCGACCTCTCACGCAAGGAGTTCGATCTCATCTTCGCGCTGGCGCGGCGGACCGGAGATGTGGTGTCGAAGAACGAGCTGCTCGCCGAGGTGTGGCAGCAGCCCTGGGGTGGTGGCGACCGAACCGTCGACGTGCACCTGTCGTGGCTGCGCCGCAAGCTCGGCGAGACGGCGGCCGAGCCCCGGTACCTCCACAGCATCCGCGGCGTGGGCATCAAGCTCGCCCCGCCCGAAGGCGATTGACCCGTGCGGCGACGCATCCTGACGCTGACCGTCGGCCTCACCGCCACCGTGATCCTCGCCTTCGCCATCCCGCTCGCCTTCCTGATCTACCAGTCCGTCGAGAGCTCGGCGCTGGATCACGCCCGCTTCGAGGCCGAGGGCGTGGCCGGGTTCATCGGAGCGGGGTCTCCGACCGAGTCAGACGTGACGCAATTCCTCACCCACCGCGACGACCGCGACCACGCAACGACCTGGGTCGTTGGCCCCAGTGGCACCGTGCTCGGTACGCCGCCCACGGGCGTACCGAACGTGAGCGCCCGCGGTCCTGACCTCGACGCCGATGGCGATGGGCGCATCGGTGATGTGGCGCCCACCAACGTGGAAGACGTCGGCACAGGCGTCGTCACCCAGGTGCAGGCGCTCACCCAGAGCGGAACCTGGACAGTGCGCACCTATCTCACTGATGCGCAGCTGCGTGAAGGCCTGGCCGCCCGGTGGTCGATCCTCACCGCCGTCACGTTGGCACTGCTCGCCGGCAGCGTCGCCGCTGGGGAGTTGTCAGCTCGGCGGTTGGCCCGACCGCTTGAAGACGCAGCCAGCACGGCCCATCGGTTGGCGACCGGCGACACGATAGCCCGGGCCAGCACCGACGGCCCCCGTGAGGTGGCCGAGGTGGGGGCCGCGCTCAACCAGCTCGCTGATCGGATCGACGAGGTGATCGCCACCGAACGTGAGGCGGTCGCCGACCTGTCGCATCGCCTGCGTACTCCGTTGACCGCACTACGCCTCGACATCGACGCGCTCGACGATCCGGCGGACGCGGCCAGGTTGAGCGAGCACGCCACGAACCTGGAACGGTCCCTGACCGCGATCATCCACGCGGCCCGGCGGCCGGCCCGCGAGGGACGGTTCCCCGGCTGTGACGCGGCCGACGTCGTCCGACAGCGGGTCGACTTCTGGACGCCGCTCGTCGTCGACCAGGACCGCCACACCACGATCGACATCGCGAACACGCCCACGTCGGTACGTCTCGCGCGCGACGACCTGACCGCGGCCGTGGACGCCCTGATCGAGAACGTCATCGCCCACACCGCCGAAGGCACGGACTTCGAGGTGTCGGTACGCCACGACACGTCTGAGGACCGACCGATGGTCGTCGTGACAGTCGCCGATCACGGCGAGGGCATGCCGGCCGGCGTCGGCGTGCGCGGCCGAAGCGACCGGGGCTCGACCGGTCTCGGCATCGACATCGCCCGACGAGCAGCCGATGACAGTGGCGGGTTCCTCCGGCTCGGCCAGCACGATCCCACCGGCGCCCGGGTGGAACTGTGGCTCGGCACACCCTCTCAGGTCGGTCACAGCACGATTTGACCCTGATTTGACCTCGCGTTGCGGTCCACCTGAGGGGTGCCGGGCGATGCTCGGTACATGAACAACCAACCGGCCCAGCACGAACCACGGCAACGGACTGCGCTGGTACGCCGTTCGGCCCTGGCCGCGACCGGCGTCGTGATCGCCGGAGTGGCCGGCACCGCCGGTGTCGCCGCCGGGATCAGCCAGTCGGTCCATGGCACGTCGCCCAGCGGCACCACCAGCTACTCCGGCCAGACCGGGACTGCATCCGGAACGCCCGACTCGGGCAGCTCGGGGAACACCGGCTCGTCCGGCCGGGTCACGCAAGGACAGAGGCAGAACAACCCGGGTCTGAGCGCCCCACCGGCCAGTGGATCAGTGTCCGGCGGGACCCACGGCTCATGACGCACCGGCAGCGGCCCTCCGGCCGTCACGAATGGTCACAGTGGAGCTGCACCGTCGCCGTGTGCGTCGAGGACCCGAGGTACTCCGTCGAGGCAGTTCGCGTGGTCGCGGCCCTGATGGACGGCGTCGACCGGGCGGTCAGCCGGTTCCGACCCGATTCGGAGCTCTCCCGGTGCAACGACCGAGCGGGTCGAGCGACCCCCGTCAGCTCGCTGACCGCTGAGCTGATCGGCCACGCACTCGATGCCGCAGACCGCTCGGACGGTCTCGTCGACCCGACCGTCGGCCGCCATCTCATCGCGGCCGGCTACGACCGCACCATCAGCGAGATCACCGGCGTGGTGGACCTCCACCCGCGGCCGGCCGAGCTGCCGCGTTGGCGGGACGTCCGCCTCGACCCGGAGCTGGGGCTGGTCCTCGTCCCGCCCGGGCTCGCCCTCGACCTCGGTGCGACGGCGAAGGCGTGGACCGCCGACCGGGCCGCCCAGCTGCTGGCAGACCGGATCCCGGGCCGCATCCTCGTCGAGATCGGCGGGGACGTCGCGGTCCAGCGGGCCGAGCGTGACCCCTTCGTCGTCCGGGTGGCCGAGCGTGAGGGCGTGCCCGGCGAGCTCGTGTCCCTGGCGCACGGCGGCCTCGCGACCTCGACCACGTGGGTACGTCGCTGGGGGAGCGGAGATCGCGTCGGCCACCACATCATCGACCCACGGACCGGCCGACCGAGCGCCGGACACTGGCGCACCGTCTCCGTCTGGTCCCCGTCCGCGCTGGCGGCCAACACTGCGAGCACCGCGGCCGTCGTGGCCGGAGCCGACGCGCAGACCACCTTGGAAGCGGCCGGCACCCCGGCACGCCTGGTCGATCAGCGGGGCAACGTGGTTCACACCAGACGTTGGCCGGGAGAACCGAGCCCGAAGGCGACCGCAGAGGCGATGGCGTCATGACACTGTGGTACATCGCCCGGGCGGCAGGACTCGTCGCCCTGGCCGCGCTCACCCTGGCCACCGCGCTCGGGGCGTTCGCCTCGGTCCGGCAGCCCCAGGACGGCCTGCGCGCTCATCGTTGGCGGTACGCGCTGCAATACGTGCACCGCGCCGCGGCGGCCACCGGGTTGCTCCTGCTCGTCGTGCACATCAGCACGCTCGTGCTCGACGGCCAGTCCGGCGTCAACCTGCAGTCCGTCGTGATCCCTTTCACTGCGTCGTACCGGCCGGTGGCCGTGACGCTCGGGACCCTGGCCCTGTTCGCCACCGTCCTGACCGCGCTGGTCGGCGCTGCCCGGGGCAGGTTGGCGACCTCGGTGCGCGCGGTCCGGGCGTGGCGTGCGTTGCACCTGACGGCGTACGGGGCCTGGGCGTTGGCCATGGGGCACGGCTTCCTGGCCGGGACGGACAGCGGCTACGGGCCGGTCATGCTCGGATACCTCCTCGCCCTCGTCGTCGTGGGCGCTGCGGTGGGCGCCCGACTGTGGTCACACCAGATCGCCCAGGCCGGTCCGCTGGCCCGTGCTCGCCGCGAAACCCTGGCTCGCGAAGCCCGAACGGTCGGACTGTCACGATGAACAACCCTGTGCACCGCTTGGCGACGTGGTCCATCGGAGAGCCGCGCCTGCTCGCGGGCACGACAGAATCCGACCGGGTGCACTGGACGCAGCACCGTGCCCTGCACGGCGACCTGCCGAGGTTGTCCCGGGCGACGTACGAGGAGCTCGCGACGACCGCGGGTCTGTTGGGGCGCGGGGGTGCCGGCTTCCCGGTCGCGCGCAAGCTCGCCGCGCTGCCTCGCCGGGGCACGCACGCCGTCGTCGTCAACGGGTCGGAGAGCGAACCACTCAGCGCCAAGGACCGGACTCTGATGCGCACCGTGCCGCACCTGGTCATCGACGGTGCGCTCGGAATCGCCACCAGCCTGCGCGCACGGAAGGTTCTCATCACGGTCCACGATCCGCAGGCGGCTGCCTCGTTGGGTGCGGCGCTCCGCGAACGTCCCGACGCCAGGCAGGTCCGCATCGACCTCCGGCCGAGCCGGTTCGTGGCTGGGGAGGCACGCGCCGTGGTCCGGGGTGCATCGGGTGGCATCGGCTTGCCGCACGGGCGTCGCACCCTGCCGTCGGATGACGGGTTGGACGGTCGGGCGACCTTCCTGTCCAACGCCGAGACCTTCGCCCAGCTGGCGATCCTGGCCCGGCTGGGCACGTCGCAGTACGCCGACCGCGGCGTCGCGGAGGAGCCGGGCACGAGCCTGCTCACCGTGACCGGCGCGGTGGGCCACCCCGGAGTCATCGAGGTGCCCAACGGCGTACCCCTCGCGGTTGTGCTCGCTGCCGCCGACGCCGCTCCGGACGCTGCCGTCCTCGTCGGTGGCTACCACGGAACGTGGGTCCAGGCCGGTCAGACCCCGACACTGTCTCGTCCCGCTCTGGCCCGCGCGGGTCTGACCTTCGGCGCCGGCGTGATCGCCGTGCTGTCGGAACAGACGTGTCCGCTCGGTGAGGTCGAGCGGGTGTCCCGCTGGTTGGCGGGTGAGTCAGCGGGTCAGTGCGGCCCGTGTGTCTTCGGACTCCCGGCGATCGTTCAGGACCTCGCGCGCATGCTGAGCAGGGATCCCCGCGGCGCGCGCGACCTGCAACGGCATGCCGGCCTGGTCAACGGACGTGGGGCATGCGCACACCCGGACGGCGTCGCACGGTTCGTGACCTCATCGCTGAAGCGGTTCGGGGTGGACCTCGACCAGCACGTGCGGCTGCACGGCTGCGGACGGCCCGTGCTCGGTCAGCTGGGCACCGGCCCGAACGTGCCCTGGCCCGGTTTCGCAGCACAAAGGAGCGCCTGATGGCGATCACGTCCTCGCCGGGAACCCGCCAACCCACGCTGGAGATCGACTGGACCCGCTGCGACGGCCACGGGCTGTGCGCCGCGCTCCTGCCCGAACGCATCGCGCTCGACGAGTGGGGCTTCCCGATCATCGCCCGCGCGCCACTCGGGACCACGGAGGTCACCGACGCCAGACGTGCGGTGCTGGCGTGCCCAGCACTCGCGCTGCGGATCCAGCGGTCGTAACCCTCGCGGCTCGCGCGGCTTGACCCAATCCCAGGCCGAAGACACCACCGTTGCCACAAGATGGTGGCATGCCCAGACGGTTGATCTGGTTGGTCTGGTTGGTCGTCGTCGCGCTGGCCGCGGGGACCGGTTGCACCGGGTCCCCGTCGCCACCGTCGACGTCAACGGTGACCACCACGGCAGGCACGGTCCCGGCGACGGTGACACCCACTAGCCGCGAACCTTCCCCGTCGGAGCACGACGTCGCCACCGCTGACCTGGGGCAGGTTCGGGTGGGGCCGTTGGCGTTGGCCGGTGACCGGGTCCTCTACCCGTTCACGAGCGTCGGCGGCCAGGAGTGGACCCGGGTCGGGGTGACAGACGCCGCCACCGGGAAGAGTCAGGTGGTCGCACAGACGGAATGGGACGGCGGTCTGGTCAACTGGGTCGCCGGCGCGGGGGAGTGGGTCGCGTGGACCGACCAGTCGCGGCGTCAGGACGACTCCGACCCGAACGTGCTGTGGCGGGTGTGGGCGCTGAACCTCAAGACCGGCCGCAAGCTGACGCTTTCGTCCAATGGGGACACGCCGGACCCGTACGTGCCGGTGGTGCTCGGGCAGGACGACTACCTGTTCTGGACGCAGGCCGAGACGGACCGCAGCGCCCGCGAGTTCGTCTGGCGGCCCGGCTGGTCGGCACCCAAGGATCTGCTGCGACATCGGGAGATGACTCCGGGCAGCGAAACCGCGTCCGGTGGTGACCTGGTCTTCCTCAGCTCGGCCGCGGTCCCGCACCACAGCCACGCCGTCGGCGGGGACTGCTGGTCGGTACCGCTGGACGGGACCGGCAAGCCGCGGCCGCTGACCCGCACCGGACTGGCGATGGGGTGTGCAGCCAGCGACGGCTGGCTGGTCTACACCTTGCACATCGACCCGAACACCAAACCGGTCCCTCCCGACGGGATTCTGGATGACCCGTGGGAGGTCAGAGCGCGGCGACTGGGCATCGAGCACGACACGTTGCTGCACCACGGCTACCTGGCGATGGGGCATCCAGTCACCGGGGACGGGTTCACCGTGTTGCCGCTTGGCGGGCTGGCGCTGTCGGTGCGGTCGTTGACGTCGAAGGCGCGCCTGCGCATCGGCGGCGGCGTGGATCAGCTCACGATCGCGGCCGGCGACGGGGATCTGCTGGCCTATACGACGTATCGGTCCCACCGGGCAACCGTGCACGTCGTTGGCGTCGGTGACCTGTGAGCGCCCCAAGCGTCGATCCGCGATCACGGCAGGGCGACACCCCGTGCCCGTCCCGGCGGCAGTGGACGGTCCAGGCTTGCGTGGGCGATACGGCGTTGGACGTTGGCGAGTATGTGGAAGTCCATGTGGAGCGGGATCGGATCGACCTGGGCTGTGACCGCTCTCGTTGAGACCGCATCTGCCCCTCTTCCGCCGAGCCCAAGAATTTCTGGTATTCCCTTGTGGATAACGGGTTCTGGTGTCGGGTGCTGATCCGGAAGTGTCGGTGGCGGGTTCTAGGTTGGATCCATGAGTACGACGCAGGGACCGCCACCGACCGTGGGCCTCGACGATGCCTTCGGTCGTGGTTTCGCGGGCGTCCGTCGAGAGCTTGCTGACCTGGTCGACACTGCGACCTGGTCGTTGGACGACACCCGTCTCGACCAGCGGATCAGGGACGCCCTCGCGGTCCGGGCCGCTGCCGATGAGCTGGTCGCCCGGCTGGTCGCGGAGGCTGATGACCGCAACCTGGCCCACCGCCACGGTGCGTCCTCCACGAGGGCGCACCTGATGACGACCCACCGGATGTCGGCCGGCGAAGCGTCCCGGACCGTGCGGACCGCCAAACAGCTGCACAGCACCGGTGTGACCGAACCGACCCGTCGCGCGGTCGCCGCCGGAGACGTGTCGGCCGAACAAGGGGTGGTGGTCGCGGCCGCGGTCAACCGGCTCTCAGCCAGTGTTGATCCGGACCGGGTCGAGGTGGCTCAGAAGCGATCTGTTGGCGCATGCGCGGACACTGTCGTTCACCCAGCTGCAGGTCGCGGCGAACCATCTGGTCGAGGTGGTCGACCCCGACACCGTCGACCAGACGTTGGAGCAGCAGCTCGCCGCCCAGGAACGCAAGGCGTTGGCGTCGGCATGGTTCACCGGCCAGTACGGTGCCGACGGGATCGCGCGCGGCCGGTTCGCGTTACCGAACCTGACCTTCGGGATGCTCAAGAAACACCTCGACGCGCTGGCCGTCGCCCCGACGCACCGGCACCGGCACCGGCACCGACACGCGACAGCCGTCGTCGATCAGACAGCCGAACGACCCACGCGCTGACACGACCGTCGAGCGACCTGCCCTACGGCAACCGGCTCGGCCGAGCCCTGTGTGAGCTCATCGAACACCTCCCCACAGACGGACACCCCCAGCACGGGGCCACCAACGTCTCGCTCGTCGTCACCGTCGAGCGGAGACCAGACTCCGTGCCGGCGCCGGGGAAGCCACCCTGGACACCGGCGGTGCGATCTCCATCGGTGAGACCCGCCGGTTGGCGTGCAACGCCGGCGTCCTGCCGATGGTGCTCGCGGGTGACTCCCGCATCCTCGACCTCGGCACGAGCCGTCGCCTGTTCGACCGCTACCAGCGCATCGCGCTCATGACCCGCGATCAAGGCTGCGTCTTCCCCGGCTGTGAACGACCCGCCGCCTGGTGTGAGGCACATCATCGGATCCCCTGGAGCCGCGGCGGCCCGACCGACCTCGACAACGGATGCCTCCTGTGCAGCTTCCACCACCACCTCATCCACCAAGGCGAATGGGACCTGGCCCTCGCCCCCGACGGCATCACCGAAGTCATCCCACCAACCCGCATCGACCCGCAGCGAAGACCCATCCGCCACCAACGCTTCAAACCCCGACCCGGGTAGACCTTGTTGCTGGACGATCCGAGGACCTGCAGCTCCAACGTTGATGGGTGAGCTGCTCGACGCCCACATCGACGAAGACCGGTTTATTGCCGTGGCCGACCTGCTGGCCGAGATGGCCGCTCTGTCGGCGGAGCGTGCGACCTGTACCGACGGAGCGGGCGATGAGCGTCGACGCGTTGCTGACCAAGCTCGAGTCGTTCGCATCCGAGTCTCGCCCCGGTGTCGAGCCGGGTCTTGGCGTCTCTTGAGGGGTGTCGTTCGGTGCCACCACGACCCCGTCAAGAGACGCCGAGCAGCACTCGCGCGAGAGTTAGTTCGAGCCATTCCTGGAACCGGTCAGCGGACCACCCGTAGTCGCGCACCAGCATGCCGAAGGTGGTGGGGCTCGCCAGGGCCGAGTACGTCGCCGCGGCCTCCTCGGCGTCGAGGCCGGGCCGGAGCGGGCCATTTGCGAGCAGCAGGTCGATGTAGCGCCGCTGCCCCTGGAGGCGGCGTTCCTCGTGGCCTCTGGTGAGCTCCGCGGCCCGGGAGTCGGCTGCGGCGGCCCCCACGAGGATGGCATGGACCGCATACACGCGCTCCAGGATGCTGCGGGAAAAGGCGGCGAGTTGGCGCACCTGGTCCCGCTGATCCTTGGTTGCTGCGATTGTGGCGATCTCAGTGCGGTCGAAGATATCGGTGCCGTCGTCGGCGCCGACGATCGCCGGCTCGGAGATGGCTTCCAGCAGCGCCACCTTGTTTCCGAAGCGCTTGTAAACGGTCTCCACGGAGACGTCGGCGTGCCGGGCAATCGCCTCGAGCGTCGTTGTGCTGTACCCCCGCTCTGCAAACAACGCCGTGGCGGCCGCCACGATCCGACTACGCGTCTCGGCGGCCTGCTCGGATCGACGTGACCGTCGGGGGGTCTTGACATCCATGGCGAAGACGGTACAGCATTGCTGTATTACTACAGTCTCACTGTATCGAACGGGTGGTCACCATGGAGTTGAGCCTCGAGCCGCGCCGCACGGCACTGGTGAACGTCGACATGCAACGGTGCTTCATTGAAGGGAGTCCGCTCGCGTCCCCGGAGGGCCCGGCGCTCGTGCCTCGCGTCAACAAGCTGGCACAGGCCTGCCGAGAGGGGGGCGCTTTGGTCGTGCACACCCGCGGCTGGTTGCGTCCCGACGGGTCAAACCTCGGCCGCGTCCCGGAACTGGTCCCCTCGTTTATCACCGACCTGTACACGGCGGGCGCAGCAACTGCGTTGTTCCCGGAGGATCTGGACGTAGAGCCCGGGGACGTGGTGCTCGACAAGCCGCGATACGGCGCCTTCCACGGCACTGACCTCGATCAGGTGCTGCGGTCTGCTGCAGTGGACACAGTGCTCATCAGTGGCATCGCGACAAACATCTGCTGCGACACGACCGCTCGCGAGGCATCCCAGCGGGACTATCGAGTGGTCTTCCTCAGTGATGGCACGGCCACAAGGGAGATGAACGGCGTCCCTGCCGCCGAGCTGCAGCGTGCGACGCTCGCCAGCCTTGGTATGGTCTTCGCCCGCATCGCGACTGTCGACGAGGTGACCACCGCACTGCGGATCGGGCAACCCGAGTCGGCATCCGTGTGAACCGCTGGAAGGAGCGTCCGTTGGCCGCGGACGCGCACCGCGAGATTGCGAGAACGCTCACAAGCAAACCCGATCTCACGAAACACCCTGCTCACTGACGTGACGTCACTTGTCTTAGCTTAGTGGGCGAAAGGACGCGACGGCCGGCGCGAGATCGCGGACACCTTTGGGTTCCCTACCTGGAGGGCATGGACATGGCTTGGATCGAGAAGAAGCAGCGCCGCGACGGGGGCGTGTCCGCCCGCGTCGTCTGGCGGCTTGGCGGTGGCCGGGATGGCAACTACCAGTCGGAGACGTTCAGCGCTGGGACCGATCCGCTGACCGCACCTCCTCGATTCATTGACATCGGCGAGGAGTACGTCCGTCAGATCGTCGACCTCTCACCTGGGCAGCGGAAGCGCTACCTCGGTCACCTCAAGGTGCTCGGCGAGACCCAGGTGCGCGACTCGCTGCTCTTCACCAAGCCGGTCACCTCAATCACCGAGGCGGACCTGACGGACTGGCTGATCGGCTGGGACCGGTCGCGGAAGACCAAGGCGACTATCCCGGGCTCATCCACGGGGTCTTCGCCCAGGTCATAAGACCTGGGGCTGTGGTGCGCGAGGGGGGAGTTGAACCCCCACGCCCTTTCGGGCACACGGACCTGAACCGTGCGCGTCTGCCTATTCCGCCACCCGCGCGCAACGCCGCGACTCGTCTCAGCTGTTCACACCGGAGGCGCAAAAGCAGTGGGAAGAAGTCCACGGCGAACAGAAAGACTAACACGCACGCATCGTCGCGTTGACCACGCTCTACGCTGCGCCGATAGCCGCTCAACGGCCCATTCCGGCTACGATCGAGCCCGACGATGACGTGCCGGCCGACCAAGAGAGGTCCGGTCACGCCGTCGTGCGTGTCCAGACCGCCGCTGTCGATCGCAGGAGGAGGTGAGAGCCCATGGGGGCCCTGCACCGCTTCGAGCATCGCCTCGAGCAGATGGTGACGGGCGCCTTCGCCCGTGCCTTCCGCAGTGCCGTGCAGCCGATGGAGATCGCGGCTGCACTCCAGCGTGAGGTCGACAACTCCGCCCAGATTCTCAGCCGCGACCGACGACTGGCGCCCAACAATTTCACCATCGACCTGTCCGGCCCCGACTTCGACCGGCTCTCGACGTACGGCGACACGTTGTCGCGCGAACTCGCCGCGATGCTGCATGAGCACGCCGAGGACCAGCACTACATGTTCGCGGGTCCCGTCTCGATGAACTTCACCCGCGCCGACGACCTCACCACGGGCCGCTTCCGGGTGCGCAGCGAGGCGTCGGCCGCGGTGACGCCTGTGGCCGGGCAGAGCCTCACCGACACCGCCGTCGGCCGAGCACCTCTGTTCCTCGAGATCAACGGCACCCGCCATCCTCTGGAGTCTCCCGGCCTGACGATCGGCCGCGGCAGCAACGCGGACCTACGCATCGACGATCCCGGCATCTCGCGGCGCCACGTCGAGTTCCGCGTCCAGCCCGGTACCGGGACCGCGTCGGTCAGCGTGGTCGACCTGGGGTCGACCAACGGCACCACGGTGAACGGTCAGCGCGTCCAGCAGGCCGTGCTCGACGACGGCTCGGTCGTCCAGATCGGCAGCACACGCATCGTCGTACACGTGGGCGGTACGTCGGCGCGACCAGCCAGCCAGCCTGGCGCGTCGGCCCCGAGCCCTGGCCCCACACAGCCAGGACCAGGTCCGCGGGGTCCGCAGGGCCCAGGCCCGGGGCGCCCGGGACGACTCGCCCTACCCGCCCTACCGTCCCCAGACTTCACCGCCCGGATCCTCGGGGTCCCCACCACCATCTCCCAACCCGTCCGGCCAGTCCCTGCGCGCACCTGGACGGGTGACCGGTGTCTGAGCTCACGCTGACGTTGATCAAGGTCGGCTTCCTGGCTCTGCTGTGGATGTTCGTCCTGTCGTCGGTGTCCGTCATCAGGTCGGACATGTTCGGTGAACGGGTCGATCCACAGCGCGCCGCCGCGGCCCCCAAGCCTGCCAAGCCCAGCAAGCGACCGCCGAAGAAGCGACGCGGCGCCCCCACGCAGCTGGTCATCAGCGAAGGCGCGAACGCCGGCATCTCGGTGCCGCTCGAAGGCGCCCCGATCCTGCTCGGGCGTGGCGCCGACGCGACCATCCGCCTCGACGACGACTACGTCTCGACCCGGCACGCGCGCTTCGTCCCCCACGGCGACGACTGGTACGTCGAAGATCTCGGCTCGACCAACGGCACCTATATCGGCAGCCAGCGCATCACGACTCCGATGGTGGTCGCGATCGGCGTCCAGGTCCGCATCGGCAAGACGATTGCCGAGCTGAAGAAGTAGCCGATGGCTCTCACTCTGCGATTCGCAGCGGTCTCCGACGTGGGTCGAGTCCGCAAGAAGAACGACGACTCCGGCTTCGCGGGACCACATTTCCTGATGGTGGCCGACGGAATGGGTGGCGCACCGGCCGGTGACCTCGCGTCGTCCCTTGCCGTGCAGACCATGCGCCGTCTCGACGCGCCGGCGCCGGACGACATGCTCGAGGCACTCGCGGGGGCGGTGCACCGCGCCAACGACCGGCTGTCGGAGGCCATCGAGGAAGACTCGGGCGTCGAAGGCATGGGGACCACGATCGACGCGGTGCTGTTCGACGGCGAACGCATCGGAGTGGCTCACCTCGGCGACTCCCGTGCCTACTTGTGGCGCGACGGCGAGCTGCTGCGGCTCACCAGCGACCACACCTGGGTGCAGAGCCTCATCGACGAAGGCCGGATCACCGAGGACGAGGCGAAGGTGCATTCGCACCGCTCGCTGCTGTTGAAGGTCCTCGACGGCCGACACGACAACGATCCCGACCTCACCCTGTATGACGTCCAGGCCGGTGACCGCATCCTGCTCTGCAGCGACGGTCTCTCGAGCTTCGTGCCGCACGACCGTCTCGAACGCGTGCTGGCCATCGGGACCACCGAGAGTGTCTGCGCCGAACTGCTGACACTGGCCCTGGAGGGCATGAGCAACGACAACATCACCGTGGTCCTCGGCGACGTCGTCGACGAGGCTGCAGTGGAACCGGGGCCGGAGCCGCTCGTCGTCGGGGCCGCCGCCGACCATCCGCGCGTCCGGAGCCGACTACTGGGCTGGGCCCACCGCGACGAGCCCGAGGACGCGATGCTCCTGCCGGAGGACATCGACCCGGAGGAGATCCGCTACGCACCCCGCGAGCCCAAGCGGTACCGCTGGATCTTCCGTGGCGTCGTGGCCGCGGTCGTTCTCGCGATCATCGCCACGGTCAGCGTCTGGTCCTACAACTGGAGCCAGACCCAGTACTACGTCGCCGCCGCAGACGGCAAGGTGGCCATCTACCAGGGTGTGCAGGCCGACCTGCCCGGCATCAAGCTGCACCACGTCTACGAGATGCAGGACGTCACCTTGTCGCAGCTGCCGAGCTATCGGCGCAGCCAGGTCATCGATGGGCTCAGCGCGTCCGACCTTGCCGACGCCCGCGACATCGTCGATCGGCTCCGCACCTTCGTGCGCAACTGCGAGCCCGCGCAGACGACGTCCACCACCAAGTCACCCGGACACACCAAGTCGACCACGTCACCGGGCCAGACCAGGCCCGGGCAGACCGGCAAGACCGGAACCTCGACGACGAAGGGCACCAAGAACACGAAGAACACCCAGGGAACCCCACGCACCGGTGGTACGGGCGGTACGGGCGGCTCCGGCGGCACGGGCGGCTCCGGCGGCACGGGCGGCGGTTCGCCTGAAGAGTGCGCCGGTGCCACCCCGACGTCAGGGACGTCGTCGTGAGCGCCCCTCCAACGTCGACCTCGGGACGCTTCGTCAGCTCGTTCGTGCCGCGCAAGCGCCGCGGAGCGGAGCTGTTCTTGCTCCTGCTCGCCCTGACGCTCGGCGTCGGGTCCTACGCCCTTGTCGGGCTGGGCGCGGAGGACAAGGTGCCGGCCGACATCCTCGGCTACGGCGGAGGACTCGTCGTGCTGGGTGTCGCCTGCCACGCGGTGGTCCGGTTGAAGGCGCCGTACGCAGATCCCGTCATTCTTCCCGCGGCGGTGGCCCTCAACGGCATGGGGCTCGCGATGATCCACCGCATCGACCTGGCCAACCTGGCCGTGGCCAGCGATGCACAGACGTTCGCCCGCCAGCAGCTGATGTGGACCACCTTGTCGGTCGTCGGCTTCGTCGTGACCATGCTCGTCATCCGTGACCACCGCCGGCTGCAGGCGTTCACGTACACCGCCGGGTTCGCCGGCATCCTGCTGCTCCTGCTGCCGCTCGTGCCCGGTCTCGGGGTCGACATCAACGGGGCCCGCATCTGGATCCGGCTGGGGTCGTTCTCGATCCAGCCAGGGGAGATCGCCAAGATCGCTCTCGCCATCTTCTTCGCCGGCTACCTCGTGGTGAAGCGTGACGCGCTGGCCCTTGCGGGTCGGCGCTTCCTCGGCGTCGATCTGCCCCGCGGCCGCGACCTCGGCCCGATCCTGCTGATGTGGCTGATCAGCCTCGGGGTTCTGGTGTTCCAGCGCGACCTGGGCTCGTCCCTGCTGTTCTTCGGCCTGTTCGTGGTGCTGCTGTACGTCGCGACCGAACGGCCGAGCTGGCTGGTGGTCGGCGGTCTGCTGTTCGCGGGCGGCGCCTACATGAGCTACCTGCTCTTCGGGCATGTCCAGGCGCGCGTGGACGGCTGGCTGCACCCGTTCTCCAACTACGACGCGTACTACCAGATCATCCAGGGCCAGTACGGACTCGCCTGGGGCGGGATCCTGGGCCGCGGCTGGGGGCAGGGAAGCCCACAGATCACGCCGTTCGGGTATTCCGACTTCATCGCCACGTCGCTGGGCGAGGAGCTCGGCCTCACCGGGCTGATGGCGATCATCGTGATCTACGGGTTGATCGTCGAACGCGGCTTCCGCACGGCCCTCGTCTGCCGTGACCCGTTCGGCAAGCTGCTGGCGGTCGGCCTGTCGATGGCGGTCGCCCTGCAGGTTTTCGTCGTGGTCGGTGGCGTGACGCGGCTGATCCCGCTCACCGGACTCACCACGCCGTTCCTGTCGTACGGCGGCTCGTCCCTGGTGGCCAACTGGATCATCGTGGCGCTGCTGCTGCGCATCAGCGACCACGCCCGACGGCCGCCACCCGACCTGCGCATGCCGACGGCGGACGACGACACCCAGGTGGTGAAGATGCGATGAACAAGCCTATCCGCACGCTCGCCATCGGCTGTCTGCTCCTGTTCGGCCTGCTGCTCATCAACATCAACTACGTGCAGGTCATCGAGGCGAGCTCGCTCAACGACAACAACACGAACAAGCGCGCTCGCGACGCCGAGTGCTCCCGTGACCGGGGACCGATCCTTGTCGACGGCGAGACGGTTGCTCGCAGCGTACCGAGCAAAGACAGCCTGAAGTTCCGACGGAGCTACAGCCAGTGGCCGCTGTACGCGAACCTCACCGGCTTCTTCTCGTGCGTGTTCGGCACCACCAGCATCGAGAACACCGAGAACTCCATCCTCTCCGGAAGCGACGAGCGGCTCTTCGTCAACCGGATCATCGACCTGGTCGGCAACAACCAGCCCAAGGGCGGAAGCGTCCTCCTCACCATCGACCCGAAGGCTCAGCAGGCCGCGCTCGACGGGCTCCAGAACCTCACGAAGCAGTACGGTCCGACCAGAGGAGCCGTCGTGGCTCTGGACCCCAAGACCGGGGCGATCCTGGCGATGGTCACCCAGCCGACGTACAACCCGAACCTGATCGCCACCCACAACGTGCCGGCCGCCACGCGCGCCTACAAGTCGATCTTCAACGCCTCCGACAACCGCGCTCTCAACCGCGCAGCACAGCAGATCTACCCGCCGGGGTCGACCTTCAAGCTGATCACCTCCGCCGCGGCGCTCAGCAACGGCTACACGCCGGACTCGATGGTGAAGGGTGGGACGACCTTCCGCCTCCCTGGGTCGAGCGACAGCATCCACAACGAGAACGGCTCCAACTGCGGCGGCAACGAGATCACGCTCAGGGATGCCTTGAGAGTGTCGTGCAACGTCTCGTACGCCGATCTGGGCGTGAAGCTCGGCGCCGACACCTTGCAGGCCCAGGCCGAGAAGTTCGGCTTCAACGAGGACGTGCTGAACGAGCTGCCGTCAGCGACCAGCAAGTTCCCGACCAGCATCGACGAGGCCCAGACGGCGCTGTCGGCCATCGGCCAGTACGAAGTCGCGGCGTCTCCGCTGCAGATGGCGATGGTGGCTGCCGGGATCGCCAACGGCGGCGCGGTGATGAAGCCCTACATCGTCCAACAGGTGCGTTCGCCCGATCTCGACGTGCTCGACGAGGCCCAGCCCCAGGTCCTGAGCCAAGCCGTCTCCGGATCGGTGGCAGACCAGCTGACACAGATGATGGTCGACGTCGTCGACTCCGGCACGGGCACCAACGTGCAGATCCCCAACATCTCCGTCGCCGGCAAGACAGGCACCGCCAACTCGTCGGTCTCAAGGTCGCCGTACGCATGGATGGTCACGTTCGCGCCGGCGGACAACCCGCAGGTCGCGGTGGCAGCGCTGGTCGAGCAGACGGGCATCAACCGCGCCGACGTCACCGGAAACGGGCTGGCCGGGCCGATCGCCAAGGCCGTGATGGAGGCGGTGATCAACCGATGACGGCAGTCGGAAATGGTCGCTACTTACTCGAAACACGCATCGCGGCAGGCGGCATGGGCGAAGTCTGGCGAGGCACCGACACCTCGCTCGGGCGAACCGTCGCCATCAAGGTCCTGCGGTCGGACGTCTCCGACGACGAGAAGTTCCGGCAACGGTTTGCCGCTGAGGCGCAGTACGCCGCATCGCTTCATGATCCCCACATCGCCACGGTCTTCGACTTCGGCGACGACGTCGATGCGGCCACGGGTCGGCACTCGACCTACCTGGTGATGGAGTTCGTCGACGGTGTGCCGCTGTCCGACGCCATGTCGGAACCGATGGAACCCCAACGTGCCGCGGACCTGATTGGCCAAGCGGCGCAGGGGTTGGCCGCCGCCCATGCGGCCGGCATCGTGCATCGTGACGTCAAGCCGGCCAACTTCATCGTGCGCCGGGACGGCCGGGTCAAGATCACCGACTTCGGGATCTCCCGCGCCCGCGGCTCCGCGTCGCTCACCGACACCGGCACGATCATGGGAACCCCGCACTATCTCGCCCCCGAGGTCGCCGAAGGTCGGGAAGCGACACCGGCCAGCGACGTCTACTCGCTCGGTGTCGTGCTCTTCGAGGCACTGACGGCACTCAAGCCGTTCGAGGGAGAAACCCCGATCGCCATCGCGCTGGCCCATCTGCGCAGCGACCCACGCCCCTTGCCGGAGACGGTCCCGCCCGCACTGCGCTCGATCACCGAGTCGGCGATGGCGCGGGAACCGATGGCGCGACCAGCGAGCGCCGCAGCCATGGGGGCAGCCCTGCAGACCTTCCTCGACGAACATGACCGAGCCGTGCGACCGGTGCCGGCTGATCCCGCCCCCACCCAGGTGCTGCCGGCCGGGCAAGCCGCTACAGCCCACCGCATCGAGGCAACCGGAGACACGAGGTGGCGCGCCTGGCTGCCGTTGGCTGTGGGCATTGCCACCGTGCTCCTCGTCGTGGGTGTGGTGTACGCCGTGCAGAGCGGCGACGGCGCAGCGAGCAGGGCCACCGGGGCCAACCAGCTCGGCGCACAGCAGCGCCAACCCGTGAGGGCCAAAATCACGCCGAGCACTGCCGCAGACCCGACGACCGTCACGGTCGACCCGGGCGACTATGTCGACCAACCAGCCGGTGATGCCGAAAAGCAGCTCAAGGCCCTCGGCTTCGACATCCACAAGCGAGACGTCAGCGGTGGCGAGAAGGGTCTGGTCGCGGCGGTCAGGCCCTCCGGTGAGGTCCCGGCGGGTCATCAGGTCACGCTGTCCGTCTACAGCGGCGATCCGCCACCTCACGATCACGGCAAACCCAAGCACAAGCCCGAGGAGGACTGACCGGTGGACATGGACAAGACCATGATCGGCAACGGTCGGTACGAGCTGTCCGGACTGCTCGGACGCGGCGGCATGGCCGAGGTGCGGCGCGCCCAGGACCTGCGGCTCGGTCGTACGGTCGCGATCAAGCGGCTGCGGGTCGACCTGGCGAGCGATCCCACGTTCCAGGCCCGGTTCCGCCGCGAGGCCCAGTCGGCGGCCTCGTTGAACCACCCCACGATCGTGTCGGTCTACGACACCGGCGAGGAAGAGGCCACGGACGGTTCCGGCCTGATGCTGCCGTACATCGTCATGGAGCACGTCGAGGGCCGGACGCTGCGCGACATCCTCCGCGAAGGGCGCAAGATCCTGCCCGAGCGCGCCCTCGAGATCACCAGCGCGGTGCTCGACGCGCTCGACTACAGCCACCGCGCCGGGATCATCCACCGTGACATCAAGCCGGCCAACGTCATGCTGACCCCCGCCGGCGACGTCAAGGTGATGGACTTCGGGATCGCTCGCGCGATCGCCGACTCGTCGGCGACCATGACGCAGACGGCGGCCGTGGTCGGCACGGCGCAGTACCTGTCCCCGGAGCAGGCCCGCGGTGAGCAGGTCGACGCACGCAGCGACCTGTACTCCACCGGCTGTCTGCTGTTCGAGCTGCTGACCGGTCGTCCGCCCTTCATCGGCGACTCACCGGTCTCGGTGGCCTACCAGCATGTCCGCGAGGAGGCGATGGCCCCTTCGTCGCTCGACCCCGAGATCTCACCCGCCATCGACGCCATCACGCTCAAGGCGCTCGCGAAGTCGGTCGACCAGCGCTACCAGAGCGCATCGGAGATGCGCGCCGACATCGGGCGGGCCCTCGAGGGTCGTTCGGTGCTGGCGCCCGCCGTGCTCGGTGGCGAGGAGACTCAGCAGTTCCTGCCACCACCGGCGGCTGACCCGACCCCGACCGTGGTCACCCCTGCCTATGTCACCGAGGAGCAGGAGGAACCGCGTCGCCGGACAGCGTTGTGGGTGACGCTCGGGCTGTTGGCCCTGGCGGCCATCGTGATCGCGCTCATCGCCTTCTTCAACACCGGCGGCGGGACACCGCCCCAGACCCAGGTGCCGAACCTGGTGGGCAAGTCGCTGACGCAGGCCGAGAAGCTGATCAAGGACGCGAACCTGGCGGTCGGGAAGGAGACCCCGGAGAACAGCGACACGGTTCCCAAGGACCAGGTGCTGCGCCAGAGCGAGACGCCCGGCTCGACCATCGACGAGGGCACCGCGGTGGATCTCGTCTACTCAGGCGGTCAGCAGAAGGCCATCGTTCCCGACGTGAGCGGCAAGACGCTCACGCAGGCGACTCAGATCCTCGAGGATCGCAAGTTCCAGGTGACCCCGGTCGAGGACAACCAGAGTGACCAGCGCAAGAACCAGGTGACGCGCACGGACCCGAGCCCCGGCATCCGGCTGCCCGTCGGGTCCGAGGTCAAGGTCTACTACTCCACCGGCTTCCGCGACGTTCCCTCCGTCGTCGGCGCCACCGTGGACGCCGCGAAGCAGACCTTGACGGACGCCGGCTTCGTACCCGTCACCTCCGACATCGCCTCCGACCTGCCGAAGGGACAGGTTGTGAGCCAGGACCCGAACGGCGGGAAGGCACCTTACGGGTCGACCGTCGTCATCCAGGTTTCGCTGGGGCCGACCCAGACCACGCCCACGGACACCACCCCGACCGACACGACCTCGACGACCTCGACGACCAGCACGACCTCGACGACCTCGACGACCAGCACGACGCCGTAGCCGGCGCGATGGCGTGCGCCCGCAGTCAGGGCCTCAGCCCGTGGCCGGCGTGGCGTAGCGCAGCGTGATGGGCTGGGTGTACGCCGGCACGTCGACGCGGGGCTCGTCGCGCAGCTGCCATCCCAGGTTGTACGGCGGGAGGGTGTAGCCGCGGTAGTCCTGGACGCCCGGCGACGCGCTGAGTGCGGTGTACATCGCGGTCGGGCTGCCGACGGCGACGATCTCGTACGGCGGCGCGTACGGAACACCTTGCAACCGGACCGTGTTGCCGACGCACTTGATCCCGGTCGTGGCAATGATGCGCTGCCCCTGCAGCGAGATGCCTTCGGCGCCGCCGGCCCACAGCGCGTTGATGACCGCCTGCAGGTCCTGCTGGTGCACGACGAGGAGGTTCGGGTCGGTGCCGTCCGGCGCAGCCTGGTCCAGGGGAGCGTCGTCGAGGGTGACGACCAGTCCCGGCCCGGCCAGAGCCTGCATCCCTGCCGGTCCGGCCAGCCGGTCGACGCGGCGCTTGATCTGGTTGACCTCGGGGTCGTTCACGAGCTTGGTCAGCGCATCGATGTCGGTCTGGACCGCGGCTGCCTGCGCACGCAGCTGGGTGACGCGTCGGCTCTGGTCCGAGACGACCCCGGCCAGGTCGTTGTTGCGTCCGCCCCGCAGGTCGGTCCCCTTGGCATTGACCATGCTGGTCGTGGCAAGCAGCCCGGCGGCGGCGAAGGCTACCGGCACGGCGATCCGCCAGCGCAGCGGCGAACGGTGGTCGGACACGGTGCCTTTCCGGGTGTCTGTCGGGTGCCCATGGGGGGCTTGTCGGTGCTGGGCGTGTGGTGACGGAGGGTGGAACTGTCTCTGAGGGTAGCCGCGTCCCCGCAGCCACCCCAACGGTGTACCCGTTAGGCTGACGACGTCGCAGTTCCAGCATCAGGAGACCCACGTGCCCGAATCACGCTCTCGCAAGAAGGCAGAGTTCACGCCGCCCCCGACCAGCCGGAAGCCCGCACGCGTGGGTGGTCGGCGTTGGATCGCGCCCGCGATGGTGGGTTGTTGGCTGTTCGGCCTCGCCTGGATCGTCGTGTACTACCTGGCACCCGACGTGAAGTACATCCGAGACATCGGCAACTGGAACCTCGCCGTCGGCATGGTGTTCATTGCGCTGGGGTTCGTGTTCTCCACGAAGTGGGAGTAGTCCGGCCACACTGCCGCCCGGTCCGGTTCACCCGGCAGCCATCCGCCGGACTTACACGCGTGTAGTTCTCCACAGCAGTTATCCCCACTGTGGACAAAGGAGCTCGCCCAGGGGTCTGCTCAGCCGGTCTCGACGCCTCAGGTCAGGGCCGCCGTGCGAGCCAGCGTGGCCACCACGAGGATGACGCCGAACGCGACCATCATGCTGGCGTGCAGGGTCCGGCGCTGCGCGCGCGGCGCGTACGCGAAGCCGGCGCCCAGCACCAGCCCGGACACCAGGCCACCCAGATGCGCCTGCCAGGAAACATTGGCGGCGGTGAAGCTGAACACCAGGTTGATGCCGAGCAGCACGAGCAGCTGCGTCACGTCCCGACGTTGCCTCAGCAGGATCACCAGGGCCGCCCCGAACAACCCGAAGACCGCTCCGGAAGCGCCCAGCGAGGAGCTGTTGACCGGGGAGAGCCAGTACACGGCAACGCTGCCGCCCAGACCCGACAGCAGGTAGAGCGCCAGGAACCGCCATCGCCCGAGCGCCGACTCCAAGAAGCTGCCGAAGATCCACAACCCGACCATGTTGAGCAGGATGTGCAACGGCGCGGTGTGCAGGAAGGTCGACGTGAGCAGCTGCCAGTACGAGCCGTCCGCGACGCCGTCGAGGGTGACGAGCTGACCGTTGTCCCGCACGAACACCTGCTGAGGGATCAGGATGAGGGTGCGGACGAGCGAGCCGTTGATGCCGCCACTGGCGAGCGCAGCGATGAACACCAGCGCGTTGGCCGCGATGAGCCCGATCGTGACGGTGTTGGAGCCGTCGGTGACGCGACCGCCGAACGACGTGCGCACCGTCGGGCTCTGCGCCGCCGCCTCCTTGACACATTCAGGGCAGTGGAACCCGACGGACGCGGACCGCATGCAGTCCGGACAGATCGGGCGTGCGCAGCGCTGGCAGGAGATGTAGGTCTCCCTGTCGGGGTGCCGGTAACAGTGCGGGATCGTCGCCGCGTCGTTCGCCGGCGTCCCCTCGGCTGTCACGCCACCACCGGGCGGGTGTCCTGGTTCATGGCCGACTCGAGCTCAGCGGTGCTCGACGACGACGGACTCGATCACGACCGGGTCGGACGGCCTGTCGCCGCGCTCGGTGGACGTGGTGGCGATCTTGTCGACCACGTCACGACCGGCCTGGTCGCTCACCTCACCGAAGATCGTGTGCTTCATGTTCAGGTGAGGAGTGGGTCCGACCGTGATGAAGAACTGCGAGCCGTTGGTGCCGGGGCCGGCGTTCGCCATCGCGAGCAGGTAGGGCTTCGAGAACGTCAGCTCGGGGTGGAACTCGTCCTTGAACTGATAGCCCGGACCGCCCGTACCGGTGCCGATCGGGCATCCGCCCTGGATCATGAACCCCGTGATGACCCGGTGGAACGTCAGGCCGTCGTAGAACGGCTGACTGCGCGCCTCACCGGTCCGCGGGTCCTTCCACTCCTGGGTCCCTTCAGCGAGCCCGACGAAGTTCTCGACCGTGGCCGGGGCGTGGTTGGGGAACAACTGCAGCGTGATGTCGCCGCGATTGGTCTTGAGCGTGGCGTAAAGATCGTCAGCCACCAGATCACCTGTTTCTTGATGTCTTGAGTTCTCGAGCTCGCATAGCGCTCGGGGTCCTGTCCATCCTCGCATGGCGGCCAAATGGAACCGAGGCAGCCTTGGGGCGTACACCGGCTGATGGCCACCGGCGTACGCGGAGGGGCTGCTGTGGTGAAAACGGCGGCGATGGGTAAGAGTAGGAGGCAGCGCCGGACCACCCGCGCGCGGCCGAAGGACGATCCGAGGAGGACCTGGCTGTGGCCTTGCGAACGAAGACGCGACGAGACAAGATCCGCTCCGCCGTCCACGATGCCCGCGACAGCGTGCAGCCGGCCGCCGAGTCCACGATCGACAAGCTCGGATCCGCCACCGAACAGCTCGTGTCGAACGTCGCCGCAAGTGTCGGCCCGGCCTTGGAGGACGCCCGCGACCGGGTCAGGCCAGCGGTCGAGGATGCCCGCGACCGGCTGGCGCCGATGGTGGACGACGCCCGCGACAAGATCGCTCCCCTCGCCCAGCAGGCGGTCGTCGAGGGCCGGCGACGTGGCCGCCGCGCCGCCGAGCGCCTGGGTGTCGTCGAGGAGCCCAAGAAGAAGAGCCACAAGCTGCGCAAGCTGCTGATCGTGGTCGGGCTCGGTGGGCTGGCTGCCTTCATCTACACGAAGATGACGGGCAAGGACGCCGATCCGGTATGGACGACCGACCGCGATACCGCGGCCGCCCAGCCTGGCGGCACGTCGACCACGCCGACGGGCGCACACGCGAGCGGACCGACCGACGGCTCCGACACCGCGCCGACAGCACCGCTCGCGTCCGAGGAGACGGTCGAGTCGCCCACGCCGACCACGCCGGACAAGCCGCTGCGGAAGAAGCAGGTCTGACCCTCAGCCGGCAGCGGCGGTCGAGGCCAGTTCGGGATGCTCGGCTCGCACCCGCCCGGTGGCCTTCCGTTCGCCGTAGAAGCTGAAGAACGGAATCGTCCCGAGCACCAGCACGAGCACGGTGAAGCCGACCGGGAACCGCGCCTTGCGCGCGAGCATGGCCGCCATCACGAGGAAGAGCATGTACAGCCAGCCGTGCGCGATGCCGAGGTACATCGTGATCCACTCGCCGAGCTGCTGGGGGTTCGTTCCGTCGGTCGTCAGGTACTTCAAGGGCACGCCGATGCAGACGAGCACGATCAGCAAGGTGCCGACGACATAGGCCATGACCCGGTAGCGCAACAGGGCTCCACTCACGAGCGACGACGCTATCCGACGGACCGCGACGGTTCGTCATCGGTGTCCGGCCGCGATCTCGCCATCGTCTGCTCGGCGGCATCCACTCGGTCCACACTGCTCAGGTCAGCGACAATGCGCCACCACATGAACCCGACGAACCCGGCGAACACCCACCACTGGATGGCGTAGAGCAGGTTGCGGATGCCGGCCCAGCGGGACGGGTGCGGGAACGGCGCCTGGACCGGCGTCAGGCTGTCCTCCGGCTTGCTCGAGCTCCGTACGACGTAACCGGCGTAGAGGTCTCGGTCGAAGTCCTGGACGAGAGTGGCGATGCGGATCCCATCGGTGGTGCGGTCACCAGCAAGGCCTCGGCCGGTCGTGTCCGAGGGCTCCAGCACGCCGGTCACGGTGACCTGTCCGGACGGCGGAGGTGCGGCGGTGCGCGGGTCTCCCTGGCCCCGGACGACGAGGATCAGTGACCCGGTGGGCGTCTCGAGCGGCGCGACGACCGCCCGAGAAACGTCGAGGGTGGCGCCGCCCCGGACCTCGAACTGCTGGTCGGAGACGTAACGGCCGGTGACGTTGACGGGGCGGACACCGTTACCCGGGAAGGCGTCGTCGGGTCCCAGCAGCTGATCGAGGGGCACGGGCGGACGGGCCAGCAGCTGGGACTCTGCGTCATCGTGCTGCTGGTCGTCGTACACTCCGAGCTGCCAGAGCCCGAGGACGACCATGGCGACCATCAGCACCAGCGCCACAATGCCCAGGCCCAGTGCCCGCCAGGTGAAGAGCTGGCGGATCGTCATGCCGACGGATGACGGGCGGGCTGGCGGGCGACGGACATGGCATCGAGTGTGCCATCGCTCCCACCGTCCGTTCCGTGCGGGACACCGAGCTCGTCGGTACGCCGTTCGATGGCCGCCAGGACCGCCACCATGTCCGCGTCGGCATAGCCCAGTTCGACGGTTTCCGCGAACAAGTCGCGGCAGACGTTGAGCAACGGAGAAGCGAGGTCGGCGCCGCGGGCCGCGTCGGCGATCAGCTCGTTGTTCTTCAGGACGTCCGCGGCGGCGGCCTGCGCGGCGTAGTCCTGCTGCAGCAGCTTGAGTGCCTTGACCTGGGACACGTTGCTCGCCATCGGTCCGACGTCGAGGACGTCCACCAGCTGGCGCAGGTCCAAACCGTGCCGGTCGGCGAAGTGGAAGGCCTCGGTCAGGCCGGTGACCATGGTGATCAGGAACAGGTTGACCGACAGCTTCATGAGGAGCGCGTTCGGCACGTCACCACAGAAGACGGCATTGCGGACCATGGGGGAGATGACCGAGTCGGCGACCGCGACCCCGTCCGCGTCGCCGGCCAGCATGGCCACGAGCTCGCCCGCCTCGGCCGGTTTGCGCGACCCCGAGACCGGCGCCTCCACATAGCTCCCGCCAGCGGCTCTGATGTCGGCCTCGAGTGAGCGCGAGTAGAAGGGAGAGGTCGTCCCCATGTGAATGACCATCCGTCCGTCGACGGCCGCGAAGCCCGGGGTGCCGCGCTGAAGCACCGCATCGATCGCGGCCTCGTCGGCCAGCATGAGGATGACCACTCGCGCCGCTCGCAGCACCTCGGCGGCGGTGGACGCCACACCTGCGCCGGCCAGACGCAGCGGCTCGGTCTTGCTCTCCGTGCGGTTCCACACGAACAGCGGTGTGCCGGCCCGCACCAGGTTCATCGCCATCGGCTGCCCCATCAGACCGAGGCCGATGAAGCCGATCACCGATCCCTCGAGGTGCCTCTGCACTGCCATCTCCTGCTCCCTCCGCGGTTGCAAATTCGTTTGACTATGACGACTGTCATGATGAACGATGGGCAGACTATGGCACCCACCGCCACCGTGTCGACAACGCGCAGCCCGAGGACCCCGGTCCTGCCGGGGGTGCGGGCGATGCCAGCGGGCCCGGCCGTGCTGCTCCGGGCGTGCCTGTCCAGCGACGCCACGTGGTTACGTCAACTGTTCGAGCGGTGCACGCCCGCCACCCGCTACGACCGGTTCCACGCAGCAGTGCGGGAGATCCCGCCGGCGTACCTGCGCCAGGTGCTCTCGGCGGAGCCCGCCGTGCACGACGCGTTGGTCGTCGAGGTGCAGCGCCTTGACCTTCTACGCAGCCCGCTCGTGGCCATCGCCTCAGCCGCGCGCGTTCCGTCGGACCGGGGCTCCTTGGTCGAGATCGCCGTGCTCGTCGAGGACAGCTGGCAGGGCCAGGGACTCGGCACCTGGTTGCTCACGAGTCTCGTCGCCCGTGCCCGTCAACGGGGGATCGAGCGTGTCCGGTGGTGCATGCTGAACCAAGGGAGGGAGTTGGTCCGGACGTTGCGCCGCGAGTTCGGACCGCTCGAGGTCCACCGCGACGGCGAGGTCATCACCGCCGAGGCCCGGTTGAACCCTCGGTCGGCGACAGAGGAGGCAGCGTGGCTGAGGCCGTGACGGACCCGGACAACTCGACGGGTTCCGGCGCGATCACGAGCCAGCACGGACCGCGCGAGCGGATGGTCCGCAGTGCCATGGCCCTGATGTGCGTACAGGGCGTCAGCGGCACCGGACTCCGCGAGGTCGTGGCGCACGCCCAGGCGCCACGAGGTTCGCTGCAGCACTACTTCCCCGATGGCAAGGACCAACTGGTACGTGAGGCACTGGCTCTGGCTGCTCGGCGCGCGATCCGATCGGCCCGGCCGACTGCCGAGGGCGACGCCGGCAGGCCCTCCGACGTCCTGGCCCGGATGGTGGCCAGGTGGCGGACGTGGTTGTCGGAGTCGGACTTCGCCCTGGGGTGCCCGGTGGTGGCCACCGTGGTGGACGCCGCGTCGGACAACCCTGCGATCCGCGAAGCAACCGGGGCCGCGTTCGACCAGTGGCAAGGCGCCGTCCGGACCGAGCTGATGACCGCCGGGGTGCCGGAGGTTCGCGCGGCCGGCCTGGCCGGTGTCGCCATCAGCGCACTCGAGGGCGCCATCATCATGTCGCGGGCGCGCCATGACCTCGCGTACCTGGACCTGGTGGTCGAGGAGCTCGCCCCACTGCTCGACGGGGCAGCGATGTCCTGAGCCGCTGATTCGGAACACCCTTGCGGTCCAGGACCGCCGTTGACCACAGTCCTGTTCCGAACCGCGTCCACATCACAGAGTGGAGACGAAGGGACTCGAACCCTCAACCCCCTGCTTGCAAAGCAGGTGCGCTACCAATTGCGCCACGTCCCCGGGGCGTCGACCTGTGGGGTCGGACGCTGACGTCGTACGACGTCGGAGCTGGGATCAGTGACCCGGCTTGATCGAGTCGGTCGCCTCAGCCCAGAGCTCGGCGTCCTTGTCGCTGCCGGTCAGCTTGTCGAGCACGACCTTGGCGATGGCGCCGACGACGACGACGGCGAGAAGCTTCTTCAGCATGGTGGCCCCTTCAGGCTGGTCGGACAGGTTGCGCCGGCCCGAGAGCCAGACCCGCCGCAGCTGCTGGCCTGAGTCGACCCTGAGTCAACACAGTGGGCCTAAGAGGACTTGAACCTCTGACCTCTTCCTTATCAGGGAAGCGCTCTAACCGTCTGAGCTATAGGCCCGTAAGACAGCCCCCGTGCGCGAAGGCCGACGAGTGAGATTACCCCATCGGACAGGAAGCTCCCAAACCGGTTCGACGGCGGCAGAGCATGTCCGGGAGGGCTACTTCACGTCCTCCGCAAGGGTGACCTCGACGCCGCCGAGCAGCGACGCCGACATGTTGTAGATGAACGCTCCGAGCGTGGCCAGCGCGGTGATCAGGACCACGTCGATCGCACTGATCAGCATCGTGATGCCCATGACCCGGCTCATGCCGACGTAGTCCTTGATGTCGAACGCATCGGCCTTGTCCTGGTTGAGGACACCCTGGATGGTGGCGTTGACGTGATCCCACAGACCCGCCGCGCTCATGATCGAGAAGATCAGGAACACCGAGACCACGCACATGATGCCGAACGCGATCGACAGCAGCAGCGACGCCTTGGTCACCGACCACGGGTCGACGCGCATGAGCCGGAGCTTGGCCCGGCGAACCGTTCGCGGTCGCGATGCGGCGGCACGCCGCTCCGCGCGCTTGTCGACGGGAGGAGCAACCGCTGCCCGGTGGTCTCCCTGGTCGATCGGCGCCGGCGGCACCGGGAAGGTCCGACCCTTCTCGACCTCGGCCACGGAGTACGGCTGCGGGTTACCGCCGTACGGCGGCGTCATCACCGGCTGGGTGGGGGCGTCGGTGAAGTCGCGGTCGGCCCGGAGGTCGGCGAAGTCGCGGTCGGCCCGGGCGGCCGCAGCCTCACGCGCTGACGTGTCGGCGACGTCGCGTTGCGCCGGGGCCTCGGACGTCTCGCGCTGAGCGGTGCCGACTGGGGTTGTCGCGGCCGGCGTTCCCGACGGAGGGGTAGGCCCGGAGGCTGCCCCGGCCTTGCTCAGCGACCGCCGGGGTGCCAGCGGTTCGTTGTCGCGCGGGTTGGTCATTCCGTCCCATCCTCCTGCGGTGCAGAGTCGTGCGTCTCGTCGGCTGGTTCGGGTGCGGCGTCAGGCGTCACGACCGACTCGGGCATCGTTGCCTCAGCCGAGGTCGCGTCCCCGTCCGCCGCGGCGTCGACCGGCGCGTCCGCCGTCTCGTCGGTGTCGACGAGGAGCTCTTCATCGACTTCGCGTTCGGTGTTGCGTGCGATCCCCACCACCGCATCAGTCTCGGCGACGGTGACGAACTTGACTCCCATGGTGTCACGTCCCTTGGCCGGAACGTCGGTAGCGGCTGAGCGAGTCACCTGACCGCTTGCCTTGATGGCCATGACCTCATCGGAGTCGATGACAACGATCGCACCAACAAGCGATCCGCGCGAATCCTGCAGCTTCATGGCCTTGATGCCGAGACCGCCGCGTCCCTGTACGCGGTAATCCTCCACAACCGTCCGTTTGGCGAAGCCGCCGTCGGTTACCGTGAAGACATACCGGACCGGCGCGTCCTCGTCAGGGTTGTGCGGCACGACCGACATGGACAGCAGCTCGTCGCCGGCGCGGAACTTCATGCCGGTGACACCTGACGTGGCCCGGCCCATGGGCCGCAGCTGGGTGTCGTCGGCGCGGAAGCGCACGGACTGGCCCTTCTTGGACACGAGCAGCAGGTCGTCGTCGGCCGTGACCAGGTGGGCGCCGATCAGCTCGTCCTCGTCGTCGCGGAAATTGATCGCGATGACTCCGGCCTGACGTGGCGAGTTGTAGTCGGTGAGCCTGGTCTTCTTCACCAGTCCGTGCCGGGTCGCCAGCACGAGGTACGGCGCCTGCTCGTAGTCGCGGATCGCCAGGACCTGCGCGATCTGCTCGTCGGGCTGGAAGGACAGGAGACCCGCCACGTGACCGCCCTTAGCGTCACGCGCAGACTCCGGCAGGTGGTAGGCCTTCGTACGGTAGACGCGCCCGGCGGTGGTGAAGAACAGCAACCAGTGATGGTTGGTCGAGGAGAAGAAGTGCTCGACCAGGTCGTCACCCTTCAGGGCCGCGCCGCGTACGCCCTTGCCGCCGCGCTTCTGCAACCGGTAGAGATCGGCCTTCGTCCGCTTGGCGTAGCCGCCGCGGGTGATCGTGACGACGATGTCCTCATCGGGGATGAGGTCCTCCATCGACAGGTCACCGTCGGCGGGGATGATCTGGCTACGACGCTCGTCGCCGTACTTGTCGACAATCGCCTGGAGCTCCTCAGAGACGATCTGGCGCTGCCGTTCCTCGGACCCGAGGATGTCCTCGAGGTCGGCGATGATGACCTCGAGCTCGTCGAGGCGGTCGATGATCGCCTGGCGGGCCAGCGCTGCCAGCGACCGCAGCTGCATGTCGAGGATTGCGCGGGCCTGGACCTCATCGATGTCGAGGAAGGCCATTAGCTCATTGCGGGCATCCTCGGTCGTCTGGCTACGCCGGATGAGCGCAATGACCTCGTCGAGGGCGTCGAGGGCCTTGACCAGACCGCGATAGATGTGGGCCTGCTTCTGTGCTTCGCGCAGCCGGTAGCGCGTCCGCCGCTGGATGACGTCGATCTGGTGGTCGACCCAGTTGGAGACGAACTGGTCGATCGAGAGCGTGCGCGGCACGTCGTCGACGAGCGCCAGCATGTTGCAGCTGAAGTTCTGCTGCAGGTCGGTGTGCTTGTAGAGGTTGTTGAGCACGACCCGGGCGATGGCGTCACGCTTGAGAACGACGACCAGTCGCTGCCCGGTGCGCGATGACGAGTCGTCGCGCACGTCGGCGATCCCCTGGACGCGCCCGGAGTCGGCCAGCTCGGCGATCTTGAGCGCCAGGTTGTCGGGATTGACCATGTACGGCAGCTGGGTCACGACGAGGCAGGTGCGGTTCTTGCTGTCCTCCTCGACGTCGATGATGGCACGCATCATCACCGAGCCACGGCCGGTGCGATAGGCGTCCTCGATGCCCTGGGTGCCGACGATGAGTGCGCCCATCGGGAAGTCGGGCCCTTTGATCCGTTGGAGCAACGCGTCCTGCAGCTCCTGGCGGCTGGCGGTCGGGTTGGCCAGCGCCCACTGCACGCCGTCGTTGACCTCACGCAGGTTGTGCGGCGGGATGTTGGTCGCCATGCCGACCGCGATGCCGGCTGAGCCGTTGACGAGCAGGTTGGGGAACCGGGCCGGCAGCAGGACCGGCTCCTGGCTGCGGCCGTCGTAGTTGGGCCGGAAGTCGACGGTGTCCTGGTCGATGTCCTGCACCATCTCCATCGCCAGCGGCGCCATCTTGCACTCGGTGTAACGCATGGCGGCGGCGCGGTCGTTGCCTGGTGAGCCGAAGTTGCCCTGACCCGAGACGAGCGGAGCCCGCATGACCCATGGTTGGCTGAGCCGGACCAAGGTGTCGTAGATCGCGGTGTCACCGTGGGGGTGGTACTGACCCATCACGTCACCGACGACGCGGCTGCACTTGGAGAAGCCCCGCTCGGGCCGGTAGCCGCCGTCATACATGGCGTACAGCACGCGGCGGTGAACCGGCTTGAGGCCGTCGCGTACGTCGGGCAGCGCCCGGCCGACGATGACCGCCATGGCGTAGTCGATGTAGGACCGCTGCATCTCGGTCTGGAGCTCCACCGGCTCGATACGACCGCCGATCGGGATCTCGGGGGTGGTGGTTCCGTCGTCAGTCACCGCGTGGATCCTTTACTGGTAAGGCGATTGAGCACGTCTTTGGCTCTCTTCAAGTGGCTTGTTGAGCCGGACCGAGCGACTTCGTCGCTCGGTCCGTCCATCAGATGTCGAGGAAACGCACGTCTTTGGCGTTGCGCTGGATGAACGATCGTCGCTGCTCGACGTCCTCTCCCATCAGGATGGAGAAGATCTCGTCGGCCTGCGCGGCGTCGTCCAGCGTCACCTGCGAGAGCACCCGGTTGTCGGGGTCCATGGTCGTGTCCCACAACTCGTCGGCATTCATCTCGCCAAGTCCCTTGTATCGCTGGATCGAGTTCTCCTTGGGCAGCTTCTTGCCTTCGGCCTTCCCGGCCTCCAGCAGCGCGTCACGCTCGCGGTCGGAGTAGACGTACTCGTGGGGGTGCGGGTTGTTCCACTTCAGCCGGTACAGCGGCGGCCGGGCGAGGTAGACGTAGCCGCCCTCGATCAGCGGCTTCATGAACCGGAACAGCAACGTGAGCAGCAGCGTCTGGATGTGATGGCCGTCGACATCGGCGTCGGCCATCATCACGATCTTGTGGTAGCGCAGCTTGTCGGCGTCGAAGTCCTCCTGGATGCCGGTGCCGAGCGCGGAGATGATCGCCTGCACCTCGGTGTTGGCGAGGACCCGGTCGATCCGGGCCTTCTCGACGTTGAGGATCTTGCCCCGGATCGGCAGGATCGCCTGGACGCGCGGGTCGCGCCCGCCGCGTGCTGAACCGCCGGCGGAGTCACCCTCGACGATGAACACCTCGCACTCGGCCGGGTTGGTCGACTGACAGTCCGAGAGCTTGCCGGGCAACCCGCCACCGCCGAGCAGACCCTTGCGGTTGCGGGCCAGGTCGCGCGCTTTGCGGGCGGCGACCCGGGCCGTCGCTGCGGCGATGCCCTTGCGGACGATGTCGCGGCCCTCGGCCGGATTCTTCTCGAACCACTGCCCCAGCTGGTCGTTCAGGATCTTCTGGGTGAACGACTTGGCTTCGGTGTTACCGAGCTTGGTCTTGGTCTGACCCTCGAACTGCGGCTCGGCGAGCTTGACGGACACGATGGCGGTCAGCCCTTCGCGGACGTCGTCACCGGACAGCCGGTCCTCCTTCTTCTTGATCAGCCCCCACTCCTCGGCCCAGTTGTTGACCGTTGTGGTCAGCGCCGCGCGGAAGCCCTCCTCGTGGGTGCCACCCTCGTGGGTGTTGATCGTGTTGGCGAAGGTGTGCACCGACTCGGTGAAGCTGGAGTTCCACTGCATCGCGACCTCGAGGCTCATGCCGATGTCGCCGTTGGACGCCTCGAACGCGATGATCGTGCGGTGGATCGGGTCCTTGGGAGAGTTGAGGTGCTTGACATAGTCGACCAACCCGTCCTGGTACAGGAAGCGCCTCTCGATGCCACCGGCGTGGTCGGACCTGATGCCGTCGGCGCCACCGTCGACCGAGGCGTCGATGGTCTGGTCGGCGACCGCATCTGCGATGCCGGCCGCGCGCTCCGGCCGCTCGTCGCGAACGACGATCTCGAGGCCCTTGTTCAGGAACGCCATCTCGCGGAAACGTGACGCGATCGTCTCGAACGAGTGGTCGGTCGTCTCGAAGATGCTCTTCGACGGCCACCACGTGATCGTGGTCCCGGTCTCGTCGGTGGCCTCATGCCGTTCGAGCTCTGCGTCGGGGACGCCGAAGGTGAAGGACTGGGTCCAGCGGTACCCGTCGTTCTTCACGTCGACGATCAGCTTCTCGCTCAGGGCGTTGACGACCGAGGAGCCAACCCCGTGCAATCCGCCGGACACCTTGTAGCCGCCGCCGCCGAACTTGCCGCCCGCATGCAGCTGGGTCAGCACCAACGTGACGGCCGGGACGCCCTCGATGGGGTGGATGCCGGTGGGGATGCCGCGCCCGTTGTCGATGACCCGGACACCACCATCCGCAAGCAGCGTCACGTCGACCAGGTCGCAGTACCCAGCCAGCGCCTCGTCGACGGCATTGTCGACGATCTCGGTGACCAGATGGTGCAGGCCGCGTTCGCCGGTCGAGCCGATGTACATGCCCGGCCGCTTGCGCACGGCCTCGAGGCCCTCGAGCAACGTGATGTCCGAGGCGTCATACGTGCCGTCGGCGTCCGCAGGGACGGTGGCTGCTGTGTCAACCGTTTCCGGGGGGACCGGGTCGCTGCGGTCGGTGGCTCCGTTGTCGTCGTTGTCGACGCTGCCCTGGTCGCCTTGCGTCACGCTTGCTTCCTCCGAAGTCGATCGCCGAGCCAGATCGGAGCCACGGCAAGGCCGTGAGAACCGCCCCAACTCAGCACAAAGGCCGCTGGTGCAGAACGCGAGGCGTCAGTCCCGCTCCTACCCTTGCCGGGTAGGTCCACACGGTGAAGCGGCCTTACTTGAACGTTTCGAGTATAGGCGATTCCCTGCCCGATGACGGCATTGGCTGCCTCTGGGGACAGGGTGGATCAACGCAGGAAACGGTGCACAAGGGCCTGGAGCGGCGGTTGCAGCCACCAGCAGGGTCGGGTCTGTGTCCCTCCATGTCCGAGAGGCCCGGAGATCGGCTGCTGACCGCCCGGCGCCGGGCAGCGACCGGGCCGATCGGTTCACCCGTACGTGTCACGCGGACCCCGGCCGCCGCGAACCGTGCGCCGGCCCCGTCGCCAGGACGGCGCTGCCGGCCCGGCCACGTCGATGCGCAGGACGGTCCCATGGCCGAGCTCCTCGTTGAGACGGCGTACGACGTTCGGCGCGAGCAGCGTGAGCTGAGTCGCCCAGGCGGTCGAGTCGGTGCGAACGGTCAACCTGCCCTCGGCGAAGCTCTCCGGCGTGCAGTGCTCGGCGACCTCGCCCCCGACGATCTGGGACCACCGGCCGAAGACACCGTGAACCGCCAGCTCGGTGGTCCAGCCGCTCTCGCTGACGAGCTTCTCGACGGCCGAACCGACGAGGGCCGGGTCGCGGTCGTCGGGATGAGCACCTGACCGCAGCGGGTTGTCGGGTCTTGGGGCAGTGCGTCGGCCGGTCGGCCGTCTCGCTTGTCCCCGCAGTCCCGACGCGAGTGCCCTGGCAGTCTCGAGACCGGTGGGGTCGTGGGGGGGCAAGGCCTCGTCGGCGGGCTCCGGTGACCCAGTCCTCGGCGGAGGCAGATCGATGCGGGCGCTTTCGTCAGCCGGCTCAGGCATTGGTCACCGTCCCCTCCCGTACGTCGAAAAGATGCTGGACCAGGGTGGTCGGCACGTCATCGCGGACAGCAGCCGTGACCAGCACCTGCTCGGTCTCGGCCACCAGCTGGGCGAGCCGACCACGGCGCAGATCGTCGAGCTCGGCAAAGACGTCGTCCAGAATGAGTACCGGGTCGTCGCCGTCGGCGCGGAGCAGCTCGAAAGCGGCCAACCGGAGGCCGAGCGCGAACGACCAGGACTCACCATGGCTCGCGTAACCCCGAGCCGGCAAGGCCCCGAGCGAGAGAGTGAGGTCATCGCGGTGGGGGCCGACCAGGCTCACTCCACGGTCGAGCTCATCACTGCGCCGCCGCCCGAGCTCGGCAAGGATCGACGCCGTCAATGCCTCGCGGTCGACCACTCCCGCCTCGAGCTCGAGCGATGGTTTGTAGGCGAGCGCAGCATCGTTGCCGCCGTCGGGCCTCGGCACCGACTCGGACAGGTCCGCGTAGTGACGCGTCACGTGCGGCCTGAGCGCATCGACGAGCGCCAACCGGGCGGCCAGCAGCTCGGCACCTGTCCTGGCGAGATGGGCGTCCCAGACCTCGAGTGTGGCGAGTGCGCCCTCGTTGCGCTGGCCGGACCGGCGGCCACCGGCGGTCTTGAGCAGCGTGTTGCGCTGTCGCAGGACCCGGTCGTAGTCGGCCCGGACGCCGGCGAAGCGCGGCTGCCGGGCCACCAGGAGCTCGTCGAGGAAGCGGCGGCGGTCGCCGGGGTCACCCTTGACGAGGCTCAGATCCTCCGGGGAGAAGACGACCGTCCGCAGAATGCCGAGCACCTCTCGCGCTCGGGGCACGGACCCCCGGTTGAGCCTGGCCCGGTTTGATTTGCCGGGATTGATCTCCAGCTCGATGAGGGCCTGCCGGTCGTCGCGCTGGATCGTCGTACGCACGATGGCCTGGTCCGCCCCGAACCGCACCAGTGGTTGGTCGCTGGCGACCCGGTGCGAGGACTGAGTCGCGACGTAGTCGATCGCCTCGACGAGGTTCGTCTTGCCCTGACCGTTGGGCCCGATGAACGCCGAGACGCCAGGCAGGATCTCGACGTCCGCCGAGGCGTAGGAACGGAAGTCGACGAGGGTGAGGTGGGAGACGTGCACCGGTCGCGTGCTCCCCGGGTCAGGGGGACTCGGTGGTCACTAGGACGGCTGGACGTCGGCTGAGGGGGTGGCGCCCTTGCCACCGCCGGAGCGGACGGCGTGGCCACCGAACTGGTTGCGCATCGCGGCGACGGCCTTCATCGCGGGTGACTCGTCCTGCCGGGACTGGAACCGGGCGTACAGAGCCGCGGTGATTGCGTGCATCGGCACGGCGTGGTCGATGGCGGCCTCGATCGTCCACCGGCCCTCGCCGGAGTCCTCGGCGTACCCCGCGATCTGGGCCAGCCCCTCGTCCTCGTCGAGGGCTGCGACCAGCAGGTCGAGCAGCCAGGACCGGATCACCGTGCCCTCACGCCAGGAGGCGAGGACCTCCGGGACGTTCTCGCAGATCTCGGCCTTCTGCAGCAGCTCGTACCCCTCGGCGTACGCCTGCATGAGGCCGTACTCGATCCCGTTGTGCACCATCTTGGAGAAATGACCGGCGCCGACGGGTCCGGCGTGGACGAAGCCGTACTCACCCTCGGGCTTGAGCGCGTCGAAGGCCGGCTGCACCTTCGCCACGTGCTCCGCCGCGCCGCCGCACATCAGGGCGTAACCGTTCTCGAGCCCCCAGACGCCGCCCGACACCCCGCAGTCGACGAACCCGACGCCCTGGGCGGCGAGCATGTCCGCGTGAACCTTGTCGTCGGTCCAGCGGGAGTTGCCGCCGTCGACGACGACGTCACCCTCGCCCAGCAGCTCGCCGAGCGCCTTGACGGTCTCGCGGGTGGGGTCGCCCGAAGGCACCATGACCCAGACGACCTTGGGTGTGCCCAGCGCGTCGACGAGCTCCTGCAGACTGCCCGCGTCGCTGATCTCGGCATTGCGGTCGAAGCCGATGACGGTGTGCCCCGCCCGGCGCAGCCGCTCGCGCATGTTGCCGCCCATCTTGCCCAGGCCGATGAGTCCGATGTCCATGCGTTCATCCTTTCCGGGCAGGGCGGGAGCTGCCGTGCCGAGACGTGGAGACCTGCGAGAGGTCCGTACTGCGTTCAGTCTCTGTCCAGTCTCCGTCGTGTCAACCCTGCATACGCAGCGGCATCAGCAGGTAGCGGAAGGCCAGGTCGGGCTGCCCGTCGGGCCCCCCCAGGCTGGCGAACGCGGCCGGTCGTGCCGGCTGGGTCATGAGCACGTGCACGTGCGAGCCTCCGATGGCGCCGAGTCCGTCGAGCAGGTAGGCCGGGTTGAACCCGATGGAGATGTCCTCACCCGTCAGGTTGGCCTCGAGCGACTCCGATGCCTGGGCCTCCTCGCCGTTCCCGGCCTCGAGGGTGACCACGCCGTCCGCGAAGCCGAGGCGAATCGGGGTGTTGCGACCTGCGACGAGCGACACCCGCTTGACCGAGTCGATGAGCGCCGAGACGTCGATCTGTGCCGTGATGTCGGCGGTGCTGGGGAACAGCTGCCGCACATTGGGGAAGGCGCCCTCGATGAGGCGGGTCGTGGTGCGGCGGTGACCACCGGCCGCCTCTGACTCGAAGCCGATGAGTCCCTCTGCACCGGAGGTGGACAGGGCGATGGTGAGCTGAGTGCCGGCGGCCAGCGACTTGGCGGTGTCGGACAGCACGCGCGCAGGGACCAGTGCGCTGACGCTCAGGTCGGACTGGGTGGGGTTCCACTCGAGCTCACGCAGGCTGAGGCGGAACCGGTCGGTGGCGAGCAGCGAGAGGGTCGAGCCGTCGATCTCGAGCTTGACACCGGTCAGCACCGGGAGCATGTCGTCGCGACCGGCCGCCGTGACGGCCTGGGCGACCGCCGCGGCGAATGTCTCGGAGTCCACGGTGCCGGCGATTTCCGGCATCTCAGGCAGCGCCGGGTAGTCCTCGACGGGCATCGTCTGCAGGCTGAACCGGGAGCTGCCACAGGTCACGGCCAGCTTCGCACCGTCAAGTGAGACATCGACCGGCTTGGCGGGCAGGGCGCGCGCGATGTCGGCCAGCAGGCGGCCGGAGACCAACACCTCACCCTCGTCGGCGACGTCTGCCGGGATCGTGACCTGGGCCGACGTCTCGTAGTCGAAGCCGCTGAGGGACAGCCCGTGCTGGGTCGTCCGGACCAGGATCCCCGAGAGCTGCGGCAGCGTGCCGGGCCGCGTGGGAATGGAGCGAGCTGTCCAGGCGACGGCCTCGGCCAGGACGTCTCGGTCGACGCGGAACTTCACGGTGCGTTGCCTCCTGCCTCGACAACGTGGTCGAAGCGGTCGGCTTCGCCGCGTCCGGGACGTGTACGGGACGTGATCGGACCCCGAGCGCCGGGTCGATCAGTCAGATCGGCCGGCGCGGGGTGGGGTTGAATCCTGCCATGCCCGGTGATGCTTGGGGACCGTTGGGGCGAAGAGATGGCAAGTTTTCCCCACCCGGCCGGCCGCAAGGCTTTGGATGAGAGGTCATACAGGTAACTCTCTCGTCGTGGTCGTAGCACCGGTGGATTCTGTGGACAACCACTGTCGGTGCTGGTCAGGGGAGACATTGGTGGGCGGCGGACCTGTGGACAACCGGCCGTACGTGGATCGACGGGGTGGACATACAGCGATGTGATTCGTGGGCATCCACACGCGTCCACAGGACTGGTGCTTCTCGCCGGCGTCAGTCCACAGGCTTGTCCCCAGGTTGTGCGGAGCGCCCGGGGCAGCTCGGCAAGCCGGAGGACGCGCCGGGACCTCACACGAACCTCACTGCTGGCGGGCCTGCTGCTTGATGCGGTTGGTCAGCTCGCGGACCTGGTTGTACACGCTGCGACGCTCGGCCATCAGCTGGCGGATCTTGCGATCGGCGTGCATGACCGTGGTGTGGTCGCGCCCGCCGAACTGCTGCCCGATCTTGGGTAGCGACAGGTCGGTGAGCTCGCGACACAGGTACATGGCGATCTGGCGCGCGGTCACGAGGACCCGGCTTCTGCTGGTGCCGCACAAGTCGTCGATCGACAAGCCGAAATAGGCCGCGGTCTGCGCGATGATCACCGCCGCCGTGATCTGGGGCTCACCGCCTTCAGGAATGAGGTCCTTGAGGACGATCTCAGCCAGGGTCAGGTCGACCGGCTGTCGGTTCAGGCTGGCGAAGGCGGTGACGCGGATGAGGGCGCCCTCGAGCTCGCGGATGTTGGTCTGGATCTTGCTGGCGATGAACTCGAGGACGTCCGGCGGTGCGGTGAGGCGTTCGGTTGCGGCCTTCTTGCGCAGGATCGCGATCCTCGTCTCGAGGTCGGGCGGCTGGACATCGGTGATGAGTCCCCATTCGAACCGGTTGCGCAACCGGTCCTCGAGTGCCTCGAGCCGCTTGGGCGGACGGTCGGACGTGATGACGATCTGCTTGTTGGCGTTGTGCAGGGTGTTGAAGGTGTGGAAGAACTCCTCCTGCGTCTGGATCTTGCCTTCCAAGAACTGGATGTCATCGATCAGCAGGACGTCGACGTCGCGGTAGCGCCGCTGGAAGCCGGCGGCACGGTCATCACGGATCGCGTTGATGAAGTCGTTGGTGAACTCCTCGCTGCTGACGTAGCGCACCCGCGCCCCGGTGAAGAGGCTGCGGACGTAGTGACCGATCGCGTGGAGAAGGTGCGTCTTCCCCAACCCGGAGTCGCCGTAGATGAGGAGCGGGTTGTAGGCCTTGCCCGGCGCCTCGGCGACGGCGACCGCTGCGGCGTGCGCGAACCTGTTGGACGAGCCGATGACGAAGGTCTCGAAGATGTACTTGGGGTTGAGGCGGGTGTCGCGCACGTTGCCGGCGCCCGGGGTGTTCCCAGGGGTGCCGAGACCGCCTGCGACGGGTTGCGCGATCCCGGGTGCTTGTGCCGCCAGCACCGGCCCGACGGCCTCGGGGGAGTCGAAGTCGGGTTCGAGCGATGTCGCTGCGGACTCGGTGTCGCCGAGCGTCGGGTCCACCGTGACAGCCAGCCGAACGGGTTGACCGAGCGACCGGCTGAGGGCGTCCTCGAGTCGGGGCCGGAGCCTCGTCTCGAGCTGGCTGCGGGTGAAGTCGTCCGGGACGGCGACGATGGCGGTGTTCTCGTGCAGGGTCACCGGCTGTGAAGCCGACAGCCACGCCCGGTGGCTCGCTGGCAGCTCGTCCACGAGCTTTTTCCAGGCATGGGCAAGGTCAACGACCTCGGTCATCGGCAGGGTCCCCTCATGGTGTGGTGGCTCGGCGCAGGGTCAGGCTTGTCGCGATGTCTCCCCACGATCCAGAACGAGATCCGGACCGTGGTTCCGGCGATCTGTCGTGCGTCCACATTGTTGTCCACAGCCTGTGCACACGGCTTTTGCTGAGTTTTACGGGTCATCTGGTGGTCGCCCGGAGTGAACCCGGGGCGCCATACCACCGTCGACAGGGCTCCACCGGTCGGGTGGGGCGCGAGGTCGACAACAGCCAGGCGGGGGAAACCGAGGGGGACTGAGGGAACCGCTGTGTGGGAAACTAACAAGAAGGCCGCCCGGGTTTCAACCCGTCATCCACAGGTTGATGGTTGGCCGCGCGGAGTGTCGTCGCGAACCATCGGCGTGTCGGGTGCATGCCGCTGATGATGCGGTGGAAATCTCGTGACGAGGAGCTGGTGGCCGGCCCGCTCGGTTTGACCCCCATCGTCGTCTCCGCGTACCGTTGGTTGGTCGGCTACGGCGTCGATGGGTGCCGCATGTCCACAGGAACAGCAAGGTTACTGACAAAGCGATTGAGTGCTTTGTCGACAAATACCCTGTGGATGAGCGGTGTTGTCGAACCGTTCGTCCATGAAGTAGTGCCGGCCGACGCCTGTTGACTGTCCAGCACATCCGATCTGGGAGTAGTCCTCCATGAGCAAGCGCACGTTCCAGCCCAACAACCGCCGCCGGAGCAAGACCCACGGCTTCCGTCTGCGGATGCGGACCCGCGCCGGCCGCGCCATCCTGGCGAGCCGCCGGCGCAAGGGTCGTAGCCGTCTCGCGGCTTGATCTGCCCACTGCCTTCGTCCCGGTGAGCCCCTCGTGCTCCCTGCCGTCCACCGGCTTCGTCGTGCCGACGACTTCTCGCACGCCGTCCGGTCGGGACAGCGAGCAGGAGCCCGTCTCCTGGTCGTCCATGTGTTGGAGCGTGACAGCAGCGGAGACCCCCCGCCTGGCCCGTCGCAGATCGGCTTTGTCGTGAGCAAGGGGGTCGGGACTTCCGTCGTGAGATCCACCGTCAAGCGTCGCCTTCGGCACCTGGTGCGCGATCGGCTGTCCACGCTGCCAGCCGGACGGATGTACGTGATCCGGGCCAACCCACCCGCGGCGACGGCGACGTACGCCGAGCTCGGCGCCGACCTTGATCGGTGCCTGGCGAAGGTCAAGGATGGCAGGCGATGAAGTACCTGTTGATCGGCTTCCTCCGCGCCTATCGGCTACTGATCAGCCCCTTGTACGGCCAGGTCTGCCGTTATCACCCGTCCTGCTCGGCGTACGCGCTCGAGGCCGTGCAGCACCACGGCGCCCTCAGGGGCACGTGGTTGGGTGGTCGGCGAGTGGCGCGCTGCCACCCCTGGGCCGCAGGGGGCTACGACCCCGTACCCACTCGTTTCACCTGGCGGGCATCGAGCTCGACTGGACAGAGCATGGAGACTCAGGAGCTTTCGTGATCGCTTTTCTGGTGAACATCGGCCACACGATCATGACGCCGCTGTATTACCTGACCTCCGGAATCCTGCGGGTCTTCCACGGACTTTTCCACGACATCCTCGGGGCGAGCGAGGGGTGGTCGTGGACCTTGTCGATCATCTGTCTGACCGTGGTGATCCGGACCGCCCTGATCCCGTTGTTCGTCAAGCAGATCAAGAACAGCCGGAACCTTCAGCTCCTCCAACCGAAGGTCAAGGAGCTGCAGAAGAAGTACGGTCACGACCGCGAGCGTCTCACCCAGGAGACGATGAAGCTCTACAAGGACACCGGCACCAACCCACTGGCCTCGTGCCTCCCGCTGCTGCTGCAGATGCCGATCTTCCTGTCCCTCTTCCGCACCCTGAACAAGGCTTCGGACGGTGACGGCATCGGGTTCATGACGAACACGCTGGCACGGACCCTGGCCAACGGCGAGATCTTCGGTGTCCAGATCTCCAACTCGTTCACCAGCTCCGGTGGGTCGGTGTCGACGAAGATCCTGACGATGACGCTGGTCGTGCTGATGACGTTCACGACCTTCACGACGCAGCGGCAGCTGATGCGCAAGAACATGCCCGAGTCGGCGCTGACGGGTCAGTACGCGCAGCAGCAGAAGATCCTGCTGTACGTCCTGCCGGTGGTCTTCGCCGTCGGTGGTATCGCGTTCCCCATCGGTGTGCTCCTCTACTGGACGACCTCGAACATGTGGACGATGGGTCAGCAGTTCTACGTGATCCGCAACAACCCGACGCCCGGTACGCCGGCCTTTGAGGCGAAGAAGGCCCGCGACGCCCACAAGCATCACGGCACCAGCACCAGCACCGACACAGTGCCGGGTACGGCCGTCGCTACTGATCCGGCACCACCGCCCCCGCCCTCGCGCGTCCAACCACAGAAGAAGCCCCGGAGCAAGCGCAAGCGCAAACGCAAGTAGCCAGCCTTGTTCCCGCCCGCCCCACGACGAAAGAGACACGATGAGCGAAGCTCCCGACAGCACGACTGAGACCGAGGCCGAGACCGAGACCGAGACGGCCGATCCGCAGGTCGGTAGCGACGGGTCCGTCGAGTCCCAGGCAGTCAGTTCCGACGAGACCGAGGACACCGACGAGACCGAGGACACCGACGACACCGGGACGGCCGATGCTGACGGCGGGAACAACCGCGTGAAGCAGCTCGAGGCGGAGGGTGACATCGCGGCGGACTACCTCGAGGAACTGCTGGACATCGCCGACCTCGACGGCGACCTCGACATGGACGTCGAAGGAGACCGGGCCGCAGTGTCCATCGTGGGTGCGGACCTGAGTGCTCTGGTGGGTTCGGAAGGACAGGTGCTCGAGTCGCTGCAGGAGCTCACCCGGCTGGCCGTCTACCGCGAGACCGGCGAGCGGTCCCGGTTGATGCTCGACATCAGCGGCTACCGGGCTGAGCTGCGCAAGAACCTGGAGCTGCTGGCCGAGGAGGCCGTCGATGACGTCAAGCAGTCGGGCGAGTCCGTCAAGCTGTCACCGATGACGCCGTTCGAGCGCAAGGTGGTGCACGACGCCGTTGCCGCTGCGGGCCTGCACAGCGAGTCCGAAGGGGTCGAACCGACGCGCTGCGTCGTCGTCATGCCGGCGTCCTGATCGTCGGTCGACGTGGACCATGTTTCACGTGAAACACCCGCTGCGGCCGAACCCCCGGAGGCTCCAGGGCCCCCGGATCCCGACTGGGTGAACGAGACGTTCCAAGGCGACAGGTCGATCTATCGCTATGTCGACTTGTTGGCTTCCGTGGGCACGGTGCGGGGCCTGATCGGCCCGCGCGAGGTGCCACGACTCTGGGATCGCCACATCCGCAACTGTGCTGCCGCAGCGCCGGCCTTCCCTCACGGGGCCCGGGTCGCGGACGTCGGTTCGGGCGCAGGACTACCAGGACTGGTCCTGGCGATGGCCCGACCGGATCTGCGCGTCACGCTGATCGAGCCGTTGCTGCGACGTACGACGTTCCTGACCGAGGTGGTCACCGAGCTCGGGCTCACCACGGTGGACGTGGTCCGGGCCCGCGCCGACGAGGTAGCGGACACGTTCGACGTGGTGACGTCACGGGCGGTAGCGCCGCTGGAGAAGTTGCTGCGGTGGTGCCTGCCGCTGTGCCGCCCTGGAGGTCTGGTCCTCGCCATGAAGGGTGCCTCGGCACAGGCCGAGCTCGACTCCGTCACCGCGATGCTGCGCACCCAGCGGATCTCCGGGGCACGAGTTGACGAATATCCGGCCGGGGCTGACGGGTCCACGCGCGTGGTTCGGATAGAGTCGCCCATGATCGGGAGGACCAAGAAATCGTGAACGTGACGCCGCACCTGGGGTGGCCGGCCGCACCGCCGAGGACAGCACCCGGACTCGGGTGGCCTGATGAGACGGCGCCGGCGCCGAGTCGTCGACCACCCGCTACCCCGGCACCCCCATCTGTCGACCTGTCCATCTCGTTCGACGAGGCAGGGACCGACGTCGCCGCTGTGCCGCGTCAGACCGGCGAAGCGCGGGTCGAGGTCGGCACGCCGGCCTCGGACGCCCGCCATCTCGCCACCGCCGCGGCGCAGCCCATCGCGGCGGGTGTCGTCGAGGAAGTCATCCCGCACGCTGCCCTGACCGCGACCGCCCCGAGCGGCGTTTCACGTGAAACGATGGCGTCGCCGTCCACCAAGGTTTCACGTGAAACGGTGTCGGTCCTGACCACGGCCCCCGCCGCGCCCGTCGCGACGGCGGCGGAGCTGGTGGTCGACGACCACCCGGCGGGCGACACCTCGACCCCGCTGGCGTGGGCCACCGAGCACAGCATCGCGGTGGCCACCGGTCGACCGCTGCGCCGTCGCCTCCCGCGCCCCGACACCACCCGGGTGATGGTGGTCGCCAACCAGAAGGGTGGGGTGGGCAAGACCACGACCACGGTCAACGTCGCGGCGGCGCTGGCCCAGCACGGTCTCAAAGTCCTTGTCGTCGACCTCGATCCGCAGGGCAACGCCTCGACGGCGCTGTCCATCGAGCACGGCGGTGGGGTCCCCGGCACATATCAGGTACTGATCGAGGGCACGCCCATCGACGACGTCATCGTCGAGTGCCCCGACATCGCCGGCTTGTTCGTCGTGCCGGCCACGATCGACCTCGCCGGCGCGGAGATCGAGCTGGTGTCGCTCGTCGCCCGCGAGACCCGGTTGCGGAAGGCTCTGGACACACACCTGAGTGAGAGCGCCGAGGTCCAGGCACCCTACGACTTCGTGCTGATCGACTGTCCACCCTCGTTGGGGTTGCTGACTGTCAACGCCCTCACGGCCGGGCACGAGATGTTGATCCCGATCCAGTGCGAGTACTACGCGCTCGAAGGTTTGAGCCAGCTCCTGCACACCATCGACCAGATCCGCGAGCACCTGAACCCGAACCTGCGCGTCGGTGCCATCATGCTCACCATGTACGACGCGCGGACGCGGCTGGCGGCCGGCGTCGCCGACGAAGTCCGCCAGCACTTCCCGGAGGTGGTTCTCAAGACCGCCATTCCGAGGTCGGTGCGGATCTCGGAGGCGCCGAGCTATGGGCAGACCGTCCTGACGTACGATCCCGGTTCGGCCGGGGCGTTGTCGTATCTCGAGGCAGCGGCGGAACTGGCCCGCCAGATCGAGAGCGACAACACACGCGACCACAGGCAAGGCACGGCATGAGTACGCCGCGGCGCGGTCTGGGCCGCGGGCTCGGGTCCCTGATCCCGACCGCCGCCGACCGGGCCCACGAGACCGAGCGCAGGACAGAGTCCGGCCACGGTGCCGCGAACGGCTCGGCCACCGATGTCGACACGCTGGACGCCGTCGGCCCCCGACCGGGCGAGATGCCGGCGGGAACCTACTTCGCCGAGCTGCCGCCGACCAGCATCAGCCCCAATCCCCGACAGCCGCGGTCGGTGTTCGATGAGGAGGCGATGGCGGAGCTCGTCCACTCGATCAAGGAAGTGGGCCTGCTTCAGCCCATCGTGGTCCGGCCGCTCGGTGATGATCGCTATGAGCTGATCATGGGTGAACGTCGTTGGCGTGCCGTCCAGGACGCCGGCCTCGACGTGATCCCGGCGATCGTCCGGGAGACCCGGGATGACGCCCTCCTTCGGGACGCGCTGCTCGAGAACCTGCATCGTGCTCAGCTCAACCCGCTCGAAGAGGCTGCGGCGTACCAGCAGATGCTCGACGACTTCGGGTGTACCCACGATGAGCTGGCTTCGCGCATCGGCCGGTCGCGCCCGCAGATCTCCAACACCCTTCGGCTGCTGAAGCTGTCGGCACCGGTCCAGCGCCGGGTGGCCGCGGGGATCTTGTCCGCCGGTCACGCCCGTGCTCTGCTCGGCGTCCCGGACAGCCAGCGACAGGACACGCTGGCTTCCCGTGTGGTCGCTGAAGGAATTTCCGTGCGGGCTCTGGAGGAGCTCGTTGCGATGGGCGACGCCTCGACGAGCGTTCCGGCGCCGCGCCAGCGGGTGTCTGCGCCCGGGCTCGTCGAGATCGCTGACCGCCTCGGGCAACGGTTCGAGACCCGATGCAAGGTGTCGTTGGGGCGGAGCAAGGGTCGCATCACGGTGGAGTTCGCCTCGCTGGATGACCTGCAGCGCATCCTCGAGCTGATGGATCCACAAAGCAATTCGGCGACTTAGCGCTTTGTCGACATAGCGTCAGAGGCCGATGAGGGAGCTTCTCCGCTCGATCAGCACCACGTCGCGCCATCGCCCCCGTCGGCACCGTCGGCACCGTCGGCACCGTCGGCTCCGACCACCATGCGATCGAGGGCACGGCGGATCCCCACGTGGCGGAACCCCTGCTGCTCGTGGAGTCGCAGACTGGCCTGGTTCTCAGGGAAGACATGCGACTGGATCGTCCAGATGCCGGCCGCCTCGGTCAGCGCGATGAGTTCGCTCAGCAGCAGGGCGCCGATCCCGTGACCCTGGTGTGCCGGGCCGACGAAGACGGAATGTTCCGCGACACCGGAGTACACCGTCCGCGTCGAGACCGGCACTACGGCGACCCAACCGACCACCTGAGCAGTGGGTCCCTGAGCAGCGGGGGCGCCGGCCCGACGTGCTGCCAGCCGCGACCTTTCACCTACCTGGTCGCTATTGCAATGAGTCTTTCGAAAGATTACCTTCAACACTGTGGCGATCACGAGAAAACGGGTCACGTCCGCAGCCGACATGAAGGCCCTGGCTCATCCGGTCCGGATGGACGTCCTCGAGCTGTTGGTGACTCATGGGGCGATGACCGCGAGCGATGCGGCCGCGACTCTGGGCCAGACCCCGGCCAACGTCTCGTGGCACCTCCACAAGCTCGCCGAACACGGCTTCGTCAGGCAGGCGACCGGGGGACCGGGTCGCCGGCGGCCGTGGAAGGCGGTCGCAGAGTCCCTGAGCTGGGGCGATGACGCCGAGGACACCACCGCCGCCGCCTCGTTGCAGGACGTCGCGATCGAGCGTGAGCTGCAACGGTTGCGGGCCGCGCTCGCGAACGCCGACCGGGAGTCGGCGGCCTGGCGAGCCGCGATGTCGGTGAACCAGTCCCTGCTGTGGTTGACGGCGGAGGAGGCACGTGAGCTCGGCGACCAGGTTCGGGAGCTCTTCCTGACGAAGGCGGTCGAGCGACAGGACCCCGCCAACCGGCCCGCGGACGCTCGCCTCATGTCGATGCTGGCGTGGTTGGTACCGCACGGCCCCTGGCAGCCCGGATCTTCTGCCGACTCCCGATGAAGGCCGCCTTCGGGCAGCCCGGGTTCCGGCTGCTCTTCACCGGACTGCTGGCCAGCATGGTCGGCGACTCCCTGATGTTGATCGTGCTCGCCATCTGGGTCAAGGAGCTCACCGGGAGCAACGGTGCCGCCGGTCTGACCTTTTTCTTCCTGGCGGCGCCGGCACTGTTCGCCCCGATGCTGGGGGTCGTCGTCGACCGACTCCGTCGACGTACGTTGCTGTTCTGGGGCAATCTCGCCTCGGCCGCTGCGGTGCTGCCGCTGCTGCTGGTGCACGATCGTGGCGACGTCTGGATGGTGTACGCCGTCGCGGTCCTCTACGGCGTCTCGTTCATCGTGCTGCCCGCCGGCCTCAACGGGCTCCTCAAGGAGATGCTGCCCGAGCCGATGCTGGTGGATGCCAACGCGGCGTTGTCGACGAGCAAGGAGGCGCTCCGCCTGGTGGGTCCGCTGGCCGGCGCCGGCCTCTTCACCTGGTTGGGCGGCGGTGCCGTTGCCATGGTTGACGCGGCGACGTTCATGATCGCAGCCGCCGTGATCGTGCTGCTCCGGGTTCATGAGGACGTGCCCGCGCGCGAAGAGGTGCACTTTCGTGACGAGGTACTGGCAGGTGTTCGACACATTCGCGGCGACCAGGTCTTGCTGCACACGATGATCGCGGTGGGGGTGTCCCTGCTCGTGGTCGGCTTCATGGAGTCAGCGGTGTTCGCGATGGTGGACGCGTTCGACAAGCCGGCCGGCTACGTAGGCGTCGTCGTGTCGGTGCAGGGTGTGGGCGCGATCGCCGGTGGACTGATGTCGTCGACGCTGATCAAGAGAAGCGGAGAGACGACGGCGATCGCGCTGAGCCTGACGACGTTCGGTGTCGGCCTGGCGATCTGTGCCGCATCGAGCTGGCTGTCGGTGGTGTTCGTCGGGGTAGTGGTCCTGGGCTATGCGCTTCCGGTCTTCATCGTCGCGTTCACGACACTCCTCCAGCGGCGTACGCCCAACCGCTTGATGGGCCGGGTCTCGGCCGCGACGGACGTAGTCCTGGGGATGCCCCAGGCCCTCTCGATCGCGACCGGTGCCCTGCTGGTCAGCCTGATCAGCTACCGCGAGATCTACTGGATCAGCGCCGCCGTGCTGGTCGCGTCGGCGGGCTACCTGACCTGGATCCTGCACGGAGCCACCTCAGCGGCTGACGGCGACCTCGACCAGCTCGACGAACAGGCGCCCGAGGTCGAGCTCCGCTGACTCGACCGATAGCGGCACGAGAGACGTCTCGGTCATCCCCGGCGCCACGTTGACCTCGAGGAACCACACCACGCCGTCGTCGTCGATGATGAGGTCGGATCTGGACAGGTCGCGCAGCCCCAGGCTTGTGTGCGCCAGCTCGGCGACGCGCGCGCACTCGGCAACCGCGGCGTCGTCCAGGGTCGCGGGCACCACGAACTCGGTGGCACCCGCCGTATATCGGGCGCTGTAGTCGTAGACGCCGCCATCGGGGCGGATCTCGACAGCCGGTAGCGCCTGCGCGCCGGTTCCGCTGCGCTCGAACACCGGGACCGTGACCTCGACGCCACGAACACAGCGCTCGACCAGGGCAGTGGTGCCATAGGAGAAGCAGGCGACCATCGCGTTCGGCAGCTCGCCGGCCGTCCCGACCCGCGTGCAGCCGAGGGCCGAACCCCCCTTGGCGGGTTTGACGAACAGCGGCAGCCCGAGGCGCTCGATCAAGGCATCCATGACCGCGGCAGCTCCGACCTCGCGGAAGGTGTCCGCCGGGAGCGAGACCGATGCCGGTGTGCGGATCCCTACGCCTGAGACGACCTGCTTGGCGATGGACTTGTCGAAGGCGACTCGCGCGGCTGCGGGCGTCGATCCGACATACGGGATCCCGGCCAGCTCGAGGATCTCGCGGAGCGCCCCGTCTTCACCGGCCTCGCCGTGCAGCAGCGGAATGACGCAGTCCGGCTTCTCGCGTCGTAGCCAGCTCATCAGCTCCGCGTCGACGTCGCGGACACTCGTCTCGAGGCCGGCCGCGGTGATGGCTTCAGCGATCCGGCGGCCCGAGCGCAGTGAGACGTCGCGCTCGTGAGACAGCCCGCCGGCCAGGATCACCACCCGCCGATGGGCCGAGGGGCTCCCGGCTGGGTCCGGGTGCTGCATCCGGGGGTTGGTTGGTCCGGCTGGTGTTGTCACGGCCACCTCAGCTCAGGTCCGATTGCGGTCCGTCGTACCCACCCGGCTTGAGCTGGGCAGTGGCGCCGAATGTCTGCCGTAGCTCCTGCTCGGCGTCGATGACGCCGGCCAGCCGCCGAACGCCCTCGTGGATCTGCTCGGGGGTGGGATAGCAGAAGCTGAGTCGCATGCATCGGGTGCCGAAGCCGTCGGCATAGAAGGCAGTGCCGGGAACGTACGCGACGCGGGCCGTCACCGCGCGTGGCAGCATCGCCTTGGCGTCCAACCCCTCGGCCAACGTCAGCCACACGTAGAAGCCTCCGGCCGGGTGGGTCCAGGTGGCCCGACCGCCCAGTCGCTCCTCGAGGGCCGTGAGCATCGCGTCGCGCCGCTCGCGATACATCTCGTTGAAGGCCTTGATCTGGCCGCGCCAGTCGTGACCGGTCAGGTACGCCGAGATGGCGCGTTGGCTGAAGGTCGGCGGGCACAGCGTCGCCGACTCCTGGGCGAGCACGAGCTTCTCGCGAACGGCGTGGGGCGCCACGGCCCAGCCGACCCGGAACCCGGGGGCGAAGGTCTTGGAGAACGAGCCGAGATAGACGACCTGACCAGGGTCGTCAGCGCGAAGGGCGCGCATCGGCTCACGGTCGAAACCGAGGAGTCCGTAGGGGTTGTCCTCGAGAACCAGGAGGTCATGCCGCCGACAGATGTCGAGAACCTCGACACGTCGCTTTGTCGACAACGTGACACCGGCAGGGTTGTGGAAGGTGGGAATCGTGTAGAGGAACTTCGCCCGCTTGCCGGCGGCAGCCACCGCGACGATCGCCTGCTCGAGGGCGGTCGGGACAAGCCCGTCGTCGTCCATCTCGACGTGGACCACGTCGCACTCGTAGGCGCCGAAGACACCGAGCGCACCGACGTAGCTCGGAGCCTCGCAGAGCACGACGTCGCCGGGGTCGCAGAAGACGCGGGTGACGAGGTCGACGGCTTGCTGGCTCCCGACGGTGACGACCACGTCGTCGGGGTGGGCGCTGATCCCCTCTGCCGCCATCACTTCGCAGATCTGCTCACGCAGTTGCGGATCGCCCTGGCCGGACCCGTACTGCATCGCGGATGTTCCGGAGTCACGGATCAGGTCGCCGATGGTGCCGGCGACTGCGTCGAGAGGCAGGCCGGAGATGTTCGGCATGCCGCCGGCGAGTGACACGACCTCGGGTCGGCTGGCGACGGCGAACAACGCCCTGATCTCCGAGGCCTTCATGGCATGGGTCCGGGCGGCATACCGGTCCACGTAGGCATCCAGCCGGGTGTGCCGCGGCAGCGCGCGGTCGTCCCTGGTGCTGTTCGTGTCGGCCATCACCACCCATTCTGACGTGTGACCATGGAGTGGGCCGCCCACTAGCATGGATGGTGAGACGTGTTGCCGACCATGGAGGTCGACGACGGGTCGCATTGGGCGGGCGTCAGGAGGAGGTGCGTAATGGGGCGCAAACTCGTATCGATCACGCTCGACAACGTCGACGATCTTCCGGACCCGTGTCGGTCCTGCGCGTTCTGGGAATCCGGGACGCGCCTGCCCGAGCCTGGCCTGAAGGACGACTGGATCTCCGCCACCTTGTTGGAGTGGGGCTCGTGCGGTCGGCTGCTCTACGTCGATGGTCAGGTGGCCGGGTTCGCCTTGTATGCCCCACCGGAGTACGTCGCGATGACGAGCCCGGTCGGCGGCAGCACCGTCAGCGAGGATGCGGTCCTGCTGATGACGGCGCGGATCCTCCCGGAGTTCGCTGCTGCTGGTCTCGGCCGGGTGTTGATCCAGTCGGTCGTGAAGGATCTGATGAGCCGCCGCGGCGTACGGGCGATCGAGGCATTCGCGGATGCCCACGGCCATGAGCACACGTGTGTGATCCCGGCGGCATTCCTGACCGCCGTTGGTTTCAAGACCGTGCACCCGCACCCGCGGTACCCGCGCCTACGGCTCGACCTGCGCAGTGTGCTGACGTGGCGCGGTGAGGTGGAGCTGGCGCTCGAACGTTGGCTGGGTGCCATTCGCCCGGAGAAAAAGCCGGGAGCCGTCGGTGTGTCCCCGCGCTTGAACCCCCCCGGCCCTTGGCCCGTCCCCTGACGCTCATACAGCTCTGGCCGCCGTCGTTTGCCTAGTAAACAAGGCAAGTACTACGTGCACAACGCGAATTTGCCTAGTTCACAAGCCAGCTGGCTTGTGAACTAGGCAAGCGCGGAGGGTCAGGCAAGCGCGGAGGGTCAGGCAAGCGCGGAGGGTCAGGCAAGCGCGGAGGGTAGGAGGTGGGTGGTGTGGGTCAGGCGCCGATGTACTCGGAGAGGTGGTTGAGCAGGGCCGCCTTCGGCTGGGCGCCGACGATGGACTTGACCAGCTCGCCGCCCTTGTACACGTTCAGCGCGGGGATGCCCGTCACGCGGTAGTTGGCCGGGGTCACCGGGTTCTCGTCGACGTTCATCTTGACGAAGTCCATCTTGTCGCCGTGTTCGCGCGCGATCTCGTCGAGGACGGGGCCGACCTGGCGGCACGGGCCACACCATTCCGCCCAGAAGTCGACCAGCACGGGCTTGTCGGAGTCGAGCACGGTGGTCTGGAAGTCGCCATCGGTGACGACGGGAAGGTTGCTCATCAATTCTCCTGCGTTCGGTCTCGGGGTGGGTGGGGTCGAAAGTTCAGGTGAAACTAGCTCACACGTCCGACAAGGCGGTCAGGTAACGCTCGGCGTCGAGGGCGGCCGCACAGCCGGTCCCCGCTGCCGTGACGGCCTGCCGGTAGACGTGGTCGACGAGGTCTCCGCACGCGAAGACACCATCGAGGTTGGTCAGTGTCGTACGCCCGTCGACCAGCACGTACCCCTCGTCGTCGAGGTCAACCTGGCCTCGTACGAGCTCAGAACGCGGATCGTGCCCGATCGCGATGAACAGCCCGGTCGCGTCGATCGTGCGGGAATCGCCGGACTGCGTGTCCTTGACCACGACACCTTCGAGCTGTCCGCCGCCGCGGATCTCGGCGACCTCGCTGTTCCAGGCGAACTCGATCTTGTCGTTCGACAGGGCGCGAGCGGCCATGATCTTGCTGGCTCGAAGCTCGTCGCGTCGGTGGATCATCGTGACCTTCGACGCGAAGCGCGTCAGGAAGGTCGCCTCCTCGACGGCTGAGTCGCCGCCGCCGACGACAGCGATGTGCTGGTCGCGGAAGAAGAAGCCATCACACGTGGCACACCAACTCACCCCATGGCCGGACAGCTCCTCCTCGTTCGGCAGGCCGAGCTTGCGGTAACCCGATCCCATCGCGAGGATCACCGTCGTCGCGTGGTGGGCATTGCCAGCCGTATCACGGACAACCTTCACATCTCCGGTCAGATCAACGTCAGTGATGTCGTCGGGGATGAGCTCGGCGCCGAACTTCTCCGCTTGTTTGCGCAGGTCGTCCATGAGAGCCGGACCCATGATCCCGTCGGGAAACCCGGGAAAGTTCTCGACGTCGGTGGTGTTCATCAGGGCTCCACCGGCGGTCACCGAGCCCTCGAACACCAGGGGCTTGAGGTCGGCGCGCGCAGCATAGATCGCGGCGGTGTAGCCGGCCGGCCCGGACCCGATGATGATGACGTTACGAACGTCGGACGACACCTGCTCCTGCTTTCGTTGCGTGCGATGCGCGACCGGCCGGCCGCGCTGACATGACAACCGATCTTAGGTGCTGATCATTCCCGTGCGGACACGCGCACACGTGTCGGAACCGCGACCGTGACGGATGGGGAACACGAGGCGAACAGGCCGGTCTCACGACGGAGTCGCCGTGCTCTAGCCGACGGGCCGTGGAACGGTATGACGTTCAGTACGCCGACCGATAGAGCACCCGGTCCGGCCCGGGGCAGGCATACACGACGAACTCGCGGTTCGGCGGGTCCAGGCGCAGCACCGCACGCTTGCCGCCGAACGTCACCAGTGCGTCGGCGGCCTGACCGGCTCCGGTCAAGATCCCGTTGGAACCCGGCGTACAGGCGCTCGGCGGCTTCGCGACCGGCACCGCGGCTTCGGCCAGGCCGGCAGCGTAGGCGGCCACATTGTCCTGGTTCAGCGTGGGTGCGGCGGCGCGCGGGACCCGTAACGCCGGGTCTGGACTCCCGGTGTCGTAGCCGGGGTTGTCGTGCTTCGTGGAGCCGGACCCGGCAACGCCGCCTCGCTCCTGGTCGGCCACCGAAGACGCCGTCGAGTCCGATGCGGAACGATCGAGGATCCCGAGCTGGTCGACGAGCGCGCCTCCGACGGCGAACACGGCCACAGCGGCCGCAGCGCCGAGCAGCAGCCGACCCCACGGGCGACGGGACGTGCCCGCACGCTCCGACGCGTCAGATCCCATCCGGTGCTCCGAGAGCGAGGCCACACCTGCTTGCCTTTCGGCACGCGCACGTTCGAGAGCGACGTCGACCGCCAGCGAGACGTCGTCCGGGACGGGCAGGATCTCGCGACCGGTGTCGGCTAGCAGCGCCTCGACGTCGGCGAGCCCGGACACGATGTCGTGGCACGATGCGCACTCGTCCACGTGCGACGACACCTCGGCTGCCTCCGTAGCCGAAAGCACTCCGGCGTCGAGGTCCGCGATCTGGTCGATCGACGGGTGCCGACTGGCGTTCACGAGGTTGTGCCTCCATCGCTACGGGACTCGGCAGACAAGGGATCTGACAAGGCGGACGTGGTCGTCCCCGAGGGGACACCGGATTGGACGCGCGGCGGGTCGTGACGGTTCCGTGACCTTCGGGTCTGCGATCCGGCCGCGTCGTCACCGTTGTCGGGGTCAGCCTCGGCGCGTCGGTACTGCGTGAGCAGTGGCACCAGCCGGGCGCGCCCTCGCGAGCAGCGGCTCTTGACGGTACCGGGCGCGCAGCCGAGCAGCGCGGCCGCGTCGTCGACGGAATACCCCTCCATGTCGATCAGGACGAGGGCGGCGCGCTGCTCAGCGGGTAGCTGCGCGAGAGCAGCCAGGACGTCCGTACGCCGCTCACTCGTCTCGGCCGGGTCATCTCCCGGATCGAGCGCCAGCTCTGCGGCGCGGTCCTCGTCCTCGGGCAACGGCACCGTGGGTCGGGTCTTGCGGCGTCGCATCCGGTCCAGGCACGCGTTGACGACGATCCGATGCAGCCACGTGGTCACTTGGGCGTCGCCCCTGAATGTCTCTGCCCGCCGGAAGGCTGAGACGAACCCGTCCTGCAGGGCGTCGGAGGCCTCTTCACGGTCACCGGTGGTGCGCAGCGCAACGGCCCACAGGCGGTCGCGGTGGCGACGAACCAGCTCGCCGAACGCGTCCGGGTCTCCTGCCACGTGTGCGGCAAGCAGGTCGGCGTCGTCGACGCGGTCGGGGTCGTCGGTCCCCGACGTGTGCGGCGGACCGGCAGGGGTCACCCGAAGACCTTGATCTCGGCGATCCGGCCCTTGTAGGAGCCAGGCTTCTCCTGCGGAATGCTGGTGAGCCACACCAGGAGGAACCGCGTCGTGGCCGGTTTGTCGAGGTTGAACGTCGCCTTGGTCCCCGCTCCGCTCAACGTCTGGAGCACCTGGTAGTCGTCCGCCGACCCCGTGGGCGCCGACGTGGCATCACTGGGTGCAGCACGAAGCTCGAGATCGGTTGGTTGACCCACGAGCCGGACCTCGACCCGGGAGACCCGCTGCGACTTTCCGAGGTCCAGGATCAGGCCGACCCCGGGTTTGACCGCCGACAGCGGGTCGAAGTACGTCAGCGTCTCCCAGGAGGTGGCGGGGTTTCCGTCGAAGGCCAACGGCACCTCGCCGGGGTTCTCGTCGCCGGAACCTGCCGGTGGCGGGTCGAAGTCCTGACCGCCGACGATCGCGACGGGCGGTGCGGTGGCAGCCGTCGTGCCCCCGGAGCTGGTCGGGTTGTCGGACGAGGGCGAGCCGTCGCCGTGCGAGCCGACAAGGTAGGCCAGCAGCATGGCTCCGAGAACGAGGACAGCCACGCTCGACCACAGCACGGTGCGGCCCAGTGTCGACCGCGGCTCGCGGGGCGGTTCGGCGACGTACGTCGGCTGGTCACCCGTCCAGGGATCGTCATCGTCGCGGGGGAGCAGCGCGGGCGGAGGTTCGGGAGCTACCTGGGTCGAGGGGTTGGTCGGCGCGGACAGACCGACCGTGCCGATGTTTCCGACCCCGGTGAAGCCCTCCTCCGACAGGATCTGGCTGAGGCTCTCCTTGACCTCCTCGACCGTCGTGATGGGCTCGCCGTACCGGGGCGGATCACCGAGGATGCGGTCGCAGACGACATCGAGCGTCCGCGGCACCCCTGCCCGTACCTGTCGTGGGCGCAACAGGCGGCCGTGCTCGGTCGGAGCGGCCTGGAGACCAGCGAGGGGGCCGCCCGGCCACCGCGCCGTGAGGCAGGCGTACAGCAGCCGTCCGATGTCGGTGGTGTCCTGGCGCTGCGGATCGACGTCCTCAGCGGGGTCGGCGCGCAGCGCAGCGAACGTGCCGAGCCCGATCAGCTTGATGCCACTGGACTTCGTGATCACGACGGTGTCGGGAGCAAGTCGGCGGTGCTCGAGCCCCATCCGGTGGGCGTTGGACATGGCGGCAGCGACCTCGCGCATCAGCCAGGTCGCCCGGCGCGCGGCCAGTGGTCCGTCGTTGAGCAGCACGTTGAGGGACTGGCCGGTCGCCCACTCGCGCACGATGTAGGTGAGGTCCCCGTCGTCGACCGCGTCCAGCACCTGCAGGATGCGGGTGTCGGCCACCCTGGACGCCCGCTTCGCCGCGGCGACCAGGTCGGCGGCGTACGGCGAGCTCGACGGCAGGATCTGCAGGACGACCGATCGGGCCAGGATCTTGTCCCGGGCGCGCCAGGAGTGCGATTCGCCCTCGACGGCGAGCAGGTCCTCGATGACGTAGCGATCAGCGAGCACACTGCCGGGTTCGACCAGATGCGCTCCCACGATCCTCCTGCCTCGTCTCGATGTGTCCGGGCTTGGCGCCCGGTCGGTGCTGTGCATGGGCACATGGGCGGATCAGGTCGGATCCGATGTGCCGCCCTGTCTCATGGTATGCGCTTCCGTCGACACCTACCGCGAACTGCGGGCGTGCCGTCGCGACAGCCTCGCGGGAGCCCCGTCGCTCATCCGGGTCCATGCGACGTCAGCCATGCGGAGCGCGTCGACGTCGTGCCACCAGGGCCACGACGCGGGAGATCTCGGTGATGTGCAAGGTGCGGGCCGCGACCAGATAGACAACGAGTCCAAGAAGGGCGCAGACGACGATGAGCACCAACGAGTCGTCCTTGCTCGCCACGCTCAGGCCCGCGCGCTGGAGCACGGCCAACGCCGCGGCCGCCACGATGGCCGCCGGGATGGCCGCGCCGGCAACCCTGCCGACGAACGCGAGCAGCGGACGACGTCCGAGACCGTCCAGTCGGTTCGCCAGCATGCTGAGCGAGACGACCGAGCCCACCGTGTACGACGCGCCGTACGCGACGGCCAGGGCCGGTGCCACGTGTTGCGGCTCGACCAGCGAGGTGAGACCGATCGCAACCGTGATGTTCGTGACTGAGATCAGACACTGGATGAAGAAGGGCGTCCGGGTGTCCTCGATCGCGTAGAAACCTCGAAGCACGACGTAGTGGACGCTGAACATGAGCATGCCCGGAGCGAATGCAATCAGGGTGTTGCCCAGTGGCCCGGTGTCGCCGGTCGAGGCTCCCCAGCTGAAGAGGACGGTCGCGAGGGACGGGCCGAGAATCAGCAGAGCCACTGCAAACGGGACGATGACCGCGAGCACCAGCCGGAGCGTCGATGCCATCTCGGCGGCGACATCGCCCAACCTGCCGTCTGCGGCGAGCCGTGAGATCAGCGGCATCGTCGCGGTGGCAAGGGAGACCGTCACGATCGAGTGCGGAACCTGCGTGAACAGGAACGCGTTGGAGTACACCGTGAAGCCGCTCGAGGGCGAGACGCCATCGGTGATGTCGGCGGGACCCGACGTCGCCAGGTGCACCATCACGTAGAACGCCAGCTGGTTGACGATCACGAACCCGACCGTCCACATGCCGAGTCGCAACGTGTGGCCCAGGCCGGTGCCGCGGAAGTCCAGTCGTGGCCTGATCGTGAAACCGCTCGCCTTCAGGTACGGAAGCAGGATGAGGGTCTGCAGCACGATCCCGAGGGTCGACCCGAGTCCGAGGAGGAGTTCCTGCGTGGTCGAGTACCCGCCCGCAGCCGGCTGATCGGAGTACGCCACGAGATAGGTGACGATGAGGCCGATGGACAGGACGTTGTTGGCGATGGGGGCCCACATCATCGGACCGAAGCGACCGCGAGCATTCAGGATCTGTCCGATCAGTACGAACATCCCGTAGAAGAAGATCTGCGGCAGGCACCACCGTGCGAAGTCGATGAGCGAGTCACGTTCGGCGGCAAGGGTGGGATCGGTGAAGAACTTGCTGTCGACGACGATACGAAGGAAGAACGGGGCGATCAGGACCAGCACGGCCGTGACTCCTGCGAGCACGACCGCGCCGAGGGTGATGATCCGGTTGGCGTAGGCGTCGCCGCCGTCGGGGTCGTTCTTGATGGCACGGACGAGCTGCGGAACGAGCACGGTGTTGAAGACACCACCGGCGACGAGGATGTAGAGGCTGTTCGGAATCGTGTTCGCGACGTTGAAGGCCTCCGCGTGGACCGCCATGCCGATGGCCGCGGCCAGCAACGTGGCCCGGACGAATCCCGTCAGCCGTGAGAACAACGTGCCGACGGCCATGACACCGCTGGCGGAGAGCACGCTGCGACCGGTCGCCTCAGGTGCCGGCTCCGACGCCGGGGGCGGCGACGTCACGACCGTGTCTCCCCACGAGGTGTGAGGCGGCCGCCCCGGAGCCGCACCACGATGCGGCGCCCGGCCGCACCGAACAGGATGGCCGCGCCGACGCCCATGACCACCCAGATCGCGACCCCGATCTGCGTCGACCTGACGTCGAAGGTCCAGGGTTTGCCGACCGGTCGGTGGGTCGATGTGGTCAAGCGCACGCGAACGCCCGTGAGCCCCGACCCGTCGGATCTCGCCGTGGCCTCGATGTCGCGGCGCTGACCGGCGTCGAGAGTGAGAACGGGGATCGCGTCCACGGTGACGGCTGGGTTCTCTGCGTGGACGATCACTTGCACGGTGACCGGAACGGACAGGCCATTGGTGACAGTGAGGGGGAAGCGTCCGCTGGCGCTGGAGAGCGCGACGAACGTCGGCCCTGTCACGGTCACCTTCGCGGCATTCTTGACCGACTCCTTGGCAGCGCGCTCGGTCACGGTGACGCGAGCCACCAGGTCGTCACGCCACAAGGACGTACCCGACGCAGCCAAGGTCTGGTCGTATCGCTGGACGGCGTTGCCCTGGTCGCTGAGGAGGTCGGTGAACGTACGGCCCTGGTTGCGCAGCTCCTTGATCGCGCTGAGCAGCTCAGTCGGGAGCGGGCTGACCGTCCTGGGCATCACGATCCGTCCTGGGTACGGCACCGCCGTCTGCTGCGCCGCGCTGGCTGCGGTCTGCGGTGCCACGGTCGGGAATCCGTAGGCCGCGGCCAGCTCTCCGCTCGTCGTCGTCACCCCCGGGTCCCAGCCGAACGGAACCGCCACCACCGAGGTGGCTCTCGGCTGTCCGTCGAGGGAACGGACCGTGGCCTCCGCCACCAGGTCGCGCAGCAGCTGCGGGCCGCTGAGGTCGGGCCCGATGATCGTGCCGGCCACGTCAGTTCGCGTGACCAGCGCCGTGACCTGGCCGACGGCGGTGGGGACGAGAACCTGGGTAGGCGGGTAGGTCGGTCGGGGCTCTCCGCGCAGGGTCGTCAGGCTGCGCTGGGAGATGAATCGCAGCGGAGCCGCGGCCCGGGCGGAGATGGCGAGCCCGCGCCTGGTGCTGGCGCCGGCGTACGGCCAGCTGGCCACGGTGGCCGTGATGCGCTGCTGGGCGGCGTACCGCTGGCTGGCCCGGACTGCGGCGTCGACGACCCCGGGCAGCTGGTGCGCTCCCAGCGCACTTGCGTCGGGACTGCCCCACGGCATGAAGAGCAGGTCCTGATTACGGACGGCGGCATCGAGCTCGGTGAGCCACCGCTTGGCATCGGCCTGCCCGTTGCCGACTTCACCGGGAAGGCCGTCGGCCACCTGCGACAGACTGCGCACCCGGTAGCCGGCGGCCATGTCCACCACGGCCTGACGTAACGCTGGGTCGAGGACGACCTCGAGCGTGTTGGGTGGTGCGGTGGCGACGAAGTCGACCAGATTGTGCAGCTGACCACCGATCGCGATGAGACCGGCGAGGCTGTCGTCGAGGAAGGTGCCGTCGACCTGTCTGCGGATGGGAGCGGCGAGCGGGATCAGCGTGACGACACCCGTGCTGACCAGCGGGCCGCTGGACGCGTCGGGCAACAAGGGGATGAGTGAGTCGCTCCGGGCGACCGCCGAGCGCGTCCCGTTCCGGTCGGCCGCGATGACGGTGGCGCCGACATGGTAGACACCCGGATCGCGGCTGATCGGCAGCTTGCCGTAGGGGATCGACAGGGCGTAGCGCGTCATCGTGCCGGGCTTGAGGCGGCCGATCTCGTCGAAGCGGCCGAAAGCAACGATGCGCGTGCCGAAGTCCCCGGTAACCGTCCTGAACCCGTCCAACGCTGCCCTCGTGGTGGCCGGCTGGCTCTCGATGTCGAGGTATACCTGGGCGTCTCGCCATGCCTTCGTTCCGCCGTTGGTCACGGTGCCCTTGATCACCAGGTCCTTGTGCGGCGCGAGCGCGGCCGGCTTGATCTTGTCCATCGAGACCGCCAGACCCGTCGTGCGCTCCAGCTGGGTGTCTCCGCGATGGACGGAGCCGGCGGTAGCCGACGTCGTTCGCCAGATCTGGTCACGTCCCGGCGAGCTCGCGTGCATGCTGACCGCGGCGCTGCGGCTGCCGTGCAGGCTGTCTGACCGGGCCGCCGGCGGAGTACCGAGGGCATCGGCCGAAGTGACGGGCAGCAGGGCACCCAGCGAGAAGGCAACCCCGGCCGCCGTCGCGAGCCAGCGGCGACCGGCGCGGCGATGGCGGACGCGTCGGGAGTGGGGGAGGGTCATCCCCGGCAGACTTCGCGAGACACGCCGATGACCCAGAGCATGGCCCTGATGCTAACCGGTGCCGCCATGAGGCCTGCTCGCCTCATACAGTGGGGCATCGTGTCCGATCCTTCCGCAGGCGGCCCCGCCGCCACTCCGTCGTCCACCACGGCGGCGTCCACCGAGCTGCCGCTGGTGTCCCTGCAGGCACTCGTGGCGGCTCACCCGGTCGTGGTCCCACTGGCTGAGCGGTTCGTGGCCGCCGGGCACACGCTGGCGCTGGTCGGCGGTCCGGTGCGGGACCTCGTGCTGCGGCGCAGTGCGAACGACCTGGACTTCACGACGTCGGCGAGCCCGGACGAGATCGAGGCATGCCTACGCGGCTGGACCGACGCCATGTGGGACATGGGGCGTGACTTCGGCACGATCGGGGCCCGCATCGGCGACGACGAGCTCGAGATCACCACTTATCGGTCCGACGCCTACGACCCGGCCTCCCGCAAACCCGAGGTCGCGTTCGGCGACAGCCTCGAGGCGGACCTCGTCCGTCGTGACTTCACCGTGAACGCCATGGCACTGTCGCTCCCGGACGGCCATTTCGTCGACCCGTTCGGTGGGATGCGTGACCTCGCTGCGGGGATCCTGCGCACACCCAGTACGCCGGAAGAGTCCTTCGGCGACGATCCGTTGCGCATGATGCGCGCGGCCAGGTTCGTCGCGCAGCTCGGCTTCACCGTCTCGCCCGACATCGTGTCGGCGATGCGCGACATGGCTGGGCGGTTGGAGATCGTGTCCGCCGAACGCGTCAGGGACGAGCTGGTCAAGCTCGTGCTCGCGCCACAGCCACGGCTGGGGCTGCTGCTGCTGGTGGAGACGGGGCTCGCCGACCTCGTGCTGCCCGAGCTCCCTACCCTGCGGTCCCTGCGTGATGAGCATCATCGGCACAAGGACGTCTACGAGCACTCGCTCACCGTGCTCGACCAGGCCATCGCCCTGGAGGGCCGCCTCGAGGGCGGCGGTCCTGATCTGGTCACGCGGCTGGCAGCGCTGCTGCACGACATCGGCAAGCCGCGCACGCGCCGCTTCAGCGATGACGGCACCGTCACGTTCCACCACCACGACGTCGTGGGCGCGAAGATGACGGCCAAGCGGTTGCGGGCCCTGCGCTTCTCGGGGGCCGAGATCAACGATGTTGCCCAGCTGGTCGAGCTGCACCTGCGGTTTCACGGCTATGGGGGTGGTGAGTGGACCGACTCGGCGGTCCGTCGCTACGTGCGCGACGCCGGTCCCCTTCTCGACCGCCTGCACATCCTTACGCGGGCCGACTGCACGACCCGCAACCAGCGCAAGGCGGCCCGGTTGGCCCGCACGTACGACGACCTGGAGCAGCGGATCGAGCGGCTCAACGAGGAAGAGGAGCTGGCGTCGCTGCGCCCGGATCTCGATGGCCAACAGATCATGGCAACGCTGGACATCGCCCCAGGCCCTGCCGTGGGTGAGGCCTATCGCTTCCTGCTGGAGCGACGGATGGACGAGGGGCCGCTCGGCGAGGAGCGGGCCCGCCAGGAGCTGCGCGCGTGGTGGGCCGGGCGCTCCACCTCCTGACGTGTCCTGCCCGCCTCAGTCGGGGACGTCGTCGAGGGCGGCCGTCATCGTCGCCTCCGGACGGCGGACTGCCCCGCTACGCGCGTAGGCGAGCGCCGTCAGGGCATACCCGGCCGCGATGAGGCCCAGTGCGACGTAGGACTTGCCGCTGGTCGGGACGATGAGGACTCCGACCGCGGCAGCCGCGACGAACACCACGTTGAAGAGAACGTCATACAGGGAGAAGACCCGACCGCGGTAGGCGTCCTCGACGGTCGTCTGCACGATCGTGTCGACGCAGATCTTCACGCCCTGGGCGGACAGACCCAGGACCAAGGCGGCGGCCAGCAGAGCCGGTTCCGTGTACAGGCCGCCCGGAAACACCTCGACCAGGGCGGCCGCGACCAGCAACACCACGATCCACCGCGGAGGCGTGATCCGCGCCGACGCGACAGGTGTGAGGACAGCCGCCAGCAGGAAGCCGATCCCCGACACCAGGATCGCGATCGAGAGCCCCGCCAACCCGGCGTCGGTGTCGGCCGGATCGTTGAAGTAGTTGCGGTAGAGCAGGATCGTCGCGACCGTCGACAGGCCGTAGCAGAAGCGATGCACGGCAATGACGGCCAGCGCCTGCGCAGCCGCGGGGCGTTCACGCAGGTGGCGCACCCCCGCGACCAGCCCGCTGACGACGTGGCTGAGCTGTTGCCTGACGTCGTTCATCGACGCATCGAAGGATGGCCCCAGCAGCCGCCTCGGGAGCCGCAACGCCAGCAGCGCGGCCGCCAGGTAGCCGGTGGCCGCGATCAGCACCACGACCGCGTCGACGTTTCCCGGTGTGAGCCCACGGAACGCCGAAGCGGCCGCCAGACCGAGCATGAAAGCGATCGTGCCGCTGGTGGGCGTGATCGAGTTCGCGAGGACGAGCTCGTCCCTGGCCACGACGTGTGGCAGCGAGGCCGACAGCCCGGCCAGGAAGAACCGGTTGATGCTGAACGCGATGAGGATCATCACGAACAGCACCGGTCCGTCGAGATCGGTGGCGATCAGGACCGCGACCGCGAGCACCGGCGCCAGGCGCACTGCGTTGGCGACCAGCAACACCTGGCGTCGACTCCACCGGTCGAGGAAGACGCCGACGAACGGACCGAGCAGGCTGAACGGCAGCAGCACGGCGGCGAGGGCCTCGGCGATCGACGCCGCGTCGGGTTGGCGTTCAGGCGAGAAGAGGACATATGACGCCAGCGCCACCTGGAACACACCGTCCGACGCCTGGCTGGTGACGCGGACGGCGAACAGCTGACGGAAACGGCGCCGTCGGAGCAGCTGCCGCAGTGCGGCCGCGAACTGCATCAGCCTGCCCCGCGGGTAGAGCTCCGGCGCACGACGATGACCACGGCGTCCTCGTCTCCGCGGGTGAGTGTCGCCTCGGCGGCGAGGCCAGCCGCGGCGGCTATCTCGACGGCTTTCTCGACCTGGCGCAAGGCGACCTGGGTGAGCAGGACACCGGCCGGTGAGAGCCACCCGAGGCAGCCTGCGCAGACCGCTCGGAGCGGGTCGAGGCCGTCCACGCCGCCGTCGACGGTATGCCGCGGTTCGTGGTCACGGAAGTCGCGTGGCAGCAGGGCGACCTCGGCACTTGGGACGTAGGGGAGGTGGGCGACCACGACATCGACTCGGTTGCGGAGATCGGACGGCAGGGCGTCGAACCACGAGCCGGTATGCACGGTGAAGCCGAACCCCTGGGCGTTGCGCTGCGCCCAGCGGACGGCAGCGGGATCGAGGTCGCTCGCATGCACGGCCCAGTCAGGATGCCGCTTCGCCAAGGCTGCCGCGATCGCGCCGCTGCCGCAGCCGAGGTCCAGCGCCGTCAGGGCGCCACCGTTCGGGCGGACGATGCGGTCGGCCACGTCCACGAGTGCGACGGCCCTGGCCCGCGGGATGAACACCGGCGGGCCGACGGCCACCGTGACACCCGCGAACTCGGCTGCCCCCACGACATACTCGAGCGGTTCGCCGGCCGCCCGGCGCTGCACGGCTCGCTCGCGCGCCGATCCGATCTCGAAGGTGGCGGCGATCAGGTCAGCCTCGCGCTCGGCGAACACACAACCGGCTGCGCGCAGTCGTGTGATGAGACCGTCGAGGGAGCTCATCGGGTCGCCCCGCCGTGCCACGGCCCATGTATAGCATCCTGATCAGAAGAGCTGAGCGGCCCGAGAGACGAGGTGGTCATGCGACTCGTTCAGGTGGCGCTGCACGCCGACGACCTCGACCGCGCGGCCGCCTTCTACAGCGATCTGCTCCGAGCCACACCCACGCGGCGCTTCGACCCGCCCGGTTTGCTCTTCTTCGACCTCGACGGCGTACGACTCCTGCTCGAGCAAGGTGCGCCCTCGGCGATGATCTACCTGGCGGTCGACGACCTACACGCTTCTGTAGAGGGCCTGCGCGCGAGCGGGGTGGCCATCCTCGCCGAGCCGCACGCCATCTTCACCCACGAGGACGACGCCCTCGGGCCTGCCGGCACGGAGGAGTGGATGGCCTTCATCACCGACTCGGAGGGCAACACCGTTGGCCTGGTCTCGCAGCTGCCGCCTCCGACGCCCGCGTGAGGCGCCGGCAGGCTGGGGACCCTCCTGCTGCACGACAAGACCCCGCCTGCCGGGACAGACGGGGTCTTGAACGCACTGCGGATGACGACCGGCTGGTCAGCGCTCCACGTCGCCGCGGATGAACGCCTCGACGGAGGCGCGACCCTCGTCTTCGGGACGCTGCACCGGCGGGGACTTCATCAGGTATGACGATGCCGCGAGCAGGGCGCCACCGATGCCACGGTCCTTGGCGATCTTGGCGGCGCGGATGGCGTCGATGATGATGCCGGCCGAGTTGGGGGAGTCCCAGACCTCGAGCTTGTACTCCATGTTCAACGGGACATTGCCGAACGCGCGACCCTCGAGTCGGACATAGGCCCACTTGCGGTCGTCGAGCCACTGGACGTAGTCCGAAGGTCCGATGTGCACGTTCTTGGCACCCAGGTCGTGGTCGATGTTCGACGTCACGGCCTGTGTCTTGGACACCTTCTTGGACTCCAGGCGATCGCGCTCGAGCATGTTCTTGAAGTCCATGTTGCCGCCGACATTGAGCTGGAAGGTGCGGTCGAGGACGACGCCGCGGTCCTGGAAGAGCTTCGCGAGCACGCGGTGGGTGATGGTGGCACCGACCTGGGACTTGATGTCATCGCCGATGATCGGCACACCGGCGTCCTCGAACTTCTTGGCCCACACCGGGTCAGAGGCGATGAACACCGGCAGTGCGTTGACGAATGCCACACCGGCGTCGATCGCGCACTGAGCGTAGAACTTGTCGGCCTCCTCAGAGCCCACCGGGAGGTAGGACACGAGCACGTCGGCCTGGGTCTCCTTGAGGACCGCGACGATGTCCACCGGCTCGGTGTCACTCTCGTCGATGGTCTCGCGGTAGTACTTGCCGAGACCGTCGAGGGTGTGTCCACGCTGCACGGTGATGCCCGTGGGTGGTACGTCGCAGATCTTGATCGTGTTGTTCTCGCTGGCCGCCGTGGCGTCAGCGAGGTCGAAGCCGACCTTCTTGGCGTCGACGTCGAACGCAGCCACGAACTCGATGTCGCGGACGTGGTACTCGCCGAACTGGACGTGCATCAGCCCGGGAACGCTCCCGGACGGGTCTGCGTCCTGGTAGTAGTGAACGCCCTGGATCAGTGACGTGGCGCAGTTGCCTACGCCAACGATGGCTACACGGACCGAAGCCATTCGGCTCTCCTCATTCCCGGTTGTCGACACCGGACGGGGTTCCGCCGGTGCTGGTGGTGTTGTCGTGTACGTCGCCTCGGTCAGCAGAGGTGCCCAGCGACGTTGGTGTCCCCGAGACTCTCTCCGAGTCGATGAGCTCGGTGAGCCAGCGCACTTCGCGCTCAGCGGACTCGAGCCCGTGTCGCTGTAGTTCCAACGTGTAGGCGTCGACCCGCTCACGTGAGCGCGCCAGCGACGTACGCACTCCGTCGAGACGCTCCTCGAGTCGGCTGCGCCGGCCCTCGAGGATGCGAATGCGGGTCTCGGCCGTGGTGGAGCCGAAGAACGCGAAATGGACGCCGAAGTTGTCGTCCTCCCACGCGCTCGGGCCGGCGGCGGAGACAAGTGCGGCGAAGCGGTCCTTGCCGTCGGCGGTGAGCTTGTAGACGATCTTGCCGCGCCGACCACCCCGGGCCGGCAGCTCCAGGGGGGCGTCGAGGTGCGTGGTGTCCTCGGCGATGAGGCCGTCACGCAGCATCTGCTTCAGGCAGGGGTACAACGAGCCGTAGGACAGCACTCGCCCCCAACCGAACAGACCGTTGACCCGTTTGCGCACCTCGTAACCGTGCATGGGCGCCTCGTGCAGCAGTCCGAGGACTGCGAGCTCGAGAGCGTCACCGCGCTTGGCCACGTGTTGCTCCTGACGAGTAGTCTGCTGGGTCGTCCGACGGGGTCGACGTCTCGGAATCACCTATCGGTGCTACGTATCGACATGATACATCGTTTCGCTACTGCACCCAACCGGGATGCGTGGTCGCGCCCCTCGCGGCGGTTGGAAGCCGCCCCCTGCCATCTCGTATTCTCGAAGGCACCATGTGGTCTCAACGCTCGGTCATCGACTACTCGCTCCAGCGGCGAGCAACGTTGGCGACCCTGTTCCGCGGTGGCGGAGGCGGGGTCGACGATGTCTGCGACGCCGATCCCTACACCTTGCGTGCCGCCAAGCATCATGGTGAGCCGGCGCCGGTGCCCTGCCCGGTGTGCAAGAAGCCCGAGCTGGCGCACCTGTCCTACGTCTTCGGTGACGAGCTTGGCCAGTACTCCGGTCGGATCAAGTCGCGCACCGAGATCGAAGCGATGGCGCACGAGCACGGAGAGATCCGGATCTATGTCCTCGAGGTCTGCCGCAGCTGCGGCTGGAACCATCTCGTCGAGTCATACGTTGTTGGCGACGGCGTACCCCGCAAGCCGCCCCGCCGGCAACGAACCGTCGAGGACGACGACTGAGGCGCCACCCGGGGGCCGCGCTGCGTGATCGCCCACGGCCCGTCATCCTTGACCTGAGCACCGACCTGATCAGCCAGGCGAAACGCACCTGATCTCAACCTGGAAGAAGCCTGTGAGCGACAAACAACCACCGTCGAGCGGCCCCGGTCGTCGTGCTGCCCGAGGCCCGCGCCGGGCTGCCTCCTCCCGAAAGGCGACCGGCCCGGCCGGCACCGCTCCCGGTGGCAGGGCGGCCAAGCCCGTCGGCAGTGGCAAGAATGGCCGGATCAGGGCGCGCGACCTGCAGGGTTGGCCGAAGGTCCGCCACATCGCGAAGAAGACCGCCAAGTGGGGCTCGATCGTCGGACTCTCAGGGTTCGTGGTGGCGGTCATCGCGGTCTACATCACCTACCGCATGATCGACATCCCCAACCCGAACACGGCCTTCCAAGCGCAGACGACCACGGTCTACTACTCCGACGGCAAGCACGTGCTCGGGCAGTTCGCGCTGCAGAACCGCGACAGCATCCCGCTGAGCGAGATGCCGCGCTCCCTGCAGGATGCCGCGATGTCGGCCGAGGACCGGTCCTTCGAGACGAACAAGGGGCTCGACCCGCGCGGGATCATCCGGGCTGCCTGGGCCAACCTTCATTCCGGCAGCGGCACGCAGGGCGCCTCGACGATCACGCAGCAGTACGTCAAGATCCTCTACCTCTCCCAAGAGCGCACGTGGAAGCGCAAGATCAAGGAAGCCTTTCTCGCCGTCAAGGTCCAGAACACGCTGAGCAAGGACCAGATCATGGAGGGGTATCTCAACACGATCTACTTCGGCCGCGGAGCCTATGGGGTCCAGGCTGCGGCGAAGGCGTATTTTGCCACCGATGCCAAGGACCTGACGGTCCCTCAGAGCGCCGTGCTCGCCGCGGTGCTCAACGCGCCGAATGCACTCGACCCAGCCAACGGCAAGGCGGCCCGGCAGGCCCTGAAGGACCGCTACCAATATGTCCTGAGCGGGATGGTCTCCATGGGCAACCTCGACAGCGCCCAGGGCCAGAAGTTCGAGAAGCACCTGCCGCCCTTCCCGGAGATCAGGCAGGTCAGCAAGTACGGCGGCCAGAAGGGCTACCTGCTCAACCTCGTCGAGAACGAGCTGCTGGCAGCCAACTTCACCGAGGAGGAGATCAACGGTGGTGGCCTCAACGTGGTCACCACGCTCGACTGGCGAGATGAGCTGGCCGCCCAGCGAGCCGTCAAGGTGATCCGTCCGAAAGGCAAGAATCAGCTCCACATCGCCCTCGCATCGGTCGAACCGGGGACCGGGGCCTTGCGGGCGATGATCGGTGGACGCAACTACACCGGGCCGGGGCCACAGGACCAGGTGAACCTCGCCACTGCCTCCAGCCCGGCGGGTTCGACCTTCAAGCCCTTCGCCCTCGCGGCCGGGCTCGAGAGCGGCTTGACATTGCGCAGCACGTTCAACGGTTCGTCGCCGCTGACATTGCCCGACGGATCCACCGTGCGCAACGAGGGCGAGAGCTCGGGCGTTCCCGGTGGAATCTCCTACGGGACCGTCGACCTGTTGAAGGCGACCGAGGACTCGATCAACACGGCGTACGTCGACATGACGACGAAGATCCCGAACGGTCCACAGAAGGTGTTCGACGCCTCGGTGGCTGCCGGCATACCGAAGAGCCCCAAGATGTCGCCCGGGCTGACGGCAGATGGCCGCATCGCGCTGGGCAGCGCCAGCATCAGGCCGGTCGAGATGGCCGAGGCGTACGCGACCTTCGCCGACAACGGTGAGCACAACAGCTGGTACGTCCTGCAGAAGGTGAGCGACGAGAACGGCCTGCGGATGGAGCACAAGGACCAGCCCGAACGGGCGTTCACGCCGGCCATCGCGAGCAACGTGACCTATGCCCTGCAGCAGGTCATCCAAAGCGGGACCGGCCAGCGTGCGCTGGCTCTCGGACGGCCGGCCGGCGGCAAGACGGGCACGGCGACGGCATCCCAGGCGAACGGCGACCAGCGCGTGGTCTCCTCGTGGTTCACGGGCTTCACGCCGCAGCTGTCGACGGCGGTCACCCTGACGCGCGGGAACGGGACGATGCCGCTCGACGGCTACCTGGACACCTTCTTCGGGGCTGACTACCCCACCGAGACGTGGACGGAGTACATGAAGGTCGCGCTCGAGGGGGAGCCGGTGCGCAACTTCCCGCCACCGGCCGAGCTCCAGGGCCAGAGCGCGACGTACTCACCGCCTCCGACGACCTACTCGCCGCCGCCTACCTCGGCGCCGCCCACCACGACGGTCCCGACGACGACGGCGCCGCCCACCACGACGACTCCGACGACGACGGCGCCGCCCACCACGACGGCTCCGACGACGACCGGGCCGTCGACCGCGCCGACGTGCCTGCCGCAACAGTGTCCGACCACGTCGCCGCCGACGTCGGTGGGTCCGACCCGGCCGGGTCCGACGACCCGGGCGGCACCGGCGCCCGGTGGTGGCTAGCCGGCCGCTGCCTGACCCGTCCCGCGGGGTTTGTCGTGCGAGTCGGCGACGATGAGGCACGATGGCTCCGTGCCGTTCGCGCAGACCACCCGGACCAGTGACGACGTCGTCGCGCCGACGCTCTCCGATCCGCTGGCCAGGGCTGCCACCGCGCGCGTGGGTGGGCCGATCGGTCGCCGGGCACTGGTCGGCCGAGGGTGGTGGACACCACTGCGACTGACGCTGGTCGTGGTCACGATCTGTTTCGGCCTCGGGGTGGTGCAGAAGTCCCCGTGTGTCGTACCCGCGTGGTCGGACGCTGCGACACCGAAGGCCTTCTCGCACATGTGCTACTCCGACATCGGCTATCTGTACGCCGGCCGCGGCCTGGCCCAGGGGATCCTTCCGTACACGCCCGTCGACGATCTGCCGAAGGTCGCGCAGCCGGCCACCAGCGCCGAGGAGCACCAGCTCTCGATCGAGTACCCGGTGCTGACCGGTGTCTGGATGGGCCTGACCGGCGCGGTCACCCGCCTGATCGGCAGGGACCCGGACGTCTCCCAGCTGGCGCCCTCGCAGGTGTCGGGGAACCTCGACGTCCAGTACGACAGCGCGGTGTTCTGGGGCGTCAACGCCGTGGGCTTCTTCGTCGTCCTGCTCGTCGCGATGGGGTTCCTCGTCGCAGCCCAACGACGACGACCCTGGGATGCGATGTACATCGCCGCCGCCCCCGTGCTCGCGCTCACGGCGATGATCAACTGGGACGTGCTCGCGATCGGCATGGTGGCTGGGGCGCTGTGGGCCTGGTCGACCCGAAGACCGGTCGTGGCGGGCATCTTCATCGGCCTCGGTGCCGCGACCAAGCTCTATCCGCTGTTCCTGCTCGGCCCACTGCTCGTGCTGTGCTTCCGCGAGCGGAAGATGGCGTCGTTCACCAAGGCGGCGCTGGCGGCGGCCGTGGCATGGGTGGCCGTCGACCTGCCGATCTACCTGTGGTCGCCGACCGAGTACCTGTGGTTCTGGCAGTTCAACTCCAGCCGGGGACCGGACTTCGGTTCGCTGTGGCTCGCCAACTCCATCGTGCGCGGCCAGGATGCCGCTGCCAGTGCGCACACGATCAACCTGGTGACGTGGGTGTTCTTCGGGTCGTGCTGCGTGGCGATCGCGGCGCTCGGCCTGCTCGCTGCGCGACGGCCACGCCTCCCGCAGCTGATGCTGCTGGTGACGATCGCGTTCCTGCTCGTCAACAAGGTCTACTCGCCGCAGTACGTGCTGTGGCTACTGCCGTTCGCGGCGCTGGCTCGGCCCCGCTGGCGTGACCTGATCATCTGGCAGACCTGCGAGATCCTGTACTTTTTCGCCGTCTGGATGCATATCGCCAACTTCTTCGTCGCCGCCGGTCACATCGACTGGTGGTACGTGATGGCCATCCTCGTCCGCGTGGGCGGCGAGCTGTATCTGGCTGCTGTCGTGGTGCGCGACATCCTGCTGCCCTGGCACGACCCCGTACGGGCGGACGGTCTGTCGGACGATCCGCTGGGAGGCGTCCTGGACGAGGGCATCGACGCCGAGGACGAGATCGACCGACGATGGCGTGACCCGGGGCCGTCGCCGCTGACCGAACGGCTCAACTGGTACACGGGCAACGCCCGCCGGGAGGACGCTGGCCCGCCCCCGGCCGGCCGCCCAGACGTGTCACCCGCGTCTGTTCCGGGCGAGCCACCGACGTCTGTTCCGGGCGAGCCACCTGAGTCGACACCTGACCGGTCACCGGCGCCTGTTCCGGGTGAGCCACCTGGGTCCACGCATGGGCAGGACCCGATCTACGCCCCGTGAGGCGCTGACCTCCCGCGCCGGGACCCGCCGTCATACCCACCGAGGCAGATCCCCAGTCGCAGCCGCACGTTTGCCTAGTTCACAAGCCACCTGGCTTGTGAACTAGGCAAACGTGGCGCTCGGAGTAGGGATCTGCCTTGGGGAGTACGACGCGGCGGTACGACCCGGGACGGTCGACGCGCGGTATGAGTGCCGGAAGGCCAGAGCGAGGAAGGCCAGAGTCGAGGAGGCCTGCTGGCGTCGAAGGTGGTCAGGAGGTGATGACGGCGTCGAAGGTGGTCGTGGTGAAGCGAACCCGTACGTCGATCTCGTCGCCGATCGCGGGCGCTGGCTTGCCCGCCGGCACGAACACCAGGCTGACGTGCATGTGCGGTGGCTCGACGAACCACAGCTGCTTGCCGTTCGCCACGTATGGCGACCGGGCCCGGCCGGCCGCCTCCAGTCCACCGCGCGCCACCGCGATCGCGCGCTGCCGCGTGGACGACGCGGGGGTCGGAGCCTCCAACGCCACCCCGTGCGAGGTGCCGCCGGACACGACCAGCATCGTGCCGGCCTTGCCGAAGGCGCGCTGCCGGTAGCCGGCCGTGTCACCCTTCGCGACCTGATGTGCGTCCAGCACCGTGGCACGGGCGGCGAGCGCCTTGCGGTCACCCAGCCACAGCGACGTACCGATCCGCGGCCGGAACTCGACGTCGGGGTGGCTGCGCCGCAGGTCGCCGAGCTCCTCGAGCGAGAGGTGCGAGACATACCACCGGGGCGCGGGTGCGCCGGCCAGGCACCGCTCGACCTCATCCCGGTGGCCGCCCTCGAGCGGCAGGTGAGCCGCATGACCCTCGATGCGAACGCCACGCGCCGCCGCGGCCACCGAGGCCAGCTCGTCGAGCGGGAATCCGTGCCGCCGCATCGACGTGAGCGCCTCGAGCACGATCCGCGGCGTCCCATCGACATCAGCCAGCGCGGCCAGGTCGTCGGTGCGGCCGACCGTGTGGATGACTCGATCTCCGTAGGTCAGTGCCGGCAGGAACGGACGCCACGGCTCGAGCACGAGGATGTCGCCGGTGAAGCGCTGCCGGACCTCAGACACCTCCGCGTACGTGCCGACTGCGATCGCGTCCACGCCGAGCCACTCCGCCTTGCGGGCCAACCGGCCGACCGTGAAGCCGTAGCCGTTGCCCTTCGCGACCGGGACGATGCCCGGCACTGCCTCGGCGACCGCATGCAGGTGGTCGCGCCAGCGTGGCCCGTCGACATACAGCGTCAGTGGCATAGGTCCTCAGCGCCGGTTCATGTAGAGGTCGAACGCCTTGTAGACGAGACGGTTCAGCGGCAGATCCCACTCGCCGACGTACTCGACCGCCTGGCCCCCGGTCCCGACCTTGAACTGGATCAGACCCACGTGCGGGTCCTCCGGGTCGAGCGTATCGGTGATGCCGCGCAGGTCGTAGACGTCCGCGTCGACGGCAAGGGCGTCCCGAATCATCTGCCACTGGACGGCGTTCGAGCCCCGGACGTCGCGCTTCGCGCTCGACGACGCCCCGTACGAGTACCACGTGTGGCCGCCGACCCGGACCCACGTGGTCGCCGCGACCAGGTCACCTTCGTGGTGGGCGAGGTAGAGACGGATGCGGTCCTCGTCCTCCGCGGTCATGGCGCGGAACATCTGCTCGAAGTACCCCAGTGGCCGCGGTGTGAAGTGGTCGCGGGCCGCGGTCTCGGCATACAGGGTGTGGAACGCGGGCAGGTCGCCGGCAGAGCCGCGGCTCACGACGACACCCGCCTTCTCCGCCTTCTTGATGTTGCGCCGCCACTGCTGGTTCATGCCCTTGAGGACGTCGTCCTCCGAACGGCCGGTCAGCGGGATCTGGAAGACGTACTGCGGCTGGCCGGCCGTGAAGCCGCCCGCAGCGGTGAGAGGACGCCACCCCGACGTGCGCAGCGTCGCCTGCACGTCGCTGCCGGTCGCGTCGTGATCATCGGGGGGTACGTCGCCGAGCTTGACGTGCGTGTCGTCGGCGATGGCCTTCTTCACGGTGTCGGCGAGCCAGCTACGCACCACGACGGGCGGGCCCATCCGGATCCCGAACGCCCCGGCTGCCTTCAGGTGCGCCACCATCGGCGTCAGCCAGTCGGCCAGGTCCGGGGCCGCCCAGTCGATGACCGGTCCTTCCGGCAGGTAGGCGAGGTACGTCCGCACCTTCGGGAGCTGCCGGTACAGCACGAGCCCCACGCCGACGAGGTCGTCACCGTCGAACCAGCCGATCGACTCCCGCTTCCACTCGCTCTTGACCTCACCCCACGCGGGTGTCTGCAGGAAGCTGGCACGGGGTCGGGCTCGCAGGAAGCCGAGATGATCGGCGGCGCTGATCGTGCGGACGTCGATCTGGGTCACGCCGGGCAACGCTACCGGACCCGGTCTGGCCGCTCCGGGCGCCCGCTGCGGCCGGCCACCACGTGGTCAGTCGACGTTTTCGCGCAGCCAGGTGATGTCGGCGCTCTGCCCCTCGACGCCGCCCGGAGTCTCACAGACGACAGGGGCGCCGGCCGCACGCACCACCGCGGCCAAGTCGTCGCCCGCGATGTGCCCGGTGCCGAAGTTCGTATGCCGGTCGGCGCCGGAGTCGAACTCGTCGCGCGAGTCGTTTGCGTGCACCAGGTCGATGCGCCCGGTGATGGCCCGGACCCGCTCGACCACGGTCGCGAGCTCCTCGCCGCCGGCGTGCGCGTGGCAGGTGTCGAGGCAGAATCCCACCGTGTCGCCACCGTTGGCCCGCCCCAGGGCCTCCCACAGGCGGTCGATCCGCTCGAGCCGGCGGGCCATCGCGTTGTCGCCACCGGCGGTGTTCTCGATCAGCAGCGGCACGGGCATCTCGAGCCCGTCGATGCACTTGCGCCAGTTGTCGAAGCCCACGTCGGGGTCATCTGCGGCGAGCACGTGACCCCCGTGCACGATGACGCCCTTGGCGCCGATCTCGGCAGCGGCGTGCAGATGCTGCTGCAGGAGCTTGCGGCCGGGGATCCGGATGCGGTTGTTGGTCGAGGCGACGTTGATCGGGTAGGGCGCATGGACATACAGGTCGATGCCGGCTGCGTCGGCGTCGGCCTGCAGGCCGGCGGCTCCTCCGGCGTACGAGACGACCGGACCCTTGTAGCTCTGCGGGTCACCGAGGAAGAACTGCGAGAGGGTCGCCTTGCGGTCGATCGCCTCGGCGATGGGGTCGGTCTGGTCTACGTGTCCACCGATGTGCAACGGGCTCATGGTCCCCACTGTAGGCCCGACGACCGACGCGGCCGAAGCCCGGAACGAGAGCCTCCGACTGCCTCTCGACCGGGCGGGTTCACAGGACCTCGCGGCCCGCCCTCCGGCGATCCGGCCAGGGCAGGATCAGGGTAAAACCCCATCGCGTCCCGGTGTCGGGACCCGGTAGCGTGAACGCTGACCAGGCACGGCAGGGGTGTGTCTGGGCGGCTGGGGGGCCGGCCCGCGGGGCACCAGCACCACCATCACGAAGCGCTAGAGGGGACCATGTCAGACGCCATCAGCAACGCCGTCCACGCATCGCAGCCGGAGCAGCAACCACCTCCGGGAGAATCCACGGACATGCCGCCAACGGACCTCGGGCCGGGGTCGGCGGCAGTGGTCGCGGCCCGTGCGGTGGAGCTGCGCAAGGTCTACGGCTCCGGCGACGCGGAAGTGGCCGCACTCGCCGGGGTGAGCGTTGACTTCCTGGCCGGTGAGTACACCGCCGTCATGGGGCCGTCAGGATCAGGCAAGTCGACGCTCATGCACTGCATGGCCGCGCTCGACTCTGTCACGTCCGGCCAGGTCTACCTCGGTGACGAGGACCTGTCACAGCTGAACGACAAGAAGCTGACCCGGTTGCGTCGCGACAAGATCGGGTTCGTGTTCCAGGCGTTCAACCTGGTGCCGACCCTCACGGCCAAGGAGAACATCCTGCTGCCGATGTCGATCGCCGGACGCGAGCCCGACCGTGCCTGGTTCGACCAGGTGATCGAGACGATCGGTCTTGGCGACCGGCTGGATCACCGGCCCAACGAACTGTCCGGCGGTCAGCAGCAACGGGTGGCATGCGCGCGCGCCCTGGCCTCGCGTCCGGAGATCGTGTTCGCGGACGAGCCCACCGGAAACCTCGACTCGGCATCCGGCGCTGAGGTTCTCGGCTTCCTGCGTCGCAGTGTCGACGAGTTCCGGCAGACGATCGTCATGGTGACCCACGACCCGATCGCGGCCGGCTACACCGACCGCGTGATCTTCCTCGCCGACGGCAAGGTTGTCGACGAGATCCGACGCCCGACGGCCGAGACGGTGCTGGACAAGATGCGCGAGCTCAGCCTCCGTGAGGTCGCCGGCACCGCAGCCGGGATCTGACGTCATGTGGAAGGTCACCTGGCGCAACCTCATGGCGCGCAAGATCAGGCTCGCGCTCAGCGGCTTCGCGATCGTCCTCGGCGTCGCCTTCGTCGCGGGCTCGTTCATCTTCACCGACGCGTTGAGCGGGGCGTTCAACGGCATCGTCAAGGGCACGACCGCCGACGTCGAGGTGCACCCGAAGGGCGCCGACGACTTCTCGGCCGTCCAGGACACCCGGCTGCTCCCGGCGGCGACTCTCGACAAGCTCGAGCAGCTCCCGGACGCCTCAGCCGTGGTGGGGAACGTCGCCGTCCAGAACCTGTGGGTCCTCGACAAGAGCGGCAAGCTCATCGGCGGGAACGGGCCGCCCGGGCTCGGGTTCAACTACACCGACATGACGGCCATCACGGGCGCCCCGATCGTCTCCTTGTCGCAGGGAGCACTTCCCCAGGGTCCCGACGAGATCGCGCTCGACGAGAGCACGGCTGACAAGGGTCACTACCAGGTCGGCGACGAGGTGACGTTGGTACCACCCGGCGGCAACCTGTCGGTCAAGGTCAAGCTCGCCGGGCTGATCCGGTTCGGGTCGAGCGGCGGACTGGTCGGGGCCACCCTCACGGTGTTCGACACCCAGGGGATCCAGGAGCGGTTCTTCAACGGCCACGACGTGTACACCGGCGCCTCCTTGACGCCCGCTCCCGGCGTGTCCCAGGCCACGCTCGCGGCAGCGGCCAACGCCGTGCTCACCGACCAGTTCGCGGCGCAGGAGGGCGACAAGCTCGCCAAGAAGAACGAGGACCAGATCGGGAAGATCCTCAGCGGGATCAACACGTTCCTGCTGGTGTTCGCAGCCGTCTCGCTCATCGTCGGCACCTTCCTCATCATCAACACGTTCTCGATCCTCGTCGCGCAGCGCAGTCGTGAGCTGGCCCTGCTCCGTGCGATGGGTGCCTCCAAGCGGCAGGTCAACCGGGCGGTGCTCATCGAGGCGTTCGCGATCGGCCTGTTCGGGTCGACGATCGGTATCGGGGCCGGTTACCTGTTGGCGATCGGCCTGAAGGCCCTGTTCGGTGTCATCGGCCTCGACATCGGGTCGGCGACGTTCCCCCTGAAGATCCGCACGGTCGTGATCGGGTACGCCGTCGGGCTGATCGTGACGATGATCGCGGCGTACCTGCCGGCACGACGCGCCAGTCGGATCGCGCCGGTCGCCGCCATGCGGGACGACGTGGCGCTCCCCGAGTCGTCGATGCGGCGGCGGGTGCTCATCGGCGGTGGCATGGCGATCGTCGGCATGGTCCTCGCAGCGATCGGACTGTTCAGCTCGGCCGGCAACCCCTTGCTGTACATCGGCGTCGGTGTCCTGCTGATCCTCGTCGGGGTGTCGCTCACGTCCCCGGTCGTCGGCAGACCGGTGATCCGGCTGGTCGGCGCGTTCTACAAACGGGTCTTCGGCACCGTCGGTGTGCTGGCCTCGCAGAACTCCCTCCGAAACCCCCGCCGGACTGCGGCGACTGCCAGCGCGCTGATGATCGGGATCACGCTGATGACTCTGATGTCCGTCTTCGGCGCTTCACTGAAGTCCAGCCTCGATGAGTCGATCAGTGCCACGTTGACGTCACAGTTCGTCGTGTCGAACGCCACCGGTCAGGGGTTCTCGCCGACGGTGGCAGCGGAGGTGCGGAAGGTCCAAGGCGTGCAGACGGTCGCGGAGTTCCGCCAACAGCAGGCGAAGCTCGACGGCGGGACGATCTTCCTCGGGGCGGCCGATCCTGTCGACATCAGCAAGGCTCTCAACATCCAGGTCGGTGCCGGTGCCTTCGCGAACCTGTCCGACTCGTCGATCTTCGTCGACGCGAACGAGGCCAAGAGCAAGCACTACACAGTGGGGGACAAGGTCACGCTCAAGCTCCAGGGTGGCAGCCAGCAGCTCACGGTGGCGGGCACGTTCGCGACGAACTCGATGCCGGCGAGCTACCTGGTCACTCTCGACACGCTGGAGAAGGGCAGTATCGCTCCGCAGGACTACTACCTGTTCATCGCACTGGATCCCGGGGCGAGCGAGTCGGCAGTCCGTGCAGGTATAGACGCGCAGCTGGCCGGCCTCCCCACGGTGACGCTGAAGAACCAGCAGGAGTTCCTGGACGAGCAGCACCAGCAGATCAACATCTTCCTGTACCTGATCTACGCGCTGCTGGGTCTGGCGATCATCATCGCGATCCTCGGGATCATCAACACCCTCGCCCTGTCCGTGATCGAGCGCACCCGTGAGGTCGGTCTGCTCCGTGCCGTCGGGATGAGCCGGCGTCAGCTCAAGCGGATGGTGCGGCTCGAGTCCGTGGTGATCGCGCTGCTCGGGACGGTCCTCGGGCTTGTCCTCGGTATCGCCTTCGGTGTGGCGCTCCAGCGAGCCTTGAAGGACGAGGGCATCCAGGTGCTGTCGATCCCCTGGGGTCAGCTGGTGATCTTCGTCGTGGCGGCGGTGCTGTTCGGCATCCTTGCCGCCGCGTTCCCGGCGCGGCGGGCGTCCAGGCTTGACGTGCTGACCGCCATCACCACGGAGTAGCTCCGCCGGCGGAGGCTGTGGATCACGATTTCCGTCGTACGACGCTGCGCTGATAATCTGGCCAGCGCTGACCCGGCAGGACGCCGGGTCGCACCACATCAGCAGCGATTCGGGTCAACCGGTCGCGGCGATGTACCTCCTGTCACGGAGAGACCGTGACCGCAGAGTCCACAGGAGGTGGATGTCAGTTATGCGTAACTATGAGCTCATGGTCATTCTCGACCCCGACCTCGAAGAGCGCACGGTTCAGCCGTCGCTCGACCAGTACCTCAACCTCGTCCGTCAAGACGGTGGCACCGTCGAGTCCGTCGACGTGTGGGGTCGCCGCCGCCTCGCGTACGAAGTCAACAAGAAGAACGAGGGCATCTACGCCGTCGTCACCTTGTCGGCAGAGCCCGCTACGGTCAAGGAACTCGACCGTCAGCTCGGTCTCAACGAGTCCGTGATGCGCACCAAGGTCATGCGACCCGAAATTCACTGATTGATGGGCCAACTGACCCACCGTGATCTCTTAGGGAGGCTTGCCCATGGCAGGCGAAACCACCATCACCATCATCGGCAACCTTGTCGACGACCCTGATCTCCGCTTCACCCCGTCGGGTGCCGCGGTCGCCAACTTCCGCATCGCGTCGACGCCGCGCACCTTCGACAAGCAGACCAACGAGTGGAAGGACGGCGAGACGCTGTTCATGACCTGCGCGGTCTGGCGGCAGGCGGCCGAAAACGTCGCCGAGTCGCTCCAGCGGGGCATGCGTGTGCTCGTTCAGGGACGGCTGAAGGCTCGCAGCTTCGAGACCCGCGAGGGCGAGAAGCGCACGGTCTTCGAGATCGACGTCGACGAAGTGGGCCCGAGCCTGCGCAGCGCTACCGCCAAGGTCACCCGGGCCAGCCGGTCCGGCGGCGACGGGAGCTATGGCGGCGGCGGCGGCAGCAGCAGCGGCCAGTCCTCCGGTGGCCAGGGCGGCAACGACCCGTGGGCCACGTCGGCCCCGGTCGGCGGGGGGCAGCAAGCCAACCAGGGCGGCAACGATCCCTGGGCCGCCCCGGCCGGCGGCTCGGACGAGCCACCGTTCTGATCTGACCATTCCGGCTCACGCCGGTTCACTTCTGACCATTCCGGCTCACGCCGGGCATCGACTGTGTCATCCCGGCTCGTGCCGCGCGCTGACCGTGTCATTCCGGTTCACGCCGGGCTCTGAAAGGAGAGCACCACAATGGCAAAACCGATCGTTCGCAAACCGAAGAAGAAGGTCTGTGCCTTCTGCAAGGACAAGGTCACCTACGTCGACTACAAAGACACGACCTTGCTTCGCAAGTTCATCTCCGACCGCGGCAAGATCCGCGCGCGTCGGGTCACCGGCAACTGCACGCAGCATCAGCGCGACGTCGCGATGGCGATCAAGAACGCCCGCGAGATGGCGCTGCTGCCCTACACGTCCACCGCGCGCTGAGAGGGGGCCGACGCCATGAAGCTCATCTTGACGCAGGAAGTGTCCAACCTCGGTGCCCCCGGCGACGTGGTCGAGGTCAAGGACGGCTACGGCCGTAACTACCTCTTGCCTCGAGGCGCCGCGATCAGGTGGACGCGCGGTGCCGAGAAGCAGATCGACTCGATCAAGAAGGCCCGTGAGGTCCGCGATGTCCGCGATGTCTCTCACGCCGACGAGATCAAGTCCCAGCTCGAAGGACTGACCGTCCGGCTACCGGCCCAGGCCGGCTCGAGTGGTCGGCTGTTCGGTGCGGTGACGGTCTCCGACATCGTGGCTGCTGTGAAGTCAGCCGGAGGACCCGACATCGACAAGCGTCGCATCCAGGTCGGTAACCCGATCAAGACGCTCGGGGCCCACCAGGTGACCATCAAGGTCCACGACGAGGTGTCCGCCACGGTCACCCTCGACGTCGTCGACGGGTGACCTGACACGACACCAGCCCCTGGACCGGTACCTCCCGTGCGGAGGTACCGGTCCGTTGCTGTCCTTGGACCCGGGTCCGTCGCTCGTCGGTCAGGCGCGGCCGCGAGCAACCGGGGCGGCGCCGAGCACCAGCCACGCGTCGCCGCGTTCGCGCCACAGCAGCGTGCCCATCCGGATCACCATGAAGGCGGTGAACGCCCACCACAGTGCCGCCAGCCCACCCCCGAACCAGCGCACGGCCAGCGCCATCGGGACGAACGCGAGCAGGTTCACGAGACCTGCCCAGGCGAGGTAGCGGCCGTCGCCGGCGCCGATGAGTACGCCGTCGAGGACGAACACGATGCCCGACACGGGCTGGTGCAGGGCGGCGATCAACAACACGACGGACAGCAGGTGCTGCACCTCCGCATCGGGGCTGAACAACGGCACGACGAATGGCCGCACGGCGGCCAGCAGCACGCCGAGGACGGCACCGCCCACAAGACCCCAGAACATCATCCGGCGCGTCGCGGCTCGGGCGGCCGCCGGGTCCCCGGCCCCGAGCAGGCGACCGGTGATCGCCTGCCCGGCTATGGCAATGGCGTCGAGGGCAAAGGCGAGGAATGCCCAGATCGTGAAGGCCACCTGATGGGCCGCCACCGCCACGGTCGAGACCGAGGCTGCGACATAGGTCGCGAGCAGCAACGCCAGGCGCAAGGTCAGGGTCCGGACCAGCAGGGGAAGCCCCGCGACCATAGCCGCGACGACGCCCGGCCGGTGCGGTACCAAGGCCGCCCCCTGGCGGCGTGCTGCCCGCGTCACGACGCCGACGATGACCGCGGCTGCCGCGCTTTGGGCGAGCAGGGTGCCGATGGCCGAACCGGCGATTCCCCACCCGAACCCGTACACGAACAGCACGTTGAGCCCGATATTGATGAGGTTGGCCGCCACCGCCACCGCGAGGGGCGTCCGGGTGTCTTGCAGCCCGCGGAGCACTCCGGTCGCCGCGAACATGAGAAGCAGCGCCGGGATCCCCCAGGCGGCGATGCGCAGATACACGACGGCGTACGACCTGACCTCTGGAGTCGCACCGAACGCGTCGACGATGGCGGGCGTCAGGACGGCCGTCGCGACGGCGGCAACCGTTCCGATGACAACGGCCAACCAGATCCCGTCGATCCCAACAGTGAGCGCACCGCGTCGATCGCCGGCGCCCACCGAGCGCGCGACGGTGGAGGTCGTGCCGTACGCAAGGAACACGAACAGCCCGACAGCTGTCTGGACGATGGTGCCGGCGATCCCGAGCGCGGCCAGCTGGGGCGTGCCCAGGTGTCCGACGATGGCAGCATCCGCGAGCAGGAACAGCGGTTCGGAGATCAGAGCCGCAAAGGCTGGGATTGCCAGTCTGGAGATCTCGCGGTCGTGAACCCGGCGCTGTCTTCGCGCGCGGCCCAGATCATCCGGCGTGTCGCGCGGCATGTCGCGAGAATCTGTGGGAAACCGCTGGCTGAGCGCCTCCGGAGGTGCTAGTTCATCGGCCGGATCGTCGGTCACGACGCCCCCTCTCGACCTGGCGAACTTTCTTTTCTCCACACGTGCGGACGGACGTTTGCGCAGGTCAGACACCCTATCTGGAAACCGACCCGTGGTCTGTCCACGGGTCTTTCCCCAACCTGTGCACACGCTGGCACGGTGTTTTCCACAGCGAATCCCGGTTATCCACAGGGGGGTGTTGACGACGGGCTATCGCCTGACCCCCGCCGACACGTAGCGTCCTGCTGCGGGACTGTCGGTGCGCCCCCCTACCTTCGCAGAGGAAGGTGTGGCGGATGTGGTTGGCGGCCGCACCATGAGACAGCCGGCGAGACAGCTCGCGCAGCGTCTGAGGCCGAGGGGAGCTACGTGACCATCGCCGAGATCCACGGTTCGGCCCCCGCCGACTTCGACCGTGGCGCACCGTCCGGCCGGACTCCTCCGCAGGACGAGCACGCCGAGCAGTCGGTCCTCGGCGCGATGCTGTTGAGCAAGGACGCGATCGCGGACGTCGTCGAGGTGCTGCGCGGTGCCGACTTCTATCGCCCCGGCCACGAGCTGATCTTCGACGTCGTCCTCGACCTCTACGGACGCGGTGAGCCGGCCGACGCGATCACTGTCTCGGCCGAGCTGACCAGAGCCGGAGACCTGGCGCGGGTCGGTGGGGCGCCGTACGTCCACACGCTGGTGGCCGGGGTCCCGGTCGCGGCGAACGCGGGCTACTACGCCGGCATCGTCCGGGAGAAGGCGATCCTGCGGCGGCTCATCGACGCCGGCACCCGGATTGTCCAGTTCGGGTATACCGGTGAGGGACAGGTCGACGACGTGGTGGACCGGGCGCAGGCCGAGGTCTACGCGGTCACCGACAAGCGCACGTCTGAGGACTACGCGCCTTTGGCCGACTTGATGGAGCTCACGATCGACGAGCTCGAGGCGATCGGCAACCGCGACGGCGCCATGGCGGGCGTACCCACCGGGTTCGCCGAGCTCGACGAGCTCACCAACGGCCTCCATGGCGGACAAATGGTGATCGTGGCGGCGCGACCCGCGGTCGGTAAGTCGACATTGGGGCTCGACATCGCCCGATCGGCATCGATCAAGCACGGGCTGACCAGCGCCATCTTCTCCCTCGAGATGAGCCGGACCGAAATCACCATGCGGCTGCTGTCCGCCGAGGCTCGCATCCCGCTCAACCACATGCGCAACGGCAAGATGAGCGACGACGACTGGAACAAGCTCGTCCGCAAGATGGGTGAGGTCTCCGAAGCGCCGTTGTTCATCGACGACTCTCCCAACCTGACGATGATGGAGATCCGGGCGAAGGCGCGTCGCCTCAAACAGCGGCACGACCTGCGGCTGATCGTCGTCGACTACCTCCAGCTGATGACGTCGGGCAAGAAGGTCGAGTCGCGCCAGCTCGAGGTGTCGGAGTTCTCTCGGCAGATCAAACTGCTGGCCAAGGAGCTCGACGTCCCGGTGGTCGCGATCTCGCAGCTCAACCGTGGTTCGGAGCAGCGCACGTCCAAACGCCCGCTGCTGTCCGACCTCCGCGAGTCCGGTTCGCTCGAGCAGGATGCCGACATGGTGATCCTGCTGCACCGCGAGGACATCTACGAGAAGGAGTCGACCCGGCCCGGTGAGGCCGACATCATCGTGGCCAAGCACCGCAACGGCCCCATCGCCGACCTCGTGCTCGCCTTCCAGGGTCACTACTCCCGCTTCGTCGACATGGCCCAGGGCTGAGCACACCGCAGCTACTCAGCGCCTCCGACGCGGTACGTGAGCAGGACCGACCCCGAGGGCGTCTGGGCGCTCCGGACCAGGTCAAGCGCTTGGAGGTCGTTGACCGCGAACAACCGACGCCCTTGGCCGGCCAGGCACGGCCCGACCACCAGCTCGAGCTCGTCGATGACGTCGGCGGCGAGCAGGGACTGCGCGAGCTTGATACTGCCGTGCACCCCGATGTCGCCGCCTGGCTGGTCCTTCAGCGCACGCACGAAGTCGATGACGTTGCCGTCGATAGTTGCCACGTTCGTCCACTCCGCCGTGAGCGGGGTCGAGGTGGCTACGTACTTCTGTACACCGTTGATGAAGCTGGCGAACGGCTCGATGTCCGAAGTCGGCCAGAACTTGGCCCACTCGTCGTGCATGCGCCGGCCCAGCAGGACAGTGTCCTGACGTCCGATTACCCGGCCCAGGTGCTCGTCCATCTCCTCGTCGAAGTCGAACAGGAAGAGCTCGGGCGCCTCCGCGACCCCGTCGAGTGAGAGCAGCGTATGAAGCACGACCTTGCGCATGGGATCCCCTGCCGTGGTTGGAGCGAACACGTGTCGGAGTATGACTGTGCACGCCGGCGAAAGTCATCGCTCACGGGACCTGCTGATCGAAGAGCCTGGTCGCTGGCGGGGCCCGGCTCACGAACTGGGAGGGTGTGCAGGTGTCCGGGCCGTCCGGACCTGGACAACCTCCCAGTCGGCGGTGTCGGGGTGGCCCGCGGTCGGCCTGTGGAGGTCGGGGGGGGGTCAGGCAGCCGGGAGCGACTGACGGGCCGACAGCGCCGGGAGTGCTGGGTGGGTGCCGGTGTGGTCGACGAGGTGATAGCGGCCGTGGGGGCTGCGCCAGACGAAGATGCCGGTGAAGGGTTGGGCGACCTGCCATCGGCCGTGGGTCTTGATGCGGTGGTGGGTCCGGGTCAGGGGGCCGAGGTTGTCGATCCCGGTTTGGCCGGGTGGTCCGCCGTTGTCGGGGGAGACGTAGGGGATGGTGTGGTCGAGGTCGCCGGTGCGTCGGGTGGAGGTGGCGTAGGGGAAGCAGTCGATGGGGGTGCGTAGGTGGACGGCGTCGCGGATCCGGTCGGGGATCTCATAGGCGTCCACCGGGATCTGCTGGTTGAGGTCGATCACCGGTTTCACCACGACGTTCGCGCCATCTAGCCACGTCTTGACCCGGTCGACGGTGACGGGTCCGACCTGCTCGACCCGCGCCACTCCGCTGCCTGACGTCAACGCTTCATCGGTGAGGTGGACGTACAGCGTGACGTCGGGTCGGGTGTCGACCCGGTCGTCGACCTTCGGTGCCGTCGGCCGGGTCGGCCGGAACGTCGGGCCCCGCTCGCCGAACCAGGTCGGTCGGTGGGGTCTTCCGGCTCGGCCGGTTCGGCTGGTGGCGGTGTGGAGGTCGGTGTACAGGTCCAGGGCGTGTTGGGGGTTGGCCAGGATCCCGACCGCGGCGGCCCGACGTACGTCGACCGGTCGGGTGTCGCCCAGGGTGGACAGGCCGGTGGCGAGGCCGCCGATGGTGGCGTTGAACCGTAACGCGTCGGGTGCCTCGGCCCGGATGAAGATCTCCCGGGTGCCGTGCTCGCCGGGCTGGTGGTCCTTGACCCACACCCCCAACGACCCCTGCGCCTGCTGCGTCGGCCTCGGCGGCGGCGTCCGGGTCGCACTCGAGCCAGCACGCAGTGATGATCGCCTCGATCCGTCCCCACGACAGCGAGTGGGCATATCTGGCGATCCGCCGGTCCACCACCGCCACGGTGGCTTCGCTCAGGTGGCGGGTGGTGTCGGCGCAGCGGCGGCCGATCCACGGCTTGACCTCACCCGCACAGATCCGTGCCCACAGCTGTGGGAGTCGGTGGCGCAGGTCCAACGCGTCCGCGACGAGCCGTTCGGCGGCGTGGGTGGAGGTGGCGAGCACGACGCCGAGCTCGGCCGGCGCGAACTCCGCCACGCCCGGGGTGCCGGCGCCACCGAACCGGATCAGCTGCTCACATCCCGAGCAGGGTCGGACCGGTGGTCCGGGCGAGCTCACTGTGCAGGTCGGCCCAGTGCGCGGCGGTCTGCAACAGTCGCACCTCGCGCCTGCTCAGCACCGCGCGGGCGTGTTCGGCGGCGGCCAGGGTGGCCAGCTCGTCGAGTGCGCTGAGGTCGGTGTCGAACATGTGTTCGATTCTACCTGCCATGTCCGACAGCCGCCAGACCGTTTCGCGTTGTCCACAAGGGTTTCTGGGTTCGGCACGCCTGTTCTTGGGGTTTCCGACCGGGCTCGACCACCGGAGCACCGGGTCGGCCGTGGGACTCAGCGCTTGCGTGCCACGTACACGGTGTTGGTGGCGTCTCGGTCCTGCAGCGGATTGGCGAAGGTGACCACGTGAGCCACGACGTCGGTGAAGACGTCGTCGAGGACGCCGCAGTAGTCCTCGTCCGGAGGATCGTTCGACCACAACGCGAAGACCCCACCCGGCCGGAGGTGCTCTCTCAGCCGTCGCACGCCGCTGGGCTCGTAGAACCCTGCGTGTGCAGGGCTCAACAGGTGTCGAGGTGAGTGGTCGATGTCGACGACGATCGCGTCGAAGAGCCGGCCGGGCTGTGCGGGGTCGAGGCCCGCCCCGCTGATGACCATGGCGAAGAAATCGCCCAGCACGAAGCGACAGCGACTGTCGGCGGTGAGCGTGGCGCCCAACGGGATGAGGGCACGCTCGTGCCAGTCGATGACTTCCTCGATGGCGTCGATCACGACCAGGTCATTGACTCGCTCATCCTCGAGAACGGTCTGTGCTGTGTAACCGAGTCCGAGCCCACCGACCGCGACCGCGAGGTCGGCACCGTCGACAAAGCTCAACGCCAAACGCGCTACCTCGATCTCGGCAGCGGTGAAAAGACTCGACATCAGGTAGTCGTCGTCGAGCTTGACCTCGTAGACATCGAGTCCGGACAGCGGGTCGCGACGCCGGCGGAGGCTGATCGCACCCAGCGGAGTCTCCCGCCAGTCGAGCTCCTCGAACCGAGCACTCATCGGATCCTCGATCCCTAGCCGTGCTGCGAATCTACCCCGAACGTAGAGCGAGAGGGCGTCGGCAATCTCCTCGTCGTGGACGCCGAGCGGCAGTGCCGTCGACCTTTAGACTCCGGGCGTGACCGATCACCTGAGTACACCGACGACACTGCGCCTTGCGCGCGAGCTCGGGCCGGAGCTCGGCGACCTGCGCCGACGGCTGCACCGGATCCCCGAGATCGGCCTCGACCTCCCCAAGACCCAACAGGCCGTGCTGGACGCACTCGACGGGCTCGACCTGGAGATCACCGAGGGCAGGGCGCTCACCTCGGTCACGGCCGTCCTGCGTGGGCGGGCCACCCCCGAGAACGGGCCGCGTCAGGTCGTCCTGCTCCGTGGCGACATGGACGCGCTGCCGGTCACCGAAGAGGTCGAGGTCGACTACAAGTCCCAGCACGACGGGTCCATGCACGCCTGCGGACACGACCTGCACGTGGCCGGCCTGGTCGGCGCAGCGCGCGTCCTGCACGCGATGCGTGACGAGCTACCCGGCGACGTGGTGTTCATGTTCCAGCCCGGCGAGGAAGGGCCAGGGGGCGCCCAACCCATGCTGGACGAGGGCTTGCTGGAGGTCGCCGGGCGTCGCGTCGATGCCGCCTACGCCTTGCACGTGTACTCCGCAGAGATCCCCTTCGGCCAGTGGGCGTCGCGGCGCGGGACCACCGGGGCAGCGGCCGACGAGGTGAAGGTTCGCGTCGTCGGCGTCGGAGGTCACGGTTCGGCTCCGCACCGGGCCAAGGACCCGATCCCGGCCGCCTGCGAAATGGTGGTGGCTCTGCAAACCATGGCCACCCGCAGGTTCGACGTCTTCGACCCGGTGCTCATCACCGTCGGTCGAATCGCCGGGGGCACGAAGGACAACATCATCCCCGACGACGTCGAGTTCGAGGCAACGGTGCGCTCCCTGTCTCGAGAGTCCCGGGCGCAGGTGCAGCAGGAGATCCAGCGCGTGGTCACCGGGATCGCGGCGGCACACGGGTTGGCCACCGACATCGACTACCGACTCGGCTATCCCGTGACCGTCAACGACGACACCGAGTACGACCGCGCCCGCCAGACCGTCGTCGACCTGTTCGGGGCCGCCCGTTTCACCGAGCTCCCCAACCCCGAGCTCGGCGCCGAGGACATGTCGTTCGTGATGGAGCTCGTGCCGAGCGCTTACTTCAACGTCGGGGCCTGCGCTGTCGAGGAATACGCGACGGCGGCCGACAACCACTCCCCACGCGCGACCTTCGACGACGCGATCCTGCCGGACGCCGCGGCCTGGCTCGCCGAGATGGCGGTCCGACGCCTCCGGAGCCCGTGACGGCGACGTCGCGGTCAACCGCGATGCGCACGCGGGTCCTCCACACACGCCCGGCATGATGTCTCCGTGACCGCAGATGCTCCCGCACCCGACCTGCTGCAGCCCGACGCCTGGGGTATCCACCGGCACTGGGTCAACGCCTACGACGAGGTCGTGGAGGTCCCCGCCGACACTGTCGATCGTCTTCGCAGCGCCATGGGGCACCCGCCCGTTGATCTCGATGCATGGGCACCGATCGTGACGCAGCCAGGTCGCGACCTCGGTCTCGGTCACGTCCAGGTCGACTGCGAGGACGGCGAACGCCGGATGATCGACGGGTCGTTACCCCTCGACTTCCCCCTCGGGTACCACGACCTGCTCACGAGCGCGGGATCCCGTCGGCTGATCGTCTCGCCCGGCCGCTGCTGGTTTCCTGAAGGCTGGCGCGCCTGGGGTCTCACCGTGCAGCTGTACGCCGCGCGTTCACGGTCGGGCTCGGGCATCGGAGATCTCGCCGATCTGGCCAGCATCCGCGCGTGGGCGCAGAGCCTCGGTGCGGGCTTCCTGCTGATCAACCCGCTGCATGCGGTGGCACCTACGATCCCGCAGGAGCCGAGCCCCTATCTGCCGGCAACCCGTCGGTTTCGCAACCCGATCTACTTGCGGGTCGATGGCACCGCGGACGAGTCGCCGTCCTCGACGATCGACCGCGACTCCGTATGGCGGACCAAGCTGGCCGCCCTCGAAGCCGAGTTCGCCGACTCACCGGAGGCCGAGGAGTTTCTGCTCTGGCGAGCGGAACGAGGAGCGGGCCTGGAGACGTTCGCGACCTGGGCGACGGTGGCCGAGATGCACGGACCCGACTGGCGGGACTGGCCCGTGGAGCTGCGCGACCCCGGTTCCGATTCCGTTGCTGTCGTTGTCGCCGACCATGCGGACCGTGTGCGGTTCCACGCCTGGTTGCAATGGCGCATCGACCGACAGTTCCGCGCAGCAGTCGGCGATCTGAAGATCCTGCAGGACCTGCCGATCGGTGTCGGAGGGGGTGGCGCGGACGCCTGGGCCTGGCAGGACACGTTGGTCAATGAGGCGACCGTGGGTGCACCGCCGGACATCTTCAACGCGCAGGGACAGGGCTGGGGGTCGCCACCCCTCGCACCCTGGCGACTCCGCGCGGCCGACTACGTCCCCTTCATCGAGTCGATCCGGGCGACCATGGCCGGCGGCGGCGGCATCCGTATCGACCACGTGATGGGCCTGTTCCGGCTCTGGTGGATCCCCGCGGGTCTCTCCCCGCGGGACGGTGCGTATGTGCGCTACCCGGCTGAGGACCTGTTGAACATCGTCGCCCTGGAGAGCCATCGGGCCAAGGCGCTGGTCGTCGGCGAGGACCTCGGCACAGTCGAGCCTGGAGTGCGGGAGGCGCTGGCCGAACACCAGGTCTTGTCGTATCGGTTGCTCTGGTTCGAGGACGCGGCCCCGGCTGACTGGCCCACCCAGGCGATGTCCGCGATCACGACCCACGACCTGCCGACGGTGGCAGGTTTGTGGAGCGGGTCGGACCTGGAGGACCAGGCCGCGAACGTGACCACGCCGAGGCCCGCGCTCGAACGGGACCGGGCCGAGCTGCTGGCCCGGCTGCCGTCCAACGAACCCGACGTCGAGAGCGTCATCGTGGACGCCCATCGACGCCTCAGCGAGACTCCATGCGTACTGGTGTCGGCGACGCTCGAGGATGCCGTCGGACAGGAGCAGCGCCCGAACATGCCGGGTACGACGACGCGCCACAACTGGTCGATCCCGCTGCCCGTTCTCGTGGATGATCTGCCACACCACCCCATCGCCCGGGAGGTCGCGGCCACTCTCGACGCGCAGGTACGTCGCGTCGAAGCCGGGACATGAGCAACGGCACGTCATCAGCTGGATGACGTGCCGTTGCTCTGGGTGGGTGCGGGTTGCTGGGCTACTGAGGTGCGGGTTGCCTGTTCCTCGACTACTTGGTGTTGACCGTGATCGTCGCGGTACCGACCAGCAGGCCTTGCTTCACGGCCTCGGTCTTGAAGGTCTGGTCGAGCAATGCGGCCGCGTCGCCAGAGATCATCACCTTGGTGCCTTGGAGGACGGCTTCGTTGCCCTCGGTCTGGAGCGGCTGCAGGGTGCGACCGTCGAGGTTGAAGATCGTCGCGTGCTTCGCGGCGCTCTTACCGTTGACGCTCACATCGCCGTACACCCGTGAGTTGCCGGGGTTGATCTCGAAGTTCGTCAGGTCGACGGTGGTGCTGCCGGCGGTCAACGAGAGACCCGAGCCGTCGTGGCTGATCAGTCCGGTCACGTAAGGAGAAACGCTGCCCGGCTTGTAGTAGGTCACGTTGCCGCCCGTGATCGGGAAGCTGACGGCGCCGTCGGCCAGCGTCGCGTCGCCGACGACTCCGGGGGTGAGCTTGAGCGAGGTCAGGGCCTTGACGAAGCCGGCGTCGAGAGCGACGGAGGTGTCGGTGCCACTGAGCTGCTGGATCTGGGCGACCGGCTTGGGCTTGTCGTTGCTGCTGGTGTCATTGCTGGAGCAGGCGGCGAGCGTGAGGGCCAGCACCGCGGCTGCAGAGACGCCGAGCACCCGCCTGGAGGACTTGGAGCTGCTACGGACGTTGCGCATGAGCGGAGTTCCCTTCGTGGTTTGGTCTGTCGTTGTGTACGGAGGGGATACGTCGCGATGACGGCTCCGGATGTCGACCATCGCCGTGACGGCCGTCACGTTTGGCCGAAGCCCGGTGCACGAACATGAGCGACTCGCCGCGAAGTCACTAGAACATATGTTCGAACTGACCTAGCATCGGAGCATGACCGCCCACTTCCAAGGGTCTCTGCTCGACGGGCCCGACCTCGAAGCCCCGAGCCTGGGTGAGCTCGCAGGCACCAAGCGGACGCTCCTGAGTCGCGGCGCCTGGATCGACGTCCAACCCGCCTGGGTGCACGGCTCCGATGCGCTCTTCGAGCGGTTGGTCGAGGCGGTGCCGTGGTACGCCGAAAGGCGGCAGATGTATGACCGCGTGGTCGACGTACCGAGACTGCTGTGCTTCTACGGCGAGGGGGAGTCGTTGCCCGACCCGCTCCTCGACGATGCCCGGCGGCAGCTCAGTGCTCACTACGCCGATGAGCTCGGTGAGCCCTTCACGACGGCCGGGCTCTGCTTCTATCGCGACGGTCGTGATTCCGTCGCGTGGCACGGTGACACCATCGGGCGCGCCCAGGACGAGGACACCATGGTCGCCATCGTGTCGTTCGGAAGTCCTCGCCGGCTGGTGTTGCGACCGCGTGGTGGCGGTGAGTCGATCGGATTCTCCGTGGGCCATGGCGACCTGATCGTCATGGGTGGGTCATGCCAACGCACCTGGGAGCACGCGATCCTCAAGACAGCGCGGCCGGCCGGTCCCCGCATCTCCGTCCAGTTCCGGCCACACGGGGTCCGCTGACGTCAGAGCCGCAGCATGCCGTCCTTGGCGATCGTCGGTACGTTGACCTCCACCGTGTCGGGGTAGATGACGCCGGCGCCGGTGTTCAGGAGCACCACTTCATCGTCGGCCGCCAGCCAGCCGCTGGCGACGAGAGCCCTGGCGGCCGAGACGGTTGCGGCGCCCTCCGGACACAAGAAGATGCCTTCCAGCCGGGCGGTTCGGCGCAGGTCGGCGAGCAGCTGCTCGTCTGTGACGGCGATCGCGGTGCCGTCGGTGCCTCGGACCGCCTCCAGCACGAGGAAGTCCCCGAGTGCCTTGGGCACGTTGATACCGAAGGCGATCGTGGTGGAGCTCTCGACCTTGACCGACTCTGACGCACCGGCTTCGAACGCCGCCACGATCGGTGCGCATCCGGTGGACTGCACGCACACGAGGCGGGGCAGGTCTCCGTCGACCCAGCCCAGCTCGCGCAGCTCGGTGAGCGCCTTGTAGATCCCGATCAGACCGACGCCACCGCCGGTCGGATAGATGATGACGTCCGGCATTCTCCAGTCGAGCTGTTCGGCGATCTCGAGGCCCATCGTCTTCTTGCCCTCGATGCGGTAAGGCTCCTTCAGTGTCGACACCTCGAACCAGTCGTCATCGCTGGCCACGACTGCGGCCGCGATGAGTCGGCCGGCGTCTGAGATGAGCCCGTCGACCAGCTGCAGCTCGCCCCCGGTGACCACGGTCTCGGCGCGGGTGATCGCGGGCGCGTCGAGCGGCATGGCGACGCCGGCGCGGAGACCGGCGCGAGCGGCGTACGCCGACCAGGCGGCACCGGCGTTCCCGTTGGTGGGCATCGCCAACCGCTCGGCACCGAGCTCCTTGGCCCGTGAGACTCCGACCGCCGCTCCCCGGGCCTTGAACGACCCGGTGGGCAGCAGCCCGTCATCCTTCACGAGCAGACGATCGACACCGAGGTCGGCCGCGAGCCGGGGCACCGACAGGAGGGGCGTCATCCCTTCGCCCAAGGTCACGACGTGCTCGGCGGCCGAGACCGGCAACAGCTCGTGGTAGCGCCACAGGTCGGGCGCGCGACGCGCTATGTCCCGCGGGGACGAGCGGACGGTGGCCAGGTCGTACCGCGCCAGCAGAGGGCCACCGTCCAGTGCACACAGACCTTGCCGGATGGTTGCGTCGTACTCAGTCCCGCAACGGGCACACTCGAGATGGTGCAGGGCGCTGAAAGCCATGGCGCCATCCAAACAGGCCCGATCCCTGGCTGCGCAGCCGCGCTAGGGTCCACGTATGTCGAGTCTGGACGTGTGGGACTGGCGTCGGCGCACCTTTGCGTTGTACGCCCAGGTACGCAGCCATGCCGATCCAGTGGTGGCGCACGCGCTCTGGATCAAAGGGCGCGATGAGCTGCTGCAGACGCACCCCGCGTCTCCGGTCCCGGGGGCGGAGCGTCCGACCTACCCGGGAGCGGTCGTCGCACCGTACGACCCGGAGTACCGCTTCGTCGTCCCCATCGACCGCGACGTCGACCCCGAGCGCCGGGAGCACATCACCGGCACTGACGGAGTGGTTCCGTTCGAACGGATCGGACGCGTCCACCTGGGCGGGATGGGCGCGTTGGACGTGTGGTGGCTTGCCGGCTACGGCGGCGGGCTCTTCCTGCCGTTCCGCGACCGCGCCACGACGTCGTACGGCGGTGGGCGGTACCTCCTCGACACGGTCAAGGGCGCCGACCTGGGTGGCGAGCCGGATGCGTTGGTCGTGGATCTCAACTTTGCGTTCCAGCCGTCCTGCGCGTACGACGAGGCGTGGGCTTGTCCGCTCGCCGGACCTACCAACACGCTCGACGTCGAGGTCGCCGTCGGAGAGCAGCACGTGCAGGGGAGTGCCCGGTGACACTGCCGACGCTCGGGTCCATCGTGTCGTTGCCGGCCCTCGACCGACCCGATCTGCTGGCGCCCTCGGTTCATCGGGCGCTGCAGGAGTGGGACCTCGGCCGCGAGGTGGCCGTGGTCGAGATCGACCCGTCGCTGGCCGACACCCTCGCCCTGGCCGAGGCCTACGGGCTGCCGTTGGACGCGTCCGCCAACTGCGTCGTCGTGGCCGGGCGTCGCGGTGGAGAGGAGCGCATCGCGGCCTGCGTCATCACCGCCGACACCCGGGCCGACGTCAACAACCTGGTGAAGCGCCGACTCGATGTCCGTAAGGCGTCCTTCCTCGCGATGGAGCGGGCTGTGACGGAGACGTCCATGGAGTACGGCGGCATCACGCCGATCGGTCTACCGGCTGGTTGGCGGTTGCTCGTGGACGCCTCGGTCGACGCCATCGACGTCGCGATCATCGGCAGCGGCGTACGGCGCTCGAAGCTGCTGCTCCGGGGTTCAGACCTCGCCGCCTATCCCGGTGCCGAGCTGACGCCAGGTTTGGGACTCCCTGTCCACACCTCGTGAAGCTGCGTGATACGGGGGGCGACCCCGAGTGGCGGGAGTCGCCGCTGGGTCGGGATGGCGGCCTGATAACCGGGCACAAAGGGGATTAACCGCCCCAAGATGACTAGGCCGACCCTGGGCCGTTCGGCATGCGTTACTCGTTCTTTCGGTTGATCCTGACGTCCGTTCGTTCCGAAATATTACACAAAGTGACACCATGACTTCGTAGAGCAACGAAGGGGTGACGCACCCGTCTCACACCCCGCACATAGGGATTGCTTCCGGCCGCTGGCCGGTGAGCACGAGAGAAGGGGTCACCAGATGACCTTGGCTGCTGCGGTATCACCGACGCGAGCCGGCGTGAAGAACGTCGAACAGCGCCAACCCTCGCTCGGCAAGATCACCACCCGTCCATCGCTGCCCGCGGACGCGGAGTTCATGCTCGAGTTGTATGCCGCCACGCACGAACAGGAACTCTCCGACCTCGGGTGGAGCCTTACCGAGAACCGGTCGTTCGTGATCATGCAGGCGCAGGCCGAAGAGTGGAAGCTGGGCCGCCGCTACCCCGGCATGGACCATGTGACCATCGGCATCGACGAGACCCCCATCGGCCGGCTCCTCGTCTGTATGCGTGACGAGGTTCTGCACGTCGTCGATCTCAGCCTCATGCCCCGCTTCCGTGGCGAGGGCGTGGGGACCCAGTTGATGCGGGAGATCATCGGCGAGGCCCGGGACGAAGGCGTGCCCATCAAGATCCGGGTGCTGAAGGACAGCCGCTCGTTCCAGTTCGTGAGTCGTCTGGGCTTCGATGAGCCGCTCGACTTCGGCCGGCATGTCGAGCTGACCTGGACACCGCCGCAGGTGGCGCTCGATCCGGAGGCCCGGGTGGAGGGCTTCACTCGCCGTGGCGCCCGGGTCCGGGTTCCGGAGCAACCGGCCAATGCCCTGCGGGACGCCGCCAAGGAACTCACTGTCGATGCTGTCGATGCCGTCGCTGAAGCTGACGTCACCGAGGAGGTCTCACTGCTCACCGAGGAGGAGGCGTGGGCGATGCTCAGCGACGGGGAGGTGATCGCGACCGACCTCGACGAGGTGGCCACCCGTGAGCCCGAGTTCGCGGAGTTCGTCGAGCCTGTCCGTGAACTTTCGCCGGTCCAGGATCTGATCGAAGATCCGATCGAGGACGTGCCGGTTGAGGAGGTCGCACCCGCTGTGCACGTGGTGGACCTGCCGGCTGTCGAGGATGTGATCGTGGTCGCCGACCTGCCTGCGGTGGAGGACGTGCCTGTCCTGGTTGATGACGTCGTCGAGGTGGAGGACGTGCCGGTTGTCGAGAGTGTGGTTGAGGTCGAGGTCGTCGAGGTCGTGGAGGTCGCGGACCTGGTCGAGGACGTGCCGGTGGAGCAGGTCGCACCCGCTGAGCACGTGGCGGACCTGCCGACTGTCGAGGACGTGATCCTGGTTGATGACGTCGTCGAGGTGGAGGACGTGCCGGTTGTCGAGAGTGTGGTTGAGGACGAGGTCGTCGAGGTCGTCGAGGTCGTGGAGGTCGCGGACCTGGTCGAGGACGTGCCGGTGGAGGAGGTCGCACCCGTTGAGCACGTGGCGGACCTGCCGGCTGTCGAGGACGTGATCGTGGTCGCCGACCTGCCTGCGGTGGAGGACGTGCCTGTCTTCGAGGACGTGATCGTGGGGGACCTGCCGGTTGTCGAGGACGTCGTCGAGGTGGAGGACGTGCCGGTTGTCGAGAGTGTGGTTGAGGACGAGGTCGTCGAGGTCGTCGAGGTCGCAGACCTGGTCGAGGACGTGCCGGTGGAGGAGGTCGCACCCGTTGAGCACGTGGCGGACCTGCCGGCTGTCGAGGACGTGATCCTGGTTGGTGACATCGTCGAGGTGGAGGACGTGCCGGTTGTCGAGAGTGTGGTTGAGGACGAGGTCGTCGAGGTCGTGGAGGTGGAGGACCTGATCGAAGACGTGCCGGTTGAGGAGGTCGCACCCGTTGAGCACGTGGTGGACCTGCCGGCTGTCGAGGATGTGATCGTGGTCGACGACTTGCCGGCTGTCGAGGACGTGATCCTGGTTGATGACGTCGTCGAGGTGGAGGACCTGATCGAGGGCGTGCCGGTTGAGGAGGTCGCACCCGTTGCGCACGTGGCGGACCTGCCGGCTGTCGAGGACGTGATCCTGGTTGATGACGTCGTCGTGGTGGAGGACGTGCCGGTCGTCGAGAGTGTGGTTGAGGACGAGGTCGTCGAGGTCGTGGAGGTCGCAGACCTGATCGAGGACGTGCCGGTGGAGGAGGTCGCACCCGTTGAGCACGTGGCGGACCTGTCGGCTGTCGAGGACGTGATCGTGGTCGACGACCTGCCTGCCGTCGAGGACGTGATCCTGGTTGATGACGTGGTCGAGGTGGAGGACCTTATCGAGGACGTGCCGGTGGAGGAGGTCGCACCCGTTGCGCACGTGGCGGACCTGCCGGCTGTGGAGGACGTGATCGAAGACCATCCGGAACCGGCTGACCTGCTGCAGCCGCTGCCGGCTGAGCTCACCGACGCGCTGACCGACGAGCTGTTCGACCGGCTGACCGCCGACGTGATCGTCGACGAGCCGCGCGAACCGGCATACGACGACACCACCGCGGCCCCCGCGGACTTCGCCCCCGCGCTCGTGCCGGAGGGTGCCGCGGACTTCGAACCGGACGAGCCGGTGGTCTTCCGCATCGGTGGCGACCGCTACGACCCCTTCACCTAGCACGCGCCGCGCCCACGAGGCGGCTCGCCGCCTCGTCACACGCCCCGACCCGACCGCGCCGCGGTCCTAGGATCGGGGCGTGTCTGCGTTCGTGACCTCATCGCCAGCTGACGTCGATCGCCGGCGCGGGCTGCGCCGGATGCGCACGGTGGCCACCGGGCTGCTGATCAGCGCGGCCGTCGTCTACCTGGTCACCCTCCATCGCGGCGGCGGTTGGGGCTATGTCAATGCCATGGCCGAGGCTTCGATGGTCGGGGCCATCGCGGACTGGTTCGCCGTGACCGCACTCTTCCGGCATCCGCTTCATCTCCCGATTCCGCATACCGCCCTGATCCCGACCCGCAAGAACCTTCTGGCGCGCAGTCTCCAGGACTTCGTCACCGAGAACTTCCTCAGCGAGGAGGTGGTGCGCACCCGCGTCACTGACGCTCAGGTGACCCGACGCCTGGGCGACTGGCTGGCCGTGCCGGAGCACGCGGCGCGCGTCGTCGCAGAGGCCTCCTCCTTGCTCCGGATCGGTCTCGAGAAGGTCCGCGACGAGGACGTCGATGACGTCGTCCGGCTCGAGCTGCTGCCGCGGCTGGCAGATGAGCCGGTGGCGCCTCTGCTCGGCCAGCTGCTCGGGGACATCGTCGACGACGGCGCTCACCGCGGCCTCGTCGATCTCGCCCTCGACGAGGCCGAACGATGGCTGGCCGGCAACGAGCATGCCTTCTCTGAGGCGATCCGCACGCGTGCGCCCTGGTGGACCCCTACCTGGTTGGACGACCAGGTGGCATCCCGTATCCATCACGAGGTCCTCGCCTGGATCCGGGAAGTCCGCGGCGATGCAGATCATCGCGCCCGTACGGCGGTTGACGACCTGCTCGCACAACTTGCCTCTGATCTCCGGGACGACCCCGATACGCAAGCGCGGGCCGAGCGAATCAAGGCCCGTCTGCTCAGCCAGCCGCAGGTGGCCGACACAGCAATGTCCCTGTGGCGCGCTTTGAGCCGGACCCTCCAGACCACGTTGGCTGACCCCGACAGTCCGCTGCGAGCCAGGGTCGAGGAACGTCTCCGGGAGCTCGCGTCGCAGCTGCGCGGCGATCCGGATCTGCGCAGTCGACTGGACGCCCATGCTGCAGACCTCGCCGCGTTCATCGTGGGCCGCTACGGCGACGAGCTCACCACGGTCATCACGGACACGATCGAGCGTTGGGACGGGCAGGAAGCAGCAAACCGGATCGAGCTCTTCGTCGGTCGGGACCTGCAGTTCATCCGTATCAATGGCACGCTCGTCGGTGGGTTGGCCGGTCTCCTCATCCACGCGGTGGCGACGCTGCTCTGATCAACGCGCGGGCTCGGCAAGCAGGATGCCCCGGCGCTTGTAGCATCGATGTGTGCCTGTTCGACCCAGCAGGTCCGTACGCCGGATCGCACCTCGCCTCAGCCCCAGTGGACGACCGGCGTCGATGCCGGATGACGACCTCACCGATGACGCGATGCTCCGTCGCGTCGATTGGGGTGACGCCGATCTGTCGGGTCGCCGGGCCCGGCTCGTCGACGTCGAGGAATGCCATCTGACCGGCACCACTCTTGCCGGGTCGGAGCTGGACAAGCTCTCGATGTCCGACACGCTGCTCACCCGGTGCGACCTGGCGAACGTGCTGCTGCGTGATGCGGCGCTCAACCGGGTCCTGCTGACCGGCTGTCGGCTGACCGGTGCCACCTGGGTCGGGGCGACCCTTCGGCACGTGGCCATGGTGGACTGTCTGGCGGACATGAGCTCGTTGCGGTTCGCATCGAGCTTGGCGGTGGAGTTTCGCCACTGCCGCTTCCAGCGGGCTGACTTCGGTTCGACCGACCTGCGGGGTGTCCTGTTCGAACGCTGCGACCTCACCGGCGCTGACTTCTCGTCGGTGCGCGCGGCCAAGGCTGTCTTCGTCGACTGCACGTGGCAGGGAGTACGGGGAATCGCGAGTCTGGCCGGAGCAACGGTGGCCAACGCCTCACCGATCGATACGCTCGCGTTCACGGCCGGGATGGCCGGTGCCCTCGGGATCACGATGGCGGACCCGGCTGACGTGCAGATCGACGCGACCGACGGGTGAGAGTCGCTCAGAGCATCCGTCCGAGATGGATCGCGTCTGGGGCGTGCTGGTAGTGACCGAAGCGCGGGATCTCGGTGTAGCCGCTCGATCGATACAGCTGGACCGCATCGGCCTGCGGGAGCCCGGTTTCCAGCACGATCGCATCGGCTCCGGCGGTGCGTGCGGACTGCTCCAGGAACTGGAGGAGGCGGCGGGCCAGGCCGCGCCGCCGGTACTCCGGAACGACATACATGCGTTTGATCTCTGCCGGACGGTCGGCCGCGATCCCGATCGGCTCGAGCGCGAACCGCCACCCGCCCATGAGCACAGGATCGCCCTCCAGGAGGCCGAGGAAGAACCGACCGGCAGGCGCGGCGAGCTCGTTCGGGTCGATCGGCCCCGTGTCAGGCGCGCCGTACAGCGAGGTGTAGTAAGCCTGCACCCGCTCGACGAGGAGGACCGCGTCAGGGTCGTCGAGCCCGCCCTCACGAAGCTCGAGATCGTCGAAGAGGTGATGCACGCGCATACGGTACTCAGGCTCACCGTCACGTCCGCGCTCCTGAGTCGTTGAACCCCTGACGCCGGCACCGCACGGAGGTGCCGCACCGGAGGTTGCTCATGAGATCACGTGCCCTGTTCGCGCTTGCTGTCGCGGGCGTCGCCGGTCTGCTGACCGGCTCGTTGACGACGTCGGCAGTGGCGTCGGCCCCGACCCGGACGCTCGTGGCGCCCGGTGTGGCCGCAGGCCAGGATCCGACGGCACCGCCAGGGTCGAACGACTGGGCCTGCAAGCCCGATGCTCGGCACCCGCAGCCGGTGATCCTGGTCAACGGCACGTTCGAGTCCATGACCAAGAACTGGCCGACGATGTCGCCGTTCCTCGCCGACCACGGCTACTGCGTCTTCGCATTCAACTACGGGACCTACGCCACCGGACCCGTCGCCGACTCTGCAGTGGAGTTGAAGACGTTCGTCAACAAGGTTCTGCGGCGCACGGGTGCGAATCAGGTCGACCTCGTCGGACACAGCCAAGGCGGCATGATGCCGCGCTACTACCTGAAATTCCTCGGTGGAGCGGGGAAGGTCGACGACCTGGTCGGCATCGCGCCGTCCAACCACGGAACGCAAGGCCTGATCGTCGCGCCGCCGAGCGGTGGGCCCCAGCCGTCGGACCCGGGCAGCTCACCGGCCTGTCAGGCCTGCATCGACCAACAGGCCGGCTCTGCGTTCATGCAGAAGCTCAACAGTGGCGGTGACGTCGTGCCCGGACCGGACTACACAGTGATCTCGACGACGCACGACGAGGTGGTCACGCCGTACACGAGCCAAGCCCTTGCGGGCCCGGCGCGGCGGGTGACCAACGTCGTCATCCAGGACAAGTGCCCAACCGATCCGATCGAGCACGACCAGACGCCCAACGACCCAGTCGTGCAGGCGATGGTGCTCAACGCGTTGCGGAGCGACGGTCCTATGCGCCAGGCCTTCCAGCCCTCGTGTGCGCCGTGGGGCTGAATCGCGTCAGCTGAGCCAGGTGGGCCGCAGCGGGAACGACGCATCACCGTTCGGCGCGGGCTTGACCGCGAGCACCTGATGGAGCTCGACCTCGTTGGACTCGAAACCGTAGCGGGATCCGGCCATGTAGAGGCCCCACACCCGGGCCGTCGGCTCGCCGACCTCGGCGACGCACTCGTCCCAGTTGGCGACCAGGTTGGCGCACCACTGCTTGAGCGTGAGGGCGTAGTGCTCCCGCAGATTCTCCTCGTGGCGGACCTCGAGACCGACGTTCTGGGCTGCGGTGATGATCCGCCCTGACCCCGTCAGCTCCCCATCGGGGAACACGTAACGGTCGATGAAGGCGCCGGTCGTGACGCGGGTGTTGTTGTGTGGGCGGGTGATGCAGTGGTTGAGCAGCCGGCCGCCGTCGCGCAGCTTGTCGCGCAGGAATTCGAAGTACGGCGGGTAGTTGTGGACGCCGACGTGCTCGAGCAGCCCGATCGAGCTGATCGCGTCGTAGCCGTCACCGGGGGCATCGCGGTAGTCGCCGTGACGGATCTCGGCGCCTTCGAGCTGATCGTGCTGGACCGCGAGCTGTCCCCACTTCGCCTGCTCCGCGCTAAGCGTGATGCCCACCGCGGTCACGCCGTACTCCTTCACGGCGTGACGGACCATGCCGCCCCAGCCGCACCCGACGTCAAGCAGCCGCATACCGGGCTCGAGGCCGAGCTTGCGGCAGACCAGGTCGAACTTTGCCGCCTGCGCCTCTTCCAAGGTGGCGTCGGCCGTGGGAAACAGCGCGCAGGTATAGGCCATCGACGGCCCGAGCACCATCTCGTAGAAAGCGTTGGAGACGTCGTAGTGGTGCTGGATCGCCTCGGCGTCGCGCAGGCGCGAATGGCGCAGCCCCTCGGCGATGCGGCGCCAGCGTGGCAGTGCCTCCTGCTCGGGCGGCTCAGGCGGAACCAGGCGGCGTAGCCCGAGCTCACGCAGGATCTGTGCGAGCTCACTGGCAGTCGGCCGCCGACCCCGCCAGCGCCCCATTGCCTTGATGGCTTGGTACGGGTCGCCGGGGTGTACGCCGTCGAGGACAAGATCGCCAACGACGTAGGCGCGCGCCATCCCGAGGTCGCCGGGAGCCGTCACGAGATAGCGCAGACCGCGCTCGTTGATCAGCCGGATCGTGACCGGTGAGTCCGTGGGTCCGAAGCCGCTGCCGTCATATGCTTCGAAGCGCACCGGCGGATCGTCGGCTGTCAGCTTCTCCACCATGTGTGCGATCGTCATCTACGTCCCACCGCCTTTTCGTACAGCCCGGTCAACCGTCGGCCCGGATCATATTTCTGCTTGACCACGTCGTATGTCGAGCCTCCGTACATCGCGGCGAACGTCTGCTCGTCGTAGTACGCATCGGAGTACAGCGACTTGTGCCCGTCATGGGCGGCGACCGCCTCCTCGATCAGGCGGTTCACGTCGCCGTCGACGCGGCCGGGCTCGATGTCGACCATGCCCCAGAAGCCCACGTTGACGTAGGTCTGTCGTGGGTGCAGCGGATAGAGCGGCCAGCTGCGGGACGGGCCCGGTCCGTCGAGCTCGCGCAACCGTAGGGGGCACAGCCAGACCGGGCGCATCGGAACGTGGTCGGCAAACCAGCGCAGGAAGTCGGCCGTGCGCTCGACGGGAATCTCGACGTCCTGCACGACTCGTTCGCGCTGGGGCTTGCCGCGGCGGCGGTCCAGCCACGCCATCACGCCGTACCGGTTCTCGAGACCCACGATGCGGTGGTAGACGTCGCTGCGCCGCCACGTCGACGGCCACAGCCGCCGAACCACGCGATGCTGGGCGCCGAACGCCTGGGAGCACCAGAACCAGTCGGTGTCCCAGCGCCACAGGTAGTCGTGTGCGGTCAGCACGTCGCGGCTGCGCTCCTGCAGCGACCGGTAGTAGACGTGCTGGCCGGTGTAGTCGCTCGGCCGGAGCAACCCCGACTCCGCGATGTCGTCGACCCAGCGGCCGAGTGTCAGGTAGGCCTCGTCCGGCTGGAACACCACGCCGTCGATGAAATCCACGGTCTCGTCGTCGTGAACGCGCGATTCGCACACGGTCGCGATCGTCTTGGCGAGAGAGTCGAGGTCGTCGAACCGCACGTGGCGCAAGGCGACGTACGGGCTGATCTGCTCGAGCTCGATGCGCAGCCGCACGGCATAGCCGAGGCTGCCGTAGGAGTTGGGAAACGCGGTGAAGAGGTCCTGGTGCTCATTGTCAGGAGTCGTGGTGACCACCTGACCGTCGCCGAGAAGGATGTCCATCTCGAGCACCGACTCGTGCGGAAGCCCGTTGCGGAACGACGAGGACTCGATGCCGAGGCCGGTGACCGCACCGCCCAGCGTGATCGTCTTGAGCTGGGGGACGACCATCGGCATCAGACCGTGCGGGAGGGTCGCCTCGACCAGGTGCTCGTAGGTACACATCCCCTGCACGTCTGCGGTGCGAGCGGCGACGTCCACCGACAGCACGCCGTCCAGGCCGGACACGTCGAGCCCGTGGGGACCGCCTTCGCGCGGCCGGAACAGGTTCGAGGTCTTCTTGGCCAGCCGGACGGTCCGGCCCTCGGGGATGGCCGCGTAGGAGGCACGAAGCGCTTGCACGGCAGCTTCGTGTTCGCCCATGTCTCGCCCGTGTGTCCCCACGACTCAACTCTATCCATCCCCACCTCAAAGGATCGAACAACTATCCTTTCGGGGATGCCTGCGCCCGCACCTGCCCTGAGTAGTCACAACGACCTCGCCACCGCGGTCCACGAGGTCGCCTACCTGACCGGTTCGTTCGTCCTGCGCTCCGGCCAGACGGCCACGGAGTACTTCGACAAGTACCAGTTCGAGTCCCGGCCCGATCTGCTGCGGCGGATAGCGGTGGCGCTGGCGGCGTTGGTTCCCGGCGATACCGAGGTGTTGGCCGGTCTGGAGATGGGCGGCATACCGGTGGCTACCGCTCTGTCACTCGAGACGGGCATCCCCGCGGTGTTCGTCCGCAAGCAGGCCAAGGAGTACGGCACGTGCAAGCTCGCCGAGGGAGTCGAGGTCGTCGGCCGACGCGTGCTCGTGATCGAGGACGTCCTGACGTCAGGCGGACAGGTCGTGCTGTCGACCCGGGACCTGCGTGCCGCCGGCGCGGTCGTGTCACAGGCGCTGTGCGTGATCGACCGACGGCCGCCGACGGCCACTTCCCTGGCAGCAGCGGGCATCGAGCTCAGTGCCCTCTTCACCGCGGCCGAGCTCCGCGCCACGGCGTCGTGACTGCGTAGTCTGATCGCATGTCGAAGCGCCGCGCCACGGCGGCGGTGGTCGCGCTCGTGGCCGTGTCGGTCGCCGGGTGCACGAGCGACCCTGCGGTGAGGCCGGACCCCGGGCGTCGTACGCCCGTCGCCACCGGACAGGGGATCGGTGACCCCTACTACCCCGACGACGGCAACCTCGGGTACGACGTCGCACGTTACGCCGTGCAGGCCACCTACGACCCCGACCGGCAGTCCATCGATGCGCGTACGACGATCCACTCCACCGCGAAACAGCAACTCACCGACGTGCACTTCGACCTGCTCGGCCTGACCGTGGACTCCGTGACGGTGGATGGGCACGCTGCCACGTTCGAGCGCACAGACGCCCACGAGCTCGTCATCACCCCGGCGCGCCCGATCTCCGGCGGCGCCACTTTCGCCACCGTGGTGCGCTACCACGGTAAGCCGGGCGTCGACTCGGTCGGTCAGGTGGTGAGTGGCTGGTACGACGCGACGACCCCCGGCGGTGGCTTCATCGCCGGAGAGCCGCACTCGTGCTCGCTGTGGTACCCGTGCAACGACCATCCGACCGACAAGGCCACCTTCGCGCTGACCGCCACGGTCCCGGAACCGTTCGCGGTGGTGTCCGTCGGCAGCGAGGGGAAGACGACGAGGACGACACTGGCCGACGGAACCCGGGCACGGACCTATCGTTGGCGGCTGGACGAGCCCACCGCGACCTACCTGACCACGATCTACATCGACCGGCTCACCTTCGAGCGATCTACGCTGGCCGACGGAACCCCCGTGGTGTCGGCTTACGGGCCTCAGCCCGGCGACGCCCCGGCCCGCGAGGCGAAGCTGCCGGAGATCCTCGACGTGCTGAGTCAGGCGTGGGGTCCCTATCCGGCGCCGGAGGCGGGCGGCATCTTCGTGAACGGCGACGTCCCCTTCTCGTTGGAGACGTTCGGGCGGCCGATCTACACCGAAGGCGCGAACGTCGCGACGATCGTGCACGAGAACGGTCACCAGTGGTGGGGCGACAACGTGTCGATCGAGCGCTGGCGCGACATCTGCCTGAACGAGTGCTTCGCGTCGTACTCCACGTGGTTGTGGGCCGAACACCAGGGCGCCGACCTCGACAACCGGTACCGCGTCACGGTCGCACGGGACACGCACCTGTTCGACGCGCCGCTCTACGACATGGGTCCGGGTCACGAGTTCGACGGACCGGGGGTGTACTACAAGGGCATCCTCTTCCTGCATGCCTTGCGCCGGCTGCTCGGCGATGACGCGTTCTTCTCCGCACTCCAGGGCATCCAGCGGGGCCATGCCGGTGGCAACCTGTCGATGATCGGGTTGCGTGATGAGCTCGAGCAACGGACCGGCGTCGACCTCACCAGCTTCTGGCGGGACTGGGTCCTCACCACCAGCGTCCCCTCGGACGCCAACCTCCACCCCGGCTCCCTCTGACCCCGTTTGCCCCTTCTGGCCGTCCGCGTTTGCCTTGTTCACAAGCCAGGTGGCTTGTAAACAAGGCAAACGCGGCTGGGGCACTGGGTAACTGCCTTGCCGACTCTCCCCATCACGGGAGCGCGCGGACCTGCGGCCGGCCGGCCACGTTTCGGGCCGGACCTGTGCAGCCGGTGTGCGAGGATCGCGGCAGCCCACCGTGTCGACGCTCCCGAGGAGACCATGAGACCGCGCATCCTCGCCGCCGCCGCGGTCACGGCCGCCCTGTTCCTGACCGTGGGTGATCTTGCCGGCCAGGCCGTCAGCACGCGACAGACACAGCCGTATGCCGCCGGCGCCAACGGCATCGGCGACCCGTACTACCCGGCTGACGGTAATCCCGGTTACAACGTGCAGAGCTATCACGTCTCGCTCGACTACTTCCCAGCCACGAAGGCGATCGCCGCGACGACGGCCATCCGTTCCGTGGCCACCGCCCGGCTCCGCTCCTTCCACCTCGACTTCGAGCACCTCAAGGTGTCGGCCCTCACGGTCAACGGGCGGCCCGCGACCTGGCGGCATACGGGCGCACACGAGCTCGTCGTCACCCCCGCCCGAGCGATCCGCAACGGCAAACCGTTCCTGGCGCGGGTGACCTACCACGGGAAGCTGACCTACGTCCTCGATGGTGGCGAGCCCAGCGGCTGGCTCCCGGCGCGCACGCCAGGAAGCGGCTACCTGATGGGTGAGCCGCACGGCTGCGCCGTCTGGTACCCGTGCAACGACCATCCGACCGACAAGGCCCGGTTCTCACTGACCGCGACCGTGCCGCGCCCGCTGGCGGTCGTGTCGATGGGCGACCGGGGCCGCACCACCTCGGGCCGCCGCGACGGGGTGGCGGTCCGCACCTACCGATGGCGGCTGGCCGAACGGACCGCGACCTACCTGACCGGGATGTACATCGACCGGCTGACCTTCGAGCGCTCGCGGCTGGCGGACGGCACGAAGGTGATCTCGGCGTACGGGCCGCGGCCGGGTCAGGCACCGAGACGCGAGCGACAGCTGCCCGAGATCCTGCGCGTGCTCTCGCGCCGTTGGGGTCCGTACCCGGCACCGGGGGCCGGCGGGATCTTCATCAGCGACGCCATTCCCTACGAGCTGGAGACCTACACGCGCCCGATGTACTCGCGCTACACGCCCGTGGGGACGATCGTGCACGAGAACGGCCACCAGTGGTGGGGTGACAACGTGTCAGTCCGGCGGTGGAAGGACATCTGCCTCAACGAGTGCCTCGCGTCGTACTCCGAGTGGCTCTGGGACGAGCACAACGGCGCGGACCTCGACCGGCGCTATCGTCGGCTCGATCCACCAGTACGGCGACTCGCTCTTCAGCGGGAAGCTCTATGACATGGGCGCCGGCAACGAGTTCGACTCGCCTGTCTACGTCAAGGGCAAGTTCTTCGTCCACGCTCTGCGCAACAAGATCGGCGACGTCAGGTTCTTCCGCGCCATGCGCGCGATCCAGCACGCCAACGCGGGCGGCAACCTCTCGATGAACGGGCTGCGCGACCAGCTCGAGCGTCGCACCGGGGCCGACCTCACGACCTTCTGGCGCCAATGGGTCAACCAGCACGACCGTCCCGCTGACGCCAACCTCTACCCCGGAGACCTCTGACGCTTTGCTGGTGGCCAGGTGTGTTCGGTCGGCCACCGGTGTCGCCGCGCGCGGATCAGCGCAAGCGTGCAGCGAGTACGTCGTCAGGCACGCCGAAGACCTCGGGATGGGCTATGGCGGCCAGCGCCTCGACACCGTCGACGAGCCGCGGCCCTGGTCGCGCGAACGACGCGTTGGCATCCACCGCCCACAGCGGCACGCCGTCGGGCAGGACGCCCGAGTCGAGCAGCCCCTCCGCCAGGTCATGGGAAGCCGGTAAACCGAAGCCGCACGGTGCCGAAACGATGACGTCGGGTCGGCTGGCCGCCACGGCCTCCCACGTCGTCCGGAACGACTTCGCCCCTATCGTGCCCAAGGTCGAGACCGCACCGGCCGTCTCCACCATCTCCGGAACCCAATGGCCAGGCGCGAACGGAGGATCCGTCCACTCCAGCACCAGCAGTCGAGGCCGCGCCAACCCGGCCACGGCCGCTCCGAGGGTGGCCAACCGCTGGCGCAGTGACGCCGTCAGCTCAGCGGCAGCTTCCTCGGTGCCGGTGACCTTGCCGAGCTCGCCGATCGACGCGAGCACCTCGTCGAGTGAGCGCGGGTCGATCGTCACCACCTCCGCGTTGCAGCCGAGGTGCGCCAGCGCGTCATCGACCACGGACACGTCGACCGCACACACCGCGCACAGATCCTGGGTGACGACGACGTCGGCGTCCAGATCGGCCAGTGCTCCCTCGTCGAGGTGGTAGAGGTCTTCGCCGGCGGCGAGTCGGTCAGCCACGGCTGCGTCGATCGCCGCCGGGTCGAGACCTTCGGGGAGGCTGCTCGTCGAGACGATCCTCCGCGAGCGAGCCGCGACAGGGTAGTCGCACTCGAAGGTCACGCCGACGACATCAGGTCCGGCGCCGAGCGCGAACAGGATCTCGGTCGTGGACGGCAGCAGCGAGACGATGCGCATGGCGTCAGGCTAATGCGCTCGGCCGGGTCGCTGGACCGCGCGGGTATCGTGCCCCGCATGAGCCACGTGACGACGCATGTGCTGGACACGGCCCTCGGACGACCCGCTGTCGGGGTGACGGTGGTGCTGGAGCACGACCTCGCCGATCCTCCGGCTGTCGCCACGGGTCAGACCGACGATGACGGTCGCGTCGTCGACCTGGGGCCAGACCGACTCGAGCCGGGGACCTACCGCCTGCGGTTCAACACCGGTGCCTACTTCGCCGAGATCGACGTGCCGACGTTCTTCCCCGAGGTGTCGATCACCTTCGACGTGACCGGTGGTGAGCACTACCACGTGCCTGTTCTGCTGAGTCCGTACAGCTTCTCGACGTACCGCGGCAGCTGACCCGGCTTTCGCGTCCGCCTTCACGTTCTGACCCGGTCGACTCTGCGGATTGCGGGAAGGCGCAGGCCGACACGCCGCGACCCGGATGAAGTTTCCCGCATTTGCGGGGAGGGGCGCGGCGGACAACGATGGGTCACATGACTGACCTCAGTGGAGTCGAGATCCGCACCCCCCGCGACGAGCCGAGGCAGGACGAGATCCTGACCCCGCAGGCGTTGGCGTTCGTCGCCGAGCTGCAACGGATGTTCGGCGGTCGCCGTGATGAGCTGATGCAGGCGCGCGCCGATCGACATACGGCGATCAGCAAGAGCGGCACCCTCGACTTCCTCGACGAGACCCGCGACGTGCGGGAGTCGGACTGGCAGGTCGCGACTGCCCCGGTCGCGCTGCAGGACCGACGTGTCGAGATCACCGGACCGACTGACGCGAAGATGGCGATCAACGCCCTCAACTCCGGCGCCAAGGTGTGGCTCGCCGACCTCGAGGATGCCAACACCCCGCACTGGGCGAACGTCATCGAGGGTCAGGTGTCGCTGTACGACGCTCACCGGCACCAGCTGGCGTTCACCTCGCCGGACGGCAAGGAATACGCGCTCAACGACGGTGACCTGGCCGTGCCCGTCGTACGTCCCCGAGGGTGGCACCTGCCCGAGAAGCACGTCCTCGTCGACGGCGAGCCGATGGTGGGTGCGCTGCTCGACTTCGGGCTGCACTTCTTCCACAACGCGGACGAGCTGCTGCAGCGCGGCCTTGGGTCCCTACTACTACCTGCCGAAGATGGAGAGCCACCTCGAGGCGCGGCTCTGGAACGACGTCTTCACCCACGCCCAGGACGTGCTCGGGATCCCGTACGGCAGCGTGCGCGCCACCGTCCTCATCGAGACGATCACCGCTGCCTTCGAGATGGACGAGATCCTGTTCGAGCTGCAGGAACACGCCTCCGGACTCAACGCCGGGCGTTGGGACTACCTGTTCAGCATGATCAAGTACTTCCGCGACGCAGGCGACGCCTTCGTCCTCCCCGATCGCGCGGCGGTCGCCATGACGCAGCCCTTCATGCGCGCGTACTCCGAGCTGCTCGTCGCGACGTGTCACCGTCGTGGGGCGTTCGCAATGGGTGGCATGGCAGCGTTCATCCCGAGCCGCCGCGACCCTGACGTCAATGCGGCCGCCCTCGACAAGGTGCGCGCCGACAAGGAACGCGAGGCCGGCGACGGGTACGACGGTTCGTGGGTCGCTCACCCGGACCTCGTGCCGATCTGCCGGGAGGTGTTCGACAGCGTGCTCGGGGATCGTCCCAACCAGCTCAGCCGTCAGCGCGACGACGTCAGCGTGACCGCTGCCGACCTGCTCGACGTCGCGGCGACCACCGGGTCCATCACACGCGCCGGCGTCCGCGGAAACATCTCGGTCGCCTTGCGGTACATCGTCTCGTGGCTGCTCGGTACGGGTGCGGCAGCTATCGACAACCTCATGGAGGACGCGGCCACGGCCGAGATCTCCCGGAGTCAGCTGTGGCAATGGACGCACGCGGGGAGCGTGACCGAGGAAGGCATTGCGATCACCGCCGAGAACGTCCGGGTCGTGGTCGACGAGGTGTACGCCGAGCTGGGCATCACCTGGGCCGACCAGCCTGACGCGATGAAGGCACTCGACCAGGCGCGCGCGCTCTTCGAGCGGGTCGCCCTGGACGACGACTTCGTCGACTTCCTCACCCTCCCGGCGTACGAGGAGTACGTCGACTGACGAGCCCGCCGCCCGGCTCCCCCGAACGTGGAACGTGGAGGGTGCCTGGGACCATGAGCACATGACGGAAAGCAAGCCGGTCGAGAGCTGGCTCACCGATATGGACGGCGTGCTCGTGCACGAGGATCGCGCCATCCCCGGCGCCGCGGAGTTCGTGGACACCCTGCGGCGCTCGGGCCGCAAGTTCCTGGTGCTCACCAACAACTCGATCTTCACGCCTCGCGACTTGAGAGCCCGCCTGTTGGCCGCCGGCATCGATGTCCCGGAGGACGCCATCTGGACGTCGGCGCTCGCCACAGCCCAGTTCCTCGATCAGCAACGCAGCCAGGGGTCGGCGTACGTCATCGGCGAGGCCGGACTCACGACGGCCGTTCACGAGATCGGGTACGTGCTCACCACGCGGGATCCGGACTACGTGGTCCTCGGAGAGACGCGGACCTACTCCTTCGAGGCCATCACGACCGCCATCCGACTCATCGACGCGGGTGCGCGTTTCATCGCTACCAACCCCGATGTCACCGGCCCCTCCCCTGAGGGCCCGTTGCCGGCCACCGGATCCGTTGCCGCCCTCATCACGAAAGCGACCGGCGTCGACCCGTACTTCATCGGCAAGCCGAACCCGTTGATGATGCGGAGCGCGATGAACCAGATCGAGGCCCACAGCGAGACCACCGTCATGATCGGCGACCGGATGGACACCGACGTGATCTCCGGGCTCGAGGCCGGTATGCGCACCGTGCTCGTGCTGTCGGGGTCGACACTGGAGCACCAGGTCGACCGCTTCCCCTACCGAGCCACCCGTGTCGTCGACTCGGTCGCCGACCTCGTCGAGCTGGTCAACCAGCTCGATCCGGGATCATTCGACGGATCGTAGGCAACAACCCGGCAACAAACCGCCGGGCGAGGCCCTTGCTTGCTTCAGCCTGAACCCGCACCATGCTTAGATGGTGACGGTCCGTTGCGCTCTGTGACGGACCGCTCAATGGGGGATTCACGACTGCAGGGGGAAACATGAAACGAATGGCTACGGCCATGCGCCGAGGTCTGCTCGTCGGCGCGGCGGTGACGCTTGCTGTCACCACGATCACGACGGCAGCACCGGCGCACGAGCAGGTGGGCTCGCAAGCGACTCTCGCGCCTGCGCCGCTGCTGCGGCTCATGACGTCGTCAGACAGCGTCACGCTGCCGCGATACCGTCAGCGCGTCGACCTCAACCTGGGCATCTATGCCGCAGCTGGCGACGATCCCTTCGAGATTCGGGCACACCGCCCGAACTGGGACACGCCGATCCAGGCTTTCCTGGAGATGCCAGGCGGCGGTGAGGTGGCGCTGCCGGACGGCTCGATGGAGAACTTCTCGCAGGTGCAGCAGTTCTTCCACCTGACCTTCACCGACGGAACCGGCACCCGAGTGCTCAACCGGTATCCGGGCTTCTGCCCGACCGGAGACGCAGTCCGGATCGACCCGAACGCACCGCACCCGGCGAGGGCGTACCCGTCCTACTGCCCCTACAACCCTTACACGCGCGGAGGCGTCTACGGCATCAGCCCCGGCCACGCGGTTCCGGCGCTGGGGTACTACGGCAACCGGGCGAAGCTGCCGCTCGGTGACTACACGGCAACCCTGACGATCAAGGGCAAGTACGCCGCTGTGATCGGGATCAGCCCGGCGGATCGGACCAGCACGGTCACGGTTCATGTCGTCGATGGGGCCAATTGTGTCGCCGCGTCTTCGACTCTGGGCTGCGTGCGTGCCAATTCAGCCGACCAGCTACGGCAGGGGTCCAGGTCCAGCGCCGTACCTCGTCGTCCCTCAGCACACGCCGGGATGAGCCGCGTCGCGGCCGCGCCCCCGTCCACCCCGCTGCCGGACCTGCGCAGCCTCCCGGCATACGCGATCCAGCTGGGGAGGAAGGGCTTCGTCTCGTTCGCCGCGACCGTGTGGAACGCCGGCCCCTCACCTCTGGTCGTGGACGGTATCCGGCACCAGGGTGAGGACGTCATGGATGCCTACCAGTACTTCTACGACGCCAGTGGCAACGAGGTGGGCCACGCCCCCGCGGGGACGATGGAGTGGGACGCGCGCCAGGGTCACCAGCACTGGCATTTCCAGGACTTCGCCCAGTACCAGCTGCTCGACGTCAACAAGAACCTCGTCGTCCCCAGCCGCAAGGAGGCGTTCTGCCTGGCCAACACCGACGCCGTCGACTACACCGTCGACGGAGCCAACTGGAACCCCTACAACACCGACCTGCACACAGCGTGCGGCGACCACAGTGCGCTGGGGGTGCGTGAGGTGCTCGACACCGGTTCGGGCGATACGTACTTCCAGAGCCTCCCCGGACAGTCGTTCAACATCAAGAACCTGCCGAACGGCGTCTACTACATCGCGATCAAGGCGAACCTCAACGGTGTGCTGCAGGAAGCCAACACGGCCAACAACAACAGCTACCGCAAGATCATCCTGAAGGGCACCGCAGCCAACCGTCGGGTCGTCGTTCCCCAGAAGGGGATCATCGACGAGACGAGCGCTGGCTACTACTTCTGATGCACCGACTGGTCCGCTAGCTCCGTAGCGCCCCGACGACCTCGCCGAACGCGACCGTATGACGGTCCACGTCCTCGGTCGAGGTCGTCGGGCACATCAGCGCCATGTTGTGGAACGGTGTCATCAAGATCCCGCGGTTGGCCAGGGCGAGATGAAGGTAGCCGTCCAGCTCCTGATCGTGCACCGCCGCTGAGGAGTCTCCGTCGCGTGGCGGCGTGGCCGCGAAACGGTACTCCGTCCGAGCGCCCAGCTGGGTGATCGACCAGGGAACCTCGTACTCGTCCAGCACCGCCTGCACGCCCTCGGTGAATCGTGTGGCCATGTCGATCATGTGATCGAACGCCTGGTCGGTCAGCACCTCCGACAGCGTCGCGCGCATCGCCGCCACCGACAACGCGTTGCCGGCCAACGTCCCGCCCACGCCGCCGACGTCCTCGATGTCGGCGTCTCCCGAGGTGGCCATCGTCTCGATGCTCGTGGCGATGTCGTCGGTGATCCCGAAGGCGCCGCAGGGGATGCCACCGCCGATGCTCTTGCCGATCACGACGATGTCCGGACGGAGGTCCCAGGCCGCTGTTGCGCCGCCGGGACCGGCCGAGAACGTGTGTGTCTCATCGATGAGCAGCAGCGCGCCGTACGTCGTCGCGAGGGCACGCATCTCCTGGTGAAAGCCCGGGTCCGGTAGCACGATCCCGATGTTGGTCAGGGCGGGCTCGGCGACGATCACGGCGACGTCGCCGTGCGAGAGGGCGGTCTCGAGCGCCTCGAGGTCGTTCCAGGGGACCGCCCTCGTCGTCGTCTCGGGTGGCACCGGGGGGCCGACGTTGCCGGGCCTGGTCAGCGTCGAGCCGTCCGGTCCGGCGATCGCAAAGGTCTCATCGACCGACCCGTGGTAGCTGTAGCTGAAGCAGATGATCTTGGACCGACCGGTCACGGCGCGGGCGATCCGGATCGCCCACCGGTTGGCGTCGGTGGCCGACAGCGTGAACGACCACAGCGGCTGCCCGAAGCGGCGGGCCAGCTCGGCCCCGACCCAGGCCGCGTCTGCAGTGGGCAGCATCGTGGTGATGCCACCGAGGTCCTTGATCCGGCGCTCGACTGCCTGCACCGTCGGACCGGGTGAGTGTCCCGCCATCGCGCCGGTGTCGCCCAGCGCGAAGTCGACGTACTCGTGGCCGTCGACATCGACGATCCGGTTGCCGTGCGCGCGGTCGAACGACAGCGGGAAGCCGCCCGGCCACAGGTTCATCCACGTCATGGGAACGCGACCGAACAGGTGCGTCGCCTCCCCGTACAGGAGCCTGCTGGTCGGGTGCTGTTGCTCGTATGCCGTCTGCTCCGAAGCTGTGCGCTCCGCCAGACAGGCGCGGTCGATCTCGCGCATGGACACCTCACTCACGTACTCACGTACTCACGTCCGTACACCTGGCCGCCCCCGCTGGAGATCACCCTGGCACAGTAGAAAGCACCTCGTCGCGCAACCAGAGGAGAAGACATGCCAACCGGACCTCTGCCCGAGCACGTAAGAGAGCTCTTCGACAATCCCAACCCGGCCGTGATCACGTCACTTCGTCCGGACGGGCAGCCGGTGTCGGTAGCCACCTGGTACGTCCTGGACGGTGATCGCGTGCTCGTCAACATGGACGCCGGCCGCAAGCGACTGGAGTACCTCCGCGCCGATCCCCGCGTCTCGCTCACCGCCCTGAAGGAGGACGACTGGTACACGCACGTCAGTGTCCAGGGCAGGGTGGTCGAGATGCGCGACGACGACGACCTGTCCGACATCGATCGAATCTCGAAGCGCTACCGCGGCCGGCCCTACCGCAACCGGGAGCGCAAACGCGTGAGCGCCTGGATCGAGATCGACCGGTGGCACGGGTGGGGAGACGCGAACGACTGACGTCGTCCCGGGTGGTGTCCGTCAAGCCGTGCCAAACACCGCACCGTCGTCGCGAAGCCGGCTGCCGAACTCCGCGAGTGAGTCGTAGACGTGGCACGCCCCGGCCTCCTCGAGCTCGGCCGCAGAGTAGCCGCCGGTACGAACTGCGTAGGACGGGATCCCCGCCCGGTTGGCGGCTTCGATGTCCCAGGTGGAGTCTCCGACGAGGATGGCGTCAACGGCGCCCACCTTGTTCAGCGCGATCTCGACCAGATCTGGCGCAGGTTTGCTCTCATCGGCGTCCTCGGCGGTCGTCCAGTGCTCGGCCAACCCTCGGGCCTCGAGGAGGTCCAGATACTCCTCGACGTGCGCGGCCGGACCGGAACTGGCGAGGACGACCGTCAGGCCGCGCTCGCGGACCGATGCCAGCAGTGCGGTGGCGCCGTCGAAGGGACGCACCTCGGTGATGAGCCGTTCGTACTCTTCCCGCCACGCCTCGCGGATCTCGTCACCGTGTCGGTCCTCGAGACACTGGCCGGCAACCGCGGCCACCAGCCGATCGCCGCCCATGCCGATGGCCCGGTGGATACGCCACAACGGGGGCACCACGTCATACCAGGTGAAGGCACGAAACCACGCGATGGCGTGGTGGTAGTTGGTGTCGACGAGGGTGCCGTCGACGTCGAAGACGATCGTGTCCACGCTGCTCGTTCCCGGGGCCTTGGGCATGTCGTCGATGTACCCGGAGTCGGCGTGCCCATGCTTGACTTGTGGAACAGCCGCGGCGTGCGCGCTGACAACGAGAGGACATCGCGACGTGTCGTGGGCCAACCGGGTCGACACCTACCAGCGTGAACATCGCTGGGCCGGTTTCCCGCTGGGCGTCATCTACAAGTTCGGAGACGATCAGGGCAACTACCTCGCGGCCCTGATCACCTACTACGCGTTCGTCTCACTGTTCCCGTTGTTGCTGCTGGGCTCCTCGATCCTCGGTTTCGTCCTCCAAGGGAACCCGGATCTGCAGCGCGAGATTCTCGACTCGACGCTCGCGCGCTTCCCGGTCATCGGAACCGACCTGCAGCAACCGGGCGGGCTGAAGGGGAGCGGCGTCGCCGTCGCCGTGGGCGCCGTGGTGTCGTTGTACGGGGCGCTGGGTGTCGCCAACGCGACCCAGAACGCGCTCAACATCGCCTGGGCCGTCCCGCGGAACCGCCGACCCAACCCGATCATGGGACGCATCCGGAGCGTGGTCCTGCTCTCGGTCGCCGGTCTGGCGATCCTGGCCACCACGTTCATCGCCAACCTGGCCGCCGGGGTCTCCGCGCTCGGGGGCGTCGCGCCCGGTGTCCGGTTGATGATCACCGTCGGCACGGTGGTGGTCAACGCGGCCATCTTCACGGTGCTGTTCTGGATGGCGGCAGCGCACGACCACCGCATCCGCCAGGACATTCCGGGTGGGCTGTTCGTGGCGGTGATCTGGCAGCTCCTGCAGCTCGTCGGTTCGGCGTACGTGACGAGAGTGATCCAGGACTCCGACGCCACCAGCGGAACGTTTGCGATCGTGCTGGGCATGATCGCGTGGATCTACGTCGGGGCAGTCGCGGTGACGTTCGGGATCGAGTTCAACGTCGTCCATGCCAAGAAGCTGTATCCACGGGCGTTGCTCACCCCGTTCACCGACAACGTCGACCTCACGGACGCCGACCGGGCGGTCTACACCGGGTACGCGCAGGCGCAGGGACACAAGGGGTTCCAGAGTGTTGACGTCTCGTTCGACGAGTCCCTGCGCGATCCGCCGGTCCACGATGGGCGTCGAGGTGGAGGCCCGCCAGCTCCGTCGAAGCCCCAGGGAGAAAGAAAGGAGGAGGTGCCGAACAACCGCGATGCCGTATCCTGACGGCATGATCTCGACCTCGCCGCGCGCATGGTGGCTGCCCTGACGGGCGTCACCTGATCGAGTTTTCTCTCATCCAGCCGCCCCAGGAGGGCGGCTGTCGTGCGTCTGGACCTGGGGCTCAACGATTCAGGAACACCATGACCAACGAAGCAACCCCTCACCGCGTGCTGTCGGGCATCACCCCGAGCGGCCCACTGACCCTTGGCAACTATCTCGGAGCGCTACGCCGGTTCGTTGCGGGACAGGACACCAGCACCGGCTTCTTCTTCGTCGCCGACCTACACGCGATGACGACCGAACACTCGCCGGCGCGGTTGCGGGAGCTCACCCTCGAGACGGCAGCGCTGTTCCTCGCGGCGGGCCTCGACCCGGAACGGGCCACGGTGTTCGTGCAGTCGCACGTCCCTGAGCACGTCGAGCTCGCCTATCTGCTGGAGTGCACGGCGTACGTCGGCGAGCTCGGCCGGATGATCCAGTTCAAGGAGAAGGGCGGCCGCCCGAAGACGAGAGCGAGCCTGTTCACCTACCCGTGCCTCATGGCCGCCGACATCCTGCTCTATGACCCGGCGACGGTCCCGGTGGGTGGTGACCAGGATCAGCATGTGGAGCTCGCGCGGGACCTGGCCATCCGTTTCAACCGGGAGTACGGCGAGACCTTCGTCGTACCCGGGCTCGCCCGGGCCGCGCTGGCTGCCCGCGTCGCCGACCTCACGACACCGACGGCGAAGATGAGCAAGTCGGCGGCGGACGACGCGATGGGAGTCATCCGGATGCTCGACCGTCCGGACCTCATCCGGCGCAAGATCGGCCGCGCCGTGACGGACTCGGGGAACGAGGTGCGCTACGACCCAGCAGCGAAGCCCGGCGTCTCGAACCTGCTCGACATCATCGCGGCGATCCGCGGGGTCGACCCGAGCGCGGTGGCGTCCTCGTTCACGTCGTACGGCGAGCTCAAGGCGGCGTGCACCGACGACGTGATCGCGCTGCTCGAGCCGATTCAAGGCAGGCACGCCGAGCTGATGTCCGACCCGGCAAGCTTGCGGCGGACCCTGGCTCGGGGCGCGGACGCCGCACGCGAGCAGGCCGGTGCAGTCCTCGCGCGAGCGCGTACGGCGATCGGCCTCGTCAGCCCCACATAAGTCCGGTGCGGTCCGGCAGGGCGTGTCAGTCCAGGGCGCGCCCCACGGCCACGGCCCGAGTGTCCGGGGCGGCGATGCGAGCGGCGTCCGCGGCCAGGTCGTCGTCCTGCTCCTGTGAACGCCGTTCGGCCTCGACGCGGGCGCTGTAGGCATCGACCTCGTTGTCGATGCGCTCCTGGTCCCAGCCGAGGATCGGGGCCACCAGGTCGGCGGCGGCAACGGCCGCGGTCGTGCCCCGGTCCGGTGTCTCGATCGAGATGCGCGTCCGTCTCGCCAGGATGTCGTCGAGGTGCAGCGCGGCTTCGTAAGCGGCGGCGTAGACGATCTCGATCCGGAGGTACTCCTCGGCGCCCGGGAGCGGTTCGAGCAGGGTGTGGTCGTCGGCCGCCAGCGCAAGCAGCTCTTCGGTCATCGAGCCGTACCGGTCGAGCAAGCGCTGCATCCGCCACACCGGGACATCGGCGCGGCGGGCCAACCGCTCCACCTGGTTGACCATCGCGTGGTAGCCCTCGGCACCCATGAGCGGGATGTTCTCGGTGACGCTCGGGGGCACGGCACCACCCACGTCTTCCAGTGCGGCGTCGATCGCGTCGGCTGCCATCACCCGGTACGTCGTGTACTTGCCGCCCGCGATCGAGATGAGGCCAGGTTGCGGCCGGGCCACGGCATGTTCGCGCGACAGCTGCGACGTGGACTCGCTCTCCCCGGACAACAGCGGACGCAACCCGGCGTACACGCCCTGGATGTCGTCGTGGGTCAGCGGCACCGCCAGCACGGCGTTGACGTGGTCGAGGATGTAGTCGATGTCGGCGCGACTGGCCGCCGGGTGCGCCTTGTGCAGCTTCCACTCGGTGTCAGTGGTGCCGACGATCCAGTGCGTGTGCCAGGGGATGACGAAGAGCACGGACTTCTCTGTCCGCAGGATGAGTCCGGTCTCGGAGTTGATCCGGTCGCGCGGCACGACGATGTGGACGCCCTTCGACGCCAGGACGTGGAACCGTCCCCGACCGCCGGCCAGGGTCTGGATGTCGTCGGTCCAGACTCCCGTGGCGTTGATGACGACCGAGGCGCGCACGTCGATCTCGCGCTCGGTCTCGACGTCGCGGACGCGAGCGCCCACGATGCGCTCACCTGCCCGGTTGAGGCCGATCACTTCGGCCGAGCTGAGCACCGTCGCGCCGTACGTCGCTGCCGTGCGCGCCACCGTCAGGGTGTGCCGGGCGTCGTCGGCCTGCGCGTCGTAGTACATGAGCGCACCGGTGAGCGCGGTCCGTTTCAGCGCCGGCACCTTGCGCAGGGCTCCGCCGCGGGTGAAGTGTCGGTGGCGCGGCACGGAGCGCGCGCCGCCCATCGAGTCGTACAAGGTCATGCCTGCGCTCACGTACGGCCGTTCCCAGATGCGGTGCGTCAGCGGGTAGAGGAACGACACCGGCTTGACGAGGTGGGGGGCGATCCGCGTCAGCATGAGCTCACGCTCGTGCAGCGCCTCCCGCACCAGGCCGAAGTTGAACTGCTCGAGGTAGCGCAGTCCGCCATGGAACAGCTTCGACGAACGCGACGATGTCCCTGACGCGAAGTCACGGGCCTCGACAAGGGCCACGGAAAGGCCCCGTGTTGCCGCGTCGAGCGCCGCTCCCGACCCCGTGACCCCACCCCCGATCACGAGCACGTCGAACTTCGTGGCCGCCAACCGATCCCACGCGGCGCTGCGGTATTCGCTGTCGAGGCGAGCAGGTATCGGCATGAAATGTTCCCTTCGGTGTGCTTCGTACAGCGAGAAATATGACCAGTTCGTGTCGTTGACCCCCGGGTAACAACGCCCCTAGTGTCATACACACTAACCATTGGCGCAGAGGTCGGGGAGGGTTCGCTTCCCGTCCTCCTCTGTCCGGAAGGACAATTCTGTGGGACTGAGTTTCGGCGATATTTTCCTCAGCGAAATCATGGGCACGGGCATGCTGACCCTGCTCGGGTGTGGCGTCGTGGCCAACGCCGTACTGGCGAAGAACAAGGGCTTCAACGGCGGCTTCTTGATGATCAACATCGGGTGGGGCCTCGCGGTCTTCTCCGGTGTCTACGTCGGCTACAAGAGCGGCGCGCACTTGAACCCCGCGGTCACGGTCGGTCTGCTCTCGGCCGGGATCGATCTCGGCGGCTTCAGCCACGTGATCGCCTACCTCTCCGGTGAGCTCATCGGTGCCTTCGTCGGTGCTGTTCTGTGCTGGCTTGCTTACCGTGACCACTTCGATGACCCCGAGAGCGAGCCCGGCGCCAAGCTCGGGACCTTCTCGACCGGTCCGGCGATCCGTAACCCCGTCAACAACGTGATCACCGAGATCATCGGCACCTTCGTGCTGGTGTTCGTGATCCTGGCTTTCGGCGGCACACCCGACAAGCTGGGCCCGCTGGCGGTCGCCCTGCTGGTTGTCGGTATCGGTGCCTCGCTCGGTGGCCCCACCGGATACGCCATCAACCCTGCTCGTGACCTCGGTCCCCGCATCGCCCACGCCATCTTGCCGATCAAGGGCAAGGGTGGCAGCGACTGGGAGTACTCCTGGATCCCGATCGTGGGCCCTCTCATCGGCGGCGTCATCGCCGGTGTTCTTGCCAACATCGTCAACTTCGTCTGATCGGACAGTGACTCTCTATGGCTGACTACATCGCTTCAATCGACCAAGGCACGACCAGCACCAGGTGCATGATCTTCGATCACTCCGGCAGCGTCATCTCCGTTGACCAGAAGGAACATGAGCAGATCTTCCCGCGCGCCGGCTGGGTCGAGCATGACCCGGTCGAGGTCTGGAACAACACGCGTGAGGTGATCGGTGGCGCCTTGTCGAAGGCCAACCTCAACTCCGGCAACATCAAGGCCGTCGGTATCACGAACCAGCGCGAGACTGCGGTGGTCTGGGACCGGACCACAGGCCAACCCGTCCACAACGCGATCGTCTGGCAGGACACCCGCACGCAGAAGATCTGTGACGAGCTTGCCGGTAGTGACGGGAACGACAAGTACAAGGCCAAGGTCGGTCTGCCGCTGGCGACCTACTTCTCGGGCCCGAAGATCCGGTGGATCCTCGACAACGTCCAAGGTGCCCGCGAAAAGGCCGAAGCCGGTGACCTGGTGTTCGGCAACATGGACACCTGGGTGCTGTGGAACCTCACCGGTGGTGCGGAGAACGACGGCGTCCACGCCACGGACGTGACGAACGCCAGCCGCACGATGCTGATGGACCTGGCGACCCTTTCCTGGGACAAGGACATCGCGTCGGACATGAAGATCCCGCTCTCGATGCTTCCGGAGATCAGGTCGTCGTCGGAGGTCTACGGCGAGTGCCGCCCCGGTGTGCTCAACGGCGTACCGGTGTCCGGCATCCTCGGCGACCAGCAGGCAGCGACCTTCGGGCAGGCCTGCCTCGAGGTCGGCATGGCCAAGAACACGTACGGCACGGGTAACTTCGTTCTCCTCAACACCGGCACCGAGCCGGTGTCCTCGGAGAACGGGCTGCTGACCACCGTCTGCTACAAGATCGGCGACAACGACGCGGTCTACGCGCTCGAGGGAGCCATCGCGGTGACCGGATCGCTCGTGCAGTGGGTACGTGACAACCTCGGCCTGATCAAGGACGCGCCTGAGATCGAGACCCTCGCCAAAGGTGTCGACGACAACGGTGGCGCCTACTTCGTGCCGGCGTTCTCGGGTCTGTTCGCGCCGCACTGGCGCTCGGACGCTCGCGGTGCGCTCGTCGGGTTGACCCGCTTCGTCAACAAGGGCCACATCGCCCGCGCCGTCCTGGAGGCCACGGCCTTCCAGACTCGCGAGGTCGTCGAGGCCATGAACGCCGACTCCGGCGTCCCGTTGAAGGAGCTCAAGGTCGACGGTGGCATGGTGGTCAACGAGACCCTCATGCAGTTCCAGGCCGACCTGCTCGACGTCGACGTGGTTCGGCCGAAGGTTGCCGAGACCACCGCGTTGGGTGCTGCGTACGCCGCCGGTCTCGCTGTCGGCTACTGGGAGAGCGAGGACGACATCCGCAACAACTGGGGCGAGGACAAGCGCTGGTCGCCGCAGATGGACCCGGACGCTCGCGAGAAGACCTATCGCAACTGGAAGAAGGCCGTCACCAAGACCCTTGACTGGGTTGACGAAGACGTCGACTAGCAGCGGTCTGCTGCGCGCCTCGCGTCGTTGTCGTCCGTTTGACAACGAGTGGGGACACGTGGCTTGTTGAGTCGGGCTGCGGCGGCTGCGCCGCCGCAGCCCGCCCATCGGGAAGTGGCTCGAAGCTGAGCCGCTTCCCGAACTGCGTCCCGGCCCAACATGGCGTTGCCGGCTTGCGGGACGCCGCGAAAGAACGCGGCGCCCGAGGCTGAGAGGCAAACCCCCAGTCTGCAAGGCGCGTTTGCCTAGTGACGAAGCCACCTGGCTTGTGAACTAGGCAAACGTGGGCGGCGCCGGGAATGAGCGAGCCGCGGGCCGACGAGGGGATCGGGCGTCCGGTGAGCCTTCGGTGGGGTCCCGTAGAGTCCATTCACCACACCGCCGAACGTGTATCAGGAGCTCCCCATGCCGCAGACCGTCCAAGGAGTCATCGCCCGCGCCAAGGGGGCACCCGTCGAGCTGGTGGAGATCACCATCCCCGACCCGGGTCCGGGCGAGGCCGTCGTGCGGATCGCGGCCTGCGGTGTCTGCCACACCGATCTGCACTACCGCGAGGGCGGCATCGGGGACGAATTCCCGTACCTGCTGGGTCACGAGGCAGCCGGGGTCGTCGAGTCCGTCGGCGAAGGGGTGACGGACGTCGAGCCCGGTGACTACGTCATCCTCAACTGGCGCGCGGTGTGTGGTCGTTGCCGCTCGTGCAGCCGCGGGCGCCCGTGGTACTGCTTCGACACCTACAACGCGAGCCAGAAGATGACCCTGGCCGACGGCACCGAGCTGTCGCCGGCCCTGGGCATCGGCGCGTTCGCCGACAAGACCTTGGTCCACGCTCGACAGTGCACGAAGGTCGACGCGGCCGCCCCTGCCAAGGCGGCCGGCCTGCTCGGCTGTGGCGTGATGGCGGGTCTGGGCGCAGCGATCAACACCGGCGGTGTCACGCGCGGCGACACCGTCGCGGTCATCGGGTGCGGTGGGGTCGGTGCGGCGGCCATCGCGGGCGCGCATCTGGCCGGCGCCCGTCGGGTGATCGGCGTCGACATCGACCCCCGCAAGCTCGACAAGGCTCGCGAGCTCGGGGCCACCGACACCGTCAACGGCAAGGACGAAGACGTCGTCGGACGAATCCGCGAGCTGACCGACGGATTCGGGGCCGATGTCGTGATCGACGCGGTGGGACGACCCGAGACGTACAAGCAGGCCTTCCACGCGCGTGACCTCGCCGGCACGGTCGTGCTCGTCGGCGTACCGACCCCGGACATGATGCTCGAGATCCCGCTGCAACAGGTCTTCGGCAAGGGTGGCTCGTTGAAGTCGTCGTGGTACGGCGACTGCCTGCCGAGTCGTGACTTCCCGATGCTCATCGACCTCTATTTGCAGGGACGGCTGCCGCTGGACGCCTTCGTCACCGAGACGATCGGGATCGGTGATGTCGAGGCGGCGTTCGACAAGATGCACGCCGGCGACGTCCTGCGCTCGGTCGTCGAGCTGTGACCGACGTCCACGTCGACAGCGGCGTCACCAGTGGGACCTTTTCGCTCGATGGTGAGACGTTCGACGTCGACAACAACGTCTGGGTGATCGGCAATGACGAGGAGTGCCTGGTCATCGACGCTCCGCACGACGTCGCTGGGATTCTCGCTGTGATCGCCGGGCGACGGGTGCTCGCGATCGTCTGCACGCATGCCCATGACGACCACGTGCGCGTCGCACCGGCGCTCGCTGATGCTGTGGACGCACCGATCCTGCTGCATCCGGACGACGCTCCGGTCTGGGCGCTCACCCATCCGGACCTCGAGCCGGACGGCCCGCTCAAGGACGGCAAGCGGATCGTGGTCGGCGACATCTCGTTGACCGTGCTCCACACCCCGGGGCACGCGCCTGGTGCAGTCTGCCTCTACTCACCCGACCTCGGGATCGTCTTCACCGGGGACACCCTGTTCAAGGGTGGGCCGGGTGCCACCGGACGGAGCTTCTCCGACGAGGCCACCTTGGTGGACAGCATCCGCGAGAAGCTGTTCGCGCTTCCCGACGCGACCGTCGTGCACACCGGCCATGGTGACTCGACGACCATCGGCGCCGAAGCAGCGTCCCTAGGCCGCTGAGCGGTCTGCCGATCGGTGCAGGGTGCGGATGCGAGACGTCCGAACTGCCGCACGTCGGCGCGGAGGTCGGGCTCTTGCGCCTTCGCTTCGCTCTTGACGGCGCTGCGAGTCCTCGCCCTCCGAGTCCTGCGAGCTTCCGCACGTCGGCGCGGAGGTCGGGCTCTTGCGCCTTCGCTTCGCTCTTGACGGCGCGGCGAGTCCTCGCCCTCCGCTCCACCGTGCTCACCTTCACGGTCGAACTTATCGAGAACTAGAAACTTTCTCGGAATCTCCTTGTGGATAACGGGTTCCGGTGTCAATGCTGACCCGAAACTGTCGGTGGCGGGTTCTAGGTTTGATCTATGAGTACGACGCAGGGACCGCCACCGACCGTGGGCATCGACGATGCCTACGGCCGTGGTTTCGCGGACGTGCGGAGCCGACTCGCTGACCTGGTCGACACCCCGACCTGGTCCCTGGACGATGCCCGGTTGGACCAGCGGATCGGTGACGCGTTGGCCGCCCGGGCCGCGATCGATGAGGTCGTCGCGCGGCTGGTCGGCGAGGCCGATGACCGCAACCTGCCCCACCGTCACGGCGCCTCCTCCACCCGGGCCCATCTGATGACGACCCATCGGATGTCGGCCGGCGAAGCCTCCCGCACGGTCCGCACCGCCAAGCAGCTGCACGGCACCTCCGCCGTGACCGAACCGACGCGTCGTGCCGTCGCCACCGGCCAGGTGTCGGCCGAACAAGGCGTGGTGGTCGCGGAAGCCATCCACCGGCTCTCGGCGAGCGTGGAGCCCGACCGGGTCGACGCAGCCCAGGCTGACCTCATCGCCCATGCGCAGACTTTGTCGTTCACCCAGCTGCAGGTCGCGGCGAACCATCTCGTGGAGGTGGTCGACCCCGACACCGCCGACCAGCTGCTGGAGAAGCAGCTCGCTGAGCAGGAACGACAGGCGTGGGCGGCGGCGGAGTTCACCGGCCAGTACGGCGCCGACGGGATCGCCCGCGGCCGCTACGCCATGCCGAACCTCACGTTCGCGATGCTCAAGAAACACCTCGACGCACTGGCCTCACCCCGACGCGCCGCCACCGGCACCGGTGAGCACCGGTGCACGACCGGTCGACGCGCCGGCAGACGCGACGCTGGCGGAGACGACCCTCGGTGACCTGCCCGTACGGCAACCGGCTCGGACAGGCGTTCTGTGAGCTCATCGAACACCTCCCCGCCGACGGACACCCCCACCACGGTGTCGCGAACGCGTCCATCGTCGTCACCGTCGACGAAACCAAGCTCCGTGACCGGGGCCGGGGAAGCCACCCTCGACACCGGCGGCGCCATCTCCATCGGTGAGACCCGCCGGTTGGCGTGCAACGCCGGCCTCCTGCCCATGGTCCTCGCGGGTGACTCCCGCATCCTGGACCTCGGCACGACGCAGACGTCTGTTCGACCGCTACCAACGCATCGCGATGACCGTCCGCGACCAAGGCTGCGTCTTCCCCGGCTGCGAACGACCCCCCGCCTGGACCGAAGCACACCACCGCATCCCGTGGAGCCGCGGCGGACGCGACCGACATCGACAACGGATGCCTGCTGTGCAGCTTCCACCACCACCTCATCCACCAAGGCGAATGGAACCTCACCCTCGCCCCCGACGGCATCACCGACATCATCCCCCCAGCCCGCATCGACCCCCAACGAAGACCCATCCGCCACCAACGCTTCAAACCCCGCACGAAACAGAGCTGACGATCTCGACAGACTCGACCGCTGGTTGTGTCCCTATTGCCGTATGCGACCGTCATGAGCGCGAATCATGGCAGCTGAGCATGCCCCGTGGTGTCGGTCCGGTCTGGCACGGTTACCACATGAGCGGAGACGTTGAGGCGGGGTCGCAGGGACCAAGGGCTGTTGCCGTCGTGCATCGAGGTCAAGAGGTGTTGGTCATCAAGCGGCACTTCAAGGGCACCGACTACGCGGTGCTGCCTGGGGGCAGCGTCGAACCAGGCGAGACCTTCGAAGAAGCGGCCGTGAGGGAGCTATGGGAGGAGAGCACCCTGCGCGCTCGGGTAGAGCGGCAACTCGTCGCGGGCGAGCACAACGGACGCGAGGCGCGTTACTTCCTCATGGCTGACGTCGAAGGCACACCCCTGCTCTCGGGTCCGGAGCTGGAAGCGCACGCCCCGGACAACAGCTTCGAACTGATGTGGGCCCGAGCCAAAGACTTCCATGGACTCGGTCTTCACCCGGAACACCTGAGGACGGACTTGCCTCGCCTTCTCGGTCCGTAGCGGGGGATGTTGCTGGCCGGGCCTCGGCAACGCCGCCGCTTGAGCTCCCCACGAGCCCCGGGCCGAGTTGATGTAAGAGGTGGCGGGAGGCGGACCGGGTTCCCCCGAAGCCCAGGTCACGCTTCGCGAGTTTGACGCTGGCTGCCTGAACTCGGCTGGAAACCGAAGTCCCAGACGCCGTCATCTCGGCAGATGATCGTCGTACGCTGACATCCGAGGAACCCCGCACCGGTGAGGGCAGGAGAATCCATGACGGACACCGACGACGCACGTTTCCTGGTGCTTGCGCTCGAGCAGGCGAGGAAGAGCCGTAACGAAGGCGGCGTCCCGGTCGGGGCGGCGTTCGTGGTCGACGGTGAGGTGCGTGGGGTCGGACACAACCAACGCGTCCAGCTCGGAAGCGTGATTCGTCACGGCGAGACCGACTGTCTCGAGAACATCGGCCGGTTACCCGCGGCGGTCTACCGTCGCGGCACTCTCTACACGACCCTGTCGCCCTGTTCGATGTGTACGGGGACGATCTTGCTGTACGGCATCGGTCGCGTGGTGATCGGAGAGAGTGAGACGTTCACCGGACCCGAGCACCTGTTGCGCGCGGCCGGTGTCGAGGTGGTCCAGGTCGACGATGCCTCCTGCGTCGAGATGATGCGGGCCTTCATCGCCGAGAAGCCGGAGCTGTGGAACGAGGACATCGGCGTCGACGACGAGACGAGTCGCCCCGGTGTCGACTGACCCTGTCGGTCGGATCCCGCACGGACCGCTGGCGGGTGTCCGCGTGGTCGAGCTCGCCGGAATCGGTCCGCTGCCGTTCGCGTGCATGTTGTTGGCCGAGCTCGGCGCCGAGGTGATCAAGGTCGATCGGCCGGCCGGAGGTGGACTCGGTGTCCCTCCAGAGCTCGACCTGCTCAACCGCGGACGTCCCAGCGTCGCTCTCGACCTGAAGACTCCGGCGGGTGTCGAGACCGTACGGCGGCTGGTCGATCGTGCCGACGTCTTCGTCGAGGGATTCCGTCCGGGCGTTGCCGAGCGGCTCGGTCTCGGACCCGACGAGCTGTTGGACCGCCGGCCGGCCCTGGTCTACGGACGGATGACAGGGTGGGGTCAGGACGGCCCGTCTGCCGGTCTCGCCGGCCACGACATCACTTATCTGGCCACGAGCGGCGTGCTTCACGCGATCGGTCCCCCGGCGGCGCCGGTCGTGCCGCTCAACCTGATCGGCGACTTCGGTGGCGGCGCGATGTATCTGGTCGCCGGCGTCCTGGCCGCCCTGCACTTCGCGGAGACCACCGGTCGCGGCCAGGTCGTCGACGCTGCAGTCGTCGACGGCTCGGCCCACCTCGCAACCCTCGTGCACGGTCTCTTGGCCGCGGGCGCATGGGTCGACGCCCGGGCGTCGAACCTGCTCGACGGCGGCGCTCCGTTCTACGGGGTCTTCGTCACCAGCGACGGCCGATACCTTGCGGTCGGCCCCCTCGAACCGCGCTTCTACGCCGAGTTCGAGGACCTGCTCGAACTCGATGAGCCGTTGCCCGACCGCAACGACCTGACCACCTGGGACGACCTGCGCGCCCGGTTGACCGCCGTCTTCGCCAGCCGGACGCAGGCCGAGTGGGTAGCCGCGTTCGAAGGTTCGGACGCCTGCGTCGCACCGGTCCTCTCGCTGCGAGAGGCACCGGACCATCCACACCTGGCGGCCAGGGGGACCTTCGAGACCCGGCATGGCGTCGTACAACCGGCGCCGACCCCACGCTTCTCGCGGACACCCGGCAAGCTCACGACGCCGCCGGTCGTCGTCGGTCACGACACGCGAGACGCCTTGCTGTCCTGGGGTATCGACGACGTCGACGACCTGATCGAGTCCGGCGTAGCCACCCAACAACCGTGAAGAGACGATGTCAGCCGACCTCGTCGTGAAGGAGAGCAGCATGGAGCGGACCCTGTTCGACGCCGATCACCAGGCGTTTCGCGACACGTGCCGTGCCTTCTGTGAGCGGGAGATCGCGCCCCACCACGCGTGGTGGGAGAAGGCCGGCATTGTCCCGCGCGAGGTCTGGGAACGGGCCGGGTCCAAGGGGCTGCTCGGTTTCTCCGTCCCCGAGGAGTTCGGCGGCGGTGGGGTCCGCGACTTCCGCTTCAACACGGTGCTCAACGAGGAGCTCACCCGCGTGGCGGCGAGTGGGGTCGGCTTCGCCGTGCACCTCGATATCAACGGCGGCTACCTGCTCGACCTGACCAACGACGAGCAGAAGGCGCGCTGGCTCCCGGGGTATGCCGACGGGCGCCTGATCACGGCGATCGCGATGACCGAACCCGGTGCGGGCTCGGACCTGCAGGGCATCTCGACCGCTGCCACCCGCGACGGCGACGACTATGTGGTCAACGGCCAGAAGACCTTCATCAGCAACGGGATCAACGCCGATCTCGTCATCGTCGTCGCCCGGACCGACCTCGCCGCGGGGCACCAGGGCATCTCACTGCTCATGGTGGAACGTGACATGGCGGGCTTCGAGCGCGGACGCAACCTGGACAAGATCGGGCTCAAGGCGCAGGACACCGCCGAGCTGTTCTTCGACAACGTCCGCGTTCCGGCGGCCAACCTGCTCGGTGAACCTGGGCAGGGTTTCGGTTACCTCATGCAGAACCTTCCGCAGGAACGGCTGTGCATCGCGGTGACGGCCGTTGCGGCGTGCGAGCGGGTGCTGGGGCAGACCCTGTCCTACGTGCGTGACAGGACGGCGTTCGGGCGGCCGGTGGGAAGCTTCCAGGCCAACCGGTTCACGCTGGCGGAGCTGGTCACCGAGGTCGACATCGCCCGCGTGTACGTCGATCGTTGCATCGAGCAACACCTGGGCGACGGCCTCAGCCCCACGGACGCAGCCAAGGCCAAGTGGTGGACGACCGAGCTGCAGAAGCGGGTGGTGGACCGGTGTCTGCAGCTGTTCGGCGGCTACGGCTACATGAGTGAGTACCCGATCTCGCGCGCCTATCTGGACACCCGCGTCCAGACCATCTACGGAGGAACCACCGAGGTCATGAAGGAGATCATCGGCCGCGACCTCGCTCTCTGACCTCCGACGGCTGACCCTGCCTGGGCCGTCGACCGAGGGGCCGGCCGCGTCAGCCGAGGCTGAGCCCGCAGTCTGCCTGGGCGCTGTCGGTGATCGCCTTCGACGCCGCTTGCAGCTGCCCGTCGTTGCTGATCTTCTGCAGCTTGGGCGCGAGCTTCCGCAGCTCCTTCGGGTCGACACCGGTGGGAACCTGCCCAGTGCTGAGGGCCTGCAGGTCGTCGAACGAGATGCCGATGCTGGCGAGCAGCGTGTGCAGGTCGTCGAGAGCCTGGGTCAACACGACCCAGTCGTCCTTGACGTTCGCCGGGGCTGCTGCAGCCACCTTGGCGAGCTCGACCTGGAGCGTCGCGTAGGTCTTCTCGTCGATCTTCGTGAGGTCGAGCTGCGACAGGTTGGTCTTGGCGCCGTTCAGTGCGTCGCAGTACGCGCCTCCGGCCTGGCTCCCCCCGTCGGTGGACTGGGTCGTCTCGGTCGGGGTCGTCGCGCCGGTGGTCTTGTCGGTGGAGGAACTGCCGCCGCCACATCCGCTCAACGCAAGCATGACTGTGACAACAGCGATGCCCAACAACTTCTTCATGGCGATGCCTCCGTGATTCCCCGACTTCCGGCGCTGGTGCCCGGCCGCAACATGTCGTTGCCTCTGTAGCAGGATCTCATGCCCAGTGTCTGCCGGCCGCACGGGAACGGCCAGCAGCGCACCCGACCTCCACACGATGTGAATGAGGCCATGCCGTCGGGCCCTGACAAGGTCGCCCGGGCGTCCGTATACTGATGAGTAACTTAGTCCCTGATCGGGAGGCGGCACGGTCCCATGGCAGCCAGCAGCACGAGCATTCCCGAGGCGTTCGTGTACGACGCGATCCGGACACCGAGAGGCCGGGGCAAACGCGGCGGTGCGCTCCATGAGGTCAAGCCCGTCAATCTGGTTGTTGGTCTCATCGACGAGATGCGCCGCCGCCTCCCTGACCTCGATCCCGCGGCCATCGACGACCTGGTCCTCGGCTGTGTCACCCCGATCGGGGACCAGGGCGCCGACATCGCCAAGGTCTCAGCCATCGCCGCCGGGCTGCCGGACACCACCGGTGGTGTGCAGCTCAACCGGTTCTGCTCCAGCGGACTCGAGGCCGTGAACCAGGCCGCCCAGCGCGTGCGCTCCGGATGGGAAGACCTGATCCTCGCCGGTGGCGTCGAGTCGATGAGCCGGGTCCCGATGGCGTCCGACGGAGGCGCGTGGGCGATGGACCCCGAGACTGCATTCGCGACCGACTTCGTCCCCCAGGGGATCGGGGCCGACCTCATTGCCACCCTTGGCGGCTGGACCCGCACCGATGTGGATACCTACGCCGTGGAGTCGCAGGCGCGCGCCGCGAAGGCAGCGGCCAACGGCTACTTCGCCCGCTCCGTCGTCCCGGTGAAGGACCGTAACGGCCTCACGATCCTCGACCATGAGGAGTTCATCCGGCCCGGTACGACGGTCGAGGCACTCAGCGGGCTCAAGCCCAGCTTCGCCGACATCGGTGCGCAAGGTGGGTTCGACGCGGTTGCCCTCGAGAAGTACCACTGGGTCGAGCGCATCGACCACGTCCACCATGCCGGTAACTCCTCAGGCATCGTGGACGGCGCCGCGCTCGTCGCCGTCGGAAGCCGGGCTGTGGCAGACCGGTACGGCATCACACCGCGTGCGCGCATCGTCGCCACCGCGGTGAGTGGATCCGACCCGCTCATCATGCTCACCGGACCGGCGCCGGCGGCACGCAAGGCGATGGACAGGGCCGGCCTCTCGGTCGCCGACATCGACCTGTTCGAGATGAACGAGGCCTTCGCCGCAGTCGTGCTGCGGTTCATGCAGGACCTCGACCTGTCGCACGACCGGGTCAACGTCAACGGCGGTGCCATCGCGATGGGTCACCCGCTCGGTGCTACCGGTGCGATGCTCCTCGGCTCGTTGATCGACGAGCTCGAGCGCCGCGATCAGCGCCTCGGCCTGGCCACGCTGTGCGTCGGAGGTGGCATGGGTGTCGCCACGATCGTCGAGCGGCTCTGAGGTCGACCCACCATCCCGCACGTCCAGCCGACGAAGAAGCGAGCCTCCTCGATGACCTCCACCGAATCCACGGCCCACATCACTGGTCAATCCACTGGTCAGTCCACTGGTCAGTCCACTGGCCAAACCACTGGTCAATCCCCGGGCCAATCCGCGGGCGCAGCTGAGAGCAGCACGATCCGGTACGACGTCGACGCGGACGGCATCGTCGTCCTCACTCTCGATGACCCGAACGCCGGCGCCAACACGATGAACGACCGCTACGTCGCGTCGATGACGCGCGTAGTCGACCGCCTGTATGACGATCGGGACTCCGTGACCGGGGTGGTCATCACCTCGGCCAAGAAGACCTTCTTCGCCGGTGGCGACTTGGTGTCCATGATCCGGGCCACCCCGGCTGACGCCGCGGCCGTGTTCGCCCAGCTGCAGCAGATCAAGGCCGACCTGCGCCGGCTCGAGACACTGGGTCGTCCCGTCGTGGCGGCGATCAACGGGTCTGCGCTGGGCGGCGGCCTCGAGATCGCGCTGGCCTGCCATCACCGGATCGCGGTCGACGACGGACGCAGCGAGATCGGCCTGCCCGAGGTGACGCTAGGACTGCTCCCCGGTGCCGGGGGCATCACGCGCACCGTCCGCATGTTCGGGCTGCAAGACGCGCTGATGAACGTGTTGCTCCAGGGCCAGCGCAGCAAACCTTCCAAGGCGCAACAGATCGGTCTGGTCGACGAGCTCGTTGCCGCCGCGGACGAGCTCCTCCCGGCGGCGAAGGCGTGGGTGCTCGACCGGCGTGACGACGCCGAGGCGGCCAGCCAGCCGTGGGACCGGCCGGGATACCGGATCCCAGGCGGGACCCCTGCAACCCCCAAGCTGGCGCAGGTCCTGCCCGCGTTCCCGGCCAACCTACGCAAGCAGCTGAAGGGTGCTCACTACCCGGCGCCGCGAGCCATCCTGAGTGCCGCGGTCGAGGGTTCGCAGACCGACGTCGAGACCGCGACCCGGATCGAGTCGCGCTACTTCGTCGAGCTCGTCACCGGCCCCATCAGCAAGAACATGATCCAGGCGTTCTTCTTCGACCTGCATGCCATCAACGCCGGACAGTCTCGGCCCGCCGGCGTGCCGGCGTACACCGCCAGCAGAGTGGGCGTGCTCGGTGCCGGGATGATGGGCGCCGGCATCGCGTACGAGTGCGCCCGTGCCGGCATGCTCGTCGTGCTCAAGGACATCTCGCTCACTGCCGCGCAGAAGGGCAAGGCGTACTCCACCAAGCTCCTCGCGCGGCAGGTCGAGCAGGGGCGGATCACCGCTGCGCAGCAGGATGAGGTGCTGGCCCGGATCCAGCCGACCGACCAGCCGGCCGACCTGGCGGGGTGTGACCTGGTCATCGAGGCGGTGTTCGAGAGCCAGGAGCTCAAGCACCAGGTCTTCGGCGAGGTCGAGAACATCGTCGAGGCCGATGCGCTGCTCTGCTCGAACACGTCCACACTCCCGATCACCGGACTGGCCAGCGGCGTCGCCCGCCGCGCGGACTTCATCGGGCTGCACTTCTTCTCGCCCGTCGAGCGGATGCCCCTTGTCGAGATCATCGTCGGACGGCAGACCTCCGATACGACTATCGCCAAGGCGTATGACGTCGTCCGGCAGATCAAGAAGACCCCGATCGTGGTCAACGACAGCCGGGGGTTCTTCACCTCACGCGTGTTCGGCACCCTCGTCCTCGAAGGCGTCGCCATGCTCGCGGAGGGCATCGACCCGGTGACGATCGAGCGGGCCGCGACCCAGATGGGCTTCCCGGCCGCGCCGCTGGCCATGGTCGACGAGGTGTCACTGGTGCTGCCACAAAAGATCGCGGCAGAAGCGGTGAAGGCCGCGGAGGCCGCCGGGGCGGGGGCGTTCGCCGGCCCGGCGATGGCGGTGGTCGACCGGATGGTCGAGGAGTTCGGTCGCCGGGGCAAGGCGGCCAGCGCCGGGTTCTACGACTACCCCGGCGACGGCAAGAAGCTGCTGTGGCCGGGACTGTGGGAGCACTTCGTCGATCCGGCCAAGAACCCGGTCGATGACGAGACGTTCCACGACCTGCAGGAGCGTTTCACCTTCGTGATGGCGCTCGAGACCGTGAAGTGCGTCGACGAAGGGGTGCTGCGCTCGACCGCCGACGCCAACATCGGCTCGATCTTCGGCATCGGTTTCCCGCCCCTGTACGGCGGCGTGCTGACCTATGTCAACAACTACGCGGGCGGGGTCGCGGGGTTCCTCGCCCGGACACAACAGCTCGAGGCGGCGTACGGACCACAGTTCTCCCCGCCCACCCTGCTGGTGGCGAAGGCGGATGCAGGCGAGCGTTTCTGACCGATGCGGCTGCCGATGTTCCTGGCCGATCGACGGATGGTTCGGCCGGGTCAAACGGCTGATCACCAGGGAATATCACGTGAAGTAGCCGCGTCGTCACGCAATCCTTGGCAGACTGAGCCCGATGAGCACCACCCCCGCAATCGCCGTGGCTGGACTACGCGTGCACTTCGGCGCCGTCGAGGCGGTACGCGGCCTTGACCTGACCGTGCCGGCCGGCGGCTCGACCGCGCTCGTCGGTCGCAACGGCGCCGGCAAGTCGACCACCATGCGCGTCCTCGCGGGAGTCATCCCCCCCAGCGACGGCACTGTCCTCGTCTCCGGGTATGACGTTCGACGCGCATCCGCTCGACGCCAAGCGCGAGACCGGGTACTGCCCTGACGTCGGTGGGCTGGTACCACGCGCCACGCCCTGGGAGCACCTCCAGCTGTCCGCGCGCCTGCGGCAGCTGCCCGACGGGTGGCAGGACCGCGCCCGTGACCTGCTCGAGCAGTTCGACCTCGGCGCGGCGATGCATCGCGTCACGTCAGGGTTCAGCCATGGGATGGGCCGGCGGATGTCGGTCGTGCTCGCGGCCTTCCACAACCCACACGTGCTGCTCCTCGACGAGCCCTTCGACGGAGTGGACCCGTTGGGCGTCGAGGCGACGATGAACGTCGTGTCGGACGCACGTAGCCGCGGCGCGGCCGTGCTGATCTCGACCCATCTGCTCGAGCTGGCCGTGCTGGCCTGCGACGAGGCCGTGGTTCTGCGCGGTGGCCAGGTGGCGGCGGCAGCGCCGTCCGAAGACCTGAGCGGCGAAGCCGGTGCACAGTCCTACCGTGCACTGCTGTCGTGAGGTGACGACATGGCAGTTATGACGTCGCGCCTGCACGAGGCCGGACGAGCAACCCGCGACGTCCGCGCACTCATGAGCTTTCGTATGTCCGGCCTGCGCGGACGTTCCCGCCGTCATGCCGCCGTCGTGAGCGCGGCGTTCGCGGCGCTGACCCTGGCCGCTGCGGTGGTGCCCGCGTTCACCCCCGGCCATGCTGTCTCGGCCAAAGCGCAGGATCTGGTGCTGCTGCTTCCCACGATCTACCTGGCCTTCATCATCACCACGATCTTCTCGATCATCGGCGCGGGCGGCGGCCGCGAGCTGCTGCCGCGTGACGAAGCGGTTGCGTTCCCCGTCAGTCCGACCACCGACCACCTCGGCGCACTGCTCCTCGCACCGCTCAACATCGCCTGGATGATCCAGGCCTGGACCGTGCTGGGACTCACGTCGTACGCCGCCGGACCGACCAAGCTGTGGGCAGTCCAGCTGGTCGCGGTGCTGTGGATGCTGGCCGCGACAGCGGTCGCGCAGGCGATTGCCTGGGTCGTCGAATGGACGCGCCGCGGCGAGCACGGCATCGCGATCGTGCGCAGCGTCGGGCTTGCGATCGCTGCTGTCGTGGTCGTCCTCGTCGTCCGGCACGATGTCGTGCAGGTTCTCGACCACAGCCCCACCGTGCACGTCGTCATCGCGGCCTTCCAGAGCCAGGGCGGAGCATGGCTTCGCTACTGGGCAGCTGTGGCGATCCTGGCAGCGTCTGCCGGCGGTGCCGTCGTGCTGGGCGCCTGGCTGAACCATGCGGTCGCACGACGCCAGCCCCGAGAGGAGCTCAAGGAGTCCGGCCGGTCCGTGCAGCCACGACCCATGCCGGCCAGCGACTCGGCGATGCTGCTCCGGATCGACCGCGCCAGTGTCTGGCGCTCGGTTCCGCTTCGCCGCGGGCTCGTCGTACTGGCGCTGCTGCCGGGTCTGGTGGCAACGGCGGGACGGCTGGACTGGGAGATGCTGCCGATCCTTCCGGGTCTGGTCGCGGCCGGTGGAGCGTTGCTGTTCGGCGTCAACGCCTGGTGCCTGGACGCGACCGGAGCCCTGTGGCGCGACAGCCTGCCGGTCGAGCCCAAGAAGGTGTTCTACGCCCGCGTTCGGGTGCTTGTCGAGATCTTGCTGGTGGCGACCGTGATCAGCGTCGTTGTCGCCAGCCTGCGCGCCTCCGGCACGCCCACGTCGGCTGAGCTGGCATCGCTGCTGGTGACGACGGTCGTCGTCAGCCTGCAGGTGGTGGCCCGTTCGATGCACTGGTCGGTCCGTCGCCCGTTCGCCATGGACCTCCGCTCATCTCGCGGGACACCGGCTCCACCGTCGGCGATGGTCGTGTACTCGGCTTACCTGGCGTTGACCTCCACCTTGACCGGTATGGTCTTCACGATCACCGCCCGCGCCGACGATGCACGGTGGGCGTTTGTCTGGGCGCTTCCGTTCGTGATCGCCGCGGTGCGACGCCTGGTGATCACCGCAGGCGACTGGGACCGGCCGGAAGTCCGGTCCTGGGTCGTCGCCACTGTTGCGGCCCGCTGACCACGTACGTGGGGCGGGGGCCGCCCGGCTACTGCAGAGTAGGGTCTCTCGCGTGGACGAGAGCCAGCGCGTACTGATCACCGGGGGCGCGTCCGGGCTGGGACAGGCGCTCGCACGTCAGTACGCCGCCCGCGGGGCCCGAGTCCTGGTCACCGACCTGGCGCCTGACGTCGACGACTCGCTACCAGTCGCCGTGGCCGACGGCGAGGTGGCGTACCTGCCGCTCGACGTCCGCGACACAGCGGCCTGGGAGAAGGCCGAGTCCTGGTTGGTGGAGCACTGGGGTGGCCTCGATGTGCTGGTCAACAATGCCGGCGTCGGTGCCGGAGGCCGGATCGACAACGTGACTCTCGACGACTGGGAATGGATCGTCGAGATCAACCTGCTGGGTGTCGTGAAGGGCTGTCAGACGTTCGTCCCGCTCTTCAAGGGGCAACGGGGCGGCCACATCGTCAACGTTGCCTCGATCGCTGGTCTCGTGCATGCGCCGGGGATGGCGTCATACAACACCGTGAAGGCCGGCGTGGTCGCGCTCTCGGAGACCTTGCTGCACGAGCTCGCGCCATTCGGTGTCGAGGTCTCCGTCGTGTGCCCGTCCTTCTTCCGGTCCAACCTCGGCGCGAGCATGCTGCGGGGTTCCGACGTACCGCTCGAGCGCTCCGGTGCGTCGCTGGTCTCGGGCGCCCGGGTGTCAGCGGACGAGATCGCGGCCCGCACCATGAGCGCCCTGGACCGGGGCCGGTTCCTCGTGCTGCCGTCACGCGACGGACGGCTCGTGGTGTACGCCAAGCGATTCTCCGGCCCGGTCTACCACTGGGCGATGAAGCGGGTGGGCGCGCAGATGCGACGCAAGGCGGCCCAGCGGTCGGCGCGGGGACCGAAAACCTCACCACGGGTAACCCGACGGTGACCCACCGCTGAGGAACGAGACCCCTGGACTGGCTAGGCTGGCCGTCGTCCTGACCGTCATCGCCTTACCACCAGGGGGTTCCTGTGAGCAGCCGGCGTTGCCGCATGCTGGTTCGGCTCGCGGCGGCCGGCGTGGCCGGCGGGCTCGTGCTGTCGGCCTGCACGGGTGGCTCCAAGGGCCCGAGTCCTACCGCGACGACCACCACTCCCGGCGGTGCCGTGATCGACGAGTTCGTCGGTGCGTGGACGGACCCGTCCGTCGCCGCCTTCCGGGGCGTGGTCGACAAGCCCGGGGTCGCTGCCCGCGAGATCTCTGCACTCGTGGCCGAGCTGGCCATCACCAAGACGACCATCGAGCCCACTGGCGACCTCAGCTGCAGCAGCAGCTCGTGCAAGGAGCACGCCCAGATCACCCACGACCTCGCCGGCGCAGGGCAATGGTCGTACGAGACGCTGATCCGGTCGTCTCTGGAGGACGGCCAGTGGCTCGTCGCCTGGTCGTCGTCCACGTTCAACCCTGATCTCACCGACGTGACGACGTTTGTCCGCCACCGGACGCTGCCCAAGCGAGCGCCGATCCTGGACCGCAACGGGGTGGCACTCACTCCGGAGCGACCGATCGTGCGGGTGGGCGTCGTCTCCGACAAGGTCAAGCCGGCGACGTACGACGATCTCTCACGCTTCCTCGGCATCGACGCCGCCGCGCTCGAGGCCCGCGTCACAGCCGCCAAGCCCGGCTGGTTCGTGCCGGTCATCGACCTGCGCCGTGACGACTACGCGCCGCTGCGCGACCGCCTGCTCCAGGTTCCGGGCATCTCCATCGACACCGCGCGGCGTGCGCTCGCGCCCTCGGCCGCCTGGGCGCGAGCGATCCTCGGGACCGTGGGTCCGGCGACGGAGGATGCGCTCAAGAACGCCGGTCCGCTCAGCCTTCCGACCGACGAGATCGGAACGAGCGGGCTCCAGTTCGCCTACCAGCAACGGCTCGCCGGCACTCCGGGTATCTCGATCGACCTCGTCGAGAGGGCTCCGGGTGGCAGCACGCTCGACCGTGTCCTCGTCCGACCTCCGAAAGCCGGTACGCCGCTCGAGACCAGCCTCGACCTGCAGGCCCAGGACGCGGCGGAGCGGGTCGTCTCGGACGCGACCAACACGACCTCTGTGGTGCTGGTCAAGGCCAGCACCGGTGAGATCCTGGCCGCCGCGAACGCGCCCGGCCCCACGACGTACAACACCGCCTTCGTCGGCCGGTACGCACCGGGCTCGACGTTCAAGACCGTCTCGGCGGCTGCCTTGCTCGACGCCGGCGTCGTGCGGCCGGGAACCCGGGTGGCCTGTCCCGACACGACGGTGGTCGGCGGGAAGCGGTTCAAGAACTACGACCCCGGCATCACCGGACCCAACCCGACGTTTGCGCAGGCGTATGCCGCGTCCTGCAACACGACGATGGTCGGCTTCGCGGACCGGATCAGCGGCCCGGCGCTGGCTGCCACGGCCACCAAGGACTTCGGCTTCGGGGCATCGTGGGATCTGGGCATCGACGGGTTCAGCGGGTCGGTGCCGGCCGATCGCGATCTCGTGACGCGCGCCGCCGACATGATCGGACAGGGCAAGGTCGAGGCGAGCCCGTTGATGATGGCGACGGTCGCCGCGACCGTCGACTCGGGCGTCTCACGGACGCCAACGCTGTTGCCGGGCGAGCGGCCCGGCCAGCGGCTGAACGAGCTGAATCCGGACACGGTCCACGTTCTGCAGCGCATGATGCGGCTCGTGGTCACGAGCGGGACCGGGCAGGCGCTCGACCTGCCCGGACTTCCGGTGTACGCGAAGACCGGCACCGCTGAGTACGCGAAAGGATCCGGCACCGGCACGAACGCCTGGCTGATCGGCTATCGCGGCGACGTCGCCTTCGCCGTCTTCGTCGCCAAGGGGAAGTCCGGCTCCCACGACGCCGTGCCGATCATCGACTCCCTGTTGTCACGGCTGCCGCCGCAGCTGTACCACTGAGACTCCGCCCCTCAGCCCAGCAGTTCGGGGAGGATGACCCAGCCGGGAGCCGTCTCCCGGAACGCTGCTGCCGGCCAGCCGCCGACACCGTGCGGGATGCTCGCGAGAACGGGTAGTGCCGTGACCCGGGGCAGGTCCTCGAGGTTGCGGCGTTCGGCGAGTCCCGGCTCAGCAGGGACGTCGCCGAGGATGAGCCCGATCGGCTCGAACCCGGCCGACCGCACGGCTCCCACCGTGAGCTCGGTGTGGTTGAGCGTCCCGAGCGACAGGCTCGTCACCACGAGGACGCCCACGTCGTGACCGGCGTCGCGCAGCCCCGCGGCCAGCGTGATGATGGTGCCGCCCGCGGTGTCCAGCCGGACCGCCACCCCGCCGGCGCCCTCGACGAGCGTCACGTCCTGGCCGTCGGCGCGGGTGGCGATCTCGTCGACCAGCCGCTCGACGGTGGGGATCTCGATGTCGCGCAGCCGGGCGGCCGAGTCCGGCGCCAGGGGGTCGTCCAGACGGACGAGCTCATGCACCGCAGTGCACCCGGACAAGGCCGTCACGGTGCGTACGTCGCTCGGCTCGTTGCCGCTCACGCCGGTCTGATACGGCTTGACGACCGCCACCCGCCGACCGTGTGCCATCAGCGTGGACGCCAACGCTGCGGTCGCGATCGTCTTGCCGACCCCGGTCCCGGTCCCGGTGACGATCAGCAGTCTCACGCGCGGTCGCGAACGGACGCGAGCAGTCGGCAGGACAGTGCGAGCTCGGGCTCGGTGAGGTCGGCGCGGGCGGTCACCCGTAACCGGGAAACCCGGCCGGGCACCGATGGCGGCCGGAAACACCCGACCTGGATACCCTCGGCCAGCAGATCGGCCTGGGCGCGCAAGGCGGCCTCGGGGCTGGGCATCGGCAGCGACAGCACGGCACCGGCCGGGGTCTCGGCGCCGGCGGCAGTGGCCAGTCGTGCAGCGTTCGCAAGGACGCGGTGTGACAGACCGGGGTCCGAGCGGAGTACACCGAGCGCCGCCAGCGCGGCCGCGGCGGCCGCGGGCGCCAGGCCGGTGTCGTAGATGAAGGGGCGTGCGGTGTTGACCAGGTGGTCCACGACGCGCGAAGAGCCCAGCACGATCCCGCCCTGGCTGCCCAACGCCTTGGAGAGCGTCATCGTGGTGACGACGTCGGCGCGCCCGGCCAGGCCGTGCGTGGCGACCAGGCCGTGGCCGTCCTTGCCGGCGACGCCGATGCCGTGCGCCTCGTCGACGAGCAGGATGGCGTCGTAGGTCTCGATGAGGCCCAACAGGTCGACCAACGGGGCGGTGTCACCGAGCACCGAGTACACCGACTCGACCAGCACGATCGCGCGGCGCTGCTCCCTCCCGCGGAGCGCGGCCTCGACGGCGTCCAGGTCGTTGTGGCGGATGACGGTCAGCGCACCAGGTCGCGCGAGACGGCAGGCATCGACGAGTGACGCGTGCACGTGGGCGTCACTGACGAGGAGGGTGTCCTCGTCAGCCAGGGCAGACACCGCACCCAGGTTGGCGTGGTAGCCGGTCGAGAACACCAGCCCGGTGTCGTGGCCGGTGAAGGTCGCCATCTCCTGCTCGAGCTCGCCGTGCAGCTCGAGAGTTCCGGTGACGAGCCGGGAGGCGCCCGCTCCCGCGCCCCAGGTCCGCGCCGCCGCGGCCGCCGCAGCGGTCACCTGGGGATGGCGGCTCAGGCCGAGGTAGTCGTTGCCGGCGAGGTCGACCACCCCCGACGTGGCCGCGGATCTCGGCCGGAGCCGACGCTCGAGTCCGGCACGCTGCCGGTCGTCGGCACGCTGTGCGAGCCAGTCGTCGAACGTCATACGGCGGCCGCCGCGATCAGCGCCGCACAGATCTGTCGGAGCTCGTCGTCATCGGTGATGTACGGCGGCATCGTGTAGACGAGGTCGCGGAACGGGCGGATCCACACGCCGTGCCGAGCAGCGGCGGCGGCGGCCGTGGGGACGTCGACCGGGTGGTCGAGCTGGATCACGCCGACCGCGCCGAGCACCCGCACGTCGACCACCTGGGCGAGGGCCGACGCGGGCTGCAAGCCCGTGATCAGGCCGGACTCCAGCCGGCGTACGTCGTCGTGCCAACCGCGCTCGTCCAGCAGCTCGAGGTTGGCCAGGGCTACCGCGCACGCGAGCGGGTTGGCCATGAAGGTGGGTCCGTGCATGAGCACGCCGGACTCGCTGCCGCCGATGCCCGCCGCCACCGCGGCCGTGCACAGGGTGGCGGCCAACGTGAGGTAGCCACCCGTCAGGGCCTTGCCGACGCACATGATGTCCGGGACCACGGCGGCCTGGTCGGCGCCGAACAGGGACCCGGTGCGCCCGAAACCGGTCGCGATCTCGTCGAGGATCAGCAGCAGTCCGTGCTGGTCGCAGACCTCGCGCAGGACCGACAGGCAGCGAGGGTCGTAGACGTGCATGCCACCTGCGCCCTGGAGGACGGGTTCGGCGATGACCGCCGCCAGCTCGTGTGCATGTCGGTCGACGAGCTCGTGGACCTCGGCCGACCAGGCAGCGACGTCGGCACCGGGGGCCGGCGGCCGGTCCGCGAAGACGTGGCGGTCCAGGATGTCGGCGAACATGCTGTGCATGCCGCCCTCAGGGTCGGTCACGCTCATCGCGCCGGCGGTGTCACCGTGGTAGCCACCGCGCAGAGCGAGCATGCGGGTGCGGGTGGGTCGGCCGCGGCCGCGTTGGTACTGCAGCGCCATCTTGAGCGCCACCTCGACCGAGACCGAACCGGAGTCGGCGAAGAACACGTGCTCGAGCGGCTCCGGCGTCAGGTCCACGAGCTTGCGGGCCAGCTCGATCGCAGGCGCGTGCGTGAGACCGCCGAACATGACGTGGCTCATCGCGTCGACCTGCCGGTGGACCGCCTCGTCCAGCCGGGGATGACGGTACCCATGGATGGCGCACCACCACGACGACATGGCGTCGACGAGCTCGGTGCCGTCGCCCAGTCGGATCCGGATGCCGTCGGCGCCGGCGACGTACTGCGTCTGCAGCGGGTCGGTCATCGACGTGTAGGGATGCCACAGGTGCTCACGGTCGAAGGCGAGCCGTTCGGTCAGGGCATGCTGCAGCATCGTGAGCAGGCTATCGGGCTTCCGCCGCTGCTCCCGTGCCTGGCTGCTGGACGGCGATCGTCGCCGCCCGGCGGAAGGTCGGTAGATTGCGTGCGTGACCGATCAGCCTGAGATCCTCCGCGTCGCCCGCCAGCACGTCCTCGAGGAGGGACGCGGACTCGACCAACGGCAGCTCGTCGACGTGCTGCGACTTCCGGACGACGCGCTGCCCGCGCTGCTCGACCTCGCCCACGAGGTGCGGATGCGGTGGTGCGGCCCGGAGGTCGAGGTCGAGGGGATCGTGTCGCTCAAGACGGGCGGCTGTCCCGAGGACTGCCACTTCTGCTCACAGTCCGGCCAGTTCACATCACCCGTGCGCGCCGTCTGGCTCGACATCCCCGAGCTGGTCGAGGCGGCCAAGCAGACCGCCGCGACGGGTGCTTCGGAGTTCTGCATCGTGGCCGCGGTTCGCGGACCCGACGAGCGGCTGCTCAGTCAGGTCGAGGAGGGCATCAAGGCGATCCAGGCCGAGGTCGACATCAACATCGCGTGCTCGCTGGGCATGCTCACCCAGGACCAGGTCGACCGGCTCGCGGCGATGGGCGTGCACCGCTACAACCACAACCTCGAAGCTGCCCGGAGCTACTTCCCGCAGGTCGTCACGACGCACACCTACGAGGAACGCTGGGAGACGTGTGAGATGGTCCGCGCTGCCGGCATGGAGCTGTGCTGTGGAGGCCTGGTCGGGATGGGGGAAACTCTGGAGCAGCGCGCCGAGCTGGCCGCTCAGCTAGCTGAGCTCGACCCGCACGAGGTGCCGCTGAACTTCCTCAATCCGCGCCCCGGTACGCCGTTCGGCGACCTACCGGTGATGGAGTCCGGGGATGCGCTGCGCACCGTGGCGGCCTTCCGACTCGCGATGCCGCGCACGATCCTGCGCTACGCCGGTGGGCGGGAGATCACGCTGGGCGAGCTCGGCACTCGCGATGGCCTGCTCGGTGGCATCAACGCGGTGATCGTCGGGAACTACCTGACCACTCTGGGCCGTGACCCGGCGGAGGACCTGGAGCTGCTCGGAGAGTTGCAGATGCCGATCAAGGAGCTCTCCAAGACGCTATGACGGCTTCGTCGGACCCGGTGCAGGCCACTGACCCGTCGTACTGCGATCACTGCGGCGCGCTGCTGTCGGCGCGTGACCACGGGCCGTGCCGGCGGCTTCGTGAGCTGGAGCCACCTCGCTACTGCCCGTACTGCCGTCGCCGCATGGTGGTTCAAGTCGTCCCACGAGGCTGGACCGCCCGCTGCTCCGAGCATGGCCTGCTCTGAGCCAGGTCAGTCGATGAGCCGGCGGCGCTGCAGCCGTCGTCCCCGAGCACGCGCGCTTCGCTTGACCTCGTCGACGGTCAGGACCTTGCGGGGGCTCATCCAGCCTTGCGACGGCTTGTGCAGGGCCCAACCGTCGCCGAGCGTGATGGCGGCATGCTGCACGAGGCCGTCGGGCGAGCGCCAGACCAGGACGGTGCCGATGTCGGTGTCGTCACCGCCGGCCTGGGTGGCGGTAGTCAGCCACTCCTCGAACGGTTCGCGGAGCATCCAGGAGTCGGCGGCGCCGTCCACCCCGGCGGCCGCCAGCACGGTGCCGAAGCAGTTGGGCCCGCTCCCAGCGGCGAACGTGCCTGCCAGCGCCCGTGCGCCGGGGAGTCGAAGGGTGATGTCATCCCAGACGGCGTCGGGCACCTGGTCGTGGCGACTCGAGTGACGACCCTCCTCGACATACGCCCGGAGCAGCTCGCCGTGTCCATGAAGCAGGGACGGCCACCACACGAACCGCCGGCCGTCCGCCTGAGTACGGGCAGCTGTGCCGACGACCTGCTGGTGCGCTCGGACGCTGGGAACCAGTGAGCGTCCGAACGTGAGCTGGGAGCGCACCAAAGCGGCGCGATCTTCCCGCGGATAGCCCATGAACGCAGCTTCGTCGAGCCAGCCGACGCCGACGCCGTCGACCAGGGTGTAGACCTCGAACGTGTCGCGCAGCTCGTCCGGCAGCGGCGCGTGGCTGCGCTCGATGCCAAAGCGTTGCGCCAGCTCGGCGTCGAGCAGGAACGGTTGCGGGTCGGGGGCGAACCAGGTGCGCCACCGTGCCACCTGCTCGTCAGGGACTTCGATACCGAGGACGCGCACCCGCCGACCCTACGGCGGGATGGTTCTCGGTGCGCTGGTGCCTGTCAAGGTGATCCAGGAGTATGCGCGCCACAACGGTCATGCCGACATCATCCGCGAACGCATCGACGGATTGCGTGGGGAGTGGCCGCCCCGATCCAGCTCATCGGCCGGGAACGCCCGCGTGCGCCGGGGCGCCAGGTTCAGGCAGCCGGCAGCGGCTGACGGACCAACAGTGCCGGGAGGGCTGGGTGGGTGCCGGTGTGGTCGACGAGGTGATAGCGGCCGTGGGGGCTGCGCCAGACGAAGATGCCGGTGAAGGGTTGGGTGACCTGCCAGCGGCCGTGGGTCTTGATGCGGTGGTGGGTCCGGGTCAGGGGGCCGAGGTTGTCGATCCCGGTTTGGCCGGGTGGTCCGCCGTTGTCGGGGGAGAGGTAGGGGGTGGTGTGGTCGAGGTCGCCGGTGCGTCGGGTGGAGGTGGCGTAGGGGAAGCAGTCGACGGGGGTGCGTAGGTGGACGGCGTCGCGGATCCGGTCGGGGATCTCATAGGCGTCGACGGGGATCTGCTGGTTGAGGTCGATCACCGGTTTCACGACGACGTTGGCGCGACTGAGCCAGCTGTCTTGACGCGGTCCAGGGTGACGGGTCCGACCTGTTCGACCCGCGCCACCCCGGTGCCGGTGACCAGGGCCTGGTCGGTGAGGTGGACGTACAGCGTGACGTCGGGCCGGGTGTCGACCCGGTCCTCGCCTGACCTGACCGGGTCTCGCAGGCCGGTAGCCGTCAGACCGGCCGGCTCGCCGGTGGGGTCGTCGGGTCGGGCGGTCGTCGGTGTGGTGGGTGGTGGGCGGTGCTGGAGAGTCGGTGAACAGGTCCAGGGCGTGTTGGGGGTTGGCCAGGATCCCGACCGCGGCGGCCCGACGGACGTCGACCGGTCGGGTGTCGCCGAGGACGCCGAGGCCGGTGGCGAGGCCGCCGATGGTGGCGTTGAACCGTAACGCGTCGGGTGCTTCGGCCCGGATGAAGATCTTCCGGGTGCCGTGCTCGCCCGGCTGGTGGTCCTTGACCCACACCCCCAACGACCCCTGTGCCTGTGCGTCGGCTTCGGCGGCGGCGTCCGGGTCGCACGCGAGCCAGCACGCGGTGATGATCGCCTCGATGCGTCCCCACGACAGCGAGTGGGCATATTTGGCGATCCGTCGGTCGACCACCGCCACGGTGGCTTCGCTCAGGTGGCGGGTGGTGTCGGCGGTCTTGCGGCCGATCCACGGCTTGACCTCACCCGCACAGATCCGTGCCCACAGCTGTGGGAGTCGGTGGCGCAGGTCCAACGCGTCCGCCACCAGCCGTTCGGCTGCGGTGGGTGGAGGTGGCGAGGACGACGCCGAGCTCGGCCGGCGCGAACTCCGCCACGCCCGGTGTGCCGGCGCCACCGAACCGGACCAGCTGCTCACTGCCGGGCAGCAGTCGGGCCGGTGGACCGGGCGAGCTCGCTGTGCAGGTCGGCCCAGTGCGCGGCGGCCTGCAGGATGGCAACCTCGGCGCTGGTCACGCGCGGTGTCGGCAGTCTCGACGTAGGCCAGGGTGGCCAGCTCGTCGAGTGCGCTGAGGTCGGTGTCGAACATGTGTTCGATTCTACCTGCCATGTCCGACAACCAACAGCCCGTTTCGCCTTGTCCACAACACTTTCTTGGTCTCGGCAGGCTCGGCAGGTTTGCGAGGCGAGGCTCCCTCGACCGCCGCGTGCTCGCTGAGGTCGAGACCGTCGAGGAAGGGCTAGCCGGCCGCGACCAACGGAGGTTCGTCCGTTGCCGCGGGAAGGGGGTTGCGGATCAACAGCCACGACAGCACGCCTCCGAGCACCAACAGCACCACGCAGATCCACATCGCGCGCTCGATACCCGGCGGCAAACGTGACCGGCCGCTCGTAGTCGGCGCCGCTCAGCCCGACCACGGCCGGCAACGCCGCGACAGCGAGCAGGGACCCGGCGCGGGCGACCGCGTTGTTGACCCCGCTGGCGATCCCGGCGAACCGGTCGGGGGCGGCAGCCAGCACGGTCGCGGTCAGTGGCGCCACGAGCAACGCCAGCCCGAAGGCGAACACGGTGATCCCCGGGAAGACATCCCGCCAGTACGACGTCTGGGCATCCACTCCGGTGAGCAGGGCGATCCCGCCACCGCACACGATCGGCCCTGCGGTCATCGGGATCCGCGGACCGATGCGGACCGCAAGCTGGCCGCCACGCGCGGCCAGCAGCAACATCACGACCGTGATCGGAAGCGTCGAGATCCCGGCCCGCAGGGCTCCGTAACCGGCCACCGTCTGCAGCTGAAGGATGAGGAAGAACAGCACGCCGGCCAAAGCGGCGTACACGAGCAGGGTCATGGCGTTCGCCGCGCTGAACTGGCGCGAGGAGAACAACGTGGTCGACATCATCGGATGCCGGCTCGTACGTTCGACGTGGACGAAGAGCGCGAAAGCCAGCACCCCGACGACCGCGGTGGCAACGAGTGCGGCTGCGGGCATGTCACCGACTTCGATGAGCGCGAACGTGACGGCAGCCAGTGAAACTGCACCCAGCACGGCGCCGGAGACGTCGAACCCTGGCACGGACCGGGGATTCCGTGTCTCGGGCACGTGCCGTTGTGCGGCCGCCACGGTGATGACCGCCAGCGGCAGGTTGAGCAGGAACACCCAGCGCCAGCTGGCGTACTGAACCAGCCAACCGCCGAGGAAGGGCCCGGCCGCGGCCGCGATCCCGCCCAGCCCCGACCAGGCACCGATCGCGCGGGCGCGGTCGGATGGATGGAAGGAACCCTGGATCATCGCGAGGCTGCCCGGTGTCAGCAGGGCCGCTCCGACCCCCTGCAGGACCCGGGCGGCGATGAGTTGCTCGGCGTTCTGGGCGGCCCCGCACAACAACGACGCCGCGGCGAACCACACGACGCCGACGACGAACACGCGGCGGCGACCGAAACGGTCACCGAGCGAGCCGCCGAGCAGGATCAGGGACGCCAGCGACAGGAGGTAGCCGTTGCTGATCCACTGCAGCTGAGACAGGCTCGCGTCGAGATCGCGGCCGATCGTGCGGAGCGCGACGTTGACCACCGTCCCGTCCAGCATCGCCATGCCGGACCCGAGCACCGCGGCCAGCAGCACCCAGCGGCCGGCAACCGACCGGTACCGGATGCCGTCGCCCATGTGCCCAGCCTGCCACGGCCGCGACATGTCCGATCCAAGAGGTTTCCCTAGCCCGGACGGGCCATGGCCGGTGGCCCGAGATGAGTGCACGCTGGAGTCAGCGGTCTGGTCCCAGCCGCACAACCGGTCCGGTCCGCGCCCACCCGCAAAGGAGCGTGCAGACATGGACTGGACCAGCCCGGGCGACAGCAATTACGACGAAAGACGGGCCCTGTTCAACGGGATGATCGATAGCCGTCCCCGGCTGATCGCTTCCTGCACTACGCCGTCGGACGTGATCGGCGCTCTCGCACAGGCCAGGGCCGAGGGGCTCGAGGTTGCCGTGCGATCTGGCGGGCACTCCGTGGCCGGGGCGTCGACTGTCGAGGACGGGTTGGTTGTCGACGTCCGACCGATGAAGCAGATCGAGATCGATGCGGGTCGCCGTACAGCGAAGGTCGGGGCGGGCGTGACGTGGGGCGAGTTCGACGCCGCTGCTCAACAGTTCGGCCTTGCCACGACCGGCGGCCGCGTCTCGACGACAGGCGTTGCTGGCTTCACCCTTGGCGGTGGATCCGGCTGGCTGGAGCGACACTACGGCCTGGCCTGCGACAACCTGATCGCCGTTGACCTCGTGACCGCAGACGGCCATGAGGTCCGGGCCGACGCGAAGTCCAACCCTGAGCTGTTCTGGGGACTCCACGGCGGAGGCGGGAACTTCGGGGTGGCGACGAGCTTCGAGTTCCACCTCCATCAGGTGGGCCCGATCCTGATGGCGGGTCTGATGGCGTGGCCACTTGAGCAGGGCGCGGCGGTCGGACACGCGTTTCTCGACTGGGCCGAGAGCGCACCCGATGCCTTGGGATCAGCGTTGGTGGTGCTGTCCGGTCCGCCCGAGGAGTTCATCCCTGCACACCTGCAGGGTGCCCCGATCATCGGAGTGGCAGCCGTGTGGAGCGGTGATGACGCGCTTGCCGACGACGTGATGGCCCCGATGCGCGCGCAGCAGCCCGCCGTGGACCTCGTCAGCCGGATGCCGTACGTCGAGATGCAGAAGATGATCGATGACCCGCCGGGACTGCGCAACTACTGGAGTGCCGACTTCCATGACGAGTTCGACGACAAGGCGCTCGACGTCTTCCTCGAGTACGGACATACGCGACCCTCGCCGCTGACCCAGCAGATCGTCTTTCCCTGGGGTGGCGCCGTCGACAAGCTGGGGGCGCAAACTCCGATGGCGCAGCGAGATGCGGCTTTCGTCAGCCACCCCTTCGCGGTGTGGGAGGACGCAGCCGACGATCACACAGCACTCTCGTGGGTGCGAGAGTTCCGGTCCGCGATCGCGCCGTTCGCCAACGGCGGCACGTACCTGAACTTCATCGGGGACGAAGGCGAGGAGCGGGTGCGCGCCGCGTACGGGGACCGGTCATACGACCGGTTGGTGGCGCTCAAGGCTGAGTACGACCCGACGAACGTCTTCCACCGGAACCAGAACATCAAGCCTCCATCCTGAGGGGAGACGACCTGCGGCGCCGACTGCGACGAGGGGAGCAGCGCGCCGCAGGTTCCCCTCGCGAGCCGGATCCGTCCAGCGTCACCAGATAGCGTGCACAGGTGATCCGGCGAGCCAACGACGATGACCTGGTCACCCTGTTGGACCTCGAACGGCAGGCCTCGAGCGCCGGTCTCGCCCATGTCTTCGGTCCGGACCTGCCGTTCCCGTCCGACGACGTGCTGGCGCGCTGGCGCATCGTGCTCGACGATCCCGACCTGGTGACGCTGCTCGACGTCGACGAGTCAGGTCCCGTCGGCTACGCGGCGTACGGTGACGGGTGGCTGCGACATTTCGGCTACCTCCCGCGGTGCTGGGGGTCGGGTCGGGCCGACCGGCTGCACGAGACCGTGCTGACGGGTCTGGCGGCGCAGGGAGCTCAGACGGCATACCTGTGGGTTCTGGTCGAGAACCACCGCGCCCGGTCCTTCTACGCGCGCCGCGGTTGGACCGACACCGGGGTGCGCGAGTCCGAAGCCTTCACCCCATTCCCCCGCAAGCTCCAGATGTCCTGTCGCCCTCCGCGTTTGCCTTGTTAACAAGCCAAATGGACTGTAAACAAGCCAAACGTGGCTTGCGGACAGGGGATTTGCCACCTTCACCTCCGGGCCAGGCGCCCCACCAAGGGCCTGAGCCGCGCGGTATGGCGATTCGCGAAAACCTCACCCCGGTCGGCCCCACCGCCCCTTAGACTTGGATGTTCACTGATTTCGGGGGATAGGAACGAGCACCCTTGTCAGATCGTCGAGAGCGACCGGTCACCGACGACACGGTCGAGCAAGAGATCAAGCACGAACAGGCCGTCGTCGACCGTATCTATGCGCGCCTCGAGGCCGCGTCCCGATCCGCCCAGGCGCTGGCCGCCGAGGGTCATGCCCGCGCCCGGGTCGGCAACGAGGGTGGCCTCGTCGAGCGTGACGCCATCGTGTTCCAGGCCAGCAAGCGGCTCGCCACGTTGAACGCTGCCCACGATGGACTGGTGTTCGGCCGGCTCGACATGCGGACCGACGAGCCCCGCTACATCGGCCGGCTCGGCCTGCGTGACGAGGACCGTGAAGTGGTGCTGATCGACTGGCGCGCACCGGCTGCCTCGGTCTTCTACCAGGCGACCGCGCAGGACCCGCTCGGCGTCGTACGTCGACGCGTCCTGCAATCCAGCAGCGACAAGGTCATCGGGATCCAGGATGACTTGCTCGACGCCGAGCACGCACCCGATGACCTGGTCGTCGTGGGCGAAGGCGCTCTCATCGCCTCCCTCAGCCGGTCGCGCGACCGGACGATGCATTCCGTCGTGGCCACCATCCAGAAGGAACAGGACGACGCGATCCGCGCGCCGCAGAAGGGCGTCACGACGATCAGCGGGGGACCGGGCACCGGCAAGACCGTGGTCGCGCTGCACCGGGCGGCCTACCTCCTCTACACCGACCGGCGCCGCTTCGAAGGCGGTGGCGTCCTGGTCGTCGGACCCAACGCCGTGTTCATGAGCTACATCGAACGCGTCCTGCCCAGCCTGGGCGAGACCAGCGTGTCGCTCCGTGCGCTGGGTGAGGTCGTCGACGGGATCACGGCGACCCGCCACGACCGCCCGACGGTGGCGTCGATCAAGGGGTCGTCGCGGATGAAGCCGTTGCTCGGACGCACGGCCCGGGGTGCCGTTCCGGGGGCACCGACATCGTTCCGGATCTTCTACCGCGACGACGTCCTGACGCTCGACGAGCGCGAGCTCGAGTCCCTGCGTCGTACCCTGCTCCGCTCCGGTCAACGTCGGAACCGCATCGCGCCCAAGGTGGCAGACGAGCTCATCGAGCTCCTGTGGCGCAAGGCGACCGGCGACCGGGCCCGCGAACACGGTCACGACGAGTTCGCTCATACGATGCGCGGCACCGACGACTTCATCGAGTTTGCGCGCAGCTGGTGGCCGGTCGTCGACGCCGTCGACGTCTACGGCTGGCTGCGTGACCGCGCCCGGCTTGCCGCCGATGCTGGCACGCTGCTGAGCAGACCCGAGGTCGACGACTTGCTCGAGTCGCTCACCGACGACTTCTCGGTCGAGGACGTGCCCTTGCTGGACGAGCTGCGCTACCTGGTCGGTGAGCCACCCGAGCCTGAGCCCGAGGACGACCCGCTCGCCGATCTGTACGACGAGACCGTCCCCGAGCTGTCGACGACGGACCAGCGGTCGAGCGGTGGCTTCGTGCGCGTCCGCCCGGGTGAGCGGCCGACCGCGTCGATCGAGGACGACGGCTTCGCCCACGTCCTGCTCGACGAGGCGCAGGACCTGAGCCCCATGCAGTGGCGGATGATCGGGCGCCGCGGTCGCCATGCCAGCTGGACGATCGTCGGCGACGCCGCGCAGTCGTCGTGGTCACGGCCCGACGAGGCGGCCGCGGCTCGCGACGACGCGTTGCGGGGCAAGGACCGCAACGCCTTCCGGCTCTCCACCAACTACCGCAACTCCCAGGAGATCTACGCCCTCGCCGCCGAGGTCGCCCGGGCCGCCATCCCGGGGGCCGACCTGCCGGTGGCCGTGCGCGAGACAGGCGTCGAGCCGCGGCTGCACGACGTCGAGCACGCGCACCTCGCCCGGTCCGTGCGCGAGGCGACCGAGCACCTCGCCGACCAGCTCGACGGAACGATTGGTGTCGTCGCACCCGCTGAGCGACTCGACGAGGTCCGCGGCTGGCTGGGCGAACGCGATACCGAGCGCATCGTTGTGCTCGAACCGATCGACACCAAAGGTCTGGAGTTCGACGGGCTCGTCGTGGTCGAGCCCGATGCCATCGTCGCGGAGTCCGAAGCCGGCATCCGCACGCTGTACGTCGTCCTGACGCGGGCAACCCAACAGCTCGAGGTCGTCGGTACGTCGGCCCGCTGGCTTCCCTGACCTCCCGACCACCGGGAGGCTGCGCACGACAACGTTCGTGAGGAACGGTTGGAGGCGACCGGCTTGATCGTGGTTCGGTCGACTCTGTCGACCTGACCCGCCACTCGGCACAACTTGTTCGCCGCCTCGTGGAGGCTCACCACCGCGGCAGGAACCGCGACCGGACACGCGACACCTGGACCTTGGCCGAGCCGACGTGGTGGCCGGAGCCGGTAGCCAACGCGGTGCCGTTGTCCGACGTTCTCAAGGCAGAACTGTATGGCGAGTGACGTCTCGACTGGGAGGCTGTGCAGGTCAAACCGCGTGGCAGCCCTGCGCAACCTCCCACCCTGCGAGCAGTCGAGCCGCGAAATGCCTGTCCGACGGCCGGGGTGGCGTTGGTAGCCTCGGACCACGCGAGCCAGACCGCACCACTGGCCGCCACGTCCAACCAACCCACCCGCCCAGCCGCTGCCCTGCCACCGGATCGGTTACCGATGAGCCTGCTCGACGAGGTTGCCACCTCCCCGGCATACGCCCTGATCCGGCTGCCCGGCGACGACCACGTCACGGTGCTGACCGGTCGACGTGAGGTTCACGCGGCGCTGGGAGACATCCCGCTCGACGAAGGGCGACCCGCCACCGGCGGTGGTCTGGACCGGCTCGTCTGCCTGCCGTTCGCTCAGATCAGGGAGCGGGGGTTCCGGGCCCACAGCGACGACGCGCAGCTGGTGAGCATCGAGATCGAGTCCGCCGCCCGGATCCCCGTCGCCGAGCTGCCCGCCCTGCTGCCCGACGAGCCGATCCGGACCGTCGGCGACTCCGGGTTCGACATCCCCGACTCCGAGTACGCCGACATCGTGCGGCAGGTGATCGACTCCGAGATCGGCAGCGGCGAGGGCGCCAACCTGGTCATCGCCCGCAACTACACGGCCACGATCGCCGACTGGGACCACGCCAAGGCGCTCACGGTGTTCGGCCGGCTGCTGGAGCGCGAGCGGGGGGCCTACTGGACCTTCGTCGTGTTCACCGGCGACCGTCACCTCATCGGCGCCAGCCCCGAGCGGCACATCAGCGTGCGCGCCGGTGAGGTGCGGATGAACCCCATCAGCGGCACGTTCCGCGTCGCCGGCCGCGACGACCCGGCCGAGCGCAAGCGGCGGCTGCTCGACTTCCTGGCCGACGAGAAGGAGATCTACGAGCTCTTCATGGTGGTGGACGAGGAGCTGAAGATGATGTGCGACATCTGCAGCGAGGGCGGCCAGATCCTTGGTCCGTTCCTCAAGCCGATGACCCACCTGATCCACACCGAGTACGTCCTCGCCGGCCGCACGCACCGCGACATCCGCGATGTGCTGCGTTCGTCGATGTACGCCGCGACCGTGACCGGCAGCCCGGTCGAGAACGCCTGCCGGCTGATCGAGAAGTACGAACGGCAGGGCCGGGGCTACTACGGCGCCGTGCTGGCGCTGATCGGCAGGGACCCGGACGGCTCGCCCACCGTCGACGCTCCCATCGTCTTGCGCACCGCCGACGTACGGCCCGACGGGCGGCTGCGGGTGACCGCCGGTGCCACGCTCGTCCGCGACTCCGAGCCGGCCGACGAGGTTGCCGAGACACACGCCAAGGCCGGCGGCATCCTCACGGCGTTCGGCCTCGTACCGGCGCCGGACACGCCCGCTGCGCAGGTGGCGGGCCTGACGCTCGACGAGGACGTCCTCGTCGCGTTGGGACGACGCAACCAGCGGCTCAGCAGGTTCTGGTTCAACGACCAGTCCGACGCCCAGCCGTCGCCCGCGCTGACCGGCAGGCATGTGGTCGTGCTCGACGGCGAGGACGACTTCGTGATGATGCTGCGCCACGTGCTCGCCGTTCTCGGTATGACGAGTGAGACCATCCGCCACCACGACTACGCGACGGGTGACTTCGATCGCGCCGACGTCGTCATCGTCGGGCCCGGCCCGGGGGACCCGCGCGACGCGGCCGACGCCAAGATCAGCGCCGTCCGAGCCGCTGTCGACGACCTGTTAGGAGGCCAGACGCCCTTCCTGGCGGTGTGTCTGGGGCATCAGGTGCTGTGCAGCGCGCTCGGGTTCGAGCTGGCCTTCAAGGACATCGTCTTCCAGGGCACGCAGACCAGGATCGATCTGCTCGACCGGCAGGAGAACGTCGGCTTCTACAACACGTTCGTCGCCAAGCAGCCGGCCGAGGTGGCCGATGGGCTGCGGGTCGACGGTGATGCGAAGACCGGCGACGTCCATCTCGTCGCCGGCCCGGGTTTCCGTGGCATCCAGTTCCACGCCGAGTCGATCCTCACCGAGAACGGGTTCGACCTGATCCGCGACCTGCTGCTGGACCTGCTCGCTGACCCAGACACCCCATGAGCTCGCCGCGGGTCCTGGTGGTCGACCACCACGACTCCTACACCTACAACCTCGTCCACCTGATCGCCGGCGTGACCGGTGTGCTGCCCGACGTCGTCCAGCACGACGACGCCGAGGCGGCCGACCGCTGGTCGGACGGCTACACGCACCTGGTGCTGTCACCGGGCCCCGGGACCGTCCACGACGAGCACGACTTCGCCCTCGGGCGGGCGATCATCACGACCGCGCAGGTGCCGGTTCTCGGAGTCTGCCTCGGCCTGCAGGGGATCGTCGACCTGTGTGGTGGCGAGGTCGAGGTCGTGGCGCCGGCACATGGCGAGGTGTCCCTGATCCGGCATACGGGCACGGGCGTCTTCGCGGGCCTCCCGCAGGACTTCCCGGCCGTTCGGTACCACTCACAGGCCGCGGTCGCGCTGCCGCCCGGCCTGGCCGTCACGGCTTGGTGCGACGAGCCGCAGGGACGGGTCGTCATGGGCGTCCAACATCGCGACCGCCCCTTGCACGGCGTGCAGTTCCACCCCGAGTCGGTCCTCACCGAGCACGGCGCTCGCCTGGTCGCCACCTTCCTCGAGATGTCGCCATGACGAGCGGACTGTCCGACCATTTGCTGCCATGGGTCGAGCCGGAGGACGTCATCGCAACGCATGCTGCCGGGCGACCGCGGGCGTTCTGGCTCGACGGCGCAGGCGCCCGGCCCTGGTCGGGTCGGCTGTCGTATGTCGGCTGGCTCCGGCCCGGCGACCTCAGCCTGACCTATGACGCCCGCCGGCGGGTCGTCACCGCTCATCGCGACGGTTCCAGCGCGGAGGTCGGCGACGACGTCTTCGCCGCGCTGCAGCGCCTTACCCCGGTCGGTGATGCGGCCGCGAACGACGGCGGGTGGGTCGGCTACTTCGGCTACGCCAGCCGTCCCGACCTGCCCGTCCGGCTCGACCCCACCGGCGTACCGGACGCCTGCTGGTTGCGAGTCGACCGCAGAATCGTGTTCGACCACGAGAACGCCACCGTGCGTGCGATCGGCGACCCCGCCTGGCACGACGAGGTGGCCGACCTGGTCGACCGCACCGAACCTGTTGACGGCAGCACACCTTCAGCGCCTGCGCAGGTCCTGCGCACCCTCGATCCGGGTGGCTACGCGGAGGCGTTCGTGCGGGTGCAGTCCGAGCTACGACGCGGCAACTCCTACGAGACCAACCTGACCTACCGCACGGAGCTGGCCAGTGCCCTCGATCCGCTCTCGGCGTACCGGCGGTTGCGTCGGACCAACCCGGCGCCGTACGCCTGCTTCCTCACCCACGACGGCGTCAGTCTGCTGAGTACGTCGCCGGAACGGTTCGCCACCATCAGCCCGGATGGCTGGCTCGAGACGCGGCCGATCAAGGGCACGACGTCGCGGCACGACGATCCGGCCGACGACAGGGCCGCGGCCGAGCTGCTCCGCCGCGACCCCAAGTTCCGGGGTGAGAACCTGATGATCGTCGACCTGCTGCGCAACGACATGTCGATGGTGTGCCAGGTCGGCACGGTCGAGGTGACCGACCTCATGCACGTGGAGTCCTACCCGACGGTCCACCAGCTCGTCACCACGATCCGCGGACACTTGAACGCGGGCACCGGCACCATCCCCGCCGTGCGCGCGCTGTTCCCCGGCGGTTCGATGACCGGCGCGCCCAAGCTGCGCACGATGCAGATCATCGCTGAGGTCGAGACCTCCGGACGTGGTCCGTATGCAGGGGCTCTCGGGTGGCTCGGCGACGACGGCCGGGCGGACCTCGGGATCGTGATCCGGAGCCTGGTGCACCAGGACGGTCGTTACACCCTCGGCACGGGCGGGGGCATCACCGTGCGTTCTGACTGCGACGAGGAGTACGCCGAGACGCAGTGGAAGGTCAGCGCGCTCCTCGAGGCGTTGACCGGCGCACGCGGCCCGACCTGGCAAAGCCCCTGAACATGACAGAGGACCGGACATCCCAGCCAGGTGATGTCCGGTCCTCCGGATCGGGGTGGTCTTGATCAGGAACCCACGTCGGATCCCAGCGTGAGCGAGACCGTGTGGCTGCCGCCGGCAGTGACGCCCTTGCTCGACGACGCCACGGTCAGCGTGACCTTGTCGCCGGGGCGGTAGGACCGCACGGTGGCCACCAGAGAATCGGCGTCGTTGATCGGCTTCCCCTCCACCGCGGTGATCACCTGGCCCGTCTGCAACCCCGCGTCAGCGGCGGCCGTTCCCGGGTCGACCTTGCCGATGAGCGCACCGTCGGGCAGGCCGACCGAATCGGTCGCGTCGCTGATCGAGACGCCGATCCTCGCGTGCGTGGGGGTCTGACCGGCGCGCAGCTGCTGCACGATCGGGATCGCGTCGTTGATGGGGATGGAGAAGCCCAGACCGATCGAGCCGCCTTGGGTGGTGGAGGTCGAGGTGTTCGTCTTGATCGCGGAGTTGATGCCGACGACGTTGCCGGACAGGTCGATGAGCGGACCGCCTGAGTTGCCGGGGTTGATCGCCGCATCGGTCTGGATCGCCGGGAAGATCGTGGTGGGGTCGTTGGCCGCCTCGCCCTGAGTGGTGACAGGGCGGTCCAGGGCGGACACGATCCCGGTCGTCACGGTGCTCTCGAGCCCGAACGGGGCGCCGACCGCGACCACCTGCTCGCCGACCTTGAGCGAGTCGGAGTTGCCCAGTGTCGCCGGGGTGAGCGCGTTCTCTCCCTGAGCCTTGATGACCGCGAGGTCGGTGAGTGGGTCACGTCCGAGGATCGTCGCCTGGGCACTGCTCCCGTCGTTGAAGCTGACGGCCAGCTTGCCGCCGTTCAGGGCCAGCTCGACGACATGGTTGTTGGTCAGGATCTCGCCGTCCTTCGTCAGCACGATGCCGGAACCTGATCCGCTGCCCTGTGGTCCGCTGGCGTAGATCTTGACCACGGATGGCAGGGCCTTGGCGGCGGCTGCTTCGGTGCTGCCGGCCGACGTACTCGTGTCGACCGACGGGTCGACGGTCAGGGCGCCGGACGACGATGCCGCCGTGCTCGCGGTGTTGTGGTCGTTCATGATCGCCGCGCCACCGAATCCGGCGGCGCCACCGGCGAGTGCGCCGACGAGCAGGGCTGCACCAACGACACGTCCCCCCCGCCGCGGGCTCGCTGCAGGGGGGGACAGCGGCGCTACGGGTGGGTACGACGGGGGGAACATGTCGCTGGTCATGCCCCCAGCCTGCGTGCGTTGGCTGAGTGCGGCCTGAGACTGCGCCGAGAGGTTTCTGTGAGTGATGCGAGCCGTCAACGACGACGCTGGAACACCGAAGACCCGACATCGGATCCGGTGGGTGCGAAGCCGCCACGGGCGGGAACAATCTCGCTGGGCTGACCCGGGAGCCACATCTTGAGCACCGCACCAGTGGGTTCACGGTTGGCCATCATGACCTGCCCGCCATGTCGTTGCACTGCCTGCCGCACGATCGACAGTCCGAGGCCCGAGCCGGGCAGGGTGCGCGCATCCGCGGCTCGGTAGAACCGTTCGAAGACCATCGGCAGGTCGCTCTCGCTGACACCGGGCCCCTCATCCATGACCGTCAACGTCCCTGAGTCGAGCCGGACCGTGACGGTGCCGTCAGAGGGGCCGTACTTGGCCGCGTTGTCGAGCAGGTTGGTGACGGCGCGCTCGAGAATTGCGACTTCGCCGACCACCCACCACGACGACGTGGAGACGTCGAACGTGACGTCGGGCGCCCGGCGGCGTACGCGCTCGACGGCCTGGGCGACGATGTCGGCGAGGTCGGCGGGTTCGGGGGTGGTAGCGACGGGCTCTTCGCGCGCCAGCTCGACCAGGTCTCCGACCAGCGTGGACAGCTCCTCGACCTGTCCCGTCACGTCCGCGAAGATCTCGTCGCGCTGTGACTCCGACATCCCGCCCTCTCGGTCGGCCTGGGCGAGGAGCTCGAGGTTGGTACGCAGGCTGGTGAGCGGAGTACGAAGCTCGTGGCCGGCGTCGACCACGAGCTGGCGCTGCCGTTCTCTCGATGCCGACAGCGCAGCCAGCATCTTGTTGAACGAGGTGGCCAGACTGGCCAGCTCGTCATCGCCGGTGATCTCGATCGGCCGCAGCTCCTCGGTCCGCGCGATGTGATCGGCAGCAGCGCTGAGACGTCGGACCGGGCGCAGTGAGGACCGGGCGACGGCGAGCCCGATGAGGGCGGCAGCGATCCCGCCGCCACCGCCGACGAGCAGCAGCACGAGCCCCATCCGGTCAAGGGTGCGTTGGATCGGCTCGGTCGACTGCGCGAACATGAGGGCTACGCCGTTGCCGGCGCTCACGGTGACGACTCGAGAGTCGTGGCCGTGCCGGTCGACGGTGCGGATCGCGTAGGAGAGCTGGCCGTTGGCGACCGCGATCTCCGACGGCGTGACTGGCTCCAACCAGGAGTGGTTGGCGGGTTCGAGCTTCGCGCCGGGATACAGCAGGTAGACCCTGAGGTCTGCTGCGCCGAGGAAGTCCTCCGGCAGGTTCGCCAGGGTGGACTCGCTGACGCCTGACTGGGCTGTTGTCTGGGCGCGGTCGAGCAGGGACGCGTCGAGCCGGCTGTAGAGCTGGGACCGCAGCGTGAGGTAGGCGGCCAGCGCGGCGACGGCGACGGAGACTCCGACGGCTCCGGCCGCGAGCAGGGAGATGCGCGCGGCCAGGGACATCCGGCCACCAGTGATCGTGGTGAAGGCGCTCGGGCTCACGGGGGAGTCTCGCGCAAGACGTATCCGACGCCTCGCACGGTGTGCAAGAGGCGCGGCTCACCATCGGCCTCGGTCTTGCGTCGTACGTATCCGACGTACACCTCGAGGGAGTTCGCGGTGGTCGGGAAGTCGTAGCCCCACACCTCTTCGAGGATGAACGCGCGTTCGAGGACGCGCTTGGGACGTCGCATGAACAGCTCGAGCAGGTCCCACTCCGTGCGGGTCAGCGTGATCGCGCGGCCGTTGCGCTCTACCTCGCGCGTGACAGGGTTCATCGTCAGGTCGGCGAACGTGAGTGGACCTTCGTCGTCGTCCCTGCCGGTGCCGAGCGTACGACGTCGGAGCATGGCCCGGACCCGGGCGAGCAGCTCGTCGAGCGCGAAGGGCTTGGCCAGGTAGTCGTCGGCTCCCGCGTCGAGCCCGTCGACCCGGTCGTTGACGGAGTCGCGGGCGGTCAGCACGAGGATCGGGAGGTCGTTACCGGCGGCGCGCAGTGCGCGGGTGGTCTCGATGCCGTCGAGGCGCGGCATCATCACGTCGACGATGAGGGCATCGGGTGCCAGTCCGTTGATCCGGGCCAACGCCTCGACGCCGTCGTTCGCCAGAGCCACCTCGTAGCCGTTGAACTCCAGCGAGCGCCGCAGGGAGTCGCGCACGGCGCGGTCGTCGTCCACCACGAGAATGCGCATGGCTCAAGCCTGCCACTCGCGACTGAGATCGTCCTGAGAGCAAGGACGTCGGCTGGTCATGGGGATGTCTGACCCGCGGTGCCGTCGAGCAGCGACCGGGCGGCCGCGCCGGCCCGTGCTCCGTAGGAGCCGCCGAACAGGATCGCGTGCACCAGCAGCGGGTGGATCTGGTGCAAGGGCTGTCGCGCGCGCCAACCGTCAGCCAGTGGGTCGGCCTCGTCGTACGCCTCGAGCAGGCGCGACAGGTGCGGTGCGCCGAACAGCGCCAACAGCGCCAGGTCGGTCTCGCGATGTCCACCATGCGCGGCCGGGTCGACGAGGTAGCCGGGGCCTTCCGCACTCCAGACCACGTTGCCCGACCACAGGTCACCGTGAATGCGGCTGGGCTCCTCGGGGGGGCCGGCGAACTCCGCGATCCGCGACACGGCCGTCTCGATGGTCGTCGCGTCGTCGTCGCTGATGTTGCCGCGGTCGCGAGCGACCTTGAGGTACGGAAGCACGCGCCGCGTCGCCCAGAACTCGGGCCAGGTGTCGGTCGGGTTGTTGGTCAGCGGCACGGTCGCGATGTAGCCGTCCTGCTCAGCACCGAACTGCTTGGCGCCGCTGCGATGCGTCTCGGCCAGCTGCCTGGCAAACGCTTCGACACCGTCGAGGCTCGGCCGGCCGGGCTCGACCCAGGACAGGATCAGGCAGTCGTCGGCAACCCCGAGCACGTCCGGCACAGGGGCTCCGGGTGCCTCGCCGAGCCAGGCCAGTCCGCGAGCCTCGCTGGCGAAGAAGTCCGGCGGTGCGTGCGGCCGGGTCTTGACGAATGCGCTGCGTCCGTCACTGAGACGGAGCCGGGTCGCCGTACAGATGTCACCACCGGCGACCGGAGTCGTCGCCACGACCGACGTACCGAGCAGGCTCTCTGCGCGGCCGGCGATCGTGCTCATCCGTGCCATGGTGTGAACCTACGTGCTGCCCGACCCGTTGACTACCGGCCATCCGGTCCTGTCGGCCCGAGCCGGTCCGCCAGCGCGGCGACCAACACGTCACAGGTCCGCTCGACCATCGCGAGCACCTCTTCGAAGCTCCCGTCTCCGCTGTACCACGGGTCCGGGACGTCGAGAGTGTCGTCGATGACGGGATCGAAGGTGCGGAACATCATGATCCGGGCGCGGTCCGACTCGTCGTTGGCCATCGCCCGGATGTCGCGGGCGTTGAGCTGGTCCATCGCGAGCACCAGGTCGTGCTGCTCGAACCAGCTCGCGTCGAACTGGGTGGCGCGGTGCTCGCTCGGGTCGTAGCCGTGCGCCGTCAGGGTCGCGGCCGCACGCCGGTCCATCTGGTCTCCGAGGTGCCAGTCGCCCGTGCCCGCGCTGCGGACGAGAACGCGCGTCAGTCCGGCGGCGGCCAGCTTCTGCGTCATGACGACGGCGGCGGTGGGGGATCGACAGATGTTGCCGAGGCAGACGAACGCGATCCGGTACGGGGAGATGCCCGCCTCCACACCGGTGACGACCTGCGCATCCGGAAGCGCGGGAGCCGGACGTTCCGCACCCGGCCGGACCGTCATGGGCCGTCGCGACCCGTCACGACCCGTCACGGCCGGGGGCGACCTGTCCGACGATCCAGCTCACGATCGAGATGACGATGGAACCCCAGACCGCGGTCCAGAAGCCGTGCACGTGGAAACCGACGTCGAGCTGGTCGGCTAGCCAGCTCGTCAACATGAGCATGAGCGCGTTGACCACGAAGAACATCAGGCCCAGCGTGATCAGGTAGAGCGGCAGCGAGAGCAGCGCCACGATGGGCCGGACGAACTCGTTGACCAGCGCGAAGATGAGGGCCACCACGAGCAACGTGATGAGGCGGTCCCGGTCGGTGTCACCTGTGATGCGGATGCCTTTGAACAGCCACGCGGCGGCAGCGAGGGCGCAGGCGTTGACGAAGATGCGGATCAGCCACGACTTCATGTGGCCAATCGTTCCATGGCGGGCCCCTCGTGTCAGTCAGCGGTCCCGTGACCCGTCGCGCTGAGCAGCGAAACCTCCGCAGCCACGAGGTGTCGGTCGAGCTCGGCCAGCGCGTCGTCCAGCCGCCCCGCCTCGAGCAGCTCGACGAGGAGCCCGTGCTCGGTGACCTGCTGCCGCAGGTTCGCGCGGGTCCGGTCCAGGTGGGCGAGACCGAGCCTGATCTCGGAGCTCAACGCGTCGCTCGCGGCCAGCAGCCGGCCGCTGCCGGTCAGCCCGACCAGCGCCCGGTGGATCCGGAGGTGGGCCTCGGTCAGCCTGCCCGGGTCGTTGTCCGCGCCTCGGGACCGGGCGAGGTGGGCGTAGTCCTGCAGGGCGTCGCGCAGCTGTTCGCGGTCACTCACGGCTGCCTCGCTCCAGCGGCGTACGCCGGCGGACTCCAGCGCGGCCCGGGCGCGGCTGACGTCGTGGACGTCGTCGGCCGACAGCTGCTTGACAGCGACACCCTTGTTGGGGACGCGCACCGCCAGGCCTTCGCCGACCAGCATGCCGAGGGCCTCGCGGATCGTGCTGCGCCCGACGCCCATCACCTCAGACAGAGCTACCTCGCGCAGGGGAGTGCCGGGCCCGAGCTGGCCGGCGAACAGGGCGCGGCGGATCACGTCGGCGGCGCGATCGACGGTCGAGGAGGTCTCGAGCTCGAGCTGGAGGTCGTCGTACATGTTCTGCGCACCCTACCGAGTGGTGACGCCGGTACTGCGCTCGTTTGACTCCATCTCGGAACCGGCACATACTCGTTGTCAGATTGTCTGACAATCAGACTATCAACCATGGACGGCCTCGGTTCGCGGGGCCGTCCCGTGACGTGGAGAGGGTGAATTCACCATGACCGTGCAGATCCAGGACCAGGCCACCCAGCCGCAGTCGACCTTCGGCCATGGCTCGAGTGCGCCGCTCTCCTGGGGACGGCACTACGCAATGGTCCGGCCCGACCACTTCCGCGTCGCCTACGAGATCAACCCGTACATGGACCTGTCCGCCCAGCCCGACCTCCAGCTGGCTGTGCGCCAGTGGGAGCGACTCCTCGTGCAGATCGAGGCACTCGGAGGTCGTGTCGACGTCTTGGACCAACGCGCCGACTCACCCGACATGGTCTACGCGATGAACCTCGGCCTGGCCCTCACGGACGACCGGCTGCGGGTGGCGATGTCGCACATGCGGTACGCCGAACGACGTCGTGAGGCGGACTCGTCGAGCCGGTGGTTCGAGGACCGGGGGTTCGCGCTCTCCTACGTCGGGGGTGCCGGGGTAGGCGCGCACTTCGAGGCGGGCGACGCGTTCCCGTTCGCCGGGCGCTTGATCGTGGGCTACGGGCCGCGCACCGAGGAGCTCGCGCTCAAGCAGCTGGCCGTCGACTTCGACGTACGCGTGCAGGGCGTGCGGATCACGCATCCGGGCATGTACCACCTCGACCTCGCGTTCTGTCCGCTCGATGACCGGCGCGCACTGGTCTGCCCGGCAGCGTTCGACGAGCCGAGCGCCGCGGCGCTGCTCGCGCTCGTTCCCGAGCCGATCATCCTGACCGAGGAGGAGGCGCTGACGTTCTGCGCCAACTCGATCGTGATCGGGCGCACCATCGTGATGCCGGCGTGCCCTCCGCGGGTGCGGGCCCTGCTGGTGGCGGCGGGCTTCGAGATCTTGCTGTTCGACGTGTCGGAGTTCCACAAGGGCGGTGGCTCGATCCGCTGTCTCACCAACCCGCTCGACATCGCGATCGGCCGCGACCTGGAGCGCATTCTCGGCGGAGCCGTGCACCTCTCGCTGTGACGAGACGCGTCCTGCGTCCTGACGGCCGACCTCGACGTGGTGCCCCGGACATGCGGAGGGAGGGACGAAAGGCGATTGCTCATTCTGCGGTTACCTAGGTAGATTGGTCCCATGGGACCAACGATCGAACGTGTGCAGCTCGGTGTACGCATGGAGAAGAACCTCGTGAAGGTGCTGAAGGGGCTCGCCGAGTTCAACGATGAAACGCTTGGCGAACTGCTGGAGCGCATCGTCATGCACTCGTTCGATCCGGTCCCCGGCGATGAGGGCGAATCCGCTGCGAGTCCGCACAGCAAGCGCCAACTGGCCACGGTCGAGGCGCTCCGCGCGTTGTACGAGATCTCTGCGGACCCCCACGTGACGCGGTCGTTTGATCGCGACGGTGCCGATGGCGAGTCCCCCAACTGACCGCGAATTTCCCTCTTCCGCCGAATCTGAGGTTGCGGTCTTATGAGTAGGACGCAGGAGCCGCCACCGACCGTGGGCATTGACGATGCTTTCGGTCGAGTTTCGCGGTACTGTCGTGGGCTCGCGACCTGGTCGACACGTCCACCTGTCCTTGGACGACACCCGTCTGACCCCCGATGAGCGAATCACAGCCGGCGACGGACTTCGGGTGGCCGGTCCCGCTGCCCCGGCGGCTCTCACGCCTTCGCTTCGCTCTTGACGGCGCTTCGAGTCCGCCACGGCCGCGTGCCCTCCCGAGCCCGGGTAAGCGGACGGCAGGGACTGGATCGTCAGCGTGGACGGGCCTGACTGGCTCGACGGTTGAGCCTTCGACACCCGGACAGAATTCTTTCGAAGCCCTTGTGGATAACGGGTTCTGGTGTCGGTCGCTGATCCGAAAGTGTCGGTGGCGGGTTCTAGGTTGGGTTCATGAGTACGACGCAGGGACCGCCACCGACCGTGGGCCTCGACGATGCCTTCGGTCGTGGTTTCGCGGGCGCGCGTCGAGAGCTTGCTGACCTGGTCGACACTGCGACCTGGTCGTTGGACGACACCCGTCTCGACCACCGCATCGGGGAGGCCCTCGCGGTCCGGGCCGCAGCCGATGAGCTGGTCGCCCGGCTGGTCGCGGAGGCTGATGACCGCAACCTGGCCCACCGCCACGGTGCGTCCTCCACGAGGGCGCACCTGATGACGACCCACCGGATGTCGGCCGGTGAAGCGTCCCGGACCGTGCGGACCGCCAAACAGCTGCACAGCACCGGTGTGACCGAACCGACCCGTCGTGCGGTCGCCGCCGGAGACGTGTCGGCCGAACAAGGCGGTGGTGGTCGCGGCCGCGGTCAACCGGCTCTCACCCAGTGTTGATCCGGACCGGGTCGAGGTGGCCCAGAGCGATCTGTTGGCACATGCGCGGACGCTGTCGTTCACCCAGCTGCAGGTGGCGGCGAACCATCTGGTGGAGGTGGTCGACCCCGACACCGTCGACCAGACGTTGGAGCAGCAGCTCGCCGCCCAGGAACGCAAGGCGTTGGCGTCGGCGTGGTTCACCGGCCAGTACGGTGCCGACGGGATCGCGCGCGGAAGGTTCGCGTTACCGAACCTGACCTTCGGGATGCTCAAGAAACACCTCGACGCGCTGGCCGCACCCCGCCGGGCCGCCACCGGCACCGGTCGACGAGGCGCCAGGCGACGTGTCGACCCACCAGACGCTGGCGGAGACGACCCTCGGTGACCTGCCGTACGGGAACCGGCTCGGCCAAGCGTTGTGTGAGCTGATCGAACACCTCCCCACAGACGGACACCCCCACCACGGGGCCACCAACATCGTCGCATCGTCGTCACCGTCGAGGAGACCAGGCTCCGGACCGGGGCTGGGGAAGCCATCCTGGACACCGGCGGCAGCCTGTCGGTCGGTGAGACCCGCCGCCTGGCCTGCAACGCCGGGCTCCTGCCGATGGTGCTCGCGGGTGAGTCCAAGATCCTCGACCTCGGCACCAGCCGTCGCCTGTTCGACCGCTACCAGCGCATCGCGCTGATGACCCGCGACCAAGGCTGCGTCTTTCCCGGCTGTGAACGACCCCCCGCCTGGTGTGAGGCACATCACCGGATCCCCTGGAGCCAGGGCGGACCCGACCGACATCGACAACGGATGCCTCCTGTGCTGCTTCCACCACCACCTCATCCACCAAGGCGAATGGGACCTGGTCCTCGCCCCCGACGGCATCACCGACGTCATCCCACCAACCCGCATCGACCCCCAGCGAAGACCCATCCGCCACCAACGCTTCAAACCCCGCCCCGGCTGACCGTCGGCCAGCCTGTTACAGGCACAAGCTCACCGGCGCGGGCTGCCGCAGATCACGGCACTTCCGGCGAGCCGCCGACACTGGAGACGAACTCATCGACCGCGCCGCCGAGCCTGCTCAACCGGCGACGCACCTCGACCGGGGAGCACGGGCCGTGTCTCTACGCAGGTCCCAGTCCACCCGTCCCGCCGCGACAGGTTCCCAACTACTGAGCTCGAGCGTCCCGGTCGCTGGTTCGAAGGCGAGCCAGAGCTCGTCCGCGTTGTCAGGATCAACGGGGTCGACCCGCTGACGAACCGGGTGGCTCCCTGCCTCGTAGCCGAAGTCGAACCACCGGAACGACCCGGCCGCTGGCTGGCCGATCTCCGAAGGCGACCCCACCGAGACGAGCACTCCCCGGCTTGACGGCTGGTCGTTCTCCGTCCCGCCGATTCGGTGATACCCAGCCTCGCCATTGGAGGGGTCAGCAGCTCGTCCACCCACGCAAAGAACAAACCGGCGTCGATCGTGTTCACGGCCTCACCGTCGTCGCCTGGCACAGGAAGAACGTATGCGACCGCCGAGAGGCATCCACGTGAGTCAGCTCATCAGCGGCGTTGCCTCGGCGTGATCGGCCCCGTCGGCACGGTCGGGCTGCCGGCGGGCGGTCTGGGCGAGGCCAATCCCGACCAGCACGATGACCACTCCGACGAGCTGGGCTGCGGTGAGGTCCTCGCGGAACCACCGCCAGCCCAGCAAGGTGGCGCCTACGGGCTCGACCATCCCGATCAGGCCGACCTCGGTCGCGCTGAGGTGGCGCAGTGCGCTGAGCTCGGCGAGGAACGGCGCCACCGTGCCGAGGAGCACGAGCCACGCGATGAGCACCCACAGGTCTGTCTCGTGGCCGGACAGCCGGCCGCCGAGCGACACGGGGTCACCCAGCCTGGACTCGCTGAGACCGCTGACCGGAGCCAGCGCATTCCAGAACACCGCCGCGACGACGAACGCTGCGGTCAGCACCGACAGCGGCGACCGGTTAGTCACCGAGTGCTCGCCGAGCAGGAAGTACGCCGCCAACGACAGCGCGGCACCGAGCCCGGCAGCCACCCCGAGCGTGTCTAACACCAAGCCGGACCAGACCTGGGTGACGAGCGCGAGACCACCCAGCGAACAGGCCAGTCCGAGCCACAGCCGGGAGCGGACCTGCTCGCCATACCCGAACCGCGCGAACAGCGCGACCAGCACGGGGGCGGTGAACTCCAGCAGCAGGGCGATCCCGACCGGCAACCGGTCGATCGCGACGAAGTAGAGCCACTGGACCAACGCGACTCCGGTGATGCCGAACGCGACCGTGGTGACCGCCTCCGACCAGCTCGACGGCACCAGCGTGCGGAGCTCGCGACGAGCAGCGACAACCGCCAGGAGGACCAGCGCGGTCCCCGTGCAGCGAACGGTCGTGAGCGTGGTCGACTCGACTCCGGCGGACTGGATGACGCGCGAGACGCCGGCATTCAGGACGAACAGCGTCGCACCGAGGACGACGAGGCCGACGCCGCGCAGGGGCTGGCGTCGTGGTGGCATGCAGGGAGCCTACGCACGCCGAGAGCGGCCGGATTAGGGTGCTCGGCATGACCACTCCGCGGTTCCGTCCGGCGCTCGACACGATCCCGGCGTACAAGGCCGGCAAGCCACCGGCAGCCGGCGAGCGCCAGTCCTACAAGCTGTCCAGCAACGAGAACCCGTACCCGCCGCTTCCGGGCGTGGTGGCGCGAGCGACCGAAGCGGCGGCCGGCATGAACCGCTACCCCGACATGGGGGTCTCCGCGCTGCACCAGGCGCTGGCGTCGAAGTACTCCGTCGGCGTCGACCAGATCGCGTCCGGCGCCGGGTCGGTCGCGGTGTTCTACCACCTGCTGCAGGCCAGCTGCACCGAAGGAGACGAGGTCATCTACGCCTGGCGGTCGTTCGAGGCCTACCCGATCGCGATCGGTCTGACCGGGGCGACGAACGTCCAGGTCCCGCTCGACGCCGACGCGCGGCACGACCTGCCCGCGATGGCGGCGGCCGTCACCGACCGGACCAAGATCGTCGTGGTCTGCACGCCGAACAACCCGACCGGTCCGTCGGTCCATCGCGACGAGCTGGAGACGCTCCTCGCGGCCGTTCCCGAGCACGTGCTCGTGGTCATCGACGAGGCCTATCGCGAGTTCGTCACCGACCCCGAGACACCTGACGCCGTCGAGCTCGCCCGGGGGCGGGACAACGTCGTCGTCCTGCGCACGTTCAGCAAGGCGTACGGGCTGGCCGGGCTCCGCCTCGGGTATGCCGTCGGGCCGGCTCCGGTCACCGAGGCGATCCGCAAGTGCTCGCTGCCGTTCGGGGTCTCCTCGATCGCCCAGGCCGCCGCGCTGGCGTCTCTCGAGAGCGAAGGGGCCTTGCTCGAACGCGTCGACGCCCTGGTGGAGGAGCGGACCCGGGTCCGCACCGCGCTGCTCGATCAGGGCTGGGCCATCCCCGAGGCCCAGGGCAACTTCGTCTGGTTCCCGCTCGGCGACGCCACGGTCGAGTTCGCCGAGGCCTGCGATTCAGCAGGAGTGAGCGTGCGGCCGTTCGCCGGTGACGGTGCCCGTGTCACCATCGGTGAGGTCGAGGCCAACGACCTGCTGCTCGATGTGGCGCAGCGGTGGCGGCGGGGGCACTCCGGCTGAGCTTCCCGGGCAGGACCCCGGCGACCTACCGAGTCGGGGCGAGGCGGGCTAAAACGGGTTGGCGGACTGTCAGAGGCATCGTCTAAACTGGTGCTTACACATCTACCGCTGACCCTGACGTCCGAACGGCCGCCGCCGCAGGGACGGCTGATCGGTGGACACAGCCGCGACCGACAGGGGGCCAACGCCACTGATGACCGCAGCCGCGACGACCGCACCCGACTCCTCGTCACCGCCCCAGCGGGGCGGTGCCCGTTCGTTGTGGCGCCTCCGCTCCTACGTGCGTCCCTACTACCGGGCCCTCGGCGTCATGGGAAGCACCGCGGTCATCGGAGTCTTCGTCTCGATGGCCATCCCGCTCGTCACCAAAGGCCTGATCGACGGCCCGATCGCCGAGGGCAACATGGCCGGGATCTGGCCGCTCGGGTTGCTCGGCCTCGCGCTCGGCATCACCGAGGCGGCGCTGATCCTGATCCGCCGCTGGGTGCAGGCCAGCGCAGTGCTCGGGTTCGAGACCGCGGTCCGCAACGACCTCTACCGGCACATGCAAGCGCTCCCGATGGAGTTCCACGGCCGGTGGCAGAGCGGTCAGCTGCTCTCGCGCGTCACGACCGACCTGAGCGCGATCCGTCGGTTCATGGGATTCGGCCTGCTCTTCCTCATCATCAACATCCTCCAGCTCACCGTGGTGACCGCGCTGCTGCTCCACCTGTACTGGCCCCTGGGCGTGGTCGTCGCCATCTCGGCGCTCCCGATCATCGCGCTGAGCAAGCGCTTCGAGGAGAAGTACGTCGTCGTGTCCCGCGCTGTCCAGGACCAGCAGGGTGACGTCGCCACGTCGGTCGAGGAAGCGGCCGTGGGGTTCCGTGTCATCAAGTCGTTCGGCCGTCGCCGTCACATCGAAGGTCAGTTCCGCGGCCGGGCCCAGATCCTGTACGACACCTCGATCGAGAAGGTTCGCCTGTCGTCGAAGTTCTGGACGTTCCTCGAGATCATCCCCAACATCAGCCTCGTCATCGTGCTGCTCCTCGGTGCGCTGGCTGTCGGCCGCGACGCGGTCACGCTGGGCACGCTGGTCGCGTTCATCACCCTCATGCTGTCGCTGATCTGGCCGATCGAGTCGCTCGGCTTCATCTTGGCGATGGCTCAGGAGGCGATGACCGCGGCAGACCGGGTCAACGAGATCTTCGACACCAAGTCCGCGATCACCGGTGGTGACCACGAGATCCACGAGCCTCGCGGCCACCTGCGGTTCGAGGGCGTGGGCTTCCACTTCCCCGACTCCGACCAGGACGTCCTGCACGACGTCGACCTCGACATCGCACCCGGCGAGACCCTCGCGATCGTCGGCGCCACCGGGTCCGGCAAGACAGCGCTCACCGGCCTCGTGCCGCGCCTGTACGACGTCACTGCCGGCCGTATCACCGTCGACGGCGTCGACATCCGCGAACTGACCATGCCGTCGCTGCGCACGATCGTGGCCACTGCCTTCGAGGAGCCGACGCTGTTCTCGATGAGTGCGCGCGAGAACGTCTCGCTCGGTCGGCCGGACGCCAGTGAAGCCGACATCCGCGATGCCATCGAGACCGCCCAGGCCGGGTTCGTCTACGACCTGCCGTGGGGACTCGACACTCGCATCGGCGAGCAGGGCATGTCGTTGTCGGGCGGACAGCGACAGCGGCTGGCGCTTGCACGCGCGGTGCTGGCGCGCCCGCGGATTCTTGTCCTCGACGACACGTTGTCGGCACTCGACGTACACACCGAGGCCCTGGTCGAGCGCGCCCTGCGACACGTGCTCGCCGAGGCCACCGGCATCGTGGTCGCCCACCGGGCGTCGACCGTGATGTTGGCTGACAAGGTCGCGCTGCTCCAGGGCGGGACCATCACCGACGTCGGGAGCCATGAGGAGCTGCTGGCCACCGTGCCGGCGTACCGCGACCTGCTGGCCGGTGACAGTGACAGCGACGAAGACCTCACCACGGCCCCCGAGGAGGTGGTGGCCCGATGACGACGACCGACGACCACTCGAACGACTCCTCGCGCACCGTGGAGGACGATGCCGAGCAGGCCGGCTTCACGCGGGACAACGCCGCCCTGACCGCCGACTGGCGGGGGGTCGCAGCCGAGCACGAGGACGAGATTCCGGGCAAGGTCTCGCTGCGGCTCCAGGAGCGCTCCCGTCGACTGCTCAGGCAGCTGCTGCGTCCGCACCGCAAGCTGCTCGGCCTGCTGATGATCGCCGTGCTCATCGAGAATGCCGCGCGCCTGTCCGTGCCCTACCTCGTCAAGGAGGGGATCGACAGCGGCATCCCTCCGATCCTGTCCAGCAACGACAAGAGCACGCTCGAGATCATCGTCGCGATCTTGTTGATGGCGGTGGTCATCCAGGCGATCACCCGGGTCACCTTCCTCATGCTGGCCGGTCGGATCGGTCAGGAGGTGCTGTTCACCCTGCGCCGGCGGGTGTTCTCGCACTTCCAGAAGCTCTCGCCCGCGTTCCACGACGACTACACGTCCGGTCGGGTGATCTCACGGCAGACCTCTGACATCGACGCGATCTATGAGCTGCTCGAGACCGGGTTCGACGGACTCATCACCGCCGTGCTCACGCTCGTCGGCACGGCAGTGCTGCTGCTGGTGCTCGACGTCAAGCTCGGCCTGGTCGCGCTGCTGTGCTTCCCGCTGCTCGTGCTGCTGACCAACTGGTTCCGGCGCGAGTCCGCGAAGGCCTATCGGCGTACCCGCGAGACGGTCGCGGTCGTCATCGTGCACTTCGTCGAGACGATCCAGGGCATCCGCGCGGTCCAGGCGTTCCGTCGTGAGGACCGCAACCAGGAGATCTTCGACTCGGTCAACGACGACTACCGGGTTGCCAACGAGCGGGCCTTCCGCCTGGTCGGTCTCTTCATGCCCGGCATCAAGCTGATCGGCAACATCACGATCGCGGTCGTGCTCATCTACGGCGCCCGGCTCGCGGTCGAAGGCGAGGTCACGCCCGGGGTGCTGGCAGCCTTCCTGCTCTACCTGCGCCAGTTCTTCGAGCCGATGCAGGAGATCTCGCAGTTCTACAACACGTTCCAGTCCGCGTCGGCGGCCCTGGAGAAGCTGTCCGGGGTCCTCGAGGAGGAGCCGTCGGTCCCCGAGCCGCTGCAGCCGGTGCCGCTGAGCGACGCCCACGGTGCCCTGCGCTGCGACCACGTGTCGTTCGAGTACGTCGCCGGCCGCCCGGTCCTGCCTGACCTCGACCTCGAGGTGCCTGCCGGCATGACGCTCGCGTTGGTCGGGACCACGGGTGCCGGCAAGACGACGCTCGCCAAGCTGGTGTCCCGCTTCTACGACCCGACCGGTGGGCGCATCCTGATCGACGGCGTCGACCTTCGCGATGTGACCGAGGACGACCTGCGCACGGCCGTCGTGATGGTGACGCAGGAGAACTTCCTCTTCAACGGCACCGTCGCCGACAACATCCGGTTCGGCAAGCCCGAGGCGTCGATGGACGAGGTGGTGGCCGCGGCGAAGGAGATCGGGGCGCACGACTTCATCATCGCGTTGCCGCAGGGGTACGAGACCGACGTCGCCAACCGCGGCGGGCGCCTCTCGGCCGGGCAGCGGCAGCTGGTGGCGTTCGCGCGCGCTTTCCTCGCTGACCCCGCCGTGCTGATCCTCGACGAAGCCACCTCGAGCCTCGACGTTCCGTCCGAACGGCTGGTGCAGCGCGCGCTCCGCACGATCCTGGCCGAGCGGACCGCGATCATCATCGCCCACCGGTTGTCCACGGTCGAGATCGCCGACCGGGTCCTCGTCATGGAACACGGGCGCATCGTCGAGGACGGTGCCCCGGCGGACCTGATCGCCGAAGGGGAGGGGCGCTTCTCCGACCTCCACAACGCGTGGGTCGCCTCTCTGGCCTAGGTCTGTTCCAGCGCGGCTGTTGCGCGAGGCCGGGCTCTTGCGCCTTCGCTGCGCTCTTGACGGCGCTGCGAGTCCGCCCGCCGCCCCGCCGCGCTCGTCCGGCTGGCCATAGCGGCGAGCTGGCCTTGTGGATGTCGTCGAGAGCGCGGGAGTGCCGGTCCCTGCCGTCCGCCCTGCACCGGGTGAGGGTTAGTTGAGATCAAACTCATTGCCTTCGGGGTCGTGCATGGCGATGGCGTAGTGGTTGGTGGACTCATTGACCCGGAGCTGGGTAGCGCCGGCGGCGACGAGGCGGGCGGCCTCATCGTCGATCCGCTCGCGGCGCAGGTCCATCGGGACGTCCCTCCCGCCACTGACGCCGAGGTCGAGGTGCAGCCGGTTCTTCACGACCTTGTCCTCCGGCACCACCAAGAACACGATCCGCGGGCCGATGCCGTCGGGGTCCTCGATCCAGTTCGTCGACTCGGTGACCTCCTCGTCGGGCAGATCGAAGCTGCGCCAGTAGTCCGACCACCGCAGGAACGGTTCGGGTGGGTCGGGCACGGCGTAGTGCAGCGCGGTCATCCAGAACTCCACCATCCGCTGCTCGTCGTGGCAGTCGAACACCACCTGGACCTTCGTCGCCATTCTCGGCCTCCTCGTCGGTTGGTTCGATGATGCCGCACCCGGGAGACAACGGCCGCTCTGGTGCTACGCCTATCGGAAGAGCATCATCAGCACGTGATCCACACATGACCGGGAGGGGAAGTCTTCGCGGGCTGATCCTTGGGTACCGAGTTTCGGCGGCGATCCACGTGGCCGCGGTCATCGGGATCTCCGACCTCCTGTCCGACGGACCCCGCTCCGTCGAAGACTTGGCCACGGCCGCCGACGTCGACGCGGATGGGCTCCACCGCCTCCTGCGCGCGCTTGCCGCGGTCGGCGTGTACGCGGAGGACGACCGAGGGTGGTTCGCCAACAACGACGAGAGTGAGGGTCTGCGGCGCGGCGCCCCGCAGTCGCTGCATGCGCTGGCGTCCTTCATCGGGCAGCGCGAGCAGTGGAGCACCTGGGGCCATCTCCTGCACCCCGTGCGGACCGGTGAGAACGGGTTTCGGGACCTGTACGGCGCCGACGTGTGGACCTACCGCGCGAACCGACCCGACGAGCATGACGTCTTCGACACGTGGATGGCGGCCAACACCCAGGCCATTGCCGACGCCGTGGTCGCGGCGTACGACTTCGGGCAGGTCGAGACGGTCGTGGATGTGGGTGGAGGTGTCGGCGCGCTGCTGCTGACCCTGCTGGCCGCCGAGCCGCACCTGTCGGGAGCCCTGCTCGAGCAGCCACACGTGATCGAGCGGGCGCAGGCGGTGTTCGACACATCACCGGTCCGGCACCGGTGTCGGCTGCTGGCCGGGAGCATGTTCGACGAGGTCCCCGCCGGCGGCGATGTCTACCTGTTGAAGTCGATCCTGCACGACTGGTCCGACCAGGACGCCGTGCAGATCCTCTCGCGGTGCCGAGACGCCATGTCGGCGGCGTCGGCCGCAGGCGATGCGGGCAGCGGCGGTGACTCTGCGAGCGCCCCCCGGGTGTTGATCCTCGAGCGGTTGCTCGAAGGCCCGAACCGCGGACCGGAGACGAAGTTCTCCGACCTCAACATGATGGTCATGCTCGGCGGCAGGGAGCGGACAGCGGATGAGTTCGCGTCGCTGTGTGACCAGGCGGGCCTTCGGCTCAAGCGGACCCTGCCGACCGGAACGCCGTGGTTCATCCTCGAGGCGAGGCAGGCGTAGCGACGGCATCGCTGCGAGGGGCTGCAGGGCGGGGTTTGCGTTCGGACGAGACGACGATCGCCACGGCGACGACCACGATGATGCCGCCGATCAGGATGGCCGGCGTCACCGCCTCCGACAGGATCAGCCAGCCGAGGAAGACCGCGACGACCGGGTTGACGTAGGCGTAGGTCGCCACCAGCGAGATCGGCGCCACCGACAGCACCCAGACGTACGCCGTGAACGCCACGACCGAGCCGAACGTCACCAGGTAGCTCCAGGCGAGCCAGGCATCCAGCGGTGCTGAGGTCGGGACGACGTGCTCACCGCGGATCAGCGCGCCGAGGAACAAGAAGACCGAGCCGGCGAGCATCTCGTAGACCGTCGTCACGAAGGGGTTGCGCGGCAACGTCAGTCGCGGCGCCGACCACGAGCCGAACGACCAGCACAAGGTTGCCGCCACGATCACCAGGCAGGCGCCCCAGGCGACCTCGCCTCCCAGCCCTGTCGAGGTGACGAGACCAACGAGGCCGCCGAAGCCGAGCAGCACGCCGACGGTGGTCCACGTGCGCGGCCGGTCTCCGCTCGCGGCGCGGTAGACGATGATCCACAGCGGGATCGCCGCGACGATCAGCGCGGCCAGGCCGGAAGGTGCACCGTTCTGCTCGCCCACGCTGACGAGCCCGTTGCCGAGCGTGGGCAGCAGCAGGCCGAGCAACGAGGCGCCGAGCAGCTCGTGACGGTTGACGCGGAGGACCCCGAAACCCTTGCGCGCCGCCAACAGCCCGGCCAGCAACAGACCGGCCACGCCGTAGCGCCACGACGCCGACGACATGGCAGGCAGGTCCGTGACCGTGACCCGGATGGCCAGGTAGGTCGATCCCCACACGACATACACGATGCCGAGGGCGACCGCCACGAGCAGCGCGGAGGGAGCCGGTGGGGGAGACGCCGGCGGCCTCGGCTCTGTCATGACCGTTGAGTGATTTTGCTCCTGTCGCACCCGACCAGAGTACGTCGCACCGACTCCGCCGGTCGCGCGATTTTCGGACACATGAACGCGATATGCCGCCACCCCCAACCGCTTGACCACGGGACGCGCCCGTGCCCGGAGTCCGAGCGCGCTCTCTGGTAGCGCAGACGGTCCGGGGTGATCCCGAAGTGATCCCGAGGTGATCCGAGGTGATCCGAGGTGATTAGGTACGACGCCCGGCTGATCGGTATCGTGCAAGCCTGGTTGTGGTCGCCATCACAGCGTCGTACCCGTTGAGCGGCCGACTACGACCGGCAGCCGGTCGCCTCTGTCACACCACACCCGCGGCACGATCGACCGGCTTGACGACCTGACGGTGCCGGCGATCCCGGGACACCGACGACACAAGGGAGTGCGCGTGACCAACGACGGATTCGGACCGGGCCTCGGCAAGGTCTTCGGCCCTCAGCACGAGGGCGGAGGACCGGAGCTCATTCAGCTGCTCACGCCCGAGGGTGAGCGCGTCGAGCACCCTGAGTTCACCTTCGACCTCGGCGACGACGCCATCCAGGGCTTCTACCGCGACCTCGTGATGACGCGCCGCATCGACACCGAGGCGACGGCCCTACAGCGTCAGGGCGAGCTCGGCATCTGGGCCAGCCTGCTCGGCCAGGAGGCTGCCCAGATCGGCTCCGGACGCGCCATGCGCGACCAGGACTACGCCTTCCCGACCTACCGCGAGCACGGTGTCGCGTGGTGCCGTGGCATCGACCCCTTGCACCTGCTCGGCCTCTTCCGTGGTGTCGACCAGGGCGGCTGGGACCCGCTGGCCGACAAGTTCGCGCTCTACACGATCGTGATCGGCGCCCAGACTCTGCACGCCACCGGCTACGCCATGGGCATGCAGCGTGACGGCGCGGTCGGCACCGGCGACCCCGACCGCGACGCGGCGGTCATCGCGTACTTCGGCGACGGTGCGACCAGCCAGGGCGACGTCAACGAGTCGTTCATCTGGGCCAGCGTCTTCAACGCGCCCGTCGTGTTCTTCTGCCAGAACAACCAGTGGGCGATCTCCGAGCCGATCGAGCGCCAGACCCGGATCCCGCTCTACCAGCGCGCTCTCGGCTTCGGTTTCCCGGGGCTGCGCGTCGACGGCAACGACGTCCTCGCGACGTACGCCGTCACGCAGGCCGCGTTGCAGCGGGCCCGTGAGGGCAGCGGTCCCACGTTCATCGAGGCCTATACCTACCGGATGGGTGCCCACACGACGTCTGACGACCCGACGAAGTACCGCGTCACCGAGGACCTCGAGCACTGGAAGCTCAAGGACCCGATCGAGCGTGTGAAGGCCTACCTGCTGCGCAACGGCGTCGTCGACGACGACTACCTCGCGTCCGTCGACGCCGAGGCCGACGAGCTGGCGGTCCATCTGCGCAAGGGCTGTCTCGAGCTGCCCGACCCGAGCCCGCTGGACATCTTCGACCAGGTGTATGAAGAGATCACCCCCGAGCTCGAGGCCCAGCGTGCCCAGTTCGCGACCTACCTGGAGTCGTTCGAGGGGGCGCACTGATGACGGCGATCACGCTCGGCAAGGGCATCAACATGGGCCTGCGGTCCGCCATGGAGGCAGACCCCAAGGTCATCATCATGGGCGAGGACGTCGGCAAGCTCGGCGGCGTCTTCCGGATCACGGACGGCCTGCAGAAGGACTTCGGCGAGGACCGGGTGATCGACACCCCACTCGCTGAGTCCGGCATCCTCGGCACCGCGGTCGGGCTGGCCATGCGCGGCTACCGGCCCGTCTGCGAGATCCAGTTCGACGGGTTCGTCTACCCGGCGTACGACCAGATCGTCAGCCAGGTGGCCAAGCTGCACTTCCGCAGCCGCGGGCTGGTCAAGATGCCCATCGTCATCCGGATCCCGTTCGGCGGCGGCATCGGAGCGGTCGAGCACCACAGCGAGAGCCCCGAGGCGTACTTCGCCCACACGGCCGGCCTGAAGGTCGTCGCCTGCTCCAACCCGGTCGACGGCTACTGGATGATCCAGCAGGCCATCGCCAGTGACGACCCGATCGTCTTCCTCGAGCCCAAGCGCCGCTACTGGGAGAAGGCCGAGCTGGACGAGTCGGTGCAGCCGGAGGGGATCTTCTCCTCGCGCGTCGTCCGTACCGGCAACGATGTCACGTTGCTGGCGTACGGACCCATGGTCAAGACCTGCCTCGAGGCATCGATCGCGGCCGAGGAGGAAGGCAGGAGTGTCGAGGTCATCGACCTGCGCACGCTGTCGCCGCTCGACATGCCTCCCGTGGTCGAGTCGGTCCGCAAGACAGGCCGGGCTGTCGTGGTCCACGAGGCGCCGATCACGCTCGGCCTCGGTTCCGAGCTGGCCGCCCGGATCAGCGAGGACTGCTTCTACTCCCTGGAGGCTCCGGTCCTGCGTGTCGGCGGTTTCGACACGCCGTACCCGCCGAGCCGCATCGAGGAGGAGTACCTGCCCGACCTCGACCGGGTGCTCGACGCCGTCGACCGTTCGCTCGCCCACTGACGCCACCAGATCGGATCGGAAGCACAGATGTCTGATGTGAAGATGTTCAAGCTCCCTGACGTCGGGGAAGGCCTCACCGAGGCCGAGATCGTGACCTGGAACGTCAAGGTCGGCGACACGGTCAAGGTCAACGACGTGATCGTCGAGATCGAGACAGCGAAGTCGCTGGTCGAGCTGCCGTGTCCGTACGCCGGCGTCGTCACCGAGCTGTTCGCCGCGGAGGGCGAGACCGTCAACGTCGGTACGCCGATCATCGCCGTCGAGACGGGTGACGCCGCGGCGGCGCCGGCCACGCCTGCCGGACCGTCGACTCCCGAGGTGGGCAGCGCCGCTGAGGACCTGGTGCCGACACCGAAGGACGACGAGGCGGTCGAGCCAGGGCTGATCGGTGGTCCGGCACCGGGCGGGCGCACGTCGGTGCTCGTGGGCTACGGCCCGCGCACGACCGAGGCCAAGCGTCGTCCGCGCAAGGAGGGTGCGACACCCACCGGCTCGTCGCCGGCGGCTGCGCAACGCGGCGTGCAACACGCCTTCGCCCCCCAGACCACGGATGCTCCTGACGTGAGCCTCGAGGACGCGCCCGACGCTGACGTGCCCGCCGTGTCCGCCCGGGGCGGTGCGCCGACACCGGGGACGGCCAAGGTGCTCGCCAAGCCACCTGTGCGCAAGCTCGCCAAGGATCTCGGCGTCGACCTCGCCGCGGTGACGCCCAGCGGTCCGGACGGCACGATCACCCGCGAGGACGTCGAGGGCTACTCGGGCGCCGGCGAGGCGACGACCGCGGTCGCGCCGAGGCCACAGCTGACCGGCGAGCGCGAGACCCGGGTCCCCGTCAAGGGTGTGCGCAAGATGACCGCCCAGGCGATGGTGTCCTCGGCCTTCACCGCTCCGCACGTGACCGAGTGGATCACGGTCGACGCGTCCCAGACCATGAAGATGGTCAGGCGGTTGCGTGAGCACCGCGACTTCCGCGAGGTCAAGGTGTCGCCGCTCCTCATCGTGGCGCGCGCGGTCTGTGCCGCCGTCCGGCGTACGCCCGAGGTCAATGCCACCTGGGACGACGCGACCCAGGAGATCGTGCTCAAGCACTACGTCAACCTCGGTATCGCCGCCGCCACCCCCCGTGGCCTGATGGTGCCCAACATCAAGGACGCCGACCAGCTCAACGGCCTCGAGATGGCCACGGCGATCGGTGCCCTTGCGGCCAAGGCTCGCGAGGGCAAGACGCAGCCGGCCGAGATGAGCGGAGGCAGCTTCACGATCACCAACGTCGGCGTGTTCGGCGTCGACGCGGGGACCCCGATCATCAACCCGGGCGAGTCCGCCATCTTGTGCATGGGCGCGATCCGCAGACAGCCGTGGGTGGTCGGAAACGCGATCAAGCCGCGCTGGATCACCACCTTGGCGTTGTCGTTCGACCATCGCATCGTCGACGGCGAACAGGGGTCACGCTTCCTGGCCGACGTCGCCTCGGTGCTCGAGCAGCCGGGGAACGCCTTGCTGTTCTGACGGGGCCGACCTCGTCGCCTGCTCGCGAACGGCGGGTCGGACCACTCCGGTGGTCCGACCCGTTCTCTGTTTGGCGATGGGTTGCCGACGTGGCATCATAGATACATCATGCATGCAACCAAGCTCTCCGCGTCTGACCGCGCCTACGAGCGGGTGAAGGCCGGCGTGCTCTCCGGCGAGTTCTCGGGCGGCACCTTGCTGACCGAGGGCGAGATCGCCGGTGACCTCGCGGTCTCACGCACGCCGGTCCGTGAGGCGTTCCTGCGGCTCGAGGCCGAAGGCCTCATCAAGCTGTATCCGAAGAAGGGTGCGCTCGTCGTCTCCGTGTCCGGCCCGGAGGCCGACAGCATCCTCGAAGCGCGTGCTCTGGTGGAGACGTGGGCTGCCGAACATGCGTTCAGCCGACGTTCATCGCTGGTTCCCGGCCTCGAGGCCCTGCTCGAGCAGATGCGCACGCACCGATCGGTCGGTGACGTCGCGGCGTTCACCGAGGCCGACCGCGGCTTCCACGAGGAGGTGGTCGCGGCGGCCGGGAATGCCGTGCTCAGCCGCTTCTACCGCAGCCTCCGGGAGCGCCAGCTGTGCATCAACGTCGCCATGATGCGTGTCGACGACGAGCGGATGGATCGGGCGATCGCCGAGCATGCCGGCCTGCTCGCTGCCCTCCGGAGCGGCGACGCGGCGTCGTTTGCTGCCCTGACCCGTGACCACCTCGAGGTCGCCCGCTCCTACGCGCGAGGCCAACGATGAGCGGGCCCGTGCTGCGCCACAACGTCGGACAGCGGCGGGCCTGGGTGGTCTGGAGCGCCGCGGTCTCGGTCTACGTGCTGGCTGTCTTCCACCGCACCTCGCTGGCGGTCGCCGGCATCAGCGCCGCCGAGCGCTTCCACATCAGCGCGTCCGCGTTGGCGTCGTTCACGATGGTCCAGCTGCTGGTGTACGCCGCGATGCAGATTCCCGTCGGCGTCCTGCTCGACCGGCTTGGTTCCAAGCGGATGATCGGCACCGGGTTGGTGCTCATGACGATCGGGCAGCTGGCGTTCGCCGTCGTCTCGTCGTACCCGCTCGGTCTCGCCGCGCGCGTGCTCGTCGGCATGGGCGACGCGATGGTCTTTGTCTCCGTGCTACGACTCGTCGCTCTCTGGTTCCCGGCAGCCAAGAGCCCGATCGTCGTCCAGCTCACGGGGCTGCTGGGACAGCTCGGAACGATCGCTGCGGCCATCCCGATGTCGCGCGCGCTTGCAACGTTCGGCTGGACGCGTGCGTTCGGTGCCGCGGCACTGGTCGGCGTCGTGCTGGGTGTCGTCCTGTACATCGTGGTGGTCGACAGCCCCTATGAGCCGGCCGAGACCCCATCGCGCCTCGAGCTGGCGAGCGTCGCCGAAAGCCTGCGGAGCTCCTGGGCGCAGCCCGGCACGCGCCTGGGCATGTGGACTCACTTCACCACGCAGTTCAGCGTCAACGTGATGGGCCTGCTGTGGGGCTTCCCGTTCCTCGTCCAGGGGCAGGGCCTCTCGAAGTCGACAGCGGGCACGTTGCTGACGCTGATGGTCGTCTCGTCGATGGCCGCCGGACCGCTCATCGGGTCGCTGGTCGCCCGCCATCCGTTCAACCGCTCCACGTTCGTCCTCACGATCGTCGTGGCCATCGTGGGTGCCTGGACTCTTGTGCTGGCGTGGCCGGGCGCGGCGCCGCTCCCCGTTCTTGTGCTGCTGATGGTGGTCGTCGGCGTCGGTGGCCCGAGCTCGATGGTCGGCTTCGACTTCGCGCGCACGTTCAACCCGGCGGGACGGCTGGGCAGCGCGACCGGCATCGTCAACATCGGTGGCTTCGTGGCCGCGCTCACCACCATCCTCGGTATCGGTGTCGTGCTCGACCTCATGACCCCGGGTTCGTCGACGGACTACTCGCCGGCCGCGTTCACCGCGGCGATGAGTGTGCAGTACGTCGTGTGGCTGGTCGGCGGCATCCAGATCTGGCGCTACCGCCGTCGGACGCGGCGACACCTGGCCCGCACCGACGCGAGGGCGTACGAGGCGGTCCGGCACGGGGACACCTCGGCGATGGCCGTCTTCGCCCGCTGACCCGCTGCCCATGCCCCCTGCCACTCGCGGCAGCGGGCGGTCATCGCCATGATTCCGCCTCAGGTACCGGCTTCGCGCTCGTCGAGCCAGGCGGCGACGCTGTCGTTGTGCTCACCGAGCCGAGGCGGCGGCAGATGGGCCGCGCGTGCTCCGGCATACGGGAGGTCGTCGAAGCGCACAGGTGGTCCCGGTAGCTCGACGCGGCCTGCGCTGGGGTGGTCGACCTCGATGACCAGCCCCTGTGACCGGGTCTGGTCCCAGGTGTAGACATCATCGATCGTGCGCACCTTCCCGGCAGGGATGCCGGCGGCTGCCAGGATGAGCAGCCAGTGCTCTGATCCTTGCCGGCTGAACGCCTGCTCGATCAAGGCGGTGAGGTCGTCGCGGCGCGAGACCCGGAGCCGGTTGGTCGCAAACCGCTCGTCGTCGGGGTCGAGGCCGACGACCGGAGCCAAGGCGCGCCACAGTCCTTCACTCCCGCACGCCACCTGGATCGGCGCGTCCGCGGTGTGGAAAAGGCCGTACGGGCTGATCGAGGGGTGCTGGTTGCCGATGGCGGTGGGAACCTCGCCGGCGACCGTCCATCGGGTGCCCTGGTAGGCGTGCACGCCGACGACCGCGGCGAGCAGGCTGGTGTGTACGTGGCGACCGATGCCTGTGCGGGCGCGTTCGTGGAGCGCGGCCACGACTCCGTACGCGCCGTACATGCCCGCGAGGAGGTCGGCGATCGGAACGCCGACCTTCATGGGTTCGCCCTCGGCATCGCCGGTCAGACTCATCAGACCTGCCTCGCCCTGCGCGATCTGGTCGTAGCCGGCGCGGCCGCCCTCGGGTCCGTCGTGGCCGAAGCCCGTGATCGACAAGACGATCAGGCGAGGGTTGATCCGGTGCAGCTCCTCGAGGGGGAAGCCGAGCCGGTCCAGCACGCCGGGCCGGAAGTTCTCGCACAGCACGTCGGCCTGCGCGACGAGACGACGCAGGAGGTGCCGGCCGGCATCGCTCTTGAGGTCGGCGGTGACCGACTCCTTGTTGCGGTTGGCGCTCATGAAGTACGTCGACTGTGGCTCGTCCTGCGGACCGACGAACGGAGGCCCCCAGCCGCGGCTGTCGTCGCCGTGGTCGGGGGTCTCGAGCTTGATGACCCTGGCGCCGAGATCGCCGAGCATCATGGCCGCATGCGGCCCGGCGAGGGCGCGGGTCAGGTCGATGACCACGAGGTCGCTGAGCAGGTCGGCCATCCCGCCATACTGCCCGAGGTGTCAGGTGGTGGCCGAGCGGAGGGGGTGGTGGCCAGCCTTTCCGGGCCCATCTGGGCAGGGTCCCGAGCCCTTCTGGCCCTACGCGTTTGCCTTGTTCACAAGCCAGGTGGCTTGTGAACAAGGCAAACGTGCCTTGGGGAGAGGGGACTTGCCTTGCTGACCTCCACCGCAGCTAAGAGACGAGGTTGCTGCCGGTCACAGCGCTCTGACCGACCTCGCGATCAACGGCGGTCCTCGATGCGCTTGGCCTTGCCCAGCGAGCGTTCGAGGGCATGCGGTTCGGTGACCTCGACGTCGACGGTGACGCCGACATTGTCCTTGACGAGGATGACGAGACGGCCAGCAAGAGCCGCCCGCTCATCCGCTGACAGCCCCGGAGCGTGTGACTCCACCCGAACTGTCAGCTCGTCCATCCGCCCGGGCCGGGTCAGCACGCAGACGTAGTGCGGAGTCAGCCCGTCGACCTTCAGCAGCTGCTCCTCGATCTGCGTCGGGAACACGTTGACGCCGCGCACGATCATCATGTCGTCGGTGCGCCCCGTGACCTTCTGCATCCGGCGGTATGACGGTCGACCGGTCCCGGGCAGCAGCCGAGTCAGGTCACGGGTGCGGTACCGGATGACCGGCATCGCCTGCTTCGTCAGCGACGTGAAGACCAGCTCGCCCTCCTCACCGGCGGGCAGCACCTCGCCACTGACCGGGTCGATGACCTCCGGGTAGAAGTGGTCCTCCCAGATGTGCAGACCGTCCTTGGTCTCGACGCACTCCTGCGCGACACCCGGCCCCATCACCTCGCTGAGGCCGTAGATGTCGACGGCGTGCATGTCGCACCGTTCCTCGATCTCACGGCGCATCTCGTCGGTCCACGGCTCGGCGCCGAAGATCCCGATCTCGAGCGACGACGAAGCCGGGTCGATGCCCTGCCGCTCCATCTCGTCGACGATCGCCAGGAAGTAGGAGGGCGTCACCATGATCACGCGTGGGCGGAAGTCGGTGATGAGCTGGACCTGCCGCTCGGTCATGCCGCCGCTCACGGGGACCACCGTGCAGCCGAGCCGCTCGGCTCCGTAGTGCGCACCGAGCCCGCCGGTGAACAACCCGTATCCGTAGGCGACGTGCACGACGTCGCCGGCCCGGCCGCCGGCGGCCCGGATCGACCTCGCCACGACGTCGGCCCACACGTCGAGGTCGGCGGCGGTGTAGCCCACCACGGTCGGACGGCCGGTCGTGCCGCTGGAGGCGTGCACGCGCGCGACCTCCTCACGAGGCACCGCGAACATGCCGAAGGGATAGCTGTCACGCAGGTCGGCCTTGGCGGTGAACGGGAACCGCGCCAGGTCCGCGAGCTCACTGAGCGCATCCGGATGGACCCCGGCCGCATCGAAGGCCGCCCGGTAGTGCGCCACGTTGGCGTAGGCATGGCTGAGCGTCGTACGCAGCCGGTCGAGCTGACGTGCGCGGAGCTCGTCGACCGACAGTCGTTCGGCGTCGTCCCAGAGCTCGCGAGGTGTCGACAGTGGCGGTACGCCGGTCATGCCATCGATCCCGGATCGTGCGCGTCTCCTGCGTCGACGAGTGCTCCGCCGATCGTGCGGCTTCGGCCACGGAACTCAGCGATCACCGCGCCCGCCGGATCGTCCTTGGTCACACGGATGTCGTAGATGCCGTTGCGGCCGAACCGATGGCGTTCGGTCGCCACCGCCACCAGGCGGTCACCACGATGGGCCGGTGCCGCGAAGACGATGTCGCACGCCTGCGCGACGGCACGCTCGTTGTGCGAGTTGCAGGCGAAGGCGAACGCCGAGTCGGCCAGCGCGAAGATGAAGCCGCCGTGGACGGTGCCGTGACCGTTCGTCATGTCGTCGCGTACGGGCATCGACACGGTGGCCGCGCCGGCTGTCACGGCGTCGATCGTCATCCCCAGCTGCCGGGATGCCTGGTCGTCCTTCCACATCACGTCGGCGCAGGCTTGCGCCAGCTCGTCAGGCGTCACAGCACCTTCTCCAGCATCACGGTCTCGTGCCCGTCGAGCTGGACCAGGTGACCGAGCTCGACATACCCCCGGGCGGCGTGGAACGCCAGCGACTCGAGATTCGGGGGGTTCGAGTTGACCTCGCAGACCATCCGGCCGTGTTCCTTCGCGTGGGCCTCGATCTCGTCATACAGCGCACTGGCGATCCCGCGCCGGCGGAAGGTCGACGAGACGGCGATCCGGTCCAGGTAGAGGAAGTCATCGAATCGCGCGCCATGCCAGGCATAGTTGATCGAGTCGTATGTCGCCCCCGGCGCGTAGGCGATGGCGAAGGCGGCGACCGCTGCGTCGACCTCCACGACCAGCACGTACGCCGCCTGCGTTCGATGCACGGCCAGCCCGGCTCCGTCGAGCGGGCTCAGCGCCCAGACCGACTCCTCGTTGAGAGCCAGCACGGCGCCGACGTCGCCGTCGTCAACCGGACGGATCAGCATGCCAGCACTCTCTCACGATGCCCGCGCAGACACCGCGCATGCCGCCGTTACCCCTGGCCGCCAAGCTCGTGTGCGCGCGCGTTCAGGTAGCGCTGTTCGGGCAGGCTCGTCGTCAGTCGGGCCGCAAGCGCGAAGCTGTGCTGCGCGCCTTGGCTGTCGCCGGCTAGCTCGAGCAAGTGGGCGCGCACCGCGTGCAGGCGATGGTGCCGCGCCATCCGCTGGTCACGCTCCACCATCTCGAGCAGTGTGAGCCCGGCCGCTGGGCCATCCACCATGGCTGCCGCCACGGCGCGGTTGAGCGTCACCATCGGGTTCGGTGCCACCGACTCGAGCAAGGAGTACAGCGCCAGGATCTGCTTCCAGTCGGTCGCGTCGGCGGTTTCCGCCTCCGCATGAACGGCTGCGATGGCGGCCTGCAGCTGGTAGGGGCCGACCCGACCGTGGGTGAGCACGTCGGTGACGAGCTCGATGCCCTCGGCGATCAGCTGACGATTCCACTTCGTCCGGTCCTGCTCATCGAGCGGCACCAACGTGCCGTCGGCTCTTGTCCGGGCTGGACGTCGCGCATCGGTGAGCAGCATCAGCGCCAGCAGGCCGGTAACCTCCCCGCCGTCCGCGAGGTGCTCGCGTACCTGCCGGGTGAGTCTGATCGCCTCCTGCGTCAGCTGCACGCTGTGCAGCTCGGCACCGGTCGTGGCGGTGTAGCCCTCGTTGAAGATGAGGTAGAGGGTGTGCAGCACGGCAGCCGTCCGGTCGGCGACCTCGCCCTCCGGCGGCATGGAGAAGCGGGCGCCGGCATCCCTGATGCGTTGCTTCGCGCGGCTGATCCGCTGCGCCATCGTCGATTCCGGGACGATGAACGCCCGGGCGATCTGCTCGGTCGTCAGCCCACCCACGGCTCGGAGCGTGAGAGCGACCTGCGACGTCGGTGTCAGCGCCGGATGACAACACAGCAGCAGCAACGTCAAGGTGTCTTCGCGGTCCGCCACATCGTGCTCGTCCGCGGCAGCGGAGACGCGCTCATCGCTCGGCACCAGCGAGGCGACGCTCGCCTCACGTCGCTGGCGTGCCTGATCGCTTCGCGCCTGGTCGATGAGCTTGCGGGAGGCCACGCGGATGAGCCAGGCTCGCGGATCGTCCGGCACACCTTCGTCGGGCCATTGCTTCGCGGCCGCCAGTAGGGCCTCCTGTACCGCATCCTCGGCTGTCCCGAAGTCGCCGTACCGCCGCACCAACGCCCCGAGGACCTGGGGCGACAGCCGACGCCACAGGTCCTCGGGAGCGAGGTCCTCAGTCACATCTCTTGCCCGGATGAGCCCATGATGGGCCGCAGCTCGACCGCGCTGAACCGTGCATCCGGGACCCCGCTGGCGATCTCCTCGGCGCGCTCCGGAGTCGCGCAGTCGAGGACGAACACCCCCGCCATCTGCTCCTTGGCCTCGACGTACGGCCCGTCGGTCACGAGCGCTGCGTTGTCGCGCACGCGAACGGTACGCGTGGTGAGCGGGGCGGCCAGCGCCTCGGCTGAGATCAGCTCGCCGGACTGGCGGATCTCGTCGAACCAGGCCTCGCCCTCGGCCAGCATCGCCTCCCGCTCGCTCTCGTCCATGGCGAGTGTCTCCGGGATGCTCAGGTAGCTCGGGTGACCCCACGGCTCGGGGTTGCTGTAGATCAGCATCAGGTACTTCATCGGTGCTCCTCGATCGTCATGCCCGAATGGGTTGTTTCGGCAGAGGTCGGAGCCGACCACGCGATCTCGACACCGCCGCAGGTGAATTCACCCCGGGATGTGACACTACCCAGCAGTCCTCTCAGCGGCCGAACACTTTCTCGGCCACGTATGTCGATCGGGCCGCGTCGGCGCCGACGTGTCTGGTGAGGATTGAGAACCGACGAAGCGGAGGGGCAGCAGATGACACCGGAGTGGCTGGAACAGGAACGGCTGGACAACGCGGTCGCCGGCGAGACGACGACGGTGGTGACCGAGTTCGAGCTGGCGCTGCCGCGCGGGGATACGTTGCACTGCTACGACACCGGCAGCCGGGGTGACGGTCTGATCCCGGTCTTCTGGCACCACGGGACACCCAACGTGGGCACTCCGCCCGCGCCCCTGTTCGAGGCCTCGCGCCGGCTCGGCATCCGTTGGGTCTCCTACGACCGCCCGGGGTACGGCGGCTCGACGGCGCGGCCGGGCCGCAGCATCTCCTCGGCCGCTGAGTACGTCGCCGCGCTCGCCGACTCGCTCGAGATCGAACGTTTCGGCGTGCTGGGTCACTCCGGCGGCGGCCCGCATGCGCTGGCGTGTGCAGCGTTGCTGGGGGAGCGGGTGGTGGGCGCAGTCAGTGTCTCGGCGCCGGCACCCTACGGTTCTGACGGGCTCGACTGGTTCGCCGGCATGGCCGACCTGACGCGGGCGTCGCTCGAGGCCGCCACCGCCGGCCGTGCGGTCAAGACGGCGTACGAAGCGTCGGGTGCGGAAGGCGACCTCGGTTTCGCAGCGGCCGACCACGAGGCGTTCGAGGGGGAGTGGGGCTGGTTCGGCAGCGTGGTCGGACCGGCCATCGCGGCCGGCCCGGCCGCGCTGATCGACGACGACCTCGCCACCGTGTCGCCGTGGGGCTTCGACCCGGCCGACATCGCGGTGCCGGTCCTCGTCCTGCACGGGGGCAGTGACCGCATGATCCCCAGCTCCCACGGCGCGTGGCTGGCCGCGCACTGTCCGACCGCCGAACTCCGGGTCTCACCGGACGACGGGCACATCTCGGTACTCCGCTCGGGTCCGGCGGCGCTCGCTTGGCTTCGCGGGCAGGCCGACGGTCACTGACCTCTCCCACGCACGGACGACGCGTTGCCGGCGTCCGTACGCCGCTCTGTGACGCGCTAGGGTCGAGAAAGGTCGACCCCAGTCACATCACGCCGCAAGTGAGGACCCCGTGAGCAAGGCAGCAGACTTCTTCACCAGCCACCGCAGCACCCTCGACGCCGCCGTCGAGGCGACCCGCACCCGTGGCTACTACTCCGCGTACCCCGAGTCGCCGAGCCCGAAGGTGTACGGCGAGACCGCGGGCGCCGACGGCGCACAGGCCTTCGAGGCGTGGCTGGACCGTGACTTCCCGCTGTCGACGCCCGGGGCCGAGGGGACCGTGGCGACAGAGAAGTCGCCGTTCGGCAAGCCACTGGGTGTGCGCTACCCGAGGGTGACGCCCGGCGGGGTGCCCGCGCTCATCGAGGCTGCCTCGGCTGGGTTGGTCGACTGGCGTGACGCAGGCATCGAGGCCCGCGTCGGCGTCGGACTCGAGATCCTCGCGCGACTGCACCAGCGTGTCTTCGAGCTCGCCAACGCGGTGCAGCACACGTCGGGGCAGGCGTTCGTGATGGCGTTCCAGGCGGGTGGTGCGCACGCGCTGGACCGCGCGCTCGAGTCGATCGCGTACGCGTACACCGAGATGACCCGCGTGCCCGCGACCGCCGTGTGGGAGAAGCCGGGCCGTGATGCGCCGATCAGGATGGAGAAGACGTTCACCGTCGTGCCGCGTGGGCTCGCGCTGGTCGTCGGGTGCAACACCTTCCCGACGTGGAACTCCTGGCCTGGCCTGTTCGCCTCGCTGGTCACCGGCAACCCGGTCATCGTCAAGCCGCACCCAGGTGCGGTGCTGCCTCTTGCGATCACCGTCCAGGTGTGTCAGGAGGTGCTCGCCGAGGCCGGGTTCGACCCGAACGTGGTCACGCTGGCCGCCGAGGATCCCGCTGACGGGCTCGCGGCGGTCCTGGCGGTCCGACCGGAGGTCCGGCTGATCGACTTCACCGGCGGCAACGCCTTCGGCGAGTGGCTCGAAACGAACGCCCGTCAGGCCACGGTGTTCACCGAGAAGGCCGGGGTCAACGCCGTCGTCATCGATTCCACCGACTCGTTCAAGAGCATGTGCTTCAACCTCGCGTTCTCGCTGGCGCTCTACACCGGCCAGATGTGTACGGCTCCGCAGAACCTGTACCTCCCCGCCGAAGGTATCGACACCGACGAGGGGCACCGGAGCGTTGACGACGTGGTCGCCGGGTTGGCGTCCGCGTTCGACAAGCTCGTCGGCGACGACAAGCGGGCGGTCGAGCTGTTGGGCGGCGTCGTCAACGCCGGCGTCCTCGAACGGCTCGGGCAGGTCGGCTCGGCCGGAACGGTCGCGATCGAGTCGCGCGAGGTCACGCATCCGACGTTCGCGGATGCCGTGGTACGTACCCCGGCGGTCGTGGTGCTGGACGTGTCCGACGGCAAGACCTACGAGAGCGAGTGCTTCGGCCCGGTGTCGTACCTGATCCGGACCGCGTCGACGACCGAGTCGATCCAGACCTTCCGGCGTACGGTCATCGAGCACGGGGCCATGACGGCCGCGGTCTACTCCACCAGCGACGACGTGATTGCCGAGATGCGATCGGCTGCTCTCGATGCAGGAGTGGCGCTCAGCGAGAACCTCACCGGCCAGGTGTTCGTCAACCAGTCGGCGGCGTTCAGCGACTTTCACGGCACCGGGGCCAACCCGGCCGCCAACGCGACGTACACCGACGGCGCCTACGTGGCCGGTCGCTTCCGCTTCATCCAGTCCCGCCGCCACATCTGACCGACTTGTCAGAAGTGGGGAGGGCCATAGCCGCCCCTACTTTCTGACAAGTCGGTCAGGGGGTGACGTTGAGAGACCTCAGGACGCGGTCGGCCAGCCCTGCGGGAGCGTTGGCGTTGGTGGTGATGCGGACGGGGAGGCTGGCCGGGTCACGCCGACCGGCCCCGAGCATCGTGAACGTCTCGGTGTCGAGCGTGAACTCAAGGGTCGGGTCCTCAGGGGCCGTCTCGATCCCGCGGCCGCGACCGTCCGCGCTCACCCCGACGGCATACAGACCCGTCAGCGGGCCAGTGACGTCGAAGACGGCCGTGGTACCGGGTGGTGCACCGGCCGCCTTCGCCACGACGTAGGGGAGTGCGGCACCGTAGACGCCTTGAACGTGAGCCGCGGCCACCGTGTCGAGATCACCGGGCTTGCCCACAGCGCGTCGGATGTCCTGCTCGTGCACCCAGATGTCGATCGGCCGGTTGCGGAGCAGGACGGCCCAGCTCCAGCCGATGCGGCCCGGCGTGATGGTCGGTATGGCGTCGGGGTCGTCGAGCGGCTCAGCGGCCAGGATGGCCGTACGCCGCTCAACGGCGTTCTCGAACTCGGCGATCACCTGCTCCCGCGAGCGGCCCCGGCGCGCCACGACCCCTCGTTCGGTGTAGATGCCGCGGCGTCCCCTGATGTGCGCGGCCTCCTTGTCGATCTCGACGCGCAGCGGCTCGTCGCCTGCGAGCTCAGCCTCCAACGCAGCACCGTGCGCGACGACATCGCCGACGCTCCACCCGGCCAGGTCTGTCGGGAGGCGCCACTCGGCGTCGTCGAGAGATCGTGCCACTCGGGCGAAGTCGGCACAGGCCGCTTGCCAGACATCGACGAGGGCGCGCAGCTGGTTCATGCCCGGAGCGTACAAACCGCCTCGGACGGGACTACAGACGGGTCAGTCGGCGTCGTCGAAGATGTCGATCTGCGGGGCACCCTCCACGCCCGCGTTCATCATCGCTTCCTTCAGCTCTGCAAGGGCCATGAAGTCCTGCGCCTGGTCGATGTTGCCGAACTTGTGCATGACAAGCACATCGTTGGGATCGGCAGCGGACCGGTAGACCGCCTTCGCCGTCACACCCGCCTTTGCCTGCACACCGGCGAAGTCGTCGTACACCCGGCGCCAGGCGTCGTAGTCCTTGACACGATGGCGTATGAAGGTCGTGGTCATGGTCTCTCCTAGGCCGCGGCGCGAGCTCCCACGAGCTCGAGCGCCGACGCCACCAGAGTTCACCCACCCGGGACCCCCGTCAATGGCCCACCCGGTCCGCTCAGCAAGCTCTTGGGAAACGCGGTCGAATCCTGATGCCCGCGGGCGACCAAGCCGCAAGACTGGTCCCGTGAGCACATCCATCAGGCCGGACCCAGCGCCGCCGGTGGACGTCGCGCTACGACGGGCGGAGCCTCACGACGCACCGTCCATCCGCGACCTCGCGCGCGTTGCCTATGCGACGTATGTCGAGAGGATCGGACGGGAGCCGGGACCAATGGTCGACGACTACGAACGCCGCATCGCCGAGGACGAATGCTGGGTGGCCAGCATTGCTGACCGGTCCCTCGGGGACTCACGCGTGGTGGGATACCTCGTGTTGCGGCTCGGACCCGATCACATGCTGCTCGACAACGTCGCCGTCGCACCCGACCAACAGGGGCGCGCCATCGGCACTTTCCTGCTGGAGTTCGCGGAGGAGCGTGCCCGCGCGCACGACCGCGAGGAGATCCGTCTGTACACCCACGAGAAGATGACCGAGAACATCGCTCGCTACACCCGGCTCGGGTATGTCGAGACGCACCGCGAGGACCAGCGCGGCTTCGCCCGCGTCTTCATGACCAAGCGGCTCGACGCAGCGGTGCGTTGACTCGTCAGGACCGCCGCGTCGGAGGTGGTGGCGGCGGCGCCGGTGGGTCTCCGTCGGCCCGACCAGCCGATCCACCTCGCCCGAGCCGGCCCGGCCGGCGCCGGTCGGGCCGCGTGGAACGTACGCCGGATTCCACACCTGCCCGTGTCCGGCGACGGCATACGCGTGCATGGACCTGATCCGCGACTTTGCGCCGTGCCGCTTGACCGCCACCACGATGAGCAGGACCAGGCCGATGAGCCCGAGCGCCAGCGGGAGCGCGACCCCCCAGATGAATCGCGTCGCCATCGTCTTCACGTCGACCCGGGGTCCGAAGCCGAAGATCGCGTCCGGCCGGACGTCACGACAGTCGAGCCGGTAGGCCCCTGCGGCCATCGAGTGCGGCGTGACGCCGACCGCGTAGTACGTCGGCCCGTTGATGCTGATCTCCATCGTGAAACCGAGCGTGTCGAGTGGAACCTGCTGCCCCGAGCCGTTGCTCAGAGCACAGGAGGCGACGGAGTCCGGGTCGGTCGTGTAGAAGGTGAGGCCGTCTTGAGGCACCGCGACATCGGCATGGTTGACGGCGCGGTCGACGCCGCTGTTCACGACGTGCGCGATCGCCACCACGGCGAACGCGAACAACACGAGACCCACGACCCAGAGCGCCGCGGTCACGCCGTACCAGGCGGCTCGCGGCCGGACCTGCAGGTCCTGTTCCTGCGTTCGTCGCCATACGCGCAAGTGTGGCACCCTCCCGGGTACACGCGGCATCAGGCGGATGTCCGACATCTGCTGACTGCCGCGCCCAGCCGCGCCGCATCGCAGCCGTTGCCCTGAAGGGACTCCACGGGGACGCACGTCACGTGCGCAGTGGTCCATGAGCCGCCGATCCGCTGATAGACTGGCAACAGCCAAGGCGTCGTACTCCGATCTTCTGGTTGGAGGAGCCGCCTTTTTTTACGCCCGTCACACGGTGTCCGTCCCAGCATCCCGCTGCGGCCAACGGTCGACCTCGATTCGGGCGCGCCGGTGCCACGAGGCACCCGGTCCGACCCCCGAACTGATCCGTCCGTTTGTATGTTGTCGGCTTAGAGCCGCCGTCTGGAGACCTTCCCCTGTGTCTGGTGATCCCACCACCTCGAGCCACCGCGTCAAGCTGACCGCGCCCACCACCACGAGCTTTGTCGAGCTCGGGCTGCCCGACTCGATCGTGCGCGTCCTCGCCCGCAACGAGATCACGGTTCCCACCCCCGTGCAGCTGGCTGTGCTGCCCGACGCCATGGCGGGTCGCGACGTGCTGGGCCGGGCGGCGACCGGCTCGGGAAAGACGTTGGCGTTCGGCTTGCCGATCCTGGCCCGCCTGACCGGGCGCAAGAGCAAGCCGAAGTCACCGCGCGCTCTCATCATCGTGCCCACCCGTGAGCTCGCCGCCCAGGTGCGCAGCTCGCTCGAGCCGGTGGCACATGCCGTCGGCATCAAGCTCGCCACCGTGTATGGCGGAACGCCGTACGACCGTCAGATCAAGCGCCTTCGCGCCGGTGCAGACGTCGTTGTTGCCACGCCTGGCCGCCTCCGCGACCTGCTCAACCGTGGCGCCTGCACGCTCGACCAGGTCGAGGTGACGGTGCTCGACGAGGCCGACCATCTCTGCGACCTCGGCTTCTACCCGGAAGTCACTCAGCTGGTCGCGATGACCCCGGACCATGGCCAACGGATGCTGCTGTCGGCCACCCTCGACGGCGACGTGGACCGGCTCGTGCGCGAACACCTGCACAACGCGGTCACGCACGACTGCAACGACGAGAGCGACAAGCCCGATATCGAGCATCACGTCCTCGTCACCGGCCCGCACAACAAGCTCGGTACGGCGGCCGACCTGCTGCGCGCCAACCCGCGCTCGATCGTCTTCACGCGCACGCGCAACGGCGCCACCGACCTGGCAGCCAAGCTTGCGGAGCTGGGAGTGCCGACCGTGGACCTGCACGGCGCGCTGAGCCAGAACGCCCGCGAACGCAACCTCCGCAAGTTCCGCACCGGTCAGGCCGACGTGGTCGTCGCGACCGACGTGGCGGCCCGCGGCATTCACGTCGACGGCGTCAACCTCGTCGTGCACTTCGATGCCCCGACCGAGCACAAGGCCTACCTCCATCGCTCGGGTCGTACTGCCCGTGCCGGCAACTCGGGCACGGTTGTCACGATGACGACCGAGCGTCAGGTGGCCACCGTCGTGCGCCTGCAGAAGGCCGCAGGGGTCGTCGCCTCGCACCACGATGCGCGAACCGCCCCCCAGCCGATGACCGCCGCCGCTCTGGCGTTGACCGGCATCCCTGGCAACGAGGTGCGCCTCGACTCCGCGCCGCGGAGCAGCTCACGCAGCGGCGCTCCGCGCAAGCACGGTGCCCGGCGCACCGGCGAACCACGCAGTCCTCGGCGACCGGCCGCCCGTCCGCCGCGCGGCGGCGAGACCGGTCAGGGTCGAGACGTTCGTCGCGCTCGTCCCACCTACGAGCGGACCGAGACACCGCGCGACGAACGCCGCGGCCGGGCGGACACCCGCACGAAGCAGGTCAGCGAGACCCGACGTGTGCGGCAGCCCAGCCCGGACGTGGGCACCCGCGATGACGCGGCCCGCGACACCAGGGCCGGCGCTGCTGCAGACCGGCAGGCGACGCGTCCGAGCAGCGGCAAAGCCGGCCCGAAGCCGGGCTCGCGAGCCGGCGGGGTCAAGAAGCCTCGCTGGACAGCCGCCGATCGCAAGGCTCGTCGCCGCTGAGGTCGACGAGCGGACCGGTGCAAACCGGGCTACCGTTGTTGCAACGACCTGAAAGGAGCCCACGTGGCTATCGGATTTGGAGTCTTGCTGATCGCGGTGGGTGCGATCTTTGCGTTCGCACTCAACGTCGACCTGAACTTCATCGATGACAACGTCCTCGGTTGGATCCTGATGATCGCCGGCGCTCTCGCCATCATCTTGTCCTTCTTCGTCGGCGAGCAGCAGCGTCGCAGGACCACCACGCACGTGGAGGAGCGCCGCTACGACGCCTGAGGGCTGAGCACTTCACCGCCACTCGGAACACCTGGCCCGGTCACCCTCGGTGGCCGGGCTCTCCGATGCCGTATGCCGGAGGATCAGCTCAGAATGCGGCTTCGTCGAGGTCCATCGGCAGCAGGTCGGTGGCCTCGGCGATGGCGCGTTCCGCGGTCACCTTCGGCAGCACGTTGCGAGCGAAGAACTGTGCCGCCGCGACTTTCCCGGAGTAGAACGCCTCGTCCTTGGCCGACACGTCACCGCCGAGCTTCGTCAGGGCGACATCGGCCTGACGGAGCAGCAGGTAGGCGCAGATCACGTCGCCCAGCGCCATCAGCAGCCGCGTGGTGTTGAGGCCCGCCTTGTAGATCGACGTGACGTCCGCACCCTCGACCTGAGGACTGGCCGCTGTGAGGTGCCCGATGAGCAGCCCGACCAGGGCCTGGGCGTCCTCGAGTCCCTTGGCGAGCAGCTCACGCTCCTGCTTGAGCCGGCCATTGCCGCCCTCGCTCTCGAGGAATGCGGTGATCTCGGCCGCCACTGCGCCGAGCGCTCGGCCCCTGTTCCTCACGATCTTGCGGAAGAAGAAGTCCAGCCCCTGGATCGCCGTCGTGCCTTCGTACAGGGTGTCGATCTTCGAGTCGCGGACGTACTGCTCGATCGGGAAGTCCTCGAGAAAGCCCGAGCCACCGAACGTCTGGAGCGACTCGGTCCCGAGCAGCACCCAGGCGCGCTCTGAGCCGTAGCCCTTGACGATGGGAAGCAGCAGGTCGTTGATCGCCTCCGCCAGCTCGGCTCGCTCACCTTTCGCCTGGGCAATCGCAATGTCGTCCTGGTACGTCGCGGTGTAGATGACCAGAGCGCGCAGCGCCTCGGCGTACGACTTCTGCGTCAGCAGCGAGCGGCGTACGTCCGGGTGGTGGCTGATCGGCACCCGCGGCGCCGTCTTGTCGGCCGACTCGGTCAGGTCGGCTCCCTGGACGCGAGTCTTGGCGTACGCGAGCGCGTTGAGATAGCCGGTCGACAGGGTGGCCATGGCCTTGGTGCCGACCATCATCCGCGCGTGCTCGATCACCTGGAACATCTGGGCGATCCCGTCGTGGACCTCGCCGAGCAGCCATCCCTTGGCCGGATGCTTCTCACCGAAGGTGAGCTCGCAGGTCGTCGAGGCCTTGATCCCCATCTTGTGCTCGACGCCGGTGACGTAGGCGCCGTTGCGGCTGCCGGTCAGCTCGCCCGTCTGGAGGTCGAAGTCGTACTTGGGGACGACGAACAGCGACAGACCCTTCGTGCCCGGACCGCCGACGCCGGCGACCCCGACCGGACGTGCCAGCACGAGATGGACGATGTTCTCGCTCATGTCGTGCTCGGCTGAGGTGATGAAGCGCTTGGTGCCTTCGATGTGCCAGGTGCCGTCGTCCTGCCGAATGGCGCGAGTGCGGCCGGCGCCGACGTCAGAGCCCGCGTCCGGCTCGGTCAAGACCATGGTGGCTCCCCAGACGCGGTCGACCATGTGACGAGCGATGAGCTGGTCGCGCTCGGTGCCGTTGCGCCACACGACGGAGGCGAACGCCGGCCCGGCGGAGTACAGGTGCACGGGCGGGTTGGCACCCAGCACGAGCTCGGCCACGGACCACTTGAGGCTGGCCGGCACCGGCTGGCCGCCGAGCTCGGCCGGGAGCTCCAGGCGGAACCACTCCGCGTCCATGTACGCCTGATACGCCTGCTTGAAGTCCGCGGGCATGATGACCGAGCCCGTAGCCGGATCGAAGACGGGAGGCTGTCGGTCGGCGCTGGCAAAGGAGTCGGCGAGCACGTCACGTGCCAGCCGGTCCACCTCATGCAGGATCTCGCGAGCGGTCGCTCCATCGACGTCGCCGAACGGTCCGACGCCGAGCACCCGGTCGCGCCCGAAGACCTCGAACAGGTTGAACTCGATGTCGCGCAGGTTGCTCTTGTAGTGGCTCATCGTCCCGGAACCCTCCACGGCTCGGCGCTCTACTCATCAGTAACTTAAGTATCCTACTGGCGAGTAGGCCAAGCAAGCGGTTCGGCCAAAATCGTGACATCCCCCACGTGGTGCGCGCACAACGGTTCGGCTGGTACCCCGGTGAGGTGGCTGGAGATGTCAGCCCGAGGGCGGTGCGTATGCACGGGCCGGCACGCGCGGCCCGACGAGTACCGTGGACGCCATGCGACGCGCGGTGGCACAGACGGGCAACGTGCTGGCGGCTGCCGTCGTGGTCCTCGGTCTGTTCCTGATGCACGGGATGACGGCCGACCACTCCCTGCCTATGCCGATGGCAGACGCCGGAACGCTGCACTCGGGAAGCGCGCCGCTCACAGACTCAACTGACCACGCACCTGCGATCACACCTCACGCGGTCGCCGATGAGGCACCCTCGGTGCTCTCCCCAGTGCTGCCTGGCCACTCGGACGGAATGGCGGTCGCCTGCCTGGCGCTGCTGGGCGGCGTCGTCGTGCTGCTACCGCTGTTGCTCGGCGGTCGCCGCCTCAGCCACCGTGAACGCGCACCCGTTGGCACGGCGGTGATCTGGACCCGGGTGCTAGGACGTCCGCCCGGGACGGGGGCACCGCTCCTGACGCGGTTGTGCATCCTTCGGACCTGAGCTGACCCGCCCGGTACCGATCAGCGCCTTGGCGCGAGATCACCGCCGGCTCCTCAGCGTCCTTGCACACCTCTTCAGACTCGGAGTAACCCCATGCCAATTTCCATACAACTCGACTCCCGCCGACCGGCAGCGCGAGCAAGAACACCACGACCACAAGACCCACGAACGCCCAGCCGGCGCGCCTACTCCCGTGGATCGATGCGCATGGGTGGGGGTGTCCTCGTCGCGCTTGCCCTCCTGACTGCCCTCGCCGCATGCTCGAACAGCAACGACGCGGCGAGTGGCGGAAACGGCAGACACAATGCCGCAGACGTCACCTTTGCGACCAACATGATCCCGCACCATGCTCAGGCGATCGAGATGGCCGACATGGCCGTGTCCCAGGCACGCTCACCCCAGGTCGTACGCCTCGCCAAGGCGATCAAGCAGGCTCAGCAGCCAGAGATCGAGACCATGACGAGCTGGCTCGGGGCGTGGGGCAAAGCCGTCCCCGCCGCCGACTCGATGGCCGGAATGGACCATGGCATGGCCGGTATGAACGGCATGAACGGCATGGAGGGCATGATGTCGGCCGCCGACATGAAGCGGCTGGCCGCAACGTCAGGTCATGGGTTCGACTCGATGTGGCTGACGATGATGATCGAGCACCACAACGGCGCCATCGCGATGGCCAGGACTGAGATCGCCGACGGCACCGCTGCCGAGGCGACCGCACTTGCTCGCGACATCATCACCGCGCAACAGGTCGAGATCGACACCATGAACCGGATGCTCGACAAGCTCGCGAGGTGACCGCCGTGCCGCTCACCTCAAGAAGGCGACGGTCCGGACACCCACGGCGAAACCATCCCCAGGAGGCATCGGCGACATGAACACCGACTCAGCACGCCCGAGATCGCCGCGTCACCACGTCCCGATGACTGCGGTGGTCAACCCGACAGCACGTGGTCGACCGTGGGCTTTGCGGTTTCCGACGGCAGCGGCGGTGATCCTGATCGCCATCGGGGCGGGAACGCTCTCCTCCTGCTCCGGAAACAGCCAGACCAGCGACACGAGCTCGCCCACCGCGCGACAGCCGGACTTCAACCGCGCCGACACGGAGTTCGTCATCGCGGCCGGTCAACATCTGGGCCGCACGCTGACCGCGGCACGGCTTGCGGAGACCGCGTCGGGCAACCGGCACGTTCAAGCGTTCGCCCACGACGTGATCCAGCTCAAGCGGCGCCAGGTGGATCAGGTTGCCGCGTGGTTGGATCAGTGGGGACGGCAGGGCGCCGACTTCGGCCACGACAGTCACGTCGACGCCGCTGCCGAACCCGACGACGGCCTCACCGACGAGACGCTGAGCCGCCTTGCCACCTCCACCGGGCCACGCTTCGACAGGTTGTTCATCGCCGCAATGACGGCCCACCTCGACGCCGGTGCCGCCATCTGGACCGCCGAGGCCGCCGCCGGACGCAACCCGGCAGCTACCAAGCTCGCGGGACAGCTGGGGGTGGAAGAGGCGGACCTGGCACATCGGGCTCGGACCGTGCTGGCGCCCTGACCGCAGCCGCGAGTGGCCCTTCGCGAGCGATCAGTGGTGGTACTCATGGACGACAGCGTGTCCCTTGCCACGTCCGATCAGGTACTTGTTCACGGGTGTGGTCACGACGAACGCGACCCCGAGGGCCGTGGCGAGCGAAGCCCAGAACAGACCCGACGTCAGACCGGCTGCCATCGCCCCAGGGATCGCGATGATGACGAGGTTGTCCATGATCTCCATCACCGTGATCGACAATGTGTCGGCGGCGAAGGCGACCTTGATGGCGTCGCGGAGAGTCAGTCCGGCCCTCAGCACCGGCCGCATGGTCAGGCCGTAGCCGAAGAAGAACGCGAGGACGACCGCCAGCGCAATGCTAGGTCCGGCCGACCAGCCCCACCAGCTGGCGAGGACCAGTCCGAGGACCTCGCCGATGGCACAGCCGGTGAGGCAATGCAGGGTGGCGCTCGCGGCCGTGCCCCAGCTGGCCTCCGAAGTCATGGTGTGCGCATGGTGGAGGGCGGGTGCTGCCTGGTGGTGTGCCATGTCAACTCCTGTCTTCGGGATAGATGTTCATACGTCGAGCAGGTCCCGCTCGACGGCGACAGCAGCCGGTGGGTGAGAGCGGCTGCGTCGCAGCGCGGCGGCCGCAACGACCGCCCCAGTTGCAGCAATGGCGGCGGCACCGACGAACGCGGCGGAGAACCCGTCCGTCAGCTCAGTCACCGATGCGCTCACACCGGCGCCGTGCGCGGACGCCACTGCGGTCACGGTCGCCAGTCCGAGGGCTGACCCGATCTGGTAGCTGACGTTGACGATGCCCGACGCCAGCCCGCCGTCCTGTGGCGGCGCTGCGCTGATCGCGGTGCCGAGGCTCGGGATGAACGCCAGGCTCATCCCGGAGGCGGCGACCAGGGACGCCGGGAGTACGTCGACCCAGAAGTTCCCGTCCGGGCGTACCAGCGACAGCCAGCTCATCGCGACCGCGAGGACCGACAGACCGGTCACGATCATCGCCTTGGGGCCGAACCGGCCCATCGCCCGCGGAGCGACGATGATCATGCCCACCATGATGAGACCGGTCATCGGCAGCAGTGCTGCGCCGGCCGGGAATGCGTCGTAGCCGAGGACCTGCTGCAGGTAGAGGTTCAGAAAGAACCACATCGGGATCCACGCGGCCCCGAGGAACAACTGAGCAAGATTCGCCGCGGCCAAGTTGGGACTGGCAAAAATCGACAGGCGCATCAACGGATCACGACGCCGAGCCTCCACGACGAGGAAGCCACCGAGCAGCACCCCTGCGCTGGCCAGGATGACCAAGGTGGAGCCCGCGGCCCAGCCTGCTTCGGGCGCCCGGACGATGCCATAGACGGCAGCCGCCAAGCCGGCTGTCACGGTGACTGATCCGATGGCGTCGAGCGAGCCGCTGCGTCCGCCACCCGCGGGCATCAGACGTGGGGTGGCGATCAGCGCAGCCACTGCGATCGGCACGTTGATGTAGAAAACCCACGGCCAGGACAGGTATTCGGTGATCACTCCGCCGAGGAAGACGCCGGCGGTGCCACCCGCCGGCGCTGCCGCGCCGTACACGGCGAGTGCCTTCGTCAGCTCTCGCGGGCTCGATCCGAACAGCATCATCAGCAAGGTCAGCGCGGATGGAGCTATCAGCGCGGCCCCGGCCCCTTGGGCCGCTCTGGCGGCGATCTCGACGGATGGGCCGGCGGCGAGTCCGGCCGCAACAGACCCCGCCAGCAACGTCGCCCAGCCGGCAGCGAACACTCGGCGTGCACCGAACAGATCGGCCAGCCGGCCACCTAACAGCAGAAGTCCGCCGAAGGCGACCACGTAGGCGTTGAAGACCCACGAGAGGCTTTCTGGCGTGAACCCGAGGTCAGTCTGGATGCGCGGTAGTGCAACCCCGATGATCGAGGTGTCCATGATGACCATGAATTGCGCTGCGGCGATCAGCCCCAACGCCTGCCCGCGACGTGCCGCGGGCGCTTGAGCGGTACCCATGTTCGATATTCCTTCCGTCCTGGCGCCGGATGGCGTCGCCTTATACCCCTAGGGGGTACCTGTTCGTTCAGCACAGGTGTATACCTCCGGGGGGTATTAGTCAAGGATTTATCGACCCGAGATTTTGGAAACCTCTTGTCTGGTGCCGGGCGCCGCAGGTTCGGTCGGCGATGTGGCCGAGGTCGTGATGTGGCCGATGTGGACGCTGACGGGCGTCGTGGTGGTCCGCCGCCCTAGCACCGCCGTGCTACGAGCGGGGACGGTCCGGACCCCGTGACTCCCTCCACATCGTGCGAATACGCGCCGATCCGTCCGGCAGTGCGATCTCCCCGAAGTCCGCGAAGCCGACCGAGCGGTACCTCGCGTCGTTCGACGGGTTGGTCGACTCGAGGTAGACCTGGTGGCCGTCGTCGTCGAGCTGCGTCAAGGTCTCCCGGAGGAGCTGCATCCCGACGCCCCGCCCGCGGTGGCTCTCGTGCGTACCGAGCAGGCTCAGATAGAAGTGCTCCGGTACCGCGGGCCTCGCCTTGTCGAACCGATCGAACAGCTCGCTCACGGCGGTGGCGTGCGGGCCCAACATCCCGAGGCCGGGTGACCACACCGACTCCGCCGGTGGATATCCGTCCGGTGCCAACACCTCCGGTTGGCCGGGAGGGACGTAGACCGCCACCGCTTCGACGTCGTCGGTGACCCAGAGCGTCTTCCGCACGACCGCCGCCTCGACCGATGGCGCGAACAGCGCCTCGTGCACGGACGCCCGCGTCCGCGGATCTGGCGCGATCCAGGCCCACACCGGGTCGGCACGGAACGCCGACGACAACGTGGCGAGGACCTTCGTCGTGTCCGCGCCGACAGCTAACCGCATCTCGGGCTCCTCCTGTGATCACCGGCCGGCTCTATGCGCCACGGCACCGTCGCGGTGGCCCAGCGGCAGCGGAACCGTCTCGAGGCCGCGTTGCGGTCAGTCGGAGATGTCGACGATGACGGGCGCGTGGTCACTCGCTCCCTTGCCTTTGCGTTCGTCCCGATCGATCATCGCACCGGTGACGCGCTGCTCGAGAGCCGGTGAGCCCAGGATGAAGTCGATGCGCATGCCCTTGTTCTTGGGGAAGCGGAGGCGGACGTAGTCCCAGTACGTGTAGGTCTCGGGCCCGGGCGCGTACGGCCGGACGACGTCGGCATACCCGCTCCGGACGATCGCGTCGAAGGCGGCCCGCTCGGGCGCTGACACGTGGGTGCTGTGCGTGAAGACACCCATGTCCCAGACGTCTTCGTCGTGTGGGGCGATGTTCCAGTCCCCGGTCAAGGCGATCTGGGCGTCGGGTTCGGCCGCCAACCAGCCAGCCGCTGCGACTCGCAACCGATCCAGCCACTCGAGCTTGTAGGCCAGGTGCGGGTCACCGAGGGCCCGACCGTTCGGCACGTACAGCGACCACACCTGGATGCCGTTGCAGGTGGCACCGAGTGCCCGGGCCTCCGACGCCATCGGAGTACCCCACTGCGGCTGACCGTCGAAGCCGTGCCGTACGTCAGAGAGGCCAACCCGCGACGCGATCGCCACGCCGTTCCACTGGTCGTATCCCAGCGTCGCCACCTCGTACCCGAGCGCCTCGAGACCCATCAGCGGCCACTGGTCGTCGCGGGCCTTCGTCTCCTGGATGGTGAGGACGTCGATCTGGTGACGCTGGAGCAGCGCCTCGACGCGGTCGATCCTGGACCGGATCGAGTTGACGTTGAACGTCGCGATGCGCACCCGGCCACCCTACTGACGGGACGCGACAGCTCAGTGGTCAGCGCGGGCCGAGGCCTGTTCGTCCATCGATGAGCTCCCGGGCGATGTCGAGGTGTCCGGCATGGCGCGCGGTCTCTTCGATCATGTGCAGCACGATCGTGCGGACGTCGTGGACCTCGTCCGTCATGTCAGCGGGGACCTCTCCCGCCGGTCGCGAGTCGAGCAGCGTCGCGGCGACGATGCTGTCGGACCGGGCGCACTGGTGGCGATAGACGTCCAAGGCGGCTTCCAACTCATTCGCGCCGGCCACACCACCCGTGTCGGGCTCGACGGATGACCGCTCGGAAGGATCGCTCGGGCCGGCCACCACTCGCTCGAACCAGAAGTACTCGGCCTGGGCGAGATGCTCGAGCAGGCTCACCGGCGTCCATCCGCTCGGCACGACCGACTGGTGGATCGCATCGGGTTGCAGGCCCTCGACGATGGCGGCGACACTGCGCCGCTGCGCGTCCAGGAAGGTGAGGAGATCCGCGCGCTCCGTGCGGGCATCAGGCAAGGCCATCGGCCTGCTCGTCGTACGCGGGGGCCAGCTCAGCCCAACGAGTCTTCCAGTCGGCGGTGTCGCGTCCGGCCAGGTACGCCGCCAGGTCCTCGACATGTGCCTGCCAGCCCGCGCCGTAGGCAGCGAGTCCGCGGAGCGGAATGCCGCGCTCCTCGAGCACGAGAGTCGTCTGCTCGCCGTCGGTGGCGAGCTGCGCCTCGATGACAGTCTCGTCCGGCTGACCCGGGGACATCGTCACGAGCAGCCGTCGTGGCTGCTCGCACGCGTCGACCCGCCCAGGGCCGGTCCAACCGCTGGTGAAGCTCGCGTGGAACTCACCGCCCAGGCGAAGGTCTCCCTCCACCTCCGCAATCCAACGAGCCAGCCGTTGCGGTTCGGTGACCGCTGCCCAGAGGTCGTCGATGTCGGTGTCGTAGCGGTCCTCCATGCGGACGACGCCGATGCCGTCCACCGATCTCAGCGTGCCGACGACTCGGGACCGTCCTTGTGCCTGGTTGCTCACGTCGTAGCTCTCCGTTCTCTCTTTCCTCGGGCGACTTCGGTGTGGAGAGCGTCCAAGCGGTGCTCCCACAGGCTTCGGTAGCGGCCGAGCCACTCGTCGACCTCGGCGAGCGGCTCGGGACGCAGGCTGTACACCCGGAACTGCGCCTCGTGACGTACGTCGACGAGGCCCGCCTCGCGGAGTACGCGCAGGTGTCGCGAGACGCCGGGGCGAGCAATCGGCAGCACTCCGGCCAGCTCGTTCACCGTGGCCGGCCCCTCGCGGAGCCGGTCGAGGACAGTTCGTCGGCTCCGGTCAGACAAGGCGTGCAGCACGGCTTCCACGCAATGAATGTAACAGACAGGGTACGTAACCAGCAAGGTACTAACGCGGGGAAGGTCCAGGGCCCTCGTCAGGTCCGACGGAACAACCGTCGAAGCCGGCCGGTCGGACGGTCGCTGTCGGGGTGGCCCGGGCAACGGTCGCCGGCCGGCACGGCCGACATGACCTGATCGACATGCTGGCCGCAGCCGGTCCAGGTGGTCTTGCCGCAGATCTTGCAGGTGGCGGGATGGCACATGATGACTCCTGATCGTTGAGAGACGGCGCAGAGCGCGCTGTCAGCTGTGGGAGAAGCGAATGTTCGGCAGGAGGCGTGCGAGCCACCCTGGGGTCCACCACGCGGCCGGACCGGTGAGGCGAAGGAGCACCGGCAGCAGCACGAGGCGCACGAGCAGGGCGTCGAGCAGGACGGCGACTCCCAGCACGATGCCCATCTCTTTGGGCGGCAGCGGGCCGGACAGTGCAAAGGTGAAGAAGACCGCAACCATGACGGCGCCTGCGGCGAAGATGACCCGCCCCGAATGCGCCAGGGCGCCGATCATGGCTTCACGGGGATCTCTCGAGAGCTCGTAGTGCTCCTTTGCCGACGCGAGCAGGAAGACGGTGTAGTCCATCGCGATGGCGAAGATCATGGCGAAGAAGAACACCGGCGCCCAGGCGTCGAGAAAACCCTGATGTTCGAAGCCGAGCAGACCGGAGCCCCAGCCGTCCTGGAACACGAGACGAGCCACACCGAATGCCGCAGCTGTCGACAGCAGGCTGGCCAGCGTGCCGAGCAGTGCGATCAGCGGTGCCTGGAGTGCCACCAGGAGCAGGAGGAAGCCCAGGGCCAGGATGACGCCGATCACGAGCGGTGCGGACCGGTCCAGCTGACTCTTCAGGTCGAGGTTCTCTGCTGCGGCGCCGCCGACGAGGGCGGACGACGGTAGTTCGGAACGCAGCCGGTCCACGGTGGTGGCAAGGCCGGGGTCGGACGGGTCGACGGAGGGGACGGCCGAGACCATGACGAGTCCGCTGTCGTCGGCAGCCGGTTGCCCGGGCAGGACGCCGGCGATCCCAGGGTCGGACTGGAGGAGCTGCGCCGCCTCAGCGGCCTGGTCCCGATCGACCACGACCTGCATGGTGCCAGGAGCCCCATCCCCGAAGGCGGCTTTGGTGAGGTCGTAACCGACGCGTGCGCTCGAGTTGTCCGGCAGCACTTTGATCGAGGGCATGGCCGTCCTGAGGCCGATCACCGGAGCGGCGAGGACCAGGAGCACCGCCAGCGAGGCCACGCCGAACACGAGAGGCCGGCGCCACAACAGCTCACCCCAGGCTGCGAACGCCGCCGATCGGTGCTCTCCGGTCCGAGCCCAGGGCAGCGCGAGATTGTTGATGCGGCGGTCGAGCTTGCCGAGCACCAAGGGCAGCAGGGTCAGCGTGGCGCCCAGGACGAAGAGGACGGCCAACATGATGCCGCCAGCCATCGATCGAAAGGCCGGCGACGGGACCAGCATGACCGCCGACAACGAGATCAGGACCGTGGCTCCCGACAGCAGGACGGCCTTGCCGGCGGTGTCCATCGTTTCGGCCACGGAGTCCCGGGCGCTGAGCCCGCGGCCCATGCGCGCAGAACGATAACGAACCACCAGGAACAGTGCGTAGTCGATGCCCAGAGCCAGCGCGAACATCATGGCGAAGTTCATCGCCCAGATCGAGACGGGGGTGAAGTGGTTCAGCAGCACGAGCGACCCGGCCGACGCCGTGAGTCCGGCCAGGGTCAGGAGCAGTGGCAGGCCCGCCGCGACGAGAGCACCGAACGCGAAGACCAGGATGGCCAGCGTCACCGGCCACGAGAACATCTCCGACTTCAGCATGGCGTCCAGGTTGGCTGCGTTGAAGTCCGACCAGAGCATCGAGGCTCCTGTCGGGCTGACCTGAACCTCCGACGTGGACAGGTTCTCGAGGGGACCCTTGAGGTCGTCCGCCGCTCGTACCATGTCGTTCGGATCAGCGTTGGCGCCCGCCATGAGGATGGCCGTCTGTCCGTCCTCGCTGAGGGTGGCGCCGGCCTGCGGCTGGACCACCTGCGAGATCCGCGGGTCCGCTTCGAGCAGGCGCGTCGCGTCAGCAAGGACCGCCATGCCGGCGCCACTCTCGACGGGGGCATTCGTCGTGTGCACCACGACCTGCATGGCGGTGCTGTTGGCCCCGGAGAAGTGCGTAGCGGCCAGCTCGCGCACTGCCACGGAGTCGGAACCGTTCGCCTGCCATCCGGCGCCGGAGAGGTCGGACTCGACGCGGGGCGCGAGAAGGCCGAGGGCGACGACGATGAAGATCCACACCACGCCCGTGACGCGCGGGTGGTCGTACACGCGGACCCCGAGTCGGCCGAGCGGGCCGGGGCGCGGCGAGGCAGTGCTGGTCTCGCGGTCGTTGTCCCGGTGACGGGCTCGGCTGTCGGTCAGTGACGTCATCGGGTGCGGCCTCTTCTCGGGAGAATTGATACCCGGGGGGGTATCTTGCGATTGTGGTAACGTAACACCCCTGGGGGTATTCCCCAAACCTCGCACCGGGTACGCCGGGCGGAGCGGCAGTGCAGAGCCAAGACGAAGGACGACAGCGATGGTCGAGCTCAACCGTACGGAGATGACACCGGTCATCAACCGGATCAAGCGCGCACAGGGCCAGCTGGCCGGAGTCCTCCGGATGCTCGAGGAGAGTCGTGACTGCGAAGACGTCGTGACGCAGCTCGCTGCCGTCTCCCGCGCACTCGACCGAGCCGGCTTCGCGATCGTGGCGTCCGGACTGCAGCAGTGCCTCAGGTCAGACGACGGCCTCGACAGCCTGGACGTCCGCAAGATGGAGAAGCTCTTCCTCTCCCTGGCGTAGCGACCGCGCGACTACTGGGCCGGGTTCTCGGACCTGCGGCGGCGCACGTGCCAGACCGCGAGGGCGATGACCACGATGGCGCCGAGGGCGACCGCCGTTCCACTTCCGACCCGGCTCGCCACCTGCTGGTAGGACTGCCCGGCGAAGAAGCCGATGAGGCTGAAGCCGACGCCCCAGATGAGACCGCCGAGAGCATTCCACATCAGGAACGTGCGGTACTTCATCTGGCTCAGACCGGCCAGCCCGGGCATCACAGCTCGGAAGAAGGCCGCGAAGCGTGCCAGGAAGACCGCCGGGCCGCCGCGACGGCGCAAGAGGTCCGAGGCCGAGTCGAGGCGGGACCGGTGTCGTCGGAAGATCTTCAGCCTCAGCACGCGCGGACCGAAGTGCTTGCCGACCTCGAACCCGACGGAGTCACCGATCACGGCGGCGACGAACACCAGGGCGCACAGGGTGACGATGTCGAGGTTGTGGCGGCTGGCGAGAAAGCCACCGAGCACGACCGCGGTCTCGCCGGGCAGCACGAAGCCGATGAAGATCGCCGCCTCGCCGAACACGAGCGCCGCGATGATGGCGTATGCCGCAATGGGTGGCAGCGACGTGATCGCGTCGATGATGGCGCTCATGGTCAGTCCACCACGTCTGCAGTGCGTGGTACCTGCGCCGACTCGAGGGGCATACCGCCAACGTAGTGCGCCGGGATGAAGACCCGGTGAACGTCGGATCGGGCGCGCTCGGGGCGCCGTCTGTCAAACTTGCGCCATGCGAGTCTCCGCCAAATCCGACTACGCGCTGCGGGCGTTGATCGAGATCGCCGTTCGCGATGACGGGGCTCCCGTCTCGGCGGAGGAGCTCGGGCGGCTGCAAGGCATTCCGCACGGCTTCCTCCAGGCAATCCTGGCGGACCTTCGCCGGGCGGGCATCGTGCGCAGTGTGCGTGGGCAAAGTGGTGGATGGCGGATGGGGCAGGCGGCCAGTGACGTCACCGTTGCCGACATCATCCGCGCTGTCGACGGACCGCTGGTCAGCGTCTATGGCCTGCGGCCGGAGTCGGTCACCTACAACGACTCGGCGGTCGTCCTGCAGCTGGTGTGGATCGCCGCGCGCGCCAACCTGCGTGACGTGTTCGAGCAGGTCACGGTCGAGATGCTGGCCACCGGCAAGCTCCCCTCCGAGATCCTCAAGCTGACGAAGACCGAGGACGCCTGGCGTCCGCACTGACGGCTCCGGACGCCGGACGGCTGCGCGCGAGCGCCATACCTGATCGGTAGTCCTCGGCAGCGAGGACCAGGAAGGCCACGGCTTCGGCAGCCAGGAACGCCCAGCACGTCTGGATGAGCTTGTCCTCGTTACCAGCCAGCACGAACACGGCGGCTCCCGCGATGACCCCCACCACCCAGGAGCGGGCGATCACGCCGCTGCGGCTGTACGCCATGGCCGAGACGGTGACGACGAGGTTGGCGAGCGCGAACGTGCTGCCGAGTGCGATGAGCAGCGAGGGGAACCGGTCGAGCCGGACATCGTCACCGAAGATGAGGCGGAGCAGCCACGGACCCAGGCCTTCGCCGATCGCCGCTGCGCCGACAAGAGCCATCGTGGTCACCCCCCAGGTGCCGAGCCGGAACAAGCGAAGCGCGCGCGTCTGCCCCTGGACGATCAGGCGGGTGAGCCGCCCTGTCAGCGCCGACACCAGTCCGATCGCGATGGTGTACGGGGCCCGGAACAGCGCAAGACCAGCGAACAGCACGGTCACCTGTGCCGGCGATCCGCCGGACAGCGCCAACGCGACCGGCCCCCCGGTCAGCACAGCCTGACCGATGAGCTGTCCACCTGCCGCGCCGCTGATGAAGCGCAGGGCGGACTCGGTCGTGACCCTGGCCTGCTGCCTCGAGAACCGGAGCGCGGAGGGCCACAGGAAGCCGGCCAGCGCGCCGAAGGCCAGGCACACGCCGAAGGCCAACGACGAGTGGACGCCGATCAGGATCAGCACGACTGCGGCGACGCACCGTAGGGCGTTCTCGAGAACGAGGGCGAGGGCCACGCTGGTGAAGTTCAGCCGGGCGGACAGGCTGCCACGGACCACACCGACGAAGCCGGAGCCGATGGTCACGACCACGACCAACAGCGGGAACCACACATCATCACGGTGGAACAGCTGGTCGCGGGTGAGCCAGGAGAGCAGCCCGACGGCGACAGCGGCGAACAGGACCCAGGCGGTGACCCGCCTGATGGCGGCACGCACCGATCCCTCGCCCCCGTGGGCGGCCACGGACTGGGCGATCCAGTGTTGGAGCGGGAAGGTCAGCGCAGCGGCCGAAAAGCTCCAGTACGTCCAGAGCACTGACACCGGGGCCGCGGCGTCCGCTCCGAGCGTGCGGGTGCTGAGCGCGAAGAACACGTAGGCCAGGAAGCCGCTGGCCGTCGAACCGGCCGCCAGCACGGCCGGAGTCCGCGCTCCTCGCATGATCCACGAGGGTAGTGCCTGACAGGTCGGATACAGTCGTGTGGATCACCTTCGTACCCCTGGAACGGACATGAACGACGTGACGCCGACACCACCTGAGCCTCGCACCGGCTCCCTGGCGGGCCCTGTGCGCGGCGTCGACAGCGCCGAGACGGCACCGCTGCCGGTACCGGCGAGCACGACGAAGCTCGATCCGCACTCGTTCACGTACTCCGTCGTCATCCCTGTCTACAACAGTGCCGCCATCGTCGGTGAGACGGCGGACCGGATCGTCGCTGAGTTCGAGCGGCAGGGCCTGGCCTATGAGCTCATCCTCGTCAACGACGGCAGCACCGACCACAGCTGGCAGGTCATCTCCGACAAGGCTCGGACCAACGGGCACATCGTGGCGCTCAACCTGCTGCGCAACTACGGCCAGCACAGCGCGAACATGGCCGGCCTCCGCGAGTCGACCGGTGAGTACGTCGTGACGATGGATGACGACCTGCAGAACCCGCCTGACCAGGTGCGGCTTCTGATCGACGAGGCCATGACCGGACGCGACGTCGTCTTCGGGCGCTTCGAGACCAAGAAGGCTGCGGCGTACCGACGGTTGGGTAGCAAGCTCATCGCCTTGATGAACCGGCGGATCTTCGGCCAGCCCCACGACCTGGTCGTGTCGAACTTCCGGATTCTCCGACGCGACGTCGTCGAGCGGATCTGTTCCTCACAGACCGCGCACCCCTACATCACCGGGCAGGCCTTGCTGTACTCCAGCAACAGGTCGAACGTCCTCGTGCGGCACGAACCTCGCACGGTCGGCGAGAGCTCCTACAGCATGACCCGCATCCTCAGGCTGGTCTTCACGATCCTGTTCAGCTACTCGTCGTTCCCGCTCCGCCTGGCCGCGGCGGGCGGATTCGTCTTCGCCCTGCTGAGCTTTGCCCTCGGTGTGGGTTACTTCATCCACGGGCTCGTGGTCGACACCCAGATCCCCGGCTGGACGACACTGGTCGTGCTGCTGGCTGTCTTCAACGGGGTCACGATCGCGCTGCTGTCGATGCTCGGCGAGTACGTCGTCCGCACCCTCAATGCCGTCAGCGCGCAGGAGACCTATCACGTGGTCGACAGGGTCTCCGGGTGACTCGGCACCTGCTGGTCATCGGCGGCCAGCGGTGCGGGACGACCGGGCTGGCAGCGCTGCTCGATGCCCACCCCGACATCACCATGGCCCGGCCGGCTCGTCCCGAACCGAAGGTGTTCTTGTCGCCTGAGGCAGCCGAACGCGGCCTCGGCTGGTACGAAGCAGCATATTTCGCCCACGCGACGAGCGAGTCGCTCCTCGGCGAGAAGAGCACGAGCTACATCGAGGCCGGTGCAGCGGCCGGCCGGGCCGCGAAGGTGCTCGGCGCGGCCGAGATCGTCGTCCAGCTGCGCGACCCGGTCCAGCGGGCCGTGTCCAACTGGCGCTTCAGCAGCCAGCACGGCGTCGAGGACCGGCCGGTGGCGCAGGCACTCACCGAAAATCTCACCGGCCCGCGCGAGTGGGACAACGAACGCACGTCCGTCTCTCCATTCGCGTACCTCGAGCGCGGCCGCTACGTCGACTACCTGGATCCCTGGTTCGAGGCCTTCCCGGGTCGCGTTCACGTGCGGTTCCTCGAGGAGCACCTGGCAGACCCGACCACGATCCGACAGCTGTACGACGCCCTGGGCGTCGACGCCACGTTCACGCCGCCGACCCCCGATCGGCGGGTCAACGAGAGCCCGGGCGAGGCGCCTCGGCTCGGACGTGAGCTCGAGCAGCGCCTGCGCGAGTTCTTCGCCCCAAGCGACTCCCGCCTGAGCCAGCGCCTGGGACGCGCTCTGCCCTGGCCGGCGGGATAAGGTGACGCGATGCATGCGGAGCAGAAGCCGATCCCGTTCAACCGGTCGTCGATCGAGGGCAACGAGCTCGAGTACATCAAGACCGCCATGGAGAACGGTCACACCTCGTCCGGTGGCGAGTTCGCCAAGCGCGCCGCCGCCACGCTCATCGCCGAGACCGGCGCCCTCGACGTTCTCCTGACGACCTCCTGCACATCCGCTCTGGAGCTGACTGCGCTGATGCTCGACGTGGGACCTGCCGACACCGTCGTCGTCCCGTCGTTCACGTTCACCACGACGGCGCTGGCCTTTGCCCGGCAGGGGGCCAGGATCAAGTTCTGTGACATCGAGCCGACCACGCTGGGTCTCGATCCGCGCCATCTGGTCGAGCTGCTCGACGACACTGTCCGCGCCGTTGTCCCGGTGCACTACGCCGGGGTCGCTTGTGACATCGAGGGGGTGCGCAAAGCCCTGGCCGGTCGGCCCGACATCGCCGTCATCGAGGACAATGCGCACGGTCTGTTCGGACGCTGGCACGGCCAGCCACTGGGGACCCTCGGCCGATTCGCCACCCAGAGCTTCCACGACACCAAGAACATCGTGTGCGGTGAGGGTGGAGCCTTGTTGGTCAACGAGGAGCGTGACATCGATCGCGCCCGGGTGCTCTACGACAAGGGCACCAACCGTCGGGCGTTCTTCCTGGGACAGGTCGACAAGTACTCCTGGATGGACACCGGGTCATCGTTCGGACTGTCGGACGCGCTCGCGGCGTACCTGTGTGCTCAGCTCGAGCGCCGACATGTGATCCAGGACAAGAGGCGGGCTGTCTACGAGCGCTACGAACGGGCGTTGGCCCCGATGGCGGACGAGCTCGGGATCCGGCTCCCGGTCGTGCCTGAGCACTGCGAGCAGACCTATCACATGTTCTACGTGCTGTTGCCGGACCGGACGACCCGCGACGCGGTGCTCTCCGGCATGCGTGAGCAGGGGGTCGTCGCCACCTTCCACTACGTCCCGTTGCACAGCTCCGCAGCCGGGCGGAAGTTCAGTGCCGCGCCCGTCGAGTGTCCGGTCACCGATGACATCAGTGGTCGCCTGATCCGGCTTCCGTTCTACAACAACCTCACCGCCGGCGACGGCGACCGGGTGCTGGAGACGTTCGTCGAAACTCTTCGAGCCGTGGGCGCTCGGTGATCCGATCATGACCGCACCTGTCCAGACCGGCTCGGCCTCGCTGTTCCAGCGCGACTACTGGTGGTATCGCGCTCGCGCTCAGCTGTTGCAGGTCGCCGTCGGAGATCACCTTGGTGCACCGCAGCGGCTGCTCGACGTGGGAAGCGCCGACGGCCCCAGCGTCGAGTGGATGGGAGGTGGCCATGAGCGCTTCACCGTCGACGTCGACCCACGAGGTCTTGCCCCCGGCCGCGGGGTCTGCGCGAGTGCCCTGGCGCTGCCGTTCGGCGACGCCACGTTCGACGTGGTCGGCGCCTTCGACGTGCTCGAGCACTGCGAACCCGAGGCGCAGGCGGTCGGCGAGATCGTCCGGGTCCTTCGACCGGGCGGTCGCTTCCTCATGTCCGTACCGGCGTACTCCTGGGCCTGGAGTGCCCACGACGAGCAGGCCGGCCACTACCGGCGCTACACGCGGCCGCGCCTCCTCCGGGCGATCGAAGGTGGCGGGCTGATCGTCCAGCGAGCGACGTACGGCTTCGCCGGGGTGTTCCCGTTCTTTGCCCTCGAGCGGGGGCTGCGGCGGTTGCGGCCGAGGGCGGACGCAGCCGAGAAGAAGCTTCCCGACGGTCTCGCCGACGATGGACCGGATCCTGATGGGCCTGACTCATGCCGAGTGCAGGGTACTGCGCACCCACGACCTGCCGTTCGGGTCGTCGGTGTTCCTGGCTGCCGTCAAACCCGGCTGACAGCTGCGCCAGGAGGCCGCCCCTTCCGCCGTGTCCCCGGCGGTCAGATTGGGCTCAGGGGTCTGGTCATGGGATAGTCGAGCCGGTCGAACCAACGCCCGAAAGGACAGCCGTGAGGATTCTTGTCACCGGTGGGGCCGGGTTCATCGGCAGCCACTACGTGCGCACCGTGCTCGCCGACTGCTGGGGGCTGACCCGCCCCGACCAGGTCGTCGTGCTGGACCGGCTCACGTATGCCGGCACGCTCACCAACCTGACGGCGGTCGTTGACGATCCGCGGCTGCGGTTCGTGGAGGGCGACATCCTCGACCGAGCGCTCGTCGACTCCCTGATGGCGGAGGTCGACGCGGTGGTCCACTTCGCCGCCGAGAGCCATGTCGACCGGTCGATTCTCGGAGCGGCCGACTTCGTGATGACCAACGTGGTCGGTACTCAGACGCTGTTGGACTCGGCCCTGGAGTACGGCATCGAACGATTCGTGCACGTCTCGACCGACGAGGTCTACGGCTCGATCGACGACGGTAGCTGGGACGAGGAGCAGCCGCTCGAACCCAACTCGCCGTACTCCGCGTCCAAGGCGTCCAGCGACCTGATCGCGCGCTCGTACTTCCGGACGCACCAGCTGCCGGTCTGCGTCACCCGCTGTTCCAACAACTACGGACCGCACCAGTTTCCTGAGAAGGTGATCCCGCTCTTCGTCACCAACCTCATCGAGGGCGGCACGGTCCCGCTGTACGGCGAGGGCGCCAACGTCCGTGACTGGCTGCACGTCGACGACCATTGCCGTGGCATCCATCTCGTGCTGCAGGGTGGTCGGCCCGGGGAGGTCTACAACATCGGGGGCGGGACCGAGCTGAGCAACCGCGAGCTGACCGGCATGCTGCTGGCTGCCTGCGGCGCCGACTGGGACAGCGTGCGCCGCGTCGAGGACCGCAAGGGTCACGACCTGCGTTACTCGGTGTCGATCGACAAGATCCGTGGCGAGCTCGGCTATGAGCCGGTCGTCGACTTCGAGCAGGGCTTGGCCGATACCGTCGCGTGGTACGCCGAGCACCGTGACTGGTGGCAGCCGCTCAAGGAACGCGCCCGCCTGGCCCGGTAGCGCCGACCGCGGCTGGGATCATTTCTCGTCGAGCGCGTGACGCACCTTGCGCGGTATGTCGCGGCGCTCGAGCAGGCCGATGAGGTAGTCGCCGTAGCCGCTCTTCAGCATCTTCTCCGCGCGGTCGCGCAGCTCGTCGTCCGTCAGGAAGCCCTGCCGCCAGGCAACCTCCTCCGGCGATCCGATCCGGAGTCCTTGTCGGTGCTCGACGGCACGGATGAAGTTGCTGGCCTCGTTGAGCGCCTCGAACGTCCCTGTGTCGAGCCACGCCGTGCCGCGCGCCAGCACATGCACGTTCAGGTCGCCGCGCTCGAGGTAGACGCGGTTGATGTCGGTGATCTCGTACTCGCCGCGAGGGGACGGCTCGAGGTCGCGCGCGATACCGACGACGTCGTTGTCGTAGAAGTACAGGCCCGGGACGGCGTAGTTGCTGCTGGGACGGTCCGGCTTCTCCTCCAGCGACAGAGCCTTGCCGTCTGGCCCGAACGTGATGACGCCGTATGACGACGGGTCGGTGACCCAGTAGGCGAAGACGGCGGCGCCCTCGAGCTGCGAGAAACGCTCGAGCTGCAGGCCGAGGCCCTGCCCGTAGAAGATGTTGTCCCCGAGAACCAGGGCACACCGTTCGGTGCCGATGAAATCGGCGCCCAGCGTGAACGCCTGGGCCAGACCCTTTGGCTCGGGTTGCTGTGTGTAGGAGAACGAGACGCCGAAGCGTGACCCGTCACCCAACAGCCGCTCGAAACCGTCGGCCTCGTGCGGAGTCGTGATGATCAGGATGTCCCGGATACCGGCGAGCATCAGCGTGGACAGCGGGTAGTAGATCATCGGCTTGTCGTAGACCGGCATGAGCTGCTTGCTCACACCCAGGGTGATGGGGTGGAGCCGGGTGCCGGAGCCGCCGGCAAGGATGATTCCGCGCATGGCACCCGAGTATGACCGATCGGCGCGAGGGCTGCGGCGGCGCCTCAGTGGATGATGCGGAAGACGATGTAGTTCTTGTTGTGGAAGGCCTTGGTCAGCAGGCTGCCGTCGAGGGCTTTGAGCTTGTGCAGACTGGCCGGGTAGAGCTTGCTGACGAACAGCCAGCTCGGGTCATAGTCGTCAACCAGGCGGTCGATCGTCTGCGCCGACGGCTTGATGAACGCGGCGTCGTTGATGCGCAGTCGCTCCGGGTCAGGCGCCGGGATCAACGAGTTGGCCAGTCCGCGCACGAAGTTGTCGTTCGTCTCCGCCGTGTAGCCCCAGCCTTCGATGACGACGCGGCGCTCGGTGTACGCGCTGATCCAGAAGTTTCGGTTGTCGCACTTGGGTACGCCGGGGGGGCGCAGGCAGTGCACGTTCGTGGCCACGATGTCGTGGATCCCGGAGTGCTGCGCGATGTACTCGGCGGCCTGCACGCCGCCGGGCGCGAACAGCGGGGGGTAGTCGGGTTCAGGAATCGCTCGTTGCGACACGGTGTCGTAGGCGAACGAGTAGACATTCATGAGCCCGAGGCCGAGGAACACGGAGACGGCGGTGACGAGCGCGGCGGCGCGCAGCTTCACGTCCGGGCGGACGACCAGCCTGACGATCAGGTAGACAGCCGCGATGAGCACCGGGAACATGACCGTGTAGCCGAGCCCCCTGTAGGTCGCCGTCGCCACGATCTCGCGACCTGACTCGAAGTACGCCGCGATGAGGTAGGCCACGAGGCCGGTGCCGGCCGCGGCACCGCCGTACCGCAGCGCATGGCGACGGGTCAGCGGCTGCGGCAGGAGATAGGCCATGCCCCACGCCGAGAGCAGCACGACCAGCTCGGCAACTGTCCGCTGGAACCACAGCTGGCTCAGCCCGGAGCGGAAAAGGGCGAAGGCCACCACGATGCCGACCGGAATGGACAACAACAGCCAACCGGCGCGGGGATCGCGCCACCGCCCTGACGTCAACAGCCCCAACGCGCCGATGCCGTACAACAGCCAGCTGACAAGCAGAGTCAGTGTCATCGCGAGCCGCGTCATCGGCGTGACCGCGATGTTGTTGGCAGCGAGCGCGGCACGAACCGTGGCGAAGGGGTCGAACACCAGCCCGCCGCGCTGTCCGCCGAAGAGCACGAACTGTGCGAACACCAGCACGACGAACAAGAGTCCGATCAGTGCGGTCAGCGTCTTGTCGAGTCGCCGGCGGAAGACCAGGGTCAGCCCCCACACAGCAAGGGCGCCGCACAAGAAGATCGGCGTGAACGTGGCCTTGGCACCGGACAGCGCGAAGAGCGAGATCGCCAGGGCGACCCAGGTCAGTCGCGTCGGCTTCCGTCCGGGTCGCAGCACCTCGAGGATGAGCATGAGCGGCGGGAGCGACATCATCACGCCATACGGCTGGGACGGGCTCGTGACCAACCGCTTGGACATGTAGGGCTCGGTGAACAGGTACGTCGCGAAGTGCGGCCCGATGAGCTGGTAGGCACCGGCGACGAGGAGCGCGGGTGCGATGACCGCGGCGACCGGCCGTCCGGTCAGCCGCAGCGCGACCGCGCCGAGACCCAAGACGGCAAGTCCCAGCACCACGGCAGGCATGACCTCGCGCAGCATGACGATCGGACCGATTCCGGTCGCGTGGTCGGATGTGGCGATCTGTGCATGCACGAACCAGTGGTAGTCGAGCCGTGTGTTGAGCAGGAACGGGATCTGCGGTGGGAACCGGTGTGCTGTCTCGGCGACGAGGGCCTGATGGAACAGTTCGTCGATGCTCGGCGGACGGAATCCGGGCAGGCTCAGTGGCCGGACCGCGAACGCGTTGCGGCCGAGCCACGCCACGCCGTACACGATCGTCGCGCCGAGCGCCCACGAGGCGCGATAGTCGAGCGAACGCGTGGGCATCGTCCAGGTCGAGCGACCCAGCCAGGTCAGGCTGACGACCGCGGCGGCGATCGGCAGGACGACGATCAGGAGCGGAAAACCGATCCAGACGCCCAACAGATAGACCGGTAGCTGGATGCCGAAGCCGAAGATCGTGCCCAGCGAGAGGTCTTCGAACCAGGTAGGCGGCTCCTCGTCGCCGGTGTGCATCTGGTGCAGCAGCAGCCGCCAGCCGACGACCCCGGGGAAAGCGATGCCGACGAGGAGATAGGCGGCGTAGGCGAGGAGGTCCAGCGCGGGAACGTCGTACACCAGGAGGAGCAGAAAGACAGCGACTGCTGTCAGGATGATCGGGGGCCAGGACGTGGTGAGGACCCGGCGCGACGGCATGGCGCTCACAGTACAACGGCCAATTCGTCTCGCCGCGGCGGCGGGGCGCCTACCTCAGTGGCGGCTCCCGATAGTCTCGGGTGCCATGAGCGACACGACTGAAGAGCGTGGTTCGACCACGGTCGAGGACGCCGCGCTCGAGGAGCTCGCCCGGCTTCGCGACAGCATCGACAACCTCGACGCGGCGTTGGTGCACGTCCTCGCCGAACGGTTCCGCTGTACCCAGGCCGTCGGGCTGCTCAAGGCCGAGCACGCGATGCCTCCCGCCGACCCGGTGCGCGAGGCGCAGCAGATCGACCGACTGCGGCGGCTGGCTCACGAGGCGCGGCTGGACCCGGAGTTCGCCGAGAAGTTCCTGACCTTCATCATCGCTGAGGTCCTTCGCCATCATGAGGCGATCGCCAACCCCTGAGCTTCAGGTGCGGGTGTCACCGTCGGCGTCCTGACCAGCTGACGACTCGTCGGCTCTCTCGTCCGCACCGTCGGACTCGGGCTCGTCGTCGTCCTGCTCTGCGTCCTCGTCCGCACCGTCGGACTCGGACTCGTCGTCGTCCTGCTCGACGTCCTCGACCTCCATGACCAGCTGGCTGCGGCGCGCACCCGGCAGATCGAGGGGTACGGCGTCGGCGAGCAGGCTTTGAACGGCTTGCCCCAGCGTCACGTCGCCAGGACCGTCGAACGGGAAGTCGTCCTCCGACCGCCAGGCGGCGCGTAGGCGCTCGAAGGCCGCCTGTCGCAGGGCCTCTTCGTCGTCGACGAACAGCTCCACCTCCATCGTCACGTGGACTCGGTGCGCCATGGTCGGTCCTTTCGGTGGGTGGTGCCGCTGTGCTCCGCGGACTCGAGGCTGGTTCCGACGCTAGCGGCGTCGCGGCTCGTCCGCTCGCCGGGCCGAGCCCGGCCCACCTAGGTGAACGGGGTCCCGGCGGGGCACAATGCCCGGATGGACCTCGACGTGGACCGGATCCGGAGCTGCTTCCCGGCGCTTGCTGAGGGCGTGGCCTATTTCGACGGGCCGGGTGGTTCGCAGGTCCCGGCCGTGGTGGGGGAAGCCATCTCCACGGCGATGTGCTCCGGCGTATCCAACCGGGGCACCGTCACGGCAGCCGAACAACGGGCCGACCGCATCGTCCGAGAGGCCCGGGCCGCGATCGCTGACCTGCTCGGCGCTGCTGCCGGGGGTGTCGTGTTCGGTCGCTCGATGACCCAGCTCACGTACGACGTCGCGCGCGCCCTGTCGAAGGCATGGGGTCCCGGCGACGAGATCGTGGTCAGCCGGCTCGACCACGACGCCAACGTCCGGCCGTGGGAGGCGATGGCCGAGCGAGCGGGCGCGACGGTGCGGTGGGTCGAGTTCGACCGGGAGTCCGGTGAGCTCGAGGTCGCGCAGGTGGAGGCCCAGCTGTCGGACCGCACCAGGCTCGTTGCCGTTACCGCCGCCTCCAACCTGTTGGGCACCCGACCCGACCTGCCGGCGATCACCGACGCCGTCCACGCTGTCGGCGCCTTGGCGTACGTCGACGGAGTCCATCTGACGCCGCACGCCCCGGTGGACGTCGCCGCAGTCGGCGCCGACTTTTTCGTCTGTTCGCCGTACAAGTTCTTCGGGCCGCATCATGGCGTGCTGGTGGCCGATCCGGGACTTCTGGCGACCCTCGAGAACGACAAGCTGTTGCCGCAGACCTCGGCCGTGCCCGAGCGTTTCGAGCTGGGGACCCTGCCGTACGAGCTGCTGGCCGGGACGACCGCGACCGTCGACTTCATCGCAGGCATCGCCTCGACCGCCGAGACCCGGCGGGAGCGGGTGGTGGAGTCGATGACGGAGGTCGAAAACCACGAAGAGGAGCTGTTCGGGCGGCTGCTCGAGGGACTTGCCCGGATTCCGGCAGTGCGCCTGCACGGCGCGCCCAAGCGTCGTACGCCGACCGCCCTGTTCACGGTGGACGGCGTCGGCTCCGGAAGCGGTCTACTCCGGTCTGGCCGTGCGCGGTGTCAACGCCCCCGCGGGGACGTTCTACGCGATCGAGGCCTCCCGGTGGATCGGTCTAGGTGACACCGGTGCGGTGCGCACCGGGCTGGCGCCGTACACGAACGAGGACGACGTCGAGCGACTGCTCGCCGGTGTCCGGGAGCTCGCTCAGTGAACCGGCGGGTGCTGGTCACCGGTGGCGCGCGCGGCATCGGGCGGGCCATCGCGACGGCGTTCGCCGCGGCCGGTGACCGGGTGGCGGTGCACTACGGCAGGTCGGCGGATCGTGCCGCTGAGCTGGTGGCCGAACTGCCCGGGACCGAGCACACGATCGTGCAGGCGGATCTGGCCGTGCCGGAGGAGGTACGCCGGGCCGTCGACACCGCGGCAGCCGACCTCGGTGGGCTCGATGTCCTCGTCAACAACGCCGGCATCTTCGTCGCCCACCCGCCGATGGAGACCTCTTGGGAGGACTGGCAGCTGGCCTGGACCCAGACGCTGCAGACCAACCTCCTCGGTGCGGCGCACGCGACGTTCGCGGCGATCCCTCATCTGATCGCGGCCGGGGGTGGTGCTGTGGTGAACGTGTCGAGTCGCGGCGCGTTCCGCGGCGAGCCCAAGAACCCCGCTTACGGTGCGTCGAAGGCGGGTCTGAACTCGTTCGGTCAGTCGATGGCGGTCGTGCTCGCGCCGCATGGCATCTCGGTCGGGACCGTGGCTCCGGGGTTCGTGCAGACCGAGATGGCGCGAGAGGTTCTCGACGGTCCGCGCGGTGACGAGGTGCGCGCCCAGTCGCCGTACGGCCGGGTCGCCAGGCCCGAGGAGGTGGCGGCGGCCGTGCTGTGGCTTGCATCGCCCGAGGCCGCCTTCTCGACCGGGACGATCATCGACGTCAACGGGGCGTCCTACCTGCGCAGCTGAAGCTGTCGTCGGTCAGGCGCTCTCGTCGACATAGGCGACCACGCGGTTCAGGAGAGAGGCCGCGTTGAGCAGCTCCAGCGGTGGTAGCGGCGGGTTCTCGGCCAGCTCGTAGAGCAGAGGCGTCGCGTTCTGGTGGCCGAGCTGGACGGCGATCTGGGCACAGGCGCGGGCCGCATCGCGAACGACGGCCGGCTGGACCGTCCAGATGGCCTCGAAAAGCCGCCGCCGGTCCGGGACGGTGGACTGGCCGGGCAGCTCCCACGCCGTGAGCATCGCGGGGTACTCGGCCGACTCGCACACGACGACCCATTCCCGCCGCATGGGAGCGTCGTCGGGGAGGTGGACCAGATCAATGCCCTCGACGGGTGAGGGTTCGTCGGAGAAGTCCGCGAACACCGTCGCTGAGCGAGCGATCCGGGCGAGTTCGCTCCACCGCTCGCGAGCCGGCCGAAAATAGCGGGCCTGCTGGAACCCCCCGAAGATCATCGGGCGTTCGGCGCGGACGCTGCACTCGTCCTCGATGGCCCACGACAAGGCCAGCAACGTGGACTTCTTCAGACGCTGCGGCTGCAGGACGGCGTGCTCACGGCGCAGAGTCGCGTACACCGACGGCGCGCCCGGTGGCCCTTCAGCCGCGGCCTGGGCGCGAGACACCTCGGCGATCGCCACCTCGAGCCGGGTGCCCGCGTCACGCCGGCGGATCACCTGCAGGATCCGTTCGACGTCGCGCTCGTCATACCGGCGGTGGCCGCTCTCACGGCGTTGGGGACGTGGGAAGCCGTGCCGTGCCTCCCACATGCGCAAGGTCGCCGGTGCGACGCCGGTGCGCTCGGCGAGGTCACCGATGGTGAGACTCGCCGGTGTGACCAGGGCCGCAGATGTGCCCAGTTGCGTCGAGGGGGGTTGCGGGTTCATGATGACATGGTAAACCTAAACAAGTCGTTGAGGAAACTGTTTAAGTTTCCTCCGTTCAAAGGAGCACCATGACCGAGACCAGCACCCACACCACCCCACACACCGACGAGGTCGTCGACTGGACGGACCTGGGCCGCGAGATGTGGTCCTTCCTCACCGGCCGTGAGGCGGCGATCAACTACCGGTTCATCGACATGGCCGTCGAAGTCCCACGCGACACCGGCGCCGATGCCCCTCGTGCCACCTGGAAGCTCCACGGCACCCTCCAGGTGACCACGAAGGACAATGCGAGCTCGCCCGCATCCGGGAGCTGAGCCATGGCCGCCGATCTCACGGTGGATGCCGACCTGACGTTCTCGGTCGACATTCCCGGTTCGCGAACCGTGACCGGAACGTTGACGGGTTCGGGCAAGAGCCTGCAGCTGCAGCTCAGCGACCCGTTCCTCTTCGCCGGCCGGTCCGACTCGGGATCCATCCGCGGGTTGGCACGGGGGCTGGCAGGCAAGGGCCTGTCGATCACTGTGGTGACATCGTCCGGGCCGCTCATCACCTTGGGGGCGACCCGGACGTCATGGCTGCAGAGACGGCTGACGGGGTCGCGCCACATCCGCGTCGAGCACGGGGCGGGCCTGTGGTCGCTGATCCGAGGCCGCGCCCAGGCGCCAGAGGGAGGTGCCCTGCCAGCGGGGGAGCTCGCGCCGCCGGCGACTTTGTGGCCGATCTCGCCGACGATGCAGCGTCGTCGGCGACTGCCGGTGACCACCACGCATGACCCACGCGGCGGCGGCAACCCGAGGATGATCATGGCGCCGCCGCCCTACCCCACGCCCGAGGACAGGCAGGAGATCTTTCCGTTGCTCGACGATGTCACCACGATCGGCAGCGACGAGTCCTGCGACATCAGGCTGGCCGGTCTCCAGGCATGGCATGCGGAGATCCGCCACGACGACGCAGGACGAGTTCGTGCTGGTAAGAACAGGCGACGACGGCTCCACGCGCGTCAACGGGACGCCGGTCCATCGCTCGGTGCTCCGAACCGGATCGCGCGTCCAGCTCGGGGATTGGACGATGTCGTTCTTCCGTGAGGAGTACGCCGACCACGGGCGCCCGTATGGTGGGCGCATCGGCGGTGAGCTGGGTCATCAGCGCACGCAGCCCAGCCGCACCGACATTCGCAGGCACGAGGAGCGCGCGTGACATCCCTGGAACCGGTCCTTGTCGCAGGCGCGTCCGGCTTCGTCGGGCGCAGGTTGTGTGTCGCGCTCACTGAGGCCGGGCACCAGATCCGGGCGATGACGCGACATCCGGACAGCTATGAAGGCAGCGGTGAGGCGGTCTTCGGCGACGTCCACGACGCCGCCACGCTGACGAAGGCGTTGGCCGGCTGCCGGGCGGCCTACTACCTCGTGCACTCGCTGGACTCGAAGGAGTTCGAACGGCTCGACGCCGAGGCGGCACGCGCCTTCGGCCAGGCAGCCGCCGATGCCGGGGTGCAGCAGATCATCTACCTCGGGGGGCTCGGCAGCGACGCCGAACAGCTGTCGTCGCACCTGCGCAGCCGGCGCGAGGTCGAGGGGCTGCTCGGTGCTGCGGGGGTCCCGGTGACGGTGCTGCGTGCCGGCATCATCGTCGGCAGCGGGGGCATTTCCTGGGAGCTGACCCGACAGCTCGTGGACCATCTGCCGGCGATGGTCACGCCGCGTTGGGTGCGGACCCGGACGCAGCCGATCGCGGTGGCCGACGTCGTCCGCTACCTCGTCGGGGTGCTCGATGCGCCGCCGGCGATGGGGCAGGTCTTCGAGATCGGCGGACCGGAGGTGCTGCAGTACGTCACGATGCTGCGCCGGGTGGCCGCGATCAAGAAGAGTTTGCTGCTGATCGTCCCGGTCCCGCTGCTCACGCCGGGGCTGTCGTCGCGTTGGCTGTCGCTCGTCACGAACATCGACACGCAGACCGGACGCTCGCTGATCGACTCGATGGCGAACGAGGTGGTGGTGCACGACGACAGCATCCGGTCCATCGTCCCGTTCGAGCCGATGGGGTACGACGAAGCGGTACGCGTGGCCCTGCGCGAGCACGCGCAGCAGACGAAGTCTCGATGACGTCAGAGCGCGCGAAGTGACCGGTGGCGGCGGGCGCGAGCGGCGGTCGAGGCCCGGCTCCCGATGGCGATCACCCACGTCGTCCCGATCGATCACCCGGAGTCCGCCGCCGTGGTCGCGCGGCGTCGTCGGGTCGTGGCGGGAGTGTCAGTACTGGGAACGGGTTTGCTCGGGCTCTCGCTGTCCACGAAACCCAACTCCAAGCAGTTCTACGGGCTCACGGCGGCGGTGGCCGCCACGTGGACGGCAGGGGGGCTGTTCTCGGGGCCGCTGCACCGAGGCTGGATCCAGGGCCGCGACCAGCGGCTGCGCCGACCCGTGATCACCCCGATCGCGACAGGGGTCGGCGCCTTCGGCTTCTTCTACGGCTGCGCGCTGGTCGCGCGCGGCATACCCGTGCTCGACCGGGCGATCGGGCGGGTGCTGGTGTTCGCCGAGGAGGGCAGCAACCCGATGGTCGTGGCGACTACGTTGGCCAACGGGCTGGGTGAGGAGATCTTTTTTCGGGGCGCCATGTATGCGGCTCTTCGGGAGGATCAGGCGGTCGTCGTCTCGACCGCCGTCTACACGCTGGCGACCGCGTCGACGCGCAACCCCGCGCTGGTGCTCGCGGCCGGGGTGATGGGCACGTTGTTCAGCCTGCAGCGGCGGGCTTCGGGCGGTCTGCAGGCGCCCGTGCTCACCCACCTCACGTGGTCGACGCTCATGGTGCGCTATCTCCCGCCTCTGTTCAGACGAGCCCACCGCCCCTGACTGACTACTCGGTGTGGAGCGGGTGACGAGAATCGATTCGCACTGTCAGCTTGGGAGGCCGATGGCGCCGCTAGTATGCGTGCCAAACCGGGCCTGGGGGAGCGGTCGCTGTTTCGTGACGAGCCCCTGTTCCTTCCCGCGGTCGTGCAGTTTGACGAACAGTGCCGGCTCTAGGTGCGCCAGTTCCGGGGCGAGGTCAGGTGGGCAGCGGGTACGTCTCCCGCCTGCGCGACCGGTGGACCTGACAATCCCTGGATGTCGGGTTGTCCGCCTGCCGCCGGGCCTAGAGTGTGGCCGTGGAGCCCATTATTCGCTACGCCCACAACGGGTCGGTGGCTATCGCATACGAGGTTTTCGGTGAAGGACCCCTGACGCTGGCCTGCCTTTCGCCCTGGGACAACATCGAGATCGCGTGGGAGAACCCGCTCTACGCCAGTTACCTTCGGCACATCGGAGACCTAGCGCGAGTCGTGCTGATAGATCGTCGAGGTACGGGTCTTTCTGATCGCTTCTCGTCGAACGACCCGCCGCCTCTGGAGGATTTGGTCGACGACATCACCGTCGTGTTGGATGCCTGCGCCTGCGAGCGGGTCGTGCTCTTCGGGTTCGAAGCAGCTGCCGCTCAGTGCGCGATGTTCGCAGCGACCCGACCCGATCGGGTTGCCGGACTGGTTCTCTACGCCGCAACCGCGTGCGGGCTCAGGACCGAGGACTACCCCTGGCAATGGTCGGAGGAGGAGTGGGAGACATACCTCGACGGCGTCCGAGGTGGCTGGGGGACCTCTGAGTATGCTCGCGAGACGATGGCCTCGTTCCTACCTTCGCATGTCGGCGATGGTCGTATCGAACATTGGTGGTCGCGCTTTCAGAGGCTCGCCGCCAGTCCAGGTAGCGCCCTCGCTCTTGAGCGGCAGCTCCGCGAAACCGACGTCAGGTCCCTGCTCCCGGCGATCGGAGTCCGGACCCTCGTCCTGCATCGCACGGATGACGCGATCGAGCCGGTAGGTCAAGGACGTTACATAGCCCGTGAGATCCCTGGGGCGAGGTATGTAGAGATGCCGGGAGCGGACCACTATCCATGGGCGGGAGACTCTGATGCCCTCGTCCACGAAATCGAGCAGTTTCTCACCGAACTACGTGGCGGGGAGGAATTTTCCGAGAGAGTTTTAGCCACCGTCCTCTTCACCGACATCGTTGAGTCAACAGAACAGGCAGCTGCTCTGGGAGATGCCGCATGGACGGCGCTCATGCTTCGACAACGAGAACTAGCCCTCCATGAGGTCGCAAGGTTCCGAGGCCACGTCGTGGACACTGCGGGGGACGGGATGCTCTCAACGTTCGATGGCCCCGCAAGAGCCGTGCGTTGCGCGCAATCGATCGCCATCTCGGCGCGACCGTTGGGGTTGGAACTGCGGGCTGGGTGCCACACAGGAGAGCTAGAGGTGCTGGGTAATGGCGTCGGTGGGATTGCGGTACACATTGCGGCGCGGGTCGCCGCGCTCGCGAGCGCGGCAGAGCTGTGGGCCTCGTCGACGGTGAAGGACCTCACGGTTGGGTCAGGTCTGGTCTTCGACGACGCGGGCGAACACCGACTGAAGGGTGTTCCGGATCCTTGGCACCTGTACCGGGTCAAGTCTTAGATCGTTCGCAGGTTCGATGTTCGACTCGTCCAGCATCCGCACGTCTAGCCGGCTGACTGGCACCTGTCGCGCGCCACGGTGGCCCCACCGTGTCCTAAGCCGCGGCGAGAGCGGGTCGCTGCCGATGCATGGCGGTCAACCAGGTGGGTCGGCGTGCTCCAGCGATTTGGGTACCTGACCTGCAGAAACGCATTTCAGGCGGGTGGAGCGGGTGACGAGAATCGAACTCGCACTGTCAGCTTGGGAAGCTGATGTTCTACCATTGAACTACACCCGCGTGGCGTCCTGAGGCCCCGAAACGGCCGGCCCGGAGACGAGCGGAGTCGATACTACCGGGAGCTTGGTCCGCCCCGCCGCCACCCCGAACGAGGCCGGCGGTCCTAGCGTCGTCATCCCGCTGCGGCGGATCGCTGGCCCAACCCTCACAATGAGCGCGTGGCCATCTTCCTCGCGCTCATGTCGAGCGTGCTGTGGGGAACCGGGGATTTCCTGGGCGGGCTACGGAGCCGCTCCCGACCGGCGATCGCCGTCGTGGCCGGCTCGATGTTCAGCGGTCTCGTGGTCATCGCGCTGGTGGCGCTTGCCTTCGGGGCGTACGACGACCCGAGCGGCTGGTTGCCGTGGGCCCTGATGGCCGGTGTGGCCGGAGCGGTCGGACTCACGGCGTTCTACTGGGCACTGGGCAGCGGCACGATGGGCGTGGTGTCCCCGATCGCGGCACTCGGTGTGAGCGTTCCTGTCCTCATCGGTTTCCTCCGCGGTGAGGTGCCGAGCACCCTGCAGATGATCGGCCTCGGCGTCGCGCTTGCCGGGGCGATCGCAACCAGCGGCCCCGAGCTCTCGGGCCGGGTCAGTACCCGGTCGGTCCAGCTGGCCGCCTTCGCCGGGCTGTGCTTCGGGCTGGTCTTCGTCGCGGTCGACCAAGGGGCGAAGTCCTCCCCGATGATGACGCTCATCGCCATGCGGTGCACCAGCCTCGTGCTGTTCTTCATCGTGGCCGTCGCGCTGCGCACCATCGGGGGGTTGGACCGCACGGACATCTGGCCGCTCTTTGTCGTGGGCACCTTCGACGTGATGGCCAATCTGATGTTCGCGCTCGCCAGCAACCGCGGCTACGTCTCCGTGGTCAGCGTGCTCGGATCGCTGTACCCCGTGATGACCGTGCTACTGGCCAGGGCCGTGTTGCACGAGCGAATGCAGACCATCCAGTCCGCCGGCGTCGGGATCACGATGCTGGGAGTCGTGTTCATCTCGGCCGGCTGACGGGCGGTAGGGTCGCTGCGTGCTCCTGAGTGACCGCGACATCCGCGCCGAGATCGACGACAAGCGCGTCGTCCTCGAACCGTACGACCCCGAGATGATCCAACCCTCGAGCGTCGACGTGCGGCTCGACAGGTTCTTCCGGGTGTTCGAGAACCACCGCTACCCGCACATCGACCCCGCGGAGGACCAGCCCGACCTGACCCGGCTGGTCGAGCCGGCACCGGACGAGCCGTTCATCCTGCACCCCGGCGAGTTCGTGCTCGGCTCGACGTACGAGGTCATCACGCTCCCCGATGACGTCGCGGCCCGGCTGGAGGGCAAGTCGTCGCTGGGCCGGCTCGGCCTGCTCACCCACTCGACGGCGGGCTTCATCGACCCTGGATTCTCCGGCCACGTCACGCTGGAGCTGTCCAACGTGGCCACGCTGCCGATCAAGCTCTGGCCGGGGATGAAGATCGGCCAGCTGTGCTTCTTCCGGTTGTCGTCGCCGGCCGAGAACCCGTACGGCAGTGCGAAGTACGGCTCCCGCTACCAGGGCCAGCGCGGCCCGACGCCGTCGCGGTCCTTCCAGAACTTCCACCGCACCGAGATCTGACACCACACCGAGATCCGACACCGCAACCGGACCGCGAAATGCGGGAAAGTGCAGGCGCCCCTCGGCGTGTCGACCTGCACTTTCCCGCATTCCGCGGTGGGGGAGGGGTCAGCGGGCGCCGTCCGCCTTGTCGGCGAGCCGACGCAGCAGCCGCGCTGCTCGGGGATGGGCGGGACGCTTGGTCGTCTCTCTGCGTTGCGTTCGCTCTTTGATGATCTCGCGGGCTACCTGGTCGTTGAAGTTCATGAGCCTTGCTCCTCTCGGTGCGGCGCTGCGGTGGTCTGGGTGTCTGGCTTCGAGTCTGTGACGGGGCGCGGGGTCCGCGCTTGATAGGTCTTGCTGCGTCTGACGACCCGCTCGGTCCCGTCGTACGACGAGTCGGGCGTGTCCGGCCGGTCGGCCAGTCGCTCACGCGCGCTGTAGGACCACATCGCCTGTCCCTGCCTGGATGATGAGCTCGACGGTCTGGTCGCCGTCGCTTGGGGCGTCGCTGGCGTCGAGGGAGGACGTGACGTCTCCGGTGACGGTCATGATGTCGAGGTACGCCGCGGTGCCGTTGGCGACCCCGACGGTGATATCGCCGGACCCGGTCTTGGCCTTGAGCTTGCCGTGGTCGATCCGACGGACGAGCAGGTCTCCGGAGCCGGCCATCGCGTCGACAGCGTCACCGGCCTGCTTGACGACGATGTCGCCCGAGCCGGTCTTGATCTTCAGGGTGCCGCCGATCTGACCCACGACGACGTCGCCGGAGCCGGCGAGGATGTCGGCACTCCCGCCGACCTCATCGAGGATGATGTCCGACGAGCCACCCTTGACCGAGCAGTCGCCGCGTGCCGTCTTCAGCTCGACGTCGCCCGAGCCGGTCTTGACGTCTGCGCTGGCCACGACGTCGATCTCGAGGTCGCCGGACCCGGTGCTGACTCTGACGTCGCCCAGCTCGCCATGGGTGTCCACGTCGGCCGATGCGGTCTCGATCTTGGCGGCGCTGTGGGTGGGCACGTTGATCGTGGCGATGACATGGCCGTGTCGGCGGAACAAGCCGCCTTTGACCTTCGGCATGAGCACGACGATCTCGTCACCGCGCTGCTCGACGGTGGCGTTGTCGATCATCTCGCTGGCCGCGGAGTCGTTGCCGAGCGGCTCGAGCTCTACGGTGCTGGTGGTGGTGTCGGTCGCGCGGACCGTCACCTGTCCTTGCCACAGCTCGACCTTGAGGCTGACGGGTTGCGGCGTCTCGAACGTGTGCATGGCTGTCTCCTTCGGCGGTGTGGCGTCGGTGAGGTGTGTGAGTCGGTGTGTGGCTGGTGTGTCGTCGGCGGGGCCGTCCGCGTCAGCGCACCCAGCCCTGGATACGTTTGTTGGACGAGCGGTTGCGGCCCGGGGCGCCTGGTCCCATCGAGCCCATGATGTTGATGTCGATGTTGGCCGAGCTCGCCATCCGCGCGGCGTTGACAAGCCAGGTGTTGAGGCTCTGTCCCCGTCGTGCGGCGAGCTCCTCGGCCTTGACCTTGAGGGACTCCGGCAGCCGCAGCGTGATGCGTGCGACCGACTCGTCGTCGCCGTCGGCCGACTCGGGAGGGGTGGGCGGCTCGGGAGGGGTAGGCGGCACCGGCGGGGCGGGCGGCATGGCATCGGCGCCCGCGCCGAACACCACGAACATCGGCTCACGGCCCTTGAGTCGAAGCTCGACGGAGGTGCCGTGCAGCTCGTTGGTGATCTCCGACGCGGCCTGCGACAGGGCATCCATCAGCGTGAGCCGGACGGCCGGGTCCAGAGCCATGGCCAAGCGTTCGGCGGCCGCCCGGATCTCGTCGCCTCCGGCCTCCGCAGCCTGGGTCAGGTCCCGGCGGAGAGATTCGACGAACTGCGTGATGTCCATGACCATCACTATGACACCATGATGGTGTCAGGTCAACACCATCAGTGTATTGTTCCTATAGTCCCTGGTCAGAGGGACACTAGAGAGTCCGATCGCGAGAGCTCTGTGGTGTTGACCTTGACCTGCAAGCAGTGAAACGCGCCGTTATGGTGTCGGAGATCTGTCATCCGACGTCACGTGACCGCCTCGAGCACGTCAGTTGCCGGTAACGCCGTCGCGAGGCTCGGTCTCGTCGGCCGTACGTGGTGTCTCGGCCTCGGTGGCGGCGTCGACGCCGGGCTCCGGCGGCGTACCGCTGGAGTTCCTGACGGCCGCCAGGAGCAACTGGGCGACGTCGAGCACCTCGACCTCGTCGCGCGCGTTGCCCTCGGCCTGCAGCGACGTGAGCCCGTCGGACATCATCACGCGGCAGAACGGGCAGCCGACGGCGATCTGGTCGGCGCCGGTGCCGACGGCCTCGCGCGAGCGGTTGAGGTTGATGCGCTCGCCGATCTTCTCCTCCATCCACATGCGGGCACCGCCGGCGCCGCAGCAGAACGAGCGAGAGCCGTTGCGGGGCATCTCCTTGAAGGTCGCACCGGGAAGGATCGAGAGCAGCTCGCGAGGCGGTTCGTACACCTGGTTGTGACGGCCCAGGTAGCACGGGTCGTGGTACGTGATCGTGCGCCGGGCCACACTCGACTCGACGGGTGCGATCGGCGTGAGGCGTCCGTCGCGGACCAGTCGGTTGAGGAGCTGGGTGTGGTGGACGACCTCGAGCTCGACGCCGAACTGGGAGTACTCGTTCTTCAGTGTGTTGAAGCAGTGTGCGCAGGTGGAGACGACCTTGGTCGCCTTGCTCTCCTTGAGCACCTCGGCGTTCTGCATCGCCAGCTGCTGGAAGACGAACTCGTTGCCGGATCGGCGGGCCGGGTCACCTGTGCACGTCTCTCCGTCGCCGAGCACAGCGAAGGACACGCCGGCTTGATGGAGCAGCTCGGCGACTGCCTGGGTGGTCTTCTTGGCGCGGTCCTCGTAGGCGCCCGCACAGCCGACCCAGAAGAGCCATTCGACCTCGCCGAGATCCTCGACGTCGGTGCCGACCTGCTTGACCTCGAACGGCAGGTCCTTGGCCCAGTCCATGCGGGCTGATGGCGCCATGTTCCACGGATTGCCCTTGTTTTCAAGGCCTTTGTAGAGCTGGTTGAGCTCAGCCGGGAAGTTCGACTCGACGAGCACCTGGTAGCGCCGCATATCCATGATGTGGTCGACGTGCTCGATGTCGACAGGACACTGTTGCACGCAGGCGCCGCACGACGTACACGACCAGAGCACGTCGGGGTCGATGACGCCGTAGGCCTCGGCGTTACCGATGAGCGGACGCTCGGCCTCCTGGGTGACCGTGTCACCCAACCCGGGCCGGTTGTCCTCGTCGGCCAGCAGGTATGGCGCCTTGGCGTACGCGTGCTCGCGCAGGGCCATCACGAGAAGCTTGGGGGACAACGGCTTCTCGGTGTTCCAGGCCGGGCACTGCGACTGGCACCGGCCACACTCCGTGCACGAGGTGAAGTCCAGGAGGCCCTTCCAGGTGAAGTCCTCCACCTTGCCGACGCCGAAGACCGTCTCTTCGTCGAGGTCTTCGATGTTCTCGAAGTCGATGGGCTTGCCCCCCGCCACCATCGGCTGCAGCGCACCGAGCGCCGGCCGACCGTCTGCCTCGCGCCTGAACCAGATGTTCGGCCAGGCGGTGAACCGGTGCCAGGCCACCCCCATCGTGGTGTTGAGCGAGAGCACGATCATCCACGTGAAGGAGATGACGATCTTGAGCATCGCCACCAGGTAGATCAGGTTCTCGAGTGCGGACACGCTCAGCCCGCTGAAGGCGTCGCCGATGAAGAACGTCAGGGGGAAATGGGACCGGGTGGCCGTGCGCGCCAGGGCGTACTCCGCGCCACGCAGCGTCAGGATGCACAGGCCGATGCCGAGGATCACCGCCTCCACAAAGTAGGCCTGCCACATGCGGGAGCCGCTGAACCTGCTGTAGCGCCCGAGCGAACCACTCGGCAGGTGAGTCAGCCGGACGGCGATGAGACCCAGGATCGAGACCAGCATCAGCCAGGTGATCAGCTCGGTGGCCCAGTCGTAGACGATCCAATGACCGATCAGCGGAAGGGCGAACTCGGCATCGAAGAGCTGACCGAACGCGGTGACCAACGTGAAGAACAAGAAGCCGAAACCGACGAAGACGAACCAGTGCATGATCCCGATGTGGGTCCACTGCAGCATCCGGGTGTGGCCGAGGGTCTCCTTGACCAGGGTGATCCAGCGCGCTCCACGGCGGGAGGTGCGCCCGACGGTCGGCTGCCCGGTGCGGACGGTTGCCACGATGGAGGTGATCGCCTTGGCGAACAGCGCGACGGCGACAACCGTCACCGCCAGCGATACGACGATGGCAAGCACCTGCATGGTGTCTCCTCGCGGTTGGTCAACCCGACGTCCTCGACCTGCGGTGAGACTAATGCGTGTGGGTCGCCCCGGCAGCAGGGTTTGGACGTGCCGCGCAGCCTATCTGCCGTTCCTCGGCCCGCAGGCGGCGACCGGCGTCGGCGGCAGCCGCCGAACGCTCAGCTCAGTCGTCGGAGAGGGTGAGGAGCCGCTCGAGCCGTTCGCTCTCGTTGTCGACCAACCAGTCGTCCTGCGAGAGCAGCTCGTGCGCCCGGGAGAAGTACGTCGCGGCCTCGTCCTCACGACCCAGCGCCATCAGGTTTTCGCCCAGCTCCTCGTAGACGTACCCGTCCTCGGAGCCGGCCGAGCTGGACGCGAGCATCTCCTGGACCTCGAGGGCCTCGCTGTAGCGCTCGAGAGATCGTAGGCAGCGGCCGACGCACCAGTGGGCGATCGCCGTCTCTCGTCGGGAGCCCTGCTGCCGGCGGACCTCGAGCGCTCGCCGAAAGATCGTCAGCGCCTCCTCGTAGGCGCCGGCGTCGTGCCTGTTCCAGCCTTGGTTGTTGAGCAGGGAACCGAGCCAGCGTCGTGCCTCGGGGTCGGCTGAGCTCTCGGCTACGGAGATGGCTCGGGCGTTGACGGCTTCGGCCGCCGCCGGGCCGTCGACCCCGCCGATGACGATGGCGCTCATGTGGAGGGCGTCCACGGCGAGCCCGGCCAGGTCAGCGGCCATCGACTCGTCGTACGCCGTGTCGAAGTGGCCGCGCGAGGCGTCGGCAGCGCCGCTGGAGTTCAGCACCCGGCCGCGCTCGATCTCCAGCCGGGCCCGGACATGGTGGCCTTGGCGCTCGTCGGCCTCCGGGTGTGTGGTGGCCGCGAGATGTGTGGTGGCGGCGTGGTGTGTGGTGGCCGCGAGTTCACGGTCGACGTCGTCGAGGATCTCCCCGGCTTCTGCGAAGTTGCTTTGAAGGCCCTGTGCCCGGGCCATCTGGGTGCGCAAGACCAGACGTGCGGCGCTGCCGGAGGGGGCCGCCGCGCTGGCCGCGCGAAACGCGTCATACGACGCTCGCGGGTCGTCGAACTGCCACGTCTCGGTGATGTACCGCTCGAGCTCCTGCGGATCCATGCGCCGCCACCTCTCCTCGGTGCGCCCAAGTCTGCAAGGCAAACCCCTGGTCAGCAAGGGACGTTTCCCTAGTTCACAAGCCACCTGGCTTGTGAACTAGGCAAACGCGGACGGCCAGGGGGGCGCAGTGGCGAGCCACGGTCAAAGGGGAAGGGCCGGCTCGCGGGTGCGAGCCGGCCCTTCCGGGTGCTGCGGTGGTACCGGGTGCTGCGGTGGTACCGGGTGCTGCGGGTGGTACCGGGTGCTGCGGTGGTACCGGGTGCTGCGGGGTTGGGCGCGGTGGATAACCGCGCGGTGAACCTACGGGGTGCCGAAGACTTCGAGCTCAGTGAAGTCTGTGAACGTGCAGCCGCCGTAGTTGGGGCTCGGGCAGTTCGTCGCGAAGTCCGGCACCTGGGGGCTGTTGAGCGTCAGGCGGACGAACTGCACGTTGTTCACCGCCTGACTGGCGGACAGGTCGGTGAACTGAGTGCGGGGCAGCCAGTTCGCTTCCCCGTTCACGTCGACGACCGTGGTCCACGGCCCCGTGGCGGCGGTCGACACCTCGATCGTGAAGTCGCCGGTCGACGAGCTACCGGGGTCACCACAACCGGCCGTCGGGTCCACCTTGAACGCCGAGTTGATCCCAGATCCGGTTCCGATGTCGATCGCCTGCGGCAGCTGCACCACGAGCTCCTTCGGGATCATCGTGCCGGTCGGGTCTCCGTTGTCGTTGCCGGTCGTGCTGCCCCACACCTGGCCCTGGCTCAGGTCGATCGCCCCTTCGGGACCACAGCCGAAGTCGGTGTAGTCCGGTCCGGTGAAGTCGTAGACCTGGGCTCCAGCCGGTGCGGCTGCCCAGTCACGACGGGTCTGGAAGTCCTTCTGGGTGAAGGTTCCCCTGACTGTGACCTTCTTGACGACCTGCTCGTAGCCGCCACCGGCGACGACGACCTTCTGGTAACGACCGGGACGGACGTTGTCGATCTGGTAGATACCGTTCGCGTTGGTCACGTCCGTGTAACCGGGGTGGCCGGTGATCGTGACGCGAACCCCCTGGACCGGGTCCCCGGTCAGCGGGTCGGTGACGAAGCCGGCCAGCGTGCCTACGCCCCGCGACGGCGCCGGCGGCGTGTGGAAGTCCTCGGCGGGTGCGGTATCGACCCCGTCAACCGTTCCCGCGTACCAGCCCATGCCGCGCTGGGCGAAGATCCGCCACAGCCCGTTGGTGTGCTTGCTCTGGTAGACCACGCGGTCGGCCTCGATGATGGCGTTGCGCATGTCGAGCATCGACGGGTCGTTGGCCGACAGCTCCATGCCACGCGTGGTCAACATGCCGGTGACACGGTGACCCAACGCCTCCCGGATCTGCCAGAGCGTCTGCGCCCACACCTCACCGCTGGAGTGCACCTCCGGTGCCCCGCCGATCATCGGGAAGTCGCCGTAGGTGTAACCACCGCGCTTGCCCGTGATCGGATCGGTGCAGTTCCTGGCCTTGGAGTGGACCCTGCAGTCCATCGCCATCGTGCGGAACGGGAACTTGTTGGCGAGCGTGTACTTGCCCTCCAGGATCTGGCCGTCCTTCTTGGCGCTGTCGCGCTGCAGACCCTGGGTGACGAGGTAGTCCATGGCGTAGTAGTCGCTCCACGCCTCACCCATGGAGCCGGCCTGGATCGAGTTGAGCGTCGAGTTGCCCTGGGCGTCGGTGACCAGTCGGTTGGACAGGCCGTGCGTGTACTCGTGGTACAGGATGCTCGCGTCGAACGCGCCGCTCATCGGGACGAACGGGTCGAACGAGTTCGGCGTGTGCGGCTGATGCCACAGGTACATCTGCATCGTCGGAGCGATGCCATCCGGAGGAGTCGACATGTTGGCGTTGTCGATGTGGTTGGGGTCCGGCAGTCCGTGGTCGGTGGACGCACCGTCGAGGGCGTTCAGCAGGACGGGGTCGCCGTCGGCATTCTCGAAGTTGCCCGCCCGTGCGGTGAAGCCGATCGGGGCCCTTGCGAGGTAGTCGTGGAACGTGTTGGCCAGGTAGAACGCGTTCGTGACGTCCGCGTTCTTGTTGACCCGCCACGATCCCGCCTTGTTCGGGTTCCACGTACAGACGTAGTTCTTGCTGCACAGCTTGTTGCTGTGGAACGCGTGCAGCTTGAACTGAGGGTGCTTCTTGTTGCCCGGCACCGGGGTCTTCTCGCGCTTCTGGACGAGGTTGTCGTCATTGACGTCAGCCCAGGCCGAGACGTTCGCACCGTGCAGCCACTTGGCGCCCTTGCGGACCCAGCCCTTCTTGATGAAGTTGACGATCCTCGCCTGGCCGCCACGGGCGGCGCCGGGGTAGTAGTCGTAGACGCGAGCTTCGCCGCGGTCATTGCTGACGAGGTCACGCCGGTACAGCACCGTGCCGGTGCGGGCGTCGACGACGTGGGCGTAGTCGAGGCCGTCGCCGGACTGGGTGTAGGTCGACCAGCCCAGGCGTACACCCGAGGGCGTCACGAACCACACGGGCGAGACGCGGTCGCCGTTGGACCACAGCGAGACACCCTTGGCGGCCCCGGCGGAGCGCTCGGTGGCGGGTGCCACCGCTGCACCGACGTCCTTGGCCGCTGCCGTCCTGGCACCGGCCGCGGACAGCGTCGGGCTCGTCGCGGCCTTCGCCGTGAGACCGGTCAGGCCTGAGACGGGTGAGCCCTGGAGGGCGATGAGCTGGCCGTTCTTGGCCACGTGGGCCTTGAGGCCGTTGCCGAAGACGGTGATGCCGCCGCTGGACTGCGTCCAGGACAGGTGGCGGATACCGGCGACGTCGGCGTACGCGCTGCGCAGGTGGAAGGTGCTCAGGTCCGCTCTGCGCAGACCGAGGTCAGCCAGGTGCTGGCGCACGTAGGTCATCGTGATCGTCCGCGCGCTCGCACGGCTGGGCCCGGTGAGGTAGCGGTCGAAGGAGCTGAGGTTGGCCGGAGTTCCGGTCAGCGGGTCGATGTCGACGATCGCCGACGGGCCCAGGGCAGCGCGCAGCGCGGCAACATGCGCCGGCTTGGTGCCCGCTAGGGCCTTTCCAGCGGGGGCGATCGTGCTGGGGGTCGTGACAGCGCGGGCGTCGAAGAAGCCCTTGCGGTCGCGCTCGGTGCCGCTCTTCATGGCAGGCGACTTGGCGGCGGCGTTGTCTTTGGATGTGGCGGACGCGGATGCGGCGCTTCCGGTCGGGACCGCGGTGAGCGTCAGACCGGCGACGGCGACGGCTGCGAGAGCCGAGACGGCGCTACGCCGTAGCCGGGAGATGGGTGCTGGCACGTGAATGTCCTCCAGTGACCTTGACGGGGAAGGGGAAGGAAAGGCCCCCGGGGGGACAATACGTGTTTTCGTGACGGACGTCACCCCCTGCAACCGTGTCGCCCCTAAGCGTTGTCTGTCACGGCCTGTCTTGGCTGACCGCCGCCGATCCGGCGCGACAACACCGACGCCGTGGCCCGAATCCGGCGCACGGCGTCGTCGAGCGAGGGCGGGTCGTCGGCCGCGAACGTCACCGCGACGGCGGCCACAGGGTGTCCGCTGTGGTCGGTCACGGGCACGGCCAGGGAGGAGAACCCCGGCGTCACGTCGTCCTGCTCGGTCGCGTAGCCGCGTTGCCGGGTCTCCGCCAGCACAGACCTCAGTGCGGTGAGGCTGCTGGGGCCGGTCCCGTGGCGCGAGACGAAGGCGTCGCGGTCGGGGAACAGCGCGCGGATCTGGGCTGCGGGCAGCTCAGCGAGGATCGCTCGTCCGCTCGCCGTGATGTGGGCGGGCAGCCGGACCCCCACGTCGCTGACAAGCACAGCCCGGCGGGCGGCCCGCTCCTCCAGCACATAGAACACGTCGCGGCCGTGCAGCACTGCGAGGTGTCCGGACTGCCCCAGGGAGTCCACCAGCTCGGCCAGCGGCCGCCGGGCAATGCGCTGCAACGGCGCCTGGCGGGAGTAGCCGCTGCCGACTTCGAACGCGGCGACGCCGAGCGCGTACCGGTGCTCGTCCTCCACGTGGGTGACGAATCCTTCGTCGATCATTGCGTTCACGAGGTGGTAGGTCGAGGAACGGGGGGCGCCAACAGCGGCAGCGATGCGTTCGAGCGGCACAGGTTCCGGCTGGCCGGCCAGGAAGCGGAGCACCCGCAGGGCTCGCGTCGCGGCGGGGACCTGGGCAGGCGACATGGGCCGAGTGTAGCCGCCGTGTCTCGGATCTCAGATTGTATGCGGCGTCGCCCACTGGCCGGATGCGCCCGACCCGAGTGGAATGTGGTCATGACCTCTTCTGTCCTCGTCGGCGTCGGGCCGGTGTCCTTCGACGACGTCGTCGCGGTCGCCCGCGACCATGTCCGGGTCGAGCTTGCCGACGACGCCCGAAAGGCGTTGCTGGCCGCCCGGACAGCCGTCGATGAGCTCGCGGCAGCCCCGACCCCCGCATACGGCATCTCGACCGGCTTCGGTGCCCTGGCGACCCGGCACATCCCGACCGCGATGCGCACCCAGCTCCAGAAGTCCCTCGTGCGCTCGCACGCAGCGGGTTCGGGTCCGGCGGTCGAGACAGACGTCGTCCGTGCCCTCATGTTGCTGCGGTTGTCGACACTGGCGACGGGCCACACCGGAGTCCGGCTCGAGACCGCCGAGACCCTCGCCGCCCTGCTCAACCACGGCATCACCCCGCTGGTGCACGAGTACGGCAGCCTGGGGTGCTCCGGGGACCTTGCGCCGCTGTCGCACTGCGCGCTGGTGCTGATGGGTGAGGGTGAGGTCGTGGACGAGAGCGGCGTACGCCACCCGGCCGCGGACGCGCTCGCCGAGGCCGGCATCACGCCGGTAGAGCTCCAGGCCAAAGAGGGCCTGGCGCTGATCAACGGCACCGACGGCATGCTCGGCATGCTCGTCCTCGCGATCCACGACCTGCGACAGCTGCTGAAGGTCGCCGACATCGGGGCGGCGATGTCCGTCGAGGGCCTGCTGGCCACCGACCGGGTCTTCGCCGCAGATCTGCAGGAGCTGCGTCCGCACCCCGGCCAGGCCGTGTCGGCGGCCAACCTGCGGGCACTGCTGGCCGAGTCCGGCGTGGTCGAGAGCCACCGTGGTCCCGACTGCAACCGCGTGCAGGACGCCTACTCGCTGCGTTGCTCGCCACAGGTGCTCGGCGCCGCCCGGGACACGGTCGACTACGCGGCCACGGTCGCACAACGCGAGCTGGCCTCGGCGATCGACAACCCAGTCGTCCTCGAGGACGGTCGGGTCGAGAGCAACGGAAACTTCCACGGTGCCCCTGTGGCCTACGTGCTCGACTTCCTCGCGATCCCGGTGGCCGACGTGGCGAGCATGGCCGAGCGACGCACGGACCGGTTCCTGGACACCGCGCGCAACGCCGGCCTGCCACCCTTCCTCGCCGACGATCCGGGTGTCGACAGTGGGCACATGATCGCCCAGTACACGCAGGCTGCGATCGTCTCGGAGCTGAAGCGGCTCGCCGCTCCCGCCAGCGTCGACTCCATCCCGTCCAGCGCGATGCAGGAGGACCACGTCTCGATGGGCTGGTCCTCGGCCCGCAAGCTGCGCCGGAGCATCGACGGGCTCACGCGCGTACTGGCGATCGAGATCCTGACCGCTGCCCGTGGGCTCGATCTGCGCGCACCGCTGTCACCCGCGCCGGCGACGGCCGCCGTGATCGCCGCGCTGCGGTCTCACGTCCCGGGTCCCGGTCCTGACCGACACCTCTCGCCCGACATCGAGGCCACCGTGCAGCTCGTGGCCTCCGGCGCGCTCACCGCCGCCGCCGACACCGCCCTGCCCACCCCCTTGCTGTGACAACTCCTCACGAAGGAACCTCCGATGACTGAGACCCGAACGATCCGCGCCGCCCGAGGCACCGGCCTCACGGCCCGGTCCTGGCAGACCGAGGCGCCGCTGCGCATGCTGATGAACAACCTCGACCCCGAGGTGGCGGAGCACCCTGAGGAGCTCGTCGTCTATGGCGGGTCGGGCAAGGCCGCTCGTGACTGGCCGTCGTACGACGCCATCGTCCGGTCGCTGACGGACCTTCGGATCGACGAGACGCTGCTCGTGCAGAGCGGCCGGCCGGTCGGGATCATGCAGACCCACGAGTGGGCTCCCCGCGTCCTCATCGCCAACTCCAACCTGGTCGGTGACTGGGCCAACTGGGAGGAGTTCCGCCGCCTCGAGCACCTCGGCCTGACGATGTACGGGCAGATGACCGCCGGGTCGTGGATCTACATCGGTACCCAGGGCATCCTGCAGGGCACCTACGAGACGTTCGCTGCCGTGGCGGACCAGTCGTTCAACGGCACACTGGCCGGGACGATCACGCTGACGGCGGGCCTCGGCGGCATGGGCGGCGCGCAGCCGCTGTCCGTGACGATGAACGACGGCGTGTGCATCTGCATCGAGTGTGACGACACGCGGATCAAGCGACGGATCGACCACCGCTACCTCGACGTGCAGGCGACGTCGCTCCAACACGCCGTCGAGCTGGCGATCGAGGCGCGGGATGCCCGCAAGCCGTTGTCGATCGGGGTCCTCGGCAACGCCGCCGAGATGGTGCCGCGGCTGCTGGCGATGGGGGCGCCGATCGACATAGTCACCGACCAGACCTCGGCTCACGACCCGCTCATGTACCTGCCGATCGGGGTCGACTTCGACGACTGGGTGGCGTTCCGGGAGAAGGACCCGGCCGACTTCACCGACCGCGCCCGCGAGGCCATGGCGCGGCACTGCGAGGCCATGGTCGGCTTCATGGACGCCGGTGCCCAGGTGTTCGACTACGGCAACTCGTTGCGCGCCGAGGCGAAGCTGGGTGGATTCGACCGCGCGTTCGACTACCCAGGCTTCGTGCCGGCCTACATCCGGCCGCTGTTCTGCGAGGGCAAGGGGCCGTTCCGCTGGGCGGCGCTGTCCGGAGACCCCAAGGACATCGCGGCCACCGATCGTGCGGTGCTGGAGCTCTTCCCGGACGACGAGAAGCTGCACCGATGGATCAAGAAGGCTCAGGACCAGGTGCACTTCCAGGGGCTGCCCGCGCGGATCTGCTGGCTCGGGTACGGCGAACGGCACCGGGCCGGGCTGCGGTTCAACGAGATGGTGGCCGCGGGTGAGCTGTCAGCACCGTTGGCCATCGGGCGCGACCATCTCGACTGCGGGTCGGTCGCCTCGCCGTACCGCGAGACCGAGTCGATGCTCGACGGCTCCGACGCGATCGCCGACTGGCCCTTGCTCAACGCGATGGTCAACGTCGCCTCGGGCGCTACCTGGGTCTCGATCCACCACGGCGGCGGCGTCGGTATCGGGCGGTCCATCCATGCCGGGCAGGTCGTCGTCGTGGACGGTACGGACCTGGCGGCGCAGAAGGCGGAGCGAGTCCTGACCAACGACCCCGGGATGGGCGTCATCCGCCACGTCGACGCGGGGTACGAGCGTGCGGACGAGGTCGCCCACGAACGCGGCGTCCCGATCCCGATGGAGCGCTGACCCACGGTGACGTGGCCGTCCGGCCGTCCAGGGCGCGTGCAACCACGGGGTGTCGACGTCTAGCGTGGCGTCATGGCGAGAGACGGCGAGCAGGTCCCCGCGACGGCCCTGGGCTGGGCGGAGGCTTTCCGACACGGCACCGCCCGACCCATCGACGCGGTCGAGCACTACCTGACGCGCATCGACGAGCTCGACGCGACGGTGGGCGCCTTCGTCCGGCTGACACCGGACCGGGCTCGCGAGCAGGCTGCCGAGGCGGGTCGCCGTTGGGAGCAGGGGCTCACCCAGTCGCGGCTGGACGGTGTACCGACGGGCATCAAGGACCTCGCATCGACGCGCGGGGTCGAGACGACCTTCGGCTCCGCGGCGATGCGTGGCCATGTGCCGGACTTCTCCGATGAGGTCGTACGCCGGATCGGGGCGGCCGGGATGGTCAGCCTCGGCAAGACGAACACCCCCGAGTTCGGGGCGCCCTGCTACACCGAACCTGACGTGGCGCCGCCGGCGCGGACGCCGTACGACCTGACCCGCAGCGCCGGTGGGTCGTCCGGAGGGGCGGCGGCCGCCGTCTCGGCAGGGCTGCTGCCGGTGGCCCACGGGTCGGACGGTGGTGGGTCGATCCGTATCCCGGCCAGCGTGACGGGCCTCGTGGGTTTCAAGCCGAGCCGTGGCCGGATCAGCTCGGCGCCCGTCTACGGCGACATCACGGGTCTGTCCACGTCAGGTCCGCTCGCAACGACCGTCCGCGACAGTGCCGCGTTCCTGGACGTGATGGTGGGACCTGCGGTGACCGACTCCGTGTGGGCGGCCGGCCCCCCAGACGGGGCCAGCTATCTCGACTGGTGCGACCGAGAGCCGGGGCGGTTGCTGGTGGCCCGGTTCAGCACGCCCATGATCGCCGATGTGGCGGTCGACCCCGAGGTGCTGGCGGCCTACGACGCGATGTCGGATCGGCTGGCCTCGCTCGGGCACGAGCTCGTCGAGGTGCCACAACCGTTCCGACCCGGCATCGTGTCGATCTTCGAGACGGTGTGGTCGGTGATGACAGCTTCGTGGCCGCTCCCGCCCGAGGCGGAGGACCAGCTGCGGCCACTGACGCGGTGGTTGCGTGGCCGAGGTGCCCAGGTGAGTGCGGTGGAGTTCTTCGATGCGCTCGTGCGGATGCGTCAGGCAGCGGCCGGCGTGCTGGGGGCGCTGGCGCCGTACGACGTCGTGCTGACTCCGACCCTGGCCCAGCCGCCGGTCGAGGTGGGGGCGCTGCGCGACGACGACGATCCGGCGCAGGACTTCGAGAACCAGAAGGCGTTCTCGCCGTTCACCGCGGCCTGGAACGTCACCGGGATGCCCGCGGTCTCGCTCCCGACCGGGTGGACGACGAGTGGGCTGCCGATCGGGACCATGCTGGCCGCCATGCCCGGTCAGGACCACGTGCTCTACGCGCTCGCCGCCCAGGTGGAGGCCGCCGTCGAACCCGCCTCCCGTGGCTGGTCCCGCCCCGACCTCTCCCTTCGTTGAACCGTGAGTTGTGGTCTCCTTGAACCGTGAGTTGTGGTCCCTTGAACCGTGAGTTGTGGTCCCTTGAACCGTGAGTTGTGGTCACCAGTGGGAGTGGTGAACGACGTCAGAGAGGGGTTTACGGCCGCGCTTGAGCGAAGGCGACTTCCGGTCGCGGGCGCGATGCCCGATCGTGAGGACCCCGATCGGGGTGTACTCCGGCGGCACTCCGAACTCAGCGCGGAACGCGTCCCAGTGCTCTCCGGGTATGCCGAAGAAGCACGCGCCCAGCCCCTCGTCCGTCACGGTCTGGAGCATCAACATCGCAGCCATCCCGGTGTCGATGTCCCAGTACGGCACCGGCCAGCGCGACTCGTCCTTGTCGGTCCACCCCTTGTCGGGTGCGGCATACCGGTCGAGGTAGTCCTGCTTGCACGACAGAGGTACGACGATGACCGGGGCTCGCTGCATCCCCGAGAGCCAGCCGTCCGGGAGCTCGCCCTCCTCCGTCGTGCAACGCCAGAACCGCTCTACGTCGGAACGCGAGTCGAGCAGCAGGAATCCCCACCCCTGGCTGAAGCCGGCGCTTGGCGCATGCAGCGCGTTCGACAAGATGCGCTCGACAACCGCCGGGTCCACGGCCTCGTCGGAGTAGTTGCGCACCATCCGGCGCCGTTCGACCACGTCCTGGAACTCCATCGTCCGTCCTCTCGTCATGGGCAGGATGACACACGAGGCGGTCTGCGATGCGAGACAGGATCGGCCCGGCCCGGGCCTCCCAGCACGCGCCTGGCTGAGATAGTGCACACGTGACCTTCGAACGGATGTGGCGCGAGCTCCAGCCGATCGGCCGTGACACACGGTCGGGTGGCTATCTGCGCGCCCCGTTCGGATCGGCCGAGCGCGAGTGCGCCGCCTGGTACGCCGAACAGTGCGAGGCGCGCGACCTCGTTCCCGAGTATGACGGTCAGGGCAACGCGGTCGCCTGGTGGCGGCCGACCGAAACCCAAGCAGGCAAGGGCATTCTCATCGGCTCCCACCTCGACTCGGTCGACCAGGGTGGTGCTTTCGACGGTCCGCTGGGAGTGGTCTCGAGCTTCGCCGCGATAGACCGGATGCGTGACGCCGGGGTCGAGCCCAACCGCCCGGTCGGCGTGGCGATGTTCGTCGAGGAGGAAGGCTCACGGTTCGGCATCGCCTGCCTCGGCTCGCGGCTGGCAACCGGACGGATGACGCCAGACGAGGCGGCTGGCCTGCGGGACCGAGACGGGGTCGGACTGCTCGACGCCATGGTCGATGCAGGGGTCGAACCCGAACTCGGCCGGGCCGGTTGGCTCGACGACGTGGAGCTGTTCGTCGAGCTGCACGTCGAACAGGGCCGGGACCTCGTCCACCGTGACGTGCCGGTGGGGGTCGCCTCGGCGAGCTGGGCGCATGGCCGCTGGCGGTTCGACTTCGACGGGGAGCCCAACCATGCCGGTGCCACGACGATGGAAGACCGACGTGACCCGATGCTCACCTACGCGATGACCGCGTTGGCCGCCAACAAGCAGGCGAGACTGAGCGAGCTGCGGGCCACGTTTGCCCGCGTCGCTGTCGAGCCGAACATCACCAACGCGATCCCGTCCCGAGTGAGGGCCTGGCTGGACGCCCGTGGCTCCGACGCCGGAGCGGTCCAACAGCTCGTCGACACCATCGCTCGACAGGCGGCGGAGCGGGCCGATCGTGACGGCACGTCCGTGGTGGTGACCCCTGAGTCCGTGGTGCCGACCGTCGACTTCGACGCCAGGCTGGCCGACCGGCTCTCGGCGATGCTCGACAACGCGCCGATCATCCCGACGGGGGCCGGCCATGACGCCGGCATCCTGCAGCTGGCCGGCATCCCGTCGGCGATGCTCTTCGTCCGCAACCCGACCGGGATCTCGCACTCACCGCAGGAGTCCGCCGACACCGCCGACTGCCTCGCTGGGGTCGAGGCCCTGACGCGTGTCCTGACGGAGCTGGTGGCATGACGGCGTACTGGTGTGAGCGCGCGTGGCTGGGACCGGGCGAAGTGGTGGCGGGCGTCGTGGTCACGGTCGACGGATCCCGGATCGTCGCGCTCACGACGGCTGACCGTGCTCCTGAGGGTGCGGTTCGCCTTGCCGGCTTGACGATGCCGGGGTTCGCGAACTGCCACAGCCACGCGTTTCATCGCGGACTGCGCGGTCGCACCCAACGTGAGACCGGCTCGTTCTGGACCTGGCGAGAGACCATGTACGCCGCCGCGGCGCGGCTCGATCCGGACAGCTACTACGCCCTGGCGCTCGCGACCTACCAGGAGATGGTGCTCGCCGGGTACACCGCGGTCGGTGAGTTCCACTACCTCCACCACGGCACCGACGGAACGCCGTATGACGAGGCGAACGCCATGGGGCTGGCGCTGATCGCCGCCGCCACGGACGCCGGCCTCCGGATCACTCTCCTCGATACGTGCTATCTCTCGGCCGGCTTCGGCGCCGCTCCAGAGGGCGTCCAGCGGCGGTTCAGTGATGTCGACGCGGCATCCTGGGCGGCCCGCGTCGCAGCCCTCGCGGCCGGGTCGCACACGGCGGACGACCGCGTCCGGATCGGAACGGCGATCCACTCGGTCCGCGCCGTTGCACGCGCGGACCTCTCGACGGTCGCCAAGGCCCTGCCGGATGCGCCGCTCCACGTCCACCTGTCGGAGCAGGTCGCCGAGAACGACGCCTGCGCGCAGGCGTACGGCCTGACCCCGACCCAGCTGCTGGCCGAGGAGGGCGTGATCGACGCCAGGCTCTCGGCCGTGCACGCCACGCACCTCACCGCGGCTGACCGGGCGGCGCTGGGATCGGCCCACGCCTACGCCTGTTTCTGCCCGACCACCGAGCGCGATCTCGCCGATGGTGTCGGCCCCGCGACCGAGCTCGTCGCGGCCGGTGCCCGCCTCACCCTCGGATCCGACAGCCACGCCGTCATCGACCCGTTCGAGGAGATGCGCGCCGTCGAGCTCGATGCCCGGCTGGCCTCGCAGCAGCGCGGTCATCTCCGCGCCGCCGAGCTGCTCGTCGCGGGTACGTCGACGGGGCATGCCTCGCTCGGGTTCGAGGACGCCGGAAGAATCGCGGTCGGATGCTGGGCCGACCTGGTCACGATCGACGACCAGTCGCCGCGCACCGCCGGCACCGGATCAGGCGAGGAGACCGTCGTCTTCGCGGCCGCCACCGGCGACATCCGTCATGTCGTCGCCGGCGGTCGACGTGTCGACCTCGACCCCAGCGGGGTCGGGGCCAGACTGACGCTCGCGATCGCCGGCCTGGAGGCCTCGTGACAGCCAGCCTGCTGTTCGACCGGATCGGCGAGCTCGTCACCAACGACCCCACGCACGGGGGTCCGCTGGGGATCGTCCGCGACGCCGGCGTGCTCGTGCAAGGCGACAAGGTCGTCTGGGCAGGGCAGTCCTCGACAGCGCCCGCGGCCGACGAGCGGATCGACCTGGCCGGCGCCACGGTGCTTCCCGGCTTCGTCGACAGTCATGCCCATCTCGTCTTCGCCGGTGACCGGGCCGAGGAGTTCGCCGCCCGCATGGAGGGCCGGAGCTACTCCGCTGGTGGGATCGCCACGACCGTCGAAGCCACTCGGCACGCCACCGACGAGGCCCTCACTGCCAACACCGCCCGGCTCGTCAACGAGATGGCCCGGCAGGGGACGACGACCGTCGAGATCAAGTCAGGGTACGGACTCACGACGCATGACGAGGCGCGCAGTCTCGCGGTCGCGCGGCAGTTCACGCCCGAGACGACGTTCCTCGGAGCACACGTCGTCCCGGCCGATTTCAGGGAGAACCCGGCGGCGTACGTCGACCTCGTGACCGGACCGATGCTCGAGGCGTGCGCGCCGCATGCCCGCTGGATCGACGTGTTCTGCGAGCGCGGCGCGTTCGACGAGCACCAGGCACGCGCCGTCCTCACCGCCGGTATGGCGGTCGGCCTGCTGCCCCGCATCCACGCCAACCAGCTCGGGCCCGGCCCCGGCATCTCGGTGGCCTGCGAGGTAGGCGCCGCCGCGGCCGACCACTGCACCTACGCGACCCCCGACGACATCACCGACTTGGCCGCCGCCGGCGTCGTCGCGACCCTGCTGCCCGGTGTCGAGTTCTCGACCCGGTCGCCGTACCCCGATGCCCGCGCCATGCTCGACGGCGGCGTGACCGTGGCGCTGGCGACCGACTGCAACCCCGGCTCGTGCTACAGCTCGTCGATGCCGCTGTGCATCGCCTTGGCCGTCCGCGAGATGCGGATGAGCCCGGCCGAGGCGGTCTGGTCGGCGACGGCCGGCGGGGCGGCCGCGCTGCGACGTGACGACGTGGGACACCTGGCACCAGGAGCCCGGGCCGACCTGACGGTGCTGGCTGCGCCGTCGTACGTCCACCTGGCCTACCGGCCGGGCGTCCCGCTGGTGCTGGCGACCTACAAGGACGGTCGACGCCTCACCTGACCTACGTGTTCGAGGTGGCGCCGGCCAGGTCCCGCTCGCTCTCCGACACCGGGCGCGCGGGCGCCAGTGGTGAGGGCTCGACGCGCAGCAGGCGCGCCAGCCAGGTCGGCAACCACCAGTTCCAGCGGCCGAGCACGCTGACCAGCGCGGGCACGAGCAGCGCGCGGACCAAGGTGGCGTCGATGAGGATGCCGACGCCGAGGGCCGTGCCCATCACCTTGATGTCCGTCCCGGGAGCTGACGCGAGAGCGGCGAACGCGAAGAACAGGATCATCGCAGCCGAGGTGACCAACCTGCCGGTCCGCCCGAGGCCGGTGGTCACGGCCTCGGCGGTGCTGCCGGTGGCGTCGTACTCCTCCCGCATCCGCGCCAGGATGAACACCTCGTAGTCCATCGAGAGCCCGAACAGGAACGCGAAGATGATGACGGGGAGCCAGAACGTGATCGCGCCGGTCGGCGCGACGTTGAAGACGGCCTCGGAGCCGTGGCCCATCTGCCAGAAGAACACGACCGAGCCGAAGACGGCCGCCATCGAAATCAGGTTGAGGATCACGGCCTTGATCGGCAGCAGGATGGACCGGAACGTCCGCACCAGCAGCAGGAACGTGATGAACGCGATCAGCGCGAGCACGTAGGGGAACTTGTCGTAGACGGCGCTGAAGTAGTCCTGCACCGTGGCACCGGCTCCGGTGACGCCGACCTCTCCCGTGGTCGCACCGTCGGCGGCGGACCGGATCCCGTCGACCACGGCGTTGGCCGAGCTGTCCACGGTCTCGGCCTCGGGCAGCACGTCGATGACCGCCGTATCGCCCCGGACTCCGCCGACGACGGCGGTCTGGACGCCCTCGACCGACTTCGTCGCGGCGACCACGGCCTGGGCGTCGGCAGCGGGGGCGAGCACTTCGACTGGGGTGAGCACGCCGGTCCCGATGCCACCATCGCGCAGCGTCGTCAACGTGTTGAAGGCCGGCCCGCTCTTGGCCAGGGACTGTATGTCGGACTGACCGATCTTGATGCTGAAGACCGGTGCGACGAGCACGCCAAGAATGACCAGCGCCCCCACGGCCGCGACGAAGCGGTGTCGGACGATGCCGCGTGCCCAGGCCGTCCAGCCGCGCGAGGCGACGCCCTCGTGCCGGATGCGGGGAAAGTCGATGCGCGGCCCGACGCTCGACAGCAGCGCCGGCAGCAGCGTCAGCACGACGGCGACGCTGACCAGCGGGATCATCATTCCGCCGAACCCCATGCTGCGCAGGAAGGGAACGGGGACGACGACCAGCGCCACCAGGCTGATGGCGACCGTCACGCCGGACGCCAGGACGGCATGACCGGCGGTCTGCATCGCCACCACGACCGCCTCCTCGTTGCTGCGACCGTGCGCCCGCTCCTCTCGCCATCGGGACACGAGCAACAGGGAGTAGTCGATGGCGACACCGAGCCCGATCAACGCGATCAGGAACTGGACGACGAAGCTGACGTCGCTGAAGGTCGTGAGCCCGAGCACGAGCAGGAACGTCGTGAGGATCGACACCGCGGCGATCAGCAGCGGTAGGAACGCGAGGAAGGAGGCGAACACGAACAGCAGCACGATCAGTGCGCCGGCGGCACCGAACAAGGTCTCGACCAGCACGCTGGGACCGGCCGTGTCTCCCCCCGCGGAGAGCAGTCCGTACGAGGTGAGCCCGCCCTCGAAGCCTGCCGATGACGCCGCCTTGTGCACCGCAGGTTCGAGCTGTACTTCGATGCCTCCGTTGAAGGACTGGGGCAGCGGTCCTTGGATCAGCGCGTACGTCGTCCGGCCGTCATCGGAGATGAACGCAGGGTCCTGGGTGCTGGCGTAGTCGACGAGGCGAGTGGTGCTCGGAATCGTCTGAGTCGCTGCCTTGAAGACCCCCGCCACGGCCGCGGCGTCCTGCTTGACCGTCTCTCCCTGCGGAACGGTGACGGTGGCGACGTAGGTGTCGAACGAGCTGGCCCCGAAGGTCTTGATCAGCTGCTGCTCGGCGGTGTCACCGGGCTGCCCAGGCAACGAGAAGTCGAGCGAGAGCCGGTCGGACAGCTGGCTGGCGGCGAAACCGCCCGAGAGGAAGAGCACCACCCAGATCGCGCTGACGATCCGACGGTGGTGCATGACGAGTCGAGCCCAACGTTCCACGATTACTCCCGGTCCTCGTGCGACGCCTGGCGCCGCGTGATCAGTCACGACGTTGGACCCGTCTCGCTGCCGGAACTCATCGCTCGGCCCCCGGCAGCCGCCCCCACGTCTTCGATCAAGGTACTGACGACCAGCGGAAACCGTCAATATACTTAATGATCAACCAAGTGAAATCATGGTGGAAGTCAGGGAGAACCCTGATGAACCTTCCGGTTTGTGGGTATTACTGCGATCGCAGCCACCGTTCCGGGGCTGGCGCCGGTGATCACATAGGTTAATGATCAACAACGTAACGCGTTCGGTGCAGGGCCAGGGAACGCCGGACACGCGCAACGACGTACTGAGGACGTACTGGGTGAGGAGGTCGGGCCTTGGCGACGACGACTGAGCTGCCCCGCTTCACGGGATACCTGCTTCGACGCGCCTACGCCAAGGCCACCCTCAGCACCCGGGCGTGCATCGACCAGGAGATCCCGGTTCGTGAAGTGGCGATGCTCGCCATCCTGGCCGAGCGTGGGGCCTTGTCCCAGCGGGCGCTGTCCGACCTCACGGGCGTCAACCGGTCCATCATGGTCAAGGTCGTCGACGATCTCGAGTCCCGGGGTTGGGTGGTGCGCGAGCGCAACCCTGACGACCGCCGGTCCTACGCGTTACGGCTGACCGCTGCCGGTTCGGCGGCACTGGACGGGCTACGGGCCGACCTCGACCGGGGTGAGCAGCTCCTGACGGAGTCGTTGTCGAAGGCCGAGCGCGCCCGACTGCGATCCGCCTTGTCGACCCTGCTCGAAGGTGAGGCGTGGCTGTCCATCGAGTCGCTCTCGCGCTATGCGGGTTTCCTGATCGCCCAGGCTCACCAGCTGCTGCGGGGTTGGGCCAAGGAGGCCCTCGAACCACTGGGTCTGGACCCGCGGGACTTCGGCGTCCTCTCGGCCATCGGCAGTGACCAGCCGTGCTCGCAGAACCACCTCGCCCAGGCGCTCGGCGTGAGCCCTCCGGCCGCGTTGTGGTTCGTGGGAGAGCTCGAGACGGCCGGCCTGGTCCGTCGGGAGCGCAACCCCGATGACCGGCGTTGCTACGACCTGACGCTCACGTCGGCCGGGCTCAAGCGGCTCGGCCTGGCGCGGGCCGCTGCCGCCCAGGTCCAGGACCGGGTCGCGGCCCGTCTCGGCGAGCGGACCGACGCCGAGCTGAGAAGCCTGCTCACCCGCATCGTCGCCGACTGACTGCTGCGCCCGAAAATTTTTCGGCTGCGGGGAAGAAATCGCCAGGTCAGGCGTTGTACCCGACAGGAACTTGAGCGAATCCGACTCAACTTTTGGACTTTGCTCGATTGTCCGGTAAAACTTGAGTCGACAAGACTCATGCTTGTTGACACTTCGTTGAAAGGTATGGACCACCATGGCTCGTGCGGTCGGAATCGACCTGGGTACGACGAACTCCGTCGTAGCCGTCCTCGAAGGTGGAGACCCCACCGTCATCGCAAACGCCGAGGGTGCTCGCACCACCCCGTCCGTCGTCGCCTTCGCCAAGAACGGAGAGGTGCTCGTCGGTGAGGTTGCCAAGCGGCAGGCCGTCACCAACGTGGATCGCACCATCCGTTCCGTCAAGCGCCACATGGGCACCGACTGGAACCAGAAGATCGACGACAAGTCCTTCACGCCGCAGCAGATCTCGGCGTTCATCCTGCAGAAGCTCAAGCGCGACGCCGAGTCCTACCTCGGCGAGTCCGTCACCGATGCGGTCATCACCGTGCCGGCGTACTTCTCCGACGCCCAGCGGCAGGCCACCAAGGAGGCCGGCGAGATCGCCGGGCTCAACGTTCAGCGCATCGTCAACGAGCCGACGGCGGCTGCGTTGGCCTACGGGCTCGACAAGGAGTCCGACCAGACGATCCTGGTCTTCGACCTCGGCGGTGGCACGTTCGACGTGTCGCTGCTCGAGATCGGCGACGGCGTCGTCGAGGTGAAGGCCACCAGCGGTGACAACCACCTCGGTGGTGACGACTGGGACGCCAAGATCGTCGAGTGGATGATCAAGGAGTTCAAGAACGCGCACGGCACCGACCTGGGCGCCGACAAGATCGCCCGCCAACGCCTCCAGGAAGCCGCTGAGAAGGCGAAGATCGAGCTGTCCTCGTCATCTGAGACGACCATCCACCTGCCCTACATCACGTTGAGCGAGACCGGGCCGCTGCACTTCGAGGAGAAGCTCACGCGCAGCGAGTTCCAGAAGCTGACCGCCGATCTCCTCGACCGCACCAAGCAGCCGTTCCAGTCGGTCATCAAGGACGCGGGCGTCAACGTCGACCAGATCGACCACGTGATCCTCGTCGGTGGCTCGACCCGGATGCCGGCCGTCACCGATCTGGTCAAGGAGCTCACCAAGGGCAAGGAGCCCAACAAGGGCGTCAACCCCGACGAAGTCGTGGCCGTCGGTGCCGCGTTGCAGTCCGGTGTGCTCAAGGGCGAGGTCAAGGACGTGCTGCTCCTCGACGTCACCCCGCTCAGCCTCGGTATCGAGACCAAGGGCGGCGTGATGACCAACCTCATCGAGCGCAACACGACCATCCCGACCAAGCGGTCGGAGGTCTTCAGCACGGCTGACGACAACCAGCCGTCGGTGATGATCCAGGTCTACCAGGGTGAGCGCCAGATGGCGGCCGCCAACCAGCTCCTCGGCAACTTCGAGCTGACCGGCCTTCCGCCTGCTCCGCGCGGCATCCCGCAGATCGAGGTCACCTTCGACATCGACGCCAACGGCATCGTGCACGTGTCCGCCAAGGACCGCGGCACCGGGCGCGAGCAGTCGATGACCATCACCGGCGGTTCGGCGCTGTCGAAGGAAGACATCGACAAGATGGTTCACGACGCCGAGCAGTACGCCGAGGAGGACCGCAAGCGCAAGGAAGCCGTCGAGCTGCGCAACCAGGCCGACTCGACCGTCTACTCGACCGAGAAGTTCCTCAGCGAGAACGCCGACAAGATCCCCGACGACGTCAAGACCGAGGTCGAGGCTGACATCGCCGAGGTCAAGAAGGCCCTCGAGGGCGACGACAACGACGCGATCACCAAGGCTTCGGCCAAGCTCGCCACGTCGAGCCAGAAGATGGGCTCGGCGATGTATGAGAGCGCTGCCGCGGCCGAGGGCGCGACCGGTTCCGGCTCGGACGCTCCGGCGGCCGACGACGACGTGGTCGACGCCGAGATCGTCGACGAAGGAACCGACTCCGAGCCGACCGGCGACACGTCCGCGGCGTCGACCGACGGTTCCGCCGACGGGTCGGCTGACGGTTCCGCTGAGGGTGAGAGCAAGTGACCGCTGGCAGCAGCGAGTACGGCGAGCCGGTGTTCCGCGACAAGCGGCGCATCGACCCCGAGACCGGCCAGGTGAGGGAGCCGCGGCCAGCGGCTCCCTCCCAGCCCGCCCCGTCCGATGAGGGAGGCGCGCAGGTCACCGACGCGGCAGCAACCCCGTCAACGGAGGTCTCCGAGCTCGAGGCGACCCTCGCCGAGCGCACCGCAGACCTGCAACGGCTCCAGGCCGAGTACGTCAACTACAAGCGCCGCGTCGACCGCGACCGCGAGGTGGTCAAGGAGACGACCGTGGCCTCCGTGCTGACGGCGTTGCTCCCGGTCCTCGACGACATCGGTCGCGCTCGCGAGCACGACGAGCTCTCGGGCGGGTTCAAAGCCGTCGCCGAGTCGCTCGAGCGGACCGTGACCGGTCTGGGCCTCGAGCCGTTCGGCGCCGAGGGAGACCCGTTCGACCCGAAGATCCACGAGGCGCTGATGCACCGCTACTCCGACGACGTCACCGAGCCGGTCGCGCAGGCCGTGCTGCAGGTGGGCTACCGGCTCGGCGAGCGCATCGTTCGCCCGGCGCGGGTTGCCGTGGTCGAGCCCGAGCAAGCGTCGCCTGGCCAACCGGCTGAGCCATCGCCTGAGGAGGAGGCGGCGGCCCCGGCTGCGGCTGCAGGCCCGGGCGGCGGAGTCGACGATGCTGCGGCAGGGCCGTCGGCCCAGACGTCATACGGCGACGATCGCGACGCCGACACGGACGACGACCGCGCCTGAGCACAGCCGCACGCACCATGATCGAGGGTGAGAGGAGGCGAACATGAGCCCTGCTGACTGGGCGACGAAGGACTTCTACGACGTCCTCGGCGTCACGAAGGACGCGTCGGAGGCCGACATCAAGAAGGCCTACCGGAAGCTGGCGCGTGTTCACCACCCCGACTCCAACCAGGGCGACGGCAAGTCCGAGGAACGGTTCAAGTCGATCTCCGAGGCGTACTCCGTGCTGTCCGACAGCGAGAAGCGCCGCGAGTACGACGAGCAGCGCGCCCTGTTCGCCAACGGTGCCTTCCGCAGCCCTGGCGGCGGAGGACCGGGCGGCCCCGACCTCAACGACCTGTTCGGTGGGGCTGGGGGAGGTGGAGGCGGCTTCAGCGACCTGTTCGGTGGGCTGTTCGGCGGCGGGAGCCGTGTTCGCACCAGTCCACGACGCGGGCAGGACATCGAGACCGAGGCCGACCTGACGTTCGACCAGGCCCTCGACGGTCACACGCTCTCGCTGCGACTCAGCAGCGAGGCGGCCTGCTCGGCCTGCTCGGGCACAGGCGCGAAAGCCGGCACCGTGCCACGCGTCTGCCCGACCTGTCAGGGCTCCGGCATGCAGACCACGAGCCGGTCCGGGGGCTTCGCGATGACCGAGCCGTGCCGTGACTGTCTCGGTCGGGGCCTCAAGGTCGACGACCCCTGCCCCGTGTGTCACGGCTCCGGCCGGGGCGTCTCGACGAGCACGATCTCGGCCCGCATCCCCGCCGGTGTCAGGAACGGCCAACGGATCAGGCTGCGAGGCAAGGGTGCTCCCGGTGAGCGCGGCGGCCCGAACGGCGACCTCTACGTGTCCGTGCACGTGCAGCCGCACGCGCTGTTCGGTCGCAAGGACGACAACGTCACTCTGACCGTGCCGGTGCGTTTCGACGAGCTCGTGCTCGGCGCGTCCATCGCGGTGCCGACCACGGACGGCTCGACCGTGACCCTGAAGGTCCCGGCGGGCACCCCGAACGGCCGGACGTTCCGGGTCAAGGGCAAGGGCGCTACCCGACGTGACGGCACCAAGGCCGACCTGCTGGTCACGGTCGACGTCGAGCTGCCGACGACGCTCGGAGCTACGACGCGCACCGCGGTCGAGGCCTACCGGGAGGCCGTCTCCGATCACGACCCACGTGCAGGATTGGTCGAGCGCGCCAAGCGAGGAGGGCAGAGTCATGCCGGGTAGGGCGCACATCACGGTCGACTTCAGTGATCCGGAGGCTCCGGTCTTCGTGATCAGCGTCGCCGCCGAGCTCAGCGGGATGCACCCCCAGACCTTGCGTAGCTACGACCGGATGGGCCTGGTCAGTCCGGGTCGCACCCGTGGAGGCGGTCGCCGCTACTCGCAGCGCGACATCGAGCTGCTGCGGACGGTCGCCGAGCTCACCTCGACCGGCATCGGCATCGAGGGAGTACGCCGCATCCTCGAGCTCGAGCACCAGGTCGCGGCGCTGCGCGCCCGGGTCGCCGAGCTCGAGGATGAGCTGGTGGCCACGACGCGGGCCGCGCTGCCCAACTTGCCGGCGGTCCGTGCGGTCTCGGCGCTCACCCGCTGGCACCCCGGCGCCCCGTTCCACTCCCCCTGACCTCCAACCGCCAGCCCGCCCCTCTCCGCGAATTGCGGGAAAGTGCATCACCCGATCGGCGTGTCGGCCTGAACTTTCCCGCAATCGGCGGGGACCGCCCCTCAAGAAGGAAGCATGGACGCATCGAAATTCACCCGTCGCAGCCAGGAGGCGATCGGCGCCGCCATCGAGTCGGCGACCGCGGCCGGCAACCCGGCCGTCGAACCCCTGCACCTGTTCGGCGCGCTGCTGGCGCAGACAGACGGGATCGCGGGAGCACTGCTGCGCGCGGTGGGTGTCGACGTGGCCGAGGTCAGCTCAGCTGTCGCAGAGGCGGTTCGCCGGCTGCCTGCTGCCACGGGTACGTCGGTGGCGTCGCCGTCATACGCGCGCGGCACGATCCAGTCACTCGAGGATGCGACGAAGCTGGCTGAGTCCCTCGGCGACGACTACGTCTCGACCGAGCACCTGCTGGTGGCGCTGGCTCGCGTGCCCGGCGCCGTGCAGGACCTGCTGGAGTCCAGGGGCGCGACGGCGGACGGGCTGGAGGCGGCCTTCGCGTCGGTGCGTGGCTCGGCCCGCGTGACGTCCCCGGATCCCGAGGCCACCTACCAGGCGCTCGAGAAGTATGCCGTCGACCTGACGGCCCAGGCACGCGACGGTCGTCTCGATCCCGTGATCGGCCGCGACAGCGAGATCAGGCGCGTCGTCCAGGTGCTCAGCCGGCGTACGAAGAACAACCCCGTGCTCATCGGTGAGCCGGGCGTCGGCAAGACGGCCGTCGTCGAAGGTCTCGCCCAGCGGATCATCGCCGGCGACGTGCCCGAGTCGCTGCGCGGACGCAAGCTGCTCTCGCTCGACCTCGGCGCCATGGTGGCCGGCGCCAAGTACCGGGGCGAGTTCGAGGAGCGTCTCAAGGCGGTGCTGGAGGAGATCAAGGACTCCGCCGGCCAGGTCATCACGTTCATCGACGAGCTGCACACGGTGGTCGGCGCCGGCGCGACCGGTGAGTCGGCGATGGACGCCGGCAACATGCTCAAGCCCATGCTGGCCCGCGGTGAGCTCCGGCTGATCGGGGCCACCACGTTGGACGAGTACCGCTCGCACATCGAGAAGGACGCTGCGCTCGAGCGCCGATTCCAGCAGGTGTTCGTGGGCGAACCCTCCGTCGAGGACACGATTGCGATCCTGCGTGGCCTCAAGGAGCGCTACGAGGCGCACCACAAGGTCTCGATCGCCGACTCGGCGTTGGTCGCTGCCGCGTCTCTGTCAGACCGGTACATCAGCGGTCGGCAGCTGCCGGACAAGGCGATCGACCTCATCGACGAGGCGTCGTCGCGGCTCCGCATGGAGATCGACTCCAGCCCGGTCGAGATCGACGAGCTGCGGCGTGCGGTCGACCGGCTCAAGATGGAGGAGTTCCACCTCGAGTCAGAGGATGACGACGCGAGCAGGGAGCGGTTGGCGGTGCTGCGACTGGAGCTGGCCGACAAGGCCGAGGAGCTTCGTGCCCTGGAGACGCGCTGGGAGCGCGAGAAGGTCGGCCTCAACCGGGTCGGCGAGATCAAGCAACGGCTGGACGAGCTGAGCACTGACTCCGAACGGCTGCTCCGTGACGCCGGCGTTCTCCCTGAGGGCGAGGACAAATGGAGCCTGTTGCGGGAGGCATCGGACCTCGACCAACAGAAGAAGTCCCTCGCGGCCGAGCTCGAGGCTGTCCAGGCCGAGGAGTCTGACCGTCAGGGCGAGCTGATGGTTCGCGAGGAGGTCGGCTCCGATGAGGTCGCCGAGGTCGTTGCCGCGTGGACAGGCATCCCGACCGGTCGCTTGCTCGAGGGCGAGACCGGAAAGCTGCTCCGCATGGAGGACGAGCTCGGTCGACGCGTCGTGGGCCAACGGGCCGCTGTGGTGGCGGTGTCGGACGCGGTCCGGCGGGCGCGGGCCGGCATCTCCGACCCCGAACGGCCCACCGGGTCGTTCTTGTTCCTGGGTCCGACCGGCGTCGGCAAGACCGAGCTGGCCAAGGCGCTGGCGGACTTCCTGTTCGACGACGAGCGAGCCATCGTCAGGATCGACATGAGCGAGTACGCCGAGAAGCACTCGGTGGCGCGGCTGCTCGGCGCGCCTCCCGGTTACGTCGGCTACGACGAAGGCGGCCAGCTCACCGAGGCCGTTCGCCGACGCCCGTACTCCGTGATCCTGCTCGACGAGATCGAGAAGGCGCACCCAGAGGTGTTCGACGTCCTCCTTCAGGTGCTCGACGACGGCCGGCTCACCGACGGCCAGGGCCGGACGGTCGACTTCCGCAACACGATCGTGATCCTGACCAGCAACCTCGGCTCGCAGTTCTTGGTCGACCCGCTGCTCGACGACGCGCAGCGCCGTGACTCGGTGCTGGGCGCGGTTCGGATGGCGTTCAAGCCGGAGTTCCTCAACCGGCTCGACGAGGTGCTGCTGTTCGACCCGCTCGGCGCCGAGGAGCTCAACCACATCGTCGACCTGCAGGTGCAGGCGCTCGCGGCCCGGCTCGCTGTCCGACGGATCACCGTGGACGTGACGTCGGCCGCCCGGGAGTGGCTGGCGCTGACGGGGTTCGACCCGGCATACGGGGCGCGTCCCTTGCGGAGGCTGGTGCAGAGCGCGATCGGCGATGCGCTGGCGCGCGCACTGCTGGCCGGTGAGGTAGGCGACGGCGACCTGGTGCGGGTCGATCGTGACGACGCGGCGGACGGACTGACGGTCCGACGCATCGAACGCCCGGCCGACGAGGCGGTGTTGACCGGCACGGGGACCGGCCACGACATCGAGCCCGCAGACGAGGAGTGACGGCGGCGTGATCCAGTTCCCGAGCCGGTCCTCCGGTCGCGGGGTGCGCTCTCGTCCGCGCGAAGTGACCGTCGGAGGTCTCGCGGCCGTCATCGGCAGCGCGATGGCACTCGTGCTGTTGGTCAGCACGGCGAACCAGCTGCACAGCAGCCAGGTGACCAAGGCGCTGACCACGGCCATCAAGAGCGATCAGGCGGCAACCCTCGGGCTCACGCTCGAGGGGGCACGCGAGCTTCTTCGCTACACGATCATGGGTCTTGCGGTACTGAGCGCTGCGACCTTGGTGCTGGGGTTCTACGTGCTGCGGCGACACCGTTCCGCCCGGGTCGTGCTCACCGTCATCGGCAGTGGGGTGGCCGTGCTGGCGCTGCTGGCCGGCCCGGTCGCCTGGCTGGTCACGCTGTACATCGCCGTCTCCATCTTCTTGATGTGGAGCCGGCCGGCGCGGGCCTGGTTCGCGGGTTCGGACGGGTCGACGCCGCGCGGGGACGGCCCCGGAGGTCCGGCGGATGGTGATCCGACTGAGGCAGCGCCCGAGGGCCCGAGATTCGGTCCCCCACACGGCCCGCGGCGCGACGTGGACGGCATCCTGCCGCCCCCTCAGCCATTGCCGCCTCCGACGCCACCACCTCCTCCCCCTCCTCCGCCGCCGCGCTGAGCGCGTGGCCAGGTTCGTCGGCTCTGGTCGACCGAGCGGTGCGGCCCCCGCTCAGCGACGAAGGGCGCCCAGGCGGTCGACCGCGGCGTCGATCACATCATCGCGCTTGCAGAAAGCCCAACGCACCAACGGTTTCCCGGCCGTCTTGTCGTCGTAGAACACCTGGGTGGGGATGGCGACAACGCCGCACAGCTCGGGCAGCTGGAGGCAGAAATCGACCCCGTCGTCGTACCCCAGTGGCCGGATGTCGGTGGTCGCGAAGTAGGTGCCCTGCGGGACGAAGACGTCGAAGCCGATCGTGCGGAGGCCGTCGCACAGACGGTCGCGCTTGGCCTGCAGGCTGGTACGGAGGCCTGCGTAGTAGGTGTCGTCGAGGTCGAGAGCCGCGGCGATCGCGGGTTGCAGGGGCGCGCCCGAGGTGAACGTGAGGAACTGCTTGGCCATCATCACCGCGCGGACGAGCTCGGCGGGTCCGATCGCCCAGCCGACCTTCCAGCCGGTGAAGGAGAACGTCTTGCCACCGCTGGAGATCGTCAGCGTGCGTTCGCGCATGCCGTCGTATGACGCGAGCGGCCGGTGGACCAGGCCGTCGAACGTCAGGTGCTCGTACACCTCGTCGGTGACCACGACCAGGTCGTGCTCGCAGGCGACCTCGGCGATGGCGCGCAGCTCGTCGTCGGTGAGAACCGTGCCGGTGGGGTTGTGCGGGGTGTTGACGAGGAGCAGCCGGGTGCGGGTGGTCACGGCCCGACGCAGCGCGTCGACGTCGAGCCGGAAGTCGGGCGCACGCAACGTGACGGGTACTCGCCGCCCACCGGCCATCGCGATGCACGCGGCATAGGAGTCGTAGTAGGGCTCGAGCGCGATGACCTCGTCGCCGGGCTCGACCAGCGCCAGCAAGGTTGCCGCTACGGCTTCGGTCGCGCCGGTCGTGACGAGCACCTCGGTGTCGGGATCGACGTCGAGGCCGTAGAAACGCTGCTGATGGCGCGCGATCGCCGTCCGGAGCTCGGGCACGCCCCAGCCCGGGGCGTACTGGTTACGGCCGGCACGCATCGCGGCGGCGGCGGCGTCGATGACCTCAGCGGGGCCGTCGACGTCCGGGAACCCCTGGCCGAGGTTGATGGCCCCGGTGCGCAACGCCAGCGCCGACATCTCGGCGAAGATCGTCTGGCCGAGTCCCTGCAGCCTGCTCGCGAGGCGGTCACGTCCCATCCACCCACCTAATCACCCTCCCCACCCCAGCTGCTGCCCACCTGGCCCTCCGCGTTTGCCTTGTTCACAAGCCAGGTGGCTTGTGAACAAGGCAAACGTGCCGTGGTCAGTGTGGGTTTGCCTCGGTGACTGGTCGGCCGATGGAGCGCGCGTGCCACCGTCGGAAGGGCCTCATGGGTATGCCGCCGAGGCCACCTCGCTAGGGTCGCGGGCATGACCGACCGTGATGCGCTCCTCCAGCAGATCAAGGGCAAGGCCGTCGTGCACGGCACGGTGATTCTGTCCTCAGGGCAGGAGGCTCGTTACTACATCGACCTTCGCCGGATCACTCTCGACGGTGAAGCTGCTCCCCTGGTAGGCCGCGTGATGCGCGAGGCGACCGCCGATCTCGAGTACGAAGCCGTCGGCGGCTTGACGCTCGGTGCCGATCCCGTGGCCGCCGCGATGCTGCACGCCGCGAACGCAACCGGCGGTCGGCTCGACGCCTTCGTCGTACGCAAGGAAGGCAAGGCGCACGGGCTGCAGCGTCGTGTCGAGGGGCCCGAGGTCAAGGGCCGCCGCGTGCTCGCCGTGGAGGACACCTCGACGACCGGCGGGTCCGTCATGACGGCCGTCGATGCCCTTCGTGAGGAGGGCGCGGACGTCGTGGGGGTGGCCGTCATCGTAGACCGCGGAGCACGTGAGGCTGTCGAGGCGGCCGGTCTGCGCTATATCGCGGCCTACGAGCTGCGGGACCTCGAGCTGGCCTGACCCATCCTGTCGGACGATCCCGGCGGATCACGCGGCCGGCGGCAACCAGGAGCCGCCGCCGGACTGTTGCTGAAGCTCCCGACGGAGGCGCTGTGCGGTGCGCTCGAAGTTGTGCGGCTGGACATCGGTCCACAACAGCCGACTGACCCCGATGCCGAGACTTCGGATGCGGTCCTCCCGCCTCTTCTCCAACCAGACGACCTCATCAGCAGTACCCTCCGGCGCTGAACCGTCGTCACGGGTCTGGTACTTGACGCGACCGTCGCACTCCCACAGGTGGTTGAGCGACGGCGAATAGATGTCGCCCTCGGCATGCCCACCGCCCGGGAAAGGGATCACATGTTGCAGGACGAGGTCGTCGATGCCGAGCCTGACCAGGACGATACGGCCCAGAGTCTCAATAGGCGTAGCGGCGCCGACGCGAGCATTCGCCACGGCGGCGGCGATCTCGGGTCCGCCAGGCTCGGTCGTCAGGGCCCCGACCATGGCGGCCAGCCTTGTCGGGTCGGCTCCGGCATTGAGCGCCGCGTCAGCAGCGACCACGCCGGTATGGAAGCCGTACTCGCGGGCCAGGTCGACGACGGTGCGCTCGGGTGAGGTCACGCGCACGCCGGCAATGGTGATGACGTGAGCGGCGGGTAGCGCGGGCATGTGGTGCTTGATGAGTGCCTGCACACGGGCCGTCTGGGTGTCAGTCGTCCGAGTCACGTGGCTGAGCTGGTCGGGCACGGCGTACAGCGGGAGACCGAGGATGCGAGCGGCCGAGCCATGGCTGAGCACCGCGTCTTCGGCGCACACCAGGAGGGCGGCGCGGTCGCGGAGGACGAGCCGCTCGTGGCTCGTGAGGACGGACCATTTCTCGCGGGTGGTGTAGATGCCGTAGCGAACTTTGATCCAGGGCCCGTCGCCGCGCGTGAGCCGGGCGAACTCACGTGCGCTCACGCCACAGTCGATCGCTTGTCGGCGCGCGAAGATGCCGTGTTGATCCACGATGATGCCGTCGAGTCCGGGGCGCATGGGTCGACCATGCGCCGTACGACGGCCCGGCGTCTGATCCGGGCGTGGACCTGTGGATGGCCGCCGACGTCGTACGAGTCTGTGCGTATGCCGGGCAGGGCCGCCACGGGTAGTGGGAGCGTGGAACCCGGTAGGGGCTGCGACAGGCCACGGTCGCCGGGTGGCAGAGGCAAACCCGAGGTGAGCGAGCGAAATTTGCCTTGTGAACAAGCCAGGTGGCTTGTTCACAAGGCAAACGCGGAGGGCCAGATGAAGGCGACAGGATGGATCGGAGCGGCTGGGGAGGCCAGCGTCCGGGGGTCAGGCGGTGAGGGACGTGCCGGCGGCGCGCAGCGATTCGCAGGCCTCGACGACGCGGGTGGCCATCCCGGCCTCCGCTGCCTTGCCGTACGACCGGGGGTCGTAGAGTTTCTTGTCGCCGACTTCGCCGTCCACCTTCAGCACGCCCGAGTAGTGGCTGAACATGTGGTCGGCGATGGGTCGCGTGAAGGCGTACTGGGTGTCGGTGTCGACGTTCATCTTCACCACGCCATAGTCGAGCGCCTCCCGGATCTCCTCCAGCAGCGACCCCGAGCCACCGTGGAACACCAGGTCGAACGGCTTGGCATCGTCACCGAGCCCGTGCTTGTCGGCCACCGCCTCCTGCGCCGCCTTGAGAATCTCCGGCCGCAGCTTCACGTTGCCGGGCTTGTAGACGCCGTGCACGTTGCCGAACGTCAACGCGGTCAGGTAGCGACCGTTCTCACCGAGACCCAGCGCCTCTGCGGTCCGCAAGGCATCGTCGGGGGTCGTGTAGAGCTTGTCGTCGATCGCGCCGACGACGCCGTCCTCCTCACCACCCACGACGCCGACCTCGATCTCGAGGATGATGTTGGCCTTGGCCGCTGTCTCGAGCAGCTCCTTGGCGATCGAGAGATTCTCCTCCAGCAGCACGGCCGAGCCGTCCCACATGTGGGACTGGAAGATCGGCAGCCCGCCGTTGGCCACCTGTTCCCGGGAGGCTTCGAGCAGGGGTCGGACGAAGCCGTCCAGCTTGTCCTTCGGGCAGTGGTCCGTGTGCAAGGCGATGTTGACCGGGTACTTCCTGGCCGCCTCGTGGGCGAACGCTGCGAACGCGAGAGAGCCGGCCACCATGTCCTTGATCGTCGTACCCGACAAGAACTCGGCGCCACCGGTCGACACCTGCACGATGCCGTCGCTCCCAGCCTCGGCGAACCCGCGCATGGCGGCGTGCAGCGTCTGGCTCGAGGTCACGTTGATCGCCGGGTACGCGAACCTCTCGGCCTTGGCCTTGTCGAGCATGGCGGCGTACACGTCGGGCGTGGCGATGGGCATGGTCGTCTCCGTTGCTGGCCGGTTCGGGTCCTGTTCCGTGTAGCGCCAGTATCGCGTCTCGCCGTGACACGTGCCACATCGCCCGCTGGGTGGGCAGCTCCGGTGTACGTCGGACGGGCCCGGCCCATGGAGGTATGTCGATCAGGTCTCGTCCTGGGAGTGCTGGCGGATCCAGGTGTGCATCGCGATGGCAGCCGCGGCCCCGGCGTTGATCGACCGGGTGGAGCCGAACTGCGCGATCGACAGCGTCGTCGTGCATGTGGTTCGCATCTGCTCCGTCAGGCCCGGTCCTTCCTGGCCGAAGACGAGAACACAACGTTGCGGCAACTCAGCTCGTTCGAGCGGCACCGCGCCGGGGAGGTTGTCGACGCCGAGCAGCGGCAGCCCCGCGTCGGCGCACCACGTCGCAAAGGTGTCGATGCTGTCGTGGTGACGCACGTGCTGGTACCGGTCGGTCACCATCGCACCCCGGCGGTTCCACCGGCGCCGGCCGACGATGTGGACCTCCGCCGCGAGGAAGGCGTTGGCGGTGCGGACGACGGAGCCGATGTTGAAGTCGTGCTGCCAGTTCTCGATGGCCACGTGGAACGGGTGGCGACGCGTGTCGAGGTCGGCGACGATCGCGTCCAGCCGCCAGTAGCGGTAGCGGTCGGCGACGTTGCGCTGGTCGCCGTTGGCCAGCAGCTCGGTGTCGTAGTGGGGGTCGGCGGGCCAGCTGCCTTCCCACGGCCCGACCCCGACGACATACCTCCCGGTCGGGTCGGATGGGCCGGTCTCGTCGGCCTCCTCATCCGCTGCCGCGGCGTCGCTCCGGCTCGTCACGCAGGACACTCTAGGTCCGGCGGTTAGGCTTCGGGGGTGATGAGCGACCTGCAGAACGTCATGCTGCTCGGCGGCCTGCTCGACCCCAAGACCATCCTCGACCACTTCGGTGCGTACGCCCTGTGGGGTGCCGCGCTGGTGATCTTCATCGAGTGCTGGCTGTTCCCCTTCCTGCCCGGCGACTCCCTGCTGTTCGTGGTCGGCCTCCTCATCGCGCAGCAGGAAACGATCAGCGTGCCGCTGTGGCTGGCCTGCCTGGTGTTGAGCATCTCGGCGGTGCTGAGCAACGTCGTGGGGTATGGCGTCGGCGCCAAGCTGGGTCCGGCGGTGTTCAACAAGCCGGACTCCCGCTTCTTCAAGCAGGAGCATGTCGACCGGACCTTCGCGTTCTTCGACAAGTACGGGAGCCAGGCGATCCTGCTCGCCCGTTTCGTGCCGATCGTCCGCACGTTCATCACGCTGGCGGCCGGTGTGGGCCGGATGCCGTTCCGGCGGTTCATCGTCTACTCCGCGATCGGTGGCGTGCTCTGGGCGACCGGAGTGACGTTGCTCGGTTACTGGTTGGGCCAGGTCGACTTCTTGGCCAAGAACATCGATCTGGTCCTGCTCGGGTTGGTGCTCATCTCCGTCATACCGATCGCGATCGAAGCCGCGCGGGCCCGTTCGCGATCGCGCGACGCGCGGTACGACGAACCCACCGAGCGCGAGCAAGTCCTCCGCGAGCAGCGAGACGTCAACCCCGAGCCGTGAGCCTGGCGCACGTCACTGAGGCAAACCCCCAGTCCCCTACGCGCGTTTGCCTTGTTCACAAGCCACCTGGCTTGTGAACAAGGCAAACGCGGAGGGCCACGTGGTCGGAGACGCTGAGGGACGAGTGGATCAGTGGGGGGCGGTGGGGTCGGAGTCGGTGAGGAAGGCACGGCACCGTTCGGCCTCCTCGACGTCGCCGATCAGGTCCGACGCCTTGGCCAGGGCGGCCAGGCAGCGCAGGAAGCCCTGGTTCGGCTCGTGCGCCCACGGGATCGGGCCGTGTCCCTTCCAGCCGTTGCGGCGCAGCGCGTCGAGGCCGCGGTGATACCCCACCCGAGCGAACGCGTATCCCGACAGGTCATCACCGGACGAGAGCGCGTCCTCGGCAACCCCGGCCCAGGCCAGCGACGATGCGGGCAGCTGCCGTGCCACCTCGCGGGGGTCGGTGCCGGAGCGTAGAGCGGCCGCGGCGGCATCCTCGGGCAGGTACGTCGGCGGCGGTCCGCCCAGCAGGTTGTCGAAAGTCATGGAGCCATGATGCCCGTAGCCCCGACCGGCAGACCGGTCGCCCGGCCACAGGGACCGGCGCAGCAGCAGCCGGCTGCCCCACCGCGGACGCCGAGGATCCGGGACAGAAGCTGCGGACACACAAGAGCGCGACTACGGAATCGTCCCCTGCGTCGATTCCGAGGTCGCGCTCTTACGCTCGCCCATTGTGTCAAGAAGCGGTCAGGAGAGGTGGCACCAAAGTGCCACTGGCCGTAACCTGCCAGGCATGGCCACCACAGAGCCTGCCATTTCGGGCCCGTTGAGTCCCTTGGGCATCACCGGACCCAGCGAACAGCTCTACCGGCTGACGCTTCGGCGTCCCGGCATCGACTTCGAGAGCCTCTGCGACATCCTCTCGCGCCGCCTCGAGGACCTCCACGAGGATCTCGAACCGCTGATCGAGCGGAACCTCGTCAGCGTCAGCAAGGACAAGGTTTTCCCGTCGCCGCCGGAGTTCGCACTCGGGCGGCTGCTCAACCAGCACTCCCAGCGGCTGACCGAGGCCAAGGACTCCCTGGACCAGATCCGAGGAGACCTCAACGTCTACATCTCCGAGCACTTGATGGGCCAGCGCCTGGACTGGCAGCCCGTCGCCGTCGACGTCATACCCGCTGCCGAGCTCGCCGACGTGCTGATCACGTTGATCTCCAACAGCACCGGCCAGCTGGCGTTCTTGCGGCCTGACCAGTGGTTCCTGCCGACGGGTGCGCGCGTCGACGTCGCGGTCACCGAAGCGATCGACAAGGGCCGAGAGTCCCGCGTCATCTATCCGGCCAAGGTGATCGAGACCAACCCCGCGAACGTCCACGCCCGCGCCCGCGCGGGCGAGCTCATCCGCATCCTGCCCGCCGTGCCGACCCGGATGGCCATCTTCGGCATGGAGGCCGCGGTGCTGCCGGAGATCTGGGGGAGTCCGGCCGGCTCGCGGCTGCTGATCCGGCAGCCCGCCATCGTGGCCGCGTGTGTCGCCTACTTCGACGCGCTCTGGGGACATGCCGTCACGGCTCCCGGATTCGGCAGCGAGCTGGCGGCGGGGGAGCGCACCCAGCTCCTGGAGCTGCTGGCGAGCGGCGCCAAGGACGAACAGATCGCGCGCACGCTCGCGATGTCGTTGCGGACGATCCGACGACGGATCGCGTCGCTGCTCGCCGAGCTCGGTGTGGACTCGCGCTTCCAGGCCGGTATGGAAGCCGTCAGGCGGGGCTGGCTGTAGCCACGCGATCGCGCCGATCCGGTTCCACCGGCGATCCGCGTCAGCGGCTGTTCTCCGCCTGCCCCGCCGTCGGCAGCATCATCGAGAACGCTCCAGGCTCGAGCTCCCAGCGCCGCGCCCGCGTCGGACCGGTGAGCTCCCCGTCGGCGTTGCAGTACACGTGGTCGCCGCGCACCTCGACCCGGGTGGCACGCATCGTCTGGACGTCGTGACGCTCCTCGTGGGTCCCACGCTTGAGGTGGACGGCATACATGAGTCGGTCGCGTCGTCGCACCGCGAACGACACCATCACGTCGAGCTTGCCGTCGGTCGGGTCGGCGTCGGGTGCCAGCGGGGTACCGCCGCCGACGTAGGCGCCGTTGCTCACCCCCACCTGGAGCACCCGGCGTCTGCCGTCGGCGAGCACGGAGCCGTCCGCCGTCACCCTGATCCGCTGACCCCGCGAGGTGAAGCCGGCGACGACCGCACCGACGACGTAGCCGAGCTTGCCGAGCTTGGCCTTGTAGGGCTTGGCTTCCTTCCCTGCCTCCGCGCCGATCCCGCAGTGCACCGCGTTGACCACGATCCCGCTGTCGTCATCGGTGAGTATGTCGACCTGGACCTCCCGGCCGTGCCCCACCACCTCCGCAGCGCGTGCCGGGTCGAGCGGGATCTGCACGCCCCGCGCGAAGTCGTTGCCCGTCCCGAGCGGGATGAGCCCGAGCGTCGGTCCGGCGAGGTCGTCTCGTGCGTGCAGCGCGGACACCACGGCATGGAGACTGCCGTCGCCACCCGCGACCACGACGTCGCGGCCGTTGCGGCGGCCCAACACGTCGTCGAGCTCGTCCGGGTCCGACGTCGCAGCGACTTCGACGTCGGCGTCGCGGCGGAGCACCTCGAGGGCGGCATCGACGGCGTCCTGGTCGCTGGACCCCGCCTCCGCGTTGGTGATGAGCAGAATGCGTTGCACGCTCGAACACTACTCAGCCAGGGCCGCCGCACCCGCGGGTGGACTCGCGTAGGCGTGACGGCCCGATGCGCGCGTCCACCACCCGAGGCGGATTGGACTCGCTGCGCACGGGGTCCGCTACCCTTTCACCGCAAGAGCCCCGGTCTTGCCGGGGCTGTTCTCATGCAGGGGCGTTCTCGTGCGATGGCGCACCGCCTCGTCGCGCGGTGCGAAGCGCAGAGCGCACAACGGAAGGGTGGGCAGATGCCCGCAGTCGTGATCGTCGGGGCCCAGTGGGGCGACGAGGGCAAGGGCAAGGCCACCGATCTGCTCGGCAGTCGTGTCGACTACGTCGTGAAGTTCAACGGCGGCAACAACGCCGGCCACACGGTGGTCATCGGCGACGAGAAGTACGCCCTGCACCTGCTGCCGAGCGGCATCCTCACCCCGGGCTGCACTCCCGTCATCGGCAACGGAGTCGTGATCGACCTGGCCGTCCTGATCGAGGAGCTCGACGGTCTCGACGCCCGGGGAATCGACACCTCGCGGCTGGTCATCAGTGCGAACGCCCACCTCATCAGCGACTACCACCGCACGCTCGACAAGGTCGCCGAGCGCTTCCTCGGGTCGCGCAAGATCGGGACCACCGGCCGCGGCATCGGACCGGCGTACGCCGACAAGATGAACCGGATCGGCGTCCGGGTCCAGGACATCTTCGACGAGAAGATCCTGCGGCAGAAGGTCGAAGGGTCCCTCGAGCTCAAGAACCAGATCCTGGCCAAGATCTACAACCGGCGGGCCATCGAGGTCGACCAGATCATGGACGAGCTGCTCGCCCACCGGGACCGGATCGCGCCGATGGTGGACGACACCGGGCTGTTGCTCAACCAAGCGCTCGACCGCGACGAGACCGTGCTGCTCGAGGCCGGGCAGGCCACCCTGCTCGACGTCGACCACGGCACCTACCCGTTCGTCACCTCATCGTCGGCAACCGCCGGCGGAGCCTGCACCGGCTCGGGGATCGCCCCGATGCGGATCGACCGCGTGATCGGCATCGTCAAGGCGTATGCGACCCGGGTGGGGGAGGGGCCGTTCCCCACCGAGCTGTTCGACGACTCGGGGGAGTTCCTGCGCAAGACCGGCTGGGAGTACGGCACGACCACCGGACGTCCCCGCCGGTGCGGCTGGTATGACGCGGTGGTGGCGCGGTATGCCGCTCGCGTCAACGGCGTCACCGACTTCGTGCTGACCAAGCTCGACGTCCTCACGGGCCTACCGAACGTTCCGGTGTGCGTCGCGTACGAGGTCGACGGCGTCCGGCACGACGAGATGCCTGTCAACCAGACGGACTTCCACCACGCCAGACCGATCTTCGAGGAGCTTCCCGGGTGGTGGGAGGACATCTCCGGGGCTCGTACTCTGGCCGACCTGCCGGCGAACGCTCAGTCGTACGTCAAGGCCGTGGAGGAGATGTCCGGCGCACGCATCTCGGCGATCGGAGTCGGCCCGGGCCGGCACGAGACCGTCGTCGTGCACGACCTCCTCTGACGCTCTCCAGTGCGCGTCGGCCGCTAGGGTCGTGACCTGTGAAGATCTTGGTGATCGGCAGTGGGGGACGTGAGCACGCCCTGGTGACAGCACTCGCCCGAGACCCCGAGGTCGAGTCGGTGTTCGCGGCACCTGGCAACCCCGGCATGGCCCAGCTGGCTGACTGTCACGCGGTCGACGCCCTCGACGGCGTTGCGGTGGCCGGCCTGGCCAGTGAGCTGCAGGTCGACCTGGTGCTCGTCGGTCCGGAGGCGCCGCTGGTAGCAGGGGTGGCGGACGCCATCCGGGCCGCGGGCATCGCCTGCTTCGGTCCGAGCCGTGCCGCGGCGCAGATCGAGGGCTCGAAGGCCTTCGCCAAGGACGTGATGGCCGCCGCCGGAATCCCGACCGCGATGGCGCGGGTGTGCACGACCGAGGCCGAGGCGGCTGACGCCCTCGACATGTTCGGTCCGCCCTACGTCGTCAAGGACGACGGGCTGGCGGCCGGCAAGGGCGTGGTCGTGACCGACGACCGCGACGCCGCGCTGGCTCACGCCGCGGCCTGCGCACGCGTCGTCATCGAGGAGTACCTCGACGGCCCGGAGATCTCACTGTTCGCGATCTGCGACGGCGTCGACGTGCTGCCCATGCAACCTGCGCAGGACTTCAAACGCCTCGGCGACGGCGATGCCGGTCCGAACACCGGCGGCATGGGTGCGTACACCCCGCTGCCGTGGGCGCCCGCCGACCTCGTCGATGACGTCGTGGCGCGTGTCATCTCGCCGGCGGTCGACGAGCTCGCGCGGCGGGGGACACCGTTCGTCGGGCTGCTGTATGCCGGCCTCGCGCTCACCTCGCGCGGACTTCGCGTGGTGGAGTTCAACGCCCGGTTCGGCGACCCAGAGACACAGGCGTTGCTCGTACTGCTCGAGTCTCCGCTCGGTCAGGTGCTGCGCGCCGCCGCGACTGGTCGGTTGTCGACGGTGGAGCCTCTCCGTTGGAAGCGGGCAGCGGCGGTCGCGGTCGTGCTGGCCGCGCACGGGTACCCGGAGTCGCCTCGTTCCCACGACGCCATCACGGGGATCGACCAGGCCGAGGAGTCGGGCGCTGCTGTCTTCCAGGCAGGTACGACGGCCGAGGCGGGTGGCCTCACCACGGCAGGCGGTCGGGTGTTGGCGGTGACGGGGGTCGGGCCTGACCTCGCCGCGGCGCGTGTCAACGCCTATGCGGGCGTGGACGCGATCTCCTTCGACGGTGCGCAGCACCGCCGCGATATCGCCGAAGCCGCATCCCTGTAGGCAAGACGGCCACATCCAAGGGCGGTGAGCCCCGGTCGGAGCGGGCCGAGCCGGCGGCCCAAGTCGATCAGGAATCGAGAAGCGCCGCGGGTGCCGCCAGGCCTAGCCTTTCTCCAAGGACGGCATCTACCCGAGCACCGAACATCGAAAGGCAGCCCCACCATGGCCACGAAGAACTCCAAGACCCAGACTGACGGCTTCACCGCCCAGGAGCGTGCCGCGATGAAGGAGCGAGCCGCCGAGCTGCGTGCCGAGGGCAAGAAGGGGGCCAAGAAGGCCGATGGTCTGCAGGCAGTCCTCGACGCGATCGCGAAGATGAAACCGGAGGACCGGGAGCTCGCCGAGCGCGTCCATGTGGCGGTGACCACGACCGCGCCCGGGTTGTTGCCGAAGACCTGGTACGGCATGCCTGCCTACGCGAACGAGGACGGCAAGGCCGTCGTCTTCTTCCAGGACTCGGGCAAGTTCAACTACCGCTACTCGACCCTGGGCTTTCAGGACACCGCACACCTCGACGACGGGGACATGTGGCCGGTGTCGTACGCCCTCCAGCAGTGGAGTCCGTTGGTCGAGAAGCAGGTTGTCACGCTGGTGAAGGCGGCCATCTCCTGACCGTCGGGCGGTCGATGGACCCGAGCATCTCCGCGGCGACGCCTCATTCGGTTGGCCGGCGAGCCTCGAGCATGGACTTGAGGCGTGCCAGGTCCTTCGTGGTGGCGCGGCGCATGGCGCGCTCCATCATGGGGGCGGTGAGGCGGGAGAAGCCGGACGGGTTGCCGCGGTTGCGCAGCGTCATCAAGGTGGCGCTGTCGCCGACGGACTCCCACGTGTACGTGGTTTCCATCGGGAACGGGCCGTCCGCAGTACGCATCACCAGCCGATGTCCGGGTTCGAGCGCGACGACCTCGTAGGTATACGCGAGTCGCCTGCCGAGGAACTGGGCGACGAAGTCCAGCTTTGAGCCCACCCCGACCGGCGGTCGTGTCTGCCAGTGCACCGAACGGATGTTGGCATACCACTCCGGCGCGTTCGTGGGGTCGCCGGCGAACGTCGCGACCACGTCCGGAGGCCGCTCGATCGTGGTCCTCACCTCGACGTCGACGCTCATGAGCCCATCATCCAACCCTTGAAGGGGCAATGGCCACTTGCCGGTCCGCCGGCTTGCCGACCTCAGCGCGGAACGCCTCCCCCGTGTGGTCGCGGCAAACCCGCGCCGATCTGGGTTTGTCAGGAAGTCTTGACGCTCGGCCGGTTGTCAGGGATGCTTGACGTATGGACGAGAATCTGACAGATCAGCTGCGGGTCGAATCAACGCTGACGATCGACGGCGACTGGCGTTCGGATCCGCTCAAACTCATCGCTGGGATCCGCGAAGGCAGCCGCAACCTCGACCGGTGGCAACGAAAGGCTGTGAAAGCTGCGCGGAAACAAGGGCTGAGCTGGGACGAGATCGGTGGCGCGCTCGGCGTGAGTCGACAGGCCGCCTGGGAACGGTTCGCGACAGACTGAAGAACGCCGGCTCGTTGGACCCCCGCGACGCCGCGCTCACCGGCCCGACGGTGCGTTTGGACCAAGGGGACGTCGTCATTCGGTTCGGGGTTTGAAGCGTTGGTGTCGGATGGGTCTTCGCTCCGGGTCGATGCGGGCCGGTGGGATGACGTCGGTGATGCCGTCAGTGGCGAGGTCCAGGTCCCATTCGCCTTGGTGGATGAGGTGGTGGTGGAAGCTGCACAACAGGCAGCCGTTGTCCAGGTCGGTCGGTCCGCCGCGGCTCCAGGGGATCCGATGGTGTGCCTCACACCAGGCGGCGGGTCGTTCGCAGCCGGGGAACACGCAGCCTTGGTCGCGGACGGTCATAGCGCGATGCGTTGGTAGCGGTCGAACAGCCGACGGCGTCGTGCCGAGGTCCAGGATCTTCGAGTCACCGGCCAGGACCATCGGCAGGAGCGCCGGCGTTGCACGCCAACCGGCGGGTCTCGACCGACAGAGATCGCGCCGCCGGTGTCGAGGGTGGCTTCCCCGGCGCCGGTCCGGAGTCTGGTCTCGTCGACGGTGACCACGATGCGAGATGTTGGTGGCCCCGTGGTGGGGGTGTCCGTCTGTGGGGAGGTGTTCGATCAGCTCACACAACGCTTGGCCGAGCCGGTTCCCGTACGGGCAGGTCACCGAGGGTCGTCTCCGCCAGCGTCTGTTGGGTCGACACGTCACCTGGCGCCTCGTGACCGGTGCCGGTGGCGGCGCGCCTGGGTGAAGCCAGCGCGTCGAGGTGTTTCTTGAGCATCGCGAACGTGAGGTTCGGCAAGGCGTAGCGGCCGCGGGCGATCCCGTCGGCGCCGTACTGGCCGGTGAACTCCGCCGCCGCCCACGCCTGCCGTTCCTGGGCAGCGAGCTGCTGCTCCAACGGCTGGTCGGCGGTGTCGGGGTCGACCACCTCGACCAGATGGTTCGCCGCGACCTGCAGCTGGGTGAACGACAACGTCTGGGCATGGCCGATGAGGTCAGCCTGGGCCGACGTCGACCCGGTCGGGGTCGACGGTCGCCGACAGCCGGTGGATCGCTTCCGCGACCACCACTCCTTGTTCGGCCGACACCTCTCCGGCTGGCGACAGCACGCCGGACCGGTTCGGTCACCGCGGAGGTGCCGTGCAGCTGCCGGGCCGTCCTGACTGTGCGGGAGGCTTCACCGGCCGACATCCGATGGGTCGTCATCAGATGCGCCCGGGTGGAGGAGGCGCCGTGACGGTGGGGCAGGTTGCGGTCCTCGGCCTCGCCGACCAGCCGCGCGACGACCTCATCGATCGCGGCCTTCGGGCCGCCAACGCGTCACCGATCCGCCGGTCCAACCGGGCATCGTCCAGGGACCAGGTGGGGGCATCGACCAGGTCAGCGAGCCGGCAGCGCACGTCCGCGACGGTCCGGCCGTAGGCATCGTCGATGCCCACGGTCGGCGGCGGTCCCTGCGTCGTACTCATGGACCAAACCTAGAACCCGCCACCGACACTTTCCGGCCCGCACCAACGCTCAACCCCGTTATCCACAAGGGATCCGAGATCCATTCGGATCGCCGCGAGTGTGGTCTCCAGAGTCAGGGCAGGAAACCGGCGTGCACGTGATCGTGATGGGTGCTGTCGCTGAAGTACTGGGGAGCAGCCCCAACCAGATATGGACCGCCGACGTTGTACGAGCCGACATCGGCGGCGGCTCGCATGTAGTCGGTCACCAGCGACTCGGGCGTACCGGGGTCGATGACGGCTCGGCCATTGATCGACCACGTGTCGAATGCGCGGCCGAACGGGTGGTCACTGAGCCGGTCAGTTCCGAACACGTACTGCGGATGTCCGGAGCGTACGACGCTCACTCGGATCCTGTAGGTGTGCGAGAGGAGCAGCATCGCCTCGAGGGTGGCGTCGCGCACCTGTCCTGACTCCACGTCGGCGCGGGCGGCCGGCGGCAACTCGATCCGGTCGCTCGCCAGGACTCGTCGGGCGATCCGGCTCAGTGCTGGCGCCGGCGTGCCGGGCCGGGACGGATGTATCGCTGTCACATGCCACCCGAGCGCTCCGCGGCTGAGGCGCACGTCGTAGGTATGACCACCAGCGACCACGTCCCCCTGGACCAGGCGCCACGACGAACACACCGTGAGCACGCTCGCTGCGCTGGCCAGGAGCCCGCCGTACTGAGCCTCCAACACCTGGAGGGCTTGGCCACGGTGGTTGCCGAGCCGCTCGACCGCTTGGACCGCGGTGAGCTTGGCGTCCGGCGTGATGTCGTTCGCGCTCGGCTGCCAGCGCCGCACCGAGGGCAGGCGCGGTCTGGGCTGGGGGCGAGGGCTGGCCGAGCCAGGCGGGGAAGCGGGAGACTCGCCGCCGGTCCCGGTCGTGCCTCCCGCCGCCGAGCGAGACGTCGTCGGCTCGGTCTTGCCAGCCGCTGTGCAGCCGGCCAGCAGCGTCGCACCGAGCACAAGGAACGCACGGCGATCAAGAGGCGGGGGCGCCATGGCGCCAGTGTCACACGCTCGCGAAGCCGAGATCGATCGTGGCCCGCGGCAGTGCAACGCGCCCGACATCTGGACCAGCCCGATCGGTTGACGAAGCCGCCTAGCGAGCCGTTGAGCTTGGACAAGCGAAGCACTCAGCCATCGGGCAGGGCGTCGAGGAACGGATCCACGGCGGCGTCGTTGTCGGCCATGCCCCAGACCTCGGTCGCTTTGCCGTCGTCGATGTGGAAGACGTTGACGAACTTCCAGGCAGCGCTCGAGCCATCTCCTGCCGTGGCGCTCGCCGACCCGATGACGACGACGTGGTCGTCGGTGCCCAGGATGTCGTGAACGTCGACCGTAGGCGGTGCAGACATCGCCTTCGCCTGACGGGCCTGGTACTCGAGCACGTCACGCTTGCCCCGATAGGTTCCTGCCCACTTGCTGTTTCCCCCGACGTGCCAGACCACGTCATCGGACAGATGCTCGTCCAACCATGCCGCGTCGCCCTTCTGAAGGGCTTCGAGTCCTTCGCGGACAAGGTGTACGTCTGGACTTTCGTGAATGGCTCATCGGTCCCTCCACGGGGCTCGATCGTCCGCGCCGCTTCGCTGAGCGGGCGCGCCTGTACCAGTGGTGTACTCCGCGCTCGCGCTGTCGTCCAGTACGCCCGCGCGGGAGTCCGCGTGGCTCGGCGACATGACGCGGACGGCAGCTGAGTGCTGCGCTCGGCAAGCAGGAAAGGCTCGATCGGCGGACGACGTGACCCCGGTGTAGCGTCCCTGCAGGAGTTGACGAAAGGGGCCGCAACGTGACCGAACCGTCTGTCCCCCGGGCGCCGTCGGACGCAGCCGTCGGGCCGGTCGACGCCACCGAAGTTCCCCGGTTCGCAGGACCCCCCACCTTCGCGCGGCTTCCACGCATCGACCAGGTGCGCCACGCAGACATCGCGGTCGTCGGGGTCCCCTTCGACAGCGGGGTCAGCTACCGGCCGGGTGCACGTTTCGGGCCTAGCCACGTGCGCGAGTCGTCGCGTTTGCTGCGACCGTACAACCCCGCCCTCGCGGTAGAGCCCTTCCACGCCCAACAGGTCGCCGACGCAGGTGACATCGCGTGCAACCCGTTCGACATCGCGGCAGCGATCACTGCGGTCGAATCGGCCGCCGGCTCCTTGGTCAAGGACGGCACTCGCCTGCTCACCATCGGTGGCGACCACACGATCGCACTTCCGCTCCTGCGTGTGGCTCATGCACAGCACGGACCGCTTGCGGTCCTGCACTTCGACGCGCACCTCGACACGTGGGACACGTACTTCGGTGAGCCCTACACGCATGGGACGCCGTTCCGCCGGGCGTCCGAAGAGGGCCTCATCGATCTCGAGCGCTCGGTGCACATCGGCATTCGTGGTCCCCTGTACGCCGCGACGGACCTTCTCGACACCGAGCGGCTCGGCTTCACCACCGTGCACTGCGCTGACATCGAGCGACATGGAGTCGCCGCCGCCATCGAGCGCATGCGTGAACGCCTGGGGGACGCTCCGGTCTACGTCTCCGTTGACATCGACGTGCTCGACCCTGCCCATGCTCCTGGCACAGGCACTCCCGAGGCGGGCGGCCTGACATCGCGCGAGCTGCTTGCGATCCTGCGCGAGCTCGCAGACCTCGATGTCGTGGGCGCCGACATCGTCGAGGTGGCTCCGGCGTACGACCATGCCCAGCTCACGGGGATTGCCGCGGCCCACGTGGGGTACGAACTGCTGTCCGTCATGGCGATGAGGAAGAGGAAACCCGATGTCAGCTGATGCGCATCCCACCGGCTCGGCTCGAATCGGAGGCGTCGAAGTCCGGTCCATCGACTACGTCCCCCTGAACGAGCGTCACGGCAAGGTCTGGAGCCAGGGGCCGCTGTGGTTCATGAGCAATGCACAGATCGCCACCCTCGCAGTCGGGACGTTCTCCGTGACGGGTGGCGGCAACCTCATCTGGTCGATCATCGCGATCGTGTCCGGTGCCCTGCTGGGCACCTTCTTCATGGCCTTCCACTCGGCCCAGGGGCCCCAGCTCGGCCTGCCCCAGATGATCCAGTCGCGGCCGCAGTTCGGCTACGTCGGGGCCTTGCTGGTGTGGGCTTTCGCCTACCTGCAGTACGCCGGCTTCAACATCTTCAACACCATCCTCGTCGGCGACGCGATGCACTCCACCGTGCATGGCAGCAGCAAGCTGTGGATCGTCGTCGCCACTGTGCTGGCCGCGGTCGTGGCGCTGGTCGGTTACGACCTGATCCACGGCGTCGAACGCTGGTTGGCGGCGGGCTTCCTCGTCTTCTTCGGCATGCTGACGATCGCAGTCATGCTGCTCGACTATCCCGCGGGCTCGTTCGACCTCGGCACGTTCTCGTGGACGCCGTTCCTCATCCAGTTCGGCGCGGTGGCGGGCTACCAGATCAGCTGGGCGATCTACGTGTCGGACTACTCGCGCTACCTGCCTCCAGACGTCACCGTTCGGCGGACGTTCCTCTGGACCTACTGGGGGTCTGCGCTGGGCGCCATCTGGCTCATGTGCCTGGGGGCCGCGCTGGCCGCCTGGGCGGGGGCGAACTTCGACACCATCGGCTCGCTCAAGGATTCAGGAGACACGGTCTTCAACGGGTTCGGGTCGATCGTGCTGGTGTTCTCCGCCCTCGGGCTGATCTCCGTCACCGCCCTGAACATGTACGGAGGATCACTGACGCTGATCAGTGCGCTGGACTCCCTGCGCAAGGTGCGACCCACCAGCGGGCTCCGTAGCTCGACCATCGCGTTCACGGCCGTACTGTCGCTGATTCCCGCGCTGTTGATCGGGGAGAACTTCCTGGTCAACTTCGAGGACTTCCTGCTGCTGGTGCTGTACCTGTTCATCCCCTGGACCGCGGTCAACCTCGTCGACTACTACATCGTCAGGCGCGGTCACTACGCGATCGCCGAGATCTTCAATCCTGCAGGGATGTACGGGCGCTGGGCCTGGCGCGGGATCCTCTCCTACGCCGTCGGCTTCGCCGCGATGCTGCCGTTCCTCAGCACCAGCAAGTACACCGGGTTCGTGGCCTCCGACCTGCACGGGGCTGACATCTCGTTGTTCATCGGCTTGCCCGTCGCCGGCATTCTCTACTACGTGCTGGCGCAGTCGCTCGACGTCGAGGCGGAGACCCGGATCGCTGAGGCCGAGGCCGCCGAGCTCGAAGAGATTGCCCGTCAGCACATGACGTCCGGGGGGGTTGGCTGACCAGGATGGACGAAGTCGGAGCGGCCGACGCCTGGCAGACCGCAGCGGACATCAGGAGTGGACGGCGTACGTCCGTCGAGGTGGTCACGAGTTCCCTGCAGCGGATCCAGGAGAGCCAGTCGACCCTGAACGCCTTCACGATCGTCCTCGAGGAGTCGGCGCTCGCGGCGGCCGGAGCAGCCGACCGGGCCGTGCGTGATGGCGGTCCGTTGCCTCCCCTGCTCGGGGTGCCGGTGTCTGTCAAGGACCACATCTGGATGGCCGGTGAACCCGCGACCAACGGCTCCCTCGCGCTACGCGACTTCATACCGGGCGAAGACGCGGTGCCGGTGGCCCGCCTGCGGGCTGCCGGCGCCGTGATCGTGGGGAAGACGAACAACCCGGAGTTCTGCTACCGCGGCTTCACCGACAACCTCGTTCACGGACTCACGCGCAACCCCTGGAACCTCCAGCGCACCCCTGGCGGGTCGAGTGGGGGCGCGGGCGCCTCTGTCGCTGCCGGGCTGACTTGTCTGGCGCTCGGTACCGACGGGGGAGGGTCCATCCGCATCCCGGCGTCCTTCTGCGGGGTCGTCGGCCACAAGCCCACGTTCGGACTCGTGCCCAAGGAACCCGGCTTCAAAGGGTGGAAGACGTTGTCGGTCGACGGGCCGATCACCCGGTCGGTCAGAGATGCCGCCCTCATGCTCTCGGTCATCGCAGGACCGTCAGCAGCGGATGACATGAGCTACCCCGGCGGTCCGTCGCTCGCACAGCTCGAGGCGGTGGCCTCACCCGAAAGCCTGCGCGGGTTGCGCGTGGCCTACTCGAGCGACCTGGGCATGCTGCCGGTGGACACCGACGTGCGCGCGGTGTTTGCCGACGCGGTGCGGATCTTCGCAGAACTGGGCTGTGAGATGGTCGCAGCCGCCCCCGACGTGCAGCACCCGACAGAGCTGTGGAACACCATCGCCTTGGCGGAAGGGTTCTCCTCCGAGGGACCCTTGTTGGAGTCCGCGCGTCGGTTGATGTCGCCCGGGACTGCCGAGCTGGTCGAGGCAGGCCGCGGCGTCACGGGCGGTGAGTACGTCGACGCCTTGCACGCGAAGGCGGGCTACACACGTGTGTGGGCAGAGTTCTTCGAAGAATTCGACTTGCTGGTGACCCCGACCATGCAGCTCACCGCGTTCGACGTGGGAGTGCCGACGCCTCCTCAGATCGAGGGCCAGCCGGTCGACCCGTTCTTCGACGACTGGTGCACGAGCTGCCTGCCGGCCAACCTCACGGGGATGCCGGCGACCTCGGTACCTGCCGGAATGGGCAGGGAGCAGCTGCCGGTCGGTGTGCAGGTCATGGGGCCGCGATGGTCCGACGCCTTGACCCTGCGCACGGCAGCAGCCTTTGAACGTGCCATGCCGTGGCAGCGGTTCCTGCCGCCGGACTGAGCAGCAGCGAAGATCGGGGGCGGGGCACATGGGATGATGACGCCGTGACGATCGCGAACGTGCTGGCCAGCCGCTACGCCTCGCCCCAGACCCAGCAGATCTGGTCGCCTGCGGCCAAGGTCGTCGCCGAGCGACGGCTGTGGATCGCCGTCCTCAAGGCGCAGACCGAGCTCGGCGTCGACATCCCCGCCGGAGTCGTTGAGGCCTACGAGCGTGTCGTCGACGAAGTCGACCTGGTGAGCATCGCCGAGCGCGAGCGTCGCACCCGGCATGACGTCAAGGCGCGCATCGAGGAGTTCTGCGCGCTCGCCGGGCACGAACACATCCACAAGGGGATGACGAGCCGGGATCTCACCGAGAACGTCGAACAGCTGCAGATCCGTGACTCGTTGCTGGTCGTCAGGGCCCGGATGGTCGCCACGATCGCGCGCCTCGGTGAGCTAGCCGCCGAGCATCGGGCCCTCGTGCTGGCCGGGCGCAGCCACAACGTGCCGGCCCAGGCCACCACGCTCGGCAAGAGGTTCGCGAGCATCGCCGACGAGATGTTCGTTGCGCTCGACCGGCTCGACGACCTCATCGAGCGCTACCCCCTTCGCGGCATCAAGGGTCCGGTCGGCACGGCACAGGACCAGCTCGACCTGCTCGGTCGAGACCCCGCAAAGCTGGCAGCACTCGAGCAGTCGGTCGCGCGCCACCTCGGGTTCGAGCAGGTGCTGACCAGTGTCGGGCAGGTCTATCCGCGCTCCCTGGACTTCGACGTCGTCTCGGCGCTCGTGCAGTGCGCCGCCGGCCCGAGCAACCTCGCGACGACGATCCGCCTGATGGCCGGTGTCGAGCTCGTCACCGAGGGCTTCCAGCCGGGCCAGGTCGGCTCGAGCGCGATGCCGCACAAGATGAACACCCGATCCTGTGAGCGGGTCAACGGCCTGGCCGTGATCCTGCGCGGCCACCTGTCGATGGTCGGGGAGCTGGCCGGCGACCAGTGGAACGAAGGTGACGTCTCCTGCAGCGTGGTGCGGCGGGTGGCCCTGCCGGACGCGTTCTTCGCGTCCGATGGGCTGTTCGAGACGTTCCTGACGGTGCTGGCCGAGTTCGGGGCATTCCCGGCGGTGATCCACCGTGAGCTCGACCGCTACCTGCCGTTCCTCACCACCACGAAGGTCCTCATGGCGGCGGTCCGGCGTGGCGTCGGTCGCGAGGTCGCCCACGAGGTGATCAAGGAGCACGCCGTCGCGGTTGCGCTCGAGATGCGTGAGAAGGGGAGCGAGGGCAACGACCTGTTCGATCGCCTGGCCGCCGACGGTCGGTTGGATCTCACGGCGGCCGACCTGGCGGCACTGGTCGCCGAGCCACTGTCGTTCACCGGGGCGGCTGTTTCGCAGGTCGACGACGTCGTACGGCGGATCGAGCGGCTCGTCGCCGACAACGTCGACGCGGCCGCCTACCGGCCCGGCGCGATCCTCTGAGGCGACCGGTCAGCTCCGCGCCGAGTCGCCGCTGATCTGGTACGACGACCCGTCGCGCACCAACGTGATCTCCTTCGTCTCGGTCGACGTGTCACCGCTGTTGCGGTGATAGGTGATCGTGTAGTCGACGACCTTGGGGCTGACGGCGTCGACTGACGTGAGGTCCACGGAGTCGATCCCGTTCCAGAATCCGTTGTACGACGAGCGGCCGACCTCGCGCTGGAAGTCCGGCGCGAGCTGGGCCCAGCCGGCATCGAGGTTGCCCGGGACGAGGGCGTAGTAGTCGGTGACGAAGCTCTCGGCTCGTACGCGCGCATCGTTGCCTGACCCGCCGGCAGGAGCCTGACCTGTCGTGTCGGCCGGCGTCGTCGGGGTCGACTCGGCCGGCGACGTCGACGAAGTCGGCGGGGAGGCGGGTGCAGACGTCTTGGTTGACCGGCCGGGGTCGGGGGACGTCCCGGCCGACGACTGGTTGCTCGGACTGAGCAGCGCCCAGGTGGCAAACCCGGCCGCACCCAGGAAGATGAGCACGAGTGCGGCCACGATGCCCCACCGGACGGCCCGGGACGTCCGCGCCGGCGAGCCGGACTCGGTGATCGGCGGGGCGTCGCGGGCCGGTGGCCGGGTCGATGGCCGGGTCGGCGGGTCGGGCACCCGGTCGGGAGGCTCCACCGGCAAGGTGACCGGCACCGTGTCGCTCTGTGCCACTTCCTCGAGCGCTGCCCTGACGCGCTCCATCGACCACCGCTGCGTCGGGTCGCGCGTCAACATCGCGGCGATGACATCGGTCAGCGGTCCTGCCCGCTCGGCACGGGGCGCCGGCTCGCGCGCGATCAGCCCGAGAGTGGCCAACGGCGTCTCACCGGTGGGGAACGGTGGACGCCCCTCGACCGCGCTGAACAGCGTGGCGCCGAGCGCCCACACGTCGGACGCGAAGCTGGGGTGGTCTCCTCGCGCCAGCTCAGGAGCGAAGTAGGCCGGTGTACCGGTCATCATCCCGGTTTGCGTCAGCGTCAGGTCGGTGTGGCCGCGGGCGATGCCGAAGTCGCTGATCTTGGCCCGGTCTCCATCGGCCACCAGGATGTTCCCGGGCTTGACGTCGCGGTGCACGATGGCCAAGCCATGAGCAGTGGCGAGCGCGTCCGCCACCTGGCGCCCGATCGTCGCGACGCGTCGTACTGCGAGTGGTCCCTCGGTCTTGATCAGCTCGGCCAGCGTGCGGGACGCCACGTACTCCATGACGAGCCAGGTGGCCCCGTTGTCGTCCACGACGTCGAAGACCGAGACGGCGTTCTCGTGGTTGAGCGCGGCGGTGACACGTGCCTCACGCATGGCCCGCGCCGCCTGGCCGGTGTCGTCGCCCGGCAGACCACCGATCCGCTTGACGGCGACGTGGCGGCTGAGCACGCGGTCCTCGCACAGCCAGACGGTGCCCATCCCGCCGCGTCCAACTGAGCGCACGACGCGGTAGCGGTCCGCGATGAGTTCGGGGTCCATCCCTGTTCCCTACCCCAGATCGACCTCCAGCTAACCCCTCGGGGGTGTCACGCAGGTCACTGGCGGCCCCAGCAGCGGTGGTGCCACCGGGGTCTCCGGCCTAGATTGGTCGCATGGCGTCCTCGGCAGTGAGCAGGTCCACTTCTGCGACCCCCGCCCAGGTCTGGGCCGTGCTCAGCGACGGGCACCGGTATGCCGACTGGGTCACCGGCACGAAGGAGATCCGTTCGGTCGACGACGGTTGGCCCGCCGAAGGGACGTCGATCCACTTCCGGGCCGGGGTCGGGCCGGTGAGCTTCGACGACAAGACGACCTCGCGTGCCGTCACACCGGGCCAGAAGCTCGAGCTCGAGGCGCACGCGTGGCCCGCCGGCACCGCCCGAATCGGCATCCGGATCGCGCCGAGCGGTGCCGGGAGCATCATCTCGATGAACGAGCACCCGCTGCGTGGGCCGGCGCGCTGGTTGCACAACCCTGTGTCGACCTGGCTCTTCGGCCGGAGGGTCAACGGCATGCTTGCCGATCTTGCGAGGCTGGCCGAGGCCGAACCGGCACGCTGAGGTCGGACGGCTCGGTCAGGCGCGTCGCGTCCAGCGGCGCACGCGATCGTGTGCGATGGCGGCCTTGGCGGCATTGGCGCCGGCGGCGCCGTGGACACCCCCGCCGGGGTGGGCCGATGCCGACCCGAGGAAAAGTCCCTTGATCGGGGTCTCTGCCCGCCCGAGTCCGGGGACGGGCCGGAAGATCAGCTCCTGGTGCAGGGCGGCCGTGCCGCCGTTGATCGCGCCGCCATGGAGGTTGGCGTTGCGGGCTTCGAACTCGTGCGGACCGAGCACCCGGCGTGCCAGCACCCGGTCGCCGAAGCCGGGGGCGAAGAACTCGATCCTGGACTGCATGCGATCGGCCATCTTCTCGAGGTCGTCGTGTCCCCAGTCCCCGGTGATGCCGTTGTCGCCGGCGTCAGCCCGGACCACCTGGGGCGCATGGCAGTAGGCCCACATCGACTCGGTGCCGGCCGGGGAGCGGCTGGGATCGGTGGTGGTCATCTGACCGACCAGCAGCAACGGGTCGGAGGGCACCGTGTGGCCGCCGATCTGGGCAGCGAACGTCGTGAGCTCGTCGACCGAGTGCGCGATGTGCACAGTGCCGGGGTGCGCGCTCGGCGCGTCTCGCCACGGCGCGGGCGTCGACAGCGCCCAGTCCACCTTGATCGTGGACGGGTCCCACTCGAACTTCTCCACACCCCGGCGTACCCGCGCCGGCAGCAGGTCGAGGCTCACCAAGCCGCCGTACAGCGCGGGGGCGCTGACGTCGGCAACCACGGCTCTGGCCGCATCGATCTCCGTACCGTCGGCGAGGCGAACGGCGGCGGCGCGTCCGTTGCGCACGACCACGGCGGTGACCTCGTCGTTGGTCCGCACCTGTCCACCCAGGGACTCGAGCCGGCGCGCCAGCGCCTGGGTGAGCTCACCTGCGCCGCCCTGGGGGACGGGAAACCCCACGGTCTGACCCAGCATGGCCATGATGAGCCCGAACACACCTGATCCGGCGCCCTCGGGAGAGAAATCTGCGTGCAGGGCGTTGCCCGCAAGCAGCAACCGAGCCCCCTCACCCCGGAAGTTCTCCTCGGCCAGCCGCCGCACCGACGTGAGCAGCATCCGGAAGCCGCCGAGCCCGGCCGCCCGGGGCAGGGAGACGGCCGCGCGCACGCCATGTCGAACGGGCGGGAACGGGCTCAGCAGTGCGCCGATGAGGTCGTCACCGAAGATGTCCCACTGCCCGCACAGCCGCAGCCACGCGTCGCCGTCGCCGGGACATCGCGCGTCCAGCCCGGCCGCCGTGTCGGCACGGTCACGATGGAGGATCGCCCAACCGCCGTCGGGCAAGGGGTTTCCGAGCACGGCGGGCGCGTGCACCCAGGTAAGTCCGTGGTTCTCGAGATGCATGCGCTGCAGGGTGGGGGAGGCGGCCGCAAGCGGATAGAACGCACTGAACGTGTCGTGCCGGAATCCGGGATGTACCTCGTCATCGGTCCGGACCGCGCCGCCGATGACCGGCTGCGCCTCGCAGACGACCACGGACCAGCCGCGGTCGGCCAGCAGGTTGGCGGCCACGAGCCCGTTCGGGCCCGACCCGATCACCACCGCGTCCGTCATACCCCCACCCTGCCCTAGCTCGACGAGACCTGCGCGCGGCGCGCATCTCTGGTTCGGCAAGATGGCGGCATGACCCCGTATGCCGGCAGCGACTCCCAGACACCGGACGTCCCCGTCGACGGCGCCCGGCACGTGCACTCGGGCAAGGTGCGTGACCTCTTCGAGCTGCCCGACGGGCGCCTGCTGATGGTGGCGTCTGACCGGATCTCGGCCTTCGACTACGTGCTGTCACCGGCCATCCCCGACAAGGGGGAGATCCTCACGCGGATGTCCCTGTGGTGGTTCGAGCGGTTGCGCGACCTGGTTCCTCATCACGTCGTGTCCACGGAGGTGCCGGCGCCGTTGGCGGGCCGTGCGGTCATCTGCGAGCGGCTGGCGATGTTCCCGGTGGAGTGCGTCGCGCGTGGCTACCTCACCGGGTCCGGTCTGCTCGACTACCGCGGCACCGGCAAGGTGTGCGGCATCGCGCTGCCGGCGGGTCTCGAGGACGGCTCACGCCTCCCCGAGCCGATCTTCACCCCGGCGACCAAGGCCGCGCTCGGAGCGCACGACGAGAACGTCGACTACGCCACTGTCGTTGCGGTCGTGGGGACCGACACCGCCGGGGCGCTGCGCGACCTGACCCTGGCCGTGTACCGCCGAGCCGAGGCGATCGCGCGCGAGCAGGGCATCATCCTCGCGGACACGAAGTTCGAGTTCGGTGCCCGGCCGGACGGCACGATCGTGCTCGCCGACGAAGTGCTCACGCCGGACTCGTCGCGGTTCTGGCCGGCCGACCAGTGGCGGCCGGGCCGGGCCCAGGCGTCATACGACAAGCAATACGTGCGCAACTGGCTGCTCTCGCCCGCCTCCGGGTGGGACCGGTCCTCGGGCGTCCCCCCGCCCCCGCTGCCGAGCGACGTGGTCGAGCAGACGAGATCGACCTATATCGAGGCGTTCGAGAGGCTGACCGGTCAGTCCTTCAGGTGATGCGGCCTTCGGCGGGCGTGGCATCGCTTCGCTCCGCTGGCTACGTTAGGAGCAGCCGTCGAGTGCCGGCGGTCTGCCGACAGACCGGGAGGTCGATCGTGCTGAACCTGGCCGTGATGCTCGAAGACAGCGCCCGCAAGGTCCCGGACCGCGACGCCGTGGTGTTCAACGACACCCGTCTGACGTACGCCCAGGTCGACGCGATGGCCAACCAGGTGGCCAACCTGCTCGTGCAGCAGGGCATCCGTCCCGGTGACAAGGTCGCGCTGTCATGTCCGAACCTCCCGTACTTCCCTGTCGTCTACTACGGGATTCTCAAGGCGGGCGCGGTCGTCGTGCCGCTCAACGTGCTGTTCAAGGGACGTGAGGTGGCCTACCACCTCGGCGACTCCGACGCGAAGGCGTACGTGTGCTTCGAGGGCACGCCCGAGCTCGCCATGGCCGCGGCCGGCAAGGAGGGCTATGACGCCAACGATGCGTGCGAGCACTTCTTCGTCATTCCCGCCGACCCGGGCGGCGCGGTGCCGGACGGCGCAGAGAACCTCCTCGCCGCACTGAAGGAGCAGCCCAAGACGTTCGAGACCGTGGTCACCGAGCCCGGCGACACCGCCGTGATCCTGTACACCAGCGGCACCACCGGCCAGCCGAAGGGCGCCGAGCTCAGCCACGCCAACCTCTCCTACAACGCGTCGACATGTCACCGGCTCTGGGAGCTCACCCCGTCGAATCCGGACGTGCACCTGGTGACGTTGCCGCTGTTCCACTCGTTCGGGCAGACCGTGCACCTCAACGCAGGCTTCGGACTCGGCGCCACGTTGGTCCTGCTGGCGCGTTTCGACGCCAACCAGGCGCTGGCGTTGCTCGATCGCGAAGAGGTGACGTTCTTCGCGGGGGTGCCGACGATGTACTGGGGGCTGCTCGGCGCGCTCGACGACAACGTCGATGTCGACAAGATCGCCGGCAACCTGAGGCGAGCGGTCGCAGGCGGCTCGTCCTTGCCGGTGGAGATCCTCAAGCAGGTCAAGGAACGCTTCCACGTCCAGATCCTGGAGGGGTACGGGCTGTCGGAGACCTCGCCGGTCGCTACCTTCAACCATCTCGACCAGGACCCGAAGCCGGGCTCGATCGGAACCCCGATCTGGGGGGTCGAGGTCAAGCTCATCGACGAGGACTGGAACACCGTCGAGGGCGCCGACGAGGTCGGCGAGGTCGCGATCCGGGGCCACAACATCATGAAGGGGTACTACCAGCGTCCTGACGAGACCGACGCGGTCATGAAGGACGGCTGGTTCCGCTCCGGGGACCTCGCTCGTCGGGACAAGGACGGCTACTACTACATCGTCGACCGGGCGAAGGACATGATCATCCGGGGCGGCTACAACATCTATCCGCGCGAGATCGAGGAGGTGCTCCTCACCCACGAGGCGGTCTCGCTGGTCGCGGTGGTCGGTGTGCCGGACGACGAGCACGGCGAGGAAGTAAAGGCCTATGTGATCCGGCAGGCCGGTGCCGAGATCACCGAGGACGCGCTGATCGCGTGGAGCAAGGACCAGATGGCGTCCTACAAGTACCCACGGGTGATCGAGTTCCGCGATGAGCTGCCGATGACGGCGACCGGCAAGATCCTCAAGCGCGAGCTCAGCTGAGCTGTGCCGGAGACGCGGAGAGGCCGGGCACTTCCCCCGTACGTGCCCGGCCTTCCGCTCTCACGTGCTACGACCCTGACCCGGGCGCGCCGACGTTGACACCACCGACGTCCCCCACGGCGTGGAGGTGTCCCCCCCGTACGGCTCGCCCGGGTCACTACATAGACAGACGATGTGACTGAGCGTTTGGTTGCCGTGGAGGGCAGACTTTTTTCTGGCAAGTCCTAGACTGTGCCCGTCCGAACGCCGTACACCCAGCTGCCAGGAGGGCCCGTGGCCCGCGTCGTCGTCGACGTCATGCTCAAGCCGGAGATCCTCGACCCGCAAGGCAAGGCGGTGCACGGGGCACTACCCCGCCTCGGCTTCGACGGCGTGCTCGATGTCCGGCAGGGCAAGCGTTTCGAGCTCGAGTTCGAGGGGGACGTGACCGAGGAGCGGTTGGCGGAGGTACGCCGGGCAGCCGAGACGCTGCTCAGCAACCCCGTCATCGAGGACTTCACCGTCCGGGTCGAGCAGCCGTGAAGATCGGGGTCGTCACGTTCCCCGGGTCTCTCGACGACGCCGATGCGCGCCGCGCGGTCCGGATCGCGGGCGGCGAGCCGGTCTCTCTGTGGCACGGTGACCACGACCTGCGTGGGGTCGATGCCGTGATCCTGCCGGGCGGGTTCTCCTACGGCGACTACCTGCGCTGCGGAGCCATCGCCCGGTTCGCGCCGGTCATGACCGAGGTCGTGGCGGCCGCGAAGGGTGGTCTGCCGGTGCTCGGCATCTGCAACGGGTTCCAGATCCTGTGCGAGTCACACCTGCTGCCGGGGGCCCTCATCCGCAACGACCACCGCACGTTCATCTGTCGCGACCAGCGGCTCCGCATCGAGAACGCCGAGACAGCCTGGACACACGGCTACGAGCCGGCCGCTGAGATCACCATCGTGCTCAAGAACGGCGAAGGCGGATACGTCGCCGACGAACACACCCTGGACCGGCTCGAGGGCGAGGGCCGGGTCGTCGTGCGCTATGTCGACCGCAACCCCAACGGATCGCTCCGCGACATCGCGGGCATCACCAACGAGCGCGGCAACGTCGTCGGCCTGATGCCCCACCCCGAGCACGCGGTGGAGTCGTTGTGCGGGCCCGGCGAGGACGGGCTCACCTTCTTCACCAGTGCTTTGAAACACCTCGCCTCCGCCTGACCCCCCCGGCAATTGCGGGAAAGTGCATCCTCCGCCCGGCGTGTCGGCCTGCACTTTCCCGCAATTCGCGGGGGAGGGGATGGGCGGACCGGGGTCAGGTCGGCTGAGGTTGGGCGCCACGCTGAGCGATGCACCGCGCAGCCGTCTCGAGCGCGACGTCGATGCCGCCGACCAGGTAGCCCGCTGCCAGCGCGTCCCCGGCTCCGGTGAGGTCGACGACGTCGGAGGCCCTGGCCGGATGGAGGATGCTCCGTCCCGCGAGGAGGGTCTCGGCTCCGTCGGCCCCCCGTTTGACGACCAGGTCGAAGGCAGGTTCGCGCACCGCCGGCCGCAGTGCTGCCCATTCGGAGGCGTTGGCGAAGACGAGGCTGGGAGCCAGCCGTTCCAGGACCACGGCGAACCGGTCAGGTCCGTACGCCGTGATCAGTCCGGCCGACGACAGGTCGAGCGACACGGAGACGCCGCGGCGGCGTGCCGTCTCGACGCAGGCGAGGAACGCACCCGGGTCTGCGCTGCGCAGCAGCGGGTATGCCGACACGTGCAGCCAGTCCACCGAGTCGGGCAGCAGGGCGGCGTCGATCCGGTCGACCCAGGTCTGGTCACCGGCGTCCGAGGCAAGGGTGCGGGTGCCCGCAGCGAGGATCGAGACAACCGTGCCGGTGGCCGGGACCTCGATGGGGACGACGTCGACCCCGGCGGTGGCCAGCTGGGCGTCGACGAAGGCGGCTGTCGTCGTGCGGCCCCGCGGTCCGACCACGGTGGCCCGCGCCCCCAACGCGACCGCCCAGGCGGCGACGTTGGCGGCCTGGCCACCGGCCGAGAGGCCGATGCGCGCCTCGGTGTCGTCGTCGATCCGCAGACCGTCCGGAGCTTCGACGATGACGTCGAGCATGATGTCTCCGAGAGTCGCGATGTGCATGGGTTCCTCGTGATCACCGGACGAAGTGGTGGCAATCAGACTACTGAGCCACGGATCAGGATCCTTGCACGTGAAATGCTCCCCGGCACGCGCGCCGACGGCCCTACGATGACCCAATGCCCCATCCATCTCCCCTGGGACGTCCTGCTCTGCTCCTCGGCGTCTCCCTCCTCTGCCTCGTCTCTGTCGCGTGCGCCCCCACGTCCAAGACGACCACCGGCAGCACAGTTCCGGTCACCTCCGGTGTCCCGGCGACCGACGCGTGCGCCGATCCGGCCACCGTGAAGCCAGGCGTGTTGACCATCGCGACGGACTCACCGGCGTACGACCCGTGGTTCACCAAGGACGACCCGACGAACGGCAAGGGCTACGAGTCCGCCGTCGCCTACGCGGTCGCTGAGGAGATGGGCTTCGCCAAGGATGCCGTGACCTGGACGAAGGAGCCGTTCAACTCCAGCTACCAGCCGGGGCCCAAGAAGTTCGACTTCGACATCAACCAGATCTCGATCAACGCGAGGCGCGCCAAGGCCGTGACGTTCTCCGACGGCTACTACTCGGCCGCGCAGGCGATCATCACGCTCAAGGACTCGCCGTACGCCGGCGCGACGTCACTGGCGGACTTCGCCGACGCCACGCTCGGTGTCCAGGTCGGCACGACCTCGCTGGACGCGATTGCGAGCGCCATCAACCCCAGCAAGCAGCCGCAGGTCTTCGACGACACGAACGTGGCCAAGAACGCGCTGCAGAACGGACAGGTCGACGGCATCGTGGTCGACCTGCCGACGGCCTTCTACATCACTGCTGTGGAGATCCAGAACTCGACGGTCGTTGGTCAGTTCCAGTCCGACTCCGGCCGGCCAGAGCAGTTCGGCCTCCTGTTCGAGCAGGGCAACCCGCTGGTCGCGTGTGCCAACCAGGCCATCGCGACGCTGAAGAGCAACGGCACCCTCGCTGACATCGAGACGCGGTGGCTGAGCCAGGTGGTCGACGTCCCGACGCTCAGCTGATGGCGCAGTGGCGTCCGAGCCCGACGCAGCTCGAGCGGCTCGCCTATCGTCGCCACCGCTCACTCAGACAGGGGGCGATCGCGGCAGGGTCGACGATCGTCGTGCTCGCCGCGCTCGTCGTCCTCACCGTCCGGGCGCCCGGATGGGACCGGGTCAAGACGACATACTTCGACATCGGTTACGCGCGCCAGGTCTTCCCTGAGCTCCGCGATGCCTTCTGGCTGAACATCAAGCTCTTCGTGGTCGCCGAGATCTTCATCCTGGCTGTCGCCCTGCTGGTCGCCGTCATCCGGGTCGTCCCATCGCCTGCGATGGCCCCGTTGAAGCTGCTCGCGATCGTCTACACCGACGTGTTCCGCGGGACCCCGACCCTGCTCGTCATCTTCCTGGTCGGGTTCGGGCTGCCCGCGCTCGGGTTGCAAGGCGTGCCAACGGATCTCTTCTGGCTCGGCGTGATCGCGCTGACCCTGTCCTACGGCGCCTACGTGGCCGAGGTGATCCGTGCCGGCATCGCCTCCGTGCACCCGAGCCAGTGGGCGGCCGCCCGCTCACTCGGTCTCAGCTATGGCCGGTCGATGCGCCATGTGATCCTGCCGCAGGCACTGCGCCGCGTCATGCCTCCCCTGCTCAACGACTTCGTGTCCCTGCAGAAGGACACCGCGCTCGTGGCCACGGTCGGGCTCATCGAGATCCTCCGGGCGGCGCAGATCAACGCCAGCCGCGACTTCAACTTCACGCCGTATGTCGTCGCGGCAGGCTTCTTCATCGTGATGACCCTGCCCCTGGCGCGGCTGGCGGACTGGTTGGCGTTGCGCCAGCTGCGACGTGAGCAGGGGGCGGCCTGATGGTGATGCTGCGGCTGGAGGGTGTGCGCAAGCACTTCGGCGCCCACCAGGTCCTCCGGGGGATCGACCTCGAGGTGGCCGAGAGGGACGCGGTGTGCTTGATCGGGGCTTCCGGCTCCGGCAAGTCGACGCTGTTGCGGTGCATCAACCTGCTCGAGACGGTCGACGACGGAACCATCTGGCTCGACGGTCGCGACATCACCGACCCACGCGTCGAGGTCGACCAGGTGCGCCGTGACGTCGGAATCGTGTTCCAGGCCTACAACCTCTTCCCGCACCTGTCGGTGCTCGACAACATCACGCTCGGGCCCCGCCGTTCGCGCAAGGTGTCCCGCCGGGCCGCCGAGAGCCGCGCGCGCGAGCTGCTCGACCGGTTCGGGCTCGGTGACAAGGTGACGGCATACCCGGACAGCCTCTCGGGTGGCCAGCAACAGCGTGTCGCGGTGATCCGGGCGGTGGCGATGACGCCGAGACTGCTGTTGCTCGACGAGATCACCTCCGCGCTGGATCCGCTGCTCGTCGGTGAGGTGCTCGAGGTGATCGCCGAGCTCAAGAGCGAGGGGATGACGATCGTGATGGCCACCCACGAGATGGACTTCGCGCGGCAGGTCGCCGACCGCGTCGTCTTCCTCGACGGCGGCTCGATCGTCGAGGAAGGTGTGCCCGCTCAGGTGTTCACGGCGCCTCGCGACCCGCGCACCACAGCGTTCCTGGCCCGCTACGTCAACAGATGACGCGGCCGGCCTCGCTGACCGGGTGGTCGTCGTGGACAGCGTCGACCCGGGCATTAGGGTCGGGCCTGTGAGCGCCGACTCGAGCATCCGACTGCATCCTGAGGTGGCGGACGCCCTGTCCCAGGGGGCCGCGGTGGTGGCGCTGGAGTCGACGATCATCAGCCACGGCCTGCCGACCGAGTCGAGCGCCGGGGTGGCCCGGCAGATCGAGGCGGCCGTGCGAGAGTCAGGAGCCGTCCCGGCCACGATCGCCGTGCTCGACGGAGCGGTCCGAGTGGGGCTGGACGACCGCTCCCTCGATCGGGTCGCGACCGACACCGGCGTCGTCAAGGCGAGCATCCGTGATCTCGGCGTCGTCCTGGCGTCACGGCTGGCGGGGGCCACGACGGTGGCGTCGACGGCATACGTGGCCAACCGGGTCGGGATCCGGACCTTCGCGACCGGTGGCCTCGGTGGGGTCCATCGCGGCGCGCAGGACAGCTGGGACGAGTCGGCCGACCTGCCCGCGCTCGGTGACATCCCCATCACGCTGGTCTGCGCCGGTGTGAAGTCGATCCTCGACGTCCCAGCCACGCTGGAGCGCCTGGAGACCTTGTCCGTGACGGTCGTGGGATACCGCACGGACGCCTTCCCTGGCTTCTACATCCGGGACTCCGGGGAGGCGGTGCCCTGGCGGCTCGACGACGTGCGTGACATCGCCGCCACGATGGGACAGCGCGCCGATCTCGGCCTCAGGCAGGCCTTGGTCGTCGCCAACCCGATCGATGCCACGGACGAGATGGACCGCTCGCTGCACGACGAGATCCTGGGCTCCGGACTCGCGGCCCTGGATCGGGCGGGTGTCCATGGCAAGGACGTCACGCCGTTCCTGCTGGCGTACTTCCACGAGCACAGCCAGGGCCGCAGCCTGGCGGCCAACATCGCGCTGATCCTCTCCAACGCCCGCCTCGCCGGCGAGATCGCGGTCGCGGCCGCGCGAGACGAGACGTCCGACCTGGCTGCCAGGTGATGACGTCGACGACGCGGGCGGTAGCGTGGTCAGCGCCACGCTCGACCCAGAGATCCGGAGCCACTCCGCGGTGACCGACCAGCGCCAATCCTCCTCTTCCCCGATGTTCGGCGAACCCGGAGCGGGCAGCACGGAGACGCTCGACGGCATCGACACGGTCGAGCGTGCTGAGGCGTCCGCCGACACCCGACAACCCTGGGCAGATCTGGGGCTCAAGCCCGACGAGTACGGCCAGATCCGCGAGATCCTGGGCCGTCGTCCGACGAGCTCGGAGCTGGCGATGTACTCCGTCATGTGGAGCGAGCACTGCTCGTACAAGTCGTCCAAGGTGCACCTGCGTCAGTTCGGCGAGAAGGTGACCGAGGCCATGCGCGAGCAGCTGATGGTCGGCATCGGTGAGAACGCCGGCGTCGTCGACATCGGGTCCGGCTACGCCGTGACCTTCAAGGTCGAGTCACACAACCATCCGTCGTACGTCGAGCCGTACCAGGGTGCCGCGACCGGGGTTGGTGGAATCGTGCGGGACATCCTCGCCATGGGTGCCCGGCCGGTCGCTGTGATGGACCCGCTCCGGTTCGGCCCGCTCGATGCCGACGACACCCGTCGGGTGCTGCCCGGCATCGTGGCCGGCGTCGGCGGCTACGGCAACTGTCTCGGTCTGCCCAACATCGGCGGTGAGACGGTCTTCGACCCGTCGTATGCCGGTAACCCGTTGGTCAACGCGTTGTGTGTCGGCGTGATGCGCCACGAGCAGCTGCACCTCGCGAAGGCCAGCGGGGCCGGCAACCAGGTGATCCTGTACGGCGCGAAGACGGGTGGCGACGGGATCGGGGGTGTCTCCGTGCTCGCGTCGGAGACCTTCAGCGACGGCGGGCCGACCAAGCGTCCCAGCGTCCAGGTCGGCGACCCGTTCATGGAGAAGCTGCTCATCGAGTGCACGCTCGAGCTGTTCGCCGACGACCTCGTGGTCGGCATCCAGGATCTCGGCGGCGCCGGCCTGTCCTGCGCGACGTCGGAGCTGGCGAGTGCGGGTGACGGTGGCATGCATGTCTGGCTCGACCGGGTACCCCTGCGTGACGCTTCGCTGGCGCCGGAGGAGATCCTCATGAGCGAGTCACAGGAACGGATGATGGCGGTCGTCGAGCCTCGCCATGTCGACCGGTTCCTCGAGATCTGCGCGAAGTGGGATGTCGACGCCACCGTCGTCGGCGAGGTCACCGCGGTGTCGGACGCCGAACGTGAGCGAGGTGGCCGGCTGGTGATCGAATGGAACGGGCGGACGATCGTCGACGTACCTCCGCGGACCGTTGCGCACGAAGGGCCGGTCTACGAAAGACCCTTCGCCCGGCCGGTGTGGCAGGACGGTCTGCAGGCCGACCGCTCGACGGCGTTGGCCAGGCCCGGGACCGGGCCGGAGCTCCGCGCCACCCTGCTCCGGCTGATCGCATCACCGAACCTCTGCGACAAGTCCTGGATCACCGACCAGTACGACCGCTATGTCCAGGGCAACACGGTGCTCGCCCAACCCGAGGACGCCGGCGTGATCAGGGTCGACGAGTCGACCGGTCTCGGCGTCGCGGTCGCCACCGACTGCAACGGGCGGTTCGCGAAGCTCGACCCGTACGCCGGAGCGCAGCTTGCACTGGCCGAGTCGTATCGCAACGTGGCAGCGTCCGGCGCCCGGCCGCTCGCGGTCACCGACTGCCTCAACTTCGGGTCACCGGAGGATCCAGACGTGATGTGGCAGTTCGCCGAAGCCACGCGCGGGCTGGCCGACGGCTGTCGCGAGCTGGGGATCCCGGTGACGGGTGGCAACGTCAGCTTCTACAACCAGACCGGTGAGACGCCGATCCTTCCGACCCCGGTCGTGGGCGTCCTCGGCGTCATCGACGACGTCAGCCGTCGTACGCCGATCGGCTTCGACGCCGAAGGCCTGCAGCTGTTCGTGCTCGGCACCACCGCGGACGAGCTCGACGGCTCGGAGTGGGCCAACGTCGTGCATGGTCACCTGGGCGGTGTACCGCCGGTGGTCGACCTGACCGCTGAAAAGGCTCTCGCGGAGGTTCTCGTCACAGCGTCGACCCAACGTCTCGTTGCCGCCGCGCACGACCTGTCTGATGGCGGTCTGGCCCAGGCGCTCGTCGAGTCGTGTCTGCGCCACGGTTTCGGTGCCCGCGTCGAGGTGCCCGCCGACCACGATCCGTTCGTGTCGCTGTTCGCGGAGTCGACGTCGCGGGCGCTCGTTGCCGTGCGGCCCGAGTCGGTCGAAGCGTTCACTCGGTTGTGCGCTCTCCACGGCTGTCCGGTCGGGCCCGTCGGCTCGACGTCCGGTCGCGGCGACGATGCCACGCTCGACGTCGCCGGCCAGTTCAGCGTGACGCTCGCCGACCTCCGCACCACCTGGTCTGCGACCCTCCCCGCCGCTTTCGCGTGACCCTCCGCGTTTGCCTAGTTCACAAGCCAGGTGGCTTGTTCACAAGGCAAACGCGCCACTGCCACCTGGCATCTGCCTCGGTCACTTCCTCGGCTACTTCCTCGGCTACCCGGTCGTATGGCGACCAGCCCTGACCTGCCGCAAGGTCAGGCTCAGCGTTGACCGCGCTGCAACGCCTTCCAGGTGCTGGTCGAGACCACCCCGTTCTGCGTCAGGCCGACCGCCCGCTGGTAGCGCTTCACGGCTGTCGTCGTCCCACCGTCGAAATAGCCACTGATCCGCACGGACCTCCCGAGCGCCGCCGTCAACGCGCGCTGGAGGAACCGCACCCGGTCACCCGCCGAGCCGCGCTTCACCAACGGCGTCGCGCCCCCCGAGAGCAACGAGGTCCACGTCCTGCCATCCAGCTTGCGCGTCACCCGAAGGCCGTGCCGCTTCTGATAGCTGCCCACGCCGCGGGCGGTGGTCACGTCGTACTGCCCTGAGATCCGGGGTCGGAACAGTCCACGCTGCTTGAGCAGGCACTGAGCCGCCATGATCTGCGTGGATCGGTCGCCCCGCGAGTAGCGCGATATCTCGCGAAGTCCAGGTCGACCCCACACGTGCGCATCGCCTTGCCCGGCCGTGATCCCCTACCGATCACGATCGCGTTCTCGTCGAGGACCTGCGTCACGGTGCCGTACGTCCTCGTCACATCGAGGTTGTACTGGTGCACGCGCTGGTTGCGCCAGAACTCGTCCCGGACGAACGGCTTGCCATCAGTGGAGGGCTTCCCGTCGTTGCGAGCGAACCAGATCGCGTCCGGCATCACATACGTGCCGGGGTACGTCGCGCGGACATAGTCCAGCGCCGCGATCCCCGTCCCGGCCGACGAGTAGTAGCCGGACCTCCAGCCGAGCTTGTGCAAGCGCGTGCTCCAGCCCGACTGGAAGTTCTGCACCGGTTGGTTGCAGGCGCTGATCGAGTTGTCGTACGACTCCATGTCGAGGAAGAGCGTGCTCCCTGCCGCCATGCCGAGCCCCTGGGCGGCACTGACCGCCCGGTTGGCGGCCATCACGCCCTGGGCACGCGCCTTGCCGTTGTCCGGCTTCATCGTCACCGCGAGGGCGCGGTCCGAACAACGCTGCTCATCGGGCGTCCCTGGGTTGAGCACGGGCGCCTGCAACCCGATCCAGACCGGAAAGACATTCCAGCCGCGATGGGTCTGCTTCGACACCCAGTCCCGAGTCAGGTTGGGTTGGGGGCAGGACCGGTTCTCGCCGCCGATGTAGACGCCGACGCCCCAGTACGGCGACTGCGTCCGGAGCTCGTCCATCGTCGACTGGTCGGGGGCCGCGCAGGCGTCGAAGCCCAGGCCCGTGAGGTTTCCGGGGACCTTGACCGCGGCCGGAGCGACCGCGGCTGCGTGTGCGGGAGCCGCCGGCGGAGCTGCGCCGTGTCGATCCGCCGCCCGCGCGACCGGCGCCACCGAGCCGAGGACGACGAGCGCCAGGACCGAGGCAGCCGTCACCAGGTGCGTGTGAGTACGTCGCATGAGATCCCCCGAAAATGTCGACGCCGGAACTGAGCGTCCGCCGAGCGAAGCGGTCAGGCTAACACCGACGTCGAAGGCGGTGGTCCCCCCAGGCGACCACCTGCCGTGACGTACTGACGGACGCCGGACCGCTCAGAATCCGGTGACGTCCAGCGCCACCAACGTGGCCGTCGCGACGACGGCGGCACTGAGGTTGCGCATCTGCTCACTTCCTGTCGAACCGTGCGAGGCACGGGGTGCGGTTTCAGGCAGGTGTCTAACGACGGGTTGTGGCCGGGGTTACGCCGGCAGGTCGATTCGTACGCCGTGCCGAGCCGAGCCGAGAGAACCGACGCGGCCCGTGGGGCTCGGCCGCGTCAGTGGCGACCGCGGTTGAGCGCCTGCCATGTTGCTGCCGTGACGACGCCCGTGGCTCGTTGGCCGATGGCACGCTGGTAGCGCTTGATGGCCTGCGTGGTCGTGGTTGCGACGTACCCGTCGATCACGAGCTCTTGGTCGAGTGCTGCGACGAGCGCTCGCTGCAGGGACCGGACCTGGTCGCTCGCCGAGCCTTGCTTGACCAGTGGCCTGGTCCCCCCGGACAGCAACGACGTCCAGGTCTGCGCGGTCAGTCGGCGGGTGACGCGCATCCCACGCCGGTCCTGGTACGTGCCGACCGCGCGCGCCGTGGCTAGATCGAACCGCTCGGACAGTGCCCGACTGTAGAGCCCGTGCCGGCGGAGCAGGCACTGAGCGGCGGCGACCTGCGGCGAACGAGCACCGCGCCCATAGGAGCGGTACCGCGCGAAGTCCAGGTCCACCCCACACGTGTGCAGGCGCCTTCCGGGTGGCGAGCCACGCCCGACCAGGATCGCGTTCTGGTCGATGTGCACCGTCACCCGGCCGAAGCGCCTGTTCCGGTCCAGGTCGTACTGGTGCATCCGCTGCCGTGCCCAGAAGCTGTCGCGGACGTACGGCTCGCCTTCGAGGTCGGGCTTGCCGTTCCCCCAGGCCAGCCACAGGACGTCAGGCATCGTGTAGCGGCCGGGGTCGTTGGCCCGGCTCGCGTCGAGTGTCGCGATGCCGCTGGCGCCCGAGGAGTAGAAGCCTGCCTTCCAGCCGCGAGAGTGCAGCCGGTGGTTCCAGCCGGACTGGAAGTTCAGCACCGCGCGGTTGCAACGGCCGATGGTGTAGTTGTAGGCCTCCATGTCGAGGAACAGGGTGCTTCCGCGCTTCAGGCCCAGGCCCCGCGCGTGGTCGATCGCCCGGTTGGCCGCCGCCACGCCCTGCCGGCGCGCGTTGGCGGGTCGGCCGCTCATCGGGTGATCTGGCCGACTCGAGCAGGTGACCTGGTGGCTCGTCCCGCGGTCGAGCGTCGGCGCCTGGAGGCCGACCCAGATCGGGAAGATGCGCCACCCCTTGCGGTGTTGGGTGTAGACCCACTCGCGCGTGAGCTCGGGCTGCGAACACCCTCGCGACTCACCACCGATGTAGACGCCGACGCCCCAGTACGGAGACGCGACCAGCAGCTCGTCCATCGTGGCCTGCCTCGGCGCGGTACAGGTGTCGAAGCCGAGTCCGAACAGGCTGCCGGGCACTTTGACGGGCGGTGTCGGACGGCGCGCGTGGGCGGCATCCGGCGACCGGGGCTGAGCGATGGCGGCGGACGCGCCGTCGGAGGTGGTCGTGACCGCTCCGGCCCCCAACGTGCCGATCAGGCAGAGGGTGGCCGCGACGGTGGCGGTGCGGGAGGGGGGCACGAAGATCCTCAGGTCGGAAGCGTTGTCGAACGGTTCGCCGGAGCGGTTCACCACGCTAACAACCAGTCGGCGCCCCGGCGGCCGAATCGCCGAGATGAAGCCCTGGCTTAGGCTGCACGGCGTGCCAGTCCGTCTGCAACCGTTACCGGACCACGAGCTGTCCGCCGTGCTCGCCCGGCTCGACGCGGCCGCCGCAGCGGACAAACCGGTCACAACCGAGGACGTGCGAGCGGCGGTCAAGCACTTCCTCGCGGTGCTCACCACCCGCGCCCCCGGCAAGAGCGTCGAGGTCCGTGTCCCGCCGTACGCCGCGGTGCAGTGCATCGAAGGCGCCCGCCACACCCGCGGTACGCCGCCGGCCGTCGTCGAGACCGACGGCGTCACCTGGCTTGCCCTGGCCCGCGGGAACGAGACGTTCGCCCAGGCTCAGCACGACGGCCGTGTCCGAGCCTCGGGCGAACGGTCCGACCTCACCCCGCTGCTGCCCCTGACCTGATCGACCAGGGCTAGCATCGCCGCCATGACCGAAGCCAGCGGTGACCTGCAAGCCGCCGTCACCCGAGTCCTCCCGGGTGTCCGCGCCGACCTCGAACGGCTGGTCCGGATCCCCTCGATCGGAGCCGACCCCGCCCGGCACGACGACGTACGCCGCTCGGCGCGCGAGACCGCAGGCTTGTTCGAGGCGGAAGGTTTCGACACCCGGATCGTCGAGGTCGACGGCGGCCTCCCGGCCGTGATCGCGCGCAAGACCGCCCCCGCTGGGCAGCCCACCGTGCTGCTCTACGCCCACCACGACGTGCAGCCCGTCGGAGACCGCGCCAACTGGGACACCGAGCCGTTCGAGCCGACTGAGCGCGACGGACGCCTGTTCGGGCGCGGCGCGGCCGACGACAAAGCCGGCATCGCCGCCCATCTGGCCGCTGTGCGCGCCCACGGAGCCGACCTGCCGGTCGGCGTCACCGTCTTCGTCGAAGGGGAGGAAGAGTCCGGCTCCGAGAGCCTCCCCGCGATACTGGCGCAGTACCGCGACATTCTCGCCAGCGACGTCATGGTCATCGCCGACTCCGCCAACTGGGACATCGGCGTGCCTGCGCTGACCACGTCGCTGCGAGGTCTGGCCGGCTGTGTCGTCGAGGTCCGCACGCTGCACCACGGCGTGCACTCGGGTATGTGGGGCGGCGTCGCTCCCGATGCCTTGACGACCCTGATCCGGCTGCTGGCCACCCTGCACGACAGTGACGGCAACGTGGCCGTCGAGGGACTCGTCTGGGGTCCCGCAGCGGACCTCGAGTACCCAGAGGAGCGGCTCCGCGCAGAAGCCGGGCTGCTCGACGGCGTTGGCCAGCTCGGGACCGGTCCGGCCGTGGAGCGGATGTGGACCAGGCCGGCGATCTCGATCATCGCCTTGGACGCGACCAGGGTCGACGACGCGAGCAACACGCTGCTGCCATCCGCCCGCGCCAAGGTCAGCATGCGGATCGCGCCTGGCGACGACTCCGCCCGGGCCCTGCAGGCGCTGAAGGACCACCTCACGGCACATGCACCGTTCGGTGCACAGGTGACCTTCTCCCACGACGACACCGGCGAGCCGTTCGCCGTGGACGCGTCGGGACCGGCGTACGACGCGGCCAGAGCGGCCTTCAAGGAGGCCTGGGACGGCACGGATCCGGTCGACGTCGGCATCGGCGGTTCGATCCCGTTCATCGCCGAGTTCGCAGCGATGTTTCCGGACGCAGCGATCCTGGTGACGGGGGTCGAGGACCCCGACACACGCGCACACGGGGCGAACGAGGGCCTGCACCTGGCCGAGTTCGAGCGGGTCTGCCTGGCCGAGGCCTTGCTGCTGCGTAACCTCGCCCGGTAGTCAGGGGGCGCCGGTACGACGCAGCGGCCGCCAGCCCGTAGACTCCGTGGCGTGCCGCGCGGAGATGGGTTGCTGACCCACGAACTCGACCCTCACGACCGCGGACCGCAGGACGCCTGTGGTGTCTTCGGTGTCTGGGCCCCCGGCGAGGACGTCGCCAAGCTGACGTACTACGGCCTGTACGCCCTGCAGCACCGCGGCCAGGAGTCGGCCGGCATCGCGGTGGGCAACGGGCGTCAGATCCTCGTTTACAAGGACATGGGGCTGGTGTCCCAGGTCTTCGACGAGCCGACCCTGAACTCCCTCAAGGGCCACCTGGCCATCGGTCACTCCCGCTACTCCACGACCGGTGCGAGTGTCTGGCACAACGCCCAGCCGACGTTCCGGTCGACCGCGACCGGCTCCCTCGCGCTCGGTCACAACGGCAACCTCACCAACACCGGTGACCTGGCCCACCGGGTCGACCAGCAGGCGCGGGCGCACGGACAGCTCGACCTTGCCACCCACACCTCCGAGGCGTCCAGCGACACCGATCTCGTGACCGCGCTGCTCGCCGCGTACTCGGATCTGACGCTCGAGCAGGCGGCGCTCGAAATCTTCCCGACGTTGCGCGGCGCATTTTGCTTCGTCTTCATGGACGAGGGCACGTTGTACGCCGCCCGGGACCCGCAAGGCATCCGGCCACTTGTCCTGGGCCGCCTCGAGCGTGGCTGGGTCGTGGCGTCCGAGACCGCTGCGCTCGACATCGTCGGGGCGTCGTTCGTCCGCGAGGTCGAGCCCGGTGAGTTCCTCGCGATCGACGAGGACGGGCTACGTAGCCAGCGCTTCGCCGCGGCTGAGCCCAAGGGCTGCCTGTTCGAGTTCGTCTACCTGGCCCGGCCCGACACGCTCATCAGTGGACAGCGTGTGCACACCGTTCGGGCAGAGATCGGGCGGACCCTGGCGCGCGAGTTCCCCGTCGAGGCCGACCTCGTGATCCCGGTGCCCGAGTCCGGGACTCCTGCGGCCATCGGCTATGCGGAGGAGAGCAAGATCCCTTACGGGCAAGGGTTTGTGAAGAATTCGTATGTCGGCCGCACGTTCATCCAGCCGAGCAACACGATTCGGCAGCTCGGGATCCGGCTCAAGCTGAACGCGCTGCGCGACGTCATCGAGGGCAAGCGGCTCGTGGTCGTCGACGACTCGATCGTCCGCGGCAACACGCAACGGGCGCAGGTGCGGATGCTGCGTGAGGCGGGTGCCCGCGAGGTCCACGTGCGCATCGCCAGCCCTCCCGTCAAGTGGCCGTGCTTCTACGGCATCGACTTCGCGACCCGAGCAGAGCTGATCGCCAACGGCCTCAGTACCGAGGAGATCTGTCGCTCGATCGGAGCGGACTCACTGGCGTACGTCTCGCTCGACGGCCTGATCGAGGCCAGTGCCGTTGCCAAGGACGACCTCTGCCGCGCGTGTTTCGACGGGGTCTACCCGGTGGAGTTGCCCGAGCCGAGATTCCTCGGCAAACATCTGCTCGAGCAGGAGCTCGACAACCCGCTGGGTCCCGACGGGCTGTCGTCGACGGTTGCCGGTGGCGGCGCCGCCGACGCGCTGCTGCGTCCGTGACGTCTGGCCAGGAGGTGTCGCGATGAACGACCGGTCCACCGGGTCGGCCTACGCCGGTGCCGGAGTCTCGATCGAGGCCGGTGACCGCGCGGTCGAGCTCATGAAGACCTGGGTCGAGAAGGCGCGACGACCCGAAGTCGTCGGCGGCATCGGCGGGTTCGCCGGTCTCTTCGACGCGTCCGCGCTCAAGACCTACGAGCGCCCCCTGCTCGCGACCAGTGCGGACGGGGTCGGCACCAAGGTCGCCATCGCCCAACGGCTGGACAAGCACGACACGATCGGCTTCGACCTGGTGGGCATGCTGGTGGATGACCTGGTCGTTTGTGGGGCCGAGCCACTGTTCCTGACCGACTACATCGCCTGCGGCTCAGTCGTCCCCGAGCGGATCGCCGCCATCGTGCGGGGGATCGCGGAAGCGTGCGTCGTCGCCGGCTGCGCTCTGATCGGCGGCGAGACGGCCGAACATCCCGGCCTCCTCGATCCCGATGAGTACGACGTAGCGGGTTCGACCACCGGAGTCGTCGAGGCTTCCCTGGTGCTCGGACGAGACCGGGTCGTCGCCGGTGACCTGCTGATCGCGATGGGCGCCTCCGGCCTGCACTCCAACGGGTACTCCCTGGTGAGACACGTGTTTCTCGAACAAGCCGGTTGGGCACTCGACCGGCATGTGGACCTGCTCGGCCGCACCCTCGGGGAGGAGCTGCTCGAGCCCACCCGCATCTACGCACTGCCCTGTCTCGAGCTGGCTCGGGCGACGGACACACACGCCATGGCGCACGTCACCGGCGGTGGTCTGGCCGCCAACCTGGCCCGGGTGCTGCCCGAGACGGTCAGCGCTGTCGTCGACCGGTCGACCTGGTCGCCTCACCCCGTGTTCGCCCTGGTCGCCGAGGTCGGCCAGGTAGCGAGGCACGACCTCGAGGCCACGCTGAACATGGGCGTCGGCATGGTGGCCGCCACGCCGGCGGACGAGGCCGACGTCGCCCTCGCGCTGCTGCGCGGGCACGGGATCGACGCCTGGGTGTGCGGGGAGGTCACGACTGAGCCGGGTGGGACCGTGGCCCTCACCGGGTCTCACCCGACCTGAGTGCGCGCCCGCGCGTGTGTCTGTGCGCGAGTCCAGGTATCGTGGTCATCACGATGAGATGATGAGAGCCCGGGCGTCCTAGGGGCGGACCCGGCCCGAGGTGCGAGGGGGTCGACCCTATGGGGCGCGGCCGTGCGAAGGCGAAGCAGACCAAGGTTGCTCGTGAGTTGAAGTACCGCGAGTTCAACACGGACTTCTCCGCACTCCAGCGCGAGCTTCACGGTGACGAACGTGATGAAGCTCGCCAGGACGACTCGACCGAAGGCGAGGAGTCCGACGACCCCTACGCGGATGGAGTGTCCGCAGCGGCGGAGCCGCGCGGACACTCTCAATAACCACCTGCACCCACCCGGTCTGACCGGTCTTGCCCGCGAATTGCGGGAAAGTGCAGGCGCCTACCGGCGTGTCGACCTGCACCTTCCCGCAATTCGCGGGGTGGGAGAGCGGGTCAGTCGAGGTAGATTCCGCGGAGCCGTCCGATGTCGGCCATCCGGCGTTCGGCCACCCGGTCCGCGGCCAGTGCCGTCGGCATACCCTCCGACGCCGCCAGCGCGAACACGCGCTTCGTCGTGTCGTAGATCGCGGCGGCATGCGCCTTCGCGCGGTCGAACGAGAACCCCTCGAGCTCGTCGGCCACCTGGACCAGGCCCCCTGCGTTGACGCAGTAGTCCGGTGCGTACAGGATGCCGCGCGACTCGAGCACGTCCTCGATGCCAGGGTGCGCGAGCTGGTTGTTGGCCGCGCCGCAGATGATGCGGGCCTTCAGGAGGTGGACCGACTCGTCGTTGATGGCGTCCCCGAGCGCGCACGGCGCGTAGACGTCGAGGTCCGACGTCACCAGCTCGTCGTTGTCGGCGACGACCTCCACCTCGGGATGGGCTGCACGCACCGCGGCGATCGCGGGTTCGTAGACATCCGTCGCGACCACGTCTGCGCCGTCGTCGAGCAGGTGCTCGACCAGGTGGCGACCTACCTTGCCGACACCGGCGACGCCGACGCGCCGCCCGTGCAGGGTAGGAGCCCCCCAGGTGACCTCCGCGGCCGCTCGCATGCCCTGGAAGACCCCGAAGGCCGTGAGGACGCTCGAGTCCCCGGCACCGCCATGCTCGACGGTGCGGCCGGTCACGAAGTCGCACTCGCGCGCGACGATGTCCATGTCCTCGCTGTAGGTACCGACGTCGCACGCCGTGAGGTACCGACCGTTGAGCGACTGGACGAACCGGCCGTACGCCCGTAGCAGCGCCTCGGTCTTGTCGACATGCGGGTCGCCGATGATGACGGCCTTGCCGCCACCGAGGTCCAGGCCGGCCAGAGCGGCCTTGTACGCCATGCCCTTCGAGAGGTTGAGCACGTCGCGAAGGGCGTCGTGCTCGGTGGCGTACGGGTAGAACCGCGTCCCGCCGAGCCCGGGGCCGAGCGCGGTGCTGTAGATCGCGATGATCGCCCTGAGGCCGCTGGCCTCGTCGTGGCAGAAGACGACCTGCTCGTGCGACGAGCTGTCGAACAGGGAGTATGACGAGTCGCCGACAGGCGCTGAACCAGAGGCTTCGGTCACGGTGGTGACGCTTCCTTCGTGGTCGGTGTCCGCGGGGGTGGTGCGGAACGGTTGGGACCACGATAGGCCTCGGGGCGATGCTGGCGAATCCCGGTTGCTCGGAACGGCGCGGTACTAATCTTCTTGTGTGCTGCCCTACCTCTCCTACCTGCGGGTCTACGAACCGCCGCACGCGTTGAGTGAGGCCGTCCGGGCGCACCTGGCCGTCGATCTCGACAGCAACGCAGAACCCGGACACACGCTGGCTACCGAGCAGCAGACGGCGCTGACCAGCGCCGTGGTGTCGCCGGGCCTGGTGCTCGAGAACGGCCGGTTCCCCAGCAGCTATGTCCTGCGCCGCGAAGGCCATTCGTACTTCTGCCCCACCGACATGCCGCTGCGGTCCTGGCTGTCGCTGACCGCGCTGCTCGAAAGCGTCGGGGGAGCCACGGCACACCTGTGGTTGTCCGCCGATTCGATCGCCACCGCAGACGAAGCGTTCCTCACCTGGCGGCAGCAGCACCCCAGCGCGGTTCCCCACATCCGCCAGACCACGTGGGGCATCCCGCGGACCTGGTTCGTGCTCGTCGCGGAGGACGAACGAGAGACCTACGAGGCGGGCGGGCACCGGAGCGTCCGCTACCGGACACGCGCGGTCGATGCGCGGCGGCGGCTGGCCAGCGCCCACTCCGTCCTGCGCAAGGTGATCGACGAGGCCGAGCTGCTGGCAGAGCTCCGCGATCTCGGCGACTGGCTGGAGGCGTTCGACAGCGCCAGCTGGCTGGAGCTGGACTACGCCGGCGTCGCGCGGTTGCTCGGCGACGCACTGGCGACGGACCAGTCGGCACGCGACATCCACCGCGCCCTGGCGGCGTTGCGGTCGGGCGACTTCGCGACCGCGGGATCGTCGTACCGGGAGTTCGAGGAAAGGTGGCGCGTCGTGAACGGGTACGAACGCGCAAACTGACAGTGACGAAAGTAATTGTGTGAGGGCTGATCTTTTCCTGCAAGTTATCCCCACACGTTTAGGTCGTTCGGCTACGCTTTAGAGAAGGATGACCGCTTAGTTCCACCGCCGTGTATGTGCCGTCGGGCGTTGGTTCGTCGCAAGGGAGCTTTCCCTTGTAGCGGCTAGCCCTGCAGCACAAGGACGGACATCGTCCGGCTCGCGGCAAGCCGGGCATCGAACAATGAGGAGGCGGCGTGAACGCACGACCGACCGAGTCTGAACCCCTGCTCACACCTGCTGAGGTAGCCGCGATGTTTCGCGTCGACCCCAAGACGGTGACGCGCTGGGCCAAGGCCGGAAAGCTCAGTTCGATTCGTACGCTCGGCGGACATCGCCGGTACCGCGAATCGGAAGTACGTGAGCTGCTCGCAGGCGTACCAGGTCAACGCCAGGCTGAATAGTTTCTGGCCTGTCGGCCGTATCGGACCGGTCGTGGTCGCCCACGCGACGTCCACCCGGTACACCTGATCCGTCCGCTTACGCGGACGACGCGGCAGTAGAGAGGTCTTCCCGGTTCCCCCTGTAAACCGGACAGAACTCTGAAAAGCACAAGACGGCGTCCTCTCGACGGAGAGGACGCCGTACTTGTTCACTCCCCCGCATTTCTCGACGTTTCACGTTCTCTTGACGCGCAGTGAGTTGGCTGGTCTCACCAACGAACAGAGGCGGCAGCAGACATGAACCCGACCCGCCGAGACCTGATCAAGGTGGGAGCACTGGGCAGCGCGGCCCTTGCCATTCCCGCCATGCGCGTCGCCAGCGCGACCTCGCAGAACAGGCTGGCCCAGAGCAAGTTGCCTCGCCCCTTCACCGTGCCCCTCACCATTCCGCCGGTCCTGTCCCCGGTGCGGTCGGACGCCGGCACCGACTTCTACGACCTCACGATGCGGGAGAGTCTCGCGAGCATCGTCCCCGGCCTGTCGACGCCCACGTGGGGCTACAACGGCATCTCGCCCGGACCGACGATCGTCGTTCGCAAGGGACGGCGGACGCAGATGTTGCACCGGAACCGGTTGCCGGCCACGCATCCGCAGCTCGGCTACCAGGCTTGGACGTCGGTGCATCTGCACGGCTCGGAGTCGTTGCCACAGTACGACGGATACGCGAGTGACATCACGTTGCCGGGGCAGGCCAAGAACTATCACTACCCGAACACGCAGGAAGCCCGCACCCTGTGGTACCACGACCACGGCGTGATGCACACCGGGCCCAACGCGTACATGGGCCTGGCGGGACAGTACTGGTTGCAGGACGATCTGGAACTGTCGCTGCCGCTCCCGCGGGGCCGCTACGACATCCCGTTGACCGTGCAGGACGTCATGCTCACCTCCGACGGGACTCGGCTGTGGAACGACCACGACGAGTCCGGTGTCTACGGGGACATCATCGTGGTCAATGGGCAGCCGTGGCCGGTGATGAAGGTGGAACGGCGCAAGTACCGGTTCCGCATCCTCAACGCATCGGTCTCGCGCTCCTTCCGCTGGCAGCTGGACTCGGGCGAGCCACTGGTCGTCGTCGCTACGGATTCCGGCTTCATGCCCACTCCGCAGCCCGTGCGCCAGTTCCGGCACCACGTCGCAGAGCGCTACTCGGTGGTCATCGACTTCGCGAGGTACCCGATCGGTCGCCGCGTCGTCCTGCAGAACCTCAGCAACAAGAACAACATCGACTTCGCCACCACCAAGAACGTGATGGCCTTCGACGTGGCGTCGGATGCGACCAGCACGGCCAACAACACGATCCCCGACGTGCTCAACCCCGACGACGCGACCATGTTGCTGACGAAGGACATGGCGACGGTGACCCGCAGGATGGAGTTCGTGCGCAAGCATGGACGGTGGACCATCAACGGCAAGACGTGGGACGACGTGGTGAAGTCCGGCTTCCGGGAGATTGTGGCCAATCCGCAGGCGGGGACCGTCGAGCGCTGGACCCTGGCGAACGACTCAGGCGGGTGGAGCCACCCCGCTCATATCCATCTCGTCGACTTCAAGATCTTGTCACGCAACGGACGTCCACCTCTGGCGCATGAGATCGGCCCGAAGGACACGGTGTATCTCGGCGAGAACGAGACAGTCGACGTGCTGATTCCGTTCAAGGCCGGCCATCTCGGCAGGTACATGATGCACTGCCACAACCTCGTGCACGAGGACCACGACATGATGGTCCAGTTCGAGGTCGGCACGGGCGGCGACGACCCGTTCTCAGATCCCGCTCACTTAGGACTCGTGACTGACGGTCCACGGCGTTCAGGCGCAGGGCGGAGTCGCGTGAACGCGGCCTGGTGAGCCGGCGGGTTCACACCCGAATCTCAGCCTCGGTGGCTACGGTTCACCGGTGACCAGGATGCGGCATCGAGCGCTGCTGAGGGCAGGCGTCGCCGCCGCCACGGTTGTGCTGGTCGGTGGGTGCACGGGTTCGGATGCTCCCCGTGGCCCGGACCCGGCACGTACCAGCTCGCCCGGATCTGCGACGACGAAGTCCACCGGGACGTCGGGAGATCCTGGGCCGGCTGCGATCGCGCCGCAGTTCCGCCACCTCCTCCCCGGCATGCCCCCCGTCGTGGGCAACGACGTGTATGCCGCCGCCGACAGCTCAGGTGTGGCTGCGAAGATCGCGCACGAGCCGGCGTACCTCTACGTACCGAACTCGTTCGGAGCACCCCTCACCACCGTGATCGACCAGCGCACGCACCGGATCGTCCGCCGACTGCACACCGGGGAGCTGTCCCAGCACGTGACGCCCGCGTGGGACCTCTCCACGCTCTACGTCGAGGCCAGCGCCGCCAACGAGCTCGTGGCGATCAACCCGCGCAGCGGCCGAATCACGGGCCGCATCCCGGTGCCGCGCCCGTACAACCTCTACTTCACTCCGGACGGCAAGCAGGCCATCGTGATGTCGGAGGAGAACGACAAGATCATCTTCACCACGACTCGTGGGTTCAAGCGGCTGGCCACCGTGCAGAGCCCGAGCTGTCGCGGTCCCAACCACGCAGACTTCTCAGCCAACGGCCGGTTCTTCGTCGTCACGTGCGAGTTCTCGGGCTCGCTGTTGCGGGTGTCCACGCTCGGCCACCGGGTGACCGGGACACGCCAGCTCGGTCCTGGCAGCAAGCCGCAGGACATTCGCCTGGCCCCGGACGGTCGCACGTTCTACGTCGCCGACATGGGCCGCGACCGCCTCGTGCGATTCGGGTGGCGTGATCTGCGCCCTGTCGGCTTCACCCCGACCCCGAGCATGCCGCACGGCATCTATCCCAGCCGCGACAGCAAGTTCCTCTACGTCTCGGACCGCGGGGCTGGGCAGGTGAGCGTCGTGTCGCTGGCGGACAACCGGATCGTGGACACCTGGCGGGTGCCCGGTGGTGGCAGCCCCGACATGGGCGGGGTGTCGGCGGACGGCAAGGTCCTGTGGCTGTCCGGTCGGTACAACGGGGAGGTCTACGGCTGGAACACGAAGACCGGAAAGCTGATCGCGCGCATCCAGGTCGGCGGTGATCCGCATGGACTGCTTGTCTGGCCGCAGCCCGGTCGGTACTCGCTCGGCCACACCGGAAACATGCGGTGACGCGGGCATCCCCGCCCGGCATACGGCCGCCCGCGTGGGTCGTGGCTGCGGCTGCGACGATCCTGACGAGTGTGACGCTCGGCGGATGCACGGCATCCGCTCCGTCTCAGCAGCCGTCACCGAGCCACCGACCGACGTCCGGCTCCGCTTCGACGACGTCGACGCCGCCCCCGGCGGAGCCGTCCACGCGCCGCGCCACGCTGAGCGTACGGGTGCTGCCATGGCGGCTTCCGGCCCCGCTGGCGAGGGAAGCCGTCGCGGCCGGCCGGCACAGCGTGCTCGTCGCCGGAGGGATGGCGCCCGACGGCAGCTCCACAGGTGCGGCCTACGAGCTCGACCTCAGGTCCGGGCACGTGGAGCGGTTGCCGGACCTTCCCGTGGCCGTCCACGACGTGGGCGGTGTCCACGCGTCGAGTGGCTTCCTGGTCGTGGGCGGGGGCAACAGCTCTGAGCAGGACGTCGTCCAGGCTCTCGACGGACGACGTCGGTGGAGCGAGCAACCCGCGTTGCCGACGGCACGGTCAGACCTGACGGCGGTGGCTGTTCAGGGCCGAGTTTTCGTGGTCGGAGGGTACGACGGCGGCGCCCCGGCCCTGGCCGACGTCCTCGAACGCACGGCTCGTTCGGGGTGGTCCGTCCTCGCTCGCCTGCCCGTGGCGGTTCGCTATCCCGCGGTCGCCGTCAGCGGTGGGCAAATCTGGGTCATCGGCGGCGAACGGGCCGGTGTCATGGTGACCACGATCCAGCGAATCGATGTCCGCACCGGCCGAGTCCGGGTCGTCGGTCATCTCCCGTCGCCGCTCGGTCATGCGTCGGCCGTGACCCTGGGCCATCGGATTCTCGTCGTCGGTGGACGGACCGGTCAGGACCAGCTCACGAGCACGATGTGGTGGTTCGATCCGCACACCCGCGCGCTGCGTCGGGCCGGCCGGCTTCCGACACCGCTCGCGGACTCAGCCGTGGTGACCGCGCTCGGCTCGGCCTACCTCCTCGGTGGAGAGACACCGGACGTGAGCGACCACGTCATTCGGCTGGCACTCGCCCCGTGACCTCAGCTGACCCGAACATGCGGTCGTAGGCCGAGTAGCTCTCGACCTACGACCACATGTGCCGGGTCACTTCAGCGTGATCAGCTTCCACATGCCCATGTTGAAGTGCGGCATACCGGAGTCGTCGTCCGGCCAGAAGCAGGCCAGCAGGTACTTGCCGGCCGGCAGGTTGTAGTGGAAGTCCACCGACACCTTCGGCGAGATGACCCCTACGTCGGTGTTTGCCTTCAGGATCCACGGGGGGTTGCGATGCGTCCCGGACTTGATGAGTCGGCGGACCATGCGGTTGGTCGTGTTGTCCGCGACGCGCTGGAGGATCACGAAGTGCGGCTGGTCGCTGCGGTTGCTGACGTGGGTCCAGCCCGATCGGGGCAGCGGCGGCATCGAGCTGCCGAAGCCGTAGCTGAACGTCGTGATGCCGCTGCTGACCGGAATCCGAGGCCGAGCCGGGGGCGTTCCGAAGACCTTGAGCTTCGCGACGGCGTTGCTGTTCTGGTCGAGCAGGACGAGCTGCGCGGCCCGCAGCTTCACTGCGAACTCGCCAGGATTTCCTGGCCTCGCGGAGGCACCGCCGAGGAAGGTGATCCGGTGATCCACGCGACGGATGGCGGCGAGGTCACCGCCGAAGGCCTTGTTGATGTCCGCACCTGCTTGCTGCATGGTGTAGCCCTTGTGCAGACGGAGCAGCTGGAGCGTGTGGGTACCCTTCCTGGTCTTCACCTGGAAGATCATCCGGCCCGCGTGCACGCGATGACCGACGCTGAGGTGGATGGCCGACTTGCTCATGTGGGCAACGACAGTCGGAACGTGCCCGGTAGCCGCTGCGGTTGCCGCACGCGGCTGGGCGTGGGTGGTGACGGCGTCTGCGGAGGACAACGGTCCCGCCGGCAGCAGTAGTGCCGCGCCCAACCCCAAGATGGTGGCGGCCCGAATTCGGACGTGCATGTGGTCTCCCTCGAAGGTGTAGGTGTCGAAACGGTGCGAGCCGGTGCTCGCCCTGTCTCTTCCATCCACCGACGACCGAGAGGCGGGGTGGGGACCAGCGGCACCCCATCCCCTCGACGGCGAGACGATCTTGTCACCGGAGATCGTAGAAAGTCACGGATTTCCCGGAATTTTCGATGCCTCCCGCCGCGCTCGTGAGCCTCGGTCAGATCCTTCAACGCCTTGCTGGACGGGGGCGCCGTCATTCAGCACCTGGGCATCCAGGCTCGCGGGGCGCAGTCGGCTCCCCGCACCTGTCTATGATCGACGTATGCAGCTTGTCGTCCTCTTGCTCGCGGCCGCGCTTCTGCTCGTGATCGTGGGCTTCATCATCTCGGCGCTCAAGTGGCTGCTCATCATCGCCGCCGTCCTCGTCGCGGTCAGTGTGCTGCTGCGTCGATCCGGTCGCACGTCTTCCCGCCGCTGACCCCTTCGTTGAACCGTGAGTTGTGGTCCTTCAACCGTGAGTTGTGGTCCCTCGAGCCGTGAGTTGTGGTCCCTCGAGCCGTGAGTTGTGGTCCCGAGCCAGGGGCTCGGGAACGTTCCCGGAGGTGTGGCGGGGTACGACGGCAGCGCGCGCGACGCGTCGAATGCGCTGGGTGACGGACACTGGAGTGGTCGGTGGCCAGGGCCGGGGTCGAACCGGCGACCTTCCGCTTTTCAGGCGGACGCTCGTACCAACTGAGCTACCTGGCCGTCGCGCCTGCGAGGCGTGGACCTCGTGGTGCGCGACCGAAACCCTACCGTAGGAGCGCGGGCGATCCCGAATCGACAGCGGGGCCAGAACCGGGTCAGATCGAGGAGACGACCTCGTCGTAGTCGAGGCGCGGGAGGCGGTCGAACCAGGCGTTCGGGCCAGGCTTGCCGATGTTGACGATGACCTGCGACTTGTAGCGGCCGTCCGGGAAGAAGTCGGCGTCCAGAGCCGCGGCGTCGAAACCGGTCATCGGGCCGGCGGCCAGTCCAGCGGCACGGACGCCGAGCAGGAAGTAGCCGATCTGGAGCGCACTGTTGAAGCGGGCCGTCTGCTCGCGCGGACCGGCGTCGGAGAAGAGATCCTTCATCCCGGGTGCGTGGGGGAAGACCCTCGGCAGGTTCTCGTGGAACTCGGTGTCAGCCGCGAGGATCGCGATCAGCGGAGCGTCCGCCGTCTTGTCGCGGTTGCGCTCGCCCAGGTGCTTGAGCACGCGCTCGCGGGAACCTTCGCTGCGGAGCAGGAAGATGCGCAGGGGCTGCATGTTCGCGGAGGTGGGTGCGAACTGGACGAGGTCGTAGATCGCCTCGATCTGCTCGTCGGAGACCGGCTCGTCGCTGAAGGTGTTGGCGGTGCGCGCCTCGCGGAAGAGCAGGTCCTGTGCGGTGGTGTCGAGCGTCAAAGAAGTCATAGAACGTTCAACTAGATCGGTGACGTAGGAATTCCCGGATCAAACCGTGGTGTGAGCCAGCTCATCGTCGTACGCCGGGGAAAGGTGGTCTGGACGCGGAAAACGCCTCGACCTGATTTCTCAGGTGAGGCGTTCAGCGACCCCGACGGGACTCGAACCCGCGGCCTTCGCCGTGACAGGGCGACGCGCTAACCAACTGCGCTACGGGGCCAGTGTGCACATGTCACTGTGCGTTCTTGCTGTGCGTTTTCGCGCGCCACAGGTTAGCGCACGAAGCACCCCCAACGGGATTCGAACCCGTGCTACCGCCGTGAAAGGGCGACGTCCTAGGCCACTAGACGATGGGGGCCTAAGCCCGGGCATCTCTACGAGAAACCGTCGGGGACCGCCCAAGCATAGGGGGTCGGGGCACGGTGATCCAAACCGACCGGCACGTGGACGACCAAGCCCCGGACCCGGTCACGCCGAGCCCAGGAGGAGGCCCGCGGCGGCCGCCGCCAGGGTCATGGCCACCGTCGTCGCGACGTTGAGCACCGCCGCGGCCACGGCACCCTCCTCGATCAGGCGCAGCGTCTCCCAGCTGAAGGTGGAGAACGTCGTGTAGCCACCGAGGAACCCGATGCCCAGGGCCGGTACCACCCATGAGCCGAGGACGTGGTGATCAGCCATGGCCGTCACGAGACCCAGCCCGAACGACCCGGAGACATTGATGGCCCAGGTACCCCACGGGAAGATCCGCTCGTGGCGAGTCTGGATGAGACGGTCCAGCAGATACCGCGCCGGTGCGCCGAAGGCCGAGCCCAGCGCCACCCAGAGCACAGCGGTCATCCGGTGGGATCCGCATGGTCGGCGTCATCGGTGTGGTCGTTGCCCGCGTTGCGGCCTACGTAGCTGATGACCTCGACGTCGTCGATGATCACGAGCCCCTCGGTGATCAGCTCGTCCAGGGACGGGAGGAAGGCCTGGATCCGCTCGGCGATGTCCACGATGATCACCGCCACGGGCAGGTCCTCCGACAGACTCAGGATGCGCGTCGTATGAACGTGCTGGCTCGCGCCGTATCCCTCGATGCCCCGGAGCACCGAGGCTCCGGCCAGACCGGCGTGGTGCGCCCGGTGCACGATCTCCGTGTACACCGGCTTGTGGTGCCACTGGTCGGTCTCCCCGACGAAGACGGTGAGACGTTGGGCAGGTCCTCGCAACTTCACGGCAGGTCCTCTCAGGTGCCCTGGTGGGCACGGTCGTCGGGGTGGTGGGTCTGCTCGGGCGGTGCTCTCCGGGTGACGCGGTGGCCGAGGAGGAGGCCGCCTGCCGCCGCCGCCAGGCCGAGCACCATCGTGAGCGCGAGGTAAGCGGCGGCCACGCCAACCGAGCGATCGGTGGCGAGCTGGTCCGTCTCGACCGCCAGTGAGCTGAACGTCGTGAACGCCCCGAGGAAGCCGACGCAGACGAACGGCCGGACGTACCGGCGCGGTGGCCAGAGGTCGAGGATCAGGACGAGCAGGATCGCCAGCGCGAACGAGCCGACGACGTTCACGGCCAAGGTCGCCCAGGGGAAGCCCTCATGACGCGGAAGGGCGGTCCCGACGCCGTACCGGGCGCTCGCGCCCAGCGCGCCACCAGCGGCCACGGCTGCGACAGGTCCGATCCGGTCCCACGCCGATCGCGAACGCGGGCGACGTCGGAACGGATCGGCGACGAGTGACGCCACGGCGGGCGTTGGACTGCGGTCCGGCGGGTCGGTGGTGCTCATGCAGTCTCCTACCAAGGCACGGATCCCGAGTGTGGATCCTGGTAGGGACCGTCGGCGGTCAGCTGCGGTTCTCCGGAGCCCGGACGGCGGGCCCCACCGCCGGGACCAGCAGGTCCGGCACCGACGATACCGTGCGGGTCCTCGCAACCTGCGCGCCCTCGCGACCGACGGGCCGTTCCGGCACACTCGAGCCGTGGACGACGATGCGGCGCCCGTGGCCGAGACGCTCACGGTCATCCGCTCCAGCGAGCGCTTCGTCTCCCAGCGCGACGGCATCACGACACGGCACGCCTTCTCGTTCGGGGACCACTACGACCCCGCCAACGTCTCGTTCGGACCGCTCGTGGCGCTCAACGACGAGCTCTTCGAGCCCGGCGCCGGGTATGCCGAGCACGAGCATCGCGACATCGACATCGTGACCTGGGTGCTCGAAGGCAGCTTGCTGCACGAGGACTCGAGCGGGCGACGCGAGACGATCACCAACGGGACCGTGCAACGGCTGACGGCAGGCAGCGGCGTGCGCCACAGCGAGGTCAACGCCGGCGGTCCTGGGGAGCGGCTTCGGCTGGTCCAACTATGGTTCGAAGCTGCCGCGGCAGCGGTCGAGCCGTCGTACGAGACCTGGACGCTCGAGGGCGACGACGCCTGGACCGGCTTCACCTCGATCGCTGGCGACAGAGCTCCAAACAGAGCTCCTAACAGAACTCCGCGAAGCAACGCGATGATGACGGTTGCCGGGGTGACGGTGCAGGTGGGGCACCTGCCCGGTGGCACCTCCGGCGTGTACGGATCCGGTGCACACCTTCCGCAGGCCTGGCAGCTGTTCGTCGCAGCCGGAGCTCTGGACACGTCTGAGGTCGGCCGGCTCGAGAAGGGCGACTCAGTGCGGTGGCCGGGGCGGGGCGAGCAGACCTTGCGCTTCCGTAGTATGCAAGACGCGGTGGTGCTGGCAGTCGCGCTCGACGAGGCCGTTACGGATCGGTGACGACGAACGACCCGGGCCACGGCGTCGGCGCGGCCCCTTCGGCTTGCGCGATCAGCTCTCCGAGGTACCAGGAGCGCAAGGCGTTCTCCTGTGGTCCTGAGGCCAAGGTGAGCATCCGCCGCTGGCGGCAGTACGCGTCGGCCTCCGTGAGCAGGTCGCGCAGCTCGATGATGCCCCGGACAGCGCCGAGGGGCAGCTCGTAGCGTGCCGTCATCCGGTCCAGACCGTCATCGAGGGCAAGGGCGATGTCCTGCTCGGCCTCGGTGCCCACCTGGCTGAAGCTCTCCAGCTTGCGGGCGACTGCGGTGAGTCGACCGGCGACCGAGGAGCGCTCCTCGGCGTCGAGGGCGATCAACGTCAGCTCACGCCGCAGGTCTCGAAAACGGATGCGGTAGTGGAGGAGCAGGTGCAGTGGCAGGTCGATGAGCTCGACCTTCACGGTGTCGGGGGACGCGCGGTGGTCGTGCCGCGGCGGACGCTCCCGCAGCGCGAGGCCCTGCCGGCCACCGGCTGGGACGCCCGGGCTCGGCGCGAACCACACGCACTTGCCCGCATCCTCGTAATCGACTCCCCAGGAAGAAGAGATCGAGTCCACGATCTGCAGACCCCGTCCGACGGTGGACGGGTGGTGGGCTGGGGTGACCGTGCTGGCTAGCTGGTCGTTGGCCAGGCTCGTCGAGCTGTCATGGACCTCGATGACGAGATGGTCCTCGGAGTCGACGATGCGAACGTTGATCAGGCCACGGACGTGCAACAGGGCATTGGTGACGAGCTCGGACACGCCCAGGACTGCGGAGTCGAGCAGCTCGAAGCGGGAGCGCCGCGTCAGCTCACGCTTGACCCAACGGCGGGCAGCACCGGCCGCACTCGACTCCGGCTGCAACGTCACCTGCGTGGTCACCACACGAAACCCCTTCACCCGCGACCACCGAGTTGGACGCGTGCCGTGACACAGGATACTCGTGCAGGCGCAATCTGCGCATCTGTCACATGCTGCACGCTCGCAGGCGGCCACGTTCGACGGGTCGCCTATCCTGACTGCGTGTTCGACGTCGGGACCGAGAAGTTCGACGAGCTGGTCTCTGACGCGCTTGACGAGTTGCCCGACGAGCTCGCCGGCTTGATGGACAACGTCGCGATCTTCGTCGAGGCGCAGGCGCCGGATGGTCAGGACCTGCTCGGGCTCTACGAGGGCATCCCTCTCACCGAACGCACGTCGTCGTACGCGGGTGCCGTGCTGCCCGACCGGATCTCGATCTATCGCAACAACATCTTGGCGGTGTGCGACACGGCCGATGACGTACGCCACGAGGTCCGGGTGACGGTGGTGCACGAGATCGCGCATCATTTCGGCATCGACGACGAGCGGCTGCATGATCTCGGGTACGGCTGAGAGCCGCGGCCCGTGTGGTGGGGCTGCCACCACCGGTGTAGAACTGAGCCGTGCGAGACGACCCCCTGGTGCTGGGACCCCTGCTCAGGCACGTCGACGAAACCTCGGCGGCGATCTGGGTCGAGACGCGCGACAGGGCGACCGTCGAGGTCCGCGCCGCGGGTCGGAGCTGGACCGCGCGAACGTTTGCCGCGCATGGTCACCACTACGCACTCGTCGCCGTGGACGGCCTCGAACCCGGTTCGATCCAGGACTACGCCGTCGCCGTGTCGGGTGTCGAGGTGTGGCCGCCCGCTGACTCGCCGTACCCGCCGAGCCGGATCGCCACGCTGAAGCCGGGCAAGGAGCTGCGCATGGCGTTCGGCTCGTGTCGGACCAGTGTGGCGCACGACGCTGCCGGCAACCGCAGTCACGGCGTGGACGCGATGCGCGCCTATGCGTTGCACATGACGCGGGACACCGAGAGATGGCCGGACCTCGTGCTGTTCCTCGGCGACCAGGTGTACGCCGACCTGACGTCCGACGCGATGCGGGAGTTCATCGAGAGGCGGCGCGACATCAACGAGCCGCCGGGCGAGGAGATCAAGGACTACGAGGAGTACGCCCACCTGTACGGGCTGGCGTGGAGCGATCCGGTCAACCGGTGGCTGCTCTCGACGCTACCCAGCGCGATGATCTTCGACGACCACGACATCCGTGACGACTGGAACACCTCGGCGACGTGGCGGGCCGAGATGAAGGCGACGTCGTGGTGGCACGACCGCATCGTCGGCGGCCTCGCGTCGTACTGGGTCTATCAGCACCTCGGCAACCTCGCCCCGGGCGAGCGGGCTGACGACGAGGTGTGGCAGCTGATCGAGGCCGGGTGGGAGGCCTCGTCCGACGAGCCCGACATGGGAGCGGTGCTGGATGCGCTTGCCGAGCGCGCCGACGAGCATCCGGAGACCTACCGCTGGAGCTTTGCGCGCGACATCGGCCGGACCCGGCTGATCGTGATCGACTCGCGTGCGGCGAGGGTGCTCAAGCCGGAGGAGCGCTCGATCCTCGACCAGGACGAGTTGAGCTGGTTCGACGGACAGCTCCAGGGTGGCTTCGACCATGTGCTGGTCGGGACGTCGTTGCCGTACCTGCTGTCGCCGGGGTTGCACGGCTTCGAGGCGTGGAGCGAAGCGGTCAGCACCGGCGTCTGGGGCAAGACGTGGTCGCGGATCGGTGAACGGACGCGGCAGGCCGTCGACCTGGAGCACTGGGCGGCCTTCCAGGAGGGGTTCCGGGCGGTGGCGGACGCGGTCGTCGAGGTGGCGTCGGGGAAGCGCGGTCAGGCTCCGGGCACGGTGACGTTCCTGTCCGGGGACGTGCACAACTCTTATGTCGCTGAGGTGGAGCGCCGGTACGAGAGTCGCATCCTGCAGGCGGTGTGCTCGCCGATCCGCAACCCGCTGCCGCAGGCGGTCCGCTACATGACCGGGTTCTCGTCGAAGAACGTGGGCCGCGGGATCGGCCGCTTCCTCGCCCGGCGGGCGAAGGTGCCGCCGCCGCCGTTCGAGTGGAAGACGGTGCGCGGGCCGTGGTTCGACAACAACCTGGCCACGCTCGAGACGCAGGGTCGTGGCCTCGTGATGCACTGGGACCGCGGTACCGTCCACGGCAGCCCCGGGAGCGACCCGGTCCTCGAACGCGTCGCCGACGTCCACCTCGACGCCTGACCCGACATACCCCTGGTGTGTGTGCCCACCTGGCCCTCCGCGTTTGCCTAGTGAACAAGCCAGCTGCCTTCTGTACAAGGCGGATCTGCCTTGTACAGAAGCCGCCCGGCTTGTAAACAAGGCAAACGCCAACGGCGTCCAGGCAAGCGCAGGTCAGCCGAAGCGGCCGGAGATGTAGGCCTCGGTGGCGTCGTTCTCGGGGTTGGAGAAGATCGTTGACGTGGGGCCGAACTCGATGAGCTTGCCGGGCTTGCCGACGCCCGCGAGGTTGAAGAAGGCCGTCGTCTCCGAGACGCGGGCCGCCTGCTGCATGTTGTGTGTGACGATGACGATCGTGTAGCTGTCCTTGAGCTCGTGGATCAGGTCCTCGATCGCGCTCGTCGAGATCGGGTCGAGGGCTGAGCACGGCTCGTCCATGAGCAGCACCTGCGGCTCCACGGCGATCGCCCGGGCAATGCACAACCGTTGTTGCTGACCACCCGACAGGCTCGAGCCAGGCTTGTCGAGACGATCCTTCACCTCGTTCCACAGGTTGGCCTGGCGAAGCGCCCGCTCGGCGAGGTCGAAGGCGTCGGCCTTCCTCATGCGCTTGCTGTTGAGCCGCATACCAGCCAGGACGTTCTCGAGGATCGACATCGTGGGGAACGGGTTCGGTCGTTGGAAGACCATGCCGATCTGACGGCGTACCTCGACGGGGTCGACGTCGGGGTCGTACAGGTCGCTGCCGTCGATCATGATCTTGCCCTCGATCCGGGCACCAGGGATGACTTCGTGCATCCGGTTGAGGGAACGCAGAAACGTCGACTTGCCGCAGCCCGAGGGGCCGATGAGTGCGGAGACCGACCGCGCAGCCAGCGGGATCGTGACGCCCTCGACGGCGAGGAAGTCACGGTAGTAGATGTCGAGGTCGCTGACGTCGATGCTCTTCGCCATGGTTACGCCTTCGTCTTGGGTGAGAAGTAGTACGAGATCAGCCGTGCAGCCAGGTTGAGCACCATGATGATGATCGTCAGCACGAGCGCCGCTCCCCAGGCCCGCTCGACGCCGAACTCGGGTGGGAAGCCCGGGTTCTTGTACTGGCTATAAATGTAGACCGGCAACGTCATCATCCGACCCTGAAACAGGTTCAAATTCGTCGAATCGGTGGCGCCACAGATGATGAGCAAGGGCGCGGTCTCCCCGATGACACGGGCGATCGCGATCGTGATTCCCGTGACGATCCCGGCCATGGCAGTCGGGAGCACGACCTTCGCGATGGTCCGCCACTTCGGGACACCCAACGCGTATGACGCCTCGCGCAGCTCGTTGGGAACCAGCTTGAGCATCTCCTCGCTGGAGCGGACGACGAGCGGAACCATCAGCACCGACAAGGCGACCGAGCCGCCGAAGCCCATCCGGACGCCCTCGCCGAAGAAGATCACGAACAACGCATAGGCGAACAGGCCGGCCACGATCGACGGGATGCCGGTCATGACGTCGACGAGAAGGGTGATCCAGCGAGCCAGCTGGCCACCGCCGTACTCGACGAGGTAGATCCCGGTGAGCAGTCCGATGGGAATCGACAGGAAAGCCGCCATACCCGTGACGAGCAACGTGCCCCAGGCGGCGTGGTAGATCCCGCCGCCTTCGCCGACGACGTTGCGCATGGACGAGGTGAGGAATGTGCTGCTGAGGGCCGGCGCCCCTTTGCTGACGACCTCGAACAGCAGCGTGCCCAAAGGAAGCAGGGCGATCGCGAACGCCGTCGTGATCAACACCGTCGCCAACCGGTCAACACTCTTGCGGGAGCCCTCCACCCAGCGCGAAGCCAGCGTCAACGCGGCGACGAACATCAGCCAGCCGACGACGACGGACAGTGCAGAGCCCCACCCGACGACCTGGTGCAGGAGAACTGCCACGACCACGCCGCCCGCGAGGAGTGCCCAGGGAGTCCACCGGCGCATCGGGGGAGCGTGCAGGCGCTGATCGAGCACGACGGGATCGATCCGGTCGCGGGGAGGTTCTGTGGTGACGGGGTTCGCCATGTCAGTTGGCTCCCGAGAACTGGCTGCGGCGGGCCACGATCGCGCGGGCGACGAAGTTGACGCCGAACGTGATCACGAACAACACCAGACCTGTCGCCACCAAGACATTGACCTCGATCCCGCTCGCCTCGGGGAACTTCAACGCGATGTTGGCCGCGATCGTGCCCGGGTTGCTGTTGGTGATCAGGTTCACCGACACGACACCCGTCACGGACAGCACGGTGGCGACGGCGATGGTCTCACCGAGAGCGCGTCCGAGGCCCAGCATCGCGGCGCTCACCATGCCGGAGCGGGCATACGGGAAGACGGTCATCCGCACCATCTCCCAGCGCGTTGCGCCCAGCGCCAGGGCAGCCTCCTCGTGGAGGCGAGGCGTCTGCAGGAAGATCTCGCGGCACAGCGCCGTCACGATGGGCAGGATCATCACGGCGAGGACGAGGCCAACGGTGAGGATCGTCCGGCCCGTCACCGAGGCGGGGCCGGCGAAGAACGGGATGAAGCTCGCATGCTGGTCGAGCCAGGTGTACAGGGGCACCATCCGCGGAGCGAGGTAGAAGATGCCCCACAGCCCGTAGACGATGCTCGGGACCGCTGCCAGCAGGTCGACGAGGTAACCGAGGGGCGCCGCCAGCCGCCGTGGTGCGTAGTGCGAGATGAACAGCGCGACGCCGATGGACAGCGGCGTTGCGATCAGCAGCGCGAGCGCAGCGGCCAGCAGGGTCCCGAAGACCAACGGCCAGATGTAGGCCACGATTCCGTTGCCACCCGGAATCTGGTCGGCGCTCGCGGTGAAAGCCGGCACGCCTTCGAAGGTGAGGAAGATGGCAACGCCGGCCAGGGTCAGCAGGATCAGCCCACCGGCGCCGGTGGCGAAACCCGAGAAGACCCGGTCGCCGCGGCTGCGCGGCGGACGGGCCTTCGGTTCGCGGGTCGTGCTGGCCATTGGTTGCGCCTTCGGTCGGGGGACTGGAGCTGAGATGTCTCGTGGGTTGCCTGCACGCTCGGCGCAGGCAACCCACGAGAGCGACGGCTACTTGGCTGAGATCGTGTCGATCGCCGCCTGGGCCTTCTGCCGGATCGCGTCGCTGATCGGAGCCGAACCAGCAGTTGAGCTGGCCGCGCTCTGACCGTCGGCGCTGATCACGTATGACGCGAACGCCTTGACCATGTCTGCCTTGGAGGCATCGTACGTCGAGCAGTACATCTGGTACGACACGAGCACGATCGGGTAGATTCCCGCGCCGTTGGGCGTCCGGTTGACCGTGATCGCCAGATCCGTGGCCGCCCGACCCGAGACTGGTGTGGACTCGTCGAGGACCTTGGAAGCGGCGTCCGCTGTCGGACCGACGAAGTCACCGCCCTGGCCGATCAGAGCCTTGCCGAGGTCACCGGCCTGGCTCGCGTCGGCATACCCGACGGTGCCCTCGCCTCCCTTGACGGCCGACACGACGCCGGAGGTGCCGTCGGCAGCCTCGCCGCCCTGGATCGGCCAGGTCTCGACCGAGCCGAAGGTCCAGTCGGAACCGGCTGCCTGGGACAGGTAGTCGGTGAAGTTCGCCGTGGTGCCGGACTCGTCGGAACGGTGGACGGGCGTGATGGCGGTGCCGGGCAGGGTGGCGTCCGGGTTGTCGGCCTTGATGGCGGCGTCGTCCCACGACGTGATCTTGCCCGCCATGATCTGGGCGAGCGTCGCGGGAGAAAGCCGCAGGTCCTTCACGTCGGGGAGGTTGTAGATGACGGCGATCGGGCTCACGTAGACCGGCACTTCGATGGGGTCGCCACCGCAGGTCTTCTGGGCCTTGCCGAGCTCGTCGTCGCTGAGGTAGTCGTCCGAGCCGGCGAACTGGACGCCACCTGCGAGGAACTGTTCCCGGCCACCGCCGGAACCGACCGCGTCGTAGTTGACCGTGGTTGCCGAGTTCGCGCCCTGGAACCCGGCCTTCCACGCAGCCATCGCGGCCTCCTGGGCCGTCGAACCCGCGCCGCTCAGCGTCCCGGAGAGGTCGGAGCTGCTGCCGCCGTTGCCGCCGGAGTTGGTCTCGTTGCTGGCGCTGCATGCGCTCATGCCGAGCGCCACGGTCAGCGCGACGGCGCCGACCTTGGCGGCGCGGGGCAGGAAGGTGTACTTCACGTCAGGCGTCCCTCTCTGGGAGTCTGCAGGATGTTCGATGACACCCGTGACGTTAGGGAGCGCAGGTGACCGCACTGGTGGGCGTCGGTTAACTGCGGGTGAACGGTTGCGGGCGGTTCGGCCCCGGGTCAGAGCGGTGTGGGCGTGAGTGAGGCGGCCGACACGTGAACGTGCCAGCGTCCATCGCCGAGCGGCCTGGTCAGCCGAGGTGGAACGACCCGACCGCGCCAAGGCCGGTCAGGACCCCCAACGCTGTCAACGCTGCGCATGCCACGAGCGCCGACAGCACCCAGGTGCGCCGCCGGGATGCTCGGACGAAACCGAGGCCGAGAGCGGCCCACAGCAGACCCTCGACGAGGAACCAGGGCTCATTGAGCAGCAGGTCCTGCAGATCGGCTGCGTGCCGGTCGAACGACCGCCATACGCTCGCGGGAAGCTGCGTGGGCCGTACGCCGATCACGCTGAGCAGCCGCAGGGTGGTGTCGGTCAGCGCGTGCATGCAGCAGCCGACGGCCCCGACCCAGCCGATGGCGGGCAGCGCGCGGCGGAGCGGTGCGAGCCGGATCGCGACGAGTGGTAGCACGCCGGCCAGGACGATGATCGCCGCACCGACGGCGTTGACGGCGCGGAGCTGCGAGTCAGAGACCGGTCTGCCGATCATGCCGACGTCGCCACCTAGTGCGTAGTAGGCCCGATAGCCGGCGTACGCGAAGGACCACGCGGCGAGGGGCAGAGCGGCCGTGGGTCCCCACACCCGCCAACGGGTCGCTGTAGTGACGCGGGTGTCGGCCATGATCGTCCCATTTTGCCGACATGTACCACGTCGCGAAAGTGGCTTTTGCTGCGGCCGGAGGGATCGAGTGCGGGCGCTGTTGTCGAATCGTTGTCAACGCGAACAACCTTCTTGCTGCGTCGCACGTCTTGAGCAGATGACGGGCCGCACAAGGCCGGCCCACGACTGCTTCCTTTGGGGGATTGCCATGAATGTTCGCCGCACTGCCGCTGCCGTTGTCGTCGGAGCCCTTGTTCCGCTGACCGGTGTGGTGGCCGCCGCCAGCTCCGACGCCGCCACCGTCGAGCACTACCGGATCAGCGTCCACGCCTCGGACAGCACGCCTGCCAGTGGTGAGCAGTTCGTCGTGCGTGGGACGTTCGGCACCACCTCCGCGGCGGCCAGCGACCGGCCGGTGAAGGTGCAGGCTTACCGGGACGGTGCCTGGCATCAGCTGACCGGGGCTCGCGTGATGACGAATGACGAGGGTGTCTACCGCTGCCGCGTCATCTTGTCGCAGACCGGGAAGCGTGTGCTGCGCGTCGTGGGCGTGGCTCCGGAGGGATCGCGGAACGCCTTCCACAAGTTCAGCGTGACGGTCGGCTGACGCGTTTGCCCGTCATACCGGCCGCTGAGACCGGTGGCCGTCCGTTTGCCTTGTGAACTAGGCAAGTACCCAGTGCAAGAGGCAGGTTTGCCTTGTAAACAAGCCACCTGGCTTGTTCACAAGGCAAACGCCTCCGGCCACCGGGAGGACGGCGGGCGAGCGGGGGAGTCAGGTGTTGAGCCAGCGGGTCCAGGCGTCGATCGTGTAGGGGCGGCCGAGGAAGTCCTCGACCAGGTCGGCGGCGTCGCGTCGACCACCCGGCGCGAGCACCCGGTCCCGGTAGCGCCTCGCGATCCCGGGCTCGAACAGGTCGTCCGGGTCGAAGGCGGAGAACAGGTCCTTCGCGATGACCAGGCTCCACATGTACGTGTAGTACCCGGACGTGTAGCCCTCGAGATGGCCGAACGACGCGTGGAAGTGCGTCCCGTCGACGAAGGGGAACACGTCGTACGCCGCCTGCAGGCTTGCCACGTACGCCGTCAGGTCAAGGCCGTCGTCGGTCAGGTCGGCTCGATGCAGGTAGTACGAGACCGCCGCGTAGAACATCTGGGTCCGGGCCCAAAAGCCCTTGCCGAAGTCGTTGGCCGCGCGCATCCTCGCGACGAGGTCTGCCGGGATCGGCGCGCCCTCGGCGTTGACCGCGAACGTCGCGAGCACGTCGGCGTCCCAGGCCCAGTGCTCGAGCATCTGAGAGGGCGCCTCGACGAAGTCCCACTCGGTGGTCACCCCGGAGAAACGGGCCCAGTCCTGCCGTCCCGCGACGACGTGGTGGATGAGATGGCCGAACTCGTGGAACAGCGTGACCACGTCGCGGTGCTCCATGAGTCCGCGGGGGAAGTTGCACACCAGCACGCCCTCGGGGAGCTGGTGCCCGTTGACTCCCGGTGTGATCGTGAACTGCGCGGCGTGCTTGAACTTGCCCTCGCGCGGATGGAGGTCCAGGTAGATACGGCCGATCCGCTTCCCGTCGAGCTCCACGTCGTATGCCGTCACGTCGTCATGCCAACGCGGTGCGTCCGGCAGCGGCCGGTAGGTGAGACCGAACAGTCGGCCGGTCACGTCGAGCAGGCCTTGCCGCACCCGGGCGAAGTCGAAATAGGTCCGCACCAGCTGCGCGTCGACGTCGTACTCCTCCCGACGCAGCACCTCCGCGTAGTACGTACTGTCGACCCGGTCGATGCTCGTCGCCTCTGGGTGGTCACTCTGGAGGCGATGGAGCAGGCGGTCCCGGTCCCGTTCGCCGGAGGAGGCGGCGGCAGCGGTGACCTCGTCGATGAACGTCGCGATCGCGTCGCCCGAGCCGATCATCTTCACCTCAGCATCGAAGTCGGGCCAGCTCGGGTAGCCGAGCAGAGCTGAGTGTTCGGCGCGGAGGACGAGCAGCTCGCGCAGCAACCCGTCGTTGTCCGGCCAGCCGCGGTTGTTGAACGCCAGCGTCATCGCGTGACGCGCTTCGCGGTCACGCGCGAACGTCAGGAGCGGAATGGCGTCGGGGTAGTCGGTCGTCACCTCCACGCGGCCGTCCGCCCCCACTGGGTGGCTCTCGTGGTAGTCGTCCGGGAGCCCGTCGAGCTGGGCCGGGTCGAGTCGGACGTGACGGACGTCGTCGCGGATGTTCTTGGCGAACTCCTGACCGAGCAGGGTCTCGCGTTCGGCGAGCTCTCGGAGTCGCTGTCGGTCGGAGTCGCTGCGGTCGACGCCGGCCCGCCGGAAGTCCCGCAACGTCCGGTCCAGCACCCGGCGCGCATCCGTGTCCAGCTCGGCGTCGTCGAGGCCCGCGAAGATGGTGTGCAGCCCGGCATCGAGCGTGAGATCCGTCGCGAGCTTCCGCGCGTCCTGCATGGCCACCTCGGCCTGGGTTCGCAGCGACTCGTTCGGCAGCACGTTGCTCATCACCGAGGACGCGGAGATGGCGTTCGCCAGCGCGAGCGTGACGAGGTTCCAGCGCCCCAGCACGTCGTTGGCGTCAGCCGCACGTCCGGTCTCGCGGAGCTCGTCGACGTGGTGCCGCACCCGGTCGAGCTGGTCGTCGCACCGCTCCACCAGCCAGTCGCGCCAGCCGTCGTCGTCGGTGGGCAGGGTGAGAGGCGAGACGGTAGCCGGCTCTTGCGGGGTGGTCATCTCGCCATGCTAGTAGCGGCCGCGGGTCTCGACAGGCTCGGCCGGCACCGGCTAGAGAACGCGCCAGACCTGCTCGTTGACGACGGCGTTGGCTGCCAGGCCGGTTGCCTTCTTCAGGGCCACGACGGCAGCCGCCGTACGCCGTCCGAGCACTCCGGTGCGGTCGGCGTCCGGGAGCTTGAGCGCCACCTGCAGCGCGAAGACCGCCCGGCCAACGCTGCCGCGGCGCAGGATGGTCTGGGCTGCGTTGGTGCGTCCCCACTGCTTGGCCTCGCGGGGTGTCCAGTCCGGTGCGGTCAGCCGCCGGGCGGACGGCACGAGGCTTGCCCAGGTGGGCTTGTCGAGCGCTCCGGTCCGGGGCAGGTCATGGGCACCCTGGTAGCGAAGCACCGCGGCGCGTGTCGTCGCGCCGAACGTGCCGGTCACCGGTTGGTCCAACAGTCGTTGGCCTTTGCGCACCACGTCGCCCGCGCTGCCGAGCCACTGGAGCGGCAACCGCGAAAGCCGCGGAGACGTGACCGGTGCAGGACACGGGGTCACCCGCGGGGTGTCCGTCGGCGCCACGGCCGGTTGGCCGCGGAAGACCTGGCATGTGCCGTAGTCGGTGGCCCAGGCGTGACCGGTCCAGAACGACGTGTGAGCGCGGGCACCGTTCCACGACAGCGAGATGTGGATGTGGCTGGTGTGGGGATCGGCCCCGGTGTACCGCTGCCAGCTACCGCGATAGGCGGCCCACGACTTGTGGTTGTAGATCACGTACATGATGCCGAGACGTCGAGCCAGCTCGCCGGACTCTCCACTGGGCCCCGGCCCCGTGATCCACGCGAGGAAGTCCGCGGCGGCGCGCTTGTCGTCGCGGTTGTGCACGTTGAGCATCCAGTCCCAGGCGCGGCCGTCCTTGTGCTCCGACGTGCTGCCGGACGTGCACGCGCGGGGAGTGGCGGAGCTGCTGCCACCCCGGTCGTATGTCGACAGCGCGAGCGCCCGTAGCTTCACGATGCCGCGCGAGGGGACGGCGACACAGGCCTGCTGCATCTGGTAGCTCGCCGGCTCGTCCAAGGGGCCGCGCCACTGACGGGGAGGGGCCATGCCCTTCGGGTGACGCGGAAAGGTCACCGGCGGCCGCAGCGACGAGGTCGTGGTGCCGCTGGTCGTCTCGTGCGGGCCGGTCGCACCGGCTGCGGTGGACACGGCTGGTGCGAGGGCGACGAGCAGGGTTGCGGCGACGCCGATCGTGGCGACGCGGGCTGCGCTGGAAATGGAGCTGGGAGTGGAGCTGGACGTGGTGCTGGACATCGGGACTGCCTTCACGTGGGATCACAGGAATATTGCGGTAAGCAATGAACCTAATACGCTGAGTGACGAAAATTCGCTGCCCCTCGGTCCCGGTCGGCCGAACGGCCGAGGGTGAGACGACCCGAACGGAGGACCTGTCGCTGATCACCAGCAACCAACCTTGCGGCGCCGCGACCGTCAGCACACCGCGGCGTTCTACCAGGGGAAACGTCAACGCTGTGTGGGCGGCCGGTTACAGAATGTCGAACAACGCGGCGTGGGGTGGGGAGGAACTGCCCGCGTGTCTGACCGGGCGCCGGATGCTTTGACATAGTCGGTGCGTGACGACGGGACTACCAGCTGATCCGCTCGCCTCGGCCGGGACCTTCTCCCGGGCGGGCACGGATCTGTTCCGCCGCGCATCCGAACGCGTCGTGGCCGACCTCGGACGCCGTACGACGGGGATCACGACCGGCATGACCTGGTCGGTGTCCCGTGTCGAGTCCGGTCACCAGGTGCACCTGCACGTCAACGGTGACCTGATCGCCGCCGGCGAGACGTTGCCCTGGGGCGACAGCCTGTGCCGCCGCATGGTCGAAGGCGGACCCGCCATCGTGGCGGACACACTCACCGACCCGGTGTACGCCGACCACCCGGCGGCCGGGAGGTTCCGCGGCTTCGCCGGCATGCCGATTCGCGGCGACGACGGCTCGACCTTCGGCATGCTCTGCGGCGTCACCTCCGAGCCGTTCAGCGGTGACCTCGGAATCGACGAGGCCGAGCTCGAGCTGTTGACGGGGCTGCTGGCAGATGTCCTCGACGGTGCCCGGCTGAGTGACTCCGCTCATGCGGCGGAGCGGTCGGCGCTCGTGCTGGCGCAGACCGACCACCTCACAGGTCTGGTCAACCGGCGCGGCTGGGACCTCGCGATCGAGCAGGCACGCGAGAGCCTCGAGAGCTATGGCGACCACATGTCCGTGGTCATCGTCGACCTCGATGACTTCAAGGCGGTCAACGACCGGGAGGGCCATCAAGCCGGCGACGAGCAGCTTCGGCTCGCCGGCCGCATCCTCACGGGCTTGGTCCGCCGCGACGACGTGGTCGCCCGCATCGGCGGTGACGAGTTCGGGGTGCTGCTCGTCAGCTGCTCCGAGACCGAGGCAGACCACCGGGAGGCGGACATCTTCGACGGGCTGAACGTCCAGAGCGTCGCAGCTTCGACCGGTCACGCGACCGCGACGACCGCCGCGGAGTTCGAGACGCTCGTCGCGAGGGCAGACCAGGCGATGTATCGCGCCAAGACCGCCAGTCGGGGTGCTGTCGCGCGCTGAGCCGACCCAGGACACCATCGGGTCCGTAGCCGGAGCACTGAGCTGACACTCCGGGGGAGGATGGTGTCGTGCTGGATGCCCTGTCGCCCGCCCGTCGCCGCTTCGCGCTCGCGGTGGTGGCGCTGGTGGCGGTCGCGGTGGTCGTCGCCGTCGTCCTGTGGGTGCGCTCACGGCCGGCCCAGGTGACGCCGGTCGACCAGGGCAGGCCAGGTCCGGTGCTGCTCGTTCCCGGGTACGGCGGCTCGACGGCTTCGCTGGACGGGCTCGCGGCCGCCTTTCGGAAGGCCGGACGTGACGTCTCCGTGGTTCCGCTGCCAGGTGACGGCACCGGCGACCTCCAGCAGCAGGCGCAGGTGCTCGGTGATGCGGCGCGCGCGGCGGCCCGCCGGACCGGCGCTGCCTCCGTCGACGTCGTCGGCTACTCCGCCGGCGGGGTGGTCGCCCGGCTGTGGGTCCGCGATCACGGAGGGGGCGACCTCGCGCGGCGCGTCGTGACGCTCGGGTCGCCTCAGCACGGCACCGACGTCGCCGCCCTCGCGTCGGATCTCACCTCCGGATCTTGCCCGGTCGCGTGCCGGCAGCTGGCCACCGACAGCGACCTGCTGCGCCTCCTGAACGCCGGTGACGAGACCCCGGCCGGGCCCGCTTGGGTCTCCATCTGGACCACGGGAGACAAGACCGTCGTACCGCCGGAGTCGGCATCGCTGGCTGGTGCGCTGGACTTCTCGGTCCAGTCCGTGTGCCCGTCTATGGACATCAGCCACGGCGAGCTGCCGCGCAATCCCACGGTCATCGCGATGACGATCGACGTCCTCGGCGCCGCCGCACCGGTCCTGCCGGGGGCCGGCGTCTGTTCGCTCAGTCCTTGATGTCCTTCGTGGTGAAGTTGGCCCAGCCGGCCGCGAGGAACACCGCGACGTAGATGAGTTGCAGGCCTGTCCCCCGGGTGACGTTGCGCCACAGGATGGGATCGCGGAACAGGTCGACGAACGACAGCCAGTAGCGGGTCGGAAGATACGGATACAGCGCGGTCGCCGCATCCAGGGTGAGGAGCAGGGTCGAGGCGATGAGGATGCCGATCGTGCCCAGCGCCGCCGCGAGCGGCGTCTCGACCACGGTCGAGAGGAAGAGGGCGATCGCGGCGACGCCCAGCATCGACAGCATCGCGTAAGCCAACGCTATGCCGGTGCGCACGATGACCTGCTGCGTCGTGAGTGAGCTTCCCGAGACGCTGACGGTCGCCGCACCCTGCTGGTCGCCGAGCAGCAACACCCCGAGGATGTATGCCGTGACAGCGACCACCAGCACGGTCAGAACCACGAATGTCATGATCGAGACCAGCTTCGCCACCAGCAGCCGCGAGCGCCCAACCGGTCGGATCAGCACATAGCGGAGCGTCCCCGCCTGCGCTTCACCGGCGATGGACTCACCGGCGACGACCGCGACAGCGGCGGGCAGGAAAAGGGGCAGCACGATCGCGACCGCAGCCAGCGGGTAGAGCGTCCCGTCGGTCAGCACCGCGGACAGGAACGCCGGACCCGTGCCGGGACGGGGGCCGAGGTTGGTGATCGACAGCAGCACCGCCACCAGCGAGGGCAGAGCGTCGATAAGGGCGATGGTGATCCAGGTCCGGCGACTGCGGAGCAGCTTGCGGACCTCGACGCCGATCATCTGCGCCCGATCCGGTCCGAGCCGGGCTCGGTAGCGGCCAGGACCACGTCCTCGAGCGTATGGCGTTCGGGCCCGAGCTCCATCACCCGTACACCGTCAGCGACGAGCCTGGCATTGAGGCCGGCGGGGTCGTCGACCCGGATCAGCAGCGTCTCCGCGTCGTAGTGCTCGACCTGACCGTCCAGCATCGTGCGGACGCGGGCCACGTCGGGCGTGCGCACGAACAACCTGCCGGTCGGCTGTCGGAGCACAGCGAGGTCTTCCTGGATGACGAGTCGACCCCGGTCCAGAACCCCCACCCGCGTACACAGCTGCTCGACCTCGGCCAGCAGGTGGCTGGACAGGAAGATCGTGGTGCCGGCCGCGTGCAGGGTCAGCAGCAGGTGGCGGATCTCGCGGATGCCCTGCGGGTCGAGCCCGTTCGTGGGCTCGTCGAGGACGAGCAGGCGCGGCCGACGCAGCAGTGCACCCGCAAGACCCAGTCGTTGCCGCATGCCCAGCGAGTACGCCTTGACCGGCCGCGCGTCGACGCCGCCGAGGCCGACCTCTTCGAGCGCATCCTCGATGCGTCCCGCTCTCGTCCGGCGCAGTCCGCCCGGACCCATCGCGTCGAACAGCGACAGGTTGGCGCGACCCGACAGATGCGCGTATGCCGCCGGACCCTCGACCAGCGCGCCGACATGCGGCAACACGGTCGCCGCCGACTTCGGCATCGGCTCGTCGAACAGGTGGATGTCTCCGGATGTCGCGAGCACCAGCCCCAGCAGCATCCGGACGGTCGTGGTCTTGCCGGAACCGTTGGCCCCGAGGAAGCCGTAGATGTCGCCCTCGCGGACGTCGAGGTCCAGCTCGTCGACCGCGAGGATCGGGCCGAACCGCTTCGTCAGCGCGCGGGTGGTGATCACGGCGGCACCGGGAGGCTGCGAGTGCCGCCGTCGATCTCGTGGGCCGCCGTGGTCAGGGTGGCTTCGGTCACGGTGCCGGCGAGCAGCCAGCCGCCGTCGAAGTTCTCGTGCTGGGTGAGAAGCACGCTGAGCGGACCGACGGAGAAGATGTCACCCTCCTCGACCAGTCGTACGCCCGGCGTCTTCTCCAGCTGGATACGCAGCGGCTCGGAAGCCCGGTCCCACAACGGAATCGCGATCAGCTGGGTGACTCCGGCGCCGTACACGCCGACGGCTCTCAGCCGCGCATCGCCGGACTGCGAGAGCCCGGCAAGTATGTGGGGTGGTGCGACCGGGGCGTAGTGGTTGGCGGCGTCGGCGATGTCGACGATGCCGTCGTAGGACACGCGAGCTCCGGTGGGAGCAGCGAACGCCGTGGTCGTCGCGGCGGGCGTGGCCGAGGAGAAGGACATGAACTCGGACGTGAACGACGCCGACGTCGAGGCAACCGCGAAGACCTCGACCCGCAACGGAACGCCGGTGGACGGATCAGCCCAGATGTCGACGTGATCGATGCTCGACTGTGGCGCCGCGGGTGACAGGCGCAGCCCCGGTGCGTCACGGCCGGCCACCCGGCGAGCCGCAAGTCGGCTGAGCTCTGACGGGTCGACGTCCCGGAGCAGGCGACGGGTCAGCTCAGGAGGCAGCAGGTCAGCGGTGCGCGGCAGCCGCATCGCCGGATCTCGGCTGATCGTCACAGCGGACTTCTCGTAGTCCCACTCCGTCGTCCGGGTGCTGTGATGAACCAGGTCGCTCTCCCCCGAGGACAGAACCTTGTTCACGCGCCAGTCGCTTGCGCTGCGCCACCACACCCGCATCCGGGTCCGTTCACCGAGCAGGCTGCCGATGTCGGTGAAACGGTCAGCGACCGGAAGCTGCAGTGTGCCCAGAGTCTCGGCGTACCCCGAATAGGCGTGGCCCTGTGAGCTCTGGATGCGCTGGAACAGGGCCGGAGCGGTGATGGCACTGTCGGCGACGGGGATCGCTCGTACGCCGAGCGGGACGCCGATCAGCAACGCGACGCCGATGGCGACAAGCCACCATCGACGGGCTGGGGTCATACCTCAGCGTACGTCCGTGCGGGGCGGCCTCCAACGTGTACGGATGGGCAGTAGCTCCACCCGCTCACAGTCCTCGGATCACTTCGACGGTTGCGGCGTCTTGCACTCGATCTTCGGGTTCACACCGACGTAGTTGAGGGGACCGGCGATGATCGTCAGCGCGGTGTCGCCGAAGGATTTGCAGTTGACGTCGCGGTCGCTGCCGAAGTAACCCCGCTGGAAGGCCGCGAGCAGCCCGATCACCAGCCAGACCACGACGATCAGACTGACCAAACCACTGGCTCTCGACCTCATGTTGCCTCCTGTGGCCTCCGGAGCGGAGGCACCTCGGTGCGTGTGCCGCGGCGGTCTCCAGTCGCGGCTGCGCCACACCCTACGACACCTGGCGGCACGCGCAAGTCGAGCCGTATGCTCCGCCGATGGACCTCACGAAGCTGACGCGGCTGCCCGAGCTGGGCTCGCAGGACCGGACCGTGTTGGACGCGCTGCTGGACGAGGCGCTGGTCTGTCATGTCGGTCTGGTCGTCGAGGGTCACCCGGTGGTGATCCCGACCGCGATCGCCCGTGACGGGGACCGGGTCCTTCTGCACGGGTCCACGGGCTCGGGCTGGATGCGCGGGGTCGCGGCCGGTGGACCGGTCTCGGTGGCTGTGACGATGCTGGACGGTCTGGTCGTCGCGCGCTCAGCGTTCGAGTCGTCCATGCTCTACCGCAGTGCGGTGATCTTCGGTAGCTGCTCGGTCCTGGAGGGGGACGAGAAGCGCCGGGCCCTGGACGTGCTGACGAACGCCCTGATCCCGGGGCGCGTCTCCGAGGTCCGCGAGCCGACGCAGAAGGAGCTCGCGGCCACGGTGGTGCTCGCGCTGCCGCTCGAGCGGTGGTCGTTGAAGATCTCCGACGGTTGGCCCGAGGACCCGCCCGAAGACGTCGAGGGTCCCGCCTGGGCAGGCGTGGTTCCGCAGCAGACGTCGTACGCCGAGCCCCGACCAGCCCCCGACCTCCGCGCCGGCATCGAGATACCACCGTCGCTGCGGCGCGCAGGTCCTAGTCGTTCCTGACCCACGTCCGGGTGCGCTCGAGGATCGCCCGGGCCATGGCCAGGGAGCTGTTGCCCTGGTTGCCGCGCACACGGTTGAGCTCAGGCCGTGGGTTGAGCACGTTGCCCGGACCGGAGGGCGTGGTCTCTCGCTCCAGCGCCGCCAGCGCTGCAAGTGGGCCGACCAAGGCGTCGAAGAGCCTGGGCGTCAGCGTGAAGCCGAGCTGCATCAGACGATTGGCCGGACCGACCTGAACGGTGGGCCGTGGTTGGTCGAGCGTTCGCACGATGACCTTCGCGACATGTTCTGGTGACACCACCGGCGGCGGCGGTCTTCCGGCGGCGCCGGCGTACGTGGCCCCCTGCAGGTAGATGGGCGTGTCCACACTGCCAGGGGATACGCAGCTGATGTGAACGTTCTGATGGTTGCGATGCTCGAGTTGCAGCTCGCGGGCTAAAGCGCGGATCGCCCATTTGCTGACCACGTAGGGAGACATGCTCGGTACGGCGATGTGTCCGATGACCGACGACAGCAGCACGACCGAACCGTGACCTTGGTCGCGCATCACCCGCAGGGCACAGCGTGCGACGTTGGCGCTTCCGCTCACGTTCGTCGCGATCACCCGGTCGAAGATCTCCGTAGGTATGTCGAGGAAGTCCCCGTACGCGACGACCCCAGCGCTGTGAACGACCTCGTCGAGCCGCCCATGGGTCGAGATGATCAGCTGGACCGCTGCCTCCACTGCACTGACGTCGGTGACATCGGCGGCTGTGACGAGGACGCTGCTCGCCCCGTCTGCTTCGCACTCGTTGGCTGTCTCCTGAAGTGGTTTGAGCGCCCGGGCCAGAAGGACCACATGGTCCCCGCGACCTGCCAGCCGGCGAGCGGTGGCGCGTCCGATCCCGCTCGAGGCGCCGGTGACGAGGACTACACGGGGGTGAGAGCTCACGGCTTGAGAACGACCTTGACGCAGCCGTCCTGCTTCTTCTGGAACATGGCGTAGGCATCCGGAGCCGAATCGAGCGGGACGCGATGAGTCGCGAGTCCCTCGAGTCCCAATGGGTCGTCGTCCGCAGTCACGAGCGGCAGGATGTCGTCGGTCCACCGTCGTACGTGGCACTGACCCATCCGGAGCTGAATCCCCCGGTCGAACATCTCCATCATGGGCAGCGGGTCGATCTCTCCGCCGTAGACGCCGCTCACGGACACCGTGCCACCGCGACGGACGCTCTTGATGGCCGTTCGCAGGGCGGCCAGGCGGTCCAGCGCCAACTTGTCCGTCAACGGAGCCGCCAACGCATCAGGGAGCAGGCCTACCACGGCGTGTGCCGCCTTCCCGACCGGTGATCCGTGCGCCTCCATGCCGACAGCGTCGATGACCCCGTCAGGACCTCGACCGTTGGTGAGCTCCAACAGCGCAGCGGAAACGTCGTCGACCTTGGTCAGGTCGAGGGTCTCGATGTCATGCTGGGCCGCGAGATCCAGCCGCTCCGGGACCAGGTCGACCCCGATGACGCGCTCGATCCCCCACTGCCGCGCGATCCGTGCGCACAACTGACCCACCGGGCCGAGGCCGAGCACCGCCAGCGTGCCATCCTTCTCGACGTCCGCGAACGCCACCGCCTGCCACGCTGTCGGCAGGATGTCGGACAAGTAGAGAAAGCGTTCGTCCTCGAATCCGTCCGGCACCTTGATGGGCCCGAAATGCGCTTGCGGCACCCGTAGATACTCGGCCTGCCCACCAGGGACAGACCCGTAAAGGGACGTGTAGCCGAACAGCGACGCCCCCTTGCCAGTGGAGCGGTTCTGCGTGGTCTCACACTGCGCGAAGAGCCCTCGGCTACACATCCAACAGTTCCCGCACGAGATGTTGAAGGGGACGACGACACGGTCGCCGACTTCGAAGTGGTGGACGTCGCTGCCGACCTCCTCGACGATGCCCATCGTCTCGTGCCCCAGGACGTCCCCCTGCCGCAGGAACGGACCCAACACCTCGTACAGGTGCAGGTCGGAACCGCAGATAGCGGTCGACGTGACCTTGATGATCGCGTCCGTCGGCTGCTCGATCCGCGGATCGGGGACGTCGGTCACCCTGACGTCACGTTTCCCATGCCAGGTCAGTGCCTTCATCTTTTCCCCTTCACGCGGGTCCAATCGGGTGTGGTGTGGCAATACCCGCACCTGGCTGAGACGTAACGCGGTCGGACTTATGCAACGGTGCTGGGTCGTCGGATCGGATCCGGAGAACTCGGTACGAGGACCATGGGTGGTCGAGCAGCGGTCCCAGCGCCGTTCTGCGCCAGAATGGGGCGATGGCTGATGACGAGGTGACCACGGAGCTCTACGGTCTGCCGCTCGATGCCTTCACCGCGACGCGCAACAGCAAGGCGCGTGAGCTCAAGGCTGCCGGCGATGAGCAGGCGGCACGCCGCGTTGCCACGCTGAAGAAGCCGACGACGGCGGCGTGGCTGGTCAACCAGCTGGTCCGACGAGAGCGCGAGCAGGTGGACCTGCTGCTGGACCTCGGACGCGAGCTGCGGGCGGGGATGGCGGGGGTAGCGGCGGAAGAGCTCCGGTTGCTCACGAAACGCCGCTATCAGCTGGTCTCGGTGCTGGTGAACACGGCACTGTCGTATGCCGGCTCTCGGCGGCCCGGGGGTGACGTGGCCGGCGAGGTGCAGTCCACGCTCGAGGCAACGTTGGCCGACCCCGACAGCGCGGACGCCGTCGCTGCCGGTTGCTTGACCGAGCCCCTTCAGGTGACCGGATTCGGCTTCGCCGGGCGACCGGACGTCATACCCGAGGGTGACACCCCCGGCCCGGACGCCGACGTCCTCGACATGGCTGCTCATCGTGAGCGGCGCGCGAAACTTCTCGACGCTGCTCGGGAGCGCGTGGCGCAGGCGCAGACGGAGCTCGACGAGGCGGAGGGCAGGCGGGCGGAACTGGAAGAAGTGCTGGCTGTCGCCGAGGCCGAGGAGCGCACGGCCGCGTCCGAGGTTCGCCGGCTCGAGACCGCGCTTGAGCGCGCGACGTCCGCGTTGTCGAAGCGCAGTGAGGCGACCACCAGGGCGCGGGACGACCTGGAGGGCGCCGAGGAGGTTGCCGACGAGGCCCGGGACGAGTTTGTCGAGGCACAGGAGGCCGAGCGGCGCCTCGACCGCTGACACGGCTGACTCCGTCAGGAGCGGTCGCGGGGAGCGGTCGTCGGTATCTGGTCGGCGGCGACGGCCTCCTCAGGCGTGATGAAGGAGGTCATCATGTTTCCTGCTCAGACCGGGGCACTGCTCGTCAAGGTGGGCGAGACCGCTCGGCGCCGTCGAGGTGGGCGTGCGGTGAAGCCGAAAAAGACCGAGCAGCCCTCCCGTCACTCCCAGCCGGGAGTTCGCCAACCCGAGTAGTGCCACGGGCCGCTTGGGTCGAGCTTGTCGAGCTCGACCGGTTCGCACGTCGGTGCGGAGGCGCACGTCGGTGCGGAGGTCGGGCTCTTGCGCCTTCGCTTCGCTCTTGACGGCGCGGCGAGTCCTCGCCCTCCGCTCCACCGTGCTCACCTTCAACGGTCACGCCTGTCGAGACCGGAGACTTTCTCGGAATCTCCTTGTGGATAACGGGGTCTGAGCGTCGGTGCGGGCCGGAAAGTGTCGGTGGCGGGTTCTAGGTTGGGTCTATGAGTACGACGCAGGATCCGCCACCGACCGTGGGCATCGACGATGCCTTCGGCCGCACCGTCGCGGACGTGCGGAGCCGGCTCGCTGACCTGGTCGATGCACCGACCTGGTCCCTGGATGATGCCCGGCTGGACAAGCGGATCGGTGAGGCGTTGGCCGCCCGGGCCGCGATCGATGAGGTCGTCGCCCGGCTGGTCGGCGAGGCCGATGACCGCAACCTGCCCCACCGTCACGGCGCCTCCTCCACCCGCGCCCATCTGATGACGACCCATCGGATGTCGGCCGGTGAAGCCTCCCGCACGGTGAAGACGGCCCGGCAGCTGCACGGCACCTCCGCGGTGACCGAACCGACGCGTCGTGCTGTCGCGGCTGGCGTGGTGTCGGCTGAACAAGGCGTGGTCGTCGCGGAAGCCATCCACCGGCTCTCGCCCAGGGTGGAGCCTGACCGGGTCGACGTCGCCCAGGCTGACCTCATCGGCCACGCGCAGACTCTGTCGTTCACCCAGCTGCAAGTCGCAGCGAACCATCTGGTCGAGGTGGTCGACCCCGACACCGCCGACCAGCTGTTGGAGAAGCAGCTCGCTGAGCAGGAACGGCAGGCGTGGGCGGCGGCGGAGTTCACCGGCCAGTACGGTGCCGACGGGATCGCCCGCGGCCGCTACGCCCTGCCGAACCTCACGTTCGCGATGCTCAAGAAACACCTCGACGCACTGGCCTCACCCAGGCGTGCCGCCACCGGCACCGGTCAGGAGGCGGCACCAGCAGACGCGTCGGCCCACCAGACGCTGGCGGAGACGACCCTCGGTGACCTGCCGTACGGGAACCGGCTCGGACGGGCGTTGTGTGAGCTCATCGAACACCTCCCCGCCGACGGACACCCCCACCACGGTGTTGCGAACGCGTCGCATCGTGGTCACCGTCGACGAAACCAGACTCCGGACCGGGGCTGGGGAAGCCACCCTGGACACCGGCGGTGCGATCTCCATCGGTGAGACCCGGCGGTTGGCGTGCAACGCCGGCTTCCTGCCCATGGTGTTGGCCGGTGACTCGAAGATCCTGGACCTCGGGACGAGCGAGGCGTCTGTTCGACCGTTACCAACGCATCGCGTTGACCGTCCGCGACCAAGGTTGCGTGTTCCCCGGCTGTGAACGACCCCCCGCCTGGACCGAAGCGCACCACCGGATCCCGTGGAGCCGAAGGCGGAGCCACCGACATCGACAACGGCTGCCTCCTGTGTAGCTTCCACCACCACCTCATCCACCAAGGCGAATGGGACCTGACCCTCGCCCCCGACGGCATCACCGACATACTGCCGCCCGCCCGCATCGACCCGGCGCGAAGACCCATCCGCCACCAACGCTTCAAACCCCGAGCCGGATGACAGGGAGCGCGTGCCGACCCTCGTCCAGCTCCATCCGCGGCGGCTCTAGTCCGAAGACTGCCCGCGCAAGAACAGCAGAGCGTACGCCGCTATGGATTTCGCGTCAGTGATGGTGCCGTCGTGGATCATGCGCTCGACGTCGGCACGGGTGAACCAGGCTGACCGCATGTCCTGCTCCTCGAGCTCCCGCTGCGGCGCGCCCTCCGTCAGCTCGGTGGCCAGGAAAACCCGGCAGCGCTGGCTGAACATGCCTGGCGCCACGTCGAGTGTGCCGAGCGGGGTCAGCCTTGCAGCCACAAGTCCGGTTTCCTCGCGCAGCTCGCGAGCGGCCAGCTCCGTGGCTCCGACGTCGAGTCGCTGGTCGTCGGTTCCGGACGGAAACTCCCACCGCCTTCCGGCGACCGGGTACCGGTACTGCTCGACGAGATGCAGTCGATTGCCGTCGACCGGGATGATCAGCGCGATGTCTGGGCTGTCCACCACGCCGTAGATGCCGGTGGATCCGTCCGGGCGACGGATCGTGTCCTCCCGGACCGCCATCCACGCGTTGGTGTAGACCTGCTTGCTGCCAAGGGTTTCCACGGCGATCATTGTGCACGCTCGCAGGCCGGGGTCGGTCATCCGGAGGTGGCGTTCGCGTTTGGCCCTTGAGCCGCTGCTCTGATGCAGCTCGAGGAGCCTCGCTGGCGGCGGCTCCCCGGGCTCGGCGACACTGGAGCGATGACTCTTGACGGGACGACGTGGTGGTGACGGTGCCGATGCACCTTGCCGCAAGGCAGGACGATGTCGTCGTCCTGGACGGCGGCATGTCCAACGCGCTCGAGGACCGGGGACACGACGTGTCCGGTGCGCTCTGGACGGCCAGGCTGCTCCGCGACAACCCTGGCGAGATCGCCGCCGTGCACCGGACGTACTTCGAGGCCGGTGCACGTGTGGCCACGACCGCGAGCTATCAGGCGAGCGTTCCCGGGTTCGTGGCCACTGGGATGAGCGCGCACGAGGCAGCGCGCCTGATCAGGCGAAGCGTGACGCTGGCCCGCGATGTCCGCGACGAGCTCGCCGGCGATGGCACGTCGCGATGGGTGGCAGCATCGGTCGGCCCGTATGGCGCCGTGCTCGCCGACGGGTCGGAGTATCGCGGTCGTTACGGCCTGTCCCGCGCCGAGCTCCGGGACTTCCACCTGCCGCGGATGGAGCTCCTTGCCTCGGCCGAACCGGACTTCCTCGCCGTCGAGACGATCCCGGATCTCGACGAGGCAGAAGTGATCGTCGAGCTGCTCGACCAGCTCGAGGTGCCGGCGTGGTTCTCGTTCTCAGCAGCCGGCCTGCAGACGCGCGCCGGACAGCCGCTTGCCGACGCCTTCGCCGTAGCGGGGTCCGCCGGCGCCGTGTTCGCTGTCGGGGTGAACTGCTGTACGCCGTCCGACGTGCAGCCGGCCGTCGCGCTGGCGGCCGAGGTCACCGGCAAACCGGCGATCGCCTACCCCAACAGCGGCGAGGAGTGGGAGGCGGCGAACCGTCATTGGGACGGCGCCCCGTCATACGACGTTGGTCTTGCCACGAGCTGGACCGAAGCCGGTGCGGACTACGTCGGAGGTTGTTGTCGAGTCGGTCCGCAGACCATCACGGCGCTGGCGGCCACCGTCAACCAGGTCCGGTGAGGAGCCACGATCTTTCGGCGCGACCTGCTTGTCGGGAGAGTCAGGCTGCCGCACCGATGACTCTCGACCGGATCGGTAGTCTGCACGTCCATGAACCGCATCGTCTGTCACGTGTCCATCTCGCTCGACGGCTTCATCGCCGGACCTGACCAGAGCCGCGACGACCCGATCGGGGTCGGGGGGCTGCGGCTGCATCAGTGGCACTTCGATGCCGGCGAGCCCGTCCACGAAGCAGACGCAGGCCCGCGCGACGAGCTGGCGCAGGACCGCGGCGCCTACATCATGGGTCGCAACATGTTCGGTCCCATCCGTGGCGAGTGGGATCCGGACTGGCGCGGGTGGTGGGGCGACGAGCCGCCGTACCACGCGCCGGTGTTCGTGCTCACGCACTACGCGCACGAACCGATCGAGATGCTCGGCGGAACGACGTTCCACTTCGTGACCGACGGTTTCGAGGCCGCGTTGGAGCAGGCAAAGGCGGCTGCCGGCGACGGTGAGATCGCCATCGCGGGTGGAGCCTCGACCGTGCGGCAGGCCATCTCGTCCGGCTCACTCGACGAGCTCTTCCTCGACGTCATACCCGTGCTGCTCGGTCGGGGAGAGCGGATCTTCGACGACGTGGCGGACCCGGGGCTCGAGCCGGTCGAGGTCATCGCCTCACCTCACGCCACCCACATCCGGTACCGGATCGGGCGGGGCTGACGCAAGAGCCCGTCAGCACGCTGTCGCTCCCGGGCTGTTCGCACGTGATCGTGACTAGGTTGGGGTGATGGCGAAGGGGACGAACGCGATCGAGGTCGAGGTCGGGCCGCACCTGGTCAAGATCACCAACCCCGACCGGGTCTATTTCCCCGAAACGGGTGCGACCAAGCTCGATCTGGTCGAGTACTACCTCAGCGTCGGCCAGGGCATCGTCAACGCCTTGCGCGAACGCCCCTGCATGCTGCACCGCTTTCCCACGGGGCTGAGCGGAGACAAGGTGCACCAGAAGCGAGTCCCGGCCGGCGCGCCCCCTTGGCTCGAGACCGTGCGCGTCCACTTCCCGCGCTACAACCGCAACGCCGACGAGCTCTGTGTGACCGAGCTGGCCCAGGTGATCTGGGCCGTGCAGATGTCGACGGTCGAGTTCCATCCCTGGAACTCCCGACGCGCTGACACCGAGAAGCCGGACGAGTGGCGCATCGATCTCGACCCGATGCCGCTGTGCGACTTTGCGACCGTCCAGCGCGTGGCCCACGTCGCGCACGAGGTGCTCGACGAGCTCGGGGCCGTGGGGTGGCCGAAGACGACGGGTGGTCGAGGCATGCACGTGTACGTCCGCATCGAACCGACCCATGGCTTCGCCGACGTACGGCGAGCGGCGCTGGCGTTCGCGCGCGAGGTCGAACGGCGCATGCCTGAAGACGTCACGACGACCTGGTGGCGCAAGGACCGCGACCCCGCTGCGCTGTTCGTCGACTACAACCAGAATGCGCGGGACCACACGATCGCGTGTGCGTACTCGGTTCGCGGTGTGCCCGACGCGCGTGTCTCGGCCCCGGTGCGGTGGGACGAGGTCGATGACGTCCAGCCGGGCGACTTCACGATAGAGACCATGCCAGCGCGCTATGCAGAGCTCGGCGACCTGCACGAGGGAATGGACGACGCGGTCTTCTCGATCGAGCCGCTGCTCGAATGGGCGAGCCGTGACGAGCGCGATGGTGCCGACGAGCCTCCGGCTCCGGAGCCTGTCTAGCTCGACGTCCCGGCCGCGCTCCGGGCTCTCCGAGCCGATCACAGCGAGTCACAAAACCCCACGAATCCCGTGACGTACCGGACGGGGTCGCCAGGGTCTGCCTAGGGTCGTTAAGAATCCTTTAAGGAATTTCTCGGACACAGAGGGGCACTTCGCATGTCGTTATCTCGGACGATGGCGATCGCGGCTGGGGTCGCGATCACGCTGGTAGGAAGCCTGGGTCTTGCATCTCCTGCCTCGGCTGCATACGCAAACGACCCGGTCTCGCGATCGTGGAGTCCGGACGGACCGGTGCACAGCTCGCTCGGGACAGCCTCCCGGTTGTTTGTCGGAGGCGCCTTTTCCGGAGGGGGAGGGATCGCCGCAGTGAACCCGTCGACGGGGGCGCTGCTCTGGTCGGTCGTCACGGACGGCGACGTCCGTGCAATGGCGCTGTCCGACGACGGCTCGCGACTCCTGGTCGGCGGAGGGTTCACCCACGTCAGCGGCGCCACCCACCGGCACCTGGCGGCGCTGGACGTGTCCAACGGGTCCGTCGTGGCGAACTGGCGGGCGGGCACGAGCGGCATGGTGCGCGACCTGGTGGTCTCGGGCGACCGGCTCTTCGTCGGTGGTCAGTTCGGTCGGATCCGCGGCGCTGCGCAGCGCGGCCTGGGCGCTGTCTCGGTGTCCACCGGACAAAGGATTGCTGCGTTCACTGGCTTCGTCGACCGGCATGTCTACGGACTGGCCCTGACCAACAACCAGCTCGTCGTGAGCGGTCGGTTCACCTCGGTCAACGGTCAGCCGAGAAGCTCGATCGCCTCGTTCAGCCTGTCGAGCTACCAGCTGAGCTCGTGGGCGCCTCGACGCCTGTGCGCCGGCTGCGATGCCTACTGGGATGTCGTGACGGACGGCACCAACGCCTACGTCGGCACGTCGGGTCCTGGCGGCAACCTTGGCGCGTTCAACCTGGCTACGGGCAACAACCCGTGGCGTTACGTCCACGCCAACGGTGATGTGCAGGCGTTGTCGCTTCCCGGCGACGGGCTGCTCTACCTCGGTGGGCACTTCGGGCAGTACGTCGGGGACACCAGCATCCGGCGGACCGACCTCGCGGCGGTCAACCCGAGCAACGGGCAGGTCGACCCGAACTTCCACCCGCGGCTGTACAAGAGGTATCCGGGCGTGTGGACCTTCGCCACGACGCCAGGCATGTTGCATGCCGGCGGAAACTTCCTCGGTATGGGGGCAGGGCCGAACCTGCGTAACAACCACGTGCCCTACCTGACTGCCTTCGGCGTCCAGTGACCTCCGCCCCGTGGTCTCGCTGGAAAGGGTAAAACCGCACACGTCGGCGCATTGGTGCTGTTACGGTGCGTAACGTTCGCATCAACTACAGGGGAGTTTCCATGCTTGTACGGTCTCTTTTGGCCGCCGGTCTGACGACCGGATTGCTCTTGTCACCTATCGCGGCCGTCGCCAGCCCTGGTCATCCTGACGCCACGATGGGCGGGTCACACACCCACCCGACCACGCCTGGTACAGCACTCACGCAGACCGCCACGGCGGCCGACAAGAGGGCCTCCGGAGCAGTGCGAGGCGCCATCCGAGCCGTGCTCGCCGGGAGCACGCAAGCCACCCGGGGGAGTGAGGCATGGAGCTCCACCTCCGTGTCGCCGACCACCGCGGTAGCGACGTCGCCGACGATCACTGCGCCGGCCGACGCGGCCGGCGTCAGTGGGACGGTGGGCCTGTCGGCGGACAGCACTGCGCCGGTCGTCCGGTTCACGGTGCCCGACCTCGGGGTGTCGGTCGACGTGCCGGTGTCCGGTGGCAGCGCAACGACGCAGGTCGACACCTACGGGTTGGAAGACCAGGTGCAGCTGTATGCCGCTGACTGTGACGGCGCCGGCACCTGCGGCGACACCGTGTTCGTGACGGTGAACGTCAGCAACCCGGCGCCGACGATGTCGAAACCGACCGCTGGCACCGAGGTCGGCACTTCGTTCCCGGCTGCCGCGACCACGACTGGCGGGTCTGTTGCGTTCCTCATCGACGGGACAGTCGTCGCCACCGACACCGTCGCGCCATACGAGCAGACCCTGTACACCGACGGACTGACGGCCGGACAGCACACCGTGAGCGCGGTGGTGTGCGACAGCGCGGGAAACGTCTGCGCCCTCAACCACCCCAGTCCGCCGGTCAGCGTGACCGTGAAGCAGAACCTGGCGCCCACCATCCTGTCCATCAGCCCGTCGCCGTTCAGCCCCGGGCACGACGGGCGCAAGGACACCGCCAGGGTGTCCTTCCGCCTCGAGACCGCGCAGGCCGTGGCGTGGAGGATGACGACGCCCTCGGGCGCCACCGCGATCGGTTCGACATCGCTTGGCAGCCTGGGCGCGGGATCGCACTCGTTCACGTTGACGGCGAAGCGCCCCAGCGGCTCGTTCCTGCCGACCGGGAGCTACACGGTCCATCTCGACACCAGCAAGGTGATCAGCGGCTCCACCGTCCAGGGTCATGCCCAGGCAAGCGTCAAGGTGGACCGGACAGGTCCGCGGGCGTCGGGTGTCAACGCCTCGCCGAGCACTATCTACCCGGCTCGTGATCACTACCGGGACTCCACCCAGCTGGTCGCCAGGACCAATGAGAAGGTGACGTCGGTCCGAGCGCAGATCTTTGACGGGAAGGGCCACCAGGTCCGAACCCTGTCGGTCGGGACCCGTCCGGCTGGACGCGTTGCCCTGTCCTGGAACGGCAAGAGCAGCAAGGGTTCCGTGGTCCCGGCGGGCAGGTACTCGTTCCGGTTCCTGTTGGAGGACGTCGCCGGGAACCGCTCGACCACCGCGAAGAAGCGGATCACCGTGTCGGACAAGCGGCTCGTCAAGCAGGTCGGCGTCAAGACAGTGACCGCGAAGGCCAGTGCTTCGAGGCTCTATGTCGGTGCCTGCTCGGAACTCTTCTCACCCGGTGCGCGGGGCTGGGCGAAGTCTGTCGGGTACTACAGCGACTACTACGAGTGCTCGACGACGCAAGGGGACGATCTCGCAGCGGTCGTCCACAGAACGTCGCTGCCGAAGGCCGTCAAGTACGGCACGGTGCGCATCGACACGACCGGCGGAAAGGGCCGCAACCACCACGGCGGCAAAGCAGCGCTCGTCTACGTCACGGCGAAGGGCGTCTACTCGAACCTGGGCGCGAGCCTCGGCCCGGCGGACAGGACGTACAAGGGCCCCACGGCTAACTCGAGCTTCATCACGAACGGGGGTCGGGTGTCGTGGCTCGCGGGAACGATCCGGGGAAACAACTTCGACATCAAGAGCTTCACGGTCAGGTACAGCTACTTCGTCCTGCGCTAGCAGGTCGTGACCGGGCTGTCCCGACTTGACCACACTCTTGCCACGGAGCTCGAGCAGGGCGGTGGCAAGAGTGATGCTCGCGACTTTTGCTCTCGTCGAATCTTCCTGCCGCGGCAAGGCGTTGCACCTACGCTGAGGGCGTGGTCGAAAGGTCGGCGGGGTCATCGCCTGGGCAGGAGATGTTCCTACGGGCCTTGACGACCGAGCTCGCCGACGCACTCAGTGTCGATGACGTGGCCCGGGCCGCACTGGCCGGTGCGTCGAGGCTGCCGGACGTCATCCGGGTCGGCCTGGCGCTGCGCGAGGGCGCCGGGCGCGAGCTCAGCTTCGTCTCCACCGATCAGGACGTCGTGTCAGCCACCCGCGTGCAGTGGTGCGTGATCGACGGCTTCGCCGAGGTCCCGCTCTCCCGGGCCATCCGACAAGCTGCGCCGGTGTATGTCCCGACCTGGGGCGACCTCGCGGTCGACTTTCCGGAGATCGCCGACCGTCAGCGCTCGCTCGGCACGCAGAGCATGGCGGCGATCCCGTTGGTCGACGGAAACGAGAGCATCGGCGGCCTGATGCTCTCGTACGGCATCGAGCGGACCTTCGAGCTCAAGGACGAGGCGTTGTTCGCGGCGATGGCCGCGCAGCTGACGCAGGCGCTGCGTCGTGGCCAGGCCTATCAGGTGCAGCACTCCACCTCCGAGCGCCTGCAGCGAAGTCTGCTACCGCGCTCGCTTCCGCAGCTGGACGGCCTTTCACTGGGGGCTTACTACCGGCCAGGTGGCCTCAACGTCGACGTGGGCGGTGACTGGTACGACGTCCTGGAGCTGTCGGACGGCTCCGTGTTGGCATCGCTCGGTGACGTGATGGGCAAAGGCATCTCTGCGGCCGTCGTGATGAGTGAGGTCCGCGCGGCACTGCGTGCCTACAGCCTGTTGGATCCGGCCCCCGAGGTGGTGCTGGCACGGCTCGACCACCTGGTCACGACATTGGCGGCACCCGAGCAGATCGTCACGCTCGCGTACGGATTGTTCGCACCGGACCGCCGTTCGGTCACCCTGGCCGTCGCGGGTCATCCGCCGCCGCTGCTGATCTCTGCCGAGGGAGAAGCGACGTTGCTGGACGACGACGAAGCCTTCGGTCCGGCGCTCGGTCTGGGTGCGGGTCCATGGCGTGCGCACCGCGTCGACCTGCCGCCGGGCAGCACGCTGCTCTTCTACAGCGACGGCTTGGTCGAGTCGCGCAGTCGGGACCTGTTCACCGGCATCGAGGAGCTACGGCGACGCGTTGTGGCGATGCCGGCTCGGCGTCGACACCCTCGCGAGCTGGCGAACCGGCTGGGTCTGGACAACCATCACGGAGCGGCGGAGGACGACGTCACGGTCCTGGTGGCGTCGGTGACGCCCCTGCAGCAGCACCTCAACGCCATGATCGAATTGCCGGCGGATGCCACGGCTGCCGGTCAGGCGCGCCGCTTTGTCCGCGCGACGCTGACGGACTGGGCGCTCGACGGCGCGTTGATCGACAAGGCAGAGCTGTGTGTCTCGGAGCTGGTGACCAACTGCGTCATCCATACCGGATCCGCATCGGACGTGACCGCCCGGCTCGACGACGAGTGCCTGCTGATCCTCGTTCGCGACCCAGGCGGCCGTGGGACTGTTCGGATCGCTGATGACTACGAACCGATGAGTGTGGCGGGGCGGGGGCTGACGCTGGTCGATGCGCTCGCGACAGCCTGGAGTGCGGAGCACACGGCGGACGGGACGACGGTCTGGTTCGAGCTCCAGCTGGAGCCGGCGTTCGAGCCGCAGCTGATTGGTTGACGGCTACACGTCCGACCGCAGCATGACCACCGAGCGGATCAACCCGTGCCGGACCCCATAGGCGACCAGCACGTGCAGGTCATCACCTTCCGCGAGATGGACCCGCTCCTCGTCCACCGTCCAGTCGCCAACGCGCACGCGCCGGGGAACCACTGCCTTGAGATGGGGATAAGTCTCGAATAGTCGCTCGTACCGCGACCGCAGCTGGTCGTGGCCCGTCATCAGCACACGACCGTCACCGTGTCGGACGACCGCATCTTCGCCGTAACAGGCCAAGAATCCGTCGATGTCGCGGCGGTTGTATGCCTCGAGCTGACCCTGCACAGGATCCATGGTCTGCCTTCTCAGTTGTTTTAGGGCGTCATAGGGAAGCGTTCACTGCCCGCTCATCACGCGCGCGACCAGTTCACGACGGCTGTGCACTCCCGTCTTCTTGAACACCGACTTCAGGTCTAGGTGGTCGGGTCCGGACCGACGTCGCTCGGTTGGAGCTCACGGACGACTCCTGACGTGCTCAGACGTTCCGCCCGTGCGAGCAACGGGCCGGCGCCGAGCTGTGCCGCGATGCGAGCTGCCTCAGCGGCAAAGGATTCGGCCCGCTCCTGATCCCCTGTCGCAAGCGCGTACTCCGCGAAGTCGAGCAGGCAGCCGGCAAGGTGGTAGGGCAGCTCGAGCTCGCGCAGTGCCTTCGTGGCGGCCTCGAACTCGTCCGCAGCCGAGGCATCGTTGTCCAGCGCGAGCACACGGGCCCGGATGCGCCGTTGTTCCGCACGGAGCACTGCCGGTACGTGTCCCGGGCGGTGAGCGGCGACACCGTCCAACAGCTGCGTGACGGCGTCCCGGTCGCCGAGTGCGAGGGCTGCCTCGGCCGCGATCGGCCACGCCCACCGGACCGTGTCGGAGCGAAGGCCCAGCGCATCTGCGAACTCGACGGTCTTGCGGGCACGTGCCAGGGCCTCGGTGTGGTCGCCGGCCAGCGCTGCGGCCGCGGCGAAGACCGTGCCGATGGCAGCCAGTGACTGTGGGTCCTCCGTCACCTCGCGTCCGACGACGGTCAACGCCGCCTCGAGCCGCTGCTGGTCACCGGAGAAGGCAGCGAGGAGACCCTCGCTCCACGCTGCGGCAGGGTCGTCGTCCAAGCCGTCGTCATGGGCTTGGGCACAGACCCGGCGGCCCTCCTCCCAGTCGCCGGTCATGAGCAAATCCATGACGAGGTTCGAGGAGAGTGCGGTCAGGAGGTAGCGATCGCCGATGCGACGGCAGATGGTCATCGCAGTCCGTGTCGTCTCGATGGCCGCCTGAGGGTCGACGCTCGCCAGCGCGTCACCGAGGTTGAGCATCGCCCGAGCGCTCACGAAGCTGTTGTGGGCGGACTCACCGAGGCGGATCCCTTCCCGGAAGTTCGCCGCCGCCTGGATGTGTCGGCTGGCGAGGCCATGGGCGATGCCGCGCGTGACGAACAGCTCAGCGAGCGCTCCGTCCGGGAGGTCCATGGCCTGGGCCTCTGCGAGCGCTCTGGCCGAGACCTCGTCCGACAGCAGGACGTTTCCGCTGAAGGCCTCCACCGAGGCCAGCTCTTGCAGGGCTACGACGAAGTCACGGTCGGGATCGACCTCCAAGACGGACAGGGCGTCGCCGACCAGGGACCGTGCTTCTTCCAGGTGACCCAACCGGCGGAGCGTGGCCGCGACCGACGTATGGGAGCGGGCAGCATCGCGTGGCCGCCCGTGCCGGTGGTAGGTGTCTGCTGCTTGCCGGAAGTGCTCGATCGCCTCAGTGAGGTCTCCAGCGGCACCGATCGCTGCGCCGGCACGCTCATGGAGCTCCGCGGCTGCGGATTCTGCTTCGATCGTGCCTTCGAGCAGCTCGGCCGCGGCGGAGAAGGTCCTGCCGGCGGCGGCGAGTGCACCGGTGCGAATCGCTCGTTCGCCGGCCCTGGTGAGCATGGCGACGGCCTGGTTCGTCAGCTCCGGCACGTCCGGGTCGTCAGGGACGGCGACGAGGGCGTCACTGAGGTGGGCGGCGATGACTTCTGCCATCTCTTCACCTTCGTCGGCGAAGGCGGACCTCAGGTGTGCTGCCACGGCGAGGTGGCGGGCCTTGCGCTCCCGTCTCGACAGGGTGTCGTAGGCGACCTGCCGGAACATGGTCTGGACGAAGCCGTACTGTCCTCGCTCGGGCGAGAGCGGGTCGGCGCGCACCCCCAGCACCTCGCGTCGTACGAGCTCCGCCAGCAGGCGTCGGACTTCCGGCTCGGGACGACCCGCCACGGCGACCAACGCCTCGACCGGGAAGCTCCCACCCAGCACGGCGGCGTCCGCGACGAGCGCGCGTGCGTCCGGATCGAGCGAGTCGAGACGAGCGGCCAGCAAGGACTGCAAGGTGGCGGGGACGGTGAGCTCGCCGACGTCGCCCATCAGCCGGTAGATCCCGTCGATGGGCTGGACGGCATCGCGGTCGATCAGCATGCGCACGGTCTCGACGGCGTACAGCGGGATGCCCTCGGCACGTTGACCGATCGCGGCTTGGGAAGCCTGCGGCATCCCAGGCACGAGCCCTTCGAGCAGGAGGTGCATGGCTGCGTCGTCGAGCGGATCGAGTGTCAGCGCCGTGCTGTTGCGTCGTCCGGTGCCCCAGCCGGGACGTTTGACCTCCAGCTCCGGGCGGGCCAGCGTGAGGACGAACACGGGCACGTCACGGATCCAGTCGAGCAGGTGCTCCAGGAAGTCCAGCAGTCCGGCGTCGGCGTGCTGCAGGTCCTCGAGCACCATCACCACGGGTGCCGCCTCCGCGAGCCGTTCGAAGAACAGGCGCCAGCCGGCGAACAGCTCCTCGCGGCCGAGCTGCTGCGCGCCGTCGCTGATCGAGTCGACGCCGAGCAGCTGGGCGAGCCGCGGCCGGACGTAGTCTCTTTCGGCCGCGTCCGGCAGCCATTGCTCGAGCCCGCTGGAGAGCTTCTCGGCGGCGACCGATGTGGAGTCCTCCTCAGCGATCTGGAGGCGTTGTCGCACCATCTCGGCCAGGCCCCAGAAGGCGACCCCGTCGCCGTACGACAGGCATCGACCCCGGTGCCACCACACCGTGGCGGCGAGGCCGTCGAGGTACTTCTCGAACTCCCAGCCGAGCCGGGACTTGCCGACACCGGCCGCGCCCGTCACGCTGACCAGCCGCGGTGACCGGCGCTGGTCACAGGCATGGAACAGCTCCTTGACCAGGCGAAGCTCTGAGTCGCGGCCGACGAACGGCGCTTCCAGGCCGTCGATCCGCTGTACGCCGCCGACGCCGGACAACACCCGCTCGGCACGCCACAACGGCACCGGCTCGGCCTTGCCCTTGAGCACGTGCTCGCCTGCCGGCTTGAAGCCGACTCCGGCCTGGGCGACTCTCCAGGTGCCCTCGTCGACGAGGACGGTTCCGGGTTCGGCCGTGGACTGGACGCGGGCGGCGGTGTTCACCGCGTCACCGGCCACCATTCCCTCGCCGGTGGCCCCGACGTTCACGGCCACCGGGCCTGTCACGACTCCGGCCCGGGCGGCCAGCCCATCGACCCCGGTCTCACGGCCGAGCTGGTCGATGGCATCGACGAGGTCCAGCGCAGCTCGCACGGCCCGCTCGCCGTCCTGCTCGGTGGCGGTCGGTGTACCCCAGACCGCCATCACGGCGTCTCCGATGAACTTCTCGACCACACCGCCGTACCGGACGATCACCGTGCGCGCCACGTCGAAGTACCGGGAGAGCAGCTCGCGAACCTCTTCGGGATCACGCGCTTCGCTCAGCGGGGTGAAGCCCACCAAGTCGCAGAACAGCACGGAGCAGACCCGTCGCTCCGCGGACTGACCCGGCGCTTCCACGGCGGACGAGCTCAGATCGATGCTCGAGTGGTCCGGTGGCGACGCGGACGCCCCCGGTGCGGCCAGCGCGGTGCCGCACTCGTCGCAGAAACGTTGGTCGGCGCGAACCGGAGCCGCGCAGCTGGGGCAGGCCCGAGCCAGCAAGTTGCCGCACTCGGCGCAGAACTTGGCTGTCGGCTTGTTCTCTTTGCCGCAGTTTCCGCAGGTCACGAGCGCCAGACTAGCCCCCGAGATCGCGCCGTATCCATGATCCACCAGACTGAAGCGCCGAGCGACGTCCGCCTGCTAACGGCCTCAGCGCTTCCGTCCGCTCCGCCGCGTCGATGCCCACCATCGAGCGGTACATGCGGGCCGGCGCAGGAGCTGGTGGGAGTTCGTCACGAGTCTGGTGTGCGTCGAAGTCCCGGAGCAGGTAGGCGACCAGGCGGTCTGATGTCTCGGGCGCTGACTAAGCCGGTCGCGGCGGCGGCGTCTAGCCCGGATCGTCTGACGCGCGCGGCGGACCGATCAGGCTGCGCGTCGGAGGAGGATCGCTGTGAACTGTTGCGTGCTGCCCCAGGGAGTGATGTGTTCCTCGCCGCTTGTCGACACGAGCTCGTAGCCCGGGAACTGCGCGGCCAGCTCGGCGTGGGTGTAGCGGACGATGGGCAGCCCGCTGCAGGTCGTGGGTCCGTCCGGGCCGAACGTCGCCACCACGAGCCACCCTCGCGGCTGCAGGCACCGCTCCAGTGAGGTCAGGTAGTCGGCTCGTTCGTCGGGCTCGGTGAGGAAGTGGAAGACAGCCCGGTCGTGCCACAGCGCGTAGCGCTTGTCCCGACGCAGGTCGAGCACGTCGGCAACCTCGAGGACCACGCTTTCACCGGCGGGTCCGAGCCGGTCCCGGATCGTCTGCAGTGCGGTGGCCGAGAGGTCGATCGCCGTCAGGTCCTGGTAGCCGCGGTCGAGTAGATGGTCCGTCAGCGTCGACCATCCGGCGCCTACGTCGATCACCGCGTCGGTCAGCTCGATCCCGGCAGCGTCGACGAGACCCAGCGACAGCTCGGGCACGGACTGCCACCAGGAGACCCCATCCACGTCCTTGGTCTCGTGAACGTCTTCCCAGAACGACTGGCGGGTCTCGGGATCGTGGGGCCGTGCTGTCGCTTCCGACATGGTGCTCCTCTCGGGATCGGGCCAGCCTAGTGCTCGGCGGCGGTGCGTCCGGCCCCCGAACCTGGGCAGCCGCGAGTCGGTGTGCGTCTAGGGTTAGAGCCATGTCTGCCGCGGGAGTTTCCGGCGCCACTCCGGTCGGCGACGTCGCCGAACTGATCGACGGTGGCGACATGGACTGCGGCAGCGGGTTGTTGCTGCTGATCACCCGGGCCATGCGCCGCCTCGATCCGGGGCAAGTGCTCGGAGTCCGTAGCGCGGAGGCCAGCGTCGTGACCGACCTTCCGGTCTGGGCAGACCTGGTCGGCCACGAGGTCTGTGGCGAGGTGGCTGAGACGGCGCGGGGTCCCTGGTGGTTCGCGGTGCGCAAGGCCGGGCGTCTTGTCGAGGCTGCGACCGTCTTCAGCCAGGGCGACCGTACGCCGGTCGGTCATCGGCTGTGGGCGTACACGAACTTCGACTGCAACCTGGCCTGCGGCTACTGCTGTGCGGAGTCCTCACCGAAGGCTGCTGCGCGTCGGTTGACACCAGAGGTCGCTCGACAGGCCTTCCAGGAGTTCGCCGACCTCGGCGGGACCGAGCTCTACCTGACCGGGGGCGAACCGTTCATGCATCCGGAGCTGGGAGAACTGGTCGAGGCCGGTGCCGGTCTGGAGCGGACGATCCTCACGAACGCGATGATCTTCTCGCGGGGCAACCGGCTGCGGACCCTGGAGTCGCTGGACCGGTCTGTCGCCCTCCAGGTCAGTCTCGACTCGGCAACTCCCGACCTGCACGACAAGCAGCGCGGTGCGGGCTCGTGGGCGCGCGCTCTCGACGGCATCGGACTCGCGCGATCGCTGGGATTCCGGGTCCGGATCGCGGCGACCCTGTATGACGAGGACCCCGCTGGCGCCGACGCCTTGCACCGGCGGCTGGACGTCGAGGGCATCGCGGCCGAGGACCGGGTGATCCGGCCGGTGGCTGCCGAGGGCTTTGCCGAGTCTGGGATCCACGTGTCCATCGACACCCTCGAGCCCGAACCGACCATCACTGCGGACGGCGCTTGGTGGCACCCGGTGGCGGTGACGAACCCGAATCTCCGGATCGCGGACTCGCCGCTGCCCGGTGGCGGAGATCTTCGGCGTGGTCCGCGACACGATGCAGGTGCAGGACGCCGCCGCCCGAGCGGGACGCGAAGTCTTCCGCTGCGCCTGATCGGCGGCAGCCCTGCTGTGCTGGGTAGAACGGCTCCGGGGCGGGCGCGGTCAGCGCGCCCGGTAACGTGCGATGGCGAACTTCTGGGTGCTGGGGCTCGACACGCTGCCGGCGACGACGACCTTGCCGCCGCGTACCGCGACGGCATACGCCTGGGCATCTGCGGACTTGTCGAAGCGGGTGCGGACCATGCCGTCACCCCCGCCAAACGTCTTGTCGAGGCAGCCACAGGGCCTGTAGCGGGAGATGGCGAAGCGGTCTGCATCGTCGACCGTCCATCCGGCGGCGATGATCTTGCCGTTCTGCTGCCTGGTGAGGGCGTACGCCTTGGCGTAGAAGGTGTTGCCGACCAGGTTCTGGACCGTGCCGTCACCGCCCAGTGTTGGATCGGGTGAACCGTCACTGTGGAGCCGTGCCAGGGCGAAGTACTCGTAGTCCCCCGAGAAGGCGTAGCCACCGGCGAGGACCTTGCCGTTCGGCTGCACGAGCAGTGTCAGGGCCACCCAGTCCTGACCGTCCTCGGCAATGGTCGCCCAACCGTCGCTATCGAAGCTGGTGTCAGGCGCTCCGTCGACGTCGTAGCGGCCGATCAGGAACATTCTTGTGTCGGGCTGGCCGATCTCTCCTGCGACGACGAGCTTTCCGTCGGACTGCAGCCTGACGTCGTGGATCGTGTGGGGCACGGTGCCGGAACCCGGCACACTTCCCGTGGTCGAGACAATCCCTGCGTCGCCGAATGACGGGTCGAGGCTGCCGTCGGGCAGGTAGCGAACGGTCGCGAAGCCCCCGGGGCACTCGCGATAGGGACCGCCGGAAAGGGTTCCGCCCGCACAGCCCGCAGCGAGGATGGTCCCGTCGCCATTGACGCGGAGGTCCTGCACCGCGTCGTATCCAGCGGTGATGTCTGTGCGGACCTTGCCGTCGCCTCCGCCGAAGGTCGTGTCGAGGTCGCCGTTCGCGAGATAGCGCGCAAGTGCGAACTGGTCGCCGGCAACACCCGCGACGAGCAACTTCCCGGCCGCGAGATCGATGACCCGGTTGGCTGCGGCCGCGCCCGGGAAGCCGGTCGTGCGCTTGCCGTCAGCGCTGAACGAGCGGTCGGGGGTTCCGTTTGCCTTGAGCCGGGACACCGCGAAGCGGCTGGCGGAGGCGGTCGTGACCACTCCGACCGTGACGACCTTGCCGTTGTCCTTGATGACCACGTCGCGGGCTTCTTCACCTGTGGTGTGCCGCCCGAAGTCGACAGTTGCCCGACCGTCCGCGCTGAAGGTGGGGTCAAGACCCCCCGCTCCGCCAGCGGCATACGCCGACGGAACGAACTGGCCGCCGATGAGCAGGACAGTGAGAGCCGTGGTAACCGTGGTAACCGTCATGACCTCGCGCCTGCGCATGGCTTCCCCCGTCTTCGGCCGCGATGTCGCGACAGTGCATCTTGACACCTCTTGTCGTCGTTCACGACGGATGAGCTACATCGGATGGTGAGTCGCAGCATCGTGAGCAGTCTTCCGCTGCCCCCGATAGTCAGTTGAACGTCAGTCAAGGCCGCGTATGGCACGCGACGACCCAGCTCGTGGCACGACCTTGCCGCGGCGGGTCGCGGAGTCACTTGCGTGCTGTGCCCAGACCCACCGCTGTGCCTCCGGAGATCATGCCGAACAGACCGAACGCGGCAAGCGCCCAGGAGAAGGCGAAGATGAGTCCCCTCCGGGAGAGCCGCTGGTCGGGTTCCGCGCGAGGCGTCGGCAATCTCGTTGCCCGACGACATCACCCCCCTTAGCCTGACCGGGTGACGACACCCGACCTGAAGTCAGACCTGATCGGTCATCTCGACCGGCTCAACCAGGCTGTCCTGCACAAGCTCGAGGGCCTCTCTGAGTACGCACTGCGCCGACCGATGACGCCTACCGCGACCAACCTGCTCGGGGTGGCGATGCATCTGGCCAGTCTGCAGGCGGAGTACTTCGGGAAGACGTTCGGCCGTCCCTTCCCGCGGGAAGGCGAGATGTACTTCCTCACCGACGAGGACGCCGACCCGCAGGACGACCTGTGGGTTCGGCCGGGGGCGACGTCGGAATGGGTAGTCGGGCTGTACCGCGCGACCTGGGAGCACGCGAAGGAGACATTCGCGACGCTCGACCTGGACTCGCCAGGTCAGATTCCGACGAGGCCGTACGCGGAGGTCACACTCGGCGAGATGCTGGTGCACATGGTCGACGAGACCGCCCGCCACGCGGGACACATGGACATCGTGCGGGAGTCGATCGACGGTGCCGTCGGCAGGTACGCCGGCGACGGGAACATCATCGACGGCTATGACTGGGCGGCCTACCGGGAACGCGTGGAAGCCGGGGCCCGGGAGGCCCAGGAGCGAGCCGAGCCCTGAGCTCAGTCCAGCCATGCGAGCCTTCTCGTGTGCCGCGGTCGAACGGCGAGACGGGGTGGCAGATGTGTCATGACGTCCGACCAGGACCCACGACCGGGCGGATCGACCACTCAACGGCCGCCCACGAGGGCCCGAGGCCGCGGAGCCTGCTTCAGCACACGGACATCGCTACCGGGCGCGGTGGGCCCGTTGTCGACGCAACCGCTCTGCGGACCGCCAGAATGGTCCGGTGACTGCCTCGACCAACGATCCCCTGACCGTCGCCGGGCCGGAGCTCGATCCGGCCGTGCTCCACGGCTCTTTGAGCACTTCCTGGGGTCTGGAGGGGGAGCTCACCGCCGTTCACGGGGAGCGCGACCGGAACTTCCGGATCGACGCGCCCAGCGGTCGCTACCTGCTGAAGGTGCACAATCCCGCGGACGGACAGGAGGTGCTGGACCTTCAAGACTCAGCGCTTGGCCATATCCGCACCGTGGCACCAGACGTGCCAGTGCCCGACGTCGTGCCGACCCGACAAGGACAGCGGTGGGTGGTGCTTACCGGGCTCGATGGCCGTCGCTCCCTGGCCTGGGTGATGACGTGGCTGGACGGCCGGCATCCGGCTCCGGAGGAGCTGGGCCCTGCGCAGCTGCGTGAGTGGGGGCGCACATCGGCCCGCCTGGGGCAGGCGCTTCGCGGGTTCGTCCATGAGGCCGCGTCCTACCCGATCGCATGGGACATACGACGCCTCCCGCAGCTGCGACCGTGGCTCTCAGCGGTCGAGGAGGCACAGCGTCCGGCGGTGCGTGTGGTGCTCGACCGCTTCGAGCAACGGGTCACACCGGCGCTGCTCAGGATGCGCGCTCAGGTAGTGCACAACGACCTGGCCCCGACCAACGTCCTCGTCGACGACACGCTGGCAGTCACCGGCATCACCGACTTCGGGGATATGACGCACACGGCACTGATCTGCGACCTCGCGGTGGCGACAGCCGACGTCCTCAGCGGTCGCGACGACGGTCTGGAGCATGCGCACGAGGTGCTGTCAGGGTACGACTCCATCACACCGCTGGAGCCGCAGGAGGTCGAGCTCCTCGCCGACCTGATGGCCGGTCGCTACGCCGCGGCCATCTTGATCACCGCCTGGCGGACCCGCCAGCAGGGCTCCGCGCCCGAGATCGGTGATGAGGCCTACAGGCAGCTCGAGGCCATGCTCGACATCGGCCTGGACGCCCTGACGGCCGGGTTCAGCACCGCGGTGACTGGCGGTCCTAAGACCGCACCGCGCGTCGGTCGCGGGCTGCCCTACCGCCGGCGATCCACCGCGGAGCTCCTTCGCGCACGCTCGCAGGTGCTGGGTGGGCTCGAGCTCAGCTACGCCCATCCGGTGCATCTCGTGGGTGGACGAGGGTTGTTTCTGGAGGGGGCAGACGGGCGCCGCTACCTCGATGCCTACAACAACGTGCCGGTGCTGGGACACTCTCACCCGGCGGTCGTCGACGCCGTCTGTTCCCAGCTCGCCACGCTCAACACCAACAGCCGTTACCTGCAGGAGGCCCCCGTCGAGCTGGCCGAACGCCTGCTGGCCACACTCCCGGCTCGGATGGACCGACTTCTGCTGGTGAACTCAGGCAGCGAGGCCAACGACCTTGCGTGGCGGATCGCGCGCCATGCCACCGGCGCCTCGGGCGGAATCGTGACGTCCTGGGCGTACCACGGTGTCACGGAGGCGACGTTTGCGTTGTCACCGGAGAGTTGGGGCGACAATCCGCCCCCGCCCCATATGCGGCTGGTCGAGCCTCCGCCGGCCTCGCCGGCTGCGGTGGCGTCAGCGGTCGAGAGTCTCGACGCCGCAGGTCATGGCGTGGCAGCCATGCTCGTCGACGGTGTGTTGACCAGCGACGGCATCCGCGGGCCGGCTCACGACTGGACCACACAGGCTGCCGCCATGGTGCATGCCGCGGGTGGACTGTACGTCGCGGACGAGGTGCAGGCCGGTCACGGGCGCACCGGGGACAACCTGTGGAGCTTCGTGGCTGGCCAGGTGCCGGCTGATCTGGTGACCCTGGGCAAGCCGATGGGCAACGGATACCCGGTCGCAGCAGTATGCGGTCCTGCAGAGCTGGTGGACCCGTTCATCGCAGACACCGACTACTTCAGCACGTTCGGCGGCGGAACCGCCGCGTGTGCAGCAGCGGTCGCAGTACTCCGGACGATCGAGGAGGAGCACGTCGTCGCCCGCGTTGCCGAAACCGGCGCTCGACTGCGGACGGCTTTGCGCGAGGTCACCGCCGAGGACCCTCGGGTGGGCGACGTACGCGGCTGGGGGCTTGCGGTCGCTCTCGACATCGTGGATCCCGCGACCGGTCGGTCCGACCCGGACCGTACCCGGCGGATCGTCGAAGGCATGAGGGACAGGGGTGTGCTCATTGGTCGCACCGGACGGGAGGGCGCTACCTTGAAGATCCGGCCCCCGCTGGTCTTCGATGACGACCACACTGACCTGCTCATCGATGGGCTGGAGGGGACTCTTCGCGCTGACCGATGACGTCGCGGCGGCCTCTTCGCCCACTGAGTTGCCGCGGTTCACGACCGGGCACGGGCCGATCACGTGCGCGGCGCCACGCAGTGAGGCGAGCGCCTTTTGCGACCTGCTCCAGCGTTATGGACTCGGCGTCCCAACTGCGCCCCGCCGTCGGGCCAGGGCAGCCCGGAAGGAGTCCCTGCGGTGCAGCGCTGCCGGGACGATCAGGCTTCTGACCAGCGGAAATGCGAGTGGGCCCCGTGGGACTCGAACCCACAACCCGCGGATTAAAAGTCCGCTGCTCTGCCAATTGAGCTAGAGGCCCGGGGGATCGGAAACTACATTCGGAAAAAACATCGGGACATCGTCCGTTGTCTTCCGGGGTCGAGCCGCCCGGTGAGCAAGTATGCCGCACCGGTCGGATGCTCCTTCGATGGCCAACCGGCCGTCGCCTTGGACCCATTGGGCCGGCTGCTGCGGCACAACCACGACGGCGACCCTGTCGCGGCCAGCTACGACGGCATCGGCCTGCGTCGCACCTGTCACCTGCAACGCGGCACCAAGACGCTGTCGTGGGATGTGCACGACCCGCGCCCTGAAGACAAGGCGCTCGTCGTCGACACCGGAAAGCGGGACTCAGCATCGTTGTCGGGAGCAGCGGCCAGTGCCGGGACGTGAACAAGATTGAGTATGGCCAGGTGCGGTTCGCGGAGCCGCTCGGCGACCGGCGTTGACCTGGACCTGGCCCGAGGGCGTCAGTATCTTCATGAACGGGTGACCTCAGCAGGCCCACCATTGGAACGTTGTTGCACTGAAAACCCGACCGCGAGTGCAATTTCGTTCCAACCGCGAGGAACGAGTCGGCGTGTCGTCGAGCAACCCCGCATCGGTGGCGCCCGCCTAGACTCTCGATCGTGACCTTGACCTTCGCCGGAGAGCTGGACCGAAACGACGTCATCCATGCCGTTGACCAGGTTGCCGACCTTGTCGGGCGACCAGAGGTCGCGGATGCGTGGACGCAGGAGTCGAGCTGCTCGGGGATGAGCGTGGGCGGTCTGACCAGGCACCTGGGCGATCAGGCGGTCAACATCGTGCGGCTGCTTCGCGCCAACGATCCAGTGCCACCGGACGTGGAGACGATCGCTGTCCTCGAGCACTACGCCCGGGCAGCCTGGCTGCGTGAAGACCTCGAGGGAGACACCAACCGGAGCATCCGCGAGTCGGCTGATGGCCAGGCGAGCACCGGGCACGCGGCAGCGCTGGCGGCACTGGCCGCGGCACGCGGTGAGCTGGAGACCGTGCTCGCCGACGCGCCACCGGCGACCTACATACCCTGGCAAGGCTGGGCGTTGGCGACCGACGACTTCCTGGTCACCAGGCTGATGGAGATGGTCGTGCACGCCGACGACCTCGCTGTGAGCGTCGACGTCGACCCCCCGCGGTTCGAGGAGAACATTCTCGACCCCGTGCTGCGCCTGCTCACGGGCATCGCTGTACGACGCCACGGCCAGGACGCTCTGGTACGCACGCTGAGTCGCCCCGATCGTGCCCCGCAAGCGGTGTCAGCCTTCTGACGGAGGGCCCACGTTCCGGGCCTAACCGGCCACCCGATGACCGCTCAGGTCTGGAGCGTTGGTGTGCCATCTCATATCAACGCAGCTGCGAGCGGGGACTTGGAGACAGGTGGATGGTCTCCGGCGGGCCAGCCACGAAGCTTTCGACCGCGGCGACCAGGTCGGAGATGAGCTCCCGACCGACGCGGTCGGTCGTGGCAGGGGTTGATGTGCTGCCGGACGTCGTCATCCACACGAGCACGTTCTCGTCGGTGCGGACCGGCAGAGCCGGGAAGTTGTTCTCCGCCGGCTCCGTCACGTAGCAGCCGAGGAGTTGCTTGTTCGGATCGGTCAGCTCGGAGAAGACCGAAAGCTCGAGATGCCTACGGAGTCGGTCGTCTGCCGGCGCCGTGAGCGGACAGACCGCGACCTCGATCGTCTCGGACGGAGCGTCAGCGCCTTGCCGCGGTCTGGACAGTGCCTCGTGGGAGAGCCGGGTGACAGGAAGTGCGGGACGCAGCAGAAGGACGTTGTCGGAGTCAATCATCGTTGCGTTCGCGGCCTCACGGTGATGCGCCCACACCGGTCCGCCGTAGAACGCCGGCAGCGCGCTGCCCCGGCACCTCATGTCGCGGAACCCTCGCATCCAGACGAACCTGTCCGGCTGGCCGAGATCGCGGAACTGGCCCACGACGTGCATGCCGTGTGCTTCTTGTGTCTCGACGAACTCGCGATCGAACAGGTCGAGGAGGACATCGCGTTGGCCTGGCCGGGTTGTGTACTGGCGTAGCTCGAGAATCGAACAGCATGTCGTGCTGGTCTGCATCAGGCGGGATCCCTTCCGGGCAGGGGCTCGAGAACAATGGGCCGCAAGTCCGTGTCCAAGCGGGTCCATCGGCAACGCTAGGCGGAAGCTCCGACAGGGCCTCGCTGGATCGAGCCGTGTCTACCCGCTCTCCACCTCGGTCGTGTGAGCCCGGGCGTCGGTGAGTGCCTCCTCCAAGGAGTACTCGGATCCACGCGCGAAGTTCCGCTGCCATGTGTCGGGTGGCAGCGATGCGCGGGCGTCGGCCAGACCCATCTGCCGCATCCAGGCTCCGTCCCCGATGTGCCTGTCTGGGGCCCCGCGGGAGGACTCGAACGCGTGAACTGCCCCGAGCAGCCGGGCCGCCCGCTCAACGTCTCCCTCTGCGGCGTGCACGGTGGCGAACGAGGCCACGAGGTCGAACGCCACCATGCGATGGCGGAGCCGGAGTACGCCGTCGACCATGCCCTCGAGTCGGGAGTGGGCCTCGGAGACCCGACCCCGCAGGACGAAGATGTTGTTGATCTCCAACGCAGCCCATGCCGTCGAGATCTCGTCACCGTCCTGGCGGGCCAGCTCGATGGCGTGCTCGTACGACTCGATGGCGCCTGCGTAGTCATGCTGAAGACAAAGGACGCGTGCCTTGAGGTTGAACAGCCAGAGGTCCTTCGGGTCGACGGCGATGCCCTCGTCGAACAGCCGCCGGGCGCGTTCGAGGTCTCCGTGGTCCCCGTGCCAGGCAGCCAGGTCGCGATACGCACCGCCTGTCACCTCCGGGTCACCGATGCGCAGACTGATCTCGAGCGCCTCCTCCAGTGCGCGCAAGTGTTCGGCAGCTGACCCGGGCGCCCTCATGTCGGCCCACATCAGCAGGGTCCCGCATCTCTCGACACTGTCCTCTCCCGAGTCCAGCTCGAGCGCACGACTGGTCCAGCGCAACGCATCGACGATGTTGCCGTGGTTCTCCAGGAACCAGCGCAGCTCAGAGCACAAGCGGAGCCCGATCCGTGCCCGGTCAGACTGCGCGGCTCGGCCATCCGGCGGAGGCAAAGTCCAGTCGAGCGCAGCCGCGAAGTTCGACTGATCGGCCGTGAGCAGGGCGATGGCACTGCGCTGGTTGGCGAGCCACATCTGCGGCGCCAGTCTCCTCGCCACCTCGAGGAAGTACGACGCATGCGCGTCCCGCAGAGCATCGTGCTCGCCCGCCTCGACCAGCCGTTCGAAGGCGAAGTCCGAGACAGTCCTGAGCAACCCGACGCGGGGCTCGTCGTCAGGGCCTTCGGACACGAGTGCAAGAGATGCGTCGACGAGCTCGGATACCTCGTCGATGGGATCGTCGTGGGAGCCGGTCACGGCCGCGACGGCGGCGAGGTCGGACTCACCAACAAACACGCTCAGCCGCCGGAGCAGCGCCTGCTGGCCTTCGGACAAGAGGTCGTAGCTCCACGCGATGGTCTCGCGCATCGTTCGCTGCCGAGCAGGTCTGCCGGCTCCGATCGATGGCAGGTCGAGGCTGGACGAAAGCCTGGTCAGTATCGCCTTGGGGGACAGCGTCTTCGACCGTGCCGCCGCGAGCTCGATGGCCAGGGGCAGGCCGTCGAGGCGTCGACAGATGTCCCCGACCGCCTCAGCGGAGTCATGCGTGAGCGTGAAGCTGTCCTTGACCATCTTCGCGTGGTGACAGAAGAGCTCGACGGCTGCCGAGTCGCCGACGCCGACACCTTCCGAGGGCACCTCGAGGGGCGGGACCTCGTGCTCATGCTCCCCGAGCACATGAAGTGGCCGCCGGCTCGTGGTGATCACGCTGACGTTCACCGCCGCGCTCAGCAGCTCGGCGACCACCGCAGCGGCGCCGGGGATCTGTTCCAGGTTGTCGAAGATGACCAGCCGACGGGCATGAGCCAGGTCTGCCAGCAGCGCGTCTCGGGGCGAGCTCTCGGCCGGGATCCCCAGGCTGTCCGCCGCCTTCTTCCACATCGCCGACTCTGTGGATTCCGTGGCCAGCGAGACAAAGTGCACCCCGTCGGGGAACTGGTCGACCAGCTCAGCTGCCAGCGAGATGGCGACCCGCGTCTTGCCTGAACCCCCGACTCCGGTCAGGGTCAGGAGCCGTACGCTTGGGTTGAGGACGATTTCCCGCAGGGCGGCGATGTCGCCTGATCGCCCGATCAGCGGTGTGTTGTAGGTCGGCAGGCTCGAGGCCGAGCCCAGACTCTTGACCGGTGGAAATGAGGCGGGGGTTCCCGGCGCCGTGAGCTGGTAGAGATGCTCGTGCCCGTCCAGGTCCTTGAGCCGATGCGATCCCAGGTCCAGCAGACCGAGGTCGGCCGGCAACCCGTCCCGGACCAGCCGCTCGGTCGAGTCCGACAGCAGTACCTGTCCACCGTTTGCCGCAGCCGCGATGCGAGCGGCCCGGTGCACGTCGATACCGACGAAGCCGCCGTCATGCAGGATGGGTTCCCCGGTATGGAGTCCCATGCGGACAGCTACCTGAGCGTTATCAGGCCACGATGTGGCTGTCAGCTCTCGCTGCGCCTCAGCGGCGGCGCTGACGGCGTTTCGTGCGACGTCGAAAACCACGAAGAAGCTGTCGCCCTCGGTGCCCATCTCCTGACCGGCCCACCGGCTCCAGACGCCCCGCAAGATGCGGCGTTGTTCGTCGAGCGCCTGCCGGTAACGGTCACCGAGACGTTGCAGCAGGCGGGTGGAGGACTCGATGTCGGAGAACAACATCGTCACCGTGCGGGCAGGCAACGGGTGGTCCATGCCCTCATTACAGTCCAGCGACCGCTCGGGCGCCAGGAATATGGACCTTGCGACATGCCCGAACGGGGCGTTCAATCGCGAGGAACTCACGGTCGGGTCAGCGCGCGAGGACGACGGCACCCGTGGGACCTTGCACTTCGAGGGTCTCTGGTACGGACCGGATGCCTCCGGGTTCACGATCCGGGGCACCGTCGACGGCAGGACGATCAGGCTCGCCGTCCCTGCCCGGTAGGTTCGGGGCTGGCTCCGGCCGACCGTTCTCGCCGCTACCGTGCGCTCGCCGGGTCCCGTGGACCTCCCGGTTTGACGAGGCCCGATTCGTAGGCGAACACAACCGCCTGGCTGCGACTGGTCAGGTCGAGTTTGGTCAGCACCCTCGATACGTGTGTCTTGACGGTCGTTTCGCTCACCGACAGCGCCCTGGCGATGTCGGAGTTCGACAAGCCGACGGCGATGTGGGAGAGCACCTCCGACTCTCGGCCCGTGAGCGAGTCGAGCCTGCTCCGGTCAGGACTCGCCACCCGCGGTGCGAAGGTCTCGATAAGCCGTCGCGTGACGGTTGGACTGAAGAGAGCCACACCCTCGTTGGCTGTGCGCAGCGCGGCCAGGAGCTGTTGCTCTGATGCGTCCTTGAGCAAAAACCCGGTGGCACCCGCGCGCAGGGCCTCGAAGACGTACTCGTCGAGATCGAACGTCGTGACCACCAGCACGGCCGGCGCCGGCTCGGTACGGACGAGTGCTCTCGTCGCCGCGATGCCGTCCAGGCGGGGCATCCGAACGTCCATCAGCACGACGTCAGGCGACAGTTGCCTCGCCAGCTCGACCGCCTCGACGCCATCAGCGGCCTCGCCGACGACATCTAGGTCGTGTTCGGTCTCCAGGATCATCCGGTATCCAGTCCTGATGAGCCGCTCGTCGTCTGCGATCAGGATCCGGATCGTCATGATGCGGGCTCGGGGCACGGGAGTCGGGCTCGAACACCGAAGCCGCCCCCAGGCTCCGACCCGGCGTCGAAAGCGCCTCCGAACAGCTCCACGCGCTCACGCATGCCGATCAACCCGTGACCGTGATGATCACCACGCATGCCAGGCCCGTCGTCGACGACCTCGATCGCGACCGCATCGGACTCGTACCTGAGCCGCAGGTGCGCAGCGCTGCCTGGTGCGTGCTTGAGCGCGTTGGTCAACGCCTCCTGCGCAATCCGGTATGCCGACAGCTCGATGGCCGGCGCGAGCTCACGCGGGTCGCCTTCGACGACGAGGTCGACCGTCGCGCCAGAGGCCCGGGCTTGCTCGACCAAGCCTTCGAGCTCGTGGAGCTTGGGCTGAGGCGAGAGCGGGAGGGCTACGGGCTGGGTCTCTCGCAGGATTCCCAAGAGTCGACGCATCTCGTCCAGACAGTTCGTCGCGACTCCTTCGATGGCATCGAAAGCCCCCCGGGCGGCTCGCGGGTCCTGCTCCAGCTTGCGGCGGCCCCCGCGCGCCTGGAGAACGACGACGCTCATCCCGTGAGCCACGACGTCGTGCAGTTCACGGGCGATGCGAGCTCGCTCGGAGATCGCGATCTCGCGGGCACGCTGATCGGCCACATCGCGTTGGCGCTGCATCTCGTCGGCGCGGCCGCGATTCCGCCGCACGACAATGCCGGCGAGCACGATCACGCCGCCGAAGACCACCACCGTCACGGCTTCTCCGAACGGATCCTGCGGGTCCTGCAGCCCAAGCAGCACCGCGAACACTGCGGTGGCAAAACCCGACACCGTGGCTGAACGCCACGATGAGGCGTAGGCCGCCAGGCTGTACAGCGCGATGATCGAGATGAGGACCTCGCCGTAGGTGTTGGGTTGGATGGCAACCAACGGCTGGAACGCCAACAGTCCGAACACGAACGGCGCCACCACGAGCGGCAGGACCCGCCGCCACGTCAGCGACGCACCGATGAAGCCCATCACCGCGAGGTGGACCGAGGTCGGTCCGGACGCGGTGGTGCGTTCGAAGGCGTACGTGGTGAAGAGCTCCGCGACTGAAAGGGTCGTCAGCACCGATGACAGGGCAACGTCCGAGCGGGACGGCGCGCGCAGCACCGCTGACATGCCGCGATTCTAGGCCCGCACACAACACCTGACGTCCTCCTAAGGAAGTACGCCGGCCTGCTGAAGGTCCTCAGAAAGCCTGACGACGCTTGACTACCCGATCTCTAGCGTCGACCTAATGCTCCATCGATCGAGGAGGAACCATGGATGTTGATCCGGAAAAGACGAACCTGCGGACGAAGTTGGCAGGGGTATCAATGCTGCTGGGTGGGGTCTGCTTGATGATCCCGCCGTTCCTCGGCCCACCCAATGGAAGCAACAGCACCCGACAGCGGCTCAACGATCTGGCGGCCAGCCCGGGGCCGACCTTGGCGAAGTCGCTCGTCTTCCAGGCGGCCGTGCTGCTCCTCCTGCCCGGTGTCGTGGCGATCGTCGGTCGTACGCGCGGGCGCGGCAGCGGCGCGGTCGTGTCGGGCGGCGTGGTGTACGGCGCGGGCCTGGTCGGCGCGTTCACGTTCATGGCGATGTCAGGGGCCGAGGTCTCGCTCGCTGGTGACGGCCCGATCAACAACACCCTGGTGGATGCTGCGGATCGTCTCGGCGGCAGCCCCGCGGCCGTGCCGGCGCTCATCCTTGCGTTGTTGCTCTTCCACCTGATTGGTCTGCCGTGGTTGACCTTCGGCATGGTGCGCGCCCGGCAGATCCCGTGGCTGCTAGCCGCCGTCGCGACCGTCGGCACCGCCTGCGCTTTCTTCGGGAGCGGGACGACAGTGGAAAGTGTGGGATGGGTCGTGCTCGGTCTGGCCATCTCCCGCATCGGCTGGACGGTGGCCCGTTCGGGCGAGCCGGTGGTCCAACCCAGTCCTGCGCCGGAGCACGCGTCCGTCACCGCCTGACCCGCGGCCCCGGCCGACGGAATCGATTCCTCGGAGCTCATCGGGAGCGTGCCGCCGCCTCGATGAGATCCGTCGGGTCGACAGCAGGTTGCAGCGACATCAGACTGGGGACCAGATGGCAAGGAGAGGAGCCGGTGATGGCTGCAGGCACGAAGGAAGACCCGTGGCAACTGACGACGGCACCTGGCAGTTCGTCGTACACGATGTACCGCGACGACGAGGGCGACCCTCCCGTGCTGGTCTGCCAGGTGGGGTCGACGAAACTGACGTATGACGCGCGTGCCATCGATGATCTCGCGGTCTGGCTGCGTGACCAGGGCGGCTGGGTGGATCTCGGCGCCGCAGACGAGAAGAAGCCGGCGAAGGAAGGCACCGTAGAGGCCTTCGGTCGCTCACCGGACAATCCTGTGGGGGGATGGTACGGGCGGCGCAACGGCTACCGGGGCCGCTTCGGCATGTACCTTCCGCCACTCCTCGAGGAGCTCGGGCTGGTCGAACTTACGCACGACGCTCGGAACAACCGGGTCCGCGCCGTCTGACGATTCAGCGGATCAGTCGCGGGTCCGAAGGCGGCCGACAAGGCTGCGCAGGTTGATGCGACCGGCCACCACCGCTCCAGCGACATCGGCGAGCTTGCGGTTGTGGTCGCGGGCGTGCAACCGCAGTGCGCTGTACGAGGCGGTCATGTCGAGCCCAGCGAACTCAGCGATGATGCCCTTGGCCTGTTCGATGACCACGCGGCTGTTCAACGCGGTCTGCAGCTGCTCCGCCAGCTGGGCGGCTCGCGCGAGCGAACGCTGCTGAAGGACGGCGATGGTCGCCACGTCGGCCAGCGCCTGGGCGATGCGCTGCTCTTCAGGGCTCAGCGCGGGAGCATCGGCACGGAAGAGGTTGAGCCCGCCGATGGTCTCGTTGCGCAAACGCATCGGCAGTGCGTGAACCGACGAGAAGCCCAGCTGACGGGCAGCGTCGGCGAACCTCGGCCAGCGGTCATGGGTGCTGGCGATGTTCTCGACGTTCACCGGTGAGGCGTTGCGAATGCAGTCCAAACAGGGACCCTCGTCGTTTTGCAGCTGGAGCAGCTCGAGCAGCCTGGCCTCTTCGCTGGAGGACGCAACGATCTGGAGCCGGCCTCGCGGATCAGGAATCATCAAGGCGGCGGCCGTCGTGTTCAACAGCTCGACACAGGCCGCGATCAGGCTGTCCATCAGCTCGACCACGTCGAAGTCGTCCACAAGGGTGTCTGCCAGCATGACGAACCGCTCGGCGAGCATCGCGGTCCGGTCCGACCCGAGGGCCGACAGTCCAGTCGTCCTCCGGTGGGTGTCGCTCATGTGTCCTCCTTCGACAACCGTCGACGTCGGTCCACGATCTCCGCCGCGAACTCGTCGATGGGAATGCCAGCGCTGTAGGCAGCTGCACGCAGGTTGAGCATCGCGTCACCGATCGGGACCCGCAGCTGCTGCGTGATCATGCCTGCGGCCTGATGGACCACCCAGTGGTAGGTGGCCCCCGGTGGCTCGGTGCTCGCGTGGTCCGCATGCAGCTCGAGGACGGCGTTCGACGCGTCGTCGGCAGCCTTCCGTACGCGGTGCATCTCATCGCGGGTCAGCGGACCAGGTTCGCGGCGGTAGAGGTCGATGGCCCCCAGCGCAAAGGTGCCGGCGGTGAGCGGCAGCCCGAAGATCGCCCCGATCCCCGAGGACGCCGCTTCCGCCCGGAAACCGGGCCACCGGCTGCCCTCTCCCGACGTGGACGAGAGGTCGGGGACCAGAACGGGACGACGTGTGGAGACGGCATCGAAGCACGGGCCTTCGCCCAGGCTGAACTGAAGCTCCTCCACCCGGGCAGCCGTCGTATCACTGACCCAGATCGTGCCGGCGAAACCACGACTGGTCAGCACCGATACGCCACCCCCGTCTACACGGACGTCCTCGATGCAGCTGGCGCAGATGCGCCCGATCTCCGTGTTGGAGTCGTCGGCGTCCCATCCCGCTGACGGCGTCTCAGGACCTGCCACGCCACCACCGCCGATGAAGATTGAACGCATGCCGGAGCGACATGCGGAACTGTTGCCACTCTAGACCGTGCGTGTTCTCGGCGCTGAGGCATCGTGGGCGGTAGCATCGCCGGGACCGTGCTGCCGTCTGGACCTCACGCTGCCACTCGGTCCCTGTCCGACGATCGGGAGCGCAATGACGGAAAGCGTCGCCTTGTTCGAGCGCAAGGCATGGTCGGCCCGGCACGATCACGTGTCCGAGGCTCGTCGTTTCGTTGCCGATCGTCTCTCCGAGTGGCAGGTTGCCTCCGCAGTGGACTCCGCTGTCCTCGTGGTCAGCGAGCTCAGCACGAACGCGGTGATTCACGCACAGACGTCGTTCAGCGTCCACGTCAGCTGGAACGGTGAGGTCGTCCTGGTCCAGGTGACCGACGGGTCGTCCCTGCCGCCAGCCATCAACCGCACGGACAACGGCACGCAGGGGGGCCGTGGTCTGGTGGTCGTGGACGCTGTGGCCGAGCAGTGGGGCTCGATCCCACTGGCCGAGGGCAAGACGGTCTGGGCGACGTTGCGTTGAGCGAGGCAGAGCCGGACTCCGCCGCCACGCGAGGGGCGTAGGTGGCGTGAGGGGTGGGGCGGGGCACCGAGAGGAGTTCCGTCCCACGCCGGTCCGTAACGCGGCTGGACGCTCGTGGTGTCAGTTCTCCGGTTCGTTGTCGCCAGGCGGGGCCGCCAGCTGGCGGAGCGTCGCAGTCAGCTCGTCGACCTGCGGAGCCTCTCCGGTGACGAGGGCCTGCAGGATCAGCCCGTCGACGTAGGCGCACATGGTGACGATCGTCCTGGGATCGTCGGTCCAGGATCCGACCAGGGTGGCCAGGTCGGTCATCCAGCGCCGCGCCGCAGGTCGTAGGGCGGGTGTGCGAGCGGCGTACAGGAACAGCTCGAACTCAGCGATGCAGCGCGACCGGTCGGTCTCGAAGTCCGTGACCAACCAGTCGGCCAGCGCGTGCACGGGGTCGTCGGCGGCGCTGACTTCGACCAGCGCCAGATGACTTTGCTCGTCGGCGTGCAGGAGAGCGGCCTCGAGCAGGTCGTTGATCGACGCGAAGTGATACGCCGCCGAGGTTGCAGGAAGGCCCGCCACCCGAGTCACGTTGCGGTGCGTCACCTTGCCCACTCCTTCGCGCTCGATGACGTCGAGCGTGGCCTCGATGAGGGCAGCCCGGGCTCGTTCTCCACGGGCCTGCCGCCCGTCGACGCGCTTCTTCGGAGCCGCCGGCTTCGTCACCCTGCAGTGCCGCCCAGTTCGAGTGCGGCAACCCCGATCACGATGGCGAAGAGTCCGGCGGTCTGGACCGAGGTCAGGCGCTCCCCGAACCAGAGCACGTCGGCGACGACGATCAGCGACAGGCCGATCGCCGACCACAGTGCGTAGACGATGCCGATGCTCATACCGCGCGTGAGAAGCACGGCGAGCAGCCAGAACGACAGCAGGTAGCCGGTGACGACGATCCCCGAGGGGATCAGCCGGCTGAAGCCGTCGGACATCTTCAGTGCGATCGTCGCGGCTACTTCGGTGAGGATCGCTGCGATGAGCAGCGCCCAGCTGAGCATGATGAACTCCTAAAGAACTTGAGCGAACGTTCAAATAGTATCACGCCGTCGGCCGCACAACGTCATGCCGCGGTCCCTGGAAGACTGGCCCGATGACCGACGCCCTGCCCGCCGTATCCGGCCTGCCTGCAGGGTGGTCCGCCCGTGTCCCCGGTGCAGACGACGTGGCGGCCTTGGCGCAGCTGGTCGAGGCCCACCAGCGGCTCGCTCGCGGCGAAGCCAGCGTGGACGAGGAAGCAGTGGCTTCCTCGGTCACGGGCATCGGTTCCTGGACACGCCGGCAGCTGGTGCTCGACGGTCCTGACGGTGCGATCGGTGCCTGGGCGTGGGTGCACGACCGCGCAGCCGGGCGAACCGTGGTCGACGTGACCGTGGCTCCCGACTGCGCACAAGGTGATGAGCTGGCCGGCGTGCTCTTGCAGTGGGCCCAGGGAGCTGGCTGCGACCTGGCGCGCCTGCGCGAGTTGTCCGAGACGCAGCTGGACGCCAGCGTCTACGTCGGTGACGAGCGGCAGCAGCGCTGGCTGACGCGGGCGGGCTATCGCAAGGCGCGGACCTGGCTGCACATGAGCCGACCCGTCGTGGAGGCCGATGCCGGCTTGCCCGAGCGACCCGGCGTCCGCGTGCGTCGCGTGGCCGAGCACGACGACGGCCTGCCGGTCGCCCTGGACCTCCAGGTCGTCCACCGGATGCTCGAGGAGTCGTTCGCTGACCACTTCAACTCCTATCGGGAGAGCTTTCCCGAGTTCGTCCAACGTCTGCGCGAGGACCCCGGCCACCGCTGGGACCACTGGTGGATCGCAGAGATCGAGGTCGAGGGGGACCTCAATCCCGGCGGTGCACTCGTCAGCTCGGTGCTGCCGGCCGACGACAGTGGTCGCGAGGGGAGCTATGTCGACTACATCGGCGTCCATCGCAACGCACGCGGTCGTGGTGTGGCCAAGGCATTGCTGCACACCGTGATCCGCGACTGTCTGGACCGTGGCGGCAACCGTGTGGATCTCGAGGTGGATGCGGACTCGACCACGGGCGCGGATGGTCTCTACCTGTCGATGGGTTGGGTGACCAAGTACCGCACCGAGTCCTGGCACGCGACGGCCCAGGTCTGACTGGGTGCGTCCCAGATGAGCGTGGACCGCTGTATCTGGTCAGACCTGGGGCACGTGTAGGCGTACCGAGCATGCGGTTTGCTGGAGCCGGCCACGCGGGGGAGAAATCGTTTGATTCCCTTGTGGATAACGGGTTCTGGCGTCGTCGGCTGGTCCGGAAGTGTCGGTGGCGGGTTCTAGGTTTGACCTATGAGTACGACGCAGGAGCCGCCAACCGTGGGCATCGACGATGCCTTCGGCCGGACGTTCGCGAGCGTGCGTCGTGAGTTCGCCGACCTGGTCGACACCCCCACGTGGTCCTTGGACGACACTCGGCTGGAGAAGCGGATCAGTGAAGCACTCGCGGTCCGGGCCGCAGCCGATGAACTGGTCGCGCGGCTGGTCGCCGAGGCCGACGACCGCGACCTCCCGCACCGCTACGGTGCCTCGTCGACCCGGGCGCACCTGATGACCGCGCACCGGATGTCCGCGGGTGAAGCCTCCCGAACGGTGCGGACCGCCAAGCAACTGCACGGCACGTCGGCGCTGACCGAGCCCACCCGTCGTGCGGTCGCCGCGGGTGCGGTGTCGGCTGAGCAGGGTGTGGTGGTCGCGGCCGCGGTAAACCGGCTCTCACCCACCGTCGACCCCGAACGAGTCGAGATAGCTCAGCAAGATCTCCTGACGCATGCGCGGACGCTGTCCTATGCGCAGCTGCAGGTGGCGGCGAACCATCTGGTCGACGTGGTCGACCCCGAGGTCGTCGACCAGACCCTGGAGCAGCAGCTGGCCGCACAGGAGAAGCAGGCCCTGGCGTCGGCGTGGTTCACCGGCCAGTTCGGAGCGGACGGGATCGCGCGGGGCCGGTTCGCGTTACCGAACCTGGTGTTCGGGATGTTCAAGAAGCACCTCGAAGGCCTGTCCTCAGCGCGGCGGACCGCCACTGGCACCGACACCGGCGTCGACCCAGCGGCGACGGACCCACGAGTCGAGACCAGCGTCGAACGGTTGCCGTACGGGAACCGGCTCGGGCGAGCGTTGTGTGAGCTGATCGAACACCTCCCGAACGACAGACACCCTCACAACGGCGCCATCGGCGCGTCGATCGTGGTCACCGTCGACGAGCAGCGACTCCGCGCCGGAGCCGGGGAAGCCACCGTGGACATCGGCGGCACGATCTCCATCGGTGAAACCCGACGGCTGGCCTGCAACGCCGGCCTCTTGCCGATGGTGCTGGCCGGTGAGTCCAAGATCCTCGACCTGGGCACCACCAGGAGACTGTTCGACCGCTATCAGCGCATCGCGCTGATCAGACGCGACCAAGGCTGTGTCTTCCCTGGCTGTGAACGTCCACCTCACTGGTGTGAGGCCCATCATCGGATCCCGTGGAGCCGCGGCGGACCGACCGACATCGACAACGGATGTCTGTTGTGCAGCTTCCACCACCACCTGATCCACCAAGGCGAATGGGACCTGATGCTCGCCCCCGACGGCATCACCGACGTGATCCCACCGGCGCGGATCGACCCGCAACGAAGACCCATCCGTCACCAACGCTTCAAACCCCGACCCGGATAACCACGTCGCCTCGCCTGGGTGTGACTGCCTTCGTCTGACGATGAGCGGGGCAGTGCTGTGCGCTCTGGCTGAGTGTGTCCAGTCGCCACTACCGTGGTGTGGTCGTGAGACGCGCCGGGCGAGGAGGACATTCCCATGGCTGAGTTGCGATTCTGCGCCTACCAGTACCAGCACCTCCCGCTGATCGAGTTGCGCGAGCGGTGGAGACGAGCCGAGGAGTTGGGCTTCGACGTGATGTGGAACGTCGACACGGTGGTCGAGCCGGACCGTGGGCGGCATCCGATCTTTGACGGTCCCGCGACGCTGGTGGACCTGACATTGAGTACGTCGATGATCCGGGTGGGGACGCTGATCTCGAGCCTTTACTTCCGCAGCCCTGTGACGTTGGCCAAGGCGACGATGACGGTGGACCACATGTCGGATGGCCGAGTCGAGCTCGCCCTGGGTGTCGGTGACCCTGCCGCTGGCGCGACACAGGCGGGTGTCGACTGGTCCCCGGGGGAGCGGGTGAGGCGGTTCCGTGAGTTCGTCCAGCTCACCGACCTGCTGCTGCGTCAGGAGGTCACGACCTACGAGGGTGAGTTCTACCGCTGTGAGGAAGCCGAGACGATCCCTCTGCCACCGCAGCGCCCGCGGCCGCCGATCACGGTGGCCGCACACGGGCCGAAGATGCTCGGGATCACCGCGGAGTTCGCCGACGGATGGAGCTCCTGGGGCGGGAACGGGATCGACACCGAGGATCAGTTCTACCGGGTGACACGCGAACGTGCGGAGCTGCTCGCCGAGCTGTGTAAGGCGCGTGAACGCGATGTGCGGTCGATCCGGCACTCGCTGGTGTGCTACCCACCCCTGACCCCGTGGGCATCGGTGTCAGGCTTCCGCGAGATGGTCGAGCGCTACCAGGGGATCGGGATCGACGAATTCGTGCTCTATTGGCCGCGCAACTGGGATGCGCAGGCGACACACGAGGACGCTGTCTTCGAGGAAGTCATGACTACGCTCGTCCCCGAACTCCGTGCCGACCAGACCATCTGACCAGAACTGCCTGATCCTCGGTCCGACCAAAAAAGCCGGCGACCACGTGCTGAGCCTGGAACACCCCTCGTGAGCCGGCGGTTGACCGGGGGCGGAACGTTGTGCGCCCGGCCGCGGACCGCGAGGATGGGCGATATGCGCAACCGGGCGGTCCGTCATGTCGTCACCGTCGTGGCGTTGACCGCGATCAGCCTCACCGCCGCTCCTTCCGGGGCGACGACCGTCCACACCAGACCTCCGATGCCTCCGCGGGCGGCACTCGCACCCGCTGCCGCCACCACAACACCTGCTTGGGCGAAGCAGCTGCCCGACTCGACGAGACAAGTGGTGCGCACGGTCTCCAGCGACTTCTGGTGTCGGCGCGTCTACTGCACCGTGACCCAGGCTTGGCAGAGGCAGCGAGGCGTCTGGCACATCGTCAAGCACTTCCGCTCGACGATCGGCGCCCGCGGCTGGGGCAAGAAGCGTGAAGGCGACATGCGGTCACCGGACGGAGTACGCCGCATCAAGGTCACCTTCTCGACCGGGCGACAGGCGCCGGGCGCGATGCCGTGGAAGCGACGGCTACCGACGTCCAGCGTCTCGGCCCGGCCCGGTCGCCTCTACAACACCTGGATCGAGGAGCGCGGACGCACCGACGGCAACCGGCCGTCGATGAGGTTCGGCTTCGTGGTCGACTACAACCGGGTCAGGCTCCGGCCGTACGTCGGGCCGAAACCTCGCGCGGGCAAGGGCAGCGGGATTTTTTATCACACCTCCAGGCCCGGGCACCGTTGGGCGCCGACGCTGGGCTGCACCCAGATCGGTAACGTCCGCAACATGAAGTGGCTCGTCGAATGGCTGCGGCCCGGCGCACATCCGCGCGTCGTCCAGAATCTCTGAACCGGGAGCACATGTGGCACAACCCGTCGTCTTCGTCGGGGACCAGCTCGTCGAGTCCTCGCAGGCCTGCGTCTCGGTGTTCGACGCCGGGTTCCAGTCCGGTGACGCGATCTGGGAGGGCCTGCGCGTGTACGCCGGCAGCGTCTTCCGGCTCGAACAGCACCTCGACCGGCTCGAGCAGTCCGCGCAGGCGATGCGCATCGTGCTGCCCGGCGGCCGTGCGGGGATCCGGGACGCGCTGCTCAGGACCCTCGACGCCAACGGCATGGTCGATGACACGCACGTCCGGCTCATGGTGACTCGCGGAACCCGGTCGACGTCGGGCATGGACCCTCGCAACGCCCCCGCCGCGGGCACCCTGGTCATCGTCCCCGAACGCAAGCCGGTCGACCCGTCTCCCGCCCCGCAGCGCCTGCGCACCGCGAGCATCCGCCGCCCTCAGCCACAGGTGCTGGACCCGAGCATCCACCACGCCAACCAGCTCAACTCGATCCTGGCGCGTCTCGAGGTGGTCGACGACCCCGACGTCGACGCCGCCCTGATGTTGGACGTCCAGGGGTTCGTCGCTGAGGCCGACACGGCGAACATCTTCTGCCTCGTGGACGGTGAGCTGTGGACCCCCGTGGCGACGGCCTGCCTGCACGGCATCACGCGCGGCATCGTGATCGGGCTCGGACCGGACGCCGGTCTGCGGTCCGTCGAGCGCCCGCTCACCCTGTTCGACCTCTACCGAGCCGACGAGGTCTTTCTCACCGGCACGGTGTGTGAACTGGTCCCGGTCACGCGCATCGACGGACGGCAGGTCGGGAGTGGCAGTCCCGGTCCGGTGTGGCGAGACCTGCTGGACCGCTACCGTGCCCTCGTTGCCGCCGAGGTCTCCGGGTGAGCTGCCGCCGCCGACGTGAGCGGGCCACAGGGCTCGTCGCCGCCTAGCATCGATGCATGGACCGGAAGGTGGCCTACTTCGTGCTCATGGGGACCTGTATCTCGCTGATCGTCCTGGCCTGGTTCGTCGTCCGCTTCTTCTCCACTCCCGCGGCCATCGTGATGAGTGTGATCGCGGCCGTGATCCCGCCGATCGCCGCCATGGTCGGTAACCGTAGCTGAGCGATTCGGCACACGGGGACTGACCCGGCACTCCGGCTCTGGGCGTTTTGTCCGGCCGTTCGTCGGAGTCGGGCATAGCACGAGTGGGCTATCCACGGCGCGGCCCCGTGGAGGTGCTTGCATCGCCTGTCCACAATGAGTTAGCGGGTCGCGACAAGGCCCGTACCGGTGGGTAGATTTCCCTCCGGTGGACGGTGAGGAGGCAGGAGACGTGACGATGGTGACAGCCCGCAACAGTGTCGTGGACCATCTTCTTGCACGGTCTCGAGCCCTAGGGAAGAAATTGGCGGGTTCCGCTGCGATCGCTCCGCCGGCGCCGATACCCTTGATGCAACGCTGGCCCGATCTCCCCGGTTCTGCCGCCGACGGAGGCCCGGCCATCGTGACCCCGACCCAGTGGCCGGGGCCCGCATCTGCTCGCGACACCATCCAGGACGGCGCAGGCCAGCCTGCGAACGGTGGGGCCAGTCATCTGGCCGAAGCCCCGAAAGGCGACACCTCAGTGAACGACCAACTCGACGTCACCGTTCACGACAACGAGGTGCTGTCCGAAATCGAGATGATGACCAACCTGATCATCGCGACGTCTGAGTCGGACGGCCCGCTGCCGCAGCCACGCATCGACGAGATCCTCGGCGTCCTTGAGGACGTACCACCGGTCTGACGGAGTGTCTCTACTGGCGGGTGCGCGATCTGCCGGGGTGTGGTGACGGTCGAGCGTTCGACCCACCGACGAAGCGGTGCTGACGCCTTGGCCGCGCTGACTCTGAGTAGCCTGCTTGGCCATGAGTCCTGAGAGTCGTGAGTCGATGGAGGAAGTGCCGGATCTCGGCCCAGCACCACAGAGGCTCGCCGTCGACGTCGAGACCGTGTGCCACCTTGTCGCAGACCAGTTCCCGCAATGGGCTCACCTGCCCATCACGCCGGTTCGTACCCCCGGGTGGGACAACTTCACCTTCCACCTCGCAGACGACATGCTCGTGCGGCTACCCAGCGCCGCGGAGTATGAACTAGCGGTCGAGAAGGAGCACCGCTGGCTCCCCGAACTGGCCAAGCAACTGCCCACCCCGACCCCCGTACCGCTGGCCCGGGGCCGGCCGGGCGCCGGGTACCCGTTCCAGTGGTCGGTCTACGGCTGGCTCCCCGGCGAACCGGCCGCCCCGGGCGCGCTCACCGACCCGATGGGGATCGCCGAGGACCTGACCGACTTCTTGGAGGTCCTGCGGCGCATCGACACGGCAGACGGTCCGCAGCCCGGCATTCACAACTGGTTCCGCGGCGCCACCTTGCGCACCTACGACGCAACGGCTCGCGACGCCCTCGCAGAACTCGAAGATCACATCAACGCCATCCTGGCTGCTGCCGCGTGGGACGACGCCCTGGAAGCTCGCTGGGACGGCGTCGACGTGTGGTTCCACGGTGACTTTGCGGCGGGGAATCTGCTTCTCGAACGAGGCAGGCTTGCCGCGGTCATCGACTTCGGAACCTGCGGAGTCGGCGATCCATCCTGCGACCTCGCTATCGCTTGGACACTACTCGACCTTCCTGGCCGCCAGCTCCTTCGCGAACGACTCCACGTCGACGCCTCGACCTGGGCGCGAGGGCGCGGGTGGGCTCTGTGGAAGACGTTGCGCACCCTCGCCAACGCCCTGGAGGACCGGGACGAGCGCTCGGCAACTGAGGCGCGCCGGATCGTCGACGCGATCCTCGCCGACTACAGCGCTTCCAACTGACCAAGACACGCAAGGGGGCCAAGCGGGACGCGAATAGGGACACACCCCGTGAGAATGAGCTGCTCCCGGTCCACCGGCCGATCGTCCCCAGGACGATTTGGGCCCGTCAGTTGCACGCTGCAGCCCGTCACCCCCTAGCATTGCCCTGATCTTTTGGCACTCGACGGGAGTTTGCTGTGGCTATGCGCCTACGTCCGACGGACACGTCGTTCTACGACATGTTCAGCGAGTCGGCCAAGAACCTGGTCAACGGCGCGCAACTGCTCGCTGAGATGTTGCCCACCGGGGCCGACCGCGCCGAGCTGGCGTCCCGTATGCGCCAGGCCGAGCACCAGGGCGACGAGATCACGCACAGCATCGTCCGCAAGGTCAACACCACGTTCGTCACGCCGTTCGACCGCGAGGACATCTACCGTCTCGCGGCCGGCCTCGACGATGTCATGGACTTCATGGAGGAAGCGGTCGACCTGGTTGTCCTCTATGAGATCGACGAGCTCCCCGGTGAGCTCGCCAACCAGGTCGAGGTCCTGCAGCGCTGCGCCGAGCTCACGGCCGATGCGATGCCGCGCCTGCGCACGATGCGCAAGCTCGAGGAGTACTGGATCGAGATCAATCGCCTGGAGAACGACGGCGACAAGTCCTACCGCCGGATCGTCGCCAAGCTCTTCAACGGACGCTACGAGGCGCTGACGGTCATGAAGCTCAAGGACGTCGTCGACTCCCTGGAAGCCGCGATCGACGCCTTCGAGAGCGTGGCCAACATCGTCGAGCAGATCGCTGTCAAGGAATCCTGAGCGTGGAGCTCGCGCTCGTCATCGCGGTGATCGTGGTCGCCCTGGTGTTCGACTACACCAACGGGTTCCACGACGCAGCCAACGCCATCGCGACCTCGGTCTCGACGCGAGCGCTCACCCCGCGGATCGCGCTCCTGCTCGCGGCAGTGATGAACTTCGCGGGTGCGTTTCTCGGGCAGGAGGTCGCTTCCACGGTCAGTGACGTGATCACACCGCCGTCCGGCTCGCATGGGCTGGTCGTGGTCTCGGCGGGTCTTGTCGGTGCCATCGTGTGGAACCTCACGACCTGGTACTTCGGGTTGCCGTCCTCCTCCTCGCACGCGTTGATCGGCGGTCTGGTCGGCGCTGCGCTCGCATCGGGCAGCGTGGTCGCCTGGTCGGCGATCAAGGAGAAGGTCCTGATCCCGATGGTGGTGTCGCCGCTCGTGGGGTTCTTGGTTGCAGGCGCGCTGATGGTGGCGATCCTCTGGGCCTTTCGTCGGGTGAGCCCGGGCAAGGTCAACCGCGGCTTCCGGTTCGCACAGACGATGTCTGCAGCCGCCATGGCCCTCGGCCACGGCCTCCAGGATGCACAGAAGACGATGGGCGTGATCTTCCTGGCCCTGGTCACGTCCGGCCACGCCTCCAAAGGCGATGGCTTGCCCTGGTGGGTCATCGTGGCAGCCGCGACGGCCATCTCGCTGGGAACGTACTCGGGGGGCTGGCGCATCATGCGCACGCTGGGGAGGCGCATCATCCACCTCGACCCGCCCCGCGGGTTTGCTGCCGAGACCACCGCGGCTTCGGTGTTGTACGTGACCGCCTTCGTCTACCAGGCCCCGATCTCCACGACCCACATCATCACCTCGTCGGTGATGGGCGCCGGCGCGACCAAGCGGCTGTCCGCAGTGCGCTGGGGAGTGGCGCGGTCGATCGTGGGGGCCTGGGTGCTCACGTTCCCGGCTGCCGGGCTCGCAGCCGCAGCGGTCTACGGGGTCTCGCACCTGTTCCTGCCCTGATCGCCGCCGGCAGGAGCTTCACGGTGTGCGGTAGTGCTCCACGGCCCGCACCTCGCCTGCGCGGCGGTGCACGACGCTGAGCCCGGCCGGTTCGAGTGGCTCGGCCTCGATCCCGAGTGCCTCGTAGATCGCCGGCAGCACCGGGCGGTGGGAGCAGATCACCACCCGCCTCGAGCTGTTGAGCTCCTTGTGGATGCGCGAGCCGAGGCCCTCGAGGTCGAAGGCGTCCTCCGAGATGCTGGGGTCGAGTCGAAGTCGTGCCGTGGGGTTCTCGTTGATGTAGGGAAGCACGGAGTCCACGCACCGGACGGCATCACTGCTCACCACCCGCTTGATCCCGTAGGCCCGGAGCAGCGGCACGAGACGATGGGACTCCTCCTTCCCGTCGGCCTTCAGCGGCCGCTCGCTGTCGACCGCCCGCCAGGCTCGTCGGCTGCGTGCACGAGCGTGACGCAACACGATGAGCGGTGCCGTGTCGTACGCCGTCGAGGCGAACTCCTCGAGCAGGTCGGCGTCATACGGGTAGGACAGCTCGCCGGCCGCGCGCGAGAGCGGGACCCAGGTCAGGTCATCGATCTCGGCGTTGGGACGATAGGCCGAGACGTCCGAGCCACCGACCGTTCGTGCGCACCAGTAGTTGACGGTCTTCGTCTGACCGCCCGACACGGTGTAGGTCGTGTCGGCCAGTCGCGGCCCCAACCGGACCGTGAGACCGGTCTCTTCCAAGACCTCCCGCAGAGCCGCAGCGTAGGCCGGCTCGTTGCGGTCGAGCTTGCCCTTGGGAAACGACCAGTCCTCCCAGCGGGGGCGATGGACCAACAGGACCTCGGGCTCGTTGCGGGCCTTCCTCCACACGACGCAGCCCGCTGCACGGACAGGTGGCGATGGCGGCACGCGCAAAGTCTTGCATGGCCGGCTACGCGCCACCCATGAAAGGTGTGGCCGCATAGGGTACGTGCTTGTGCGGATCAACCGGGCGGTCGCGGTGGCATCGGTCATCGTCGTCCTGACTGTTGCGGCTGGGCTGCTGGTCTCGCATGTCCTGCACCACGACAGCCGCATCGAGAGCGCGCTGCGCACCATTCCCGAACAGACGCTGGTCGCCAACTTCACCGACTGGTCCGCGGTGCGCTCCGCTCTCGCTCCGGAGATCGCGTCGACGTCACCCGCGGGCGAACGGGCGTCGCTGTTCGCCCGCGCCTACGACCGTGACTTCACCACCACCTCGGTTCTCGGCGTCTTCGATCCGGAGATGGCCACCACGTACGGCTGGACCGTTCTCGACTCGACCTGGGAGATGTACGGGCAGAGCCGGGACGGCGCGGTCGATGTCCTCCGGATGTCAGCGGGCTTCGACTTCGCCGCTGCCGATCGCGCGTTGACGAAGCTCGGCTACGCGGCCGGGGTGGGGGGAGTCCGGGTCGCGGACGCAGGGGCGATGGTCGCCATTGCGCCCGATCTGACACCCCAGCTCACCGCCATTGCGCTGCTCCCCGACGAAGGCTTGATCGTCACGAGCGACACCCCGGCGTACGCAGGCCTCACCCTGGCCACCATCAGCGGCAGCGCGCCTTCGGTGTATGACGGCGACGTCGGCGTCCGAGCGATGTCTGCCGCCCTCACCGACACGTCGGTGTCCGCCCTCATGGACGTCGGAACCTACTCGTGCACCGCGGCCGGCTTCGGGCAGGCCGATGCGGGCGAGCGCGAGGTCGCCCGTCAGCGCATCAGTGAGGTGGGTGGCGTCGCCGAGACCCAGGGGCTGACGCTGTCGATCGCCGCCGGGCGGTCCCTGACGGTCGTGTTGAACTTCGCCTCTCCGGACCAGGCGGCGGCGGACCTCGCGCCGCGACGGGCGCTGGCGCGGGGCGTGGCCCCGGCCCAGGGCGGGACCTTCGAGGAGCGCTTCAGCATCGCCGGCGCCGGCACTGTCGGGTCCGAGATCGTGCTGGTGCTCGATCCGCGTACTCCGGACACGCAGCTCTTGCGCGACCTCGGCCGCGGCGGTCTCCTGTTCGCGAGCTGCTGACCCCTACCGCAGGCACTGGCTACCGTCGCCCGGCCGAGGCGGCCTCGCGTCGCTTGCGGTGGACGGCGATGAGGGTGGACTGCATGTCGGTGAGTGGCTCACCGTCGGGCGACGTACGTCGGGTCCAGTCGCCGTTGGCCTCGAGCTGCCAGGAGGCCGTGCCGTCATCGAAACCGAGGTCGAGCAGGGTTCCGAGCTCGTCGACATGGCCACGCGAAGGAATCTGGACGAGCACCTCTACGCGCCGGTCGAGGTTGCGGTGCATGAGGTCGGCGGAGCCGATCCAGGCCTGTGGCTCACCGCCGTTCTCGAACCAGAAGACCCGACTGTGCTCGAGGAACCGGCCCAGCACGCTGCGCACCTCGATGTTCTCCGACAGCCCCGGCACACCTGGCCGGAGTGCGGAGATACCGCGCACCCACAGCTCGATCGGGACACCAGCGATCGAGGCTCGGTACAGCGAGTCGATGAGAGCCTCGTCGACGATCGAGTTGAGCTTGATCCGGATCCGTGCCGGACGACCCTCCTGTGCGTGCTCGATCTCCCGCGTGATCTGTTCCTGCAGACCGGAACGCACCGACTCGGGGGCGACGAGCAGATGCTGGTAGTCGCGCTGCCGGGCGAACCCGGACAGGTTGTTGAACAGGTTGGAGATGTCCGACGTGACACCCTCGTTGGCCGTCAGCAGGCCGAGATCCTCGTACAGGCGCGCCGTCTTCGGGTTGTAGTTGCCGGTGCCGATGTGGGCGTAGCGCTTGATGCCGACACCTTCGTCGCGGACGACGAGCGCCAGCTTGCAGTGGGTCTTCAACCCGACCAGGCCATAGACCACATGGCAACCGGACTGCTCCAGCTTGCGCGCCCACCGGATGTTGGCCTGCTCGTCGAAGCGTGCCTTGATCTCGATCAGGACGAGGACCTGTTTGCCTGCCTCGGCCGCATCGATGAGGGCATCGATGATCGGTGAGTCACCCGACGTGCGGTACAGCGTCTGCTTGATCGCCAGCACGTGGGGATCGGCCGCGGCCTGCTCGATGAACCGCTGGACGCTCGTGGCGAACGAGTCGTACGGGTGGTGGACCAGCACGTCGCGTCGCGACAGCGCGGAGAACATGTCGACCGGGCTTGCCGACTCGACCTCAGCGAGGTGGGTGTGCGTGTTGGGAACGAACGCGGCGTACTTGAGCTCGGGTCGGTCGAGGTCAGCGATGCCGTGCAGGCCGGTGAGGTCAAGCGGGCCGGGGAGGTGGAAGACCTCCGACGGTGAGACGTCGAGCTCCGAGACCAGCAGGTCGAGGACGTGGGCGTCGATGGACTCCTCGACCTCTAGCCGCACGGGAGAGCCGAAGCGGCGCCGCTGCAGCTCCTTCTCCAGCGCCTTGAGCAGGTTCTCGGCGTCGTCCTCCTCGACCTCGAGGTCTTCGTTGCGGGTGACGCGGAACGTGTGGTGCTGCAACACCTCCATTCCGGGGAAGAGCTGGTCGAGGTGAGCCGCGATGACGTCCTCGAGGGGCACGAACCGCTGGTCCCCCAGGGCGACGAAGCGGGCGAAGATCGGGGGTACCTTCACGCGGGCGAAGTGTTCCTTGCCGGTGTCGGGGTTGCGGATCGTGACCGCCAGGTTGAGCGAGAGCCCCGAGATGTACGGGAAGGGATGGGCCGGGTCGACCGCCAGCGGGGTGAGCACCGGGAAGATCCGGTCGGTGAAGAGCTCCTGCATCTGCTTTTGTTCGTCGACTCCGAGGTCGCCCCAGCGCAGCAGAGCGATCCCTTGAGCGTCGAGTCCGGCCATCACGTCGTCACGGAAGAGCTCACCGTGGAGGCGCATCAGCTCCCGGGACTCGCGCCAGATCGACTCCAGCACCTCGCGCGGCATCATCCCGCTCGCGGCCGGTACGGCGACGCCGGCCGCCAACCTTCTCTTCAGCCCTGCGACCCGCACCATGAAGAACTCGTCGAGATTGCTCGCGAAGATCGCCAGGAACCTCGTCCGCTCGAGCAGCGGGAGGTCCTTGTCGGCGGCGAGCTCGAGCACGCGCGCGTTGAAGCGCAGCCAGGAGATCTCGCGGTCGAGGAACCGGCCATCGGGCAGGTCGTCGTCGGCCGGTTCGTACGGCGGCTCGACGTCGAAGGTGTCGGTGTCTGCGGCTCGACCGGCTACGGCCCCCGCGGTGTCGTCGAGAGTCGCGGACACGCTGGTGGAGTCGGGAGCCATGCGCTCCATGGTGTCACTTCTTCGTGAACGGGAGATGACGAAGGCCGAGGTCGGGCGGCCGTCTGGACGGAATCGCCGTCAATGTGTGGACGTGTCGGCTTGGCCGGTCGCGTACATGACGTCGAGCGCCGATCTGGTGAATCCCAGCTTCTCGTAGACCGCGATCGCGGCGGTGTTGTCGCCGTCGACGTACAGCAGCACCTCGGTGAGGCCACGCGACCGGAGGTGGAGCAGTCCGGTCGCCGTGAGCGCCTTGCCCAGCCCGAGGCCCTGTGCCTGCGGAGAGACGCCGACGGCATACACCTCTCCGAGGGCGGTGTGGTCGGGTTCAGCCGGGTGCACCTTCGTCCAGTGAAACCCGAGCAGCTCGCTGTCGCGCATGGCCAGGAAGAAGCCGAGCGGATCGAACCAGGGCTGGGCGATCCGTTGGCGCAGGTCGTCGATGGTCATGGCGCCCTGCTCGGGATGGCCGGCAAATGCCGCCGCGTTGACGCGTACCCACGCCTCGTCGTCCTGACCGACCTCGAAGGTCCGGACGTGCACGTCGTCGGGGTACGACGGGGGAGCGATGGGCAGGTCGAGGCGTCGGCGCATCTGCCACAGGTCGCGCACCCGGGAGAAGCCGAGCTGCTCCGACAACAACCCGGCGGCTGCTTCGTCACCGTGGGCCCACACGCGCAGGCCCGCGGTGCCGGCTCGCTCGATGAGTCGCTGCACGAGCGCAGTGCCCACGCCTCCGCGCCGCGACTCCGGGGCGACGACGAGGTGGGCGTTGAGTGGGCCGTCCTCGGTCGACCGGGCGTGCCCATAGCCGACGAGCTTGTTGTCGAGGCGCGCCAGCAGGTGGATGACGGCTGCCCCGTCCGGGTCTCCATGGTCCAGATCGAGGCGCACCTGGTCATCGAGAGGCGCGACGCCGTCGGCACGTGTGGCTGCCTCGTCGAGGCGCAGGACTTCGGCGGCCTCGGCAGCACCGACGGAGCCGATGACCTGCACGTCGAGCGTGGACTTGTCGGTCACCGCGCAGCTCGACCCGTGGCCGCAGGACCGTCGACGTCGACGTCGGCGTGGGCGTGGGCCGGGTCGCCTTCGTCGGCGCCTTCGTCGGGGTCCGCGTTGTCGGAGGGCAGCACGAACCGGTAGCCCACGTTGCGGACCGTGCCGATCAGCACCTCCCGCTCGGGGCCGAGCTTGGCGCGCAGGCGCCGTACGTGGACGTCGACCGTGCGCGTGCCCCCGAAGTAGTCGTAGCCCCAGACCTCCTGGAGCAGCTGCTGGCGCGTGAACACGCGGCCGGGATGCTGGGCGAGGTACTTGAGCAGCTCGAACTCCTTGAAGGTGAGGTCGAGACTGCGCCCGTCGAGCTTCGCCGTGTAGGACGCTTCGTCGATCTCGACTGCGCCGCTGCGGATGATCGATGTGTCTGGGCCGTCTTCGTCGCGCGTCATGGCCAGCCGTCCGGTCGTGAGGCGCAGCCGCGCCTCGACCTCGGCCGGACCGGCGGTGGTCAGGAGTACGTCGTCGACGCCCCAGTCGGCCGCGACCACGGTCAGGCCGCCCTCGGTCACGATGACGATGACCGGCACGTCGACGCCGGTGGTGCGGATCAGGCGGCAGAGGCTGCGCACGGAGGCGAGGTCGTGGCGGCCGTCGACGAGGACGACGTCGCAGTCGGGGGCCTCGATCAGCACGGTCGGCTCGGCGGGGAGGATCCGGACCTGGTGCGGCAGCAACCCCAGCGCCGGCAGCATCTCCGCCGACGACTGAAGGGCATTCGTCAAGAGCAGCAGACTGCTCATGCGTCTCCTCCCGGCTGGTCCGAAAGCACGCGAGGCCCGCGGCTCATCGCCCGGGCCCCATCGCTTGCTGCGAGAATACCGGACATGCAGGATCTGGGGGCTGAGACGTCCGTCCATGAGACGGGCGCAGCCGACACCGGCGGTGCCGCGGTTACGGTGCGTTACTGGGCTGCCGCGCGGGCGGCAGCGGGCCGGTCCGAGGACCGCGTCGAGGGAGTCACGACCGTTCAGCAGGCCCTCGAGGCGGCCCGGCAGCTGCACCGCGACAACGGCCGGTTTGCCGAGGTGCTGGCGATTTCGTCGGTGTTGCTGGGTGATCGGCCGGTACAGCGCGACCGGCTCGACGGTGTCCCCCTGACCGCCGGCGACGTCGTCGAGGTGCTGCCGCCGTTTGCCGGCGGGTGAGGCTCACACCCAGAAGGTGTCGTGGCGCAGGAAGAACTCCGCCTTCTCGTCGTCGCTCAGCTGTTGACCCCGGGCCATGGCGTCCAACGTCTCGAAGTAGTCCTCGCGCGGTGCGCCGGGCGCGAACAGGATCAGCATCGAGGCCGGCTCGCCCGACTCGTTGCGGAATCCGTGCACGCCACCCTCCGGGACGAACAGGAAGTCACCGGGTCGGCCGTTGATCCATGCCTTCCCGTCGTACAGCCGGATGGTTCCCGACAGCACGTAGAACGACTCGGAGATGCTCCGGTGGAAGTGCGGGTCAGGTCCGCCCGGGCCTGCGGCCATCTCCCACCGGTACAGGCCGAACTCGCCCGCGGTGCCCGTGCCGCGAGCCAGGTAGTGGACGGAGCCTCCGGTCGGGTAGACCAGGTCCGGTTCCTGATCCGCGCGGCGCAGCGAAGCACTGACCTCGCCACCGTCTCCCGTGTAGCGCGCCTCGGGGTAGCGGCTCAGGGCGCCCTCGCCGTAGGACGGGTAGGACATCTCAGTCCCCGCTGCCGTACGGGCGGGTGATGATCTCGAGGATGTGGCCGTCGGGGTCGTCCCAGTACACGCCCCGCCCACCGTCGCGAGTGTTGATCTGTCCAGCCACCCGATGGCCGGGATCAGCCCAGTACTCGAGGCCGCGGTCCAGGATCCGCGCGAAGATGGAGTCGAACGCATCCTCGGAGACCAGGAAGGCGTAGTGCTGGCTCCCGATGTCGCCCGGCCCGTGGTCCATCAGGTCCAGCGACACCTCGTTGTCCAGCTCCATGACCAGGAATGGCCCGAAGGGCTTCGACGCGTCGACACCCATGATGTCCTCGTACCACCGGGCCGACGCCTGCTTGTCGCGGCAGTGGACGATCGTATGGTTCAGCTCGATGGTCACGGAGGTCCCTTCGTGAGGCTGGGTCGCCGTTTGAGGTTATCGCTAGCCTTGCTGCGTGCCTCTCAACGTCGTCGTGCTGCTCGTCGCTCTGGTGGGAGCCACGTTGATCGGCTTCGCGATCCGGCGCTACAACGGACACTTCCGCGGAGCGGCCCGCGCTGACGACGAAACCGCGGCCGTGGCTCGCGATCACGAGGCTGTTCGTGAGGCGCTGCGCCGCGAGGACGTGCCAGGGGGCGAGTTCGGCGAGACGGCCACCCTGTTGCAGTTCTCGAGCGCCTTCTGTGCGCCGTGCCGCGTCACGCGCCGGATTCTCGGTGAGGTCGCGGCCCTGGTGCCGGGCGTGACGCACGTCGAGATCGATGCCGAGCATCATCTCGAGCTCGTACGCCGGCTGGGCGTGCGGCGTACGCCGACGACCTTCGTGCTGGATGCCGCGGGTGGCATCGTCACGCGCGCCTCGGGTCCGCCGACGAAGGCCGCTGTGATCGCGGCCCTCGGCCGCGTCGTCGAATGAGCCGGCGTCCGATCAACAAGACAACGTCTCAGGATGTGGGAAGTGCGCCAGTATCCCTGCCGGCCGTCGCCTAGCCTGACGGTTATGGCATCGACGTTCCTGACCAGACGCCGCGCGGTCGACCACGGCCTCTGCGCGACCGCGCTGTGTCCGCGCCACTGACCAGCCCGTTGGCCTTCTCGGCCACATCGAGTCACTGGGATGACCATCGCGGTCATCTGCCGCTTGTCAGACGCGTCCCGCCCTCCAGGAGCACACCGTGAAGCCCGTCGGGAATTTCAGCCCCACCAGCACGTCAACCTTGAACCCATCCGGGCCGGCCGGCCCGGTCCACACCGCCCCTGCGCGTGTCGACCCGCGTGGTCTGCGCTTCGCCGCCGCTCTCACCACCGCGGTGCTGGCGACGGTTCTCCTCACCCAGAGCAGCTGGCTGCTCGCCGCGCAGGTGGCGGTGTTCGCCGTCGGCGCCTTCATCGGATTGCGTCGGTCGCCTTACGCGATCGTCTTTGCCCGGCTCGTCCGCCCACGGATCGGTGCACCCGGACACACGGAGGACGCGCGTCCGCCGCAGTTTGCGCAGCTGGTCGGGTTCGGGTTCGCCGCCGTCGGGCTCGTCGCATTCGTCGCCGGCGCCATCACGGTGGCGCTGGTCGCCGTCGGGCTGGCCCTCGCAGCCGCTTTTCTCAACGCTGCCTTCGGGCTGTGCCTGGGCTGCGAGCTCTACCTGTCCGCCCTCCGCCTGACCCAACGACGCCACGTCGGACAGGCGACCACCGCTCCGTCAGTACCTTGAGATCGCCACAACCACCACTTCGACCACCATCACGGAGGTAACCGCATGAGCCGCGACGCTGTCCTTGTCGACGCCGACTGGGTCGAGAGCCATCTCGACGACGAGAACGTCGTTCTCGTCGAAGTCGACGAAGACACCTCTGCCTACGACAAAGGTCACCTCAAAGGTGCGGTCAAGATCGACTGGAAGGAAGACCTGCAGGACCCCGTACGTCGTGACTTCGTGAACAAGCAGCAGTTCGAGCAACTGCTGTCGGGTCGGGGGATCGCGAACGACGACACGGTGGTGCTCTACGGCGGGAACAACAACTGGTTCGCCGCCTACGCCTACTGGTACTTCAAGCTGTACGGCCACGACAAGGTGCTGCTACTCGACGGCGGCCGCAAGAAGTGGGAGCTCGACTCCCGGGAGCTGACCGAGCAGCCCCCGTCCCGCGCGAAGACCTCCTACACCGCGCAGGAGCCCAACCTCGACATCCGGGCGTTCCGTGACGAGGTCGTCGCCGCGATCGGCAGCAAGAACCTCGTCGACGTCCGGTCACCCGACGAGTACGCCGGTCGGCTGCTGGCGCCCGCGCACCTCCCGCAGGAGTCCGCGCAGCGCGGTGGTCACGTCCCGACGGCCAAGAACATCCCGTGGAGCAAGGCGGCCAACGACGACGGCACCTTCCGCTCCGACGACGAGCTGAAGAAGCTGTACTCCGAGGCAGGTGTCGAGTTCGGCGCGAAGGACACGATTGCCTACTGCCGCATCGGGGAGCGAAGTGCGCACACGTGGTTCGTGCTGCACGAGATCCTCGACGAACTGAACGTGAAGAACTATGACGGCTCGTGGACGGAGTACGGATCGCTGGTGGGTGTTCCAGTCGCCATCGGTGACGAGCCGGGGGAGGCCTGACATGTGCGGTGCCACCACGGGCGGGCCAGGACTCGAAGGTGTCGACGTCGCCAAGGAGTCGATCATCCAGGGCGTCGTCGTCCATGACGATCATCCGGTCGGGGGCGCCTACGTGCGACTGCTCGACCGGACCGGGGAGTTCACGGCCGAGGTGCCGACGAGTGCGACCGGACAGTTCCGGTTCTTCGCTGCGCCGGGCACCTGGACGCTCCGGACGCTCGCGCCGCGGACCGAGCCTGTTGACCAGCCTGTCGAGGCCGCACGCGGAGAGATCGCTGAGGTGCGCATCAACGTCTGACCTGCGGTCTCCGGGGTCGGCGGCGGGCCTAGACTGTGCGCCGGACCATCGGCGCCGAGTGATCCGCGGCCGCCCCGGAGACTGAGATGAGGACGACGTGGCCATCGAGCGCGATGACCGCCCGTGGGGGTACTACGAGGTCGTGGACGTCGCGGAGACGTTTCGCGTCAAGCGCATCTGCGTGCGAGCCGGGCAGCGACTCAGCTACCAGCGCCACGCGCAGCGTTCTGAGCACTGGTACGTCGTCGCGGGAGCCGGCGTGGCGACCATCGACGGGGTCGACCGCCGGCTCGAGCCCGGCTCGACCGTCGATATCCCCGTGGGCACGGCGCACCGGGTGGCCAGCAACGACGACGTCGATCTCGTGTTCGTCGAGATCCAGACGGGTGCGTACTTCGGCGAGGACGACATCGAGCGCCTCGACGACGACTACGGCCGCCAGATCACCGAGGGCTGAACCGCTGATCGAGCTGACTGAGCGCCGGCTCAGTTGATCGAGCGCGAGCCGGCGAGGGCGGCCTTGGGGTACTTGTCGAGGTAGCTCTGGACGTCATCGTCCGCCACCGCCTTGAACAGCGCCTTGCTCTTCGCCGGCGCCAGCCGCACGATGCTCTGCCCGTCGTTACTCGTGTCGTACGAGCCGAAGGGGGCGGTGAGGAAGTCGACGTTCTGGGTGTGGATGTTGCGCATCGCCAGTGCCAGGCTGCGGATCTCGCCGTTGTCCCAGGTGTTGTCGACGGTCAGGTAGCGCGTGATGACACCGACGACCTTGCTGAGCTGGATCGGGTTGTGGGTGGTG
>CAWFGV010000005.1:0-736362 GCA_963815445.1 uncultured Actinomycetota bacterium
GATGGTGTCGGTGATGAACTGGCAGAACTCCGTGTCGCCGAGCTTGTAGCCCACGCCGTACCGCTCCTCGCTGAACGCCTCGCCCACAACCTTGAGCTCGTCGGGCGACTGAGCGGCGTAGCCGAGCAGGATGGCGCCGTCCGTGGTCACCACGTCGGTCGTGCCGTTCTTCAGCGCATCGACGCACTCGGAGTACGTACCTTGCGGGACGGGGTCAGCGCCGTACTTGTCCTGGGCGGTCGCCAGCGACGTCGAGCCCTCGACCGAGCAGACCTTCACGCCCTGGAGGTCCTCTGGCCCGGTGATCTTGCTCGCGTCCTCCGCACGCACCAGCAGCTGCTGGCCGGTGACGTAGTAGGGACCGGCCTGGCCAACCTCCTTGCGGCGGTCGTCGGTGATCGAGTACGACGCCAGCACGATGTCGACGTCCCCGCTCTTGATGAAGGGTTCGCGGTTGTCAGAGATCGTTTCCTTCCAGGTGATGCCGGAGTCGTCGATGCCCAGGGCTCCGGCGATGATCCGGCCCATCTCGATGTCGAAGCCCTCAGGGGCGTCGGCACCGGGCTTCTGGAAGCCGATCCCGGGCTGGTCGATCTTGACGCCGATCGTGATCTTGCCGGCATCCGCCAGCTTGGCCATCGTCGTACCTGCAGCGAACTCAGGGTTGTCGTTGACGGTTACATCGGTTTTTGAGCCGGAGCCTGAGTCGCCACCGCACGACGCGAGTGACAGTGCGAGGAGCACAGCGGCTCCCAATGCGCCGAAGCGCGTCTTTCTGGTGATCTTCATGTGTTGCCGTTCCCCTTAGGTTCGTGCGCCGGCCAATCCGGCGTTCTTTACGTTCTGTTGATCCATGGATGTTGAGTTGTCCGACCCGATACACCGGTCGGTCGTGCCTGGCTCCTGTCTGGTTGATCAGTGTTGAAGGATCTTGCCGAGGAAGTCCTTGGCTCGGTCAGACTGTGGGTTGGTGAAGAACTGCTCAGGTTTCGCCTCCTCGACGATGGCGCCCTCGGCCATGAAGACCACTCTGTTCGCCGCCGTCCGTGCGAAGCCCATCTCGTGGGTGACGACCACCATCGTCATGCCGTCCTCGGCCAGCTCGATCATCACGTCGAGGACCTCTTTGATCATCTCGGGATCCAGCGCCGAGGTGGGCTCGTCGAACAGCATCACCTTGGGTTTCATGGCCAGGGCTCGGGCGATCGCGACGCGCTGCTGCTGCCCACCAGACAGCTGGGCGGGGTACTTGTCGGCCTGCTCGCCGACGCCGACGCGGTTGAGGAGCTCCTCGGCTCGCGTGTTGGCCTCGGTCGCCGACTCACGACGGACCTTGATTGGGCCGAGGGTGAGGTTTTCGCGCACGGTCTTGTGGGCGAACAGGTTGAAGGACTGGAAGACCATGCCGACTTCGGCTCGCAGCCGGGCGAGTTCCTTGCCCTCGTCCGGGAGGAGCTGACCGTCGAGCTTGATCTCACCCTTGTCGATGGGTTCGAGGCGGTTGATCGCCCGGCACAGCGTCGACTTCCCGGAGCCTGATGGACCGATGACCACGACCACTTCGCCCTTGGTGATGTCGAGATCGATGTCCTTGAGGACATGGAGGTCGCCGAACCACTTGTTCACGCCGTGGAGAGAGACAAGAGGTCCCGAATCGGCGGTCTGTGACGTTGATACTGAGCCTTCGGCCATGTTCCAACCTAGCCGAACTGACGGCGTTGCTGTCAAAAGCCTTCAGCCGGTCTTGCGGACGTGTTGTGGCCCTGCGCTGCCGGATGGAGCGCAAGCGACGGTGAAGTCACGCGGTCTCAAACGCCTGGTCTCGAGCCAGTACTGCCACGTGAAGTAGGGCCAGATCGTGAAGTTGCGCCCGGATTCGTCCATGTACCAGCTGCGGCAGCCGGACTCCCACACGGTGTCGTCGAGTCTGCTCTGGACGCGGGTGCGGAACCTGTTCTCGCGCTCCGGTCGGACCTCGAGGTAGTCCGCGCCGATACGGTCGAGCAGGTCGAGTGCCTGCACGACGTACCGGATCTGTGACTCGATCATGAACACGACCGAGCTGTGTCCGAGGCCGGTGTTGGGGCCAAGCAGCACGAACAGGTTGGGGAAGCCGGACATGGTCATGCCGAGGTGCGCGCCGATGCCTCGGCCGCCCCAGACCTCGCCGAGCTCGAGGCCGTCACGTCCCACGACCTTCATCTGCAGGAGGTTCCCGCTGACCTGGAAGCCGGTGGCAAGGATGATCGTGTCTGCCGCGTGCTCGATGCCGTCGGCCGTGACCAGGCCGTGCGGACGCACCTCGACGATCTTGTCCGTCACGACCTCGACGTTGTCGCGCGTCAGCGCCGGGTAGTAGGCATTGGAGACCAGGATCCGCTTGCACCCGATCTGGTAGTCCGGGGTGAGCTTGGCCCGCAGCTCGGGGTCTGGTACCTGTCGCGCGAGGTGGCGCCGCGCAGACCGCTCGAGCCACCGCATGGCCTTCGGCGTCAAGGCGAAACCGGCCCCGCGGGCCTCGAGCATCCAGTAGACAAAAGCGCGCAGCGCTCGTTGAGCCGCGGGTCGCCGTACATAGAGCTCTTGCTCCTTGGAGCTCAGCGCACGGTCGGGTTTGGGTACGACCCAGGCCGCGGTGCGTTGGAAGAGTGTGAGCTTCTCGACGGACGGCTGGATCTCGGGCACGAGCTGGATGGCGCTTGCCCCCGTTCCCACCACGGCGACGTTGCGTGCGGCCAGGTCGTGATCATGCTTCCAGCGGGCGGAGTGGAACGTCGTGCCCTCGAAGGTGTCGAGCCCGGGCAGGTCCGGAACGGACGGGAGATGCAGGGCACCGACTCCGGTCACGAGGACCTTGCACCGGTAGGTCTCGCCGCCGTCGACCACGACGTCCCAACGGCCGCTGGTGCCGTCAAAGGAAGCGGACGTGACGGTGGCTCCGAACCGGATGTGGCCCGCGAGGTCGTAGTCGTCGACGAGCCGGCGCAGGTAGTCCCAGATTTCCTGCTGCGGCGCGAAGAGTCTGCTCCAGCGCGGGTTCGGAGCGAACGAGAAGCAATACAGCGGTGACGGGATGTCGCAGGCGCATCCCGGGTAGGTGTTGTCCCGCCAGGTGCCACCCAGGTCGTCGGCCTTCTCGAGGACCACGAAGTCGTGGCGGCCGGACTGCTTGAGCTTGATCGCCATCCCGAGGCCGGAGAAGCCACTGCCGATGATCACGGCATCCTTCACGTCGCTCACCTGTCGACGCTAACACCGGCGGTTCTTGCGGTCGTTGTCAGCCGATCTCGAGGACCACGTTGTCGATCAGCCCGTTGAACTGGTCGGACTGCGGCTCGATCGTCGAACCGTCTGAGCTGAGCTTGCCGCCGACGGAGAGCGCCAAGGCTCGGTTCGGCGGGGTCAGGTCGCCGGTCGGTCCACGCCCGGCGGTCCGGATCTTGGTCGCCATGCCTTGGGAAGTCCAAGCGATGACCGTGAGCGTCAGATTCTCCCCCTTGCGCGCGCAGCGCAGTCGGTACCAGTGGCCGGGGTCGAGCGGCGAGGTCGACGTCACCTCGAGGTCACCGGTCGACCCCTTGACCCGACAGCTGGCGACCCCTTCGTCGATCTCGAGCTTGTACTGGCTCGGGTCGGCATACAGGCCGCGTTGTACGACGTTGTTCCCGTCATCAGCGCCACCGAGCGACTGGGATGTTGCGTCCAGCCAGACATCCGCGCCGAAGACGAAGTCGCGTGTACCCGGGTCGAGGTCGTCGGAGGATCCGGCCGCCGGGACGACGCGGATCAGCGCCCTGGCGCCGTCCGCGTCGGGGTCGAACGCCGGGAACCGGGCCGCTCGGTCCAGCCCGGCTCTCCGGCCCGGTTGCGTCACGAGCCGACCCGCCCCCGAGGTCACGACGTCGATCTCGTACGCCCCTTCGCCGTCGGATGTGATCCGTTGCAGGGTGGCCGCGTCGGTGAGCGGATCATCGAACGCGATGTCGAGCATCACGGCTGGACTGTGCTCGGTCGCAGCCGGCGACCAACCGGTATCGCTCGCCGGAGCGTGGGTCGCGCCGCCACAGCCAGCCGTCACGGCGAGGAGGAGGCTGAGGGCAATGGCAGCAGTCCGACTCGGCAGACCGAGCAGCAGGCGCGGTCGACGGAGTCGGAGCGCGGTCATACGGCACTGTAGAGCGGGAACGTCGAGTCGGCAGATATCCGGCGGATCGTCGGCGGTCCGTGTCGGTGTGCCCGAGTAGCGTGCGAGGCATGGTCCCTGGACTGAGCTTCGGTTTCGTCGTCCCGTATGCCGATGCGCGCGAGTTCGCCGAACTGGCCGCGCTGGGCGAGCAGCACGGATGGGACGGAGTCTTCAGCTGGGAGGCGCTCTGGGGGGTCGACGCGTGGGTTGCTCTAGCGGCCGCCGCGATGGCCACGGAGCGGATCCGGCTCGGCACGTTGCTGACCCCGGTGCCACGTCGCCGCCCGTGGGACCTCGCGACCACGGTGCGCACGGTCGACACGTTGAGTGGCGGACGCACGATCCTGGGCGCCGGGCTCGGAGCCCTGCACGAGGGCTGGACCGCGTTCGAAGCCGACGAGGGACGCAAGACGCGCGCCGAGAAGCTCGACGAAGGGCTGGCGATCTACGACGGCCTCATGCGCGGGCAGCCGTTCGCCTTTCAGGGCAAGCACTTCTCGGCCCGGCCGACCGACTTCATGCTTCCTGATCCACCGGTCCAGCAGCCCCGGCCCCCGGTCTGGGTCGTCGGTGCCCACGTGCTCGGACGCGAGCGTCAGCCATCGCTCGAGCGTGCAGCGCGCTGGGACGGTCTGCTTCCGCAGGTCGTCGACAAGGACGGGCGAGGCAAGCCCGATCAGCTGCAGGCGTTCGCCGACGTCGTGGCCGCCGTACGTCGGATCCGGGGTGCGGCTGGTTTGCCGTGGGACGACTACGACGTGGTGGTCGAGGCCGACAGCAGTGGCGAGTTCGTGCAGCTCGAGCCAGCCGAGCCTGCAGCGTGGGCACAGGCGGGCGCGACGTGGTGGGTCGAGAGCTGGTGGACGCTGGGTCGCACCAGCGAGGACAACGCCGAGCTTCGGCGCCGGATCAGCGCCGGACCACCCGGCTGAACCGTCCGACCCGGCAGGATGGCGACGTGGACGACGAAGACCAGCGGCCGGCCGGCGACGGCGATGACGCTTCCTGGCCGGAGCAGGCCGGTCGCATCGCCGAGACGTTCGGGCTGGGCTCGCCCCTGGCACCGTTGGCCTGGGCGGCCAACGGCGAGCAGGGTGTCATCTGGCGGCTCGACACCGAGCACGGCGCGTACGCCGTCAAGGAGCTGCAGATCCGGCAGACCGAGGCTGCGGTGGCCGGCGATGTCGCGTTCCAGGAGCGGGCGGCTGCCAGGGCGACGACCTTCGAGGTGGCACGCACGATGCGCACCGCGGATGGTGACGTGCTCGACGCCGTCGCCGGTCGGCAGATCAGGGTGCAGACGTGGCTCGAGATGTCCGACCCGGATCCCAGCATCGATCCCGGCGCGGTGGGTCGGATGCTGGCGGAGCTGCATGCTGTCGGTGACGCGAGCACCGACGAGGTCAACCCGTGGTACACGGCCCCGGTCGGAGAGGCGCGCTGGCAGCAGCTCCTCGACCAGCTCGGGGCCGTGGGCTCACCGTGCCAGGGCCGCATCGCCGACGCGGTGCCGGGGCTGGTGGAGCTCGAGGACTTGCTGGTCCGCCCGACGGGGTTGCGGACCTGCCATCGTGACCTGTGGGCCGACAACGTCCGGTGGACGCCCACCGGGCGCCTTTGCGTGTTCGACTGGGACAACTGCGGCCCGGCCAGCCCGAGCCACGAGCTTGGGATGCTGTTGTACGAGTTCGGTCTCGACTCCCAAGAGCGGATCGGTGCCCTGGCTGACGCCTACGCGCGCGCCGGCGGGCCTGGACGCGTCGCAGCACCCGGCGACCTCACCATGGTGATCGCGCAGTTCGGGCACTTCTACGAGATGGCGATCCAGGCCCTGCTCGCGCCGACTGTGACTCCGGAGGACATCACGTGGGCGACCGGCCGCCTCGACATGCTCGAGGAGCGGCCGCTCACTGTGGACTCCATCCGCGTGATCCTGGCGGCGACCACCGACTCGAACTCGTGAGCGTGCGGCGCGGCGAAGGTCAACGAGCGGCTCAGGCTCGGCCGTCGAGAAACATCCGCAGCCGAGGGCCTGCGTCGTCCTCCCCCGGAACATGCCCGTTCACCGCCCGAGCAGCCCAACCCAGCCGTCGGGCGAGCTCCACCGCAGCGTTCAGGTCGACGTCATACCTGTCAGTGAACGGCTCCAGGTAGGCGTCACGGAACGGGACCAGGTCGACTGAGTTCTCCTCGTCGTCGAGGCCCCAGGCGAGCTGCCCATCGAGCGTGACGGCCAACGTGAAGAACGGGTGTGAGACGCAGGCGTCGCCCCAGTCCATGAGCAGGTAGCGGTCGTCGCGCACGAAGACCTGACCGTCGTGGAGGTCATCGTGCTGGATCGTCTCAGCGATGCCGAACGCCGCGAGACGGTCAGCGAGCTCGGCGACGTACGGCACTGCATCCTTGAACCGCTGTTCGACGTCGAGCTCCTTGACCAGCCGCTCGTACTTGTCCGGCAGCGTGGCCAGCCGTAGATCAGGAGCCCCGGCAGTCAACAGCTCGTCGACGCTGTCCGTCAGCGCGAGCTGCACCTCGGCATACTGACGGAGCACGTCACGCCAGCGGTCGAGGCTCTGCTCGCGGGGAACGATCTGGCGGAGCTGCTCACCCGCGTCGGCCATCAGCATCCAGCCGGACTCCCGATCACACGCCAAGAGCGGGGGAAGCGACTCGGGGACCCGGCGGGACACGATCTCGGCGACCGCGGCCTCGTGCCGAAGTGCGTCCATGTTCGCCTTGAACCAGACATCACCGACGTCGGTGGGCACCCGCATGACCGTCGACCAGACACGCACATGGGGCTGCTCGATCTCCCCGGTCCGCTTGACCCCGAGGTCGGCGAGCTGCTCCGCGATCCAGCCGTGGGCGGCCTCTTGCCATGCTGGGTCCTGCCAGAGGTTGGGCATGGCGCGACTTTAGGGGCGTCGAATCGCGGCCGCCACCGAGATTTTCGGAGTTTCGCGAACTGGGCTACGGCGTGACATCCTCGGCCGGGCCAATGTCTGGCCGAGGCAGACCCGGATCTTCCGCGCGGCGGGCTCAGCGCTTCGCGACCAGCTCGATGAGGTTCCCGTCAGGGTCGCGTACGACGGCGTTGCGGTTGTCGTTGCCGGCGTCGTGCGGCGCGCTGACCACCGGAGCGCCGGCGGCTACCAGCTTCGCGAATGTCGCGTCGACGTCGTCGGTCCACAAGGCCACCGCCATGGCGGGGCTGCCAGGCACCCCGTCGATGCCGTGAACGCGTTTGGCGGCCTCTACTGTCCCCAGCCCGATGGCGAAGCCGCCCGCCGCCATCTCGACGTGCTCGGGTGTCCCTTCCGTCGGGGTGCGGAAGGTCTCCGGTAACCCGAGGAGATCGCGATAGAAGACGATCCCTGCTTCGATGTCGCGGGTGTAGAGGTTGACCAGACCCGAGGTGATCATGTCGCTCAACCTATCGAGGCGCCTGCAGTCGGGCTCGTCGGGCCTTCCCCGAGCCGTCGATCAGCACCCGGGTCACGAACTTTGTCCACTCCCACCGGGAGTACCGCATCGCAACGCGTCACAACTCGGATCTGGACAGGGACCGGAACCGCCCCTCCGCGACCGGTTTTCAGGCAGCCTGGATTGGTTGGCGTGCGGGGAGTGCTGGGTGGGTGCCGGTGTGGTCGACGAGGTGATATCTGCCGTGGGGGCTGCGCCAGACGAAGATGCCGGTGAAGGGTTGGGCGACCTGCCAGCGGCTGTGGGTCTTGATGCGGTGGTGGGTCCGGGTCAGGGGGCCGAGGTTGTCGATCCCGGTTTGGCCGGGTGGTCCGCCGTTGTCGGGGGAGACGTAGGGGGTGGTGTGGTCGAGGTCGCCGGTGCGTCGGGTGGAGGTGGCGTAGGGGAAGCAGTCGACGGGGGTGCGTAGGTGGACGGCGTCGCGGATCCGGTCGGGGATCTCATAGGCGTCCACCGGGATCTGCTGGTTGAGGTCGATCACCGGTTTGACGGTCACGTTGGCGTGGCCGAGCCATGTCTTGACGCGGTCCAGGGTGACGGGTCCGACCTGCTCGACCCGCGCCACCCCGGTGCCTGACTCAACGCCTCATCGGTGAGGTGGACGTACAGCGTGACGTCCGGCTGCATGTCGACCCGGCCGCGCCTTGGTGACGTGGTCTCGACCGGAACGTCAGCCCCGCTCGCGTCCGGGTCCGCGGGTGGCTCCAGCTGGCGGGTGGTGGTGCTGGCTGCTTGGGCGACGTCGGTGAACAGGTCCAGGGCGGCTTGTGGGCGGGCCAGGACTCCGATGGCGGCTGCCCGGCGGGCGTCTTTGGACCGGTGGTCGCCGAGGAGTCCGAGCCCGTGGGCGGTGCGGTCCACCGTCGCGTCGAACCAGATCGCATCTGCGGCTTCGGCCTGGATGAACAGCTTCTTGGTGCCGTGCTCGGTCGACGGGCTCAACCACACCCCCAACGATCCCTGTGCCTGTTCGTCGGCTTCAGCGGCGGCGTCCGGGTCGCACGCGAGCCAGGTCGCGGTGATGATCGCCTCGATCCGGCCCCACGACAGCGAGTGCGCATATTTCGCGATCCTGCGGTCCACGACCGCCACGGTGCTTCGGTCAGGTGGCGGGTGGTGTCGGCGGTCTTGCGGCCGATCCACGGCTTGACCTCACCCGCACAGATCCGTGCCCACAACTGTGGGAGCCGGTGGCGCAGGTCCAACGCGTCCGCCACCAGCCGTTCGGCGCCGGTCGTCGAGGTGGCCAGTACGACGCCGAGCTCGGCCGGCGCGAACTCCGCCACGCCCGGTGTCCCGGCGCCACCGAACCGGACCAGCTGCTCACTGCCGGGCAGCAGCGGGCTGGTGGCCCGGGCGAGCTCACTGTGCAGGTCGGCCCAGTGCGCGGCGGTCTGCAACAGCCTGACCTCGCCCTGCTCGACGACCGTGCGGGCTTGTTCGGCGGCGGCCAGGGTGGCCAGCTCGTCGAGTGCGCTGAGGTCGGTGTCGAACATGTGTTCGATTCTATCTGCCATGTCCGACAGCCGCCAGACCGTTTCGCGTTGTCCACAAGGGTTTTCGCGGCCTCGACCAGCCCTTGCTGAGCTCGCCGAGGTGCTCGACAACGGAGCCGCTGACCGGCGACAGCCCCATGGTGCAGTCTGGCGAGATCAGCAAGACGGTATGTCAGCAGGCATCCTTGTGCAGGGGGTTGCGTTGGTGAGGAAGATGGCTCCGAGGTTCACAGCCAATGAGCCATGGGAGGTTGCGATGAGCGGAGTCAGCAAAATTGTCCTGCGACCTGGGGAGGGCCGGTCGATCGATCTCGGTGGCTTCACGATGTGCGTCAAGGCGTCAGAGGATGAGACGGCCGGAACGTTCACCCTTCTCGAGGCCGACGAGCCGCCGGGCTTCGGACCCCCCTTGCACATCCACCATGACGCCGGCGAGGCGTTCTACGTGCTCTCCGGGGAGTACCGGATCTTCATCGATGACGAGGACTGGGACTGTCCAGCGGGGTCGTTCATCTACATCCCGGCCGGGACGCCGCACGGCTTCCAGGTGGGCAAGGTGCAGAGCAGCAAGCTGAACATCTACCTGCCCGCGGCTATGGTCGGGTACTTCGACGACCTCAGCGCCGCGCTTGCGGCTGGTGAGGTGGACCCCGCCGAGCTAGGGGCCATCGCCGAGCGGTATGCCGTGGAGATGGTCGGCCCGGTGCCGGAGGGCTATCTCTGACTCGGAAGCGCTACTGGCCCGTCCTGCCGTCGATCCGCTCGCGCAGCAGGTCGGCGTGGCCGTTGTGCCGCGCATACTCTTCGATCATGTGACAGAGCAGCTCGCGCAGCGAGATGGTCCCGTGGTCATAGGTGACGGTGAATCCGAGGTCGTCCATCCCGTCGATGAAGCGGTCCGTGAAGGCGCACTCCTCGCGCCACGCCTGCCAGGCTTCCTCGACGACAGCAGGATCCGCCACCGCGTCGTCCCAATCTCCGTCGCGGTTGTCCGGGCTGCAGTAGCGCCTCGGGACATCCTGCTGGGACATCCGGCGACGGAACCAACTGCGCTCGACCTCGGCCATGTGCCGGATCAGGCCCAGCAACGACATGGACGATGGTTCGACGGACCGCCGGGCCAACTGCTCGGCGTCGAGTCCGGAACACTTCAGCTCCATGGTCAGGCGCTGGTAGCGCAGGAACTCCAGCAGGGTGGCGCGCTCGTCACCTTGTGAGACCACGTCTACTTCGCGGGGGTCGTCCTCGGGGTCTACGAACATGTCAGGGAACTTCCGAGCATCAGCCATGCACCGATCATGGACACTGCCGGCGTCATCTCCTAGCGAATTTCCTGCGGCCACCTTCGGCTGACGTCAGACGGGTCTTGCCGGCGATCCTCCCCGGCGCATCGCCAAGACCCCGATCAGGATCAGCGCGACCGCGGCTGCATCGACGAGGTCGATGCCCTCGCCGACGAGGAGGACACCGATGGCCAGGGCCACGACAGGCGGTACGTAGGTCGCGCTCGACGCGGTGATAGCCCCGAGCTCGCGCACGATGAAGTAGTAGAGGATGTACGCGAGACCGGTGCCCAGCAGGCCGAGGCCAACCACGAGGGCGATCCAGGCTCTGGTGTCCTCCCTGATGGCGGTGATGCCCGCGAACGGAGTCACCGCGGCCAGCGTCGCAAGCCCTGCTCCCATCTGGTACGTCGTCAGCGCGGCCGGCGGAATCGCGAGGTGGCTGAGGAACCTCCGGGCATACACGAACGACAACCCGACACTCGCCGAACCGAGGACCATGAAGAGCACCCCGGTCGGATCCACGGAGCCCGAGGTGTCCCACGGCCGTGCGATCAACACGACGCCGGCGAAGCCGATCAGCACGCCCGCGAGCCGGAACGTCGTCACGCGCTCACTCCGGAGGAACACAGCTGCCCCGACGAACGAGAACAGCGGAATGGCCCCGCTCAACGCGCGCTACCCCAGATCAGCCCGAGAAGCGCGAACGCCAGGGTGGCTCTGCTTTGCACGCGCCGAAGGCCCGAGCCTCGCGTTGCTCTGACAACCTGAGCCTCGGATCTTTCAGTGTGCTCAGGCGTCCGCGTACTGGACTCCGGTGTTGTGGATCGGGCAGTAGCCGTTCGGCACCTTCACCAGGTACTGCTGGTGGTAGTCCTCGGCGAAGTAGTACGTGTCCAGCGGCAGGATCGAGGTCTTGATCTCGCCGTAGCCTGCCTTGGTCATCTGCACCTGGTAGGCGTCGCGGGACTTCTCGGCGACGGCCTGCTGCTCGGTCGTGGTGGTGAGCAGGATCGAGCGGTACTGGCTCCCGATGTCGTTGCCCTGGCGCATGCCCTGGGTGGGGTCGTGCGACTCCCAGAAGACCTTGAGCAGACCCTCGTAGCTGAGCTTGCTCGGGTCGAAGACGATCCGGACGACCTCGGCATGGCCCGTGCGTCCCGTGCAGACCTCTTCGTACGTCGGGTTGGGCGTGACCCCGCCGGCATACCCGACCGAGGTCGAGTACACGCCCGGAAGCTGCCAGAACGTCTGCTCCTCGCCCCAGAAACAGCCGAGTCCGACCACCGCGACCTCGAAGCCGTCGGGGACGTCGCCCTCGATCGGCGTGCCGAGGACCAGGTGCTTGTCGCCGACTCCGAACGGGCGCGTCGCGCGGCCCGGGAGCGCGTTGTCAGTGGTGGGGAGCTCGGTCTTGTTGCGGCCGAAGATCATCAGCGGTCCTCTCATCGAAGTGGCATCTTGGGCAACGAGTCCGTCTCAGGCGGTATTCCGGTGGAGTTCTTACGGGACCGTGACGCCGCGACGCGTCAGACCAGCTCGTCGAGGAGCTCGGTCATCGCGGCAACGTAGCGGTCGACGTCGTCCTCCGTCGCCGGCACCGAGCAGGTCGGACCAGCTCCGACGATGGCTTCCCAGACGCCACGGTTGGCGAGGTAGACCCGCATCAGCCGGCGTAGCGGTACGTCGAACGAGGCGAGCGACTCGGCGGCGTTGCGCGGCATGGACGGCGCGAACGTGAGACCGCTTCGCGGCCAGAACCGGTGCACCGTCCACGGCAGCCCAGCCGACGTCACGAGCCCGGAAAGGTCGTCGGCCAACCGCGTCCCGAGCGTCTGGGTGTGGACATAGGCCTCGTCGGTCAGGACGTCGGCCATCGTGGCGCGGGCGGCGGCCATCGACAGCGGGTTGCCGAACAGGGTGCCACCGGTTGCCACCAGAGGCTTCTCGTCGTCGCGTCCGGCCGGCCGCTGGAGCACGTCGGCCACCTGCTCGGTCATGCCGTAGGCGCCGAGCGGGATTCCCGCGGCGATCGACTTGCCCACGGTGACGAAGTCGGACTCGAGCCCCCACTTCGCCTTCAGACCACCGGGTCCGACGACCTGAGTGTGGGTCTCGTCGTACGCCAGCAGGGTCCCGGTTGCCGCGGTGATCTCGCGCAGGCTCGCGTGGAAACCTTCATCGGGCAGCTGCAGCCCCACGTTGTTGGTCAAGGCCGGTTCGGTGATCACGACAGCAATCTCCCGCGTCGCGAGAACGCGCTCGAGAGCGGCGACATCGTTGAACGGCACGACGCGGGTGCGCGTGGTCACGTCGGCCGGCAGCCCGGACTCTTCAGGCGTGAGCTGCCCGTCGACCAGCTCGACCAGCGCCTCGTCGAAGTGCCCGTGATACTTGCCGTCGAAGAACAGCACCCGGTCGCGGCCCGTCGACGCCCGCGCCACCCGGATCACCTCGGTGTTCGCGTTCGTCGCCGCGAGGGTGAACTGCCACATGGGAAGGCCGTATCGGCGCCCCAGCTCACGTGCGACCCAGATCGAGTCCTCGCTCGGCAGCATGAACTGTGATCCGGCCGCGACCCGGCGGCTGACCGCGTCAACGACCGGGGCTGGTCCGTAGCCGGTGAACATCGACATGTCCGCGATGTTGAAGTCGGCATACTCGTGTCCATCGACGTCGCGGAACCGCGATCCCGACGCCTCGGCCACGAACAGTGGCGGATGGTCGTACGACGTCCGCAGCCAGCTCGTGGGTACGCCGTTGGGCATCACCGCCTGGCCTTGCTTCCACAGCTCCTGGCTGCGCGGACGGGCCGCGACGAACGCCTTGTCCTCGCGAGACTTGAGCTCCTGGACCCTGACGGGATCGATCGTAGGTGTCGGCACGCTCACATCGTGCTCCTGTCTGACGACAATTGCGTTGGCGCGTTCGGGTGGTTGTGGTTGGCTGCCCGCATGACAGACGCGCGCTTTGACGGCATTCGTCGGGTGCAGGAGCTCCAAGCCGACCGGGACGACGAGGCAATGGTCCGGTTGTGGGCGGCCGCTACCGATGCGCGGCGCGAGCAGACGGGGCTCGCCCGACTGAACGAGCACGCGGGGTCCGCGCTGCAGCGGCCAGGAGCCTTCGGCGTGGGCGTGATCGAGGACGGCCAGCTCGTCTCGGCGGCGGTGGCGATGCCGGCTCTTGACGACGACGGGCGCGGCACCCGGATCACGCCTGGGCTGATGCACATCTCATCGGTAGCCACGATGCCGGGTCGCTGGGGCGAGGGCAGTGGTCGGTCGGTGGTCAACGCGATCCTCGTGCAGGGGATCCGGCGCGGGTACGCGCGGTCCCAGCTCTGGACGCATGCGGGCAATGTGATCTCCCGACACCTCTACGAGGCCGTCGGTTTCGCGTGGTCGGGCCGTACGAAGGTCGACGACTTCGGTGAGGAGATCGTCCACTACATCCGGGAGCTGACCGCCGAGCCGGTGGCACCGCGGGCGGCCGCCCGGCTGTTCTGTCTCGACGCGGACGACCGGGTGCTGCTCATGCAATGGCGTGACCCCGTCGACGGCCACGTGTTCTGGGATCCGCCTGGCGGCGGCGTGGAGCCAGGTGAGAGTGCGCGGGACGCAGTGCTCCGCGAGTGGGTCGAGGAGACCGGTCTGCCCGTCCCGGCGCTGCAGGGTGAGCCGGTGCTGGTCGCGCGGGACCGGCTGTGGCTGGGTGACCGGTATGTCGGCGACGAGAGCTTCTTCCTCGGTCGCGCCGCCGCTGTTGGCGACCCCGACCTCTCGGGCCACACCGAGATGGAGCAGGCGTCGTACCTCGGACACCGGTGGGTCCGGTGGCAGCAGCTCGGCGACCTCGACGGCGCCGACGAGCCCGATGTGCTCGCCCTCCTGCGCCGCCTCGCCCCCGAAGGACCCTGGGCTGTCGACCGGCCATAGGCTTTGCGACCATGAGCTCCGCACACGGTTTCGAGACGAAGGCGATCCATGCCGGCCAGCGCCCGGATCCCAACAACGGCGCTGTGATGACGCCCATCTACGCCGTCAGCACCTACAAGCAGGACGGCGTCGGCGGGCTGCGTGACGGTTACGAGTACTCGCGCACCGGCAACCCGACCCGCCGGGCGCTGGAGGACTGTCTGGCCGCGTTGGAAGAGGGCGGCCGCGCCGTCGCGTTCTCCTCCGGGATGGCAGGTGAAGACGCGTTCCTTCGCGTCGTCTGCTCGCCCGGTGACCACGTCGTCATCCCCAACGACGCCTACGGTGGCACCTACCGTCTGTTCAAGCAGGTCTTCGAGCCCTGGGGGCTCGACCACACCCCCGCCTCAGTGCACGACCCGGCGTCCATCGCTGCGGCCATCCAGCCCGGGCGCACCAGAGTGGTCTGGGTGGAGACGCCCTCCAACCCCCTGCTGGGCGTGGCTGACATCCCGGCGATCGCGCAGCTTGCGCACGACGTTGGGGCGCTGTTGGTGGTCGACAACACGTTCGCAACGCCTTATCTGCAACGGCCCCTCACCCTCGGCGCCGACGTCGTCGTGCACTCGACGACGAAGTACGCAGGCGGGCACAGCGACGTGGTGGGCGGCGCTGTCATCACGACCGACGAGACCCTTGGCAACCAGATCGCGGTCTTCCAGAACTCCACCGGCGCCATCGCCGGACCCTTCGACGCCTATCTCGTGCTGCGGGGGCTCAAGACGCTGGCGGTGCGGATGGACCGGCACTGCGACAACGCCGAGCGCGTGGTTGAGTTCTTGGCGCGCCACGAAGCTGTCGGGCAGATCTTCTACCCCGGCCTTGCCGATCACCCAGGTCACCAGGTGGCGGCGTCCCAGATGAAACGCTTCGGCGGGATGGTCTCGTTCCGCGTGGCGGGTGGTCACGATGCCGCCCTGCAGGTCTGCAACCGGGCCAAGGTGTTCACGCTGGCGGAGTCGTTGGGCGGCGTCGAGTCACTCATCGAGCTGCCGGCCACGATGACCCATGCGTCCGTTGCCGGATCCGAGCTGGCTGTCCCCGACGACCTCGTGCGCCTCTCCGTCGGGCTGGAGTCGGTCGAGGACCTGATCACCGACCTCGACCAGGCGCTCGCCGACTGAGGCCGGGCACGGGTGTCAATGGTCTACTGCGTCGACTTCGGGTCGACGTTCACCAAGGCGGCGCTCGTCGACGTCGCCACCGGCCAGCTGGTCGGCACCGCGACACACCGCACCACGCTCGAGACCGACGTCCTGGACGGATGGGACGCCATCCGCTCAGAGCTGCACGGCCTGGTACGCAGCCGGACCGAGGGCGAGGTCCCGGTGCTGGCGTGTTCGTCTGCGGGCGGCGGACTGCGTATTGCGGTCGTCGGCAACGAGGAGCTCGTCACGGCTGAGGCGGGCCGACGGGTCGCGCTGTCGAGCGGAGGGCGGGTCGTGCACGTGTCGTCCGACGCCGTCGACCTGGCCGCCTTGCGTGAAAGCCGGCCCGACGTCGTCCTGCTGGTCGGCGGCACCGACGGGGGCAATGCCGAGGTGTTGCTGGCCAACGCAGGCGCGATCGCGGGGTCGTCGTGGGGAGGCCCAGTCGTCGTGGCGGGCAACAGCGAGGCAGCCGACGACATCTCCGCCGGATTCGACCGGAGCGGTGTTCCGTACGTCGTCGCGGCCAACGTCGTCCCTCGCATCGGCGTGTTCGCGCCTGCGGGAGCGCGTGCGGCGATTCGCGAGATGTTTCTCGTGCACGTGATCGGGGGCAAGCACCTGTCCACGCGGACGGACTTCACCGCGATGGTCAGGGGTGCGACTCCCGACGTGGTGCTGACAGCGGTCGAGCTGCTGGCCTGCGGGCTCGGTCCCGAGCGGCCGGGTATGGGTGACGTCGTCGTCGTCGATGTCGGTGGGGCCACCACCGACGTGCACTCGGTGGTCGAGGTCGACCCCGAAGACACCGGACTGGCCCGCGAGGTCGTGGCGACCGTGCCGGTCAGCCGCACGGTCGAGGGTGATCTCGGGATGCGCTGGAGCGCCGTACCCACCGTCGCGGCCGCGCGTGACGCCGGGCTCGAGCTCGCCGATGCAGTTGTCGCTGCCGCGGAGGCTCGGCGCCGTGACCCGGGCCTCGTGCCGGACAGTGTCGCTGAGGTCGAGCACGACCTGGCGATCGCGTCGGCTGCAGTTCGGCTCGCCGTACGCCGACACGCCGGCCGTCAGCGGGTGCTGTTCAACTCCGAAGGGCGGCTGGTCGAGCGCAGCGGCAAGGACCTGCGCGAGGTTGACCTGCTGATCGGCTCGGGCGGAGTACTCAGGCACAACACCCGTGCGGACGCGCGGCGGGTCCTCGCCGCCGCCACGGGCGACCACGTCGACGGCGGCTGGCTGATGCCGCGCGCACCGCGGGTCGTCGTCGACCACGACTACGTCCTCGCGGCCGCGGGCCTGCTCGCAGCGGATCACCCCGAGGCGGCGTACGCGCTCCTCCACCGACTTGTCAGAAGTAGAGAGGCCTAGAACCCCTCCGGCTTCTGACAACTCGGTCAGTGGGTGAGGGCAATCTCCTCCGGGGTCGCGGGCGCGGCCGGGGCCTCGCGCGCCTTGAGCGGGATCTCCTTGATGAAGAAGGAGACCGCGAGTGCGATCACGACGACCGGTACGGCCCACAGGAACACGTCGCGGAGTGAGTCGGCGAAGGCTTGAAGCACGAGGCCGTGCGCGGGCTCGGGCAGCTGCTGGATCTTCTGGACGTTGCCCGTGATGTCGCCACCGGCGGGAACCGCCGAGCTCGGGCTGCCGTTGAACTGGTCGGCCAGATGTACGGCGAGCCGACTGGACAGGATGGCACCGAACACGGCGGCACCGAAGGTCCCGCCCATCGAGCGGAAGAACGCGACCGAGCTCGTGGCCGTGCCCATGTGCCGCCTGTCGACGGCGTTCTGCACGATGGTGACGATGATCTGCATGCTGAATCCGAGGCCGGCACCGAACACGTAGAACGACACGGCCGCCTGCCAGTACGGCGAGGTGGCGGTCAGCACCGAGAGCATGAGCAGCGCCCCGATCACCGTTGCCGCGCCCACGATCGGGAAGATCCGGTAGTGACCGGTCCGGCTCATCCGGATCCCCGACGAGATCGAGGTGGAGAAGATTCCGACCACCATCGGCAGCAGCGCCAGGCCGGACTCCGTCGGACTCATGCCCTTCACGACCTGGAGGTAGACCGGCAGGAAGATGATGCCGCCGAACATCGCAAAGCCGATGATGAAGCTGTAGAGGTTGCTCGTCCGGAAGACGGAGATGCTGAAGAGCTCGAGCGGGATGATCGGCTCGGCCGCCCGTGACTCGACGAACACGAACAACGCGGTGAGTGCGACGCCCGCACCGACGAACCCCAGCGCTAGCGGCGAGCCCCAGCCGTGGTCGGGTCCCGCCCAGGTGGTGAAGAGCAGGAACGAGCTGACGCCGGCGACGATGGTGGCCGCACCGAGGTAGTCGATCGAGTGGTCTCGGCGGACGTGCTCGATCTTGAGCGCCATCGACGTGATCACGAGGGCGGCGATGCCGATCGGGATGTTGACATAGAAGATCCAGCGCCAGCCCGGGCCGTCGGTGAAGAAGCCGCCGAGCACGGGGCCGAGCACGCTGGACGTGCCGAAGACGGCACCGAAATAGCCGCCGTACCGTCCGCGCTCACGCGGCGGGACGACATCTCCCATGGTGGCCAGTGCGAGCGCGAACAGGCCACCGCCACCGAGACCCTGGACGGCCCGGAAGGCGATGAGCTCCTCGATGCTCTGCGCCATGCCGGACAGCAGGGAGCCGGCAAGGAAGGTGATGATCGCGGCCTGGAAGATCAGCTTGCGTCCGTACAGGTCGGAGATCTTGCCCCACAGCGGAGTCGAGGCGGTCTGCGTGAGCAGGTATGCCGTGACGACCCACGAGAGCTTGCTGAGGCCGCCGAGCTCACTGGTGATGCGGGGAAGTGCGGTGCCGACGATCGACTGGTCGAGCGCAGCGAGGAACATGCCGGCCATCAGGCCACCCATCACCACGAGGATCTGGCGGTGCGTCAGGTAGCCCTGGGCGTCCGGCGTCTGGGTCTGCGTCATACGGACACGCTGCTTTCTTGACGGTCGTTGGCCTCGCGCAGGTCGGCAGCAAGGCGGGCGAGAAGGTCTTGGAGGAGGTCCTTGTCGTGCTGGCTCCACGGCTCGAGGACAGTCTTGATGCGGTCGAAGCGACGGCGGAACGCGGCCTGCATCGTGCGGTGACCCTCGGAGCTGAGCTGGATCAGGCTGGCCCGACCGTCTCCGGGGTCCGGGGCGCGTTCGACCAGACCCTTGTCCTCGAGCTGCTTGATCTGGCGGCTCACGGTCGAGGCGTCGAGCTCGACCTTGGCGGCGAGATCGGACAGCCGCATGCCGTCGTGGCACATCAGCTGCTTGGCGAGGGGAAAGGTCGACGGATCGACCTCGTCCTCGGGGTGTCGGGTGCGGAGCCGTCGACCTGCCTGCATGAGCAGGCCGATCACGGCCTCCTCAGGCGACTGGGGTTCCTCCCGAGGGAAGGGGTTTGGTTGCATGGCGCAAGCATATAACTAGATGTATGGCGCATGCAACTTCAATGCGCGTCGGGCTGGTGAGGCCCGGCGGGAGGGGCAGGATCAGGAGTGGTTGCGGCCGCGGCCATACACAAAGGGGTCGAACCGGGCCAGCCACCGCAGCCGCTCGATCCGGCGCCGTCGCGGGGCCGGGATGCGGCGCTTCAGCGGCAGCAGATGAGTCAGACCGTCGTGCTCGGCCACCAACCGGGTCGCCTCTTCGTCATACGCGTGAGCAAAGGTGTCGGCGTCCTGCAGGTGGTCGTCCGTGACGGCGCGGTTGATGCGGTCGACGTACTCCGCGTGCAGCGCGTCGAGGCTGGTCAGCAGGGGGCTCTTGTTGGTCATGGGTGGACTTCCTGGGAGATGGTGCGGTGCGGACGGATCCATCGTTGCCGTCCCGCGTGACAACGGCGTTACGGCTGTCGGTCGATCAGATGATGATCTGGGCTCTACTCTTCTGACATGAACACCGAAGACGCTGTTCAACCTTCCCTCGCGGCCTCCCCTGTGCCGGAGGTCACGCTGGCGCAGATCGAGGCGGCGCGAGAAGAGCTGCGCGGCACCGCGCTCGTCACCCCCATGGAGGGGTCGCGCTGGCTGGACGCGCTGACCGGGCAGAAGGTGTCACTGAAGTGCGAGAACCTGCAGCGGACGGGCTCATTCAAGATCCGCGGCGCCTACCTGCGCATCAGCCGGCTCAGCGAGGCGGAACGGGCCCGGGGTGTCGTCGCGGCGAGTGCCGGTAACCACGCCCAGGGGGTCGCCCTCGCGGCGTCGCTGCTCGGCATCAAGTCCACGGTGTTCATGCCCAACGGCGCACCGATCCCCAAGGAGAAGGCGACCCGGGGCTACGGCGCGGAGGTTCGGTTCGTGGGGCACACCATCGACGAGTGCCTGGTCGAGGCGCGCGCCTTCGAGGCCGAGACCGGAGCCGTGCTGATCCATCCCTTCGACCACGTCGACATCGTGGCCGGCCAGGGCACCTGTGGCCTCGAGATCCTCGAGCAGCGGCCGGACGTGCGCACGGTCGTGATCCCGGCCGGTGGCGGCGGATTCCTCGGCGGCATCGCGACGGCCATCAAGTCACTGCGGCCCGACGTTCGGGTCATCGGTGTACAGGCCGAGTCGGCGGCCGCGTACCCAGCCTCCCTCGCGGCCGGCTATCCGATCCCGCTGGCGGAGATGGCCACGATGGCGGACGGCATCGCCGTCGGATGCCCGGGGGAGGTGCCCTTCGCGGCGATCCGCCGGTACGTCGACGAGATCCGCACGGTGTCGGAGGAGTCCCTGTCGACCGCGTTGCTGGCATTGCTCGAGCGGGCCAAGGTCATGGTCGAACCGGCGGGCGCGGCCGCGGTCGCCGCACTGCTGGACCATCCGCACGACTTCGAGGGTCCCGTCGTGGCGGTGCTGTCGGGCGGCAACATCGACCCGATCCTGCTGATGCGGGTGATCCGGCACGGCATGGCGGCGCAGGGCCGCTACCTGTCGATGCAGTGTCGGATCTCCGACCGTCCCGGTGGGCTCGTCCGGCTGCTCTCCGAGCTCAGTGCCGCGGACGCGAACGTGCTCGACGTGGTCCACGCGCGCAACTCCGAGTCGCTGCCGCTCGACCAGGTGGACGTCGTCCTGCAGATGGAGATGCGCGGTCAGGAACACCGCGAGCTCGTGCTGGCCAAGCTGCGCGACCGCGGCTACGAGGTCACGGTCTACTGACGCTTATGACGTGGCCTCAGCTGGCGAATGGGTGTGCGTCGACGATCTCGACGTTGATGTCCTTGCCGTTGGGAGCAGCGAACGAGGCGTGCTCGCCTGGCATCTTTCCGACGATCGCGGCACCGAGCGGTGACTGCGGGGAGTAGACGCTGACGTCCACGTTGTCGTCGAGAGCAAGCACCTCGCGTGCGCCGAGCAAGAACGTCTCGGTGTCGCCGGTGTCGAACTTGACCGTGACCTGCATGCCGGCGGACACGCTGCCGTCGTCGCGCTCAGGCTGCTCGCCGACCTTGGCGCGGCTCAACATGTCCTCGAGCTGCACGATCCGTGCCTCGGCCTTGCTCTGCTCCTCGCGGGCAGCGTGGTAGCCGCCATTCTCGCGGAGGTCGCCTTCTTCGCGTGCATCGGCGATGCGCTGTGAGATCTCACTGCGAGCGGGCCCCTTGAGGTGCTCCAGCTCTGCCCGGAGACGGTCGTACGCCTCCTGGGTGAGCCAGATGACGGTCTCAGTGGTCGGCTGTGTCACGGGTTGTGCTCCTTGGTTGCGGGCACGCAGCGATGGTCAGAACTTCTGAGGAAGTCAGCCGCGGGCCCCGTGGGGAAACGTCGAGGTTACCAAAGATCAGTCCGATGTCTGCAAACTTCGCCGGCGAGGGGCGCAGCCAGCGTTGACAAAAGGCCAGGTCATCCGTCCGTTCTGCAGTTGGAGAGGTTGGCGGAGGTCGCCTCCCGATCGGTCCGGATGACGGTCGTGACGCTGACGACGGACTCCGAGCCGGCAGGCGCCCGGACCTGGGTCTCACCGACCGTCGAGTGGTCCTCGGCCTGGGCAGTCACGTCGCAGACCACGGCGTGGCCGTCGCGCCGGGTCAGCTCGACGACGACGCGAACCTGGTGCGACGAGACGACGTCGTACGAGCGCAGTCGACCGCCGACATCCGGCCGGCTCTGCACCCACGCGGCCCAGCCCAGCCAGCCCAGCAGGACGAGCACGACGGCGGCCACTGCGACCAGCGTCACACGCCGCTGGTTCGGCGTCCGGACGCCGTACCGCTCGTCCATGGTCTGTCGCGGTGTCACCGGGAATGGACCTCGCTCGTCGTGGTTGATAGGGAGGGGCACGGAGCCTGGTGACATCCAGGTCGCGACCCGGTCGTGCTGCCTGCCACCATTGTGTCCGGCGGACTCGTCGCTCCACACGGGGGTGGCGCCCGACGAGCGTGACGAACGAGGTGTTGTAGTGAGCGAAGGTCTGCGGCTGATGCACGTGCATGCGCATCCCGACGACGAGTCGAGCAAGGGTGCGGCCAGCACGGCGAAGTACGTCGCCGAGGGTGTCGACGTCCATGTCGTCACGTGCACCGGTGGCGAGCGCGGCTCGATCCTCAACCCCAACATGGACCGTCCCGACGTGCTCGCCAACATCACCGAGATCCGGCGGCAGGAGATGGATCGGGCCCGCGAGATCCTGGGCGTGACCCAGGACTGGCTCGGCTTCGTGGACTCCGGATACCCCGAAGGCGACCCGCCGCCGCCCCTGCCCGAGGGCTGTTTCGCCCTGGTGCCGTTGGAGGAGGCGGCCGAACCGCTCGTCCGGCTGCTGCGCAGCTTCCGGCCGCACGTCGTCACGACGTACGACGAGAAGGGTGGCTACCCGCACCCGGACCACATCATGACCCACCAGGTGACGATGCACGCCTGGAAGACCGCTGGAGACCCGGCCGCCTACCCGGACGCCGGCCCCCCGTGGCAGCCGCTGAAGCTCTACTACCACCACACCTTCAACCGGCCCCGGATCCTCGCCCTGCACAACGCCATGCTCGAACGCGGACTCGAGTCGCCCTATGAGGAGTGGCTCGAGGAGTGGAAGGACGACGCCGAGCACGAGGATCGCGTGACGACGCGTGTGCCCTGCGCCGACTACTTCCACATCCGCGACATGGCGCTGGTGGCGCACGCCACCCAGATCGACCCGGAGGGTCGGTGGTTCGCCGTACCGACCGAGGTCAGCCAGCAGGCGTGGCCGACGGAGGACTTCGAGCTGGTGGAATCGTTCGTGCCGCGCGACCTGCCCGAGGACGACCTGTTCGCGGGCATCCGGGACCTGGCTAGCCGCGATGAGCCGCAACGCGAGAGCATGGACGTATGAGTTCCGCGCTCGTCCTCCTCGCCTATGACCCGAACAACGTGAAGCCCGGCTGGGTCGCCCTCGGGCTCGTGGTCGTGCTGGGGATCGCGACGTTCCTGCTGTGGCGAAGCATGAACACCCAGCTCGGCCGGATCAAGGCTCCACACCGGGCCGACCTCGACGCGCACGGCAACCTGAAGCCGCCGGCCGACCAGAGCCCTGCGAGCGGCCCGCCCGATCCCGCGCCCGGCGCACCAGAGGACCCACCCCTGCGCTGACGCCCTCGCCGCGGCCGGACGGTGACAACCAGTGGGACGTGGAAGGCTGACGGGGTGAACCGGTTGCGCGACGCCACCTCCCCGTACCTGCTGCAGCATGCCGACAACCCGGTCGACTGGTGGGAGTGGGAACCCGCGGCGTTCGAGGAGGCGCGGCGTCGTGACGTGCCCGTGCTGCTGAGCGTGGGGTACGCCGCCTGTCACTGGTGCCATGTCATGGCGCACGAGTCGTTCGAGGACGAGCCGACCGCGGACTACCTCAACGAGCACTTCGTCACCATCAAGGTCGACCGCGAGGAGCGGCCGGACATCGACGCGGTCTACATGGAGGCCACCCAGTCCATGACCGGTCAGGGTGGTTGGCCGATGACGTGCGTCCTCACGGCGGACGGCGCACCGTTCTTCGCCGGTACCTACTTCCCGCGCGAGCCCCGGCCGGGGATGCCTGCGTTCCGGCAGGTTCTCGAGGCGTTGACGACCGCGTGGACCGAACGTCGGGACGAGGTCATGAACGTCGGTGCCGACATCGCCGCGCACCTCCGGCAGGAACGCGACCTGCCGGCCGGGTCGCTGGATGACGTCACCAGCCATGCCGTGATCGAGCTGGCCAAGACGTTCGACCACAAGAACGGCGGGTTCGGCGGGGCACCCAAGTTCCCGCCCTCGATGGTCTGTGAGTTCCTGCTGCGCCACGCGGCGCGCACCGGGGACGCCCAGGCCCTCGACCTCGCCGAGTCGACGCTCGAGGCGATGGCGCGAGGCGGGATCTACGACCAGCTCGGCGGTGGGTTCGCGCGTTACAGCGTCGACGCCCGCTGGGACGTGCCGCACTTCGAGAAGATGCTCTACGACAACGCACTGCTGCTGCGCGTCTACGCGCACTGGCACCGCCAGACCGGCAGTGAGCTGGCAGCCCGCGTCGCCTCCGAGACCGCGCAGTTCCTGATCCGCGAGCTCGGCACCGAGGAGGGTGGCTTCGCGTCCGCACTCGACGCCGACTCCGACGGCGAAGAGGGCGTGTTCTACGTGTGGACGCCGGAGCAGCTCGACGAGACGCTCGGACCGGACGACGGTGCGTTCGCCCGGGAGCAGTTCGGCGTACGAGCCGGGGGGAACTTCGAGGCCGGCGCGTCGACGCTACGGCTCGACCGCGATCCAGCCACGTCGGAGGACGCCGAACGGCTGGCAGGGATACGACGCCGGCTCCTCGGGGCGCGAGCTGTGCGGACCCGCCCGGCGCGCGACGACAAGGTGGTGGCCGCCTGGAACGGGTTGGCCGTGGCGGCCCTGGCGGAGGCGGGCGTCATCCTCGCGGACGGACGTTTCGTCGACGCGGCCCGGGCAGCCGGTCTGCTGCTGGTCGACGTCCACCTGGACGGGGAGCGGCTGCGCCGGGTGTCGCGCGACGGCAAGGCCGGGGCGCCGGCGGGGGTGCTCGAAGACTATGCCTGCGCGGCCGACGGGTTCCTGACCCTGTTCGCGGCCACCGGAGACGCTGCGTGGTACGACGTCGCGGCCCGGCTCGTGACGGCCATCGGGGAGCACTTCAGCGATGGGCGCGGCGGCTTCTACGACACCGCAGACGACGCCGAGGCGCTCCTCAAACGGCCCAAGGATCCCGCCGACAACGCGTCGCCCTCCGGACAGAGCATGGCCCTCTCGGTGCTGATCGCCATGCACGGGCTGACCGCGAACGACGAGTACGGCGATGCGGCGCAGTCGCTCGCCACCAACCTCCACGGACTGGCCGAGAACGCACCCCGCTTCGCCGGTCAGACCCTGGCGGCACTCGAAGCCATGGCTGACGGACCCCGGCAGGCCGCGATCGTCGGAGTGCCCGGAGACGCTGGCCGTGATGCCATGCTCCGTGCGGTCCTGCGGCTGCCCTATCCCGGCCTGGTCGTTGCGGTCGGGAACGGCGAGGCCGAGCCGGTGGCCCTGCTGGCGGGGCGGCCACTCGTTGCCGGCGCTCGCCACGGCCTACGTGTGCCGACACTTCGTCTGCGAACTGCCGGTCACGGACCCCGCCGCGCTGCGGTGAGCCGCGGCTGCTGCTTAGGCTGAGCGCCATGACTGCGGATGACAGGGTGCTGCGCACCGAGGACCACCACCTGATCACCGGCAGCACCAGGTGGACGGCGAACATCCGGCCACAGGGGTCGCTGCATCTGACGTTCGTGCGTAGCCCGGTGCCGCATGCCCGTTTCACCATCGACGTGGAAGAGGCGCGCCGCGCTGCGGGAGTCGTGGCCGTCTGGACCGGCGCGGACCTGGCTCGGTGGTGTCCCGAGCTGTCGAGTCTCGACGAGGGTCCGAACATGCCGCTCGTCGCGACCGACACGGTCCGGTACGTGGGAGAGGCCGTTGCTGTCATCGTGGCCCGATCCGCTGCGGACGGGGTCGAGGCGTCCGAGCTGGTCGACGTCGACTACGACGCGCTGCCCGCGGTCGCCGACGTCGTCGCCGCCCTTGCAGAGGGGGCTCCGCTGCTGCACGAGAATGTTCCGGCCAACCGCGCGTCGGACGACCGTCGTGGACACGGAGACGTCGAGGCGGCCCTGGCCGCCGCTGACGTCGTCGTCACGCGGCGCTTCGAGCAACCACGGGTATTCCCTGCGGCGATGGAGCCTCGCGCAATCATCGTCCAGCCCGAAGGCGACGGCTTCACGATGTGGCTCTCCACCCAGACACCGCACATCGTCCGCTACCTGCTCGCCGAGGCGACGGGGATCGACCAGGACCGGCTGCGTGTGATCGCACCCGACGTGGGCGGCGGCTTCGGCGGCAAGTTCTTCTACGCCGAGGAGGTCGTTGCCCTGTTGGCGTGCCGCGAGCTCAACCGTCCGGTGGTCTGGACCGCGACGCGCAGCGAGGACTTCCAAACCACGTTCCACGGCCGTGCCGTGATCCAGGACGTGACGATCGCGGCCACGCGTGACGGGGAGATCACCGCGCTGGACGTGCACCTCATCGGGGACTCCGGCGGCTACGTCTCACCGTTGGGCCCCGGGTCGGCGATGGGCGGGGCGCGCATGTACCCGGGTATCTACCGCATCCCGAACTACCGGTTCCACTGCGAATGTGCGTTCACGAACAAGACCCCGGTCGGTGCCTATCGCGGCGCCGGCCGCCCGGAGGCGACGTACGCCATCGAGCGGATGGTCGACGAGCTGGCCGCCGAGCTCGGAGTCGACCCGGTCGACCTGCGTCGGCAGAACTGGATCCCGACCGAGGAGTTCCCGTACAAGACCAGTGGTGGTGTGACGTACGACGTCGGCGACTACGCCGCCACCGCAGACGCGATGCTCGAGCTCGGCGACTACGCCGGGCTGCGCCGGCGTCAGCGGGAGCAGAACGTCGAGGGTGCCGTCACGCGGTTGGGGATAGGCGTCTCCACCTACGTCGAGGCCTGTGGCGGCGGTATCAAGTACGACGACAACGCCGTCGAGACCGCGAGCGTGCGACTGACACCCGAGGGTGCCGAGGTCGTGATCGGGACGACCGCCTTCGGAACAGGACATGCGACGACCTGGGCGCAGATCGTCAGCCGTGAGCTCGGCGTCGACGTTGGGGCCGTCAAGGTGGTGCAGGGCGACACGGACCGGGCACGGCACGGCTTCGACTCCTACGGTTCGCGCTCGGTCAGTGTGGTGGGGTCGGCTCTGCACGAGGCCGCCGTCGAAGTACGCCGGCGGGCCACCGAGGTGGCGGCGCGGGTGCTCGAGTGCGACCCGGCCGACCTCGAGTTGGAGGCGGGCACCTTCACGGTGCGCGGCACCCAGGCGTCGACGTCGCTGCGCGAGGTGGCTCTCGCGTCGTACGACGACCGCACGCTGGCACGGGAGGGTTTCGAGCCCGGTCTGGGATGCACGCGCACGTCCGACCTCAAGATCGTCACCTACCCGTACGGCGCACATCTGGCCGTCGTGGAGGTCGACGTCGAGACCGGCGTCGTGCAGCTGATGGACTACGTGGGCGTCGATGACGTGGGCAACGTCGTGAACGCGATGATCGTGGACGGCCAGGTGCACGGCGGCGCGGTACAGGGGATCGCGCAGGCCATGTTCGAGGAGGTGGCGTACGACGAGGACGCCAACGTGCTGACGCCGAGCTTCGTCGAGTACGCCATGCCGTCGGCCGCGGACCTGATCACGCTACGCACCGACCGGCGCGTCACGCCGGCCACCACGAACCCTCTCGGCACCAAGGGTGTCGGCGAGGCGGGGGCGATCGCGGCGACCCCGGCAGTGATGAACGCGGTGCTGGACGCGCTGCGGCCGCTGGGCGTGGTCGACGTGCCCATGCCGTGCACGCCGCATCGCGTCTGGAAGGCGATCCAGCAGGCGCAGGCCTCCTGACGGTTGCAGAACCTCCCCCTCACCCCGCGAGTTGCCGGAAAGTGCAGGTCGCCCGTCCCTGGCCGTGCGTTTGCCTTGTTCACAAGCCACCTGGCTTCTTCACAAGGCAAACGCGGCTAGGTCAGATGGCAAGTGGCTTGTTCACTAGGCAAACGGCAACGGCCAGGTGGACGACAGCGCCAGCCGTGGGGTCCGGCGGTAGGGGCGAGTGGCAGTCGGTCAGGAGAGGTCAGCGGGCGGAGTAGACGACCATCGAGACGCCCACGTAGTGGACCGCGAAGGCGGCAACCGTAAAGCTGTGGAAAACCTCGTGGAAGCCGAACCAGCGGGGGATCGGGTTGGGGCGCTTCAGCCCGTAGATGAGGCCGCCCAGCGAATACAGCCCGCCGCCGACGATGATCAGCGTGAGCACCGCCGGCCCCGCCGTCCGGGCAAAGTCGCCGAGCCAGAAGATCGCCGCCCAGCCGAGGGCGATGTACACCGGCAGGTAAAGCCACCGGGGTGCGCCGATCCAGAACACCCGGAAGGCGATGCCGAGCAGCGCGCCACCCCACACGAGTATGAGCAGGACGCGCGCGTTCGTCCCGCTGAGCAGCATCAACGCGAACGGCGTGTACGTGCCGGCGATCAACAAGAAGATGTTCGAGTGGTCCAGCCGTCGGAGCACGCCGTGCCACCGCGGACCCCAATGGCCCCGATGGAACAGTGCGGAGACACCGAACAGCAAGGACGCCGACAGCGCGAAGATCGCGGACGCGACCCGCGTCTTGGTGTCCGGGGCGAGGCTGACGAGAACGATCCCGGCGGCGACGCTGACCGGAAACGTGCCGAGGTGGAGCCAGCCGCGCAAATGGGGTTTGATCTCGCGCGCAGCATCCCGGAGTCTCTCAGTTGCCTGCGCGATCATGGTGCCAACGGTAGAGGGGCAACCTGAGAGTTGCAGGGGTAACCTCTCTCCGGGGGGCGTGATCTTGCCAACGCCTCGAGGCTTGGTCCCGTTGTGTTCAGGAGGTGCACCAGATGGCGTCTGCTCGGTCACTCGCCTACGAGCTCTACGAACGGCGACTTCTCCGCCAGCTCAACCCTGACCGTATCCCTGCCCACATCGGCGTGATGTGCGACGGCAACCGTCGCTGGGCCCGCTCGACGGGCGAGCACGTCGAAGGCGGCTACATCGCGGGCGCCGACAAGATCCCGGAGTTCCTGAGCTGGTGCGACCAGCTGCACGTCGAACTGGTCACGCTGTGGCTGCTTTCCACCGACAACCTGGCCCGCCCCGCCGACGAGATCGCGCCGCTGATGCGGGTCATCGAGGAACTGGTCGACGAGCTCGCGGCGACGGGCCGTTGGCGCGTGCAGCCCGTCGGAGCCCTCGACCTGCTCCCCGCGACCACGGCACAACGGCTGAAGGCGGCCGCTGACCGCTCGGCCGACGTCGACGGCATGACCGTCAACATCGCGGTCGCCTACGGAGGCAGACGCGAGCTTGCAGACGCTGTGCGCTCACTCCTGCACGACCACGCGGCGCAGGGTACGACGATCGAGGAGCTGGCCGAGTTCATCGACGTCGAGCACATCGCGGAGCACCTCTATACCCGCGGCCAGCCCGACCCCGACCTCGTGATCCGGACCTCAGGTGAGCAGCGGATGTCCGGGTTCCTGCTGTGGCAGAGCGCCCACAGCGAGTTCTACTTCTGCGAAGCCATGTGGCCGGACTTCCGGCGCACGGACTTCCTGCGCGCAATCCGGGCCTACGGTGCCCGGGAGCGTCGCTACGGCACCTGACCATCGAGATGCGATCTCGGCTCTCGCGGGACGGGTCGAGCCGGCTTTGGCGGGTGTCCGCGCGGTGGCGCCGCGGACACGCCCGTCGCATGGCGTGTCGTCGCCGTCCGGTCACCGCAGGCGCCGTACCGTCGGAACTGTCGTCCGGCACACGGGCCGGGCGTCGCGGGAGGCCCAACGTGCAACACCTGTCAGGGCAGGCATCGTGCCCTGGGGCGAGTTCTTCCCGGTCCGACTGACACCGAGGACCGGCGAGACGATGCTCCCGCGCGGTCCGCGAGGGGACACACCGTGGCCGCAGCCACCGGACGACCGCCTGTACCCGCCAAAGCCGCTCGGACACGCATCGGCACGGCATCGAAGCCCCGCACCCCCGGCGCACCGGCCGCGGTCGCATCGACTGCGCGGACCTTTGTGCTCGACACCAGCGTCCTGCTGGCTGACCCGGGTGCGCTGAGACGGTTCCAGGAGCACGAGGTCGTGCTGCCGGTGGTCGTCATCACCGAGCTCGAGGGCAAGCGCGCACATCCCGAGCTCGGCTACTTCGCGCGGTCGGCCCTGCGAATGCTCGACGAGCTGCGCGTCCTTCACGGGCGGCTCGACAGCCCCGTCCCGATCGGCGACCACGGGGGCACGCTCCGAGTCGAGCTCAACCACAGTGACCCCACGGTGCTGCCGGCGGGGTTCCGGCTCGGCGACAACGACTCCCGTATCCTCGCGGTCGCGCTCAACCTGAGCGCGGAAGGTGCCGATGTCAGCCTGGTCTCCAAGGACCTTCCGATGCGCGTCAAGGCATCCGCTGTCGGTCTGCGGGCCGAGGAGTACCGAGCCGAGCTCGCGATCGAGACCGGCTACACCGGGATGAGCGAGATCGACGTGACGAGCGGCGAGCTCGACGTGCTGTACGACGCCGGGGTAGCCGATCTCGAGGCCGCCCGCGACCTGCCCTGCCACTCAGGGCTCGTGCTCATGTCCGAGCGTGGTAGCGCGCTGGGCCGCGTCACGCCCGACAAGCAGGTACGCCTGGTGCGGGGTGACCGCGAGGCCTTCGGTCTGCGCGGCCGGTCCGCCGAGCAGCGCGTCGCCCTCGACCTGCTGCTCGACCCTGACATCGGCATCATCTCGCTGGGGGGCCGGGCCGGTACCGGCAAGTCCGCTCTCGCCTTGTGCGCCGGCCTGGAGGCGGTGCTCGAGCGTCGCCAGCACAAGAAGGTCGTGGTGTTCCGTCCCCTCTTCGCGGTCGGTGGCCAAGAGCTCGGGTACCTCCCCGGTAACGAGTCCGAGAAGATGCAGCCCTGGGCGCAGGCGGTCTTCGACACGTTGGGTGCAGTGACGAGCTCGGACGTGATCGAAGAGGTGCTCGCGCGCGGAATGCTCGAAGTGCTGCCGCTCACCCACATCCGCGGCCGCTCCCTGCACGACGCCTTCGTGGTCGTCGACGAGGCCCAGTCGCTCGAGCGCAACGTGCTGCTCACCGTGCTGTCCCGGGTCGGGGCCAACTCTCGCGTGATCTTGACCCACGACGTGGCCCAGCGCGACAACCTCCGCGTCGGCCGGTACGACGGTGTCGTGGCGGTGGTCGAGAAGCTCAAGGGCCACCCGCTCTTCGCGCACGTGACGCTCACCCGGTCGGAGCGCTCACCCATCGCCGCGTTGGTGACCGAGATGCTCGAGGACGTGTCGCTGTAGCCAGGTGCTCATCCGACGTACGGGGAACAGGCCCGGCTCGCCAGACAGGGAGGCGGTCGGGCCTGTTTCTGCGCCGAATGCCGCCTGGACCACGGGCAAAATCGCCTCTGGTGTCCCATGCGTCACTACAGCCCCGGGAGATTTGACCTCGGCCGGGATTCCCCTCAGGCTGGACCGGTCTCCTACCCCTCGAGGAGTGGTTCAGCGTGCCCGGTAGGCACATCGCACCACGGCACAAGGCGTCCCGGTCGCTCAGGCGGACCGTCGGCCGCGTTGCCGGTGATGTCGTGGCGACCCTGCCCACATCCGGCGTCGGCGGCGCAGTCGCCCTGGTGGGCGCTGCGGGTGTCGCGGTCGGTCTCGGCGTCTTCACCGTCAATGCCACGGCTACGCCCGCTGGTACGTCGGTGGCCGCAGCCTCCGACCTGCTCAGTGCCAAGGCCGGCCTGTCCGAGGAGGCCATCAAGGCGCGACACCGGTCTGCCGAGCCGCAGGTCAGCCGGTCCTCGTCGCGCCCGGCGCTCGCCTCGGTCCAGCGTGAGACGAAGGCCAAGCACCTCCCGGTGACCAAGCAGGACGTCTCGGGCGCGGTGTCTGAGACCGTCGAGGCCACCGACCCGCGCGACATCGCGATGGGGATGCTCGGCGACTTCGGATGGAGCAGCGACGAGTTCTCCTGCCTCGACTCCTTGTGGCTCAGTGAGAGCAACTGGAACCCGTACGCCTCGAACTCGTCCTCAGGCGCCTACGGCATCCCGCAGTCCCTCCCGGGCGAGAAGATGGCCAGTATCGCGCCCGACTGGCGGACCAACCCGGCCACCCAGATCCGGTGGGGCCTGACCTACATCCAGTCGTCGTACGGCTCGCCCTGCAGCGCCTGGTACTTCAAAGAGGGTCACAACTGGTACTGAGCCACGCATCGTGGCCAGACCTCGGCTGCACGCGCTACGGGTGGGTCATCCCCAGGACGTCCAGTGCTGCGTCGAGCTCGGCCTCGGTGAGGTCGCCCCGCTCGACATACCCCTCCTCGATCACGACCTCACGGATCGTCTTGCGTTCCTTGACCGCCTTCTTGGCGACGGTGGCGGCGTTCTCGTAGCCGATCGCTCGGTTGAGCGGCGTCACGACCGACGGGGATGACTCCGCGAGCACTCGGCAGTGCTCGACGTCGGCCTCGATGCCGACGACGCAGCGGTCGGCGAGCGTACGCGCGGCGTTGCTGAGCAGGCGGATCGACTGGAGGAGGTTCGCGGCCATCACGGGCATCATCACGTTGAGCTCGAAGTTGCCGCTGGCGCCGGCGAACGCGATGGCCGCGTCGTTGCCGATCACCTGCGCACACACCATGGACGTCGCTTCGGGCAGGACAGGGTTGACCTTCCCCGGCATGATGCTCGAGCCCGGCTGCAGATCGGGGAGGCGGATCTCGCCCAGCCCGGTGCGTGGGCCAGAACCCATCCAGCGCAGGTCGGTGCACGTCTTGTGCAGACCGACGGCAATGGTCCGGAGCTGGCCGGAGGCCTCGACGAGCCCGTCGCGGCTGCCCTGGGCCTCGAAGTGGTTGCGCGCCTCAGTCAACGGTAGCCCCGTCAGGCTCGCCAAGACCTCGATCACCCTGGCGGCGAAGCCGGGAGGCGTGTTGATGCCGGTGCCTACCGCCGTGCCGCCCAGCGGGAGCTCGGCGACCCGGGGGAGGGTCGCCTCAAGGCGCTCGACCCCGAAGCGCAGCTGGGCTGCGAATCCGCCGAACTCCTGGCCGAGAGTCACCGGGGTGGCGTCCATCAGGTGGGTACGGCCGGACTTCACCACCTCGGCGAACTCGTCAGCCTTGTGCTCGAAGGCGGTCGCCAGGTGGTCGAGTGCGGGGATCAGGTCCCGGACGATCGCCGCTGTGGTGGCGACGTGGATGGACGTGGGGAACGTGTCGTTGCTCGACTGGCTCGCGTTCACGTGGTCATTGGGATGGACATCACGGCCGAGCGCCTGGGTGGCCAAGGATGCGATGACTTCGTTGGCGTTCATGTTGCTCGAGGTGCCGGAGCCGGTCTGGAACACGTCGACGGGGAAGTGGTCGTCGTACTGACCGGAGGCCACGTCGAGTGCGGCCTTTTCGATCGCGGCGGCCATGTCGGCCCCGATGACGCCGAGCTCACCGTTCACCTGAGCCGCCGCAGCCTTGACCTGGGCCAGGGCGTGTATGTGGGTCGGCTCGAGCGTCGTACCGGAGATCGGGAAGTTCTCGACGGCACGTTGGGTCTGGGCCCGCCACAGCGCCGCGGCCGGCACTTGGACCTCACCCATCGTGTCGTGCTCGATCCGGTACTCCGCCGTGTCCTCTCGCTCACCCATGCCCCCCACCGTACGACCCCTCTCGTTGAGCCGTGAGTTGTGGCTCCTTGAACCGTGAGTTGTGGCTCCTTCAACCGTGAGTTATGGCTACTTGAGCCCGCCGAGTCGTTGGGTCAATCCCCGGGATCTCGGCGTTGCTGCTTGAGCTCGCCGCGCTGGCGCTTGGTGTCAAGCCTTCGGCGTACGGCGCCCCTGGTTGGCCGCGTCGGCCTGCGTTGCGGTGGCGGAGGCGAGATCGCCTCCCGCAGCAGTTGTGCCATGCGGCGTTCGGCCGCGTCGCGGTTGCGTAGCTGTGACCGATGCTCAGACGCCGAGACGGTCAGGACGCCGCCGACGAGGCGACCGGCCAGGTGAGCGAGGGCGCGGCCACGGTGCACCGGCGTGAAAGCGGCCGACGTACTCACGTCGAGGCTCAGCTCGACCCTGCTGTCCGTGGTGTTGACCGACTGTCCACCTGGTCCCCTCGACCGCGAAAACCGCCAACGCAACTCGCGCTCGGGGATGACAACCCCGTCGCGTACGACGATCGGACCCGGCATGGAACGAGCGTAACGACGTATCGACCGTGGACCAGCCAAGGAGCCACAACTCACGGCTCAAGGAGCCACAACTCACGGCTCGAGGAGCCACAACTCACGGCTCAAGGAGCCACAACTCACGGTTCAAGGAGCCACAACTCACGGTTCAACGAGGGGAGGGGGCGAGGAAGAGGTGGTAGGTCGTGTGGCGGGTTCCGAGAGTGACGGGAAGGGCGTGTTCGACGGTGGAGCCGAAGACGGCGTCCAGGGCGTCGACCAGGTCAGGGGCATGGTCGGCCGACCAGACGGCCAGCAGCCCACCCGGCGCGAGGACCTGCCGGCAGGACGTGAGGAACGGGCTGCCGTAGACCGCCGCGTTGTCGTCATACACGAGGAAGCCCGGCCCGTTGTCCACGTCGAGCAGCACCAGGTCGAGCGCCGCCGGTGGTAGTCCGCCGACGACCTCGCGCACGTCGGCCACGGCTACCGTCACGCGCTCGTCGTCAAGACCAGAACCGACGACGAGCCCGGCCCGGTGCCAGTCGACGACGGCGCCCTCGATCTCGGCCACGGTGACCGACGCCACCCGTGGGGAGTCCAGCACCGCTGCCAGCGTGAAACCCAGACCGAGCCCGCCGACGAGGACTCGCCACCCCTCCGGCCCAGCCACCACGCCAGGTGCGCCCGGTATGTCGGTCGGTGCGACCGCTAGCGCCTCCAACGTCAAACGAGCCAACAGCCGTTCGGTCGCCGTCTCACGGTCGTCCATCACGAACACGCCGTTGACGCGCAGCTCGAGCGCGCCGTCCGTTGCCCGCCGCCGCAGCACGACATCGCCGCGCTCGCTGGTCGCGACGGCCACGACGTCAGAGCCCGTGGGCGTAGCGGGCCGGGGTCGGGACATGGCTCCATTCTCGCCGTACGGTGAGGGCATGGATCAACCCGAGCCCTTCAAGCCCCTGCCCGAAGACTGGCAACGCGCCCTGGTCGTCGTTGCGCACCCCGACGACATGGAGTTCGGCGCCGCCGCAGCTGTCGCCCGCTGGACCGACCAGGGCAAACACGTGGCGTATGCGCTGGTGACCAGCGGCGAGGCCGGCATCGACGGCATGGAGCCAGACCGCTGCAGAGAGGTACGCGAGGCCGAGCAACGCGAGTCGTGCCGGCTGGTCGGCGTCGACGACGTGGAGTTCCTCGGTATGCCGGACGGCATCCTCGAGTACGGCATACCGCTGCGCCGGGCCATCGCCGAGGCCGTGCGCCGCCACCGTCCCGAGATCGTCATCACCAACAACTTCCGCGACACCTGGGGCGGGCAGACGCTCAACCAGGCCGACCACATCGCGACCGGTCGCGCGACCCTCGACGCTGTCCGTGATGCGGGCAACCGCTGGGTGTTCCCCGAGCAGCTCGTCGACGGCCTCGAGCCGTGGCCGGGGGTGACGCACGTGTGGGCCGCCGGATCACCGCTGAGCCGACATGCTGCCGACACCACGGATTCCTTCGACCGCGGAGTGGCATCGTTGGCGGCTCACAAGGCGTACATCGACGGCCTCGGTTGGGAGAACTTCGACGCCGCGGAGTTCCTCGAGGGTATGGCGAGGGGCGCCGGGCAGCGGCTCGGTGTCGCCCGAGCGAGCGTGTTCGAGGTGCTGCCGCTGGGCTGGGGCGGCGACGACGACTGACCCGGCGTCACAACGTCCTGCGCGTTGGCCGTCCTAGCGACCAGGACGCAGGACGTTGCGCGAAGCGTCAGGTCCAGGGGAGTCGGCTGCGCTGCTCCCAGTACGACGCCGGCCGTTCTGCCACGCTGTTCAGCGCCGCGAAGTCGTCGGCGGACAGCTCGACGCGGGTGGCCGCGACGTTCGACCGCAGTTGGTCCACCGTGGACGGACCCAGCAGCACCACCGAGACGGGCATCGCCCGCGCCGCCGCGACTGCCACGGCGTCCACGGTCGTCTCGTGCCGGGCTGCCACCGCGGCCACGGCGCCGGGCAACTCCCCACGCGGCGTGAGCCGTCCGTTGGCCACCGTCTCCTTGAGCGCGACGTGCCAGCCCAGCGCCGCCGCGGCCGCGAGCGCCGCTCCGGCGGACGGTTCGAGGACGTTCCACGTGGACTGGACCGCCGAGAACGGCGCCCGGTCCAGCTCCAACGCCCGTGCGATGACCGCGGACTGCTCCGGGCCGCTGGTCGAGAGTCCGACACGGACACCCTCAGACGCCAGCGCAGCAAGGCGTTCGAGCAATGCGGCGTCGGCAAGGGCTGGGCTGTCCGGTGTGACGCTGTGGATCAGGTAGAGGTCAGGGTTCGAGCCGAGCTCTGCGCGTGTCTCCGGCCACTGCCGGTCGAACGTCTGCGTCGAATGGTCCTTCACCTCGTGCGTCTCGGCGTCGATGCGCCAGTCCGCAACATAGGTGTACCCCCACTTGGAACCAACCGTCGCCTCGGACCGGCGCCCGGGATGGGCAGCGAGCCAGGAGCCGAGGAAGCGCTCAGCCAGCCCGTACGAACGGGCCGCGTCGAGATGCCGCAGCCCGGCCGCCCACGCTGCGTCAAGGACCTCGTGCGCCCGCGCCTCCAGGGCGGGTACCTCACGTGCCGGCTGCACGTCCTCGCGGTGTCCGAGGTTGATGTAGGCCGGTCGACCGAGTGCCGCCAGCCCTAGGCCGAGTGGCGCAAGCCCGAGCGGGGTGGTTGTGGAAGAGCGCTCACCTGAGTCGCTCATGGGGACAGTGCCAAGCGCGTTCGCACCGTCGGCCCCACTGGTTTGGTGGTATCGGCGAAGCAGTCGTTGCCCTTGTCGTCGAGCAGGTCTGAGTACGCGAACTCGGGGGTGGCGGGGCTCACGTAGCGTCTCCTTCGGTGGCTGCATCGTGGCTGTCGTCTGATCCTAGATGTCGCTCCTCCCGAGGAGCTCTACGTGCGCCCGGCGACCCAGTTCGTCGCCGAGTTCGTGGGGCTGACCAACCGGCTCCGGGCCACGGTCTCCGGCGGCAGGGCGCAGGTCTGCGGCGTAGACATCCCCACCCTCGACGGCTCTGTGGCCAGCGGTCAGGGAACCGCACTGGTACGCCCGGAGGCCGTCCGCGTCGACCCCTCGGGGCAGGGCAACGGAGTCGTGGTCGCCGCGAGCTTCCTCGGCGCGATCTCCCGGATCACGGTCGAGCTCGACGAGGGCGCTACCGTCGTCTCGCAGGTGCCGCGTACGACGGCTCCCGGGGTGTCTCTGGGAGACCGGGTCGCGATCGTGGTCGACGCGACCCCCGTCCTGGTTGTCGCCGACTAGCGCCGAGTGGGGCTCGCGTCAGCGGAGACGACCGACGAACTGCAGACAGGCCGGTCGGATTTCTCCCGCCTCGATGGCGGCCAGCTCTTCCTCGCGGCTGGCATCGAGCTCAGTGAAGTAGTACGGAGCCTCCAGCATCTCGACCGTGTCGAAACGCTGCTCGAGCGCCGCGAGCACCGCGCTGCCGGAGTGGAGGCCGGCCTCGCTGATCCACCCACGAATGTAGGCGTCCCAGGTCAGCCCCGACTCTCGCCAGGCCTCGGCCATGTGGTGCAGCCACGCGTGGCTCTCGTGATCGCCGTGGTCCCCGTGATCGCCGTGGTCCCCGTGGTCCGCCGTTACTCGCCCCGGTCAGTGGCTTGAGTCGCGTGAAGCACCATTGCGCGGTGGCCTCGTCGAGACGCTCGCTGGCCCACTCCAGGACGACCACACCACCTCCGGGCACCAGGTGATCGGCTACCCGGTCGAGGACCGCGGACGGGTCATCGACGTGATGGAGGGAAAGACTCGCCACGACCGCATCGGCCGGACGGTCGTCGGCGTACTGCTCGAACGTGACTGGCCGGAACAGCGGTCCCTCGGGTGCCGCTGGGTCGACGCCGACCACGTCGAAGCCTGCGGCTGCCAGTGCCGGCACGAAACCTCCGAGCGAGCCGCAGCCGATCTCGACGATGCGTGCCGGTGGCGGAGGGAGCCGGTCGCGGACGACCGGCAGCATCTCCGTCAGCCACGGATCGTCGCCTGCGCTGGACGGGTTGGTCATGTCAACCTCCATGCGGACATCCTGATAGCGAACCGGACCACGCTGACCAGTCCGCAGCAGCCAGCGTCCGGCATACTTTGCGGATGCACCAGTTGTCGTCGTTGGACGCGCAGTTCCTTCATGTCGAGTCGGCGACCACGGTGGGCCACGTCGGCAGCCTCATTCTGCTCGATCCTGCGCAGGCACCCGGAGGAGAGCTGTCCCTCGAGCGGCTGCGGGACGTGCTCGAGCCTCGTCTCCACCTGGCGGCGCCGTTGCGTCAGCGGCTCGTCAAGGTGCCGCTTGGGCTGGGGCGGCCGTACTGGGTGGACGACCCCGACTTCGATATCGAGTTCCACCTCCGCGAGATCGGCCTGCCCGGCCCCGGCGATGACGTCCAGCTCGGTGAGCAGGTAGCCAGGATCCATGCCCGGCCGCTGGACCGGACACGCCCGCTGTGGGAGATGTACCTGATCCACAACGTGTCCGAGGGTCGCCAGGCGCTGTACGCGAAGGTTCACCACGCGGCGATCGACGGTGTGTCGGGAGCTGAGATTCTGGCGACCATCATGGACGTGACGGTCGAGCCTCGTGTGGAGGAGCAGCCTGACGAGCTGTGGGAGCCGCCGCCGTTGCCGGGCAGCGGCGTCCTGATGAGCCACGGCCTGGCAGCGATGGCGACGCAGCCACTCGACGTGATGCGGACGCTGCCGAAGTCGCTTCCGCACCTGGCTGGTCTGCCCGGCGCGGGCTTCGTCCCGGGTGCCAAGACGATCAGCGACGTCGCTGACTCGTTGCTCAAGATGGCAACGGCGGGTTCGCTGGGCCGCACGATCGAGCGTCGTACGCTGGCGACGCCGCCGACCCCGCTGAACGGTTCGATCACCGCACACCGGCGCTTCGCGTACGGCTCGCTGCCGCTGACCGAGATCAAGACCGTGAAGAACGCGTTCGTCATGACCGTCAACGACGTGGTCATGGCCCTGTGCACGGCCGCCCTCCGGCGTTGGCTGCTCGACCATGACGGCCTGCCGGATCGGCCGATCGTGGTGGCCGTGCCGGTGTCGATCCGCACCGACGACCAGACCGGCTCGAACGGCAACCAGGTCTCGGTCATGCTCGCTGAGATGCCGACCCACCTCGCCGACCCGCTCGACCGGCTCCTGGCGGTGCAGCTCAGCATGGCCGAGGCCAAGGAGCAGTTCGAGGCGGTGCCGGCGTCCATCCTCCAGGACCTCGCGGCCGTGATCCCGACCGCGCTGTCCGGGCTGGCGGCCCGCGCGATCTTCAGCATGGTGACGGTGGGGGCATTCCCCTTCAACCTGTTCATCTCCAACGTGCCAGGCCCGCAGCTGCCCTTGTACATCGGCGGGGCGCGGGTGCTCGGTGTCTACCCCGCATCAGCGATCACCGACCTCACGGGCGCGCTGAACATCACGCTGTTCTCGTATGACGGGGCACTGGACTTCGGACTGATCGCCTGCCGGGAGCTGGTCCCGGACGTCTGGAACCTGATCGGCTACCTGCGCGACGCGCTCGACGAGCTGCTGGCGCTGGCGCCGGCTGACTGACCTCGGCGACAGACCCGTGCGTTGTCACACGACGACTGTGCCGCCGCTGCGCCAGTAGACGTTGTTCTCGCGGGTGAGGAATCCCTCGTCGACGAGGGCTCGCCGCAGCGCCGCATAGTCGTTGTGACGGCGCTTGAGAAGGGCGTTGACCTCCTTCTCGGTGTACGTCGTCCCGGGTTCGAAGCTTTGCGCGACGTGGTCCAGGACCAGTAGCCGTTTGCTGCGCTTGGCCGGGAGAGCGAAGAGTCGGCCTTCACGGTCCAGGAAGTTCGCGACGATGGCGGAGGTTGACGTCTCGTCCATGGCTCCATCGTGCCTCGATCGCCCGCCGTCGGCACGTGGAGGCCAACGCTCGACGATCGCTAGCGGGCATGCCCGCGCCTGGCCTGTTCGTCACCGGACCGGGGCGTCTGCGCGGCCGCTGCGCGGCGTGCGGTGCGCTCGATCCCGTCAGCGAACGTCGGCCAGAGCGCGCGCGGGAGGTCGTGGCCCATGCCCGGGATGAGCAGCAGCTCGGCTCCGGGAATCGCCTGTGCCGTTGCGCGGCCACCCGACACGTGCACGAGGCGGTCGGCCAACCCGTGGATCACGAGCGCCGGCACGTCCACCTGCCGCAAGGCGGCAGCGCGGTCCGGCTGGGTGATGACGGCCTGCATCTGCCGCAGGACCCCGGAGGTGTTGATGCCTCGGTCGAAGGTGTCGCCCGCGCGCAGCCGGATCTCGTCGGGCGGCGTCGGGTAGCCGGGAGACCCGATCGCGGCCCAGGTCCGGACCGACTGCTCGATGAAGGACGCGCGCTGGTTGCGGCCACGGCCGAGCAGGCGAGGGAAGAGGCGCGGGTCCTGCCAGCCGACCGACCGCTTACCGGTGGTCGACATGATCGACACGAGCGACCGAACACGGTGGGGGTGGTCGACGACCATGGTCTGGGCGATCATGCCGCCCATCGACGCGCCGGTCACGTGGGCTTGCTCGACGTCGAGATGATCGAGCAGGCCTACTGCATCGGCTGCCATGTCGCTGAGGGTGTACGGCGGCTGTGTCTTGCCGAGGACGAAGGCGCGCAGCACGTCGGCGCGGCGGGCCGACAGGTCGTGCAGGTGGGTTGACCGTCCTACGTCACGGTTGTCGAAGCGCACCACGTGGAAGCCGCGTGCGGCGAGCAGCTCGCACAGCTCGGCGTTCCACCAGGTCAACGGGCCCGCGAGGCCCATGATCAGCAGCAACGTGGGGTCGTCAGGGTTGCCGAAGGTGTCGTAACAGAGGCTGACGTCGCCATTGACGACCGCGGTCTCCTCCAGGCTGCGCTGCACCGGTCTGCCTCCTCGCGCTCGGGGCGCTTGTTACCGACCAGTATACAAAGGCCGGAGGCGGTGCGGACGGCCGTCCACGCGTCTGGTCAGGCGTGCTCGAAGTCGACGGCTGCGTAGCTGCTGAGCTTCTCGAACCGGTGCTCGCTGGTGATCGACCGGATCGTGCCGCTGCGCGAGCGCATGACGAGGGAGTGGGTGACGGCGCCGCCATGGGCGTACCGGACGCCACGGAGCAGTTCACCGTCGGTGATCCCGGTGGCGACGAAGAAGCAGTCGTCCCCGGAAACCAGGTCGTCGGTCGTCAGCACCTGGTCCAGGGTGAGCCCCGCGTCGAGCGCCCGCTGGCGCTCGTCGTCATCGGTCGGCCACAGCCGCCCCTGGATGACGCCGCCGAGTGACTTCATGGCGCAGGCGGTGATGATGCCCTCCGGCGTACCGCCGATGCCGAGCAGGAGGTCGATGCCGGTGTCGGGGCGGGCCGCCATGATCGCGCCGGCGACGTCTCCATCGGTGATGAACTTGATCCTGGCCCCCGTCTGGCGGATCTCGTGGATCAGCTGGTCGTGGCGGGGTCGGTCGAGGACGACGACGGTGATGTCGTCCACGGAGCTTCCTTTGGCCTTGGCGGTCCGCCGGATGTTCTCGGCGACGGGCAGCCGGATGTCGACGACGTCGGCAGCCTCTGGGCCGGTGGCGAGCTTCTCCATGTAGAACACCGCGGACGGGTCGTACATCGAGCCGCGAGGGGACACCGCCATCACGGCCACGGCGTTCGACATCCCTTTGGCGGCGAGCGTGGTTCCGTCGATGGGGTCGACCGCGACGTCGCACTGCGGGCCGCTGCCGTCGCCGACCTTCTCGCCGTTGAAGAGCATGGGGGCGTTGTCCTTCTCACCCTCGCCGATGACGACGATCCCATCCATGCCGACCGTGCCGATGAGCGCACGCATCGCGTTGACGGCAACGCCGTCGGCCCCTTCCTTGTCACCACGTCCTACCCAGCGGCCGGCGGCCATCGCGGCCGCCTCGGTGACGCGGACAAGCTCCATGGCGAGGTTGCGATCGGGCGCGTCGCGGGGAGTTTCGAGCGGATGTCCGATGGGGGCGGTAGGGATGGACTCTGACAAGGCGGCTCTCCTGGTCGGCGGGTGAGCCTGATGGTAACGAAAGGCGGGCTGTGCGTCTGCCCGGCCGAGTCGGCGCGACTCGGGCGAGCGCCGCCGATCCCTGGTCACGCGGGATAGATGGTGACCTCAGTGGCCTTGACCGAGGCCCAGATCGGTCGGCCGGGGAGCAGCTCCAGGGTCGCCACGGCAGCGGGCGTGATGTCGGCGAGCAACGGGACGGCGGCGTCGATCTGGACCCGGACGGCGTCGCCATGGGGTGCGATCGACGTGATGGTGCCACGCCAGACGTTGCGGGGACTGCCGCTCGGTTGTTCGCCGAACAGGCTGACAGCCGACGGGGAGAAGGCAGCGAAGGCCTGACCGGTCAGCGGTTCGGCGGCCATCAGGGTGGCTCCAGCACCGACGTCGATGGCGCCTTTGACGGCTGCACCGCGGACGAGGTTGAGCCCGACAAGAGCCGCCACGTGGTGAGTGCGGGGTTGGGCGGCGACCTCGGACGGCGTACCAGCCTGTGCGATCGAGCCCTGGTCGAGGACCACCAAGCGGTCAGTCATCACCATCGCGTCGAGCGCCGTGTGGGTCACCACCACGCAGACACCGTGGAAGTCGAGGAGGTGCCGTCGAAGCTGGGTGCGCAGCCCCATGGCGCCGGCAGCATCGAGAGCCGCCGTCGGCTCGTCGAGCAGCAGCATCCGCGGCTCGGCCGCGAGCGCTCGTGCGATGGCTACCCGCTGCGCCTGACCGCCCGACATCTCGCGCGGGCGGCGATGAGCGAGATCGGCGATCTCGAGACTCTCGAGCCATGCGAGCGCCATGGTGCGGGACTCTCGGCGGGAAGCTCCCGTCGACCGCGGTCCGAACGCCACGTTGTCGAGAGCGGTGAGATGCGGGAACAGCAGATGATCCTGGAAGACGAACCCGACGGGCCGTTGGTGCGCCGGGACGTGGACCGATCGGCTCGACAGCACCGCACCGTCGACGCTGATCGTGCCGTCGTCGACGGGGAGGAGTCCGGCGAGTGCTCGCAGCGTGGTCGACTTGCCAGCGCCGTTGGCGCCGATCAGGCCAACCACCTCGCCTGGCTGGGCGGTCAGGTCGATCGTGGTCGTGTGGGCTGGGCGGCGTACGACGAAATGCGCGTCCAGCGTCATCGGGCAGCGCCGGACAGCCAGCGTTCGCGCAGCAGGACGAGCACGGCGACCGAGACCACGATGAGGACCAGGCTCAACGCGATGGCGCCGTCGGGGTTGGTCTGGAAGCTCAGGTAGATCGCGGACGGCATCGTGCGGGTGGTGCCGGGGAAGTTGCCGGCGAACGTGATCGTGGCGCCGAACTCACCGAGCGCGCGTGCCCAGCAGAGGACCGCTCCGGCCACGACACCGGGCAGGGCGAGCGGGAGCGTGACGCGGCGGAAGGTCGACCAGCGGGAGGCGCCGAGGGTGGCGGCGGCCTCGTCGTACCGCTCGTCCGATGCGCGGAATGCGCCCTCGACGCTGATCACCAGGAACGGCAGGGCGACAAACGTCTGTGCCATGACGACGGCGGCGGTCGTGAACGGCAGGGTGAGGCCGAACGCCAGGTCGAGCTGTTTGCCGACCAGGCCGTTGCGGCCGAAGGCCATGAGCAGGGCAACCCCACCGACCACCGGTGGGAGGACCAGCGGCAACGTCACCAGAGCGCGGACGAGCCGCCTTCCGCGAAACGCCGTACGGGCCAGCAACCAGGCAAGCGGTACGCCGAGCAGGAGGCAGATCAGCGTGGACGCCAGCGTGGTTCGAAGGCTCAGCAGGAGGGCCTGACGCGCCTCGGTGCTGGACAGGTCGGCGCCGAGCGAGCCCCAGGGAGCGCGGACGAAAATGGCCACGATCGGGATCACGAGGAAGACGATGGCCAGCACGGCCGGTACGGTCAGGCCGAGAGGTGATCGTCCGTGCACCTGGCTGGCCCGGGTCGTCACGGTGCTGCCCCGAAGCCGGCGGCGGTCAGCACGCCCTGACCTGCTTGGGAGTCGACGAGCTGGACCCACTGCTTCGCGAGGTCGGTCTCGCTGGAGTCCTTGACGACGCCGATGAAATAGGGGTTGACCACGTCGACGCCGGGCGCGATGTCGACGGTCGCGACGTCGTTGCCTGCGGCGTGTGCATCGGTGACATAGACGATGCCGGCGTCAGTCTCGCCGAGGGTCACCTTGGTCAACACGGCCTTGACGTCCTGCTCGAGCGACCTGGGCTGGGTCGTGATGCCGCCATTGGCCAAGATCGTGGCAGCAGCAGCGCCGCAGGGAACGGAGGGGTCACACGCGACGAAGCTCGCGCCGGCGAGGTCGTCGATCGACGTGATGTGGCCCGGGTTGCTCGGCGGCGTGACGATGACCATGGTGTTGGTGGCGAACTGTGTCGGCGCAGCTGCGAGGTCACCCGCGTCGGACACGATCCCGATGCTCTTGTCGTCTGCCGTTGCGATGACGTCGGCCGGCGATCCGGAGGTGATCTGCTCGGCAAGTGCGCTGCTCGACCCGAAGGAGATCTGGACCTTGACCCCGGGGTGGTCCTTCTCGAAGCTCGCCTCGAGGCTCGTGAACGTCTCGGTCAGCGAGGCCGCCGCGAAGACGGTGAGCGTGGTGTCCCCACCGTTGCTGCAGCCGGCCAGACCGGCGCACAGGAGCAGCAGACCCGCTCCGATGGAGGCCGGCCGCTGCGTCGACCGTCGGCCGACCGTGATCATGCCGGCACCTCGACGACGACGTTGGTCGCCTTGATCGAGGCGACGGCTACCACGCCGGGATCGAGTCCGAGGGCGTCCGCGGCTTCGCGGCTCATCAGCGACACGACCCGGTAGGGCCCGCAGCACAGCTCGACCTGCGCCATCACCGCGTCGCGTTTGACGTCGGTGACGATGCCCCGCAGGTGGTTGCGCGCGCTGACCCGGTGCGACGCGGCTCGGGCGCCGTCGGCGGGGATCTCCGCCAGGCCGCGGGCCAGGGCGGCGAGAGCGGTGCCCTCGACTCCCGCATGGCCGTCGTCGGTGCGGGCGGATGGGAACCGGCCGGCGTCTGCCCACCGGCGTACGGTGTCGTCGCTGACGCCGAGCAGGCTGGCCGCCTCGGCGAGTCGGTAGATCGTCATACGTGGCAGTCTATCCGCATCTGCGGATCAGGATTCGGCATCGATACCGCAAGTGCGGTTCGGATGGGGATCGCGGGACCTACGGATGGGTGCCGGCACCGGCGCGGGACAATGGACGGGTGAGCGAGACAAGGAGCGGCTACCGCTCGAGCGTGTCCGGGCTGGTCGGGGCTCTGCTCGTGTCGCTGGCCTTGATCGCGTGCTTCTTCGCGTTCTCGTTCTTCCAGCGCGGTAGCTCGACCGATCCCGCGCCCACCGTGGACTACTCCGGGGCGCTCGCGCAGGCCCGGTCGCAGGCGCCGTTCGCGGTGCTCGCCCCGGCTCAGCTTCCCGGCGGGTGGCGAGCGACGAGTGTCGAGTGGAGCGGCAGTGGTCCGGAGAACGCGTGGCACCTGGGCGTGTTGACCAACCACGACGAGTACGTCGGTCTCGAGCAAGGTAACGCGGTCGCCCAGACCTTCATCGCCGAACACACCCGTGCCAACGATCCGGGGGCACCGGTGCAGATCGAGGGCCAGACCTGGCAGACCCTGACGTCGGGGAGTGAGACCGCCCTCGTCCTCACCGGTGACGGCGTGACCACCCTCGTGACCGGTACGGCGCCCCGGTCAGACCTCGTGACCTTCGCCGCTTCCCTGTCCCCCTCCTGACCGCCATACTCCCAGCTGCCCTCGCTCCAACTGCCCCCGCTGGCCGTGCGTTTGCCTAGTAAACAAGCCACTTACCTTCTGAACTAGGCGCATTTGCCTTGTGACGAAGCCACCTGGCTTGTTAACAAGGCAAACGCCACGGCCAGAAGGGAGTCAGGCGGAGGAGTCGGCGGCGGGAGACTTGGCCATGACGGCGTCGAGGCGGGCGCGGGCGCCGTCCAGCCAACGTTGGCAGATGGCCGCCAGCTGCTCGCCGCGCTCCCACAGCTCGATCGACTCCTGCAGCGTCGTGCCACCGGCCTCCAGGCGCTGTACGACGCTCACCAGCTCGTCGCGGGCCTCCTCATAGCTCAGCTGGTCATCGCCACCACCATTCGCGTCACCGGTCGCGGGAGGGGGCGTGGCTTCAGACATGGTGGCTTCCTTGGTCGCCGGTCGTGCTCGTGGTCGCGGTCGCGGGAGGGGGCGTGGCTTCAGACATGGTGGCTTCCTTGGTCGCCGGTCGTGCTCGTGGTCGTGCTCGCGTCGCGCGAGGGAGCGTGGTCTCAGACATGGTGGCTTCCTTGGTCGGCTCGGTCATCGGCGGTGTTGGCGGCCGGGGTGTCCGGGTGGTCGGGATGGGTCTCGTCGACCGTGGACGTGAACCGCCCGTCGGCGAGGCGGGTGTCGACGCGGGCGCCGGGCGCCAGGTCTTCGGTCGACGTGATCACGGCACCGCCTGCGGTCTGCACGACCGCGTAGCCGCGCTGCAGGGTGGCCAGCGGCGACAACGACCGAACTCGCGCCAGCTGATGAACGAGGTCGTCGCTGGCCCGGGTCAACCGGTGGTCGACCGTACGGCGCGTCCGTGCCACGAGTTCGTCGACGCGCCCGGTGAGCTCGTCGAAGATCCGGTGCGGATCGGCCAGGACCGGTCTCGAGCGGATGGTCGACAACCCCTGCTGTTCGCGGTGCACGGCGCTCGACATCACGAACCGGCCGCGGTCGCGGACCGCCATGACCTTGTGCAGCTCTTCGACCACGTCAGGCACGACGCGCTTGGCGGCGTCGGTCGGCGTCGAAGCACGCAGGTCGGCCACGAGGTCGAGCAGCGGCTGGTCCTCCTCGTGCCCGATCGCGCTGACCACCGGCGTCGTGCATGCCGCCACCGCCCGGACCAAACCCTCGTCGGAGAACGGCAGCAGGTCCTCGAGCGCTCCGCCGCCACGCGACACGATGATCACGTCGATCTCGGGGGCCTTGTCGAGCTGGCGCAGCGCTTCGATGATCTGCCGGGCTGAGTCGTGACCCTGCACGCTGACGTTCTCGACGCGGAACGAGACCCCTGGCCAGCGCCGTCGCGCGTTGTCGATCACATCGCGCTCAGCCGCCGAGTCGCGCCCCGTGATAAGCCCGATCAATCGCGGCAGAAACGGGAGCCGACGCTTGCGGGCCGGGTCGAACAGGCCCTCGGCAGCCAAGAGCTGTCGGCGCTGCTCGATCCGGGCCAGCAGCTCGCCGACGCCGACTGGGCGGATCTCCTTCGCCACCAGGGACAGCGAGCCACGTGGCACGAAGTAGCTGAACTTGGCGAACACCACCACACGAGCGCCCTCGGTGATCGGCGTTGCCATCGCGTCGAGAACGGACCGGTGGCAGGTCACCTGGACCGATACCTCGGCCAGGGGGTCCCGCAGGGTCAAGAACACCGTCGGTGCGGACGGCCGACGGGTGAGCTGCGCGATCTGCCCCTCGACCCAGACGGGGCCGAGGCGGTTGATGTAGCCGGTCATCGCGTTCGCGATCACGCGGACGGGTGCCGGTTGCTCCAAGCTGGTGTCGAGGGCCACAGACCGAGGCTAGTGGCCTGGGCTCGCGGAGTGGGACACGCCACAGCTGATGTGGACGAGCGTCGGGGCGCGACTGCGCGTTTGGGCGTCGTAGGCCGGCGCGCCTACGATGGCAGGCATGTCCGCCTCGCCGTCCGACCTCGCAGGTACGCCGTCTCAGGCCTCGACGACGACCCCGCAGCCGGGTGACCGCACCGTCCTGCTCGCAGCGCCGCGTGGCTACTGCGCCGGAGTCGACCGCGCCGTGATCACCGTCGAGAAGGCGCTGGACCTCTACGGGCCGCCCGTCTACGTGCGCAAGCAGATCGTGCACAACAAGCACGTCGTTCGCACCCTCGAGGAGCGCGGCGCGATCTTCGTCGAGGAGCTCGAGCAGGTTCCCGAGGGTTCGACGGTCGTCTTTTCGGCCCACGGCGTCTCGCCGGCGGTCCACGAGCAGGCCGCCGAGCGCCACCTCAAGACCATCGACGCGACCTGTCCCCTGGTGACAAAGGTCCACAACGAGGCACGCCGGTTCGCCGACGACGACTACGACATCCTGCTGATAGGCCACGAGGGCCACGAGGAGGTCGAGGGCACGGCAGGTGAGGCACCGCAGCACATCCGCCTCGTGCAGAGCCCTGGCGACGTGCCCGACATCGAGGTCCGCGATCCGAACCGGGTCGCCTGGCTGTCGCAGACCACCTTGTCGGTCGACGAGACGATGGAGACCGTGGAGCGGATCCGCGAGCAGTTCCCCAACCTGCTCGACCCGCCGTCTGACGACATCTGCTACGCGACCCAGAACCGCCAGCAAGCGGTCAAGGAGATCGCGAAGGGCGCTGACCTGGTGCTGGTGGTCGGCTCCGGGAACTCCAGCAACTCCGTCCGCCTGGTCGAGGTGGCGCTCGAGGCCGGTGCCAAGGCGTCGTACCGCGTCGATGACGCGTCGGAGATCGACGAGTCCTGGCTCGAGGGCGTCGAGTCGGTCGGTGTCACCTCGGGCGCATCGGTGCCCGAGGACCTGGTCGACGGTGTGCTCGACTTCCTGGGCGCGCGGGGCTATCCCACGGCGCGGGCCGTCCACACGGCCGAGGAGTCGCTGATCTTCGCCCTCCCACCCGAACTACGCCGGGACATGCGAGACGCGGAGACTACGCCGAGCTGATCGTCAGCGGTGGCGATGGTGCGCCGCGCGACCCGCGACCGTGACCAGGGCGGTGGCGTAGCCGAACACCAGGGCTCCCGCATGGGACGTCAGCCCGGTGAGGAAGGTCTGTGCCAGGCCGCCCGACGCGACGAACGTGCTCGGTGCCAGCAGGGCGACCATGCCGATGGCCGCCCCGAACACCAGCGGCGGCAGGACTCCCGAGGTGAAGAGGTCGTGCCCGCGCACGGCCATCGCGGTGACCAGGCAGATCACGACGAACGTGAGGTCGAAGAAGTACGTCAGTCGCCCGGTCAGCGCGAAGTCGAAGGCCACGACGAGACCGGTGGTCACGCCGGCCACGAGGACGACGCCGCGCCCCGGCATCCCCGGCAGGGACTCGTAGACCGTGGAGCGTGGTAGGTGTCGAACCGGGCCTCGTTCGTAGGAGTCATCGACGTACGCTTCCTCGTCGAGGTCGATGCCGTCTGCGGCCCTGTCGAGCGCGCTGTCATCCTCGAGCGGCTCGACGGACGCCGGCACGTCGCCGACCACCAGGTCGGGCGCGTACTGGTCGAAGGGGGTGTCCGTGGTCGGGTGTGGCGAAGTGGACATGGGTCGCCTCCCTAGCCGGTTCGTCACCCCACGGTACGGCGAGGAGGCCGTCCGGCCGTGGCGCCGCGCCGAGCCTGCGCAACCACGTTGTCGCAGGTCAGGAGGACGCGGGACGGCTCAGTCGCCGACGGCGTACCGGCTGAAGCGCTCCCGGCCGGGCTGACCCTCGATGAGGGGAGCCGGGACAGGCTCGTCCTCCAGCAGCTCCGGAGCGGTCAGTGGTCGCGGGAGCTCGGACAACGTGGCTGGAGCAGACAGGTCGCGGTCGACCCCCTGCAGGTCACGCATCTTGCGCGCGCTCACCAACACCCGGGTCTCGATCGAGCCGATGGCCTGGTTGTAGCTGCTGACGACCGTCGAGATCGACCGGCCGAGCTTGTCGAGGTGGCCGCCGACCGTGCCGAGGCGGTCGTAGAGCTCGCGGCCGAGCTGGTGGACCTCACGCGCGTTGTCAGCCAGGGACTCCTGCGTCCAGGCGTACGCGACGGTCTTGAGCATGGCGATCAACGTGGTCGGGGTGGCGAGCATGACGCCCTTGGACGCGGCGTGGTCGATCAGCGCGGGATCGACGTCGAGCGCCTGCGCGAAGATCGCCTCACCCGGCAAGAACATGACGACGAACTCGGGTGTCGGCGAGAACTGAGCCCAGTACGCCTTGGCGGCCAGCGCGTCGACGTGCGCACGGACCTGACGGGCATGGCGACGCAGCTCCGCGTCACGCGACTCGGCGCCTGCCTGAGTCGCAGTCAGGAACGCGTCGAGCGGAACCTTCGCGTCAACGACGATCTGCTTGCCGCCGGTCAGCCGGACGACCACGTCGGGGCGGAGTACGCCGTCGTCGGTCGACTGCGACACCTGCTCGTCGAACGTGCAGTGAGCGGTCAGCCCGGCGATCTCGAGGCTCCGTCGCAGCTGCATCTCACCCCAGGCGCCCCGGACCTGAGGTCGCCGCAGCGCCTCGGCCAACGCCTGCGTCTGCTGGCGCAGCTCGACTCCGCTGAGATGCACCGATTCGACCTGCTGCTTGAGCTGGGACTGCCAGGAGGCGCCCTGCTGCTCGAGGGAGTTGATGCGGTCGTTGAGCCTGTCGAGGCTGTCACGGACGGGACGCACGACCTGCTCGGTGGCGTGGACCCGCGAGTCGGCCAGCGCGAGGACCTGGCTGCTGGAGTCGTGGACGGCCTGCGACGACAGCGCGCGCAGCTCCTCATGCAGGTCACCGCGCGAGCGCGCGGCCATCCGGAGCCCGGCCACCACGCCGACGGCGAGGCCGGTGGCGAGCGTCAACAAGGCGATGACGAAGGTGGTCGCGTTCATGTCCACGACCATGACACAGGCCACCGACAATCCCGGGCAGCTCGGCGATCGGCGGCAATTCGCGCCACGCTGGCAGGGATCGGGCTCGCGCCGGGCGCCCGGCCCTCGCGACGATGGCCCGATGACCGACTGCAGAGCCGTTGTCGACGGCACCGTCACCTTCGCCAACGGAGGTGGCCTCAGCGTCGAGGGGTTTCGGCTCGACCTTCCGGGTCCCGATGTCGATACCGAGGAGGTGGGGCGGCTGCTGGTGAGCTCGCTGGGACTGCTGATGGCCGACGACATACGGCTGGACAGCGTCCAGATCGTCGAGGAGTCGCACAAAGGCACCCGTGGCGGACCAGCCGACCGGACGACCCCAACGGGAAAGAGCAGCCGGCTGGTCGATCTCAGCCATCCCATCCGGGCGGGAATGGTCACGCTGCCTGGACTCCCCGGCCCCGAGATCACTCAACACCTGACGCGCGAGGCGTCGCGTTCCCACTATGCCGACGACACGACGTTCGAGATCGGTCGGATCTCGATGGTGGCCAACACCGGCACCTACGTCGACTCGCCGCACCACCGGTTCGCCGACGGAGCCGATCTTTCCGGTCTGGCGCTCGCGTCGCTGGCCGACGTCCCCGCTCTCGTCGTCCGGCTGCGCGACGCACCGCCAGGTGGCGTCACTGTCGAGACGCTGGCGGCGTACGACGTTCGGGGCCACGCGGTGCTGATCGAGACGGGTGACAGCGACCGGTTCGGCACCCCGGAGTATGTCGAGAAGGCGTCCTTCCTCACGCGTGCCGGCGCCGCGTGGCTGGTCGACCAAGGCGCTGTTGCGGTCGGGATCGACGCGGCCAACATCGACGACATGACAGACGGGACCCGGCCGGCGCACACGTTGCTGCTGCGCGCCGGAATCCCGATCGTCGAACACCTCACCGGCCTTGCCGAGGTACCTCCGACCGGTGCGCGGTTCTTCGCCGTACCGCCCAGGGTGGTGGGACTTGGCACGTTTCCTGTGCGAGCGTTCGCACTCGTGCCGGCCTGAGTGTCCGCCGATCGAGTGAACTGTCACTAGGGTCGCGGCTATGGATGACGACGTCGCCTTCGAGACCGAGCGATGCCGGATCCGTGACTGGCGGAGCGAGGACGTCGATCGCGTGTTGGACATCTACTCGCGCTGGGAGGTGGCCAAATGGCTGGGCTCGGCACCGCGGGTGATGGAGTCGCCGAAGCAGGCCGGGGATGCGGTCGCCCACTGGTCGGGGATCAACGCGAGCGAGGGCTGGTCCGGCTTCTGGGCGGTCGAGCGGAAGTCCGACGGGGTCGTGGCAGGTGCGGTGCTGCTGGTGCCGCTGCCTGACGGTGACGGGGAGGTCGAGGTGGGATGGCACTTCCACCCGGACTCGTGGGGTCAGGGGCTGGCGACGGAGTCCGCGCGCGCAACGGTGACCTGGGGTTTCGACCACGGGCTCGACGAGATCCTGGCCGTCGTACGACCGGGGAACGAACCGTCGATGGCGGTATGCCGGCGGCTGGGCATGACCCACGTAGGGCAGACGTCGGCCTACTACGGCTCCGAGCTCGAGCTCTTCCGCCTCACCCCCTGACGCACCGGGTTCGGAACACCACTGCGGTCGGCGAGGCTGTTTGACCGCAACCGGGTTCCGAATCAGCCCAGCGGATTCGCGACTGGGGTGCCCTTCGCCGTAGCCTTGTCGCCCGTGGCACTCACCATCGGGATCGTCGGACTCCCCAACGCCGGCAAGTCGACCCTGTTCAACGCGCTGACCAAGAACAACGTGCTCGCGGCGAACTACCCGTTCGCGACGATCGAGCCCAACATCGGCGTGGTCGGGGTCCCGGACGCGCGGCTCGGCGTACTCGCGGAGATCCACGGATCGGCCAAGCAGCTGCCCGCCACGGTGCAGTTCGTCGACATCGCCGGCATCGTGCGGGGCGCGTCGGAGGGAGAGGGGCTGGGCAACAAGTTCCTGTCCCACATCCGTGAGGCCGCCGCGATCTGTCAGGTCACGCGCGTCTTCCGCGACGACGACGTCACGCACGTCGACGGCAAGGTCTCGCCCGCAGACGACATCTCGACGATCCAGACTGAGCTGATCCTGGCCGACCTGCAGACAGTCGAGAAGGCCGTCCCGCGGCTGGAGAAGGAGGCGCGGCTCAAGAAGGAGGCAGTCGCCCAGCTCGACGCCGTGCGCGAAGCGCAGAAGGCGCTGGAGGCGGGTACGCCGATCACGGCCACCTCGATCGACCGTGAGCTGATCCGTGAGCTCATGTTGATGACGGCCAAGCCATTCATCTACGTCTTCAACTGCGACGCCGACGAACTGGCCGACGAGGAGCTCAAGACGGGTATGCGCGAGATCGTCGCGCCGTCGGAGGCGATCTTCCTCGACGCGAAGTTCGAGGCCGAGCTGGTCGAGCTCGGCGACGACGACGAAGCCCGGGCGATGCTCGAGGAGATGGGCGTTGACGAACCCGGGCTGGACACGCTGGCGCGGGTCGGCTTCGACACCCTGGGCCTGCAAACGTACCTGACCGCCGGGCCCAAGGAGTCGCGCGCCTGGACGATCCCGAAGGGCGCTACCGCACCCGAGGCCGCCGGTGTCATCCACACCGACTTCCAGCGCGGCTTCATCAAGGCCGAGATCGTTTCGTATGACGACCTGGTGGCGGCCGGTTCCATGGCGGCGGCAAAGTCAGCCGGCAAGGTGCGCATGGAGGGCAAGGACTACATCATGGCCGACGGCGACGTCGTCGAGTTCCGCTTCAACGTCTGAGGTCCATAGGGTGACTCGAGCTGTGATTCGAGCCGGCGCTACTCCGAGGAGGCTCAGGTCCGTTGATGATTGGTGGCTGGTAGACCGAGCCGATCTGAAGTGCGGTAGGTCACGACCACTCTCACGGCTAGCCCCGCCGGGGACCACTGAAGAAGGCGGTTTCGACGGTGGACGGCCAAAGACACAAAATGCGGCCGCCTTCGGCCCCGGTTCGGAACCCGTGGACAGCGCCGGGAGGAATGAACACGAACGTGCCCGGTCCGATGCCCTCTGCCGGGTCGGAGCCAGTGTAGAACGTGTACGTCCCCTCGAGGATATAGAACGCCTCTGCTTCATCGTGGGTGTGCGGGGGGTTGTCGAAGCCGGGGTCTTGCCAGGCCTCGCCGAACGCCCAATGCCCGTCCGTCTCTGTTCGGGCGGCCTTGCGGGTGATGTGTGCCCGGTGCTGCCCCATCGGTAGGACGATGCTGTCTCCGTCAGCTGGCCCACGCAAAATTACTTTGGGTCCCTGCTCACTCATGTCCGGACCTCCTCCTCGCCAGACATGCGTCGGCGAGCCAGCACCAGCATGACCCCGATTCGGTCGGGAGTGAAGACCGCCCCGAGACGATTGACACCCGTCGGATTCTGGATGCTCATGCGACTACAGCAGCTCATCGACCATGTCCAGGGTCGAAGTCTGGATGAAATCAGACGGGTCGGGCGCAGCGACAGCCGTTCAGCCAGTGCGTGGTACCGCTCCTCCGCTGCTTCGAAGCCGTCGGCCCCGGAGTAAGCAACGAGCCACACGAACCGATCCTGTGGTCGATCCACCCATGCACCGACCAGGTGGAAGCCCTCCTACTGCCGCAGTGGCACGATGCCACCCTCCCAACCTGCGATCCAGTCGTCCATGTGTCCGGGTCGGATCCGGTAGTCCCGCAGCTGTGTCTCCATGAGGTCGAGTACCGGCCAGAAGAGCGTCGTTAGTGGCTACCAGAAGATGTGTTGCGATGCCTAGGTGAAGGGATCGGTGAGGAGACGCGGATCCGGAAGGACATCGTCCGCCTTGCGTGAGATCGTCATGACGTGACTACGGAAGCGACGCACCGGCTGACGCAACACCAGGCACAGCGGATCGCCGTCCAGGCAGCTCTGTTGGCCGACGACCGCCCGGACGACCTGCTGGACGCCGCCCGGCGGCTCACGATGCTCCCGCTCGACCAGACCCGTGCGGTGGCGCCGGCCGCAGAGCTGGTCCTCTGGAGCAGACTCGGGAACGACCACCGGCGCGGCGATCTAGACGACGCGATCGCGTCGCAGCAGGTCGTCGAGGTCGCCGGTCAGTTGCGCTCCATCGACGACGTCGCCCTGTACCGGGCCGAGATGGCCGCCTGGCCGACTCCGGGGTCCTGGAAGGAGTGGCACCACCTGCTGAGCGACTGGATGGAGGCCAACGAAGCGGGTCGCCTGGACGTGCTCGAGCGACTACGCCAAGAAGGACCGCTGCCGGTCAGCTCGCTACCCGACACCTGCGTGCGCCCCTGGCGATCGTCGGGTTGGAACGACGGGAAGAACACCCGCATGCTGGTCGCCCAGCTCGTGCAGCGCGGCGAAGTGGCGGTCGCGGGTCGTGAGAACCGTGAACGCATCTACGACCTCGCCGAACGCGTCTACCCCGACGACCCAGTCCCGCCGCTCGCCGAAGCCGAGGCCGAGCTCGACCGCCGCCGCCTGCGTGCCTTCGGCATTGCCCGCGCCGGCGCGGTCTACCAGCAGGGCGAACCGGTCGGGGCCGGCGAGGCCGGTGAGCCGGTGGTGGTCGAAGGTGTACGAGGAAAGTGGCGCGTCGATCCCGCCGCGTTGGCGGCGCTCGACCGTCCCGCGCCTGACCGTACCGAGCTGCTCGCGCCCTTCGACCTCCTGCTGCACGATCGCAAACGGATGACCGACCTGCTCCGCTTCGACTACACGCTGGAGATGTACAAGCCCAAGGAGAAGCGCCGCTGGGGCTACTACGCCCTGCCCGTCCTGCACGGTGACCGGCTGGTGGGCAAGGTCGACTTGACCGCCGACCACGAGGCGGGCGTACTGCTCGTGCACGCGGTGCATGAGGACGAGCCGTTCCACGACGACCTGCGCTCCACTGTCGAGCTCAGGCTCACGGAGCTGGCGCGCTGGCTCGACCTCACCGTGTCGGAGGCGCCACACGAGACCTGAGGGCAGGTACTTCCATGGCGCGTTGACGCTCCTGCCGCTGGTGGATCAGTTCTTCGACCGCGCTCGGCAGGGTGGTCTCGAAGTCGATCAGCTTCGCCCAGGTCGGGGTCACGACGATCCGGACCATGCCGTCGTGGTAGAGCGACCGCACCTCCGCCTCCCACTCGACCCGTTGCTCAGGTGTCATCTCGTAGGTGCTCGTGGCCTGGAGATACTCGTCCGGGATGCCATCGACGAAGTCCAGCTCCGCCCGGCCGCGGATGAGCAAGATCTTGGGCGGGTGCACCTCGGTGTCGATCGTCAGGGCAACCATCGGGTTGTGGCTCAGCGCCCGTAGCTTCGGAGCATTCTTCGCCGTGCACATCACGATCGTCGTGCCGTTCCAAGCGAACGCGATCGGGACACTGCGCGGCGTCCCGTCCTTGGCGACGTACGCCAGACGTGTGATGTCGCGGGCCAACAGCTCCTGGCTGGTCGGTCGGTCCAGGACCTCGGTGATCAGGTTCCGTAGCACGACTGTTCCTTCCGTTGTCGTTCCCGGTTCTACCGGTGGATCGTTCTCGTCGGTCGCTGGTCGGCCGCCAGGCCTGTCGGCTAGACGAGTCAGCCGAGCTGCTCGGCCAGGGCGACGATGACCCCCTCGGGTCCGCGGACGTAGCAGAGCCGATAGGTGTCCCCGTGCCGGGTCACCTCCCCTATGAGGTCCCCGCCGTGTGCTCGCAGTCGGGCGAGGGAGGCGTCGATGTCGTCGACCTCGAACATGACGCTGCGCAACCCGAGGGTGTTCGGGATGCTTTCCCGTCCCGCACTGACCGCGATGGGGCTGTGGAACTTCGTCAGCTCGAGCCGGCCGTGGCCGTCGGGGGTTCGCATCATCGCGATGCCGGCACGGACTCCCTGGATCGCGTTGAGCTGGTCCACCGAAGGTCCCTCGAGCGTCGCCTCGCCCTCCACCTCCAATCCGAGCTCGACGAAGAACTCCTTCGCCGCCTCGAGGTCGTCGACGACGACGCTCACGTGGTCCATCCGGATGGTCATGGTGGTCTACCTTTCTGAAGCGGTGTTGTTGTCGATCTCGTAGCGCAGCAGCGCCACGCCGTTCTCGAACGCCGTGGCTTCGACCAGCACCAGATCCTGGCGGTTGGCAAAGACGCGCGCTCCCTTGCCGAGTGACACCGGGCAGACCAGCATCCGGACCTCGTCGACGAGGCCGGCGTCCAGCAGGGCGCGCATGAGTTTCAGGCTCCCCCACAGCCAGATGTCCTTGCCGTCCTGGTCCTTGAGCTCGCGGACGGTAGCGACTGGGTCGCTTGTCACGGTCGCGGCGGGAAAGTCGCCCCAGGGGGCGTCCTCCAAAGTGGATGAGGCGACGAGCTTGGTGAGCATGTTGAGCTTTTCGCCGTACTCGCCCTGCTCGTCGGCGTTGGGCCAATAGTCCTTGGTCTGGTGGTAGGTGTTCGCGCCGAGGATCATCGTGTCGACCGAGTCGATGAACCCCAGCAGGTTCGCCTTGAACGCACTGGTGTCGGTATCGGAGAAGGGTTCTCCGGACACGAAGCTCAGTCCGCCGTCCTGCTCGGCGGCGACGTTGTCGACAGTGACCCACTGCTGGACGATGAGCTTTCGCATGTTCAGGTTCTCCTTGCGTAGTTGGTGATGATCGTGTCCGCGGACGGATGGTGGAGTCGCTCCGGTCCGGGCTGGGTGGCTCGGATCAGCGGGCGGGTGAGGGCCGCGGACACGAGCAGCGAGACGACGGCGAGCACGGTGATGGCGTGCCCGGGCCGGATCACCTCGGCCATCGCGCCCGCGAGGAGTGCGCCGAGCCCCTGGCAGGTGGCGCGGGCGGCGGACTCCGCGCCGAGCACCTGACCGGACAGGTGCGGTGGGGTGAGCCCTACGAGCAGCTCCTGCTGGGCGAGCGTCGCGGCGTACCCGAGGCAGGCGCAGCCCGCCAGGAGCGCGGCTACCGGTGTGCCCGGGCCGAAGACGAAGAGGAGGAACGGCACCGCTAGCCACCAACGCAGCCACCGCGCTGAGGACCGTCTCTGCGCTGCGTCGAGGATCCGCCCCACCAGCACGTCCCCGACGAGCATGCCGGCGGCCCCGGCCACGAACAGCGCAGCGGCCGCGTCGCCGGCGAACGGCACGAACAGCGCCTCGCACCCCGCCACCAGCCCGTTGGGGATAGTCAGCGCGAGCAGGAGCGGCCGCGTGGACGGGAGCGTCAACAGGATGCGGTTGCCCCGCCAGGTCTCGCGGAGCCCGGTGCGCCCGGTGCGGCGTGCACGGCGGTCGCCGATACCGGTCCAGGTGATCGGGACTGCCAACGCGGACAGTGCCGTGGCGACCCAGAGCACCTGCTGCACGGCGAGCAGGTGGAGCAGTGATCCTCCGATCGCGAAGCCCAGCACTTGCATCACGCCGACCGAGGCGTTCATCGCCGAACGTGCCAGTGCGTACTGGCCCCGAGGCAGCACCTCCGCCAGCAGGCCCCACCGCACGCCGCTGCCGATCGACATCACGAAGGCCCCGCCGAGTGCGACGAGCAGGCGGGTGCCGGGAGGGAGCGACAGGGCCGCCTGCAGGACGAGTCCGATCGTCGTGGCGGTGCACACCGCGCCCAGTGCGTGCCGCGGCCGGACGGTGTCGGCCGCGGACATCAAGGTGCTGGCTCCGGCAAGCTGCACGAGCGAAGGCCCGAACATCGTGGCCGCCGCCAGCAGCGGCGAGCCCGTCTGCGCGTAGACGAGTGTCCCCAGGCTCAGGCTGGCCATCGTCGCCGCGGCGACACCCAGGGCGCTGCCGGTCCAGAGGGCGCGGAACTCCCGGTGCCGGAACAGGCCGAGGTAGCCGCGAGTGGTCATGGATCAAGCGTCGACCCGATTGATTCATACGTCTAATGCCAATAGTCGTGATGATTGTTCGATATGTTCGATGAATGCTCGACCTGTTCCGACTGAAGGTGCTCGCGGCGCTGGCCCGGCACGGCTCGGTGACCGCTGCGGCCCGGGAGCTCGGGTACGCCCAGCCCTCCATCAGCCACCACCTCTCGCGGCTCGAGGCCGAGGTGGGGCTCCCCCTGACTCAGCGCGCCGGCCGTGGCCTCCGTCTGACCCCGGCCGGTGAACTGCTGGCGCAGCGGGCGGCGGAAATCCTCGGCAGAGTCGACTCGGCGGAGGACGAGCTCGCCGCGATCGGGGGGCTGCGCCGCGGCCGGGTGCGGGTGGCCGGCTTCCAGTCCGCGCTCAGCAGCGTGGTGACCACCGCCGCAGGGAGCATGCGCGCCGCTGCTCCGGACATCGAGCTCACGCTGCAGGACCTCCACCCCGACGTAGCCCTCCGGCAGCTCCGTGAAGGTCTCATCGACGTCGCCGTGGTGTTCCGCCACGACGATGAGGTGCCGGACGACCTGCGGTTCACCCATCTCTTCGACGACGCCATGCATCTCCTCAGCACCGAGGCGGGCCAGGTGCTTGAGGACCACGCGGACTCCCCGTGGATCGCGGGCTGCGAGGGGTGCCGGCGCGACCTCGTGACCGCGTGCGAGGGCGCCGGCTTCACACCACGGATCATGTACACGAGCGACGACCCGTTCGTGCAGCAGTCGATGGTTGCCGCCGGACTGGGAGTCACCACGATGCCCGGACTGTCCGTCGCCCAGCACCGGGTGCCCGGTGTCGAGTCGACCGAGGTGGACGACTTCCGGCGGCGCGTCCACGTCGCGACGTACGGCGAGCCACCCGACCTCCCGGCGACGAGCGCGTTCGTCCAGGCAGTGGTCGATGCCGCGAGGGGTCTGGTCCGCGGCCCTTCCCCTCGACTTACCTTGACGTGACTGCCGGAGGCAGCCAATCTGCGATCCAGTCGTCCATGTGTCCGGGTCTAATCCGGTAGTCCCGCAGCTGTGTCTCCATGAGATCGAGTATCGGCCTGACAAGCGTTCTTTCGCTGCCACGCTCGTGCTCCTGGTTCCAAACCAGTCCAGCGTTGGCCTGGATGCAATCCGATGGCGGATGTGGTGACGAAGCACACACAAGGGCTGCCACTCGGGGCAGCCGACATCCACTCCGTCTGGAGATTTATGCACAAGCGAATCAAGCTGTACGCCGGCCTCGGCGGCCTCGCCATGGTCGGTTCACTCGCGGCCGTCGGCGTCGCCGCAAACGGCGCCACCGCATCCTCCGCTCCCGCGCAGACTGTCGGCCTGCACGCGCACCTGTCGTCCCTGAACAACTCCGGCGGTCACGGCCGAGCCGCCGTCGTGTTTCACGGCAGCCGCGCCCACGTCCACATCAACGCCTACCACCTCGCCAAAGGCCTGCCCCACGCACAGCACATCCACTTCGGCGCAGCTGCTCGTCACGAGTGCCCGACGGTGTTCGACGACAAGAACAACGACCACCGGCTCAACACGACCGACGGTGCGCCGGCCTACGGCCCCATCCGTAAGTCGCTGACCACCCGAGGGGACACCAGCCCCTCCAGCGCCTTGGCGGTCAACCGCTTCCCGACCACGCCCAAGGGCATCGAGAACTACGACCGCCGGATCAACTTCTCCAGCACTGCGGTCGCCCGTGCCATCAAGTCTGGCAAGGGTGTCATCGTGATCCACGGAGTGGACTACAACGGCAACGGCAAGTACGACTTCCGAGGCGCCGGCAAGAGCGACCTCGACCCGAGCCTGCCCGCCGAAGCCACCGACCCCGCCGTCTGCGGAGTGCTCCGCGTCCAGAAGTAGCGTCCAGCTGTCGGCCAGAAAGAGCAGTCGCCCCATCTCCTGCTGAGATGGGGCGACTGCATGTCGTAGCTAGGGCACGGACGACGCGCTCGGAGGGGCGGCCACCTCCAGGCAGTCCGCGCGAGGGCTGCCACGAGAAGCACCTCGACGATGTAGCACGTCCAGTGCTCGCCGGGTCAGAAAGGCTACCGCCGAGGGGTTGTCGGGCTCACGGCGACGAGGAGAGCGCGTCCAGGGTGGCCATGTCCTCATCGGACAGATCGAATCCGCCGACGTCGGCGTTGGCGGCGATGCGATCAGGCCGGCTGGACTTCGGAATCGTGACGATGCCGTGCTGGAGGTGCCATCTGATCACGACCTGCGCGGGAGTGTGACCCGTACGCCGAGCGACGTCTACGACGGCGGGATCCTCGAGCACCCCGCCGCGCAGTCCGCTGTAGCCCTCCAACGCGATGCCGCGGGCACGGTGTTCCTTGATGAGGCCGGCGTCGAACAGCCGGGGGCTCCATTCGATCTGGTTGACCGCGGGCGTGACACCGGTGGCGGACGCGAGCTGGTCGATCTGGTCCACCGAGTAGTTGCTGACGCCGATGTCGCGCACCAGCTTCTGCTCCTGCGCGTCGACGAACGCTTCCCAGATGTTGGTGCCGACTCCGTCTGAGGGGGTCCAATGGATCAGCCACAGATCGACGTAGTCGGTCTGCAGCAGGTCCAGGCTCGTTCGCAGGGTGGCCAACTCGTCGCCAACGCGGTCCGGCGGAAACTTCGTGGTGACGAAGACGTCGTCACGGGTCACGCCGCTGTCCTGGAGCGCGAGACCGACCTGGGCCTCGTTACCGTAGACGGTGGCCGTGTCCAGATGCCGGTAGCCCACGTCAAGAGCCGCCCTCGTCGCTCGAACAGCGTCATCACCCTTGATCTGCCACGTACCGAAGCCAAGCAACGGCATCGCCGCCCCGCTGGCCAGCTCGACGTGCATGTCCGGGAATCGGCCGGAGGCCGTGGGGCTGTCAGTCATGGCGTCAACCTAGCCGTGGGCCCAAGCGGGTGCACGCTGAGCAGCCGGCGGCGGTCGGGCCGCCCGTCCAAGCGACCTGGGCCTGACGCGCTCGTCGGCCTACTCCTTGGCGCGAGACTCCTCGACCCGACGCGGCACTCGGAGCAGCCGGATCGCCGTGACGAGGCCGATCCCTCCGACCATGTTGCCGAGCGCTGACCACCCCAGCGCGGTCAGCCAGGTCCCGACCCCTATGTCGGCGCCGGCGATCATTGCCGCGAACATGAACAACGAGTCCAGGATGCAGTGGAAGAGCTCGGCACCGGCAAGCAGTGCGCCGAACAAGATCGCGGGAACCAGCTGCACGCCGAGGCTCTCGGTGGCGTGCTGCATCCGCGTCATCAGCGTGATGACTGCGCCGGCGAGCACAGCAAGCGTGAAGCTCTCCAGGGTGACGCCGAGATCGGCATACTTGGTCCCGATCTCGATCGCCGTCTCGTGCAGGTCTGGGCGTGCCGTCATCACGATCCACATCATCAGCAGGCCACCGAGAAGGTTGGTCACCAAGGTGACGCTCCAGAGTCGAGCCAGTCCGAGTGGCGTTCCGCTGCGGGCGACGACGGCGGTGACGGGCACCAAGAAGTTCTCGGTGAAGAGCTCGCTGCGTGCCAGCAGCAGAGCTACGAACCCGATCGAGAAGGCAAGGCCCGCAAGCAGTGTGTCGCCGGTGTGTGCCTTGACCACCAGGTAGGCGAGGACGCCCGTGCCGACGTCGATGCCGCCCAGCAGTCCTGTGGAGACCAGCGCCAGCAATGGTCGTTCGAGTCGTTCCTGTCCCTCGTCGACGATGCGGTCGAACGCGTCTTCGACTTCGGGCTCCGGGCGACCGCTGGTCTCGCTCACACGAGGGACGGTATCGCGCGCAGGGAGTCACTGCTGGGAGCGTTACCAGACCCGGTGACCGGGTGATGGGCTCGGTGGGAATTCAGCCAGGTTCGATGTCAGCGGTTGACCGCTGCCGCGTCCGGACACGACCGGCTCCGGGCATCCTGGCGGGCTTGAACGACGACAGGCCCGGCAGCAGGCCGACCGTTGCTGCTGCCGCCAGGGCAACGGCCGCGCCGGCGACGGCGTCGAGGACGTAGTGGTTACCGGTCATGACGATCACCGTCACGGTCAGGATCGGATAGACCACCGCCAACACACGCACCCACCACACGCGGACGAGCAGGATCGCCATCACGGTGACCCAGACAGCCCAGGCGGTGTGCAGGGAGGGCATGGCGGCGTACTGGTCGGGTGCTGCGGTGTTGGATGCGGCTGCGACGCCGGTCAGTTTGGTGATGTCGAGGAAGCCACTGCCGGGCAGCAGCCGCGGCGGCGCGACCGGGTACACCAAGAAGATGGCGAGCCCGACGAGGTTGATCAGCACCAGGGCGTTGCGCGCGGAACGGTAGACCGCAGGGCGGTAGATGTAGCAGGCGACGAGCACCGACAGGGTCACGGACAGATGCGCGAGCTGGTAGTACCAGCTGGTGAGATCAGCCAGGTGACGATGCGCTGCGAGCCAGATGTTTCCCGGCAACTCGAAGGCGAGCCCGACATGCCGCTCGAGGTTCCACACCTGGAAACCGTCGTGCAGCGCCATCGACGTCCGGGTCTGCGCCAGGTCATGGATACGGTCGTAGGCGAAGACCAGGGTTGCCACGACCGCAAGCTCCGCCGGCAACCAGGCTCGCCCGGACGGTTCGGCACGGACCCCCGGCGCGGAGACGGCCGGTCCCATGGCCTGCAGCTGGTCGGAAGTCGTGGTCACCGGGTCGAGCGTAGTCGCTCGAGCCGCCAGGACTCGGCGGTGTGAGGAGGTTCGCACCGCCGCACCCCGTCGACGGCACTTGGACCGCCCCGGGTGTCTGGTGCTGTCTTGCGCGGTTTGCGTGGTGTCGCGGCCTAAGGTCGCCGAATGGACATCGCGATTCGTCACAACCCCGGCTTCGCCGTCGCCCGCTGCACGCTCTCCCCTGGAGAGACCGTGCGGGCCGAGTCAGGAGCCATGATGGCCACGTCGGCAGACGTCGCCATCGAGGCCAAGGCGTCCGGCGGGCTCATGAAGTCCCTCAAGCGAAGCGTGCTCGGTGGAGAGTCGTTCTTCATCACCACCTACACGGCACCGGCCGATGGTGGCTGGGTCGACTTCGCCGCCCGCCTGCCCGGCGACGCGATCGGGCTCCCGGTCTCCGAAGGACTCAACATCACTCGCGGGAGCTACCTGTGCTCAGACACCGCTGTCGAGATCGACACGTCCTGGGGCGGCTTCAAGAACCTTGCCGGAGGTGAGGGCGGGTTTCTCGTCCGGGCGTCCGGACAGGGCCAGGTTGTCCTTGCGGCATACGGCGCGATCGATGGGTCCGACCTCGGGCCGGGCGAGTCGGTCGTCGTGGACTCCGGCCACATGGTCGCGTGGGACAACAGCGTGCAGACGCAGCTACGCAAAGCCGCCGCAGGTGGTCTCATCCAGTCCGCGAAGAGCGGCGAAGGGTTCGTGTTCGACGTCCGCGGCCCCGGTCGGATCTGGACGCAGTCGCGGAACCCGTCGGAGTTCATCGCCTGGATGACGAGCGTGCTGCCGTTCTCGCGCGAGTGACGGCGACCGCACCGTACCGACTGAGGTCGGTCGTAGCTGCGGTCAGGGCGCCTTCACCCAGGCATCGTTGATGCGGCCGTGATACCAGTCGAACCCGGTCACTGCCGTGGACTCGGCTTTCGCGCCGAGGGCCAAGCTCATGGTGTTGGACACCGATCCGAGTCCCGACAAGAAGGTCTTGGTCCGCAGTTTCAACGCATCCACCTTCAGGCTGATCGCAGTCGCGGTCTTCGTGCACGTGATGGTGTGGAGCTTGCCGTCGGCCAGAGTCGTCGTGTTCACGCCTTGGATAGCGGCGAGCACCTTGGAGCCATCGGCGCGTACAGACTTGACCACACAGCGCGCGACTGCGTTGCCGTTCACATTCTTGACCTCGACCTTGTAGTCGCCCCCCTTGGTGGTAACAAGCCCTTTACGCAGGACGTCATAAGTTTCGCCCACCGGCTGGGGGGCCTTGGTCATGATCACGCTGACGCCGAAGCTGAAGTTTGCGCTGCCAGGATTGAGGCTGGGGGAAGACGCCACGATGACGCGTGAGTCCACCCCATTGAAGATGTAACCGGTACCGTCGCCGACGACGTTGTAGTTGACGCCGTTGTTTCCGTTGCCGGTGACGTCGTTGGCAGTGCTGCCGCCGACCTCGTCGAGGGTCCAATGCGCGCCGAACCCCGCACCGGCGGCACTTCCCGACAGAGGAAGGAGTACAACAAGCGGGCAGAGGATGAGTGCGAACCAGATACGCATGACCGAGCCTTCGAAAGAGTGCAAGAACCCACAACCCTAGGTGGATGTCCACAACGACGCGTGACCCTTCTGGGCCAAATCGTGACTAGAGAATCCTTTTCCGATAGCCCTATCGGGCCAGGGACGAATCGAGTTCTCGGGCGTCGCCGACCGCTCCCCCTTCCGACGGAGGGGACTGAACGGATGAGCAACTAGGTCCAAACGGACGCTTACGTCGAGCGCCGATGCCTCGTTACGGTCGTGGTGCGTCATTCAAACTGGCTGTCTGAGGGGGCAGCCGGTGGGAACGACGCACAGGCAGCCGCTCTCGCGCTGCTGGTGACCCCGGTGCGGCTCTCGGTGCGTGCCGGGGTCCCGCCCTGTATAGGGCTCAACGTCCGAATCGTTACCGTGCGTACGCATGCAGGACGATCTTCGTTATGTCGCCCATCATGCGTTGCATCTTCTGTTCCACTTGGATCATGAGCAACGGATTCCGGCCCGAGTATGAGCAGCGGAAGAGCCCTGAGCGAGGGATCACCTTCGCCATGGGGCTGCTCCTGGTCGCTGCCGTCGGGCTCGGCGTCTGGCTCTTCGCCCAACACGTGGGGATGAGCGACCAGTTCCAGTTCATCCGTTCGCTCGGCAACTGACGCCGACACGCCACGCATTCCCGTCTCCTTGTCTCATCGACACGACGACGGCCTGCGTCAGGCTTGACCACGCCCCGACCTCGCGTCGGAGGGCTCTCCCTGGCAGGCTGGAAGTCCCCAGCCGTCCCGGTGGGGGAGGCCCGTCGGGAGAGGCAGTGGGTGAGTGTGGGATCCCCGCGTGAGATCGTGGCGCAGCTGCTCGACAACCTGAGGACCCGGCTCTGGCCGCTGCCTGCGATGGGGATTCTGGCCGCGGTGATCACCGCGGTCGTCCTCACCAAGCTTGATGCGGCTGTTGACGACGAGCTGCCGGGCAACGTGTCCGACCTGATCTTCGGGGGAGACGCAGAGGCGGCTCGGAGCCTGCTCGCCGCCATCGCGGGCTCGCTGATCACCGTGACCTCGCTGACCTTTTCTTTGACGGTCGTCACTCTGCAGCTGGCCAGCAGCCAATTCTCGCCGCGACTGCTGCGCACCTTCACGCGTGACCGCTTCGTTCAGACCACGCTGGCCGTCTTCCTGGCGACCTTCGTCTTCGCGCTGACAGTGCTGCGCACCGTCCGGACCGAGCACTCCGACCAGGCCGAGGTCGTGCCGCAGATGTCGGTGACCTTCGCGTTCCTCCTCGCGGTGGCCAGTGTGCTCGCGCTCGTGCTGTTCCTCGCACATCTGGTCCGGCAGATCCGCGTCGAGACCATGCTCGAACAGGTCCACGACGATGCCAGGGCGACGGTACGACGTGAGCTGCCCGAGCGACGACAGGTGGGCGCCGGCGATCGGATGCCCGAGACGCCGGAGACGTCGCGGCTCGTCCTCGCTCGCGGCTCAGGCTTCCTGAACTCTGTGGACACCGAGCTCCTCCTGCGGTTGGCGTGCGACCACGACGTCGTCATCGTGGTCGAGCGCGTGCTCGGGAGCTTCGTGGTGGCCGGGACCCCGGTGGCGTCGGTCTGGCGGAGCTCTGGACTGTCCACATGGGCGGATGACGACTTCGAGCCGGTGGCGGAGAAAGGCGCCGCAGCCATGGAGCTGGGATTCGAGCGGACGTCCATCCACGACGTCAGCTATGGGCTGCGCCAGCTCGCGGACGTTGCCACCAAGGCGCTGTCTCCTGGGATCAACGATCCGACGACGGCCTGCCACACGATCGACAAGACCGCCGCGCTGCTTGGCGAGCTCGTCGCTCGAGATCTCGGACCGTACGTCGCACGAGACGATGTCGGTGTCGTGCGGGTCGCCGTACGTCGGTCCAGCTTCAGTGACCTGCTCGATCTGGCGGTGGGTCAGCCACGGCGCTACGGGGCTGCTGACCTCGCGGTGGTCGCGAGCCTGTTCCGGCTGCTGCGTGACCTTGCGTGGACGACTGACGTCGCGTCACACCGCGATGACATCAGGCGCCAGCTGAGCAGACTGCGGCGAAGCGCTGCGCACCAGGACTTCGACGACGACGAGCGGCAGCTGATCGAGGCTGTTGGCCGAGAGGTCGAGGCGGCGCTCGACGGTCACTGGATGACGTCGGAAACCGCGTAGCCTCCCGCGATCCTCACTGTGCCGGGAGCTTGCCCGCCAAGTAGCGCTGGATGGTTGGTGCGACGTCGGCCACCAGTCCGGCCATCGTGCGGTCCGCCATGCCCGGCAGGCGCAGCAGGTAACGCGTCACCGCGATGCCCATCAGCTGACTTGCGATCAGTGCGGCCCTGCGTTGGAGGTCGTCTTCGACGATGGGCTGAAGTGCCTGCCTCACCTGCCCGGTGAAAACCGTTCGCAACCGCTCGGCAACATGCTCGTCGGTGACCGCGGTTCGCAGCAGGATGACCAGGACGTCGTCACTCAACTCGCCCTCCCAGCGCGCCAGGAAGTGCTCGACCAGCCGGCGTCCGCGCCGCGACGCCGGCACCGCCGTCAGATCGGGCATCAGCAGGTCGACATCGACCGCCGCCGCGAAGAGCGCCTGCTTGCTGGTGAAGTAGCGGATCACCATCGAGGGGTCGATGGAGGCCTGCGCGGCGATCGCTCTGATGCTCGCGCGGTCATAGCCATGCCGACCGAAATGGTCGCGGGCAGCGGCCAGGATCGCGGCCCGAGTTCGCTGCGACTTCGTCGGTGTGAGCACCTCATCGGTGGACAACGGCATCCCTCCTGCCTTCAATCTCCCACGGCGCACAACTGAAGTCAACGCGTGTTGACTTTCCACGGAAGTCAACGTACGTTGACTTTTGTATCCCACAGACGAAGGAGATGGCGATGCGAAACCAAGAAACCGGCCATCACGGCACCCTGCCGGTCGTGTTGGCCTCGTTGGCGCTGGTCGTGGCGGCGGTGCCGGCGCTCAACGTGGCGCTCCCGGACCTGGCCGGCGACACGGGTGCCAGTACGAGTCAGCTGCAATGGGTGGTCGATGCCTATGCGCTCGTCTTCGCCGGCTTGCTGCTCCCCGCGGGCGCACTAGGGGACCGGTACGGACGCAAGCCGGTCCTCGTGATCGGGCTCTTCGTCTTCGCGGCCGGCGCCGGCCTCGCCTCGCTGGCCAGCGCCCCGGAAGTGCTGATCTGGCTGCGCGCTTTGATGGGGGTCGGGGCGGCGCTCGTCATGCCGACCACGCTGTCGGTCATCACGACGTCCTTCCCTGAGGACCAGCGTGGGCGGGCAGTCGGCGCCTGGATCGGAGTGGCCGGCGCGGGCGCGGTGCTGGGCCTGCTCGCCTCCGGCGTCTTGCTCGAGGTCTGGGGCTGGCAGTCGGTGTTCGTCTTCAGCGCTTTGCTCGGTGCCGTCGTCGGGTTGGTAGCGCTGCGTCAGATCCCGGACTCGCGCGTGCAACGTCCACCGCGCGTGGACTATCTGGGCGGGCTGCTCTCCGTCGTGACGCTCGCCGCAATCGTTTTCGGGGCGATCGAGGGACCCGAGCGGGGATGGGGAGACGGAATGACCGTTTCGGCCTTCACGGTCGGGGCCATCGGCCTGCTGCTGTGGGTGTCGTGGGGCCTGTATGCCGAGGAGCCGCTGCTGGACCCGCGGCTGTTCGCACGGCGGGACTTCGGCACCGGTGTGCTGTCGATCAGCCTCCAGTTCTTCGTGTTCTTCGGATTCATCTTCCTCGTCGTCCAGTACGTGCAGCTGGTTCTCGGCTACTCGGCCCTGGAGGCCGGACTGGCTCTGCTGCCCATGGCGATGGTGCTGGGTGGACTTTCGCGGCGCGTTCCACGCCTGGCCGAGCGCGTGAGCAGGCGACCTCTTGCCGTGACGGGGCTGCTGTTGATGGCGCTGGGTATGGCGGTCTTCAGCCGGCTGGGCCCGGATTCGTCGTACTGGCTGCTGTTGGCGGGACTCATTCCGAGCGGGGCCGGCATGGCATTGGCCACCGCGCCCGCCACCACCGACATCGTCGGTGCGCTGCCGGAGAGCAAGCAGGGGGTCGGATCGGCCGTCAACGACGCGGCCCGCGAGGTGGGCGGAACGCTGGGCATCGCGGTGCTCGGCAGCATCGTCAACCAGCAGTACCGATCCGGCGTGGCCGCGGCAGCACCGGGCGACGCCCCCATCGGGCTCGTGCACTCCGCGCAGGACTCCCTGGCTGCTGCCCTCGGCATCGCGGCGCGGCTGGGCGACCGCGGGACGGGACTGGCGGCGGGGGCGCGGCAGGCATTTGTCGACGGGATAGGCATCGCACTGATCACCTCGGCCGCTGCCCTTGTCCTGGCAACGCTCGTGCTGGCGGTCGCGATCCCCGGCAAGCGGGCGAGAGCCGGCGACGTACACGGCGCGGATGATCGCGGCGACGTGCCCGTCGACGAGCCGGTCAGCGGCCGATGATGAGGTGAGTGGTGCCGGTCGGCCGTGGGTCTGCGCCAGCCTTTTTCGGCTGCACGGGGATGACGCGGCCGCCGGTCATCGACAGGCACCCGTTGTAGCACCACTGCTTGACGAGGACCCACTCGGATGAGGTCTCATCGTCAGACGACTGGCGTCGTTCCTGACCGGTGAGGCGGGTCCCGCACTCGGGGCACGTCCCGGTGAGAATGCGATGACGGACGAGCTCCATGCGTTGATTCTGACCCCGCTGTCAAGGGTCCTGACGGCCCGGTCCGGGGCGGCCCGATGGCTGCGCCCACCCGACGTACTGGCCGAGGGCCTTGCCGACTCCACGGCGCTGGTGGTCCGGGTCGACCATGAGGCGAGAGACGCGGTGCCGGGCGACCGGCGTTGCGGGCCGCTCGAAGCCGGCGTACGACGTCAGCTGGTGGTCCTGCGCCGGTAGCGGCCGTCGAATGCGACCTGCCAGCTGGCACCGTCGTCGCCGGAAACCTCCCACAGCTGGCGCACCTGCTTGCCGTCACCGCTGGGGGTCCAGGTGATCCGCTGCAGGTCGTTCCGGCCCGGATCATCGTCCGATGGCGCGATGCCCTCGAGCACCATCGCTCCATCGCTCCAGCCGCCGTCGAGCTGGAGGAGGGTCCCGGTCGCGTCGACCCAGGTCTGATGCCAGCAGGAGCGCATCGCGTCGTACGCGTTGAGGCTGCGACCTTCGATACCACCCACTCCCCGCCAGTGCTCGGTGAGCGAGCCGGTGCCGAACAAGGCGGAGATCGTGTTGGTGCCCACCTGCTTGCCTTGCGGTCCGAAGACGTCCCAGTCACCGATCCAGAAGTCGAACGCGTGGGCAGGGTCCTCGGGGCTGGTCATGCTGCGATCGTAGGACGGCTCGGGGGAGGCGTTCCCACCGCCGAGCGACTCTTCACCGGCTCGCAATCCGTCCGTGACCGGGCGGCGATCAGGATCGAGTGCTGTGCCTCATCGCGGGGTGACGGAGCTCGTCACACATCTGGTGTGGGTGGTAGACGACGCTGGGGTAGATCGGCTTGGCCGGGTGGGGTGTCGTGTGGAGTCCGACCAGGTGGCGGGACGGTGGGCCTGACGCCTGGGTCGACCCGGCGTACGCGGCTCCCAGGAGCGCAGCGAGGACGATGGCAACGAGCACCTGGGCGGTGACCAGGGTCAGCCGTGTCAGGGACATGTCCGCCTGCTTTCTCATGGCGCCAGTCGGTCGATCTCGGCGCCCAGCCGGACGTCGTTGTCGGTGAGGCCTCCCGCTGAGTGCGTCGACAACCGGAAGGTGACGGTCGTCCAGCGGATGTCGATGTCCGGGTGGTGGTCCATGGCGTCGGCGATCGCCGCCACCTCGTCGACGAGCCTGATCCCGCCGGCGAAGCTGTCGGCAGTGATGTCGCGCCGGATGGTGTCGCCGCCTTCGAGTGTCCAGTCGCTCAAGGTGGAGCTGAGGACATCGTCGATCTGGGCTTGGTTCAATACGTCGGGCATAGCCTCACCGTACGCCGCTGGCGCGCCACGTATCTGGGCGAAGGTGACGAGCCTCCTGATGACATCCATTTCCGGTCGCGTCGAGGGGGCCGACCATGTCCATCATGTTCAGCAGGTTGTTCTGGACTCTGACGCTCGAACGGGCCGTCAAGTCTTTCGCCCAAGCGTTGGTCGCGTTGCTCGGGGCCGGCGGCATGGACCTGTTCCATGCCCCCTGGTACGCGATGCTGTCGACCGCATCGATGGCGGCGGTGCTGTCGGTCTTGACCTCGGTGGCGTCGTCACGCGTCGGGGCGGCCGACGATCCGTCGCTGGTAGCCGCGAAGCGGCCGGGGTCCGAGGTGGCCGGGCGGCCAGGTGCGCATCTCGCGGCAGCCGCCTGACCGCGCGGGCCGGGGTCGGCGACATACCAAGGCAAACCCCAAGTCCGCCAGGCGCGCCTGCCTAGTTCAGAAGCCACCTGGCTTGTTTACTAGGCAAACGCGCGGCCAGGTGGGGCAACAACCCGCGCGGGGGAGGCAAGGGGGAGGCAGGGGAGAGGGAGAGAAGGGGGAGAGAAGGGGGAGAGAAGGGGGAGAGAAGGGGGAGAGAAGGGGGAGAGGGAGAGAAGGGAGTGGGTCACAGTTCTTGGCGGGAGGCGCGGTCGCCGCGCTTGAAGATCTTCGAGCCGAGGAAGGTCACCGGGTCGAACTTGCGGTCGACGACGCGCTCCTTCATCGGGATGATCGCGTTGTCGGTGATCTTGATGCCCTCGGGACAGACCTCGGTGCAGCACTTCGTGATGTTGCACATCCCGATACCGCCTGCGTCCTGGGCGAGCTTGCGGCGGTCGTTGGTGTCCAGCGGGTGCATGTCGAGCTCGGCGAACCGCAGGAAGAACCGTGGTCCGGCGAAGGCGGGCTTGTTGTCGTCGTGGTCACGGATGACATGGCAGGTGTTCTGGCAGAGGAAGCACTCGATGCACTTGCGGAACTCCTGCCCGCGCTCGACGTCTACCTGCTGCATCCGGCGCTTGCCGTCAGCATCGCGCGGCGTCGGCGCGAACGCCGGGATCTCCTTGGCCTTCTCGTAGTTGTAGGAGACATCAGTGACCAGATCGCGGATGACGGGGAACGCGCGCATCGGCGTCACCGTGATCGTCTCGGACCTGTCGAAGTCCGACAGCCGGGTCATGCACATGAGCCGCGGCTTGCCGTTGACCTCGGCGCTGCACGAGCCGCACTTGCCGGCCTTGCAGTTCCACCGCACAGCGAGGTCGCCGGCCTGGGTGGCCTGTACGCGGTGGATCGCGTCCAGGACGACCTCACCCTCCTCGACGTCGACGGTGAAGTCGCCGAGCTCGCCGCCGGTCTTGTCGCCGCGCCAGATGCGCATCTTCAGGTCGTAACCCATCAGTGGAACGTCCTCACTGCTCGAAGAATGACTGGAGCTCGTCGGGCATGACGGGCAACGGCTGGTGCTTGAGGTCGACGCGACCTTCGTCGTTCATCGTGAGGACCAGGTTCTGTGTACCCCACTGCGGATCGGGGCCAGGGTAGTCGTCGCGGGTGTGCCCACCCCGCGACTCCTTGCGCTCGAGCGCTGCCGTCGCGATGCACTCCGACACCAGGAGCATGTTGTGGATGTCGACCGCGAGGTGCCAGCCGGGGTTGTACTGCCGATGGCCCTCGACGGACAGGTGTGCTGCGCGCCCTCGCAGGGTGTCGAGCTCCCGCAACGACTCGGACAGCTCGTCGCTGTTGCGGATGATGCCCACCAGGCGTTGCATGACGTCTTGCAGGTCGTGCTGGATCGTGTAGGGGTTCTCGCCCTCGTCATCGAACGGCGCCAATGCCTTGCGCGCGGCCGCTGTGACGTCGTCCTCCGCGACGACAGGTCGCTTCGACGACGTGCGCTCTGCGTAGTACGCCGCGTTGAGCCCGGCTCTGCGGCCGAAGACGAGCAGGTCAGAGAGCGAGTTGCCGCCGAGTCGGTTGGAGCCGTGCATTCCGCCGGCCACCTCGCCGGCGGCGTACAGTCCCGTGACGATGCTCTCGGCCGTGTCGGGGTCGACCTCGACACCGCCCATCACGTAGTGACACGTCGGGCCGATCTCCATCGGCTCAGCGGTGATGTCGACGTCCGCCAGCTCCTTGAACTGGTGGTACATCGACGGCAGCCGCCGCTTGATGAACTCCGGGGTCCGGCGCGAGGCGATGTCGAGGAACACGCCCCCGTGGGGTGATCCCCGGCCGGCCTTGACCTCGGAGTTGATCGCGCGGGCGACCTCGTCACGCGGCAAGAGCTCGGGCGGGCGGCGGTTGTTCGTCTTGTCCTCGTACCAGCGGTCACCCTCGTCCTCGGTGTCGGCCGTCTCGGCCTTGAAGAACTCCGGGATGTAGTCGAACATGAACCGCCTGCCCTCGGAGTTGCGCAGCACCCCTCCGTCACCGCGCACCGACTCGGTCACCAGCAAGCCGCGCACCGACGGCGGCCAGACCATGCCGGTCGGGTGGAACTGGACGAACTCCATGTTGATGAGTGAGGCGCCAGTGCGCAGCGCAAGAGCGTGGCCGTCACCGGTGTACTCCCAGGAGTTGCTGGTGACCTGGTAGGACTTGCCGATACCGCCGGTGGCGAGGATGACGCTCGGGGCTCTGAAGACGATGAACCGACCGGACTCGCGCCAGTAGCCGAAGGCTCCGGACACCCGGCCCGAGTCCTTGAAGATCTCGGTGACCGTGCACTCCATGAACACGTCGATACCGAGGGCGACGGCGCGCTGCTGCAGGGTGCGGATCATCTCCAGACCGGTCCGGTCGCCGACATGGGCGAGTCGCGCATAACGGTGGCCACCGAAGTCACGCTGTGAGATCAGGCCGTTGTCGAGCCGGTCGAAGAGTGCACCCCACTCCTCGAGCTCGATGACGCGCTCGGGTGCCTCCTTGGCGTGCAGCTCGGCCATCCGCCAGTTGTTGAGCATCTTGCCGCCGCGCATGGTGTCGCGGAAGTGCACCTGCCAGTTGTCCTCTTCCCAGAGGTTGCCCATGGCTGCAGCGATACCACCCTCGGCCATCACGGTGTGCGCCTTGCCGAGCAGCGACTTGCAGACGATCGCGACCCGCGCGCCGGCGTCGTGGGCGGCTATCGCAGCGCGCAGACCCGCGCCGCCGGCACCGATCACGACGACGTCGTACTCGTGTTCCTCGAAGCCGTGACTGTCCTGGGCTGCGGTCTGGTCCGACGTGACATTGCCGGTCATGGGATGCCGGCTCTCATCCGGCCCGTGGGATTGCTCAGTGGTCGACATGCTCAGAAGAACCTCGGGTCGTCGAAGGTGCCGGTGGCGAGTAGGTAGATGTACAGGTCGGTCAGCGCCACCGAGAACAGCGAGAGCCAGGCGTACCGTGCGTGGCTCAGGTTGAGCTTGGACACGGCGGTCCAGAGCTTGTAGCGGACCGGGTGCTTGGAGAAGTGCCGCAGTCGGCCGCCGACCGCGTGGCGGCAGGAGTGGCAGGACAGTGTGTAGAGCCAGATGAGCACGATGTTGACGATCATGATCACCGTGCCGAGACCCATGTGGCCCCAGTTCTCGTCCTCGTCACGGAAGCCGAGCACCACGTCATAGGTCAGGATCAAGGAGACGACGATCGCGGCGTACCAGAAGTAGCGATGGATGTTCTGCAGGATCAGCGGCAGCCGGTTCTCACCGGTGTACTTGCCGTGCGGTTCGGCGACGGCGCACGCCGGGGGAGAGAGCCAGAACGCGCGGTAGTAGGCCTTGCGGTAGTAGTAGCAGGTCATCCGGAAGCCCAACGGGAAGATCAGGATGAGCAGGGCCGGCGAGAGCTGCCACCACGAGAACGGCTGGCCGAAGTCCGACGAGCCTGCGACACAGTCGTTGGTGAGGCAGGGGGAGTAGAACGGCGAGATGTACGGCGACGAGTAGTAGTCCGACCCGGAGAACGCCCGCCAGGTGGCGTAGATGACGAACGCCGTGAAGACGACGAAGGTCGTCAGCGGCGCGAGCCACCACCGGTCCTGACGCAGCGTCTTGGCGTGGACCCGGGCACGCCCCGGACCCATGACTCCAGTCGACATACGGCTTCCTTCGGCTCGTCAGGGGCGCGTCGGTCGAGGGCTATGAAGCCAACACGCCGCGCGTATGACGAACATCAGCCGCTGGGCGTCCTCGACCTCCCGCACTTTACCGCTGAGGCTGCCTGCGCGAACGTCCAGGTCGTGTGAGATTTCAGACAGCCGCCGTTAGCAGCCGTGGTTGGTCTGGCCACAGGTGCCGAGCCCCCACGCCAGCGTGAACGTGTCGGTTCCGCCGCCGACGGCTGCGGTGTACGTGACCGTCACCTTGATGGGGTCGAGCCGGCGCTCGTTGGTGTGCGGGTCGACGAGCACGCCCGTGGTGGGTTGGTAGTTCATCGACCAGAGGCCATCCTGCCCGACCACGGCATCCTCGGTGTGTCCGTCCGGGAAGGCGTAGGAGATGGCGCGTACTCCGTCGAAGTCACGGCCGCCCGCGAAGTACTGATGATCCAGCTGCCCAGCCTTGCCGACGTGGTTCTCACTGATTCCGACGGTCTTGGCGGTTGGTGCATACGAGTCGCGCTTGAGGTGCCACTGCAGCAGCGTCGGCGCACCACCGTCGACGCTGGCGAAGTCGTCACACACGACCCACGCAGCCTTCGACTCGTACAGGTAGGTGGTACCGATAGCACCCGCCCGGGAGGCGGTCGGGGCGGCACCGGCCAAGGGCGGGGCGGCCTGTGTGATGAGCTCGTTGACGGCGTCGGCACAGTTCTCGGCGCGCGGTGGGTCCACGGCCGGGGACCCGATCGAGACGTACGCAGACGGTGCTGTCTCGGCCGGGACTGTCGTATCGGCCGGCGGCGGCGGGACAGGGCCAGTGGTTTCCGCGCTCGCGTCGGCACCGCCAGCCGGCCGCAACGGACTCGTGGAACGGCTCGAGCCGTCGTCGTTGGTCAGGTACACGCCGGTCGCGACGATGGCGGCGACAGCCGCGGCGGCGAGGCCGGGCACCAGCCAGCCGCGGCGGCTCGTGGCCGGGTTCTTGCCGGTCGCGGCCAGCAGCTGCGCGCGGAGGGCACGCTTGCGCTCCTCCGGCAGTGGGTCGGGGACTGGCGGGGTGAGGTCGGGGCGTTCATCGGTCATGACAGGGTCCTTCCGGCGAAACGGAGGTTTTCGTGGGAGCGGCGGTGGCTCAGCCGGCTCCGTCGGGGGCGGCGAGCGCAAGTCGCTGGCGCGCACGGGAGAGACGGGACCGGATGGTCCCGACGGGTACATCGAGGGAGGCGGCGGCGGCCTCGTAGCTGACCTCTGCCCAGACCACGAGCTCCAACACCTCGCGTTCGTGGCGGGGCAGCGCGTCGATGGCGTCGAGGACGGCGGCCATCCGGCGCTCGGAGTCCACGCGTCGTGCGACGTCGTCAGCCACGGTGTCGCCGGATGCCATCCCCTCCGATGGCATCCGGCGCAACGCGAGGCCCAGTCGCCTGCGCGACCGCTCGAGGTTTCTGCACACATTGCGCGCGATTCCGTAGAGCCATGGGAGGGCGGACCCCTCGTGGGCGGTGGCGCGGTCTCGTCCCCGCCACAGGTCGAGGAACACCGTGGACACCGCATCCTCGGCCGCCTGCCAGGACGCGGTCCGTCGGAAGCAGAAGGCGTGCACGGCGTCGACATGCCGGTCGAACAGCTCGGCCAGCGCAGCGCTGCTGCCGTGCCGAAGCTCCTCGACGAGCAGGTCGTCAGGGCGGGTGGCCTCGCCCGTACGGTGGCCGGGTCCGGCTTCCTCCATGGTGGTCCCCTCGAGCGACGTCACACCCTGCTTATGTCCGCAGTCTGGGGGAAGTTCCATCAGATCCGAAGGATTCCTCGGATCTGGGGGATTGTGCGACGCTGCTCGGCGTGACGAGTCCGGAGCCGCCCGATGAGGTCGGGGTCGAGGTTGTTGCGGCGGCGATCGTGCGACACGGCCGTGTACTGGCCGCTCGACGCGTCCAACCCAGTGACGTGGCCGGCGGCTGGGAGCTCCCCGGTGGCAAGGTCGACGACGAGGAGACCCCTGACGGTGCGGCGGTGCGGGAGATCCGTGAGGAGCTCGGGTGCGAGATCGAGATCGTCGGGTCTCTCGAGGGGCGCGCGTCGATCAAGCCCGGCTACACGATGACGGTGAAGCTGGCCCGGCTGAGCTCCGGCGAACCGGTCCCGCACGAGCATGACGCCGTACGCTGGCTCGGGCCTGAAGAGCTCGACGACGTCGCCTGGCTCGACGCAGACCGGCCGTTTCTGACGGAGCTGCGCGATCGGCTGCTCGACGGTCACCCGCTCCCCGGCGGCAACGTCGGCGGCGCAGTCCGGATCGGGCGGACCGTACGCCGCTCAACCGGTGCGTGGTCCTCGTCAGTCCATGACCTGCTTGAGCACCTGCGCAGGTCAGGCTTGGTCGCGGTGCCGCTGGCCTTCGGAGCGGACGAGCGGGGGCGTGAGGTTCTCGGCTACCTGGATGGCCGGGTTCCGGACGTCGACGCTGAGGCGGTCGCCGACGACACGTTGGCGGACGCGATGCGCTGGCTAAGGCGGTTCCACGACGCCGTGGCCGGGTACCGCCCTGCTGGTGTCTGGCGAACCACCAACCGACCGCTCGGCCAGGACGAGATCATCTGCCACCACGACTTCGCGCCGTACAACGTCGCCTTGAGCAGCTCGGCCGACGGCGAGCGGGTTGTCGGCGTCTTCGACTGGGACATGGCCGGCCCCGGGCTCCCCCTTGATGACCTGGCGTTCGCGGCGTGGAACTGGGTGCCGCTCTTTCGCGACGTGGGCGCATCGGTCGCGGCGCGGCGGCTCGAGGTGATGGCAGCGGCGTACTCCGAGGTGTCCGCGGGTGAGATCCTCGATCACGTGGTGCCCCGGCTGCAGCGATCGTTGGACGTCATCGCGGCCGGCCAGGCGGCGGGCGACCCCGGAATGCTCCAGCTGGGAACAGCAGGCGAGCCAGCCCGGTCGGGGCGCCGGCTGCAGGACCTGGTCGAGCGCATCCCGGCGATCCGGTCCGCCTGTGGCTGAGGATTCGTGCGATCGGTGACACGTACCTTCAGCCATAGGTGATGAAGACTGGGGTGCGCCGTAGGCTGGTCGTCATGACAGCTGACACGCTGCCTGAACGGCGCCTGCTCCTGGTCCACGCCCATCCGGACGACGAGGCCATCGGGAACGGCGCCACCATGGCACGCTACGTAGCCGAGGGAGCGCACGTCGCGCTCGTCACGTGCACGCTGGGTGAAGAAGGCGAGGTGTTGATCCCCGAGCTCGAACACCTCGCCGCTCACCAATCCGACCGTCTGGGAGTGCACCGCATCGGCGAGCTCACGGATGCGATGCAGATCCTGGGCGTCACCGACCACCGGTTCCTCGGCGGCCCGGGCCGCTACCGCGACACGGGTATGGCGGTCGACGAGCGGGGCCGGGCGATCCCACCCGAGAAGATCCGTGACGACGCGTTCTGGGCGGCCGACCTGGTCGAGGCGTCCAACCATCTGGTCGAGGTGATCCGCGAGACCAGGCCGCAGGTGATGGCGACATACGACGAGAACGGCGGCTACGGTCACCCTGACCACATCCAGGCCCACCGGGTGGCCATGTACGGCAGCATGCTGGCCGCCGTCCCGAGCTACCGACCGGACCTCGGCGACGCGTGGGACGTGCCGAAGATCTACTGGAACGCGATGTCAGAGCAACGCATGCGCGAGGGGCTCCGCCGGCTGCGCGCCAGCGGCGACATGACGACGTTCGAGGGGATGGACCCCGACGGAGATCTGCCGTCCTTCGTGACGCCGGACGAGTACATCACCACCACGATCGACGGCCTGGAGTACGTCGACAAGAAGCTGGACGCGATGCGCGCCCATGCCACCCAGATCGCCGTCGACGGACCGTTCTTCGCGCTCTCCAACAACGTCGGCAACCACGTGTGGGGTATCGAGTCCTACCGCCTGATCAAGGGCAGTCCAGGGAAGCGCGATGTGGATGGCCACGAGAGTGACCTGTTCTCCGGTGTGGTCTGATCCGTGTCATCGGGCAGGACGATGACACAGGACGGGCGCTCGGCCGCGACGCGTGGGGCGGCCGAGATGCCGGCGCCGCGGTTTCACGTGCCGGTCTCGCGTTCGGGGTTCGCCGCGACCGCCGTCGTCCTCGGGGGCTTGTCCGTCGGAGTGGCGATCCTGTCGGCCGTTGTCTCGCGGCTCATCTGGCGACCGGACGTGGTGTCCCTACCGTGGGGGCTGGTCCTGGGTGTGGCCGCGTCGGCGTCGATCGTGCTGGTCGGACGACTGCTGTCCCGAGGTCTCGGCCTGGCAGCGGCAGGGGGCTGGATCGTGGGCACCGGCCTCGTCCTCGCCGGCCGTCCCGAGGGTGACTACCTGCTCGCCCAGGACGGGCTCGGCCTCGGTTACCTGCTCGTGTCGGTGGCCGTGGTCATCAGCGTGGCCTCGTTCGGGGGGCCGCCCCGATGAGGCTCTGGCCGCGGCGGAAGGTCTACATCGACGACCTGCCCAAGACCCACGACCTGAGGTTCGGCCTGATCTTCGTTGTCGGAGTCGCCGTGGTGATCGGCGCCCTGTACGGCGTTGGCTACCTCGTCGCGGGTAACAAGCTGCCGGCGGGGACGAAAGTCGCCGAGGTCGATGTCGGCGGGATGAGCCCCGACCGGGCCCGCACCGTCCTCCAGGAAAAGCTGGCTCCGCGGCTCGAGGACCCGATCAAGGTCAACGCAGGCGGCAAGACCTACTCGATCGATCCGCAGCTGGCCGGGCTGACGTTCGACATCGACGCGACGCTGGACCAGGCGCTCGGCGGCAGCGCGTGGGACCCACGCCACATGCTGCACGTGCTGACCGGAGGGGACTCGCTCGATCCCGTGGTCGACCTCGACAGCGCAGACCTCGTCGCCAGCCTGCGCAAGGTGGCCAAGAAGGTCGAGCGCACGCCGGTCGACTCGCGCGTGTCGTTCCGCGGTGGTCGGCCGACGGTGTCGTACGGACGTGCCGGTCGGGCCGTCGACTACCAGCGAAGTGGCGAACGACTCAAGGAGGCCATCATCGCCGGCGACGACCGCGTCAACCTGGTCATCGGCACAGTCCAGCCGCAGGTGACCGTGGGACAGGCGACCAGGTTCGAGGAAACCGTTGCCCGAAAGGCTGTCGCGGGGCCGATCCGCATCAAGGTTGCCGACTCGATGATGACCTTGACCCCTCGTCAGTTCGGACCAGCCCTGCAGGCGCTGCCCGGCCTACAGGGTCTTCGGCTTGCGGTCGACCAGGCCAAGCTGGTCCAGCGCGCGCGTCCGGCGATGAAGCAGCTGCGCCATCACCCGGTCGACGCCCGGATCTCCTTCAAGGGCGACCGGCCGGTCATCATCCCGGGCAGTAGCGGCGTGACGGTCGCGCGCGGAGACCTGGCCAAGGCGGTGCTCAAGGCGGTCGGGTCTCGTGGTGACCGCCGCGTTGCGCGTGCGAAGCCGACGGCGGACAACCCCGATCTCAGCGCGGAAGACCTGAGGGTGATGCGGATCAGTCGGCAGGTTTCGGCGACGTCGGTCCGCTTCGAGGCCGGGAGCCCGTCCGATCCGACGGCCACGCTGCGTCGCCTCGACGGCGCCCTGGTGCGCCCCGGCGAGTCGTTCAGCTTCCTGGGCAGGGTCGGGGCCAATGCGTCGTCCGCTTCGTCGTTCGTCGCGTCCATGGCGTATGACGCGGCGTTCTTCGCGGGGCTCGACATACCGGTGCACACGGGCGCCCGGATCTACTCAGACCGATTCGCTCCCGGCTTCGACGCCCACGTCGAGTCACCCAGCACAGATCTCGCCCTCGCCAACACCTCGCCGTACGGCGTCTACATCCGTGCGTACGTCGAGACCCCGGGCCGCAAAGGTTCCTCCGCGCGCATCGCCCATGTCGAGATGTGGAGCACGCCGTACTGGACCGTGCGGGCGTTGACGTCGTCGCGCTACAACGTGGTGCAGCCGCAGGTCATCACGAACACCCGGAAGTCGTGCGTGCCGCGCGACGGCGTAGCCGGTTTCGAGTACGACGTCACCCGGGTGCTGAAGCAGGGTGGCCACAAGCGGACCGAACGCACCCATGCCAGCTACGCACCTCTGGACCGGGTCCGCTGCCGCTGATCGGCGTCTGGGCCGCTCAGCCCGGCGGGACGAGGTAGCGGTATGAGTGGTGTGTCGTGAACCCGAAGCCGGCGTAGAGCTGAACGGCGGCGACGTTGTCCGGCAGCGTCTGGAGGTATGCCGACAGGGCGCCTCGCGACGCTCCCCACTCGAGCAGGGCCTCGACCACCAACGTCGCCAGTCCTTGCCGACGCTGGTCTTCCGCCACCTCGACGGCCTGCAGGCCCAGCCAGTCGCCGGTCACGACGCCGCGTCCGATCGCGACGGCGGGGTCTCCGATGCGGGCGAAGGCGACGTCGTCGCCGGACTCCAGCACGCGCTGCACCACCGCGGGATCCTGGCCGGCGGCCCTGCCGTACAGGCGCAGCCAGTCCGCGCCCACGGAGTCGTCGATGGAGACGGCGACGGGACGAGCGTGCCGCGGTGCCGTCAGCCTCCGGGCTTGGGCCACCGAGGCGACCTGCACGATGGCGTCGGACCCGGTCTGGCGCGGCTGCCACCCGCGCCCTTCGAAGTCACGCTGTCCGGCTGAGCCGAGCACGACTTGAGCCAGGGGGTGCAGACCGTGGCGCGCGTAGAAGTCCCGGACTTCGCTGATGGCGCCGTCGAGAGGCAGCCCAGGGTCGCCACCGACCCGCACGGAGTTGGCCCGACCGGTGAACCCGTCCGCGGCGCGCAGCGTCCAGTCGCCCAGCTCGTGCTCGGCTACCGCCCGCCACCCGCGCTGGCACACCCGTTCGAGCTGCTCAGGACCGATGCGCCGGCGTGTCGAGGCGCGGGGCGGTATCGGCTTGCCGGTGACGATGTGCTGACGCTCGATCGTCACCAGCTCGCCGTCCTCGCGGCGTACGGTGATGGATGTGTCTGCCCAGCCCTCCAGCACACCGAGAACGTCAGTCATGGCCGGCCCGCCGCTGGGTCCCTGCTCGCCGGGGAGGAGGCGACGTACGACGACGCGCTGACCGACGAGGCGGGCGTGGAGGGGCATGGGACTCCATGGAGTGGACCTGGATTCTGCGGCTGGCGGCAGAACGTAGATACTAGTGGGAGTCAAGGCGCCAGCCGCCGCACAGCGCGGGCGCCGGATCGTGAACGAGGAGGACTAGGTGACGTACGTCATCGCGCAGCCATGCGTGGACCTGAAGGATCGGGCCTGCGTCGACGAGTGCCCTGTCGACTGCATCTACGAGGGCCAGCGCATGCTCTACATCCACCCGGATGAGTGCGTCGACTGTGGCGCGTGCGAACCGGTCTGCCCGGTCGAGGCCATCTTCTACGAGGACGACACCCCGGAGAAGTGGAAGGAGTACTACGCGGCGAACGTGGAGTTCTTCGACGACCTGGGATCACCCGGCGGCGCCGCTAAGCTCGGCGTCATCGACAAGGACCACCCGATCATCGCCGCGCTACCGCCCCAGGAGCAAGAGGGGTAGTGGACTCCTCAGCCCGCCCGACATCCGCGCCGCCAACCCGTGACGGGTCGGCGGCGCTGTCGGTCTCATCCCGGCTTCCGGACTTCCCGTGGGACCGGTTGATCCCGTTGCGGGAGCGTGCGGCCGCTCACGCGGGCGGTCTCGTCGACCTGTCCGTCGGCACCCCGGTCGACCCCACTCCCGAGGTCGTGCAGAAGGCACTCCGGTCCGCTACGGACTCACCGGGCTACCCGACCGTGTGGGGGACGCCGGACCTTCGCACCTCGATCGTCGACTACCTGCAACGGCGCTGCGGGTCGATCGACCTCGACCACGACAACGTGCTGCCGACCGTGGGCTCGAAGGAGCTCGTGGCCTCGCTCCCCGCCCAGCTCGGCGTGCGGACCGGCCAGACGGTTCTGATCCCGGCCATCGCCTACCCGACCTACGCCGTGGGCGCCTTGCTTGCCGGCGCCGACTTTCTCGCCAGTGACGCGACACTGTCCGTAGGGCCGCTCGACGTACCGCTGGTGTGGGTCAACTCGCCGGCCAACCCGACGGGCCGGGTGCTGCCGCCGGACCACCTGCGCAAGGTCATCGCCTGGGCGCGCGAGCGCGGTGCCGTGGTGGCCGCCGACGAGTGCTACTTCGAGTGCGCCTGGGACATTGAGCCCGTGTCGGTCCTCGATCGCTCGGTCAACGGCGGCTCGCTCGACTCGGTGCTGGCGGTCCACTCACTGTCGAAGCGGTCGAACATGGCCGGCTACCGCGCCGGCTTCGTGGCGGGCGACCCGGCGATCGTGGGGGAGCTCCGCGAGGTGCGCCGACATGCCGGCCTGATGGTGCCGGGCCCGGTCCAGGTGGCGATGCGCGCCGCGCTCGATCATGACGGTCACATCGAGGAGCAGCGCGAGGTCTACCTCGAGCGCCGGGCCATGTTGCGCCGAGCGTTGGAGTCCGCCGGTTTCCGGATCGACCACTCCGAGGCCTCGCTGTACCTGTGGGCCACCCGCGACGAGCCCTGCATGGACACGGTGCGATGGCTGGCCGAGCGCGGCATCCTGGTGGCGCCGGGCGACTTCTACGGACCGTCCGGCGGTCGACACGTCCGCGTGGCGCTGACGGCAACCGACGAACGTGTCGAGGCTGCCTGCATCCGACTGTTGGCGCGCGCCCGCTGACATCCGCGACATCCGTGGCTAGCCCACGTCGACATGCACATGGTCCCGGTGGAGCAGGATCGCCTTGGTCGCGGCCGTCTCGTTGCCGCTGAGGTTGGGATCGAAGGTGCGCCATCCGCCCCCCGATTTCGAGCCGGCCGACCAGATCTTCGCGTCGAAGATGACGTGGGCGATCGCGAGCCGCGACGCGTTGGCCACGAGGTACTGCGCGAGCACCCAGCCGGCCCGCGTGTTGTCCGCGCTGACCGGGCGGAAGAAGACGTCGACGGCACGGCCCTCGTAGTGTGCGGACCCGGTCATGTGTCCGGTCGTCACCCCGCCGGGCTCGAAGCCGCCCATCGGCAGGTCGCCGAAGGCCTTGTGGATGTCGGCGCGGACGGTCTCCGCGCGTGGTGTGAGGCCTGACCCGGTGATGTCTTGCGATGCAAGGTCGACGGCGTCGGCCGTACAGGTGAAGGCGGCCGGGCTGTATCCCGACATCGCCGATGCGATGGTGCGGCCGTCTCGCTCGTGGGCGGCATACGCATCAGGGAACGCGGATCGCTGCACCTCCTGTGCTGCCTTGGTGATCTCCATGTACTGGTACCCGTCGACCTTGACCAGGGCGTCGTAGAAGGCGTTCGTTGCGTAGTACGGGTTCCGGATCTGCTTGACCGTGCCCCATCCCTGGCTCGGCCGTTGTTGGAACAGCCCGACGGAGTCGCGGTCGCCGCTGTCGAGGTTGCGGAGCTTGGACTCCTGGTAGGCGGTTGCGATCGCGATCGAGATGGCGCGCGCGGGCAGACCGCGGCGCTCGGCGACTGCGGCGATGATCGAGGCGTTCTCGGCCTGCTCGGTCGACATCTCGACGGTGTAGCCGTCGACCTTCGCCAGGCAGTGCTTCGGGTCCGGGAGCGGACCGAGACCGTGCTGGACTGCGTAGTACGCTCCGCCGACGAGCAGGGCCAGCACGGTGACGCCGGTCGCGAGGAGGCGCCAGCTACGCATTGGTGTGCAGGGCGGCGTTGAGCTCGATCCCGCTGCCGTCGCGCCGCCGGGCCTCGATCGCTCCCGTGAGGCTGTTCTGCCAGAACTGCCACCCGGACTGACCTGACAGCTCACGTGCCTTGACCACGGAGCCGTCGGGCAGGGTGAGCTTTGTGCCGGCGGTGACGTAGCACCCGGCCGCCACGACGCAGTCGTCGCCGAGCGAGATGCCGACGCCAGCATTGGCCCCGAGCAGGCAGCGACTGCCGATCGAGATGACCTCGGTGCCACCGCCTGACAGCGTGCCCATGATCGACGCACCACCTCCGACGTCGGACCCGTCGCCGACGACGACGCCGGCGGAGATGCGTCCCTCGACCATCGAGGTGCCGAGCGTCCCGGCGTTGAAGTTCACGAACCCCTCGTGCATGACCGTCGTGCCCTCGGCGAGGTGTGCACCCAGCCGCACCCGGTCGGCGTCGGCGATCCGGACGCCGGTGGGCACGACGTAGTCGGTCATCCGCGGGAACTTGTCGATGCCGAGTACGGTGACGTCCTTGCCCGACTCGCGCGCCCGCAGCCGGGTGGCCTCGAACCCGTTGACGGCGCAGGGCCCGAGGTTGGTCCAGACGACGTTGGTGAGCAGGCCGAAGACGCCCTCCATGTTCTGGCCGCGCGGACGGACCAGGCGGTGGCTGAGCAGGTGCAGCCGGAGCCAGACGTCAGCGGTGTCGCGCGGTGCGGCGGCGAGGTCGTCGATGACGACGTGCTGCACCGACCGGTGGACGTCCCGAACCGGGTCATGGCCGTCGAGGGACGCCAGCGCGCTGGGGACGTGGTAGTCCGCAGGCGGCATACCGAGGTGAGGGTCTGGGAACCACACGTCGAGCAGGACGCCCTCGGCGTCGTACGTCGCCAGGCCGAAGCCCCACGCGGCGGAGGTCGTGTCAGTCACCTCTCCAACGCTACCCAGTGCCTGCGTCCGAGCCGGTCCCGGGCGCGCCGACGTCCTGCACTTAGGTCGTTCGAGCCGCCAGGGTGCAGGACGTCGCGAGGGTTCCGCCACAATGGCGGACATGACAGTCCTCGACCCCCACCAGGACATCGCCGACCTGACCGCTGCCCTCGTCGACATCGAGTCCGTCAGCGGCAACGAGCAGTCGATCACGGATGCGATCGAGCAGGCGTTGACGCCCGTTCCGTGGTTGGAGCTGTGGCGGCACTCGCACTCGCTCGTCGCGCGTACGACGCTCGGACGCGACGAGCGGGTCGTCATCGCAGGTCACGTGGACACCGTGCCGGTGAACGCGAATCTCCCGGCCCGGATCGAGGACGACGCGCTGCACGGGCTGGGGTCATGCGACATGAAAGGGGGGGTGGCGGTGGCGTTGCAGCTGGCCGCCACGCTCGACCAGCCGACGCGTGACCTCACCTACGTGTTCTACGAGGCCGAAGAGGTCGAGGCCGAGCGCAACGGGCTGACGCTGATCGCGGCTGTGCGTGATGAGATCCTGCGCGGTGACTTCGCCGTCGTGATGGAACCGTCCAACGCCGTGATCGAGGCCGGCTGCCAGGGCACGATCACCGCCGCCGTCTCGACGACCGGCACCCGGGCGCACGCTGCGCGGTCCTGGAACGGGGTCAACGCGATCCACGCGGCCCGCGAGGTGCTGGACCGGTTGGCGGCATACGAGCCGCGTCGTCCGGAGATCGATGGGCTGCGCTACCACGAGGGCCTCAACGCGGTCGGAATCGCCGGCGGGGTGGCCGGGAACGTGGTTCCCGACTCGTGCTCGGTGACGATCAACCACCGGTTCGCGCCGGATCGTTCGGTGGCCGAGGCAGAGGCGCACCTGCGGGACGTGTTCGCCGGCTTCGACGTCGAGGTGGTGGATTCGGCGCCGGGCGCGATGCCAGGGCTGCAGCTGCCCGCTGCCGCGGCGTTCCTGGACGTCGTCGGTGGGTCCGCGAACCCGAAGTTCGGCTGGACCGACGTGGCCAGATTCAGCGCGATGGGAATTCCGGCAGTGAACTTCGGGCCGGGTAACCCCGAGCTCGCGCACACGCAGGGTGAGTTCGTGCCGCTGGCCCACCTGCGCTCGTGCCTGGACCAGATGACCGCCTGGCTGACCTGACGAGGTCGTAACGGCTGACTCGAAGCGGGCCGCATGGCTGACCGGATGCGCGTCGTATGGCCGCTAAGTTGGCATACATGACGAACTCCCTGCCCGGAAACGGCCGCGAGCACCGCCGCGGACCGGTGATCACCCGACGGCATCAGGTGTTGTCATCGACGACCGACCAGCACCTCCTGGACTCTCGTGGTCCGAGCGACTGGGTCCACACCGACCCGTGGCGGGTGCTCCGCATCCAGGCGGAGTTCGTCGAAGGATTCGGAGCGCTTGCCGAGCTCGGACCCGCCATCTCGGTGTTCGGGTCGGCTCGGACGAAGCCGGAGGATCCGGAGTACGCGACGGGGATGGCCCTGGCCCGCGCGCTGGTGAACGCGGGCTTCGCCGTCATCACCGGCGGTGGACCCGGTTCGATGGAGGCGGCCAACCGCGGTGCGTCCGAGGCCGGTGGCGTGTCGGTGGGGCTTGGCATCGAGCTGCCGTTCGAGTCCGGGCTCAACGGCTGGGCCGACATCGGGATCAACTTCCGGTACTTCTTCGCCCGCAAGACGATGTTCGTCAAGTACGCGCAGGGCTTCATCGCGTTGCCCGGTGGCTTCGGGACGTTCGACGAGGTGTTCGAGGCCGTGACGCTCGTCCAGACGCAGAAAGTGACGTCTTTCCCGATCGTGCTCGTGGGAAGCGAATACTGGGGCGGCCTCGTGGACTGGATCCGCGCCGTGGTGCTCGGCGGCGGGAAAGTCGGCGAGAAGGACGTCGCGCTCCTGCACGTCACCGACGACGTGGATGAGGCGGTCGCGATCATGGTCGAGGCCCGCCGCGAACGTGCCGCTGCCCTGACGGCCGCTCAGCACAGCGAGCCTGACGAGCCAGGTACGCCGGGCGAAGGCGCAGCCGGCCAGCCAGGTACGGAGCCCGGCCCCCACGACATCACCCCCCACCGCCCCGACTGATCGCTTTCGTTGAACCGTGAGTTGTGGCTCCTTGAACCGTGAGTTGTGGCTCCTCGAGCCGTGAGTTGTGGCTCCTCGAGCCGTGAGTTGTGGCTCTACGGCGGGGGAAGGCTCGGTGCGAAGATGAGTCCGTGTCAAAAGGCAAGCGGTCACACGCGGCGGCGGCCACGCCTGGGGTAGCTCGCTTGCGCGAGGCGGGAGTCGAGTACGTCGTTCGCAGTTATCCGCATGACGAGGCCGTCAGCGGCGAACTCGGCTATGGCGTCGAAGCGGCACGCGCGTTAGGGGTGGAGGCTGATCGAGTCTTCAAGACCCTTATGGTCGTGGCGGGTAGGCGACACGTGCTTGGCGTCATACCCGTGTCCCGAAACCTGGATCTGAAGGCGACTGCGCGGGCGCTCGGGGAGAAGCAGGTGGCACTGGCGCCTGCGGCGGTCGCGGAGCGCGTGAGCGGATCGGTCGTGGGCGGCATCTCGCCGCTGGGTGGGCGTACGCCGCTGGTCGTGATCCTCGACGAAACCGCAGCCGCGTACGACACCATCCTCGTCTCGGCCGGAAAGCGCGGCGTCGACGTGGAGCTGGCGCCGGCGGATCTCCTTCGTGTCACCGGTGGCCGGATGGCGCCCATCGCCCGTCGACCCTGAGGCGTCTCGAGTGTCCCGCGTGGGAGCCACAACTCACGGTTCGAGGAGCCACAACTCACGGTTCGAGGAGCCACAACTCACGGTTCGAGGGACCACAACTCACGGTTCAACGAGAGGGTCAGGCCAGGCCGCGGGTGGTGCGGGCGGGAGGTCGGAGCCCGCGGATCGAGTTGACCATGTCGAGCACTTGTCGGGTCTCGGCGACCTGGTGAGCCCGGAAGACCCGCGCTCCGTGCCAGGCCGAGATCGCCGTGGCGGCCAAGGTGCCGCTGAGGCGCTGGTCGGTCGGCAGGTCGAGCGTCTCGCCCACGAAGTCCTTGTTGGACAGCGCCACCAGCACGGGCCAGCCGGTCGCGACCAGCTCGTCGAGTCGGCGAGTCAACTCCAGCGAGTGTCGCGTGTTCTTGCCGAAGTCGTGCGTCGGGTCGATCAGGATCCGGTCACGCGCGACGCCGAGACCCGCGGCACGATCCGCCAGCCGTGTCACGGTGGTGATGACGTCGGCGACGACATCGTCATACGCCACCCGGTGCGGGTCGGTTCGTGGTCCGAGCCCGCCGCTGTGGCTGCACACCAGCCCGACATCGAACTCCGCGGCCACCTCCGCCACCTCGCGGTCCGCCCCCGCCCACGTGTCGTTGAGCAGGTCGGCTCCTCGATGGCACAGCTCACGGGCCACCGGCGCCCGCCAGGTGTCGACGCTGATCACCAGCTCCGGGTATGCCGATCGGACGGCGGCCACGAGCGACGCGGTACGGCGCAGCTCCTCGGCCACGTCCACGTCGTCGCCATACCCCGCCTTGACGCCGCCGATGTCGACGATGTCGGCGCCTTCATCGACCACCCGGCCGATCCTGTCGAGCGCAGCGGCCTCGTCGAAGGTCGCGCCGCTGTCGTAGAAGGAGTCCGGCGTCCGGTTGACGATCGCCATCACGGCGAGATCGGTCTCGCCGAAGTCACGACGTCCCAGCTGCATGTCCCCGCGGCTCCTCACCCGTTGTCTGTGTCTTTCGGCCCGTGACGGGTCTTCCTTGCTCAAGCGTGGCACGATCGGTGCCGTGATCTGGTTGTGGGTACTCGTCCTCGTCATCGTGATCGGTGCGGTCGCGGTGCTGGCGTCGCGTCGTGACCAGCCGATGTCCGAGGCGTCCGAGGACCGACCCGACCGCGCCGTTCCCACCGGCCGCGCCCTGACGTCCGACGATCTGGACGCGGTTCGCTTCACCACCGCATTGCGCGGCTATCGGATGGACGAAGTGGACGCACTCATCGACCAGGTCCGCGCAGACCTCCTGGCCCGCGAGGCCGAGCCGCGGACGACGGCCGAGCCCGGCCGTATTGTGCCCGTCGAGTACCGCCGCGCCAGCGACCCGGTCACGACCGACGGCCCCGCCGACGAGCACACACCGCGCCACCAGGCCACCGAGCCGTGACGACCAGCGGCTCGACGGAAGGGGCCGACGGTCGCCTGCGCTGCGCGTGGGGCGTCTCTGCTCCTGAGTATGTCGGCTACCACGACGACGAGTGGGGGCGGCCGATCCGCGACGACAACGGGCTCTTCGAGAGGCTGACGCTCGAGGGCTTCCAGTCGGGGCTGTCCTGGCTCACGATCCTCCGCAAGCGCGACAACTTCCGCAAGGCGTTCGCCGACTTCGACATCGAGGCGGTCGCGTCGTACGACGCCGACGACCGTGCCCGGCTGCTCGCCGACCCCGGCATCGTCAGGCACGGCGGCAAGATCGACGCCGCGCTCAACAACGCCCGCGCGGCCGTAGCCCTGGACCAGTCACTGACGGAGCTGATCTGGAGCTTCGCCCCCGACGCCGGCCCTGCCCCCGCGACACTTGCCGACGTGCCGGCGCAGACCGACGAGTCTCGAGCCCTCGCACGGGAGCTCAAGCGCCGTGGCTTCCGCTTCGTCGGCCCGACCACGGCGTACGCCCTGATGCAGGCCGCCGGCCTGGTCAACGACCACCTGGTCGACTGCTGGGCCCGCGAGAGGATCCGCACATGACCGGACCGGTCCGTCGATCACGCAGCCGTGCCGCAGCGCGGCTGGTTCTCGCCTGCGCCGTCGCCAGCCTCCTTGGCATCGGGATGGGAGCGTCGTCCGCCGACGCCCACCACCGCACGGCACCGCGAGCCGCCGCCCGCGCAACGATCGCCGCGGCCGCAACGGCCGCCCGAGCACAGGTCGCCGACACTGTGCTGTCGACGCGCACGATCGGACGGTCGGTACGCCGTCATGCGATCCGCGCGTACGAGATGGGCAGCCGAAACGCCGCCAAGACGGTCGTCGTCATCGGCGCCATGCACGGCAACGAGACCGAGGGCGCCACGGTCATCAGCGCGATGATGGCAGGCAAGCCCATCAAGGGTGTGCACATCTGGGCGGTACGCCGTGACAATCCCGATGGAGTCCTGGCCGACCACCGCCGTAACGCGCACGGCGTCGACCTCAACCGCAACTTCCCGACGAAGTGGAAGAAGCTGACGGGCAACTACTACTCCGGGCCGCGTCCGGCATCTGAGCCGGAGACGCGGGCGCTGATGCGGTTCCTCAACCGGGTCGACCCGGCGTACGTCGTGACCATGCACTCGCCGCTGCACGGCATCGACGTGTACGACTCGAAAGACCGGCACTTCGCCCGCCGCGTCGCACGCAACATGCGGCTCCCCGAGCGGTCGTTCGACTGCGGCGGTGTCTGTCACGGCACCTTGACTCAGTGGTTCAACCGGCACCACGACGGCGCCTGCGTCACGATCGAGTTCGGCGACAACCCGTCCGCGCGCTACCTGCGCGTAGGCGCACCCCGCGGCCTGATGCGGGCTATCGGGGGTCACTACTGACGCCGGCAGGTCTCCGTACGCGCTGACGGGCCGCCGCCTGCCGGATCAGAGACCCACCACGTAGTCGTACGGGCCCATCACGATCTGGGGGTGTGCCCCGGGTCGCAGCCACCGAACCAACCAACGCATCTGCGGGCGTGCCACCGCCACGCAGCCCGCCGTGGAACCATCACCGCGCACGTGCAGGAAGATCCCGCCACCCCGGCTCGTGTCGGCGCGCTGGTCGGCGACCCACTGACCTCTCCGGTGGGAGTAGCGGATGTGGCTCGGCAGGTTGAAGCCGATGACCACCCCGTACGAGTACTGGTCACCGTAGTTCCACAGCTGCTCGGCCTTGTTGGCACGCCAACGGGTGCCCTTGACCTTGTGCCACTGCCAGACGTTGTACGTCGCCGGGTCGCGCGGCTCGTACGGCCACCAGTCGTTTCGGTCGAACTTCCGGTAGCCGAGGCGAGCACCCGGGTCGGCCAGTCGGCCGAAGGCGTAGGGAAGCCGGAACCGTCCGGCCGGTGTCGTTCCGGTGGCCTGAACGCGTTCCGTCGCCTTGACCCATCCGTTGTACCCGACGACGGCGCGGACGGGACCATGTGCGAGGCGCCAGCTTCCGTCGGCACGGCGTTGCCAGGCCCGGAGTGTCGCGGTCGACGTCTGCCAGTTCGGCGAGGTCACCGTGATCATCTGGTGCACCCCCGGCCGGGCACCGATGCGGTCCGGGAGAGGGCGCCCTCTTCCAGCGGAGGTCGAGACGTTCGACCCCGAGCAGACGAGGCCGGCGGTCAGCAGCGTGCACAGCAGAGTCGCCCTGGCGGCGTACCGGCGTGGCGGTCTCATGGTCCGTTCGTCTCGGGAGGTGCGTGGACTCACGTCAGTGTCCTTCGAACGTCGGTTTCTCCTTGGCCACGAACGCGTCGACGGCGTTGCGGTGGTCGGCGGACCCGCCGGTGCGTGCCATCATCCGGCTCTCGAACGCCAGGGACTCCGGCAGCGGGTGGGTGGCCGAGTAGGCAATCGACGCCTTGACCGAGGCGTAGGCGAGCGTGGGGCCGTTGGCCAGCGTCGCGGCGAGCGTGGCAGCTTCGATGGACAGGTCGTCCGTCGGTACGACGCGGTTGACCAGCCCGAGTGCGAGCGCCTCCTGGGCGTCGACCGTGCGGGGTGTCAGCAGCAGCTCCATCGCCTTGGTCGGCCCCACGATCCGAGGCAGCGACCAGGATGCTCCCGTGTCGCAGGAGAGTCCGATCGCAGTGAATGCCGTGTTGAAGCCGGCGGTGTCCGCCGCCAGCCTCAGGTCGCAGGCGAGCGCGATCGACATCCCCGCACCGGCAGCGACGCCGTTGACCGCAGCGATGACGGGCTTGTCCATCGTCGCCAGACCCAGCGCGATCGGCGTGAAGTGTCGGTCGACCGTGGACCAGACTTCCTCGACCGACTGGGTCGAGATGTTCGCGACGTGCTCACGCAGGTCCTGGCCGACGCAGAACGCACGACCGGTGCCGGTCAGCACCACGCAGCGGACGTCATCGTCACCGGCAGCCCGCTGGATCGCCGCGAGCAGCGCGTCCTTGGTGGCGGTGTCGAGGCTGTTCATGTCGTCGGGTCGTGCCAGGGTGATCGTCGCAACGTGGTCGGCGACGTCGTAGGTGACGGGTGCGGTCATCGCAGCCTCAATCTGGTGATCCGTTCGTGGAGTGGCCGTTCGGGCGCAGACACGCATCAACGTACCGCTCCGCACCCGGCAGCAGCCGCTGCGCCTCCCCGTCGAAGAAGGCGGCGGCGTCGTTCCCCGGCCAGTCCGCCGGCAGCAGCTCGCTTGGGAGCGCCGGGTCACGGAACAGGAACTTCCGCCATTCGTGGACCAGCTTGCTGCGTACGACGAAGTCATCCCGATCCTGGTCCGCATCCGTGGCTCCGGCGCCTGCGGAGACTCCGGCGGCGGTGACCAGGTCGCGCGCCTCGACCAGCCACCGGGCGTAGGCGCGGCCCAGGCCATCGAGGTCCCAGGCCTGCGCGGCCAGTCCGATGTCGTCCCCGACGTGCTCGGCCCAGAACTGCCGGGCCCGCACACCCTCGCGGTCGAGCAACGCGTCGACTTCACGCGAGGCGCGCGGGCTGATCCAGGTGTCGTCCCGCAGCGGCGCGTAGCCGAGGTAGCCCAGGCCGGTGCGGACTCGGTCGCGAGCGGCCCGCTCCTTCACGCGATCGAGGGCCAGCAGGTGCCAGCGATGCTCCCAGGGGGCGATCCCTCGCCGGTAGATCCGCGCTGCTGCCTCGGTGAGTCGACGATCGGCGCGCGAGGTGAGCCGGTATCCGGGGCCTTGGTCGAGCCGGACAGCTGCCAGCCACTCCTGTCGCACCATGCGCGAGATCGCCGTACGCACGGCCGGCGCGGCGATGTCCAGGGGAGCCAGCACGCGGACCAACCCGGCGACCGGAGCCTGTCCGCCGCGGGAGCGTAGGTGGTCGCCGTAGACGTCGAACAACGCGGATCGGGCGTTCACAAGGAGGCAGTCTGCCGCACGGTTCCACGAGCGGTGCGATAATGGTGCGAGGTAACTGATGCGCCACCGGCGTCTCGACCCGTCAGGGGTGGAGTCTCGGCGCTCACGACGAAGGGTAGGTGCGCGCATGGCGGCGATGAAGCCGCGGACGGGTGACGGTCCGCTGGAAGTCACGAAGGAGGGTCGCGGCCTTGTCATGCGCGTCCCCCTCGAGGGTGGCGGCCGGCTCGTGGTCGAGCTCAATGCCGAGGAAGCCAAGGCGCTCGAGCAGGCCCTCAGCCTGGTGACCAGCTGAACCACACCCACTGAGACAGTCGTTCCGGACCCCGGAGGTAGCCGCTACCTCCGGGGTCCAGCGCTGTTCGTGAGCGCTAGGGTGCTCGCGTGTCGACCTCATCGCCTGGACCGCAGCCGTTGCCCACGACGATCGAGCTGAGCCCCACGGACGTGGTCGCCGCGGGGACTCCGATCGTTGCAGTCGGTTTCGGCCGCGGTGACGCGAGCACGCGGCCGGAGGGCTTCGGGGAGTATGTCGTGGGGCTCGGTGCCGAGCAGGCGCTGCATGACCTGGGAGTCGACCTTTTCGCCGTACTCGACCGCGCGAAGGCCTCCGGTGACGGTGGGGAGCTTGTGTCGCTGGAGCTGTTCGACCCTCCCGGTTCGTCCACCGAACAGGTGCTGCTCATCGGTCTCGGCACCGGTCGCGGGCAGGACTACCGTCGGGCGGGCGCGGCGCTCGCGCGAGCCGCCCGGGACCGTGGGCCGGCGGCGACGTCGATCGCAGCCCTGGCCGATGACGACCAGCTGGCCGCCTTCAGCGAGGGGCTGGTGCTCGGCTCGTTCGGCTTCCACCGCCGGTCGGAGGAAGCGGCCGCTGCCGCACCGCGGGTCGTCCTCACCGACATGGTCGACAGCTTGGACTCGTCCCGGGAGCGCCTCGTCGACCGAGCAACCCTCCGGGCGCAGGCGTCGTGGCGCTCGAGAAGCTTCGCGCTGACTCCGTCGAACGAGAAGGGGCCGCAGCGACTGGAACAGTGGGCCAGGGAGGCCGCCGACCGAGCCGGCCTGGACATCACGGTCTGGGACGAGAAGCGGCTTGCCGCCGAGGGGTTCGGAGGACTTCTCGCCGTCGGGTCCGCTTCGGCATACGAGTCGCGCTTCATCCGGCTCGACTACACCCCCCGGAAGGCTCGCCGCGACACTCCGCACCTGGTGCTCGTGGGCAAGGGGATCACTTTTGACACCGGCGGGATCTCGATCAAGCCACGCGACGCCATGATGACGATGAAGCGCGACATGACCGGTGCGGGCGTCGTCATCGCGGTGCTGGGTGCGCTCCGCGACCTCGACGTGCCGGTCAAGGTGACCGGGCTGGTGCCGACGGCGGAGAACGCGATCGGCGCCGCGGCAATGCGACCCGGCGACGTGATCACCCACTACGGCGGTCGAACCAGCTTTGTCGGCAACACCGATGCCGAGGGACGGCTCGTGCTCGCAGATGCGCTGGCCTACGCCGCGGCGAACATCGACGCCACCGCGATCGTCGACATCGCCACCCTCACCGGCGCCGGCAAGATGGCGCTCGGGACGTCACTCGGCGCCTTGTTCGCCACCGACGACGACCTGGCCGCCGCACTGACCGCCGCCGGAGAGGCGGCGGGGGAGCCGGTGTGGCGACTGCCGCTGCTCGATGCCTACGAGCCGCTGCTCGAGGAGATGTCGGCCGACGCGACCAACGCGTCCGGTCAGCCCGGCGCGATCACGGCTGCTTTGTTCCTGCGGCACTTCACGGGCAGTGCTCCGTGGGCGCACCTGGACATCGCCAGCGTGGGCGACTCGCCCAAGGACGCCTTCGAGTACACCGCAGGGGCGACCGGGTTCGGGTCGCGGTTGCTGCTGCGCTGGCTCGAGGCTCAGTCCGTCTGACTGCTGCTGTGCCCGCCTGTCCTCGTGGCGGTCCGGCCTCTGGATGGCCGTGGTCGAGTCACGTCCGTGGGCGGTCGGGGCTGTCTAGGCTGTCCGTGTGCCCGAGCTCGTCGCCCCTGCTGCCCGCTACCAGCGGTCTTTCCTCGACTCGGTCGTCGAGATCCGTGAGTGCGGTGAGGACGAGCGTTATGCCGGACTGACGATCATCGGGGCGATCGGTGACTACGAGGGCGAGTACTTCCCCTTCGAGACGCTGCACGACCCGGAGACCTTTGCGGAGTACTGCCGCCGCCTCGGTCAGCTCTCGGCCCCCGACACCTGGCTGCCCGAGGGAATCGTCGCCTCGACGTACCTGTGGTGGGTGGACGGCGAGGAGTACCTGGGTCGGCTGTCCATCCGGCATGCGCTCACGCCGTGGCTGTTGGAGTACGGCGGGCACATCGGGTACGTCGTCCGGCCGTCGGCCCGGCGCGTCGGACATGCCACGGCCATGTTGCGGGCGGCGCTGCCGGTGGCGCACGGGCTCGGGATCGACCCCGTGCTGGTGACGTGCGATGACACGAACGAACCTTCGCGGAAGGTGATCGAGACCGCCGGTGGGGTGTTCGACGACGTCCGCGGCCCCAAGCTGCGTTTCTGGATCCCCACCGATTCCCCCGGCTCCACCGATTCCACGTGACGCCGGCCCCCCCGGGTCCACGTAACGCCTCGTCATACTCCCCGAGGCAAGCTGCATCTCCGAGCGGCACGTTTGCCTAGTTCACAAGCCACCTGGCTTGTGAACTAGGCAAACATGCCTTGGGGACAGGCAGCTTGCCGAGGGGAGTTAGCGCTTCTGAGCGAGGAGCAGGCCATCGCCGACCGGGAGGAGAACGCACAGCAGGTCCTCGTGCTCGTTGACCTGGCGCAGGGTCTCGCGGATCGCGGTCGTCTCGGTGTCGCGCACCGCAGGATCGGCCACGCGGTCGTGCCACAGCGAGTTGTCGAAGGCGACGACGCCGCCGGGGCGAAGTAACCTGACCGCCTGCTCGAGGTACTGCGGGTACTCCTGCTTGTCGCCATCGCAGAAGACCAGGTCGTAGTGCTCGTCGGTGAGACGCGGCAACACTTCCAGCGCAGCGCCCGGAATGAGCCGCACCCGCTGAGCGGCAATTCCCGCCTCGCTGAACGCCTCCTTGGCCATCCGCTGGTGCTCCGCCTCGAGGTCGACACTCGTGAGTACGCCGTCAGAGCGCATCCCGCGCATCATCCACACGCCGGACACGCCACAGCCGGTCCCGATCTCGACCACGTTGCGTGCATCGAGCAGCGCCGCGACGAAACGCAACGTCGCGCCGCCCCCGGCACCGATGGGGACCGCCTCCACCTCGGCCGCTCGGGACCGGGCGTTGGTGAGGACATCGTCCTCGGCGACGAACTGCTCGGAATAAGCCCACGAAGCAGGCTTCAGCCCGGTGGCGATGGCGGCCTCCTCATTCGGCCCCGACGATCCCCTGTGGACGCTGGGGTGCTGATTGATCTGGCGTGAGCCTAGTCGCTTCGTGGGGTATGGGTCATCGGGCCGCACCGGGTGGGAACCGGGAACTGCGCACGCCACCTGAACGTTACGTAAGTGGCGGCTTGACCGCGTCGCGTGTGAACTATCCTGAGAGCACGACGATCCGCGGTCGAGGCGCCACCATTCGTCAGCCTGGGAGGAGCCCGCCGGCCATGGTCGCCATCGCGACAGACGTGGACGTACGACGAGGAGGTGGCAGCGACGTGGACGGTTCACCCGACACGCCGACCATCTCCGAGGACGCCTGGGTCCCGCCGAGCTGGGACGAGATCGTGCGCACGCACTCCGCCCGGGTCTACCGCCTGGCCTTCCGGCTGACCGGCAACCGTCATGACGCCGAAGACCTCACCCAGGAGGTTTTCGTCCGCGTGTTCCGGTCGCTGTCGTCATACCAGCCGGGCACGTTCGAGGGCTGGCTGCATCGCATCACTACCAACCTCTTTCTCGACCAGGCGCGTCGCAAGCAGCGCATCAGGTTCGATGCCCTGCCCGACGACGTCGGCGACAAGCTGCCCGGCTTCCTGCCGTCGCCAGACGTAGGCCTGGACGACCAGATGTTCGACCCCGACATCGAGGCGGCCCTCGCCGAGCTGCAACCCGACTTCCGGGTGGCGGTGGTGTTGTGCGACATCGAGGGCCTCACGTACGACGAGATCGCCGGCGTTCTCGACGTGAAGATTGGTACGGTCCGTTCGCGCATCCACCGCGGACGCACGATGCTCCGCAAGGCGTTGGCCCACAGAGCGCCGACAGCCACGAGGAGACGATTCGGAGGTGCGGTCGACGCTACCCATGTGGGTGTGGCCTAGTGAGCCACCTGCACCACAAGGTGTCGGCGTTGATCGACGGCGAGCTGCAAGGCGCTGCCCGCCGACGTGCGTTGGCGCACGCCTCGTCTTGCGAGGACTGTCAGCGAGAGCTCGAGCAGACCTACGCTCTGAAGCAACGACTGCTCGGGTTGGCCGCCGCGGAGCCGCCGGCCGATCTGTTCGCGGCCCTCGGCTCCGTGCGATCCGCGCCGCGAACAACAGCACGGTCGACGGGATCGCGCGTTGCCGTCGCGACCCGCCGCGTGCTGGTCGGTGCCGGCTCGATGTCGCTGGCGGTGGTGACGCTCGCCTACATCGTCGGCGGCTCCGAACAGGCCACGGCCACGGTCGAACCCCCTGTCGGGGAGTTCTCGGCTGAGTTCGCCGACAGCACGGGGCTGGCCGCCTTCTCCGATCCGGCCGTCGAGGTGCTCTCCGGTGGTCAGCAGCCGAGCTCGGGCGGTGCGCTGGCCGCCAACGCGTTCACGTCGCTCGGAGGCATTGCAACCCCACCTGCCATTGCTGGAGACGACCCCCAGGCGGTGCATTGGCTTGAGCGGTCCGCGGCAGCACCCTCCGAAGTTGCCTACACCGGAATCCGCAAGGTCTCGTGGATCAGCTCCGCGGGCCAGTCGTCAGTGACGCTGGCGGTCGAGCACGCGCCTGACCAAGGCACGAGCTTCGCGGTGACAGGCGGCCAGGGCGGTCACGACGGTGGCTCCGGCACGTTCATCACCCGCAGCGACGCCCCCAGTGACGGGGCGGCCGGCGCTCAGCCGATCGATCTGCTGCTGGACGCGTACGACGTCTCGATCGTCGGCCCGTCCTACGTCGACGGCCGAAGCGCCACCGTGGTGGCCGCGAGCCGCGACGGTGTCACGGCGGCCCAATTCTGGATCGACGACCAGACCGGCCTCCTCCTGAAGCGCGAGCTGTGGGAAGACGGACAGCGCATCCGGGTCAGCACGCTTTCTCGCCTGCAGACCCACGGCCGCGGGTTCATGTCGCACCTGCCCCCCGAGCTCGAGGCGCCGGCCGCCACGCGGATGTCGACCCAGCTGGCGCCAACCCTCACCGACCAGGGCTGGGCGTGTCCGCTCCAGCTGCCGGGGGACTTCCAGCTCACCTTCCTGCACCACTTGGACGGCCAGGGCGATGTCGTCCATGCGGCGTACTCCGACGGTCTCTCGACCGTGTCGGTGTTCGAGGAGAGCGGCCAGCTCGACACGTCGGCGCTGGCCGGATACCGCCATGTGGTGTCGGGCGGATCGTCGCTGTGGGTGCAGGGCGGCCTCCCGACCGTGGTCCTGTGGCAGGCCGACGGGATGGTCTACACGCTGCTCACGGACGCTCCGATGAGCGTCGCGGCTGAGCTGGTGGCGGCTCTTCCGCACCGTGCCGACTCCGTTCCCGGGGGGAACCGGCTGACCCGGGGCCTGCAGCAGATCGCCTCCTACGTGAACCCGGCTCAGTGAACGGCGACGACCTGCGACGAGGTTCGCCCGCCGTGAGCTGACGGGTCCGCCGGACTTCGACTACCGCATCTCTTCCGCGCAGATTCTGCGGGTGAGGCATGCTTGAGCCTGAGCGTCGTGTGACCACGGCGGCGTGAGACCAGCCCGTTCCCAGGAGTAGTGAACTTGTCCGACGACCGTCCCGACCACGACGAGGGCCCCGGCGACGTGGATCCCGAGCCGACGATGCCGCCGACTGCCGGCGCCTCGGGTGGCCGCGTTGGACCTGGTGGACCTGGTGGACCTGGTGGACCTGGTGGACCTGGTGGACCTGGCACGGCCGGCGGCGGTGTGAGTCCCCCCTCTGACCCTGGGCGAGGGGACAGCCCCGCTGCCGCGGCGAGAGGCTGGGGGCAGTCGCCCTTCGGTCCGCAGCCCGCCCGGTCGCCGTCGGGTCCGACGTACGGAAGCGCGCCACCCGGCTATCCGCCGTCAGCTGCCCCTCTGCGCGGCGAGGGGCTTGGGCAGCGGCCGGTGCCTCCGCCCCCAACGCCCCGACCGTACGGCGATTACGCCCAGCAAACCCTTCCGCTCGGTCAGGTCCCGCCCGGTTGGCCACCCGCGACAGCTCGGCCGCCGCGCGGCCGCGCGCCGTTCGTGCCCGTGGCGTTGTTGTCGCTGCTGCTGGGGCTGGGCGGCGGCGCCGCCGGGGCGTGGCTCGTCGAGCAGGGTCGCGACACGCCGTCGGCGGCCGGCTCGTTGGGTGCCGGGCAGGTCATCTCTCGCGGCCCGGACGCCGGTGGGACCGGGGCCAATCCGGTTGTCGGGGTGGCAGACAGGGTGCTGCCGAGCGTGGTGTCCATCGACGTGAAGGGCAGCAGCAGCGAGGTCACCGGATCCGGTTTTGTGTATGACGGCCAGCGGCACGTGGTGACCAACAACCACGTCATCGAGCCGGCCGTGGGCGGTGGCGCGATCACGGTCTCGCTGTCCGATGGGCAACGCGTCTCCGCCTCTATCGTCGGGCGCAGCCCGTCATACGACCTGGCTGTCATCAAGCTCGACGACGGGCCCCGGCTCCGGCCGGCCACGATCGGTACCTCGCGGAACATCGCCGTCGGTCAGGCCGTCGTGGCCATCGGGTCGCCGTTGGGACTCAACGCCACCGTCACCTCGGGCATCATCAGCGCGACGCATCGGCCGGTCACAGCCGGCGGGCAAGGTGAGACGTCGTACATCAACGCGCTGCAGACCGATGCCGCCATCAACCCCGGTAACTCCGGCGGACCCCTGGTTGACCTTGACGGAGCGGTCATCGGGGTCAACTCGGCCATCGCCACGCTGGGAGCGGCGACCGGTGGCCAGTCGGGCAACATCGGGGTTGGCTTCTCGATCCCGATCGACCAGGTGGTGACGACGGTCGAGCAGATCATCAAGACAGGCCACGCGGAGTACCCCGTGATCGGGGCGAGTGTCGACGTTGCCATCTCCTCAAACGGCGCGACCGTGGACCAGGTCGACTCAGGCAGTCCAGCGGCCCGGGCCGGACTCGAGAACGGCGATGTCGTGACTGAGATCAACGGGGAACCCGTCAGCGACGGCGTCGAGCTCATTGTCAAGATCAGGTCGTTCGAGCCCGGCCAGACGGTGACTCTGCTGGTGGACCGGGGCGGCTCGAAGCAGCGTATTCGCGTGACCCTCGGCCAAAAGGTCGGCTGATCGTCACCTGGCCGCTGGCGTTTGCCTTGTGAACAAGCCACCTGGCTTCGTCACAAGGCAAACCTGCCTCTGTGGGTGGCTGTTTGCCTTGTGAACTAGGCAAACGACAACGGCCACGTGCCGCGGCGGCCGACTCACACGTGAGCGGTGGCGAGGAGTGCCAGGCCGGGCAGGTCGACCCCGGCCGGCGTCGTGTATGGCGCGCACGAGTCTCGCAGCCGCGCAGCCACGTTCGCACGGGACGTCTCGGACATCGACGCAAGGAGCTTGCTGAGCGGCCCGGCCAGGGCGGCGGTCCGATCCCACCACGCCTCGAAGGACGGCGCGCGCGCGGGCGCTTGGACATCGATCACGCGGGCATCGTCGAACTGGCCGCGCAGCAGCCCCGACACGTGATCGCGGTCGGCGAGTGAGAACGGTCCGGGGATGCCCGGTGGGGGCACCGGAGCGCCGGTTTCGGCCGTCACCGCATCGAACACCAGGCCGAGCCATGGGTTGTCCTCCCGCCGCCCCCACACGGAGATCGCCACCCGGCCACCAGGGCGGAGCACCCGCCGAATCTCGGCCACCGCACGCGCCGGGTCGGTCGCGAACATGAGTCCCTCACGACAGAACACGATGTCGTACGCCGCCGCCGGCTCGTCGATCTCGGCCAAGTCGAGGTCGCGTGCCACGACGTGCGAGAAGCCGGCTGCTGCGGCTCGACGGCGCGCTATGTCGGTCATTTCCGGAGCCACGTCGGATACCACCACCTCACCGCCGGGAAGCACCAGCGGGGCGACGGCGAGGCCGACGCTGCCCACCCCGCACGCCAGCTCGAGGACGCGCTCTCCGGGCGCCGGTGAGGCGCTCTCGATCATCAGTCGGGTCAGGTCGCGGGCGCGATCGTCAACGTAATCGACGTACTCCGCCCAGTGCGGTGCCACCGAACCCCACATGGCGCGCACGCGACGCCTGGTCTCCACCTGTCCGTCGATGGTCGCCCCCGTCATGGCGGCCTTGCCCGCGAGCTCTGTCATGGTGATCGCCTCGATTCGGTTGTTGGCGATCTCGACTACGATATTCACTAGACCGCCACAATATTGAAGTGAGTGTGACTCTACTCAAATGAGTGATCCTGTCAAGACCCGCTCGTATGACTCGACGCGCCGTCTCGCCCAGGCTGCCGACACGCGGCGCGACATCATGCGGGCGGCCAAGAGGCTTTTCGAGCGTGACGGGTATGCCGCGACCACCATTCCCGCAGTAGCACGCGAAGCAGGAGTGGCGCAGAAGACGGTCTACACCGGCTTCGGGAGCAAGGGCGGACTTCTGCACGGGGTCTGGGACCTCGCGCTCGGGGGCGATGACAGCCAGACTCCGGTGGCCGCCCGTGCGTGGTACCAGGAGGTGCTCGATGAGCCCGATCCGCGCCGGCAGCTGGTGCTGAACGCCCGCAACTCCCGGTCGGGCAAAGAGCGGATCGGTCGACTGCTGGAGGTGATCCGCGCGGCGACCGAGGTCGACCCGGCGGTTGCGGACCTGTGGCGCACGATTCAAGTCGAGTTCCACGCCAACCAGCGGGTCATCGTCGAGAGCCTGCACGGCAAGGGCGCCCTGAAACGGGGCCTCGGCGTCACCAGGGGCACCGACATCCTGTGGATGCTGAACCACCCCAACACCTGGCAGCTGCTCGTCGGCGAGCGCGGCTGGACACCTGCGCAGTACGAGAGATGGTTCGGGGACGCCGCCGTCGCCCAGCTCCTCGCCTGACTTCTCGTGGCCGTGTCGTTTGCCTAGTGAACTAGGCAGACACCTACTGCCCACGGCGAATCTGCCTAGTAACGTAGCCACCTGGATTGTGAACTAGGCAAACGCGGAGGGCCAGCGGGAAGTCGACCCTGGCCAGCGGGAAGTCGACCCGGGCCAGCAGGAGTCAGGTGGCGTCGAAGTCGAAGGGAGCGGCTTCACCGGGCTTGAGGGGGCGCAGGCCCGGCCGCGGAAGAGAGTCGTCATCCCCGTCCGCCTCCAGGTCGTCGAGCAGGTGTTTCTTGACCAGGGCGCGGGGGTTGAGATCGTTCAGGTCGAGGTTGGCGAACTCCGGCCCGAGCTCATCGGAGAGCTGCGTGCGGGCCTGGGTCAGCATCTGCCGCGCCGAGCGCAGCATCTTGCCGGCCTGGCGGGCTACCTCGGGCAGCCGGTCCGGGCCGAAGACGAACAGCGCGACGACCGCGAGCACCATGAACTCAGGCAGCCCGATGTCGAACATGCCTCAAGCCTGACACATGACCCGGGTCGGTCGAGGTCGAACGTCAGCGACCAGCTGGAGACAGGCCCAGCTGCAGCCCGGCCAGCCCGCGTCCTTTCGCCAGCAGGGTGGAGGCGATCGCGGTAAGTGCGTCGGCGGCCGGGGTAGCCGTCTCGTCGAGGACGAGGGGCTGACCCGCATCTCCGGACTCACGCAGGCGTATGTCGAGGGGGATCTGGCCCAGCACCGGCACGTCGTACCCGAATCGGGCCGACAGAGTCGCCGCCACCTTCGCACCGCCTCCCGTGCCGAACAGGTCGATCGTGTGCTCGGGTCCGCAGTGCGGGCAGACCAGGAAGCTCATGTTCTCGATCACGCCGGCGACGCGCTGGTGCATCATCGAGGCCATCGTCCCGGCGCGCTCGGCGACCTCGGCCGCTGCCGACTGCGGCGTCGTGACCACGACGACCTCGGAGTTCGGCAGGTGCTGGCCGACCGAGATGGCCATGTCGCCGGTCCCCGGCGGAAGGTCGAGCAGCAGCACGTCGAGGTCGCCCCAGTAGACGTCGCTCAGCATCTGCACGAGGGCCCGGTCGAGCATCGGTCCTCGCCAGGCCACCACCTGGTCGCGGCGTGGCTTGAGCATGCCGATGCTGATCACGCTGAGCCCCATCACCGGGACCGGCATGATCATGTCCTCGACCTGGGTCGGTCGTTCGTCGGCGACGCCGAGCATGGCCGGGATCGAGTGACCGTAGATGTCGGCGTCGAGGATGCCGACCTTGCGCCCGGTCCGCGCCATCGCCATGGCCAGGTTGACCGTCACCGACGACTTGCCGACACCACCCTTGCCCGACGCCACCGCGATCACCTTGGTCAGTGAGTCAGGTCGCGCGAACGGGATCTCCTTGGCCGGTTGCCCACCGCGCAGGTCCTGTTGCAGCTGTTGGCGCTGCTCGTCGCTCATCACGCCTAACGTGACGTCGACGCCGCTCACGCCGGCCACCGCCGACACAGCAGCGGTGACGTCACGCGTCAGGGTCTCCTTCATCGGACAGCCCGAGACCGTCAGCAGGATCGTCACCGCGACGTTGCCGTCGTCGCTGACCGTCACCTCGTCGACCATGCCGAGCTCGGTGACCGGTCGCCGGATCTCGGGGTCGTTGACCGTCGCGAGAGCGGCGTTGACGCGGTCCAGCACCGGGGATGTCATGGCTCCAGGCTACGGGCCCGCGCCGTCTCGTCAGAATCCTGGTCGCCGGCCTGGGCACGTTCGTCGAGGTCGGACAGCAGCGAGCGCAGCTCCGAGCGCAGATAGTCGCGGGTGGCGACCTCGCCGATGGCCATCCGCAGCGACGCGACCTCGCGGGCCAGGAACTCCATGTCGGCGTGTGCGCGCACGTTCGCCTCGCGGTCCTGCTCGGTGACGACGCGGTCACGGGCCTCCTGCCGGTTCTGCGCCAGCAGGATCAGCGGAGCGGCGTATGACGCCTGGGTCGAGAAGAACAGGTTGAGCAGGATGAACGGGTACGGATCCCAGTCGAGGCCGAACAAACCGATCACGTTGATCGCCACCCAGATGATGACGAAACCGGTCATGTAGGTCAGGAATCTGGCCGTCCCCATGAAACGGGCGAAGTTCTCGGCGAACTTGCCGAACATCTCCGGGTCGTAGCTCGGACGCACGACCAGCGTGCGCCGGGTCTCGCGGGGCACGTCGAGCCGAGCGACCCGCGACGTGCGCATCGTCGTATGGCGGCTGGGTTCGCGGCGCTCGTCGTCGCGCACGTCCTCACGGGCCATCGGCGGCCCCCTCGACCAGCGCAGCCCCGTTCGCTGCGAGCTCACCTTCACGCTGACGCCAGTTCTCGGGCAGCAGGTGGTCCAGCACGTCATCGACGGAGACCACGCCCAGCAGGTGGCCGTCGTCGTCGACGACCGGGCTGGCGACGAGGTTGTAGTAGGCGAGATGCCGCGTCACCTCGTCGAGGGTCGCGTCGGCGCGCAGCGCCTCCAGGTCGTTGTCGATGACTGCCGAGACCAGGCTCGACGGGGGCTCGCGCAACAGCCGTTGGAAGTGGCCGACCCCGAGGAACCGACCGGACGGCGTCTCCAGCGGCGGCCGACAGACGTAGACCATCGCGGCCAATGAGGGAGTGAGCTCGCTGGCGCGGATCCGCGCCAGCGCCTCGGCGACGGTCGAGTCCGGCGGCAGGATGACAGGGTCGGTGGTCATCAGGCCGCCCGCGGTCCGCTCCTCGTAGGCGAGCAGGCGGCGCACGTCGTCGGCCTCACCTGGGTCCATGAGCAACAACAACGCCTCGGCCGTCTCGGGGGGCAGCTCGGCGATCAGGTCGGCGGCGTCGTCGGGCGACATCTCCTCGAGGATGTCGGCGGCGCGCTCGTTCTCGAGCTGGCCGAGGATCTCGACCTGGTCGTCCTCGGGCAGCTCTTCGAGCACGTCGGCGAGACGTTCGTCGTTGAGCGCGGCCGCGATCTCTCCGCGTCGCTTCGGGGACAGCCCGTGGATGACGTTGGCCAGGTCGGCCGCACGCATGATGTCGAGCGCGGCCAGCATGTGGGTGGCGCCCTGGCCGGCCTCGAGGCCGGTGAGACCCGAGACCTCCGACCACTCCAGAACTTGCGTCTGGCCCTTGCGGCCGAACCGTTTGGAACCGTGCTGCACGGCCACGCGCGACAGCACCCAGTCCCTGGTGCGACCCTGCTCCATCGCGATGTCGTAGACGGTGCCCTCGGTGCCGTTCTCGATGATCGTGACGGTGCGGTCGAGCAGCTCGCCGAGGACCAACGTCTCGGTGCTGCGCTGTTGGAACCGGCGCATGTTGACGAGTCCGGTGGTGATGACCTGGCCGGCATCGACGCTCGTCACCCGGGTCATCGGCAAGAAGATGCGACGACGACCCAGGACCTCGACGACGAGGCCGAGGACCCGGGGCTGCAGGTTGTCAGCGCGCGCTGCCACCACGACGTCGCGAACACGCCCGACCTGGTCGCCGTTGGGGTCATAGACGTACAGACCCGCCAGACGGGCGATGAAGACACGGGTGGGGGCGACGCTCACGCCCGAAAGGCTACCGGGGCCGACCCCCGATCGACCGCGTTGAGGTCCTAGGCTCGCGGGCATGCCTGCGAAGCCCGGAGACCCGACGCAGTCCGAGGCCGTGCCGCCTGGCGGCCTGACCGACCCGGTGGCCGGCGGGCTGCGGTACGAGGTGGTCGACGTGTTCGCCGACCGTCCGTTCGCCGGTAACCCGCTGGCGGTCGTGTACGGCGCGGACGCGCTGAACACGCGGGCAGCTGCACGCGTTGGCGATGGAGTTCAACCTGTCCGAGACGGCGTTCCCCGTCGCCCTGACTGACGAGGACCGCGCCGCCGGCGCCGACTACCACGTGCGGATCTTCACGCCGGGTGGTGAGATCCCGTTCGCGGGGCACCCGACGGTCGGCACCGCCTGGTCGCTCCGGCGAAGCGGAGTCATCGAACCCGGTGACCGGCGGCAGGCATGTGGGGCCGGGCTCATCGGCGTGCACATCCCGGCTGACCCGGACGCCGAGGTCGAGCTCAGTGCCCGCCCGCGCGACCACGCGCAGCGACTCTCCGCAGCCGACGCCCGGCAGCTGGCCGACCTGGTGGGGCTGGGTGCCGACGACCCGGTCGGTGACGCCTATGCCGCCGGCTGCGGCCTGAGCTGGCTGTACCTGCGCGTCCGGCCCGACGCTGTCCGACGCTGCCGCGCCGGGGCGCGGCAGGTGAGCGAGACCTCGATCGACCTGAGCTTCCTCACCGACCCGTTCGACGGGATTGACGTGTACGCCGTCGACCCGGACTCCGCTGGCCAGGAGCGCGATGCTCCGATCACGGTCCGGTCGCGCGTCTTCGTGCCCGGCTTCGGCATCCCCGAGGACCCGGCCACCGGTTCGGCGGCAGCCGGCCTCGGCCTGGTGCTCGTGGCGTCCGGGCTCGCGGCAGGTGAGGGCACCTCCTCGTACACGATCGAGCAGGGCGTCGAGATGGGCCGCCCGTCTCGGCTGAGCGGTCGCGTCGAGGCTGCCGAGGGGCGGGCCACGCTGGTCCACGTGGCGGGACGGGTGGTTCCGATCGCTACTGGCACGATCACGATCCCGTCCCGCTGACCTGCGGGCCTCGCCATCCCGTGTGACGGGTGGAGCGGTTCGCGTACATTGCCCGCATGATCACCGAGGTGCCGTTCACGCCGCTGCCGATCGACCAGACGGACGTCTGGTACAGCCACGGTCCCGACTCGGTCGTCCAGGAGGGCGTTCCCGTCGGCAACACCGTCCAGTTCGAATGGCGCAACAGCAGCGTCTACCCCCGCACCTCACGCAGGTTCTGGGTTCATGTCCCTGCGCAGTACGAGCCGTCGGAGCCGGCGTCGCTGATGGTGTTCCAGGACGGAGACTGGTACCTGGACCCGGAAGGGGAAGTCCGCGGCGGCGTCGTTCTGGACAATCTGATCCACCGCGGCGATATCCCGGTCACGATCGGTGTGTTCGTCGAGCCCGGTGTGTTCGAGGGGGTCGCGGACCCCGATGACCGCAAGAACCGCAACGCCGAGTACGACGCGTTCGACGATCGGTACGTCGGCTTCCTTCTGGACGAGATCATCCCCGAGGTCAGGAAGCAGTGGTCGATCAGCGAAGACCCCGACCGCTGGGGCATCTGCGGAGGTAGCAGTGGCGGCAACTGCGCCTTCACTGCTGCGTGGCTGCGCCCCGACGCGTTCCGCCGCGTCATCTGTTACCTGTCGAGCTTCACGCAGATGCCGAACGGCAACCCCTACCCCGCGCTGATCCCCGGTGCTCCTCGCAAGCCGCTGCGCATCTTCATGCAAGCCGGTCACCGAGACCTGGCCTGGAACGAACCGGAGTGGAACTGGCTCGCCAACAACTTGCGGGTTGCGGCCGCGCTGGCGGAAGCGGGCTATGACTTCCGCCTCGTGCTCGGAGATGGCGGTCACAGCCCGAATCACGGTGGCGTCCTGCTGCCCGATGCCCTGCGATGGGTGTTCCGTCCGGCCGGTACCGAAAGCGTGGGCGAGTGAGCAAGGCGCCCACCCTGGGTCGCGGACAACTCAGCTCAGGGTTGGTGGCGGGCCGGGCTAGGACAGTGGTCTGCCCGAGCCGCCGCGCTTGTGCAGGATCCACGGCTTCTTGCCCTGCGTCGTAGCAGGGCTGGGCAGCGGCGCCGCCCGATGGCTCTCGCTCGAGTAGTGGCCGGGCCGCTCGACGAGCGAGCCGATGGGGCGAAGTCGATAGAGGACGGCGCTCCCGCTCGCCCACCGCGCCGGCGCACTGTCGGCGGCCGCGAGGTTGAGCCGACCGGCCGCCAGCGCTACCGAGGCTGCATCCCAGTCGGCTGCGTCGGGGGTCAGCCGGCTTGCCGAGGCCGCGAACGTCACCAACCGCTCGGTGGTGTCCTTGCTGCGTGCGATGACTGTCACCGCGGCACCGTCGGCCCAACCGGGATCAGGCTGCTCGCCCGGGCCGGTGAGGACGTAAGCCGTGCGCTCCAGCCAGACGTACCAGAACCCGCGCCCACGCGGTTCAGCCGGCGTGGTCACCCAGATGACTCCCGACTTCTTCATCGCTTCGTCGAGCAGCGCCTCGTCCAGCAGCATCTGGTCCGGCCGCGTGTCGTCACCCACGTGTCGAAGCGTGCCATACCCGGGGCTTAGATGGCAGCGTGCCCGAACGTCCCCCGACCCCGCCTGCGCTGGGGACGGGGCCGCCCGGGGCGATGTCGGCGAGCACCGTCGGGATGCTTGTCGTGGGCGTGCTCGGGGTGTCGATGTCCGGACCGATCATGGCAGGCGCCACGGCCGTCCCGGCCCTCGCGATCGCGTTCTGGCGCAACGGTCTCGGTGCCATCGCCGTGGCACCCGTCGCGTTCTTCCGCGGTCGTGCCGAGCTGCGTGCGTTGACCCGTGCGCAGCTTCGGTTGAGCCTGCTGTCCGGTGTCATGCTGGCTGCCCACTTCGCGACGTGGGTCACCTCCCTGCGGCTCACGTCGGTCGCGTCGGCGACCGCACTCGTCTCACTGCAGGTGGCCTGGGTCGTCGTGCTGTCCCGGTTCGCGGGAGTACCCGTCGTGGGGCGGGTCTGGCTCGGGCTGCTGCTGGCACTCGCGGGTGTGCTCGTGATCTCTGGCGTCGACTTCACCGTGTCGGCCCGGGCGCTGACCGGGGACGCGCTTGCCTTCGCGGGTGGGTTGTTCGCCGCCGTCTACACCATCGTCGGTGGGCGGGTTAGGGAACAGCTGAGCACGACGTCGTACACGCTGATCTGCTACTCGACCAGCGCCGCACTCCTGATCGTCGGATGCCTGGTCGCGCGTTTGCAGCTGGTCGGCTACGACGCGAAGAGCTGGGGTCTCATCATCGCTGTGACGGTGGTTGCACAGCTGCTCGGGCACTCGGTCTTCAATCACCTGCTCGCCACGATCAGCCCGACCGTCGTCTCCATGACCCTGCTGCTCGAGGTACCCGGCGCTGCGCTGCTGGCCGCGGTCTTCCTCGGCCAGGCCCCGCCCGGGGCGGTGTACGCAGGACTCGCGCTGATCGTCGGAGGACTGGCGATCGTGGTCAACACCCGGTCCCGCCGGGCAACGCCGCGCGAGGCGCCGATCGACTGAGGCGCGTGAGATGTTTCACGAGCGGTGTCGGCGCCGTGGCTGCGCGGTCTAGGCTCAGCGCCAGTCCCTGTCTCCCGTTGCAAAGGATGTTCGATGCCCGAGGGTCTGCGATCGCGCCGTTCGTGCCTGGCCGTGCCGGGCTCAAACCCGCGCTTCCTCGAGAAGGCCAAGGGTCTCGACGCCGACCAGGTCTTCCTCGACCTCGAGGACTCCGTCGCCCCGATCGCCAAGCCGGATGCCCGGGGCACCGTCGTCGAGGCGCTGAACTCCGGAGGTTGGGGCGACAAGGTCCGCGTCGTCCGTGTCAACGACTGGACGACGCAGTGGACCTATGGCGACGTGGTCGCGATCGTCGAGGGCGCCGGCGCCGACCTCGACTGCATCATGCTGCCCAAGGTGCAGACCGCCGACCAGGTCGTGGCCCTGGACCTGCTGGTCACCCAGATCGAGAAGACGGTCGGCCTGGAGGTCGGCCGCATCGGCATCGAGGCACAGATCGAGAACGCGCTCGGGCTCATCAACGTCGACGCGATCGCCAGCGCGAGCCCGCGCGTCGAGGCGATCATCTTCGGTCCGGCAGATTTCATGGCCTCGATCAACATGAAGTCCCTCGTCGTCGGGGAGCAGCCACCCGGGTATGACGTCGGCGACGCCTACCACTACATCCTGATGCGGATCCTGATGGCGGCCCGGGCGCACGACAAGCAGGCCATCGACGGTCCCTACCTGCAGATCCGCGACGTGGACGGCTTCAGGCGTGTCGCCGGTCGGAGCGCTGCGCTCGGCTTCGACGGCAAGTGGGTGTTGCACCCCGACCAGATCGCGGCGGCCAACGAGGTCTACTCACCCCTGCAGGCGGACTACGACCATGCCGAGAACATTCTCGACGCCTACGACCACTTCACGTCCGAACAGGGCGGCGCCACCGGTGCGGTCATGCTCGGCGACGAGATGATCGACGAGGCGTCGCGCAAGATGGCCCTGGTGATCTCCGCCAAGGGCCGGGCGGCCGGCCTGCAGCGCACTGACCGGTGGAAACCACCGTCCGCATGACCTCCGACGCGAGACGAGAAAGGCACACACCATGGGTCGCCTCTGCGAAACCGAAGGTCTGACGGACATCCAGACCGAGATCCTCAAGACCGTGCGGGAGTTCGTCAACAAGGAGATCCTGCCGGTTGCCAGTGAGCTCGAGCACGCCGACGAGTACCCCCAGCAGATCGTGGACGGCATGAAGGACCTGGGCCTGTTCGGCCTCACGATCCCCGAGGAGTACGGCGGCCTCGGTGAGTCGTTGCTGACCTACGCGCTGGTGGTCGAGGAGATCGCCCGCGGCTGGATGAGCGTCTCGGGCATCGTCAACACGCACTTCATCGTGGCTTACCTGCTGATGCAGCACGGCACCGAGGACCAGCGGCAGAAGTATCTGCCTCGGATGGCGACCGGTGACCTGCGCGGATCGTTCTCGATGAGTGAACCGGGCTGCGGGTCAGACGTCGCGGCCATCCGCACCAAGGCGGTGCGCGAGGGCGACGACTTCCTGATCACCGGCGAGAAGATGTGGATCACCAACGGCAGCACCTCGAACCTGCTGGCGGTGCTCGTCAAGACCGACGAGGGTCCCGATCACGAGGGCAAGCCGCACCGCAACATGACCACGTTCCTCATCGAGAAGGAGCCGGGTCTCGGTTCGCAGGCGGACGGCACGCTCACGATCCCCAACAAGATCGAGAAGATGGGCTACAAGGGCGTCGACTCGACCGGTGCGGTTTTCGACGGCCACCGGGTCGGGGCCGACAAGGTGCTTGGGGGCGAGACGGGACGCGGTTTCTACCACATGATGGATGGCGTCGAGGTCGGCCGTGTCAACGTCGCCGCCCGCGGCTGCGGCGTCGCCTGGCGGGCCTTCGAGCTGGGGATCGTCTACGCCCAGCAGCGCGAGACGTTCGGCAAGAAGATCGCTGAGCACCAGGCGGTGCTGTTCCGGCTGGCCGAGATGGGGACCAAGGTCGAGGCTGCGCACCAGCTGATGGTCAAGGCGGCCAAGAAGAAGGACTCCGGTGAGCGCAACGACCTCGAGGCCGGCATGGCGAAGTACCTGGCCTCGGAGTACTGCTCACAGGTCGTGGAGGACTCGTTCCGGATCCACGGCGGGTACGGCTACTCCAAGGAGTACGAGATCGAGCGGCTCTACCGTGAGGCGCCGATGCTGCTCATCGGCGAGGGCACCGCCGACATCCAGCGCATGATCATCGGCCGCCGCCTCCTGGAGGACTACCGCCTCTGACCTAGGCTTGATACGAGCCGAGGAGAGTGCCATGCCCATCCCCATCCACGAGGTGCCGCGAGGTATCCCGATCGGGACCTACCCGACGTACGACAAGGCCCAAGAGGCGGTCGACTACCTGTCCGACCACGAGTTCCCGGTTGAGAACGTCTCGATCATCGGCACCGACCTACGACTGGTCGAGAACGTCACCGGCCGGCTGACGCGGGGCAAGGTGGTCAGCGCCACGGCCGCCACCGGCGCCACCTGGGGTCTCTTCATGGGAGCACTGATCGTGCTGTTCTCGACGAACGTGAACGCCGTCGTCGCGATCTTCGCCGCCGCCGTCGGAGCCGGTTTCGGCGCGCTTTCGGGTTTGGCGGCGTACCACGCCACCGGCGGCAAGCGCGACTTCACGTCGAACACCGGCGTGGTGGCGATGTCCTACGAGATCGTCTGCGTCGCCAAGGTCGCTGAGGACGCCGCCAACATGCTCGGCAGGCTGGCGCTGCGGGACGGCTGACCGTGCGGGCTCACGAGGCCCAGGTCCACGAACCGACGATCTCGTCGAGTGTGGCCTTCGCCTGGTCGGTCTGGTCGGTCCCGAAGGTCATCGTCGCCGCGTAGACCAGGCCGTCCTTGACGACGAAGTACTGGATCAGGGAGACATCGACCCCTGATGCCGACGTGCTGGACGTCTGGCCGAGCGCGGGGCTCCCGTCGAAGTCGGGGGCTGAGACCGGTGTCACCGCCGACTTCGTCACGCTCCTGAGCTCCCGTGCGGCTTTCTTGGCGAGCTCGGCATCGCTGACGCCGGAGCCGATCTGGTTGGGTACGACGACGTTGAAGTTGGTACGGAACACCTGGTCCTGCTGCGGTTCGGCCATCGCGACGTCGGCCTGGCTGTTGTGCTGCTTGGCCTCGGCGGTGATGTCGTCCCAGTCGGCCGGGATGGCGACGCTGTACCCCTGTCCGGACAGCGTGCCGGCCGCGTCGGTCGTCGCCGACCCACCGGCCGTTGTCGGAGGTGTGGAGCTGCCGTTGTTCGTCGTGTCGCTCGCTCCGCCACAGGCGGCGACGAGGAGCAACGACGCGGCAGCGGTGAGGACGGCAGGACGGAGGGAAGGCATCGGCATACCCTAGCCGCCGCTCCGGGTGCTTCGACGGCCGACGGGCGGGTGCCGAGCCACGTGTGACCAGCCTCATAAGGTGTCCGGAGCCGAGGCTTTGTCACCATGGACCTGCCCAACCCGGTGACCAGGCCCACCACCGTCGACGAGGAGCCCCCATGCAGTTCGGTCGTAGCTACGAGGAGTTCGAGGTCGGCGCGACGTACAAGCACTGGCCGGGCAAGACGGTCACGGAGTACGACGACCACCTGTTCTGCCTGCTCACCATGAACCACCACCCGCTGCACCTGGACGCGCACTACGCCGAGCAGACCACGCAGTTCGGCAAGAACGTCGTGGTGGGGAACTACGTGTACTCCTTGCTGATCGGAATGAGCGTGCCGGACGTCTCCGGCCGCGCCATCGCCAACCTCGAGGTCGAGTCGTTGCGTCATGTGGCACCGACGTTCCACGGTGACACGATCTACGGCGAGACCACCGTGCTCGACAAGTGGGAGAGTACGTCGAAGGACGACCGGGGCATCGTGCAGGTGGAGACCATCGGCTACAACCAGGACGGCACCGTCGTGTGCACCTTCCGACGCAAGGTGATGGTGCCGAAGGACAGCTACCTGCAGGCGCGCGGCGGTGAGCAGCCCGGCCGCCCAACCCCTGCCGACCGCCCTGGCTGATGCGCGCCCCACCTGGCCGTTGACGTTTGCCTTGTGAACAAGCCAGGTGGCTTCTGAGCAAGGCAATTCCGCCTAGTGAAGAATCAAGGTGGCTTGTTCACAAGGCAAACGCCACGGCCACGGGGCATGGAAAAGGCGAGAGACGTCTCAACCTTCTGACCATCGGCGGGGTCTACATCCCCTGAGACCACCGCAACGTACGCACCGCACAGGGGGACACCACATGCAGGTCAGCGACGGCCTTCTTCGATCGGACGGACGGTCGGGCCGTCGAGGCAATGGCCCCGGTGGAGGCCTCGGACGGCCAGCTGTCTCCGGACGGTGCCCACTACCTTGGCCTGTCGACCGTCGAGACCGCCGATGGCCTGGCACCTCCCGTGGCTGTGTGGGATACGCACACAGGAGAGCGGGTTGACTTCACGGATCTGCCCCGACGGCCCTCGACGGCCACCTGGCTCGACGACCGTTCGATCGCGATGACAGGTCGCGACGCGGCTCAGGGCGGCGATCCGAACGCCGGTACCAACGACATCTACGCCTGCGAGCTGCCATCGATGCGCTGTGGCTTCGTCGTCACGAACTTCTTCGAAGGTGAGCCGCAGCTGCCCAACGCCATGCAAGCCATGTTCTGAGGCATCGGGAGTGAGGGCTGGCCGACCGTAATGGGCCCAGCCCTCACGTCGTTGCGTTCGGCGACGGGACCGTTAGAGTCACTGAGATGAGCGAGGGTGAGGACGAAGTCTGGCTGGTGCGGCACGGCGAGACCGAGTGGAGCAAGTCCGGGCAACACACCGGGACGACAGATCTGCCGCTGACCGACGTGGGGATCGAGGCGGCGAAGTCACTGAAGCCCTTGCTCCATAGGGCCACCTTCGACCTGATCCTCTGCAGCCCCAGGCAGCGCGCCCGTCATACTGCAGAGCTCGCCGGAGTCGACGGCTTCGAGATCTGTGATGACCTCGTCGAGTGGGACTACGGCGACTACGAGGGGCGCACCCGCGTCGACGTCCAGAAGGAGCGGCCGGACTGGTCGATCTGGGTCGACGGGGCGCCGGGCGGGGAGACCCCGGCGGAGGTCAGCTCCCGGGTCGAAACGGTGATCGAGCGTTGCCGCGAGTCCGATGGGCGCGTGCTGTTGATCGCCCACGGCCACATCCTGCGCGTCTTCGCCGCACGTTGGATGCGGCAGCCGGTCACCCTCGGCGCCCATCTCCCCCTCGACACGGCGAAGCTCAGCGTCCTGAGCTATGACCGGGGCACGCCCACGCTCGACCGGTGGAACGCCGACTCCTGAGCGGCTCGTGGTCCAGTCGGTCGAGCTGATCCTCGACGATGAGTCGGACGCGGCGATCAGGGCCGCGTGGGTCCGCCTGGTCGAAGCAGATCTGCCCAGCCAGGGCCGCCGCGCCGGAGCGTCCAACCGACCACACGTCACCCTGGTGGCCTTCCGAGCCTCGGCCCCGAGCCGCGAGGCCGCCATCGAGGCGGCCGTGACCGCGCACCTGACAGCCGCGACGGCCCTGCGGCTCGGAGGGCTTGTGGTCTTCGGCCGGGGGCCCTTCGTGCTGGCGCGCCTCGTCGTCAGCGATCCGGCACTGCTTGCCCTACAGGCGGCCGTGTCCGCGGCGGCGGATGACGGCGGCGTCCCCATGACGTTCTCCATCCCCGGCCAGTGGACCCCGCACATCACGCTGGCACACCGCGTGCAGGTCGACCAGCTCGGCCCGGCGGTAGCGATCGCCGCCGCACCGGAGTCGACCGTGACGGTCGCCGGTTGCCGTCGCTGGGACGGTGACGCGCGCCGGGAATGGCGCATCGGAAACTCACACCACTGATCCGGCATTTCGACTTGACGCGGGGCAGGCTGCTCGGAAGGGTCGGCAGTGGCCTTGTGTGTCACCTTCGCGCACCGAGGGGGCAAGGCCCGACGGGGAGATGTTCATGGCTTTGACACGCACCAGTCACCGCACCACGTACCGCACCACCTACCGCCCCCTACCGTGCCGCCGGTTTCATCGCGGCTCTCACCACGACCGCGATGCTCGGATCAGGCATCGATCCCGCGGTCGCCACGGGCAGGACGGTTCCCGGCATGTCAGGGCACGGCGACGCTGTCGCTCAGACCGTCTTCCATCCGGGGAGTCGCGGTCTGGGCGACTCGTACTTCCCCAAGCTCGGCAACGGCGGGTACGACGTCCGGCACTACGGCCTCCACCTGTCGTACAACCCACGCACGCATCACCTGGGCGGCTCCAACCGCATCACCGCCGTCGCCACCCAGAACCTGTCGCGCTTCGACCTGGACCTCACCGGCTACCGCGTGCACCGGGTCACGGTCGACGGGGCGCAGGCCGGGTTCAGGCGCGTTGGTCAGGAGCTCGTCGTGACCCCGGACCGCGGGTTGCCCAAGGGGCAGGTCTTCGTCGTCAGGGTCTGGTACTCCGGCGTACCGCGCACGATCAAGGGCTCACCGATCGTCTTCGGCAGCGACTACGGCTGGCGGTACACCCCCGACGGCGCCTTCGTCGGATGTGAGCCGAACGCCGCCCATACCTGGTACCCGTCCAACGACCACCCGTCGGACAAGGCACGCTTCACCTTCGCGATCACGGTTCCCAGCACCCGCAAGGTGGTGGCCAACGGAGACCTCGTCTCCCGTCACCGCCACCACCACCGCACGACCTTCGTCTGGGACGAGCGCCAGCCGATGGCAACGTACCTGGCGACGCTCGGCATCGGTCGTTGGCAGTTCCACCGCACCACCACCGCTGCCGGCATCCCCGAGTTCACGGCGGTCGACCCGCGCCTCGCCAAGCGAGCGCGACAGCGACATGTCGTGGGTGTGTCCGGCCAGGTCACGGATTTCTGGTCGCGCACGTTCGGGCGCTACCCGTTCAGCTCGACCGGCGCGATCGTCGACCACGTCCGCAACGTCGGGTTCTCCCTCGAGACCCAGACGCGGCCGATCTACGGTTTCGCACCCGACGAGGGGACGATCTCCCACGAGCTCGCCCACCAGTGGTTCGGTGACAGCGTCTCCGTGAGCAGGTGGAAGCACATCTGGCTCAACGAGGGGTTCGCGACCTTTGCCTCCTGGCTCTGGTTCGAGCACCGCGGCGGGGCGACGACCTGGAGGGACACCAAGCAGGTCTACAACCAGATCGGGGCCAAGAACCGGTTCTGGCGACAGTCCATCGCTGACCCGAGGCGCAACACGATGTTCTCCGGCGCGGTGTACGTCCGGGGCGCCATGACGCTCGGAGCCCTGCGACACAAGATCGGCCGGTCCGACATGCGGACCCTGCTGCGCACCTGGGTTGCCCAGCACCGGCACGGGACGGCGACGACGCAGGAGTTCATCTCGCTCGCGGACAAGGTGAGCGGGCAGGACCTGAAGCCGTTCTTCCGCGCCTGGTTGTGGCGTCAGCACAAGCCGGTCCTGCCCGCAGCCAAGGGTGCAGGCACCCCTTCCAAGGCAGCCCTGCGGCAGTTGTCGTACGGGTTCCTGGGCTGACGTCAGGCCCACAACCCCCAGGTCGTCAGTGCCTCGACGAGGCCGGGCGAGGTCGGGAGGTCGGCCAGCTCCGCGCGGCTGACCCACCTGACCTCGTCGGCGTCGTCGCCTGCTGTCGCGGCTTCGCCGGCGCTGCCAGCCGCGACGGTTGCGACGAAGTCGGTGACGGCATACACGGCGCCACCTGGCCCAGGCAGCTCGACCGTTCCGAGCACGCGGCCGACCAGGACGTCGAGACCCGTCTCCTCCAGCGCCTCCCGAGCCGCGGCGTCGGGCAGGTCCTCGCCCGGCTCGACACGTCCGCCCGGGATCGACCAGAGGCCCCTACCGGGTTCGTGCGCGCGGCGGATCACGAGCAGCCGATCCTGCCCATCCAGCACCACGACTCCCACGCACGGCACGCGCATGGGCCGACCGTACGCCGCGCGCCACGCGGCTGGTCCTTGACCCCGACCCGTTCGCCCCCCACCGTTGAGCCATGAAGGAGCGCCTCACGGTCGTTGACCCGTTCGCCGCCGTGATCGGCTCCGAGATCAACTCGTTGGCCGTGCCCCTGTGGACACCCTGGCCGGTTCCGGTGAGCTGGACCTTCGGTGGACTTGCCTACGCCGGTGGCAAGTCCGGCCAGGGTGACCGAGAAGCCCGGGGCTCGGCGACCGCTGCCAGCTGGATCGGCACGGACCCTTTCGGCGACCCGGCCGAGCTCATCCTCGTCTGCGAGGAGGCAGGTGCAGGCGTGGGCAGCCACTTCGCCGGTCTCCCCATGACCTATCCGACCTCCGGGGTGGGTGAAGGTCCGCCGCACGCCAGGTTCGAGATCGACGGGCGGCCGGTGCTGCTGTGGGCGGTCGAGGGTGCTCCCGACCGGGCGGTGTATGCCGGGGAGGCCGCCGGTCGTTGGCTCTGGGTGATCGTGCACCCCATCGAGGCCGGCGCGATCGTGGTCCAGCCGATCCAGCTCGTCGATGCCCGCACGCTGGGGGCCGAGCTCACCGTGCTGCCGGTCGGAGAGCTGTCGCCCCGGCTGCTCCTGAGCTGACCGGGGCAGCGGGGTCTACCCGTGCCACGTAGCCTGCGTGAGTGACGTCGCTGCCGGATGCCGCCGCGGATCGCCGGCGATGGATCGCGCTTGCCGTGTGCTGCAGCGCGCTGTTCATGACGCTGCTCGACCTCAGCATCACCAACGTCGCCCTGCCCGCCATCGGCCTCGCGACCGGAGCGGGGCCGGCCCAGCTGCAATGGGTGGTCAGCGGGTACACGTTGGCGTTCGGGCTGGTCCCTGTGCTCGGAGGGCGGCTCGGGGACGACCACGGACGCCGGGCGATGTTCATCATCGGGGTTGCCGGCTTCGTCGTCACCAGCGCCCTGTCGGGACTCGCTCCGAGCGGAGGCATCCTCATCGCTGCGCGCGTGCTGCAGGGATTGTCCGGTGGGTTGATCAACCCGCAGGTCTCCGGACTGGTGCAGCAGCTGTTCGCCGGGCGGGACCGCGGCCGGGCCTTCGGTGTCATCGGCACGGTGGTGGCGCTGGGCACCGCGTTGGGGCCGCTCGCCGGCGGCCTGTTGATCGCGGTAGGCGGTCCCGAGTTCGGGTGGCGGCTCGTGTTCTTCGTCAACATCCCGATCGGGCTCGCGGTCATCGTGATGGCCAGACGATGGCTGCCTGATGCCCCGCCGACCGGGCGGCATCGCCTTGACATCGGTGGTGCCGCGGTCCTCGGGCTGGCAACCTTCTGCGTCCTGTTCGCTGCCGTCGAGTATGACGCGCTGCAGGACGGCCGGCTGTTCCTTCTCGGCATACCCGCGGTGTTCCTGCTGCTCGGGTTCTTCCGTCGCGAGGCCCGACTGACACGTGCTCGACGCGACCCCTTGGTCGATCTGCGGTTGTTCCGGCAGCCCTCGTTCACCGCAGGCGTGGTGCTGGCCCTCGTGTTCTTCTGTGGCATGACCGGGTTGCCTCTGGTGCTTGCGCTCTACTACCAACAAGGGCTGGGTTACACGGCGTTCCAGTCAGGGCTCGGCATCACCGCGTTCGCGTTGGGTTCTGCCGTAGCGGCTCCGCTCGCGGGTCGGGTGGTGACGCGGGTGGGGCGTCCGCTCGTGGTCGGTGCCTGTCTCACCTTCGGAGCCGGGGCGCTCGCGCTGGATCTGGTCGCCCGTCAAGAGCCCGGAACTCACGCGGCGGTGGCCTTCGCGATACCCCTGTTCTTCCTCGGTCTCGGCTCGGGCGCCGTCATCACGCCCAACCAGACGCTGACGCTGATCGACGTCGACCCGGTCACCGGCAGCACAGCCGGCGGGGTGCTCCAGACCTCACAACGCATCGGGGCGGCGATCGGGCAGGCGGTCATCGGTGCCGCGTTCTTCGCTGCGCTGCCCACCGGTGCTACCGGTCTGGCCGGTAGCACCCGGTCCGAGGTCTACGGTCACGCGCTGAGCAAGGCGGTGCTGGTGGCCCTGCTGTTCGTGGTAGCCGCTCTCGTCGTGGGCGTGACCGACCTGCTGCTGACGCGTCAACGCCGGGCCATCGTGCGTCTATGACGCCGCACCGGTCCCGCCGGGTCGGCCGGCTGGCGGAGGCGAACCCTAGGGTGAGGGGGTGCTGATCGACCTCCACACCCACTCGCGCGCCTCGGACGGCACCGACACCCCGGCCGAGGTGATCGTGAAGGCGCGCGCGGCGGGGCTCGACGTGATCGCCATGACCGACCACGACTCCGCTGCCGGCTGGGACCAGGCAGCAAGCGCCGCCCGCGAGGCAGGGATCACGTTCATCCCAGGCATGGAGATCTCGACCAGGCTGGATGGCGCCGGCGTACACCTGTTGGCCTACCTGCCCGACCCGACGTACCCGCCGCTGACCGACGAGCTGGCCCTGATCCTGGCGGGCCGCAGCGGCCGGTTGTCGGCGATGCTCGCCCAGCTGCGTGACGCGGGCGTCGACATCACCGAGGAGGAGGTCATGGTGCAGGTGGGCGATTCGCCCGCGATCGGTCGCCCGCACCTTGCGGACGTCTTGGTGACCAAGGGCGTGGCGGCAGACCGGACCGAGGCCTTCCGTGACTGGTTGGGGTGGGGACGCCCGGGGTATGCCGCGCGCTACGCGACGCCGACACGAGACATGGTCGCGATCGTGACAGCTGCCGGCGGCGCCGCCGTCATCGCGCACCCGTGGGGTCGTGGCAGCCGGCGCGGGCTCGACCGAGAGGCGTTGGCCGAGCTGGTCGACGTCGGACTGGTAGGGATCGAGGTCGACCACCAGGACCATACGGCCGCCGACCGCGAGATTCTCCGGCGACTTGCGACCGACCTCGGGCTGGTGGCCACGGGGTCCAGCGACTACCACGGCGCAGGCAAGGTCGACCATGAGCTCGGCTGCAACGTCACGGCCGAAGGGCAGCTCGACAGGCTGCTGGCCCAGGCCGGAGCGAACGCAGCTGCGGCCGGCAGGTCCGCCCCCGAGGTCGTCCGCCCATGAGCGCGCAGCCATCCGGGCCTGGCCAAGCGCAGCAGCTCGGCTTCGACGGCATGCCCACCCGGCTCCTCCAGGCTGCTCCGTCGCGTCTGGTCACCTATCTCGACTGCCCGCGGCGCTACCGCTTCACCTACCTCGACCGCCCGCCTCCGCCGAAAGGCCCGCCGTGGGCGCACAACTCCCTGGGCGCGGCCGTGCACACGGCGTTGGCGAACTGGTGGAAGCTGCCGGTTGGCCAGCGAACCGTCGCCCGGTCCGGTGAGCTCCTCGAGGATGCGTGGCTCAACGACGGGTTTCGCGACGACGCGCAGCGGTCGGCGGCCCGGCGGCGAGGGCGCGAGATGGTCGAGACGTATGTCGCCGACCTCGACCCCGCCGACGAGCCCATCGGGGTCGAGCGCACGGTCGCCCTCAAGACCGACCACGCCGCCTTGTTCGGCCGGGTCGACCGGATCGACGACCGCGCCGGGGAGGGTCTGGTGGTCGTGGACTACAAGACCGGCCGCCACCTGCTGACCGTCGACGACGCCCGGACGTCGCTGGCCTTGGCGGTGTATGCCGCCGGCGCCGAGCGGACGTTGCGCAAACGGTGCCGCCGGGTCGAGCTGCACCACCTACCGACGGGGGAGGTGCTGAGCTGGGAGCACTCCGACGAGGGGCTCACGCGACACATCGGCCGGGCTGACTCGATCGCCGCGGAGATCGCCGAGCTCGACACGAGGTTCCGGGCCGGTGTCGACGCGGCCGAGGCGGACGCGCTGTACCCGGCGCAGGTCTCCAGCCTGTGCGGCTGGTGCGACTTCAACCGGGCCTGCCCGCAGGGCTCCGCAGCCGCCAAGCCGCGCGAACCCTGGTCCGGTCTCGAGGAGTCCTGACCGCATCGCGAGCGCCGTAACGGCGCACTATGCTCAGCATTTGCTGGCTCCTACGTCCCTCAGCCCATTGGGCTCGCGTCGGGCAGCGCACCGCAGCACAGCACGAGGGCTGACGTATGGGCAAACCGACCATCCTCACGGTTGACGACGATCCGCAGGTATCCGCCGCGATCACGCGCGACCTGGCGATGCAGTACGGCGCCGACTACCGACTGGTTCGCACGACGTCCGGTGCTGAGGCGCTGACGGTCCTCGCGGAGCTCGCACTGCGCGACCAACCCGTGGCGTTGATCGCCGCAGACCAGCGCATGCCCCACATGACCGGCGTCGACATGCTGGCACTGGCCCGCGAGCACGCCCCGACCGCCAAGTTCCTGTTGTTGACGGCGTATGCGGACACTGACGTCGCGATCAAGGCCATCAACGACATCGGGCTCGACTACTACCTGCTGAAGCCGTGGGACCCGCCTCAGGAGCGGCTCTTCCCGGTGATCGACGACCTGCTGAGCGACTGGCGGCAGGCAAACCCGGAGCACACGGCCGACCTTCGGGTCGTCGGGCATCGGTGGTCCGACCGAAGCCACGAGATCAAGATGTTCCTGGCACGCAACCACGTGCCCTACCGCTGGTTCGACATCGAACGTGACGCGGAAGGACGGCGGCTGACCGGACTTGCGGAGGCGAACCCGGCCGACCTGCCGCTCGTGCTGGTGCCTGACGGAGGAACGCTGCGCTCGCCGTCGATCCGCGATCTCGCGGACTCGCTCGGCTTGCGGACGACCGCGCGGCAGCCGCTGTACGACGTCTGCATCGTCGGGGGTGGCCCGGCGGGTCTGGCGGCCGGCGTGTATGCGGCATCCGAAGGACTGAGCACGGTCATCGTGGAGCGCGAGGCCCCGGGCGGTCAGGCGGGACAGAGCGCCTCGATCGAGAACTACCTCGGTTTCCCCAAGGGGCTCAGCGGATCCGACCTGGCCCAGCGCGCCTTCGCGCAGGCCTCTCGCTTCGGCGTCGAGATGGTGTTGGCACGGGAGGTCGGTGGGTTCGAGAGTCGCGGCCCGGTGCGCGCGGTCACGTTCGACGGCGAAGGCGAGATCGAGGCGCGCTCGCTGCTGGTGGCGACCGGTGTCGCGTACCGACGACTTCCGGCGGACGGCGTGGACGGACTGACGGGACGCGGGATCTACTACGGAGTCAACGCGAGCGAAGCGAGCCAGTGTGAGGGTGATGACGTCTATGTCATCGGTGCGGCCAACTCGGCCGGGCAGGCCGCGCTCAACCTCTCACGCTTTGCCAAGCGTGTGGTGCTGGTGGCGCGTGCCGCCACCCTCGCGGCCACCATGTCTCGGTATCTGGTGGACCGGATCATGGCGGCACCGAACGTCGAGGTTCGCTTCAACAGCGAGGTGGTCGCGGCCGCTGGTGACGGCCATCTGGAAGTGCTCACCCTGAGCGACCGGGTCACGGGCGAGACGGAGCAGGTCACGTCGAGCTGGCTCTTCATCTTCATCGGTGCGTCCCCACGCACGGACTGGCTGGGCCCCGACATCGCGCGCGACAGCCATGGCTTCGTGCTCACCGGTCAGGACCTGCTCGTCTCCGACCAGGCCGACAGGTGGCCCCTGGGGCGACCCCCGTTCGCTCTGGAAGCCAGTGTGCCGGGAGTCTTCGCGGCCGGCGATGTCCGGCTCGACTCGATGAAACGGGTGGCGTCGGCCGTCGGGGAGGGGGCGATGTCGATCTACCTCGTGCACCGCTACCTGGGAACGATCTGATGCGCGTCGAGGATCTGCGCCCGCTGGGCATCTTCACCGGGCTCACCGACGACCAGCTCGCCGAACTGATCGACAGCGGTGCCGAGGTCGGCATCGAACCGGGCAACGACTTGTTCCATGAGGGCGAGCCGGCAGACAACTGGTGGCTGCTCGTCGACGGCGCGGTCGATCTCGTCCGCCACGTCGGTCGTGAGGACACGGTGGTCGCCAAGATGGACGAGCCAGGTCGCTGGGCCGGCGGGTTCCGCGCATGGGACGAGCACGGTGCGTATCTGGCGACAGGACGGGGGGTCGTGCCGGGCCGCCTGCTCAAGGTCCCCTCCACCGCTCTACGCGCGTGCTTCGACTCCTGGTTCCCGTTCGGCGGACATCTCGTCGCGGGGGTGTACCGGACAGCGCGATCAGTGGAGTCGACGGCCAGGCAGCGCGGCGCCCTGGTCACCCTCGGCACGCTCGCCGCCGGGCTCGCGCACGAGCTCAACAACCCTGCGGCGGCGGCCACCCGAGCCGTGGCTGCCCTGGAACGGGAGTCTGTTGAGCTCCTCGAGTCACTCCGCCGACTCGCCGACCAGGAAATCTCCCCGGCCCAGTTCGCTGCCCTGGACGGCCTTCGGCGTGGGATCGAGCCGGCCGGCGTGCTGCTGGATCCGTTGGCCCGGGCTGAACGCGAGCAGACGCTTTCCGACTGGCTCGAGGCGAACGGAGTCGAACGCGGCTGGGTCATGGCTGCGGCGTTGGCTGACGCCGGTGCCGACGTCGACTGGTGTGACCGGGCCGCTGCCGTCCTCGACGGCGGGGCTCTGCAGCCCGGCCTGACGTGGGTCACCAGCACGTTGTCGGTGACGACGCTCCTGTCTGAGGTCAAGGAGTCGACACGACGGATCTCCGAGCTGGTGTCGGCCGTCAAGTCCTACTCGCAGATGGACCGCGGGGCGATGCAGCAGGTCGATGTGCGGGACGGTCTCGAGAGCACGCTGGTGATGCTGGGTCACAAGCTCCGCTCCGATGTCACGGTCGAGCGCGAGTACTCGACAGAGGTTCCGCTGATCGACGCCTACGAAGGTGAGCTCAACCAGGTGTGGACCAACGTCATCGACAATGCCGTGGACGCGATGCAGGGCGCGGGCACGCTCCGCGTGGGCGTGCGCCTCGACGGTGATGACGTCGTCGTCGAGATCAGCGACACAGGCCCGGGTATGACGCCTGAGGTGGCCGCCCGCGCGTTCGAGGCGTTCTACACGACCAAGGAGGTCGACCAGGGCACGGGCCTCGGCCTCGACATTGCCCGGCGAATCGTGGAGGAGCGCCACGGTGGCACGATCTCGATCGACTCCGACTCGGCCGGGACGGTGATCCGGGTGGCGATCCCGGTGGAGCCGGACCAGCGTTAGCGGCTGACGGGGCAGCGTTCAGCCGAGCCAGATCCGGACGAGCGCGTCGCGGGTGCGTTCAGGCTGCTCGACCGCGGGAGAGTGCGCGGCGTCAGGGATCACGACCACGTCCGTACCCAGCGTCTGCGCCAGCGCGTCCTGAGCGGCGTGTGGAAAGGCATCGTCGTGCTCGCCGCGCAGCACAGCAATCGGAAGGGCCAGCTTCGCGAGCTCGCCCGTGCGGTCGGGTGCGCGGCCGATGTGGCGGGCCATCGCGGCCAGGGACGCCGGGGCGTTGGCCATGAACCGTCTGTCGAGGAACGTCTCGATCTCCGGTGGGGACGGCTCGATCCCGCGTTGCTGGTTGTCGCGTTCCTTCGCGAGACGTGCTGCTTCGAGGCCCTCGCGTTCGAGCAGCTCGGCTGCTCGCAGGGCAGCCTGTCCACGCTCACCGGGAAGCGCCCCGGGCCCGCTGCACATGAGCGTGAGGCTCGCCCAGACGTCGGTGTGTTCGAGCGCGGCGACCGTGGCGACCAGCCCTCCGAACGAGTGTCCGACGAGGTGGACGCGCTCGGCCGTCCCGAAGACTTCTGCGGACACGGCGACCGCGTCGGCCGCGAAGCCAGCCAGCGTGTAGTCGTCGTCCGGAGCGCCCGCCGTCTCGAACTGGCCGCGCTGGTCGTAGGTGGCCGCACCCCAACCGGCGTCCGCGAGCAGCGGAAGGAGCGGGGCGAAGTCCTCCTTGGACCCGGTGAACCCAGGGATGAGGAGCACGTTGCCTCGCGCCAAAGACGTGTCGTGGGGTTCGCACGCCCAGCTGGCGAAGCTGCCGCGGTCGGTGGCCAGGTCCGCGCGGCGTACGGACCGGTCGGGGTCGAGACTGCGCGGACGGCTCATCGACGCCACCGCGCTACCCGCTCGACGACGCCGGCGGGTGCCATGCGGGTGACCGCCACGATGACCTTCCAGCGCTTGCTGGGGACCGACACCGCCTTGCCGGCCCGGAGGTCGCTGAGCGCTTCCGCGACCAGCGCATCCGGCTGCAGCCACAGAAAGCCCGGGATTCGTGAGAGGTCGACGTCCATCCGCTGGTGGAACTCTGTCCGCACGAAACCCGGGCACAAGACCATCACGCGCACGCCTTGCTTTCGGTAGCGCAGATGAGCCCAGCGGCTGAAGCTGATGACCCAGGCCTTGTGCGCGCCGTAGCTGCCGCGCGGGACGAACCCAGCGACGCTGGACACGTTGACGATGTCGCCGCGACCACGCGCGAGCATCGGGCCCAGCGCGGCATGGGAGAGCCGGAGGACCGCGCGCACCATCACGTCGAGACTGTCCTGCTCGTCCTCGACATCGGTTGCCTCGAACGGCAGCTTCTTGCCGAACCCGGCGTTGTTGACGAGCACGTCGATCGGGTGGTCGGCCAACCAGTCCTCGACGGCCCGGGTCTGGGAGGCGTCGGTCAGGTCGGTCGGCAGCACCTCGCAGGTGACGCCATGACGCCCCGACAGGTCGGCGGCCAGCTGCTCGAGCCGCGCCTTGTCGCGTGAGACGAGCACGAGGTCGTGACCCTCGGCGGCAAGCGCCTGGGCGAAGGCAAGGCCGATGCCGGCCGTCGGTCCGGTGATGAGAGCACGGGGCACGGCGTCAGCATGCCACGGTCACCAACGCGCTCCACGGTGCGGTCCGTCCGGGCCGGAAGCGAGTGGCACAATGGCCGCTGATGACCACCACCCTCGCGATCGCCAACCAGAAGGGTGGGGTCGCCAAGACCACGACGGTGGCCTCGGTCGGCACGGCGCTGGTCGACCTGGGCAAGCGCGTCCTGCTGGTCGACCTCGATCCGCAGTCCTGCCTGACGTTCTCCCTCGGCATCGACCCCGAGGTGCTCGAGACGTCGGTTCACCAGGTGCTGCTGCGCCAGGCCGAGATCTCAGACGTGATCCTCACGACTGAGGACGGTCCTGACCTGCTGCCCGCCACGATCGAGCTGGCCGGGGCCGAAGCCGCGCTGCTGACCAGGCCCGGGCGTGAGCACGTGCTCCGCGCGGCGCTGGAAGACGTCGCGGACCGTTACGACTGGGTGCTGCTGGACTGCCCGCCGTCCCTCGGAGTTCTCACCGTCGCCGCACTGTCGGCCGCCGACTCCGTGATGATCCCGCTGCAGTGCGAGACGTTGTCGCACCGCGGAGTAGGCCAGCTGCTCGACACCGTCCACGACGTACGCCGCTACACCAACAAACGGCTCGCCGTCATGGGCGTCCTACCGACGCTCTTCGACTCCCGGCCCAAGCACTCGCGGGCGGTGCTCGAGACGATCTCGGCGACCTACGACATCGACGTCATCGAGCCGCCGATCCCGCGGTCGATCCGGTTCGCCGAGGCACCTGCCGCCGGACGGTCGATCCTGCGGACCGCCAGGTCGACGCGCGGCGCGCAGGCATATCGGACGTTGGCCGAGAATCTGGTCGCTGGCGCCTAAACTGGCGCTCGTGTCTCGTGACCCTCGCCCGCATCGCGGCGGTACGTCGCCCGGTCGGCTGACCGCGCTCGTCGGTGCCGTGGCGGTCACCGTGCTCACCATGGCGGGCGTCGTCGGGCTCGGTCCCGGTGCGGCGTTGGGCCAGCCGCCAAGCACGGGCCACGGGTCCACGGCGTCGAGTGACGGGGCAGCCTCCCGGCCGACCCAACCGAACGCGACGGACAGCAGCAGGTCGACGCCCGAAGCGACCGGCGGTGATGGGTGGCTCACGATCGACGACTCACCGGCCGCCGGCTCGACCGACGGTCCGGGCACCGCGGCGGGCAGCGCTACGGCATTGCCCGAGGAGAGCGGCACAGGCAAGCGGGTGGTCTACGACATCAGTGCACAACGGGTTTGGCTGGTCGGTGCCTCCGACCGAGTGCAGCGCACCTATCTCGTGTCGGGTGGCAAGGACGTCGCGTTGCTGAAGCCTGGGAGCTACCAAGTCACCTCGATGTCACGTCACGCGGTGGCGTACAACCACAAGTCGACCATGAACTACATGGTTCGCTTCGCCAGCGGACGGCATGCCCCGATCGGTTTCCACGACGTGCCGGCGCGGTCGGATGGTTCGCTCGTCCAGTCCAGGTCGGAGCTGGGCACGCCCCTGTCGTCGGGATGCATCCGCCAGTGGATCAGCGACGCCCGGGCGATGTGGGAGTTCGCGAAGGTCGACACGCCGGTCGTCGTCACCGCCTGAGACTGTGGGCGCGGACGCCCTCACCGCACGGCCCGGATCGGCCGCGAAAGCCGCTGACCATGGAGCCGTCCCGCCGGCCGAGATCACTCCGCGGCGGGCGCCGCCGACTGTCCGGAGCGGCCTCGGTTGCGAGAGCGGGAGCGACGCGGCCGGCCGCTCTCGGCCTTGGAGTCTGCAGCGCCGGCGGACGACGTGGAGGAGTTGGACGGAGTGCCGCCGTCGGCCTTGCCGCCGTCGGCACCGGCGGCGACAGCTTCGCCACTTCGCGTACGGCGCCGGTTGCGTGAACGCGACTTGCCAGTTGTCCGACCACCTTCGCTCGACGACGCGCCGCGGTCACGACCGCCCGCACTTCGGCCGCCGCGAGAGTCACGACCTGCGCGGCCACCGGAGCCGGAGCCGCCGCGTGGCTCGAGAAGGTCGTCGGCCGACGGCTTCTCCTTGGGTGCCCCCACGCGACCCTTGGCATCGGTCGGGATGCCCTGGTCGTGGTAGAGGTGCTCGCTGGTCGAGTAGGTCTCCTGCGGCTCGTCGAACGGCAGGTCGAGCGTCTTGTTGATGACCTTCCAGCGCGTGACGTCGGCCCAGTCGACGAACGTGATGGCCACACCGGTGGCTCCGGCGCGGCCCGTCCGCCCGATGCGGTGCACATAGGTGTTGTCGTCCTCGGGGCAGGTGAAGTTGATGACGTGCGTGATGCCGACGACGTCGATGCCACGTGCCGCCACGTCGGTCGCGACGAGGATCTCGACCGAGCCGTCACGGAAGCGCTTGAGCGCGCGTTCGCGCGCCACCTGAGCCATGTCGCCGTGCAGCGGGGCGGCCGGGAAGCCGCGCTCGATCAGCTCCTCGGCGATCCGCTGGGCCTGCCGCTTGGTGCGGGTGAAGATCAGCGAGAGGCCGCGGTTCTCGGCCTGCAGGATGCGGGCGATGATCTCGATCTTGTCGAGATCGTGGGCCACGTAGACGAACTGGGCCGTCGCAGGAACCGTCGCGTTCTCGTAGCTGGACTCGGCCCGGATGTTGACGGGGTGCCGCATGTGGGTGCGGGCCAGCGTGACGACCTCGCCGCGCATCGTCGCCGAGAAGAGCATGGTCTGCCGCAGCTCGGGGGTCTTCGCGATGAGCCGCTCGACGTCGGGGAGGAAACCGAGGTCGAGCATCTCGTCGGCCTCGTCGAGGACGAGCACCTTCACGTGCGAGAGATCCAGGGCCTTGCGCGCTGCGAGGTCGAGCAGTCGGCCAGGCGTACCGACCACGACGTCCACGCCGACGGTCAGGGCGTCCAGCTGGGGCTCGTAGGGCACACCGCCATACACCGTGAGGGTGCGGGTGCCGCGGTACTTGCCGGCCAGCGTCAGGTCGTTGGACACCTGCAGAGCCAGCTCACGCGTCGGTGCGACGACCAGCGCCTGCGGCTTGCCGGGGGCAGCGAGCTCGATGAACTCGGGATCGTGCGGAGAGACGATGCGCTGCAGGATCGGGATCGTGAAGGCCAGCGTCTTGCCGGTGCCGGTGCGGGCCTGACCGATGAGGTCGGTTCCCATGAGCGCGATCGGGAGAGTCATCTCCTGGATAGGAAAGGCATCAGTGATGCCGACATCGGTGAGAGCGTCGGCAATCTCGGGGAGTACCCCGAGTTCGTGGAACGTAGACAGAACGGAACTCGATTCTTAAGTCTCTGTGCGCCACCGCGGAAAGTCGCAGAAGAGGCGTCGTGGGGACAACTCTATCGTTTCCCGCGTCCGGGCTGTCGCTACGCTCTCTGCCATGACGTCGTCGCCGTTCTCCGACCCTGCCTACCGGGTCGCCATCGTCGACCTGCTCGGGGGCCTCGCGTACTCGGAGCTGAGTGCGTTCGAGCGGCTCACCGAGGACGCCACGAAGGCGCCGACCCTGCAGGACAAAGTGGCGCTGGCCACGATGGCAACGGCAGAGTTCGGTCATTTCGGAAAACTTCGCGACCGGCTCGTCGAGCTGGAGGCGGACCCCTTCGAGGCGATGGAGCCGTTCCATGCGCCCGTGGACGCCTTCCACGCGCACACCGCCCCCTCCGACTGGCTGGAGAGCCTGATCAAGGCCTACGTGGGAGACGGGCTCGCTGCCGACTTCTACCGCGAGATAGCGGCGTACGTCGACGAGTCCACCCGCGACCTCATCCTCGCCACGCTCGACGACACCGGTCAGGCGGACTTCGCCGTCGAGCACGTGCGCGACGCGATCGCCGCCAACCCGAAGATCGCCGGCCGGTTGGCGCTCTGGGCCCGGCGGCTGATGGGAGAGGCCCTCAGCCAGGCCCAACGCGTCGCGGGGGAGCGCGACGCGTTGACCGCCCTGCTGGTCGGCGGCGTGGACCGCCCTGGCATGGATCTGGCGGCCGTCGGCCGGATGTTCGCCCGCCTCGCCGAGACCCACACGCAGCGGATGGAAGCGCTCGGCCTGCGGGCTTGAGTACGCCGCGGTTGGTCAGACGTGCGTGCTGCGCCGGCCCAGTAAGCCCGAGGCCACGATGACGAGACCGGCCGAGACCAGGATCGCGACGACCCAACGGGTCCAGTCGATGCCCGGACTGCCGTTGCCACCGAATGCCCGGTAGATGACGTCTCCGATGAGGATGCCGCCAATGCCGCACAGCAGCGTGGCCCAAAGCGGGATGTTGTCCTTGTCGCCCGGGGCGACGAACTTGCCGAGGAGGCCGATGATGACGCCTCCGATGAGCAGCCCGATGAGTTCCATGAACAGCCTCCTAGGTGCAGGTCCGTGCGAGTCCGAGGGAGGTCCCACGGCTACTGACGTCAAGTCTGCCGCGCGGGACGTGGGAATTCACGCCGGCACGACTTCACACCGAGGACGGTGACTCGTTGTACACCCCGGCGAGCTCTTGCGGTGACATCGCGGCGATGGCCGCCATCACCTCGTCGGTGGCCGCGCGGCGGGCCTGCGCGGCGGTCGTACCGGTGCTCGGCGGCGCAAAGGTCAGCGGCTTGCCGAAGCGCACCGTCACGCGGGTGAACCGTGGGATGCGAGAGCCGATCGGCTGGAGCTTGTCGGTGCCGATGAGGGCGCAGGGCACGACCGGAACCTGTGCGGTGAGCGCCAGCCAGCCGACGCCGGTCTTGCCGCGGTACAGACGCCCGTCGCGCGAGCGGGTGCCTTCGGGATAGATGCCGAACGCCTGACCGTCCTTGAGGACCTGCAGAGCCGCGTCGAGCGAGGCCTGGGCGGCCCGGTGTGTGCCACGTTCGACCGGGATCGAGCGCATGGCCGTGAACCAGGCCCGCAGGAACGCTCCGCGCAGTCCGGTGCCGGTCCAGTACTCCTTCTTCGCGATGAACAGGACCGTCCGGGGTGCTGCGATCGGGATGACCACCGAGTCGATGAACGACAGGTGGTTGGACGCGATGATGACGGCGCCGTGCCGCGGCACGTTCTCGCGGCCCTGGACGACCGGACGGTAGACCAGCCGCGCCATGGGCGCGATGACGAACCTCATCGCGGCATACAGCACGGCAGACCTCCTCGCGTCGCCCGTGGTGGTGGCGGGCCGTGGGTACGGCGGCCCTCGGTCAGGGGTGTCAGGGCGCTCCGAAGCCGACCCGGCGACCGGACTCCCCGGTGATCTCGATGTAGGCGAGCTTGGCGGCGGGGACGAAGACGGTGCGGCCCTTCTCGTCGGTGAGAGAGACGATGCCGTTCTCGGACGCGAGCGCCTTGGAGATCGCATCCTGGACGTCGTCAGCGCTCTGAGTCGTCTCGAGCGTGAGCTCGCGGTTGGCGTTGGTCACGCCGATCTTGACCTCCACACGGAGTCCTTTCAGGTCGGGGACCGTCGACATCGTTTCGAGGACGGGGTCGTCCCCAGCGTAGTGGTGCAGCCGGGTGGTGGATCCGCGGAGCCGGTCGCAAGAAGTCTCGAGCGCGGAATTGACGAACCTGGGCCTGGCACTCGGCCGCCCGACGTCGCTGACGTGAGCGGTTACTCGTGGCGGGGGAAGCCGCGAATGCCACGCCAGGCCAGGCTGGCGATGAGGTCGGTCGCCTGCGACTGGGGCAGACCGCCGTTGTCGCTGAGCCAGTAGCGGGCCGAGACCTGGCTCATGCCCACCAGTGCCACCGCGAGCAGCCGGGAGGCCTCCGGGGGGAACCCGGTGTCGTCTGCGATCACCTCGGCGATCGCGTCGGCGCACTGACGCGTGACACGGTCGACCCGTTCACGCACGGCCGGCTCGCTGGTCAGGTCGGACTCGAAGACGAGGCGGAATGCTCCGCCGGCGTCGGCGACATACGCGTAGAACGCCTCGGTCGTGGCGGCCACGCGCTCCTTGTTGACCGAGGTACTGGCCAGGGCCTCCCGGACGCCGTCGACCACCTGGTCGCTCGCGGTGTCGAGCAACGCCAGGTAGAGCTCGAGCTTGCTCGGGAAGTGCTGGTAGAGCACCGGCTTGGAGACACCCGCCCGCTCGGCGATGTCGTCCATCGCCGCGGCGTGGTAGCCCTGGGCGACGAACACGTCGAGGGCGGACTCGAGCAGCTGGGCTCGCCGCAGCGTGCGTGGCATGCGGCCAGTGCGCGGTCGTTGTCCTGCATCGGTGGGCACCCGCGCATCCTACCGTCGAGTCACTTGGGTCCGTCCCTGCTGATCGAGCCCGTCGCCGTCACGGGTTTTCGACGATCTCCAGCTCGAGCCAGCGCGCCAGCTCCTCGATCTCTTCGCGCACGGCTGCCAACGGTCTCCGTCGAGACGGGACCAGGGGGGCGCGCCGGTCAGTCCGGCAGGGGAGCGGCGTGGGCAGGCATGTCAGCCAGCAGGTCGCCGTGCTGGTCCAACCGCCGTACGACGTCGGCGGTCTCGAACCGGAGATCGCCCGCCTTGGTCGCCTCGGCCACCTCGTCCCAGGTCAGTGGCGTCGATACCGTCGGCCGGTCGATGCCACGCATGGAGTAGGGAGCGATCGTCGTCTTGGCAGCGTTGTTCTGGCTCCAGTCGATGAACACCTTGCCGGTGCGCAGCCGCTTCTCCATCGACGAGACGACGTCGTCGGGGACGGCCGCGGCGAGCTGGTCGGCCAGCTTCTTCGCGTACGCCGAGGTGCGGTGCGCGGAGGCCGGCTCGATCGGGACGTAGAGCTGTGCCCCCTTGTTGCCCGACGTCTTGGGGTAGGCAGTCAGGCCGTCGGCCTCGAGCAGTTCCTTGAGGGTGAGCGCGACGTTGCAGCAGTCGATGATGTCGGCGGGCGCGCCCGGGTCGAGGTCGAACACGATGAGGTCAGGATCGCGCGGCCCGCCCCGGGGGCCGACGGTCCACTGCGGGACGTGCAGCTCGAGAGCGGCGAGGTTGGCGAGCCAGACCAGCGTCGCGAGATCCGCGGCGACGACGTACTCGACGCCGTCGTCGCCATGCTCGGCCATGAAGACGGTGCGCACCCAGTCCGGGGTGCCGCGCGGGGTGTTCTTCTCGAAGAACGGTTGTTTGGCGGTGCCGTCGGGCCAGCGTTTGCGGGTGAGCAGCCGGTCGGCCAGGTGGGGGAGCAGGGCGTCGCCGACGTTGACGTAGTAGTCGATGACCTCGCCCTTGGTGAAGCCGGCTTCGGGGTAGAGCACCTTGTCGAGGTTGGAGAGCGCGAGCTTGCGCCCCTCGATCTCGACCGTCACCTTCTCCGCCATACCCCCACCCTCCCATTTCCACCCCACCGCTTGCTGCCCACCTGGCCCTCCGCGTTTGCCTTGTTCACAAGCCAGGTGGCTTGTGAACAAGGCAAACGCGGCTTGGGCGGAGGGGGTTTGCCTCTTTGACCTCGCCGACCAGGACCATGCCATCCAACCTGTCCGTATGACGGAACGCTCGTCCGTGGGATGACAGGTCAGGGAACATGGAGGAGCCGGGTGTGGTTGCACTCACGTGGACCCGCTACCGGGTTCCGCACGCACCTGCCCACGTCGTACGAGGAGAAGACCCGTGTCGTTGCCGCCCCTGGTCGAGCCGGCCGCCGAGCTGACAATCGACGAAGTCCGCCGCTACAGCCGCCACCTGATCATCCCCGACGTCGGCATGGACGGACAGAAGCGCCTCAAGAACGCCCGCGTCCTCGTCATCGGGGCAGGTGGCCTCGGCAGTCCCGCCCTGCTTTACCTGGCCGCCGCCGGTGTGGGAACGCTCGGCATCGCGGAGTACGACGAAGTAGACGAGTCCAACCTGCAGCGCCAGGTCATCCACGGCCAGAGTGACGTCGGCAAGTCCAAGGCGCTGTCGGCCAAGGAGTCGATCGCCGAGATCAATCCCCTCGTCAAGGTCGTGCTTCACGATGAGCGGCTCGACAACGACAACGTGCTCGGCATCTTCGAGCAGTACGACCTCATCGTGGACGGCACCGACAACTTCGCGACGCGCTACATGGTCAACGACGCGGCGGTCTTCCTCGACAAGCCTTACGTCTGGGGCTCGATCTACCGGTTCGACGGCCAGGCATCGGTGTTCTGGGCCGCGGCACCGGGTGGCAACAGTCCGTGCTACCGCTGCCTGTACCCCGAGCCACCCCCGCCGGGAATGGTCCCGTCCTGCGCCGAAGGCGGCGTACTCGGTGTGCTCTGCGCAAGCATCGGCGCGATTCAGGTCAACGAGGCCATCAAGCTGCTCACCGGCATCGGCGAACCTCTGCTCGGCAAGCTGATGATCTACGACGCGCTCGAGATGGAGTACCGCAAGCTTCCCGTCCGCAAGGACCCCAACTGCGCGGTCTGCGGAGAGAACCCCACCGTCACCGAACTGATCGACTACGAGGCCTTCTGCGGCGCGATCAGCGACGAGGCTGCAGATGCGGCGGCCGGATCGACGATCTCTGTCGTCACCCTCGAGCACTGGTTGAAGGAGCGCGACAACGGCGAGCGCGACTTCGTCCTCGTCGACGTGCGCGAGCCCAACGAGTACGAGATCAACAAGATCCCGGGCTCGGTGCTGATCCCCAAGGGCGAGTTCCTCAACGGCAACGCGCTCGGCGAACTGCCCGACGACAAGCAGATCGTGCTGCACTGCAAGTCCGGCGTCCGCTCCGCTGAGGCACTTGCCGTGCTCAAGGGGGCCGGCTACGCCAACTCAGTCCATGTCGGCGGCGGCGTGGCGGCGTGGGTCACTCAGATCGACCCGTCCCAACCGTCGTACTGAGTCGACAACAGCCACAACTCACGGTTCGAGGGACCACAACTCACGGTTCGAGGGACCACAACTCACGGTTCGAGGGACCACAACTCACGGTTCAACGAGCCGGAAGGGGCGGCTCGTCCGTAGGCTGAGCTCGTGAGCTCGCCGCCACCGGACGTCGCCCTGGCTTTCGGCGCGGACCCGAGTCGGCTGCGTCGCCTCTCCGGCGGACAAGACCGCACCTGGTACGACGGCGAGGTCGTCCTGAAGCCCGCCGACAACCCGGTCGAGCACCGCTGGGTCTGTGACGTGTTCAGCGTCTGGGACAGCGACTGCGGTGTCCACGTTCCCGAACCGGTCCGCGCCGTCAACGGTTCCTGGGTGTACGCCGGCTGGGCCGCTCACCGTTTCATCCCCGGCCGAGACGCGACGATGCATCAGGACGCGGCGCTGATCCGCTCGGCGAGTGATGCGTTCCACGCAGAGGTGAGCTCCCTCCGTCCCCCCACGTTCCTCGGCGACCGCACCGACGCCTGGTCGGTCGGTGACCGGGTCGCCTGGGAAGGCGCCGAAGCCACCGGTGACGCGCGGACCGTCGAACAGATCGAGCGACTCCGCGCGGCGTTTCGGCCGGTAACAGCTCCGGCGCAGGTCATCCACGGCGACATCGGCGGCAACGTGCTGGTCACCGACGCGGGACCGGCGGTGATCGACTGGCCGCCCTACCATCGCCCCGTCGGTCTCGCACTGGCGGTCGCGGCGTCGGACGCGGTGCGCTGGGAGGGCCTGCCGGTGTCCTTCCTGGACGAGTGGGCCGACGGGTTCGAGTGGTACCAGCTGCTGGCGAGGGCCTTGGTGTTCCGGTTGGCCACCGCCGGGATCCGTGAGCTGGCCGGCCTCGTCACCGCATCTGCGCAGGAGCGGTCGGCGACCACCGAGCCGGTCATCGTCCATGTGCTGCATCGCCTCGGGGTGTGAAACGACGCGATCAGCGACTCGTCAGGCCTCGAGCACGACGGCGAGGCCCTGCCCGACGCCGATACAGATCGCGGCGAGCCCGAACCCACCCCCACGACGCCGCAGCTCATGGGCGAGCGAACCCACGATCCGCGCACCCGAGGCGCCGAGCGGATGTCCTATGGCGATCGCGCCGCCGTTGACGTTGACGATCTCCGGGTCGAGGTCCGGCCACTCGGCCAGGCATGCCAGCGACTGCGAGGAGAAGGCTTCGTTGAGCTCGACCGCAACCAGGTCCGACCAGTCGATACCGGCGCGCGCCAGCGCATCGCGGGCCGCCTGTACCGGCCCTATGCCGAACACCTCCGGGTCGACACCACTGGACGCGCGGGAGACGATCCGGGCCAGCGGCGCGAGGCCCAGCGACGACGCCGCCGCCTCGTCGCCGATCAGGAGCGCGGCCGCTCCGTCGTTGAGGGGTGAGGCGTTCCCCGCGGTGACGGTGCCGTCGGGGCGGAACACGGGCGACAGCCGCGAAAGCTTCTCGATCGACGAGTCCGGCCGGATGCCCTCGTCTCGGTCGAGGTCGACGCCGTCCACCGCGACGACCTCGTCGACGTACACGCCGGCATCCCAGGCACGGGCGGCGTTGCGGTGCGACCGGACGGCAAACGCGTCCTGGGCCTCCCGCGAGATCGCGTACCGGTCGGCCAGGATCTCCGCGCCCTCGCCCAACGCCACGGTCCACAGCTTCGGCATGCAGGGGTTGACCAGCCGCCACCCGATCGTCGTCGACCACAGCTGCTGGTGGCCGCGCGCGAAGGCCGTCTCCGGCTTGAGCACCACCCAGGGTGCCCGGCTCATCGACTCCACCCCACCTGCGACAGCGATGGACGCGTCCCCGACGGCGACCGCACGCGATGCACCGATGACCGCCTCGAGGCCGGACCCGCAGAGCCGGTTCACGGTGCTGCCCGGCACCGACGTCGGAATGCCGGCGAGCAAGGCCGCCATCCGGGCCACGTTGCGGTTGTCCTCGCCGGCGCCGTTCGCGTCGCCGAACCAGATGTCGTCGATCCGGGCGGGATCGAGGTCCGGGTGCCGTTCGAGCAAGCCGCACAGGACGGTCGATGCGAGATCGTCGGGACGTATGCCGGCCAGCGCGCCGCCGTGCCGTCCGAACGGCGTACGCACCGCGTCGAGCACGAACGAGGTGGCGATTGCACTCATCAGGCGTCTCCTGGTCGCGTCGAGGTGATGGCCGGAGCCTAGCCATCTCGCATGGTGAGACGATGCGAGGTCACCGCGTGACTGCCGTCGTCCGGGGTCGTTGGGGTTCGTGTCCACCCGCCCCACGAGGAGGGAGCAGGAATGCTCATCCGCACCAGGTCCATCGTCGCCGCCGGAGTGCTCGCGGCCGGGGCCGCGCTGGTCGTCACCGGTCCGTCCAGCGCGACCGCCACGACAGCGCCCGCCACGGCAACCCAGGCGAGAGCAGCCTGGGCGCCGGCGGGCAGCGCCACCATCCATCCGGGCGTCATGATGTACACCGACGGGGCCCAGTGCACGGCCAACTTCGTCTTCACCGACGGCGTCGGCGCCACCTACGTGGGCTATGCCGCGCACTGCGCCGGCACCGGCGCCGCGACCGACACCAACGGTTGCGACTCGGGATCCCTCCCCCTCGGAACGCCGGTCACGTTCAACGAGGGCGGCAGCCTGGTCAGCGGCGGCACCCAGGTCGGCACCGGCAAGCTCGTGTACAGCTCCTGGATCGCGATGCAGAAGAGCAACGAGACCAACGCGGACGCGTGCGCCTACAACGACCTCGCGCTGGTCAAGGTCGACCCGGCGTACGTCGCCGACGTCAACCCCTCGATCCCGTTCTGGGGTGGACCGGTGGGCATCAACACCACCGGCACGCAGGCTGGTGACCAGCTCTACACCTACGGCAACTCCTCGTTGCGGGCCGGCGTCTCGGCGCTGTCTCCGCATGTGGGAGTCAGCATCGGCGATGACGGCAACGGGTGGTCGCACGGGCTGTACAGCGTCACGCCAGGCATCCCGGGTGACTCCGGCAGCGCGTTCCTGGACGCCAACGGCAAGGCGCTCGGCGTGCTGTCCACGATCGGGCTCGCCCCGCTGCCGGCGTCGAACAACATCGGCGACATCAACAAGGAGCTCACCTACGCCAAAGCCAACTCCGGGCTGAGCGGACTCACCCTGGTGCCGGGTACAGAGCCCTTCAGCCCCGCCTCTGATTCTCCGCTCGGTGAGAATCAGCCGACCGCGCTGACCGGTCCAACGTCCGACGGGCCGGCAGAACCGCGTCTCGGGGTACTGCCGGCCCGTCGGCATCTGCAAGGCTGGTCAGGTGCAGCACCGCAATGCCGACGAGACCGAGCAGGAGCGGTATGTCGAGGCGGTGCTCTCGTTGGTCGAGCAGATCCCCCCGGGACGTGCCACGACGTACGGGGTCATCGCTGACGCGGTCGGCCGGGGCGGTCCGCGGCAGGTGGGGCAGGTGATGTCGCGGTACGGCGCTCCGGTGCCGTGGTGGCGGGTCGTGCGGGCGGATGGGAGTCTCCCGCCCTCGCACCAGCGCGAGGCGCTCGCGCACTACCGCGCGGAGGCAACCCCGCTCCGCGGCGACATTGCCGACGCCGTCCACCTCAAGGTCGATCTGGCCCGTGCACTGTGGACGGCTGACGCGTGACAGGCGTGACTGGCGTGACCGGCTCGCAGGGAGTCAGGACCGGACGTGGACTCCTCCTGGGATCCGCCATGAGGCGCGGTGCGCGTTGCCCTGTCGGTCCGTGATGGTCCAATAGGCGCGTGCCGGTCACCTATCGCCTCGAGCAAGCTCCGCGGATCCATGCCGCGGGGCCTGATCTCGACGACTCCCAGCGCCGGGTGGTCGAGCACGCCGGAGGTCCGTTGCTGGTCCTGGCTGGTCCGGGCACCGGCAAGACGACCACACTGGTCGAGGCCGTCGTCGAGCGCGTCGAGGGTCGCGGGCTGTCGCCTGACGAGATCCTCGTCCTGACGTTCAGCCGCAAGGCTGCGGACGAGCTGCGCACGAAGATCACGGCCCGGCTGGGCCGCACGTCAGCGATGCCGATGAGCTCGACGTTCCACTCCTTCTGCTACGCACTGCTGCGTCAACATCAGCCGGCTGACCTCTATCTCACCCCGTTGCGGCTGCTCAGCGCTCCGGAGCAGGACGTGCGCATCAAGACACTGCTCGAGCACTCCCTCGAAGGCAGCACACTGTCCTGGCCCGACGGCCTCAGCGCCGCATTGCGCACCCGCGGCTTCGCACGCGAGATCCACGCGGTGCTGTCGCGGGCTCGTGAGCTCGGGCTCGAGCCCGAGGAGCTCACCCGCATCGGCTCCGAGGCCGATCGACCGGAGTGGGTCGCGGCAGGGGCGTTCATGACCGAGTACCTCGAGGTGCTCGACTTCGAGGCCGTCATCGACTACGCCGAGCTGGTGCACCGGGCCGTGCTTCTCGCCGAGACCGACGACGTCAAGGCCGAGCTCCGGCACCGGTTCAAGGCGGTGTATGTCGACGAGTACCAAGACACCGACCCCAGCCAGGTGCGGCTTCTTCAGGCCCTTGCCGGCGACGGCCGCGACCTTGTCGTCGTCGGTGACCCCGACCAGAGCATCTACGCCTTCCGCGGCGCAGACGTACGCGGCATCCTCGAGTTCCCGACCCAGTTCCCGCAGCCAGACGGCTCGGCCGCCCACGTGATCGCCTTGTCGACGACGCGTCGGTTCGGTCCTCGGCTGCTGACCGCGTCGCGTCGAATTGCGCACCGCATCGGCATGAAGGGCTCCATCGACGCCGATGCGTTGCGTACGTTTCGCGAGCCCGTTGCCGTCGATGGGCCGTACGGCCAGGGCAAGGTCGACATCTATACGTTCAGCTCGAGCGGGGCCGAGACCGACCACATCGCGGACCTGTTGCGGCGCGCTCACCTCGAGGACGGCGTGCCGTGGTCCGAGATGGCGGTGCTCGTCCGGTCGGGAGTGCAGTCCATCCCGGGGTTGCGGCGCGCCCTGGTGGCGGCCGGCGTTCCTGTCGAGGTCGCGGGTGACGAGGTGCCGCTGCATCGTGAGCCGGCCGTCCTGCCACTGCTGATCTCGCTTCGCGCGGCTGTCGACCCGGCGTCGCTGACGCCGGAGACCGCACGGATGCTTCTCATGTCCCCGCTCGGTGACCTCGACGCGGCCGCCGTGCGCAAGCTGGGTCGGCTGCTGCGCCAGCGTGACCGTGACGAGCACCCGGAGCGGTTGGCCCGGGCTTCCGGCGACCTGTTGCGTGACGCGTTGGCCGACCCGTCGTTCCTGGCTGACGTCGACGACCGACTGGCGGCTGGTCCCCGGCAGCTGGCGACGCTGATCCACGATGCCCATCGGCTGCTCGACCGTGATGGCCCGGCCGAAGAAGCTTTGTGGGTCCTGTGGGAGGGCACCCGGTGGCCGCGGCGCTTACGTGGCGCGGTCGAAAGGGGCGGGGCCGCAGCGCGGGCCGCACACCGTGACCTCGACGCGATCTGTGCGCTGTTCGAGGTCGCCGCCCGCACCGAGGAGAAGCGGCAGCACACCAGTGCCGACAACTTCCTCGACGAGGTCGAGGCGCAGCAGATCCCGGCCGACACGCTGGCCGAGCGAGGGGTGCGCGGCGACTCCGTCCGACTGCTGACGGCACATCGCTCCAAAGGTCTCGAGTGGCGCATCGTGGTCGTGGCCGGCGTGCAGGAGGGCAGCTGGCCCGACCTGCGACGTCGCGGGTCGCTGCTGCAGGCCGACCGGCTCGGCCCCGCGGGCCTCGTCGAGCCGCCGACCACGACCGCGATGCTCGCCGAGGAGCGCCGCCTGTTCTATGTTGCGGTCACGCGCGCCCGCCAGCGTCTCATCGTCACCGCGGTCGCTTCGCCCGAGGCCGACGGCGAACAACCCTCCCGGCTGATCGAAGAGCTCCAGCTCGAACCGACGTTCCTCGTCGGCCGGCCGGCGAGGTCGATGTCCTTGGGCGGTGTCGTCTCCGAGCTGCGGCGGGTCGCCTCCGACCCTGGCGAGAGCGTGCCGCTGCGTCAGGCGGCGGCCGCCCGGCTGGCAGCTCTGGCGGCCGAACGGATCGGAGCCGACGAGCCGCTCGTCCCCGCCGCTGATCCGGAGAGCTGGTGGGGGCTCCGACGTCGTACGAGCAACGACGCACCGGTCCGCACCGCCGACGCACCACTGCGGCTGTCGGCGTCAGCACTCGAAGGTCTGCTGAGCTGCCCGTTGCGCTGGTTCCTCGCCCGCGAGGCCGCCGGGGAGTCGGTTCGGTCGAGCTCGCTCGGGTTCGGCTCGGTGATCCATGCACTCGCCGAGCACATGACGACCGGCGAGGTCGATGCAGACGGTCTCGTCGACCTGCTCGACTCGGTGTGGGACCAGCTGCACTTCGACAGCCCGTGGATCGCCGCGCGCGAGCACGACACGGCGCTCGAGATGCTGACCCGCTTCGTGCGGTGGCACGAGGGGCGGCCCGATCGCCGCTACGTGGGTGCCGAAGAGGAGTTCGCCGTCGAGCTCGACCTCGACAACGGCGAGCACGTCTCGCTGGCGGGTCGGATCGACCGGGTCGAGGCCGACGCCGAGGGACGCATCGTGGTCGTCGACTTCAAGACCAGCAAGACCCCGCCCAGCGATTCTTCGGTCAAGGACAACCCGCAGCTCGGCTTCTACCAGCTCGCTGTCGACCAGGGCGGTTTCGACGACCTGTGTGGCGAGCGCGTGCGCTCCGGTGGGGCGGAGCTCGTCCAGCTGCGCGTCGACAAGGGCGGGATGCCCAAGGTCCAGCAGCAGCTGCCGCAGGCCCCTGACTCCGACGGACGCAAGACCATCGAGATCCAGCTGGCAACGGGCGCCGCCGTCGTACGCCGGGAGGACTTCGCGGCGACGGTCAACCAGTACTGCAACCGGTGTGAGTTCGCCAGTCTCTGCCCGGCCCAGCAACGCACGGGGACGATGCTGTCATGACGATGCGTCCCGGCGAGCGACCCGACCGACCCGCTGTCGAGCTGCGTACGCCGGCCGACCTGGCGGCCCTGATGGGCGTGCCGTTCAGCGCCCAGCAGCTCGAGGCCATCACCGCACCGCTCGAGCCAGGAGTCATCGTGGCCGGGGCGGGCTCCGGCAAGACCACGGTCATGGCCGCCCGCGTGGTCTGGCTGGTCGGCACGGGCATGGTGGCCGCCGATGAGATCCTCGGGCTGACGTTCACGAACAAGGCGGCGGCCGAGCTCGGTCAACGGGTGCGCAGGGCCCTGGGCGAGACCGGCCTGCTGCGTCGGGTGGTGTCGAGCCCCGACGCACGTGACGAAGGGGCCGAACCCGAGATCGCCGAGCCGACCGTGCTGACCTACCACGCCTACGCTGCCCGCCTGCTGACCGAGCACGGGCTCCGCATCGGTCACGAGCCCGACACCACGGTGGTCGCCGACGCGTCACGTTTCCAGCTCGCGGCACGAGTCCTGCGCGAGCACACGCAGCCGATCGACCACCTCAACACCTGGCTGCCGACCAACGTCACCGCGCTCCTGCAGCTCGACGCCCAGCTCAGTGAGCATCTGGTGACCACCGATGACGTGCGCCGGTTCCAGGCGGCTGAGATCGACCAGTGGCGAGGGGTGGCCAAGCCGGTCGAGGCGACCCGCAAGCTGGTGATCGCGATGCAGAAGCGGGCGGAGCTGCTTGCCCTCGTCGACGACTACCAGGCTCTGAAGCGGCGGCTCGGGGTGATGGACTTCTCCGACCAGATGGCGCTCGGAGCCCAGCTTGCCGAGCATCGTCGCGAGGTCGGGCGCGCCGAGCGTGAGAAGTACAAGATCGTGCTCCTCGACGAATACCAGGACACCTCGGTGGCGCAGGCGCGGTTGCTCACGGCGTTGTTTTCCGGGCCGGTCGACGACGGGCGCGGCCATCCCGTGACTGCGGTCGGTGACCCGTGCCAGGCCATCTACGGATGGCGGGGCGCGTCGGTCAGCAACATCGAGCGGTTCGGGCGCGACTTCCCCTTGGCCCCGGTCGAGACCGACGTCGTCCGCTTCCCGCTGAGCGTCAACCGTCGTTCCGAGGCTCGCATCCTCACCGTCGCCAACCAGCTTGCGGAGCCGTTGTACGACGACCACGCGGCGAGCCTGCCGCTCGAGCCTGCCGGCGCAGCTACCTCCGGCGTCGTACGCGCTGCCTCACTGTCGACGTACGCCGACGAGCTCGACTTCCTCGCCGTCGAGGTTCCCCGGGCACACGCCGCCATGCCGGTGCCGCTGTGGAGCAACATCGGCGTGCTCGTCCGCGACAACAAGACCGCCAACGACGTGCACGACGCCCTCACGGCCGCGGGCGTGCCGGTGGAGGTCGTCGGCCTCAATGGTCTGCTCCGGATGCCCGAGGTCGCGGCGGTCGTCGCGACTCTGCAGGTGATCCATGACGTCACGGCCAACGCCGCCCTGCTCACGCTGCTCACCGCGCCGCGGTGGGCGATCGGCCCGCGCGATCTCGCGCTGCTGGGCAGGCGGGCCCGCCAGCTTGCGCAGGGACACCACATCGATGTCGACGACATCGCTGGCAAGCTGGAAGAGGCGGTGGCCGGCGTCGATCCTGCTGACATCGTCTCGCTGGTCGAGGCGCTCGACGAGCCGGGCGGCGCCCCCTACTCGGCACAGGCTCGCGAGCGCTTCCGCCAGCTCTCCGGCGAGCTGCGCATGCTGCGGCGCCATGTGGGCGAACCTCTTCTCGACCTGGTGCGTCGCGTCATCGACGTGACCGGGCTCGACGTCGAGCTGGCGTCCTCGACCTCCCCGGTCGCGGCCGCGCGGCGTGACAACGTCTCGACGTTCCTCGACGCGGTGTCGTCCTTCGCCGGCATCGATGGTGATGCGTCGCTGCCGGGGTTGTTGGCCTACCTTGCCGCGGAGGAGGAGTACGGCCAGGGCCTGTCGCTCGCCGTACCCAGTGAGGCCAACTCGGTCAAGCTGCTGACGGTCCACCGGGCGAAGGGGCTGGAGTGGGACGTCGTGTTCGTGCCGGGTGTGTGCACCAAGGTCTTCCCGTCCGGCCAGGGGCGGTCCCGCTGGCCCTCTGCCCCAGCCGAGCTGCCCTGGCCGTTGCGCGGTGACTACGTCGACCTGCCGAAGGTCAGCGAAGTCAGCGGCAAGGGCATCACGGCTTTCGTCGAGGACTGCAAGGCCCACGAGCTCAAGGAGGAACGGCGGTTGGCGTACGTCGCCGTGACGCGTCCGCGGCGAGAGCTGGTCGTTTCCTGTCACTGGTGGGGTCCCGAACAAAAGCTACGTCGCGGCCCGTCGATCTTCTTCGACGAGATCGTCGCGGCGATGGAGACCTGGGGCGCCGCACCGGAGCTCGTCGCGCCTGTTCCCGATGATGACGCGGTCAACCCGTCCAACCGAGCCGACCAACGGTTCAGCTGGCCGGTCGAGGCAGGCGACGACGAGGTCGATCGTCGCGAGGCCGCGGCGGCGCTGGTGGCGGCGGCAAGCCAACAGGGCGTCGACGTCGCGATGTCTGAGGCCGACAACCAGCTGATGCTGGACGAGATCGGCCGCGTCCAGCAGTGGGACGTCGAGCTCGAGCGGCTGGTCGCCGAGGCGCGGGCCGGACGTGCCGACGAGATCGTGGTGACGTTGCCGTCCGCATTGTCAGCCACGACCATGTTGCGGCTGCAGGACGATCCGCAGAAGCTGGCGCGCGACCTGGCCCGCCCGATGCCACGCAAACCATCGGCCTCGGCACGCTTCGGCACCCGGTTCCATGCCTGGGTCGAGCAACACGTCGGCCGACAGCAGGAACTGCTCGAGCCCGATGACCTGCCCGGGCGGGGCGACGTCGACATCGAGGGCGACGACGAGCTGCGCGAGCTGGTCGAGGCGTTCGCCGCCGGCCCGTTCGGCACCCGCACCCCCTACCGGATCGAGGCGCCGTTCGCGCTGGTGCTCGCCAGCCAGGTCGTGCGAGGGCGCATCGATGCGGTCTACGAGACGCCTACCGGGTTTCTCGTGGTCGACTGGAAGACCAACCGCAAGCAGGACGCCGACCCGCTGCAGCTCGCGATCTACCGACTCGCCTGGTCCGAACTTGTGCAGGTCGCGCTCGACCAGGTCCAGACCGCCTTCTATTACGTGCGTTCCGGCGATGTCGTCGAGCACGAGGACCTGCCTGACCGAGCCGCTCTCGAACGCCTCGTCGCCGCTCCCGGTTCCGGCGCCTGACGTCTGCTGACGCGCCGCGGATTGCGGGAAAGTGCAGGCGGCGTACGGCGTGTCGCGCTGCACTTTCCCGCAACCCACGGGCCGGGGGGAGGAGTCCAGCCGGTGGGAGGTGGTGGTCAGGACAGCGGCGTCGCGAGCAAGGCGTCGAGGGCCACGTCGACCATGGCCCCGAAAGTCTGTTCGCGCTCGTGCGACGTCGTCTCTTCACCGGTGACGATGTGGTCCGACACGGTGCAGAGACACATGGCCTTGCGCCGGTGCTTGGCGGCGAGGGTGTAGAGCGCGTTGCACTCCATCTCGATCGCCAGCACGCCGTACTCGACGAGACGGCTGACGAGCTCCGGACGATCGGAGTAGAACGAGTCTCCGGAGAAGACCTGGCCGACCGTGACGGGCTGGCCGCGGTCGACGGCTGCGGCGTGGGTGGCGCTGAGCAGGTCGAAGTCGGCAGTCGCTGCATAGTCGAGGCCCTCGAACCTGATCGCGTTCATCGACGAGTCGGTCGAGGCGCTCATGGCCAGCACCACGTCCCGGATCGCGAGGTCCGTCGTGAGCGCTCCGCAGGACCCGACGCGGACGAGCTGCTGGACGTCGTACTCGGTGATGAGCTCGTGGACGTAGATCGACAGGGAGGGTTGGCCCATGCCGGTGCCCTGGACGGAGACGCGCTCACCGCGGAAGGTGCCGGTGAAGCCGAACATGTTGCGCACGGTCGAGTAGCACTCGGCGTCGGCGAGGAAGGTTTCGGCGATCCACTGCGCGCGCAGGGGGTCTCCGGGCAGCAGGACTCGCGGGGCGATCTGGCCGGGCTCGGCAGCGATGTGCGTGCTCATGACCCGCGATCCTGCCACGACCCGTGCGGCGTAGTGTCGCCCGCGTGACTGCCGCAGAACTTCCTGACTTCCCGTTCCGGCGTTCGCTCCACGACCGGCTCGCCGAGCGGCGAACCGACGAGGCGTTCCTGGACAAGACGTGGTCTGACGCCCGTACGCGCGTCGTGGTGATGCAGGGCAACGATCTGGCGGCCGCGCCGGACGGGGCGTCGTTGACGTGGATCAGTCCGGCCGATGCACCACCGGGCGAACGGCTGTTGCTGGGCGAGGCGGCCGGAGCCGTGCATCTTGCGGTCCTGGCGGCCCCCGCGAAGACCGGCGCGGTGGAGGTCTTCGACGACATCTCGGTCTCCGTGACAGTAGGTGCACGGCAGGCCATGCTCGACTTCTCACCGCTGCGACGGTTGGCCACGCGGTTGTCAGACCTGGACGCGTCCTTCGCCGTACACGCAGTGGCGTTGGCCGGTTGGCATCGTAGGCATCCACGGTGCTCGGTGTGTGGGGCCCAGACGCGGGCGGCCCAGGCCGGCGCCATCCGGTCGTGTCCTCAGTGCGCGACAGACCACTTCCCGCGGACCGACCCGGCCGTGATCATGACCGTGGTCGACGACGAGGGACGCTGCCTGCTGGGGCACAACTCGGCGCGGCCGGCGGGTTGGTTCTCGACGCTGGCCGGGTTCGTCGAGCCGGGGGAGTCTCCGGAGCAGGCGGTGGCGCGGGAGGTCGCGGAGGAAGTGGGTGTGGTGGTCGACGCGGTCGCGTACCTGGGCAGCCAGCCGTGGCCGTTCCCGTCCAGCCTGATGCTCGGTTTCGAGGCACACGCGTCGTCGGCTGAGATCACCGTGGATGGAGACGAGATCACCGAGGCGCGGTGGTTCACCCGCGAGGAGCTACGGCGCGCCGTGGAGGGCGGCGAGATCGGTCTCCCGACCACGATCTCGATCGCGGGGGCGTTGCTCACCCGCTGGTACGGGGCCGAGCTCCCCCGGAACCGCCTCGACCTCTGACCTATTCCCGTTCCTGTCCCCTCACTCGCCATACCGCCATAGCCCCTCACTCGCCAAACCCGCACCAGGTCCCTACTTCCATAGGCAAACCCCCAGTCCTGGCCCCACGTTTGCCTTGTTCACAAGCCACCTGGCTTGTGAACAAGGCAAACGTGGGTGGGGGACAGCAGACTTGCCTTGGGGAGTATGGCCTTGGGGAGTAGAGCCTTGGGGAGTATGGCGGGGCGACCGGTCGGCGGGAGCAGGGCCGGGAGCCGGGCGGCGGGAGCACGGCCGGGAGAATGGGAGAGAGAGGTGGCCTGCGTCAGGCGGCGAGCTTGGACTTGACCTGGGCGAGACTCGGGTTCGTCATGGCCGTCCCGTCAGCGAAGACCAGCGTCGGGACCGTCTGGTTTCCGCGGTTCACCTGCGCCACGATCTCGGCCGCCTCAGGCTGTTCCTCGATGTCGACCTCGCGATAGGTGATGCCCTCGCGGTCGAGCTGGCCCTTGAGGCGGTGGCAGTAGCCACACCAGGGCGTGGAGTACATCGTGAGCTGAACTGACATCGAGACTGTCCCTTTCGGCCCGTAGGGTGGGCCCGGAGAAGTCGTGGGGCGGGTGCGTCCACGAGTAGGTGCACTTTCAACAACACGCCGGGTCGCCCCGATCTTCCCGATCTGAGAGGAGTTCTCGTGAGCGCCGACCGTCTGCTCGAGGGTCTCGACCCCGAGCAACGCGCTGTCGCCACTGCGCTCGACGGCCCGGTCCGCGTGCTGGCCGGGGCCGGCACCGGCAAGACGCGGGCGATCACCCATCGGATCGCGTACGGCGTGGCGACCGGTGCACTGGTCCCCACCGAAGGCCTCGCCGTCACCTTCACCACCCGGGCCGCCGGCGAGCTGCGGTCCCGCCTCGCCAGGCTCGGTGCGGTCGGCGTCCAGGCCCGCACGTTCCACTCCGCCGCCCTCCGGCAGGCCCGCTACTTCTGGCCCCAGGTGTATGGCGCCGAGCTCCCCTCGCTGGTCGCGTCCAAGCTCGGCCTCCTCGCCGAAGCCGTGTCGCGCAACCGCCTCAAGGCATCGCAGGCCGATCTGCGCGACCTGGCCGGTGAGGTCGAGTGGGCCAAGGTGTCCAATGTCCGTCCCGACGACTACGCACGGCTCGCGCCCCGGTCCGGCCGCGAGCTGGCGACCTACGACGCGGCGACAGTCGGCAAAGTCTATGCAGCCTACGAAGAGGCCAAACGCTCGCGTCAGCGCATCGACATGGAGGACGTCCTGCTGTGCGCCGCCTCCGTGCTGAATGACGACGAGCGCGTGGCCGCTACGGTCCGAAGGCAGTATCAATGGTTCGTCGTCGACGAGTTCCAGGACGTCAGCCCGATCCAGTCCGCACTGCTCGATCTCTGGCTCGGTGGACGCGACTCGATCTGCGTGGTCGGCGATCCGGCCCAGACCATCTACTCGTTCGCAGGGGCGTCCGCCGACTACCTGCTCGGGTTCGGCGCCAAGTTTCCGCGCACCACGTCCGTCACGCTGATGCGCAACTACCGTTCGACGCCGCAGGTCATCGCCGCCGCCAACGCGGTGATGCGGCCGCAGATCGGCACGGGGGCGGTCGAGCTCAAGGCCACGCGAGACGCCGGGGCGGAGGTGACGTATGCCGGGCACGGTGACGAGGTGGCCGAGGCGGCAGCCGTCGCCGACTCGATCGCCGCCTTGGTCCGGCAGGGCACGTCGGCCGGTGACATCGCGATCCTGTTCCGCATCAACGCGCAGTCCGAGAACTTCGAGGAGGCCCTCGCCGAGCGCGCGATCCCGTTCGTCGTCCGCGGCCTCGAGCGCTTCTTCGACCGGCCGGAGGTGCGGCAGGCGGTGACGCTCCTGCGTGGAGCCGCCCGCGCCCGCCAGGACGGTACCGGCATTGAGACGTTCCCGGAGACGGCGCGGACAGCGTGGTCGCGGAGGTCTCCGCCGTGCTCGCCTCGATGGGCTGGGCGGCCGAGGCTCCTGCCGGCCGTGGCAACGCTCGCGACCGGTGGGAGTCGTTGCAGGCCGTCATCGCGATGGCCGAACAGGTCACGGTCGAGCACCCCGCCGTCGACCTCGCCGGCTTCGTCACCGAGCTGCAGCGTCGGGCCGCCGCCCAGGACGCTCCGATCGCCGACGGCGTCACCCTGACCACGCTCCACGCGGCCAAGGGGCTCGAGTGGCCGGTCGTCTTCTGCGTCGGCATGCACGAGGGCACCATGCCGATCGTCTACGCCGATACACCCGCCGGCATCGACGAAGAACGCCGGTTGCTGTACGTCGGCGTCACGCGCGCGCGAGACGAGCTGCATGTCTCCTGGGCAGCGTCACGTACACCAGGTGGGCGTGGCTCACGCGGTCCAAGCCGATTCCTCGACGCCGTCGCCGGTGATCGCGGAGCCACCGCCGCCGGCCAGGGCACCGGCCGGGCCCGACGTCGTACGGCGCAGCCAAAGCTCACCGCCTGCCGGGTCTGCGGACGGCCCCTCACCGACGCCAAGGAACGCAAGCTGGGCCGGTGCTTCGACTGTCCGAGCGCGTATGACGAACAGCTCTATGAGGCGCTGCGCGAGTGGCGGCGAGAGCGGGCTGCCGGCGAGAAGGTCCCGGCGTACTGCGTCTTCACAGACGCGACGATGACGGCGTTGGCCGAGATGCAGCCGCGCGACGCCGCGGCGCTGGTCAGAGTGCCCGGCATCGGGCAGGCGAAGATCGACAAGTACGGTGACTCCATCGTCGAGATCGTCCGGCGCCGCGCAGGTGATGCAGGCGTGTCCGCCGTGGCCGCCAACGAATCTCAAACTTTTTTCGAGAATTGGCCGTAATTCGTTTGCACCCCGGATTCACGCGCGCGTACTCTGCTAACACTGCAGAGGGCAACCGACTCTGCAGCCTGACAGCCGAAGAGCTTTGCGAACGTCTCCACGTTCACGAGCAACCGATCCCTGAAAGGAGGGTAGTTCCATGAAGAACCTGAAGCTCACCACCGCGACGCCTATGACGTCGTGCATCGCCATGTCTGCCCTCCGTCCTTGGTCGGCCCTCGGTGCACCTGTTCAGGGTGGTCGCATCGCTGCTGGCATGAGCAGCCACGCTGGTGACGCATTTGGCGTGTACATCGTTCCGGCAACGTTCAAGGACGTCCCCCCGGGCGTCTGCGCTTGGTATCCACCGGACTAGAAGAACCTTCTAGCCGGCGCCTCCAAGCCGCGGACTCCCGACAGGGAATCCGCGGCTTTTTCGTTTACCCCGTCCGATCGACGAAGGTCACAAGGAGGTGACACACATGACTATCAGCGTTCTCGACGCACTCATAGCGAGTGAGGCGACAGACGCGAGTGAGCTGCCCTGCCGGGTCAATGACGCAGAGCTGTTCTTCGCCGAGTCTCCAGCAGACGTCGAGCTGGCCAAGGCGCTGTGCCGTTCATGCCCCGTGCGGGCCGAATGCCTCTCCGGAGCAATCGACCGCCACGAACCGTGGGGTGTGTGGGGTGGAGAGCTGCTCGTTTCAGGAGCAGTCGTCGCCCGCAAGCGGCCAAGGGGTAGGCCTCGCAAGTGTGAGGTTGCGGCCTGACCGTAGCCCCGAGCAGCACGGCAAGCGAGACCGACTGGTCCGCCCAAGCGAACTGAGAGAAGCGAACTTTCGATGACCACAAGCTTTTTCACGAACAGGAGCACTGAGATGAATCTCATCCATGAAGATCTGGCTCGCGCCCATATGGACGCGCGCCTTCGGCAGGCGCGCGAACTGCGGCTCGGTAACCAGCTGAGCAAGGCGCGTCGCTTGGCCAACCGGGCCGAGCGTGCCAGCCAGCAGGCCCGCCTGCTTCTCGCCCGCGCTCTCTGAACAGAACGCGTCCGGTGAGTCGACACCGACGGCGCTCTGCCCTCCCGATGGGGGCAGGGCGCCGTCGCTTCGTTCGTCTACGTCGCGAGGACGCCCATTCGACGCCCGCGGGTCAGCCGCGCTGGTCCACGAGAGGTGTCAGGCGGCCACCGAGGTAGAGGTACTTCGATCCGTCGGCGGCCACGCCAAAGGTCAGGGACGTCCACGGATCCAGCTCGTGTGAGCGACATACGAAGTTGTCACCGGTCGAGTCAGCAGGGTGCAGCACGAGCGTCTCGGGTCCCTCGTCTCCGATCAGAGCACGGTCGCCGATCATCGTCGAGACGACCTGCAGATGGTGGCCCGCCAGCTTGACGTCGAGCCGGCGTGACGTGCGCTCGTACGTGCCGACGTGTCCCTCGAGCCGTCCGGAGCCTGGCTGCAGCTCCGGCGACACAGGCTCGGGTCCCGGCGGCATCTCCACCCCGGCGTAGGACGCAAAAGCCTCGGCGAACAAGGCCTCATGGACCGAGTCGGCGCCGGGGGAGTTGGCCAGGAGACAGATGGCCAACCGCGCCTTCGGATCGATCCGCAGGTAGGCCAGCTGGCCGATCGTGCTGCCATCGTGGCCGATGATGCGGCGCCCGTCCCAGGTGTTGAGCCGCCAGCCGAGCCCGATCGAGTCTTGCGCGCCGACCGACGGGATCGTGAACTGCGACTCCTGCATGCTCTGGACCGACGCCGTCGTGAGCAGGCGCGTCCCGTCCGGCGTCAGACCGCCGTCGAGATGCAGCCGAGCGAACGCGAGCAGGTCGTGCGCGCTGGCGCTGATCAGACCCGCTGGGCCTACGCTGCGCGGCAGCTGCCAGGTCGTCACCGGCTCGTCCTGCCGAGGGCGTTCTCGGTGCCCGACAGCCGCACGGCGCAGGATCGCCTCCTCGGGCAGGGTGACCGTGTCCGTCAGTCCCAGCGGGTCGATCAGGCGCGCCCGCAGTGAACGGTCCCACGGTTGTTCGTCGAGCCGCTCGATGATCCGTCCGAGGACGACGAACCCGGCATTGCAGTAGGAGTAGGCCGCGCCCACGGCATGCGTGCGCGGCGCATCGAAGAGTCCGTCGACGTACCTCTCGACGCAGTCGTCTCCCCGGCCGGTGTCGGTGAAGATGTCGCCGTCGAGACCGCTGGTATGGGTGAGGAGATGCCGCACCTCGATGTCGGCCGCGGCATCCGGTCGGCCGATCCGTACGCCGGGCAGCACATCGGCGACCGCGCTGTCGAGGGTGAGGCGGCCTTCCTCCACGAGCTGAAGGATCATCGTGGTGGTCCACAGCTTGGTGATGGAGCCGATCTGGAACACGGTGTCTGCCGTGGTTCTCACGCCGGTGGCTGCGTTGACGACGCCATGCGCGACCGTGACCTCGCGGTCTGCGGCAAGAATGCCCAGCGTCGCTCCTGGCACACCCGCTTGTGCTGCGACCTGGCTGAGCCGACTGGTCCAGTGGCCGATGTCGTCGTCGGTGGGTGCGGTCACCATCAGTCCACGCTAGTCATCACGCGGTCGTGCGTGCTTGAGTGGGGTGCATGGTCGTGTGTGACTTCTGCGGTACTCCGGCCCCGTCCACCCGAGCCGCCGGCGACTCCGCCGAAGAGGCCGATGACGTGCCCTTCACCTGGGTCACGTCGGTCGAGAACGGCAAGCGCCGCCTCTACTGCGACCGGTGTTCTCGCGACCACCTGCGCGCCATCGAGTCCAAGCTCGATGCCGAATGGTGGTGAGCCAGCCGGATGTTCAGGCCGTCGGTTCGTCGTCGGCGAATCCCGGCAACGAGTCAGCGAGCATCGACGCGAACGCGGCCTCGGCCCCTAGCTGCGACAGCACCCCGATGCCGCCGAGCCAGACCCGGTGGATCAGCAGGTACTCCGGCGGCAGGTTGATCTTCAGCACCGTCGTGTAGCCCGGGGAGCGTGGATCGTTGATGCGGGCGAACTGGCCGCGCATCCACTCCCGGCTGAACTGGAAGGTCGGCGTGGTGGCCGGCTCGATGAACGGATGCAGGTAGGCACGCAGCGACTCGACGTCGATCTGCACCCCTGGCTTGACGAATCCCAACGTGCGAAGGCCATCGAGGACTGCTTCGTAGTCGTCGGCAGCGGCATACCTCAGCAGGACGCCGATGTCACGGGGGAGCTGACCATTGGGGAGCCGAGCCACGGCTCCGTAGTCGACGACGCCGACGCGACCGTCCGGCAAGAGTCGGAAGTTGCCGGGGTGGGGGTCGGCGTGGAGCAGGCCGGCTCGTGCCGGCCCGGAGAACAGGAAGCGCACGTAGATCTCGCCGTAGCGATCTCGCTCGGCCTGCGTGCCCTCGGCGATGAGCCGGGCCAGCGAGCGATCCGACTCGAGCCACTCCGACACCAGCAGCCGTTCGGTGTGGGTCACGACCTGAGGTACGACGACCTCGGGGTCGTCGACGAACGCGTCAGCGAACCGCTGCTGAGCGTCGGCCTCGAGCCGGTAGTCCAGCTCTTCGGCCACGCGGTCCTGCAGCTCCTTGACCAGCGGCTTGATGTCGATGCCGGGGATCCAGCCGGCGAACAGGCGCGCGGCGCGGCCGATCTGACGCAGGTCGCTGAGCAACGCCTCACCGGCGCCGGGGTACTGGATCTTGACGGCCACGTCACGGCCGTCGGACCACACCGCCCGGTGGACCTGCCCGATCGAGGCGGCTGCGGCAGGGTTGTCGTCGAACGAGGTGAAGTGGGTCCGCCAGGAAGGCCCGAGCTCGCGGGCCAGCACGGTGTGGACCACCGAGGCGGGCATCGGGGGAGCAGCGTCCTGCAACTGGGTGAGCGTGGCGCGGTACGGCGCGACGAGAGCCTCGGGCAGCGCCGACTCGAAGACGGACAGCGCCTGGCCGAACTTCATGGCGCCACCCTTGAGCTCACCCAGAACCTTGAACAGCTGCTCGGCGGTCGCCTGCTGCATCGAGGTGGCGATGGCCTCGGCCGGTGCGCCGCCCAGCCGCCTGCCGAGTCCGAGCGTGGCGCGACCGGCATACCCCAACGGCAAGGACGCGAGCCGCGCAGTGCGGGCAACGGTCTTGCGGGGAAGGTCGCTCATGCCCCCATTGTGTCCTGCCACAGCGGCCAACCACACCCGCACGCCGGATCTGCGTCAGTTCGGTCGAGCGTGATATGGCCAACACCCAGGGGGATCTCGATCGTGCGGCCCCACGTCTGCGGCTGCAGGTCGCCTGCCCACAAGGAGAGCTCCATCGCCGCCCACGTAGCGACGAGGGTGGCGAGCAAAGGGTCACAGGCGTGGACGTGGCCGCGCGGGATGCTGGCGGACTCCACGAGCGTCGGCCAGGCCGGGTCGTGGTGAGCGCGGGTCCGGTCGACGCACCGGAGGCAGGCAGTGGTGCCGGGCTGGACGAACGGTCCGACGACGCCGACGAGCTCGCGCACCAGCGCCCAGAGGTGAGGACGTCCGTCCGCCATGACGTCGTCCGACAGCGATCGGGTCGGCTCCTGATCGGAGGCCACCACGACGAGGTCGGCGTTGCCGGGGTCATGCACCAGCCCCACCCGCGGGAGCAGGCCGCGGATGCCATCGGCCACCTGGCCTTCGCCCCAGACGTCGATGGCGTGGCCGGACCGCGCGGCCACCACATCGGCGGCGCGGCCATGCGGGCCGACGAGCAGCCACGTGGCGGCCCAGGCTGGTTCGGAGAGGCTGCCCCGCAGATGATGAGGGTGATCGACCACGGCGCCCGCGTCGATCAGCGTGTCCAGGGCCGCCTGCGCGTCGTCCACGTCGACTCCGGCTCGGCGGGCTGCCGTGAGGACGACTGCCGTCACGTCACGGATGCCGTCGATCGTGCCGAGCACCGCCTGCAGGGCCGGGGAGTCGGCCAGCACGGCGACGCCGGGCCAGTCGAGACCGAGCTGAACGGTGTGGAGATCGCGGCGGAGCACCTGCAGTCCGGGGCGGAGCTGGGGACGCACGATGCCTCCTGATGATGGGCCGGGTGCACGCTCGGTCCATGCCGAGCGCGGATACCGGGCAGCATGCCAGGGCGGCCGCCGCGGCGGGGGCGGTCATCCACAGGAACGCTCCGAGCGCGGACGCACGAAAGGCGGGGTCCCTCGGGACCCCGCCTTTCGACGTCGTGCTCAGCTGATGCTGGCTGTGGCCTTTTTCAGGCCTTGCCGAGGATGCGGTTCAGGTTGGTGCCGCACACCGGGCACTTGCCCTTGGCCATGCGGGTGCCCTTGTCATTGACGTGCACCTCGCCGCTTGACTCGCGCTTGGCCTTGCACTTCACGCAGTAGAACTCGCCCTTCCAGGTCTCCGCCATGACGGGCCTCCTCTTCGTCTTAGGGCGGTCATCGGGAGGGTCCCGCTGACCGCATGTTGCGGTTGGTCACGACGGAGGACTCGTGTGGAGAATCCCGCCGGGCCGAGTGGAGGTCCACCGGCGACCTCGCGTCACACTACGTCAGGCGGGGACGGTTGGGTATTCGCCACAGCGCGTCGAGAGTATTTAACGCTCAGCCCAGCGGATATTTCGGGCCATTTCAGGCGTCATTCGGTGTGATCTCATCCACGTCGCCACCGAGGTCGTCGAGGTGGTCGTCCGCGGGGGTCGAGCCCGGCGGTGGCTCGAGGTGGCTGGCCGTCGAAACGCCTTCGAGAAAGCCCCGCGCCCGCTCGGTCATGTCGTAGCGCTTCAGCCAGGCCCAGAAGTCGTCGTCGTGGCCGGGCTCGAGCAGATGGGTCAGCTCATGCAGCAGCACGTAGTCGATGACGTATGCCGGCATGCCCTGCAGTCGCTCGGAGAGCCGGATCGTGCCATCGGCAGGCGTGCACGAGCCCCAGCGGGCGCGCTGGTTGGCAACCCATCGAACTGACGTGGGCCGGGCCCGTCCCTCGAGGTACTTGCGGGACAGCAGGACCGCGCGCTGCTCCAGGTCGCTGTCGCTGGGCCGGCGGCGACGCTCGGCGCGGGTGACGCGCTGCACCATCGTCGCCACCCACTCCTGCTCCTCGCCGCGCGACATCCGGGCCGGGATCATGACCACGATCGTGTCGCCGTCGCGGTAGGCCGACACGGTGCGGGTACGACGCCGCGAGCGGCGTACCTCGACCGTGGGCTCAGTCGACGCGGGGTCCATCGGGCCAACCTAGCCGCTGACAGCGACCAGATCGTGGAGGACAAGACGGTCGATACGGTGTCTACGCCGGAAGGTTTTTTCTGTCCACACCGGTGGACGGTGAGATTGTGGAAAAGACCTGTTCACTGTGGTCCCTTCCCCGCGCTGATCAGGAGCGCTGCACAGGCCGAACTCGGTTGTCCACGAGTTGTCCACATCGGTGGACAGACTTCCCCACACCTTTTCCACAGAGTTATCCACAGCCGTGGACGGAGGACCGGGCGTTCGCGTTGACCGGGGGCCACGGCGACCTCTAGCGTCTGAGCATCGATGAGGCCCCCGGGATAACGGAGGCGTTCGCAAGGGGAAGGCGAGCGTTGTCCGCGGCCCGGGGGTCTCGTTGGCTGTAACGGGCTCCCCGCCACGCACCGCTCTTGCGCTTCGACGGAGGCGCGGGGATGTTCAGGTGGCCACAGCCCACCCGACGAGCTCCCGCAGAGGGGCGTCCAGCCCGACGGGCAGGTCGTCGCGGCCGAACCAGCGCACGTCGATCGACTCATCACTCGCCTGCGGCCGCGACGCGAACGGGGCCACAGCGACGTACCGCACGTCGAGATGGTGCGACGGCCGGATCGGTCCGCATCGCACCTCGTGGATGCTCAGCTGGGTCGGCTGCTCGTCCACCAGCTCCAGGTCGGCGATCCCCGACTCCTCGACCGCCTCACGCAGCGCCGCCGCATGCAGTGCCCCGTCGGTGTCCTCGCAGTGTCCGCCGAACTGCATCCACATCTCATAGCGCCGGTGCAGGTTGAGCAGGACGGCGTCGCGGTCAGCGTTGACGACCAGAACGCTCGCCGTGATGTGGTCGGGATGACAGTCCCGGGTCAACCCGTCGGGGCGCTCCCGTAGGTGGTTGAGGTATGTCGATCGAAGATCTCGCTGCTCGTCGTTGGGCGGACGCCAACGGGACAGCGACGACCACGCGTCGTCGTACAGGGTCATGTGGTCAGGTCGAAGCAGCGCCGGACGGCCCGTCGGGCCCGTCGGCGTCGTCGGACTCACCCGGCGACCCATCGTCGTCGGGTCGGTCGAGGAAGGCCGCCAATGCGGCGTCGAACTCCTCAGAGAGCACGTCGATGCTGTCGGCCTCTTTGGTGCGTTCGGCAAACGCGAGGGGGTCGTCGAGGTCGGCCGCGGTCGGCAGCGACTCGGGGTGAGCCCAGACGTTGTCGCGGGCGGCTGCTCCTTCGGCGGCACGGAGCGCACCGAACAGCGCCGATGCATCACGCAGTCGACGTGGCCGCAGCTCGAGCCCGACCAGGGTCGCGAACGTCTCTTCGGCAGGCCCACCCGACGCCCGGCGACGACGCGCCGCCTCGCGCAGCGCGGTTGCTTGGGGCATCGCCTTCTCGGTCGCCTGGCTGACGATCTCGTCGACCCAGCCCTCGACCAGCGCCAGTGCGGTTTCGAGGCGTGTCAGTGCCTCGCGCTGCGCCGGGGTCTGCTCGAGGTCGAACAGGCCACCGTTGAGGGCGTCCTGCATTGCCTCCATGTTGCTCGGGTCGAGTCCCTGCATGCTCTGCTCGATGGCAGACACGTCGATGGTGATGCCACGGGCGTACGCCTCCGTTGCCGCCAAGATGTAGTCGCGCAGCCAGGGTGCGTGCAGGAAGAGGCGCTGGTGGGCGCACTCGCGCAGGACCAGGTAGAGCAGGACGTCGGACTCGTCGATGCCAAGCCCGGCCGCGAAGGTCGTCGCGTTGCTCAGCACCAGGGCCGGTCGGTGGTCGTCGGTCACCGGGAAGCCGAGGTCGGTCGCGGAGATGACCTCCTGCGAAAGCCCACCGATCGCCTGACCGACCTGCTGGCTGAACATGGCGCCGCCGAGCTGGTTGAGCATCCCGATCATCGGGCCTGCCATCGCCTTTGCCTCGGCGGGCAGCGCCTCGCTCATCGCGGTGACGACGCTCTCGGCGATCGGTTCCACGAGCCGTCGCCAGGTCGGCATGCTGGCCTCGACCCACTCGGCGCGGCTCCAGGCGGTCATGGTGCTGCTGGCGGCCGGGAGGTCGGTGACGCCGTCGAGCCAGTGCTCGGCGAGCCTCGCCGCGTCCTGCAGGCGGGCGACGTCACCGGAGTCGGGGGAACGGTCCGAGTGCTGCGCGACCACCTGGCGGGCGAGGTCGCGAGAGAAGTCCCAGTTGACGGCGCCGTCATGGGGCGCGAGCATCCGTTGCAGCTGGCCGAACACGGCTTGCAGTCCGCTCATGTCGCCGCTGGCGAGCCCGCCGAAGACCTGCTCGAACGGCGTACCCGCAAAGGGGTTGGGTGTGGTCGGCTCGTCGGATCGAGTCACGGTCGGGGACGTCGGGGACGCCGTCGTCGGGGCGGTCAGGAGGGACGTCAGCCATACCTCCAACGTACCTGCCGGGCCACGCCGGCCGAAGAGGCCACGGGCAGCGGTGATCACGGCGGCTGCTCGGCTCGGGATCGGCACTAGAGTTCAGAGGTGCCCGACATCATCCGTCTGCTCGAGATCAGTGACGTTCCCCTCGACGTGGGCGCGGTGTACGCCGCGGTGTCCGACATGCATGCCGGGGGAATCTCGCTGTTCGTCGGCACCGTGCGCGACCATGATCACGGCAAGGACGTCGACCGGCTCGACTACTCCGCCCACCCCACTGCCGGGAGCGTGCTGCGCGAGGTGGTCGAGAAGGTCGTGGCCGAGCACGACGTCCGCGCCGTCGCGGCAGTCCACCGGGTGGGTGCGCTCGCCATCGGCGACGTCGCCGTCGTCGTGGCGGTGGCGTGTGCACATCGCGGTGATGCGTTTGCCGCCTGCCGGGTGCTCATCGACGACCTCAAGTCCACCGTGCCGATCTGGAAGCACCAGCGCTTCAGTGACGGCACGGAGGAATGGGTCGGTACGCCCTGACGTGGTCCGCGCCACGTACGCTTGAGCGCAGCAGGGTCGCCCTGCGGCCGACTGTTGGTGTCGGCACCGACGAGAGCGGAGAGCTTCGATGGCCGTGCTGTGGTGGCTGGCTCCGCCGCTGGTCGCGACGTGCCTCGCCATGGTCTGGGTTTCCTGGCGGAGCCGCGAGCGTGAGCAGCCGCGCCGTGACGACTCCGAGGCAGCTCTGCTGCGCATGCAGCGCGCACTCATCAAACCCGTTCCGCACAAGGGCAGACCGGTCCCGTCAGCCCCGATCGAACCGACTCACGGGGTTGCCATGCGCGGGTCGATGCGGCGACCGGAGTCCTCGGTGAAGTCGGACCGATGAGACGATCGGCCGCATGACCCGTCGCACCATCTCGCTGAGCACCGCGGGAGTCGTGCTGGCCGTGCTGCTCGTGGTCGCCTTCACCGCCCCGATGCCGTACGTCGTGATGTCCCCCGGCCTGACCGAGAACACCCTCGGTTCCTACAACGGCACCAAGGTCATCCGGATCAGCGGGCACAAGACCTACCCGACGTCGGGTCATCTCGACCTGACGACCGTGTCGGTGACGTCGCCGGACTTCTCCCCTCGGTTGAACGAGGTGCTGGCCGCCTGGTTCAACCGCGAAGAGATCGTCATTCCGCGCGACATCACCTACCCGCCGAGCAAGACCGTCAAGCAGGTCGAGCAGCAGAACGCTGCCGACATGGTCAGCTCCCAGGACAGTGCCATCGCGGCGGGCCTTGCGCAGGCGGGGATCCAGTCCGTCTCGGTCACCATCAGCCAGGTGCAGTCGGGTACCCCGGCCGACGGGGTGCTGGAGAAGGGCGACGTGATCACGGCGATCAACGGCACCGCGATCCACTCCGTCGACACCGCGATCACCGCGATCACGTCGCTGGCCCCCGGCACCGACGTGACCCTCGACATCGAGCGAGGCCAGCAGCCTCAGTCGGTGACGCTGACGACCGAGAAGTCGCAGGACGACCCGTCGGCGTCTCGGATCGGGGTCGGCCTCGGTGAGAACTTCGACCCGCCGTTCAAGGTCGACATCACGCTAGGACAGAACATCGGCGGCCCCAGCGCCGGCACGATGTTCGCGCTCGCCGTCTACGACATGATCACCCCCGGCCAGCTGACCGGAGGCCGCTACATCGCCGGCACCGGAACGATCACCTCCGACGGCACCGTCGGCGTGATCGGCGGCGTCCAGCAGAAGATCGCGGGTGCTTACAAACAGGGCGCGACGGTCTTCCTCGTCCCGGCGGGTGACTGCGCGGAGGCGGTTCAGTCGCCGCTGGCCGGCGACATCCGTCTGGTCAAGGTCGGCACCCTCGACGACGCGGTCAAGGCGCTGGACGCCATCGACGCCGGCCGCGACGCGGCGGTGACGCCATGCTCGTGATCGCCGGCTGCAAGGGCAGGGGATGACGCGATGACGGGCGAGTCCATGGACGAGCTGTCAGAGGCAGCGCTGGGTCTACGGATCGCAGTCGTCGAGGTGGAGCGGCATGCCAGTGCCTCGGGTTGGGATCGCGGGCCGAGCCTGTTCGCGCTCGTACGCACGACCGAGCTGGCGGTCGCCGAGCCGGAGCTGGCCGTCGAGCTCGGCGTCCACGACGGCACCGCCAACGTCTTCACCCCGGTCGAGCAGGAACTTCACGACGACTCCGAAACGTTGGAAGAACTGTTGGGCCGGATCATCTGGCCGGAGTCGGTCGACGGCGCACTGGTGGTCGTCGAACGGCTGGTACTGCCACCGGAGGTCGAACAAGCAGTTCCCGACGATCCGGAGGCGGCCGCCGAGTTCGCCGCCGAGCACGATGAGCGTGAGGACGTCCGGATCGTGGCAGGCGTGCTGCGGTCGGGGGAGGCGCACTGTGTGCTGCGGATGCGCTCGCACGACTCGGACGACGCGTTGTTGCACGGTTCAGACGTCGTGCCGGGACTCGTCTCAGCCTTGCGTGAGACGCTTGAGCCGTAGGTCCCGTTTCGCGGGTCCAGGGGGATCGCGATCGCCGCGACCTCGGTGCAGGGATGAAGGAGTCACGTGAGCGACATGTTCGACGAGGAGACCAGGCCCGAGCAGCCGCCTCGGCGCCAGCCCTCCCAACGGCCACGGGCGCTCCTGCCAACCCTCGGTATCGCCATCGCTCTGGTCGTGTTGTTCTCGGTGTTCGTCGAGGTCTGGACGGGGCGGCTGTGGTTTACCTCCCTCGGCTACGGCGGCGTCTTCACGACCGTGCTGTGGACCCGCACAGTGCTGTTCCTCATCTTCGGCCTGCTGCTCGCCGGGGTCACGGTGGGCAGTGCCCTGCTGGCCTACCGACAGCGGCCGATCCTCTTCAACGACGGCTACCGCAATCCGACCGTCGAGCGCTACCAGGACACGGTCGACCCGATCCGGCACTGGGTCCTGGTCGGTCTCGGCATCGTGATGTTCCTGTTCGGCGGCGCGAGCGCCTCCGGTCACTGGAAGACCTATCTGCTCTGGCGGCACCAGCAGTCCTTCGGCCAGGGCGACGTGTACTTCCACAAGGACATCGGGTTCTTCGTCTTCCAATACCCGTGGTTCCGTTTCCTCGTCAGCTACAGCTTCACGATGCTCGTCCTCGCGCTGCTCATCGCGGCCGGCACGCACTACCTGTACGGCGGTATCCGCCTCGGCGCGAAGCGGGATCGCTTCTCCCACGCAGCGCAGGTCCAGCTGTCCGTGCTCCTCGGTCTCTTCATGCTGGTCAAGGCCGTCGCCTACTGGCTGGACCGGTACGGTCTCGCAGTCTCTGACGGGAACCTCTTCACCGGGGTGTCCTACACCGACGCCAACGCGGTGCTACCGGCGAAGAACATCCTCATCGTCATCGCGCTGATCTGTGCGGTGCTGTTCTTCGCCAACGTGATCAGGCCGGGCTGGATGCTGCCCGTCCTGGGTCTCGGGCTGCTCGTCCTGTCCGCGGTCCTGATCGGCGGGATCTGGCCGACCATCGTGCAGCGGTTCCAGGTCAAGCCGTCGGAGGCCGACAAGGAGGCGAAGTACATCTCGATGAACATCGCCGCCACGCGTTCGGCGTACGACATCGCCGACATCGAGCCCGTGAGCTACCCCGGCAAGACGAACGACACCCCCGAACAGCTGCAGAAGCTCGCTGAAGGGCTGCCGGGGGTGCGCCTCATCGACCCCAAGCTCGTGGCGCCGGCGTTCGAGCAGCTGCAGCAGCAGCGCGGTTTCTACAAGATGCCCGACGTGCTCGACGTCGATCGGTACGCCCTCGACGGCAGCGACCAGCCGCAGGATGTCGTGATCGCCGCCCGCGAGCTCAACCTCGACGGATTGCGCCCGGACCAACGCAACTGGACCAACGACCACACGGTCTACACCCACGGCTACGGCGTCGTTGCCGCGTTCGGCGACAAGCGTGGTCCCGTGGGTGAGCCCGTCTGGGCAGCGAGTGGCCTCCCCACCGCGGGCGCGCTAGGTGACTTCCGGCAGCAGGTCTACTACGGCGAGAGCGAGCCGAGCTACTCGATCGTCGGGGCACCGAAGGGCGCGACCCCAGTCGAGCTGAACATTCCGGCTACGGGCACGACGACCTCCGGCTCGGACGAGAACTCGACGTACGACGGCCAGGGTGGCGTCCCGATCGGGTCGACGTTCAACCAGATGTTGTACGCCGCGAAGTTCTGGGACTCCTCGATCCTGTTGTCCGGACGCGTGAACTCCGAGTCGAAGGTCATCTATGACCGGAACCCGCGCCAGATGGTCGAAAAGGTCGCGCCGTGGCTGACGGTGGACTCCGACACCTACCCCGCGGTGGTCGACGGCAAGCTGGTGTGGATCCTCGACGGCTACACGACGACTGCCGACTACCCGATGTCCAATACCGTCGACCTGAGCGATACGACCAGCGACTCGCTGACCGCCCAGACCGCGGTGGCGCAGCAGAAGTCCGACAACATCAACTACATCCGCAACTCCGTCAAGGCAACGGTGGATGCGTATGACGGCACGGTGACCTTGTACGAGTGGACGCAGCCAGACCAGCAGACCGACCCGATCCTGAAGGCGTGGATGGAGACGTTCCCGGGCACCGTCAAGCCGTCCACGGACATCTCGCCTGACCTCTTGGCCCACCTGCGCTACCCGGAGGATCTCTTCAAGGTGCAGCGTGACCTGCTGGCGTCGTACCACATCAAAGATCCCAGGACCTTCTACGGCGGTTCGGAGAACTGGCGGGTGCCGGCCGACCCGAACAGCGGGAACGCGACGCAGCCGCCGTTCTTCCTGACGGTCCAGCTGCCGAACGAGACACCCGAGTTCTCGCTGACCAGCGTCTACGAGCCGAACAGCCGGCAGAACCTGGCCAGCTTCATGGCGGTGAACGCCGATGCGCAGAGCGACGAACTACGGCAAGTTCACCGTGCTCGAGCTGCCCAGTGACAACGCGGTCAGCGGGCCGAGCCAGGTCGCGAACGCGATGGAGAACGACGCCCAGGTGTCCGGAGAGCTGCTCAAGTACAAGCAGAACGGCACGACCGTGCAGATGGGCAACCTGCTCACGCTGCCGGTCGGTGACGAGCTGTTGTACGCCCAGCCCGTCTACACGCTGCGCGGCGGCACCGGGACCGGTAGCTATCCCATCCTGCAGTTCGTCGTGCTGTCGATCGGCGACAACGTCGGGATCGGTACGTCGTTCGACGCTGCCTTCGCCAGCGCCGAGGGCTTGCCCGCGCCGGGGTCTGCGCCGCCGCCAACGGACAACAAGCCGCCGCCGGACAACAAGCCGCCGACCAACCAGACGCCCGAGGAGCAGATCTCGCGCTATCTGGCGCAGGCCCAGGACTACTTCAACCGGGCGCGCGACGCGTTGAACGCCGGTGACCTCGGCAAGTACCAGGAGCTGAACGCCAAGGGCGCGGCGGCGCTGAACAAGGCGATCCTGGTCCGCAACGGTGAGACCACTCCGCGGGGAGCGTCCTCGACGTCGGGCGGCGGCTGAGCAGCGTCGCCGAGGTCATGCGGGTCACACGCGGTCGATTTGATCTGCTCCCGACGGCTGCGTAGTGTTGTGTCTCGCAACAGCACCCGACGCGGGGTGGAGCAGTTCGGTAGCTCGCTGGGCTCATAACCCAGAGGTCGCAGGTTCAAATCCTGCCCCCGCTACCAAATTCAGGCTCGGTTCCCTCTTGGGAACCGAGCCTGAAAGCTTTCTAACTTGACTCGGTCATCACAAAGTCGGCCTTATGTGATCAACACCCTCCCGCCGCAGCCCGATGGACGACGAAGCCGGCGGTGGGGGAGCAGACGGCGGGTTCTCAGGGCCGTACAACCCGGCCATGACCCACTTCAAAAGCGCCGCCCTGCCCGCCAGCACCGTCCTCGACCTGATCCGGCCCGCGCCGCCGGCCTTGCCGGCCGGGCTCACCGGCCACTGGGAACGCTGGTGCGCCCGACGCGGCACCATTGCGTTGCCCACCGACCCGCTGGCCCTGTCGGCGTACCTGATCGAACGCCGAGGTCGGCAAGGCGATCAGCACCCTCGACATGTCCTGCACCGTCATTCGGCACGTCCACCGGATGACCAGCGCCGAGGACCAGGGTTGCCTTCCTGGAACGGACCGAGGAGCACGACCAGGCTCAGAGCGTTGAGGGCGTGTAGCAGGTGAACAGTAGTCGCTCGTCGTCCCGGTCTGCGATGAAGAAGATGCCTGCGCGGTGGACCACGCCGAGGAAGAAGGTCACGGCGACCAACGCCCAGATGGCGATGCGGCTTACCCGAGACCCAACCGTGCTCGATGTGGCTGTCTGCGTCATGATCTGCCTCCGTTCTCAGGCCAATGGGTGGGACGTCTCCACGCTTGGAATCCCGGTGCCTCCACCGCATCGGACGTCGCACGCGACCCGACTACGTGCTGCCATGTAGTGACGACGCGGGCTGACCACAGGCAGCTCAGCCGCACGCGGTGCGATCAGCGGGCGGCGCGCAGGTAGGTCAGGACGGCGGCGACTCGGCGGTGTCGCTCGTCGGAGTCGGTGATGTCTAGTTTGGTCATCAGATTGCTGACGTGCACCTCGACGGTGCGGGCGCTCAGGAAGAGCCGGCTGGCGATGCCGGCGTTGGTCAGGCCCTCGGCCATCAACCGGAGCACGTCGCGCTCCCGAGCGGAGAGCCGCGTGAGAGGCCCCGCCTGCTGGGCCGCGACCAGCGCGGAGACCACCTTGGGATCCAGCGACGAACCGCCGCCGGCCACCCTTCGGGCGGCGTCGAGGAACTCGTCGACCTCGAACACGCGGTCCTTGAGCAGGTAGCCGAACCCGGGATGGGCCACCAGGTCGACCACGCTCTTGTCGACGTCCTGGGACAGCAGCAGGACACCCAGATCCGGGTGGGTCGCCTTGAGGGTGCGCGCGGCGGAAGCCCCCTCGTCGGTGAACGTGGGCGGCATCCGGATGTCGAGCACCACGAGGTCGGGCTCGGTGGCCCCGACCAGCTCCTCGAGGCCGTCGGCATCGCCAGCCGAGCTGACGACCTCATGACCCGTGTCGGTGAACAGCCGCACCAGCCCGTCGCGCAGCAGCGCCTGGTCCTCGACCACGATCACCCGCATGGCAGCCTCGCCGTCAGCCGGGTCCCGGCCCCAGGGGCGGAGTCGACGGTGAGGCTGCCGCCGTGGGCGCGCGCCCGGTCGATCAGGCCGAGCAGCCCGCTGCCGCGACGGGCGTTGGCGCCGCCGGACCCGTCGTCGGCGACGGTCAGCACCAGTTGCCCCTGCTCCCGGGCGAACGTGAGGATGACCCAGTGCGCCGACGCGTGCTTGACCGCGTTGGTGAGGCCCTCGGAGGCGATGAAGTACGCCGCCGTCTCCAGCTCGCTGGTGAACCGCTCGGGTGCGTCGCGCACGACGACCGGGATCGGCGATCGGGCAGCCAGCTCGCGCAGCGCCGACCCGAGACCTTCGTCGAGCGCCGCCGGGCGTAGCCCGGAGGCGAGCTCGCGCAGCTCGTCGATCGCGTTGCCCAGCTCGGCGACGGCGGCGTCGAGGGTGCGGTCGACCTCGGATGGCGCGCTCCCGTTGAGCGTGTGTTGGGCGTGGCGGAGGTCCAGCCCGATCGAGACCAGCCGCTGCTGGGCGCCGTCGTGGAGGTCCCGGGCGAGCCGGCGGCGCTCCTCGTCGGCGACGGTGATGATCCGCGCCCGGGAGCTGTCCAGTTCCTCCAGTCGCCGCCGCAGCTCTACCTGCAGCCCGGCGATCTCCAGCGCCAGGCGGCCGGCGTCGAGCACGTCGGCCACCAGCCGGTCGTCGGTCTCCCGGTGGCGGACGAGCGTGATCACGTGGTGCCCGGTGTCGACGGAGGCGATGCGTCGGCCGGGTGCGGGCGGCAACGCCCGGGGCCGGCCGCTGACGTCGTAGGTCGTGCCTTCCGAGCGAAAGCCCAGGGCCAGGTCGCCGTCGCCGACGGCCGTGCGCAGCGCCTCCTCGACGCGGTCGGCGTCCGCCTCGCCGCGCCGGATACGGTCCACGAAGTCGGTCATCATCCGCCGGGACTCGTACCTGGCCCGTCGGAACCGCCGGTCCACCCGGTCCTGGATCCGGGTGCGGAGCGGCCGGAACGCCGCCGTCACGACGAGCGCCGCAGCTGCCGCAGCCACTGGGGACGCAACGAACGCCCCCACAGCCAGCACGACTCCGGCGTACAAGCCGCCCAGCACCCCAGTGAGTGCTCCGTATAGGACCGTGCCGCTGATCACCAGGTCGATGTCGTAGAGCTGGTGCCGGATGATCGCCACGCACACCGCGAGCGGCAGCAGCGGCAGCGCCAGTGCGGGCGCGTAGTGGATCGGAGTCCAGACGCTCCACAGCGCGGCGGATGTCGGGAGCACGATCGCCAGCAGCGCAGCCGCGAGCAGCACCCACTTCAGCTGTTGCCGCTCGACCCCGCGCGAGCGGCGAAAGCGCACCAGCAGTGCCACCGCGCAGGCCACCAGAGAGGTGCCGATGAGGGCCGTTCCCACATAGAACGCCGGCTCGACCCAGGACGCGTCCGAGGCGAGCGGGTTGACCCCGGTGCTGAGGTCGTGTCCCAGGCGGGGATTGAGCACCCAGCCCGGGACCGCTACGACCGCCCCGACGCCCCACGCGGTCACCGCCCACCACCAGCGGCGGGAGAGGAACCGGCCGTCCGGGAATATCAAGAACAGCAGGCAGATCACCAGACCGCCAAGCGGCCACGAGGACAGACTCACGATCTCGGCGTGGATCGCGCCGGGCCACCCCCCTTCGTACCCGTGGCGACCGTAGGAGAGGGCAGCGTCGAATGGCGCTTGCGTCAAGGTCAAGGCGGCGAGCAGCCAGCCGACCGGATGTCGAGGGTAATGCCAGACGATGACTGCTCCCGCGACAACCTGGACCACGGCGGCCACTGCGTAGGACACCGGCTGGCCGAGCGGCATCGCTCCGAGGGCGAGCCCGACCGCCGCGACCTCCAGCACGACCGTGGCGGCGACGACCGCGGCAACCAGGGAGCGCGCGACCAGGTGGGACACGAGTCGATGATCGCACCGCAGCGCCGGCACTGGACAGGTACTTGGCACGCAAGTCGACTACGTGCGAACACGGAGTCAGGTCGCGGGCGCCGCCCGATGTGCCACCGCCCCTCGACTCCTAGCGTCGGAGTCACCGACGACAAGGAGGTACACGATGCCGACCACCACACTCACCCCCACCTCTCGCGCTCAGCAGATCCGCGGCGCTGGGGCCTGGTGCCTCGCAGGCGGCCTCCTGGGCATCGTTGAAGGGATCGTCACCCTCGCCTGGCCCCACCAAAGCACCGAGGAATGGTTCAGATACCCGCACAACGAATTCTGGTTCGTCATCTTCGAGCTGGCGTACGCCTTCCAGCACGTGCTGCTTGTCGCCGGTGGGGTGGCCCTGCTGTGGCTGCCGACCGTTGGCGCCTCTCGCACCGCCTTGATCGCGACACGGGTCGCCGTCACGGGGCTGGCCATTCTGGTGGTCACGGAGCTGTCCGCTATCGCCCTGTACAACCAGCGCAATGACTCCCCGTTGGCCACCGCCATTTCGACGAGCTTCATGTTACCCACCCTGCTGATCGGTGGCGGCTTCACCGTCGCCGGGATCGCCCTCATCCGACAGCGCGGCGCCGACTGGGCTGGCGCCCGCTGGCTGCCCGCCGCCGTCCTTGCCCCGGGTGCCTACACCTTTGTGGTGTTCATTCCCGCGATCAATGGGTCGGACGTCGTCGCCCGTCTCGGCATTAGCGGCTGGATGCTGCTCTTCGCCGTCCTCGGCTACGGGCTCATCCGGCTCGATGGTCGAGGCGCGAGCCAGCCATGACTACGGCCCTCGGATGAATGTGAGGCACCACCGCCCCAGGTCCACCAGATCGGGATTCGACACGTCATCGGATAGTCATCGAAAACGACAGGCAAGCGTCCCGAGAAGTTCCGATAGAGTCGGACCCGTCCGATGAGGAACCTCCTCAACAACCCGGGGTTTCCCAGAGGGACCAGAGTTGTGAAGTAGTCCGGGACCGGCCTCCGATCACGTCCAGACGTCGCAGGTTCAAATCCTGCCCCCGCTACCAAATTCAGGCTCGGATTCCCTTGGGGATTCGAGCCTGAAAGCAGTTGAAGCTGAACCGGTCATCGAATAGTGATCGCTTACGCCAGGTGCCCTCGGTTGTGCCGGCCAGCAGGAAAGTACTCCGCTAGGCCGCTGCGACGGCCAGCAGCGAGGCCAGCCAGGTCCGACTCGCGTACACGGTCGTCAGGTCCGCTGCGGCTAGCCGGCGGTCGTGAACTCGGCGGACTCGACCATGGCGGCGAGCTCGGCGGAGTCGGCGGCCTCCGGACCGCTCCGCGTCCCGCCGACGACGCGTTGGCCGTGCACATTGAGGATCCACTCGCGGAAGGTCGCGCTGGGCACGTCCAGTTGCAACCACGATCCCTCGGCGCCGTAGATGGTGACGTTCCCGACTCGGCAACGATCGATGTCGGCGGGTGCGGTGGTCTTCAGGTAGACCCCGTGGTAGCCGCCGACGGTCACGGGCACCGGTTGCGAGGTCTTCATGTGCCGCTGGGCGACCAGCGCGGTCACGAGGTCGTGGACGCTGGTGCCCGCACTGACGTGCTTCCCGCCGAAGCACGGATCGGTCTCAACCTGCGTCACAGACCCCCAGAAGGCCATGTCGCCCTGGTCGGACCCGATGACCGAGCCGTGGCTGACGTAGCCCTCGGGCACGTCGACGATGGCCCGCGTCGGGCCGTCATCGAAGAGGAGTTCCATCGAGTACGTCCCAGGCTCCAAAGGGGTGTTCTCGGGGACCTGCATGAGATCGATCGGTTCGTCGGGCGCCGGAGTCGTGGAGGTAGCGGCCGACTGGGTGGTCGTGGTGTCGCCGCTGCTCGTCGTGGTGTCAGGGCTGGTGCAGGCGCCGACGAGACCGGCGATGGCGACCAGTGCGACGGGTGCGAGCGGCAAGAGGGGACGTCTGGTCATGGCGAGCTCCTGAATCAGTGTTGATGCGGACCACCTCTTTGTGGCGGGGAGCGGTGTCGGCGGGGCGTTGGTGCGGTGTCAGTCCGGTAACAGGCACCTTGACGCGACCCGCCGTGAGGTCGACTGTCGAGGCATGGGTATCGCCGTGCTCGGCCCGCTCCAGGTCGAGGGCAGCGCCAACGGTTTGGGTCCGCGGGATCGTGTGGTTCTGTCGGCCCTGGTGGTTCGTGCCGGCGCCCCGATCCCGCAGGACGCGCTGGCGGACGCCCTGTGGGGCGACGAGGTGCCGGCGACGTGGGCGAAGGTGGTCCAGGGATGCATCGTCCGGCTGCGCAAGGTGCTCGGTCCGGCCGCCATCGAGTCGGGGCCGTCGGGGTACCGCTTGACGCTGAGTGAGGACGAGCTGGACCACCGGACGTTCGAGCGGCTCCTGGAGCGGGGGAGGGAGGCGCTTGCCGCGGGAGACCCGGCGCGCTCGTCGTATCTGCTTCAGGAGGCGCTGGACCTGTGGCGGGGGCCGGCGCTGGGTGATCTGGAGGAGTGGGGGCCGGGCACGGTGGAGGCCGGGCGCCTCGAAGGCCTGCGGATGGACGCGGAGGAGGTCTGGGTCGAGGCCGAGATCGCCGCCGGTCATTCGCAGGCGGTGCTGGAGCGCGCGCGGGTTTTGGTGGCCGAGACGCCGTACAGGGAACGGCGGTGGGCGCTGCTTGCAACGGCCCTGTACCAAGCTGGTCGGCAGCCTGAGGCGCTGGGCGCGTTGAAGCGCGCGCGGACGATGCTGGTCGGAGAGCTCGGTCTGGACCCCGGACCTGAGCTCGTTCGGCTGGAACGGTTGTTGCTGCAGCAGGATCCGTCTCTGAGCCCGCCGGAGGCGCACGAGGCCAGCATGGTGTGTCCCTACCGCGGGCTGCTTCCCTACGGCACCGAGGACGCAGACACGTTCTTCGGCCGTCACGACGACGTTGCTGCGTGTCTGAGGCGGTTGCGGGACGCCGGGGTCCTCGCCGTGATCGGACCGTCAGGCGTGGGCAAGTCCTCACTGATCCTGGCCGGGGTGGTCGCGTCCTTGACGCGGGACGGGACGCCAGTCCTCGTGACCACGCCCGGGGAGCATCCGATGGACGCGCTGCGCGGGTTGAAGCCCCGCGGACGTCAGACCCTGGTGGTGGACCAGGCCGAGGAGGCGGTCACCGTCTGCACGGATGCGGCCGAGCGGGAGCGGTTCTTCACCGCCCTGGCCGAACACGTCGGCGCTGGTGGCGCGCTGGTCGTGTCGCTGCGCGCCGACCACCTCGGCGACCTGGTGCCGTACCCGAGCGTCGCGCGCGTGCTCGAAGAGGGCATGTATCTGCTGGGCCCGATGAACGAGCCCGAGCTCCGCAGCGCCGTCGAGGGACCCGCTCGGCGTGCTGGTCTTCGGCTCGAGCCGGGTCTGGTCGACCTGCTGATCCGCGAGGTCGAGGGCGAGCCGGCCGCGTTGCCGCTGCTCTCCCACGTACTGCGCGAGACCTGGCAACGACGCGAGGGCCCGACCCTGACCGTCTCGGGTTACCGGGCTACTGGCGGGATCCGCCAGGCGGTCACCCAGTCCGCCGAATCGCTGTACGACGCGATGGATGCCGCCCGCCGTGCTCAGCTTCGCGGGCTGATGCTCCGGCTGGTCTCGGCCGCCGACGACGGCGACCCGGTCCGCACCCGACTGCCGCGCGACAGGGTCGCCGCTGACGTCGCCCACTCGGGGCTGGTCGAGCAGTTGGTCACTGCCCGGCTGGTCGCCGTCGACGGCGACACCCTGCAGATCGCGCACGAGGCCCTGGTGCGAGTGTGGCCACGGCTGCGTGGCTGGCTCGACGACGATGTGGAAGGCCAACGGCTGCTCCGGCACCTTGCCGGCGCAGCCGACGCCTGGGACGCCATGGGCCGACCCGACAGCGAGCTCTACCGCGGAATGCGGCTGAGCCGCACCGTGGAGTGGTGCGATCGCGGGACGCCGGACCTGAACGACACCGAGACCCGGTTCCTCGATGCCTCCGTCGCACTTGCTTCGGTGGAACAACGCGCCGCCGAGACGACGGCTGCCCGGGAACGCAGATCCCGGCGACGGTTGCGCAGCGCGCTGGCCGGGGTCGGCCTCTTCCTGCTGGTCGCCCTGGTCGCCGGCGTCCTCGCCGTACGCGCTGCGGACCGGGCCGAGGAGAACCGGCGGAGCAGTGAGGCGGCGGCCCGGTTGGCCGAGGCCCGGCGGGCCGATGCACAGGCAGCCGTACAGGAGAACCCGACCACCGGACTGCTCGTCGCGCTCGAGGCACTCACCGTCGATGACTCCGCGCAGGCCAGGGACGCCCTGGCCTTGCTGTTGACCCGGGCCGGCTCCCTGGAGGCCACCCGCGATCTCGACGGGCTGCCGGTGTCCATGTCGGCGAGCCCGGACGGGTCGATGCTGGCCGTCAGCTTCGCACCCAATGCGCCCGAGGCCGGAGTCCACCTGTTCGACAGCGCGACGCTGGAGCCGGTCGAGTTCGGCGCGACAGCTCCGTCCAGCATCATCCGCTTCTCGCCTGACGGTCGCCAGGTCGCGATGGCGGTCAACGAGTGGGTGCCACAGGGACGGCCAGCGAGACTCGACAAGCAGCCCATCCAGCTGTACGACCTGCCGAACGGCACCCTCTCTGCGCACCAGCTCGGCGGGATGCCCGACGGCAGCGGCGTGGAGTACGCCTTGGAGTACAGCGACGACGGCCGACGGCTCGCCGCCGTGGTGCAGCACTACGACTCCGCCGCCGGGCACTGGACCGGGACTCGGCACGGCCACCGTCTGGGACCTGGCTCACCCGGCTCGGCCGGTCTTCGGTCTGACCGTTCCGGAGCACTGCCGCCGTCGCGCTCAGCCCGAAGGGCGCCCGCCTCTACGTCGCGATGAAGGGGAAGCATTCGGTGCGCGCCTTTGACGTGGACTCCGGCCGGTTGCTCGCCTCGGCCGACGACCTGTTCCTCACCGCACCGACATCTGGGCGGCCTCGACGTCAGCCCCGACGGGTCGACGGTCGCCGTCACCAGCGAGGACCGCATCCTCCAGCTCGACTCCAAGACCCTGCGCCGACGTGGCCCGGACCTGCGCGGCCCCGACCTGGCCGAAGGCGGCCGCTACTCGCACCACGGGAGCCTCTTGGCGACCGCCTCGAGCGACGACAGCGTGATCGTCTGGGACGCCGCCACGGGCGTACTTCTGCATCGCTTCGCAGTGCCCGGTGGGGTGTGGGCGACGAGCATCGACTGGTCCGCGGACGACCAGACCCTGTATGCGGCGGGAGAGAACCTGATGAAGTGGCGTCTCGGCGGCGTTCCGGGCCTGCTGACTCTCGGGGAGGACACCCCCGCCGTCGAAGGCACCGCCTACGGCATCTCGCTCGCGGCGCCGGACGGGCACACCCTGGCCCGGACCCAGTCCGGACGACTCTGGTTCGTCGACCTCGCTACCGGCCGCGAGACCTCCCGGTCGGCCCCGCTTCCCGACGTCTGGGGTCCGCGATGGTCGCCCGACTCGCGCTGGCTGCTCACGACTGCCGGCGATGAGCGTCTGCGCATCTGGAACACGCGGACGGGTCGTCAGGTCGCGGTCAAGCAGTTCCCCAAGGGGGCTGAGCTGCGGGCGACGTTCAGCCCCGACGGGGACCGGGTCTACGTGGTCGATCGCAACGGGAAGCTCTCGACCTACGACCGCGCGACGCTCCGCCGGGTCCGGGCTGGGGTCGAGGTCGGGACGGGGGTGACCACGATGGGCGCCCGGGGCGATGTGGTGCTCCTCCTCAGGAGCGACGGCTCGTTCCTGCGGGTCCGGCCCGAGACCGGGGAGATCATCGGCGACGCCCCGGAGGGCACCCTGACCGACCCCGACAACGCCCCCAACGACCTGTCGCCCGACGGGTCGCTGCTGGCCACGTCCGACGCGTCGCACCACATGCGTCTCCTCAATGTCGAGAGTCTCGAATGGATCGGATCCAATGTCCGTACCGACACCCTCGCGGACGCGGGCGGATGGGTCGCCTTCGCTCCAGACGGCAGCCAGTTCGCCGCGCTGCAGCTCAACGGGATCGGGCTCTGGGACGGACACACGGGGGACTACCAGGGCAGCCTCCCAATCCCCGCGCTCGCCACCGGCGCGTCCATCCGCTACCTCCCCAACAGCTCGGGTCTCCTGGTCGCTGCCCGGGACGGCAGGACCTGGACCGCCGACACCCGCACTGACACCTGGGTTGAGCGAGCCTGCACCATCGCCGGCCGCAACCTGACAGTGGCTGAGTGGGACCAATTCTTCCCCAGCCGGCCCTACGAGCCGACCTGCCCCCAGTGGCCCGCCGGCTCATGACCGGAGACCATGGGACCGTTCGGCTGACGGTGTAGGCAGAATTGAACAGAGCCATCCTCGCTGGACCCGACAAGTCGGCGCCCATGGCCGCGGCGGTGCAGGACCGACCTCACGGGTCTGGAAGAGGAACCTTCGAACGGAGCCGCTCGAGGGCCCGGTGGGCATGGCTCTTCACCGTGCCTTGGCTGACCCGCAGGTCGGTCGCCGTCTCGGCGACCGACAGCCCGAGCCAATAGCGCAGCACCACGACCGTGCGCTGCATCTCTGGCAGCGACTGCAGCGCAGCGAAGAGGTCGTAGCGCGCGTCTAGGTCCAGTTGCGGAGCAGCGTCGTCGTGCCCGTCCAACCCCGGCCGCTCGCGCCGCCACCAGGGCCGGCGGATCTCGTCGAGGTTGGTGTGGACGATGATTTGCCGGACGTAGGCCTCCTCACGGCCGTCGCGGCGCACCCGCGGCCACGCGACATAAAGTTTGATGAGCGATGTCTGCAGGAGGTCCTCGGCCCGACCCCAGTCACCACACACGGCGTACGCCATCTGGCGCAGCCGCGCCTGCCGCCCAGCAACGAACTCGACGTATGCCGCCTCGTCCGTGGGTTTCAGGACCCCTCCCCCGTCGGGAGCCAGCCCTCGGCACGGAGCCAGGACACAAGATCGTCACCGCGCTCGGCAGTGACCAGCTGGTTGACCTGCCAGCCGTCGCCGTCTTGGAGTAGCAGGACGAAGGAACGCTCACCCCTGACGCGCGTCTCGAGCCCGAATGCGCTCTCGCCCGCACGGACAACCGGGCCGATGGTGAACCCGGCAGGATGGTTGGCCAGTTGCGGCACCCCGTCGACGAGCACGACCTCGAGCGCGGGGCCGGCCGTCTGGTTGGTCGTGCGACCGTCGACCGGCTGCGACGCGTCCGCCGAAGGGGTTGGCGACGTCGAGGAGGTCCCGACCAGGGCTGGGGCCGAGGTCGGTGACCCATGCATCGTCACGACCGGCAGCGCCGCCGCTACCAGGACTGCGGCGGCACCTGTAGCCATCCGGATTCGTCGGCGGCGTACAGCTGCCCGCCCGGCGGCCAGCCGCTGCTCCGGCGGTGGAAGCGGAGGGCCGTGGCCGATCGCCTGGTCGAGCTGCTCACGAATGTCCATACTCTTCTTACGTACCGAACCTCCGATCCGTTGTCATTCCACCACGTGCTGCCACAGTGCGGCTTGGGAAGCGACCATCAGGGAGCCATCCGGCCTCATCGCTCGCGGTCGCACCAGGCCGAACAACGGAGAAGGTCAGGTACGGCGCGGATTCGCCGGACCGGTTGCGGTGTCACGTGAACGGCGCTGACCTCAGGCGGGCCAGGTGAAGGGTGACGTCGGCCACCAGTGACACTTCCTCAGGGATGATCGTGAGGATCCGGTCGAGAACCTGCCTCCGAACCGGGTCGGGAAGTGCGAGATAAGCCGACACCGTCGACAGGTGGCCGACGTACTCGCGAGCCGAGACCGTCATACGACGTTCAATGCTCGACTGACGCACATCCGTGAAGAGGTCGGATCGAGCCAGCTCGGTCCCCGGCCACTGCATCGGGCCGTCCGCCGGAGTCCCGTCAGGCGGTAGAACGTCGTCGATCTGCGAGGAACGGCGATCTGGCGGCACGGACTCCCTGCTCGACATCCTGGTCGGCCAGGTGCACCTGGCCACCGAAGGACGCGAAGATCCCTGTGCGCTTGAGCATCGCGGCCACACGCCGCCAACGGTGGTCTGGCTTGGTCCAGTGCAGAGAAGCTGCGGCGAAAACCAGGTCGTACGCGGTGGTGAGCGGCAGGTCTTCGAAGGTGACCTCGAGTGTCGTGGTCGTCGTAGGCACGTGCTTGCGCAGTTCTTTCAACATGGCTGGGTCTGGATCGGTGGCGGTGACTGTGATCCCGCGACCGGCGAACACCCGGGTGGCTTTGCCTGTGCCCGCACCGATCTCCAGCGCAGTGCGGACTGGTCGGCCCGCGTAGGCGAGTATCTGATCAACGAGCCCCTCGGGGTAGCCGGGTCGGAACCTTTCGTACGCAGATGCCACCGACCCAAAGCTCAGAGCGCGCTCAGTCATGCTCGATGATCACATTGCGTCGACACCGGAGGCCAATGCCTTGAGTCTCGGCATCGATCGCCGAGCGGTCGCGGTGGCGCGATGCCGGGACGACCGCGAATTCCCCGGTCACCCGATCGGCGCTTTCTCCAGCTCGACTGCCAGCTCAACGGGAGCCGAGGGGACAGGCGACGCCTCGACGAACAAGGCGCGGGCAAGCCAGCCCGGTAGCCACCAGTTCCATGATCCGAACAAGCTCACCATGGCGGGCACCAGGAGGGCTCGGACCACAGTGGCGTCGATGAGGATCCCAACTCCCAATGCGGTTCCCAGGACCTTCACGTCGGTGCCAGGTGACGTGGCGAGCGCCGAGAAGGCGAAGAAGAGGATCAACGCCGCCGACGTGACGAGCCTGCCGGTGCGGCCGATCCCGGTTATGACCGCCATGTCGGTGTCTCCGGTGCGGTCGTACTCCTCGCGCATCCGGGCCAGGATGAAGACCTCGTAGTCCATTGACAGGCCGAACAAGAAGGCGAAGATCACCACGGGGAGCCAGAAGTTGATGGCTCCGGTCGGCGCCACGTTGAAGAGCGCGCCGGACCCGTGGCCGAGCTGCCAGAAGAAGACGACCGTCCCGAACACCGCAGCCAGCGAGATCAGGTTGAGCAGGACGGCCTTGAGCGGCAGCAACACGGAGCGGAAGGTCCGAACGAGCAGGATGTAGGTGATGAGGCCGATCAGCAGCAGGACGTACGGGAACTTGTCGTAGACGGCGCTGAAGTAGTCCTCGATGGTCGGGCCGAGGCCGGTGATACCTACCGGGCCGTTGACTGTGCCGGCCACGGCCCCTCGAATGTCGTCGACGACGGCGGCGGAGTCACTGTCCAGGGTGGCGTTGGTCGGCAGCACGTCGATGACGGCTTGGTCGCCCTTGATGGTGCCGACGGCAGCCAACTGGACACCGTCGACCCGGCCGGCGGCCTCGGCTGCTGCGGTCGCGTCGCTGGCGGGGACAAGAACCTCCACGGGCGTGAGCACTCCAGGGCCGACCCCGTTATCCGTCAGGGAGTGCAAGGCGTCGTACCGCGGGCCGTTGAGCGCCAACGAATCGAGGCTGGAGCCCGGTCCGATCTTCAGGCTGAGCACCGGGATGATGAGGAGGGCGAGGATGACCACGGCGCTGAGAGCGGCAACCGCCCGGTGTCGGACGATGAACCGCGCCCATGCCGACCAGCCGCGCGACGGTGTGCCCTCCCTACGGATGCGGGGGTAGTCCACCCGCGGCCCGATGCTCGACAGCATCGCCGGCAGCAGAGTCAGGACGACCGCGACGCTGGCCAGCGGTATCAACATGCCGGCCAGTCCCATGCTGCGCAGGGCCGGTACCGGTACGACGAGCAGCGCCAGCAGACTGATTGCGACGGTGACGCCCGACGCCATCACGGCGTGGCCGGCCGTCTTCATGGCGACGACGACGGCTTCCTCGTTGCTTCTTCCGTGAGCGCGCTCCTCCCGCCACCGTGAGACCAGAAGCAAGGAGTAGTCGATCGCCACACCGAGGCCGATGAGCGCGATGAGGAACTGCACGATGATGCTCACATCGGTGAATGTCGTCAGGCCCAGGACAAGCATGAACGTGGTGAGGATGGAAACGGCGGCGATGAGCAGGGGGAGCAGCGCGAGGAACGACGCGAACACGAAGAGCAGCACGAGAAGTGCACCTACCGCGCCGAGCAAGGTCTCCACCAGCACACTCGAGGTCTCCTGGTTGCCGCCCGCGGCGAGCAGCCCGTAGGACGTGAGACCACTTTGGAACCCCTGCGCACGCGCGCCTTGGCTGAGCGCTGGGTCGAGGGAGACCTCGATATAGGGGCCAAACTTTGTGGGGACGGGGGCTTGGATCAATGCGTACGTGGTCCGTCCGTCGTCGGTGACGAAGCCCTTGTCCCCGGTGCTTGCAAAGTCCACGACGCGCAGTTTCACGTCTGGCACGGCGGCGGTAGCGGTCGCGAAGACCTTCGCGACCGTGTCCTTGTTCTGCTGGACAGTTTGGCCTTCGGGGACCGTGACGACCGCGATGTAGGTGTCGAAGGTGCTGACGCCGTAGGTGTCGATGAGGTGCTGCTCAGCGTTGTCGCCGCGCTGACCGGGCAGAGAGAAGTCAAGCGACCATCGGTCGCTCAGCGGACTGATCGAGAAGATGCCGCCCAGGAACAGCGCCACCCAGACGGCGCTGACGATACGGCGGTGACGCATGACTAGACGGGCAAGACGCTCCATGGTAGCTCCTGTTGCGGGGGCCTAGGTGTGGGCAGCAACAGCGTCCCTTGCTGTGCCGAGCTTGACGACAAACGTTGCTGTTTCCGGGAAGACCGATCCGGTTGAACCATGACCACAGCGCGACGTTCGCCCCGCCGCCACCGGTCGACGAGGGCGAGGCGCGTCGCTGGGGATGACGTCAGTGCATGTGCATGTGACCGCCACCGCCTACCGCTTTGGTCTTGGACATCCGGACGAGCGTGTACGCCGCGAAGACGCCACCCAGAACTGCTGCGCCGACGAAGCCTCGGGAGAATCCCTCGGCTGCACCGGAGGAGGTGGTGAGACTGCCGGCGCTGCTGGCGACTGCGGAGAGGACGGCGACACCCATGGCCGCGCCGATCTCGTGTCCGGTCATGAGGAAGCCTGAGGCCACACCGGCGTGTGAGGGCGGGATCCCTGCCATGGAGGTGACTGAGACGGGCACGAAGACCATGCCGACGCCGAGTCCAAGTGCCAACAGCCCGGGGAGGATGTCACCGGCGTAGTGCGCGCCACCGGTGGCGGTGGACAGCAGCAGGGCCGCGGCGACGATGATGAGGAGGCCGGCGGTGGCGATGGTCCGTGGCGAGATGTGGCTCAGCAGGTGTCGGGCGGCCACGGTGCCTGCGGTGATGGCCAAGGCGAACGGCAGGAATGCCAGTCCGGTGCTCAGGGCAGAGAACCCGAGGACGTTCTGCAAGAAGATCGAGGTCAGGAAGACGGCGCCGACCAGGATGCCGGTGACGCCGAGCATGACCGCGCTGCCTGAGACGAGGCTGCTGAGCTTCCAGACGTGTGGCGGGAACAGGGGCCGGGTGGCGCGTTGCTCGAGCTTCAGGAAAACTGTCAGGAGCACGACGGAGAGAGCGAACACCGTCACCGTGTGGATGGACCACCAGCCATGCGTCGCGGTGCCGCCGAGACCGTAGATGAAGCTCGCCAGTCCGCCGATTGCGGCGGCGGCTCCCGGGATGTCGAAGGCGCTGAGCGTCGGCCGGTCAAACGTGTCCTTGACGATGACCCAGTAGCCGATGACCAGCGCGACAAGGCCGATGGGTCCGTTGATCCAGAAGATGAACTGCCAGCTGGTCCAGGTTGTGACGGCACCACCGAGGAGGACTCCGGCGGCGACTCCGAGGCTGCCGACGGCTCCCCACATCGCCAGCGCTGCGCTGCGTTGGGCACCGGCGTAGGTGGTGGTGATGAGCGAGAGAGCGGAGGGAGTGAGGACTGCTGCGCTCAGGCCCTGGAGGGCCCTGAACGCAATGAGCTGGCCACCGCTGTCGGCGAAGCCGCTCAGCAGCGAGGCGACGGTGAACAGGGCAAGACCGGTCAGGAAGACGCGCCGCCTCGACAGCAGGTCCGAGATGCGCCCGCCCAGGAGCAGGCCACCGCCGGACATCATCAGGTACGCCGTCACCAGCCACTGCAGGTCGCCGCCTCGGAGGCTCAGCGATCGCCCGATCGAGGGAAGGGCCGTGTTGACCACCGAGATGTCGAGCACAACCAGGATCTGGGCGGCGAGGGCAACTCCGAGCAGGGCCCACGACTTCTTGGGGACCTCCTCGTCACCGTCGAGTCCGCGGGTGTGAGCAGTCTCGGTTGGGTCCGCGGCTTGGACTGGTGTGGTGGTGGACATAGCAACTCCTGTGTGGGTGTCGTCGGTGACTTGTTCTAGGATGTTTCCGGTCAGTGGCCGGGCCTGTTCGGTGGTCATCGGTCGCGGAGGTGGGAACTGGTCCGGACCGCGGTGACGACCTCGTCGATGGCGCGAACAGCTTGGGCCGAGCCGCGTTGGTCCTCGAGCAACCCCAGGTGGGTCGAGTCGACGACCCGGTGAACGCCGTTGCTGGAGAGTGCGGCGAGCAGGTCTTGAGCTGCGGACCAACCATCCGTCTTCTGCAGGCTTTCGGAGGCGGTCAGTACAGCGAGGGGCCGGCTGCCGAGCGTGGTCAGCGCTTGAGCCTGCGCGAACACAGCCGGGAGGAGCGACCACTCCGCACTGACGTTCCGGGCACCGTGCGCGTCAGCGGTCAGGGCTCTCACCTGGTCGGCCGCAGGTGCCGGAAGGTGGGACGGGGCCACCGCTGCGACGACTCGACCGAGCCCGAGCCTGCTGAGCGTAGGTGCCAGCGCCATCACGCGGTGCATGACGGCGTACTGCCCGGCGTAGCTCGAGACCTTGGTGAACTGTTCGGGGCTGGAGCTGTCCAGCAGCACCATTCCGGCAACCTGCTCGGGGTACTGAGAGGCGTAGGTCATGGCGTAGGTGCCGCCGATGGAGTGGCCGACCAGGAGATAGGGCCCGTGCTCTCCGGCCACGCTCAGCAGCCGGTGCAGGTCCTTGGCAACCGCCTGACCGTCCTGCGGGCTCGCGGCGTCCTGGCTCCAGCCCTGCCCGGCGCGGTCGTAGGCACACACGCGGGTGGTGTCGTCGACCCGGTCGATGATGCGGGCCCAGGAGACGGAGACCTCGCCGAGCCCGTTCGCGAGCACGACGGTGGGGCTGCCGTCACCGTGGCAGTCGAGGTAGAGCTGGTGGCCGCCGACGTTGTAGCTCTTGCCGGGGGCAGCGTAGGTGTGCCGGTCGCGGACCACGGCGATGTTCTCGTAGGTTGCGGCGACGGCGGCGAGTCCGAGTACCGCGACGGCAGGGGCGAGGAGCCAGCGACTTGCGCCGGACAGGTGGCGACGTATCTGCACGGACATCCAGACCACGAGCACAAGCATCGGTGCTGGCCAGACCCAGCTGATGAGCGTCATCGAGGCGCTCTCAGGTGTGAGGATGAGAAGGCTGAGACCGCTGATGCCCAAGGCAATGGCTGGGGCGGCCGCCCAGCGTTGGGGACGGTTGGTAAGGCGGGTGGACAAGAGGCCCATCAGCGCCCAGCCCAGCCCGAAGGCGAGGAGCATCGAGCCGGTGATGGTGCTCTCTGGTGCGCCGGGGAAGACCACCAGTGCCAGCACCAACGCGGTTCCGAGGCCAATGGTCAGGGATGCAGCGATGATGCGCGCGATCGGCCCGCGCGGGGCCTGAGGGGCTGGGGCGATGCTCTGGCGGTAGTCAGTGGAGTGGACGTCGACGCTCACGGTGGTCTCGCTCTCGCAGTCGGGTGGTGCACTGCTGTTGAGCGTGGACCGGAACGCAGTTGCTCACCCCGGTCAGATGGCCAGGATGCGCCCAGCGGTGGTCAGTCGAGCTGGAGTTGGGCGAGCTCACCACGCGAGGTGATGCCGGCCTTGGCGAACACGTTGCGCAGGTGGAACGCCACCGTCCGTGGCGAGACCCAGCACTGGGCAGCGACCTCCTTGTTCGACAGGCCGGAACTCACGAGCTGGGCGATCTTGAGCTCCATGGGTGTCAGCGTCACCAGGGTCGAGGGGTTGCGTTTGCGGGCGGTCTCGCCAGACGCGCGCAGTTCTTGGGTCGCGCGGTTTGCGAGTGCGTCGGCGTGCAGGTCCTGGAAAGTGGCCAGTGCGTGGCGAAGGTGTTGCCGGGCGTCCACGCGACGCTGGGCGCGGCGGAGCCACTCCCCGTAGGCGAGATGGGTGCGTGCTTCGTCGAAGACTCGTCCGGAACGCGTGTGATGTGACAGCGACTGTTGGAACAACTTTTCTGCCTCGCCCGCGTCAGCGGTCATGGCGCGGCCGTAGGCCACGGTCGCCATGGCCCACGTGCGGCCGGTGGCGTCGGCGAAGTCAGCGAGCTCGTCAACCCAGCTACGGGCCAGTTCGGGTTCGCCGGCGCGGATGGCCGCGTCGATCCGGTCGCCCGCGGCCATGCGGGCGAGTGCGGGCAGGCGCAGCCGCGCCAGGTGGTGGAGGGCGCCGAAGGCGCCTGCAGCACCCGCGTCGTGCGCTCCTTTCGCCCAGCGGGTGAGGTCGTGCACGGGATCCGTGAGAATGCCCAGCGGGTGGGCAGCCACAACATCCTCGAGGTCGCTCAGCAGGCTGTCGTAGTCGTCCCGCCCCTGGAGAGCGGCAAGCAACGTGAGCCAGGCAAGTGGAGGAGCAGTCAGCGAACGTGTACCGGTGTTGACGCTGTGGGCGAGCGCTTCCTCCGCGCAGCTGCGCACGGCTGCCCAGTCGCCCGCGACGAGGTGCCCGAAGCACAGCCGGTGCAGGACATAGACAACCACCATGACAGCTCCGTGCTCGCGTGCCCGTGAAAGTGCCAGGGAGTAGAAGTGCTGCTGCGCGACGTCGTCGCCGAGCTGCAGCGCGGCGTTGCCCAGATTTCCCAACACGTCCACGTCGTCCACCGCATCCCCAGTACGCAGCGCGATGTCCAACGCGTTGACGGCGTCTGACCATTCGGTTCTTGCGGCCAGCGTCATGGCGACGAGCATCTGCTGGAGGCACACCGTGCGCGGGGTGACGTCGTCCGAGGTCTTCGCCAGGATGTCGCCGCTGTTCAAGGTGGCGCCGCTGTCGGCGCCGTAGGTCCGCATCAAAGCGGCTGCGGCCGACATCTCTAGGGCGCGCAGTGGGTCGGTCTCGAGCGCCGCGTGTGCGGCTTGTACGAAGATCCGGTGGGCGTCGATCGCCGAACCGATGTTGACCTCGATCCGTCCTTGCAGCCGAGCGATGTCGCATCGCAGCAGCGGGTCGGATGCCGGACCAGTCGCAAGCGACAGGAGCTCGCGTGATTTGGTGGTCTGCCCGCATGCCCACGCGTTGCGAGCCGCGGCGAACGTCAGCTCGGCGCGTCGCGGAGCCTCCGTCGTCATCGTTATCGCGCGTTCGTAGGCCGCCAGGGCGGCCGCGAACCCGCCACGACGCTCGGCACGGGACCCCAAGCGCTCGAGCGCGTCCACGACGTCTGGGTCGGGACCAGCGGTGGCAGCGGCGCGATGCCACGTCTCGCGGTCCGGGTCTCCGTGGCCGGCAAGGGCGTCAGCGAGGGCCCGGTGCACCCGTCGTTTGTTTGCATCCGTGGCGCCCTGGTAGATGGCCGAACGGACCAACGGATGGCGCACCTGCACGGTGAGCTCGTCGGCGACGAGCAGGCCGGACGCCTGGGCTGCCTCCCATGCCTGCTCATCCGCGCCGAGGTCCGAAGCTGCTCTCGTGACGGCTGCGAGGTCGCCGGTGTCGTCTGCGGCCGCGACCAGCACCAGCAGCTGCACTTGCGCGGGCAACCGCCGGCTGCGGTCGAGGAACACCTGTTCGACACGGGCAGTGAGCTGGAGGTGAACCGGCAGCGGAGATGAGCCGGCCAGCTGGGCCGGGCTGAGCTCGGTCGGAAGCTCGAGGAGCGCGAGCGGGTTGCCGCCGGTTTCGGCAACGAGCCGTTCGGTGACCGCCTCTGGGGGCGTCTCGCCCACGCGCACCCGCAGTAAGGATCGAGCGGAGTCCGGATCGAGGCCTGTCAGCACCATCTCCGGTAGATCATCGGGCCGAAACCGTAGCCCTTCGCCGTCTCGGGTCGTGAAGACCATGACCACCCGGTCGGCCTCGATCCGGCGAGCACAGAAGAGGAGGGCATCGGCGGTGGCCGGATCGAGCCAATGTGCGTCGTCGACGACGCACAGCAGCAGACGATCCTCGGCGGCGGTGGTCAGCATGGACAGGGTCGCGATCGCCACCAAGAACGGTTCGACCGACGGCCCGTCCTCTTCGCCGAATGCCACACGGAGGGCGCGGGCTTGTGGGGCAGGCAACTGCTCACGCAACCGCATCACTGGCCGCAGCAACCGGTGAAGCGCGGCGAACCCCAGGGGCGCCTCGACCTCGAGGCCCTGGGTGCGCAATACCAGTGCCTCGTCGGCGCAGCCGATGAGGTCTACGAGAAGGGCCGTCTTGCCAACCCCCGGCTCACCTCGTACGACCACACTGCCGGCCGACCCGTGCCGGGCTCGTTCGAGGAGTTCGGCCAGGTATGCCTGTTCACGCCCGCGGCCGACTAGCACGATGCGACCGTACTATGCCTTCTCGCTGACGCCGATCACCTGGACTGGGTGCGGTCGCAGCGCACCACGCGACCCGCTGCTGATCTGTCTAGAAGCCGACGGCAGCGACTGCGCCGATCGTCCTCATGACGGCATGTCCTCCGTCGCAGCGTCCGCGAATCGGCGCCAGGCGAAGTATCCCAGGCCGATGGCGGCGGCGGCCATGGGCAGGCTGGTGAGGGTTCCGGCCCAGCCGTTGCCGGAGACCACGAAGGTAGCCACGATGGCCAGCGAGGCGATGGGCAGCCAGGTCGGCACGGCGTGTGACCGGAACAGTCCGACGGCCTGGACGACGGTACCGACGAGCACGAGGATCGCGCCGGGAATGATCACCGCGAACACGTGCGTCGAGTCGTGGTTGATCTGGCTGATCATCGTCGCGCTGACGTTGTGGTCGAGATCAGGGTCCGTCGGGAAGAAGTACGTGCTCGCCATTGCGGCAATCCCCGCGGCTTGCAGCCCGGAGCCCAGCCACATCAGGCAACCACCGATCGTTGCCCAGGTTGCCCCGCGACCCCGCACCAGGAGGATCGTGGCGAGCGCCTGGGCAGGGACATTGAGCACCTGGAGGACGCTGAGAAACATCAGTAGTCCCCACCAGAGATTGCGGATCGGTGCGATGTCCGCGTAGAGGTACGTCTGCCCGTCGCCTGTGCCTTCCGGCCACAGCACACCCGCGGGAATGGCGGCGACAGCCGTGACCCCGAGTACGACAGCCAACAGTCCGACGCGTCTGCGCGTCACGACATCGCTGTGCACAGTGGAGCTGAACGTTCTCGCGGTGGTGGACATCAGCATGTCCTTTCGGGTTGGGCGAGCCTGGTTCCACCAGGAAAGCCTGCGGAAGGCGGTCGGCGCATCGTGGAGAGCACGGAGATCACTTCCTGCAACTGACAGGCACCGAGCTCAGCGGGCCAAGACGCCGCCGGGCTGACAGGGCTGGACGCTTCGACGACTCTTCTGACGGAGCTCGCGATCCGCCGAGTCGTGTTCGGTGCAACCACCCATGGCCGTTGTCCTGCGGTTCCTCACCGCTCGCCGAGGAACCGCAGCACCGCCAGCACACGACGGTTCTCGTCGGGGTTGGACTCCAGACCCAGCTTGCTCATGATGCTGGTGACATGAGTCTCGACGGTGCGGTCGGTGAGCCAGAGCCTTCTCGCGATCCCCGCGTTGGCCAGGCCCTCGGCCATCAACGAGAGGACCTCGCGCTCCCGTGGAGTCAGCGGACTGTCGTCGGCGGGCCGGCCGACCAGCCGGGAGACCACCTCCGGGTCGAGGGCTGACCCTCCGCCCGCGACGCGGACGAGCGACTCGATGAACGTGTCGACATCGAGGACCCGGTCCTTGAGCAGGTAGCCGAAGCCTCCTTGGCTGACGAGCTCCACGGAGTGGTGGGTCTCCAGGTGTTGGGACAGCAGAACGACGCCGATGTCGGGGAGCTCCTCCCGGATGGCACGTGCAGCCCGGGCGCCGTCGTCGGTGTGGTCGGGGGGCATCCGGATGTCGACGATGGCTAGGTCGGGGACCGTCTCACGTACGGTTGCAAGCAGATCGGAGGCGTTGTCCGCGCGCCCGACAACGTCGTGACCTGCAACGGCGAGCAGGCTGGCAAGACCTTCGCGGAAGAGAGCCGAATCCTCTCCGATCACGATTCGCATGGGAGCACCGCCTCGATCGTGGTTCCGCAGTCGACTGGGCTGTGAAGGCGAAAGGTTCCGCCGACGGCGGCGACGCGATCGGCGAGTCCGGCAAGCCCGGACCCGCTCCGTGGTTTCGCGCCGCCGCGCCCGTCGTCACGGACCAGGACTTTCAGACCCGGATCGGTCTGTTGGACGCTGACCTCGATCGCGGACGCTCCGGCGTACTTGATCGCGTTGGTGATCGCTTCGGCCGCGACGTAGTACGCCGTGGTGATGAGATGGTCTGCGAGCCGGTCCGGCGTGATGGACAGCCGCACCGGGATCGGCAGCTGACGGGTCAAGGCGGCGAGCGCTGATCGCAGTCCCTCTTCAAGACTGGCCGGGCGAAGGCCGTGGGCGATCTGCCGTAGCTCAGCCACGGCGGTGCCGAGCTCGGCGACTCCTCGGTCGAGGAGCGCGTTGACGTCGATGTCACCTTTCCCCAGCCCGTGTTGGGCTACCCGCATGGCCATCCCCAACGCGATCAGACGTTGCTGCGCACCGTCGTGCAGGTCCCGTTCGAGTCGACGCCGTTCGGCGTCGCCGGCCAGGACCAGTCGGCTCCGGCTGGCCTCCACGTCCCGAAGGGCTCCTGCCAGCTCGGCGCGCAGCCGGGTGACTTCGACCATGCTGGCAGCGGCGTCAGCGACATCGCGCAACACTGCGGGCGGTGTCTGTGGAGATGCCGCGACCGCGCCAATCTGGACACCTCCCAGCGTGACCGGCACCAGGGCTCCCTGCGTCACCGGTCGCCCTGAGGAGTCGACGAAACCCTCGGAACCAGGAACGACGAGACCTACCCTGAGACTCGGATCGCGCAAAGCAGTGCGTAGGACCCGCTCGAGTTCCTCTGGCTGGGCGCTCTGGGTGTGCACCCGACGTTGGAGGTCCCCGATCGCGTGTAGAGCGGCCGTTCGCGCCGGGTAGAGGCGGTTGTCGACGACCCGCTGCAGCCGTCGGCGCAGCGGGGTCAGGAGCAACGCACACACGGCCGTCGCAGCGGCGGCTGCCGGGGCGGAATCGTGACCGAGGACAAGGCCGAACCCCAGGGCGAGCACGGCATACGTGCCAAGGAGAACGATGACCACGACCCCGTAGCTGATCGTGTCCGCGATCACCCGGTCGACGTCGAAGAGATCGTGGCGCAACATCGCGATGGCGATCGCCGTTGGCACTGCCGCCAGCACCAGTGCGCCGGCGACATCGAGAGCGCCGTTGCTGGAGCCGATCGTCAGGAAGGCGATGAATCCCGCTATGGGATAAGCAGTCGCGCCGATCCCGACGAGAACAAGCCACTTGAGCTGGGCCCGTTCACGTCCGCGCGAGCGGCGGAAACGGAGGATGAGTGACACCGCACTGGCGAGCAGCAGTCCGAGACACCCGACGACCGACACGAAGCTCAGCACGTAGGCGAGGTCGGAGGAGGGTCCCCAGGGACGGGACACGGCTGCCATCCCGTTGCCCAGGGGTTCGCGGGAGACGGCTCCGTACACGTGCTGGAAGAGAGCGCAGACGGCCAGCAAGACGGGGACCGCGCGCCAACGCCTGCTCGGCAACCGTCCATCGGGGAAGAGCAGCAAGAGCAAGGCGACCGCTGCAATGAGCCACCAAGAGCTCTCGTCGAGGACGGCGATCACGCGGGGTGAGAGCGGCACTGAGGACCGATCCCCTCGCCAGATCGCGTAGTAGACGTCGCGCGACGTGAAGAACGCGGCCATGGCGCCGATCCAGGCCACGAGTACGCCGACCAGGTTGCCCGGAACCCTGAAAGTGATGACGACCCCGAGCGCGGCCATCACCATCCCGACCGTGGCCAGCGCGGCGAACGGTCCCACGACGTGCGCACCCGGGGTGTACCGGACCGCCAGCGTCGTGGTCGCCGCGACGGTGCCGACTGCGCACGCCAGCAGCAAGATCGACGCCCCGCGCAGGGTCCGCATTCCAGCACTCTAGGGCGCCAAGCGCGGCACCGTCCTCCGCGTCAACACGGAGATGCTCCGCAGCGTCGCCTCTTCCGCAGACCCGCGTAGCGATACGGGTATCGGGTATGTAGCGTAGGCAGCCATCAGCATTTCGCCTGGCCCTGCGGACGGTGAGGAGGTGGCGATGACCTCGCTCCTGTGGGTGCTGCTCCTGGCTCTGCTGGGCCTCGTCGGCGTGCGGATGCTGGCCAGCTGGACGGCGGTGTCGAGTGCGCCGTTCGTCGTCGAGCCCTGGCTGTCCGGGCATCGACCGACCGAGCACGCGCTGTCGAGGTACCACGCGCGGTGGTACACCGCCAGCGTGGTCTTCCTTGCCTTCGACGTCGAGATGCTGTTCATGTATCCCTGGGCTTTGGTGGTCGGTCGGCTCGGTTCCGGTGCAGTTGTGGAGATGTTCGGCTTCCTGCTGATGTTGCTCCTCGCCGTGGGCTGGGCCCGGCGTGAAGGGGCCTTCCGGTGGGCCTGATCGACGCCTTCGCGACGGCAGCGGCTGCCCGGCCGCACGTGCTGGTCGCCGAAGCCCCCGGAGCGTTCCGTCAACGTGTCGCCGTGGAGCGGGCCGCGTACGCCGCGGGTTGGTGTCTGACGGACACGATCGCCGATGCGGACGTCCTCGCCGTGGTGGGGGAGCCGCGCCCGCAGCTGATGGCCGTCGTCGACCATGCCTGGGAACAGATGTCGGAGCCGCGGGCCCGCACCGAGGTGCATGACGAGGACGACGTCCCGTCTGCCCTCGTCGAGGCGCGGGAGGTCCTGCTCGCCACGGGGGAGCAGCGCATGCGGGCTCGGCAGCGACGCAGCTCTCAGGAGCTTCTGTGGCACGATTCGTGGCGCGCTCATGGCGACTCGCACGAGCGGCACGATCCTGACCACGGTGGTCACGACCATGGCGGTGACGAGGAGGGTGGTCACGACCATGGCGACATGAGCCCGGACGGCATCCCCTTGGCTGAGGGTGCGGCGGACAGGGACGGCCTGGAGATGGATGAGTTGCACCTGCCACTGGGTCCGCTGCTCGCCCACTGGCCGGCGGGCGTAGTTCTTCGGCTCACGTTGCACGGCGACGTGGTCGCCGGCGCCGAGGTCGAGGACCTCGCTGCTGCCGACGGCGCCTCGACGGGAGACGACGGGCCGGTCCGGGCTGCCCGGCTGCTGGATGCGGTGACGTCAGTTCTGACCGTCGCAGGCCTGCCCGGCGAGTCAGCGCGGGCGAGACGACTGCGTGACCGGTGTCTTGACGACACCCCGCTCGCCCCGGACACATTCGAGGAATTCGCGATGCGTGTACGTCGTCATCGCGCCCTGCGCTGGTTGTTGTCGGGCCTGGTCCTTCCGGCGACGACGGAGGGAGCGAGCAGCTGCATGAGCACGTGGTCAACCTGGTCGACCGGGCCTGTGACGCGTTCGACGATGGCCCGTCGTCGGCCGACCGGACGGGTCCGGCGCTGGAGGCTTTGCCCGGCCTGATGCAGGGGCAGGAGCTGGCGGCGGTGCGGTTGTGGATGGCGGCGCTCGGCGTCGACCTCACCCACGCGGTGCCGGCGGGGACTGCGCATGGCTAGCTCCCTGTCCTGGTTCTACGTGCTGCCGGTCATCGCTGGGCTGACCGTGGTGGCTTTGACCGTGGCTGCTTTCTCCGGCGGGCTCGAGGCTCGCGACCGAGGACTCTCCTTGCGGTCGGGATTCACGATTCCGCTGCGCGAGGCGGCGCGGCTGATGCACCAGAGACCACGGCGTACCGTTTCGGCGGACCGGCTGCTGTGGCGCTCCGCGTCGTCGGCTGCGGTGCCGTTGGCCATCCTGATCGTCGCGTTCGTCCCCCTCGGCGCTCACGCACTGGTTGACCATCCGGTGGGAGTGGTGTGGGTCAACGCCCTCGATGTCGTGGCGTGGGCGGTGATGTGGCTGCTCGGGTGGGGGGCCAACTCGATCACCGGCCTCGTGGGCGGGTACCGGTTCTTGGCGCTCGCGCTGGGCTATGAGCTTCCGTTGATGTTCGCGCTGACCGCCCCAGCAATCGCCGCAGGAAGCCTGGATCTGGCGGAGATCTCGGCAGCACAGGAGGGCATGTGGTTCGTCGTATGGGCGCCGGTGGCCTTTGCGGCTTACTGCTGGGGAGTGCTGGGCTTCTCGGTCCGTCCCCCGATGGATGCCGGCGCGGGCACCGACATCAACGGCGGGATCCTCACGGAGCTGGCAGGGGTCGATCGCCTGCTGGTCCAGGCCGGTCGGTACTTCCTCCTGGTCGCCGGGTCGGCAGCCGCAGTGCCGTTGTTCCTCGGCGGCGGATCGGGCCCGTTGCTTCCCGGGTGGTTGTGGGTGCTGGCCAAGACGGTGCTCCTGGCCGTCCTCCTCGTTGGCCTGGGTCGCCGACTGCCGACCCTGCGCCCGGACAAGCTGCTGGAGCTGGGCTGGGTGGTCGTGCTCCCGCTCGTCATCGCGCAAGACCTCGTCGTCTCGATCATTGCCGTCGCCAAGCACTAGAGCAGCATCCAACCGAAAGGAGCCTCCGTGGCCGCCGCTTCGACCGATGTCGCGTTCTGGCTGTGCGCCGTCGTCTCCGTCGTCGCGGGCGCCCTGGTGTTCTACGTCGACTCGATGGCCCGCGCGACGTACGCCCTGGCGGTGTCCTTCGTGGCCGTCGGGGTCTCGCTGCTGCTCCTCGGGCAGGCCTACATGGGAGTGATCGTGATCTTGATGATGGTCATGGAGATGGCCGTGATGGCCGTCTACATGGTCATGTTCATGGGGATGAACCCGGCGCTGATGCCGATGAGCATGGTGCACTCGCACCGCTCGTCAATCGTTGCTGCCATCGGAACCTTCCTGATCCTCGGCGCCGGCGCGGTGCTGGTGCCGTGGCCGGCACGCCGCGGAGCGCCGACCGCTGACGTCACGGCAGCCTTGGGGGAGGCTCTCATGGAGTCGCACATGCTGGTGATGATCGCGATGAGCCCGGTCATGGTTGCCACCATCGTGGCCGGCGTGGTGCTGTCCTCGCACCGCAGCCGCTACGACCGCCTCGGCGACGACCTCGATCGACGCCCGGCCGACGAGCCCCACCAAGGAGGTGTGGGTCGATGACCCTCGAAACGGTGCTCCTGGTGGCCGCCGCACTGGTGGCGGTGGGCGTCTACGGCGCGCTGTCCCAGCAGGTGGTCGTGATGGTGATGATGGGTCTGGAGCTGATGATCAACGGGGTCATCCTGGCCGGTGCGGGCGCCTGGTGGTTCCTGGCCCCCGATCCGTCCGGGCAGGTCCTGGTCCTCGTCGTCATCGCGGCGATGACGGTGGAGATGGCCATGGGCTTCGCGGTGGCCACGCTGTTACATCGCCAGGCCGGGCACGACATGACTGACATGGCCGCGGAGCTGCACGGCTGATGCTCGATCTCGCGCTCGTCACCCTCGTGGCACTGCCTGCAGCGGTGGGTTCCGCGATGCTGTTGATCGGCCGTCGGGCAGACCGCATCGCCGGCCCCGCCGGTGTCGCGACAGCTGCACTGTTGGCGCTGGCGGCGGTCCCGGTGGCCTTTCCGACGAGCGGCTCGCGGCCCTCAGTGGCGACCCCGTTCGTGGCCGGCGCCGACCTGGCACTTGGGGTGGACGGGCTTGCGGCACCGGTCCTGCCCACGGTCGCGATCGTGTCATTGCTGGTGCTGCTGTCCTCGACCGGGAGCCGAGACCTGCGCACGGCTCGGTTCCACGGACTGATGCTCGTCTTCGTCGCCGCCGCCCTCATGACGGTGTTGGCCACCACGCTCCCGACGCTCCTGCTCTCGTGGGAGATCATGGGGGCGACGTCGTTCGCGCTCATCGGCTACCACTGGCGTGACCCGGTGAACGTAGCGTCGGGCACGACCGCCTTCCTCACCACACGCGCCGCGGATCTCGGTCTCTACGTGGCGGCTGGGGCCGCACTCGCGGGCGGAGCCGGGCTCGGACTGTCGTCGCTTGCGGAGGCTTCTGCCGGGTGGCGCGACGTGCTCGCCGTCGGCGTGCTCGTGTCCGGCCTCGGGAAGGCGGCTCAGCTGCCGTTCTCCTTCTGGTTGTCTCGGGCCATGCACGGGCCCAGTCCGGTGAGCGCTCTGCTGCATTCGGCCGCGATGGTCGCGATGGGTGCCTACCTGCTCCTGCGGGCGTCCCCGACGCTGGCCGCAACCGGGTGGGTCGACGACGCCACCGCGTGGGCGGGCGCACTGACCGCCGTCGTGCTCGGACTGGTCGCGCTGGCCCAGAGCGATCTCAAGCAGCTGCTCGCGGCATCGACGGCGGCCCAGCTCGGGTACGTCGTGCTCGCGGCCGGGGTGGGAGCCACTGCGGCCGGCACGACGCACCTGGTGGCCCACGCGGCCGTCAAGGCCGGACTGTTCCTCGCGGCCGGCCTCTGGCTCGAGGCGCTCGGCACCAAGCGGCTGTCGGCGCTCACGGGTGCCGCGCGGATCTGGCCCGTGGTCGGTGCGTGCTCTGCCGCCGGGCTCCTCTCGCTGGCCGGGCTGCCGCCGTTGGCGCTGTGGGCGACCAAGGATGCTGTCCTCGCCGGTGCCTGGGAACACTCACCGCTGCTCTACGTCACGGGTCTGGTCGGCGCTGTGCTGGCGGCCGCATACGCCGGCAAGGCGCTCGCCGTCCTGACCCGTCCAGCCCCACATGACGTCGAGTCGGCGTGGGATGCGGAACGGGCCGGCACTCGGCTCGTGCCGACGCGATCGGTCGTGGCCCTGATCCCGCTTGCCTTTGGTGCCGTGGTGCTCGGTGTGCTGGCGCTTCCACCGCTCGCTGGGCGAGTGCGCGACCTGGTCGGCACCGGGACGCCGGCACCGGACACGCTCGGGCTGCTGGTCTCGGCCCTGGTGGCCGTCGGAGCGTTCGCCACGGCGTTGGGGCTGACGCGGTCCGGCCCGGTCAACCGCGCCACGACGTGGCCCGTCGCGCTGGTCGACTGGCTGTTTCTCGAGCGGATCACACATCGAGTCGTGGTCCGCCCGGTGGTACGGCTCGCGGATCTGTTGGCCCGCGTCGACGACGCCGTCCTCGACCGAGGGGTCACCGCATTCGCTCGCTGGACGGTGCGGGTCGCCGGCGTCTTCGCCCACGCCGACGACGCTGTGGTCGACGCAAGCGTGCGCGGACTGGCCTCGGGCGCGCGCAACCTGGGGCGGCTCGTGCAACGACCCCAGACCGGTCAGCTGCACCACTACTACCTGCAAGCCCTGGCCGTTCTGGGCGCCGCTGTCGTCGTTCTCGTCATCGTGAGGTGAATGTGCTCTCCCTGCTGGTGTTCCTCCCGTTGGCCGCGGCAGCGGTGCTCCTACTGCCGCAGGTCGGCGAGCGGGCGGCTCGCGGAGCTTTTGTCGCCGTGACCGGGACCGAGGTCGCCCTCGCGGCGATCACCTGGGCGACGTACGACGCACCGCCCTCCGGCGGGCTCGCCTTCGAGGAGCACGCGCGGTGGATGCCAGGCGTCGGGTCGAGCTACCACGTCGGGGTCGACGGACTGTCCCTGCCACTGGTGGTGATGACGACCGTCGTGTTCCTCGCCTGCGCGGTGTTCGCGTCGAGAGCATCCGACCGGCCCCGGCTGCAGGCGGCGCTGTTTCTGTTCCTGGAGAGCGTGTGTCTGGGCCTCTTCGTCTCCGCCGACCTGATCCTGTTCTTCCTGTTCTTCGACCTCTCGATCGTGGCGATGTACTTCTCGATCAGCGGTTGGGGCCACGGTGACGCGGCCCGGTCGGCTCTGAAGTTCTTCCTGTACACGTTCCTGGGCTCGCTGGCGCTGCTCCTCGGGTTCGTCGGCCTCTACGTCGCCTCTGACCCGCACACGTTCGACATGGTCGAGCTCGCGGCGCATCCGCCGCTGCAGGGCCAGGGCCTGGCCGGGGGGCTGGTCCTCGTTGCCGTGCTGCTCGGACTGGCCGTGAAAACGCCGACCTTCCCGTTCCACACGTGGCTTCCCCCCGCGCACAGTGACGCCCCGGCGATCGGTTCTGCCGTACTGGCTGGCGTCCTGCTGAAGATGGGCACCTACGGTTTCGTGCGGATCGCGATGCCGATGTTGCCCGATGCGTGGCGGGCCTGGGCACCGGTGGTGATCGTGATCGGGATCGTGTCGGTGCTCTGGGGCGCTCTGGTGGCGTTCGCGCAGACCGACCTCAAGCGGATGATCGCCTACACCTCGGTCAACCACATGGGCTACGTCGTCCTGGCCGTCGGTGCTGCGGGGGTGGTGGCCGACGGGTCTGACGAGGCCCGGCGCGTCGCGGTCACCGGAGCGGTCACGCAGATGGTGAGCCACGGCCTGCTGACCGCAGCCCTGTTCCTGCTCGCGGGCAGCATGTTCGAGCGGACCGGTGACTATGCGCTCGATTCCTACGGCGGTCTGGCGGCGCCAGCTCCGCGCTACGCGACGTTGTTCACCGTCGCCGCCTTCGGGTCTTTGGGTCTGCCCGCCCTGTCCGGCTTCATCGCGGAGTTCCAGATCTTCGCCGGCAGCATCGCCACCGTGCCGGTCAGCGCCGTAGCAGTGCTGGGCATCCTGATCACGGCGGCCCTCTTCCTGCGCGCCCTGCAACGCATCTTCACCGGTCCGACCACCGGCCTCTCGGAAGGCTTCGAAGACGTGGTGCCGCGTGAGTGGGCACCAGTCGGACTCCTTCTTTCGCTGTCGGTGCTCATCGGAGTACTGCCCAGGCCGTTGCTCAACCTGATCGAACCCGCGGCCGAGACGGTTGCCCAGCTCGTGGGGCGCTGAGCGGTGTCGACAGGTTCGGACGTCCTGGCCCTGCTGCCGGAAGCACTGTTGTTCCTGGGAGGAATGGCCTGTCTGGTCGGTGGCTCCTTCACGCCCCGGACCCGCCAGTGGCGGTTGCGGCTGCTGGCCGGTATGGCCGCGCTGCTCAGTCTGGTCGTTGCCGTGGTGGCCTGGGTCGGCGAGGACCGCACGGTGTTCTCCCACACCTTCACCGTGGACACCGCCACCGGGGCGGCCAGGGTCATCGTGACCTCCGCCCTCTTGCTCCTCTTGGTGATCGCGGGCGGTGAGATCCGGGATCACCCGCGGGAGAGCGAGACCTGCAGCCTGCTGCTGTTCGGCGCTGCCGGCGCCCTGCTGCTGGCCGGGTCCACCGACCTCGCGCTGCTGGTCGTGGCGTTCCTGCTCTCCAGCATCCCGCTGTACGGCCTGGTCGGCGTGGTCGCTGGGCCGAGATCGGCTGAGGCCACGCTCAAGACCTACCTGTTCGGTGCCTTGTTCGGCATCCTGCTGATGCTCGGTGCCGTCCTGCTCTACGGCCTTGTAGGAGGCACCCGCTACGCGGACCTGCGTGCTGGACTCGCCAGCGCGCCCGAGTCAGCCGTCGCGGCCGGGGGCCTGCTGGTGTTGTCCGGTCTGCTCTTCAAGGCAGGCGGTGTCCCGGCCCACTTCTGGGTCCCCGATGCCACCGAAGGAGCCTCGGTGACCGCGGCTGCGTTCCTGACCACCGTGCCCAAGGTCGGTGCGATGGTCGCCGTGACCCGGCTCGTCGCCACCCTGCCCGGGGACCTGCGGTGGGCAACGGTCCTGGGTGTCTTCGCGGTGGCGAGCATGACGGTCGGAAACCTGGCGGCCTTCGCCCAGAGCGACGTAAGGCGTCTCATGGGCTGGTCGACGGTCAGCCAGGTCGGCTACCTCCTCGCGGCGGCCGCGATCGTTGGCCGCACCGACCTCGGCCAGCCGGCTCTGCTGTTCTTCCTCGCTGGCTACGCGGTCACCAACCTGGCGGCCTTCGCAGTGATCGCCGCGGAACCGGGCCGACGCTCGCTCGATGACTGGGCCGGCTCCGCGAGAGCCAGACCAGGGCTGGCCGCTGCACTCGTCGTGGCCCTGCTCGGCCTTGTCGGGACACCTCCGACGGGGGTGTTCATCGGCAAGCTGATGACGATCGCGGCCACCTGGGATGCCGGGCTTGCATGGCTGGCGGTCGCGATCGCGGTGAACACCGTCGCCAGCCTCTTTTACTATTTGCGCTGGATCCGGGCGTCCTTGCGGCCGACGACCGAGGTCGGCAACTCCTCCGCCGCGAGGTCCGCCGCCGGGCTAGCCGCCATCACGGCGAGCAGTGGGGCGTTGGCGTTGGGCCTGGCCGCAGGTCCGGTGTGGCTCCTGCTCACCTGACTGTCGAGCCGGGCAGCGGCCCATAGCAACTAATGGTTGCGCATTGGGAAGGCGTGGACTACGGTGATGTGCAACCAAACGTTGCAGGAGGAGGACCACCGTGGAGTACGGAACCATTGAGCGAGAAATCCACATCGATGCCGCTCCCGACGTCGTGTTCGACGTCATCAGCAGTCCCGAGCACATCCGGGAATGGTGGGGCGGTGTCGAGGCAGCTGTCGCGCCGACCGCGGGTGCGACGGGCGAGCTGGTGTGGGGGGACCGGTCCACGGGGGAGGCCGAGGTGGTCCCGATCACCGTGGTCGACGCCGTACCTCCACGGCTGTTCTCGTTCCGGTGGGTTCATCCCAGCGGAGAGATCGCCACCGAAACCAACTCGCTGCTGGTGACCTTCGAGCTCGTCCCGTCGGGTGCAGGAACCGTGCTGCGGCTCACCGAGACCGGGTTCCGCGAGATGGGCTGGGAGGTCGCTGTTCTCGAGGAGACCTTCCAGGAACACAGCGTGGGTTGGGACACCTTCGTTCCGCGCATCGGCGAGTACGCCGTCCAGCTGGCCTCCACGCCATGAGCGTCGCTGTCGACGACGACCTGTGGTCGGCGATCGGAGACCCCACGCGGCGACGGATGCTCGACCTGCTCCTGGCAGACGACGGAGGAACAGCCACCACGCTGAGCGATCGACTGCCCGTCACTCGCCAGGCCGTCGCGAAGCACCTCGGGGTCCTCGACCGCGTCGGGTTGGTCCACGTCACCCCGGCCGGACGGGAGCGGCGCTATCGGGTCGACGACGCGCAGCTCGCCCGCGCCGCCGCACAGCTCGCAGACGTCGGATCAACCTGGGACGCCCGGCTGCGGCGTATCAAGCGGATCGCCGAGGCTATTCAGCGCGCCAAAGAACAGTGAATCCAGCAGACGAGAGAGGAATCAATCATGGTGGACATCCTGCACAGGGTCGGGGTCAAGACCCCGGCACCGCAGAAGGTGTACGACGCACTGACGACAGTCGAAGGTCTCGCCGGCTGGTGGACCGACGACACGACCGGGAGCGCCGAGGTCGGCGGCGTGCTCGAGTTCCGGTTCCCACCCGGCGGCTTCGACATGTTGGTGCTCGACGTCGAGCCCAACAGGCACGTGCGGTGGGAGGTCGTCGAAGGCCCCGAGGAATGGATCGGGACGACGATCGACTGGGACCTTCGACAGGACGGCGACTACACGATCGTCCTGTTCAGGCACGAGGGCTGGAAGGAGCCGGTGGACTTCATGCACCACTGCAGCACGAAGTGGGCAACCTATCTGATGAGCCTGAAGTCGCTCGTCGAGACCGGTGAAGGCGCGCCGTCACCGCGTGACGTGCACATCGCCTTCCCGGACTGACCGCCCGTACCTGACGACTGGGGGGAGGCCGGGATGTGCCGGCGCTCGAAGCGCAGCCGGCCAGGAGGAGTACTGCGCCGACGGAGAGCGCTCGAGGTCGCGAATCTCATCCGAGCGCCCAGGCCGGGGTGAGGTGACTCGAGTGCGCGGCTCTCGCCACGTTCAGCCTGTCGATGAAGTGGACCACCTCGGCGCGACCGGTCGGGGTGGACGACCCTTCGGAGAGGTCGAACGGCCACCGGCCGGTCTCATCGTCCACCGTGATCAGCGCGGCGAACTTGGTCTCAGACTTGTGGTCATGGAGCTGGAACGCGTGCACGTCCTCGAGTGAGATGCAGAACGCGAGCCAGACATAAGATCCTGCCTGCAGACCAAGGAGAAGGCTTCGATCCGTGACGAACAGCAGTGCCGGCGCGGGCCAGGGCGGCCGGGCGAGGCCGGCCGAGTCGGCAGGAGCCAGCACCCGCAGAACCGCGAGCCTCTGCTCGTGGCTGGAGAGGGCGCTGCTGATGAAATCCCATGCCTGCTGATCGGACAACGCACCCGAAGAGCGCAGCCCCGATGCCGACTCGACCTCGCGACGGAGAAAGCTCATGCCGACAACCGTAGGGAGGCCCGAGTCGAGCTGTCGTTCAGCGCGATAACCGTACGACTGTCGAGTGGACGACGTTGTCGTGCACGACTGGCTTTGCCAGTGCGGAGTCGCTCCGACGCAACCTAGGGAGCCACCACCGGAGTCAGTGGAGAAGGGGGCGTGCCAGATCACCGACAAGCCTCCCGAGCGAGAAGGCGGCCGGTGCAACGTCGTTGACGCTGCGTAGTTGCGCACTCTTGTTGCCGTGACATCGCAGCCCCACGTCATACGCGGGACTTACGATCGCCGTATTGTGGCGCCGGTCTTGGCCTATTGAGAGGTGATGCGGGTGTTTCGGGGCGTTGTGCGCATGCTGACAGCGGGGCTGTCCGTCGTCCTGGCGGCGGGCCTGACCGCGGGGCCGGTCTTCGCGGCGTTCCCGAGCGACCCCGCCCCGCAGGCGTGGGTGGCGGATGCGCCGGTCCATGCGCTGCTCACGTCCGGCAACGTCGTGTTCGTCGGCACCGCAGGCGGCGTACACGCGGTGAGCGGCACCTCCGGTGCCTGGCTCTGGTCCGCACCAACTGACGGCGACGTACGTGCGCTCGCCCTGTCAGACGACGGCACGCAGCTGTTCGCCGGCGGTGGTTTTCTGAACGCCGCCGGCGCCGCCCATGAGCATCTCGTGGCGCTCAAACCTTCCAGCGGCGCGGAGATCAGCGGCTGGCACGGGAGGGCTGCCGGCATGGTCCGCGACCTGGTCACGCGCGGAGACCGGCTGTACGTCGCCGGCACGTTCACCTCGATCGGCGGCGCTCAGCAGCAGGGGCTCGGTGCGCTCGACACCACGACCGGCAGCCGTGTCAACGCGTTCACGGCATCGACCGACGGCAACGTCTACGGCCTTGCGCGGAGCGGACCAGACCTCATCGTCTCGGGGAGATTCACGCAGGTGAACGGGACGCCGCGCAGCTCCCTGGCGGCCGTCGATCTCGACACTGGTTCGCTGTCGCCTTGGGCTCCGGACCGGCTGTGCTCCTCGTGCAACACCTATTGGGACGTCGATGTCGACGCGTCCAACGCGTACATCGCCTCATCTGGTCCGGGCGGGAGGCTCGGTTCCTTCGACCTGACCACGGGGGCACGGGCGTGGCCGTTCCTGCGGGCTGACGGCGACGTCCAGGCGGTCACCGTCGCCGCCGACGGCCTGGTCTACGCGGGCGGCCACTTCGGTCGTTTCATCGGACCTGCCGATCGGCACATGCTCGCGGCCGTCGACCGCGCGACTGGCCAAGTCGAAGCGACCTTCGCGCCGTTCCCGATCAACTCCTACCCGGGGGTGTGGGCGTTGGCGACCAACTCCGACACGTTGTATGCCGGAGGGAACTTCACGGGAGTCCGCCGCGGCGGCGTCAACAACCATGTGCCGTACCTGGCCGCCTTCCGCGACTCGCCGCCGCCACCACCGCCGCCACCGCCGCCACCGCCACCACCGCCACCACCGCCACCACCGCCACCACCGCCACCGCTGCCGCCGACCAACCACGGGACGTGGGGGTTCGACGAGGCCTCCGGCAGGGTCGCGCATGACAGCTCGACCTTCCAGAACAACGGAGCGATCCACGGCGCTGTGCTCCATCGGGCCGGCCGCATCGGGACGTCCTTCCGGTTCGACAACAACGCGTACGTGTCGGTGTCGTCGCGTCCGAGCCTGAACCCGAAGGCGAAGGCCTTCACCTTGTCGGCATTCGTGAACTTCAGACGGCTGCCGGCGCCGAAGCGCGGGTATGTCGTCGCACGGAAGGGAGTCTCGACGACCGCCGGGGGCGAGTTCCGCCTCGAGCTCACGCACACCGGACGAGCTCGGTGCGTCGCTCGTGACTCGAACGGTGTGTCGCGACAGGTGATCGGACCGGCTACGAGTCTCGCGAACGGGCGGTGGCACAAGATCAAGTGCCGTCGGACGGCGTCGACCTGGAAAATCGTCGTGGATGGTGTCACCAGGTCGAAGCGCGTTGACCTGGGTTCGATCTCCAACAGGCGTGCGCTGGTGATCGGCTCGAGCTACGGCAGGTCGTCGGGCCTCCACGGCCGGATCGACGCCGTCAGCCTGCGCATCGGCTGACCTCCGAGGAGAGGAACACGGCCGCGATCGCGGTAAACACACGCGGGTGCGCGTGCTCGTTGCTGCCGGTCAGCCACGCCGAGGTTCCTCCTCCGACAACTACTGTTGCCATTTCCGGGAAGTGGCGGTGGGATGAGGTCATGGAAGACCTCACGGCGATCGCTGCTGCCCTCGACCTCGTCGGTCCTCGACTGAAGCGGATACGCTCCGAGCGAGGCGTGACTCTGACGGATCTGTCCGCCCGCACGGGCATCTCGAAAAGCACGCTTTCTCGGCTCGAGAACGGGCAGCGCAAACCCAGCCTCGAGCTGCTGCTCCCGCTTGCACAGGCCTACCGGGTGCCACTCGACGACCTCGTCGGGGCTCCCGAGGTCGGCGATCCGCGGATTCGGCTCAAGCCGCGGCGTGTGAAAGGTCGCACCGTCTTGCCACTGACCCGGCAGCCCGGCGGCGTCCAGGCATGGAAAATCATCATCCCCGCCAGCCAGTCCACGCCGAGCCCACGAGTTCACGACGGCTACGAGTGGCTGTACGTCCTCTCCGGGCGGATGCGGCTGATCCTCGGCGACCAGGACTGGGTCCTGGGCGTGGGAGAGGCGGTCGAGTTCGAGACCGTGTTGCCGCATTGGTTCGGCAGTACGGGCGAAGGCCCGGCAGAGGTCCTGAGCCTCTTCGGCCGGCCGGGGGAGCGCATGCACGTGCGCGCGTCGGCGCCCAAGTCGTCGGCGAAGTAGGACACCAGGTTTCACTTGAAGAAGTGCGTGACCGGCCGTTCCTGACGCTGCCCGTCGAGGAAGACGTCGACCCGCTCGTTGTAGAACGCGATCAAACCGGCGATTGGTTGGACCGCGGCGGTCGGAAAGTCGTAAGCCCAGGCCAGATCGGCATGGACAACGCCATTGAGACGGGCCGACCAGTAGCGGCTCGTCCTGCCCTTGTAAGGGCAGGACGTCTCCACGTCGGCGGGGAGGAGGTGCGCGAAGTTCACCTCGGTCTGATTGAGGTAATAGCGCGTCGGCAGCCCGGTCTCGAAGAGCATGACCGGTGAGGACGATTCCGCCAGGACGACACCGTCGAGCTCGATCCGTACCGCCCTCGTGGAGCGCACGGTGTCGACGCGCGTGTAAGGGTTCCTGGGATGGACGAACACCTGCTCGTCCTCCTCGAACCATCCGTCGAGGGCATCCCACTCGAACCGCACCATGCCGGCCAGACCTTCCAACGCGTCTTCGGTGTAGACACGAGCCGAGGCGGGACGGGTTTGATCACCGACCCGTAGGCCGTGCCGCCGTGCCGTGCCGCGGCTCAGCTTCTGTTCGCGGTCTTCGTCGATGAGCACGTCGGCCGAGACATCGGCCAGCGGGATGTAGTACTGCGGATAGTTCGGCCACTCCCACACGTAGACCGCGCGCTGGGTATCGAGTACGACGCCTCCGCCCAGCGTGGCCCGGATCCTGCGAGGCACGGGCTCGATGTGGTTCGCGGGCGCGATCATCTGTGGATAACCGGACAACATGGGCTCCTCGCGGCGGTGAAGTGTGAATGTGTACAGCACTTAGTCGCACGAGAGACGTACGTATTACGTGTCGGCGCGAAGAAACAACGGTGGTGCGAGCTCTACTCGGCCTCGAGCTTGTCAGTGATCGCTTCGGGATGCTCGGCGGCCCGGTCGGCGAGGCTGTCGACATCGGAGAACGCGCGCTCCAAGGGCTCCTCGATCTTGCGCTTGACGTAACCTTCGATGCGCTCCGTGAGCCTGGCCGTGAAATCGTCCATCCCACGCTTGCTCGACAAGGGTGCGGGCGCGGCATCTGCGGCCGTGGCCGGGGCAGCAGCCGGGGTAGGCGCGCCGTAGATCTCGAGCTCGAAGACACGCTCGGGTTCGTCGATGTCCTTCAGCCGCCGCTCGCCCAGCGGGTGTACAACGACACCGTCGGGGAGAGAGCTCCCCACCAGCGCGCGCGTCGTCTCTGACAGGAGAACCTGACCGCCACGTCCCACGGTGCACAGCCGGGCGGCCCGCACGACGTCGATGCCGAGGTAGCCCTCGCTCCCGAGAGCCGGCTCGCCCGTGTGCAGGCCCATCCGAACACGGACCTCGTGACCGTTTGGCCAGTCATGGTCAGCGTGCACCCGCTGCGCCTCGACGGCCGACGCGACCGCATCCCGCGCACGCGGGAAAGCGAAGAAAAAGGCATCCCCCTGGGTGTCGATCTCGACGCCATCGCGTGCGGTGAAGCAATCGCGCATCAGCATTCTGTGATCAGCCAACACGTCACCGTACACATCTCCGAGCGCCTTCAGCAGCGCCGTCGAGCCCTCGATGTCGCTGAAGACGAACGTGACAGTTCCACTGGGCAGTGCAGACATGTGCACAGTATGCCGGTCGGCAGATTCCCCTCGATGAAGCTGGAGGAGCTTTGCGCCTGCTCAGGCGGGCTGGTGACGCCCCCCTCGAGCTAAGTCATGGCTTCACGGTTGCCACCATGACGCCGGTCTCGCCGGTGACCGGAGACAGATGTCCGTGCCTGAGCAGGGATTGCCCTTGCACGGCGACGGTCGTGAACCCTCCGGGAATGGTCGTGAGGGACTGGTAGTCGCCGATGAAGTACCCGCTGAAATAACCAGTACCGCGGGCCCCTGAGGCGAGGTTCCACCACGCCGCACCGACCGTGCCGGCCTCGCCCACCCGTCCCCCCAGCCAGCGACTGCTCCCGAAGCGGGTCCGCGTCGGGATCGTTGCGGCTGCGCAGTCCACGTGGGCGGTGTCGATCTCGTCCCAGACGAGACCGAGGCCGCCGCTCGAGGCGGAGGCGATGCTGGCCAAGAGGATGGGCCGATCTCGGTGCAATACAGTTTTCGAGCGCCAGGTCCTGCCGCCGTCACTGGACCAGTGCTCGACGATGGCGCCGCCCCCGGCCGCGGTGGCGGCACCGTCAAGAGTTACCAGCACGACAGTCCGACCACGCACGACGGCAGGCTGACCGATGGCCGCGCCCGTGTCCGCGCCAGCCGCGCTCTGGTCGCAGATCGGCGCCAGTGCGCCGCCGGTCAACGTGTCGACGACAACGGGTCCGGACCAGCTCTGGCCGAGGTCCGCCGAGCGGTAGGAGATGAGCTCTTCTCCGCCGCTGGCGGTCGCCAGGCTCGTGGTGGCCACGAGCGTTCCGTCCCGCAGCTTGGAGATCATAGGTGTGCCGAAGAAGTCGTCGGGAGTGCCAGCAGCGATCTGGACCGGCCTCGTCCAGGTCCGACCTGCGTTGCCTGTACGGGCGAACAGCAGGCGGGTCGCACCCCGGTCGCCGACCGGCATACCGAAGCTCTGGTTGCGCCAGATCTCATAGGCAACGCCCCGACGCGTCGGATCAGCCAGGACCATCGGTTTGTCCGAAACCGATCGCTGCCCGTCGAGGAACACCGGCTCCGACCAGGTACGGCCACCGTCCCGCGACGTCTGGACGTGGACGACGCTGACGTACTCACTGGCCGGCGGTGTGACGAAATGAGCCCATGACAACGACGAGAGATAGGCGATCCCATCCGGCCCGAAGGACACCCAGACATCGCCGGAGGCTTCCCACTCGTTGGCGTCGTTCCCCGTGCATTCATCGACGCCCCTGGGCACGCTGCGCTGCCACGACCTGCCGCCGTCTGACGTGTACTTCACGCCGAGCGTCGCCCTGGTCGCGTCCATCCAGGCGACGATCCGCCGGTTGGGATGGCGGGGGTCGACCGCAATCGAGGGCTCACCTTCCTTGCCGCCGGGCTGCGTGTAGTAGGCGGTCGCGACATTGCAGGGGCGGTCTGCGTACGGGCTCGACCCTGCAACGTCGTGGGCTCGGCCGACGCGCGGGTCTCGGCTGTCGTGAGTCTGCGCGTGGGCGAGCCCTGCGGACACCAAGGCAACAACACTTACAGCAGTTGCGACGGTGGATCGTGCCAAGATTCGGCGACCGGACATAAGCCCTCCCAGGTGAGACCGCTCATCGGCTGTGTTGCCGAGCATGGTGGCCACCAACGGTGTCGTCAAGGTTCCGTAGTTGCACGGCGAATCGGTCGTCCGCCACCGCTGGCCAGACATCGACGGCAGACTGCTCGGCGAGCGATCTACAGTAACGGCATGGGACCGCCCAAGAGTGATGAGCCGGACCGCGGCCGGGGCTCGGATGACTCCCTTTATCGGCTGTATGACCTCGTCCCCGAGGCGGAGGACATCGACATCGCCGAGGAGTGGGACCAGAACAGGCCTGAAGGTGATGTGGAATCAGAACTTCGCAGGCCCGGTGTCGACGCTGACAACGCGCCGCTCGACGACCTGCCGCCCGAGCCGGAGCTGACCGACGACGATGAAGACAGCCATCTCACGCAGGGTCAGGTGCTTGGAATGCTCGAGCATCGCCTCGGTGCAGAACGCATCGACGACTCGACGGTCGAGGACGACTCGTAGCGCCTACCGGTGCGTGGCCGCCATCGTCGGCCCCGTGGGCGGCGTCTCGCGACTGTGGGACAGGGGACGCGACAGCCGGTCTGCATGTCGGTGCGGGCGCAGGCTCACCAGCGCGTAGTAGGCAAGGGCCGCCACGAATGCCGAGGTCACGAAGCTCACGTCGATCCCACCGAAGACCTTCGATATCGGTCCTTCGTAGCTGGACGTCGAGTTCGAGAGCACGCCGATGACACTCGCCAACGTCCAGGCAGCAGCGGCATCGGTGTTCCAGCCGGCCGAGAACCAGTACGCCCCGCCGGTCTCGCGTCTATTGAAGACTTGAAGGGACGGCTCATGAAAGCGGCCCCGGGTGCGTGCAAAGCCGATCATGGTGATCACGGCCCAGGGGGTCGCGAGCGAGGTCAGTACGACGACGAAGGTCGTGACCGCGCTTTCGGCGCTCCAGACGAACTTCCCCAGGAACACGAGCACGGTCGACACAGCAGCGACGGCGATGGTGGACGAGGTACGGCTGAGCCGGGGCAGGATCGCGTCCAGGTCCAGGCCCATGCTGTAGAGGTTCATGCCGCCTTGGCCAAGACTTCCGGCGACCGCGAAGAGGATGACGAGCGGGAGCAACCACGTCGGTACGGCTTGGACCACCTCGATGGAGAAGCTGTCCGGGTTGAGCGAGACGACCGAGACGAAGGCTCCGAACAGTGTCGGGACGGTGAGGCCGACGAAGAGGCCGACGAACGCCGCACCCAGGACCCGTCGCGTGGGATGGCGATCAGGGGAGATGTAGCGGGTCCAGTCACCCGTCTGTGTCACGTAGGACACCGGTCCAGCGACGCCGGACGTCAACGCGGCCAGCAACCACGTCGGCCAGAAGGTGCCCAACGCGTACGCGGAGGGAGTTCCGGCGTACGACGCGTCGAACGATCCCCCCAGGGCGATCACCGTGACGAGCATGATGGCAGCAAGCCCGGGGACGATGACGTTGTTGACACGCACCAGCCAGCGGTAGCCGTAGATCGCGATCGCGGCCACCAGCACGGCGATCACGAGGTATGCCGCCACCGACTGACGATCCGAGCCCGCCACCCCGAAGGCGCGGTCCAGGCCGCCGACCACGGCGTCCCCGCCCGTCCATACGGTCAGTGCGACATAACCCAGGCAGAGAAGGAGTCCGATGACTGACGCGATCAGTCGCCCCCGGACACCGAAGTAGGCTCCGCTGGCGACCGAGTTGTTGGTGGCCGAGCGCAACCCCAGCATTGCCAACGGCGCGACGACCACGCTTCCGAGCAGGGTGCCGGCCACGATGGCGGCAACCGACGCCCACCAGCTCAGGCCGTAGAGGATGACGAGCCACCCGAACACCGTGACCGACAAGGAGAGGTTCCCGCCCCAGAGGATGCTGACGAGGTCACGTGGCCGCGCCGTCCGCTCGGGGGCCGGGATGGTGTCGACTCCGTGCTGCTCGACGTGGTGGCGATGGCCCTGCTCCTGGTCAGCGCCTGGATGCCTGTCGTCCATGGCACACCCTCTCTCTGCGATGCATCACGGTAACACTGGTCTAGAATGATATTCTAGAATGTGGTTCGAACTTTTTGGTAGACTGCCTCGTGATGACACGGCAAAACCTGAGCGGCCAACGGGACCTCGACAAGCCGTCGGTGCGCCACAAGGTGCTCAAGGCGGCGATGGAGGTCATCGCCGAGCGCGGAGCCGACCGGGTGCGGATCCAGGACATCGCCAAACGTGCAGACATGAGCCCCGGCCACGTCATGTACTACTTCGGCAAGCGCGATCGCATCCTCATCGACGTGCTGCTGCACAGTGAGGCTGAGCTCTCAGACCGGCTCCGGCGCCGGGTGGCCTCGGCTCCGAGCGCGCTGGAGGCTTTGGACCGTGTGGTGCGGCTGTATCTGCCCGTCGGCCCCGCCGATGTGCGTTGGACCCTGTGGGCCCAGTTGTTCGCGCGACCGCCCCGTGATGCACAGACGCTTCGGGACCTCACCGCGGTCACGGACCTGTGGGCGAGCGCACTCGCCGCTGTCGTGGCCGACGGTCTGGCGGACGGGACGTTCACCTGCGGGGAGCCTGTCGAGGTCGCCTACGACTGCGCTCGGCTGATGGACGGTTACAGTCTCGAAGTCCTCATCGGTGCGCCTGGACGCTCGCGCGGCTGGGCGATGGCACGGGTGCGGAGCGCCCTCGACCGCACGCTTGGGACCACTGTCGGCGCAAGGTCGGCCGAGTCATAGGAAACCGTCAGATTTAGCGCTGGCTTGAGGTTCCTCTCAGGCACGTCATATGCGTCCTGGCTAGCGTGACCGAGGCCGCGCCCACGACGTTAGGACCTGCTCAGATGTTCTCCACGTTCAATGGACTGCCGCTTCATCCGCTGGTGGTGCACGCCATCGTCGTGCTGCTACCGATCGCAGCTCTCGGCACGATCGCGATCGCCTGCTGGCCGCGCCTTCGGCGTCGCTACGGGTTGCTCGTCGTGGCCGCCGGTGCCGCCGCGACCGTGCTGATCCCGGTGGCGACGCAGAGCGGTGAGTACCTGGAGCACCAGGTCGGTGACCCCGGGACGCACGCCCAGCTCGGCGACCAGCTCATCTGGTTCGCGATCCCGTTGCTCATCACCAGCGGGGCTCTCGTGATGCTCGATCGGCGTCGGATCCGCACGACGGCTCCCAAGCCGCCAACGCCAGAGGGGTCTACGGGGGCAGCCACCGAGGAAACCGACGGCGCAGCCAAGCAACGGACGGTTCTGAGAGCGGTAGCGACGCTGGCCGTGGTGGCGGCGCTCGCCACCAGCGTCCAGATCTACCGGGTCGGTGACTCGGGGGCGCGTGCGGCATGGGGAGACACCCCGAGCGCCCAGTCGGGCCAGTCCGACTGAGTTCCGCCGGCGTCGGTCACGGCTCAGGCGCGGCGCTCCCGTGCTCGTCGCCTGTTCCGCTGCTGCGTGATGCATCCGCCACCCGCGCGGCGTCGAGCCGGCGCTCGATGTCCGCGAGCCGCTTCTCGAGACGGTTCAGCGCCGTGAGGATGGCTGCGCCCGCGGCTTCCTCGCGCGACTCCCGGGGCTCTTCCTCCTCGCGGACGAACAGCGCAGCCAGGGACGCGCTCACCATCGCCAGGAGCAGGAAACCAAGGATCATGAGCACCGCCGACAAGATCGCACCTGTCGTCGTCTCCGGCGGCTCTCCGACGAACCCGACCGTGGTGATCAGGCTGACGGCCCACCACAGTCCTCGCCAGTAGTTGCTCACCGTGTTCGTCTCGATGGCGGCGACCGCTCCAGCGGACACGAGCGTTACGACGACGGCGCCCAACAGCGCCGGCAACAGCCACGTCGGTGTGATCCGAAGGCTTCGGCCGCGCATCATGCCGCGGTCAGCCCTGCGGCTCGGCAGTCTTGACCCAGACCCAGAACTCGGACATGCGTTCGATGCTGGTTGCTGGGAGTACCACGACACGGTGATGCCACAGGTGGCCGACATCGACGATCAGGCCGTGCGTCTTGAACGACTGAGGGTCCACGGTGACTCCGGCTAGGTGGCCGATGTGGTGCGTACCGGCGATCACCAGGGCTCGGTGACGCACCAAGGTCACATCGGGGTCGAGCTTCGCAACGGTGACCGGCACTTCGAAGGGCTGCTCCTGCGGCCGCCACCCCATGCCACCGCCGTCGAGCTCCATCCAGCGCAATGGATCCTCAGCCAAGACGACGGTCTCTGTGGGGAACCTCCGTTCGTGCACCGCGGCGGTGGTCAGGTCGAGTGTCACGCCGGACCGATCGGTTCCCGTGATGCTGGTGCAGGGCACGGGGTGCTCGTGGTGACGATGCTCACTACCTCGAAGCACCACCTCGCGGAGCCGGTGCGACGGCTCGGAGCACGTCAGTGCCGAGACGGTGCCGAGCAGCCCCTCGTCACAGGAGACCTTGCCGTCGAACCAGATCTCCCACTCATCAGGATCGGAGCGCTCACCGCTGAGGGCGGTCATGGCCGGCGCTCTCGTGCTGCACCGGTCGGACGTCGCAACCAAGCCCGCGGACTCATGTTGCCACTATCGCATGCGCCCCAAGGCTGTCTTCGGCACTGCAACTGGTGGTGGGCGTCCTGACCTTCCGAGTCTTTGCGCTCGCCGCATGGTGACGGGAGGGTGGCCTTTGACGTCGGCCCGGCGGCTGGGAGACTCCCAGCATGACGCGCTACGGCCAGCAGTTCGGTCCTGATTTCACGTTCCTCGGCGTACCCATGTGTGACCTCGACGAACCAGCGACGTACGCCGATGCGGAGGTAGTGATCCTCGGCGCGCCCTTCGACGGCGGCACCTCCGCCCGGTCCGGCGCACGGTTCGGACCGATGGCGATCCGCATGACCGACTACCTCGCACACGACGGGTCACGTCCCAGTCTGGCGTTGCGTACCGATGGTCTCGTCGACCTCAAGGTGGTCGATGCCGGCGACGTCGAGATGTACTCCGGCGACATCGAGGTCGCGCTGCCGGCATTGGAGTCGGCTGTCGAGAAGGTCACCCGCGCGGGAGCCATTCCTGTCATCCTCGGTGGTGACCACTCGGTCACGTTCCCCGATGCCAAAGGCGTCGCGAACGTCCTTGGCCACGGCCGGGTGTCGATGATCCACTTCGACGCCCACGCCGACACGGGCAACATCGAGTTCGGGTCCCTGTGGGGACATGGGCAGCCGATGCGTCGACTCATCGAGTCCGGTGCGCTGCGCGGTGACCGCTTCCTCCAGGTCGGACTGCGCGGCTACTGGCCACCGCCCGAGACGTTGGACTGGATGGCCGGGCAGCAGCTGCGCTCGTACGAGATGACCGAGATCGGGCACCGCGGCCTGGCGGAGTGCCTGACCGAGGCGTTCACGATCGCGATGGATGACTGCGACGGCGTCTTCCTGTCCGTCGACATCGACGTCTGCGATCCCGGTCATGCGCCCGGCACTGGTACCCCCGAGCCAGGAGGTCTGACTGCGCGGGAGCTCCTCGACGCCGTACGCCGCATCTGTCTCGAGCTTCCGGTGGTGGGTGTCGACGTCGTCGAGGTCAGCCCTCCGTACGACCACGCCGACATCACCGCAGCGCTGGCCAACCGGGTGGTGCTGGAGGCATTGTCGGCGATCGCCCGTAGACGACGCGACAACCGGGACGGGACGACGTGGGATCCGTCGATGCCGCTGCTGGCGGGTCGTCGAGCCGAGCCGAGCGAGAACGACGGATGACAGCTTCGCCCATTTCATGAGGCGGGAGCGCCTGCCGGGAGCCGGTTCATCTCGGCTTCACGTGGCCGGAGCACCCTGGGTCGCATGCGCTGGCAGGTCGCGAGGAGCGGTTCTGACGTGGACCGCTCCCGCAGGTGGCGTATCGGTGCTGGCTGGCGAGCGAGCTCCGTCGGCATCACCGTGGTCGCCGCGTTGTTCGCGGTGGCGCTGCGAATGCCGTTCGTGTCCGTCCCCCTCGCGCCGGACGAAGGTGGATACCTGCTGGTGGCCTCGCACTGGCACGACGACGGCCCGTTCTCCTACGGGCGGATCTTCGTCGACCGGCCACCAATCCTGCTGCTGCTGTTCCGGTTGGCGAGCTGGTGGGGCGGCACCGTCGCACTTCGACTCATCGGCTGCGTCATGGTGGTTGTCCTGGTCGCGGCCGCCGGCTGGGCCGGCTGGCTGATCGGTGGCCGACGCGGTTCCCGATGGAGCGTCTGCACGGGTGCAGCTTTGATGTCCACTCCGTTGTTGGGTACCCACGAGATCGATGGTGAGCTGCTCGCGGCCCCATGGGTGACCCTGAGCTGTGCCCTGCTGCTTCGGTCGCTACAGCCGAGCGAACGACGTTGGCAGCCGCAGATTCTTGCGCTGGCCGCGGGTATGTCGGGAACGCTTGCCGTGCTCGTCAAGCAGAACTTCGTCGACGGCCTCGTTTTCGCGGCGGTTGTTCTCGTGACCCACCGACTGTCAGGGCGTGACCCGCCGACGAGGGCGCTCAGACTGCTGGGTGCGGTCGCGTTCGGAGCCGCGATCCCGCTCCCGGTTGCCGCAGCCTGGGCCTCGACGTCGGGCTCCGGGCTCGGTGGCCTCCTCTACGCGATGTACGGGTTCCGATCCGACGCTCTCCGTGTCGTGCTGTCCCACAGCCTGCTGGCACCCATCCAACGTGCGCAGGGCCTTGGCGTCATGACGGTTGGCAGCGGCATCTTGCTCATCACGCTGGCATTTGTGTTCTCACGAGGCTGGACGCGCAGCGATCCGGTGGTGGTCGGGACGACAGGCCTGTTCGTGACAGCGACAGCCAGCGTGACCCTTGGCGGCAGCTACTGGAGCCACTACCTCATCCAGTTCGTGCCGGCCGTCACGCTGGCCAGTGCGCTGATGAGCCGGCGCGCGGCCGCTTTGTTGTGGGCACCGCGTGCGGCCGTGACGACCGTGCTGCTGTCGAGCCTGGCCTCCTCCGGAGGCGCCATGGCCACGCCCCAGGCATCGACGGAGGACGCGCTCAACGCGGCCGTCGTCAAATGGCTGTCAGGAGCGGCGCATCCGCACGACTCCTTGCTGATCACCTACGGTCACGCGACGATCTTCTATGAGACGGGACTGCGCCCGGCGTATCCCTTTGTGTGGACGCTGCCGATGCGCACCCTGGACCCGGGGCTCGCGCAGCTGCAACGCCGCATCGTCGGGCCTCACCCGCCGGTCTGGCTGCTCGAGTGGAGCAGCCTGGATACGTGGAGCCTCGCCCCAACCGGCTCGCTTCCGGCGACGGTCGATGCTCACTACCGGCAGGTTCAGAACGTCTGCGGCGTCCACGTCTTGCTCCACAACGGTCTACATCGCTCGATTCCCGCTGCGCCTCCCTGCCCCGCGATGTGACGACGGGTGTCAGCGTGAACGGTCGACGCCCGGGCTGACTCGGGCTAGCGGGGCTGCCGTCAGCGTGTGAAGGATGTCGTCGAGGCAGGGCTGACCTGAATCGCGGCCGACCTCGCGGAACCACTCGTAGCGAAAGGTCCGCCGAAACAGCCAACGCGGCAGCCGGAGGAACAGCGCGAGCGTCCGCACTCCCGCCGCGGACCCGGCTTGGCTGACATGGGCCTGCATGGCTGCTCTTTTGGGCTGCCACTGGTCGCGCACGTCGATCCGGTGAGTCAGGTCGGCCCGGCCCGTATACACGTTCCGGAGGTCCGGGAGCTGCGGGAGACCCAGCGGCCGTAGTGCCCGGAGCACCCGTCCGACGCGCGCGAGCGATGTCCGGTCGACGGTCGCCTCGAGGACGAGGCGCGTGCGCGCGAGCTGGGCGGCGCGAATGCCAACGCGGTGTACCTGAACGTGGTCGGGGTGCCCGTATCCTCCGTTCGCGTCGTAGACGGTCAGCACGTCGGCGCCTTCGTCGAGCAGCACGCTGGCAAGTCGTTCAGCTGCCTGCTCGACCTCGGCGTCGGCGAAAGCGTTCGCGCTCCTCGGATGCGGAAGCGGCTGTTGCGGCCCCGGGTAGCCGCTGTCGGCATACCCGAGATGGATCACCGTCGAGATGCCGATTGCCCTGGCCGAGGCCTGTAGCTCCTGTCCTCGTGTCGCAGCGAGCGTGTCGCCGTGGCCGAACCTGGCCTCAGCCGAGCCTGCTTCACCCGCGGTGGCCATGACCAGGATCACGCGGTGACCGGCGGCACTGAGCTGCGCGAGAGTGCCAGCGGTGAGGATGGCCTCGTCGTCGGGATGGGCGTGGAACGAGACGATCGTGAATCTCTGCTTGGCTGCCGTCATGCTGGCACCTCGCTGCTGGCGACAAGAACCGTGTCGGGGATCTGCTCCAGCCGGCGATGGGCCAGCGCGTAGAGGTGGGCCGAACCTTGCACCGCGGCCGTCCAGGTCGCCGTCGGGCTGACCGCGCGGTTGTGCATGGCAATCGTGTGACGAAGAGACGGGTCCGTCAACAACTGCAGCATGGCTGCAACCATCTCGCGATCGGAGGACGCCAGCAGGCCGTCGACCCCGTGGGCGACGAACTCCCCGACCCCGCCGCGCGAGCTGGCGACGACGGGAAGACCGGCGCACCGGGCCTCCAGGGCGGCAATGCCGAAGGACTCCATCTCGGCGGGCGCGACGTAGAGGTGCGAGGAGTGGAGCACCTCCAGGATCTGCGGCCGCTCGAGCCGCCCGAGCAAGGTGACCCAGCCGTCCATCCCGTGCGCCTGCAGGAACCGCTCCATGGCGGGTCGCGCGGGTCCGTCACCGATGATGACGACACGGAAATCGAGATCGGCAGGGGCCTGCTGCCGTAACTGCCGCAGCATGCGGAGCAGCGGCAAGGGGCGTTTGCGTTTCGCCAGGCGCATCACGCAGGCGATCGTCAGCGCGGCACCGGACGGCTGCGCCCGCGGTTGCCATTCGTCCGGGTCGACACCGTTGGGAACCGAGACGACCGTGGCGGCACCACCCAGCACGTCCTGTAACGCCTGGGCCGCTACGGTGCTCACCGCAGACCACACGACGGGCCAGGTCCGCAGCCGCAGGAGTGACTCGAGCAACGGCGGTACGGGACCCAGCTTGGACCACAGCGAGTGCACGGTCACCACGGTGGGCACACCGAGAGCGGACGCGTGGCGGGCGGCCGACATCGCCAGCGGCGACACGACCGACACATGGGCGTGTACCACGTCGAACGGCTCGCCCAGCAACAGGTCCTCGACCCGACGGGTGGCGGCCAGCGAGCGCATGATGCCGGTCGGCGTGCGCACCACCAGGCGCCGTACCCACGTGGGGTCGGCGACGTCCGACCCCGGAGTGCTGGTGAGGACATAGACCTCGTCTCCCGCACGTCGCTGCCTCTCGGCCAGGTCATGGACGTGCATCTCGATCCCGCCGACCTGGGGGAGGTAGCAGTCCGTGACGTGGAGGATGCGCATCAGCGGGAGACCTCTCCGTTGGCGTGCACGAGCGCACGCGGCCGCTCGAGCGGGTGGGTGATCGGTGGCTGGGGGGTACGGCGACGCAGCCACAGCCAGCCGGCCAGCAGCGTTGCGCCAACGGGAATCTCGAGCAGGAAGGTGAAAGCGCGATACAACAACACTCCTGCGACCGTTCCCACCGGGTCACCGCCTGCGGCAACGAGGAAGCCGGCGAGTCCCACCTCGACGACCCCGACGCCGCCCGGGGTGAGGAAGGACAGGGTGAGGAGGCGCTCGACTGCGAACCCGGCCAGAATCTGCGACGGCGTCAGGCCGCTGCCGGTGAGGTTCAAGCAGGTCCACAGCAGGGCCAGCACGAGTGCGGCGTAGGCCGCGTGACCGGCGGTGAGACGGGACCACGCAACGCGGATGCGGCTGCTGCTCCGCTCGCGCAGCTCGAGGAAGCCGCCCATGACGTCAACGGCCCGCGGGAAGCGGATGAGGCGCAGCGCCTTGGTCACGATCTGATCGACCACCCGGGCGACGCCGAGCGCTGCTGCTTCCTTGAAAACGACGGTCAGCACCAGCACCAGCACCACGGCCAGGGTCGCCATCGTCGCGACGGCGCTGTAGGTCATGAGCCCGTGGGCCAACCGGGACCGGCTGATGAGGGCAGCGAGGATCACGGCCGGCACCAGCAGCTTAGACATGACGTCCCACAAGTTGGTGACGAAGGTGAAGACAACGAACTCAGCCCGGCTGAATCCCCAGGCGCGGCTCATGTGGTAGTTCAGGCCGATTCCGACCGCACCCGCCAGCGGGGTGACGTTGGAGACCGCGCTTCCGGTCAGACTCAACGTGAGAGCGCGGCGATGGCTCAGCGGAGGCATGGCGGCGGTCAGCACCACCGTGTGGACGACCAGCCCGCCGATCCAGAGAGCCGCCAACAGGACGAGGTCGAGCAAGGACACGCGGCTGAGGGCTGTCGGGAGCTGCGACCACGTGGCGCCGACGACCGCCGGCAGCACGACCAGGAACATCAACGCAACCAACGCGACCGATGCCAACGCCTTCAGGCCCCAGCGAAGCCGGTGCCGATGACGCGTGCCCGCGTCGGGGCGGATGTCGAATGTCATGCCACGCCCTTCAGCCCGGTCGTGCGGACCTTCACCCCGTCGCCGCGCATAGCGTTCAGCCCGTGATCGCGCAGGGGTCCCGCCGTCAGCCCTGCGGTGCGGATGTCATCGATCAGACCTGGGAGTGCCGCGACCGCGGCCGCCCATGATCCTGGGGCCGAGGTGCAGTCCGAGTCGTGCAGCAAGACGGTGCCCCCGGGGTCCAGCCGCCGCCTCACGTCAGCCGCCACCGACTCCGCTGTTGCTCCTTTCCGCCAGTCGCGGCCCCAGGTGGTCCACAGCACCGGCGTCATCTCGAGACGTGCTGCGGCCTGCAGCGAAGCCGTGGTCAGAAGGCCGTACGGCGGCCGGTACCAACGCGGGGCCCGTCCAGTGATCCTGCTGATGGTCTCGTGGCCGCGGGCCAGGTCGTCGTACGTCGATCGAGGGCTGCGGACGAGCAGACACCGATGGTCCCACCCATGCAGGCCGAGCTCGTGACCCGACTCGACAAGCATGCGGGCCAGGCGCGGCGTCGCGGCCGCCATCCGGCCCAGCAGGAAAAACGTGGCGGACACCTCACGCTCGGCCAACACGGACAGGAACGCAGGCGTCGACGCGGGATCGGGGCCGTCATCGAAGGTCAGCGCGACGTGGTTTCGCTGACCACGGCCCGACAAGTCCGGCCAGAGCCTGCTGCTCACGGCCGTCCAGGCCAACAGCGCGGGCGCGGCATGGGCCAGGGAGACTCCCAGCGCTACCACCGCGCCGGAGGTGAGGGCCGTCGGTCGGCGGGGGCCGTTCATGCCGGCACCACGGCGTCTTCGGACTGGCGGAGGACGTCGCCCGGCCAGGTCAGCTGGGCGTCTCGGCCCGTCGGGAGCAGGGCGTCGGTCAGCACTCCGGCGAGCTCACCCGGCGACCGCGCCCACGACGTCCACCCCGCTTCCTCGAGAGCGGAGGCGTTGGTGTGGCCGTGACCGTCCAGTGCGCGGTAGGTGACGACCGGGAGGCCGCAGGCGCGACCCTCCAAGGACGTCAGGCCTCCTGCGTTCTGCACGAGCACGTCGCAGGCGCGCATGAGTGTCGGCATGTCGGAGACCCACCCGAACGAGATGATGTCGGCGGCCATGAGAGTCCGGCGGAGAGCCGCGTTCTGACCACACACCACGATCGGCACGACCAGCCCGGTGGTCGCGACATCACGAACGGCCGCGGTGATGTCTCCGACGCCCCAGGAACCTGCGACGACAAGGGCCAGCGGTACGGAATCGGGCAGGTCGAACGCCCAGCGGGCGCGGATCCGCTCCTGCGAGCAGCCGGGACGAAAGGTGGGTGCGACGGCAGGTCCGACCACCAGCACATCGGCCGCACCGCGCGATCGCGCCTGCCGGGCCGGCACGTCATGCAGGGCAAGGTGCACGTCGACTCCGGCCGCCACCCAGAGCGGATGGACGCTCATGTCGGTCAGGAAGGTCGCCACCTGGCAGTCGATCAGGCCGCGGCCACGCAACGCCCCCAACGCCTGACTCGCCAACGGGTAGGTGGACACGATGAGGCTCGTGTCGGGGTGCACCGCGGTCAGAAGTCGACGACGCGCCAGCCACGCGAAGACCGTGGACACGACCGTCAGGACGCGCTGCTGCTCGAGCCGGACGAGCAGCCATCCCCAGCTTCGCGGCGCCGCCTTGAGCTGTAGCCGGTAGAGCAGCCGGATGAGCCAGCCGAGACGCCACGGCAACAGGCTGAGGAAGTCACTGCGGTCAACGGTCATGCCCAGCTCGATACCGCGTCGGGCGAGCTCGGCTGCCACTCCGTCGTGACCGGCGCCGATGCTGGCCGACACGATCAGGATGCGACTCGGGTCGGCCGTGGGGCTGGCCTCCATCACGGCTCCTTCACTGTCGCGCCAGACCGGTCGCGGCTGGACGTCTCCGACGCTACGAAGCAGACGTGAAGTTGGGATGAAGGCTGCAACGACGTGGCGCGGCTCGGCATGACGGGCTTTCGGCAATGTCAGCGCACGCCGCCGAGGCGTTGCAGCATCCGGTCGAGGTCCTCCCTACGGTCGGCTGGGGCGAAGACCTCGGCCAGCACGCGTTGGCGCCGAAGCCACCCCGTCAGCTCGGTGAGCGGCGTACGCAGGAGCAGCCAGGAGAGGAGCGCGACCGCCCCGCCGAACACGAGACCTGCGAGGACGTCCCACGGGTAGTGGGCGGCGACGTACACGCGGGCGAAGGCCATGAGGAGGGCTGCCCCCAAGGCGATGAACCCCAGTCTGCGGGAGACGAACAGCAACCCGACTGCGACAGCGCCCGCCATCACGGCGTGGTCGGAGGGGAACGACCAGTCGGTGGATCGAGTGACCAGCACCAGGACATGCGGGTGGGTGTCGTACGGCCGCGCCTCGTGGACGGCGCCGCTGAGAGGCTGGTTCGCCGCGAGGGCCAGCAGGACGGCGATCGGTGCCCAGCCGGCTGCTGCGAGCGTGCGGTTGTCGAGTCGGCGTGCCATCACGAGACCGATGACGAGCAGGCCGAAGAACAGGATCACGCCGAACTTGGCGTAGTCGACCATGGGCGAGTGCAGCCAGTCCGTGTGGCGGGACAACGAGTTGATGGCGCGAAAGACGCGGTCATCGAGCCGGCGCAGAAAATCCACGAGTCTCCTCGGTCATGAGTCCGGGCGTCGTCCGGACGCGCACGGGGCAGCTGGGGCCCCTCTGACGCTAGGGACGTGACATGAAGGAGACATGAAGCCGGCGCAGACCTTCACTCTGCCTTCACCTCGCCTGACTACGCTGCTGTCATGAGCTCATCCGGCGATCGGAGCCCGGCGTGCGCGTCCTGATCGCTGAGGACGACAAACGCCTGGCGACGCTGCTCTCCCAGTCCGCTTCCGAAGCCGGCTGGGATGTCGAGGTGCAGCACGACGGACTGGGGGCACTGGCGGCGGCGGCCCCTGGTGGTCCGTCCGGAGAGTTCGAGGTCATCCTGCTCGACTGGATGCTGCCGGGCATGGACGGAGTCACGGTGTGCCGCCGGCTGCGGAGCATGGGCTCGCGTACGCCGGTGCTGATGCTGACGGCGCGCGGCGCGGTCCGCGACCGGATCGCCGGGCTGGATGCCGGAGCCGACGACTACCTCGGCAAGCCGTTCGACCTCGACGAGCTGCTCGCGCGGCTGCGTGCGCTGCACCGTCGTTCGATCGGTGACGTCGATGACCAGCCGTTGGACGTCGGAGGGCTCCGGGTGGAACCGCTCTCGAGGCGGGTCTATCGGGATGACCAGGAGATCAGCCTCTCCTCGCGCGAGTTCGACATCCTCCACCTGCTCGTCGCCAGGGCCGGTCAGGTCGTCAGCCGCTTCCGCATCCTCGACGACGTCTGGGACGGCGAGACCGACATCAGAAGCAACGTGATCGACGTACACATCGCGGCGTTGCGCGCGAAGATCGACCGGCCGTTCGGCACGAACACGATCACCACGGTGCGCAATGCTGGATACCGCGTGGACGCCGAAGCCGAACGATGAGGGTCGTGAGGTCCATCGGCCGGCTGTCTCTGCGGCTGCGCCTGGTTGCCGGCTTCGCTGCCGCCATGCTCGTCGTCCTCACCGGCGCCGGAATGTTCGTGTACCTGCAGGTCAGGGGTGCGTTGGACCATGAGCTGAACGCGGAGCTGGCGCTCACCGGATCGCGATTGTCTGCCGATATCGAACAGACTGGACGGTCGACAGGGCCATCGGACCTGTTCAGCGGGGAGCGCTACCAGGTGCTCGACTCTGCGGGAAACGTCTTGACGCAGAGTCCGTTCTCGTCCAGGCGTCCCTTGCTCTCGCCGAAGGACGTCCAGGCTGCTCTCGCGGGACCCATCTGGGATGACAACGGAGAAGTACTGCTGCCGGACAGCGAAGCCACACGGGTCTACGGCGTCGCACTGAAGTCGAACGGCGGCAGCCCAGCGGCGGTCCTCGCCGTGGCAGCGTCGAGAGACCAGCGCGACGAAGCGCTGCGAGAACTGCTGTTGCAGCTGTCTGTGGCCGGACTGGTGACCCTCATCCTGGCCGCGTTCGTCGGCGATCGGCTGGCGCGGGCGGCCCTGCGGCCGGTCGAGCGCTATCGGCGGCAGGCGATCGAGATCACCCAGGGCGCGAGCGGCGTGCGCCTGGACGTGCCACCCGAACGAGATGACGAGATCACCCGGCTCGGTCATTCTCTCAACCACATGCTCGAAGCCCTGGAAGAGGCGCTCGAGCACGAGCGCCGGTTCGTCAACGACGCAAGCCACGAGCTTCGTACTCCGTTGACCTTGATCGGCACACGCGTCCAGCTTGCCCGCCGACGGTCTCGCACGATCGCTGAGCACGAGGCCGTGCTGGACGAGATCACCGTCGACATCGAGCGCATCTCACGGTTGGCAGACCAGCTGCTCGAGATGGGGGTGTCGGGGAGCGACGCAAGCACCTCCGAGGTCACCGACCTGGCGTTGGTGGCCAGGACGCAGGCCGAGCGGCACCGGGCCCTGGTGACGTCGGACGGGCTGGGGGCGCAGCCGGAGACGATGCAGGTCTTCACCAGTGGAGAGACGCGCGTGGCGGTCGACCACGTCCGGCTCGAACGCGTCGTGATCAACCTGCTGGACAACGCGGTGAAGCATGGCGCGCCGCCTGTCACGGTGCGGGTGGACCAGCCTTCGGGGGTAGCCAGGCTGATGGTCACGGACCAGGGAGCAGGCATGGACGCCGCGACACTGGCGGCCGCGCCGGATCGTTTCGTGCGCGCACCCGAGGCACGCAGCCGCGCCGGGTCCGGGCTCGGCCTCGCCCTCGTCAAGGCAACGGTGCTCACCGCCGGCGGAGAGCTGCGGTTGTGCTCCGACGGACGGCACGAGCGGTTCGGCGCGCCATCTCCCAGTCGTGTGTGATCACTCGGACGCGACGGTGGTGACGGTTCTGTTGCCCCTCGCGACGGATACTTCCTGACCGGCTGATCGGCGCCTCGGCTTCGTTCTCAGCGGTCGCACAGCCCTGGCGAGGACAATGGCAGCAACAGGTTGGGAGGCGTGGCGTGCGGGTGCTCGTGGTCGAGGACGAAGCGCGGCTGGCCGACGCGATCCGTCGCGGCCTGGTCGCGGAGGGTTTCGTCGTCGATGTCCAGGCTACCGGCCCCGACGGCCTGTGGGCCGCACAGAGCAGCACCTACGACGTGATCGTTCTCGACATCATGCTGCCGGGACTGAACGGATACGACGTCTGCCGTCGCATCCGGGAGGGCGAGAACTGGACGCCGGTCATCATGCTGACGGCCAAGGACGGTGACCTCGACCAGGTGGACGCGTTCGACCTGGGCGCCGACGACTACCTGACGAAGCCGTTCGCCTTCGCTGTTCTCGTGGCTCGGCTGCGCGCCCTGGTACGCAGGGGAGCGCCGGCTCGCCCCGTGATCCTCACCGCCGGGGATCTGCAGCTCGATCCTGCGGCGGCGATCGTGCGTCGCGGCGAGACCCCGATCATGCTGACGCCGCGTGAGTTCGGACTCCTGCACTTCCTCATGCGTCGTACGGGCGAGGTGGTCAGCAAGGCCGACATCTTGCAGAACGTGTGGGACGCCTACTACGAAGGCGACGACAACGTGGTCGAGGTCTACGTGGGGTATCTCCGCCGCAAGATCGATCATCCGTTCAACCGGCACGCGATCGAGACCATGCGCGGTATGGGTTACCGGTTGGCGGCCGATGGTGGCTAGCCGTCGACCGCTGGCGGGCGTCAGGATCCGGACGTCGTTGACGGCCACGCTGCTGGTCGCCGTCGTCCTCGTCCTCGCGGGCACGGGCTTCGTCCTGATCCAGGAACGCCAGCTCCGCAGCGCCATCACCACGTTGACCGAGCAGCACGCACATGACCTGGCCATCCAGCTCGACTCGGCCGGCCTCTCGCGTGTGCGACTCGATCGCCTCGTCCGTCGGGACCAGGCGATCGTGCAGATCGTCGGCCCCGACGACACCGTGCTGGCGGCCAGCGACTCGATCGAGGAGTCGGCGGCGGTCGTCGCCGCTCGCCCGGCACCGGGCGCGACCACCGTGGTGTACGTCGACAGCCTCCCCGAGGAGCACGACAACTCCTACGTGGTGGTGGTCCGAGGGGTGTCGACCAAGGATGGTGACGCCGTCATCATCACCGCCGAGAGCCTGGCCACGGTGGAACAGTCGACCGGTGTCGTCATACGACTGCTGGCCGTCGGCCTGCCCATCGTGCTCGTCCTGGTCGGGCTGATCTCGTACTGGCTGACGGGGCTGGCCCTCGCGCCCGTGCGGCAGCTGCGCGCCCGGGTCTCCGAGATCACCGCTCGGGACAGGTCAGCCCGTGTGCCGGTCTCGCCCGCCGGGGACGAGATCACGCGGCTCGCCGAGACGATGAACGCGATGCTCGAACGGTTGGAGGCCGCGTCGGGCCGGCAACGGCGATTCGTGGCGGACGCGTCGCACGAGCTACGTAGCCCACTGACCGCGATCCGGACCTCGCAGGAGATCGCGCTCGCACACCCGGCGAACGCGGACTGGCCCGGCACGAGCCGTGACACGCTGGCCGAGCTCGAGCGACTCGAGCGTCTCGTTGCTGACCTGCTGCTCCTGGCCCGCTTCGACGACAACGACCCGCGACGGACCGTCGTCGACGTCGACCTCGACGACATCGTGCAGATCGAGGCCGCCCGGCTGCGTCGGCTCGGCAGCTGGGCGGTCACGAGTGCGGTCGAGCCGGTGCGGTTACGCGGTGACCAGGACCAGGTCAGCCGGTTGGTGCGCAACCTGGTCGACAACGCCACCCGGCATACGGCATCGGTGGTGTCGCTGCGCCTCTACCGCGAGGGATCGATGGCGGTGCTCGAGGTCGGGGACGACGGAGCCGGCATACCGAAGGGTGAGGCGGATCGGATCTTCGAACGCTTCGTCCGGCTCGACGAGAGCCGTGAGCGGGGAACTGGTGGCACCGGGCTTGGCCTCTCGATCGCACGCGAGATCGCCCGTCGCCATGGCGGGGAGGTGACCGCGGTGTCGGGCAACGGCGCCGGGCCGGGTGCGGTGTTCTTCGTCCACCTGCCCATGCCGCCTCAGGAACCGGACGCATAGTCTGGCGTCGTGACCGCCGCCGACTGGGCCCTGCTGACGTCCACGTTCGTCGCCTCATTCGTCGAATGCGTCGAGGCGTTGACGATCGTGCTGGCCATGGGAATCACGCGCGGCTGGCGGGCGGCAGCGGCAGGCACGGTGACGGCACTCCTCGCACTCGCGGCCTTCACCGTCGCGGCCGGCTATGCACTCGCGAACTGGCTGCCCACCGCCGCACTGCAGCTCGTGGTCGGCACGCTGATGCTGATCTTCGGGTTGCAGTGGCTGCGCAAGGCGATCCTGCGTGCGGCTGGGCGGAAGTCCTTGCACGACGAGGAAGCGGAGTACGCCGAGCAGACCGCCGCGGCCCGGAACGCCTCGGCGCGGACGATCCTCGGCGTAGACGCGTTCGGGTTCATCGTGTCCCTCAAAGGCGTCTTCCTCGAGGGTGTCGAGGTGGTGTTCATCGTCATCACGTTCGGGTTGAACGCCGAGAACGTGCCGCTGGCGTCCGCGGGCGGAGGTGCAGCCGCGCTGGTGGTCCTGGTGCTCGGGGTGGCGGTGCACCGACCGTTGTCCGCGGTCCCCGAGAACACCCTCAAGTACGGTGTCGGCCTGATGCTGACGACCTTCGGCACCTTCTGGTCGCTCGAGGGGCTCGGGATCTTCCGGTCCGGACGCGAGAGCCTGGCGTGGCCGGGCGCCGACTGGGCGATCCTCGTGCTGCTCGCCGGCTGGTTCCTGTGGAGCCGCGTGTTGATCACCTGGCTCCGCCGGGGTGTCGACGACCGGCGTACGACGGTGGAGGTGGCGGCATGAACGCGCTGCGGGCGGTCGGCGAGTTCTTCTTCGACCTGATCATCGGCGACGACCCCAAGATCGCGGCCGCGGTGGTCCTGGCGTTGGCGGTGGCGCTGCTCGCCCTGGCCGCCGGTGCGTCGGCGACGGTCGTCACGGTGGTCGGCGCGGTCGCTGTGGTGGTGGCGTTCACGGTCAGCCTGCTGCTGGACACGCGGCGATGAGACGTCGAGCGGCATACGGGTCGACGGCGGGTCGGGGTGGCAGCCGGTGAGACCGGTGGAGGTGCCAGTACGGGGGGACGGGATCCGGCTCGGCCAGTTCCTCAAGCTCGCGAACGCGGTCGACCAGGGCAGCGACGTGAAGTTCCTGCTGGCCGCCGGTGAGGTGGGCGTGAACGGGTCGGTCGAGACGCGGCGCGGCCGTCAGCTCGTCACGGGGGACATCGTCGACGTGGGCGGAACGTCATACGTCCTCACGGCCCAGAAGCTGAAGAAGGACAGAACCTGAGTCCCCGAGGCACGTTTGCCTAGTTCGCAAGCCACCTGGCTTGTGAACTAGGCAAACGCAGAGGGTCACTTGACGTCGACGAGGTCCACGACGAACACGAGGGTTTCGCCGGGCGCGATGGCGGATCCGGCGCCGCGGTCGCCATAGGCCAGATGTGGCGGGATGACCAGCTGGCGACGGCCGCCGACCTTCATGCCGGCGATGCCCTGGTCCCAGCCGGCGATGACCTGACCAACGCCCAGCCGGAAGGACAACGGCTCGCCACGGTTGTACGACGCGTCGAACTCCTCGCCGCTTGAGTGGGCGACGCCGACATAGTGGGCAACCACGGTGGATCCGGTCGTGGCCTCGGTTCCGTCCCCTTCGGAGAGGTCGGTGATCACGAGGTCGGACGGGGGAGGGGAGTCGGGGAAGTCGATCTCGGGCTTGTCAGTCATGCGCTCCACCCTAGGGCGCACAGAACAGTCGCGCTGAGCCGGCTACTGCGTGTTCGAGACGTACGACGTCAGCTGGTCGCGCTCGAACTCCAGCTCTCCGATTCGCGACTTCACCACGTCACCGATCGACACGATGCCGTGGAGACCTTCGTCCGTCAGCACGGGGACGTGCCGGATCCGGTGCTCGGTCATGAGCTTCATCAGGTCATCGACGGAGTCCTCGGGTTTCGCGCTGCGCACGTTGGAGGTCATGATCGTCGACACGTCGCCCTCGAGCGCCTGGACGCCCGAGACCAGACACCGCACGATGTCGCGCTCGGACACGATGCCGGCCACCGGGTTGTCATCGGTGCTCACGACCACGGCACCGATGTTGTATTCGGCGAGCAGTGCTATCAGGTCGTGCACGCTCGTGTCCGGGCGGACGGTGATGATCGTCGCGCCCTCCCCCTTGCCCTTGAGCACGTCTTTGATGCGCATTCGCGGCCTCCCGAGAGTCTGGGGCTTGCTGTCCCTCGACCCTAGCGGGATGCCGGTGACGGGGACAGCCTTCTGGCGGCGTGGTCCAGCCGTGACCTGCAAAGATGGGGCCGTGACCGCGCCCCTGACCTCGCCGCGGCGTCCGTCCACACTCGGGAGTTCGATTGCGCCCTCGCCGGGCTCGACGCTCATCGTGGCGGTCGTGCTCGGCTGGATCACGCTGGTGCTCGTGATCGACTCCGGGTCGACCCTGGGCGTCCAGCGCGCGCTGGGGCTCGGGACGTGGATCGTCCTGCTCGGGCTACTGGCCCGCGAGGCGCCTCTCGTGCGCGTCCAGACCGCGGTTGTGGTGGCCTTCGCCTCGGCGGTCGAGTACACCTTCTCACCGTTGCTCGAGGTCTACCTCTACCGCTTCCACAACGTGCCGGCCTACGTGCCGCCCGGCCACGGCCTGGTCTACCTGGCAGCGCTGGCCATCGGGCGGTCGGTGTTCGTGCGAGCCCACGCTCGCGCGTGCATGATCTCGGTCCTGGTCGTCGGCGGGGCGTACGCGGCGTACGGGTTGCTCGTCGCCGACCGCACGGACGTGCTGGGCGCGTTCTGGTTCCTCTGCCTCGTCGGCTTCTTCCGGTGGGGGCCCTCCACGGGTCTGTACGTAGGGGCCTTCCTGGTGGTGACCTATCTCGAGCTGACCGGAACAGCGTTGGGAACCTGGGCCTGGCAGGTCCACGACCCGACCGGTCTGGTCGCGATCGGCAACCCACCCTCCGGTGCCGCCGGCGGGTACGGCTGGTTCGACCTCGCGGCTCTGTTGGCCGCGCCATGGCTGCTCACGCGACGCCGGTCGATGAGCGGCCGTGGCGAGACAGAGGTCACTCCTCCGGAACCTGCTCGGGTTCGCTCGGGCTGAGACGCAGGCGACGCTCGTTCAGGTCGTGCACACTCCCCGGACTCCGGTGCGCGCCGCCGGGCTCGTCGGGCAGCATCCCGACGAAGGCCAGCGTCTGGTCGTGCAGACGGCCGTTTGTCGCGATGGCGCTTCCGCTGTGGGGGCCGGTGGTTCCGTCCAGGCCGCCGAAGCGGCCGCCTGCCTCCTCCACGATCACCGCCAGGGCCGCCATGTCGTAGAGCTGCAGCTCGGGCTCAACCGCGATGTCGACGGCACCCTCGGCCACCAGCATGTAAGACCAGAAGTCGCCGTACGCGCGAGTCCGCCAACATCGGCGGGTCAGCGCGATGAAGTCGTCCTGCCGTCCACGTGCCTCCCAGCCGTGCAGCGAGCTGTAGGAGAGTGAGGCGTTCTCGAGCGTGCCGACGTCAGAGACGTAGCAGGCGGTCGCCGAGAACAGTGACTTTCCCGTCCAGGCGCCTCCGCCCTTCGACGCCCACCACCGGCGGCTAAGCGCCGGTGCTGAGACCACTCCCGCAACGACCTCGTCCTCCAGCATCAACGCGATCAGGGTCGCCCAGACGGGCACGCCTCGCACGAAGTTCTTGGTGCCATCGATCGGGTCGACGACCCAGCGTCGGGGCCCCCAGCCGGTGGATCCTTCCTCCTCGCCATAGAACGCGTCCCGTGGTCGAGCGCGGCTGAGCGTACGACGCATGGCCTGTTCGACCGACTGGTCTGCGTCAGTGACGGGGGTGAGGTCGGGCTTGTTGACCACATGCAGGTCTTGGGCCTTGAACCGGTCCATCGTGAGCGAGTCCGCGTCGTCGGCGAGAACGTGCGCGAGGCGTAAGTCGTCCGTGTGGTCCGAAGGCATAGCGCTCAGCGTACGGCTCCGGAGTCCCGCGGCGAGCCCGGGCGCGCTGCCGTTTCCCCCGAACCCACGCGGTCGGCGGCCGTCGAGAAGGTCCTTGACCCCGCCCGAGCTCATGCCCGAAAGTGCCATGGGGAACTTCTGGGCGGGCGGCCACACTGGGAGGGGACGGGGACGACCGCGTCCCAGCCCCTCGAGAGGAGCGCGTGCATGTTCAATCAGGTCAATGGGCTGCCCCTGCACCCGCTCGCGATCCACGCCGCCGTCGTCTTCGTCCCGCTGGCGGCATTCCTGGCAGTGCTCTTCGCCTGGCCGCGCACCCGCGCGTGGTCCCGGCTCCCACTGCTGCTCGTCACGCTGGGAGCGCTGGGGTCGGTCTTCGTGTCGATACAGAGCGGCAAGGCCCTGCAGCGGAAGCTGAACCTCCAGGGCCCGGTCGCCGCGCTGATCAGCACCCACCGCCACCGGGCCAACCAGCTCCTGCTGCTCATGATCGTCTTCACGGTGTTGGTCGTCGTGGCGTACGCGCTGACACGGTCGTCCCGGGCGAGTTCCATGGTCACCAACGTGTTGTCGGTCCTGCTGGTGCTCGGTGCCGTCGCCATCGGCGTCCAGACATACCGCGTCGGAGATGTCGGCGCCCGGGCCTTGTGGAACCCGACCGGCCAGATCGACTACAGCGGAAACGGCTCGGGCGGCTGACAAATCGGGGGCGGCAGCGCCTCACTCGTCGTCGGGGCGTTCCCGGCTGGCGAGCAGCCGGCGGAACGACTCGACCCGGTCCGCCTCGACCCGGCCGTCGGCTATCGCCTCGTCGAGTGCGCATTCGGGCTCGGTGGCACCATGCTTGCAGCCGCGCGAGCAGTCGACGGTGAGCTGGGCCAGGTCGTCGAAGGCGTTGATCAGCTCACGGGGGTCGACGTGCGCCAGTCCGAACGACCGGATTCCGGGGGTGTCGATCACCCATCCACCGAAAGGCAGCTCGAGCGCGATGGCCGAGCTCGAGGTGTGTCGCCCGCGACCGGTCACCTCGTTGACATGCCCGGTAACGCGGTCGCTCCCCGGGACCAGCGCGTTGACCAGCGTCGACTTGCCCACGCCGGAGTGGCCCACGAAGACGCTGACCTGGCCGCGGAGCCGGTCCCGCACCGGATCGAGATCGCCCCCGCGCTCGGCAACGACCGACGGTACGCCGAGCGGTTGGTACGTCGAGAGCAACACCGCCGGATCGGCAAGGTCGACCTTGGTCAGGCACAGGAGCGGTTCGAGACCTGCGGCGTAGGCCGCGACGAGCGCGCGGTCGATCAGCCGGGGACGCGGCTCGGGGTTGGCGACAGCGGTGACGATGACCAGCTGGTCGGCATTGGCGACGAGGATGCGCTCGACCGGGTCGTCGTCGTCCGACGTACGCCGAAGCACGGTCCGGCGTGCGGCCACCTCGACGATCCGGGCGAGGCTGCCGTCGGCACCCGACACGTCACCAACCACCCTGACCCGGTCGCCCACGACGACGCCCTTGCGGCCCAGCGGCCGAGACTTCATCGCCATCACGGTGCGTTCGGGCTGTCCCGCCGGGGTCGCCCGCACCGTGTAGCGGCCACGGTCGACGGTGACGACGAAGCCGTCCACGGCGTCGTCGTACGTCGGCCTCTCCTTGGTACGGGGTCGGGTCCGGCGGCGCGGGCGTTCGAAGTGGCTGGGGTCGGGCTCGCGGTACGTGGAGCTCATGCGACGAGCGCCTGCCAGTCCGCGGCGAAGCTGCCATGTGTCTTGGAGGTCGTGGCGATGTCATCGACAACCAGGTCGCTGACCCGCAGCCCCAGCACGGCGCCCGCCTGGGCCATCCGATGATCGTGGTAGGTGCCGAACACACCGCCATGCAGAACGCGTGGACGGATCTCGAGCCCGTCTGCGGTCTCGCGCACGTCGCCGCCGAGCGCGTTGATCTCGCGTGCCAGTGCTGACAGGCGGTCGGTCTCGTGACCGCGCAGGTGCGCGACCCCCCGAAGCCACGAGGTGCCATCCGCGAGCGCGCACACGGCTGCCAGCACGGGAGTCAGCTCACCGACGTCATGCAGATCGAGGTCGACGCCGTGGATCTCCCTGCCGCCGGTGACGGTGAGCCCGTTGGCATCGAGGTCAGCGGCGGCACCGAAGTGGGGGAGGATCTCGCGCAGTGCGTCACCAGCCTGTGTCGTCAAGGTGGGCCAGCCCGCGACGGTGACACGACCGCCCGTGACCACGGCAGCGGCCAGGAACGGTGCGGCGTTGCTGAGGTCGGGCTCGACCCGCACCGGGATCCCACGGACGTGGCCGGGATGGACCTGCCAACGGTTCGGTTCGTCGTCGTCGACGCGGACACCGCGCTCGCGCAGCATGGCGACGGTCATCGCGATGTGGGGCAGTGATGGCACCGGTTTGCCGTCGTGGCGGATGTCGACGCCGTCGTCGTACCTCGCGCCCGCCAGCAGCAGGGCGGACACGAACTGGCTGGAGGCGGACGCGTCGAGCGTCACCACACCACCGCGGACGCGGCCCGTGCCCTCGATCGTGAACGGGAGCGACCCGCGACCGGTGTCGACCTGGACTCCGAGGGCGCCCAGAGCGCCGAGAACCTCGCCCATCGGTCGCACCCGGGCACCTGGATCTCCGTCGAACATGACCGTCCCCGAGGCCAGGGCCGCGACCGGTGGGACGAAGCGCATCACGGTGCCCGCCAGCCCGCAGTCGATGTCTGCCGGTCCGGTGAGCCGACCGGGCGTGATGTCGATGGTCCCGGGTGACTCCGCGATCGTCGTGCCGAGCGCGGCCAGCGCGGCCACCATCAGGCGGGTATCGCGGGCGATCAGCGGGTCGACGATGCTCGACGTCTGGTCGGCGATCGCGGCCAGCAGCAGCGCACGGTTCGTGATCGACTTGGAGCCAGGAACAGCGACTCCGCCGGAGACAGGTCCAGCGGCATACGGCGCTGCCCAGGGAGCAACCACGGGAGTGGTCACGCGAGCGCCCTGGCCGTCACGACCAAAGCCTATCGAGCCACCCGCTCATCGAGCTTGCCCGCTGGTCTCGGTTGTCGAGATCACCGGCTGGCAGAGCGCGGACGCGGGGTGCCCCGCTGCGGTCGGACCAGGGGATCGGAACCGGTGGACAGGGTCAGGCAGCGGGGAGGGGCTGACGGACCGACAGTGTCGGGAGTGCTGGGTGGGTGCCGGTGTGGTCGACGAGGTGGTAGCGGCCGTGGGGGCTGCGCCAGACGAAGATGCCGGTGAAGGGTTGGGCGACCTGCCATCGGCCGTGGGTCTTGATGCGGTGGTGGGTCCGGGTCAGGGGGCCGAGGTTGTCGATCCCGGTTTGGCCGGGTGGTCCGCCGTTGTCGGGGGAGACGTAGGGGGTGGTGTGGTCGAGGTCTCCGGTGCGTCGGGTGGAGGTGGCGTAGGGGAAGCAGTCCACGGGGGTGCGTAGGTGGACGGCGTCGCGGATCCGGTCGGGGATCTCATAGGCGTCCACGGGGATCTGCTGGTTGAGATCGATCACCGGTTTCACCACGACGTTCGCGCCACTGAGCCATGTCTTGACGCGGTCGACGGTGACGGGTCCGACCTGCTCGACCCGCGCCACCCCGGTGCCGGTGACCAACGCCTCATCGGTGAGGTGGACGTACAGCGTCACCGGCGGTGAGCTGTCCACGGTCCTCGTCTGACCTGACCGAGTCCCGTCGGCCAGGCCGGCCGGGCCGGCTGGGCCAGTCAGACCGGTTGAGGTGACGTTGGGGTCAGTCGCGTCTGGGTGGTCGTCGGTGTGGTGGGTGGTGGTGCTGGCTGCGTGGGCGACGTCGGCGAACAGGTCCAGGGCGGCCTGTGGGCGGGCCAGGACTCCGATGGCGGCGGCCCGGCGGGCGTCTCTGGACCGGTGGTCGCCGAGGAGTCCGAGCCCGTGGGCGGTGCGGTCCACCGTCGCGTCGAACCAGATCGCATCTGCGGCTTCGGCCTGGATGAACAGCTTCTTGGTGCCGTGCTCGGACGACGGGCTCAACCACACCCCCAATGATCCCTGCGCCTGTTCGTCGGCTTCGGCGGCGGCGTCCGGGTCGCACGCGAGCCAGCGTCGCGGTGATGATCGCCTCGATCCGTCCCCACGACAGCGAGTGCGCATATCTGGCGATCCTGCGGTCCACCACCGCCACGGTGGCTTCGCTCAGGTGGCGGGTGGCGTCGGCGGTCTTGCGGCCGATCCACGGCTTGACCTCACCCGCACAGATCCGTGCCCACAGCTGTGGGAGTCGGTGGCGCAGGTCCAACGCGTCCGCCACGAGCCGTTCCGCGGCGTGGGTGGAGGTGGCGAGCACGACGCCGAGCTCGGCCGGGGCGAACTCCGCCACGACCGGGGTGCCGGCGCCACCGAAGCGGATCAGCTGCTCACACCCGAGCAGGGTCGGACCGGTGGCCCGGGCGATCTCGCTGTGCAGGTCGGCCCAGTGCGCGGCGGTCTGCAACAGTCGCACTTCGCCCTGCTCGACGACCGTGCGGGCTTGTTCGGCGGCGGCCAGGGTGGCCAGCTCGTCGAGTGCGCTGAGGTCGGTGTCGAACATGTGTTCGATTCTACCTGCCATGCCCGACAGCCGCCAGACCGTTTCGCGTTGTCCACAAGGGTTTTCTGGTTTCGACGGGCCTGACCTCGGCAGGCGACCGGCAAGAGCCAACCGACCGGCGGAGCGGTCGAACCCTCGTCCGCCGGACAGCGGTGCGTCAGGAGGACAGCGGGTTGATCTCCGTGACGCGGTCGCGGGCGTGCATTGCGCCGTGCTTGGCTCGCCATGCCAGACCGGGCTTGCCGGCCGTGTCGACGCTGGCGAGCAGCAGGCCACCGAGCATCGACACGTTCTTGAAGAAGTGGATCTGCTGGTTCGCCTTCTGGGTCGGGTCCGACTCCTCCCAGAAGCGGTGTCCGGCCCAGGTGGTCGGGACGAGGGAAGCAGCCAAGGCGAACGCCGAGAGCCGGGGGAGCCGTCCGGTGGCCAGCAGAAGACCGCCAGCCACCTGCACGGCGGCGTTGAGCTGCACGATCTGCTTCTTGTCGAGGTCGAACGGCATCGAATCGGTCGCCTTGTCGACGGCCGGCTTGATGGCGTCGAGCTCAGGCTCCGCGATCTTGACCCGACCCTCGGGGTCGCGTAAGGCGTTGATGCCGCCCTGGATGAACATCGAGGACAGCATGGGGCGGGCGATCCGGCGGACGAGAGTCATGTCTCCTTCATACCTCATGGAGACAGTCGGTGCAGATCTCGGGGGAACAGGGTGACCTCACGAATGTTGTCGGCGCCGACGAGCCGCCCCGTCCACCGCTCGAGCCCGATCGCGAACCCACCGTGCGGGGGCAGGCCGTACCGGAACGCGTCGATGTACCCCTCGTACGGCTCCTGGGGCAGGCCGCGCTTCGCGAGCGTGGCCACGTAGTCGTCGTAGCGGTGGAGCCGCTGGGCGCCGCTCACCAGCTCGACGCCGCGGAAGATCAGGTCGAACGACCTCGACCAGTGCGGGTCCGCGGGTTCGGGGTGGCTGTAGAACGCTCGATGGTCGGTCGGGTAGCCCTCGACAACCACGAAATCGCTTCCGTGCTTCTCCTGTGCCCAGGCGCCGAGAGCGCGTTCGTGGGCAGGAGCGAGATCTGGCTCGTCGGCGGGGGCGCCGGCGATCTCGAGGGCCTCCCGGAAGTGGAGCACGGGGAACTCGTCGGGCACGTCCGGAACCTCGATGCCGAGCAGCTCGACTGCTCCCGGCGCGCGCTCGTGGATGGTCGCCACCATCGCTGCGACCACGTCGCGCAGCACGGCCACGACGTCGCGGTGGTCCTTGATGAACCCGAGCTCGACGTCGAGGGAGACGTACTCCGCCAGGTGTCTGACCGTGTCGTGCGGTTCGGCGCGAAAGACGGGACCGACCTCGTAGACCCGTTCGAAGACTCCGACCATCACCTGCTTGTAGAACTGCGGTGACTGGGCCAGGTAAGCCTGCCGGTCGAAGTAGTCCACGCCGAAGACGTTGGCCCCGGACTCCGTGGCGGACTCGACCAGCTTGGGGCTGTGGATCTCAGTGAAGCCGCTGTGGTCCAGCACGCGTCGGAAGCCGTGCAGCGACGCGGCGGCGAGCTGCCACTTGGCTTGTTGCAAGGGATGGCGCCAGGTCACCTGGGCGTGGTCGAGCATCGTTGGCAGGCCGGCCGTGATCGTCGGACGCCACAGCTCGATCGGCGGTGTCACGGCGGGGTCGGTCAACGCTGTGAACATCGGCTCGACCACCTCGACGCCCCCCGGTGCCTGCGGATTCGGGCTTGCCAGCCCCTGTACGTCGACGGTCGTCTCCTCCGTCAGCGTCTCGACCAGAGCCAGCGTTGCCTCGTCCTTGACGACGACCTGGGCCGTGCCGGACCGGTCGCGGAGAACGACGAAGGACAGTCCGGACAGCCGGCGTCGGCGATGGATCCAGCCGCTGAGCCGGACCGGTTGGCCGGGCTTGTCGGCGTACGTCGTCAGATCGGCGCAGAGCGTGCGCACGAGCGGTGTCGACGAAACTGTCGAAGCCGATGATGGGGATGCAGCAGACATGAGTTCACCTCCTGGGTCGGTAGCCCCGGAGATGTGGGCGACGGGCAAGTTCGCTGTGCCACCACACCTTCGCCGACGTGGCCGTCGGCCTCTGGTCGTGCTCAGCTCGGAAGTGTCTTCGCCTCGGGTCCGACGTCCGCCTTCTCAGCTACCGGCGGCTCTCTGTGCGTGCGGTGACCCGTGACTACTCGTCCTCGTCGTCGCTGCAGGCACAGATTCTAACCGCTACGGTCATGCCACGAATCCGAGGCCGTGGCGCCAGGCCGCCCGGAGCGGTCGCCGTGACGTATCCGCTACCCAAGGGGAAGTTCGCACCCACGTGATGGGTGAGGTGTCGAGGTCTGGTCGCGTGGTTCGTGCACTTCCACCTCCAATCGAGAAGGTCGGCCGTGGCAGTCCCAGCCGCTCGGGTCCACGATCACGATCAGGGCATTGACGCCCTCGATCACCACCTTGACTCTGCTCCATCGCTTCGCCACGGGTCACCACGAGAGATGCCTGATGGAGCCCTCCCGACCCAGTAACCACGGACGGCACAAAGGACACGTTGAAGGTCGGCAGCGGTGTCGTGGGAGATGTTGTCGTTGTGGTGGTCGTCGTCGAGGTTGTCGTCGACGTCGTCACGGGTCGGTGGTCGTCGTCACGGGGTCGGTGGTCGTCGTGGTGTCGGTGCTCCCGCTCGAGGAGCTCGTCGTGGTGGAGGTGGAGGTGCTGGTCGTGCCGGTCGTCGTGGTCGTCGTACTCGTACGTGGCCGTGGTCGGCACGGTGGTGTAGGTCGTGGTACCCGTCGTGGGGTCGACCGCGGTGGTCGACGTGGTGCCGTCGGTCGACGAGGTCGTCGCGTCGGTCGTCGACGTCGCCGGGATCAGCACGGTCGGGAACGCGCTCCCGAGAGGGGGCGCCAACATGCCCGATCCATGCGACGGGGGTGTTCCACCCGGAGACTGCGGGCTGCCACCGGTCGATGCGTCGGGACCGGAGCTGCCAGATGAGCTGGACGGTGCCGGGATGATGAGACGTGGCACGTCCGAGGCGGTGTCGCGTTGAGCGCCACCCGTTGCGTTGATGATGACGACGGTCGCGACCCCCACGGCCACGACACTCGCGGCGGTCGAGGCCCCAGCGACAGCGCCATGCGTGGCCAGGAAGTGTCGCGCCTTCCCGAGGATTGCGGCCACACCGACGGCACTGCCACCGCCCGACGAGAGGTAGCCGGAGGCCGCAGCACCCAGCAGCAACGGCGCCAGGATGCCCGAGAGGTTGGAGTTGACCTCGGACAGCTCGACGTAGACGGCCGAGCACCGTGCGCACTCGTCGAGGTGCTCATCCACCTTGGCGGTGTCGCGTCGGGAGAGGCCGTTCCTGACGCGCGCGCCGAGGCGCTCGGTCACCCAGCGGCACTCCTCGGCCGCAGTGTCTGCCATGTGCATCTGCAGATAGGCCTGGCGCAGTCCTTCGCGGGCGCGATACGCGAGCGCGGACACGCTGTTTGCGGACATGCCGAGCAGCACTGCGACCTCGGCGGGCTTCTGACCCTCGACTTCGACGTGCCAAAGGACCAGCTGCCAGCGTTCGGGCAAGGAGCTGAATGCCTTGGACGCGGCCAGGTTCTCGAACTCCTGCACGGCCGGGTCCATGAACGGGACGCCTGGGTCGAAGGACTCCAGCTCGTCGGTCGGTCGGACCCGGGCGTTGTGCCTGATGCGGTCGACGTGCAGCCGACGTACGGCGGTGAGCAGGTACGGCCGGAAGGCGAGGTCAGGGCCGCCGCCGGCGGACAGCACCCTGAGGATCTTGACGAAGGCGTCGGAGACCAGGTCGTCCGCGTCGCTGGAGCCGGCCAGCTGACGGGCCAGGCGCAGGGCGGAGGTCCGGTGCCGTTCGAACAACATCCCGTAGGCATGCCGGTCACCGCCGCGAACGGCCGCGATGAGCTCGCCGTCACTCGGGGCGTTCAAATCCGACACCAGAGGGTTGTTCATGCGACAAATGTGACTCTAGGTCACCCTTTCCTGACGCTGTGGTGTGTCGAGAGTATCTCGCCCGCACTTCCGCGTCATAGAAACCATAAACCGCCGTCTTCACCCCGACTAGACAAGTTCCTCGCGGAAAGGGACGGCGGAATGGTGCTGTTCGACATATTGCAGCGAAAAGGGTCCTCGGGTTCGGCCGCGGCGCGCGTTCCGACGGGGTTCGAGCCGCTCGCGGACGCCCTGCGTTACAACGGCGCCATCATTGCCGCCGCCCAGGAGATCGGGCGGCTGACCGCTGGTGACGGAGCGACGCTCGACGATGTGTTGACCGACGTGGCCCTCACCTACCAGACCGTCTCCCATGCCGGTGAGCCTGCATTCGAGGTCGTCCGCGCGATCTCCACGGCCTGGGCCGACGCGTCGCTGCGTTTCCTGCACGCTGTCTCCTGCGAGGACCCGCTCACGGGGCTGGCGTCGATGGCGCACGTGCGCTCGAAGGTGCTGGAGACGTATCGCGAGCAGGCTCGCAGTGGTGCCAGCACCGCCTCCCACGCTCTCGTCGTCGTCGAGATCGACCCCGCCTGGAGTCCCATGTCGCACTTCGACCGCGTGCTGCGTCTGGTCGATGTCGCCGAGTGCCTGCGCCGGGTCTACACCGGTGACGAGTCCATCGGGCGTGTCACGGTCTCGCGGGCCGTGGCCGTCGTCCGTCGCGACGACCGCCTCGGTGCGAGTCTGGCTGCGCTGCGCGGGCTGCTCGACGACTGGCAGGCGGAGGGCGGCATCGCGACCCGAGTGTGGGTCGAAGGTCTGCCGGCGAGCCAGGAGTCGGCCGACATCGTTCTCGACGAGCTCGCCCGCTGAGACCGGAGCTGCCCCAACCACCAAGCTGAGTTGCTACGGCCCCTGTCGTCGGTGCGCTGTGACAGGCTGTCGGTATGTGTGGGCGATACGCGTCGAGCCGACGTCCCGAAGACCTCGTCGAGGAGTTCGAGGTCGACCACAACATGGTCAAGGAGTCGCTCGAGCCTGACTACAACGTCGCGCCGACCAAGCCGGTCTACGCCGTCATGGACCGTGTCCCGCGCGACGCTCCGAAGGACGGTCCCCCCGAGCGGCGCCTGACCACGGTGCGCTGGGGGCTCATCCCCTCCTGGGCGAAGGACACGTCGATCGGCAACCGGATGATCAACGCGCGCGTCGAGACCCTGGCTCAGAAGCCCGCCTTCAAACGAGCCCTCGCCAAGCGGCGTTGCCTGTTACCGGCAGACGGCTACTACGAGTGGTATCCGACCGAACGGCTCGGCAAGTCCGGCAAACCGCTCAAGCAGCCCTTCTTCATCCACCCGGCCGATGGCGGGATCATGGCGATGGCAGGCCTGTACGAGATCTGGCGCAATCGAGAGGTTCCGGAGGATGACCCCGGCGCCTTCGTGTGGTCGGCGACCGTGATCACCACGACTGCCGAGGACGCGGTCGGGCACATTCACGACCGGATGCCCATGCTCGTCGAGGCCGGTCGGTACGACGCCTGGCTCGACGCCACGATCGACGACCCTGGAGACCTGGCAGGACTGCTCGTGCCGGCCGCGCCCGGCCGGCTCGAGGCCTACCCGGTGGCCACCGACGTCAACAACGTGCGCAACAACGGTCGGGCCCTCACCGCGCCGATCCCGGTCGAGGGGATGGAGGCGGTCACCGCCGCCGGTGGCCGATGAGCACCGAGGTCCGGGTCGTTGAGACCGTTCACGGAGACGCCCGGCTGCACGTCGACCGCGCCCGACGTCCGGTGGCCACGTTGGTCCTGGGCCACGGCGCCGGCAGGGGCGAGGACTCACCTGATCTGGTCGCACTGGCTGAGGCCCTGCCGCGGCAAGGTATCTCGGTGTTCCGGATCGAGCAGCCGTGGCACGTGGCGGGCAAGCGGGTGGCGGCCAGGCCCGCTGTGCTGGACGACGCCACCCGAAGCTGTGTCGACGCGATCCGCGTGCGGACGCCGATCGTGCTCGGCGGACGTAGCGCCGGAGCCAGGGTGGCGTGCCGCTCCGCGCTGGCTCTGGGGGCGGTCGGATGCCTTGCGCTGGCATTTCCGCTGCACCCTCCCGGTCGTCCCGAGGCGAGTCGCGTGGCCGAGCTGCTCGGAGCCGGCGTACCGACGTTCGTGGTCCAAGGGGAGCGAGACGTCTTCGGGTCACCCGAGAACTTCCCCGACGGCATCGAGCTCACGGCGATCCCTGACGCTGACCACGGTTTCAAAGTCCCCAAGAGTGCGGCGCTGACCCAGGACGAGACGTTGGCGCTGGTGGTCGAGGCGGTCGTCGAGTGGGTGACGGCCCGGATCGGCTGACGGTGCCGGGGAATGATCGAGCAGCGCGGCTGGTTGGCACCCACGAACGATCGCACGACACCACGAGGAGGCCCGGTCCAGATGCTCAGCGTCGCCGACGTACCGGCGCCCATCGGCCGTAGCCGGGTCGACGGAGTGCTCGAGGAGATCGAGCGTCGGGAATGGCCGCTAGTCTTGCCAGTAATGACACCCTCACCCGAGACCGACGTCGAGACGGTCGAAGAGCGCACCGCTCGGTTCGAGCGCGACGCCATGGTCTACATCGACCAGCTGTATTCCGCCGCGATGCGGATGACGCGCAACCCCCACGACGCAGAAGATCTCGTCCAGGAGACCTACGCCAAGGCGTTCGCTGCCTTCCACCAGTTCAAGGAAGGCACCAACCTCAAGGCATGGCTCTACCGGATCCTCACCAACGCGTTCATCAACGGCTACCGCAAGAAGCAGCGCCAACCGATCCAGGACTCGCACGAGAACATCGAGGACTGGCAGCTGGCTCGTGCCGAGACCCACACACCGACCGGCCTGAAGTCCGCCGAGGCCGAGGCGCTCGAGCATCTACCGGACAGTGCCGTCAAGGATGCGCTGCAGGAGATCCCTGAGGACTTCCGGCTGGCGGTCTATCTCGCTGACGTCGAGGGGTTCGCCTACAAAGAGATCGCCGAGATCATGGGAACGCCAGTCGGCACCGTGATGTCGCGCCTGCACCGCGGTCGTAACCAGCTCCGGGGCCTCTTGGGCGACTATGCCCGAGAGCGCGGCATGTCCGTGCCGGAGCGCGAAGCGGAGGTCAGGTCATGAGCTGCGGCAAGCACCACGACGTCGACTGCAATGAGATCCTCGACCGCGTCTACGTGTTCATCGACAACGAGCTCGACGGCGCGAGCTGTGAGCAGATCCAGACCCATCTCGACGAATGCGGACCCTGCCTCCGTGAGGTCGACCTCGAGCGCATGGTCAAGGCACTCGTGGCGCGTTCCTGCACTGAGCAGGCACCGGTCGAGCTGCGCCAGCGGGTGATGTTCTCCATTCGCCAGGTGCAGATCGAGATCGGTGAGGGCCGAGAGCTGCACTGACCTCGATACCGTTGCTCCAAACGATCCGATGCTGACGTGGCATCGACCATCGATCGACCCGAGCGCGGGGCCTCCTGATTGCGCTGGACGAGAAAGGCCCCGCTCCCTCAGGGAGAGCGGGGCTCTTCGACGTCGTACGTCAACGGCCTCAGATCAGGCGTTGGGGCGCTTGCCGTGGTTGGCCTTGTTCTTGCGGCGGGAACGGCGCTTGCGTCCGGTCTTGCCCATCTGGTCCTCCTCGTTGCGGAATGTGATGCCCGGTCTTGGCGCGTGTCTCGAGACGGGTCGGTCCCGCTAGTGTCGCAGATGCACCCCGCGAAGGAGGAATCCGCGATGACCCGAACATCCGGCGAGGGTCTCCGACCCGGCCTGAGCGCTTCGGTGGAGCACGTGGTGACGGCGGCCGACACCGCGGCCGCCCTCGGCTCAGGCGACCTGCCGGTGCTCGGGACTCCACGCCTGTTGGCCTGGCTGGAGGAAGCCACCTGTGCCGCCATCGGGTCGTGTGTCAGTGAGGGGGACACGTCGGTCGGTACCCGGATGAACTTGGAGCATGTGCGGGCCAGCGCGGTCGGGGCCGCCGTCGTGACCCGTTGCGAACTGGTCCACGTGGACGGTCGGTTGCTGCGGTTCCAGGTCGAGGCCGCCCAGGCTGACGGAGTAGTGGTCGCGCACGGCGAGATCACCCGCATCGTCGTCGCCTCGGCCCGCTTCCTCGCGCGGTCCGCGCTTGCCTAGTTCACAAGCCAGGTGGCTTGTGAACTAGGCAAACGCGACTAGGTAGCTGCGTACCTGCCTCAGTAGCTCTCGGGGCGGGCTCGGTCCGGCCCGTCAGCGGCGGACCGGCCAGACCAGGCTGCGGCCGTAACGTGTGGTGCACTCCGGCTGGTCCCACTTCAGGTATGACGCCGACGCCGTGCCGACGCGCACCCGGATCTGGTGGGCGTTGTGGGCCAGACAGTCGATCGGCGGGAAATTGCCGGGGTTGGGGATCTGGAGCACCGTGCGCGCCGCCTCACCAGGGGCCAGGGTCTGCGGGTGGTGCTTGCGCGTGTTGTGGCTGGCGGGCCAACCGATCAGGTGGTGGTGGCGATTGACGTACTCCACCAACGGATAGCCACCGATCCGGCAAGTGGCTGCCCCGGTGTTGCGCAACCGGATGGTCTGGTATGCCGACCCGGCCGCCGCCCCGACGCGGCCCAGCTCGGCCCGGATCGACGTGCAGGCAGGTGGCGGCGAGGTACTGCCGACCGCCGACGGCGCCGAGCCCGGCACCAGGATCATGGCGCCGAGGGCGAACGCCCCGGCCACGGCGAGGGCCGGACGATGACGGGCCGGCGACCGCACTGCTCGTTGGATGTTCATGGCTTCTCCTCGAGGTGTCGTGACTTCCCAAGGACGCCTGCGGGAGATGGCCGGTTGCCCTGCTCAGCCGGAGATTTCCGCAGCAGGTTCTGCCTGGAGGGTGCGTCGATAGGCCAGGAGCACGACACCGGGGACCGGGGTCCAGTCCAGCGCTGGGTCGCGGACGAACCCGAGGCGCTCGTACAACCGGTGGGCAGTCGTCATCTCCTTCATGGAGCAGATCACCAGTTCACCGAGGCCTAGTTCTCGCCCGCGCGCCATACAGCGTTCGACGAGCGCGCGGGCGACGCCGTGCCCGCGGGCAGCCGGCGACACCGCCAACATCCGGAACTCCGCCTCGCCATCGCGACTGAGCTCACGCAAGAGCGAGCCCGGCGGGCAGAACGTCACGGTCCCCACGACCGCGCCGCCGACGAGCGCGACCCACAGCTCCGCATCGCGCGACCGCTGCGCCGCGTCGACCAGCTCGCCGGCGTACTCCGCGTCGAGCGTCAGCAGACCATCGTGGACGTAGCCGTCGAGCGTGAGGCGCCCGACGGCCTCGAGCTCGTCGTCGCGGGCGATCCGGATCTCGACCTCGTCAGACACCGGTTGTGGTCCGTGGGTAGGCGGCCTCGGGATCGGTCAGCACGTTGACAAGATAGGGGACGCCCGCGTCGAAGGCCCGGTCGAGGGCTGCTCCGATCTCACCCGGCCTCGAGACGGTCTCCCCGTCACCACCCAACGCCTGCACGATCTTGTCGTATGACGTCTGAGGCGCCAGGTCGGCGGCCACGTCGTACCCGTAGAGATACCGCATCGGGTGCTTCTCCAGGCCCCAGCAGGAGTTGTTGCCCACGACCATGACGACGGGCAGACCATGCCGGACGAGCGTGTCGACGTCGATGAGCGACATCCCGGCCGCACCGTCACCCAGCAGCACGACGACCTGCGCGGACGGCCGCGCGATCCGCGCCGCCATCGCCGCGCCCAGACCGGCGCCGAGGCACCCGTACGGCCCGGGATCGAGCCAGCCTCCCGGCCGCTTCGGCTCGATGAACTTGCCGGCGAACGACACGAAGTCGCCGCCGTCGCCGATCACCACCGCGTCGTCGGCGAGCCGCGGCACCAGCTCGCCGTAGATGCGGGCCGGATGGATCGGGTCGGCGTCGGCGGCGAGCATCGCAGCGTCCTTCGCCGTCGCCGCAGCGACCTGGTCACGCAGCCGTGACGTCCAGGTGGCCCAGTCCGGCCGCGTCGCGGCAGCCTGGGCGGCCTCGCGAACGGCGTCCAGCAGCAGTGACAGGTCGCCGTGCGCCGAGGCCGCGAGGGTCGCATGGGCCGAGACTTGCGCCTCGCTGTCCGCCAGGTGCACCACCTGGGCCGGCTCGGTGCCCTCCTTGCCCCCGAAGGCGCCGTACCCGAGACGGAAGTCCAGCGGGGTGCCGGCAACCACCGCCAGGTCGCACTGCCCGAACGCGACCGACCGCGCCTTCGTGACCAGCAGCCGGTGACCTCCGGGCACGATCCCGCGACCCATGCCGTTCGTGACCACGGGGATGCCGGTCTCCTCGACCAGGCGTAGCGCGGCGTCCTCGGCGCCGTCGGACCAGACGTCGGTGCCGAGCACGAGGACCGGCCGGGTGGCTGTCGCCAGCAGCCGCCCGATGGTGGCGACGGCGTCGGCGTCCGGGTGGGCGCGGGCACGAGGAGCCACCAGGGGAGCCGCCGACTCGCAGCGCGCGAACAGCTCGTCCATCGGCACGTCGACGAAGGTCGGCCCCCGGTGCGGTGCGGCGGCCAGTGTGAACGCTTCGTCGATGCCCGCGGCGATCCCACCGGCCTCGAGGATCGTGCTGGCCCGCTTCGTCACAGGCGAGAGGATGGGCGGCTGGTCGAGCTCCTGCAGCGACCCGGTGCCCCATCGTTGCGTGGGGGCGCGACCGCCGACCACGACCAGTGGCGACCCGGCGAACGAGGCCTGCGCGATCGCGCTGACCCCGTTGGTGACTCCGGGCCCGGCGGTCAGCACGGCGAGGCCGGGGGTGCGTGTCAGCTTGCCGGTCGCCTCGGCGGCGAAGACCGCCGACGGCTCGTGCCGAACGTCCACGAGCCGCATTCCGGGATCACCCTTGACGGCGGCGTCGTACAGCGGGAAGACGTGCGCGCCGGAGAGCGTGAACATGGTCTCGACGCCGTGGGCAGCGGCGGCGGCGACTGCATGATCGCCCCCATGGCCCTCGCGGACGGGGGGAGATGCTGGTGCTGTGGTCCCGGACGGTAGGACGTTCTCGTTCATACCTGCAGGCTACTGACGGGTAGCGGGATCGTGAAGGGTCCGCGGGGGGAGGGCCCGGGTGCGGCTAGGACGCCTCGGTCACCCGGCGACCCGAATACATCCAGGGCGTGAAGGTCGGGATCGCGCGCAGCAGCGCCAGCAACAGGTCCGAACGGGCCTCGGGGGGTTCGGCGAAGGTGACCTTGTCGTGCGACGGTGCGATCCCGATGGCCAGGTGAACGTGCAACGCACGCAGGAACGCCGAGGTGTTCTTGGCTGCCGGTGTCGGCCACGTGTGGTCAGTCAGGTGGCCGCGCGGCCTGGCCAACGCGCCGGACATGGTGGAGACCCATTCGTCGAGCTGCTCGGCGTCCACGAGGTTGCGATGCACGATCGAGAGCGCGGCATGGGCCAACCGGTCGTCCTCACCGTCCACGAGGACGGTCGGTGTCGGGGCGACGAGGCGCTCGGCGATGACGTCGAGGAGCACGCCCTGGTGCAGGGCTTGCAGATGGCGCGACGCGGAGAGAACGCCGATCAGATCGGCGCCGTGCGCAACGGTGTGCGCCCAACCCTTGCCTGGCACCCAGCCGCGTAGGTCCTGCTCGCGGGTGTACCAGCCGATCGCGCGCTCAGCCCAGTTGAGGACGACGTCCACCGGCAGGATGCGGGCGACGTTGTCACGCCGGACGCACTCAGCCAGGACGAGAGCCGAGAAGCTCCGTCGGAACACCGAGTCGTCGAGGGACTTGCCGAGGCCGACGACGAGTCCCTGCGCGATCGAGTCGCCGAAGCTGACCAGCAGGTCGTCGTAAATGCCTTCGCTCAGCCAGGTGGCGAGCACAGGGCAGGCCGTCTCATCACGTTCGACCGGATTGGTCGAACCCAACATCGTGACCAGCTCGGCGGTCAACTCGTTCAACGGCCGGTCATCCGGAACGGCCATATCGGACTCGAGCACCTGCTGCCAGAAACCCCGTGGCATGGCGCCATCCTCGCACAAACCTCGCCTCGTTCAGCAAACCTCCAGGCGTTGCGCGCGCGTCTTTCCGACGAGTGTTCGGAACATCACACCGCGTTGCCCTACGGTGGCTGAGTGCCCTCGCTCGATGACGTCGCCAAGGCTCATACGGACCTCGGCACCGACGACATCGCCTGGTTGCACCTGCTGATCGCGGATTGGCAGATCATCGCCGACCTCTCGTTCGCGGACCTCGTCCTCTGGCTGCCCGACCGCGAGGAAATCGGGTTCTGGGGCGGCGCGCAGATGCGTCCCACAACTGGACCGACAGCCTTCGTCGATGACCTGGTCGGCTCCTTCGTGCCCCGTGGCCGACGCCCGCTGCTCGATGCGGCGTACGACGAGAAGCGGATCGCGCGCGAGGGTGATCCGGAATGGCGCGACGACGTGCCGGTGCGAGTCGAGACGATCCCGGTCGTTCGCGCGGGATCCATGCTGGCGGTGATCGCTCGCAACACCAACCTGTTGGGGGTGCGTACGCCCAGCAGGCTGGAGCTGTCCTACCTGCAGACCGCCAGCGACCTGACGCGGATGATCAGCCGCGGGGCCTTCCCGATCCCCACCGAGCGCCGGGCCTGGACGTCGTCACCCCGGGTGGGTGACGGCTTCGTCCGGACCGACGCGGCCGGCGTCGTGACCTATGCGAGCCCGAACGCCCAGTCGGCGTACCGGCGGCTCGGCCTGGCCGGCGACCTCGTGGGGGAGCCGTTCGCCGAGACGACGGAGGCACTGCTCGCGCCACCGGCGCGTCCCGTGGACGAGGCGGTGACGGTCACGCTGTCCGGCCGGCATCCGCGCGAGACGGAGTACGGCAACGACGAGGCCACGGTGGCTGCCCGCGTGATCCCGCTGTCGCCGGAGGGCGACCTGGCTGGTTCCTTGGTGTTGCTGCGCGACGTCACCGAGCTGCGCAGCCGCGAACGCGAGCTGATCACCAAGGACGCGACGATCCGTGAGATCCACCACCGGGTCAAGAACAACCTGCAGACCGTGGCAGCCCTGCTGCGGCTGCAGGCGCGCAGAATGGAAGTCCCGGCAGCGCGGCTGGCCCTCGACGAGGCGGTACGGCGAGTGGGGTCGATCGCGATCGTGCACGAGACCTTGAGCCAGGCGTTCAACGAGCGCGTCGACTTCGACGACGTGTCCGACCGGCTGTCGGCGATGGTCACGGAGGTGGCCGCTGCACCTGCCGCGGTGGCGACCTCCCGGACCGGATCGTTCGGTCAGCTGCCGGCCGAGGTGGCGACGCCGCTCGCGATGGTGCTGACCGAGGTGCTGCAGAACGCCGTCGAGCATGGCTTTCGCGACGGGGCCGGCCGGATCTCGTTGCGAGCGCTGCGCCTGGCGGGACGGTTGACGGTTGTCATCGACGATGACGGCCGTGGGCTGCCGCCGGGGTTCGATCCGGTTGCGTCCGGAAGTCTCGGCTTGTCGATCGTGCGCACGCTCGTGGAGTCAGAGCTCGGCGGCGTGATCTCGTTCGGTGGGAACCCGGAAGGCGGTACGCGCGTGGACCTGGACATTCCCGTCCGCTGAGCCCGCCGCCGCGCCGATTAGGCGCGGATCAGGCGCGGATCTTGGCGCGCGCGTTGCGACGCTTCAGCGCCCGCCGCTCATCTTCGGACATTCCGCCCCAAACGCCGTGGTCCTGGCCGGCCTCGAGCGCCCACGCGAGACACTGCTCGCGCACCTCGCAACGGCGACAGATAGCCTTGGCTTCCTCGATCTGGAGGATGGCAGGGCCGGTGTTGCCGATGGGGAAGAACAGCTCCGGGTCCTCTTCGAGGCACGCGGAGCGGTGACGCCAGTCCACGGCGCAGCTCCTCTTCGTTCATGGCGGACACGGGGCGTGACCGCGGTGCGGGGTGCTCGTGAAGGTTTTCACGAGCCCTCTCGCTGGCCTCGCTCGTGGGGCAAGCGGGGTGTCGAGAGACGTGCAGCGCGTTGCAGCGCCTGGTGCGAACTCGATCGTCGCAAGAGATCTGCGCCTGCACAACCCCTCGACCTGTGTCAGTTTCCTCACAAGCGGGACGAGGTGGACAGGCGTTCGATCCCTGTGTTCAAGTCTAGACGGTTCGGCTTCTGACCGTGAGCCCTGAGGCTCCAGGGTGTCCACCATCACGTCGACCGTACTGCGTCAGTTCTCGCTCGGGCAGTGGCTAGGGTCTGGTGCATGAGTTCTGAGCATCCGCCTGACGACTCGCAGCCGCAGCCCGGACCCGCTGTCCGGGTGGCGGCCGGGCTCGTCGGGCTCGAGGCGCTCGGCCTGCTCGGGCTGGCGGTGGGCGAGCTCGTGAACATCAATCCCAGTCGGCCCGGGGCGGGCATCAGCATCGCGGTGTTCTTCATGCTGTATGCCGGTGGACTCGCTGCGTGCACCCGCGGGCTCCTACGCCTGCGGAGCTGGAGCCGCGGCCCGGTGGTGCTCGCTCAGCTCATCGAGCTCGGAATCGCCTGGAGCTTCCGCGGTGGCAGCACGACGTGGGTGGCGATCCTGCTGGCAGTCCCGGCCCTCGTCGTACTCGCCGTGGTCTTCTCCCCGTCGACCACGCAGGCTCTGTTCGGGGAGCGGATGAGCGGCGCCGACGTCGAGCCCGCGGCCGACGACGGAGAGCCAGGTCGCGGCCGGCGGGCCTGACGACGAACAACAGGCCCGCGCCGCCGGTGGGCGGTGCGGGCCTGTCCCGTCCGGTGGGTGACGCGCAGGTCAGCCCTTCTTGGTCTCGGCGAAGATCTCGGCGATCTCGTCGATCTTGGCGAGAAGCTGGTCGGCCTTGGCGGCGTCCATGCTGTCCTTGGTGCCGGCCGCCCCGGCCAGCTTGGTCGCCTCGTTGAAGAGGGTGTGGAGCTGCGGGTACTTCTCGAAGTGCGGAGGCTTGAAGTAGTCGGTCCACAGCACCCACAGGTGGTGCTTGACGAGCTCGGAGCGTTCTTCCTTGATGATGAGCGCGCGGGTGCGGAAGTCGTGGTCGTCGTTGTCGGCGACCTTGCCGATGATGGCCTTGATCGACTCGGCCTCGATCCTGGCCTGGGCCGGGTCATAGACCCCGCACGGAAGGTCGCAATGAGCCGAGACGTCGATGGTCGGTGCGATGAAGCGACGCAGCATGAACTGGTCCTTTCTGGAGCAGGCCGGGGAGTTGCCACGCTCGTATCGGCGTGATGCAACAGTGTCTGCAGCAACTAGTGCCCGACCCTACTCCGCCCAAACAAGGACTCTTGCAGGTGCCCAAGCCCCCCCTGTTCGGACTGGCCGTGGTGCGTGGCCGGTCGATGGAGCCCACCTTGCAGGAGGGCGACCGGCTGATCGTGAGGTATGGCGCCGAGCCCCGGTCCGGACAGCTGGTGGTCGTCCGACTGCCCGGGCGCCCTGTCGCGGTGAAACGGGCGATCCGGCGTACCGAGCACGGGTGGTGGGTCGAGCGTGACAACCCCGACGAGGGCGTGGACTCGTGGCTGGTGGGTGAGATCGCAGCCGAGGACGTGCTCGGTCGAGTCGTGGTGCGCGTGTGGCCGTGGCGGCGGCGGCGAACCACCTGAGCGCCCTCCACGGCGCCCGCCGGAGGTCCGATTCGGCGTGAGGTGGCTCTCCTGGCTGACGGTGTGAGCAGACCTCGTGGGAGAGTGGCCTTCCGGGAGACCCCCGGGACACGTCAGTTCCTGTACCGCAGCGCGGTCCGATCGCGGCCGCCCACCGAGCACAACGCCGTGGCCATCACGCCGCGGCCGACGCGCGGCGAGGCGCAGACTCCCCGGAATCAGGTGACATCGATGACGAGTTCGAGCATGCCCGACCAGCCGTCTCAGCCACGCCCACCGGTGGCCACACCGACCGCGGTGATCCCGTCCGGACGCCACGTTGGCGACCCCGTGTTCGAGCTGCACCGTGGCGGCAAGATGCACATCGCCGCCAACGTCGAGCTGACCGGTATCGACGATCTCTCCATGGCATACACCCCGGGGGTGGCCCGGGTGTGTCAGGAGATCGCAGATCATCCAGAGTCCGTTCGCGACTACACCTGGGTCTCCAACACGGTCGCGGTCGTCACCGACGGGACCGCCGTGCTCGGTCTGGGAGACATCGGGCCAGCAGCGGCCATGCCGGTCATGGAGGGCAAGGCCATCTTGTTCAAGCAGTTCGGAGGCGTCGATGCCGTACCGATCTGCTTGGACTGCACGGACACGGACGAGCTGGTCGAGACGATTGCCCGGTTGGCGCCGAGCTTCGGCGGCATCAACCTGGAGGACATCTCGGCACCACGGTGCTTCGAGGTGGAGCGGCGACTCAAGGAACGCCTCGACATCCCGGTCTTCCATGACGACCAGCACGGCACGGCGGTCGTCGTGCTCGCTGCGCTGCGCAACGCGCTGCGCATCGTCGCGAAGGAGCTGGCCGACGTACGGATCGTGGTCTCGGGAGCCGGTGCTGCCGGCGTCGCGGTCACGAAGATGATGCTGGCCGCAGGCGCCCGCAACATCGCAGTGGTCGATCGGGGCGGGATTATCAGTCCGGCCCGGACGGACCTCAACGCCGTCAAGCTCCGGCTCGCCGAGCAGACGAACACGCGTGGCGAGTCCGGCGAGCTCGCGAGCGCCTTGGTCGGTGCCGACGTCTTCATCGGCGTCAGCGGCGGCAACGTCGAGGAACAAGCCATCGCTGCGATGGCCACCGACCCGGTGATCTTCGCGCTGGCGAATCCAGATCCGGAGGTCCAGCTGGAGATCGCGCAGCGCCATGCGCGTGTCGTGGCAACCGGCAGGTCCGACCACGCCAACCAGATCAACAACGTGCTCGCCTTCCCGGGCATCTTCCGGGGGACTTTCGACGCTGGCGCGCGCCGGATCACCGAGGACATGAAGCTGGCGGCTGCCGTTGCGCTTGCTGACCTCGTGGCCGATGACCTCGACCCGGCACGTGTGATCCCGTCACCGTTCGACCCGCGAGTGGCGCCGGCGGTTGCGGCCGCAGTGGCCGCTGCGGCCGGTCGACAGACCTGACCGGCCCTACGCAAGGCTACGTGCGTGCCCGGGACGGTGTGGACGTCCGCCTGTCGCGCCCTAAGGTGATGGAATGTTCGCTGCGTACGCTGAGTCGATCCATCCGGACGCGCCCTTGGACGGACTCGTCCTGGGGGAGTTGCCTGATCCTGTGCAGCCAGACGGTTGGACGATCGTCGACGTCAGGGCGGCGGCACTGAACCGGCATGACCTGTGGTCTCTGCGCGGTGTCGGCCTGGCGGAAGACCGGCTGCCGATGATCCTGGGCTGCGACGCAGCGGGCGTCGACCAGGACGGTAACGAGGTCGTCGTCCATGCGGTCATCAGCGATCCGGACTGGTCAGGGGACGAGACGCTCGACCCCAAACGTTCGCTGCTCTCCGAGCGGTATCCCGGCACGCTGGCTGAACGCGTTGCCGTGCCCAGTCGCAACGTGCTGCCGAAGCCGCCGTCGTTGAGCTTCGAGGAGGCAGCCTGCCTGCCGACGGCCTGGTTGACGGCATACCGGATGCTCTTCACGCACGGTGGGCTGAAGCCGGGTGACAGCGTGCTCGTGCAGGGTGCGGGCGGCGGTGTAGCCACGGCGTTGATCACACTGGCTTCGGCCGCTGGGCTCCGGACGTACGCGACGAGCCGTGACGAGACGAAGCGGAAACGGGCGCTCGAGCTTGGGTCGAGCGAGGTGTTCGAGACCGGCGCCCGGTTGCCACAGCGTGTCGATGCTGTGATGGAGACCGTGGGCGCGGCCACGTGGAGCCATTCGATCAAGGCGTTGCGGCCGGGCGGCACGCTGGTCATCTCCGGTGCGACGTCCGGTAATCAGCCGGACAACGCCGAGCTCACGAGGATCTTCTTCCTGCAGCTGCGGGTGCAAGGTTCGACGATGGGGACGCGGGCGGAGTTCCAGAGCCTGCTCGACCTCCTGGACGTGTCGGGTGCGCGGCCGCTCATCGACCGGACCCTGCCGCTGCACCGTGCGCGTGACGGGTTCGAGGCGATGCTCGAGGGGGACGTGTTCGGAAAGATCGTGTTCACGGTCTGACGGGTTCGGGGTCTTGCGCGATCACCGTCGAAGGGAGTCCGGTGTGGACCGAGTACAACGAAGCGACGACGAGTCGTTTGTCTGGGCTGATCTGCACGAGGGGAGCGGGGCGATCCAGGTGCACCGCTACTTCGAACGGGCGTTGCCGTGGCCGGTCGAGCTGGAGACGTGGGACATCCCGGTCGGCGGATCCGAAGGCGTACACCGGCATGGCGACCACGACCCGGACGGGTACGCCGGGACGCGCGAGTGCTACCTCGTCATCGACGGGACCGGCAGCGTCACGATGGGGGCGGAGCATATCGAGGTCGGCCCCGGTGACGCGGTCCTGGTCGATCCGCTGACCGACCGCGGCGTGGTCAACACCGGTGATCGCACGTTGCGTCTGGTGACCCTTCGGGATCCGCCGACCACCAGCCGGTGAGCGGATCGGGTCGACCCTCGTGGCGACCGGGTCGTCATACGGCCCACTGCATCAGGTGGTGAGCGAGGCAGAAACCTGGTTCCCCACGCGCGTTTGCCTTGTTCACAAGCCACCTGGCTTGTGAACAAGGCAAACGCGGAGGGCCAGGTCAAGAAAAGTGAGCGCGTGCGTGAGTGGGTCAGTCGGGGTCGAGATCGTCGTCGTCGAGACGGGCGAGCCAGGTGGCGAGGCGTTCGACGGGGATCTCGAACTCCGGGTTGAGGTCCACGAACTCCTGCAGCCGCTCGGCAAGCCAGGCCAGCGTGACGTCCTCGTCGCCACGACGCTTGACCAACTCTTCGATCCCGCGGTCGGTGAAGTACACCAGTCCTCCAGTCCTCGCTAAGTTTCTTCATTGGTGGCAGCCTGGGGGCCGTCAACGCGTGCAGGCTCGCGCCGGACGCCGAACTCCTTCGGTGGCAGCCTGGGGCCGTCACCGCGTGCAGGCTCGCGCCGTACGCCGGGACGGCCCTCAGCCGAAAGCACCGTCGAGCAATGCCTGTAGCTCGTGCTGGTGGACCGATGTCTGGCCGACGGACGGCGCAGCGGACTCCGCGCGGGAGACCCGGTTGAACGGGATGTCGCCCAGCTCCGGCGCCAGGTTGAGCTTCATGTGCGGCCACGGGCCCATGTTGGCGGGCTCGTCCTGCACCCAGCGGATCTCGCGCACGTTGGGATACTTCGCCAGCTCGGCCGTCACCTCGTCGACAGGACGGGGGTAGAGCTGCTCGAGGCGGGCGATCGCCGTCCGGCCCTGGTCGTCGTCGCGGCGTGCACGCTCGGCGAGCAGGTCCCAGCAGATCCGACCTGAGCACAAGATGAGTCGCTCGACCTTCGACGGGTCGGCGGAGTCGTCGCCGATCAGCGGCTGGAACGTGCCCGTCGTGAAGTCCGCCGGCTGCGACGCCGCGTCCTTGCGTCGCATCATCGACTTCGGCGTGAAGACGATCATGGGGCGGTGCGCGCGGCCGAGCGAGTGCTGGCGAAGCAGGTGGAAGTAGCTCGCCGGGGTCGACGGCTGCGCCACCGTGAACGCGTCACCGGCGGCGAGGGTGAGGAACCGTTCGATGCGGGCGGAGGAGTGATCGGGACCCTGTCCCTCGTAGCCGTGCGGGAGGAGCAGCACCACGCCCGACTGCTGTTGCCACTTCGCCTCACCGGCGGAGATGAACTCGTCGATGACGGTCTGGGCACCGTTCACGAAATCGCCGAACTGAGCCTCCCAGAGCGTGAGCGCCTCGGGACGAGCCACCGAGTAGCCGTACTCGAAGCCCATCGCGGCGTACTCGGACAGCAGCGAGTCGTAGATGTAGAACTGGGCCTGGTCCGACGAGAGGTTCTGCAGCGGGGTCCACTCCGCGGCGTTCCGACGGTCGATGATCGTGGCGAACCGGCTGACGAACGTACCGCGGCGGGAGTCCTGCCCAGCCAGCCGCACCGGCCGACCCTGCAGCAGCAGAGACCCGAAGGCCAAGATCTCGCCCGTGCCCCAGTCGATCGGGCCCTCGGTGATCGATGCGGCGCGGCGCTGCAGCTGCGGCAGCACCTTTGGGTGCACGGTGAAGCCGTCCGGCGGCGTGACGTGTGCCTCGGCGATCCGCTTGAGGATCTCGGGCGTGACCGCGGTGTCCGCACTGCCCGAGGCCGCACCCTTCGTCGGATAGTCGGGCACGGTGACGTAGTCGACGGGCTCGTCGTCGCTGCTGGCGTCGCGCACCTCGGCGAAGACGCGCTCGAGCTGCTGCTGGTAGTCCTTCAGCGCCTGCTCGGCCTCTTCGACGGTGATGTCGCCACGACCGATCAGGGCCTCGGTGTACAGCTTGCGCACCGAGCGCTTCTTCTCGATCAGGTCGTACATCAGCGGCTGTGTGTACGACGGGTCGTCTCCCTCGTTGTGGCCGCGCCGGCGGTAGCACACCAGATCGATCACGACGTCCTTCTTGAACGCCTGCCGGTACTCGAACGCCAGTTGCGCCACACGGATGCATGCCTCGGGGTCATCGGCGTTCACGTGGAAGATCGGCGCCTGCACCATGCGGGCGACGTCGGTGCAGTACAGCGACGAGCGCGACGACGACGGCGAGGTGGTGAAGCCCACCTGGTTGTTGACGACGACGTGGATCGTGCCGCCGGTCCGGTAGCCACGCAGCTGCGAGAGGTTGAGCGTCTCGGCCACGACACCTTGACCGGCGAACGCCGCGTCCCCGTGCACGAGCAGCGGCAGGACCGGGAAGGCGGCACCCTGGTTGAGCAAGTCCTGCTTGGCCCGCACGATGCCCTCGAGCACCGGGTCCACCGCTTCGAGGTGAGACGGGTTGGCGGCCACCGAGACCTTGATGATGCTGCCGTTGCCCGACACGAACTCGCCCTCGGCACCGAGGTGGTACTTCACGTCACCAGAACCCTGGACCGTGCGCGGGTCGATGTTGCCCTCGAACTCGCGGAAGATCTGGGAGTACCGCTTGCCGACGATGTTGGCGAGCACGTTGAGACGACCGCGGTGCGCCATCCCGATGGTGACCTCGTCGAGCGAGTGGTCGGCGGCCGCCTCACAGATCTCGTCGATGAGCGGGATGGTGGTCTCGCCGCCCTCGAGGCTGAATCGCTTCTGCCCGACGAACTTGGTCTGCAGGAACGTCTCGAAGGCCTCGGCCTGGTTGAGCTTGTGCAGGATGCGCAGCTGCTCCTCGCGCGGCGGCTTCTTGTGCGGACGCTCGACCCGCTCCTGGATCCACCGACGCTGGTCGGGGTCCTGGATGTGCATGTACTCGATGCCGGTCGTGCGGCAGTAGGAGTCCCGCAGGATGCCGAGGATGTGCCGAAGCTTCATGAAGCGCTCGCCGCCGAAGTTTCCGGTGGCGAACTCGCGGTCGAGGTCCCAGAGGGTCAGCCCATGGGTGCCGACGTCGAGGTCGGGGTGGCTGCGCTGCTGGTACTCGAGCGGGTCGGTGTCGGCCATGATGTGCCCGCGCACACGGTAGGCATGGATCATCTCGAGGATGCGGGCCTGCTTGCTGACCTCGTCCTCGTGGCTGGCTGAGATGTCGGAAGCCCACCGGATGGGCTCGTACGGGATGCGCAGCGCCCGGAAGATCTCGTCATAGAAGCCGTCCTCACCGAGGAGCAGACCGTGCAGGATGCGCAGGAAGTCGCCGGACTGGGCACCCTGGATGACCCGGTGGTCGTACGTCGACGTGAGGGTCATGATCTTGCTGATCGCGTTGCGGCTCAGCGTCTCGTCAGACGCCCCCTGGTACTCCGGCGGGAAGTTCATGGCACCGACACCGACAATGCAGCCCTGCCCCGACATCAACCGCGGAACGGAGTGGTTGGTGCCGATCGTGCCGGGGTTGGTCAGGGTGATCGTCGTGCCCTGGAAGTCGGCGACCGTGAGCTTGTTGTCGCGCGCCCGTCGGACGATGTCCTCATACGCCGACCAGAACTCTGCGAACGACATGTCCTCAGCGGCTTTGATGGACGGCACCAACAGCTGACGCGACCCGTCCGGGCGCTGGATGTCGATCGCGAGCCCGATGTTGATGTGGTGCGGCTTGACGAGGTTGGGCTTGCCGTCGACGACCTCGAAGCCGTAGTTCATCTCCGGCGCCGAACGCAGCGCCCGCGCGAGAGCGAAGCCGATGATGTGAGTGAAGGACACCTTGCCGCCGCGGGCGCGGGCGAGATGGTTGTTGATGACGACGCGGTTGTCGATCAGCAGCTTGACCGGAACCGTGCGGACGCTCGTGGCGGTGGGGACGGTGAGGCTGACGTCCATGTTGGTGACCGTCCGGGCCGAGGCGCCACGCAGCACCACGTGATCGGGTTCGGCGGCGGCATCTGCGGCAGCCGACTCCTCCGGTTCCTTGGGAACGGGGCGGACGACCGGCTGGGCGGTTGCTGGTGCGGTGGCTGGAGTCGCCTTGTCGCTGGTCGTGGACGGACTTGCCGACGACGCGGCCGCAGAACCCGTCGTCGCAGCCGGGCTGGGGCTCGGGGCCGTGGCCTTGGGGGTCGGCGCAGGACCCGGCGCCGAAACGGGCTGGGACTTTGGCTTGACGTCTGTCGTGGCTGTGCCCGTGGCGGGGTTCTCCCGGTCGCTCACTGGGTCGGCACTCCCGTTGACCGCCGCAGACCCGTCACTGGCAGCGCCGTGCCTGGCCTCGAACAGCTGTTGCCACGCCTCGTCCACGGACGAGGGATCGTCGACATAACGGTCGTACATCTCGTCGACCAGCCACTCATTGGCCCCGAAGTCAGTGCCGGAGCTGCCGGGGGTCTTGTGTGCGGTTGACGTCGATCCGTCTTGCGGGGATTGTGACACGGCCTGACTTTCGCCTCTTCCGCTGCAGCGCTGTGGTGGGTCGACTCCCAGGCTATCCCTCGCCTGCGCGTTCGCGCAGGCTGGCCGTCGCCTCGTCGTGTTGCCGTGGTCACACCGAGTCGGCCGCAGCGATCAGGTGACGTCTCAAGACATGATCAGCCTTGCGTCGAGCGTGGCCGGTTGAGATGCGCGTCCACATTGTGCATGCTCGACCCGATGCACCTCACCGCCTCTTCGCGAGCACCTCGCCTGGTGCAGGTCGCCATGGTCACGACAGTGCTCGCAATGCTGCTCGCGTCGTGCACCCACGACGACGCCGCTCCGACGCCCTCGACGGGGTCGTCGACGAGCGATGCGGCCACGACCGCCGGAGCCCCCACGCTCGAGAAGTCCAACGCCAGGTTCAAGGTGGGGATCGCGCAGATGCGCGGCGGCGTCAAGAAGAGCAAGCGTGCCTGGATCACCCGCAAGATCGCCAAGCCGATCAAGGGCTGGATGGACGCTGCCTACCTGGAGGGGAGCTTTCCCCGCTCGGGACGGACGTCCTACCACAAGTCGACCTTCGCCGGCTGGACAGATCAGGCTGCCCGGCTGGCGTTGCGGGACAGAGGCGTCACCACGAACGCTGCGATCAGCGACAAGGTCGTGCGGGTCGTTGCCGATGAGCGATCGGCGCGGTTGTTCGTGTTTGCCATGGGCGGACTGACCGGTGGGGCGACTGCCCGCGTCCACCTCAAGATGACGGTTGAACAGAAGAGCGGGGTCCGGAGGACCTTCGTGGTCGCCGGACAGCTGCAGCTGACAAGGAAGGCCGACCGTTGGCGGATCTTTGGGTACGACCTGCGTCGGACGGCGGTGCACCGTTGACCTGGCTCACGAAGTTCAACCACCGCTCCCCTCGTGGGGTCGGCCCCGGTCGCCCGGTCGTCGCACTGCGACGAGTCCGCCGGCTGGCCGTGTTCGGCATCCTGCTGGCCCTGCTGGGGATCGTGGTCCCGAACTCAGGACACGAGGAAGCGAGGTTCGCGCTGATCAAGCTCAACCAGGTGCACGGTGTCGACGCAGCCGACCACGTCGTCTGGATCCTCGCGCTGGGCTCTGACGCCCGTCCCGGTCAGCCATTCCTCGGCAGCCGTTCCGACGCCATCCAGCTCGTCGGAATCAACGCGAAGACCCACCATGCGGTGACCATCGGGGTCCCTCGTGACTCCTACGTGGACATCCCCGGGCACGGCCGCGACAAGATCAACGCCGCCATGGTCTACGGCGGTCCCCAGGCGACGGCCGCCGCAGTGGCCAATCTGGTCGGCATCCGCCCGGACTATGTCTTCGTCACCAGCTTCAAGGGCATGATCCGGATGGTCGGAGGCATCAACGGCATTCGCGTCAAAGTCACGTTCAACATGAACGACCAGGGTCAGGTCTTCCACCCCGGGATGACCGAGCTGTCGGGCGTCGAAGCACTGGCGTTCTCCCGCATCCGCCACGGGCTGCCTCGCGGGGACTTCGACCGGTCGTACGACCAGGGCCAAGTGCTCAAGGGCGGACTCGCCACCGTGAAGACCAAGTCGGCGCGCAAGGGCTTTTTCGAGCGGGCGCTCGAGCGGTTCGCGCGCTACACAGACACGAATCTGGGACCGGTCGAGCTGTACCGGCTCGCGCAGACCGTCCTGCAGGTCAACCCCAAGCTGGTGCGGACCTGTGTGCTGAACGGTGGCATCGGGACCGCCGGCGCCGCGAGTGTGGTGTTCCCGAACGTCGCAGCGGCGCACGCGCTGGGTCGCGACGTCCGGCACGATGCGACGGTGAACCGGTCCTGCTGACTGGGAGTCCAGCGAGGGGTCGTTGCGGCGGGAGCTCCGCCTCAGTTGTGGCGGTCGCGGCGCCGACGAACGAACTTCAGCGCTGACCAGGTCTCGTCAACAGCGGCGACCTTGACATCGACCATGCCGGCGGCGAGACCGATCGCCCGGACCACGTTCTCGTCCAGGTCGGTCTGCTGTCCGGAGCTGCGCTTCGGCCACGACACCCAGACCATTCCATCCATGGCCGTGTGCTCGATCAGACTGTCGATGCGACGTTCCAGGCGCGCGCGGTCCAGGCAGAAGGTCCAGCAGATGTCGACGGGGCCTCCGACGATACGACGGGCGACCGCCACGCGCGGCGGCCAGCGCAGGTCGACGTCGTCAGGCTCGTTGTCGAGGCAGACCCGGTGTCCCTCGCGGACGCCGATCTTGCGCATCAGCGGCGTCCCTGAATATCCCGCCATCGACGTACCTCCTCGTATGCCGTCCGGGTGCGTGCCGTCCGGGCAGCGCGACCCGAAGCAGGATCCAGTATCCGGGAGATCGCAGCAGGGTGTCGGCACAGCCGGCCACGACGCGTCCACCCGGTCGGAGGCAGCCGTCCCCCGCTTTCATCCGGCGTCCCGAGAGGGGACGGCTCGGTCGGTCGGAGCCCACATGGCCAACCCTTTCGCCCGGGTGTCGACTCACCGTGATGACGTGTACACCACGCAAACGTCCCAACGAGCCACGCAGCGCGAGGTCACGGTCCGATTCGCGACCCTGCTTCAGCGCCGACTAGGATCAGGCCATGCTTGACTCGTCGCCGGCGTCGCTGGTCGCCGTGCGGAGGTCCCGTCGCGCCATGCTGACGCTCAAGGTTGCTCGCTACACCGGTGGCTCGGTCGTGGCCGCGATCTGTAGCGAGACAGCGTTCGTCCTGATGTACGGCGTCTTTCACGCGACTCCGGTGTGGTCGTCCGGCGTCGGGTGGGTCGCCGGTGCGCTGCCCAACTACTGGCTCAACCGCAGCTGGACCTGGCGGCAGCAGGGCCGCCCGAGCCTGCGCCACGAGGTGCTGCCCTACGTCGCCATCATCATCGCAACCCTGGTGCTGGCGATGTTCGTGACGCGGACGGTCGACGGGTGGCTGCAAGGCTCGGAGGTTTCGTCCGGGGTCCGGGTCTTCCTGGTTGCTGGTGCGTTCCTGGGCGTGTACGTCGTGATGTTCCTGATCCGTTTCCTGCTCCTCGACCGGATGTTCGCGCGGCTGGACCGCGTCGTCGCGGCCCGAGAGCCTGCTGCGGCGGAGCAGCACTGAACGTTGTTCACCGAGGGCTTCGTCCAAGCGGGCTGTCCCCGCGAGAAAGGCAAACTGTGACGGAGACGAGTGGCGCCGGCGCCTTCCACCAGGCCACGGGCCGCGATCTCGAGGACAGTTCGGGCAAGAACCAGGAGCGTTATCGTGCCTACCAGTTCGACCTGATCGCTCAGCACTGCGGGCCAACGGTCCTGGAGGTCGGAGCAGGGCTGGGCGAGTTCGCCTCACAGTTCCAAGGTCTGGAGCGGCTCGTCGTCACCGACGTTGACCCCGACTGTGTCGCTTCCATGGCGCAGCGCTTCCAGCATCGCCCCGAGATACAAGCCCTCCAGCTCGACCTCGTGCACGGGCCCTTCGACATCGAGCCACGTGTGTCGACCGTGATCGCGATCAACGTGCTCGAGCACATCGACGAAGACAGCGGGGCGCTGCGGCGGCTTGCGACCATGCTCGAACCGGGCGGCCGGATCGTGCTCTGGGTCCCCGGATACCAACAGCTCTACGGCGACTTCGACCGCCGCGTCGGACACGTGCGGCGATACACCCCGAACAGCCTTCGATCGGCGATCGTGGGCGCCGGTCTGATGCCCGCGGACGTGCGGCCGGTCAACCTGTTGGGTGGCATCGCCTGGTGGCTCACGGTTCGGCGTGGGGGTGTGGGCAGCCCGCGGCCGAGCCTCCTCCGCATCTATGACCGTGTTGTCGTGCCGAGCACGAAGCTCTTGGAGAGTCGGCTGACGCCCCCCTTCGGTCAGTCCGTGCTCGGGGTCGCCGTTTCACCTCGGTGAACGGTGCCGCGCAGCCGGGTCCAGGCAAGGGCGGCCGCCATGGGCAGCAGCACCAGTGCCGGGAGCTGGTAGCGCCAGATGAACTCCGCCGTGGCATCGGGCAGGAACATCAGCACGATTCCGAGCGATGCGGTCAGCAACGCGAGGGGTCGCGTGCGCGGAGCCTGTGGCCCGCGGCGTGCCACGATGCCGACAATCGCCAGCAACAGCACGGCGAACAGGAGGGGCCCCCAGACGTAAACGATCATGCCGTAGACCTTCAGCACGTCTCCGAACGGCTGACGCGTCTGCGGGTCGGCGCCGCCGTGCGCCGCGTAGGCCGGAGCGGTCCAGCTGGTCGGCGTGTAGCCGACATAGTGGTCGAAGGACCACTTGGACGCGGTGGTGTACTCGAAGAGGTCGATGCGCAGCGGCGCGAAGTTGAGCGTGACGTCACGCATCACCGTGCGTAGGTAGTCGCCCGGCTGATTCCTGATGGCACTCAGGGCGAAGTCGCGCATCGCAGCATCCGCGGTGACGCCAGGGGGTGGCTTCAGCGCGGGGATCGTGGTCGTGTCGTGCCAGCCGTAGTAGGTGGGATCCCGACGCTCCCCGAGCGGCTGGTCAGGGCAGAGCTCTTGCTCGTACGTCGGCACGGAGATCGTGCTGCAGTCGACGAACGTGGTCGTACGCATGTAGAGCGCCTTGCCCCCGAACTCCGCGAGGGCCCAGACGCCGCGCTCATGGTGGTACCAGGTGGCGTACGCCGTGATCGGCACCATGAATGCGATGCAGATCACGAGTGCCGTGGCGACCCGGTGGAGGCGGGTCGTCGACGCCAGCAAGCAGAACAGCACGGCCGCAAGAATGACCGGCTCCCCGACGAGTCGGGTGACGACCGTGGTGCCGAGGACCAAGCCGGCACAGGCTGCTGCGGTGAGAGTCGGGGTCCGACGCCAGGCGAGGATCGCGATGCCCAGCACGAGCAGGAAGTCGAAGAGCACGTCACTGAGCACGCTGTGCTCCAGCACGAGCTGCATCCCGTCGAACAGCACCGGCAGGGTGGCCAGGGTGGCGACGCGGGCCGATACGCCCCACCGACGGAGCAGGGCATAGATGATGACGGCGGTGGCCAGCCCCAGCAGGTGCTGGCTGACCGCGACCGCGGTGACATCGCGCGTGATCCAGGAGAGCCCGCGGAGCAGGAAGCCGTAGCCCACCGGTCGGTCGGGGGAGGGTACGAGCCGGTCCACCAGGCCCAGGTAGGTCGGGCCATCGCTGAAGATGAACGCCGGTGGGAACGTCAACTGGACCAGGACACGGAGCGCAGCGCCCATGGCCAATGCGATCGCGAACGCGCGGTGGACATGCCACAGCTGGGTCAGCCGGACCATCGGCCGCGCAGTTGCTGGGGTGGTCTCCTCGTCCACGTCGACGTCAGGAGCGCTCAGCCGCATGTCCGATCCTGCCTGCGAGGGCCGGCGCGACATCGGTGACCGGTGTCGGGCAAGCCTCCCGCCACCATGTTCCGAACACGACGCGCGCGTACCGGGAGCCGTACACGAGGTTGCGTCCCTTCTTCGTCGACCCGGCCGACCGCTGGTGCATGGTGCCGGGAACCTCAGCGACGGTGAAGCCGTGCGAGAGCATGCCGATGAGCAGCTCGGACGACTGGTACTGCGGCTGGTTGAGGGTCACAACTCCGGTCGCATCGGCCCGCATCGCCCGCAAACCGAACGACGTGTCGGTAACGCGCTGTCCGACGAAGGCGCTGACGATCCAGGCGAAGACGTGGACGCCAGCACGCCTGACGCGGTCATACGTGTGCTGGTGACCGAGCGTGCGTGAACCGGTCACGAAGTCTGCATGGCCCGCGACCACGGGAGCGAGGACGCGGGGAAAGTCTGCGGTGTCGTACTGCCCGTCGGCATCCGTGGTCAGGATGTAGCGGGCGCCGTGCGCACGCGCGATGGCATATCCGAGTCGGAGAGCCGCTCCCTGTCCACGGTTCACCGGACACCGCACCAGATAGGCGCGCGGGTTCGCCCTGGCCGCCGAGCACGTCTCGTCCGTGCTGCCGTCATCGACGATGACGACGTCCGTGGCCAAGGCGCAGACCTCATCGGGAATGCGATCGAGGACCGGGGGCAGACCGGCTGCCTCGTTGTACGCCGCGATGACCACGACGACCGGACCGATCGCAGGTCGGCCATAAGCAGCCTCGAAGGCCAAGCTGGCCCGGCGATCGATCTCGTCGCTCTGTGGACGCGCGGCGCTACGTCCACGCCGCCCGCGGACCGCGGCGGTCAGACCCACCGCGCCGGCCACCGGCCAGATCATGAGCGCGAGGAGGCCGTCTCCCCACGAGGTCGAACCCGCGGCGAGGGAAGCGGCGGGGACCGTCAACGGCAGAACCGAAAGGAGGCCGCACACGGCCCGCATCGGGGTCGGCGCGGTACGGCCGAGGCCGACTGCCCCGGCCAGGCCCAGCAGGAGCGCCGCTAGGAGGACCGGCACCGTGGTCTCGAAGTTTGCGGCCATCCGCACCATCTCGGCTGCCGGCGGATGGATCGAGAGCGGTCGAAGTCCTTGCGCGAAGTAGGGCGCGGTATCCACCGTTGACGGCTGGTCGACGTAATGGTCGAGACGCCAGGCCTCGGTGTCCGCTACCGAGCCGCCGACCCACGCCGATATCGCCGACTCGACGTCGGACGCAGAGGCGCCGTGCAGGGGAACGCCCGACAGGGCGGACAGTGGATAGGTGTCGGATCCATCGTGCTGCCAGCCCAGGTACGCGGCGAAGGGGAGGCCGAAGCCGAGGACGACGGCGACCAGGCTCACCACGCGTGCCTCCGCCGTGCTCGCGGCAAGCAGAGTGAAGGCGATGGCGACGGGCAGGAGCGCGATGGCTACCGGTAGCACGGTGGAGGCAGTGCCCAGCAGAACGCCAAAGACGAAGATGACGGGGGTCGGCGGCTGTTTGCGCCAACCGACGAGGAGCAGCGCCGCGGCGATGAGGAACACGAACAGTGACTGGGGCAGCAACAGGTGCTCAGCGGTGACGACCCGCATGTCGAGCAGCGCCGGCGCGGTCGCGACGGCAGCAAGCCAACGCCACACTCCCCACCGAAGGAGGAGCAGATAGAGGGCGATGGCGACGGCGACGCCGCCCACGTGCTGAAGACCTACCGCCATCGACAGAGGGCCGCCGAGCGACGTCACCGGTCTGAGCTCGAAGAGCGAGTAACCCATCATGGGCAGACCCGACGGCGACGGATTCCCACGCAGGTAGGGCTGTGATGCATCGGTCAGGAGGATCGGTCGGAGCCCGATCATCATGGCGACGCGAAGGCCCGCGCCGAGAACGACGAAGATGACGAACAGCAGATGCGGTGTCGACCACCATGCGCTCTGGGACGGCCCGGAGCTGGCCGGCCCTTGTTCGACGGGTTCTTCGGCCGTCGACAACGGTTCCCGTCCGCCCGCCGCCACGCTGTCGGTCTGCACCATCGTCGCGGCGGCGCGTCCCTCAGGTGGTCCCGGTCCCCGCTGCTCGTCGGTCATCGATGTGGCTCAGGATCTGGGCGAAGGTGTGAAGTCCGCCCATGCTGCCCGGATCCCTTCGGTCAGGGACACGGCCGGTTCGTAGCCCCGACTGCGGGCCAAGGAGATGTCGACGACGACGGCGGGCATCTCGCCGGCTTTCGCGGCAACCGGCTGCCCCGGGATCGCGCATCCGGTGGCCTCGCGGGCCGCCTGCGCCAGGTGCTGCACGGAGTGTGAGTGGCCGCTGCCGATGATGACCGGACCGCTCGGCCAGTGGGATACCGCCTCGGCAACGGCCCACGCGACATCACTGACGTGGACCAGGTCACGGCGTTGCTGCCCATCGCCGTAGATCTGGACGCCTTCCCCGATCGCCGCCGCCCGGAGCAGCCGGGGGATGAAGCTGTCCTTCTCCCGCATGCCGGCTCCGTAGACGTTGGTCAGCCTGAGCGCGGGGGTACGTAGGCCGTAGGCACCGGAGTAGCCGGACAACAACATCTCGGCAGCGGCCTTGGTGGCGCCGTACGGCGTCATCGGGGCAAGCGGCAGGTCCTCGGTGATGATGCCGTCACGGGGGCCGACCACGGCGTTCGTGGAGGCGAACACGAATGCCCCGATGTTGCATTCGCGGGCCAGCTCGAGAAGCGCCGCCGTCATCTCGACGTTGGTGCGGTGCACCAGTGCGGGTCGCTCGATCGAGCCGAGGACCGAGGTCTCGGCCGCCAGGTGCACGATCGCGTCGGTCCCCGGCGTCACCGCCCGTTCGCGGATGTCGTCCTGACAGAGGTCACCGGTGACGGTGGCAACGTCGGGATCCGGGAACTCGACGCGATCGGCGACCGTGACGAGGTGGCCACGGTGGCGGAGCTCAGCCACCACGTGGCGCCCGATGAAGCCTGACCCACCGGTGACGAGGACGCGCAGGGGAGCCTCGGTCACGACTGCTGGCTCAGCGAACTGCTGGTCTGCCGCCACTGCACGGTGGGACGCAACGCGTTGACGTCGATGCGGTCGCGATGCTGCTCGATGATGCCGAACATGGACGTCAACAAGGTGTCGGAGAGCAGATGCGGCTGCAGACCGAGGGACTCCAGGGCCGTGTGGGTGAACGCGTAGTGGTGGTTCTCCAGCTCGACGCGCGGGTTTTCGAGGTACTCGACGTCGACCTGGCCAGGGAACGAGTTCGCCACCGTCTTGGCCATCTCGGCGAGCGAGAAGCTCTCGGTCGCCTGGTTGAAGACCCGGAACTCGCCGGCCGACGCCGGGTTCTCACACGCCAGCCGGATGCACTCGACCGTGTCGCGGATGTCGATGACGGCCCGGGTCTGGGTGCCACCTCCGTAGATGGACAGCGGCAGACCCAGGACGGCTTGGATCGCGAACCGGTTCAGCACGGTGCCGAAGACCCCGTCGTAGTCGAACCGGGTCGCGAGGCGCGGGTCGAGCGCAGTCTCGTCGGTCTGCTGCCCGTAGACGACCCCTTGGTTGAGGTCGGTGACGCGCAGCCCCCAGATCCGGCAGCCGAACTCGAGGTTGTGGCTGTCGTGGACCTTGGACAGGTGATAGAAGCTGCCCGGCCGCTTCGGGTAGAGCACCCGGTCGGTGCGGCCCTTGTGGGTGACCTCGAGCCAGCCTTCCTCGATATCGATGTTGGGCGTGCCGTACTCGCCCATCGTGCCGAGCTTCACCAGATGGATGTCGCGGTTGAGCTCGCCGATCGCGAACATCACGTTGAGGGTGCCCACGATGTTGTTGGTCTGCGTGTAGACGGCGTGCTTGCGGTCGATCATCGAGTACGGAGCGGCACGCTGCTCGGCAAAGTGCACGATCGAGTCGGGCCGGAAGTCGCGGATCGCCTGATAGGTGAAGTCTGCGTCATTCAGATCACCGTGGAAGTTGTCGATGCGCCTGTCGGTCAGCTCGTGCCAGGTGCGTACGCGTGTCTGGAGCGACTCGATGGGAACCAGGCTGCCCGAACCGAGCTCGTGGTCGTACTGCCGTCGGACTGCGTTGTCGAGCACGCCGACGTCGTGTCCACGCGCCGACAGGTACATGGCCGTGGGCCAGCCAAGGTAGCCGTCGCCACCGAGAACAAGAATGCGCATCAGAGGTCGCCTTTGCGATCAGAGAGCAAACTGCGGCAAAGCGCAGTCTTGATGTCTTCGGACAGGTGTCACCCGGAGCATATAGCCGTTCGGGTCACGGCGAAACGCGCGCCTGTCTCGGTCGAAGAACCTTCTTAGGTACGCACGCAGCGGAAAGGTACAGACTTCAGGAACGGCGCGTAACCGGCATCGACGAGTGCTCGGAAGCGCCGTCGGTCTTCGGAATACACACAAACGGTCGAGACGTCGAGCGCCCGGATCGCCTGTACGACCTCGGTGGTGCGCCACCGCCCCGAGTGGTTCACGAAGTCCACCAACGTGATCCTGTCGGGGTACTGGAAGGCCGCATCATCTCGCAGGTAGTCCATGAAGTAGTCGCGGGGAGCGACGGTCTTGATGTCGGTGGTGGTGACGTCCAGGGTGATTGCCAGGTCATCTGGAGCGAGCACGAGGTCGCCAGGCGTGCTGTTGCGGATCACCGCCTCCGCGACCGCGATGGTGGCTCCGTTGCGTTGCCAGTGGAAGGGCGCAGCCCAGGAGGTCCCGCTGGCACCGCCCCAGATGGGTGTCCCGAACGCAACCAGCAGCCCCATCGCGGTCACGGCGGCAACGATGCGCCAGGAGATGCGTGGTAGCCGAGCGGCCGCCCAGGCCACAAGCACCCCGACCAATGCCGCGACGGTCACCGCCCACGACATGCGCCACAGCGTCGGTCCGAGGCCGATCGTGTCGTACGACAGGTGTGTCAGACCGGGGATGAACGTCACGCCTGTGACCAGGACCAGCAAACCGGTCGTGAGGCGCGCGTCTCGATGTGGCACGAGGACGGCACCGACCAGGACCGCAGCCACCGCCACGAGGGCCAGCAGGCCGGTGAGAAAGATGGCATGACCGAACCACGAGGGCTCGAACCGGTACAGCCGCCGCCCAGCGAAGTCGTCGGCAGATCTGCCGCCCATCGCCTTCGTCACGATCCCTGCTGCCAGGGGGTAGATCGCCATGGCGCCGAAGCCGAGAACGGCCTTGCGAGGAGCTCGTCGGAGCAGGGGCGCCGCCCCCGCTACCGCGATCGGGGGGACCAGGAACATCGCGGTCGTGGACAGTCCCACGGCCGCGACGCCACCGGCGAACAGCCAGCCCGCCCTTGCCCACGACGGCCGCTCGACGTAGCGGATCGCGTAGACCAACAGGAGCGGCACCAGCAGACACAGCAGGATCACCTTGCCCTGCCACAGACGGGTGAGAAACAGGTTGCCCGGCGGAGCGTACGACGAGCCGCCGTCGAACAAGAGGAAGGTCAGGGCAGCCGACAACGCGACGCTCACGTTCGGCACCCGCCAGGTGCGGAGCAACCTCCACAGCGCAAGCACCGACAAGAGCGTCGCGATCGGCGGCACGACCATGTAGACGACCGAGCCTGCCTGAACTCCGGCCAGGTGTGCTGCTACGCCCAGCAGAGGGTCGTACGACGCCACCGGTGGCCAGTTCGACATCGGGAAGACCATGTCGGAGAAGATCGTGTCCCGGGTCGGGAACATGCCGTGTGCGGCAACCCATTGCGAGAGGTTGACGTAGTACAGGTCGTCGGGGTTCGGCCGCATCGTCAGCGTGGACATGACCGTGAGGGCGGCAGCCCACAGCGCCACGGTGGTGGTCTCCCACCGATCACTGCCCGTCGCGACCCAGGACGGGTACACGGACCGTTGTCGCCAGGCGAGGGTCGTCCCCGCACCGGCCGCGACGAGCCAACCGACCCAGACGAACGTCCAGGGAAGCCTTGCTGACATCGCGATGGCAGCCACGGCGGCGGCGCCGACCGTGATCAGCAGGAGCGGCGAGGCCCTGAGCCCCTGGTCGGGCTTCCGGTCGGTGTCCTGGCCCGCGTCGGCGGCGACATCCGCGGCCGACGGATCTCTTCGACGTCGGATCACCACCACGAGCACGGCGACGGCGAGGACCTCGAGACCGACCGCCCACGCGACCCGCAGGCCCAGCGCGAGGCACAGGTGGTAGACCACGGTCCAGGTGGCCAGCAGGATGACAGCGCCGTCCAACAGACGATCACCGGCGCGTAGGAGCGGGCCGACCGCGAGGTGAGGTTCGGATGCCGGCGGCCGCGGCGCGGCTTCGCTGATCCTGACGGCTGCGGTCACGCCCCCATGTAACCACTGACCTGGCGCCCCCGGCAGGATTCGAACCTGCGCACCCGCCTCCGGAGGGCGGTGCTCTATCCCCTGAGCTACGGGGGCTCCGTGGAGATGCGCGATCACCCTAGCAGCGGCGCAACGCTCGTCGATAATCGTCGATTGCAGGCCCCGAGGGGACCTGAACAGCTAGCGTCTCATCGTGTCCTCAGCCCACACCATCCTCGTCGTTGACGACTCCGACGTCATCCGGTCGCTGATCGTGCTCAACCTCGAGCTCGAGGGGTTCTCGGTCCGCGAGGCGCGTGACGGGCAGGAGTGCCTCGACATCGTCGGAGAGGTCAGGCCCGACCTGATCACGCTGGACGCCGCGATGCCGAGGCTGGACGGATTCGGCACGGTCGAGGCGCTGCGGGCCAACCCGGAGACCAGGTCGATTCCCATCGTGATGGTGTCGGCGCGCGCGCAGGGTTCCGATGTTGCGAGGGGGAAGGCGCTCGGTGTGGATGCCTACATCACCAAGCCGTTCGAGCCCGAGCACCTGGTGCTCACCGTCCGCTCCTTGACGACGGCGCGATGAGCCTCGGGCCCGGCTCGATACGATGAGCCGGTGACCCCGGAGCAGCTGGCGCGCATCATCGTCGACGCCTTGGCCGCGCTCGAGCAGCGCGGTGTGCTGACGCTGCCCGTCGGTGCTCCCCGCGACGTCCGTGTCGAGCGGTCGAAGAACAAGGACCACGGCGACTACGCCACCAATCTTGCCTTGCAGCTGGCCAAGCCGGCCGGATTGCCGCCGCGTGAGTTCGCGGAGCTGCTCGCGACAGAGCTCAAGGGCTCCCCGGGCATTGCCTCCGTCGCCATCGCTGGACCGGGTTTCATCAACATCACGGTCGAGGCAGCAGCCCAGGGCGCAATCGCCCGCGGCATCGTCGAGGCCGGCACGGCGTACGGTGCCTCCGACCTGTTCGCTGGGAAGCGCATCAATCTCGAGTTCGTCTCGGCCAACCCCACCGGTCCCGTGCACATCGGGGGAGCCCGCTGGGCTCCCGTGGGCGACAGCCTCGCGCGGGTGTTCGCGACCTTGGGCGCGGACGTGACCCGGGAGTACTACTTCAACGATCACGGAGCGCAGATCGACCGGTTCTCCGGATCTCTCCTCGCGGTGGCGAAGGGCGAACCGGCCCCGGAGGACGGCTACGTCGGCACCTACATCGGTGAGATCGCCGAACAGGTCATGGCGGCTAACCCTGACGTCATGTCGTTGCCTGACGCCGAGGCGCGGGAGATCTTTCGCCACCACGGCGTCGAGCTCATGTTCACCCAGATCAAGCAGACACTGCACAGCTTCGGGGTGGACTTCGACGTCTACTTCCACGAGCAGTCCCTGCACGACAGCGGCGCGGTCGAACGTGCCATCGCACGGCTGACCGAGATGGGCAACACATACGAGGCAGATGGTGCCCTGTGGCTGCGCACGGAGCAGTTCGGCGATGACAAGGACCGGGTGCTGGTCAAGTCCGACGGCAAGCCGGCGTACATCTCCGGCGACTGCGCCTACTACCTCGACAAGCGCGAGCGTGGCTTCGACCTCTGCGTGATCATGCTCGGGGCCGACCACCACGGGTATGTCGCCCGGCTGATGGCCATGTGTCAGGCGTTCGGTGACAAGCCGCACGAGAACCTCGAGGTCCTGATCGGCCAGATGGTCAACCTGGTGCGCGATGGTGAACCGCTACGGATGTCCAAGCGCGCAGGGACCGGTCTCACGATCGACGACCTCATCGACGCCGTCGGTGCGGACGCGGCCCGTTACGCCCTGGTCCGCTACTCGAGCGACTCCACGATCGACCTCGACCTCGACGTCTGGACGAAGGCATCGAGTGACAACCCCGTCTATTACGTGCAGTACGCCCACGCGCGGCTCTGCTCGATCCTGCGCAACGCCGCCGATCTCGGGCTCGCCCCGGCGGGAGCAGAGTTCGAACCGGCCCTTCTCGCACACGAGCGCGAGGGCGACCTGCTTCGGTCGCTCGCCGAGTTCCCGGCCGTGGTGGCGTCCGTGGCCGAGCTGCGTGAGCCGCATCGGCTGGCGCGCTATCTCGAGGCCACGGCCGCGACCTTCCACAAGTTCTACGACGCCTGCCGGGTGCTTCCGCACGGTGACGAGACACCGAACGACCTCCACCATGCCCGGCTCCTGCTGGTCGACGCGACGCGAGTCGTCTTCGCACGCGGTCTGGATCTGCTCGGCGTCACGGCGCCCGAGCGCATGTGATGCGCGCCCATGAAGCGGGCGCCCTGCACGCGGAGGCCGGTGGCCGTGGCCCGTCCTGGCTGACAGCTCCGGCTGACCCCAACCTGCTGCTCGACTCGCTGTGGCCGAGCCATGTCCGCAGGTCCGAGGCAGGAGTGCTCGAGGTCGCCGGTGTGGCGGTCACTGACCTTGCTTCCGAGTTCGGCACACCGGCGTACGTGATCGACGAGGACGACTTCCGGCAGCGAGCGCGGGCGTTCAAGACCGCTTTCGCCGGCGCCGAGGTCTACTACGCCGGGAAGGCCTTCCTCTCACTCGCCAGCGTCCGCTGGATCGACGATGAGGGGCTCTGCCTCGACGTCTGCTCAGGCGGTGAGCTGGCCGTGGCCTTGCGGGCGGGCTTCGAACCGGCGCGGATCGGGTTCCACGGCAACAACAAGAGCGTGGCCGAGCTGAGGCGGGCGGTTGAGGCAGGTGTAGGCCGCATCATCGTCGACTCGATGGCCGAGATCGACAGGCTCGCCGAGGTCAGCGCGGTGATCGGTCGGCGGCAGCCGGTGTTGGTCCGTGTCACCGCAGGTGTCGAGGCGCACACCCATGAGTACATCGCGACGGCTCACGAGGACCAGAAGTTCGGGTTGTCCATCACCGAGGGCGACGCGTTCCTCGCCATGCAGGCGATCACGGCGCACGACTGCCTGGAGCTGGTGGGGCTGCACTCACACATCGGGTCGCAGATCTTCGACACGGCCGGGTTCGAGGTGGCCGCGCGCCGTGTCCTGGCGCTCTTCGTCCGCGGCCTCGAGGCCGGGATGCCCTTGACCGAGCTCGACCTGGGTGGCGGGTTCGGAATCGCCTACACGACCCAGGACGACCCGGCCACTCCGAAGCAGCTGGCGGACGGGCTGATATCGATCGTCGCGCACGAGTGTCGGGCGCTCGGGATCGATGTTCCACACCTCTCGATCGAACCTGGCCGCGCGATCGCCGGGCCGTCCACGTTCACGCTGTACGAAGCAGGCACGGTCAAGAAGGTGGCCCTGGACGCCGGGGCGAGCCGCCTGTACGTCGCCGTGGACGGCGGGATGAGCGACAACATCCGGGCGGCCCTCTACGACGCCGACTTCTCGTGCACGCTTGCCTCGCGCGGATCGACTGCTCCGGCCGTGCTGGCCCGGGTGGTCGGCAAACACTGTGAGAGCGGCGACATCGTCGTCAAGGACGAGTTCCTCCCCGGCGACGTCAGAGCGGGCGACCTGATCGCGGTTCCGGCCACCGGGGCCTACTGCCGATCCCTCGCCAACACCTACAACCACGTTCCGCGAGCTGCTGTCGTGGCCGTCCGGCAGGGTCGGGCCAGACTCGTTGTGCGACGCGAGACCGAGGATGATCTCCTGCGGCTCGAGGTCGACAGTGGTTGAGGCAGTCGACGTGGCGGATCCGGGAATCGTCTGCGTCGAGACGCCTCGCGCGGGCACACTGAGGCGCTGTCTCGCCACTCGCCCGGAGAGGACCTCATGAACCAGCCAGTTCGTGTTGCCCTGCTCGGCTGCGGGGTCGTCGGCAGTCAGGTGGCACGGTTGCTGACAGAGCAGGCCGACGACCTGGTGGCAAGGGTCGGTGCCCCGCTGGAGCTCGTCGGAATCGCGGTGCGCCGGATCGACCGCAGCCGCGGCGTCGACCTTCCGCGTGAGCTGTTCACGACCGACGCCGAGGCGCTCGTGACCCGCGGCGACGTGGACGTGGTCGTCGAGGTGATCGGCGGTATCGAGCCTGCACGGTCGCTCATCCTGGCCGCCCTCGAGTCCGGCGCTTCGGTCGTGACGGCCAACAAGGCATTGCTGGCCGAGGACGGGTCGACCGTCTTCGAGGCCGCAACCAAGGCCGGCCGGGACGTCTACTTCGAGGCTGCCGTCGCCGGTGCGATCCCGATCATCAGGCCGCTACGCGAGTCGTTGGCCGGCGACAACGTGCGACGCGTCCTCGGGATCGTCAACGGCACCACCAACTACATCCTTGACCAGATGGACACGTTGGGAGCGAGCTTCGACGACGCGCTCGAACAGGCGCAGTCGCTCGGGTACGCCGAGGCCGATCCGACCGCCGACGTGGACGGGTTCGATGCCGCGGCCAAGGCCGCCATCCTGGCCAGTCTGGCCTTCCACACCCGCGTCACGGCAGCCGATGTGCACCGGGAGGGCATCAGCGACGTCTCGGCGGGCGACGTCGCCTCGGCACGGCAGATGGGCTGCGTGGTCAAGCTCCTTGCGATCTGCGACCGCGAGCAGAGCGCCGCGCCGAACTCTCCCGACACGGTCTCGGTCCGCGTCCACCCGGCCATGATCCCGCGCTCCCATCCGCTGGCGAGTGTCCATGGCGCCTACAACGCCGTCTTCGTCGAGAGCGACGCGGCCGGCCAGCTCATGTTCTACGGCCCCGGTGCCGGGGGAGCGCCCACGGCGAGCGCCGTACTGGGCGATGTCGTCACCGTGGCCCGGAACCGGCTGGCATCGGTGACAGGTTCGGGTGAGTCGACGTACGCCCAGTGCGAGATCGCACCCATCGGCGAGACCATCACCCGGTACCACGTCGGCATCGACGTGGACGACAAGCCGGGTGTGCTCGCCACCGTGGCGGACCTGTTCGCCCAGCACGGGGTATCGATCCAGACCGTTCGGCAGGAGGGCCGCGGCGAGGACGCGCAGCTCGTGGTGGTGACGCACACCGCGCCGGATTCAGCGTTGTCGGCCACGGTGCAGGCTCTGCGCACGATGGACATCGTGCATGACGTGAGCTCGGTGATGCGTGTCGAGGGAGCAGCCGAATGACGGTCGATGCCACGCCGGCCTCGCGCGTGCATCAATGGCGAGGCGTGATCGAGGAGTACCGCCGGTGGCTTCCGGTGAGTGCCGAGACGCCCGTCGTCACGCTGCGCGAAGGCGGGACACCCTTGGTGGAGTCTGGTTGGCTCTCGGAGCTGACCCGGTGCTCCGTGTGGCTGAAGGTCGAGGCCAACAACCCGACGGGATCCTTCAAGGACCGTGGGATGACGATGGCCGTGTCGAGCGCACGGGAGCAGGGCGCCGAGGCAGTCGTGTGTGCATCCACGGGGAACACCTCTGCGTCGATGGCCGCCTACGCTTCGCGGGCGGGGATGACGGCGATCGTCCTCATCCCGCAGGGGAAGATCGCCCGCGGCAAGATGGCCCAGGCGATCATGCACGCGGCCAGGATCATCCAGGTGCGGGGCGGCTTCGATGACTGTCTCGACATCGCGCGCGGCCTGGCCAAGGACTATCCGGTCGTCCTGGTGAACTCCGTCAACCCGGTCCGACTCGAGGGTCAGAAGACCGCAGCGTTCGAGATCGTGGACTTCCTCGGCGACGCGCCCGACATCCACGTGCTCCCGGTCGGGAACGCCGGCAACATCGCGGCGTACTGGAAGGGGTACGTCGAGTACGTCGAGCACGCGTACGCCACCCGACGCCCGCAGATGTGGGGCTTCCAGGCCGAGGGGGCGGCGCCGCTCGTCCGCGGCAGCGTCGTGATGGCACCCGAGACGGTGGCGACGGCCATTCGGGTGGGCAATCCGGCATCCTGGCTGCTTGCCGAGGCGGCCCGAGACGAGTCCGGCGGGATGATCGAGGCAGTCACGGATCACGAGATCCTGGCAGCGCAACGTGATCTGGCCGCTCACGACGGCGTCTTCGTCGAGCCCGCCTCCGCGGCCGGCGTGGCCGGCCTGGTCAAGAAGTCCGCCGCCGGTATCGATGCCGGCAGCGTGATCACGGTGACGGTGACCGGGCACGGGCTCAAGGACGTCGACACTGCGCTGGAGTTCCGCGGGATGCCCGCGGACGTGGTCGTCGACAGGGATGTGGACCAGGCAGCGGCAGCCGCCGGACTCACTGATGGGTGAGACCTCGGCGCTGGCCGGGCGTCGCGCGGTGGCGCGAGTCCCGGCCACGAGCGCCAACCTTGGCCCCGGCTTCGACGCCTTCGGGCTGTGCTTGGGCCTCTACGACGACCTCGCCGTCACCACCACCACCTCCGGGTTGGCCGTCGAGATCTCAGGTGAGGGCGCTGAGCGCGTTCCGACGGACGAACACCATCTCGTCGTGCGTGCCCTACGAGCCACGTTCGACACCATGGGTGTGGATCAGCCCGGCCTCTCTCTGGCCAGCGAGAACCGCATCCCGCACGGGCGCGGACTGGGCTCGTCGGCTGCCGCGATCGTTGCGGGCATCCGGCTGGCCCAGGCCCTGGTCCCGGGCCACGGCATGTCCGAGCAGGCGAGCCTGTCGCTCGCACACGCCATCGAGGGCCATCCGGACAACGTCGCGGCCTGTCTGCTGGGGGGATTCACGATCGCTTGGACGGACGACGTCGGTGCCCGGGCGGCACGGCTCGACGTCGACGACCGGATCCGCGTGGCTGCCGTCGTCCCCACCGAGGTGCTGTCCACCGAGGCCGCACGTGGCCTGTTACCGCGTGAGGTCTCGCATGCCGATGCGGCTGTGAACGCAGGCCGGTCCGGGCTGCTCGTCGCCGCCCTGACACAGCAACCGGAACTGTTGCTCGACGCCACCGAGGACCGACTGCACCAACGGTTCAGAGGGTCCGCGATGCCGCGGTCACTACGGCTTGTCGAGGAGCTCCGCGCGGTGTCTGTTGCCGCCGTGATCTCCGGGGCCGGACCGACCGTGCTGGCGATCGGCACCGGCGATGTGTGGACCCGGGTGCAACCGCTCGTGCCGGCTTCGTGGCAGGCTCTGGAGCTCAACGTCGATCCGCAGGGCGCGGTGGTCCACAGCGTGTCCTCGCCCTAGTCGACGTAGATCGCACCGGTCAGCCAGGCGATCGCGGCGTGGTTCGGGGTCAGGATCGAGACCTGGACGTTCTGGTCGGGGAAGTAGATCGACGTGAGGATTCGGTGCGTCCAGCGTGCGCGGCCCCGTTCAGTGCGATAGCGCACCTGGCCGGAGACGCTCGTCACGCGGGCCGTGCGCCGGCTCGCCGGGAGGCCGAAGTGGGCGGTGTTTCCGAGCGTCACGAAGACGCGCGAGACAGACGATTTCCAGCGGAACCACAGTGGTCCGTGCGGGACGGCTGCGGGGCCAGACCTGACAAGCACCTCCCAGCGCGGGTAGTCGCCTCGAAGGCCGGCGCACGCCACATGTGCCTGCGAACCACGGTCGAGCGCCGAGAGCAGACAGGGGAGCTGCCACGACCGCCACCGGTCCAGAGCGGATGTGCCGCGTTCGTCGAGTGCGACGTGGACGCCATTCTCGTGGAGGTCGATGTGACCCGGTGGAAGGACCGCCCGGGAACTCGGGGCGGTCGTGCTCAGGCTCTGGCGGCTCGATAGCCGGGCCGGACCGGAATCGCTCAGCAGATGAGGAAGAGGCACCATGACAGCGGCCAGGGCCACGACGGCTGACACGGCCCATGCTGTCAACCGCCGCGAGACCCCACTGTCGTGCGCAGCATCCTCATCGAGCAGGCGGGCGATGACTCCATCCGGGCGCGAGGCCAGCTCTGCCTCTGTGTCGAGGACACTGCTGAGGAATTCGTCGGTGCCTTTCATGTCACGAACCGGGCCCCTCTGCAGCCGCTAACATCCTGGCGGATCCGGGCCAGTTCGAGCGCATGGCCGTGGAGGCTCGGTGTGCGAGCTCCGTCACCCGGGGCAGGGTCAGGTCGAGCAGCTCAGCCGCTTCTTCCTCGTCGAGATTCTCGAAGCACATCAGGACGAGCACCGTTCGTTGCAGCGGAGGGAGGTCGTGGAGCGCCTGTCGCGTCTCGACGCGCGACGCGTTGCCATCTCGCTGAGTCGACAAGGCATCGCCGAACGCAACGATGTCGGTGTCGAAGATCCGCTCAGTCGAGGTTGTCTGCGGCCGCGTCGCAAGATGGGTTCGAATGAGTTGGCGCAGCACGTGCGAGCGGCGCTGCTCAGGAGAATCGGTTCGCGCCCAGTTCCGCAGTTCGCCGAGCATGACTTCCTGGACAAGGTCCTCGGCGGCACCGTTGTCCCCCGTGAGCAGGTAGGCGAGCCGGAGCAGGCGCCCGGTGCTCTGCCGGATGAAGTCCTCCATGGCTCGCTCGCGCATCATGGCCTCTCGGTCTTCTCCTCCGACATGTACTCCCACGGCAGAGCGAGAGCAATCCTCGTAGGTGTGATGTGCACCGCACGGCTCGAACGGCCCCTGGAATAGAACGACGAACCGTCGACGTTGACCGGGTATCAGGACAGGTGAACGCACATAGTGCTACTGTCATAACCGCATCGCGTCGCACCGCGAACGATGCCTTCTCAGCGGATCGCAGAGATCGCTCAGCACTTCTCCCGTAGATGACCTTCCGGCGTTTCCGACGCTCCTACGGCTGAACGCATCGCATCGAGCCCGCAGAGCAAGTTCATTTTCTATCAGGGCGCACATCTGACGTGCGCACCAGACGTGGGAAGGACCTCACGTGACTCAGACATCCGAAGCCACCACTGACGTCGCCGGCGAGGCAGCTGCCAAGCCGACGCGAAAGAAGTCGGGAGGCCTCAACGGCATGCTCCTGCCCGAGCTCAAGCAGCTCGCCGGCAGCCTGGGCATCAAGGGAGCCGGCGGGATGCGCAAGAGCGCGCTCGTCGACGCCATCAGCGCGGCTCAGCCCGGTGGAAACCGGTCTGGCACCGTCGCTGACGGTGCTCCTGCCGCGACTTCCGGCGACCGCGCCGCGAGTAGTGACCGGGCCACCGCCCGCGCACCGCGCCGCGATGACGCCGGCTCCGCCCAGCGTGAGGAGCCGTCGGACCAGCCGTCCGACCGCGCTCGCTCGGGCGAGCGCGACAGCCGCAGCCGCGGTGACCGTAACGACAGCCGCAACGACAACCGGGGCGACCGTAACGACAGCCGCAACGAGAACCGGGGCGACCGTAACGACAGCCGCAACGACAACCGGGGCGACCGTAACGACAGCCGCAACGAGAACCGGGGCGACCGTAACGACAGCCGCAACGACAACCGGGGCGACCGTAACGACAACCGCAACGACAACCGCAACGACAACCGGGGCGACAACCGCAACGACGAGCGTGGCGGCAGCCGGAACTCGCGCCGTCGCAACCGGAACCGCGACCGAGATCGAGACCGCGACCGCGGTAACCTCCGCGATCGGGGTAACCGTCGCGAAGAAGCGGAGCCCCAGATCAACGACGACGATGTCCTGGTCCCGGTCGCCGGCATCCTCGACCTGCTCGACAACTACGCCTTCGTCCGGACCAGCGGCTATCTGCCAGGGCCGAACGACGTGTACGTGTCTCTCTCGATGGTCCGGAAGTTCGGGCTGCGGAAGGGTGACGCCATCACCGGGTCGGTCAAGCAAGGCGCCGACGGCGGTGACCGGCGCGAGAAGTTCAACCCGATCGTCCGGATCGACACCGTCAACGGTGGCGAACCCGAGGCCTCCCGTAATCGTGTCGAATTCACCAAGCTGACGCCGCTGTATGCCGCGGACCGGCTTCGTCTGGAGACCGACGCGGGCAACCTCACGACCCGGCTCATCGACATCGTCGCTCCGATCGGCAAGGGCCAGCGTGGGCTGATCGTCGCTCCGTCAAAGGCCGGCAAGACCATGGTCATGCAGGCGATCGCCAACGCCGTCACCACCAACAATCCCGAGTGTCACCTCATGGTCGTTCTCGTCGACGAGCGACCGGAAGAGGTCACCGAGATGCAGCGGGCCGTCAAGGGCGAAGTCATCTCCTCGACCTTCGACCGTCCCGCAGACGACCACACCACGGTCGCCGAGCTCGCGATCGAGAGGGCCAAGCGGCTCGTCGAGATGGGGCATGACGTCTTTGTCCTCCTTGACTCGATCACCAAGCTTGGTCGCGCCTACAACCTTGCCGCGCCCGCGAGCGGACGCATCCTGTCCGGCGGCGTCGACTCGTCAGCGCTCTACCCGCCGAAGCGATTCTTCGGAGCTGCCCGCAACATCGAGGACGGCGGTTCGCTGACCATCCTCGCCACGGCCCTCATCGAGACCGGGTCCAAGATGGACGAGGTCATCTTCGAGGAGTTCAAGGGCACCGGAAACATGGAGCTGCGACTGCGTCGAGAGTTCGCCAACAAGCGGATCTTCCCTGCGATCGACGTCGACGCCTCCGGCACCCGCCGCGAGGAGCTGTTGATGAGCAAGGACGAGCTCGCCATCGTCTGGAAGCTGCGCCGCGTCCTTTCGGCACTCGACGGCCAGCAGGCCCTCGAGCTGCTGCTCGAGAAGCTGAAGCAGACCAAGACCAACGTCGAGTTCCTGATGCAGGTCAACAAGACGACGCCGACGGCCGCCGGCCTTCGTGGCCGCAACGGAGACGACGACGATATGATGGACGGACCTGGCGACGAAGTCGCCGGGTCCGGCTCAACAAGCCACCTGCTGTGGTCGCCGGGTCCGGCTCAACAAGCCACCTGGGTGGTCGCCGGGTCCGGCTCAACAAGCCACCTGGGTGGTGCCGGGTCCGGCTCAACGAGCCACCTGCGATGGGCGGAATGCCACGCCGCGTCGTGGCGTTGACACCTGCGGTGCCGATTCGCCTCGCGACGAGGCGGGATGGCACACTTGTTCACCGGTTCCGGTTCACGTCCACCAGCCAACAGGCCAGTGACGACCCGGCGACCCATGAGAGTGAGGAATCCATGAAGAAGGACATCCACCCGGAGTACGTCGAGACTCAGGTGACGTGCACCTGCGGCAACTCCTTCACCACCCGCAGCACGTCGACCAGCGGCAGCATGCACGCCGACGTGTGCTCCAACTGTCACCCCTTCTACACCGGCAAGCAGAAGATTCTCGACACCGGTGGTCGCGTGGCCCGCTTCGAGGCTCGCTACGCCAAGAAGGCTCCTGCAGCCAAATAGCTTCGTCCCCGACGCCGACCGACGCGCATGCCGCGGAGGTCGGCGTCGCTGCATGCCAGGCGCGGCGACGTTGTCCTGGATCGGTACCGAGGCAGAGGAGACTGGACATGTTCGAGGCTGTGGAGAGCCTGGTCGATGAGCACGCCGCATTGGAGCGTCGTCTCGCCGAGCCCGATGTCTTCTCCGACCTCACGCTGAGTCGTGAGCTCAACCAGCGGTACGCCGTCCTGACGGCCGTGGTTCGGACGTATGCCGAGTGGCAGAGCACCCTCGACGACATCCAGGCCGCGAAGGACCTCGCTGCCGAGGACGACACCTTCATCGCCGAGGCGGAGCGTCTCGACACCGTCCGGCTCGAGCTCGAGGAACGCCTGCGTCGCCTGCTTGTGCCACGTGACGAGGCCGACAGCAAGGACGCCATCCTGGAGATCAAGGCCGGCGAAGGCGGCGAGGAGTCCGCGTTGTTCGCCGGAGACCTGCTCCGGATGTACATGCGGTACGCCGAACGGCGTGGGTGGAAGACCGAGATCCTGGACGAGACGCCGAGCGATCTCGGGGGAGTGAAGTCTGTGACCGTGGCCGTCAAGGCTAAGGGGACACCCGAGCCCGGCGAGGCGCCTTACGCGTTGTTGAGGTTCGAGGGCGGCGTGCACCGGGTGCAGCGGGTACCGGTCACAGAGTCACAGGGGCGGATCCATACGTCGGCTGCTGGTGTGCTGGTGATGCCCGAGGCGGAGCAGGTCGATGTGACGATCGACGAGAACGACTTGCGCATCGATGTCTTCCGGTCCTCTGGACCGGGTGGGCAAAGTGTCAACACCACCGATTCCGCCGTCCGCATCACTCATCTCCCGACAGGGATCGTGGTCTCCTGCCAGAACGAGAAGAGCCAGCTGCAGAATCGCGATCAGGCCATGCGTGTACTTCGGTCGCGCTTGCTCCAGCTCGCACAGGACGAACGAGATGCTGAGGACGCCGACGCTCGTCGCTCTCAGGTGCGTACGGTCGACCGCTCCGAGCGGATCCGTACCTACAACTTCCCCGAGAACCGCATCACCGACCACCGGGTCGGCTACAAGTCGCACAATCTCGACCACGTCCTGGAGGGCGAGCTGCAGGCGCTGATCGACGCCTGCGTCGGCGCTGACCTGAGCGCGCGACTGGCGGCGGTCGAGTCCGCCCCGTCATGAGCCGCGGCAGCCGGCCATGACCGCAGACCTCCGCTCCCGGCTCGCCGACGCCACCGCGCGGCTCGCCGATGCGGGAGTCCCGTCGCCGCGTCATGACGCCGAGGCTCTTGCCGCGTACGTGCTCCGGACGCCGCGGGCTGCGATCCACGAGGTCGACCACATCAGCGACGCGGACCTCGCGGTCCTCGACGCGCTGATCGATCGGCGGGCAGCGCGCGAACCGCTGCAGCACATCACCGGCACCTCAGCGTTCCGTTATCTCGAGCTGGAGGTCGGGCCCGGAGTCTTTGTGCCGAGACCGGAGACAGAGGTCATGACCGGCGTCGCCGTCGACGAGCTCCGTCGGCTGGCAGCGGCGGGCCGTGACCCGGTCGCCGTCGACCTCTGCACCGGGTCGGGGGCGGTGGCGGTGGCCATGGGCACCGAGGTCCCACAGGCCCGCGTCGTCGGTCTCGAGCTGTCCGCGACCGCTGCCGCGTATGCCGAACGGAACGCGCAGGGGACGGGGGTCGACATCCGCATCGGTGACCTGGCCGATGTTCCTCGCACGCTGGCTCATCTGCTGGGTGCGGTCCACGTCGTCACGGCCAATCCGCCCTACATCCCGCTGACCGCCTGGGAGAGTGTCGACGAGGAGGCTCGCGTTCATGATCCCGGCCTGGCCCTGTGGTCAGGGGACGACGGACTCGACGCGATCCGGCAGGTGGCGGTGGTTGCTGCTGCACTCGCAACCGACGGCGGACTCGTGGCCTGCGAGCATGCCGACGTGCAAGGCGAGGCGGCGCCGGAGGTCTTCGCCGCCACCGGCCTGTGGCACGAAGTGCGGGACCACCTGGACCTCGCGGGCCGGCCGCGCTTCGTCACCGCGCGGCGGGTGACCAGGCCGCCGACCCGGCCTGGCACGATAGGCCCGTGAGCGAGCCCGAGCCCGGCCAGTTCGACGAGTCCGCCCCGTCCGACGAGCCGGACCATCCCGAACCGGACCCTGTCTCGAGCATCTTCGACCTCAATGACCCCGCGCAGCGATCGACCGGCTTCACCGAGGCCAAGCTGGCACTGGCGCGCAGCGGGCTCGTCGTGCTCCCGACCGACACCGTCTACGGGCTGGCGGCTGACGCTTTCGACCCGACGGGCGTGCGTCGGCTGCTTCGCGCGAAGGGCCGGGGGCGCGCCATGCCGACGCCGGTGCTCATCGGCAGCACCGATACGTTGCGAGCCCTCGCGACCAATGTGGGACCGGATGCGCGCGACCTCGCCGCCGCGTTCTGGCCGGGCGGGCTGACCTTGATCTGTCGCCAGCAGCCGAGCCTGATGTGGGACCTGGGCGACAGCAGGGCGACGGTCGCGCTGCGGATGCCGGACCATGAGGACGCTCTCGCGTTGCTCTCCGACAACGGTCCGCTGGCCGTGAGCAGCGCCAACCTCACCGGCTCGCCGGCCGCGACGACGGTCGAAGATGCCCAGCGGATGCTCGGCGACGCGGTCGACGTCTACCTGGACGGTGGCCCCACGCCCGGCACGGTCGCTTCGACGATCGTGGACTGCAGTGGACCGATGATCCGCGTCGTCAGGGTCGGGGTCGTCACCATTGCACAACTACGCGAGGTTGTTCCCGGCATCGTGGTTGCTGACGACTCCATCGCTACACGATCTCGGCCGAACGACGAGAGCCCGGGCGAGGAGGGCAGCACAGAACAGCCCGTCGAACCGGGTGAAACGAACCGGCTCGACGGAGTCGACGGTGGCCAGGAGACTGCGGGGGATCCTGAGGACCGCGGTCCCGCCTGATGCGTGAGTACGTGCTGATCTTCGTGGTCGCCATGGCGGTCACCTATCTGCTGGCCGTAGTGGCCCGCGAGCTGGCGATGAGGTTCGGCGCGGTCGCCCGTGTCCGGGACCGCGATGTGCATGAGATCCCCATCCCTTACTTCGGCGGGGTCGCGATGATGGGCGGTCTCGGAGCGGCGTACCTCGTGGCGACCCAGCTGCCGTTCCTGGGGCAGCGCCAGCTGATCGTCAACGACGCGAGGGCGGTCCTGCTCGGGGGCCTGGTGATCTGCCTGGTCGGCGTCATCGACGACATCTTCGAGCTCGACGCGATCACCAAGCTGGCGGGGGAGGTGATCGCCGCCGGGGTCGTGGTCCTGCAGGGCGTGCAGATCCTCTGGCTGCCTCTTCCGGGACAGCGCTCGATGTCGACGTTCTCCCTCGGCGGCTCTCAGTCGGCGCTGCTCACGGTGCTCATCATCGTCACCACGGTGAACGCCGTGAACTTCATCGACGGGCTCGACGGGCTGGCGGCCGGAGTCGTCGGCATCGGCTCGGTGGCGTTCTTCTCCTACGCCGTGCTGCTGGCGCTGGTGAACGACCAGACCCGGGCCTCCACGGTGGCGATCCTCACGGCTGCGCTGGCGGGGGTGTGCTTCGGTTTCCTGCCCCACAACTTCTTCCCCGCCCGCATGTTCATGGGCGACTCCGGGGCCTTGCTCATCGGCTTCATGCTGGCGTGTTCAGCGATCAGTCTCACCGGCCAGTACCCGACCAGCAGCATCGACCAAGGATTCTTCGGCGCCGATGCGAGCCTGCTTGCTGCGCTCCTGCCTCTCATTCTGCCGTTCGCGGTTCTGGTCGTACCGTTCGTGGACCTGGTGCTGGCCGTCGTACGACGTACTCGCGCGGGCAGGTCGCCCATGGCACCCGACAAGAAGCACCTGCATCACCGCCTCCTCGAGATCGGCCACTCGCAGCGGCGGGCGGTCCTCGTCATGTACCTGTGGGCCGGGCTCGTCGCCTTCGGGGTTGTCCTGATCAGCCTGTTCTCGGGCTGGTGGTCCGCGTTGGGCTTGTCCTCGATGGCCATCGTCGCCCTGCTCGTGACCTTCGGAATCCCCGGCCACAGCGGGCTCATCAAGGCCGAGGACGCCTAGCGCCGTTTGCCTTGGTGACAGGAGCAACCGGACCCGCCCGTCCCACCAGGGAAGTCGCCGAATTGCCCTCTCGGTCAGGGCTGGTTAGCCTCCGTGATGAGAAAGTTCTCAGGACCTTGTGCTAAGTTTCACAAGCACTGATAGCCAGGGACCCACCCCCGACGTTGAGGACGGCGCCCCACCATGATGAGCGACCCGACGCAGGCCCTTCGTGCCCGTCTCGGCCGAAGTCTGGGGGCCTCACGAGCCTGTGATAGCGTCAGCGTCTCGCGAGCGTGGATCCATGACGGCCGCGTGTACGACGACGGGAGCCGATCAGGTGATGACCGGTGACGGCGACAAGACTCTTCGCGGGCGGGACCTCGCCGGACTCGGTGGTCTTCTTGTCGGCGCGGTGGTCGCCGGACTTGTCATCGGGCTCGTGGTCGACGACAAGGCAGGCACCTCCCCGACGTTCTCTCTCGTGGGTATCGCCGCTGGCATCATGGCCGGCGGCCTCGGCTTCTGGTTGCGGGTTCGTTCCGTACTCAAGTGAGAAGGACGTCGACCCCTCTCGCGTTGCTCACAAGGCAGGTGACACCGATGGATGAGATCAAGAAGCCCACACTGGTGACCGTGCTGCGCGACCAGCGTCGCGTGCTCATCGTCGCCCTTTGCCTGTCGGTCGCCGGCTTCTGGATCTTCGGTCCCATGAACAACTGGGATGTTGCCGCCTTCCTCGCCGTCGGCATCTTGATGGGTCTGGTCAACCACGTGGCCACCGAGTACTCCCTGCTGAAGATGATCTCCTCGGGTGCTGAGCTGACCCGCGGTGAGATCGCGGCCAGCGCGCTCGTGCGCCTCCTGTTCGTGGCCGGCGCTGCGGCTGCGGTCGCTGTCGTCTTCTGGTCCACAGGAATCGTCGCCCTGATCGGACTGGCCCTCTTCCGGCTCCTCACCCTTGTGATGACCGGCATCCCCCTCCTGAAGGAGCTGAGCAAGGCATGAGTGGCTCGATCGTCTTGGCCGAGGGCACCTCGATCGAGATCGGCAACCACACGACGGGCACGATCTTCGGGATGACGGTCAACCTGGACACGATCTGGACGTCGGCGATCTCTGCGGCGATCGTGGTGGCGCTCGGATTCTGGATGCGCGCCAAGGTCAACAGTGGAGTTCCGAGCAAGGTCCAGATCTTCTGGGAAGCCATCGTCAAGCAGGTCACGACACAGGTCGAGTCCAACCTCGGTCGGGTTCACCCCTTCGTGGTTCCGCTGGCGCTCGCGTTGTTCCTCTTCATCTTGTTCTCCAACTGGCTCGAGCTGATTCCGAGCGGTGAGCACCCGAAGCTGCTGCCGGCACCAACAGCCGACATCAACACCACGCTGTCCTTGGCCCTGCTGGTGATCGTGGGCGTCTGGACCTATGGAATCCGCGAAAAGGGTGCCAAGAACTACTTCAAGCACTTCGTCCAGCCCTACCCGGCGCTGTTGCCGCTGAACATTCTCGAAGAGATCACCAAGCCGTTCACGCTGGCGTTACGGCTGTTCGGCAACATTTTCGCCGGCGGCATCATGATCGCCCTGATCGGCTTGTTGCCGGTCTACGTGCTGTGGGCACCCAACGTCATCTGGAAGCTGTTCGACATGTTCATCGGCGGCATCCAGGCCTTCATCTTCGCCCTGCTGACGGTTCTGTACTTCGGAGCGGCCGGGTCGCACGACGACAGTCACGACGACGATCACGTCACCGACAAGACAGCAGACAACGCAGCAAGCGACACGGAGACCCGCGAGGCTCAGCCCGAACTCGTGCACTGATCACCTGGTGGGTCACGCGACCCGTCAGTAACCCGATGCGTCGGACCCCCCGACGTGAAGTCAAGGAGAGACATGGCAACGGACGCAGCAAACCTCGACTCGGCCATCAAGACCGCCGGCGCGTTCATCGGCGGTGGCCTGGCCCTCGGCGGCGGCGCCATCGGCGGTGCTATCGGTGACGGTCTCGCTGGAAGCTCCTACATCCAGGGCGTGGCTCGCCAGCCCGAAGCACAGGGTCGCCTCCAGACGATCTTCTTCTTGACGGTCGGTCTGTGTGAGGCGTTCTTCTTCATCAACCTGGCGTTCATGGCCCTGTTCGTCTTCGTGCTCGGCAAGTGATCTGAGATTCAGCGACACGAGACGGGATACAAGTCATGAGTATCGCAGCGAGTAACACCGTCGTGCCGATGGCCGCGGGTGGCAACTTCCTCGTGCCGAACCTCACGTTCGTGGTCGAGCTGATCGCCTTCGGAATCGTCCTGTATGTGCTCGGCAAGTACGTCGTCCCGCCGATCAACAAGGCGATGACCGACCGCCAGGACAGCATCAGGCGCCAGTTCGACGAGCTTGACGAGGCCAAGGCGAAGGCCGAGGCCGCCGAGAACGAGTACCGCGCACAGCTGGTCGACGCACGTCACGAGGCGTCGCGGATCCGTGAGCAGGCGCGCGAAGAGGGTGCCACGATCATCGCCGAGATGCGCGAGCAGGCGCAGGCCGAGTCGGCCCGCATCCTTCAGCATGCGCACCTGCAGGTCGAGGCGGAGCGCCGCCAGGTGGTTCAGCAGCTGCGCACCGAAGTGGGCAGCATGGCGACCACGCTGGCCGGACGCATCGTCGGAGAGTCCCTCGAGGACGACGAACGTCGCGGTCGGACGATCGAGCGGTTCATCTCCAGCCTCGAGGACGCTGACAACGTCGACCACTCCGGAGCGCGCTGATGGTTGCAGGGTCGGCACGCTCCCGGGACGAGCTGCTCGATGACGTCGAGGCGACCATCGACAAGGCGTCCTCGGAACGGCTCGGCGAAGAGCTCTTCGCGGTTGTCGGGTTGTTGGATCACGAGCCGGCACTGCGACGGGGACTGACCGAACCCTCGGTCCCTGCCGCCGCGAAGGAGCAGGTGCTCGATTCGGTGCTCGGTGGCAAGATCGGCAGGCCGGCCCTTGACGTCCTCAAGGTTGCTGTCGCCAAGCGATGGTCCATCAGCAACGACCTCACCGACGCTGTCGAGCAGGTGGCCATCGTCGCCACCGCTGCTTCGGCGGAGGAGGCCGGGAAGCTGGACGACGTGGAGAGCGAGCTCTTCCGGTTTGCCCGCATCCTGGATGCCGAGCCGCAGCTGCGCGAGGCATTGTCCGACCCGGGTCCGTCCCTGGAGGGCAAGCGCTCCTTGCTCAATGACGTGCTCGGCCGCAAGGTCGGCAAGGTCACGAAGGACCTGCTCGTCCAGCTGGTCGCTGGACGCCACCGCAGCCTGACGCGGGGCCTGCTTCACTACCAGCAGGTGCTGGCCGCGCGACACCAGCGGCTGCTGGCCACCGCGTGGGTGGCTACTGAGCTCAGCGAGGCGCACCAGCGTCGGCTGGCGACCGCGCTCGGCGCGATGTACGACAAGCCGGTCCATCTCAACGTCGTGGTGGATCCCGACGTGCTGGGTGGTGTCCGGATCAAGATCGGTGACGACCTGATCGACTCCAGCATCGAGACCCGACTCGCTGATGCCCAACGTCAGTTGATCGGGTAGCCCCCAGCCCGCCCGGTCGGACGAGGACGCAGCGCCTGCGGCCAAGGCCCGACGACAAGACAGACAACACGAGACAGCCAGACCACGGAACGTCCGAGCAGCACAGAGTCCCAGGAGAGCAGAGGCACAAGCAGATGACGGAGCTCACCATCCGGCCGGAGGAGATCCAGGAAGCGCTTCAGCGTTTCGTCGCGGACTACAAGCCGGACGAAGCCAGCCGTGAAGAGGTCGGCAGGGTCGCGGAGGCGATGGACGGTATCGCCCGCGTCGAGGGCCTGCCCTCCGTCATGGCCAACGAGTTGCTCGAGTTCGAGGACGGCACCCTGGGCATCGCCCTCAACCTCGACGTCCGCGAGATCGGCGTCGTCATCCTCGGTGACTTCGCCGGTATCGAAGAGGGTCAGCAGGTCCGTCGTACCGGTGAGGTTCTATCGGTGCCGGTCGGCGACGGCTACCTCGGCCGGGTCGTCGACCCGCTGGGCAACCCCCTCGACGGCCTCGGCGACGTCGAGACCGACGCGCGACGAGCCCTCGAGCTGCAGGCACCCTCGGTGGTGCAACGCCAGAGCGTCTCCGAGCCGATGTACACCGGCCTGAAGGCGATCGACGCGCTGACTCCGATCGGACGCGGACAGCGCCAGCTGATCATCGGTGACCGTCAGACCGGCAAGACGGCCATCGCGATCGACACGATCATCAACCAGAAGCGGGCGTGGGACTCCGGAGACCCCGTCCAGCAGGTGCGCTGCATCTACGTCGCCATCGGCCAGAAGGGCTCGACCATCGCAGCGGTGCGCGGTTCCCTCGAAGAGGCCGGCGCGCTCGAGTACACCACGATCGTGGCTGCGCCGGCATCGGACTCCGCCGGGTTCAAGTACCTCGCGCCGTACACCGGCTCGGCCATCGGCCAGCACTGGATGTACGCCGGGAAGCACGTGCTGATCATCTTCGACGACCTCACCAAGCAGGCCGAGGCCTATCGCGCGGTGTCGCTGCTGCTGCGTCGTCCGCCGGGTCGCGAGGCCTACCCGGGTGACGTGTTCTACCTCCACAGCCGCCTCCTCGAACGCTGCGCCAAGCTGTCCGACGACATGGGTGCCGGGTCGATGACCGGGCTGCCGATCATCGAGACCAAGGCCAACGACATCTCGGCGTACATCCCGACCAACGTCATCTCGATCACCGACGGCCAGATCTTCCTCCAGTCCGACCTGTTCAACGCCAACCAGCGTCCGGCGATCGACGTCGGCGTCTCGGTGTCCCGTGTCGGTGGTGCCGCCCAGGTCAAGGCGATGCGGAAGGCCACCGGTTCGCTCAAGATCGACCTGGCTCAGTTCCGCGCCATGGAGGCTTTCGCGATGTTCGCCTCCGACCTCGACGCGGCTTCTCGCCAGCAGCTCGACCGTGGTGGCCGGCTGATGGAGCTGCTCAAGCAGCCGCAGTACTCACCGTTCCCCCTCGAGGACCAGACGGTCTCCCTCTGGGCGGGCACCCGGGGCAAGCTCGACATCATCCCGACCGACGACGTACGCCGCTTCGAGGGCGAGTTCCTGGACTTCCTGCGCCACGAGCACGGCGGCATCCTCGATGGAATCCGTGAGTCCCTGGACTTCACGGACGACACCGAGGGCGCGCTCGACACTGCCTATGACGCCTTCCTCGACCGTTTCGAGACCAGCGACGGCAGGTCGCTCAAGGCGGGTCGCGAGGAGTTCGAGGCGCTCGAGGACGAGGACATCGAGCAGGAGCAGATCGTCAAGCAGAAGCGAGGCTGAGCATGGCTGCATCGCTGCGTGAGCTGCGCGCACGGATCAAGTCCGTCCAGGCGACGGCGAAGATCACCCGTGCCATGGAGCTGATCGCTGCGTCGCGGATCATCAAGGCGCAGCAGCGCGCCCAGTCCGCGGCGCCGTACGCCCGCGAGCTGACCCGAGCCGTCTCGGCGGTCGCGACCTACAGCAACGTCGACCACCCGCTGACGTCTGAGCCGGAGAACCCCACCCGAGCCGCGATCCTGGTCGTCACCAGCGACCGGGGACTGGCCGGCTCGTACTCGTCCAGCGTGCTGCGCGAAGCGGAGCGGCTGCGCGAGCGCCTGAAGTCGGAGGGCAAGGACGTCGACATCTACGTCAGCGGTCGGAAGGGCGTGCTCTACTACTCCTTCCGTGACCGCCCGATCGTCGACAGCTGGACCGGATTCTCCGACACGCCCACCTATGAAGACGCCGAGGCGATGGGCGAGGCGCTGATCGCCGCCTTCATCGACGACGAGGGTCCGCACCGGGTCGACGAGGTCCATGTGGTCTACGCGAGGTTCCGCTCCATGCTCGTTCAGGAACCGACCGACATCCGCCTGCTGCCCCTCGAGGTGGTCGAGGGCGAGGAGAAGCCCGAGTCGGCCGAAGTGCTCCCGCTGTATGAGTTCGAGCCGTCCGGCGCGGAGGTGCTCGACGCCCTGCTGCCCAAGTACGTCCAGAGCCGGATCTTCTTCTGCCTGCTGCAGGCATCGGCCTCGGAGCTCGCCGCCCGTCAGCGGGCCATGAAGTCGGCCACTGACAACGCCGAAGAGCTCATCAAGAGCTACACCCGAACTGCCAACCAGGCCCGACAGGCCGGCATTACCCAAGAGATCAGCGAAATCGTCGGTGGCGTCAACGCCCTCGCCGATGCCAACGCCGGGAGTGAGTGAGAGACCATGACTGCCACCCTTAGTGACGCCAAGGCCACCGACGAGGCAGGTGCTGTCGGACGGGTCGCCCGTATCAACGGCCCGGTCGTCGACGTCGAGTTCACGTCCGAGTCGATGCCCGAGATGTACAACGCGCTCAGCGTCGACATCGAGCTCGGCGGCGAGACCAACTCGATCATCCTCGAGGTCGCCCAGCACATCGGCGACGGTATGGTCCGGGCCATCTCGATGAAGTCGACCGACGGCCTGGTGCGCGGTGCCCCGGTGACCGACACCGGCGGTCCGATCAGCGTGCCCGTCGGCGACGTGACCCTCGGGCACGTGTTCAACGTGATCGGCGACTGTCTCAACCTGAAGGAGGACGAGAAGCTCGAGATCACCGAGCGGTGGCCCATCCACCGCAAGTCCCCGGCCTTCGACGAGCTCGAGTCCAAGACCGAGATGTTCCACACCGGCATCAAGGTCATCGACCTGCTCACGCCGTACGTCCAGGGCGGCAAGATCGGACTGTTCGGCGGCGCAGGCGTCGGCAAGACGGTGCTGATCCAGGAGATGATCGCCCGGGTGGCGCGTGACCACGGCGGTGTCTCGGTGTTCGCCGGTGTCGGCGAGCGCACCCGCGAGGGCAACGACCTCATCGCGGAGATGACCGAGTCCGAGGTCATCGGCCAGACCGCCCTCGTCTTCGGCCAGATGGACGAACCCCCGGGCACGCGGCTGCGGGTTGCGCTCTCGGCCCTCACGATGGCCGAGTACTTCCGGGACGTGCAGAACCAGGACGTGCTGCTCTTCATCGACAACATCTTCCGGTTCACTCAAGCGGGGTCCGAAGTCTCCACCCTGCTCGGCCGGATGCCGTCAGCCGTGGGCTACCAGCCGAACCTCGCCGACGAGATGGGCGTTCTGCAGGAGCGCATCACCTCCACGCGGGGTCACTCCATCACCTCGATGCAGGCCATCTACGTGCCGGCTGACGACTACACCGACCCGGCGCCGGCCACGACCTTCGCGCACCTCGACGCCACCACCGAGCTGTCGCGCGAGATCGCCTCGATCGGCATCTACCCAGCCGTGGATCCGCTGACGTCGACCTCACGGATCCTGGACCCCCGCTACATCAGCGAGGACCACTACAGCACCGCCGTTCGGGTGAAGCAGATCCTGCAGCGCAACAAGGAGCTGCAGGACATCATCGCGATCCTCGGCGTCGACGAGCTGTCCGAGGAGGACAAGATCGTCGTGTCGCGAGCACGCCGGATCCAGCGGTTCCTCTCGCAGAACACCTACGTGGCCAAGCAGTTCACCGGCATCGAGGGCTCGACGGTCTCCCTCGATGACACGGTCGAGGCGTTCACGAAGATCTGCAACGGCGACTACGACCACGTCGCCGAGCAGGCCTTCTACATGTGCGGTGGCCTGGACGACGTCGAGCGCAAGTGGTCTGAGATCCAGAAGGACCTCTGATGGCGGACAACCTGCAGGTCGAGCTTGTCGCGGCGGACCGGGTCGTCTGGTCCGGCGAGGCCACGATGGTGGTCGCCCGCACGACCGACGGTGAGATCGGGGTGCTCAAGGATCATGCCCCGGTGCTCTCGGTGCTGCTGCCGAGCGCGGTCGAGGTGCAGACCGTCAAGGACGACCGTCAGTACGCCGTGATCGACGGAGGTTTCCTCTCCGTGGCCAACAACCGGGTGTCGATCCTCGCCGAGCGCGCGACGCTCGGGGCGGAGGTCAACCTCCAGGAGGCCAGGCAGGACCTCGAACGAGCGCAGGCCGATGCCGAGTCGCCCCAGGATCCAGCGCTGCTGCTCGCACAGGCCCGGGTGACTGTGGCAGAGAAGTCCAGCTAGACCTGATACCGCCGGGTGCGAGCAACCGCTCGCACCCGGCGTTTTAGGATCGGGGTGTCGGCGCCTACCCAGAGGGCGCCGCGGCTGAGAGGTGACGATGGCGTGGTGGCAGGCGATCCTCGACAGCCTTGGGCTGATCGCGTTCGTCATCCTGCTCGCGTTCCTCTTCCTCTTCGTTCGACGCCGGGTGATCAGCCGGTCAGGTGGCACCTTCGAGTGCAGCGTCCGGATGCGAGCGTCCTCCAAGGGTGGGGCAGCAGCCCTGGCTCGCGGATGGTCGCTCGGTCTGGGCCGCTACACCGGTGACCGGCTGGAGTGGTTCCGGATCTTCTCGTTCGCGCCTCGACCTCGCCACGTCTTCGACCGGTCCATGACGGTCATCACGAGCCGGACGCCGCACGGCGCTGAAGCCTTCTCGTTGTACTCCGGACATGTGGTGGTGGCCGTACGACTCGACACCGGTCGCACGATCGAACTGGCCATGAGCCGCAATGCCTTGATGGGATTTCTGTCCTGGACCGAGGCGGCCCCGCCGGGGTACGACCGCACGATGATGACCTGAGGAGGTCGCTGTGACCGACGGAGCGCCCCTGCAGCATGTCGTGCTGTTCAAGTTCGCGAGCCCGCTCTCGGCGCAGGAGGACGCCGCGATGCGCGAGATGGTTGCCGAGTGGCCGGCCGTGATCGGGACGATGACCGAGCTGCGGTTCGGTGGCGACCTCACCGAGGCCCGATCGCGGGGGTACCAGTACTTGCTCGTCACGGTCTTCCCCGACGCCGACACGTTGGCGGCGTACGTCGCGCATCCGATCCACCAGGACTTCGTCCGGTTTCTGGACGACCATCAGTGCGAGCGGTTGGCCTTCGACTACTACCTTGACGCGTCGAACCGGTTCGTCTGAGGAGCTGGCGTGCGGATCTGTGTGTTCTGCGGGTCGTCCCCGGGCCGGGGTGACCGCTATCGCGACGCGGCCACCGCGCTCGGCAGTCTGCTCGGAAGAAGTGGTATCGGTGTGGTGTTCGGCGGTGGGCGAGTGGGCTCGATGGGCGTCGTCGCTGATGCCGCGTTGGCGGCCGGCGGTGAAGTCATCGGCGTGATCCCGCAGCAGCTCGTCGACCGGGAGCTCGCGCACACCGGGCTCACCACGCTGCACGTGGTGGCAGACATGCATGAGCGCAAGGCGATGATGGCCAGGTTGTCGGACGGTTTCATCGCGATGCCCGGTGGCGCAGGCACCTTGGAGGAGCTCTTCGAGGTCTGGACCTGGGCTCAGCTCGGCCTGCACGACAAACCCCTCGGGCTCCTGGATGTGGACGGCTTCTACGAGCCGCTTGTCGTGATGCTGGACCACATGGTCGGCGAAGGGTTCCTGGCGGCCCACCACCGCGACATGGTGGCACGGGAGTCCGACCCGGCAGTGCTGCTGGACAGGCTGGCGGCGTACGACCCTCCCGGCCACAAGTGGGCCACGACCTGACGTGGCCCGGCGGCTTTGTCGCCGGGGACCGGATCCCCATATTGACGTCCCGGGTGGCTTGTTGAGCTCGGTCCCGGCGACTTCGTCGCCCGGGACCGGCCATAGGCTGGCGGCATGGTCAACCTCACCAAGATCTACACCCGCACGGGTGACGCGGGTACGACCCGGCTCGGCGACATGAGCGAGACGTCGAAGACGGATCCGCGGTTGGCTGCCTACGCCGACGTGGACGAGGCGAACTCCCAGATCGGCTGTGCGATCGCACTCGGTGGGCTGGACGCGGACGTCGTGGCGGTCCTGGTGCATGTCCAGAACGAGCTCTTCGACGTCGGCGCCGACTTCTGCACCCCGGTCGTCGACAAGCCCGAGTTTCCGCCGTTGCGGGTCGAGCCGGAGTATGTCGACCGGCTCGAGGCCTGGTGCGACCGCTACAACGAAAACCTCGAGACGCTGCGCTCGTTCATCCTGCCCGGCGGCGAGCAAGGGGCTGCGTTGTTACATGTTGCGCGCACCGTCGTGCGCCGGGCTGAGCGGTCGGCCTGGGCCGCGTACGGCCAGCATGCGGACACGATGAACGTCACGGCCATCACGTACCTGAACCGGCTCAGCGACCTGTTGTTCATCCTCGCTCGATACGCGAACCGGTCCCGCGGGGACGTGCTGTGGCGACCGGGTGGCGAGCGCGGCGAGGCCGCTCGTTAGTCTTCCCGGCATGCAGATCCAGGACATCGCGGCCGTCGTCACCGGCGGAGCATCCGGCCTTGGTGGAGCCACCGCTCGCGCGCTCGCCGCGCAGGGAGCACGCGTGTTCGGACTCGACCTGCCCGCCTCCATCGACGCGGCGCCCGAGGTCGACGGCGTCACGTTGCTCGAGGGCGACGTGACCGACGAGGCCCAGGTGCGAGCCGCCATTGCGCAGGCAGCCGAGGCGGCTGCGCTGCGCGTCGTCGTCAACTGCGCGGGCATCGGCACGGCGGGTCGCATCCTGTCCAAGAACGGGCCCCACGACCTCGCGCTGTTCCGCAAGATCATCGACGTCAACCTCGTCGGGACGTTCAACGTCCTTCGCCTCGGCGCCGAGGCGATGGCGAAGACGGAGCCGGACAGGTCAGGACAGCGAGGTGTCATCGTCAACACCGCCTCGATCGCCGCGTACGACGGTCAGGTCGGACAGGTGGCCTACGCCGCGTCGAAGGGTGGCGTGGTCGGGCTGACCTTGAGCGCGGCGCGGGACCTGGCGAGCTTCGGTATCCGGGTCGCGACGATCGCACCGGGCATCATCGACACCCCTATGCTCGCCGGCGTCAACGACGAGTTCCGTGCCACCCTTGCCGAGGGGGTGCCGTTCCCGAAGCGCCTGGGACGCCCGGAGGAGTACGCGGCACTCGCGCTGATGATCGTCGAGCACGACTACCTCAACGGGGAGGTCATCCGGATGGACGGTGCCCTGCGGATGGCGCCGCGCTGACGCTGCCGCGGCGACTCGAGGTCGGACACGCCCGACATCCCCGGAAATGATGTATCAAGCGTCTACCGTCTCTCTCCTGGGGGTACGTCAGGACCTGCTGAGTCCGACGCACGATCGTTACCGAGCAGTCGTATAAATGTTTGGACACGGTCAGCTGCGTCGGGCAACCTTCGGGGTACTCAGCACGTCGTACTCACTGGAAGGGTCCACACCCGCGGGGAGGTGTCATGGTCGTCAGCTCGACCGTCACGAATCTGGTCAAGATCGGCTCCCACCTGGACGTTCGCAACGTCGCCCAGGTGCGCTCGATCCTGAACGACGTGCTGGAGTCCGTGACCGACGGCTCGTCGGTCGTCGTCATCGACATGGCCGCCCTCGAGATCATCGATGCCGCCGGGCTGGGCATGCTGACCGCCGCGCACCTGCGGGCCGAGCGGTCAGGGCGTCACCTCGTGCTGCGGAACTGCTCCAACGAGATCCGCCGGGTGCTCGCCGTGACGCGGCTCAACCGGATTCTGCACCTCGACCGACGCCACCTCAGCCTGTCCGCCTGAGCTGGTTGCCTGAGCTGGTTTGCTGAGCTGGTTGCCTAAGCTGTCCGCCTCGGCTCGGTCAGCCAGGCTGTGCGTCGTCCGCGACGACACGCCGACCCGTGTGACCTAGTCGGGTCGTGACGCAGGTAACACGGGGGTTACCGGCTGGTCACCTCGCCGTACGCTCAGCACATGGCTGATCACGAGGAGGGCGTCCACCCCACCGAGCCACGCCGCGACCATCCCTGGGTGATGCGGACGTACGCCGGACACAGCTCAGCCACCGAGTCCAACGCGCTCTACCGGCGCAACCTCGCCAAGGGTCAGACGGGATTGTCAGTCGCGTTCGACCTGCCGACCCAGACCGGCTACGACCCGGACGCGGACCTCGCCCGCGGCGAGGTGGGCAAGGTCGGGGTCCCTGTCCCGCATCTGGGTGAGCTGCGTCGGCTGTTCGACGAGATCCCGCTCGCGGAGATGAACACGTCGATGACGATCAACGCGACCGCCATGTGGCTGCTCGCCCTGTATCAGGTCGTGGCGGAGGAGCAAGGAGCGGACCTCACAGCGCTCACCGGCACGACCCAGAACGACATCATCAAGGAGTACCTCTCGCGCGGCACCTACGCGTTCCCGCCCGAGGACTCGCTGCGGCTGACCACGGACCTGATCGCCTACGCCGTCCATGCGCTGCCGAAGTGGAACCCGATCAACATCTGCAGCTACCACCTCCAGGAGGCGGGTGCGACGCCCACCCAGGAGCTGGCGTTCTCGATCTGTACGGCGATCGCGGTTCTCGACGCCGTGCGCGACTCCGGCCAGGTCGAGGCCGATCGCTTCGATGAGGTCGTGGCCCGGGTCTCGTTCTTCGTCAACGCAGGTGTTCGCTTCGTCGAGGAGATGTGCAAGATGCGGGCGTTCGCGCGCATGTGGGACGAGCTCACCCGCGAACGTTACGGAGTCACCGACGACCGGAAGCGTCGCTTCAGGTATGGCGTCCAGGTCAACTCGCTCGGGCTGACCGAGGCGCAGCCGGAGAACAACGTGCAGCGCATCGTGCTGGAGATGTTGGGGGTCACGTTGTCCAAGGACGCCCGGGCGCGAGCCGTGCAGCTGCCGGCCTGGAACGAGGCCCTCGGCCTGCCGCGGCCGTGGGACCAGCAGTGGTCGCTGCGGATGCAACAGGTGCTTGCTTTCGAGTCCGACCTGCTCGAGCACGACGACATCTTCGCCGGCTCGCACGTGGTCGAGGCCAAGGTGGCCGAGATGGTGGCGAGTGCGCAGACCGAGATCGACCGGATCCAATCGATGGGGGGCGCGGTCGCTGCGATCGAGTCCGGCTACATGAAGCGCGAGCTGGTGGCCTCCCATGCCCGCCGGCGCGCTCGGATCGAGTCCGGTGAGGACCCGGTCATCGGCGTGAATGTGTTCGTCGAGACGGAGCCGTCACCCCTCACGGCCGATCTCGACGCGGCGATCCAGGCCGCGGACCCGGCGGCCGAGGCCGCGGCGGTTGCTTCGACGGTGGCGTGGCGGGCTGAGCGCGACGAGGCCGTGGCGCAGCAGGCGATCGAACGGCTGCGCGCTGAGGCGAAGACGGCCGCCAACCTGATGCCGGCGACGTTGGCGGCGGCCCGTGCCGGGGTCACGACAGGGGAATGGGCGGGCGCGCTCCGGGAGGTGTTCGGCGAGTATCGGGCTCCGACGGGCGTGTCCGGCACGGTCGGGAGCGCAGACGTGGGTGTCGACCTCGCGGGCGTGCGAGAGGCCGTACGGCGTACGGGCGAGGAGCTCGGCGGGCGGCTGCGGTTGCTCATTGCGAAGCCCGGTCTCGACGGTCACAGCAACGGTGCCGAGCAGATCGCCGTCCGGGCCCGGGACGCGGGGTTCGAAGTGGTCTACCAAGGCATCCGGCTGACTCCTGACGAGATCGTCGCGGCCGCCGTCGCAGAGGACGTTCACCTGGTCGGCATCTCGATCCTGTCCGGGTCGCACATGGAGCTCGTCCCGAGGATCGTGGACGGGATCCGGGCGCAGGGGCTCGACGACGTGCCGGTGGTCGTCGGCGGGATCATCCCGACGTCCGACGCGCACGCTTTGGTGGAGCGCGGAGTGGCTGCCGTGTTCACGCCCCGAGACTTCGGCCTGACCGAGATCATGGCTCGGTTCGTCGACGTGATCCGGTCAACGCACGGCCTCCCGCCGCTCACCACCTGACGGCCGGCGCAGGCCCCCCGCGAATAGCGGGAAAGTGCAGCCCGCGCACGGCGTGTCGACCTGCAGTTTCCCGCAACTCGCGGGCTGACACGATGGCACCATGGCCTTCACCCGCGCCCGCTCCGACCGCCGGTACGACGTCGTGCTGTTCGGGGCGACCGGCTTCACCGGGGGGCTGACCGCCCAGCGGCTCGCCGCGGACGGCCCGGATGACCTGCGGTGGGCTGTCGCGGGGCGCGACGGTGTCAAGCTCGATGCCGTACGCGAGCGGCTCCTCGGTCTGGGCAAGGCGGGGGCGTCGGTCGAGACGCTGCACGCAGACGTCACCGACGACTCCTCGCTGCGCCGCCTCGCGGAGCAGACCAGGGTCGTCGCCACCACGGTGGGTCCGTACCTGGAGTACGGCGAGCCGTTGGTGGCGGCGTGCGCCGACGTAGGGACGGACTACGCGGACCTCACCGGAGAACCCGAGTTCGTGGACCGCATCTGGCTGGCCCACCACGCTCGCGCGGCCGAGACGGGCGCGCGGCTGGTGCACTCGTGCGGCTTCGACTCGATCCCGCACGATCTCGGTGCCTACTTCACGGTGCTGCAGCTGCCGGAGGGTGTCCCGATCACGGTGTCCGGGTACGTCCGGGCCGGGGCCACGATCTCGGGTGGGACCTATCCACGGCAATCCGTGCGTTCTCGCGGGCCCGCCAGTCGTCAGCGACCGCGGCGAGGCGCCGGAAGGTCGAGACACGTCCCGCTGGCCGACGCGTGAGCGCCATGCCACGTCGCCCGACGCGCTCCCCGGACGGCCGAGGTTATGCGTTGCCGTTGCCGACGATCGACCCTGTCGTCGTACGCCGCTCTGCCCGGGCCGTGGAGCGGTACGGCCCCGACTTCCGCTACGGCCACTACGCGCTGGTGCGGTCCCTGCCGACAGCCGTCGGTGCCCCGCTCGTGCTCGGCGGCATGTTGGCGGTATCCCAGCTGCCGCCGGGTCGTGACCTCTTGCTCAGGCTTCGTCAGCCCGGCGAGGGACCGAGCGAGGCGCAGCGGGCCAGGCACTGGTTCACGGTGCGGTTCGTCGGCGAGGGGGGAGGCAAGCGGGTGCTCACCGAGGTCGGCGGTGGCGACCCCGGCTACGACGAGACTGCGATGATGCTGTCGCAGTCGGCCCTGTGCCTGGCGTTCGACGAGCTGCCGCAGACGGCCGGACAGGTGACGACGGTGCAGGCGATGGGCGATGCCTTGCTGACCCGGGTGCAGGCCCACGGGATGCGGTTCGAGGTGGTGGGATGAGCGACCTGTTCTGTCCCGCCACGCTGATCGTGGCGCGGCACGGCGAAGCGGAGTACGACTCCGAGCATGTGTCGGACGACGGCGGTTCGTTGACGGCCGCAGGCCGGGTCCAGGCGAAGCAGCTGGCTGAGTCGCTGCGCGACCGCAGGATTGCCGCCATCTGGTGCAGTGACATGGCACGGGCCGTGCAGACGGCGGAGATCGTCGCGGCAGCTCTCGACGTGCCCGTGCGGGTTCGGCCGGGCCTGCGAGAGTTCTCGGTGGGCGACCTGGCCGGCCGGCCGGACGGGTGGGAGTCCCTCGACCGGGTGTTCGCCCGCTGGATGGGTGGTGACCTGGCGGCGGGTTGCCCTGGTGCCGAGTCCGGCATCGACGTCGTACGTCGCATGCGCGTCGAGCTCGAGACGCTGGCGGACCAGTCCCGGGGTGAGACCGTGGCGGTCATCAGTCACGGTGGGGTGATCGGGCTCGTCCTGCCGCAGCTGGCGAGCAACGTCCGGCCGGACCATTCCGCGGGTCGGGCCATGGCGAACTGCGGGACGTGCGAAATCTCCGTCGACGCCGACGGCTGGGTCCTGCGGACCTGGAACAACCAGCCGTTGACCGACACTGCCGGGCCATGAGACCGCCTGGGTCACCGGACACGCTGCGTCGTAGCGGGGAAGTTGACAGACTGAGCCGATGCGAGTCCTGGTCGTCGGTGCCGGTGTCACGGGGCTGACCGTCGGTGTTCGGCTCGCTGAGGCCGGGTATGACGTCAACCTGGTGGCGCGCGAGCTGCCGCAGGAGACGACGTCGGCCGTGGCAGCCGCGATCTGGTACCCCTACCTCGCCCAGCCGGTCGACCGTGTCCTGGCCTGGTCGCAGGTGTCACTTGGCGAGTTCACCGCCTTGGCTCAGACCCACGACAGCGGTGTCGTGATGCGCGAAGGTGCTGAGTTCCTCCGGGGCCGGACCGCCGATCCCTGGTGGGCGGCCGCTGTACCCGACTGGAGGCGGCTGGACTACCCGCCTCCTCCCTACCGCGACGGTTGGAGCTTCACGACACCGGTCATCGAGATGCCGGTCTACCTGACGTGGTTGCAGCGGCGCCTCGAGGCTGCGGGAGCGACCCTCACGCGGATGGCGCTCTCGGGCCTGCCGGACCGCGCTGACCTCGTGGTGAACTGCTCCGGTCTTGGTGCCCGTCTGCTGGGCGATGACGACGAGGTGGTCCCGGTGCGTGGCCAGGTCGTCCGGCTCGCGCAGGTCGGGCTGGACCGATGGGTGCTGTCGGGTGATGGCCCGGACGGGCCGACCTATGTCGTGCCGCGCTCTCACGACATCGTCGTGGGTGGCACGGAGGAGCGTGGCGCATGGGATCGGCGGCCCGACCCGGAGGTGGCTCGGCGGATCCTGGCCCGGGCGACCGCGCTGGTGCCGGAGCTGGCAGACGCGGAGATCGTGGGACACCTCGTGGGCCTGCGCCCAGCCCGCCCGACGGTCAGGCTCGAGCCTGAAAAGCTGCAGAGCGGACGTCGGGTGATTCATTGTTACGGCCACGGTGGCGCCGGTGTGACGATCTCCTGGGGTTGCGCCGACGACGTACTGGCCATGGTCGAGGCGCTCTGAGGTCGGGCTACGCCGTCACCGCCAGACCGAACACCCGTCAACCACCGTTTCAGGTCCGTTGACCCCCTGATTCGGGCGATCACAGGTGTCTGGTCAGAAGAGCCGGGCGGTCGGGTCGTCCATGCCGCGGAGGGCGTCGTAGTCCACGGTGACGCAGGCGATCCCCCGGTCGGTGGCGAGTACCCGGGCCTGCGGCTTGATCTCCTGGGCGGCGAAGATGCCCCGGACGGGTGTGAGCAAGGGGTCGCGGTTGAGCAGGTCGAGATAGCGGGTCAGCTGCTCGACGCCGTCGATCTCGCCGCGTCGCTTGATCTCGACCGCGATCGTGGCTCCAGCGGGGTCACGGCAGAGCAGGTCGACCGGACCGATCGCGGTCGGGAACTCCCGGCGTACGAGCGTGAGGCCGTCAGCGAGTGAGGCGGGGTGGTCGGCGAGCAGCTCCTGCAGGTGCTTCTCGACCCCGTCCTTCTGCAGCCCCGGGTCGATGCCGAGCTCGTATGCCGAGTCGCTCAGCACCTCCTCGAGCAGGATGCGCAGGGTGTCGCCGGACTTCGCTTCGACGACCCACTCGACCGTGCCGTTCTCGTCGACGCCCTCGGCCAGGGTGCACGGCGGTGACATCCAGTTGAGGGGCTTGTACGAACCGCCGTCGGAGTGGACCAGCACCGAGCCGTCGGCTTTGACCACGATCAGCCGGGTGGCCATCGGCAAGTGGGCGGTCAGCCGGCCGGCGTAGTCGACCTGGCAGCGGGCAATGACGAGACGCACCCCGTGACCCTATCCGGCATACGTGCTGTGGCTGAAGGAGAGTGTGACCGGTCACGCGAAGGTTCAGCCACAGGCTGTCGCCGGTGGTCAACCGGGTCATGGGAGACTCGGGGCCATGTCTCGAGAGTTCTCCACCATCGGTGTCGTGGGCCTGGGCACGATGGGTGCGGGCATCGCCGAGGTGTTCGCGCGCAACGGGTTCACGGTCGTCGGCGTCGAACAGACCGACGAGCAGGTCGCTCGTGGTCGCGCCCACGTGCAGCACTCCACGGATAGGGCCAAGAAGCGCGGCAAGCTGACCGAGGACGAGCAGGCCGAGATCTTCGAGCGGCTGACGTTGACGACGACACTGGCGGACCTCAAGGACTGCGACCTCGTGGTCGAGGCCGTCGTGGAGAACCTCGACCTCAAGCGCACCATCTTCCAGCGGCTCGACGAGATCGTCCGGGCTGACGCTGTGCTGGCGACCAACACGTCCAGCCTTTCGGTGACCCAGATCTCAGCGGCGACCTCGAACCCGGGCCGCGTCATCGGCATGCACTTCTTCAACCCGGCCCCGGTGCAGCAGTTCTGCGAGGTGGTCAGCACCGTCGTCACCGAGCCGCACATCGTCGAGGAGGTCCAGGAGCTCGCCCGCCGGCTCGGCAAGAACCCGGTGAGCGTCGGTGACAAGGCCGGCTTCATCGCCAACGCGCTGCTGTTCGGGTACCTCAACCACGCGGTGTCGATGTTCGAGACCAACTACGCGAGCCGCGAGGACATCGACGCGGCCATGCGACTCGGCTGTGGGTACCCGATGGGTCCGTTGGCGCTGCTCGACCTCATCGGGCTCGACACGGCATACGAGATCCTCGACACGATGTACCGGCAGGGACGCAATCGCCTCCACGCGCCCAGCCCGGTACTCAAGCAGATGACGACGGCCGGACTGCTGGGGCGCAAGACCGGCCGTGGCTTCTACACCTACGAGGGCCCGGACAGCCCGGTCGTGGTCGACGACAAGCACACTCCCGGCCTCGACGAGCAGCCGAGCCTGCAGCACGCGATCGGACGGGTCGGCGTGGTCGGGTCAGGGACGATGGCGACCGGGATCGTCGAAGTGTTCGCCAGCGCAGGGTTCGACGTCACCTGCGTCACGCGCAGCCAGGAGAAGGTCGACAACGTGCGCGCAGGTATGACGCGCAGCCTCGAGAAGGCGGTCCAGCGCGGGAAGATCGAGCAGGGTGACCGCGACGCGGCGCTGGGGCACGTCACCGGCTCCACCAACCTCGAGGACCTGGCGGGCGTCGACATCGTGGTGGAGGCCATCGCCGAGGACCTGGTCGTGAAGAAGGCACTGTTCGAGAACCTCGACGAGATCTGCCGGGATGGAGCCATCCTCGCGACCACGACCTCGTCGCTGCCGGTCATCGAGCTCGCGTCGGTCACGGGGCGGCCCAGAGACGTCATCGGCATGCACTTCTTCAACCCGGCTCACCTGATGAAGCTCGTCGAGGTGGTCTCGACGGTCGCGACCGACGACGACGTCGCCGAGACGGTGCGCGCGCTGTGCCAGGCGATCGGCAAGCACCCGGTGTCGTGCGGTGATCGTGCGGGCTTCATCGTCAACGCGCTGCTGTTCCCCTACCTCAACGACGCCGTTCGGATGCTCGAGGCGCACTACGCGACCGCCGACGCCATCGACACCGCGATGAAGGAGGGGTGCGCGCTGCCGATGGGGCCGTTCGAGCTGCTCGACGTCGTCGGCAACGACGTGTCACTCGCGATCGAACGGACGCTGTTCCTGGAGTTCCGGGAGCCCGGGTTCGCGCCCGCGCCGCTGCTCGAGCACCTGGTGACCGCGGGCTACCTCGGACGCAAGACCGGCCGGGGCTTTCGCGACTACACCGCCCACTGACGGCGCGGGCGGCATACGACGTGGGCGAAGCGAAGCGCATCCGACCGAACTCCGTGCTCCCCGCGCGCCGGGAGGCGCTGACCCTGCACACGGCCGACGGGCTCGAGCTCGTCGGGGAGCTGGCGCTGCCGATCGAGGCAGAGCCGGTCGCGACCATGGTGTGTCTGCACCCGCTGCCCACGCACGGGGGGATGATGGACAGCCAGATCTTCCGCAAGGCGTCGTACCGGCTGCCGGCGCTCGCGCAGATCGCGGTGCTGCGCTTCAACACGCGGGGGACGGCGAGCGCGCAGGGCACCAGCCAGGGGACGTTCGACGAAGGCGTGGGGGAGCGGTATGACGTGGCGGCGGCTATCGAGTACGCCGAGTTCGCCGAGCTGCCGAACATCTGGGTGGTCGGCTGGTCCTTCGGCACCGACCTCGGTCTCATGTACGCCTGCGATCCAGGTGTGGCAGGTCTGATCCTGCTGTCACCGCCGTTGCGGTCGAGCCGGCCCGAGCACCTGGCGGAGTGGGACCAGTCGGGCAAACCCGTGGTGGCGATCGTGCCTGAGTTCGACGACTACCTGCGGCCGGCGGAGGCGCGGGAGCGGTTCGCGGCGATCGGGCAGGCCGAGGTGATCGGCGTCGAGGGCGGAAAGCACTTGTGGGTCGGCCAGGCCGAGGAAGTGCTCGACCTGATCGTGGCGCGGCTGAACCCGGCCGCCATACCGCTGCCTGACAGCTGGGACGGCCCGATGGAGCACGAGGCGCCGCAGATCCTCAACCCGTGAAGGGTCTGCCACGGTGGGGGAGCAGAGCACTGTGGCGGTGGGTCGATCCCGGCGGCATACGGCCGCTTTGCGCGGCGTGCCGGAGACGAGTGTCCAAGGCAAATACGCTGTCTCAGAGGCGCGTTTGCCTAGTGCAGAAGCCACCTGGCTTGTGAACTAGGCAAACGCACGGCCAGGGGTGGCTACGTCCGGTTTTGGCGGGGGATCACGATCTCGCGGACGAGCAAGAGGGCGGCGGCCGCGGTCGGAATCGCCAGCAGCGCGCCCACGACGCCCAGCAGGGTGCCGCCGATCAGCACCGCGATGACCGTGATCACCCCGGGCACGTTGACCGAGGAACGCATCACGCGCGGATAGATGACGTAGTTCTCGACCTGCTGGTAGACGACGTAGAAGACGATGCACGCGATGCCGACGCCCGGCGAGGTCGCGAAGCCGATGATCGTGACGATCCCTGCGCCGATGGTGGCACCGATCAGCGGGATGAAGTCGAGGATCGCGACGACGAGCGCCAGCGCGAGGGCATACTGCCCCAGTCCGGCGAACTCGAGGAACACGAACGACGTAACGCCCGCGGTCATCGCCACCACGAACGCTCCAGCGACGTACCCGCCCACCCGGCGCAGGATCTCGTCGCCGAGCGACGTGACCCGGCTCCGCCTCGATGCCGGGGCCAGCGAGTAGCAGGCACGCTTGATCTGGGGCAACGCCGACAGGAAGTACAGCGTCAGCACGAAGATCAAGAACGCGTTCAGCAGCGCGTTGAGCACCGCCAGCCCGACGGTGAAGACGCTTCCGAAGACCTGTTGGGCGAGCTGCGGGTCCTGCAGCTTCTCCCTGGCCTTGTCGATCACGTCGTACTTCTTGTCCAGGTCCTTGATCGTGCTGTTCTTCTGCAGCTTGTCCAGCCAGTCCGGTGCGCTGGCGATGAGCGCGGTGATCTGGTCCCGCAGCACCGGCACGAGGGCGACCACGAACAAGGTCAGCAGACTCAGCACACCCAGGCTGACCACCAGCACCGCCCAGCGTCGACGAAGCCCACGGTGCATGAGCACCTCGACGAGCGGGTTGAGCCCCACCGCCAGGAATGCCGAGACCAGCACGAGCACGAGCACGGACTCGATGTGCCGGAACGCCAGGCCGAGGAACAGGGCGACCAGCAGGCCCAGCCCCCCGAAGAAGCCGATGTAGAAGGGTGAGTGCTTCGACACCGGCGGGCCAGGTACACCGAACGGGTTCTCATCGCCGGGCTCAGGCTCGTCATCAGGGTGGATCAACAGTTCCGACGGCACCGCCTGGGAGTCCAGGTGGGCGGCCCGGCCGGTCTTGGCCCCGGCACCATCGGCGCCGTCACAGGAGGCCGCCTCGTCAGCCTCGTCCCGGGCCTCGACGGCTTCGTCCCGGGCACCTTCAGCGGCGTCACGCGCCTCGATGGCCTCGTCCCGTGCGCCCTCGGCCTGGTCGGCTGCTCGACGGGCCGCGGCGTCCTCGTCGCGGTCTGACATGACCCACACCTTGTCACACGATCGACCCGTTGGCCTCTCCAGCGGAGCGCGACACACGGGGCCCGCACGGGGCCGTCAGGGTACTTGGCTCGCGGGAAACCCTCCGGTCGCGATCGGCCCCCACCGCTCGATCGTGATGCGGATGAGGCACTTGTTCTGTCGAGTCATCGCGGCGCGGTACTCGTCCCAGTCCGGGTGCTCGCCCGACAACGACCGGAAGTACTCCACCAACGGCTCGAGCGCAGCAGGAAGGTCGAGCACCTCACCCGTGCCGTCGAGGTGCACATAGGGGCCGTCCCACGTGTCCGACAGCATGCAGACAGACACGCGTGGGTCGTGCCGGACGTTCATGGCCTTGGCGCGTTCAGGGTAGGTCGAGACGACCAGCCGACCCTGTGCGTCGACCCCGCACGCGACCGGAGAGGACTGCGGTCGACCATCGCGACGAGTGGTCATGATGACGGCGCGGCTGCGAGCGCGCAGGAACTCGGTCAGGGCGTCCCGGTCCGGGCGTGTGGCAGTCGCGATCGAGGGGGTCATGTTCTAGACCGTATGACGACCCAGCCCGGCGCGCAGCCGACAACGACGTGGCTCGGTGACGTGACTAGCTGGCCTTGGTCTGCGGATTCGACCTGTTCTCGCCGTTGCCGCCGTCTCCACCCCTGTCACCTGTGCTGTCAGCCGGAGTGGACGCAGACGTGGAAGCAGACATCGTCGAGGACGCAGACGCAGACGCGGACCCGGCGTCGCCGGCGCGACCTCTGGCCTTGCTGTCCGGTGTCTGGGGGGCAACCTCCGCGGCAATTCGCGCGGCCACCGCGGAGCGGCCGCGTGTCGTACGGGCCTGTGGCGTCTCCGGTCGAGTCGAGGGGGATGTCGTCTCCGACGAGGACGAGCCGGCAGGGGATTCGGCGCGGGTCCCTTCCGGCCGGGTCGAGGGAGGCGCGATCCCGCCGGAACGCTCGGCGCGGTCGCTCGGTCCGGCGACTCCCGGCTTCGCCGCGGCCGAGCCGCTCGAGCGTTGCGCGTCGGGCCTCGCCGGGCTCGGGCCTTTGGCGTCCGGTCGCACTGCGGTCGACGCCGTGTTCGGCGAACTCGTCGCCGGGTTCTTCGGCGCCGTCCCTTGCCGGTCGGGCGAGGCCGCAGGGGTGGCCGGCTCGACGCCCGGCTCGCCGGTGAAGCTGGCCACGACGTCGCGTAGCTGCGCGAGCTGGGCCACGATGCCGTCGCGCTGGCGCCTCAGCTGGGTCACCTCGTCGAGGGCCGCGGCGCTCTGGCGCTCAGCGTCGGCCCGCGCGTTCGCGACGATCCGCTCGCCGGACCGTCGGGCGGTGACGGTGAGCTGCTCGGCCTCGCGGCGCGAACGGGTCAAGGTGCGCTCGCTCTCGGCCAACGCCTGCTCGCGGTGCTTCGTGGCCGCCTCCATCGCCTCGCGGGCGCGTTCCTCCGCGGCGGTCGCCCGGGCCTCGGCCTCCTCGATGATGCGGCTGGTCTCGGCCATCGCGGTCGCGTGGCGTTCGGTCGCCTCCTTCGCGAGGCGCTCCTTCTCGACCGCCAACGTGCGGCGGGCCTCCATCACCTCACGGTCGGCTCCCGCCCGGGCCTGTTCGGCGTCACGCGCGGCAGCCGTCCGGAGTGCGTTGGACTCCTGCTGTGAGCCGAGACGGATCTGGTCGGCCTCGCGACGGGCCGAGGCGAGAAGGTCGTCGGCCTGCGCCTTGACGAGGGCACGCTCGCGGTCGCTCTCGAAGAGGGTCGTCGCCATCCGCTCGTCGATCTCTTCAAGCCCGACCGTGCGGATGTCATCGGCTTCCTTCTGCGCAGCGGTCCGCAGCGCCTCGGCCTCACGCAGGCTGAGCTTGCGGGACTGCTCCGCGGCCTTCTGCGCGTCGGCACGGACCTGGGCAGCCTGTTCCTCCGCCAGCCGCAGCATCGTGGCGGCGTGGGCTCCGAGACCGGAGTACGTCGGCGCCTCCTGCTCGGCGGTGAGCTGGGCGAGCTCCTCGACCCGCGCGGCGAGCCGGGCGTTCTCCTCGCGCAGCAGCATGAGAGCAGCGCTGGTTTCCACCTGGCCGACCTGAAGACGGGCAAAGAACTCATCGACCGCGTCCTTGTCGTACCCACCGCGGCGTACGACGGGAAAGTGTGGCGCCTGGGCCGGCTGGGTGGGGAACGTGCTGCGGGACAGCGCCGCAGTGGTCTGTTGCGGGGTCCCGTGACCGCTCGTCACGACCGGGATCACCTCGGTGGGATCGTTCGAATCAGCTGGCTGGGAAGTCGTCCGCTCTTCTTCCGCGTGGTCGAAGATGGACAGTCCGCGCTGTGCGTTGCCGGGCTGGTCGGTCATGGTCTGTCAGGTCCCTCGTTCCTGTCGGGAGGCTCCAGGTCAGACGACCCAGGATCCTCGGCCTTGTCATGCGCCACGGAACCGGTTGATGGCGTCCAGGTGCTTGTCGCGCAGCTCGTGGTCCCGCACCCCGAGCCCCTCCTCGGGTGCTAAGCAGAGTACCCCGACCTTGCCCTGATGTTGGTTCCGGTGAACCTCGAAAGTGGCCTGCCCCGTCTCACTGAGTGGATAGGTCTCGCTCAGGGTGGGATGGACCAGCCCTTTGGCGATGAGCCGGTTCGCCTCCCAGGCCTCCCGGTAGTTCGCGAAGTGAGAACCGATGATCCGTTTGAGGCTCATCCAGAGGTACCGGTTGTCGTACTCATGCAGGAATCCGGAGGTCGACGCGCACGTCACGATCGTGCCACCCCGTCGGGTCACGAACACCGAGGCGCCGAAGGTCTCACGGCCGGGGTGCTCGAAGACGACGTCTGGATCGTCGCCGCCGGTGAGCTCGCGGATCCGGGCGCCGAAGCGTCGCCACTCGGTCGGGTCCTGGGTCGATGAGTCCTTCCAGAACCGGTAGTCCTCGGCCCGGCGGTCGATGATGAGCTCGGCTCCCATGGCTCGGCAGAGCGCCGCCTTGTCATCTGATGACACGACGCACACGGGCGTTGCCCCGCCGTTGAGCGCGAACTGGGTCGCATAGGAGCCGAGGCCACCGGAGGCACCCCAGATCAGGACCGTGTCGCCCTGCTTCATGTCAGCCCCGTTGCGCGAGACCAACTGCCGGTAGGCCGTGGAGTTGACCAGGCCAGGCGTGGCTGCCTCCTCCCAGGTCAGGTGCCGTGGTTTCGGCATCAGCTGGTTGGACTTGACCAGCGCCAGCTGGGCCAGGCCGCCGAAGTTCGTCTCGAATCCCCAGATGCGTTGCTCCGGGTCGAGCATCGTGTCGTTGTGCCCGTCGGAGCTCTCCAGCTCCACGGACAGGCAGTGCGCCACCACCTCGTCGCCGGGTGACCACGAGTGGACGCCCGGGCCTGTCCGAAGGACCACGCCGGCGAGGTCGGAGCCCACCACGTGGTACGGCTGGTCATGCTGCTTCGACAACGGGGACATCCGGCCGTACCGCTCGAGGAACGAGAACGTGGAGACCGGTTCGAAGATCGAGGTCCAGACGGTGTTGTAGTTGATCGCGGAGGCCATGACGGCGACCAGTGCCTCACCGGGGCCGAGCTCAGGCGTGGCGACCTCGTCGAGGTGCAGGCTCTTGCGGGGGTCCTTGTCGGGTGACTCGAGTCCGGCGAACATCTCGGCCTCGCTCTTGCGGACGGTGATGCCCTGGTACGACGTCGGGACCGGCAGGGCGGCGAAGGCGCCTGGTGCGGTGTCACCGGCCAGGATCGCGGCGCGGATGTTCTCGAGCTCGGGGGAGTCGGCCATGGCGAGTCCTCGGTGTCCTTCGCTGCTCATCGTCGGGCCGGTCGCCCCTGCAGCGGGCCGACCGGGATGTTCGGACCCTAGCGATTCAGGTTACCGAGCGGCTATTTCTGTGACTTAGTTCTCCCCTACCTTCGACCGGACACCCGCCGTCCACCGTTTTCGACCCGGATCCGGGTCGAAACGGTGGACCGGAGGTGTCCGGTCAGGCGGGTCTCGGCTCGACCAGCTCGACGAGCACGCCCCCGGCGTCCTTGGGATGGATGAAGTTGATCCGGCTGCCCGCAGTGCCGCGCCGAGGCTGCTCGAACAGCAGCCGCATGCCGCGGGCGCGGGCGGCGACCATCGCTTCGTCGATGCTGGAGACGCGGTAGGCAAGCTGCTGGATCCCCGGGCCGGAGCGGTCCAGGAACGCACCGATAGGGGACTCCGGCCGGATCGGCGCCAGCAGCTGGAGACAGACGTCGGAATCGCCGACGGCGAGCATCGCCTCTCGGACACCCTGCTCTTCGTTGACCTCCTCGTGCACGGGCGAGAAGCCGAAGGCGTCACGGTAGAACGCGACCGCCTCGTCGAGGTCGTACACGGCAATCCCGACATGGTCGATGGCGGTGACGGGAAGCGGAGGGAGATCGGCGGTCATGGGTCCATCGTCGCGGTACGTCGGAACGACGCTCCAGCGGGTGTGACCTGTTCGACACGGGGCGAGACGGCGCTGGCGTTCCACTGGCCCGACCTGCTGGGTAGTGTTCGGATGAGGATCACACCGGAGGAGGACTGATGGCCGGCACTGTCATTGTCGCGGGTGCTCGTACGCCGATCGGACGGCTGCTGGGCGGGCTGAAGGACCAGGCTGCGACCGACCTCGGTGGCGTCGCCATCAAGGGCGCGCTCGAGAAGGCCGGCGTCACCGCCGACCAGGTCGACTACGTGATCATGGGTCAGGTCCTGCAGGCCGGCGCCGGTCAGATCCCGGCCCGCCAGGCGGCCGTCAAGGCCGGAATCAGCATGACGGTGCCTGCCCTCACGATCAACAAGGTCTGCCTGTCGGGGATCAACGCGATCGCCCTCGCCGACCAGCTCATCCGGGCCGGGGAGTGCGAGGTCGTCGTGGCCGGCGGCATGGAGTCGATGACCAACGCCCCGCACCTGATGACGAAGTCTCGCGAGGGCTACAAGTACGGCGACGTCACCGTCCGCGACCACATGGCCTACGACGGCCTCTGGGACGTCTTCACCGACCAGGCGATGGGCGGCCTCACCGAGACCCGCAACAGTGAGGTCGAGTCACTGACCCGCGAGGAGCAGGACGCGTTCTCGGCGCGATCGCACCAGCGCGCGGCCGAAGCGTGGAAGAACGGACTGTTCGCCGACGAGGTGGTTCCCGTCGAGGTCCCGCAGCGCCGCGGTGACCCGCTCGTGGTGACCGAGGACGAGGGCATCCGCGGCGACACGACGACCGAGTCGCTCGGCAAGCTCCGCCCCGCGTTCGACAGGAACGGCACCATCACGGCCGGGTCCGCCTCGCAGATCTCCGACGGCGCTTGCGCCGTGATCGTGATGAGCAAGGCCAAAGCCGAACAGCTCGGGCTCACCTGGCTCGCCGAGATCGGTGCCTCGGGCCAGGTGGCCGGGCCTGACTCGTCGCTGCAGAGCCAGCCTGCCAACGCGATCAGGAAGGCCTGTGAGAAGGACGGCATCGATGCCTCGACCTTGGACCTCGTCGAGCTCAACGAGGCCTTCGCGGCGGTCGGCATCGCCAGTGCCCGCGAGCTCGGCATCGGCGAGGACAAGGTCAACGTCAACGGGGGCGCGATCGCGCTCGGCCACCCGATCGGCATGTCCGGTGCTCGGATCGTCCTGCACCTTGCCCTGGAGCTGAAGCGTCGCGGTGGTGGTGTCGGGGCGGCCGCCCTGTGCGGTGGCGGCGGGCAGGGTGACGCCTTGATCATCCGCGTCCCCGCGTGACGGCTGACGATCTCGCTCCTGCCCCGAGCGCGCCCCGCCCGCCGGTGGGACGGCGGTCCTCGCGCGGCCAGCTCAGCGTCCCAGCGCTCGTCGAGCGCGCTCAAGGTGGTGACCCGCGGGCCGTGGCCCGGCTCATCTCGCTCGTCGAGGACGCGTCGCCGCTGCTACGCGAGGTGGCAGCGCTGCTCGCGCCGCATACCGGCCGCGCGCAGATCATCGGCGTGACGGGGTCTCCCGGGGTCGGCAAGTCGACGTCGACGTCCGCCCTCGTGACAGCGCTACGGCAGACGAACAGACGGGTAGGCGTCCTGGCGGTCGACCCCTCCTCACCGTTCTCGGGGGGAGCCCTTCTCGGTGACCGGGTGCGCATGCAGGAGCATGCGACCGACCCGGACGTGTACATCCGTTCGATGGCCAGCCGCGGTCACCTCGGTGGACTCGCCTGGGCCACGCCGCAGGCGCTGCGCGTGCTCGACGCGGCCGGTTGCGACGTCGTGGTGGTCGAGACGGTAGGCGTCGGTCAGTCCGAGGTCGATGTGGCGGGGCTGGCGGACACCACCCTCGTGCTGCTGGCGCCCGGGATGGGCGACGGCATCCAGGCGGCCAAGGCCGGCATCCTCGAGGTCGGCGACGTGTTCGTCGTCAACAAGGCCGACCGCGAGGGCGCCGACCTCGTGGTCCGCGATCTGCGGTCGGTGCTCAACCTGGGTGCGGCCCCGGAAGCCTGGCGCCCTCCGATCGTCAAGACCGTGGCCCAGACCGGGCAGGGCATGGACGACGTGATGGAGGCGATCGAGAGGCATCGGGCCCACCTCGAGGGGTCGGGCGAGCTGACGACCCGGCGAGAACGGCGGGCGCGGCACGAGATCGAAGCGATCGCGGTCACGTCCTTGCGGGAGCGCTTCGGAGACCTCGGCGGACGTTCGGACCTCCGGTCGTTGGGGTCGGAGGTCGTCGCGGGCCGGCTCGACCCGTACAGCGCTGCCGACCGCCTCATCGCCGCCCTTGCCTAGCCGCTCCTTGCCTTCCACGTGGCCGCCCGCGTTTGCCTTGTTCACAAGCCAGCTGGCTTGTGAACAAGGCAAACGGGGCTCGGGAACAGGGCAGCTGCCTCGCTCACTTGGCGTCAGGTCGGCCGTCGGTCGACGGGCCGATCCCGAGCCGCGCGTGTGCCAGCGACAGGTGGTTCACCGGCCCGGCCACAAGGGTCACAAGGGTCACAAGCGGCTAACGACCTGGCATTCCCTCTTGCGGTGCCCCCGCCACTGGCGATTGGCTCCCCCCGGGACCATCGACAGGGGGAGTGGTGACGCGCGCTGAGACGACAGAACTGCCACCAGATGACCAACCGTCCGACGAGCGTTCGCTCGGCGACACCGGCGGCGGTCTCGGGTTGCGCTGCCGGGGCGTGGTCCACCTGTACCGAACGTTCGAGGGGCACGACGTGGTCGCCCTGCAGGGGGTCGACCTCGACATCCGAGCGGGCGAGCGGGTCGCCTTCCTCGGACCGTCCGGCTCCGGCAAGTCCACCCTGCTGACGCTCTTCGGTGGCATCCAGCGCCCCTCGGCCGGAAAGATCTTCTTGGGCGACCAGGAGATCTCACGGATGAGCGAGCGTGACCTGACCAAGCTCCGAGCCCAACGTGTCAGCACCATGCTGCAGGGCGCCTCGCGCAACCTGCTGCCGTACGCGACAGCCCGGCAGAACCTTGCGTTCGCGCGCGTGGCGATCGGCCGGTCGGACCGGGTGGCGATGGACGACAAAGACCTCCTCACCAAGGTGGGACTGCAGGCGCAGGCAAACCAGACCGTGCGGACGATGTCCGGAGGCCAGCAACAGCGCCTCGCCCTGGCCTGCGCCGTGACATCCTCGCCGCAGCTGCTGCTCGCCGACGAACCCACGAGCCAGCTCGGTCACGCCGACCGCGATCACATGCTCGAGCTGATGCACGGGCTGGGAGATGAGCTGGGTACGACGATCGTCGTGGTCACCCACCAGCCCGAGGTGGCCGACACCTTCCCACGCACCATCACCATGAAGGGCGGCCGGGTCGGCTCGGAGGGACGGGACGGGGCCGAGTACATCGTGATCGGCGCCGAGGGAGTGTTGCACCTGCCTGCTCATCTCACCGACCAGTGGCCGCAGGGCACGCTGGTGCGGATCGAACCCGAAGACGTGGATACGCTCCTGCTGAGCCGGCCCGACGGCGTCACGCACCGACGGGAGACGCCATGAGCGGCTCACTCGTCCTGCACGAGATCGAGCTCATCGTGCGGGGACGGCAGATCCTGCATCCGATCTCACTGACCTTGTCACCCGGCGAGGTCACGGCCGTCTCCGGACCGTCAGGTTCGGGCAAGACGTCGCTGCTGTCGGTGGCCGGGGGTCTGCTGCCTCCGACACGTGGCACGGCGGAGTACGACGGGCGGCCGACCTGGAAGGGTGACGGTGACCCGCGCCCCGAGGTGACATTCGTCCTGCAGGTCTACGGCCTGGTGCCGATCCTCTCGGCACACGAGAACGTCGCGGTCGCCCTCCGGGCCCGGAAGGTCCCCGCCGCCGAAGTGCAGGCTCGGGTGCTGGAGGCGCTGGACCGCTTTCACATCGGCGACCTCGGCGACCGGCAGGTCGAGGAGCTCTCGGGCGGACAGATGCAGCGTGTTGCCTGCGCGCGTGCGTTCGTCGTGGGCGCGGAGGTCTTGCTGGCCGACGAGCCGACCAGTGAGCTCGACGAGTTCACCCGGGGTCAGGTGATGGCCGAGCTGCATCGTGAGGCGCAGCGCGGGGCAGTCGTCGTCGTCGCGACGCACGATCTGGCGGTCGTGGCAGCAGCCGACCGGCATGTGGTGATCGACGAAGGTCGGCTCACCGACCGGGTGGCTCCGGTCGCAACACTAGGACGCCATACCAGCGGCACGAGCTGGTGAGCGCAGCGGTGTCGAGATGAGCCAGCTCGTACGGGGGATCGTCTGGCGCAAGGGCCAGACGCTGACGCTCTTCCTGCTCGGCACCGTGGTCGTGGCCGGCTGCCTGGTCGTCGAACGGTTCAGTGACCTGACCGACACACCCGTCGGTTCGGTCGGCGTGCTGCTGCTGCTCGGGGTCGTCGCGCTCAGCGTGCAGGCCGCCGCCTCAGCGCGCTCCCGTCGCCCGGAGATCGCGCTGGCCCAGATCCGGGGTCGCCATGGACTGCGCCTGTTGGCCTACCTCCTGGCCGAACCCCTGACGGTCCTCGTCCTGGCGGCGGTGGCAGGAGTGCTGGTCGGACGAAGGGTGACGTCGTTCGCCGCAGATCGGTGGCTGCCCCCCGGCGTACCCGATCCAGCGCGAATCGGAGGGCTCGGCTGGCTCACCGTGGCGGTCGCCGTCGCGGCGAGCAGCGCGGCCGTCGCAGCCGGGAGCTGGCGGACGGTGCGGGAGCCGCTGATCGAGCAGCTGGACACGTCGCATCGACCACGCTCGGGTACGACGCTCGTGCTGTTCGGCCAGACGGTGGTCGTCGTCGCCGCCGCGATCGCGGCCTATCAGGCAACCCAGCAGGCGGGCGCACGAAGCGGCTGGGCCGGGCTGGCGAACCCTGCTCTCCTGAGCCCGGTTCTCCTCGGACTAGCCGCCGGCGAGGTCGCCGCCGTAGCCATCCGCGCGGGCGCGACACTGTCGTCCCGGTACGCAGGCGAGGGTGTCGGAAACCTGGGGGGCTTCCTCGCCAGACGCAGGATGGCCCGACGTTCCAACAGCGTGTTCGGTACCCGACTGGTGGTCGCGGCAGCCGTGGTCACGGCGGTGACCTCGAGCACGAGCACCGCAGTCAGCGGTTGGGTGGACGAGTCGACGAGGCTCGCCTCTGGTGGACCACTGCAGTTCGCCGTGGCGTCCGGCCCACTGGCGGCGTATGACGCGACCCACCTGATAGACCCAGAAGGCCGTTGGCTGATGGCCATGGTCGCCGTGCCCGACAAGTCCGAGCCCTATCGTCGGATCCTGGCGGACACGGGCCGTTGGGATGCCGTCGTCGGCGACTTCCTGTCCACGACCGGGGCGGACCGCGTGTCATCGCAGGTGACACGGCTTCGCACGGGCCAGGTGGTGCAACCGGCATCCGGCGACCAGGTCAGCATGACGTTCACGAACGCTTCACTGCTCAATGTGGGTCGGACGCTGGTGACGGTCTTCTACCTCACAGCCGCCGGTACCGTCGACCAGGTCTTCATCCGCCCGCCGGCACGTGCAGATCTCGACCCGTCCGGTGCCACGACCGTTGTGCAGCCCCTCCCCGGCTGCAGGCTTGGCTGCACCGTGACTCAGCTGGGCCTCGTCGAGGGCTTCCTGCGCCGAGTCGGCCAGCCGCCATACCTGGTCATCACCGGAGTGGATTTCGGCGGGCAGGAGCTCCTCGAGCAGACGTCCTGGCAGGTAGCTCCTGGCGGCTCCGGCCCTCGCGGTACGTCACAACGGGACACGGTTTTGCGGATCCGCGTCACCCGGTTCGGCGATACCACCAACGTCGAGCCGGCCGAAGCCGCCCAACCGTTGACCGTGCTGACGACACCGGGACTCAGCGTGGGTCGCGACGAGGGCGGGCCTATCGGCTACGCGAGTGACGGGTCCGAGCACCAGCTCGTTCTCGCCGGACATGTCGAGGCGCTGCCCTTCGTCGGCAGGCAGGGGATGCTCATGGACCTGCCGCGTGCCATGGCAGGTGGCAGCACGGTGATCCCCACAGCGACCACGGTCGTCGTCGCCAGGGCCGACACCCCAGGCTCCGTGCTACACGATCTCCAGAGCACAGGCGTCGTGAGCGGGAAGCGCAGCTACGCGGCGACGCTGGACGCAGCCAAGCGTCGTGCCGACGTACAGGGGGTGCGCCTCTACACGCTGCTCAGCCTGTTCGCGATGGCCATCGCCGTGGTCGGGCTGGCGGCTGCCGTGAGCGGCCAGCGGGACGAACGGCGCCGCGAAGCCGCCAGCCTGCGCGTCTCGGGCGTCCCGGCTCGGCAGATCGCGGCGGCCCACCGTGTGGAGGCGACCTGGCTGGCGATCTGCGCGTCCATCGTGGTCGCGGGCACAGGATGGCTGGCGACCCGTGTGGCCGTGCCCGGGCTTGCCCTGGTCCCGCAGACGCCGTACTCCCCGCGGTTGCACGGCGACCCTCGCCTGGTGAGCCTGCTGGTCGTCGCGGTCGGCGCGGGGTTGCTCGTCGGGGTGGTGACATACGCGGTCAACCGTGGTGTCGCGCGACGTTCGCCGCCGAGCATGCTGCGGGACGAGGTGCGTTGATGGGTCGCCGGATCGGTATGGGGACGCTGATCGCCGCGCTGCTGCGCGGTCTGCGGTCACGTGCCACGTTGACGTTCGGCGCGTTCGTGCTGGCAGCAGTCGCAGTGGCCTCGGCCGTTGTCGGGCCTGCGTACCAGACCTCTTCTGCTCAGTCCTTCCTGGTGACGCGCCTGCAGGAGGCGCCTCCCGTGTACACCGGTGTCTCGGTGACGTACCAGCTGCCTGCTGGACAGAAGACCGGCTACTCAGACGCACTCCGGCGCGCTGCGACGATCGGCGAAGACCGCCTGAGTGGGCTGTTCGGCCGCGCCACGGTGTCTGTGGAGTCCGCTCCTGACACGGTCCAGCACCTGTTCGGGTTCCCCTGGACGGGCAGCGCGGTCCTCACCGCGAAGCCCGATGCCTGTGAGCACCTCGTGCTCACCGGATCGTGTCCGCGTCGGCCCGGCGAGGTGCTTCTTCGTGGGTCAGCGGCTGCTTCGGCCCATGTCGAGGTGGGGGACCGGTTGCCGTTCGCCGGCTATCCCGGGAAGCTCCGGGTCGTCGGCCTCTACTCGTTGCCCAACCACCCCGCGGACTTCTGGTTCGACGACAGCCGACTGACGTCCAGCGCACCGCAGCCAGCAGGTGCTGCCGGCGGAGGGACCCTGTTCACGCCAGGGCCCCTGGTCACCGACGCCGCCACCATCGAACGGCTGTCGCCGGAGAGCCTGACCTTCCACATCGACCGCTTCCTGACGGTGAGCCCGGCCATCACGGTCGACGACGTACGGCGCGCGCGCCAGGCAGTGGTGGATCTGCCGGGACAGCTGAAATCGCTCCGTGACGGTCGCTTCCGTGAGACGCCGGACAACGGCCTTCAGTTCGTCCTGGCCGAGATCGACCAGAACCGCGACACCGCTCGTAACACGGTCACCCCCGCGGTCGTGTCACTGGTCCTCGTCGCGCTGGCGCTGCTCGCCCGTCTTCTCGGGGCGGCCGCGGACCAGCGACGACAAGAGCTCGCGCTGGGTTCGTTGCGAGGCATGAGTGCGCGGCAGATGTGGGCCTTCGGGTTGGCTGAGCCGGTGCTGTTGCTGCTGGTCGCCACGCCGGTGGGCTTCGTCCTGGGGTACGCGACCACGGTCTGGTTGTCCCGCCTGTGGCTCATCGGCGGAGTCCCCGTCACGCTGGGCGCCGAAAGCGTCGTTGCCGGGATCCTGGTGCTCGGGGCCGCGGCCGCGGCCAGCGTCCTGGCGGTGGCAGGGGCACTCCGTGAACCCCTGTCCGCTCAGCTCGCCGGGGTCCGCCGCCCGGGCCGGTCCGGCCGGTGGGCGGTCGTAGGCAAGGCAGCCCTCGTCGTCGCCTCCGTCGTCGTCGTCGCCGCCAGCCTGACCGCCTCGGGCAGATCGGCGCCCCGGACCACAGACCTGGTGCTCCCGCTGCTGCTCGCTGGAGCAACCGGGCTGGTCGTCGCCGCGGGGGTTGTGCAGCTGGCGCGCTGGTGGTCGCGGCGAACCGCTACCCGCCCCGGTGTCACCGGCTTCGTCTCGTCACGGGCGGTGAGCCGGCGCCGCGAGGGCAGCCTGGTGATCCTGCCGTTGACCGCTGCCCTCGCGATCGCGGTGTTCGCGGCCGGCGTGTACGGCGCTGCCGATGCGTGGCGGCGCAGCACAGCCGCGACCCAGGTCGGGGCCGACCAGTCCTACCGCTCCGCCGGCTCGCTCGACCAGACCGTGGCTCTGACCCGCGAGCTCGACCCGCAGGGCCGCTGGCTGATGGCCGCTGGCGTGGTCAACCAGGGGCCTTACGGTGAGAAGCTCGTCCTGGACACGTCCCGGCTGGCCCGCGTGGGGGTGTGGCCGGACACGTGGACACCAGGCCTCGACGCGGCCGCCGTCGCCCAGCGGCTCGGCCCCCGACATCCGGGTGTCTCGGTGCAGGGGCAGCGGCTCAGCCTCACCCTCGACAACCAGGTGCAGGCCGGGAGCGGCTCGTTGGGTCTCTCGCTCCAGGTCAAGACGGCCGCCGGCGAGAGCCGGACGATGTTCTTCGGACCGTTCCCGCCCGGCGAGTCCACAGCGACCACGAAGGTCGCATTCTGCGCCCAGGGCTGTCTCGTCGATGCCCTGTTGGTCGGCGGACCGGCCACGACCTCGACGACCCTGAGCGGGACAGCGAGTCTGCTGTCCTTCACCGAGGACGGCAGCGCCGTCGACCGCATGCTCGAGGCGTCCGCCTGGCGTCCGGTGATCTCACCGCTGGGGCTCAACGCCGGTTCGACCCGCATCAGCCAGCACGGTCCGCGCCTCGACCTGCGCGTCGACACCGGGGACAGCGTTGGCATCGGCGGAATCACACCGAGCGACGTACCCGCCTATCGACCGGTGCTGATGGGTCGCACGGAGGCGACCAAGCTCGTGGGTGGTTCGGGAGACCACCTGGTGGCCAAGACCGACGCCCTCGAGGGCCTCCCCATCATGCCGGTGGCAGTGACCGACTCGATGCCGTTCCTCGGCCCGCGTGGCCTTCTCATCGACTACACGATGATGTCCCGCGACCAGTCGATCCCCGCGGAGTCGACGGATGTCTACGTGCTCGCGCGGGGTGACACACCCAGCAGCGTCACCCAGGCGTTGATCGCGCACGGAGCTTCATCCGGTACGTCGATGGCGGCGGCCAAGCAGGTGCTGGACCAGGACGCGTACGCGCTGTCACTCAACCTCTATCTCGTCGCAGCACTGGCCTCGGTTGCGCTGGCCCTTGCCGGACTGGGCGTGAACCTGGCCGTGCAGATGCCGGCCCGCAGGCGCGACGCGGCCTCGATGCGTGTCGTGGGAGTGCGTCGCCCGCAGATCCTCAGAGCCGTGTTCGTCGAGCTCTGCGCGGTGCTGGGTGCGGCCGGCGTGGCGGGCATCCTGGCCGGATCGGTGGCGCAGTACATCGTGGTGCGGACCGTGACGCTCGGCGTCATCGGTGACATCCGGACACCACGGGTCGTTGCGACGCTGGACGCAGGTCGACTGGCTCTGTTCATGGGCGTCGTGCTGGCTGTGCTCGTGGCAGCCTCGACCTGTGTGGCTGCGCTCACGGTGCGACGTGCCCGCGCTGCGACGCTCCGCGAATCCGTCCGCTAGCCCCACTTTTCTGCCTCGCTGGCCGTTGGCGTTTGCCTTGTTCACAAGCCAGCTGGCTTGTGAACAAGGCAAACGCGGCTAGGGAACTGCGGGTCTGCCTTGGCCACTCCATGAAGCCGTCACCCCCTCGGCGATCGACACGGTATGACGCCTGAGCGCGCGCCCCGGCCCCCGCCTTGCCGATGGGCCGACCGCGGGAACGAGGCGCATCGCTACAGTCTGGCCATGGCACGCCACGTCCCGTTGTCGTTCGACCCGATCGAGGAGGCTGCACGTCAATGGGGCCTGCGGTGGTCCGCCGTCCCCGAGATGCGAGCGGTCACCAGCCTGATGCGCGTCCAGCAGCTCGTCCTCGCCGAGCTCGACGAGATCCTGCGACCGCATGGCCTCAGCTTCGCCCGCTATGAGGCGCTGGTCCTGCTGACGTTCTCGCGGCGCGGGTCCCTGCCACTCGGCAAGATGGGCGAACGACTCCAGGTCCACCCCACGTCGGTGACCTCGATCATCGACCGGCTCGAGGGCCAGGGGCTCGTCCGGCGCGTCAAGCACCCGACCGACGGTCGCGCCATCCTCGCCGACATCACCGACGCCGGGCGCAGACTCGTCGAGCGGGCCACCGCCGACCTGGTCTCGGCCGACTTCGGCGTGGGTGCGCTCGACCCCCGAGAGCTCGACCAGCTCTCCGACCTCCTTCGCCCCGTGCGCGTGGCCGCCGGCGACTTCACCGAGGTGCCCAGCCCGGCAACCTGATGCGCTGCCGTCGCGAAGTGAGACGCCCGGTCGGGCCGGAGAAGTCCCGCCGCTGCCCCCGACCCCCGCCTGACCTGCCGACTTGGTGGCACAGCGCCTTCCGCGTACCCTTTAGTTGGACGTCCAACTAAATTTGCCGGAGGACACATGACCGACGCACGCGACATCGAGGCCGGGCGCGCCCGCTGGCAACAGCGGTTCGACGAGTCGCGGATCCGTGACGCCGACTTCACCACGCTCTCGCAGATGGAGGTCGACCCGGTCTACGGCCCGGCCGAGGGGGCCGACGTCGAGGGCTTCGAGCGCATCGGATGGCCCGGCGAGTTCCCCTTCACGCGCGGCCTCTACGCCACCGGCTACCGCGGCCGCACCTGGACCATCCGCCAGTTCGCCGGGTTCGGCAACGCCCAACAGACCAACGAGCGCTACAAGATGATCCTCGGCCACGGTGGTGGGGGTCTCTCGGTCGCGTTCGACATGCCGACGCTGATGGGCCACGACAGCGATGACCCCAAGGCGCTCGGCGAGGTCGGGCACTGCGGCGTGGCCATCGACACCGCCGCTGACATGGAGACGCTTTTCGACGGCATTCCCCTCGGTGACGTGACGACGTCGATGACGATCTCCGGGCCTGCCGTGCCTGTTTTCTGCATGTACCTGGTCGCGGCCGAGCGCCAGGGCGTCGACATCGGCGCTCTCAACGGCACACTGCAGACCGATATCTTCAAGGAGTACATCGCACAGAAGGAGTGGCTGTTCGGTCCCGAGCCGCACCTGCGTCTGATCGGGGACCTGATGGAGTACTGCGCCGAGGCCATCCCGGACTACAAGCCGCTCTCGGTCTCCGGTTACCACATCCGCGAGGCAGGCTCGACCGCCGCCCAGGAGCTCGCGTTCACGTTGGCTGATGGGTTCGGTTATGTCGAGCTCGGCCTGTCGCGCGGACTCGACATCGAGACGTTCGCACCCGGGCTGTCGTTCTTCTTCGACGCGCACGTCGACTTCTTCGAGGAGATCGCCAAGTTCCGGGCGGCTCGCCGCATCTGGGCACGTTGGATGCGTGATGTGTACGGCGCGACCACCGAACGCGCCCAGTGGCTCCGCTTCCACACGCAGACCGCCGGGGTCTCGCTGACGGCTCAGCAGCCCTACAACAACGTCGTCCGGACCGCGGTCGAGGCTTTGGCTGCCGTCCTCGGGGGCACGAACTCCCTGCACACCAACGCCCTCGACGAGACGCTCGCGTTGCCAACCGAGCAGGCTGCCGAGATCGCGCTCCGCACCCAGCAGGTGCTGATGGAGGAGACGGGTGTCGTCAACGTCGCCGACCCGCTCGGTGGCTCCTGGTACGTCGAGGCACTCACCGACAAGATCGAAGCCGAGGCGACGGCCATCTTCGACACGATCCTGCAGCTCGGCGGATCGCCGCTGCGTTCGAGCGACAGCGACGAGCTGGCCGAGCAGGTGCGTGCAAGCCCGCGCGGCAGCAGCAGCGCGGTGTGGCCGATGACGCGCGGCATCCTGCGCGGCATCGAGGACGGCTGGTTCATGGCCGAGACCGCCGAGGCCGCTTTCCAGTACCAGACCGCGGTCGAGAAGAAGGACAAGCGGGTCGTCGGTGTCAACTGCCACTCCTCGACGGTCTCCCACGAACTCGAGATCCTGCGCGTGTCGCACGAGGTCGAGACCGTTCAGGTCCGCGAGCTGGCCGAGCGACGTACGACGCGTGACCAGCAGGCCGTTGAAGCGGCCATCGCCCATCTGGTCGAGGTCTCACGCACTGACGCCAACATGATCCCGGCCATGCTGGACGCGGCCCGGCTCGAGGCCAGCCTCGGCGAGATCTGCGACGCGTTGCGGGCTGAGTGGGGCGAGTACCGCGAGCCCGCACGCTTCTGAAGTCGCCCGGGACCGTCCAGGACGGTGAGCGCGGGTGGTCATTGAGCCGGTCCCAGCGACTCCGTCGCCCGGGACCGTCCAGGACGGTGGGCTCGGGTGGTCATTGAGCCGGTCCCAGCGACTCCGTCGCCCGGGACCGTCCAGGACGGTGGGCGCGGGTGGTCATTGAGCCGGTCCCAGCGACTCCGTCGCCCGGGACCGTCCATCTAGGATGGCCGCATGACCGTTCCACAGTTCTCGCGCCCAGGAGCAGTCGACCTCTCCGCCCTACGTCGGCCCGCATCTCCGAGCACGCCCGGAGGCAGCCCTGGTGCCGCGGGCAACGGCGCCGGCTCCGGCGCTTACGTGACCGAGGTGGCCGACGAGCAGTCGTTGCGCATCGACGTCGTCGACCGCTCGATGTCGGTGGTCGTCCTCGTCAGCTTCTGGTCGGCGGAGGTGCCCGCGTCCGTTGAGATCAACGCCACGCTTTCGAGACTCGCCGACGCGTTCGCCGGCCGCTTCCTGCTCGCAACCGTCGACGTCGGGAGCCATCCCGAACTCGGGGAGGCGATCGGCATCCCCCCGCCACCCCTGGTCGTGGCGGCACTGCGTGGTCAGCTGGCGCCGCTGATCCAGGAGTCCCTGCCCGAGGCCGAGATGCAGGCGATGATCGAGCAGGTCCTCCAGGCCGCCGTCGCCAACGGCATCACGGGGCGGGCGGATCCGCTCGATCCGGCTGCTGCTGAGACCGCAGCGGGCGCCGACGACCTTCCCGACGAGCTCCCGAGCCGGTTCCCGGATGCCGAAGCGGCCCTGCTGTCCGGCGATCTCGACACCGCGATCACGGAGTACGAAGCGGCCCTGGCCTCGGCACCGGGTGACCCCGAGGCCGAGCTCGGCCTGGCGCAGGCGACACTGCTCAAGCGGACGGCCGGGCTCGACCTCACGACCGTACGCGAGGCGGCCGCGCAGAGTCCTGATGACGTCGACGCGCAGGCGTTGGCGGCTGATGTCGACCTGATGGGCGGACACGTCGACGACGCGTTCGGCCGGCTCATCGACCTCGTACGTCGTACGACCGGTGACGAGAGGGACGCCGCCCGACGACATCTCGTCGACCTGTTCGCCGTCGTCGGCGATGCCGACCCGCGAGTCGCACGGGCCCGACAGCAACTCGCCTCGGCACTGTTCTAGCCCCGGACCGCCACTGGCTCGGGCGACACCCGAAGGACGGAGTCAGTGAGACGTCGACGCAGCGGTGGCTGCCGGCGCTGCGGGCTGCGGAGGCGTCCAACGCAGCCACACGGTGCCGAGCGGTGGCAGCTGAATCGTCGCCGACGCGGGCCGGGCGTGCCAGGACTCGGCGGTCGCCTCGACGGATCCGAAGTTTCCGACTCCCGACCCGTAGTACGTCTCGGCGTCGGTGTTGAGGATCTCGGTCCAGGTGCCGACCTCGGGCAGTCCAAGGTGGTAGTCGTGATGGGGCACCGCGGAGAAGTTGGCGATGCAGGCGACGTGGGAGCCGTCGCGGGCGGTCCGGAGGAAGCTGAACACGTTGTTGGTGCTGTCGTTGGCGTCGATCCAGCTGAACCCGGCCGGGTCCTGGTCCTGGCTCCAGAGCGCAGGGCTGGCGCGATAGGCGCTGTTGAGATTGGAGACGAGGTCGTGCACGCCCCGATGCTCGATGTGGTCGAGCAGCCACCAGTCCAGCTCACGGCTCTCGGCCCACTCGGCCTCCTGCGCGATCTCGGTGCCCATGAAGATGAGCTGCTTGCCCGGGTGGGCCCACATGAAGCCGAGATAGGCGCGCAGGTTCGCCAGCTGCTTCCACCGGTCGCCCGGCATCTTGCGCACCATCGAGCCCTTGCCGTGCACGACCTCGTCGTGCGAGATCGGCAGGACGTAGTTCTCGGCGTAGGCATACATCATCGAGAAGGTCAGCTGGTGGTGGTGGTACTGCCGGTAGATCGGGTCGTTCGCGACGTACCCGAGCGAGTCGTGCATCCAGCCCATGTTCCACTTGAACCCGAATCCGAGACCGCCCAGATGAGTGGCTCGGGTGACGCCCGGCCACGCCGTGGACTCCTCCGCGATCGTGACGATCCCCGGCGCGCGCTTGTAGGCGGTCGCGTTGACCTCCTGCAGGAACGACACCGCCTCGAGGTTCTCGCGGCCGCCATAGATGTTCGGCGTCCACTCGCCTTCCTTGCGCGAGTAGTCGAGGTAGAGCATCGACGCCACCCCGTCGACCCGCAGGCCATCGGCGTGGAACTCCTCGAGCCAGTACAGCGCGTTGGCCACCAGGAAGTTGCGCACTTCCTTCCGGCCGAAGTTGAAGATGTAGGACCCCCACTCCGGATGCCAGCCGCGCTGCGGGTTGGGGTCCTCGTACAGCGGCGTGCCATCGAAGTTGACCAGCGCGAAGTCGTCGGTCGCGAAGTGCCCAGGGACCCAGTCGAGGAGCACGCCGATGCCGGCCTGGTGCATCCGGTCGACGAAGTACCGGAAGTCGTCCGGGTTGCCGAACCGTGAGGTCGGAGCAAAGAACGACGTGACGTGATAGCCCCACGAGCCCCCGAACGGATGCTCCATCACCGGCATCAGCTCGACGTGGGTGAAGCCGAGCTCAGCCACGTACGGGACCAGCTGGTCGGCCAGCTCGCGGTAACCGAGGCCACGCCGCCAGGAGCCCAGGTGCACCTCGTAGACGCTCATCGGGGCGTCGACGACCTGCCGTTGTGGTCGGTCGGCGAGCCATTCGTCGTCGTTCCACGTGTATGAGGACTCGAACACGGCCGACGCGCGCTCGGGCGGCACCTGGGTGTGTGCCGCCATCGGATCGGCCTTCTGGCGCCAGACGCCGTCTGCTCCCAGGACCTCGTACTTGTAGAGCGAGCCCGAGCCGATGTCGGGGACGAACAGCTCCCAGACACCCGACGACCCGAGAACGCGCATCGGATGTGCCCGGCCGTCCCAGTAGTTGAAGTCGCCGGCGACCCGGACGCCGTTGGCGTTGGGAGCCCATACCGCGAACGCCGTGCCCGTCACCGGGCCGGTCGACGACTCGTAGCGCTGCACATGCGCCCCGAGCACGGTCCAGAGCTCCTCGTGCCGACCCTCGTTGATGAGGTGCTGGTCCATCTCGCCGAGGGTCGGGAGGAAACGGTACGGGTCGTCGACCCGCTGGGTGTCGTGCCCTTCGTAGCTGACCTCCAGGCGGTAGTTGCCGACCTCGGACTGGGGGAGGACCGCGACCCAGATGCCCTCGTGCTCATGGGTCATGGGAACCGACGTGCCGGCGGCGGTGACGTTGATCGACGCCGCGAGGGGGCGGAGGACGCGCACTGTGACGCTCGGGTCGGATCCCGCCTTGGCGTCACCGTGGACATGTGGTCCGAGGATGTCGTGCGGGCTGTGATGGGTACCGGCGACAATCCGGTTGAGGTCGTCCTGCGACACCGGAACCGGGGCAGGGGTTGTCTGCGGGCTCATCTCACTCCTCCGCGGCGAACCGCTCGATGGCGGCCATCGGGATCGACAACCAGGAAGGCCTGTTGCGGGCCTCGTAGACGGCCTCGTACACCGCCTTGTCGGACTCGTAGGCTCGCAGCAGTACGCGGTGCAGGGAGACGTCGGACCCGATGCGCTCAGAGTAGCCATGCAGGAACGCCGCACGGTTGCGCTGCGCCCACTCGTCGGCACGGAAGCGCAGCTGCACGCTGCGCCCGAAGTCCTGCAAGGTCGCACCGGCCGCGTAGTCGAACGAGCGCATCATCCCCGCGACGTCGCGCAGTGGGGAGTCGAGGGCGAGCCGCTCACTGAGCGGCTTGGCCGGTTCTCCCTCGAAGTCGATGATCTTCCAACCCTTGACGGTGCGCAGGGTCTGGCCAAGGTGCAGGTCGCCGTGCACGCGCTGCACCGGGACGTCGTCGGTGAGACCGGCCACCGCGTCGTACGTCGCCTGCAGGGTGTCCTGGAAGTCCTTGAGCTCGGGGACGATCGAGACTGCCGACTCGAGGCGTGCCCGCATCGCGGCCGCCAGCTCGGCAACCTGCGCCGGCGTCGAGGTCGCCGTGGGGAAGAGCTCGGCGAGGTCGGTGTGGACTGCCGCGGTGGCTGCACCGAGGCGCTCGGCCTCACTCGCGAAGTCGCCGCCGACCTCGTCGGCGCGCAAGTCCTCCTCGACCAGCAAGTCGCGCACGGACGCCAGCGCGATGTCCCAGCCGTCGGTGGCGGTGCGCAGGAACACTTGAAGCATCCCGAGGTGGCCGGCGTTGTGCCGACCTTCGAGGTCGGTCCAGCTGCCGTCGATCCACCCCAGCAGTGCGGCTACGTGGTCGCCGCCGCGGCGGGTCAACGCTTCGTGGATCTCGATGTCGGGGTTGTGCCCAGCACTGATCCGCCGGAACAGCTTGAGAATGGCGTCTTCGCCGTAGGCCACCGAGGTGTTGGACTGCTCGGCGGTCATCACCAGCCCGGGTGTCTCCACCGGAGGGAGCTCAGCGCCCTCGACGACGTGGAAGGACGTCTCCCGCCCTGTCTCGTTGCGCTCGCTGAGCTCGGCGTGGAACCCGCCAAGGAGGACTTCGGCCGCGTCCTTGAGGTAGACCGCGTCGTAGGCGACGGCTGATCCGGTCGCACCCAGGGTCGGGTCGGGGACCTGCCCGATCAGCGCATGCGCATGCTCGGGATCGAACTCGTCGAGATAGGCGATGGGGACCTGGTAGGTGTCGTGGGTCCCGTCTTCGTACTGCACCGTGACCGTCTCGACGCGGACCCGGGGGAGCTTGGACAACCAGGGCAGAGCGTCGATGTGGACGACCGTGAACTCGCGGCCCTTGCCGGAGAACCACCGGCGCCCGACCATGTAGTTCGCCAGCGGCGCGGACAGGTCCTCCCACGTCGGCGAGGCAGCCAGCGAACCGGCTTCGGAAGCGTTCATGAGCCGGGTCCCTCCTCGATGCGAGAGATCAGGAACCAGTAGAAGCCGTGGCCGGACAAGGTGAGCAAGTAGGGCAGCTCACCGATGCGGGGGAACTTGACGTGGCCCAGCATCTCGATCGGCTCACTGGACTCCCAGCGACGCAGGTCGAGCTCGACCGGCTGGGGGAAACGCGACAGGTTGTTGACGCACAGGACGGTGTCGTCGCCGAAGTCGCGGCTGAAGGAGAAGACGCTGGGGTTGCTGCCGCCGAGGTCGGAGAACGACCCCATGCCGAAGGCCGGGTGCTGCTTGCGGGCGTTGATCATGCGCCGGGTCCAGTGCAGCAGGGACGACGTGTTCTCCAGCTCGGTCTCGACATTGACCCGTTGGTACCCGAAAACCGGATCTTGCACCGGGGGAAGATGCAGACGTCCGGGCGTGGCCGTGGAGAAGCCGGCGTTGCGGTCCGGTGTCCACTGCATCGGGGTGCGCACACCGTCACGGTCACCGAGCCAGATGTTGTCACCCATCCCGATCTCGTCGCCGTAGTACAGCACCGGGGAGCCGGGCAGTGACAGCAGCAGCGCCGTGAAGAGCTCCATCTGGTTGATGTCGTTCTCGAGCAGCGGAGCGAGCCGCCGGCGGATGCCGATGTTGGCCTTCATCCGTGGATCCTTGGCGTACTCCGACCACATGTAGTCGCGGTCGTCGTCGGTCACCATCTCGAGAGTCAGCTCGTCGTGGTTGCGCAGGAAGATCCCCCACTGACAGAGGTCGGGGATGGACGGGGTCTGCTCGAGGATCTCGGAGATGGGGTAGCGCGACTCCCGCCGGACCGCCATGAAGATGCGGGGCATCACCGGGAAGTGAAAACACATGTGGCACTCGTCGCCACCCTTGTCGAAGTCGCCGAAGTAGTCGACGACGTCAGCGGGCCACTGGTTGGCTTCGGCCAGCAACACCCGGCCGGGGTATTCGTCATCCACCGTCTTGCGGACCAGGCGCAGGAAGTCGTGCGTCTCGGGCAGGTTCTCACCGTTCGTGCCCGGGCGCTCGTACAGATACGGCACGGCGTCGAGCCGGAAGCCGTCGATGCCCATGTCGAGCCAGAACCGCAGTGAGTCGAGGATCGCCTCACGCACCCGCGGGTTGTCGAAGTTCAGATCGGGCTGGTGGCTGTAGAAGCGGTGCCAGAAGTACTGCTGACGCACCGGGTCCCACGTCCAGTTGCTGGGCTCGGTGTCGACGAAGATCACTCGCGCGTCCGCATACATCTCGTCGGTGTCTGACCAGACGTAGAAGTCGCCGTACGGGCCGTCCGGATCCGATCTCGACTGCTGGAACCACTCGTGCGCATCGCTGGTGTGGTTCATGACGAAGTCGATGATGATCCGGATGCCACGCTCGTGCGCGTCGTCCAGCAGCGCCTTGAAGTCCTCGACGGTGCCGACCTCGGGCAGCACACCCTCGAAGTCGGCCACGTCGTACCCGCCGTCGCGCAGTGGGGAGGTGAAGAACGGTGGGATCCACAGACAGTCGACGCCGAGCCACTCGATGTAGTCGAGCTTGTCGCGCAGCCCGCGGAAGTCGCCGACGCCGTCGCCGTCGGAGTCCTTGAAGGAACGCACCAGGACCTCGTAGAAGACCGCCCGCTTGAACCAGGTGGGGTCGTCGCTCATGGCCTCAGCCCTTTCGGATGGCGAGGATGTGAGCGGGCTCGAACGACGGGTCGAGTCGCACGTAGTTGTGCTCCCCCCAGCGCCACTGGTCCCCGGTGATGAGGTCCTCGACGATGAAGGTGTCATGCCAGTCGTAGCCGAGCGCGGGCATGTTCAGGTTGACCGAGGTCTCACGCGTCGCGTGCGAGTCGACGTTGACGACGACGATGATGGTGTCGTCCGCCGGGCGGCCGTTGGTGCTCGTTGCGGCGTCCGGATCGGAGCTGCGTTTGCTGTAGCAGAGCACGGCGTCGTCGTCGGTGCTGTGGACGGTGAGGTTGCGCAGCTGCTGCAGTGCGGGGTGCCCGCGTCGGATCTCGTTGAGCTTGGTGATGTACGGCGCCAGCGTCCGGCCCTCCAGCTCGGCGGCCTCCCAGTCCCGGGGGCGAAGCTGGTACTTCTCGGAGTCGAGGTACTCCTCGGAGCCGGGCTTGACGGCGACGTGCTCGTAGAGCTCGAAGCCGGCGTAGACGCCCCAGGTAGGTGCGGCGGTCGCGGCAATGGCCGCCCGCACCCGGAAGGCCGCCGGCCCGCCGTACTGGAGGTACTCGGTGAGGATGTCGGGGGTGTTGACGAAGAGGTTCGGCCGCATGGCGTCGCTGGTGACGTGGGAGAGCTCGGCCAGGTAGCTCTCGAGCTCCCATTTCGCGTTGCGCCACGTGAAGTAGGTGTAGGACTGGTGGAAGCCGACCATCGCGAGGGCCCGCACCATGGCCGGTCGCGTGAACGCCTCGGACAGGAAGATCACGTCCGGGTCGGTGCGCCGGATCTCACCGAGCAGCCACTCCCAGAACATGACCGGCTTGGTGTGCGGGTTGTCGACCCGGAAGATGCGGACCCCGTGCGCCATCCAGTGCCGGACGATCCGGAGCACCTCCCGCGAGAGCCCCTCGAAGTCGTTGTCGAAGTTGAGCGGATAGATGTCCTGGTACTTCTTGGGCGGGTTCTCCGCGTACGCGATCGTGCCGTCGGCCCGGGTCGTGAACCACTCCGGGTGGCTGGTTGCCCACGGGTGGTCGGGGGCGCACTGGAGAGCGAGGTCGAGGGCCACCTCGAGACCGAGCTGCCGGGCGCGGGCGACAAACGCGTCGAAGTCCTCGAGGGTTCCCAGCTCCGGGTGCACCGCGTCGTGGCCGCCGTCTTTGGAGCCGATCGCCCACGTCGACCCCGGATCGTCGTCGTCCGGCGTCAGCGTGTTGTTCGGCCCCTTGCGGTTGACGTGCCCGATGGGATGGATCGGAGGCAGGTAGACGACGTCGAACCCCATCTCGGCCACGGCGTCGAGCCGTTTGCCGGCTGTGGTGAACGTCCCTGACCGCCACGTCCCCGATGCCTCGTCGTACGTCGCCCCCTCCGAGCGAGGGAAGAACTCGTACCACGAGCCGTACAGCGCCCGGACGCGGTCGGCGTACAGCGGGTAGGGCCCCTGTTTCGAGAGCATGTCCCGCAGCGGGTATCGACGAAGGACGTCGAGCACCTCAGGTGACGTCATCGCGGCCAGGCGCACGGCGACGGGTCGCTTGTTGTCACGGGCTGCCTTGGCAGCCGCGGACAGCACCGTCCGCAGTGTCCTCTCCCTGACCGGGACTCCCTTGGCCGCCCTGGCGAGCACGAGGGCACCCTCGGCGAACATGAGCTCGACGTCGATCTCCGCGGGGATCTTGATCTCGGCCGCGTGCCGCCAGGTCGCGTACGGGTCGGACCACGCCTCGATGCGGTAGCTCCACGCGCCCTCGGCGTCCGGTGTGACGGTGCCCGTGAAGACATCCGGCTCGGTCGTCTTCGCGAGGAACCGCAATGGCCGGTCCCTACCTTTGGGATCGGTCAGCACGACGCCCGCGCCCAGGGCGTCGTGCCCCTCGCGGAACACCGTGGCACCGACGGTGATCGTCTCCCCAGGCGTCGCTTTGACCGGGTATTGACCATGTTCGATGACGGGGGTGACCTCGGTGATGGGTATGCGCTCGACCATTGCTTCGAACCTAGCGAAGTGGGCCCCCGCACGCACACTGCATCACCATGCAAGACGTGACTCCCGTGCCAGCGTGGCCGGGGGGCATCGCGACCAACTCGTGGGCGGATTCGCTCCGGGGCGATCGGGTCGCTACCGTTTTCCGGTGCGCGCTATCCGACGGTTCACCGTCCGCCCCGTCCTGCCCGACTCCTTGCGGGCTCTCGAGGAGCTCGTGACCAACCTGCGTTGGTCCTGGCATCACGAGACACAGGACCTGTTCGAGTCCGTCGACGCCGAGGCGTGGGCGGCCAGCAACCGTGATCCGGTGCGCTTCCTCGGCTCGGTGCCCGCGAAGCGGCTGCGTGAGCTCGCCGACGACAAGAAGTTCGTCAAGCGGGTGGCCCTGGCCAAGGCAGACCTCGACCAGTACATGACGGGGGACAGGTGGTACCAGACGCTCGGCGCGGATGCGCCGCAGTCGATCGCCTACTTCTCCCCGGAGTTCGGCATCGCCGCCGTGCTGCCGCAGTACTCCGGTGGCCTCGGCATCCTGGCCGGTGACCATCTCAAGTCGGCGAGTGACCTCGGTGTCCCGATCCTCGGAGTCGGTCTGCTCTATCGCCACGGGTACTTCCGTCAGCTGCTGTCGCGCGAGGGCTGGCAGCAAGAGCGCTATCCCGTCACCGACCCCGACGAGCTGCCCTTGACGTTGCTGCGCGAACCCGATGACACCCCCACGAAGATCACCATCGGGGTGCCGGGCGACCAGCGACTCATCGCACACGTCTGGGTCGCGCAGGTAGGTCGGGTGCCCCTGCTGCTGCTCGACTCCGACATCGAGGACAACCCGGCAACTCTGCGCGACGTCACCGACCAGCTGTACGGCGGCGGGTCTGATCACCGGCTGCTCCAGGAAGCGCTGCTCGGCATCGGTGGCATCCGCGCTATCCGCACCTTCTGTCGGATCACGGGCGCGCCGGCACCCGAGGTGTTCCACACCAACGAGGGACACGCCGGCTTCCTCGGCATCGAGCGTATCCGCGAGTTCATCGAGTCCGACGGTCTGGACTTCGCGGGAGCTTTGGAGCGGGCGCGTGCAGGCACCGTCTTCACCACGCACACGCCGGTTCCGGCGGGGATCGACCGTTTCCCCCGAGAGCTGATCGAGATGCAGTTCGGCGGCGAGAACGCGTCGGACGGCCTCTCCGTCGACGACATCCTGGCTGTGGGTGCAGAGGACTACGACGGCGGTGATCCCACGGTCTTCAACATGGCGGTGATGGGCTTCCGGCTCGCAGGGCGGGCCAACGGCGTCAGTCAGCTGCACGGCCACGTCTCGCGCGAGATGTTCAGCGGTCTGTGGCCGGGCTTCGACGAGGACGACGTTCCGATCAGCTCGATCACCAATGGCGTGCACGCGCCGACCTGGGTGGCTCGCGAGGTCTTCGAGCTCGCAGAGAAGGAAGGCATCCTCGACTCGGTCGAGGGTTCTCCGAACTGGGAGGCCGTGGACCGGGTGCCGTCCGCCGGGATCTGGGAGACCAAGCGACTGCTCCGGTCGCGGCTGGTCGACGACATCCGGCGGCGCGTGCGCTCCTCGTGGGTCAAGCGCGGGGCAGCCACGGCCGAGCTCGGTTGGACCGATTCGATCTTCGACCCCGACGTCCTCACCATCGGCTTCGCGCGACGCGTACCGACCTACAAGCGCCTGACGCTGATGCTGCGTGACCCCGATCGGCTCAAGCGGCTGCTGACACACCCCGACCGCCCGATCCAGCTGGTGATCGCGGGCAAGGCCCATCCAGCGGACGAGACCGGCAAGAAGCTGATCCAGGAGATGGTCCGGTTCGCGGACGACCCCGCAGTGCGGCACCGGATCGCCTTCCTGCCCAACTACGACATCGCGATGGCGCAGGCGCTGTACCCGGGCTGTGACGTGTGGCTGAACAACCCGCTGCGCCCCTATGAGGCCTGCGGTACGTCCGGCATGAAGGCGGCGCTGAACGGCGGCCTCAACCTGTCGATCCTCGACGGCTGGTGGGACGAGTGGTATGACGGCGACAACGGCTGGGCGATTCCGTCGGCGGACGGTGTTGCCGACGCGGAGCGTCGCGATGACATCGAGGCGGAGGCGCTGTACGACCTGCTCGAGTTCGAGGTCGCTCCACGGTTCTACGGCGTCGACCAGGATCGCCTCCCGACCCGCTGGATCGAGATGGTGCGCCACACGTTGAAGTCACTCGGTCCCAAGGTGCTGGCGTCGCGCATGGTGCGCGACTACGTCGTCAACCTCTACACGCCGGCTGTTGCCGCGGCCCGGCGTGTCGAGGCCGACAGCACCGCCGCCCCGAGCCTGGCTGTCTGGAAGGCGCGGGTCCGTACGGCGTGGCCGCGTGTCCGCATCGAGCATGTCGAGTCCAGCGGCGTGAGTGACGCACCGGCGCTCGGCCAGACGCTCACCGTGAAGGTCTACGCCTCGCTCGGAGAGCTGGACCCCGCCGAGGTCGACGTCCAGGTCGTGCACGGCCGGGTGGCCGGCGACGACAAGCTGCGCGACCCGCAGGTCGCCAGCCTGCAGGAGGCCGAGGCCTACGAAGCCGGTCGACACCGGTTCGAGGGTGAGGTTGCGCTCGACCACACCGGGCCGTTCGGCTACACCGTGCGGATCCTGCCGAAGAACGATCTGCTGGCCAGCGAGGCCGAGGTCGGGCTGATCGCCTGGCCGGTGGACGTCAATGCAGCGGACGGGAACTGAGGGCCTCGAAGAGTGCGAAAGTGCGATCGAGCAGGATGGTCGCCGCACCGGCTACGACTGGCTCGCCACCGCCGGACGCCGGGTCCGGCTGGAGCGCGAGGTCGACGTCAGTGCGGAAGACCGTCACGTACTGCTCGGCGAACGCCGCGGGGAGCGTGACCTCGACCGGGTCGCTTCCTGCATGCATGAAGAGCACGTAGGACGCATCCCGACGTGGTTCACCGACCGCGTTGGCACCCCTGAGCGCGTCACCCGCAAGAAAGGCCCCGAGGGTGTTGAGCCTCGGGTCATGCCAGGCGTCGCCGGTCATCTCCGTGCCGTCGGTCTGCAGCCAGGTGATGTCCTTGCGGCCGCGCTCGTCGAGGGGGGCGCCGGCGAAGAAGTGTCGCTGCCGCAGCACCGGATGCTCGGCACGCAGTCGCAGCAGCAGGCGCGTCAGCCGGTCCAGGTGCTGCCACTCCTTGTCGAGGCCCTCCCAGGGGAACCAGGACGTCTCGTTGTCCTGACAGAACGCGTTGTTGTTGCCGCCCTGGGTGCGCCCTCGCTCGTCTCCGGCCGTGATCATCGGCACACCGGTCGACAACAGCAAGGTGGCGATCATGTTGGCGGCCTGTCGACGCCGCAGCGCCACCGTGGCGGGGTCTGTTGTCTCGCCCTCGACCCCGCAGTTCCAGGATCGGTTGTCGTCGGTGCCGTCGCGGTTGTCCTCGCCGTTGGCCTCGTTGTGCTTGCTGTTGTAGGAGACCAGGTCTCGCAACGTGAAGCCGTCGTGCGCGGTGACGAAGTTGACCGACGAGTACGGCAGCCGGCCGTCGTCGGCGTACAGGTCGCTTGATCCGGAGAACCTCGACGCCAGGTCGCGCACGCCTTCGGCGCGGCCACGCCAGAAGTCACGCACGGCGTCGCGGTACTTGTCGTTCCATTCGCACCACGGCGGTGGGAAGCGGCCGACCAGGTAGCCCTCGCTTGTCGCGTCCCAGGGCTCGGCGATCAGCTTGACCTGCCGCAGCACGGGATCCTGGTGGACCGCCGTGAGGAACGGAGCCCTTAGGTCGACATCCGGGCCGTTGCGCGTCAGTGCGGGCGCCAGGTCGAACCGGAACCCGTCGACGTGCATCTCGGTCACCCAGTAGCGCAGCGAGTCCATCACGAGTCGGAGCACCTGGGGCTCGGACACGTTGACCGTGTTGCCGCAGCCGGTCACGTCGGCGTACAGCCCCCAGCCGTCGGTGCGGTAGTACGACGCCTCGTCGAGTCCGCGGAAGCACAGCACCGGGCCGTCTGCGCCGCCTTCGGCGGTGTGGTTGTAGACGACGTCGAGGATCACCTCGAGCCCGGCGGCATGCAGGTCCTTGACCATCTGTTGGAACTCCGTGACCTGCTCCCCGCGGGTGCCACTCGACGAGTACGCCGCATGTGGCGCGAAGAAGGCGATGGAGTTGTAGCCCCAGTAGTTGACCAGTCCCCGGCTGGCGAGGACGGGCTCCGAGACGAAGTGGTGCACCGGCAACAGCTCGACCGAGGTGACGCCGAGGTCTTTCAGATAGTGGGTGGAGGCCGGATGTCCCAGGCCGGCGTACGACCCGCGCAGCTCAGGTGGAATGTCCGGATGCTGGTAGGTGAGTCCCTTGACGTGAGTCTCGTAGATCACGGTATGCCGCCAGGGGATGTCGGGCCGACGATCGTCGCCCCAGTCGAAGTCGTCGTCTCCCACGACGACGCTGCGGGCGGTCAGCGCCGCTGTGTCGCCGCGCGAGCTGCGGTGGCCGTCGTCGCGCGCCGCCAGCGCCGGATCCGGGGTCACGGCACCGTCGATGGCACGCGCGTAGGGGTCGAGCAGGAGCTTGTCGGCGTCGAAGACATGGCCGTGCGTCGGGTCCCAGGGACCGCTCGCGCGGAAGCCGTAACGCTGCCCCGGGCCGACGCCGGGGAGATACCCGTGCCAGACGCCCAGCGTGTGCTCGGGCAGAGCGACCCGTGTCTCGTTGTCGTGGTCGTCGAACAGGCTCAGCTCGACACCGGAGGCGTCGGGCGCCCAGACCGCGAAGTTCGTGCCGGAGCCGTCATACCGGGAACCGAGCTCGCGATGGTGGCCTGGCCAGACGGCAGGGGCGGACGAGGACGTCATGCGCTCATCTTGCCGAACCCGTCGTGCCCACGTGCCGGTGATCCCGACAAGCTCGGTCGGCATACGGGGCCTGCCAGGCAATCGTGCGGTCGCGCCAGGCCGGTGGAGCCGTGGGCCGGCCGCGGCGCGGACGCTGAGCGGTCGCGCCTGTCGGCAATTCAGAACGGTTCCGTCAAAATCCAGAAACCCTTGTGGACAACGCGAAACGGGCTGGCGGCTGTCGGACAGGCCAGGTAGAATCGAACACATGTTCGACACCGACCTCAGCGCACTCGACGAGCTGGCCACCCTGGCCGTACGTCGAGACATGCCAACGCTGCGCGTGACCGCGCCGAGGTTGCCATCCTGCAGGCCGCCGCGCACTGGGCCGACCTGCACAGTGAGCTCGCCCGGGCCACGAGCCCGCTGCTGCCCGGCAGTGAGCAGCTGGTCCGGTTCGGCGGCGCCGGCACCCCGGGCGTGGCGGAGTTCGCGCCGGCCGAGCTCGGGGTCGTGCTCGCCACCTCCACCCACGCCGCGGAACGGCTGGTGGCGGACGCGTTGGACCTGCGCCACCGACTCCCACAGCTGTGGGCGAGGGTCTGTGCGGGTGAGGTCAAGCCGTGGATCGGCCGCAAGACCGCCGACACCACCCGCCACCTGAGCGAAGCCACCGTGGCGGTCGTGGACCGTCGGATCGCCACATACGCCCACTCGTTGTCGTGGGGACGGATCGAGGCCATCATCACTGCCTGCTGGCTCCAGTGCGACCCGGACGCCGCCGCCGAAGCCGACGCACAGGCGCAGGAGTCGTTGGGGGTGTGGTTGAGCCCGTCGACCGAGCACGGCACCAAGAAGCTGTTCATCCAGGCCGAAGCCGCAGATGCGATCTGGTTCGACGCGACGGTGGACCGCACCGCCCACGGGCTCGGACTCCTCGGCGACAACCGGTCCAAAGACGCCCGGCGGGCCGCCGCCGTCGGAGTCCTGGCCACGCCCACAGTCTGCCCTGGACCTGTTCGCCGACGTCGCCCACGCAGCCAGCACCACCACCCACCACACCGACGACCACCCAGACGCGACTGACCCCACCGACACCTCAACCGGTCTGACTGGCCCGGCCGGCCTGGCCGCCGGGACTCGGTCAGGTCAGACGAGGACCGTGGACAGCTCACCGCCGGTGACGCTGTACGTCCACCTCACCGACCAGGCGCTGGTCACCGGTCGCGGGGTGGCGCGGGTGGAGCAGGTCGGACCCGTCACCCTCGACCGGGTCAAGACATGGCTCAGTGGCGCGAACGTCGTGGTGAAACCGGTGATCGACCTCAACCAGCAGATCCCCGTGGACGCCTATGAGATCCCCGACCGGATCCGCGACGCCGTCCACCTACGCACCCCCATCGACTGCTTCCCCTACGCCACCTCCACCCGACGCACCGGCGACCTCGACCACACCACCCCCTACGTCTCCCCTGACAACGGCGGACCACCCGGCCAAACCGGGATCGACAACCTCGGCCCCCTGACCCGGACCCACCACCGCATCAAGACCCACAGCCGCTGGCAGGTCGCCCAACCCTTCACCGGCATCTTCGTGTGGCGCAGCCCCCACGGCAGATATCACCTCGTCGACCACACCGGCACCCACCCAGCACTCCCGGCACGGCCGGCCCGTCAGCCAATCCCCGCTGCCTGAAACTTCCGCGCGCCATCAGCCACACCCGAACACGGTCGAGTGGGAGGTTGTGCGGATTCCATCCATCCGGATACGTGCACGAGCTGCCACTTCGTGACGCTGGCCCAGAGACCCCACAGGCTCGATGAGGCACAGTCGTGCGATCAGAAACAGCGCATGGACAGCAGGGGTCGGAGAGGGCAGAGTGGAGATCCACACTCTAACGACTGTAAAGAGGTTGACTCGTGACAGGATCGCTGCCCCACAACGTCACCTTCGACTGCGCGGACCCGTACGAGCTCGCCCGGTTCTGGAGCCAGGTGGTCGGCCGGCCGATCGGCGACGACGACCACCCCGGGGATCCGGCCGCGACCGTGGCTCTACCGACCGGCCCGGGGCTGCTGTTCATCCAGGTCCCCGAGGGCAAGACGGCGAAGAACCGCGTGCATCTCGACCTGCAGCCGACCGACCGGACTCGCGACCAGGAGGTGGAGCGCCTGATCGGACTCGGTGCGCGGCTGTACGAGGATCACCGACGGCTCGAGCAAGGCGGCACAGGCTGGGTAACCCTGCTCGACCCGGAGGGCAACGAGTTCTGTATCGAGCGCGGTCCGCTCGACCGCAGCGGCTGACGGACGGTTCGCTACGCTGCCGGACCATGGCTGAATACGTACGACTCGAGGTCACCGACGGCGTCGCCACCCTTCGACTGGACCGCCCGCCCATGAACGCGCTGGATGTCGTGATGCAGGAGGAGATCCGTGCGGCGGCGACCGAGGCCAGCGAGAGCGACGACGTACGCGCGGTCGTCATCTACGGAGGCGAGAAGGTCTTTGCCGCCGGCGCCGACATCAAAGAGATGGCAGCCATGTCCTACACCGACATGGCGAAACGGTCGGGAGCTCTGCAGTCGGCCTTCACCGCTGTCGCCCGGATTCCCAAGCCGGTCGTCGCGGCCGTGACCGGGTACGCGCTCGGCGGTGGGTGCGAGCTCGCGCTCTGCGCCGACGTCCGGATCGCGGCGGACAACGCGAAGCTCGGCCAGCCCGAGATCCTGCTGGGGGTCATACCGGGTGCCGGCGGCACCCAGAGAATGAGCCGTCTCGTCGGCCCGGCCAAAGCCAAGGACATCATCTTCACCGGCCGCTTCGTCGGCGCTGACGAAGCTCTGCAGATCGGTCTCGTCGACCGCGTCGTACCAGCCGCTGAGGTGTACGAGGCGGCGGTGGCCTGGGCCTCGTCGTTCGCCGAGGGTCCGGCATTCGCGCTGCGCGCCGCGAAAGAGGCCGTCGACCGTGGCCTGGAGACTGACCTCGTCACCGGGCTGGAGATCGAGCGCCAGCAGTTCGCGGCGCTGTTCGCCACCGAGGACCGCACCAGCGGGATGACGTCCTTCATCGAGAACGGACCGGGCAAGGCGACCTTCCAGGGTCGATGAACGGCGTCGACACGCCTGTCGGGCGTGGCTGGGCTCGTGCCTGCTCGGGCATACTTTGACGTCATACCCGAGGGGGTCAGCGTGGCAGAGGTTCCCGAGAGCGATCGCGAGACCGCGACTTCTCCGTCGAGTCAGGACGACGCAGCCGTCCCAGCGCCCGCTGACACGACGACTGCCGCCGCCCCGCCGACTCCCGATGCGACAGCAGCTCTGCCCAGGACTGTCGGAGCGACGCCGGTGGACGAGCCCGGTGCCCGGCCACGCCCTGCCGACACGACGCTGTCCCGGCACGAGCAGCGCATGGAGCGCACCGGACCGAGCCGTCTCGCCTCAGGGGGCAAGAAGATCAGGGCCGGGGCAGATCTCATCCGCAGCCGGCTCGCCTCGCTGGTGTGGCTGGTGGCGGTGCTGGCAGCGGTCGTGCTGGCGCTCGGCGCGCTGCTCATCGCCCTCAAGGCCAACCAGGACAACGCGCTGGTCTCTGGGGTGCTCGACGTTGCCAACCGGATCGACGGTCCGTTCTGGCGGATCTTCGAGTTCTACCAGGACAAGAAGGGGCCCGGCCAAGGTCCCCATGACGCGGTCAAGGAGGCTCTGGTCAACTGGGGACTCGCCGCCGTCGCCTACCTGATCGCGGGCCGGATCCTCGAGCGGGTGATCAGGCCCTAGTTCAGTCGTTCCCGGAATCGGACCCTGTGAGGCTGTGAGAGATGCCACGCCGTTGTCGAGTTCCGCTGCTAGCTACGTTCTAGTAACGTCGAGCGCCACCGAGCCGACAGCCATCCGGTGCAGCCCGGATCGAGCCACCCAGGAGGGCCTACCCGGCCATGAAGATCGTTGTCTGCGTGAAATACGTCCCCGATGCCACGGCCGCCCGGTCGTTCTCGGCAGACCACACGGTCGACCGAGCCGGCGTCGATGGGGTGCTCTCCGAGCTCGATGAGTATGCCGTCGAGGAGGCGCTGAAGATCCGCGAGGCCGCCGGTGACGATGCCCAAGTGGCCCAGGGGACCCAGGTCATCGTGGTGACGATGGGGCCCGAGCAGGCCAGGGCGGCGATCCTCAAGTCGCTCCAGATGGGCGCCGACGAGGGCGTTCACATCAGCGACGACGCCATCCACGGCTCCGACGCCGTTGCCACGTCTCTCGTGCTGGCGAAGGCGATCGAGACACAGAATGCGGACGTCGTGCTGTGCGGCATGGCGTCGACCGACGGCTCGATGAGCGTCGTACCCGCGATGCTGGCTGAACGGCTCGGTCTGCCCCAGGTCACCTTCGGGTCCGAGGTCACGGTTGACGGATCGACGGTGCGAGTACGCCGCGACGGCGATGCCGCGACCGAGACGATCGAGGCATCCCTTCCGGCGCTGGTCAGCGTCACCGACCAGGCCAACGAGCCGCGGTACCCCTCGTTCAAAGGAATCATGGCGGCGAAGAAGAAGCCGGTGGCCGAGCTCACGCTGAGCGACCTCGGCCTCGACACCGGGGAAGTGGGCATGGACGCCGCGTGGACCAAGGTCGTCGACGCGCAGGAGCGGCCACCACGCACAGCCGGGACAGTCGTGTCCGACGAGGACGGCACCGGAGCCGACCAGCTGGTCGAGTTCTTGGCCGGCCAGAAGTTCATCTGAGCAGAGGAAGAGCGCACACCATGACTGAGATCCTGGTCCTTGTCGATCACGTGGACGGCACCGTCCGCAAGACCACGGCTGAGCTGCTGACCATTGCCCGTCGACTGGGTGAGCCGGCGGCGGTCTTTGTCGGGTCCGGACTCGAGGCCGCCCGTGGCGCGCTCAAGCAGTACGGCGCGGAGAAGGTCTACGTCCTCGACTCCGCCGACCTGGTGGACTACCTGGTCGCGCCCAAGGCGGAGGCGTTGGCGCAGCTGATGGCCGCCAAGCGGCCCGCTGCCGTGCTGATCGCGAGCACAGCCGAGGGCAAGGAGATCGCCGGCCGGCTGGCGATCAAGACCAGCTCCGGTGTCATCACCGACGCCGTCGACGTGCAGCCCGGAGCCGATGGGCCGACGACGACCCAGTCGGTGTTCGCGGGTGGCTTCACGGTCAACGCCACCGTCACCAAGGGCACTCCGATCATCACGGTCAAGCCGAACTCGGCGACGCCCGAAGCGGTCGAGGGGGCTGCCGACGAGGAAGCCTTCGACGTCACAGTCAGCGATGCTGCCAAGACGGCCAGGATCACCGAGAGCAAGCCACGCCAGGCCACCGGTCGGCCCGAGCTCACAGAGGCTGCCATCGTGGTGTCCGGCGGGCGCGGCACCGGGGGCAACTTCGAGCCGGTCGAAGCTTTCGCCGACGCGTTGGGAGCGGCCGTCGGGGCGTCGCGGGCGGCGGTCGACTCGGGGTGGTACCCCCACTCCTACCAGGTCGGACAGACCGGCAAGACGGTGTCGCCCCAGCTCTATGTCGCCACCGGCATCTCCGGTGCCATCCAGCACCGGGCCGGCATGCAGACCTCGAAGACCATCGTCGCGATCAACAAGGACGAGGAAGCGCCGATCTTCGAGCTCGTCGACTTCGGGGTGGTCGGGGACCTGCACACGGTCCTGCCGAAGGCCACGGAGCAGGTCAACGCACGTAAGGGCTAGCCACCCCAGCGGCAGCAGGAGGCTAGTGGGGCGGGTCCGACACCGCGTAGGGCATCTCGGGCCAGTACGCCCATTCCTCGAAGTGCTCGACCCGGCCGTCGTCCGCGAAACGGAGCACCCAGAGGTCCAGGTACTCCTGATGCACCGGGTCGCCGTACTCGACCTTGACCCGGACGACCGCGTCGGTGCCCTCCGCAGCCACGACCTGTGCCGCCATCGTGAAGACCGGACCGTCTTCGTCGTCGACCCAGAACTCCCGGATCGCCTGGTGGCCGACCAGCGGCGCGTCGTACGGCGATCGGAGATAGGTCGCCGAGGGAGTGAAGAGCCGCTCGACGGACTCGACGTCCTCCCCGTGCCAGCCCTGTTCGTAGGCCTCTACCCAGAGCATCACGTCGTCACGCGTCATGTCCGGCATCCTGCCAGCCGCGTCGGCGGGACGCCGCCTCGCGGCATCCGGCGGTTCACGTCGCCCAAGCCGTGAGATGAAGCGTCTGGCCTTCCCAACGGTCGCGCAGCCAGCGATCGTGACTGGCCACGATGACCGTTCCGGGTGACCGGCCGAACGCCTCCTCGAGCTCGCTGGCCAGCACGAGGGAGATGTGGTTGGTCGGTTCGTCGAGCAACAGCACGTCCGGTTGTCCTGCCACCAGGATCGCCAGGGCGAGTCGCCGCTGCTGTCCCACGCTGAGGTGCCCGACCGGTCGTGCCAGGTCACGTGGGTGCAAGAGCCCCAGGTCACCGAGGGGGACAGGGGAAGCGGTCGCGTTCTCGTAGACCTGGTGCGAGGTCCGCTCGGGCCGCGGAAAGACGACGTCCTGTTCGAGCCTTCCCACGCGTCGGGCGTTGACGACCGCCTGCCCGGCGTCCGCGGTCAACGTTCCGGCGAGTACGCCGAGCAAGGTGGACTTGCCCGAACCGTTGGCCCCGGACACCAGCACGTGCTCCCCTGCGAGGACGTCGAGACGGTCCAGCGAGAGCCGGCCGTCGACACGGAGGCCACGGACGAAGACGGCCATGCCCGCCTTGGTGCGCTGACGGGTCAACGCACCGGAGAAGCTGATCGGCCGCGGCGGTTTCGGGATGAGCTCCCGTTCGAGTGCCGCGATCCGCTGCTCGGTGTTGCGCAGCCGGCGCCTGACAGTCGCAGCCACGTTGCTGCCTTTGAAGTGGTAGATGTACTTGTCGTTGTCGCGCGGTGCCCGATTGTGCGCCACGCGTCTGGCGGTCGTGCTGGTCGCCGCGCGCAGGGCGTCAAGCTGTTCGCGCTGGTCGAGGAAGGCACGCTCCCACCGCTCACGAGCCTGCTGTTTCTGGAGCAGGTAGTCGTTGAACCCACCGGTGAAACGGTTCCCGCCATCGCCGTCCACACCGAAGTGGGAGGCGTCGAGGTCGACGATCACCGTGCAGACGCGGTCGAGGAACACCCGGTCATGGCTGGCGACGATGACGACTCCCGGAGTGGTGACGAGGAACGACTCGAGGAACTCGATTGCGGCTTCGTCCAGGTGGTTGGTCGGCTCGTCGAGGATGATGCAGTCCGGCTGTCGAACGACCAGGGCGGCCAGGGCCAGCCGGGTCCGTTGGCCACCTGACATCCCCGCTACCGGACGATCGCGCTCGATGTCACCGATGCCGAGCTGTGCCCGGGCGACGTCCGCCCTGCGGTCCGCATCCCACGCCTCGTGACGCTGTGCCCAGTCGAGCGTGGCGGCGTACTCGTCGGCCGCCTCGACGGAGTCCGTGAGCTGGTCGGCGAGGGACTCCAGGCGGCGTACCGCGTCGTGCAGGGGCGCCAACACGTCGTGCAGCACGTCGGCGACGGTGGCTCCCGGGCTGAACTCCGGCTCCTGGGTGAGGAACCCGAGGTCCGCCGGCACGAACAGCTGGCCGGAGTCGGCGCTCTCGAGCCCGACAACGATGCGCAGCAGGGTCGACTTACCGACGCCGTTCTCGCCGACCAGCCCGACTGGCTGACCGCGATGGGCGAGCAGGTCGACGCCGTCCAGGACGACGTGGTCGCCATACGCCTTGCAGACGTCGGTGACAGACAGGAAGGAAGGATCAGGCATGGGACCACCAGTCGGAAGTTGACTCAGCTCGTCGGGCCGGGCGCAGGACGAGCGGGACGGGGTCAGATCCACATGATGAGGGAAGTCTGGGCGAGTCTGCTGGCGTCGGCAAGTGAATTTCCTCGACCGGCTGAATAGGGCTGCCGGCCCCGGGTACGGCGATCGGTGTTCTCTGCAGAAAGGTTTCGTGATGCCCTCGGCTGCTCAGCAATCCGACGAGGGTGGTCTGCTCGTCGTCGTGATGGGGGTCTCCGGGGTGGGCAAGACGACCGTCGGCGAGCTGCTGGCCGACCGGCTCGGCGTGGTCTTCGCCGACGCCGACGAGTTCCACCCGCCGGCGAACATCGCCAAGATGTCCGACGGCGTCGAACTCGTCGACGACGACAGGTGGCCCTGGCTCGACGCCATCGGATCCTGGCTGGCCGACCGCTCTGCGACCGGCGCGGTGGTGACCTGCTCCGCACTGAAGCACGCGTACCGTGACGCCATCCGAGCCCGGGCGCCGACGACGCGGTTCCTCCACCTCGAGGGCGATCCTGAGCTCGTCCGGGAGCGGCTGACGCAGCGTCCCCATCACTTCATGCCCGCATCGCTGCTCGAGTCCCAGCTGACCACGTTGGAGCCGCCCGACGAGCACGAGCGCGCCGTCGTCGAGAGCGCCGCACGTCCGCCCGAGCAGATCGTCGACAACTTCCTGCGCGCCATGTCCGAACGCATCGGAGAGAAACGTGACGGAGACCTTCGTGACCAGCGGCGTCGGGACTAACCTCGCTGCGTGACCGAGTCCAAGGAAGCCACTGCGCTCAACGCGACCCGGGCGGAGTACGCCGTCGACATGGCGCCGGACGAGCTGGCCTTCCAGCGACGCTATGGGCCGTGGGCGGCGTTCACGCCGCAACAAGCCAAGCCGGTCTTCGACGCGACCGGGCTCGAGTGGTGGGTGGCGGGTGGCTGGGCTGTTGAGGCGTTCACCGGGGTCCCGCGTCCGCACGAGGACATCGACGTCTCGCTGTGGCGTCGCGACGTCCCCGAGCTGGTGCGTGGCTTCGAGGGGACGTATGACGTCTGGGCAGCCGGTGGGGGACTGACCCCACTGTTCGGCGACAACGTCGTGATGCCGGACACCGCCGACCAGGTCTGGATCCGCGAGCACGCCCTGGCACCGTGGGTGGCCGACTGCGTCGTGAACCCGGATCGAGACGGGCGTTGGGTCAACCGGCGAGAGCCGTCCTGGGACGCACCGCTGAGTGAGATCACGTTCACCAAGGACGGGATCCGCTATCTCAACCCCGAGATAGTGCTGGCGTACAAGGCCAAGCACGACCGACCGAAGGACCGGCTCGACCTCCAGAACGCCTGGCGCATGATGCATCTGGATCAGCAGCAGTGGCTGGCTGATTTCGTCCGTCGAGTGCACCCGGACCACGCGTGGATCGCGCGGTTCTGAACACACGGCCATCTCGACGTATCCTGTTGGACGCGATGAACCCTCCCGACCAGGCTGTGGCCTACCTCGACCACGCTGCCACGACCCCCATCTATCCCGAGGTCGTCGAAGCGATGGCGGAGCAGATGGTCAGTCTGGGCAACGCATCCTCGTTGCACGGCTCCGGACGGGCGGCGCGCCGCGTGGTCGAGGAGTCGCGGGAGTCGATCGCCGCAGCCTTGGGAGCCCGGCCGTCCGAGGTCGTCTTCACCTCGGGGGGTACTGAGTCCGACAACCTCGCCATCAAGGGCTTCTACTGGGCTCGTCACCGTGCGGATCCGCGCCGCACCCGGATCCTGTCCACGACGATCGAGCACCATGCGGTGCTCGACCCGCTGCACTGGATGGCGAGCGACGAGGGCGCCGAGGTCGACCTCGTGCCGGTGGACGCCGAGGGAACGGTCGACCTGGCGGCTCTGCGAGTGGCCATCGAGCGCGACCCCGCGTCCGTCGCCCTGATCACGGTCATGTGGGCGAACAACGAGGTCGGAACCCTTGAGCCGATCGATGACGTCGTGGCCCTGGCGTCCGCGCACGGGATTCCGGTCCACACCGATGCCGTGCAGGCAATGGGCCAGGTGCCACTGGACTTCGCGGCCAGCGGGGTCGACGCGATGACGGTGACCGGCCACAAGGTCGGCGGCCCGTTCGGTGTCGGCGTGCTGCTGCTGCGCAAGGAGGCGGAGCTGGTCAGCCTGCTGCATGGCGGCGGCCAGGAGCGGGACGTGCGGTCGGGGACCATCGACGCGCCCGCCATCGTCGGATTCGCTCGCGCCACCGAGCTCGCGGTCAAGGGCCAGGCCGCGCGGGCGCTGCAGCTCACCGAGCTCCGCGACGATCTCGTCCGCCGGGTGCTCGACGTCGTACCGGACGCGATCGTCAACGGCGCCGCCTCCGGTCACCGGCTGCCCGGAAACAGTCACATCTCCTTCCCCGGATGCGAGGGCGACTCCCTGCTCATGCTGCTCGACGCCCAGGGCATCGAGTGCTCGACCGGCTCGGCCTGTTCGGCCGGCGTGCCGCAGCCTTCTCATGTCCTGCTGGCGATGGGTCGATCCGAGGCGACCGCCCGGGGATCGCTGCGATTCTCGCTGGGCCACACCTCCGTGCCGAGTGATGTCGACCGGCTGATCGAGGCGCTCCCGCCGGCGGTCGAGCGGGCTCGGGCGGCCGGGGTCGCGGCCGCACCGGGTGATCGACGATGAAGGTGCTGGCAGCGATGTCGGGGGGTGTCGACTCGGCGGTCGCTGCGGCGCGGGCCGCTGAGGCCGGTCACGACGTGACGGGGATTCATCTGGCGCTGTCGCGCAACCCGAAGTCCTACCGCAGCGGAGCCCGCGGGTGCTGCACGATCGAGGACTCCAACGACGCGCGTCGGGCCGCCGACGTCATCGGAATCCCGTTCTACGTCTGGGACCTGAGCGATCGATTCCACGAGGACGTGGTCGAGGACTTCGTGGCGGAGTATGCCGCCGGCCGCACCCCCAACCCCTGTCTGCGGTGCAACGAGAAGATCAAGTTCGCCGCTGTGCTCGACCGCGCCATGGCTCTCGGCTTCGACGCCGTCGCCACCGGCCACTACGCCCAGCTGCACACCGGCGCGGACGGCTTGATCGAGATGCACCGCGCGCTCGATCACGGCAAGGACCAGTCCTACGTCCTCGGAGTCCTGACGCAGGGCCAGCTCGCCCACTCGATGTTTCCCCTCGGAGACTCCACCAAGGAGCACGTGCGCGAGGAAGCCGCACGCCGAGGACTGGCGGTCGCGAAGAAGCCGGACAGCCACGACATCTGCTTCATCTCAGACGGGGACACCGCAGGCTGGCTGCGCGACAAGCTGGGTGCCTCACCCGGCGAGATCGTCGACACCGCGGGTGAGGTGCTGGGCTCGCACGAGGGGACCTTCGGCTTCACGATCGGTCAGCGCAAGGGTCTGCGCCTGGGCGTGCCCGCATCCGACGGCAAGCCGCGATATGTCCTCGACATCGAGCCCGTGTCCGGCCGCGTCACGGTCGGGGATCGGGAAGGTCTGGCTGTCGAGCACATCGTCGGAATCAAGCCGCGCTGGTGCGGCTCTGTCCCGGTCGGCGAGCTCGCGTGCACCGTGCAGCTTCGGGCGCACGGCGAGGAGGTCGCCGCGGTCGCCCGAGTGGCCAGCGGGGACGCGGACACCATCGAGATCGAGCTGCTCGAACCGGCGGTCGGCGTCGCACCTGGACAGGCGGCAGTGATCTACACCGGTAGCCGCGTCGTCGGTAGCGCGACCATCGCCCGTGCCGGGCGACGTACCGCCGTCTGACCGATCTGCCCGGTACGGGAACCGGCCGGTGCGGCCACACGTCCGACTGTCATGAAACCTGCCATTTCTTCGCTCGCGGGCGCCGCCATCCTTGCGCTGGTCCTGACGGCGTGCGGCTCGGCCGCCCCGCCCCGAACGGTCGTCGGCGAGACGACAACGCCGACGCTGGCACCGCTGGCCGCCGACGACATCGTCTGGCAGGTCGTCGAGCAGGCCGGATTCACCACCCTCGAGTTCGCGCTGTCCGTCGTGCCGCGGATCACCGTGTACGCCGACGGGCGCGTGATCGTGCAGGACGCGAACGACAGCAATGTCGGCCAGACGCCTATCCAGCTGCGACAAGGCCATGTCACGCCGCAACAGGTGGAAGACCTTCGCCAGGAGGTGGCTGCGTCGGGCCTCTTCGGCAGCTCGAAGGTCGACCTCGGATCGCCCGCCGTCAGTGACGCCGGTGTGACCGTGGTCCGGGCCGCCAACGCCCAAGGCGACGAGGTGACGGTGCAGGCTTACGCGCTCGGGATCGAGGGTGGCCTCGGCGCGCACGAGCTGGATCTGCGGCGCGAGCTGAGCGGACTGATCGAGCAGACACTGCAGGAGGTCCCCGACACGACACCGATGACTCCGACGAGGCTCGCGGTGATCGGCTTCCAGGGCAGCCATGACAGCTCGCAGGCGCCAGCGATGGCCTGGCCAGGCACGTCGCACGCCGAGCTGTTCGGCGAGCACGGCGAGCAGACCTGCGTCCTGCTTCCGGCCGACGAGACGGCAGCCGTCTACGCCGCGGCGCTGCGGAACCCCGGTCACCACTGGCGCGATGCCGACGGACCCTTCTACGCGCTGGTCAAGATCGCGTTGCCGGGCACACCACCCTGCCCGACCTGACCTCAACAGGCGTTCGCCTAGGGTCGACCATGTGATTGACGGTGATCGACGGTGATCGACGGTGATTGACGGTGATCGACGGTGTTTGACGGTGATTGACCTGTGACCAACCGCGCAACCGGCATCGGCTCGATGCCCGGCGACGACTTCGCCGAGGCTCTGCAGATCGTGCTCGGCGAGGTCGGCGACCTGCCATTCCTGCCAGAGCTCCCGGCTCGTGGTGTCCACGCCGGTATGACGGCCAGGGCGCTCGCCACGATCACGGAGCTCGGGGTCGACCTGCAACCGGCCGGCTGGCGGCTCACGGACGCTTCAGGCCTCGATCACCGGCGGGCCGTCTCGCTGCTCAACCGTGATCTCGACATGGTCGAGGAGGTCAGGCCGGCCCGGCTCGACACCTTCAAGGTGCAGCTGGTCGGTCCGTGGACCCTGGCCGCGACGGTCGAACGACCGCGTGGAGACAAGGTCCTGGGCGATCATGGTGCCCGCCGCGACCTGGCGCAGGCGCTCGCCGAGGGAGTTCTCCGGCACGTGCAGGAGGTACGCCGGCGACTCTCCCCGGACCGGATCATCCTGCAGATCGACGAGCCGGCCCTGCCGACCGTCCTCGCCGGTGGAGTGCCCACTGCGTCGGGGTTCCACCGCCACCGTTCGATCGGGCCGCCCGAGGCAGCACAGGCCATCGACTGGGTGATCGAGGAGGTCGCCGCGAGCGGTGTCGAGACGGTGCTGCACTGTTGTGCGCCGGCGATCCCGTGGAGGGTGCTCGCGGAGACGCGGCTCGATGCGGTCTCGTTCGACCTGACGCAGCTGGCTCCCCAAGACCTCGACGAGCTCGGATCCTGGGTCGACGCGGGGCGGCAGGTGTGGCCCGGCGTCATACCGACCGGGCAGGGGTCCTCGCTGCCGACGTCGTCGGAGGTGACGCACAAGGTGCTGGCGTGGTGGTCGGCGCTGGGTTTCACCGATGCGGAGAAGATGCCGGCGACCACGTTCACGCCCGCGTGTGGGCTCGCATCCGCCTCCATGGCCGCAGCCCGGGCGACGCTCGCGCTGGTCGCTGAGGCGGCGCAGAACCTGTCGGTCGAACAGGGCAAGATGGAGCGATGAGCTCGCCCGACGCGGTCACGCACCCTGCAACGTCCGACGTCCAGCCGGCCACCAGCGACGCCAAGGAACGCCACGCGGAGCTGTCGGAGATCGTCGAGGGGCACCGGCTGCGCTACCACACCCTCGATGCCCCGACGGTCAGCGACGGTGAGTACGACGAGCTGATCCGCCGGCTGCAGGAGCTTGAAGAGACCTATCCCGAGCTGCGGACGCCCGACTCGCCCACACAGAAGGTCGGTGGAGATGTCTCGACGCTGTTCACGGCCGTCGAGCACGCCGAGCGGATGATGAGTCTCGACAACGCGTTCTCCGCCGACGACCTGGCATCATGGGCGACCCGCCTCGAGCGCGATGGAGCCACCGATGCCGAGTTCCTGCTCGAGCTCAAGGTCGACGGAGTGGCGATCAACCTGACGTACGAGCAGGGCCTGCTGGTCCGGGGCGCGACCCGAGGTGACGGCCGCGTGGGCGAAGACGTGACACCGAACGTGCGCACCATCGAGGGCATCCCGCATCGCCTGACGCCGGCGGACGGCTATCCCGTGCCCGAGCTCGTCGAGGTGCGTGGTGAAGTGTTCTTCCCTGTCGAGGCGTTCGAGGGTCTGAATGCCGCTCTGGTCGAGGCCGGCAAGGCGCCGTACTCCAACCCACGCAACTCCGCGGCCGGCTCGCTGCGCCAGAAGGACCCGAAGGCGACGGCTGCGCGGCCGCTGCGGATGGTGTGTCACGGACTCGGCAAGAGGGTCGGCTTCGAGCCGACTCGACAGTCCCAGTCGTATGCCGCGTTGAAGGCGTGGGGATTGCCGACGAGTGATCGGGCGACCGTCGTCCCCGACCTGGCCGGGGTCCAGAAGTTCATCGACCACTACGGCGAGCACCGCCATGACGTCGAGCACGAGATCGACGGCGTGGTCATCAAGGTCGACCAGGTGTCGTTGCAGCGCCGGCTCGGCTCGACGTCGCGCGCGCCCCGCTGGGCGATCGCGTTCAAGTACCCGCCCGAGGAGGTCACGACCCGGCTACTGGCGATCGAGGTCAACGTCGGTCGCACCGGACGGGTGACGCCGTTCGGTCGGATGGAGCCGGTGCGGGTGGCGGGGTCCACGGTCGAGTTCGCGACGTTGCACAACGCGTCGGAGGTCAAGCGCAAGGGAGTCCTCATCGGCGACACCGTCGTGCTGCGCAAGGCCGGTGACGTGATCCCCGAGATCGTCGGGCCGGTGGTCGACCTGCGCACCGGCGACGAGCACGAGTTCGTGATGCCGACGGACTGCCCGGTGTGCGGGACGACGTTGGCACCGGCCAAGGAGGGCGACGCCGACATCCGCTGTCCCAACACGCAGTCGTGCCCCGCGCAGCTTCGCGAGCGGGTCTTTCATGTCGCGGGTCGGGGCGCCTTCGACATCGAGGTGCTCGGCTACGAGGCCGCGGTCGCTCTGCTCGATGCGGATGTGATCCACGACGAGGGTGACCTGTTCACGCTCGACGAGGCAACGCTGCGCGCGGTGCCGCTGTTCACCCGCGCCCCGAAGAAGAACGAGGGAGCCGAGCGCGTCCTGTCGGCCAACGGGCAGCGCCTCGTCGACAATCTCGACCGAGCCAAGCAGCAGCCGCTGTGGCGAGTCCTGGTGGGGCTGTCCATCCGGCACGTCGGACCGACGGCCGCCCGCGCACTGGCCGAGACCTTTGGGTCGATGGCCAGGATCCAGGAGCTGGCCACCGGCGGGCAGGTCGACGAGCTCGCCGCCGTGGACGGTGTCGGGCCGACGATCGCCGAGTCGCTGGTCGAGTGGTTCGCCGTCGACTGGCACGCCGAGATCGTGCAGAAGTGGGCCGCTGCAGGCGTCACCATGCAGGACCAGCGCGACGAGTCGATCCCGCGCACGCTCGAGGGCCTGTCGATCGTCGTCACGGGCTCGCTGGAGGGATGGTCGCGTGACCAGGCCAAGGAAGTCATCCTTGCGCGAGGGGGCAAGGCGAGCTCGTCGGTGTCGAAGAAGACCGCGTTCGTCGTGGTAGGGGAGGCCCCCGGGACCAAGCACGACAAGGCCGTCGAGCTGAAGGTGCCGGTTCTCGACGAGGAGGGTTTCGCCGTCCTGCTCGAGCAGGGGCCGGACGCGGCCCGCGAGGTGGCGCAGGTGGGCGAGGCGTGAACCAGGGCGACCCTCCCGACGCTCCTGACCCCCCGGACCTCGCGCGCCGTTTCCGCGACGACCTGCCCGACGGCGTCGACGACCCCGGCATACCGACACCACGTAGCGAACACCAGGCGTTCGTCCTCAGCGCGGCCATCGTCGTGGCTCTGCTCGCCCTGATCTTCACGCTGTCCTGGATCGTCTACCACCAGCTCAACCCCGACGCGAGACCAGCCGGCAAGTCTTCGCCGACCCAGTCCCCGAACTGACGACACCCCTGTCGGCCAGGTGGCCGGACCGAAGGGTGTCGGTGTGAGTCGGCGCCCTAGGATTGGGGGATGCCCGCCGCCGAATCCACACCGACGCTCAGTCGCGAGCAGGTCGCCCACCTGGCGCACCTCGCCCGCATCGACCTCTCCGACGCCGAGCTCGACCACCTGGCGCCCCAGCTTGCGGTGATCCTCGAGTCCGTCGACGACATCCGCGGAGTCGCAGCCGACGACATCCCGCCGTCCTCGCACGCCCTCCCGCTCACGAACGTGTTTCGGGCCGACGAGAACGCCCCCTGCCTGTCGCCCGAGGACGCGCTCGCAGGCGCGCCCGCAGTCGAGCAGCAGCGGTTCAGCGTCCCCCGCATTCTGGGCGAGGAAGCATGAGCGACCCGACCCGGCTGTCCGCTGCCGACCTCGCCGGTGCGCTGCGGAGCGGCGACCTGAGTTCGGTCGAAGCCACTCAGGCGCACCTCGACCGCATCGCCTCGGTGGATTCCTTGGTGCACGCGTTCCTCCAGGTCGACAACCGAGGGGCGCTGGCGCAGGCCAAAGCCGCCGACGAGCGGCGCGCCCAGGGTGATGACGTGCCCGACCTGCTCGGGGTGCCGATCGCCGTCAAGGACGTGGTCACGACGAAGGGGCTGCCCACCACGGCAGGTTCGCGCATCCTCGAGGGCTGGGTTCCGCCGTACGACGCGACTCTGGTCACGCGACTGCGCGCCGCGGGCATGCCGATCCTCGGCAAGACCAACATGGACGAGTTCGCCATGGGTAGCTCCACCGAACACAGCGGCTACGGTCCCACGCACAATCCATGGGATCTCGAGCGCATCCCCGGCGGCTCCGGTGGGGGGTCGTCGGCTGCGGTCACAGCCTTCGAGGCGCCGCTGGCGATCGGCACCGACACGGGCGGCTCGATCCGCCAACCCGGAGCGGTCACCGGCACGGTCGGGGTCAAGCCGACCTACGGGGGCGTCTCGCGCTACGGCCTGATCGCGCTGGCGAGCAGTCTCGACCAGGCCGGGCCGGTGACCCGCTCGGTTCTCGACGCCGGGCTCCTGCACGACGTCATCGCCGGCTACGACCCGATGGACTCCACCAGCATCGACCAGCAGTGGCCGTCGATGGCCGAGGCCGCCCGGCACGGCGACATCGCCGGGATGCGCGTCGGCGTCGTCAAGGAACTGGGAGGAGAGGGTTACCAACGTGGCGTCCGCGCGCGGTTCGACGAGGGTGTGGAGCTGCTGACCAAGGCCGGCGCCGACGTCGTCGAAGTCTCGTGCCCGCACTTCGTGTACGCACTCGCCGCCTACTACCTGATCCTGCCGGCCGAGGCCAGCAGCAACCTGGCCAAGTTCGACGCCATGCGGTACGGCCTGCGTGTCCTTCCGGACGGTGTCACGGACCCGTCGGCCGAGCAGGTCATGGAGGCGACCCGTGAGGCGGGCTTCGGGGACGAGGTGAAGCGCCGGATCATCCTGGGCACCTACGCTCTGTCCAGCGGTTACTACGACGCCTACTACGGCCAGGCGCAGAAGGTCCGCACGCTCATCTCGCGCGACTTCGCGGCCGCGTTCGAGCAGGTCGACGTGCTCGTCTCACCGACGGCACCAACGACCGCGTTCAAGATCGGCGAGAAGCTCGACGACCCGTTGGCGATGTACCTCAACGACATCGCCACGATCCCCGCCAACCTCTCCGGCGTACCAGGGATGTCCGTGCCGAGTGGTCTGGCGGACGAGGACGGGCTGCCGACCGGCCTGCAGATCCTGGCACCGGCCTTGCACGACGACCGGCTCTATCGTGTCGGTGGCGTGCTCGAGGCGCTGCTCCACGAACGATGGGGTGGACCGCTGCTGGCCCGCGCTCCTGAGCTGGGGGTGCCCGCATGACCACGACGGCCACGACCGCCACGACGACCAGCCTCGTTCCCTTCGACGAGGCGGTGACGCGCTACGACCCGGTCCTCGGGTTGGAGGTCCACGTCGAGCTCAACACCGTGTCGAAGATGTTCTGCGGCTGTCCGACGGAGTTCGGTGCCGAACCCAACACCCAGACCTGCCCGGTCTGCCTCGGCCTGCCGGGTGCGCTCCCCGCGCTCAACGCCAAGGCCGTGGAGTCGGCGATCCGGATCGGGCTGGCGCTCAACTGTGAGATCGCCCAGTGGTGTCGTTTCGCGCGCAAGAACTACTTCTACCCGGACATGCCGAAGAACTTCCAGACATCGCAGTACGACGAGCCGATCGCGTTCAACGGCTGGACCGATGTCGACGTGGACGGTGAGACGGTGCGTATCGAGATCGAGCGTGCCCACATGGAGGAAGACACCGGCAAGTCGCTGCACGTCGGCGGCGCCACCGGTCGCATCCATGGGGCTGACCATTCGCTTGTCGACTACAACCGCGCCGGCATACCCCTCATCGAGATCGTGACGAAGACGATCGAAGGGACCGGCGCCGACGCCCCGGCCGTCGCGCGGGCCTACGTCGCGCACCTGCGCGAGCTCGTGCGGGGACTCGCGGTCTCCGACGTCCGGATGGACCAGGGATCACTGCGTTGCGACGTCAACGTGTCGCTGCGCGCTGACCCGACGGCCGAGCTGGGCACCCGCAGCGAGACCAAGAACGTCAACTCACTGCGATCGGTCGAGCGCGCGGTGCGCTATGAGGTGTCTCGACAGGCCGGGCGTCTCGATGCCGGCGAGCGAGTCGTCCAAGAGACCCGGCACTGGCACGAGGACACCGGTGTCACGACCTCCGGTCGCAGCAAGGAGGAGGCCGAGGACTACCGCTACTTCCCGGAGCCCGACCTGGTGCCGATCGCGCCGTCACGGAAGTGGGTCGACGCACTCCGGTCCGAGCTGCCGGAGCCTCCGGCCGTACGGCGCGCGCGGCGGCAGAGCGAATGGGACTTCTCGGACCTGCAGATGCGCGACGTGATGGGTGCCGGTGCCCTGTCGCTGATCGAGCAGACGGTCGAGGCGGGGGCCAGCCCGGCCGCGGCGAGCAAGTGGTGGCTCTCGGAGCTGGCTCGTCGTGCCAACGACGCCGGCTCGACACTCGATGAGCTGGCGATCACGCCAGCCCAGGTCGCTGCTGTCCAGGCGCTGGTCGACGCGGGGCGAGTCAACGACAAGCTGGCGCGTCAGGTGCTCGACGGCGTACTCGCCGGTGAGGGAGAGCCCGCCGAGGTGGTCGCGGCCCGTGGTTTGGAGGTGGTCTCCGACGACGGAGCCCTCTCCGCGGCCGTCGACAAGGTCATCGCGGAGAACCCCGATGTGGCCGCCAAGATCCGCGACGGCAAGGTGGCGGCGGCCGGCGCGCTGATCGGTGCGGTGATGAAGGACATGCGCGGCCAGGCCGATGCCGGCCGCGTCCGCGAGCTCATCCTCAGCAAGCTCACCTGACAACTGGGTCAGGTGAGGGAGACCTGGAGGATTCGGTCGTCCGCTGGGCCAGGGTTGCCGCGGCCGTCACGGTTGCTGGTCCCCAGCCAGAGCGTGCCGTCGGGCGCTGCCGTGACGGTGCGCAACCGACCGTAGGTGCCGATGAAGTGCGCGGTCGGTTCGCCCAGGGTGCCGTCGCGCTCGATCGGCACCTCCCACAGCCGTGTCCCTCGAAGGCTCGCCACCCAGAGCGCTCCGTCGGCGTAAGCCACGCTCGACGGCGAGGCGTCCTCGGGGCGCCACTGCAGAAGGGGGTCGGTGAAGCCGGCCAGGTTCGCGTCGCCCTCGGCGGCGGGCCAGCCGTAGTTGTTTCCCTTCCGGATGAGGTTGATCTCGTCCCAGATCTGCGAGCCGAACTCGGTGGCCCACAACCTCCCCTGACGGTCGAAAGCCAGGCCCTGGACGTTGCGATGCCCGAGAGTCCAGACCGGCGACGTCGGGTCCGGGTTGCCTGGCGCCGGCGCGCCGGTGGACGTGATGCGCAGGATCTTCCCGCCGAGGGACTGCGAGTCCTGGGCGAGTTCCCCGTTCCCGTTCTCGCCGGTCGACACGTAGAGGAAGCCGTCGGGGCCGAACGCGAGCCGTCCGCCGTCGTGGATGTCGCCGCGCGGAATGCCGGTGAGGATCGGGGTCACGTCGCGGATCGACCGGCCGTCGAATGTCATCGACAGCACACGGTTGTCCGAGCCGGTCGTGACGTAGACGAAGACCTCGTGGTCGGATGCGAAGTCAGGCGAGACAGCGATCCCGAGCAGGCCGCCCTCGCTCGTCGGCGACGTCTCGGGAATCGTGGCGACCTCGGTCACGCTGCCCTCGGTGACGAGCGAGATGGTCCCGGCGTCGCGCTGGGTCACGAGCGCCGCGCCACCAGGGAGGAAGGCCAGGCCCCACGGGACCGCGAGCCGGTCGGCGATGGTCGTCGTGACGTGGATGTCACGCGACGAGGCGGTCGCGGGTGTGGACAGGGTGGCGGTCACGGTGCCGGGGTCGTTCGGGCGGTCCCGATCCGGCTGTGCAGTCGGTCCTCCGCAGGCGGTCACCGTCGTGATCACCACCCCCGCCGCCGTGGCGACGACCGCTCGCCGCAGGACGCAGGCGGGCAGCCGGCCAGGCCGTCGCACGTCTGCTGATCCGATCATGGTGTGCATCGTGCCAGGTGGTTCAGACACAGACCCGCTGCGCGAGGGGTCTGTGACGAGGCCGGTGTCCTCACGCGCCGACAGCGGCGCCCGGTTTCGGCAGCACAGTGGACAGGTAGCGCTCGACCTCTTCTCGTTCGCGACGGAGTTCGGCGAGGGCGGCCGCAGCGTGCTGGGCGTTGCGCAGCGCCACGGTCTGGCTGGCCGGCCGCCACTGCAAAAGTCTGAACACGGGCTACTCCAAGAGAACGCCATCGCCGACGACGGAGTTGGCGTGCGACATCTGGACTCGTCTGACGCTAGGCGCTCAGTGGTTCCAGACGATGACGGTCACGTTAAATCTTCGTGTCCGGATGCATTCCTCAGCAGGTCAGGTGCTGATCCGCGGACAGCGGCCCGGCCGGGGGCAGGCATGCGTCATTCGTGGCTGCCACCGTTGTCCTGGCCCTCGTGGGTCTGACCGACGGGGCTGCCGCCCTCACAATGCGCCGTGAGGTGGGACTCCTGGTCGTCACGCGAGAACGAGACCTCGACGGAGTCAGGTCCGGATTTCTCGATGTGCATCTCCCAACCGTCCCGCGGCGTGGCGTACTCCAGTGAGATGTCAGCGCCCTTGCAGGCCGCCCCCACATTCCCACCGGCCAGCTGCCAGCTCTTGGACATCCGCTTCGGTTCCGAAGGGCCACGAGACGGCGAGGTGGGACCCGGTGCCGAGGGGTCGGGGGTGGTGGTCGGTGACGTCGCTTCCCGCGTCGGTGACGTCGGCGTCGCCGAGGGCGAGTGCGGTGACGTTGACGACTGGCCCTGCCGCGGCGTCGATGGCGGTCGTTGTCCGCCAGGGTTGGGGGACGAACGTGTGGGTGCTGAAGGGGTGGGCTCGGTGTTCACGGGCGGCAGGGCCGTGGCGGCCGAGCTCTGGCCCTGCGCCAGCTCGACCCGGACATCGGTCTCAGTCAGCGTGCTGGGAGCGCTCGTCGACCCTTGGTCCAGGCGCGACACTGCGCTCCAGGAGATCGTGGCAGCCAGGGCGGTAGCAAGCGTCCAGCTGGTGGCGATCAGGAAACGGCGCGCGAGCGTCGCCCGGGTGTGGGCCATCGTGCAAGTCTGCCCAGTGGATCCTTAAGAGCAGGACAAGGAAGCGATAGTTTCTGTCCAACCGCGCCGATGAGTGCTCCGTGAGGGCACGATGTGGCCTACGGTCAGATCGTGGCCGAGGTGTTGATCGTCGAGGACGACGCGACGATTCGGGCAGCGATGATCCGCGCACTCAAGGAGTTGCCGCATGCCACGACCGCCGTCGGTACGGCGATGGAGGCACTGCAGGTCGTGGTGGCGAACCCGCCTGATGTCGTGCTGCTCGACCTCGGACTGCCTGACCTGGACGGGGCCGCGTTGCTTCCGATGATCCGGGCTGTCAGCGAGGTTCCCGTGATCGTCATCAGTGCACGGGACGACGACACGTCGATCGTGAACCTGCTCGATGCCGGGGCTGACGACTATCTCGTGAAACCGTTCTCACCGACGCAGCTCGAGGCCCGGATCAGGGCGGTCCTGCGTCGTGCCCAGCCCGAGAGCTCCGCCGTCCCGGTCACGGTAGGGCAGATCACGGTGGACGGCCTGGCCAGGACCGCGCACCTCGCGGGCGCCGAGCTGGACCTGAGCCCGAAGGAGTTCGACCTGCTGTCATACCTCGCGACGCACGTCGGGCAGGTCATCAGCAAGCGAACGCTGGCTGCGGAGGTCTGGAACCAGCCGTACGGCGGGTCGGACAAGACGATCGACGTGCACCTGCACTGGCTCCGTCGCAAGCTCGGTGAGTCCGCGGACGAGCCGCGTTACCTCCACCGCGTGCGTGGCGTGGGCATCAAGCTGGTCGACCCCGGACGATGAGGCGACTGCTGGTCCTGTACGGCGCGACCCTGACGTCGGCCGTGCTGGTGGCCCTCCTGCTGCCCCTGGGGGTGCTGGCACAGTCCCTCGCGCACGACCGGGCGCTGGAAGCAGCGCGACAGGAGGCCCAGGGGCTGGCTGTCCTGGCGAACAACAAGGCGGGAGCAAGCAAGCTGGGTGACGCTGTCGATGCGATCAACACCGGCCCGCGCCAGACGACCGTCTATCTTCCGGGCGGGCGAGTGATCGGCCCGAGCCAGGAACGAACCCCGAGCGTCGACCTGGCTGCGCAGGGCCGCGCCTTCAGCGCTGACACGACGGGTGGGGTCGAGGTGTTGCTTCCCGTCGGGGGCACCGGCGGCGGCGTCACCGTGATCAGGACGTTCGTCCCCGACGTCCTGCTGCACGAGGGTGTCCGAAGGGCCTGGCTGACTCTCGCCGGCACCGGGGCACTGCTGCTGGTTGCGGCGGTCCTCGTCGGGGGATGGATCGCTTCCCGGCTGTCGCGGTCCGTGCGCGATCTGGCCAGAGTTGCTGACCGGGTTGGCGCGGGAGACCTGACCGCCACCGTGACGCCGGCCGGCCCGCCGGAGGTCGCCGCCGTGGGTCGGGTCCTGAATGGTCTCGGGGTTCGCATCAACCAGATGCTGGCGGACGAGCGAGAGCTTGGCGCCGACCTGTCACATCGACTGAGAACTCCGGTCACGGCATTGCGGCTCGATGTCGAGACGCTGCAGGACCCGGTCGAACGGTCCCGGCTCACCGAACACGTGGACCACATGGTCGCTGCGATCGACGCCGCCGTCAGCGCGGCTCGACACCCGTCACACATCCGCCGGCCGGGAACGTGTGATGCCGCCCGCGTCGTACGCGAGCGGTCTGAGTTCTGGCGCGTCCTCGCCGACGAGACGCAGCGACACCTGACCGTCGACGTTCCCGCTCACGAGGTGCCGGTCCCGGTCGCCGCGGCCGAGCTGGGCGCGGCGCTGGACGCACTCATCGACAACGTCTTCAGCCACACGCCCGCGCTCACCGGGTTTGCCCTGCGGGTCTCGACCGGCTCCGATCGCAGCGTGGCGGTCACCGTTGAGGACGACGGTCCAGGGCTGGCGGCTCCCGGGCTGGTCGAGCGGGGGCGCAGCGGAGCGGGGTCCACGGGGATCGGGCTGGATGTGGCCCGGCGGACGGCCCGTCACTCCGGCGGCGAGGTTCGGCTGGAGACCGGCGCGTTGGGGGGCGCCCGGATCGTCCTGGTTTTTCCGGGAGTTCCGTGACGAATCCAGCACCCTTGGCGAAGTCTTAACCCACGCGAGACGCGTCGCTAAGACGCTCGGGGTGACGATCGGCCCACTTCGGAAGACCGTCGCCCCCTGAGGAGTCCCCGTGAAGCACTCGCACCGCTCAGCCATCGCTCTCATCACCTCCGGATTGTTGGCCGGGGGAGCCCTCGGCGCGGCAGCCCTGGCCAGACAACACAGCGGGGGAGGCTCTGCCGCGCAGGTCGCCTCCGTCAGCGAGGGCACGACGGGCAACAGCGACATGTCAGGGGCAATCCAAGACGTGCTGTCTCGTAGTGCCGCCCTGCACAACCGGATGCTGACGGCGCGTGCTGATCTGGCCGATCTCAACCGCCAGCTCCGGCAGCAACGGGCCGCTGCTGAGGCCGCCGCCTACGCGACGTCCGTCGTGGCTCAAGCGACGTTGTCGCCCGAGGACACCTCGGGGTCAACCAGTTCAGGGACAGGCAGTTCCGGGACGGACCCCTCCGAGGGCGACGACACAACCGGGTCGACCGGCTCGACGCCGGGCGATGATGACAGCACGCAGGGAACGAGTGAGCATTCGCCCAGCGGTGGTGGTCCTACTCATAGCGAGCCAACCGGCACCGAGCCGACCGATGACGATCCCCAGGACAACGGCGGATCAGGTCAGCTGGATGACTGACCGTCCCACGCCCCGGCGGCTGACCGCGCTGCTGGCCCTCGCACCGCTTGCTGCGGGGACCTTGGCGCTCGCCACAGAGTGGGCCACGAACACCAACGTCCTCGACACGACGTCCTCGGGGACGTCCCAGCAGGCAGCCGCACCGGCCACGGTCTCCCCGGTTCTGAAGCGTCGGATCGACCGCGCCATGCGCAAGCTCGACTCGACGCGCTCGGCTCTCAACCAGCTCGAGCGTTCGGTGAACCTACGCTCACGACAGTTGGCGGGTACCGCTCCGGGGCAGTCGGCATCGGGAGGATCCTCCGTGGCTGCCGCGGGCTCGGCCTCGCCGTATGCAACGTCGCAGAGCTCGAGCTCGCAGCTCCTCCGGTTCAGCGCCGGCGCCCGGCACGCAGCCGGCACCGGCCGGTTCACCCGCTCCGGGACCCACGCAGGCCCCGAAGCCTGCCCCGGCCCCCGCCCCGGCACCTGCCCCGGCACCTGCCCCGGCCCCGGCACCCGCGCCGCCGACGCAGACGACCACGGGCGCTTCGTGACGATGCGCGTGGACGACGTACCTGAGGTGGCATTCCGGGCGATGGCCACCGACGTCACCCTGCGCGTCGCGCATCCCACGAGCGATCCGGAGGCCGCGCTGCGCGATGCACAGGACGTGTTTGCGCGAGTGGAGGCCGCCTGCACACGCTTCGATCCGACCAGTCCGCTGATGAGGGCGAACGCGGATCCGGCGCGCTGGCACGACGTTCCATGGGAGCTCGCCGCCGCGGTCGAGGAGGCCGCGCAGGCCCATCGCGACACCGACGGCGTCTTCGACCCCCGCATTCTCGGTGATCTGGTCAAGCTCGGATACGACCGCACCCTGCCGTTCGCTCAGGGTCGCGTCTCGGTCGCCACACCTGTCGTTGCCGCCGGAACACCCGCCGCACCCGAGCCAGCGCGCCCGGCCCCGGAGTGGCAACCGGCATACGACCACCGCGATGGTCGCCACCTGATCCATCTCGCGGGGAGCCCGATCGACCTCGGCGGGATCGGCAAGGGCTTGGCCGTGCGGTGGGCGTCGCACCGTCTCTGGGCCGCCGGTGGCGGATCGATGGTCTCGGCAGGGGGCGACTGCCAGTTCACCGGCCCGGCTCCCGCAGAGGCGGGGTGGCGCGTCGGCCTCGAGGACCCTCGGGGCGGAGCCGACCCGTTGGCGGTCTTCGAGATAGCCGATGGCGGATGTGCGACGTCGTCCGTCCGGGTGCGCAGCTGGCAGGTGGATGGTCGCGCCGTCCATCATCTGATCAACCCCCGCACCGGACAGAGCGGCGGCGAGGGCCTGTTGGCGGTGACCGTGATCCACCCCGACGTGGCTACCGCGGAGGTGTGGAGCAAGACCTTGTTCTTGTCCGGTCCCAGCCACATCAGGGACCTGGCAGCCCAGCGGGGACTCTGCGCCGCCTGGGTGGAGTCCGACGGCCGGCTGCACGTCAACGACGGGGCAGCCGGCTATCTGATCTGGTCGGGTGGCCATGTCTAGCCCCATGGTCACCGGTGTCCTGGACGTGCTGCGGCGGGCAGCCTGGACGATGGCAGGCCTGACCAGTGTGTTGCTCACCATCTGGCTGGGCGCCAAGACCGCCGACACGGTGCGTCAGAGCTCCATGCCCGCCTGGACCCTGGCGCGGGCGAGCGGGTTCGCGTCGTACCTGCTCATGCTCGTGCTCGTGCTGATGGGTCTCGTGCTGTCGCACCCAAGGCTCAGCCGGGTCAGGCGTCCGCGGCGCCTGACCCAGCTGCGCATCCATGTGGCACTCGCCGTCTTCACTCTCGCCTTCACCGCCATCCACATCGTCGTCCTCGCGACGGACCCATGGGCCCACGTCGGGTGGCGTGGAGCTTTGCTTCCGCAGGCCTCGGAGTACCGGCCGGTCGCGGTCACGATGGGCGTCGTCGCGATGTGGGCGACTGTCGTCACGGTGGTGACCGCGGCGCTCGCAGGACGTGTGTTCGGCCGTATCTGGTGGGCGGTCCACAAGGCCGCCGCCACGATCTTCGTGCTGGTCTGGGTGCACGGTCTGTACGCCGGGTCGGACAGCCCGACCACCCTGTGGTTCTACCTCGTGACCGGCGCCATGGTGCTCGGGCTCGCGTTGAGCCGCTACAGCTCCAAGACGCCGGCCGACCTGCACGCCGAGATCTCGGCGGCTCAGACCCCTGTCTTCGAACGATCCCGCACGTGACCACGATCAGCCGGACGGCAATGGGCGAGAGTGACTCCGGCCGCTACGAGGCGCAGACCGGTCTCCTGCCGGGGCTCGTCTACGTCGCGCGCAGCGGTCCGGCACACCCGGTGCCGGGATCACCCTTCTTCGAAACGGAGCCGTGGCACCTCCACCACGCTCGGACCGGCGCGCGGTTTCGAGGCGGCGCCTGGCTGGTCCAGGCGGTGGCGGCGGCCCAGATCACGGGGTATGGCGGTGGGCACTTCCCGACAGCGGCGAAATGGCGGTGGGCACTGTCACAGCGCGGCCCTGTCACCGTGGTCGCCAACGGGGCCGAGAGCGAGCCGCTGAGCGCGAAGGACTCGACGCTGCTCCGGCTGCGGCCGCATCTGGTCCTCGACGGGTTGGTCGGCGTGGCCGAGGCGTTGGGCGCCGAGCGAGCGGTGGTGTGGCTGCACGGGGCGGATGCGGTGCCGCACGGAATCGTCGTGTCGGCAGTCGAAGAACGCCGGCGGCTCGGGCTGGACGAGATCGACATAGAGGTCATGACCGCTCCGGACAGCTACCTGTCCGGGCAGTCCAGCGCGATCGCGCAGGGGATCCATGGGGCACCCGCGATCCCCACCTTTCGGGGCTTCACAGTCGACAGCACCGAGGGAGAGCCGGTCACGGTCGTCCACAACGTGGAGACGCTCGCCCGCGTCGCCCAGATCGCGGTCGAGGCGGCGGCGACGGGAGGCACGCAGGCGGCCGTCCCGCGGACGACCATGTTGACCGTGCTGACCCCGATCGACCGTCGGGTCGTCGAACTGCCGCGCCACCTCACCATGCGTGAGGCCGTCGAGTACACGACCGGCCAGAGCCCAACCGAATCGACGGGTGTCCTGCTCGGCGGTTTCGGCGGGATGTGGGCTCGCTGGGACGACATCGCTCACCTGCGGATCGATGAGCCCGCCCTGCGGCGGTCCGGTCTGTCCCTGGGTGCAGGCATCGTCGCGCCCCTGTGGGGCGAAACCTGCGGCATTGCTGAGACTGCGGTGATCCTCGACTACCTCGCCCGCGCGTCGGCCGGCCAGTGCGGCCCTTGTCTCTTCGGACTTCCGGCGCTGGCAGCGAGCATGGCGAAGCTCCGCGTCGGCGCGGGAAGGCGATCCGAGCTGCGCCGGCTACCGGGGCATGTCGCGGCCGTCGACGGGCGCGGCGCCTGCCACCACCCGGACGGTGCTGCGCGCCTCGTCCGGACGGCGGTCGACACCTTTCGCCAGGACGTGTGGGTGCACAGCTCCGGCCACCCCTGCCAGCGGGCCGGCTCGACGACGTTTCCGGTTCCGGAGGCCTGACATGAGCTTCATCGGAGCATCCGACCGGCTCCCGATTGCGGGTCAACCCGATCGCCTGCGAGGCCGTCGGACTCTGTTCACACGTGGCCCCGGAGCTCGTCGTGCTCGACACGTGGGGTTACCCGATCCTCTCCGACCAGGCCCTGACCAAGGGCGACCAGCGGGTGGCCCGGCGCGCTGTGCGGAGCTGTCCACACCGCGCCCTGGCAGTGGTCCAGGACAGCCAGCCCTCCCGCTGAGGTGTCCAGCCGGCGCGGGCGAGGCCTGCTCTAGGGTCGGGTGCGTGAAGGTCTTCCTGCCGTTTGCCGAGACCGAGCTCGGGCTGCCGGACGACGTTGCGATGATGTTCGACTTCGAGTACGCCGATGCCACCGAGCACTGGCCGGACTCCTTCGTCGACTGTGAGTTCTACGTGCCGTCGTACCGTTTCAGCCGCCAGGTCGTGACCGTGATCCCGACCATGCCGAAGCTGCAGGTCATCCAGACGCTGACCGCTGGGGTCGAGCACGTGCTGCCGCACGTGCCTGAAGGCGTGACCGTCTGCAATGCCGCCGGCGTTCACGACGCGGCGACGTCGGAGCTGGCCGTCGGCCTCATGATCGGGGCACAACGCCGCCTTGCCGAGCTGGTCCGCGCCCAGGACGAACACGTGTGGGACAGCCAGATGGGGGGTGCCGTTGCGGACCGCAACGTGCTGGTCATCGGCGCGGGCAACATCGGGCGCGCCATCGAGCGACGGCTCTCCGGTTTCGAGTGCGCCACCACGCTGGTCGGCCGCACGGCCCGGCAGGGAGTCCGGGCGATGTCGGAACTGCCCGCTCTGCTGCCGGGGGCCGATGTCGTCGTGCTGATCGTTCCGCTCACCGACGAGACCCGGGGACTCGTCGACCGCGAGTTCCTGGCGGGCATGAAGGACGGTGCGCTCCTGGTGAACGTCGCACGCGGGGCCATCGTCGTGACCGACGACCTGCTGGCCGAGGTCACCACGGGTCGGCTGCGCGCTGCTCTGGACGTGACCGACCCCGAACCGCTGCCGCCTGAGCACCCCCTGTGGGATGCGCCAGGGGTGGTCGTGACGCCCCACGTCGGCGGAGCCTCGGACGCGATGTGGCCGCGGTCCTACCGGTTGGTTGCCGAGCAGCTGCGCCGCATCACGCGGGGTGAGCCGCTCCTGAACGTGGTCACGTGACGCCGTTGCGCAACCTGCTGACGAGGTCCGTGACGATCGCACGCTCGGAGTCGTAGTAGTCCAGCCCCCAGTCGGCGACCAGCCGGGGGAAGCGATGCGATGCGCGAGCCGGGTCGGTGTCGGTACCCAGCGAGGCGCGCACCTCCTGGAGCTCCTCGCGTCGTGAGGCGAGCTCGGCCAGGTAGTCCTCGAGCATGGCCAGTGACTGTTCGGCGTCGACGAGATGCCCGAGCAGCAGGCGAAGCGCAACAGGGTGCTTGAGCACCGGGAACTCGGCCCGGGTGTGACTCAACCATGCCGTGAGATCCTGCCGACCGCGAGCGGTGATGCGATATCGACGGCTTCGACGGATCGGGGCAGACTCGTCATCGCGCGCGCTGACCAACCCGTGTTCGGCCAGGCGGCCGAGCTCGGTGTAGACCTGGCTCATCGCGGGCGAGGACCAGTAGAACCGCAGCGTGCGGTCCGCCCGCTGCTTGAGCTCGTACCCCGTCAGGTCGTCGCCGAGCGTCAGCAGCCCGAGGAGGGCGTACGACGTCGTCGGCAGCGCCGGAGGGTCTTGACTCATGATGGGGGAAGTGTACTGTTCCTAACAGGAATAGCGACTCCGTCAACACCAGCACCGTCCGGGACGACGGTCTCGCCGTCGACGCAAGGAGGAAGCCCGCGATGGCCCGACAGGCCCTGATTCTCATCGGCACCCGCAAGGGTCTCTGGATCGCCAAGAGCGACGAAGATCGCGTCGCCTGGAGCCTGCAGGGTCCGGACGAGCTTCGCAGTGAGGTTCATGCCGTTTCGGTCGCGCCCGGCGAGGGCGGTCCGAGGCTGTTCATGGCGAGCAGACACTGGCACTGGGGCCCGCAGATCCTCCACTCGGACGACCTCGGTCAGACCTGGGACCGCGGTGTCGATGGAGCCATCCGTTTCCCCGAGGACACCGGACGCACGCTCGAGGCCGTCTGGGCGATCGCTCCTTCGCCCACGGAGCCCGGCGTCGTATGGGCAGGGACCGAGCCGTCGGCACTGTTCCGATCCACCGACAGCGGTGAGTCGTTCTCGATGGTGCGGCCTCTCTGGGATCACCCGCATCGCGAGGAATGGGGCGCCGGATTCGGCGGCCAGGCGATCCACACCGTGCTCCCACACCCCGACGACCCACAGCAGGTGACCGTGGCGATGTCGACCGGCGGCGTCTACCGGACCGCCGATGGGGGCAGCTCCTGGGCACCAGCCAATCAGGGAATCTCGGCCGGTTTCATGCCCGAGGACATGCAGTATCCCGAGTTCGGCCAGTGCGTGCACAAAGTTGCCCGCGACGCATCCGATCCGAATCGGTTGTTTGCGCAGAACCACGGCGGCGTCTTCCGAAGCGACGACGGCGCGGACTCCTGGCAGTCGATCGCCGATGGCCTCCCGAGCGACTTCGGGTTCCCGGTAGTGGCACATCCGCGGAGCTCCGGAACCGTCTACCTGTTCCCGCTCGAAGGGGCAGACGGACGGTTCCCGCCTGATGGGACATGCCGCGTCTGGCGTTCAAGCGACGCCGGGGAGACCTGGGACGAGCTCTCCAAAGGGCTGCCGGACGGCGGCTTCTACTCCGGTGTCATGCGCGACGCGATGTGTGTCGATCAGGGCGACCCGGCCGGTGTCTACTTCGGCAGCCGCGACGGGTCGGTCTTCGCCAGCAACGACGAGGGGGACTCGTGGCGGGCCGTGGCTGAGCATCTTCCGGACGTGCTCTGCGTCCGGGCTGCGGTCATCTGAGACCCTGGCCCGAGATTCCCGCACGGCGGCGTAGGCTCCCAGCATGCCTGCGGAGAGCGCTGACAAGCCCGACATCAAACCGCGCAGCCGTGTCGTCACCGACGGTCTGGAGGCCACCGCCTCGCGCGGGATGCTGCGGGCGGTGGGCATGGGTGACGACGACTTCGCGAAGCCACAGATCGGTGTCGCCTCGTCCTGGAACGAGATCACGCCGTGCAACCTGTCCCTGAGCCGACTTGCTCAGGCCGTGAAGCAGGGCGTACACGCCGCCGGCGGCTACCCACTCGAGTTCGGCACGATCTCGGTCTCTGACGGGATCTCGATGGGGCACGAAGGCATGCACTTCTCGCTGGTCTCGCGGGAGGTGATCGCAGACTCGGTCGAGACGGTGATGATGGCGGACCGGCTGGACGGGTCCGTGCTGCTTGCGGGCTGCGACAAGAGCCTGCCCGGCATGCTGATGGCCGCCGCGCGCCTCGACCTCGCCGCGGTATTCCTGTACGCAGGCTCGATCATGCCCGGACGTGTCGGTGACAGGGATGTCACCATCATCGACGCATTCGAAGCAGTCGGGGCCTGCCGAGCAGGGCTCATCGACCGAGCCGAGGTCGACCGTATAGAGCGGGCCATCTGCCCCGGAGAAGGTGCGTGCGGGGGGATGTACACCGCCAACACGATGGCCTCGGTTGCTGAGGCCATCGGGATGTCGCTGCCCGGCTCGGCCGCGCCACCGGCCGTGGATCGTCGCCGCGATGGTTTCGCGCACAAGTCCGGTGCTGCCGTCGTCGACTTGCTCCGACAGGGCATCACGGCCCGCCAGGTCATGACCAAGCCGGCGTTCGAGAACGCGATCGCGATCGTGATGGCGCTCGGCGGCTCCACGAACGCCGTCCTGCACCTGCTCGCGATCGCGCGCGAGGCGGAGGTCGACCTGACGCTCGACGACTTCAACCGCATCGGTGACAAGGTCCCGCACCTCGGAGACCTCAAGCCGTTCGGCCGTTTCGTGATGAATGACGTGGACCGGGTCGGCGGCATCCCGGTCGTGATGAAGGCCCTGCTCGAAGCCGGCCTCCTCAACGGCGACTGCCTCACCGTGACCGGCAAGACGATGGCGGAGAACCTCGAATCGCTCGCGCCTCCCGACGTGGACGGCACGATCATCCGCGAGCTGGCCAGGCCGATCCACTCCTCCGGAGGTCTGACGATCCTGCGCGGCTCGTTGGCGCCGGACGGTGCCGTCGTCAAGACCGCCGGGATCGAGGGCGACGTGTTCGAGGGGACGGCTCGTGTCTTCGACGGTGAGCGTGCGGCGCTCGATGCGCTTGCCGAGGGAGTGATCGTCGCGGGAGACGCGGTGGTGATCCGTTACGAGGGGCCCAAGGGCGGTCCAGGGATGCGGGAGATGCTCGCCATCACCGGCGCGATCAAGGGGGCCGGTCTCGGCAAGGACGTGCTCCTGCTGACCGATGGCCGCTTCTCGGGCGGGACGACCGGACCCTGCGTCGGCCACGTCGCCCCCGAGGCGGTCGATGCCGGCCCGATCGCCTTCGTCCGTGACGGTGACCGGGTGCGGCTCGATGTGAGAGGGCGCCGTCTCGAGCTGCTCGTCGACGAGGCAGAGCTGGCGTCCCGGCAGCAGGGATGGGAGCCGCTCCCGGCGAAGTACACGACCGGGGTCCTGGCGAAGTATCGCAAGCTTGTCCAGTCTGCCGCCGTCGGCGCCGTCTGCGGCTGACCCGGTTCCGAGGCTGCCCATGGGAAAGACGCACGAGCGCATCGATGATCGGCTGCGCGCGTTCATCGAGCAGCAACACGTCTGTTTCGTCGCGACCGCACCGAGCGGCAGCGGCGGTCACATCAACCTGTCCCCCAAGGGAATCGACGGCACGTTCGTCGTGCTGGACGACCGCACGGTTGCCTACCTCGACATCACGGCGAGCGGGGCCGAGACGATCGCCCACCTGCGGGAAAACGGACGCATCACCGTGCTGTTCTGCTCGTTCGACGGCCCGCCGAACATCGTGCGGCTGCACGGGCGAGGTCGGTTCGTCACCTTGTATGACGACGGGTTCGCACCCCTGCTGGAGTACTTCACCGAGACCCGGGGAGCTCGCGCCGTGGTCGTGGTCGAGGTGGACCGCGTGTCGGACTCCTGCGGCTACGGTGTACCGCTGCTCGACTACGTCGGGGAGCGCGATCTCCTGCCCGCCCACATGGATCGCAAGGGTCCAGAGGGGCAGGTCGAATACCGTCGAAAGAAGAACGTGCGATCCATCGACGGCTTGCCGGCCTTCGACTTCGACGCCGCTGAGGGGGGCTCAGGCCCTACAGTCGCGCCATGATGTCCCGGGGCCGGCGATTCGTCGGATTGGCGTGCGCTGGCCTGGTCCTGGCCGTGAGCGCCACGAACACCTCGAGTGGCGACGCAACCGAAGTGGCAGCGGTCCTTGGGGCAGCTGCACCGACGTTGACCGCGCCGCCGTTGACTGCAGCATCGAGCGCCGCGCCGCGCAGACAGCTGCCGCTGGGTGGCACCGAGATCTTCCCGCACTACCAGCTCGTCGCGTTCTACGGCACCGCGCACACGGCCTCTCTCGGCGTGCTGGGTCAAGGGACGCCGCCGCGGATGACCAAGCGCCTTCGGGCGGCGGCACGACCCTTCCGCGTCGAGGGGAAGAGGATCCAGATCGTGTACGAGCTCATCGTGTCGGTCGCGGACCGGCATGCCGGATCGGATGGGACGTACAGCCATGACATCCCGCGCGCGTACGTCCAGAAGTTCATCGATCTCGCGCGCCGCAACAAGGCGCTGCTTCTCCTCGACATCCAGCCGGGGCGCGAAAGCTTCCTGCCGCGGGCCCGGCACTATCGCTGGGCGCTGCGTCAGCCGTTCGTAGGGCTGGCGCTCGATCCCGAGTGGCGGATGGGTCCTCGCCAGGTGCCGGCGCGGACGATCGGTCACGTAGGTGCGGTCGAGATCAACCGGGTGTCGCGGTTCGTCGCGGACGTGGCCCACCGCAACAAGCTGCCTGAGAAGCTCTTCGTGATCCACCAGTTCCGTCGGGAGATGGTGACGAACATCGACCGAGTGCGGACTCGCCCCGGCCTGGCCATGGTCCAGCACATCGACGGCTTCGGTAGCCGGGCCCAGAAGCTCGCGACCTACCATCACGTGGCCGAGCCAAGCCAGTTCACCATGGGATTCAAGCTCTTCTATGACGAGGACACCCACCTCTTTCGGCCACGGGAAGCTCTTGCGATCCGCCCGCGGATCTCCTTTGTCAGCTATCAGTGAAGGCGCGACCCCGCTCGAATCGGGCCGGATGTCGGACTTGGCGTCCACGATCCGAGACAGGTGCGTCATGCGGCTTGACGGGTACGCCGCGGGTCGGGGACCGTTGGCGGATGCACGCCATTCTCGTCGTACTCGTCGACGCGCAGGTCGAGGCCAACTAACGGCTGACCATCCGCGCGTCCCCCTCGAATGCCCACCGGGCCGGGGGGTTTTTTTGTGCGGGGACGACGGGAACACCGGGAACACGGGAACACCGGGAACACCGGGAACACTGGGAACACGGAGCTGACTCACGCGAGTCGATACCGAGGAAGGTCGAGATGACAGAGCAGGTCGCGGCGCGCATCACGGGGGCCCAGAGCTTGATCCTCGCGCTGGAGAGCGCAGGGGTCGACACGGTGTTCGGGATCCCCGGTGGCGCGATCCTGCCGGCGTACGACCCGTTGCTCGACTCCACGAAGATCCGTCACATCCTTGTTCGCCACGAGCAGGGTGCAGGCCACGCGGCACAGGGCTACGCGGTCGCGACGGGCAGGGTCGGTGTCTGTATGGCCACGAGCGGCCCAGGCGCCACGAACCTGGTGACCCCGCTGGCCGACGCCCACATGGACTCGGTGCCGATCGTCGCGATCACCGGTCAGGTCCCCAGCGCGGCAATCGGGTCGGACTCGTTCCAGGAGGCCGACATCCGTGGCATCACGATGCCGATCACCAAGCACAACTACCTCGTCACCGACCCTGACCAGATCCCACGGGCGATTGCCGAGGCATTCCACATTGCGTCGACCGGTCGGCCCGGCCCGGTGCTTGTCGACATCTCCAAGGATGCCCTGCAGGCGATGACGGTGTTCGAGTATCCCGAGACCGTCGTTCTTGCCGGGTACCGTCCGGTCACGAAGCCGCACGGCAAGCAGGTGCGCGAGGCCGCTCGCCTGATCGCGGCGTCGGAGAGACCGGTCTTGTACGTCGGTGGAGGCGTGATCCGGGCCGAGGCAAGCAAAGAACTGCGAGCGTTGGCCGAGCTGACCCAGATTCCGGTCGTGACGACGCTGACGGCGCGGGGTGCGTTCCCCGACAGTCATCCGCTGCACCTCGGCATGCCAGGCATGCACGGGACCGTGGCCGCCGTGGGTGCGCTGCAACGCAGCGACCTGCTCATCACGCTGGGCGCACGTTTCGACGACCGCGTCACCGGCAAGCTGGACACGTTCGCACCTGACGCGACCGTCATCCATGCCGACATCGATCCCGCCGAGATCTCCAAGAACCGTCATGCCGACGTGCCGATCGTCGGCGACTGCCGCGAGGTGATCGCTGAGCTGATCGTTGCGGTCAAGGCGGAGTACGACGCCGGCCGGCGTGGCAACGCCGCCCCCTGGCTGGCCACCTGCCAGGGCTGGCGCGAACGCTACCCACTGGGTTATGACCAGCCCGCGGGCGCCTTGTCACCCCAGTACGTCATCGAGCGGCTCGGCGCCATCGCCGGACCGGACGCGACGTACGTCGCGGGTGTCGGGCAGCACCAGATGTGGGCGGCGCACTACGTCAAGTACGAGCGGCCCAACTCCTGGATCAACTCCGGCGGGCTCGGAACCATGGGCTTCGCGGTGCCGGCAGCCATGGGCGCCAAGGTCGGGACGCCAGACGTCACGGTCTGGGCCATCGACGGTGACGGGTGCTTCCAGATGACCAACCAGGAGCTCGCCACCTGTGCCCTCAACGGCATCCCGATCAAGGTCGCGATCATCAACAACTCCAGCCTCGGGATGGTGCGTCAGTGGCAGACCCTGTTCTACAAGGGCAGATACTCCAACACAGATCTGCACTCCGCACGGGTGCCGGACTTCGTGAAGCTCGCGGAAGCTCTCGGCTGCGTCGGTCTGCGCTGCGACACGCCTGAGGACGTCGACGGAACGATCCACAAGGCGATGGAGATCAACGACGGTCCGGTGGTGGTCGACTTCGTGGTCAACCCCGACGCGATGGTGTGGCCGATGGTCGCCGCGGGTACGAGCAACGACGCGATCCAGATTGCGCGCGATCTCAAGCCCGAGTTCGACGAGGACGAGCTGTGAGGACGCAGTCATGACACGACAAACCCTGTCGGTCCTGGTGGAGAACAGGCCCGGTGTCCTGGCGCGGGTCGCGTCCCTGTTCTCACGCCGCGGCTTCAACATCGAGTCGTTGGCGGTCGGGCCGACCGAACACGACGACGTGTCGCGGATGACGATCGTGGTCAACCTCGAGGACCAGCCGCTCGAACAGGTGACCAAACAGCTCAACAAGCTGATCGAGGTCCTCAAGGTCGTCGAGCTCGAGGACCAGGGTGCTGTCGAGCGCGAGCTCCTGCTCGTGAAGGTTCGCGCCGACGCGACCACGCGGAGCCAGGTGCTCGAGACCGTGCAGCTCTTCCGTGCCAAGGTGGTCGATGTCGCAGTCGACGCCGTCACCATCGAGGTCACCGGTGACCGAGGCAAGCTCGAGGCCATGCTGCGGGTGCTCGAGCCATTCGGCATCCGGGAGCTCGTGCAGTCCGGGATGGTGGCGATCAACCGCGGATCGAGGTCGATCACCGACCGCAGCCTCAAGCCGGCGCCACCGATCTCGACACGAAATCCGGCTTGACCGTCTCCCCTCCATCGTTGCTGCACCCATCCGTCACTACCGCCGAGCAAGGAGATCCACCCACCATGGCTGAACTGTTCTACGACGACGACGCAGACCTCGGCATCGTCCAGGGGCGCAACGTCGCTGTGCTCGGCTACGGGAGCCAGGGACACGCGCACGCCTTGTCGCTGCGTGACTCGGGGGTGGACGTCCGCGTCGGTCTGCCCGAGGGCTCACGGAGCCGGGTCAAGGCGGAGTCCGCCGGACTTCGCGTCGTCACTCCCTTCGAGGCCTGCGAGGAGTCCGACCTGATCGTCGTCCTGGCGCCTGATCCGGTGCAGCGGTCGCTGTACGCCGAGGCCATCGAGCCGAACCTGGTGCAGGGTGACGCCCTGTTCTTCGGCCATGGCTTCAACATCCGCTTCGGCTACATCGACCCGCCGGCCGGCGTCGACGTGTGCATGGTCGCGCCCAAGGGACCCGGCCATCTGGTCCGGCGAGAGTTCGAGCAAGGCCGGGGTGTCCCGGTCCTCGTGGCGGTCGAGCAGGATGCGTCGGGCAAGGCCTGGGACCTGACGCTCTCCTACGCAAAGGGGATCGGCGGCACGCGTGCAGGCGCGATCAAGACGACGTTCACCGAGGAGACCGAGACCGATCTCTTCGGTGAGCAGGCCGTTCTCTGCGGTGGTGCCTCTGCGCTCATCCAGGCCGGGTTCGAGACGCTCACCGAGGCGGGATACCAGCCAGAGGTCGCGTACTTCGAGTGCCTGCACGAGCTGAAGCTGATCGTGGACCTGATGTACGAGGGTGGTATCGCCAAGCAGCGCTGGTCGGTGTCCGACACGGCTGAGTACGGCGACTACACGTCCGGCCCGTTCATCATCGACGCGTCGGTGAAGGACCGGATGCGGCAGGTGCTCACGAACATCCAGGACGGCAGCTGGGCAGCCGGCTTCATCGCGGACCAGGACGCGGGAGCGCCGAAGTTCAAGGAGTTCCGTGCGCAGAGCGAGGCACACCCGATCGAGGCGACCGGTCGTGAGCTTCGCACGCTGATGGCGTGGGTGAAGTCGTCCGACGACGACTACACCGAGGGAACAGCCGCGCGCTAGCCAGGGCACACGAACAGGGTGGGTCCCCCCGGGGGAGAGGGGGACCCACCCTGTCGTCCTGGCTGGTGCTCGGAGTCAACTCAGGGGCCGAGCACCAGCGCGGGGACCTGTCCGGCTACGCGCCGGTCGTGAAGGACCAACTCTCCGAGACGAGCGGCACATTGCTGAGACTGCGGATGGCTGCCGCGCCTCCCGTCAAGGTGACCGTGAAGCGAGTGTTCGCGGCCAGCCTTCCGGTCGGGTTGAACAGCCACGCCGTCGCCGTCGGCTGGGTGATCACGCCTGGGATGACGGCGCCCGTCGTCGCGTTGGTGAGCACGAACGTCGAGCCGGTCACGCCCTGGACCGCCTGGCTGAACGTCACGCGGACGTTCGAGCCACGACCCACCCCGACCGCGTTGATCCCGGGAACCCGGGCCGTGACGGTGGGGACCACGGCAGCCGGATTCACTGTCGTGAACGTCCAGCTGGTGGTGGTCAGCGGGACACCCAGGGCGCTGCGGATGGCGGTAGGCCCACCGGTCAACGTCACCGTGTAGGTCGTGTTCTGTGCCAGGTTCGCGGCCGGGTTCAGCCGGACGCGCCGCAGGGTGGCGTTGTAGTTGACCGTTGCCGCGATCTGAGCACCAGCGGGGTTGGTCAACCGCACCGTCGCCGTCGTGAAGCCGCCCGCGACCATGGCTTGGTCGAAGAACGCATCCACGTTGGTGTTCACGGCTACTCCGGTGGCACCGGCGGCCGGCACCCGGTTCGTGATCTGCGGACCAACTGGGGCTGTCGGCGTCACCGCGTTCGACGGAGCCGACAACGGGCCGGCGCCGAAGATGTTGAACGCCCGGACCTGGAACGTGTACGACGTCCCGTTGGTCAGCCCGTTGACCACCCGGCTGAAGGTGGTCGCCGGGATGCCGGTGATCACCCTGCCGTCGCTGACTACGATCTCGTATCCGGTCACCGGCGATGAGCCGTTGGCCGGCGGAGCCGACCAGGTGACCGTCGCAGCGCCGTTGCCCGCGGTGGCCGTCCCGATCACCGGTGCTGCCGGGGTGGCCAACACGAGCGTCTGGTCGGAGAACCGCAGCTGCTCGACGTTGCGGACCATGTCGGTGCCGTCGCTGACCTTCTGTCCGACGACGTTGGCACCGGTCTGGACCACCATCACACCGGCCAGGTTGCCGGCGGACGCCGGGACGGGCGTGATCAGGTAGTTCGATCGCGGCCCCGAGAACACCACTGTGTCGATGTTCCCGCTGGTCTGCGCGGCCGTCGGCGTGACGATCTCGCGCACGGCGACCAGGTTGCCCGGGTCGACGAGGCCGGCGAACACGGCTGCCTGAAGCGTCTTGCCTGTCGTCCCCGCACCGAAGTTGCCGGTCAGAGCGACGTGCTCCATCAGGTCCGTGCTGCCGATCTCGGTCGCCGGGTCAGCCGGGTTCGTCCGGACACTGATCCGAACGGTCAGCGACCGGTCGCCGTCGATGATGTCGTCGGCGCCACGACCTTCGATCGTGTCACTTCCGGTCCCACCGAGCAGGATCTCGCCGTCGCCCCAGATGTTGCCCTCGATCGGGCAGTAGCCAGGTGCGGAAGCGGCGATCACCGGTGCAGGATCCCCAGTCAGCGTCGGCACCAACGGGTCGAGCCCGCTGATGCGGTCGATGCCCGCCTGGTCGAGGACGTCGCAGCCGGTGAACCCGGCGCCACCGATGGCGCTGGGAACGTCGTTGGTGCCGCGGATGACGTCGTTGAACGCAGATCCGGAGTCACCTTCGACCTCCTGCCAGCGGTCGCGGTTGACGACCACAGGAAGCGGCAGACCGGCCAGGAAGTTGTTGATGGCCATGTCGTCGTCGGCTCCGACGGTGTCGTACTGGTGGATGGCCCAGTCGAAGCCACCGGCACCCGCATTGCGGTCGACCGCCGCGTTCTGCGACATGATGTCGTCGCCACCCTCGGCGTCGTAGTCGTTCTCACCGACCTGTCCGACGAAGATGTCGTTGCCCGGAGCTACCTGCGCCGGGTCGTCGAAGAACGGTGCACCATGGTCTCCGATCAGGAGATCCTGGCCGGAGCCACCCTCGATCCAGTCGTCGCCTCCGTCGCCGAACACGGCGTCAGCGCCCTGTCCGCCGATGACGAAGTCGTTGCCCGGACCGGCGAAGGTCTCGTTGTCATTGGCTCCACCGTTGATGAAGTCCTGACCGTCGCCGCCCATGAACAGGTCGTCACCGATGCCGCCGTCGAGCGCGTCGTTGCCGGGCCCGCCCTTGAGCACGTCGGCACCGGACAAGTCGGTCACGATGTCGTTGCCATCGCCACCCAACGCCACGTCGTCACCACCGTTGCCCTCGATGACGTCGTTGCCGGCGCCACCCCAGAAGGTGTCGTTGTCGTTGCCGCCCCAGATCCGGTCCGCACCGGGCGTGCCGTTGTAGACGGACTGCCCGTTGATCCCGGGAGGGTCGACACTGTTGACCTGGCGGTACTGGATCGTTCCGTCAGGCTTGCGGAGCAGCAACCGGTTCTCGTCGCAGTCGGTCGTCAACGGGTCGTCGTTGACCGAGCCTGCACCGGTGATGAAGCTGCCGGCTGCAGCCGGCCAGGTGAGACGGCCGAGCTGGAACTTGCAGTCCGCCGTCGCGAACACGTCAGCCTTCAGCGTGTTCGTCCCGTCGGTGTTGCGCTGGATCATCTCGGAGAACGAGTTGCCCTCGAGCTGGGTGCGCAGGTTCATCCCGGGTGTACGGAACAGGTAGTAGAACCGGTCGCCATCCTGCAGCGACTCCATCTGACTCTGGAACACGTAGTTGAACGTGCTGCCGAGCAGGCCGCCGAAGAGGTTCGTGATCTCAGCGAGCCCACCGACCCAGAGGTCGATCTTGTCGACACCGGTCACGGTCTTTCCGTTCGGCTGGTTGGCCCAGTCGCCCGTACCGAACATGAAGTCAGCCGCATCGGCCGGGATGTCAGCCGGGTTGGTTGCCGGTTCCGAGCTCGGGTCGACGATCGCCTTGGCGGCCGCCCGCTTTCCTGCCAGCGTGGTCGCGCTGGTGATGCTCGGATGTGTGCCATAGGCAGCCACGAAGTTGACCAGCGACTCGGGGTGCTTGATGTTCTGTCCGAAGTCCACCCAGCTCGTGTACGGCTGGAGCTGGCCGTCGTTCGTCGCAGCGAAGATCTGCCGCCGAACGTCGTTGAGTGGCGGCACTCCCTCCGAGCGAGCACGGGTCATGTTGATGGTCGGGAGGTCAAGTGGCAGACCCAGCAAGTTGTTGCGCAGGGTCTCGGTCACGAACTCGTCGAGCTCGTTGCCGACCTGGTCCGAGGATCCCATCACGATGCTGCCCGCGGCCTGCTCGGGTGTGAGCGTGCCGGCGGAGGCGCCGTTGAAGAACTCAGGCGGGTTCAGGAACGCCGTGAGCAGGGGCACGGAGTTGTCCGAACCGTCCTCGTTGACGCGTGCCACCATGTCATCGAGCATCGAGTGCCCGAAGCGGTAGACCGCGTGCGCGAACTCGGCCTGGATCGCCGGGTTCAGGTCCGGGGAGTACACGTGGAACGGCCGGATCGCAGGCTGGATCTTGCGGCCGAACTCCTCGAACACGAGGTGCTGGTACTCCATCTCGGTGACGAAGCGAGCAGCCTGGAACAGCCGCTCGCCGTTCCAGCCGCTGGCGCCGTTCGCGGACTGCCACTCGCTGAGAGCAGCCACGCCCTTCGCCGACGTGTCGTTGGTGAGCGTGTTCTTGATGTCATCCACCAACCGGTCGTGCTCGGAGTGGAAGACCTGGTGGATCGTGGTCAGGGCGATGTTCTCGTTGACCCGACCGTCTCCGGCGCAGAAGTGGGCATTCAGCATCTCGTCGTCGTAGGTGCCGGCCGGCTGGTTGGCGAAGTCGGCGGACGGGACGTTGTCCGCATCCGGGATCGGCGCCACGGGGGGCGTCGCCGGGTTGTGGTCCGTGTCCTGCGGGCTTGGATCCGCGTTGTGGGCGATGTCGGTCAGGAACGGCGTGTCGAAGTACAACACGTTGCTCGGCACCGGCACGGGGCTGGCGAGGTTACCCTCGACGAGGCCGGTCCTGGTGACGTACTGCGGCAGCCCGCGCGCCGGGCCGGGGAGGAACTTCCCGTACGGGTCCGCGGCGATCATCGGGATGTTGGTGACATCCGCGTCGACGAGCCGAAGGCCCAGCCGGTCGGCCGCCTGTTGCTTGACCGATGCCCAGGTCGCCATACCGGTCGTTCCGTCGGGGGAGCCGGGGTAGGTTCCGTCCGGGCCGAGTCCGCCCAGCAGCTTGCCGGTGGAGACGGGGAGCCCAGCGGGGTTCATCACGTACTCGCGCAGGAACACCTGGTGCGAGGAGTGTGAGGTGTAGGTCTGGCTCTGGTCCACCCACGGGGAGTCGGTGTTGTTGGCGTCCTGGACGTCGTCCGCGCTCTCGTCACAACCGGCAGGGTTGTTCAGCGAGACGCAGGCCACGGGCGGACCGGGGTTGGTCGGTGAGCGGTCGCCGATGACGCCGTCGGGACCTGGCTGGTTCTGCCCACGGGTGAGCACCATGAACTGCTGGTCGGCCGGGAGGTCGTCGGCGTTGCCGAGGATGTGGTCCGGGCCGGCGATCAGCGGGTCATCGGCCTGCAGCGGCACGAACACCGTGCCACCGCCCTTGACGGTCTGGTCGACACCGTGGTCGAAGAACTGACCGAAGAACGTGAACATCGAGTTGTACGGCGGAGAGAGGCCGACGTCGGTGGTCACGTTCGGGATGAACAGGGTCTGGTGTGAGGGCACGCAGCCATCAGGGACACCGGCCACGGGCGGTACCGCGTCGAGCTGCGGGTCCGTCTGGCAGGGGAAGACGCCGGTGTTGCCCTGCGTGCGGACAGGGAAGCCGGCTGCCGCGACAGCGGCAGGGTTCGTCGAGGTCTGGTCGACGATGAGGTTGCTGACGGTTCGTGGCTCGGAGTCGAAGACGCTCCCCTTCTTCTGCTTGTACGACGTGGGGTGAGGGGGTCCGAAGGCCGCCGGGCTCAGATCCGCGTCGCGGAAGTCAGGGTTGGTGAGCCGTGGGAACGGTTGGTCTGCGGCAGCGAAGTTCTCGCGGTTGGGGAACAAGTTGTTGCAGGATCCGTCGACGGTTCGCAGACCGTAGGACGTGAGGCGATCGGGGACCTGCAAGCTGTCCGGGATACCGTCGCCGGGCTGGGCGACCAGCGTGCCGCACGGGTTGCCCGGTGTCAGCGTCGCCGCGTGCTCCTCCGAGATCTTGATCTGCTTGAGGATGTACGCCAGGTCCGATGCCGTCACGGTGAAGCCCTGGCCCACCGGGGCCTGGACTCCGGACGCTGATCCGGACACGACAGGCGTCAACAGCGCGGCGCAGAGCACTGCGCCTACGCCGGCCCGAAGGGTTCGTCGTGCGGCGTCGTACGTACGTCGCCGTTGTGTTGATCCGTTCATTCTCTTGCCACCCACCTGTTGTGAGACTGCAGGGCCCCGAGTGGGCCCCCCCATTGGCGGACATGGCCGCGAGCATGCGGCCACATCACTCCCACAGGGTCTCGGTGGCACGTGACAAGGGTGCGAAATGCACTCACGCCTCATATTTCACGCTGGCGTAACAGCCGGCGCGCACGCTGAGAACCTCACGCAGAGGGGATGCAGATGGAACTGTCCAGAAGAGAAGCCGTCAAGCTCGGGGTGCTCGGAAGCGCCGCCTTGGCGATGCCCATGATGAGAGTGGCATCCGCCGGCACACAGAGCCGCTTGCCGGAAAGTGGGCTGCCGGAGCCCTTCACGACGCCGTTCGCGGTTCCGCCGGTGGCAGTACCCGTCGGTTCGGATGCCGACACCGACTACTACGAGATGGCGATGCTGCCGACCACGGTCGAGATCGTGCCGGGGCTGATCACGCCCACGTGGGCCTACAACGGGGTCTCCCCGGGGCCGACGATCGTGAACAGGATGGGCCGCAAGACCGTCGTGCGCCACGCCAACCGACTGCCGCAGAAGCATCCGCAGCTGGGATACATGCCCTGGACCTCGGTTCACCTGCACGGGTCGGAGTCGCTTCCCGAGTACGACGGGTATGCCAGCGACATCACGCTGCCTGGGCAGTTCAAGAACTATCACTACCCGAACAGCCAGGCCGCGCGCACCATCTGGTACCACGACCACGGTGTGATGCACACGGCGCCTAACGTCTACATGGGGTTGGCCGGTCAGTACTGGATCCAGGACGCCATGGAGCAGTCGCTCAACATCCCGCACGGCCGCTATGACGTGCCGCTGATCGTGCAGGACCTCATGCTCGCGTCCGACGGAACCCGCCTCTTCGACAACAACGACGAGTCCGGGGTCTACGGAGACATCATCTTGGTGAACGGGCGGCCATGGCCGGTGATGCAGGTCGAGCGGCGCAAGTACCGGTTCCGGATCCTCAACGCGTCGGTGTCCCGCTCGTACCGCTGGCAGCTCGACTCAGGCAAGCCGCTCGTGGTGATCGGGACCGATGCCGGTCTCATGCCCGCGCCGAAACGGGTGAAGCAGTTCCGCCAAGGGGTGGCGGAAAGGTACGAGGTGATCATCGACTTCGCCAAGTATCCGATCGGCCAACGGGTGGTGCTCCAGAACCTCAGCAACAAGAACAACATCGACTACGCGACCACGAAGAACGTGATGGCCTTCGACGTCGTTTCCGAGGCGACGAGCAAGAAGGGCAACGGGATTCCAGCCGTTCTCAACCCCGGCGAGCGCACGATGGCGCTCACCGAGTCGATGGCGACCAAGACGCGCCGTTTCGACTTCGTCCGGGCCAACGGGCGCTGGACCATCAACGGCCAGACCTGGGACGACGTCGTCAAGTCAGGGTTCACGCTCACGCTGGCCAATCCCGAGGCAGGCACCGTCGAGCTCTGGGAGCTCTCCAACCCGTCGGGGGGCTGGCACCACCCGGCCCATATCCACCTGATCGACTTCCAGGTCCTGTCACGCAACGGCAAACCGCCGATGCCTCATGAGCTAGGGCCCAAGGACGTCGTCTTCCTCGGGGAGAACGAGACGGTCCGGCTGCTCATGGCCTTCAAGCCCGAGCACCGCGGCAAGTACATGATGCACTGCCACAACCTGGTGCACGAGGACCACGACATGATGGGCCAGTTCGAGGTCGGGCTGGACGGCCACGACCCCCTCATGACCGAACCCGCACTTTGGGAATGAGGAACTCATGACGACGATGTCAGCGCAGCAACGTGTCACCACGCCACGCGCCACCAGGTATCCGGCGGCAGCCGTGGTGGTCGCCATGGCGAGCCTGGCCAGCGCCGCGATTCACCTGGAAGTCGTGCCCGAACATCGCGAGGAGTGGTGGGTGTTCGGCGCCTTCTTCGCCGCGCTCGCAGTCGTTCAGGTCCTGACCGCGGCCCTGGTCCTGTGGTGGCCGCGCCAGTCGATCCTGGCCGGAGTCGCTGGTCTGAACGTCGGCGTCGTCCTGCTCTGGTTGGTCAGTCGCACCTCAGGTCTCCCGATCGGACCCCCTGTCCCCGACTTCACCGCGGGTCTGGGCGATCCGTCGAAGGGTGGCTACGGCGAACATGCCGCCGGCGTGCCGGAATCGATCGGCACACTCGACGTCACGTCGACCGTTCTCGAGTTCGTCGCTGTCGTGGCGATCTGTGCGCTGCTCCCCGCACGTCTGCGCAGCCACGTGGTCAACGCGATCTGCATCGTCGGCGTCGCTGTGTGGGGACTCTTCGTGTTCGGTCTGCTGGGCTGACGGAGTGACCGGCTCGGGGGGACAGCCGTCGCACGACGGCGTCACGAGCATGCCCGTGGCCAGCGCAGCCGGTCCGGCCGGGGTGTCGTCGACGGGTGGCTGGACCTGGGTTCGCCGGCTCGCGTGGCCCTTCGTCGTGGTCCTCGCGGTCTGGCTGCTGGCGGTGTTTGCCGTCGAACCCGTGACGGTCGGCTCCGACAGCATGAGACCTACCTTGCAGAGTGGCGACCGCGTGCTGATCGACAAGGTGAGCTTCCGTTTTCGCAGCCCCCGACGCGGTGACGTCGTGGCGTTCGCAGCACCGGATACCGGCACGCTCACCGTCAAGCGGGTCGTCGGAGTTGCGGGCGACCAGGTCGCGATCCGAGATGGCGTGCTGTGGGTGGCAGGACGAGCACGAGCTGAGCCTTACGTGGACCTCAAGACGATCGACTCGGTGTACTTCGGGCCTACGGTCGTTCCGCCTGGGACCGTGTTCGTCATGGGAGACAACCGGGCGGAGTCGATCGACTCCCGCGACTTCGGCCCGGTGCCGTTGTCAGAGGTCGTCGGACGTGTCCTCCGATGGTGACCGCACGGCGTGCAGCGAGCCCGCTTCACGATCGCTCGGCTTCGACAGGTCGGGGACCGGGTAGGCGCTATCGCCTGATGCGGTGCCCAGATTGGCCAGGTCTTCGCCGGCGGCGTCCAAGTAGTGGGCCCGCCTGGCGGTTGCCTCCTCGGCCCAGTGCACGAGTCCCAGTGACGTCGCGAGCGACGCTGCGCCGGCGGCGATCGCAGCCGCCGACAGCGGCCGGCCGACGACGTCACGCACTGCTGCCCGTGCCAACATCAAGATGACGCGTTCGCGGCCTGTCGTTGCCTCGCCGATCGCGATCTCGGCGAGGTCCATGTAGTCCAACGCGCCGTCACGGTCGTCGTCCTCCCGATTGATGACCATGCGTGATGCCACCTCGGGAAGCAGCAGCGTCGCGCCGGTGCGCTGAGCGATCTCGGCAGCGCGGAGGAGCAGCGCGGAGGCCGTTGTCTTGTTGTGCTCGGCCAACGCGAGGTCGGACTTGCCGAGCAGGCTCAGGATCTGTGCGGTCGGACCCCCGACCCGCCAGGGTTCCATCCGGGTCAGGGATCGTGCACGGTCGAGCTCGCCGCGCTGAAGCAGCATGCGGGCCGCGGCCCAGCGCCAGGGGCCGGCTAGCTTTCGATCCTCGGCATCGGCGATGGCCTCGTCGCAGAGCTCATCCGCCCGAGCCGCGCCGCGCTCGTGATGAGCCATGGCGATGAGCATCGCTCCGGAGAGGCCGGAGGTGCTGCCGATCGACCGCAGCGACTCCGGCCAGGCGTCTGCGAGGGTCGACAGGTCGACCGACGGATCGCCCAGCAGGACCGCTGCCTCGTAGCGCGCCAACCGCGCCGCGGGCAGGTGCGCGCGGCAGTTGATCTGATCGACCTCCTCGAGAACCTGGAAGGCAGCCGAGAAGTTCCGCCGGGGCACGAGAATGAGGCCGACCAGCAGCAGCCTCGCCTCGACCGCCGCATCTTCGTCACCACGTAGCTCAGCCCGGACCACGGCGTCGCGGACGAGAGCCTCGACCTCCGCCGTCGGCGCCGAGGTCGCACTGATTCCTAGTCTCTCCAGGAGGCTGTGCCGGACGCGCGGCGTGGTTGCCTTGGCCTCGCGCGATATCAGCGTCTGGATGTCGGGCACCGTCAGACCATGCGCAGTCGCGTGCCGGACGACTTGGCGTCGGTACTCCGCACTGTCCTGCGCGTCGCCCATGTTGGCCGAGCAGACCGTCAGCCGGTTCAGGATGTCCAGCGTGTCGGTCGGAGATGCCGTCTCAGGGTCCATCAGCTCCAGAACCTGGTGGAACCGACGCCTGGCCTCTCGAAAGTCGCTTGAGCCCATCGCGTCGACGGCACCCTCCATGGCCGCCGCGCAGGCAAGCTGGGGTTCACCAGCCTCGGTCCAATGGTCGATGCGGGCGTCGAACGGAAGGCTGAGGCGCTCTGCTGCGAGTCGGTGGAGTCGACGCCGGGTAGAGGGCCGCATCCACGCGGAGATGGCGTCACGCAGCGGCCGAGAGGGGAGGCCATACTTGCCGTTCGCGTCGACCGTGAGAACCCCCCGCTCCTCGAGGGTCGTGACGATGCGTTCGACCTGGGTCCGGGCGTCGGCGTCCGCGACCGGGAGTCCATCGCTGGCCAGCATGGCCAAGATCGCGGTAATGCTGACTGCGCTGCTGGCGACCGCCACGATCTCGAGCACCGTGAGCTCTTCACCCGAGACCGCATCGTGAACCTGCTCCAGCTGATGACGGCGCAGCCCGTTGTCGGCGTCCTCGCCGGGGTCGGCCCCCAGCACGACTCCCTGCTTGGTGGTGACGAGCCGCCCTTGAGCCAGCCACGAGGCGACCGTGTCCACCATCCGGCCGGCCCGGTGGCCAGTGAGACGCAGCAGCTCCTCGACGAGGGACGGTGCAGGTTCACCTGAGACGAGCAACGCAGTCAGCGCGTTCGCGTCAGGGCTCGCCAGGGAGGGCACCTCGACGCGCTGAACGAGACCTTTCGCGACGAGCGAGTCCAGGTCGGCGTCTGCGGTCTTGTCGACGCCGCTGCGATGAATGGCTGCGACGACGCCTCGATTGGCCGATGGCGCGCCGTGCTGCTGGCCGAGCACGGCCGATTCGAGCTCGCCGCGCTCCCATGTCTCGACCCCGTCGACGATGCTGACGACCATGGTGTTGTGATGGCCGGCAGGCGTGTTCGCGGAGGTTGCGTTGTTCCCGGACCCGAGCGGCATCGATGCATCGAGCCGGCTCATGGCTTCGGCCAGCCATCGTGAGCTGCCTGCGCGTGGAGGGCCCGTGAGGACCAGGAAACCGCCACCACCTGCGCACATCTGGGCCAGTCGGTTGGTCAGCGCGGCGGTCTCGGGTTCCAGCCCGACGAAGGCAACCTCGGGTTCGCGTGTCGAGTCGGCTCGAAGCAGCTGCAGATAGACGGCCTGGGTCGCTGCCGACGGACCCACGCCCAAGGTCTCCACCAGCCGGGCGCGGCACTCCTGGTAGGTCGACAGCGCACGCTCGATCTCGCCCGCCGCGTGGAATGCCTGCATCGCGCCTCGGCAGGCGCTCTCTGACGTCGGATCGATCACGAGTGCGCGCTCGGCGAACTGGGTGGCGTCCCGAACCCAGCGCAGATCGATCGCACTCGAGGTCGCGTCCATCAGCATGTCGACGCGACGTCTGCGCAGGGACTCGCGTTCGATGCCGATAGGGCCGTCGCCGTCCGAGCCATCGATGTCGTGGATGTACAGCGCCTCGGCCCGATGCGCTGCCAGGACCGCGTCGACATGACGGCCCTCGGCGTGGACCTGTCGGCACTCGGCGGCCAATGACTTGAACCGACGCGCGTCGACCCAGGCGTCGGTGAGGACGAGCCCGTCCTGTCGCCGCGTGACGCAGTCCTGACGCAGCACCCGGCGGATCTGGGATGCGGCCGTGCGAAGACTGGTCCGAGCGTGCTCGGGATCGGCCGTGCCCCACAGGGTGTCCACCAGCGAGTCGACGGACACCTTCTGACCAGCGTGCAACGCGAGGATGCGCAGCAGCTCGATGGTCTTGCGGGTCTTCCACTCGCTGGGATCGACCCATGAGCCGTCCGCACGCCGCACCCTGAATGGTCCAAGGGTGCGGATCTCTATCAGTGCGTGGTCTTCATCGGCCAACGTTTCGCCCCCCGGCGAATCGGTCGAGGCGCCGCTGCGTCTCGAGATGACAACACCCGTGTGGTGTGGTAGAGAGATCAATCTCTCGCCCTATTTGTACACTGTTTGTCCTGCGCCGACCCGGACATTCCCGAAGCCTGCCGAGCGTGATCGGGCCCTTACGCAGAGCCAACTGCCCTGTTCATCAGTCAGCGAGGCGGATGAGACGAGCTCGGGGGCCGCAAGGTGGCTGGTCTAGACTGGCGGTGCTCGAGCACGGCGTGGTGCTCCGGCCGGTCCGTCCACGACGTCGACGTCCTGCCGTTGAGATGACACGTACGCCACAGACCGGAGGCAGCCTTCCCGTGACCGACACCCGCGCCACTGAACGCCCCGTCGTCCTCATCGCCGAGGAGCTCAGCCCGGCCACCGTCGACGCCCTCGGGCCTGATTTCGAGATCCGGCACTGCAACGGCGCCGATCGAGCCGAGCTGATTCCCGCCATCGCGGACGTGGACGCGATTCTCGTCCGCAGTGCGACCAAGGTCGACGCCGAGGCGCTCGCTGCGGCCCGCCGGCTCAAGGTGATCGCCCGAGCAGGCGTCGGACTCGACAACATCGACGTCAAGCAGGCCACCCAGTCCGGCGTCATGGTCGTGAACGCGCCGACGTCCAACATCGTGAGCGCGGCGGAGCTCGCCGTCGGCCTGCTCCTGTCGGCGGCCCGGCACATCGGTCCGGCAAGCGCAGCGCTGCGGCTCGGGGAGTGGAAGCGCAGCAAGTACACCGGCATCGAGCTGTATGAGAAGACCGTCGGCATCGTCGGCCTCGGCCGGATCGGTGTCCTGGTCGCGCAACGGCTCTCCGCGTTCGGTATGAAGGTGATCGCGTACGACCCGTACGTCCAGGCCGGGCGCGCGGCGCAGCTCGGCGTACGCCTCGTGACGCTCGACGACCTGCTCTCGCAGGCAGACTTCATCTCGGTCCACCTGCCCAAGACGCCCGAGACCGTAGGCCTGATCGGCGAGGAGCAGCTGGCCCGGTGCAAGCCGACCATGATCATCGTCAACGCTGCTCGCGGCGGCATCGTCGACGAGCACGCGCTGCATCTCGCCATCAAGGACGGCCGCATTGCGGGTGCTGGTCTCGACGTGTTCGCCACCGAGCCGTGTACCGACTCTCCGCTGTTCGAGTTCGAGAACGTCGTCGCGACGCCGCACCTCGGTGCGTCCACCGATGAGGCACAGGAGAAGGCGGGTATCGCCGTCGCTCAGTCCGTGCGACTGGCGCTCAGTGGCGAGCTCGTCCCGGACGCGGTCAACGTGCAAGGTGGCGTCATCGCCGAGGACGTCCGGCCGGGGATTCCGCTGACCGAGAAGCTTGGCCGGATCTTCACCTCACTCGCCGGCGAGGTCGCCCAGCAGCTCGACGTCGAGGTACGTGGGGAGATCACGCAGTACGACGTGAAGGTGCTCGAGCTCGCCGCCCTGAAGGGAGTCTTCTCTGACGTCGTCGAGGAGACGGTGTCGTTCGTCAACGCCCCGCTCCTCGCGGCCGAGCGCGGGCTGGCCGTCCGCCTCGTCACCGACCCCGAGAGCTCCGATCACCGCAACCTCGTCACCCTGCGCGGCACGTTGGCCGACGGCAGCCAAATATCGGTCTCCGGAACTCTCGTCGGCATCCACCATCGCGAGCGCCTCGTGGAGCTCAACGGGTACGACGTCGATCTCGAACCTACGGAGCACCTGGCCTTCTTCACCTACCAGGACCGCCCGGGGATGGTAGGCGCGGTAGGTCGAATCCTGGGCGACGCCGACATCAACATTGCCGGGATGCAGGTGGCTCGGGACCATCGCGGCGGCCATGCCCTGGTGGCGCTCACCGTCGACAGTGCAATCCCCTCGGTGGTCCTCGACGAGATCGCCACTGAGGTGCAGGCTGTCGTCGTCCGTGCCGTCGAGCTGTCCTGAGGCAGGTCAGGTGCGGGCGGCGATGAGAACCGCCGAGTCCGGTGCCACCATGACCTCGACGGTCGTGAATCGCTCGTCGAGGAACCACTGTTGACGCATCGTGTCGACCCGTCCCTCGTACATCGGCGGCCAGGTCTGGCACGGGGTGAAGTCGTCGAGCACGACGAGACCGCCCGGTCCCAGCAGCTCGGCAACGGCATCGATCCCCGACTGTTTCGCGTCCCGGACGTCCAGGAACAGCAGCGAGAAGGGCGCATGGTCGCGCAGTGAACCCCAGTCACCGGTGATGACCTCGACGCGAGGGTCACCGGCGAACAGGTCGGTCACGGCCTCGGCGAGACTCGGGTCGAGCTCGGCGGTCACCACGTTGCTGCCGTCACGCGCGCCACTGGAGAGCCAGGCGGCTCCGACGCCGCAGCCGGTTCCGCACTCGCCGAGCTGCCCGGAACGCCCGGCCGCCAGCGCAGCCAGCAGCCGGCCGGTCTCCGAGCGGCTGGAGGTGACGAAGCCGCGTCGCCGCGACAGGTCGAGAGCCGCGGACACGATGGGCGGAAGGTCCACAGGCGCGGTCACGTTCCTGAGTCTGTCACAGGCCTGATGGGACGCAGATTCGTGGAGAATCGTCGTCTCGAATGACAAGACGATCGTCCAAAACGCTGTCGCACGACGGGATCCATCCCTAGGGTGACTGCATCATGCGGTTTTGCGTAGCCATCCTTAGCAGCCGCGGCGGGGCCTCTTAGGCCAGCTCCTCGCCGCGGAGTTCAGGCGTTGGCCGACCGCGTTGCCCGAGGAACCGCACGATGCCGATCGCATTCGGTTTCCCGTTGATCCCATGAGTATGTCGAGTGCCTACCGCGCTCCAGCTCTGCATCACGACGCCGGTCGTCCAGCTTGGCTGCACCTCGCTGCGTGACACCGACAGCGCCCATTCCCAGCTGATCCCAGCTGACAGACCGAGAAGAAGTGTGACTGATGTACGACATGTACCCCGAGTGGGGTCCAGCCCAGCACGACGTCGACTACCCCGCGAGCCAGGCCTACCCGGTCGATGCCGTCGGCCGGCCACAGCCGGTCCAGGAGTCGATGGACCTACGCGATCACGGCGGAGAGCGTCCTGACGACAACTAGCGGTCCTCAGCCCAGGTCGCGCCCAACGTTCTACGGTGGGGACATGAGTCCTCCAATCCGACTCGCCGTGATCGGCGGCGACGGCATCGGACCTGAGGTGATCGCGGAGGCGGTCAAGGTCCTCGACGCCGTTGCCGCGATCGAGGACCTGGCCGTCGCACGGACCGAGTTCACCCTCGGGGCCGAGCACTGGAAGTCCACAGGTGAGGTGCTGCCCGACGGCGTCCTCGACGAGTTGCGGACGTTCGACGCGATCCTGCTCGGGGCGGTCGGCGGTCGGCCGGGCGACACCGAACTGCCGTCCGGGTTGCTCGAGCGCGGACTTCTCCTGCGACTGCGCTTCGAGCTCGACCACTACGTCAACCTGCGTCCCGCGCGCGTCTACCCGGGCGTACCGACACCACTGGCGAACCCCGGCGAGGTGGACTTCGTCGTGGTCCGAGAGGGGACCGAAGGCCCCTACGTAGGCAACGGTGGCCGGCTGCGCGCAGGTACGTCGGCAGAGGTGGCGACCGAGGTCAGCCTCAACACGGCATACGGAGTCGAGCGGGTGGTGCGCGACGCGTTCGCCCGGGCACAGCGCCGACCGCGTCGAAAGTTGACCTGGGTGCACAAGACCAATGTGCTCGTGCACGCTGGCGGGCTGTGGAGCCGCGTGGTTGCGGAGGTGGCCGACGACTTCCCCGACGTCGCCGTCGACTACCTGCATGTCGACGCAGCAACGATCATGCTCACCGTCGACCCCGCCCGCTTCGACGTCATCGTGACCGACAACCTGTTCGGCGACATCCTGACCGACCTCGCGGCCGCGGTCACCGGAGGTATCGGCCTGGCCGCCAGCGGCAACATCAACCCCGCGGGTACGGCGCCCAGCATGTTCGAGCCCGTGCACGGATCCGCACCGGACATCGCCGGCCAACAGGTCGCGGATCCGACCGCGGCGATCCTCAGCACAGCACTGCTTCTCGACCACCTCGGCCACAGCAAGGCGGCCGCGCGCGTCGAGCAGGCCGTGTTCGATGACCTGACAGCCAACGCGGGAGCCAGCCGGCGGACGAGCGAGGTGGGGGACACCATTGCCTCCCGGCTCGCTCAGGGGTGAAGTACGTTTAGCCCATGACGTCGTCTCACATTGCGATCCAGCGATCGAGCGCGCCTCTGGAAGCGCTGCGCCGGCAGGAGATCCTCGACCAGCCCGGTTTCGGTCTGCACTTCACCGACCACATGTTCGTGTCCGAGTGGACTCCCGACGACGGGTGGCACGACGCGACGGTCAGGCCCTACGGTCCTTTCAGCGTCGACCCGGCTAGCTCCGTGCTGCACTACGCACAAGAGATCTTCGAGGGCACCAAGGCCTACCGTCACGAGGACGGGTCGGTGTGGTCCTTCCGGCTGCAGGCCAACGCGGAGCGGTTCCAACGGTCAGCCCACCGCCTCGCGCTGCCCGAGCTTCCCGTGGACGACTTCGTCGCCGCCGTCGAGGCCCTGGTGAACACCGACGTCGACTGGGTGCCGTCGGGGGGTGAGAAGTCGCTCTACATCCGGCCGTTCATGTTCGCCTCGGAGGTGTTCCTGGGCGTCCGGCCGTCCAAGCACGTCACGTTCGCGGTGATCGCGTCGCCGGCCGGACCGTACTTCTCCGGCGGCGTCAAGCCGGTGTCGATCTGGCTCAGCGAGGAGTTCAGCCGGGCCGCGCCGGGCGGCACCGGCGCGGCCAAGTGCGGTGGCAACTACGCGGCCAGCCTGCTCGCCCAGCAGGAGGCGATCGACAACGGTTGCGACCAGGTGGCCTTCCTCGATGCCGTCGAGCACCGCACGGTCGAGGAGCTCGGCGGCATGAACCTCTTCTTCGTGTACGACGACGGGACCCTGGCGACTCCGGAGCTGTCCGGCTCGATTCTCGAAGGGGTCACGCGGTCATCGGTCATCGACCTCGCCGACGAGCTCGGTCACAAGGTCGACGAGCGCAAGGTCACGATCGACGAATGGCGCGACGGTGTTGCTGACGGCTCGATCACCGAGGTGTTCGCCTGCGGAACCGCGGCTGTCATCACGCCGGTGGCCTCCCTCAAGTGGCGCGGCGGTCAGGTGTCCGCACAACGTGAACCCACGCTGGCCAACCAGATCCGGACGCGGCTGCTCGACGTCCAGTACGGACGGGCCGTGGACCAGTACGGCTGGATGCACCGCATTGTCTGATGGCAGGCAGCCGCGGCCGGGTGTCCGTTTGTTGAGACGCAGTATCCCCATGCGGGCGGTTGGGGTGCCACACTGCAGCCATGGCTGGCACGAGCTGGATTATCGGCCCCTAGCGCGACGAGTCCCTCGTCGCGCTGACCTCTCGTTCCCACGGGAGGTCTTTTTGTTTCCCGACCGCCCTAGGACACGGACATGGTTGCCACCGAGAGCGCTGAGGCCTCATCGGACCTGCAGGTCTATGACACGACGCTGCGCGACGGGGCCCAGCAAGAAGGTCTGAATCTGTCCGTCGAGGACAAGCTACACATCGCGCGCCACCTCGACGACCTGGGCGTGGGCTTCATCGAGGGCGGCTGGCCCGGGGCCAATCCCAAGGACACCGAGTTCTTCCGGCGAGCCGGTCAGGAGCTGACGCTCGACAACGCCACGCTCGCCGCTTTCGGCGCGACCCGCCGGGTCGGAGTCGAGGCCGCTGCTGACCCGCTGGTGCGAGCCTTGAGCGAGTCGGGTGCCTCGGTGGTGACCCTTGTCGCCAAGAGCCACGACCGCCACGTCGAGCTTGCCCTGCGTACGACGCTCGACGAGAACCTCGCGATGGTGCGCGAGACCGTCGCCTTCCTGCGCAGTGGCGGCCAGCGGGTGTTTCTCGACGCCGAGCACTTCTTCGACGGCTACCGGGACAACCGGGCCTACGCGCTCGAGGTGCTCCTCGCGGCGGCCGAGGCGGGCGTGGAGGTGGTCGCCCTGTGCGACACGAACGGGGGCATGCTGCCGCCCGAGGTGGCCGACGTCGTGGGTGACGTGTTCGACCACGTCGGCAGGCACGGAACCCGCGTCGGCATCCACTGCCACAACGACACCGGCTGCGCCGTGGCCAACACACTGACCGCCGTCGCGGCCGGCGCCGCCCACGTCCAGGGCACCGTGAACGGCTACGGCGAACGCACCGGCAATGCCGACCTCATCTCGGTCGTCGCCAACCTCGAGCTCAAGCTCGGCCGATCGGTGTTGCCCAGCGGACGGCTGCGGGAGGCGAGCCGCATCGCACATGCGGTGGCGGAGGTCACGAACGTGACGCCTGCGTCGCGACAGCCGTACGTCGGGGTGTCAGCCTTCACGCACAAGGCGGGGCTGCATGCCAGCGCGATCCGGGTGGACCCGACGTTGTACCAGCACGCTGACCCGCAGTCGGTAGGCAACGACATGCGACTGCTCGTCTCGGAGATGGCCGGTCGGGCCTCGATCGAGCTGAAGGGTCGCGAGCTCGGTTTCGACCTGTCGGCCGAGCGCGACCTGGTCACGCGGATCACCGACCGTGTCAAGGTGATGGAGGCTGCCGGTCATACCTTCGAGGCGGCGGACGCGTCGTTCGAGCTGCTGCTCGTGGAGGAGGTCGAAGGAGCTCGACCGTCGTACTTCGAGGTCGAGTCGTGGCGGGTCATCACCGAGTCGTCGCCCGCCGACGAAGCCGTCTCGGAGGCCACCGTGAAGCTGCGCGCCGGCGGCGAGCGGATCGTCGTGACAGGAGAGGGCAACGGCCCGGTCAACGCGCTGGACGAGGCGCTGCGCCGGGCCATCGGCCAAGCCTTCCCCGAGGTGTCCAAGCTCGAGCTGATCGACTACAAGGTGCGGATCCTGGACCAGGGACACGGCACCGACGCGGTGATCCGGGTGCTGATCGAAACAGCGGACGACACCGGTTCGTGGGTGACGGTGGGGGTCGGCCACAACATCGTCGAGGCGTCGTGGCGCGCCCTGGTGGATTCGGTGACGTACGGACTGCGGCGGGCAGGTGCTGCGCGCTGAGGGCACCGCCGCGCGGTACGCCGCTCAGGTCACCCGGCTGCGGGTGCGAAGGGCGGCGGTCCGAGGATCTCGATCGCGCCGGTTTCCTGGGCGGCCCGTCCCACGCGACCGAAGTCGACCGGTCCCGTGGGGTCGGTCTGCTCGGTCGGGTCGCTGGCGTGACGGTAGAAGGCCTCGCCGCTGCCCGGTGTCTGGAAGCAGAGCATGCGCGCCCGTGCGGTGGTGACGAGGAAGGCGTGTGGGATGCCGCGGGGAATGACCGCGATGCCGCCTTCGGCGAGCGGAGTCTCGACGCCGTCGACCATGAGCCGGATCTCGCCTTCGAGCATGAAGAACGTCTCGTCGGCCTCGGGGTGGACGTGCAGGGGAGTGGCTTTGCCGCCCTCGAGCAGGTCCTCGAAGATCAGGAAGGCGCCGTTGCACTCGTGCGCGTGGGCCTTCCAGGTGTGAATCCCGCCGCCGAAGAACCAGCGTCGCTCGCCCTCGCCTGCTGCTCGCACCGTCGCCGTGGTCACGTCCATGATGTCCTCGTCTCTTTATGGGACTCGTGTCCCATGACGAAACTACGGTACCATGAGCGTCGTGTCAACGTCATACGAGCAGGTCGGCCGGACGCGGCAGAAGCAGCGCACCCGGGAGGCGCTGGTAGCGGCCACGCGCCAGCTGATCGAGCAGGGCGAGACCGCGCCCACCGTCGAGCAGGCTGCTGAGCGGGGCGGGGTATCCCGGACGACCGCCTACCGGTACTTCCCGAGCCAGCAAGCGCTGCTGGTGGCCGCTCACCCGGAGATCACGGCCACCTCGCTCCTGCCCGACAGCGCCCCCGACGCACGCGATCCCGAGGCGAGGTTCGCTGCCGTGGTTGGCGCGTTCGTCGACATGGTGCTGGACACCGAGCCGCAGCTGCGCGCCATGCTGCGGCTCTCGCTTCAGGAGCCGGTGACGAGCGACCTGCCGCTGCGGCAGGGACGGGCGATCGGCTGGTTCGAGGAGGCCATGGAGGGGTTGGCCTTGTCTGCTCCCGAACGCCGGCGGCTGGCGCAGGCTGTCCGCGGCGCCGTCGGCATCGAGTCGCTCATCTGGCTCACCGACGTCGGCGGTCTGTCGCGCGCCGACGCGGCCGCGATGATGCGCTGGTCGGCCCAGGCGCTCCTGCGGGCCGCCTTGCTTGACGGTCCGCCGCCCGCCACCTGATCGCGACTGAGTCCACGGGGGTGACTTCTGCCAAGGGCGCACAGCGCTGCATGTCCGGACGGTGCTGTCTTAGGCTTGCGCACGTTGTGGTTGACGATGCCGCCGAACCGCAGCCCCTGCAACGACGATGGAGGACGACGTGGCCAAGCTGATCTACTCGGCGATCGCATCGCTCGACGGATATGTCGAAGACAGCGGCGGGAAGTTCGACTGGGCGGCACCGGATGACGACGTGCACGCGTTCATCAATGACCTCGAGCGACCGATCGGCACGTACCTCTACGGGCGTCGGATGTACGAGACGATGGTGTACTGGGAGACCGTGAGCGCTGATGGCGATCACTCTGCGACGAGCCGGGACTTCGCAGCCGTGTGGCGAGCGGCCGAGAAGATCGTCTACTCCCGGACGCTCCAGGCCCCGTCGAGCCTGCGGACCCGGATCGAGCGTGATTTCGATTCCAACGCCGTCCGCCAGCTCAAGGAGGCCTCGACCCGAGACATCACGATCGCCGGTGCCGAGCTCGCGGGCGTCGCGTTTGCCGCGGGCCTGGTCGACGAATGCCACCTGTTCCTCAACCCGATCGTGGTCGGCGGCGGAAAGCGCGCACTGCCGGATGGCGTGCGACTTCCGCTCAGGCTCTTGGAAGAACGCTCTTTCCCCGGTGGCGTCGTCTACCTTCGCTACGAGCTAGGTGTGTGACCCGCGCCGCCGACGCGGAAGATGACGGTGATCGGCGAGTCGAGAGAACGGAGGAAGTCGATGGGTTCGTTCATTGGTTCCGTTGTGTTGAAGGTGGGGGACCGGGGGAGGGCATCCGAGTTCTGGCGGGGAGCCCTTGGCTACGTGACCCAGCCGAACAATTCCGAGTTCCTGGTGCCACCCGAGTGGACGCCCCCGTCTGCTACCCGAGCTGACCACGGGGCTGCGCATCTCCACGTCGATCAGGCGGACACTGTGCATGTCGATCTATGGGTCAACGCGGGCGACTCGCTGGAGTCGGAGGTCGAGCGCCTGGTGGCACTCGGTGCGACACGGGTCGAATGGGACTATCCCGAGGATGCCCAGCACGTGGTGCTGCAGGATCCGGATGGCAACGTGTTCTGCGTCTGCGCATAGTCGGGAGACGTCGTCGTGCTCGCTTGGACGTGGAACCGGGGATGGCCAGCGACATGACTCAGCCCGGCCGCGGACACCCGTCCAGACAGGACCGCATCGTGGCTGCATGAGCGGGCGTTTCGATCGTTACGAGTCGGCATCGCGCCCAGGGAATTGCTCCTCCGCCGTGCCATCCTCGAGTCAGGAGGCTGCATGCGCGTCAAAAAAATCGCCGGGATGGTGGCACTGTTGCTGTCGACTGCCTGCACGGGTGGCACCCCCACACAGTCGGATACATCCGGTCCCTCTGGGACTGAGCAGACCTCGGCGGACTCGGTTGGGTTGTCCTTGAACGAGGGTTCCTGGCAGACGGGAGATGACGGTTTCCAGGTCGGCGAGCGGGGCAGAGTTGCGGTCGGACGCAACGGCTGCGTCTACCTGGAGCCGGCCGACGGGAAGGTGGTCGACATCGTTTGGCCCTATGGATACAAGGTTCGCGGCGATGAGTCCCAGTTCTCTGTTTTGGATGCCCAAGGGCGCGTCGTTGGTGAGCTTGGGCGCCGTATCACCGCCGGCGGGGTGCCCAACCTTGAGGGAACGAAGCTCGAGTGCAGCGTTACCCATAATCGCAATTTCTTCGTGATTCAAAGCGATCTGCGAGTGATCTACTGAAGACCGGCCAGCGGCATGAGCGGTCGCTTGCTAGCCGGGGACCTGTAGTCCCGCCTCAGCCAGAGCGCGCATGTGGATGCCGGTGAATGCGGTCAATCGATCGAGTGCGTCGCGAGTCAAGTCTGAGGCGGGCATCAGCAATCGGTGTGGGATCTCAAAGTTCGGTTCCCAGTCATGGATCGTGACGTCGGCTCGCCAGAGGGAACGTACGAGGATGAGGCCGACTTCCCTGCCTGCAATGCACTCGCTGCGGGCGTAGCCGAGCAGACGCGAGGCGGTCACCTCGACGCACGCCTCCTCGCGCACTTCGCGGCGCAACGTCTGATCGTCCGTCTCGTCGCCCTCTGGGCGTCCCGCCGGAAAGTCCCACAGGCATCCGTCTGGGCTGATCAGGACGAGCGTCCCATCAGGCCCTAGGCATACGCCTGCCGAGCCGTGTCGCTTGCCTGGAGGCTGATCATCGGGACGGTGCCACGACACCAGCCAAAGTTGATCTCCCGACCGCGTGCGTTTCTGTTTGCCGTCACTGGCGGGAGACTCCAAGGGCACGCGAAGAGACTAGTCGGAGGTCGCCACCGATCGCCCGCTCATCGGCATCTGCGAGCGGATCGCGGCATGAGCGTGCTCTGGCAAGGAACCGCGTCAGCTCCCGCAAGCGGGCGCTATACCTTTGGTCGATGGCCCGACTGGCTGACATCGTGTTCGATTGTGAGAAGCCCGCCCCCCTTGCGCGCTGGTGGGCATCGACGCTGGACGGGTATCGGGTCGCGCCGTATGACGCCACAGAGGTCGAGAGGCTGCGCGCCCTGGGCGTGATCGATCTGGAGAACGATCCCAGCGTCGTGGTGGAACCGGCGTCGGGCGGCGAGCCACGCTTTCTGTTCATGCGGGTTCCCGAACCGAAGCGGCACAAGAACCGGTTGCACCTGGACCTGCGCAGCTTTGACCTGGAGGCTGAGGTCGCCCAGCTCATCGAGCGGGGTGCCGTCGAGCTCTACCGGACCGACACCAACGTGACGATGGCCGACCCGGAGGGCAACGAGTTCTGTATCGCCGCCAATGCGGGGGTGACTTTGCGTCCGCTCATCGGCACGAGCTGATCGCGCCATGAGCGGACGTTGTTCGGTGTTTCGAGGCCGTATGCCGTGGCCGGAGGTGGGATGGTTGGAACGTGAGTGCGCTGAGCAGCCTCATTCAGGGAACGCAACCCAGTCAACGCGCCGCTACCTACGACAAGTTGGCGGAACAAGCCCTACGGGTCTTCGACGTAACCACCCAAGAAGTGACCTTCCTGGGCCACAACTCTGGCGTCGTATACCGTGTCGAGACGTCTGACGGCGCACGTCTCCTGCTCAAGGTTCATGCCCCCCAGGGAGAGAGCGAAGCCCTTTCCGCGCGGGCCATCCTGGGAGGGCTGCGATGGCTGGCCGAGATGGCGAGGCGCACGGACATCCCCGTCCAGACACCCCTGCCAGACCCGACCGGGGATATGTTGCCCCCAGTGGCATTCCGCGGCCTGATGCTGCATTGCTCGTTGCAACGCTGGATTGAGGGACAGCAGGTGGATCACCTCTCCGAGAGCCAGGCCCACGCGGTCGGGGTGTCGATGGGCAAGTGGCACACTTTTGCCGAACAACACGAGGCGACATCCGACGATGCCGTGCGGTATGACAGCAGCCACCTGAATCGCTGCCTGGCGGGGCTAGGCGTCCTGGTCGGCGACGGCTCCATCCCGGGTGACTTGTGGGGCACCATCGAACAGGCAATCGCTGTCGTCTCGAGCCTCGCTGAGGACCTGGGGTCCTCGCCCGAGGCATTCGGGGTCATTCATGGTGACGTGATCCCCGACAACATCCTCGTGGCTGACGACGGGGCCGTGCGGTTCATCGACTTCGCACAACTGGCGGTGGCTCACTACTTGTGGGATCTCGGAGTCGCGCTGTACCACTACTCGTACCAGGATTGCGCTGTGCGCCGAGCCATGGTCGCGGGATATCGCGAAAGCCGACCGACGGTCGTCATCCCGCGGCTCGCCTTGGAGGCGTTCATCTGCGCGGCAGCTCTCGACAACCTTGCCTTCCAGGTTTCGATACCACAGCAGAGAGCATCGAATCTGTTCCACACCAACGTGCAGAAGTTCGCCACGGGGTATTGCCGAGACCTCGTCGCTGGTGTTCCATTCGCCTTGGATTGACCCGCCCGCTCATCGGCATGAGAGTACGATGCGTAGGCATGTGACGGCTTTCCGAAGCAGACTGACATCCTCAGTTGCCGAGGAGTCATTCGGTTCGGGGTTTGAAGCGTTGGTGGCGGATGGGTCTTCGCTCCGGGTCGATCCGGGCTGGGGGCAGTATTTCGGTGATGCCGTCGGGGGCGAGGGTGAGGTCCCATTCGCCTTGGTGGATGAGGTGGTGGTGGAAGCTGCAGAGCAGGCAGCCGTTGTCGATGTCGGTGGGTCCGCCGCGGCTCCACGGGATGCGGTGGTGCGCTTCGGTCCAGGCGGGGGGTCGTTCGCAGCCGGGGAACACGCAGCCTTGGTCGCGGACGGTCATCGCGATGCGTTGGTAACGGTCGAACAGACGCTTCGTCGTGCCGAGGTCCAGGATGCGGGAGTCACCGGCCAGAACCATCGGCAGGAGGCCGGCGTTGCACGCCAACCGGCGGGTCTGACCGATGGAGATCGCACCGCCGGTGTCGAGGGTGGCTTCCCCGGCCCCGGTCCGGAGCTTGGTTTCGTCGACGGTGACGACGATGGACGCGTTCGTGACCCCGTGGTGGGGGTGTCCGTCTGCGGGGAGGTGTTCGATGAGCTCACAGAACGCTTGGCCGAGCCGGTTCCCGTACGGCAGGTCACCGAGGGTCGTCTCCGCCAGCTCGATCGACGTCTGCTGGGGCCGCCTGGCCGTCACCGGTGCCGGTGGCGGTGCGTCGGGGTGAGGCCAGTGCGTCGAGGTGTTTCTTGAGCATCGCGAACGTGAGGTTCGGCATGGCGTAGCGGCCCCGGGCGATCCCGTCGGCGCCGTACTGGCCGGTGAACTCCGCCGCCGCCCACGCCTGCCGTTCCTGCTCAGCGAGCTGCTGCTCCAGCAGCTGGTCGGCGGTGTCGGGGTCGACCACCTCCACCAGATGGTTCGCCGCGACCTGCAGCTGGGTGAACGACAGAGTCTGCGCATGGCCGATGAGGTCAGCCTGGGCGACGTCGACCCGGTCAGGCTCCACCCTGGGCGAGAGCCGGTGGATGGCTTCCGCGACCACCACGCCCTGTTCAGCCGACACGACTCCGGCGGCGACGGCACGCCGGGTCGGTTCGGTCACCGCGGAGGTGCCGTGCAGCTGCTTGGCCGTCCTCACCGTGCGGGAGGCTTCACCGGCCGACATCCGGTGGGTCGTCATCAGATGGGCCCGGGTGGAGGAGGCGCCGTGGCGGTGGGGCAGGTTGCGGTCATCGGCCTCGCCGACCAACCGGGCGACGACCTCATCGATCGCGGCCTTCGGGCGGCCAACGCGTCACTGATCCGCCGGTCCAACCGGGCATCGTCCAGGGACCAGGTCGGGGTGTCGACCAGGTCAGCGAGCCGGCTCCGCACGTCCGCGACGGTCCGGCCGTAGGCATCGTCGATGCCCACGGTCGGTGGCGGATCCTGCGTCGTACTCATAGACCAAACCTAGAACCCGCCACCGACACTTTCCGGCCCAGCACCGACCCTCAGACCTGTTATCCACAAGGAGATTCCGAGAAATTTCTAGTTCTCGATAAGTTCGACCGTGAAGGTGAGCACGGTGGAGCGGAGGGCGAGGACTCGAAGCGCCGTCAAGAGCGAAGCGAAGGCGCAAGAGCCCGACCAACGCGCCGCCGGGCGCGCCGCCGGACGGTGTCGACAGGTCCGCCCTCAGCCTGCCGGCAGGCGCGTCCGCCGAGGGCGACGATCGACTACCGGTCCTGCAGCGCTGCACGGACGGACAGTGCGACGGCGTCGCGCTCCGCCACGGGAAGCCAGGTCGTCTGATCGTCGCTCAAGTAGGAAAACACTCTCGGCCCGCGAGCGTCCTCAGGATGATCACTCAGCCGTGGCACGAGATGGAGATGCAGGTGGGAGAACCCCTCAGCCTCCGAGAACTGCATGAGGTACGTCTTCACGCAGCCGGTGACCGTCTCCAGCGCGGCACTGAGTCGGCGTACCAACCCACCGAGCTCGTCGGCTGCCTCCGGCGTCAGCTCGGTGAACGACCTGACGTGTCGGGTCGGTAGCAGGACGAGCCACCCGGGAAGCGTGCTGTTGAACGCATGGGCTACCCGCCAGTTCTCGGTGTGTACGACGTCTTCGCTCGGTCGCGGGGAGGTCGATGCCTGCTGGTCGCAGGCAAAGCATCCGCTCACGAGGCCGTCGCCCTTCACCCCGACGCTCCAGCCCCGACGACGGAACTGCCGGACCAGTCGACGGGCGTCCCCTCGACGGGCGTCCCCTCGACCGGCGTCCTCAGGTCTGCAGGTTCGCCCGACAGGGCCGCATCACAGACGGCGATCAAGCGCCACCGCAGAACGTTCGACCGCTCGGCGAAGTCGCGCTGGTGACTCACGTAGGCTGCCTTCCCGGCGGCGGTCTCGATCGGGATCGGGTCGACGCCGAGGCTGCTCAGGTCGTACGGCGACGCCCGCATGTCGACCTGCCGCACCTCACGGGCGAGCGCGAAGCAGTCCGCCACCAGCTCAGAGGAGCTGACCGGTGCCAGCTTGTAGGCCCACTTGTAGCAGTCCATCGCAGCGTGCAGACAGCCCGGCTGGTCGAGCTCGGGCTGCCTGTCCCGGGTCGGCTCCAGCAGGTTGAGCGGTCGCGCCGGTGGGGTGAAGAAACGGAAGGCGTCGTAGTGGGTGCACGTGATCCGCGACGACGTGACGACCTCGTCGGTGCCCGCTTGGCCGAGCCGCAACGGGTAGGACACGTGGCGACGCTCGTCGGCGCCCTGTCGGTAGACCATCGCCCACTCGTGCAAGCCGAAGCAACTCAGCGCGGCGGTCCGGCCGGCCGTGGCATTGAGCAGGTCACGGATCCAGCGAACGCTGTCGCGCCGCCGACTCACCATGGCGGGGTCGAATTCGTGCCCGTCCCTGCGAGACGACGTACTCCGGTCGCCCGTCGAACCTCGCGACATCGCCCGTGAGGTCGACCCCGAGACCTGGCTGCCAGCGACGCAGCGCCGCCGGCCTGAAGCTGTAGTACGAGAACATGAAGTCCTCGACGGGATGGCTCACGCCACGGCTTCGACGCTCCAGATGGGGGATGATCCACCCATCGATCCGGCGTTCGTGCGCTGCTTCACGATCCCGCCACTGCGGCTCGGCGAGGGTAGGCATGGACGCTCCGGACATCTCGCCATCGTAGATGTCCCGACCGATGGCACCTCGCGGTCCCCTCGGATCGTCAGCGTCGCCGGACCGGCAGGTAGGCTCTGCCCCCGTGAGGATTGCGCGATACACCACCGGCGAGGAACCCCAGTTCGGCGTGATCGGCGGCGCCGGCGGCGAGGAGATCATCGCCACGGTCGTCGGCGACCCCCTGTACTCCGGGGTGGAGCTGACGGGCGAACAGGTCTCGCTGGCCGACGTGCGACTGCTCGCTCCCGTGATCCCGCGCAGCAAGGTCGTCTGTGTCGGCCGCAACTACGTGGCGCACGCCGAGGAGCTCGACCACGACGTGCCGACCGAGCCGCTGGTCTTCCTCAAGCCGAACACGTCGGTCATCGGCCCTTTCGACCCGATCGTCTACCCCACGCAGAGCGAGCTCGTGCACTTCGAGGGCGAGCTCGGCGTGGTGATCGGACGGATCTGCCGCGACGTACCCGCCGAGCGCGCAGCTGACGTGATCTACGGCTACACGATCGGCAACGACGTAACCGCGCGCGACCTGCAGGACACCGACGGGCAGTGGGCCCGTGCCAAGGGTTTCGACTCGTTCTGCCCGTTGGGGCCATGGATCGAGACCGAGCTCGACCCGTCGGAGCTGGCGATCCGCACCGAGCTCAACGGTGAGCTCATGCAGGACGGCAACACGAGCCTGATGATCTTCGACGTCCCCACCATCGTCGCGTTCATCACGTCGTTCATGACACTGCTGCCCGGGGATGTCGTCCTCACCGGCACCCCCGCCGGCGTCGGCCCCATGCAGGCCGGGGACGACGTCTCTGTCACCGTTGACGGCATCGGAACCCTGAAGAACAAGGTGGTCTCCCGTGACTGAAGGTGGCGCAACCGCGCCCCATGCCTCGATCGACGTGCTGGGCGACCTCGCCCCTGAACAGGTCCGGCTGCGGTTCGCGCCCTCGCCGACCGGTTCGCTGCACGTCGGCAACGTGCGCAGCGCACTGTTCAACTGGGTGTTCGCTCGCCACTTCGGCGGTCGGCTCGTGCTGCGCATCGAGGACACCGACGAGGCCCGCAACACCGAGGCCGGCGTCGCGTCGGTCGTGGACTCACTGCGGTGGCTCGGGATCGACTGGGACGAAGGTCCGGAGGTCGGCGGTGACCACGGCCCCTACCAGCAGTCCGATCGGCTGGGCACGTATGCCGAGGTCGCAGCCAAGCTGCGCGCAGCAGGCAAGGCCTACGACTGCTACTGCTCCCAGGAGGAGCTCGAGGAACGTCGCGAGCTCGCCCGCAAGGAAGGCCGCACCGCGGGGTATGACGGACACTGCCGCGAGCTGACCGCCGACGACGTGGCGGCGTACGAGCACGAGGGCCGGAGGCCGGTGCTTCGGTTCCGCATGCCCGGCACCGAGATCAGGTTTGTCGACCTGGTCCGGGACGAGATCGTGTTCCGGCCGGAGCACGTGCCCGACTACGTCCTGGTCCGGGCCAACGGCCATCCGCTCTACACGCTCGTGAACCCCGTCGATGATGCCTTGATGGAGATCACCCACGTGCTGCGTGGCGAGGACCTCCTGTCGTCGACGCCACGCCAGATCGCCCTGTACGACGCCATGCAGGACATCGGGATCGGCCGAGGTGCCCCGCGCTTCGGCCACCTGCCCATGGTCATGGGCGAGGGGAACAAGCGGCTGTCCAAGCGTGACAAGGGCTCGGGTCTCTCGGAGTACATCGAGCGCGGCTTCCTCCCTGAGGGCGTCCTCAACTACCTGGCGCTGCTCGGCTGGGGCATCTCCGATGACCGGGACGTCTTCACGATGGCGGAGATGATCGAGGCGTTCGACATCCGTCGGGTCAACCCGAACGCTGCTCGCTTCGACATGAAGAAGTGTGAGGCGATCAACGCGTCCCATCTGCGCGCCCTCTCGGTCGACGACCTCGCCGGTCGGGTCGTCCCGTACCTGCAGGCAGCCCAGCTGCTGGGCGACGAGCTGACTCCGGGCGAGCGCGAGCTGCTGACCGCGGCGGCGCCGCTCATCCATGAACGGATGACGACGTTGAGCGAGGCCGTCGAGATGATCGGCTTCCTCTTCGTGGCTGACGAGGCCTTCACGATCGACCCCGATGATGCGGCCAAGCTTCTCGACGCCGCTGGGAGTGAGGTCGTCCAGGCGTCGTACGACGCTCTGCAGGTGCTGGACACCTGGGACACGCCCTCCATCGAGGCGTGCCTGCGTCAGAAGCTGATCGACGACCTCGGACTCAAGCCTCGCAACGCGTTCGGCCCGGTCCGGGTTGCCGTCACAGGGCGCCGGATCTCGCCGCCCTTGTTCGAGTCCTTGGACCTCCTCGGTCGCGACCGCTCGCTCGCGCGGTTGGCAGCGGTGACCCCAGCAACCGCCTGATGCGCCTGGCCGATGTCTGAGCCGCCGACCGCGTCGCAGTGGAGCCGACCCACGCCTGTCGGACCGCCGGTGCCATGGCTCCCTCCGCCGCCCGGATACCCGCCCCCTCCGCCCCCGCCACCCGTCCCATGGCCGACCGGGAAACAGCCGGCCTCGCCGAGCCAGGTGAAGTACCACCGGCAAGTGCAACGAGAGCGCGGGGCATGGTGGCGGTTGGCGGTCACGGTCCTCAGCGCCGCCGTCGGGCTGCTGGCCGGCACGATCGTCGCGGTCGTCGTGGTCTTCCTCGCCGCGCGGGCTCTCGGCTTCTCGGACTTCACGTTCGACATCAACAACGGGATCGACGCCGGCGAGATGTTCGCGACGAACCTCGGCCTCGCCCTGCTCATCCCTGTCGCCTGGCTGCTCTACTGGCTGATCTACCGAGGCTCGCCGCGAAGGCTCGCCTCGACCCGGCCGGGCTTGCGCGTCCCGTGGCTGCTGCGCTGCAGCTGGATGGCGGCCGTCGTGTGGTCGCTCTTCCTGGTGCTCGGCACGGTCGCGGCATACTCCGAACGGAAGAATCCCGTCGACAGCGCGGTCATCTGGTTCCTCGTCGTCGTGCTGCTCACGACACCGCTGCAGGCAGCAGGCGAGGAGTACGTGTTCCGCGGCCTGGTCCTCCAGGCGCTCGGTGCGGCCCGGATCCCGACCTGGGCGTGTTGTCTGATCTCGGGGGCGATCTTCGCGACCGCCCACCTGCAGTTCGCGTTGCCGCTGTTTGCCGACCGGTTCGTCCTTGGTGTCGTCCTGGCCTGGGTGGCGATCAAGACGGGCGGCCTCGAGGCCGGGATTGCCATTCATGCAGTGAAGAACCTGGCGGCGCTGATCCCGGCGGCACTGATCGAGCAAGTGTCGGATGCCTTGGACCCGACCGGCGTGACGTGGCTGCCGTTCGGTGTGGACATCGTTCTGCTGGCGATCCTCGTCCCGTGGCTGCTGGCGGCGTACCGGCGACGACACACTGGATAACATTTCGGACTCTCCCGAAACCGATCTCCTCTTGGCGGCATCTGACAGGGCATGAGCACGATCACTTCCGCCCCTGACACCCGCCCGACCGTGCACCACGACGCGCGTCCTGACACCGACCGGCTCGCCATGCTGGCCAACCGGCGGCAGCGTCGCTCCGAACGGCACCCGGCGCTCTACCCGATCGCGGTGCGCTACCACCGGGCTCGTCGTCGGGTCCAGTGGTGGATCGAACCGGACGCCGTGGGCCAGGAGCGTAGAACTCACCCCGCTTCCGCTGCGGGTCAGTCGGCACAACTCGCTGCTGATGCGCCAGCTCGACGAGTCCGAGATGTACCTGCAACGCAACAAGATCACCAACCTCGAGCTTGCGGCCGCTTGTGTCGACGGTCTGCTCATCAAGCCCGGTGAGACGTTCTCGTTCAACCACGCGGTCGGGAACTGCACCCGGCGGCGTGGATTCGTCGAGGGTATGAGGCTGTCGAACGGCGAAGCACGGCCAGGCGTCGGCGGCGGCATCTGTCAGCTTGCGAACCTCATCCACTGGATGGTGCTGCACTCAGGCCTGACCGTGACCGAGCGTTCGGAGCACTCCTTCGACCCGTTCCCGGACAACGGTCGCGTCCTCCCGTGGGGGAGTGGCTGCAGCATCGTCTACAACTACGTCGACTTGTGCGTCCGCAACGACACCGACGCGACTTTCCAGTTGCGCGTCCAGGTCGGTGAGCGCTACCTCGAGGGAGAGCTGCGTACCGACCGTGAGTCGCCGCACACCTACCGCGTCTACGCGGCGCAGGAGGGTTTCTACCGGCTGAACGACCAGTACTTCCGCGCCAACCAGCTCTGGCGCAGCGTGATCGACCGGCGCAGCGGCAATCGCGTGCGAGAGGAACTGCTGCGGGACAACTGCGCGCTCGTCAAGTACGTTCCGACCGGCGTGGACGTCACCGACGTGGTCTGACCCGTTTGCTGCCCTCGTTTTGGAGCAGACCCGAGTGCTCCGGTATCGTCTCCCCTCGGCAATCGCATCGATCGTAGGTGCGCTGTCGCGCACCAACCATGGGGTATGGGGTAATTGGCAGCCCGGCTGGTTCTGGTCCAGTTAGTCTAGGTTCGAGTCCTAGTACCCCAGCGATGAGATGACTGGAGTGATCCTCTAGGCTCTCGTCCGCTCGATGGCCCCGTTGTGTAGTGGCCTAGCACGCCGCCCTCTCAAGGCGGTAGCGCGGGTTCGAATCCCGTCGGGGCTACCATCGAAGAAGCGCTCTTCCGTGGGTGGGGAAGGCGTGACATGCACGCCGCGCTGCGCTGACGGCGGTAGCGCGGGTTCGAATCCCGTCGGGGCTACCATCGAAGAAGCGCTCTTCCGTGGGTGGGGAAGGCGTGACATGCACGCCGCGCTGCAACGCGGTAGCGAACCAGGTCGCTGCGCAGCGTGCCGGTGCCGAGCGAGGCTTTGGTGTCGTCGGCGACGACGCCCCTCCGCGCGGGCATAGTCTCGACTCATGGTCGCTCCTAGTGTGGCGCAGGGCCGAACCGGCCAGGTTGAGCCCTCGTACCGGGACGAGCTCATCGAGCTCGTCCGGATCATCGTGACGGCCGGAATCCCTGTGGGCGTGGTCGTCGCGGGGCTCGGCAGCCGGCTGGCGATGTTCGTCCTCCGGTTGACCTCCCCCGACAGCGTGCGAGGGGTCACCAGCGATGATGGGTTCACGATCGGTCAGGTCACGGTCGCAGGCACCTACAACTTGTTCGTCATCGGTGCCGCGGTCGGGGTCATCGGCGCCGCCGCCTACCTCGCGGTCGCACCCTGGCTGGTCGGGCCGCTCTGGTTTCGACGCACCACGGTAGGCATCACAGCGGGCGTGATCGTCGGCTCGCTGCTCGTTCATGCCGACGGAGTCGACTTCGTGCTGCTCGAGCCGCGGTGGCTGGCCGTGGCGCTCTTCGTGGGGCTGCCGGTGATCATGGGCGTCGCGCTGGCGGTCGCAGTCGACCGAGCCGAACGGCCGGATTCCTGGGCGGCACAAGGAGCACGCCGCCTGGTCGTGCCCGTGGCGCTGACCGTCCTCGTCCTGCCGAGCGTCCCCGTCACACTCGCCGTCATTCTGGTCGTCGCCGCGCTGCTCCCGGCTCGGCGCGCGTTCCAACGACCCATCCAGGAATCGGCCATCGGCACCTGGGTGGTACGTGCCGTGTTCCTCACACTCCCGGTTGGCGGGTCGATCGCGTTGGGCCAGGATCTCGCGGCGCTCTACTGACGGCCGGTGGCGATGTCCGAAACCCGCGAGGTTTTGTCGGAGGGTTGCTGTTTGATGGAGCCATGACACCGCGATCGCAGGCACGACCGAGCCAGGACCCCCCGTCCGCCGGCACGCTCGTCGACGACACCGAGCGTTGCTACCGCGTCGTCCAAGGGCGGGACCGGCGGTTCGACGGCGTCTTCTACACCGGGGTCCGCACCACCGGCATCTATTGCCGGCCGTCCTGCCCAGCGATCACGCCGCAGCGCAAGAACGTCGTCTTCTTCGTCACCGCTGCCGCGGCTCAGGGGGCCGGCTTCCGCGCCTGCCGACGCTGCCGCCCCGACCTGACGCCAGGTTCACCGGAGTGGGACGTGAAGGCCGATGTCGCCGGGCGAGCCATGCGCATGATTGCTGACGGCGTCGTCGAGCGTGACGGCGTCGAGGGCCTGGCGCATCGCGCCGGTTACACCTCACGCCACCTCAGCCGCGTGCTGAGTGAACAGCTCGGCGCGAGCCCCCTCTCGCTCGCTCGAGCCCAGCGTGCCCATACCGCACGCATCCTCATCGAAACCACCGACATGGGATTCGCTGATGTGGCGTTCGCGGCCGGCTTCGCCAGCGTCCGGCAGTTCAACGCGACGATCGCCGAGGTGTACGCCGCGACTCCAACGCGCCTGCGCGCGGCGCGACGACGACAACACAGCCAAGGTTCCACCGCACACGGGCGGGTGACGGTGTCGCTGGCGGTGCGAGCACCGTTCGACGCGGCCGGCCTCATCGGGTTTCTCGGTGCGCGCGCGGTCCCGGGCATCGAGGCGGTGCGCGGCAACGGTCCGGCCGGCTCCTACATGCGCACGCTGCGGCTGCCGCACGGTCACGGCTCCGTAACCCTGACTCCGGCGCCGGAGTCAGTGACCTGCGAGCTCGCCCTGCGCGATCTGCGCGACCTGGCTGCGGCGGTCGAGCGCTGTCGGCGGTTGCTGGACCTGGACGCCGATCCCGTCGCCATCGACGAGCACCTGATGATGGACGAGGCACTGCGGCCATGGGTGCAGAAGACCCCTGGCGTGCGGGTGCCTGGGCACGTGGACGGCTTCGAGGTTGCGGTGCGTGCAGTCATCGGACAACAGATCTCGGTGGCAGGCGCGCGCACGATCGCTGGGCAGGTCACCGCGTCGTACGGCAGCCCGCTCGAGGGCTCCGAAACCCCAGCGCCGTTGACGCACGTCTTCCCCGACGCCGAGGCGCTCGCGGTCGCTGACCCTGACGCACTGCCCATGCCACGGTCCCGGGGACGCGCTCTCGTCAGCCTCGCCCGGGCGGTCGCCGACGGCGAGGTCGTGCTCGACCGCAGTGCCGACCGACGTGACGTGCGAGCCGCCCTCGTCGCTCTCCCAGGTGTCGGCCCGTGGACGGCCGACTACATCTGCATGCGGGCTCTCGGGGACCCTGACGTGTTCCTGACGACTGACCTGGGCGCTCGGCACGGCCTCGAACAGGTTGGCATCGACCCCGAAGACGCGGCGGCACGGATCGAGTCGTGGCGACCTTGGCGTTCGTACGCCCTCATGCATGTGTGGTCGGCGCTGTCCGGCGCCGCCGCACCAGACCAGTCAACGCTGACAACCGAAACGAGGTGCTGAAATGACGGACACGATGGTGATGACCTCACCGGTGGGTCCCCTTGAGCTGCGGGCCGACGCAGGCGCAGTGACGATGATTCACTTCCATGACGACCTGCCTGAAACCCGCGGCGACAACGGTGAGTCCCAACCTGTGCTCGTCGAGGCACGCCGCCAGCTTGAGGAGTACTTCGCCGGGCAGCGACATGAGTTCGACCTGCCGCTCGCCGGGTCGGGCACCGAATTCCAGCAACGGGTCTGGGCGCAGTTGCGCGAGATCCCGTTCGGCCAGACCGCGTCGTACGGCGATGTCGCCCGGCGGCTCGGGATGCCACCCGGTGCTTCACGGGCCGTGGGTCTCGCCAACGGCGCGAACCCGATCGCCATCGTGGTCCCGTGTCATCGGGTCATCGGCGCTGACGGCTCGTTGACCGGGTATGCCGGTGGGATGGAGCGCAAGCGCTACCTGCTGAGCCTCGAGTCGTCGATGGCCGCCCAGGGCAGCCTCTTCACCTAGGACGACGCCGGCCGCATCACTCGCCGTGGCGACGCAGCGACTCGCTGAGCCGCTCGGCTGCGGCGAGCACGGCCGGCGCATGCATGCGACCGGGCTGGCGTGTCATCCGCTCCAGCGGACCCGACACGGACACCGCCGCGATGACCTTCCCCGAGGGTGACCGCACTCCGGCCGACACCGACGCCACCCCGGCCTCGCGTTCACCGACGCTCTGGGCCCACCCGCGCCGTCGGATGCTCGACAGCGCCGCGGCGTTGAAGGCAGCTCCGTGCAGCCCTCGGTGGAGCCGGTCCGGGTCCTCCCAGGCCAGCAAGATCTGCGCCGCGGAGCCTGCCAGCATCGAGAGCTGGCTGCCGACCGGGATCGAGTCGCGCAGCCCGGCCGGCCGCTCGGCAGCGGCCACACAGACGCGGTGGTCTCCTTGACGGCGGAAGAGCTGGGCCGATTCGCCGGTGATGTCGCGCAGCCGAGCCAGCACCGGCCCGGCGGCGGCGAGCAGCCGGTCCTCGCCGGCGGCGGAGGACAGCTCGCCCAGCCGCGGGCCGAGCATGAAGCGACCTTGCATGTCGCGGGCGACGAGTCGGTGATGCTCCAGGGCCACGGCCAGCCGGTGTGCCGTGGGACGAGCCAGTCCCGTCGCCGCGACCAGCCCGGCAAGCGTCGCCGGCCCTGACTCCAGCGCCGACAGCACGAGCGCGGCTTTGTCAAGTACGCCGACTCCGCTAGAGTTGTCAGATCTGTCCATGCCTCGATACTGTCGTCTCAGATGATGAAACGCAAATCAGGAGCCGGAAATGTCGAAGAACGCCTCGACCAGCCCACGGACCTTGGCTGCCAAGGTATGGGACGACCATGTCGTCAGACAGGCGACGGGAGAGCCGGATCTCCTGTACATCGACCTGCATCTGGTGCACGAGGTCACCAGCCCGCAGGCCTTCGACGGGCTGCGGCAGGCGGGCCGTGGCGTGCGACGGCCGGACCTGACGCTGGCGACGGAGGATCACAACATCCCGACGATCGACGTCGACAAGCCCATTGCCGATCCCGTCTCGCGCGCACAGGTCGAGGCACTGCGGGCCAACTGCAAAGAGTTCGGCATCAAGCTGCACTCTCTCGGAGACGTCGAGCAGGGCATCGTCCACGTGGTCGGACCCCAGCTCGGACTGACCCAGCCGGGCACGACCGTGGTGTGTGGCGACTCCCACACGTCGACGCACGGGGCGTTCGGGGCGCTGGCGTTCGGAATCGGGACGAGCGAGGTCGAGCATGTGCTGGCGACCCAGACCCTCATGCAGGCACGTCCGAAGACGATGGCTGTCAACGTGACCGGGCTGCTGCCGAGCGGCGTCACAGCGAAAGACCTGGTGCTCGCACTGATCGCGCAGGAGGGCACCGGTGGGGGACAGGGTTACGTCGTCGAGTACCGCGGTGAGGCGATCTCCGCGCTCTCGATGGAAGCCCGGATGACCATCTGCAACATGAGCATCGAGTGGGGTGCCAAGGCCGGGCTCATCGCTCCGGACCAGACCACGTTCGACTACTTGTCGGGGCGACCTTTCGCGCCCGCCGGTGCGGACTGGGACGCAGCCCTCACGTACTGGTCGTCGCTCGCGACAGACGAGGGGGCTGTCTTCGACAAAGAGGTCGGCATCGATGCGAGCACCTTGACCCCGTTCGTCACCTGGGGCACCAACCCCGGCCAAGGGGTGCCGCTTGGCGACGCCGTCCCGTCTCCGGACCAGTTCACCGACGAGGGCGACCGGGTCGCGGCCGAGCGTGCGCTGACCTACATGGGCCTGACAGCCGGTACGCCGATGCGCTCGATCGAGGTCGACACCGTGTTTGTGGGGTCGTGCACGAACGGCCGTATCGAGGACCTGCGCGCGGCGGCCGCGGTCATCGACGGCCGGCACGTCGCAGAGACCGTGCGCATGCTCGTCGTACCGGGGTCGACCCGCGTACGCCTGCAAGCAGAACACGAGGGGCTGGACGTCGTCTTCAAGGAGGCCGGTGCGGAGTGGCGAGGCGCAGGCTGCTCCATGTGCCTGGGCATGAACCCTGACCAGCTCACACCGGGGGAGCGCAGCGCCTCCACCTCCAACCGCAACTTCGAGGGTCGTCAGGGCAAGGGCGGCCGAACACACCTGGTGTCGCCGTTGGTGGCTGCCGCGACGGCGGTGCTCGGTCGGCTGGCCGGCCCGGCTGATCTTTCCGCGAGAGAGGAGTCCTGACATGGAGCAGTTCACCACTCACTCCGGCACCGCGCTGCCGCTGCGCCGGAGCAACGTCGACACCGACCAGATCATCCCGGCGGAGTACCTCAAGCGCGTGACGCGCACAGGGTTCGAGGACGGGCTGTTCGCGGCCTGGCGACAAGACCCGTCGTTCGTCCTCAACGCACCGGAGTACGCAGGAGTCAGCGTCTTGCTTGCCGGGCCCGACTTCGGGACGGGCTCGTCCCGCGAGCACGCCGTGTGGGCCTTGCAGGACTATGGATTCAAAGCCGTCGTCGGTTCGCGGTTCGGTGACATCTTCCGCGTCAACGCAGGCAAGTCCGGCTTGCTCGTCAGCGTCGTGGATGCCGCTGCTGTCGAAGCACTGTGGTCGGTGGTTGAAGGTGATCCGGCCACGATGGTGACCGTGGACCTCGTCGAAAAAATTGTTCGTGCCGGTGATGTCGAAACGCCGTTCGAGATCGATGACTACACGCGCTGGCGGCTCTTGGAGGGCCTCGACGACATCGGCATCACGCTGAGCCGAGAGGCTGATATCGCTGTGTACGAAGGGAATCGGGCGTCGTACAAGCCTGCAACACTTTGAGATCGCAGCGCCTACTCGTCGACGTCGACGTCGTTCCCGGCGAGCGCTTCCCGGTGTGGGTGGCCTGAGAGCTCACCAAAACTGCGCGCGCGCATTGGGTGTGTCGGCCTGTAATGCGGTTCTATGGTGAATAGCGTTTTGACCAACGTCGAGCATGGGCTCGACTGGTCCGAGTTCATGAAAGGGAAGTCCCTTGAACAAGAGTCAACTCATCGAGGCCCTGTCCAACCACTTCGAGGGCAACAAGAAGGCTGCGCAGCACGCCCTCGAGTCTGTGCTCGACACCATCGCTCGCGAAGTGGCGAAGGGTGAGAAGGTGGCGATCACCGGCTTCGGTGCCTTCGAGAAGGTCGTGCGCCCGTCGCGGATGGTCCGCAACCCACGCACGGGTGAACGAAGCCGCGCCAAGAAGACCGCGGTGCCCAAGTTCCGTGCTGGAGCTGACCTGAAGGCCGTTGTATCCGGTGCCAAGAAGCTTCCCAAGGCCGCGGTGGCTGCGGCCAAGACGGCGGCACCGACCAGGAAGACGACGTCGGCGCCGGCGAAGAAGGCGACGGCCAAGAAGACCACGGCAAAGAAGGTTGCCAAGAAGGCCCCCGCCAAGAAGACGACGGCCAAGAAGGCTCCCGCCAAGAAGACCGCAGCAAAGCGGGCACCGGCCAGGAAGACCGTTGCCAAGAAGGCCCCGGCCAAGAAGACCGCAGCAAAGAAGACCGCGGCCAAGAAGACCGCAGCAAAGAAGGCACCGGCTCGCAAGACCACGGCGAAGAGGGCGCCAGCCAAGAAGGCCCCTGCACGCAAGACCACGGCGAAGAAGGCGGCCAAGAAGCGCTGACGCAGCACATCGCAGAGAGGCCGAACCCGACGGGTTCGGCCTCTCTGCGTGTCAGCGGGGTGCGTCGAGCGTCAGGATCGTCAATGCGCTGATGGCACCGTCCGTCACGGCCATCCGCACCCGTTGGCCAGGTCGCAGCAGCCGGAGTTCGCTGGCGCGGAAAACGTCCGCGCTGAAGGTCAGCTCGATCCCGTCGTCCGTGACGACGGTGCCCGAGGTTGCTGCGTCGTCGAACGCCCACACCGTTCCCTGCTGTGTCATCTCGTCGTCCACCCCCGTCACGGTAGCGGCTCGAGTGGATCGAGCTCGAAGCGCGACAGCACGGCCGCGGTATGCGATCCGACCCCGAGGCGCACTGCGTCCCACAGATCGACTTCGGTGTCGACGTCACGACGCAGCCGCTCGAGTCCGGGATGCTCGAGCTCGACGGCGCCGCCGGCAGCATGCGCAGCGCGAGAGTGGGAGCCGAACGCGGGCGACAGCCGCTCTCCCCAGCTGGCCAGCAACGTCGTACCGGTCCCGATGGCGTCCGACACGAACCAGCGACGCCCCGGCGCAGCGCCCAACGCGATGGCCAAGGTGTCGGCCCGTAGTGCCGGGAGGTCACCCGTCAGCGCCACCACGCCGGTGGCGTCGGTTGCTGCTGCCACGTGATGGGCTGCGTGCACCAGCGCGGCGTTGAGGCCCGCGTCAGGCACATCGGCGATGACCTCGGCCCCTGCTGTGACGAACGGACCAGGGTCAGGATCGTTCGTCACGATCACGACCCGTCGTACGCCGACCGTCGTCAGGGCAGCGATGGCAGTGTCGAGAGCAAAGGCCCTGGCCAGCGCCTGCCGGAGGTTGTCCGGCAGCCCGCCAAGCCGGGACTTGCCGATCGTCGGCTGCTTGACAGGGATGATGATCGACCACGCGCTGGGTCGATGCGCCGGACCCGGCGTCGGTGGTGGTGTCATCACCGACGATCTTGCCACCCGGGTCGACATGGTCCCGCCCGGTGCACAAAACTGGCTGCCTGCGACGACCGAACGTCGGGCGCGTGACAAGGGGGTGAAAGTGGCCAGGCACAGGCGAGGGTGGGCGCTGGCGATCTGCGTCGTCGCTCTGCACCGGCCGATGATGCTGCTCACCAAGCGCGACTGGCGCGGTACCGAACACCTGCCTCGTACGGGGGGCTGCGTCCTTGTCAGCAACCACGTCTCCGAGTTCGATCCGGTGCCGTTCGGGCATTTCGTGTACGACAACGGACGGTTGCCGCGCTTCCTCGGCAAGGCCGAGGTGTTCGCGGTGCCGATCGTCGGCCGCATCCTCCGGAGCGCGGGCCAGATTCCGGTCTACCGCAAGTCGTTGGACGCGGCCAAGGCGTTCAGCGCCGCGGTCGAGGCCGTCCATCAGGGTGAGTGCGTGATCGTGTACGCCGAAGGCACCATCACCCGTGACCCGAACCTGTGGCCGATGGTCGGCAAGTCCGGAGCCGCTCGGATCGGCCTCACCACCGGCTGTCCGGTGATCCCGTGCGCACAGTGGGGACCGCAGGACGTCCTGGCGCCGTACTCGCGCCGCCCGCGGTTGCTGCCTCGCAAGACGATGCGGATCCGGGCGGGTGCTCCTGTTGCCCTCGACGACCTGCGGGGCAAGAAACTGACCCCTGCGGTGTTGCACGAGGCCACGGCACGGATCATGGCTGACGTGACAGCTCTGCTCGAGGACATCCGTGGCGCCACCGCGCCGGCGACTCGTTTCGACCCCAAGGTCGAGGGCGTCGCCGAGACCGGCAACCCCAACAAGCCCGCCCGCCCTCCCAAGAGGGGAACGACGGAGTTCTGATGGACACGGTGTTCTGATGAGCAAGGTGGCGGTGTTCGGTGCCGGTTCGTGGGGGACCGCGTTCTCGTTGGTCCTCGCCGATGCAGGCAACGAGGTCGTCTTGTGGGCTCGCCGCGAGGAGCTCAGCGATGCTGTCAACGCCTCGCACGAGAACTTCGACTACCTGCCCGGGGTGACACTGCCGGAGGCGATCTCGGCAACGCACGACCCCGAGGAGGCGCTGGCGGACGCCGACATCGCCGTGCTGGCCGTCCCGTCGCAGTCATTGCGCGCCAACCTCGAGGACTGGGCCAAACACATCCCCGACCACGCGATCGTGATGAGCCTCATGAAGGGCGTCGAGCTCGGCACGTCCAAGCGCATGAGCGAGGTGATCGAGGAGGTCACGGGCATCGAACCCGACCGGATTGCGGTCCTGTCGGGGCCGAATCTCTCGCACGAGATCGCTGCCCGCCAGCCCGCTGCTGCGGTCATCGCGTGCACGGCGGAGTCGGTGGCTGAACAGCTGCAGGCACGGTGCCACAGCCCGTCGCTCCGGCTGTACACCAACACCGACGTGGTCGGCTGCGAGCTCGGCGGCGCGACGAAGAACGTCATCGCGCTTGCAGTGGGGATGGCGGTCGGCCTCGGCTTCGGCGACAACTCCACAGCGACGGTGATCACCCGGGGCCTGGCGGAGACAGCCCGGCTGGGCGAGGCGCTGGGCGCGGACCCCTACACGTTCTCGGGGCTGGCCGGACTGGGGGATCTGGTGGCGACCTGCTCGTCGCCGTTGTCGCGCAACCGGACGTTCGGCGAGAAGCTCGGCCAGGGTCTGAGTGTCGACGAGATCGCGGCATCGACGCGACAGGTGGCCGAGGGCGTGAAGTCGTGTGAGTCGATCAAGGACCTGGCTCACCGCCACGACGTCGAGATGCCGATCGTCGAGGCGGTGGCCGCTCTGGTCCGGGGGGAGACAACCCCCCAGCAGATGCTGCAAGCCCTCGTCGCCCGGGCCACCAAGCCCGAGCGCGCCTGACGTCCCTCTGTCCCTCCCCCTCACCCTTCCCTCCCTCGCTGCGACCTTGCCCTCCGCCGCGCCCCGTTTGCCTTGCTAACAAGCCAGGTGGCTTGTGAACAAGGCAGATTTGCCTTGCTAACTGGGAATTTGGGTTGTTCACTCCATAGTAAGGACGCGAATAGCTCTGCCCCGGCGTTGGCCCGGCTTCGGCTAGGGCCCTCCGGCTGGTCGAAACCGGGACGTGATCCCTCGGGGGCGACCAGAGCACGTCTCGTCGGTCACGAGAGAGGGATTGGTGCGCGATGCCCATCGAGCCATCGAGCGCGCTTGCCGACGTCGATCTGTTCACCGGGCTGTCTGAGGGGATCCTCAGCGAGCTCGAGGAGCGCGGTGAGACGATGACCTTCGAGAGCGGGGAGGAGATCGTCGCCCAGGGCTCCTCAAACGCGGACCTCCACGTGATCCTCAGCGGACTGGCCAGGGTCGAGATCAACGGGGTCGAGCGAGCAGTCCTGGGGGAACATGACTACTTCGGCGAGATCTCGGTGATCGCCCCCGCCCCACGGTCGGCCACCATCGTCGCCGGGGAGGACGGCCTGACGTCGTTCGTCCTCACGCAGTCGAGGTTCGCACCGATGCTGCAGAACCTCGAGTTCCTCCAAGGGTTGACCGTGGCGTTGTGCAGCAGGCTGCGCGACCTCGAGTTCCACGACGTGACGTGGTCGTTCAGGGGCATCCGGCCCCCTGCGCATGGACAGGCAGCGCCCAACGAATCCACTGAAAGCCCCTGACGCGTGCCCTGAGCCTTGCACGAGGAGGATCATGGGACATGGCTGACCTGCCGTCGGGGACCATCACGTTGCTGTTCTCCGACATCGAGGGGTCGACGGCGCTCCTCACCCGACTTGGTGCAGCGTACGGCGACGCGCTGGTCGGCCAACGTCGCGTGCTTCGTGCCGCCTGGGCGGCGTACGGCGGAACGGAGATGGGCACGGAGGGGGACAGCTTCTTCGTCGTCTTCCCGACCGCTGACGGTGCTGCTGCCGCTGCCTCGCAGGCTCAACGCGATCTCGCGACCTATCCGTGGCCCGGCGGCGAACGAGTCCGGGTCCGGATGGGGATGCACACCGGTTCGCCCACGGTGCTCGACGGCGGGTACGTCGGGATGGACGTGCATCGGGCAGCGCGAGTGGCATCGGCGGCACATGGCGGTCAGGTGCTGCTGACGGCTGCCACCGTGGAGATGCTCGGTGACGGGAAGCCTGCCGGAGTCGTGCTTCGCAGCCTTGGCGCGCACCGGTTGAAGGACTTGGCGACCGCCGTGCAGCTGTTCCAGCTGGACATCGATGGCCTGCAGACAGACTTTCCGCCCCCGAAGTCACTCGGTGCCGCATCCCGGTTGCCGATCCCGGCGACTCCCTTGGTCGGGAGGGACGGCGAGATCGCAGAGCTGGTAGCGCTCCTGCAGTCCGGCGTGCGGGCCACGACCTTGACCGGACCTGGTGGGACCGGCAAGACACGGCTGGCCATCGGTGTGGCCCAGCGCCTCGTCCCGGAGTTTCCCGACGGCATCTATTTCGTCGCGCTCGCGGCGGTGACGAACGCCGACCTGATGTGGACCTCGATCGCGGAAGTGTTGGACCTTCCGCCGGATGCGCGCAACCCGGGCGGTGTGCTTGCGCACATCGAGCAGCGCAAGGCTCTCTTCGTTCTCGACAACCTCGAGCAACTGCCGGATGCCGACGTGGTCGTGGCGAGGTTGCTCTCTGCCGCCGTGAACGTCTCGGTCCTGGCCACGTCCCGCCGACCCGTCCACGTCACCGGAGAGTTCGAACATCCGGTGCCGGGTCTCGAGGTGCCGGCCGACGCGGCGGCCGGCCGCGCAGAGAAATCGGGCGCGATCCAGATGTACGTCCAGCACGCCAACATGGTCCAGCCCGGGTTCACGTTGTCTGCCGACAACGCTCCGGCCGTGGTCGAGCTGTGCAGACGCCTCGACGGTATGCCGTTGGCGATCGAGCTGGTGGCGGCACGCTCGAAGCTCCTCAGCCCCCGGGCCCTGTTGGCGCGGATCGACAGAGTGTTGGACTTCGCGGCCCGAAGCAACCAGGTGGCCAGTCGACATCGCACCCTGCGCGACACGATTGCTTGGTCCTACGACCTGCTGTCCGCTGACGAGCAAGCACTGTTCCGGCTTCTTGGCGCATTTGTCGGCGGGGCGACCGTGCAGACGATCGTGGCTCTCGCTGCCTCCCGGGGCCGCCCGGGGGCCTGGGATCCTCTCGACCAAGTGGCCGCCTTGGTGGATGCCAGCCTGGTGACCGTCTCCGAGACCGCCGATGGAGAACCTCGGATCGGCCTACCTGAGACGATTCGGATGTTCGCCCGGAGCCAGCTGGTCGATGTCGGGGAGCTGGGCAGCGTACTGGAACGTCACGCCCGCATGTTCGCCGAGCTCGCCGAGAAGCAGGGAACGCTGCTCAGTGGCGATCGCTTCTTGGAGGCGCGGGAGCGACTCGACGCGGAGCATGACAACCTTCGAGCGGCGCTCGGCTGGGGCGTTGAGGCCGAAGCGGTGACGCGCGGGCTGGAGCCCCCCGTTGTCATCGCGATGCGGTTGTGCGCCGCGCTGGACCCCTTCTGGCGTGCCAACAGCTACTACCGGGAGGGGCAGCGGTGGCTTGTACGGGCCATTGACCGGACGGATGGACGTGACTCGCCCGACCTTGCCCGCTGCCTCGGCCTGCTCGCCGGGTTCCTTGTGCTGCTCGGTGATCCCGATGGTGCCCAGCAGCGCGCGACCGAAGGCGTGCAGATGTGGCGTCGCCTCGGCGATCCCGGCGCCGAGCTGTCGTCGGCGCTGCGTGCGCTGGCGGTCGCCGAGGAGTATCGCGGTCGGCCGAAGGCTGCCCGCCCGGCGTACGAAGAGGCGTTACGAGCCGCTCGCGCATCCGGCGACGAGGTGCTCATCCACCGAACCCTGGGGTATTACGCGACATTCGAAGGGATCGAGCATCACGACACCCGGTCGTTGGAGCTCGGCACGGAGGCTCTCGAGATCGCCCGTCGGCTCGGTGATGCCGCCGCAGAGGTGGTTTACCAGCACAGCCTTGCGTGCACCCTGCGAGTCATCGGCCGCGTCGAGGAAGCCGACCAGGAGATGCGGCGCATCATCGCGCGTGCCCTGACGATGAGCGAGCCGGCCGAGCTCGCCGTCCTGGGCGAGGACTACGGGGCTGTCCTGGCCGAGCTCGGGGACCATGCCCGAGCCATTCGGCTGCTGGGGGCCGCCGATGCGATGCGTGAGCAGCTGTCCATCCCGCGGGCCGGTTGGCAGGCCGAGGAGATTGCCGGGGCGATCGAGAAAAGCCGCGGCGCCTTGACGACCGAGCAGTGGGACGACGCATACGAGCGGGGTCGGCTCACGGCGATCGAGGTAGCGCTCGCGGAGGCCCTGGCCGTCGGGGTGCGGAGCTGAGGATGATGGCCGCGCCGATGACTCGTCAGCTCCCTGTCGTGGACGTCTCTCGTCGCGGACCGGCCCGTCAGGTCCTGCCCTGGTCGCCGGGCGCGCCGGGCACGACGGTGAAGCAGGACCGGGCCGCGGAGCAAGCGTCGTCTCGAGGCATCGACATCGACGACAACCTCTTCAACGTCCTGGTGCTGAACTACACGATGTCCTGCCCGCTGGCGTGCGACTTCTGCTGCTACGCCTCAGGACCGCGGCGCACGGAGACCATGGACCTCGAGCTGGCGCTCGACCTGGTGGACCAGGCGGCAGATCTCGGGGTGTTCGGGGCTTGCTCCTTCACCGGTGGCGACCCCTTCGTCTACTACGAGGACATGCGCGTGATCAGCGCCCGGATGGCGGAGTACGCGTTGCCGTTCACGGCCATCTCAGCGTGCGCGTGGGCCACCGACGACTCGACGGTCGACGCGATGCTGCAGCCGCTGATCGCGAACGGGCTGACCGGCTTCACCGTGAGTCACGACCCAAGCCACGAGAAGTGGGTCCCGCGGGAGTTCGTCCGCCGCGTGGTCCAGCGCTGTCTGGCGCTCGGCATCGTGGCCAGCATCTACGGCACGTTCTACGACGACGGGCAGAGCCTCGAGGCCATGTTCCCCGAGTTCGTCGGCGCCGGCGTCACGCTGGACCACCGACCGGTCGGACCCGGCGTCGGCAGGCTGCGCCATCGCCGGTTGTCGCGCGCGGCATACCCGAACACCGACTTTCGGGGCGACACCTGCTACCGGCGCGTGTACCACGACGTCACGGTCTTCTGGGACGGGGAGGTGTATCCCTGTTGCTCGGTCTACAACCGCGAGACCCCAGGGATCTCCTATGGAAATGTGTACGCGGCGTCCTTGCGTGAGATCTGGGACCGGATCGAGGGCTCGTTGTTCCTGCGGACGATCAAACACCAAGGTTTCGCCGACTTGTACGTCCTGCTGACGAGGCTCGATCCCGGGCTCGCGGCCCTGCTGCCGGACCCCAGTACTACCGTCGGCGCCTGTCACCTGTGCCATCAACTTATGGGTGACAACGAGATCAGTCGCCGCGTACATACCGTCCTGGACCAGGAGGAACGTCGCCGGCTCATCCGTTTGGCCATCCTCTGACCCTCCGCGTTTGCCTTGTTCACAAGCCAGGTGGCTTGTGAACAAGGCAAACGCGGCTTGGGAACAGTAGATCTGCCTTGCTCACCTCGCGGCGTGGCCGGGATTCTCCGGTATGTCGGCGACCGTCCGGCCGTGGCCAGGCGGCGTGGCTTGACCGTCCTGCCGTGACCCGATATCTCCGCGACCCTCCGGCGATGACCGTGGCAAGGCGGCCCACGACGCGCGCAGGGCAACCAAGCGGGGGGCGCCAGCTCAGGCGGGATCTGGCACGGAGTCAAGCGCCGCTTCCAGATCTGACCACAGGTCTTCGACGTCCTCGACCCCGACACTCATCCGGATTAGGTTGTCCGGAATCGTCGGCGACTCCCCGGCCCAGCGACGCCGTCGCTCCATCGACGACTCGACGCCACCGAGGCTGGTCGCATGGACCCACAGGCCCGTCGCGTGCGTCACGACATCGGCCGCCATGGCTCCGCCTCGCACCTCGATCGCGATGATGCCGCCGAAGCCCGGGTAGCGGACCCGCTCAACGGCGCGGTGCCGGCCCAACCGGCGTACGAGCTCCTTGGCGTTGGACTGGGCACGCTCGACGCGCAGATGCAGCGTGCGGAGACCCCGCAGCGCCAGCCACGCCTCCAACGTCCCGGGCAGCGACCCCATCACGCGACGCTTCTCGTCCACCGCCCGATAGATCTCGTCCGAGGCCGTCACGATGAGGCCGATCATCGCGTCCGAGTGGCCGGCGAGGTACTTCGTCCCCGAGTGCAGGACCACGTCTGCTCCGAGGTCGAGCGGTCGCTGCAGCAGCGGCGTGGCGAACGTGTTGTCCACGACCACACGGACACCGGCCGCCCTGGCTCCGGCGCACAGCGCCCTGATGTCGGCCACCTCCAGTGCAGGGTTGGTCGGGCTTTCGATCCACAACAGCGCGACGTCCTCGTTCAGAGCACCCAGCACCGCAGCGGTGTCATCGATGTCGACCAGGGCGACCTTGACCAGGCCACGCGCCTCCAGTGACGCGAGCTGCGCGAGCATCCCCTGGTAGCAGTGCCGGGACACGACCACGGTCTCACCGGGCGCCACGAGGTCGAGCACGGTCGACGCGGCCGCCATACCGGAGGCGAACGACAGTGCCCGTCCGCCCTCGAGCCCGCCGACCGCCTGCTCGAACGCCTCCCAGGTCGGGTTGGCGTACCGGCCGTACTCCCGCTCACCACCCGCGACGTACGTCGAGGCCATGGTCAGCGGCTCGTTCAGGGGCTGGTCGGGCTCGGCCGGCGGTCGTCCGAGCTTGACGGCCAACGTCTCGGGCTGCCAGCGCAGCCGCGGACCGGCGGGGTCGGCAGGAATGGCGGACGGGCTCTCGTCGTGTGGGGTCACCGGACCATTGTGAGGCAGATACGATCGGCCGGATGAGCGCGTCCCGCAAGCCCCGTGTCGCCGTCGTCTTCGGCGGTCGCTCCAGCGAGCACGCGGTCTCGTGTTCCACGGCCGCCAGCGTGCTGGCTGCGATCGACCGCGACACGTACGACGTCGTGCCCATCGGTATCAGCACCGAGGGCAAATGGGTGCTCGAGTCCGGCGAAGCTGAGCGCCTTGCTCTGACGGCTGCGCATACACCTGAGGTGGACGGCACGGCGACCGCGGTCGTCGTCAGCCAGGATCCGAGCCGGCGCGAGATCACGGTCGTCGAGCCGGGTAAGACGCCGGACGCGCTCGGGGAAGTCGACGTGGTGTTCCCTCTGTTGCACGGCCCATGGGGTGAGGACGGCACGATCCAGGGGCTGTTCGAAGTCGGCGGGATCCGGTATGTCGGCTCGGGTGTGCTTGCCTCGGCCGTCGGCATGGACAAGCACTACATGAAGGTGGTGCTGACCGCCGCCGGACTCCCGGTGATCCCGTATGCCGTCATCAAGCCGCGTGAGTGGAAGGACGATCCGGCAGCGGCTCGAGAGACTGTCGCCGCCCTGGGTTACCCGGTCTTCGTGAAGCCGGCCCGGGGCGGGTCGAGTCTCGGCATCACGAAAGTCGCGGATGCGGCGGAGCTCGACGCCGCGGTCGAGCACGCACGCGAGTTCGATCCGAAAGTGCTCGTGGAGCCCGCAGCGGAAGGCGCACGAGAGATCGAGTGCGGGGTGCTCGAGCGCATCGATGGCGGTGCAGACGCGAGCCAGGTCGCTGAGATCACGGGGTACGGCACGCACGAGTTCTACGACTTCGCAGCCAAGTACCTGGGTGAGGACGGCGTCACGCTCGACGTCCCGGCAGATCTGCGCGATGACGTGACCGAGCAGGTCCAGCACATGGCCGTTGCCGCCTTCGAGGCGCTCGGCTGTGAAGGGCTGGCCAGGGTGGACTTTTTCGTCGGGAGGGACGACAAGGTCGTCATCAACGAGATCAACACGATGCCCGGGTTCACGCCGGCCTCGATGTTTCCTCGCATGTGGGCCGAGTCAGGGGTGGACTACCCCGAGCTGGTCGACCGGCTCATCGGGCTGGCCCTGCAGCGTTCGACGGGGCTGCGCTGACCCTGCATGCGCGCTGACACCTAGCCGCACGCCGACACCCAAATGTGCGCAGATACCTGATCGTTTCAGCGGGATCGGTTTTCGGCCGGGCTCCGTCGCCATACGTGGAAGCACGAGAGTGCACGTGGCAGATGTGCAGTCCCCACGGCCCGTTTGCCTTGTTCACAAGCCGGCTGGCTTGTGAACAAGGCAAACGCGGAGGGTCACTGGCAGGGATGCTGCAGGGGGATGGAGTGTTGGATGGGGCGCGCCAGGACTGTCAGAGGGTCAGCGGCCGAACGGCCCTCGAGGTCGGGAACCGACACCTCCACGTACGTCGACCGGCCGATCGTGGTGAACGTCAACGTGCCCGTGACGGGTTGGTCACCTGAGACCTCACGGCCGTCCTGAGTGACGAGCCATCCGACACCGTTCACCTCGAAGCAGGCCGAGGTCGCGACCAGCGCGGCCGGACGCGGCACGCCACAGCGCAGCACGATGGCCGGGTCACCCCACGACGCCGCGACCGCGTCGGCAGGGGAGACGTCGCGGGCCGGTTCGCCGAGCACGGTCGCGGGGAGCCCGCCGAGCAGCGCCGCGCACTGGGTGGCTGCCGGTCCGGTCGGCGCGGGCGCGGTCACCGCCACGGCACCGGGACCGGACCCACACCCTGCCAGGACCAGGACCATCGCCATCGCCGCTCCAGCCACCGCTCGCGACTCTTTGGACCGGAACCTGGACCTGGCCGTAGACCCGGACCCGGTAGACCCGGAGCTGGACCCGGACCTGGCCGTAGACCCGGACCCGGTAGACCCGGACCTGGACCTGGCCCTGGACCCGGTGGACGCCATCCCCGTCGGATCGAGCCGGCCGATCAACGCGGGGCCCCCGCCACGCAGCAGCGCGAGACGGGGGCGGACATGCGACCGGGGCCGAGTCACGGTCAACTCGACACGGGATGAGGTCAGATGTGGACGACGGGGCAGGTCAGCGTGCGAGTGATGCCGTCGATCGACTGGACGCGGGCCACGACCAGCTTGCCCAGCTCGTCGACGTTGCGTGCCTCGGCCCGGACGATCACGTCGTAGGGACCGGTGACGTCTTCGGCGAGTGTGACGCCCTTGACTCCGGCAATGGCCCGAGCGACCTCCGCGGCCTTCCCGACCTCCGTCTGGATGAGGATGTACGCCTGAACCACCACTGGGGCCTCCTGTTGGTCGGGTCCGTGTCCTGGGGCGGTGATCACGCTACCGCTCCGTTAGGTTGTCACATCCAGCGGTACGGCGAAAGCGAGGAAACTCCCATGGGACAAGCACTCCCGGGCAGCCTGGGCGACATCGGCGAATTCGGACTCGTCAACGCTCTCGTCGAGCGCTTCGACACCGCAGCGGACAGCCGGGTGATCGTCGGACCTGGTGACGACGCCGCCGTGATCGCCCTCGGTGACGCAGCCGGCGGGCAGGTGGTGGCTTCCCTCGACATGCTCGTCCAGAGCCGGCATTTCCGGCTCGACTGGTCCAGTGCAGCCGACATCGGCCACAAGGCGGCGGCGGAGAACCTCTCCGACATCAACGCCATGGGGGGCCGCGCCACGTGTCTGCTCGTCGGACTCGCGGCCCCGCCCGAGCTCGAGACCCGGTGGGCCCTCGAATTCGCCGACGGGCTGTCCGCCGAGGCCGCCCGAGTCGGAGCCGTGGTGGTCGGTGGAGATCTGACGCGTGGCGACGTCATCACGATCTCGATCGCCGTCCTTGGCACCTGCGAGCACGGTGTCGTACGCCGGTCGGGCGCCCAGCCGGGTGACGTGGTCGCGCTGGCCGGTCGGCAGGGCTGGGCCGATGCCGGTTTTGCGGTGCTGGGGCGCGGTTTCCGGTCCCCCCGGGCGGTCGTGGACGCCCATCGCAGGCCCGACCCGCCGTACGACGCGGGGCCGCAGGCGGCGGAGGCCGGGGCGACGGCGATGATCGACGTCAGTGACGGCCTGCTGCAGGACCTGGGACACCTGGCCACGGCAAGCGGTGTCGGCATCGACGTCACGACGGCTGGCTTCGACATCCCTGAGCCGCTACAGGCGGTGGGCGCGGCGCTCGGTGTGGACCCACTGCGGTTCATGCTGACCGGCGGGGACGACTACAGCCTGGCCGCGACGTTCCCCGCCGGAACCACCCTGCCCAAACCCTGGCGGCGCATCGGGGTCGTGCTGGGCCAGGGTCCGGGCCGGGTCACGGTCGACGGGGCGGAGTACGAGGATGCCGACGGCCACCAGCACTTCCGATGACGACGGGCTGTCTGGGACAGCGGCGAAGCCGCTGCCGGACACCCTCGATAAGCCACTGGCGACAAGAGGTCCCAGCGACGTGGTCGTTGGTCGATCGGCATGTCGTAGGAGTGGACCGCCTCGACCCGGAGGCCGAGCAGCTCGAACGCCCTCGGCCAAGGGAAAGCCCCCAGGACCAGGAGGTCGAGGGGGCTCGTCGGCAGCACAGCAAACGCTAGCGCGTGACTTTGCCGGCTTTCAGGCAGGACGTGCAGACGTTGAGGCGCTTCGGCGTACCGTTGACGACCGCGCGAACCCGCTGGATGTTCGGGTCGAAGCGTCGCTTGGTGCGACGGTGCGAGTGCGACACGTTGTGGCCGAACTCGGGGCTCTTGGCGCAGATGTCACAGACGGCGGCCACGGTGTACTCCTGGAATCACGGGATCAGATCGAGTGTCGCTGGTGCCGGGCCGTCCTACCGCAGTCGCGATCGCGGGCCCAGAGGGCAACCGGACAAGAATAACGGATCGGCCGCGTCGGACGCCAATCGATGCCGGCGGCCGGGCGCGACCGGAACCCCGCTGCGGCGGATAAGGTTGCGCGTATCGTGCAGGCGGCTTCCGCGACGCGCTCTCGCCTGACCAGTCTTGCCCACCCCTGACCAATCCTGACCCAACCCTGACCAACCCGGCCCGCCGACGGGAGCGCCATCCTGACCGATCATCACGCACCAGCTGCCGCGTCGGACGACGCATCGGGTGCCGCGTCGAGCGACGCATCGGGTGCCGCCCGGCGGGACGCCGCGAGCGAGTCACCAGGGGACGCGGTCGCGGCGCTTGCCCTTGCCCTGCTCGAGCACTGGTGCGATGTCACCCTGGGGGCGCTCGGGGCGGCACGCGAGGAGATCGACGCACTCAACGTCTATCCGGTGCCTGACGGCGACACCGGGACCAACCTGTACCTGACGTTCGAGGCGGCGCGGCAGGCACTCGTCGACGCCGAACCCACCACGCTCGTCGGGGCTCTGACGGTCTTCGCGCGGGGTGCGTTGCTCGGCGCCCGCGGGAACTCCGGGGTGATCCTGTCCCAGCTCATGCGGGCGGGCGCCGACCAGCTGCTTCGCGGAGACCCGAGCAAACCCGGCCAGCTGCTGGCCGACACGCTGACGCTGGCTTCGACTGCGGCGTACGACGCCGTGGCGACACCGGTCGAGGGGACCATCCTGACCGTTGCCCGCGTGGCCGCCGAGGCTGCGCAGGGCGCCGTGGCGGAGGCGCCCGAGGACCTCGCGGCCCAGATGGGATACGTCGTACGAGCGGCCGCCCGCGCTGCTCGCGAGGCGCTCGAGCACACTCCGGAGCAGCTGCCGGTGCTGGCGTCTGCGGGAGTGGTCGACGCAGGCGGACGCGGTCTCTGCGTGATCCTCGACGCCGCCGAGGAGGCCCTCACCGGGCAGCGCCCCGCCCCGCGCCACCGACATCGCCGCGGCCCGCTGCCCGTGCCGATCCGGACCGATGCCGACCTGTCAGAGGACGGGCCCGCGTACGAGGTCATGTTCCTGCTGGATGCCGATGACACGAAGATCCCGACCCTGCGGCAACGGCTGGGGCCGCTCGGCGACTCGCTCGTCGTCGTCGGCGGGGACGGTCTCTGGAACGTTCACGTCCACGTCGACGACGTCGGCGCCGCCATCGAGGCGGGTCTCGACGCTGGTCGGCCCTACCGCGTCCGGGTCACCCACTTCGCCGAGCAGATCAGCCAGGCGACCGCCGCGCGCCGCCGCGGCGCCGGCGACACGGGCGAGCAAGGCGGACCGGCTCGTCCGCGTGGCGTTGTCGCGGCCGGGGCCGGTCCGGGCCTGCGCCTGCTCTTCGCCCAGGCCGGGGCCGGCGTTGTCCCTGGCGGTCCGGGGCGACGTTGCTCGACCGGCGAGCTGCTCGAGGCGATCCGTGCCACTGGATCTGCCGAGGTGATCCTGCTGCCCAATGACGGGGACTCCATCGCCGTGGCCGAGGCGGCCGCCCGGACGGCACGCGACGAGGGCATTCGAGCCGCGGTGATCCCGACCCGGGCACAGGTTCAGGGGCTGGCCGCCGTCGCGGTGCATGACCCGTCGCGGTCGTTCGACGATGACGTCGTGTCGATGACGTCGGCTGCGGGACACGCCCGGCACGGCGCGGTGACGATCGCCGCCAAGGATGCGATGACGATGGCCGGTCCCTGCCGGCGCGGCGACAGCCTTGGTGTGGTCGATGGCGACTTCGCCGTCGTCGGCGGGGACCTTGACGACGTGGCCATCGAGGTCGTCACCCGGCTGCTGTCGGGGGGTGGTGAGATGGTCACTCTTGTGACCGGTGTCGAGTCCTCGGGCGCAGACCCGACCGATGCAGCTGTTGACCTCGACCGCCTCGTCGCCCGAGTGTCCTCGCACGTGGCCGCGATCCGACCTGACGTCGAGATCGTCGTCTACGACGGGGGTCAGCAGCGCTACCCGCTGCTCATCGGGGTCGAGTGATGGCCGGCCCACGCCCGGGACCCGACACACCGCTGCGTGGTCTGGTGGGCAGCAAGTCCGCTGCGGCGCTGAGCGACGTCTTCGGGATCGAGACGGTCGAGCAGCTGCTCGAGCACTACCCGCGACGACTCGAGGACCGTGGCGAGCTCACCGACTTCCGTGACCTGGGCCTCGATGAGCACGTCACCGTCCTGGCCAAGACCAAGAGCCTGACGAGCAAGACCTACCAGCCCAAAGGCGGCGGGCGGCTCGCGTCGCGGACCGAAGTGGTCATCACCGACGGTGAGCGTGATCTGCTCTGCACGTTCTTCCGGCAGAACTGGCGCAAGGAGCAGCTCCAGCCCGGGACCGTTGCGCTGTTCAGCGGGAAGGTCACGATCTTCAACCGCCGGCGACAGCTGACGCATCCGATCTGCGAGATCCTCGGCAAGGGCAGCGACCTCGACGAGTTCGAGGGCGCGGCCGCCGGCAGTGACGTCAAGCGGTGGCTGCCGATCTACCCGGCGAGCTCCAAGATCACGTCGAAGATGATCATGGAGTCGGTCAAGGTCGTGCTGGCCGTCGTCGACGCGTTCTCCGATCCGCTTCCCGACGAGGTCCGCCGCGAACACGCCTTCGTGTCGTACGACGAGGCCATCCGCGCCATCCACCGGCCCGAGAGCCGCGAGCAGTGGCAGCAGGCGCGTCGCCGGCTGCAGTACGACGAGGCGTTCGTTCACCAGACGGTCCTCGCGCAGCGACGACGGCTGACCCGGGCCCTCCGGGCCACGCCACGTCCGGGGCTGAGCGGCGGGCTGCTCGAGCGTTTCGACGCATCCCTGCCGTTCACGCTCACGGACGGCCAGCGTGAGATCGGGGCGGAGATCAATGCCGACCTGATTCGCTCCTACCCGATGCATCGACTGCTGCAGGGCGAGGTCGGATCGGGCAAGACCGTCGTAGCGTTGCGAGCGATGCTTCAGGTGGTCGACTCGGGAGGGCAGGCCGCGCTGCTCGCACCGACCGAGGTACTGGCTCAGCAGCATCACCGGTCGATCCTGGCCCTGCTGGGGCCGATGGCCGAGGCCGGGATGCTCGGCACCGATGTGAACGCCACTCGCGTCGCTCTCGTCACGGGGTCGTTGACGGCGTCCAAGCGTCGCGGCGCGCTGCTGGACGCGGTCTCCGGCTCCGCGGGCATCGTGGTCGGCACGCACGCATTGCTCGAGGAGACTGTCCAGTTCGCCGATCTCGGCCTCGTCGTCGTCGACGAGCAGCACCGGTTCGGGGTCGAGCAGCGTGCCGCTCTCACCAACCGACCGGACAACACGCCTCCGCACGTGCTGGTCATGACGGCGACACCGATACCCCGCACAGTGGCGATGACCGTCTTCGGTGACCTCGACGTGTCGACCCTGCGCGAGATGCCGCTCGGCAGAGCCGAGATCCAGACGGTTGTGGTGGCGATCCAGGAGGTGCCCGATTGGCTCGACCGTGCCTGGCAACGGCTGCGCGAGGAGGTGGCGAAGGGGCACCAGGCCTACGTCGTGTGCCCACGCATCGGCACCGAGCCGGAACCGGACATGCAGGAGCCGATCGACGACGATGCGACGGATCACAGCGAGCAAAGCTCGGCGCGACGGCCGCCTGTCGCTGTCGCCCAGGTCGCGACCATGCTGGTCGGGGGCCCGCTTGCCGACCTGCGCGTTTCGATGCTCCACGGTCGGCTGCCCGCCGACGAGAAGGACGCGCTCATGCGCGGTTTCGCCGAGGGTGAGATCGACGTGCTCGTGGCGACGACCGTCATCGAGGTCGGCGTCGACGTCCCGAATGCGTCCGTGATGGTGATCATGGACGCCGACAGGTTCGGCGTCTCCCAGCTGCACCAGCTGCGCGGGCGCGTCGGGCGGGGATCGGTTCCGGGGCTGTGCCTGCTCGTCACCGACGCGGCGGCCGGCTCGCGCTCCCGAGAGCGACTGACCGGCGTCGCAGCGACGACCGACGGGTTCGAGCTGTCCCGTCTCGACCTGGAGAACCGTCGTGAGGGTGACGTGCTGGGCGCGAGCCAGTCGGGTCGGCGCTCGAGCCTGCGGTTGCTCTCGGTGCTTCGCGATGAAGACGTGATCGTCGCGGCCCGCACGGCGGCGGACACGTTGGTTGCGGAGGACCCGACCCTGGAGGCGCATCTCGTCCTTGCGCGTCGCGTCGAGAACCTGATCCGTACCGACCAGGCCAGCTACCTGGACAAGTCGTGACCCGCATCATCGGGGGCGCCGCGCGTGGTCGACGCCTCAAGACCCCGACCGGCATCCGCACCCGACCCACGTCCGACCGGGTCCGGGAGGCGCTTTTCTCGGCGCTCGAGTCCGAGCTGGGCACGCTGGCGGGTGCCCGCTTCCTCGACCTCTTCGCGGGATCAGGTGCGGTCGGCCTGGAAGCAAGCTCGCGTGGCGCCGCCGCCGTGGTCCTGGTCGAACAGGACCGCGCGACCGCCGCGTTGATCCGCGCCAATGCCCGCACGCTGGGCCTCGAGGGCGTCACCGTGCACGCGGCCAAGGCCGAACGCGTGGCCGAGACGATCGCACTCGATGAGACCCGCTTCGACGTCGTGTTCGCCGACCCGCCGTACTCCATGGACCCCGAGGCGGTGGCCGCTGTGCTGTCCGGGCTGCTGGGAGCCGGCCTGGTCGCCGCCGACGCGGTCATCGTCGTCGAGCGTCCACGGCGCGGGGACGGGTGGGTCTGGCCGCTTGGGATGAAGGAGATGCGCGAGAAGCGCTACGGCGAGACAATGCTGTTCTACGGTCAGGTCACCGGGTCGCCGGACTCCCCGCCAGGGAGCGGACCCGGCACTGTGGTGTGACCACCCCTGTGGCGACGCCGCAGGTCGAGCAGCTGATCAAGGAGCCCACCATGCGTCGAGCCGTCTGTCCCGGTTCGTTCGACCCGCCGACGAACGGCCACCTCGACATCGTCGCGCGCGCTGCCCGGCTCTTCGACGAGGTGACTGTCGCGGTGCTGGTCAACCCGGCCAAGCGCGGGTTGTTCACCGTGTCGGAGCGGCTGACGATGCTGAGCGAGGCCGTCGGTGACCACGACAACGTCAAGGTCGAGTCGTTCGAGGGGTTGCTCGTCGACTTTTGCCGTGACCACGACATCGACGCGATCGTCAAAGGTCTGCGCGCGGTGAGCGACTTCGACTCCGAGCTCCAGATGGCGCAGATGAACGCGCGCCTGAGCGGGGTCGAGACCGTGTTCGTCCCGACCAGTCCGGAGTGGTCCTTCCTTGCGTCGAGCCTGGTCAAGGAGGTGGCCCGATTTGGTGGGGACGTATCGGGCCTCGTACCGTCATCTGTTCTCTCCCGTTTGGACGAGCGCCTGCGTGCTGCCGACGAATGACAAACCGGGAAGTCAACAGCGGTGCTGGGCCGTCGCAGGCATCATGGAGGTAGGAGACCCGCGGCAGCTGTGAGTATGAGCCACGGACGGGGACGAACGAAATGAGGCCACTTCGGTGGATGTGCAAGAGCTGATCGGCCGTCTGCGCGCGGCGATCGAGGGCGCGCGGTCGATGCCGATGTCGGCATCGGCCGTCATTCACCGCGCCGAGGTACTCGATCTGATCACCGAGCTCGAGAAAGCCGTGCCGGCGGCGTTCGAGGAGTCCGCCCGGGTGTTCTCCGAGCGCGACGCGCTGCTGGCTGAGGCCGACGAGCGAGCGGCTCGCACGATCGAGGAAGCCAGCTTCGAGCGGGACCGCCTCGTGTCGGAGACCGAGGTCTACCGGATCGCGCTGCGGAAGGCGGAGGAGCTGCGCGACGCGGTCGAGCGCGAGTGCGCTGGTCTGCGCCACGAGACCGACGAGTACGTCGACACCCGGCTGGCCAACTTCGAGATCACCTTGACCAAGACGCTGGAGGCGGTCTCCCGCGGTCGCGACCGGCTCTCGGGACGGCACGAGCTCGACCAGAGCAGCCTCGACAGCTTGGCTTCGCTCGACGACTCGACGATCCCGCCGCTTCCACAGCACTGACCTGGTCCTGCTGGGCGGGAGCGATCCGGGCGTCGCCGCTCGCCGATTTGAGGCGAGTGACAGGCACCAGTTACCCTAGGCGGGTTGCCTTCTCACGAGGGCGGCGGTCTGTCGTGCCCAACAACGAAAGTCCCAAAGCGATGCGTCTCGACCCGCGTTCGCCGTTCGTGATCAACACTCACGACCTCGGCCGACGACCCGGCTCGATGCAGACGATGGAACTCACGCTGCCGGCTCCGACAGATCTCGGTATCGAGTTGCTCGGTGTTCCCGAAGGATCGCCTGTCGAGCTGGACCTCCGGCTCGAAGCGGTGATGGAGGGGGTGCTCGCGTCCGGACGGGCGTGGGTCACGCTGACCGGGGAGTGCGCACGGTGCCTGGAGCCGATCGAGGACGACCTCGAGGTCGAGCTGCAGGAGCTGTTCGTCTATCCGGAGAGTGGGGCCGAGGAGGACGAGGCGAGTCGCCTGGACGGTGAGTTCCTCGACCTCGAACCCGTGATTCGGGACTCGGTGGTGCTTGCACTGCCGTTCCAACCTGTGTGTCAGCCGGACTGTGCGGGCCTGTGCTCTGAATGCGGAGTGCGACTGCTCGAGCATCCCGGCCATACACACGAGGAGAGCGTCGACCCTCGGTGGGCCTCGCTCTCAACTTTGACGACAACTGCATCACCCAGAGACGAGACCGGCCACGCCCACGCGGCCGGCGAAGACGAGGAGTAACCGTGGCTGTCCCCAAGCGGAAGATGTCGCGCAGCAACACGCGCCACCGCCGTTCCCAGTGGAAGGCGGTTGCCCCGTCACTCGTGACGTGCGCGAATCCTGCCTGCGGGTCCAAGCACCTGCCGCACCGCGCCTGCCCCGAGTGCGGGCAGTACGGCGCCCGCGCGGACCGGCGTCAGGTTCTCTGACGTCTGCCGCAGCAGCGGGAGCAGATCCCGTGGACCCGATGGTCGATGAGCACCCCGCCCGACTTGAGCTGTGCGCCGCACTGGGAGTTGACGGTCTCGACCCCGACCTGCTCGACCGCGCACTGACGCATCGATCGTTCGCGTACGAGAATGGCGGCCTGCCGACCAACGAGCGGCTCGAGTTCCTGGGCGACTCCGTCCTCGGCGTCGTGATCACCGAGGCCCTCTACCTCACGCACCCAGACCTTTCCGAGGGGCGGTTGGCCAAGTTGCGCGCCGCCGTCGTCAACGCTCGCGCACTGGCCGACGTGGCCCGAACGCTTGGCCTCGGTGACTACATCATGCTCGGCCGCGGCGAGATCTCGACCGGTGGCCGCGACAAGTCCTCGATCCTGTCCGACGGCGTCGAGGCGCTCATCGGCGCGGTCTACCTCGATCAGGGCTTCGAGAGCGCTGCCACGATGATCCACCGGTTGTTCGACCCGGTCATGGACGCCGCCGCGGTGCTCGGTGCCGGCCTTGACTGGAAGACAAGCCTCCAGGAGCTGTCCGCCGACCACGGTCTGGGCGTCCCCGAGTACCTCATCGAGGACAGCGGCCCTGACCACGAGAAGACGTTCGAGGCCCGTGTCCGCGTCGGCGACGGCACCTACGGCCACGGCACCGGGCGTTCGAAGAAGGAAGCCGAGCAGCAGGCCGCTGAGACGGCCTGGCGCACGATCCGACAGGCCCACCCCGACGTCGAGGGCCGCGCACCGCAGCCCTTCGATCTTGACGACGCCGAGGGCAGTGAAGGCGTTCACGACACCCAAGACGCCGACGCCGCGGTCCGCTTGCGCGACTGAGGTTCGACCGCGTGCCCGAGCTTCCCGAGGTCGAGGTCGTCCGGCGCGGTCTCTCCCGGCATGTCGTCGGCGCCACCGTGGAGCGTGTCCGCGTCCTGCATCCACGCTCTGTTCGTCGACATGTGGCGGGGGTCGCCGACTTCGAGGCCGAACTGGCCGGGCAGCGCATCGTCGCGGTTCGGCGGCGCGGGAAGTACCTGTGGCTGGCGCTGGACTCCGGCGATGCCGTGCTCGGCCACCTCGGCATGAGCGGTCAGCTGCTGGTCCAGCCGAGGGCGGCCGCCGTTGAGCGCCACCTCCGGGTGGCCTTCGAGCTCGATGAGGGCCGTGACCTGCGGTTCGTCGACCAGCGCACGTTCGGTGGCCTGTTGCTGTCGCGGGACGGCGCCGAGCTTCCTCCTGAGATCGCCCACATTTCGCGGGACCCGCTGGACGACCTCTTCGACGCCCAGGTCTTCGCGGCAGCCATCCGCCGACGGCGCACGGGGCTCAAGCGCGCTCTTCTCGATCAGAGTCTGATCTCGGGAGTGGGCAACATCTACGCCGACGAGGCGCTCTGGGCTGCGCGCCTGCACTACGCCCGGCCGACCGAGACGCTGACACGGGCCGAGATCGGGCGAGTGCTCGAGGAGGTCCGCGCGGTGATGAGGCGGGCGCTGGACGCGGGCGGCACGTCGTTCGACTCCCTGTACGTCGACGTCAACGGCCAGTCCGGCTACTTCGACCGCTCACTGGCGGCCTATGGCCAGGAAGGTCGGCCCTGTCCACGGTGCGGAGCGCCGATCCGCCGCGACCCGTTCATGAACCGCTCGTCCTACTCGTGTCCGTCGTGCCAACCGCGGCCTCGCCGCGCCCGCTGGTAGCAGTCAAGCGTATCGGCGGCGCTCCGCGGCCACGGCCGCTGGCACGACACCCTGTGCGTCGATGGGTGTCCAGGACTCTGAGCGGACCCACTGGGAGCCACAGCCCGCACAGCTGAACAGCGGCATGTCTGCGCCGGTCGGGCTCGTCCACACCGTCCCTGTGGCTTGCCAGTGGCAGCTCGATTGGCACGGCCAGATCGCCAGCGGTCGGTGCAGCATCGGACGAGTCCGTCTCACGGTCGAGCATCGCCGCCCATTGTGCCTTGCCGAGCCGGGTCGACGAATGTGCCCGGCTCCAGGTTGACCACGGCGCCGCACGGTGTCACTCTTGAGGGAGCAACGACGCGATCGCTGAGACTTCGGCCCGCCGGCTACCCCTGGCGCCCCGGAACCTGCGGTCCCCCCGTATGAGCGTTGCTGAAGACTGTTGCTCTGGAGGCATCATCCATGGCCAAGGCTCTCCTTGGGTACGTCGGTGGCGACACCCGCCTGATCGACGACAATCACCGGCTCCGCCGCCGTATCGCTGACCTCGAAGCCGTCGTCCTCCGCCTACAGGCAGAGAACGACGCGCTGGCCGCCCGAGTGCATGACGGCGAGCTGCTGACGGTCCCCGACAGCATGCACGAGCGGACCGCCGCGCACGCTTGACGTGCTGGGTCTGTCCGACCCGGATCGCGTAAACGCAGCATGCCCTGAAGGCGCAGCTGAGCGCTGTCGCGCGTGACCTATCCGACCTTGTCTCGTTGAATCGGGTTCGCCCCGTTTTCGACGACGTTGGAGGCTCACCGCCGTGCGCCGTTTGCCGCCCGCACCGTCCTTGCTCTCGCCGCAGCGGGCGTCATCACCTGCGCCGCCGCCCTTCCCGGGTCGGCCCACGACTCCGACCGCCAACGACTGGCCGAGATGGCGCAGTTGTCCGGCGGAGGTGTCAATGTTCCGTTTGCCGCGAGCGGCAATGTCCAGCTCGTGGACAGCGTTCCCAAAGCCGGCGCCATCGCCGGGGTGTTCTCGCCGTCGGCGCCCTACTTCTACGTCTCGAACATCGACTCGATCGACGTGTACGACGTCCGCGACCCGCTACACCCGGCCCTGACAGGCGTGCTCCCTGACCTCGTCTTCGAGAACGAAGCGATGAACTACGGCGAACGCACCCTGAGGGGCGGCAAGACGATCCGCTTCGTGCTCGTGGGTGTGGACCTGACGCAGGCTGCGCCGAGCGACATCAACCACTCGAATCCGAGTGGTGAGAACGAAGTCATCCTGGTCGACGTCACAGACCCGACCAATCCCCACATCCGCTCGCGAGTGGCGGCCACGACCTTCACTCACACGGTGGCCTGCGTTCAGGTGCGCGCGTGCACGACGGCATATACCGCTGGGTCGAAGGGATCGTTCTCGATCATCGACCTCGGCAACCTCGACAACCTGCGAGAGGTCGACGCTGACCCGGTGGCCGACGGCGTCCAGCCGTTCGCCTCGCCGGCAGCCGGCCCCGGTGGCCCGCTCGAGTCCGGCCACAAGTGGAACTTCGACAACGCCGGCTACGGCATCCACACCGGCGGCGCCGGGGCAGCGATCTTCGATGTCGGTCACCCGCGTGCCCCGCAGCTCGTCACCACGACCGGCGTTGCCGGGGTGACTCCCGGCTGGAACGACTTCATCCTGCACAACTCCGAGCGACCCGATGCGCGGGCGTTCGTGCCCCACTCCAGCCCGTCCGTGGCTCACGGCAACCTCTTGCTGGTCACCGAGGAGGACTACGAACAGACCGACTGTGCGAAGGCCGGCTCATTCGAGACCTGGAAGGTCACCTCGTTGGACGGTGCCGGTTCGGCAATCAAGCCCCTGGACAAGATCAACCCCGTCACCGAAGGGGGTGGCGGCATCTCGCCACCGCAGTACGCGTTCTGCTCGGCCCACTGGTTCGACTATCACCCGTCCGGCATCGTGGCGCTGGCCACCTACGGCGGCGGCCTGCGGCTGATCGACGTCCGCGACCCGCACCACCTCACGCAGTACGGCTACGCCACCTGGGGTGCCTCGGAGGTCTGGGACGCCTACTGGGCACCCAAGCGCGACAAGCACGGGAACGCGGTCGGCTCATCCAACATCGTCTACACGGTCGACCTCGTGCGCGGCCTCGACGTCTATGCCGTCGCGCTGCCGGGAAAGGCGGGCAGGACCGCTGTGGTTCCGCTCACCGCCCACACTCTCCAGCCTGGTCGGGACGGCGGTGCCGCGGCCGCTGTGCTGCTCGCCTTGGTCGGGGCGTTCGTCCTTCGCCGTCGCCTGGTCCACCGACTCAGGACGCTCACGGCCTGACGGGAGTGTGCCGGGTTACGCTCGCCTCGTGACCCTGCGACTCACGCCGATGACCGATACGGAGTACGCCGACTGGCGTGGCGGAGCCGTCAGCGGCTATGCAAACGAGTTCGTCGACTCCGGAATCCTCGACGCCGAAGCAGCACGCGAGCGCGCCGAGAACGACTTCCGCGAAATCCTTCCCGACGGGCTCGCGACCGAGAACCATCTGCTCTGGACGGCCCGGGTCGAGGCGGAGCCGGCGCCCGTGGGGACGATCTGGGTGATGCTCGCGCCGGAGCGTCAGCCACCCCACTCCTTCGTCTACGCGCTCGACGTCCACGTCGACTACCGGCAGCGCGGCTACGGCCAAGCGATCATGGAGACCGCCATGCGGCTGTGCCGGGAACGTGGGATCGCGACCATGGGGCTGAACGTGTTCGGTCACAACGTCGCGGCGCGTCGGCTCTACGACCGACTCGGCTTCCGGGTGGCAAGCACATCGATGATCACCGATCTCTGACCACCCGAAGGTGTCGCCCACAGACGGCGTGGTGCTGCTCCGGCGGGCCGCCTGACACAGGTAGGCTCCTGTCTGGTCTTCCCCATGACCGAACCTCGGCGCAATGATCCTGGTGCGCCCTCGAAGGAGCAGCGCGTTGTACCTCAAGAGCCTGACGCTGCGTGGCTTCAAGTCGTTCGCTTCGTCCACGGCCATGCCGTTGGAGCCTGGTATCACCTGCATCGTCGGGCCCAACGGGTCAGGTAAGTCCAACGTCGTGGACGCGCTTGCGTGGGTGATGGGCGAACAGGGGGCCAAGTCACTGCGTGGCGGCAAGATGGAAGACGTCATCTTCGCGGGCACGTCCGGGCGGCCACCGCTCGGCCGCGCCGAGGTGTTGCTCACGATCGACAACTCCGACGGCGCCCTGCCGATCGAGTACACCGAGGTCACGATCTCGCGCACGATGTTCCGCAACGGCGGCTCGGAGTACGCGATCAACGGCCAGACCTGCCGGCTGCTCGACGTCCAGGAGCTGCTCAGCGACTCGGGCATCGGTCGGGAGATGCACGTCATCGTCGGTCAGGGTCAGCTCGACCAGATCTTGCACGCCTCGCCGGAGGATCGTCGCGGCTTCATCGAGGAAGCCGCCGGCGTGCTCAAGCACCGCAAGCGCAAAGAGAAAGCGATCCGCAAGCTGGACGCCACCGAGGGCAACCTCACCCGGCTGTCAGATCTGCTCAGCGAGATCCGCCGCCAGTTGAAGCCGCTGGGCCGGCAGGCCGAGGTCGCGAAACGTGCCTCGGTGGTTCAGATGGAGGTACGCGACGCCCGCGCCCGGCTGATGGCCGACGATGTCGTCACGGTCCAACGGTCATTGCAGCAAGAGCTTGCCGACGAGGACTCCTTGCAGCGCCGACGGCACGAGGTGGAAGCCGCGCTCCAGACCGGTCGCGAGTCCGAGACAAGCCTCGAGGACGCGTTACGTTCCGACGCTCCTTTGCTGGCCCAGGCCCAGGACACCTGGTTCGGTTTGTCGGGGATCCGTGAGCGACTGCGAGGGACAGCCCGGCTCGCGGCCGAGCGGGTTCGTCAGGTCGCCGACGAGCCGGCTGACGAGCGACCAGGGCGCAACCCCGACGAGCTGGAGGCCGAAGCGGACCGGGTGAGCGCCCACGAGCACGAGATCACGGCCGAGGTTGCGGGGCACCAGGAGACGCTGGACCGTGCGCTCGCCCACCGCGCCGACCTCGAGCAGGCCCACCTGGAGGAGGATCGTCGCGTCGCCGGGCTGATCCGGGCCGCGGCCGACCGTCGCGAGGGGCTCGCCCGGCTGACCGGTCAGGTCAACTCGCTCAAGAGTCGCGCGGCCGCGGCAGAGGACGAGATCGGCCGGCTGAGCGTGTCACGCACGGAGGCAGTCGAACGCGCGGAGCGAGCGCGGCACGAGTTCACCTCGCTCGAGACCCGCATCGCCGGGCTCGACGTCGGCGAGCAAGGCCTCGACGCCGAGCACGAAGGCGCTGCCGCCCTGCTCGAGGACATCGAGGCACGGCTGGCGAAGATTCGGGACGAGGCCCAGACTGCCGACCGTGAGCGGGCCGCCCTGGTGGCGCGCAAGGAGGCGCTCGAGCTCGGGCTCTCGCGCAAAGACGGAACGGGCGCCCTGCTCGCGGCCACCGAAGCGGTCTCGGGTCTGCTCGGCTCGATCGCTGCCCTGCTCGCCGTGCGGCCTGGCTACGAGACGGCCATCGCCGCCGCGCTGGGCTCGGCCGCGGACGCGGTCGCCGTGACCGACGTGGACGCGGCGCTCAGCGCCATCGGGCACCTCAAGGACGCCGACCTCGGGCGTGCCGGGCTCGTCCTCGGCACCGCTGACCAGGTGGACGACGACCATGACTGGCCCGGCCTCGGCGGTAGTGCTGCCTACGCCGTCGACCTCATCGAGGCACCGGAGGCGCTACGCCCGGCACTGGCGCGACTGCTCTTCAAGACGGCCGTCGTCGACGACCTCCCGGCGGCCCGGCAGCTCGTGAACGACCTGCCGGACGTCGTTGCCGTGACCCGTGACGGTGACCTCATCGGCGCTCATTTCGCCGCCGGTGGCTCGAGCTCGCAGCCGAGCCTGCTCGAGGTGCAAGCGGCCGTTGACGAGGCTAGCGACGCGCTGGTGACCGCGACAGCGGCGACAGAGAGGCTGAGGTTCGAGGTTTCGACGCTCGAGCACGAGCGGGCCGAGACCCAGGGTCGGGTCGACGTCGCGCTCGCGAAGCTCCACGAGTCCGACGCAGCCCTGGCTGCGGTAGCCGAGGAGCTGGGTCAGCTCGGTGCCCTCGCCCGGGCCGCCAAGGCCGAGGCCGAGCGCATCGACCACGCGATCGCGGCCGCCGAGCATGCTCGAGACAATGACGTGGCCGGGCTGGCCGAGCTCGAGGAGCGGCTCGTGTCGGCCGCGGACGGACCCGGCCACGAGCCGGACACCGCCGAGCGCGAACGCCTCGCCGACGCAGCACGATCCGCCCGGCAGGCAGAGATGGACGCCCGGTTGGCGCTGCGCACGGCCGAGGAACGAGCGCGTGCCCTGCACGGTCGCGCCGACGCGCTCCGGAAGGCAGCCGAGCAGGAGCGGGTCGCTCAGGCCCGGGCCAAGGAACGGCGTGAGCGCCGCATCCGGGAGGCCCGCGCTGCCGACGCGGTCGGCAAGGGAGCCCACGTCGTGCTGGCACGACTCGAGCGCTCCCTGGCGGAAGCCATCGATCGCCGTACTGCCGTCGAGGCCGCGAGGACCGGACGTGAGACACAGCTGTCCACGGTGCGCGCTCAGGTGCGTGAGCTCGAGACCGAGCTGGCCAAGCTCACCGACACCGTCCATCGCGACGAGATGCTGCGCGCCGAGCAGCGGATGCGGATGGAACAGCTCGAGAGCCGCTCGGTCGACGAGCTGGGGCTCGACCTCGCCGCGCTCGTCGCCGACTACGGTCCGGACCAGCTCGTGCCCGCCATGCCCGCCCTGCCCGACGAGCAGCGCGAGGTCGAGCCCGAGCCGACGCCGTACGTGCGGGAGGAGCAGCAGAAGCGGCTTCGCGGCGCCGAGCGTGCACTTGCCCAGCTGGGCAAGATCAACCCGCTGGCGTTGGAGGAGTTCTCGGCCCTCGAGGAACGACACAAGTTCCTCACCGAGCAGCTCGACGACCTCCGCCGGACCCGGCGCGACCTGCTCGACATCGTGCGCGAGGTCGACGAGCGGGTCGAGCAGGTGTTCACCCAGGCGTACGTCGACGTCGAGCGTGAGTTCGAGGACGTGTTCAGCCGGCTGTTCCCTGGTGGCGAGGGCCGGCTGGTGCTGACCGACCCGCACAACATGCTCGACACCGGTATCGAGGTGGAAGCCCGACCGCCCGGCAAGAAGATCAAGCGGTTGTCCCTGTTGTCCGGTGGTGAGCGTTCGCTCGTCGCCGTGGCGTTCCTCGTGGCCCTTTTCAAGGCCCGACCGTCGCCGTTCTACATCCTCGACGAGGTGGAGGCGGCGTTGGACGACACCAACCTGGGTCGGCTGCTGGAGATCTACGAGGAGCTGCGCGAGACCTCCCAGCTGCTGGTGATCACCCACCAGAAGCGCACGATGGAGGTGGCGGACGCGCTGTACGGCGTGTCCATGCGCGGAGACGGCGTGTCCACGGTGATCAGCCAGCGGCTCCGAGAGTCCGAAAGCGCCCTGAGCTAGCCGGACTCCCCGGGTTCACCATGCCCGTTCAGCTGTACCTGCCTGGTGTAGGCGTGGTCGCGGGTGCAAAATGACAGATTCGCGAAACAATGCGCTGGCATGATCTGTTCCGGGATGATTTGCGAGTGATCACGATCAGCGTCCACGCGGCTCCGCGCTCGGTGCCGCGCGCAGCGCTGGCCACCTGCGAGATCGTCACGGCCGCGACCATCGCCCACAGCCTGGCTGGTGGCGGCATGCCCTTGATGCCGTGGCTGGTCGGACTCACCTGCATGGTTTTCGGAGCCAGCCTCCTCGTCATTCGTGAGCTGATCCCACTCCGCTGGGCGCTTCCTGCTCTCGTCACGGCTCAGTTCGTGCTCCACCATCTCCTAGCCGCGATGGCGACCGAAGCTCACGGACACGGCCATGCGACGGACGCTGTCCTCGGTCTTTCCTGGCACATGCTCGCTGCTCATGCGGCGAGCGGGATGACCACCGCTCTGGTGTGGCACCTGCGTCGTCGACTCCTTGCGACAGTCACCCCCTGGCCGCTCCGCCTCGAGGCGCTGCCGCTTCGGCGGCTGGTTCTCAGGCCGCTCGGTCAGGTGTGGGTGCCGAACGGGCACAGCTGGCTCCTGGCAGCGCCGCGCCGCGGTCCGCCGGCAGGTCTCCGCTGCGCCTGAGCATCGGGCATGACCGGTGGTCACGGCGCGGCTGCAGGCTGCCCACATTCACTCAGACAATGAAAGCGAACTCAGAGAACATGAATATTCGACGTACTTCTGCGCGCCTCTTGGCTGCTTCAGCCGTCACGGGGGTTTCATTACTTGCCCTCACGGCCTCGGCCGGCGCACATGTGACCATCACCCCGACGACCACGACGGCTGGCGCCTACACCGTGCTCACCGTGAGCGTGCCGCACGGATGTGATGGTTCGGCGACCACGAAGGTGGCCATCCAGATCCCCGCGGAGATCCTTGCCGTCACGCCCACCCGCAACCCCCTGTGGGAGGTGACCAAGCAGAAGAAGCAACTGGCCGAGCCGGTGACGGACGCCTATGGCAATGCCGTGACCGAGCGGGACGCCATCGTCGTCTACACCGCCAAGAGCCCCCTCCCCGACGGCTACCGTGACGCGTTCGAGCTGTCGCTGAAGCTGCCCGAGGAGGAAGGCAAGACGCTGGTGTTCCCGGCCATCCAGACCTGTGAGAAGGGCGAAACAGCGTGGACCGAGGTCGCCGGAGCGGACCAGGACAGCGAGGAGCTGGAGCACCCTGCCCCCACGCTCACTGTCACCGCAGCCGAAGCGGAGGGCGGACACGGAGTGATCGTGACGTCCGCGGTCGCTGAGAAGGGTGCCGCGGCTCCAGCGGCGTCTGAGGAGAAGGACAGTGACATCCTCGGTGCCGTCGGCCTCGGCGCTGGAGTCCTCGGACTGCTGGCGGGCGGGACGGCGCTGGTACAGGTGCGCCGCCGCAGCTGACTCGTGCCTGACACACAGCGGCGGGCGTCGTGGTGGCGGGCGGTCAGGCTCGTCACCACGGCGGTCGCCTGCCTGCTGGCAGTCCTCGGTCCTGCTGCACCAGCACTTGCCCACGCGTCCCTGGTGAGCAGCGACCCCATCGAAGGCGCCGTTCTGCCAACCTCCCCCGGTCGGGCGACCTTTACCTTCGATGAACCCGTCTCACTGTCACCTGGCGGCGTGAAGGTCTTCGACGCCGCGGGTCGGCAGGTGTCGTCGTCCGCATCTGCCAGCGACACGGTGGTCGCGGTGGACCTCCCCGACGACCTGGCTGCCGGCACGTACGTGGTGGCCTGGCGGATCGTCTCGGCCGATGGTCACCCGGTGGCTGGTTCCCTCAGCTTCTCGGTGGGCACGCCGAGCATTCGCGTCATCGCGCCGGACCTTCCCGACCAGTCCGGAGCCGCGATCACCGCCGCTCTCTCAACAGCGACCGCGGTGACCTACATCGGGCTCCTGCTCGTCGTCGGACTCGGGATCTTCATGGTCTTCCTCTTGCCCGGGGAGGCACGCGCTGATCTGCCCCGCCGGCGGATGCGGACTTTCACCACGGTGTGCGTGGTGGGGAGCGTTGCTGCCGCGGCGATCTCAGTGCCGCTGACCGTCGTCAACCAACAGGGCCTTCGGTTCGCCGACGTGCTGTCGGTCCAGGCCTGGACAGGGACCTCGATCACCGCCCACGTGGCGCTGGGTCTCCTGGCCGTCGGGATCACGCTGGTGCGGGTTGGGCTGGTCGTGCGGCTCACCCTCGCCCAGCAGCGGGCAGCCGTCGGTCTGGGAACATGTTGTGCGGTGCTTTCACCGGCGCTGAGCGGCCACTCGCGCGCCTATGCTCCACAGGCTGCGGTGATCGCGATCGACGTCTTGCACGTGCTCGCTGGCGGTGTCTGGCTCGGAGGTCTCGTCGGTCTGGCGATCACCCTGCCGGCCATCGCCGGGCGGGGTACCCAAGCGGCGCGGACCCTTGCTCGGTTCTCCACTCTTGCCGCAAGCGTGCTCGCAGCTCTCGTAGTGACCGGGGGACTGCTCGCCTGGCGCATCGTCGGCTCCTGGGAGAACCTGTTCGGCACCCGTTACGGATGGATGTTGCTCAGCAAGATCGCCCTGGTGTCCGTGGCTTGTGCCCTCGCCGGGTGGAACCGGTACGTTCTGCTACCGCGCACTCGGCCCACAGACGGGTATCAGGAGCGACGGGCCGCCGCCAGACGGCTGCGGCGCGTAGTCACGGTCGAGGCGAGCGTGATCGTGCTGGTGCTCGGACTCACCGGCTTTCTCGTGAATCAGGCTCCGCGTGCCGGAGCAGTCGTGATCCCGGACGGTCGCACCGGTGTGCAGGCGACTCGGCTCGGCGACGACCTGAAGGTGCTGGCCACTCTGACCCCTTCGGCGGTCGGCCAGAACACCCTTCTCGTCCAGATCCAGGACCTGGCGGGCGAGCCCGTGGAGCCAGGCCGGTTTCCCGTGGTCAGCCTGCGCTCCGATGGACTGGACCTGGGGCAGGTCAGGGCAACGAGCGACGGCGTCGGCACGTTCCGCGGTGACGTGGTCCTCCCTGCCGCAGGCCCATGGCGGCTACAGGTCAGCGTGCGTCTCGGTGAGTTCGAGAACCCCGTTGCCGTTGTGACCTTCAACGTGACGGACTAGGCGACTTCGACTCCCACTGGGATCGTGTGCAAGAACCCGTCCACACGGACCTGGACGAAGCAGAGGTACTCGCCGGGCCTCTTGAATTCTGTGTGGAAGGCCAGCCGCGTGCCCTTGTCCTCGATCTCCGGCTGACCCAGCGGGTGGAGGTGCACCACCGAACCTGACTCGACGTGGAACCCGGTCACGTGCGCGAACGTGCCGAGATAAGTGCCGAGCTTCACCGGTCGCCCCTGGGCATCGTTGGCTACAAGATTCAAACGACCGGACGAGCCGACCCTGAGGTCACCCTCGGCCCCGATGTGGATGACGCCGTCGCCGCCGCCTGCAGCGAGCGCAATGGGCTGCGGGGACCAAGCCCCCGGAAGGGTCACAGTTTTGCCCAGCATGAGGTGATCCCCGTTGCCGACTGCGTTGCGAGCGATGAACTCTGCGATCACCCGGTAGTCGCCGGCCTCGGGGAGAGTCACCGGTGCTGACCAGGTTCCATCGCCGTCCAAGGTCGGGTGCAGGTGGCGGAACACCGCGAGATCAGTCCGAACCAGGTAGAGGTGGAGGTCTTTGGTCTGCTCCGGGATGTAGTCCTTCAGCAGGATTCCGTCGGGGGTCCTGATCTGGAAACGCACCGCACCGGGAAGACCGGCTGTCTTCGGCATCGCCGGGTTCGCCAGCCTGTACCCGGCCTCGTAGTCCTGCGTCCCATCGCCGATCAGAGACGAGATGTGCTCGTGACCGGGACCGTGGCTGTGGGACGCACCTCCATCGATCGAGGCGTTCGAGGTGCCGTCTGCCGACGTGGCCGCTCCACCGCCACTGCAGCCGACGAGAGCTACGACCAGCATCCCCGACGCAATCGTCCCTCGCAGTGCCCGCATGCGATCAGTGTGACAGCCCAGGTCCGGACGAACAGCCCGATTCCAGACAGCACCCGATGACTTGAGCAGGCGTAATCTCGGTCACATCCTCCCAACGGTCACGCTCACGAGGCGTTAGGTCGAGGTGGACGGCTCCGTCGAGCATGTCACCATGGAGGTGGCGGTCCGGCGAACCGGCTGCTCCATGCACCCAAGGAGTCTCGGCACCATGTTCGTCATCCGTCTCGGCCTGCTCGTGATTCTCGCGCTGGCCGCCCTCGTGACGTTGTACGTCGCGTTCCCGCACCGCGGAAGCGACATCCCGCACGCGGAATGGCTTTCCGACGCGATGGTGGAGTCGGAGCGGAAAATGAACGAGAAGCTCGTCGACCTCGACGACCGGGTCACCCAAAAGGTGCAGGAGCGCACCCGCGGCTGACCGCGGCCGCCCTCCCTTCTGGGAGGATGATCCACCGTGACTCTCATTCTCCTGATCGGCCTGGCCATCGTGGTGGTGGCGCTGGCCGTGGGCGCCGTCCTCGTCGCCTCGACCCGCAGCAAGCGATCGGGCCGGCCGGACGCGACGCTGACTCCACCAGCCCGACCCGCGCCTGGCGATGACGTCCAGCCGGCCGGCCCCGGCTCGACCGCACCGGCCGACGCGGTTGCTACGCCGGACGACGTGGCCTCAGGGGCGCCCTCCGCCGTTATCGACCTGGAGCGCCCCGAGCCACCGGCCGGGCGGCTCCACCGGTTGCGTGCCCGCCTCGCCCGCTCGCAGTCGACCCTCGGTAAGGGCTTGCTTGCATTGCTCTCGCGGGACCGGCTCGATGAGGCCACGTGGGAGGAGATCGAAGACCTCCTCCTCGCCGCCGACGTCGGCGTGGCCCCGTCCATGGAACTCGTCGAGCGGTTGAAGACGCGGATGCGTGTCGAGTCCACCGATCAGGCGAAGGTGCACGATCTACTGCGCGAGGAGCTGGTCGCTCTCGTCGACCCGTCGCTGGACCGGACCGTGCATGCTGACCGGGTTGGTGACAAACCGGGCGTCGTCATGGTCGTCGGAGTCAATGGCGTCGGCAAGACGACCACCGTCGGCAAGATCGCCCGCGTGCTCGTGGCCCAGGACAAGGACGTCCTGCTCGCGGCGGCCGACACCTTCAGGGCCGCGGCCGCCGACCAGCTCACCACGTGGGGGGAGCGGGTCGGGGTCCCGACCGTGCGCGGGGCAGAGGGCTCCGACCCGGCGAGCGTCGCTTTCGAGGCGACGAAGGCCGGCGTGGAGGCGGAGGTCGACACCGTGCTCATCGACACGGCCGGCAGGTTGCACACCAAGACCGGTCTGATGGACGAGCTCGGCAAGGTCAAGCGAGTCGTCGAGAAGCAGGCGCTCGTGGACGAAGTGCTCCTCGTCATCGACGCGACGACCGGGCAGAACGGCCTGACGCAGGCGCGCATCTTTGCGGAGGTCGTCGACGTGACCGGCATCGTGCTGACCAAGCTCGACGGGACTGCCAAGGGTGGCATCGTCATCGCCGTCCAGCGCGAGCTCGGCGTACCGGTGAAGCTGATCGGGCTCGGCGAAGGCGCCGACGATCTCGCACCGTTCGACGCGGCAGAGTTCGTTGACGCCCTCCTCGACGGTTGACCCGATCTCACCCGTGGGTCAACTGCGCGGTTCCGATCAGGGCAGTGTGTAGTGGATCGTGATGAAGGTCTTCTTGTTGTTGTGTGGCGCGTTGCTCGCGGTGAGGGTTCCCTTCGCGCCGGCGAACCGGCCAGCGCCGCCCGTGATACGACCGACGTATGTGCTCGGGCTCGTGCTGTGCACCTTGCCGTAGAGAAGACCACCCTTCCTGGTGACCGCGACGTAGATCTGCACTGCTTGGGTGGAGGGGTTGTACGTCCCGCTGATCACGTCGTACCCGACGAACTTTCCGTGGTTCCGCTCGATCTCGGTGCCGGCGAAGCCGGTGCGCCCGAGCCCGTGTCCCTTGTCGGAAACGGCGACGAACTTGAGAGTGTGCGTGACGGTGCTGGCGTCAGCAGCGCCGACGAGTCCGGCGCCGGACAGGGCTGCGGTGGCCAGCAGCCCTGCGCCTGCCGCCATGGCCAGGTTTCGCTTGCGTGGATGCATCCGGGGTCCTTTCGACACGGCGCGAAGTTGCGCCGTCGGTAATGGTCGTCCTCGTTTGTCCCCGGTGAAACCGTCCGAAGTGACGATATCTGACACTGCCGATTGCCCCATCGGGCTATATCGGCGTAGTCCGGATGGCTCAGGCGGCGGGGACGGCGCTATCGCCCGGGGTGATCGCCCACCCGCGAGTCAGCTGCGCCAGACGGCGATCAGGGCAGCGTGTAATGGATCGTGACGAAGGTCTTCTTGTCGTTGTGCGGCGCGTTCTGCCCGGTCAGGGTGCCCGTCGCTCCGGCGAAGCGACCCGATCCTCCGGTGATCCGCCCGACGTACTCGGACTGAGATCCTGGCGGGTTGTGGACTCGTGAAAACAGCAGGCCGCCCTTGCGCGCGATGGCAACGTAGATCCGGACTGTCTGGGTCTGCGGGTTGTAGATCCCGCTGATCATGTCGTAGCCGACGAAGCGGCCGTGGTTGCGGTTGATCTCCGTGGCCTCAAAACCGAAGCGTCCCGCGTTATGGCTGCGGTCCGAGATGGAAACGAACTTGAGGGTGTGCGTCACCGGAGCGGCATCGGCGGATCCGATGAGTCCGGCGCCCGAGATTGCCGTGGTGGCGAGGAGGGCCGCGACGGCGGCCATGGCCAGGTTTCGCTTGCGAGGAAGCATCCGAAGTCCTTTCGACGGGCGCGAGACCGCGCCGTCGGTATGGTCGTCCTCGTTCGTTGGTCGGGAAACCGTCCGGAGTAGCCATATTTGCTGCCGCCTTGCGGCTCTTCCGGGCCACTCGGACTTAGTCATTCCGGCAGCAGGAAGACCTGACGGAAACGTGTCAGGTAGACGTCATCGCCCAGCGGATCGTGCTCGTCAGGGCGAGACCCGCGGCCCGGACACCGACGCCCTCGACGACGGGCAGGTAGGGCAGCCGGAGCGGCCACCGGGACCATACGGGCATCAGGGCGACCGAGGCGGCCGCCAGCACGCCGTACCCGGGCCGTAGCGGCAGCGGGACCGGCGGGTTGAAGAGCATGAAGCGAGCAGCTGAGCGCGCCTCCTTCGTCCCCTCGAGCTCCGGGCGGTACGCCGCCAGCTGTGCATGCAGCTCGACCTCGGTCCGGGGGGCGTTCACCACGCCCAGCGCCTCCGCAACCCGAGCGGTGTCCGCGACATAGCCGTCGCGCCCGGTCTGGTCGAGCGGGCGCCGTCCGTAGGTCGTGTGGGCGAGCAGAAAGCTGTCTGTCTCGGCGAGGTGGACCCACTTCAACAGATGCGGGTCTGACGCGGCGTACGGGCGGCCGTCCGGCGCGCGCCCACGTACCCGCGCGTGGATGGTCCGGATCCGGGCGATCATCTCCTCGGCGTCGTCGGAGGTGCCGAAGCTGGTGACGGCCAGGAAGTGGCTCGTGCGCTGGAGGCGTCCCCATGGGTCGCCGCGGTACCCGGAGTGTCCGGCCACGCCCGCCATGGCCAGCGGATGGAGCGACTGGAGCAAGAGCGCGCGGAGTCCGCCGACGAACATCGAGGCGTCGGCATGTACCTCCCGGATCGGGCGGTCCTCGCCGAACCAGCGAGGTCCGGCCGCCGTCGCGATCCGTTCGCGTCGAGCCGGCCCTTCGGGGCCGGCAACCCGCGCGAAGAGCTGCTGTCCGAGCCGGTCCCGGATCGCCGCGACCGGGCCCGCGGGCGTGCCGATCAGAGCTGCCGACACCGGCTGCGGAGGGGGGTTGGTCACGGGACCAGTAAAGCCGGTCGCTCAAACCGCCCACTTCGCGGCGGGGGGCGGCGGGAAGAGGGAGTTCACGCGCTCGTAACACGGCGGCCCGAAGTGTCACGCACACGCAACACGAGACGTCGTCCGGTGAAACTTGCGACCGCCAAGGTAAGGGCACTGCGACACCAGCTGCGACCACCTGATCCCGAGGTGGTGCGTTCTTGCCCTCTGATCGACAGGACCCATCCGGATGGACATCAACACCGGCGACACCGCCTGGATTCTCATGAGCTCCGCACTCGTGCTGCTCATGACTCCGGGACTCGCGTTCTTCTACGGCGGCATGGTCCGCTCCAAGTCCGTCCTCAACATGCTGATGATGAGCATGTTGACGATCGGCATCGTCACTCCGCTGTGGGTGCTGTTCGGCTTCTCGCTCGCCTTCGGCAACGAGCACGCCAACGGCTTCATCGGCGACTTCAGCGCGGTCGGCCTGAGCGACATGCTCGACAAGGTCGCGGTGAACGGCGGGGAGTACCCGATCCCGATCCTCGTCTTCGCGGCGTTCCAGCTGATGTTCGCGGTGATCACGCCCGCGCTGATCTCCGGGGCGATCGCTGACCGAGCCAAGATCAGTGCCTGGGCAGTGTTCGTGGCCGTGTGGGTCACGCTGGTCTACTTCCCGGTCGCGCACTGGGTGTTCGGCTTCGGCGACGCGGACGGCAACGGCGCCGGTTGGCTGGCCAAGTGGGGCGTGCTCGACTTCGCCGGTGGTACGGCGGTCCACGTCAACGCCGGTGCAGCCGGTCTCGCGCTGGCCATCGTGCTGGGCAAGCGGGTGGGTTGGAAGCGTGACCAGATGCGCCCCCACAGCCTCCCGCTCGTGATGCTGGGCGCCGGCCTGCTGTGGTTCGGATGGTTCGGCTTCAACGCCGGCTCCGCTCTCGGCGCCAACGGCGCAGCCGCCATGGCCTTCATGAACACGCAGGTCGCCACGGCGACCGCCATGCTCGGCTGGCTCGTTGTCGAGAAGATCCGCGACGGGCACCCGACCACGCTTGGCGCCGCGTCCGGTGCCGTCGCCGGCCTTGTCGCGATCACGCCCTCGTGCGCCAGCGTGACGCCCGTCGGCTCGATCGCACTCGGGCTGGCCGCGGGCAGCCTGTGCGCCTACGCCGTGGGTCTGAAGTACAGGTTCGGTTTCGACGACTCGCTCGACGTGGTGGGGGTCCACCTCGTCGGCGGTGCAGTCGGGTCGATCCTGATCGGACTGCTCGCCGCGCCGAGCAGCGTCGCCGGTGCCACCGGCATCCTGTACGGCGGCGGAGCCGACGGATTCAGCCTGCTCGGCAAGCAGACCGTGGCGGTGCTGGCTGTCGGGAGCTTCTCCTTCGTGATGGCGTTCATCATCGGCAAGGTCATCGACCTGACCATGGGCTTCCGGATCCAAGAGGACGACGAGGTCGTCGGCATCGACCAGGTCGCCCACGCCGAGACGGCCTATGACCTGCACCAGGCTTTCGGTGGCGGCCGCACCGCTGTCGCCGCAACGACACCCGCATCGGAGAAGGAGAAGGTGGACGCATGAAGCTCATCACCGCGGTGATCAAACCGCACAAGCTGGAGGACGTTCGCGCAGCGCTGGAGACCTTCGGAGTGACGGGTATGACGGTCACCGAAGCAAGCGGCTACGGCCGGCAGAAGGGTCACACCGAGGTCTACCGCGGGGCGGAGTACGACATCTCACTGATACCAAAGGTTCGGCTCGAGGTGCTGGTCGAGGACGACGAGGCCGAGGACATCGTCGGCGTCATCGTCAAGAGCGCGCAGACCGGCCGCATCGGGGACGGCAAGGTCTGGGTGTCACCGGTCGAGACGGTGGTCAGGGTGCGGACGGGTGACCGGGACTCCGACGCGGTCTGAGCTGAGGCGGGCGCGAGCGGCCTCGGCCGACGAGCGGCTGCGTGCGCTGTGGGACCAGGCCCATCGGGTCCTGGACCTCACCCCGGCGGGCGCAGCCCTCGTCGCCGTCGGCGGTTACGGTCGTTCGGAGCTCTCGCCCTGCAGCGACCTCGATCTTGTGCTGCTGGTCCGCGACGGGTACGCAGACCGAGACCTGGCGGCCCTGGCCGAGGCCCTCTGGTACCCGTTGTGGGACGACCATGTCCGCATCGATCACGCGGTCCGTACGGAAGGCGAGCTCCGCTCGGCCGCCGCCGACGACCTGCGCGTCGCACTCGGCGCGCTCGACCTGCGGACCGTCGCCGGTGACAACAAGCTGGCCGTCGGCGCGCGGAGCACCTTGCTGACCGAATGGCGACGGGCCGCCAAGCGCCGGCTGCCCGAGCTGGTCGACGCGACGCGGGACCGCTGGTCGCTCGCTGGTGACCTGGCCCATGTCGCCACCCCGGACCTCAAACAAGCCAGGGGAGGACTTCGCGACGTCAGCGTGCTCCGCGCCATGCTCGCGAGCTGGTTGGTCGACGTGCCCACCGCAGAGCTGGACCGGCTGAACCATGAGCTCCTCGAGATCAGGGACGCACTGCACGAGACGACCGGACGGCACACGGACCGGCTGGTCGCCGACTTCGCCGAGGACGTCGCGACCCGGCTTGGGCTGCCGGAGGTCGAGACGCTGCGCTCGAGCCTGATGACGACCGGTCGCGCCATCGGACATCTGACTGCAGTCGCGTTGCGCAACGTCGACTGGATGCTCCGACCGGCACGGTTGGGGCCGCGGCGGCCGGTGCTCGACGTCCTCGCGCCGGGCGTCGCGGCCTACCGGGGTGAGGTCGTCCTGACCGAGCGCGCCGACCCCGCCGGAGATCCGCTGCTGGCCTTGCGCGCCGGCGAGGCGGCGGCGACCCACGACCTGGTTCTCACCGACACCGCGGCGGCCCGGCTCGGACGTGACCTGGCGCCGATGCCGGTGCCGTGGCCGGGAGAGGCTCGGGGGCTCTTCGGGCGCATGCTCGGCTCAGGACCCGCACTCGTCGACGTATGGGAGAGCCTGGACCAGTACGGCGTCATCGACTCCCTGCTCCCGGAGTGGAAGCGCGTCCGCCATCTTGCCCCGCAGTCAGCCGTGCACCGGTTCACGGTCGATCGCCACCAGGTGCAGACCTGTGTCGAGGCAGCACCGTGGTTGAGCCAGCTCGACCGGCCAGACCTGCTGGTCGTGGCGGCGTTGGTGCACGACATCGGCAAGGGAGATGAAGGCGACCACAGTGAGATCGGCGAGCTGATTGCCGCTGACGTGGCCGGGCGGATGGGCTTCGGCTCGGCCGATGTCGAGGTCATCGCCCGGCTGGTGCGTCACCACCTGCTGCTGGTGCAGGTGGCGATCAGCTCAGATCTCGACGATCCACGTACAGCTGCTGCGGTGGCGAGTGCCGTGGAGGACGTGTCGACGCTGGAGCTGCTGGCCGTGCTGACGGAAGCCGATGCCCTCGCGACCGGGCCAAAAGCCTGGTCGCCCTGGCGCAAGCAGCTCGTCGACACGCTGGTGGAGCGCACGCGGCGGCAGCTTCATCTGCACCTGGTCTAGCCGATATCGCCACGACCTGTCCTATCTGCGGCACGGTTGCCCGGTTGTGGCGGCCCGGTGCAGGCTGGACGGGTGACCACGACGCTGCATCACGCGCGCGACTGCTACCGGCGGCGCGCCTGGGCAGCGGCGCGAGCGGGATTCGAGGACGCCGATCGAGAGACCGCACTGGGTGGTGTCGACCTGGGCCAGTTCGCCATGTCGGCGTACCTAGCCGGCCACCACCGCACGTGTGTCAGCGCTTGGGGACGAGCTCATCGGGCGGCGCTGGATGCAGGTGATGCTGAGCTCGCGGCCCAGTGCGCCTTCTGGACATCCTTCGTGTGCATGAACGCGGGCGACATGGCGCAGGCCGGCGCGTGGCTCGGCCGGGCCGAGAAGCTCGTCGAGTCCGTCGGGACCGACAGTGTCGCCGCCGGTCTCGTACTCCTTCCGAAAGCCGTTCTGTGGCTGCAGTCCGGTCAGTTCGCAGCCGCCGAGCCACGCTTCGCCGACGCGGCCGGCGTCGGGCAGCGCACCCGGGACTCCGACCTCCAGACGCTCGCAGCTCTCGGCCGCGGTCAGGCGCTGGTGGGGACCGGAAGGCTCGAAGAGGGCATGCAGCGGCTCGACGAGGCGATGCTGGCGGTGACCGCGGACGAGGTCAACCCGCTCGTCGCGGGCCTGGTCTACTGCGCGGTGATCGAGACCTGTCACCAGGTCTTCGACATCGAGCGAGCTCAGGAATGGACCAATGCGCTGGTTCAGTGGTGTGACAGTCAGACCGGGCTCGTGCCCTACCGGGGGCAATGCATGATCCATCGCGCTGAGCTCATGCAGCTTCGAGGCGAGTGGTCGGACGCCGCGCGTGAGAGCGAGCGCGCCTTGCAACGGCTGAGTGATTCGCCCACGCAGCACGCGGCCGGGGACGCCCACTACCGACTCGCTGAGCTACACCGGCTCGCAGGCCGGTTCGACGCCTCGGAGGAGCAGTACCGCCTCGCCAGCGAGTTTGGTCGCCAACCGCAGCCGGGGCTTGCGTTGCTGCGGCTGGCGCAGGGTCGGGTCGCGGTCGCGCTGACGTCCGTCCGGCGGGTGTTGGCCGAGAGCTCGAGGGCGGTCACTCGCTTCGAGCCCTTGGCTGCAATGGTCGACATCGCGCTGGAAGCAGGAGAGGTCGACGCGGCTCGGGCTGCTGCGGACGAGCTCATCGCTGCGAGCGAAGGGTTCGACACACCCTTCCTGAAGCCCTATCTGCTTGCGCTGTGCGCCGCGGCTGAGGGAGCCGTTCTCCTGCACGAGGGGAAGCCGCGCGAGGCGGTGGTCTCCCTGCGTACCGCGTGGTCGGCATGGCTGGAGCTCGACGCGCCGTACGAGGCCGCCCGGGCGAGAGTGCTCCTGGGCCGGGCCTGTCAGGAGCAGGGCGATCTCGATGGAGCCGAGATGGATTTCCAGGCGGCTCGGACGGCCTTCACCGCATTGGGGGCCGAGCCCGATCTCGAGCGAGTGTCGCGCCTCACCGGTGGGCCCGCGTCGCCAGGAGGTCTCACTGCGCGAGAGGTGGAAGTGCTCAGGCTGGTCGCGTCCGGTGCGACCAACCGCATGATCGCTCGGGAGCTGGTGATCAGCGAGAAGACCGTGGCGCGCCACGTGAGCAACATCTTCCTCAAGCTGGATCTGTCCTCGCGGGCGGCGGCGACGGCATACGCCTATGAGCACGGTCTGGTGGTCTCCACCTGACGCCGATAGGGACCTGCTCTACATAGAACTACCCATCGCGGTGACCACCGGATGGATGGTTCGCCCGACGCGAGAAGGCCGCTGCGATTCCTACTGTCGAAGACGGAAGGAGTTCTCATGACCAGACCAGAGCAGTTCGACACGATCATCATCGGTGCGGGCCAGGCCGGCCTCGCGACGGGGTACCACCTGGCCAGGCAGCGGCGGTCGTTCGTCATCCTCGAGGCACACGCCAAGGTCGGAGACGTCTGGCGACGGAGGTACGACTCGCTGCGTCTCTACTCGCCCTCGCAGTACGACGGGCTCCCCGGCATGCCCATGCCGCTGCCGAGCTGGACCTTTCCCGGCAGAGACGACATGGCGTCGTACCTGGAGGCCTACGTCGCCAAGCACGATCTCCCGGTCCGGACCGGTTTCCACGTGGACGGCCTCGCGAAGGTCGCCGACGGGTACGTCGTCTCGGCCGGCGACACCGTGCTCAAGGCGGCCAACGTCGTCATTGCAACAGGTGGCTGGCAGCAGCCCAAGACGCCTGCCTTCGCCGACCAGCTCGACCCGTCGATCGTCCAGGTTCATTCCCACGACTACCGAGGCCCTACCCAGCTCCAGCCTGGACCGGTGCTGGTGGTGGGGTGCTCCCACTCGGGTGCCGACATCGCCTTGGAGCTCGCCGAATCACATGACGTCATCCTCTCGGGGCCGGTCCGGGGCGAGATCCCGTTCGATATCGAGGGTCGCAAGGCGCACATCGCGATGCCGGTGCTCTGGTTCGTGGCCAACCACGTGCTCACCCAACGCACCCCGATGGGACGCCGGATGCGGACCCACGTTCGCCACGAGGGCGGACCGTTGCTTCGGGTCAAGCGCGCGCATCTCGAGGCAGCCGGAGTGGAGCGCACCGACGAGAAGACGATCGGAGTCCAGGACGGGAAACCGCTCCTTGCGGGAGGACGCGTGCTGGACGTGACCAACGTCGTCTGGTGCACCGGATTCACCAAGGACACCTCATGGATCGGGCTGCCGGTCACCGGCGCTGACGGCTGGCCGGAGCAGCAACGGGGTGAGGCGACGCACCCGGGCCTGTACTTCGTGGGGCTTCCGTTCCAGTTCTCGTTCGCCTCCATGCTCATCGGTGGTGCCGGCCGGGACGCGGAGGAGGTCGCAAGGCGGATCGCCCGCTCGACGGCGCGGCGCGAGCGCACCACGGCGGGTGCGCGGGATGTGAGTCGCAGTCCCGTCGGCAGGTAGGCTGGCCCATCGACGTACCCCAGGACGTCATGGTCTGCGACGGCCACCATGAGGTGACCGTCGACGGCCGCCGACAGCGACGACGCACACCCCGAGGACGACTGGACCCGTGTTCAACACTCTGCAAGACCGGCTCGCCGCCACCTTCAAGAACCTGCGTGGCAAGGGCAGGCTCTCCGAGGCCGACGTCGACGCCACCTGTCGCGAGATCCGGGTCGCCCTCCTCGAGGCCGACGTCGCTCTGCCCGCGGTCCGCGAGTTCATCGAGCGGGTCCGCGAGAGGGCCAAGGGTGCCGAGGTCAGCGAGGCGCTGAACCCGGCCCAGCAGGTCGTCAAGATCGTCAACGACGAGCTCGTCACGATCCTGGGCGGTGAGACCCGGCGGCTGCGGTTCGCCAAGACGCCGCCGACCGTCATCATGCTGGCAGGCCTGCAGGGCGCCGGTAAGACGACGTTGGCCGGGAAGCTCGGGCTGTACCTGAAGGAGCAGGGCCACAGCACGATGCTCGTGGCGGCCGACCTGCAGCGACCCAACGCTGTCACCCAGCTGCAGGTGGTCGGTCAACAGGCCGGCGTACAGGTCTTCGCCCCGCAGCCAGGCAACGGCGTGGGGGACCCGGTCCAGGTGGCGCGGGATGCGATCACCGAGGCACGCCGTTCGCTGTACGACGTCGTGGTGGTCGACACCGCCGGTCGACTCGGTATCGACGCCGAGCTGATGAAGCAGGCCGCCGACATCCGCGACGCGGTCCAGCCGGACGAGACGCTGTTCGTCGTCGACGCCATGATCGGCCAGGACGCGGTCACCACCGCGCAGGCGTTCCTCGACGGCGTCGGGTTCAGCGGGGTCGTGCTGTCCAAGCTGGACGGCGATGCCCGCGGGGGTGCCGCCCTGTCGGTCGCGCAGGTGACCGGGCGGCAGGTCATGTTCGCCTCCAACGGCGAGAAGCTCACCGATTTCGACGTCTTCCACCCCGACCGGATGGCTTCGCGCATCCTCGGGATGGGCGACATGCTCACGCTCATCGAGCAGGCCGAGAAGGTGTTCGACGCCGACCAGGCGGCCGCGGCTGCCGCCAAGCTGCAGGGCAAGGGTGGCGAGTTCACGCTGGACGACTTCCTGCAGCAGATGCAGGCCGTCCGCAAGATGGGCTCGATGTCGAAGATCATGGGGATGATCCCCGGCATGGCCCAGTTCAAGGACCAGCTGGCCAACTTCGACGAGCGGGAGATCGACCGTATCCAGGCGCTGATCCTGTCGATGACGCCCGCTGAGCGCGACAACCCGAAGATGATCGACGGCTCCCGTCGCGCGCGCATCGCCAGAGGTGCCGGCCGCTCGGTGAGTGACGTCAACCAGCTGGTCGACCGCTTCTTCGAAGCGCGCAAGATGATGATGTCGATGGCCGGTGGGGGAGGCATGCCCGGCCTCCCGGGTATGCCGGGGATGGGCGGCAAGCGGGCCAAGGCCAAGCAACAGGCACAGCAGGGCCGTAAGAAGCGCGGGTCGGGCAACCCGGCCAAGCGTGCGGCCCAGAAGTCCGACGCTCCGGCCGCCAGCGCCTCCGACAACGGTGCCGCGGCGTTCGGATTCGCAAAGCAGAACAGGCCCGAGCTGCCGGAGGGCTTTGAGCTCCCCAAGGACCTCAAAGACCTCCTCTGATCGCGGACTTACGCCGAGCCCGCCCTGCGAATTGCGGGAAAGTGCAGGTCGACACGCCGAGCGGGGCGTGCACCTTCCCGCAATTCGCGGCGCAGCAGCGTCCGGTAGCGTCGCGAGCATGCCGGACCGTGTCGACCGCCCCGTCCTCAAGGCCAGTGGTGTCATCCTGCCCAGCGGGGAGCGGCGGGACCTGTTCGTCGTCGACGGCCACCTGACGTATGACGTCGGACCGGCCACGGCCGGTGCGACGTCCCTCACCGACGGCCTGGGGGACGCGTGGATCGTGCCCGGCCTGGTCGATGCGCACTGCCACATCGGGCTGGACGAGCACGGTGCAGTGCCCGACGAGGTGTCGGAGGCACAGGCGATCACCGACCGCGACGCCGGCACCCTGCTCGTCCGTGACGCCGGCTCGGCTGCCGACACCCGCTGGATCGACGAGCGCGACGACTTGCCGCGCGTCATCCGAGCCGGCCGACATCTCGGTCGCCCGAAGCGCTACATCCGCAACTACGCCCACGAGATCGAGCCCGACGAGCTGCCGGCGTACGTCGCGCAGGAGGCGCAACGCGGTGACGGTTGGGTCAAGCTGGTGGGGGACTGGATCGACCGCGAGGTCGGTGACCTGGCACCGTGCTGGCCGCTCGACGCGCTTCGGGCGGCGATGGACATCGCGCACGCGCACGGAGCCCGGGTCACAGCGCACGTGTTCGGCCACGAAGCGTTGCCGGACCTGTTCGAGGCCGGCATCGACTGCATCGAGCACGGCACCGGGCTGACCCCCAACCTGATCGACTCGATGGTGGCCAACAACATCGCCCTGGTGCCGACCGTCAGGCAGCTCGACCTGTTCCCGGACTACGCCGCGGCGGGTGAGGAGCGCTTCCCGGCATACGCCGCACGGATGCGGGACCTGCACGCCCGCCGTAAGAGCACCTTGCGGGCTGCCCATGACGCAGGCGTCTCGATCTATGCCGGCACGGACGCCGGGGGAGTGCTGCCGCATGGTCTCATCGGCGACGAGGTGCTGGCGCTGGCCGACGTCGGGCTCAGTCCCGCTGAGGCTCTCGGCGCGGCATCGTGGCACGCCCGGCCGTGGCTCGGGCGGCCCGGCGGAAACCTCGACGAGGGCGATCCAGCCGACTTCGTCGTCTATGACGCGAACCCCCTCGAGGACCTCGCCGTGCTCAAGCATCCGAAGCGGATCGTCCTCCGTGGCGCCGTCATCAGCTGAGTCGGTGTCCTGGTTGCGGGTGGAAACCGCTGGTAACGACTGGTTCAAGCACAGTGGTGGGGTATTTCGTACCCCCCGAACGGGTCATTGCCCGTAGGCAGGGGGGTCTAGTTCCCTTGTGAGCAGCGTCAGCGAGAGGAGCTCGAATCGTGCGGAGTTGTCCCCAGTGCTCCGCGTCATGCTCCGAGAGCGCAAAGTTCTGCCCCGAGTGCGGATTCTCGCTGGCCGTCCGGGTCTGTCCGCACTGCGGCGTGCCGGCGGTAGGTGGGAAGTTCTGCGCTGAGTGCGGTGGTGCGCTCGAGGCAGGCGCCGCCCAGGCCGCTGCCCCTGTGCAGCCGCAGACCTCCGTTGCCCCGGTCGCGGAGCGTCGGATCACCACCGTTCTGTTCGCCGACCTCGTCGGCTTCACGACGCGGTCCGAGGGGCTCGACCCCGAGGATGTGCGAGAACTGTTGTCCCGCTACTTCGCCGGCGCGTCTACCGTCGTTGCGCGCTACGGCGGAACGGTCGAGAAGTTCATCGGCGATGCCGTTATGGCGGTCTGGGGTGTTCCGGTCGCGCACGAGGACGATGCCGAGAGGGCGGTTCGGGCGGGTCTCGAGCTGGTGATGATGACGGAGACCCTGGGTGAGGAGAACAACGCTCCGGGACTGACCATGCGCGTCGGCCTGGTGACCGGGGAGGTCGCGGTCACGTTGGGAGCCACCGGCGAGGGCATGGTGGCCGGTGACGCCGTCAACACGGCCGCTCGCGTGCAGACCGCCGCCGAACCGGGTGAGGTATGGGTCGACGAGACAACACGATCCCTGGCGGCGGCCGCGATCACGTACGAGGCGACGGGGGAGCACCAGCTCAAGGGCAAGGCCGAACCGGTCCGCCTCTTCGCGGCCCGATCCGTCGTGGGGTCGGTCCGTGGCGTGGAGCGCATGGATGGCCTGGAAGCTCCCCTCGTCGGGCGCGACCGCGAGCTGCGGCTGGTCAAAGAGCTCTTCCACTCTGCCCAGGAGAGCGGTCTTCCGTCCTTGGTCGTCGTGGAGGGCGAGGCAGGTGTCGGCAAGTCACGCCTCGGATGGGAGTTCGAGAAGTACGTCGACGGGCTGTCCGCACTGGTCCTGTGGCATCGCGGCCGCTGCCTGGCGTACGGCGACGGGGTCGCGTTCTCGGCGTTGGTCGAAGCGATCCGCGGGCGGTTGGGTCTGGTGGAGTCCGACAGCGGTGCCGTCGTCGACGAGAAGCTGCAGGAGGCGCTCGACCGTTACGTCGCCGATGCGGCCGAGCAAGCCTGGATCAGGCCACGGCTGGCTGTCCTTCTGGGCGGTAGCGGAGTCGCGGGGACCTTCAACGCCGACGAGCTGTATGCCGCCTGGGCGGCATTCTTCGAGCATGTCGGCCAGGGCAACGTCGTGGTCCTCGTCATCGACGACGCGCAGCACGCTGACGACGGCCTCATCGGGTTCCTGGAGCATCTGCTGGCGATGGCCGGCTTCTCCATCTTCGTGATGGCGCTGGCGCGCCCAGAGCTGCTCTCGCGGCGACCTGACCTGGCGGTCAACCGACGCACGACCATCCTCCACCTCGACCCACTCGGCGACGAGGCGGTCGCCACCCTGTTGGACGGTCTGGTGGCCCAGCTCCCGGTCGCCGCGAGAACGGCGCTCGTACAGCGGTCCGAGGGCATCCCCCTCTATGCCGTGGAGACGATCCGCGGGCTGATCGACCGCGATCTCGTCATCCCGCGCGACGGTCGCTACGTGCTCAGCACTCCCGAGAGCCTGGACCTGGACGACTTGGCCGCTCCTGCCTCACTGCAGGCTCTGGTGGCTGCGCGTCTGGACGCGCTCTCCGCGGCGGAGCGACGATTGGTCACCGACGCCAGCGTCCTCGGGATGACGTTCACCGAGGAAGCCCTAGCCGAGCTCTCCGCCGACGTCGCCGACCGTGACGACCTGCTGCGAAGCCTCTCCCGCAAGCAGATTCTCCGGATCGAGACCGACCGGTTCAGCGCGAGCCGCGGCCAGTACCGCTTCATCCAGGCGGTAGTGCGGCAGGTGGCGTACGACACCATGTCGAAACGGGACCGCAAGGCGCGGCACCTCGCGGTTGCCGCCCACCTCGAGGCCCAACCCGACCCGACGGGTGACCTCGCGGCGGTCCTTGCGCAGCACTACCTGGACGCCCTCGGTCACTCCTCGAGCGGTGACGATGACCAGCCGGACCTGTTGGCCCGCTCGATTCGGCTGCTCGAGCAGGCCGCAGCACGTGCACGCGCGCTTGGCGCAAGCGTTGAAGCGCTGCGATATCTCCGGCAGGCACTCCAGCTCGCCGATGGCACTGAGCGCGCGGTGCTGCTCGCCGTGGCGGCGGAGGTCGCTCTCGAAGGGGCCCGTTTTCAGGAGGCCATCGAGCTGGGAGCCGAAGCCAGTCAAGAGCTCATGGCCGCGGGGGATGACGTGGCAGCAGGGCTCGCCGCGAACACCACAGCATCGGCACACCTGCAGCTGGGCGACACGCTGCGCGGTCTCGAGATTGCGGGAACGCACTGGCAGCGGCTGGAAGGCCGCCCCGAAGCAAGCCCTGCTCTCATACAGCTGGCCGGGCTGCTGACGAACGCCCACCTCAGCCTAGGTGATGGCCAGGCTGCCGATCCCTATCTGCAAAAGGCTCTGAGGTTGGCGGAGTCGCTGGGGGACAAGAAACAGCTGTGCAGGTTGGCGGGCATCATGGGTCGCATGATGGAGGCCACGGGTGCGCCCTTCATGAGTGCCGTCATCTACGGAGCGCAGGCTGTGCTGGCCCGCCAGCTGAACTTGCCGGACCGCCTGTCGGCGGCACTTCAGGGCCAGGGCATTCAATTCCTTCAGGACGATGTCAAGCGCGGAGTGGAGTGCTACCGGGAGGCGGTCGCCGCATCCCACCAGACGGGCCACGGCGGCCTCATCCAGGGCGCTGAGGTAAATCTGGCGATCGGGCTTTGGGTGGGTGGGGAGTGGTCGGAACTCCTTGCTGTGACATCGAAACGGCAAGACGATTCGACGACTCCCGGCAACAGGGTGGTCTACACAGTCATCGAGCGCTGGGTGGCCGAGGCGCGTGGCACAGAGCTCCCCGCCCTGCCGCCGTTGACAGAGGAGATCGACAACCTGTCCGACCGGTCGTGGTACGAGACCGGCCAGATCTCCGAGCATCTCTCAACAGGTGCTTTCTCGGAGGCGGCTGATCTGGGCGAGATCGCGGTCGAGCACGCCCGGAGCTGGAGTGATCTTGGCGACGACTTCATCCACATCTGGCCGCGAGCAGTGACCGCGGTGATAGCGGCAGGTCAGTTCGAGCGGGCAGCAGAGATGATTCGACCTGTTCGGGAAGCGCCGAGCGGATTGAAGGGCGTGGCCCTGACGGCCCACCTCGACCACCTGGACGGACTGGTCACCATCGCGGCCGGGGGTGACGAGGGCGTCGAAGATCACCTGCGAGCTGCGATCAAGGGCTTCGAGACGTATGGATCCGTCCCGCTGACCGCCCGGGCCAGGGCGGACCTCGGACGGTGGCTGATGGGCCAAGGCCGTGCGGCGGAAGCCGAGCCACTCCTGGAGCAGGCCCGTAGCGCGTTCGAGCAGCTCGGTGCCGCCGGATGGCTGCGGGAGTTCGACCTCCTCGCGTCGCGGACGGCGACCGAGATACCTACCACCGCCTGATGGGCCAGGTCCGCACCGGGATCAACGAGACCGGACAAGCGATCCGGGCGGTTCTTGCCAATCCGGCGCTGCGTCGGATCAACCTGGCGCTGAGCGGTTCGATGATTGGCGACTGGGCAGCTGGCACGGCGGTCGCGGTGTGGGCCTACCAAGCCGGCGGGGCCGGTCTGGTCGGCGTCTGGGGCGTCGTTCGGCTCACCTCCATGGCCGTTGCTTCTCCGTTCGCCGCTGTGTTGAGCGATCGCTACCCGCGCAAGACCGTGATGGTGGTGTCGGATCTCACCCGCGTGCTGCTCGTTCTCGCCGCGGCTGCGGTGATCTCCCAGTCGGGACCGCCCTGGCTCGTGATCCTGCTGGCGACGGTCGCAGCCGTCGTCGCCACCGTATTCCTTCCGGCCAAGGCCGCACTCATGCCGGAGCTGGCCAGCACGCCCGTAGAGCTTGCGGCGGCGAACGGCGTCGGCAGCACCGTCGAGAGCCTGGCGTTCTTCGTCGGTCCGGCCATCGCTGGGACGCTGCTGGTTTTCACGGGTGTGTCGACCGTGCTGGTGTTCAACGCGGCCACGTTCGTCTGGTCGGCCGTTCTCGTGTGGGGAGTGCACCCACCCCCGCGTCCGGGCGTGGATGCGCTGCCGCAGGCGCGTGCCGATGGCCGCTCCGATGCCGAGCCGCCGCCGGACACTGCCAGTCCGCCAGGTTTCCTGCAGGAGTCGGTGGCCGGCTTCACGACGATCGCGACCAACCGGGACCTGCGTCTTGTCACCACACTGCTCTGCGCCCAAACCGTCGTCGCCGGCGCCTCGGTGGTGTTCGTGGTGGCGGTGGCGGTGGACCTGATCGACCTCGGCCCGCAGGGGGTGGGTTATCTCGAGTCGACGCTGGGCATCGGCGCGCTCGTGGGTGGTCTGCTCGCGATGGCACGCGCCAGCGGGCAGCGGCTGGCCGTCGACTTCGGTGCGGGGGTGGTCCTGTGGGCGCTGCCGCTGCTGCTCCTGGCTGTGTGGGCGCACCCGCTCGCTGCCTTCGCCTGCATGTTCGTCATCGGGGTCGCGAACCCCTTGGTCGACGTCAACTTCGACACGATCGTGCAGCGGGTCACACCCAACCACGTCATGGGACGGGTCTTCGGGGCGGTGTCCTCAGCCTTCATCGCCGGTATGGCGCTCGGCGCCGCGCTCATGCCGATCCTCATCGCCACCGTGGGGCTGCGCCCCGGCCTGGCGATCATCGGCATCGCGGTGACCCTGCTCGTGCTGCCGTTCATGCCTCGGCTGCACCGGATGGACGGGCTCCTGCAGGCGCCGGAGGGCCTGGCGTTGATCCGCGGGTTGCCGATCTTCGCCCCGCTGAGCCAGCCGATCGTCGAGCGCCTAGCGCTGGCCCTGCGGCGGATCGAGGTGCCTGCGGGGACAACGGTGATCACCGAGGGAGATGTCGGCGACCGGTTCTACATCGTCGAGTCCGGCCGCGTGGAAGCGACATACCGAGGTGGGCACCTGTCATATGCCGGCCCGGGTGAGCCGTTCGGCGAGATCGCCCTGCTGCATGACGTGCCGCGCACGGCAACCGTCACCACCGTCGAGGAAACCGTGCTGCGCTCGCTGGACCAGGACGTGTTCCTGGCCGCGGTCACCGGCAACGCCCAGGCGCTCGATCGAACCCAGGCGCTCGCGAGCCTTCGTATCCCGACCGGCGAGCGGGTCGACGAGCGGACCGGGTAACGCCCCAGCCCGCTCGTCGCGCCTCTACCCGGTCTGGCTCAGGCGGCCGTTGTCCCGAGGTAGCCGTTCGGGTCGAGCACGTACTTGCGGGACGCGCCCTCGTCGAACTCCTGGTAACCACGCGGCGCGTCCTCGATCGGGATCGGCGTCGCGTTGACCGCCTTGGCGATCTGGACCCGATCGTTCAGGATCGCCATCATCAGTCCGCGGTGGTACTTCATCACCGGGCACTGGCCGGTCATGAAGCTGTGCGACTTCGACCAGCCCAGTCCGATGCCGATCGACAGGGAACCCTGTTGGGCGGCCTCGTCGGCCGCGCCCGGGTCACCGGTGACGTAGAGGCCGGGAATGCCGATGCCGCCACCGGCGCGGGTGACGTCCATCATCGAGTTGAGCACGGTGGCCGGCTGCTCCCGCTCGGAGTCCGCGCCGTGGCCGCGCGCCTCGAAGCCCACGGCGTCCACGCCGCAGTCGACCTCGGGAACTCCGAGAATCTGCTCGATCTGGTCCTTGGGGTCACCCTTGGACACATCGACGGTCTCACAGCCGAACGTCGTCGCCTGGTTGAGTCGGTCCTTGTTGAGGTCGGCGACGATCACGACCGCGGCCCCGAGCAGCTGCGCCGAGACGGCGGCAGCGAGCCCGACGGGACCCGCCCCCGCGATGTACACGGTCGACCCGACCTCGACGCCGGCGGTCACACAGCCGTGGAAACCGGTCGGGAAGATGTCCGACAGCATGGTCAGGTCGAGCATCTTGTCCATCGCCTGGTCCTTGTCGGGGAACTTCAACAGGTTCCAGTCGGCGTAGGGGACGACGACGTACTGAGCCTGACCACCGACCCAGCCACCCATGTCGACGTACCCGTAGGCCGAACCGGGTCGATCAGGGTTGACGTTCAGGCAGATCCCGGTCTTGCCCTCCTTGCAGTTGCGGCACCGACCACACGAGATGTTGAAGGGCACGGAGCAGAGGTCTCCCTCCTTGATGAACTCCACACCAGGACCGACTTCGACGACCTCACCGGTGATCTCGTGGCCGAGGACCAGGCCCTCGGGTGCGGTCGTGCGACCGCGCACCATGTGCTGGTCGCTCCCGCAGATGTTCGTGGCGACCGTCTTGATGATCGCGGCGTGCGGAAGCTGTCGGCCGACATTGTCGGGATTGACCCCTGGCCCGTCCTGGAGCTCGAACGTGGGGTAGTCGATCTCCTGGACCTCCACGCTGCCGGTGCCCATGTAGGCGACTGCCTTGTTCGTTGTCGTGTCTGCCATCTGCCCTCTCCTCTGTTGCCGAGTCGATGCCATGGCCCTGGGTCGCTGGGCTGCTGCGGTGCGCTGGCATCGTCGCGCTGAACCGCCTGACTTCGTGGTGCCCGGTGGATGGGCGCGTAAACAGATGGCCGCGATTTCGTGTCCTGATGCATCAGTTCCGGCCCCGAACAGGCCTCAGTTGGAGTTTGTCGGGGTTCCCATGGCAGAATGTGGGCCGACTTCGAGCCGCGTCGGACCCTCTCACTCCGGCACGCTCGGATCCTTCGCGAACGAGCCTTGGTCCCCACCCGGGTACGCCGTTCGCACCCACACCAGACATCGAGGAGACACCACACCCGTGGCCGTCAAGATTCGCCTGAAGCGGATGGGCAAGATCCGCCAGCCGTACTACCGCATCGTCGTCGCCGACTCGCGCACCAAGCGCGACGGACGCGTGATCGAAGAAATCGGCAAATACCACCCCAAGGAAGACCCGAGCTTCATTGAGGTCAACTCCGAGCGGGCCCTGTACTGGCTCGGCGTCGGTGCCCAGCCGAGCGAGCCCGTCACCGCGATCCTCAAGGTCACCGGTGACTGGCAGAAGTTCAAGGGCGAGGCCGCTCCGGCGCCGATGAAGACGGCTGCGCCCAAGCGCGACAAGACCGAGATCTTCAACGAAGCGCTCAAGGACTCGCAGAGCGAGCCGAAGACCGAGGCGGTGACGCCCAGGCGCACCACCAAGAAGGCCGCTGCGGCTCCCGTGGAGGAGGCTCCGGCTGCTGAAGCGGCTCCAGTTGCGGAGGCGCCAGCTGCTGAAGCCGCTCCCGTGGAGGAGGCTCCGGCCGAGGAGACTGCACCGGTCACCGACGCGGCTGTCGCCGACGAAGCTGTCGCCGACGACGCGCCCGCCGAGGCACCTGCTGCCGACGAAGCCGCCGCCGCCGACGCGCCCGCCGAGGCGCCTGCCGACGCTGACGCTGACAAGGCCTGAGCGTGCTGACCGAGGCGCTGGACCACCTGGTCCGTGGCATCGTCGACAACCCTGACGACGTCACGGTCCGCACCCGCCAGCAGCGCGGACGCAACCCGCGGTTCGGCAGTGGTGAGACGCTCGAGGTCCGGGTCAACCCCGACGACCTCGGGCGCGTCATCGGTCGCTCCGGCCGGACGGCAACCGCGCTCCGAACCGTGCTCCAGGCATTGTCGGGCAAGGACAACATCCGCATCGACTTCGTCGACGTCGACCGCCGCAGATAGCGGTGGACCTCCTCGTCGGCAGGGTGGGGCGGGCACACGGGGTCCGTGGTGATCTCACGATCGACGTGCGCACCGACGACCCCGATCGCCGCTTTTCGGCGGGGACGGTCTTCTCGACGGCCCGGGGCACGCTGACGATCGCCTCGGCGCGCTGGCACAGCGGTCGGCTGCTCGTGCGGTTCGACGAGGTCGCCGACCGCGGCGGCGCCGAGGCGCTGCGCGGCACCGAGCTCCGCGCCGAGGTCGACCCGACCGAACGCCCTGACGACCCCGAGGAGTTCTACGACCACCAGCTGGTCGGGCTCCGGGTCGAGACCGAGGACGGCGGCACACCCGTCGCCGTGGGCGAGCTCGTCGAGGTCCTCCATCTGCCGGCACAGGACCTGCTCGTGGTACGTCGCGCAGCCGGCGGCCCCGATGCGCTCGTACCGTTCGTCAGCGAGTTCGTCCCGACGGTCGACCTGACCGCCGGGCGTCTCGTCATCACCGACCAGGTCGGACTTCTGGCCGTGGACGACACCGACGAGTCCGGCGCCGGACCGGCGCCGGGAGGCTCGGTCGGCTGATGCGCATCGACGTGGTCTCGATCTTCCCCGACTACCTTGCTCCGCTGGAGCTCTCGCTGCTCGGCAAGGCCCGCGAGGCCGGTCTGGTCGACCTGCGCACGCACGACCTGCGCCGCTGGACCCATGACCGGCACCACACCGTCGACGACACGGCGTACGGCGGGGGTGCAGGGATGGTGATGAAGCCGGAGCCGTGGGGAGAGGCGCTCGATGAGCTCCTGGCGTCGCAGCCCGGTGAGATTCCCGTCATCGTGGTGCCGTCACCGTCCGGAGCGCGCTTCGACCAGGCCAGAGCGGACGCCCTCAGTGCGGAGGCCTGGCTGGTGTTTGCCTGCGGCAGGTACGAAGGGATCGACCAGCGCGTGATCGACCACTTCGCGACGCGCGGGCGTGTGCAGGAGCTGAGCCTCGCCGATGTCGTGCTCAACGGGGGCGAGGTCGCCGCGATGGCGATGATCGAGGCGGTCGTCCGGTTGCTGCCCGGCGTCCTGGGGAACCCCCAGTCGCTGGCTGAGGAGTCGCATCACACAGGCAGCGGCGGTGGGCTGCTCGAGTACCCCGTCTACACCAAGCCGGCCAGCTGGCGTGGTCTCGATGTGCCCGAGGTGCTGCTGTCGGGCCACCATGGCCACATCGAGGCCTGGCGACGGGAGCAGGCGACGCGTCGCACGGTTGAACGGCGACCAGACCTGCTCGCGGCCACCGCTCTGTCGGGACTGGGCGACACCGAGGCGCTGGAGTCCCTCGAGCTGCGCCCGGCGGTCCTGGCTGATGCCGCCCAGCTGCTGACGCTGCAGCGGGCCTGCTGGGTCACTGAGGCGCAGGACAATGCGATGTTGTTCCTGCCGGCGCTCACCGAGACCTTCGATGACGTCGTGGCCGGTCTTCGCGGTTGGGTCACCTGGATGCTATGGGCGGGCCCTCGTCTCGTCGGGTCGGTGCGAGGCCGTCAGGTCGGGCAGACCTGGGAGATCGGCCGCCTGATGGTTGCCGAGGACCTCCGGGGGCGCGGGCTCGGGCGGGCGCTGCTCGACCACATCGAGAAGACCGCCCCAGCAGACACCACCGAGTTCACCCTGTTCACCGGCGCACAGAGTGTCGGCAACCTGCGTCGCTACCGCAAAGCCGGCTACCGGGCGGTTGCTGGCGGAGAACCGGGAGTGGTGCGTCTCACCAAGCCGTGCGGTGTGCGGTCCTGACCGGTCGACCGATTTCGCGCTCCGGCCTGGCCTGTGGCAGACTTTGGGGTCGGCGTCACGCGTCCGGTCCGGGCCCGCAGGCCCAGACCAAGCCCACACTGCCTCAGGGGTTCGGGCTGATCGCGCGCATCGCCTCACGTGACCTGCAGCACCTGACTCCGCGTGAGTGACCTGAGGCACTGACGAGAAAGCGACCCCACATGACCAACATCATCGACGATCTGGCCGGCGACGTCCGCCGCGACGACGTCCCTGTGTTTCGGGCCGGCGACACCCTCAAGGTTCATGTCAAGGTGGTCGAGGGCAACCGCTCCCGCATCCAGATCTTCCAGGGCATCTGCATCCGGATCCAGGGCTCCGGCGTCGGTCGCACCTTCACGGTCCGCAAGGTCAGCTTCGGTGTCGGCGTCGAGCGCACGTTTCCTCTGCACACGCCGATCATCGACAAGATCGAGGTCGTGACCCGGGGCGACGTCCGCCGGGCGAAGCTCTACTACCTGCGCAACCTGCGCGGCAAGGCCGCCAAGATCAAAGAGCGCCGCGACGCCCCCATCGCCCGCTGAGCGGGGTTTGTCCTGATCGACTCCAGGCAACCCCCTGCTGCGTTAGGCTCAGGAAGTGAATCCGGTTCCTCCTGACGGTCCTGCGCCGGCGCTTGAGCCGGACGTCGACCGGGATGGCCCCGGACCTGGCGACGTAGCGGTGCCGTCGGCCGTGGAGCCGGCATCCAGCGCACCGACACGGCATCGGCCACGCATCCACCGACCCGGGCGACGCAAGGCCACCACCCCACGCAAGAACCTTGCCCTGTGGCAGGAATCGCTGATCCTGGTGGGCACCGCGTTGATCCTGGCGTTGCTCATCAAGACCTTCTTCGTCCAGGCCTTCTACATCCCGTCCGGCTCGATGCGCGACACGTTGCGCGTCAACGACCGGATCCTGGTCGAGAAGTGGTCGTACTGGTTCGGTGGAGACGTGCAGCGCGGTGACATCGTCGTCTTCGACGACCCGGCCAACTGGCTCGGCGAAGAGGACGTGAGGTCAAGCACCGGTGCCGTCAGCAAGGTGTTGTCGACCGTCGGGCTGTATCCGACCGGCGGACACCTGGTGAAGCGAGTGATCGGCGTCGGCGGTGACGAGGTCGCCTGTGTGGACGGTGCCGTGCAGGTCAACGGCACACCGCTCAAGGAGTCGTCATACGTCACGCTGCCCGCCAAGGCGTGCACCGGCACCTTCGACGTCAAGGTTCCCCAGGACCGGTTGTGGGTGATGGGTGACAATCGCGACCACTCTGCCGACTCGCGCGTCCACACGGGCGATCCCGGCGGTGGGTTCATCCCCGTCAACGACGTCGTGGGCAGGGTGTTCGTCGTCGTCTGGCCGCTCGACCACTGGACGTTCCTGCACCGTCCGGGGACGTTTTCCAACCCCGCCCTCGACCAAGCGGCGGGTCTCGTGTCGGGCTCGGCACCCGTCGGGCTAGCGTTGCTGGGGTGCGGGCCGTTGGTCCGCCGCATTCGACGACGACCAACCAGAACCGAGGACTGATGCCCGAGGAGACCACCCGCTCCGGGCTCGAAGCCGCCGAGTCCACTCGCGCCGACGGCGACCACGACCAGCAGGACGCTCGAAACGGGGTGAGCGACGGGGACGGTCCCGGAGACACCGACGTGCCGCGTGGGACAGGGCGGTCCGCGGGAGACGGTGCGGCGCGCAGGACCGGACGGTTCGTCCGCGAGATGGTCATCATCGTCGCGATCGCCCTGATCGCGTCGGCGCTGCTGCGGGCCTTCGTCGTCCAGGCCTTCTTCGTCCCCTCGGGCTCGATGCTCCCGGCCATCCAGCTGCAGGACCGCATCCTGGTCTCCCGCATCGGGGACGTCGAGCGGGGTGAAGTCGTGGTCTTCGAGGATCCGGGCGGCTGGATCCCAGCCGCCGAGCAGGCGGCGCCACCGGGTCCGATCCGTAAGGCGTTCGAGTTCGTGGGCATCCTGCCCGCCTCCGGACACGAACATCTCGTGAAGCGTGTCATCGGACTTCCCGGTGATCACGTCGTGTGCTGTGACCAGGCGGGCAAGCTGACCATCAACGGCACGGCCGTCGACGAGTCCGGCTTCATCGCACCGGCCAAGGGCCGGGCCGACAACGTGTCCTTCGATGTCACCGTTCCGAAGGGCCACATGTTCGTGCTCGGGGACAACCGCTACGTCTCCGGAGACTCGAGCCGGCACCTGACCGGTCAGGACGCCTTCGTGCCGATGAGTCTGGTCACCGGACGCGCCTTTGCGGTGATCTGGCCGTTCTCTCATCGGCACTTCCTGCGGATTCCGTCTGCGTACGACGCCGTACCAGCCGGGCAGACAGCCCCTGACAAGGGTGTGATCACCCCGGTCAAGCCGGATCAGGGACAATGATCGAGCGATGACCCCCCTACCTCGTGGAAGCACAGTCCGACGCGACGCTGGGCTGTACGGGTACGAGCGGGCGCTGCGTCGAGCTGGATTGGTACCGATCGCGGGTGTCGACGAAGCCGGCCGGGGTGCCTGTGCCGGCCCGCTTGTCGCAGGGGCGGCCATTCTGCCGGACGGAGCACGCGGCATCGTCCCGGGCCTCGCCGACTCCAAGCTGCTCACGGCCAAGGCCCGCGAGCGCTGCTACGACCAGATCGTCCGACGCGCCGTGGCCTGGTCCGTCGTGGTCATCGAGTCGACCGAGTGCGACGAGCTGGGAATGCACGTCGTCAACATCGAGGCACTGCGGCGTGCGCTGGCTCGGCTGGACATCCGCGCGAGCTACGTCCTGACCGACGGGTTCCCCGTCGACGGGCTCGGCGTGCCGGGTCTTGCGGTCTGGAAGGGCGACCGCGTCGCGGCCTGTATCGCCGCCGCCAGCGTGCTCGCGAAGGTCACCCGGGACCGCATCATGACGAGCCTGCACGACGTCTACCCGGACTACGACTTCGCGGTTCACAAGGGGTATGTCACCAAGGATCATCAGCAGGCGTTGCAGGCGCACGGCCCTTGCCCCGAGCACCGGCGTCGTTTCGTGAACGTCCGGCGGGTCGAAGGCGGCGGTAGCGAGCTGGTGCTGACCGGGCAGGAGCTGGAGCCACACGAGCAGGTGGAGATGTCGCGATGAGCGCCGAAGACCTGGAGAAGTACGAGACCGAGATGGAGCTCCATCTCTACCGTGAGTACCGCGATGTGGTGGCGATCTTCAAGTATGTCGTCGAGACCGACCGACGGTTCTACCTGTGCAATGCCGTCGACCTGAAGGTTCGCACCGAGGCCGGGGACGCGTACTTCGAGGTCACCATGTCCGACGCCTGGGTGTGGGACATGTACCGACCGGCCCGGTTCGCCAAGAACGTCAAGGTGGTGACGTTCAAGGACGTCAACATCGAGGAGCTCGCCAAGTCCGACCTCGAGCCACCCAAGCCGTGACCTGACGGGCCGTCCACAGCCCGTCAGCTCCTCGTCGGCTCTCCACAGTCGGTCTCGCCCGTCGCCATCCCTCGCCCGCCACCGGCACGGTGGTCGTGGAGGTGGACCCATGACAACGACCCAGGCGCAACGCAAGGCGCTCGGCGACTTCGGCGAACGTGTTGCTGCTCGTTTCCTCGTCGATCTCGGGATGGTGGTGCTCGACCGCAACTGGCGGTGTCCTGCGGGAGAGATCGACATCGTGGCGCTTGACGGCAGCGACCTGGTCGTGTGCGAGGTCAAGACCCGTTCGAGCGCGCGTTTCGGTACGCCGCTCGAGGCGATCACCGCCGACAAGGCCGTCCGGCTGCACCGCCTCGGACATCGCTGGACCCGGGCGCATCGCGGTCAGGTCCGCTTCAGCAGCATGCGGGTCGACGTGGTGTGCGTCGCCACCGGCTCGCGCGGTGCGCCCTCCGTCGAGCACGTCCGGGCGGTGGCGTGAGTGGCGACCGGGATGACCTACTCCGTCGCGCTGGACGGGGTCACCGGCCGGGTCGTCACGGTCGAGGCCGACGTCAGTGACGGCATACCCGGCTGGTCCCTGTCCGGCATGCCCGACCCGAGTGTCACCACGGCCCGAGATCGGTGTCGCGCGGCGATGATCAACAGCAGGTTCCGGTGGCCCGATCGCAGGCTGACCGTCGCGCTCTACCCACCCGACGTCCCGAAGGTCGGCTCGCACTACGACCTGGCAATCGCCCTGGCGCTGCTGTCGGCCGACGGTCGGCTGGCTGTGGACTCGCTTCGGCAGACCGCCGTACTGGGAGAGCTCGGTCTCGACGGGAGGCTTCGGCCGGTGGCCGGAGTCCTCCCAGCAGCTCTGACGTCCGCTGCATCCGGGCTTCCCCGGATCATCGTGCCGGAGGCCAACGCCAACGAGGCCAGCCTGGTTCCCGGACTGTCGGTGACTGCCGTCCGAACGTTGCGCGAATGCGTGGCGGTGCTCACGGGCGAAGACCTCGGCGCGGAGGATCTCCTGCCACCGGTGGCTGAGTTCGAGCCAGCCGACACCGAATGGGACGACGTCGACGAGCGCGACCTCGCCGATGTCCGCGGGCAGACGCAGGCGCGTTGGTGTGTCGAGGTGGCTGCGGCCGGTGGACATCACCTTTTTCTGCAAGGACCTCCAGGTGCAGGCAAGACGATGCTGGCCGAGCGCTTCGCACCGCTCCTGCCCGATCTGACGTTGGGGGCGGCCATCGAGGTGAGCAAGGTACACAGCGTTGCCGGGCTGCTGTCGAGGGAATGTCCGCTGGTGATGCGACCGCCCTTTCTCGCGCCTCACCACAACGACACCGTGCCCTCGGTGGTGGGTGGCGGTGGCAAGGTGATCCGCCCTGGAGCGATCAGCCTGGCGCACCGAGGGGTGCTGTTCCTCGACGAGGCGCCGGAGTTCCGTCCGACCGTCCACGACGCCTTGCGGCAGCCCTTGGAGAGCGGCCGCATCTCGATCCGCCGGGCCGAGGGGGCCGCCACGTTCCCTGCCCGTTTCCAGCTCATCCTCGCCGCCAACCCCTGCCCCTGTGGTGGCGACACCCTGCACAACACCTGCCGGTGCGAGGCGATGAAACAGCGTCGCTACCAGCAGCGGATCAGCGGGCCGGTTCGCGACCGCATCGACATCGTCCACACCGTGGTCCCGGTGTCACCCGCCGAGATGCTGCAGCCGATCAGCGCGCGGGGCTCGACGACAGCGGTGCGAGCGCGCGTGCTCGACGCCCGGGACCGGCAGGCAAGACGTTTCGACGGCATGCCCTGGATGCTGAACTCCGTGGCGCCCGCGGCCGAGTTCCGCCGGATCTGTCCCGTGGGTGACGAGGTCAGTCGCTCGGTCGGAGACGCCGTCGCGAAGGGCTACCTCACCCAGCGGGGAGCCGACCGCGTCATCCGCCTGTCCTGGACGCTCGCCGACCTGGCCGGCCTGGATCGTCCCGGCAGGGACCAGGCCAACGAGGCACTGCACTTGCGCACGGACGCTGGTGTGGGTTCGTCCTACCGATCCGCAGAGGTGGCCTGAATGGTGTCTGACCACATCGGCGCCGACGGCTCGTCCAGCCACGATGCCGCGGCCGCTCGAACGTCTGCAGTGTCCCCGGCCGAGCGGCGAGCTCGGATGGTGTTGACCCGTGTGGCTGAACCGGGGGACCCCGATGCGTGCGCGCTCGTGCACAGCCACGGTGCCGAAGCGCTGCTCTCGCGGCTGGCAGCCACCCCTCCCGACCCCACCTCGACCGGCACGCTCGCGGGCTGGGCGGATCGTCTCCGCGAGCTGGACGTCGCTGAGCTGGAGGCAGCCGCCGACGGTGTCGGCGCCCGGTTCGTGTGTCCCGGTGATCCGGAGTGGCCGGCGCAGCTCTGCGACCTGGCCGCACTCGAGGGCGGCCAACGCGATCGACGAGGCGGTGCGCCCTTCGGGCTCTGGGTCCGCGGTGCGGGACACCTGCAGTCCCTCGCGGAGCACAGCGTGGCTGTCGTAGGCGCCCGGGCGGCGACGTCATACGGCGAGCACGTCGCGGGGGATCTCGCGATCGGGTGCTCTGTCGAAGGATGGACGGTCGCGTCCGGCGGCGCCTATGGCATCGATGCGGCTGCCCACCGCGGCGCCCTGGCGGCCGAGCGCCCGACCGTCTGCGTCCTGGCCGGCGGAATCGACCGGCTCTACCCGGCTGGTCATGCACCCATGCTTCGACGCATTCTCGAGCAAGGCTGCCTGGTCAGTGAGGCAGCACCAGGTTGCGCGCCAAGCAAGAGCCGATTCCTCGTGCGCAACAGACTGATCGCTGCTCTGACGCAAGGCACCGTGGTCGTCGAGGCCGCCCTGCGAAGCGGCTCGCTCAACACGGCCCGTTGGGCCGACGATCTGCTGCGACCCGTGATGGGAGTGCCCGGCCCGGTGACGTCACCCGCATCCCGCGGCGTCCACGAGCTCTTGCGCGTCGCCGCTCTCCTGGTGACCGCCGCTGACGAGATCATCGAACAGCTGTCGCCCGCGGGGACGGGCTTGGCCATCCGACGCGAGGAGGAGCCCAGGCCGGTCGACGCGTTGAGTCGCGAGACCCGGCAGGTGCTCGACGCCGTGCCGAAGCTCGAGCCCGCGTCGGGAGCGTCGATCGCGCTGGTGGCCGGGTTGCCGCGGCCTGCGGTGACCGAGCGGCTTCGGTGGCTTGTCCATGTGGGGTGGATCGACCAGCCGTCGACCGACCGGTGGCGTCAGGCAGCCGATCCACCGCGCTGGCGAGACGCGCCCGCGGCGGGGGACCTCGACCTGCCCGGCTTTGACGGACCCGGCTGAGACACTGACGACATGGCCCCGCTGACCGACGAGCTCTCCGAAGCCAACGCAGCGCTGCTTGGTGACTACGAGCGTCATCTGGTGTCCGAGCGGGATCTTTCCCCGCATTCGGTCCGCGCCTACCTCGGCGATATCTCCGACCTGCTCCAACACCTCCAACGACTGGGGTGCAGCGGACTCGTCGACGCGGACCTCCGATCACTACGCAGCTGGCTCGCCAAACAGCAGACCCTGGGCCGGTCCCGCACGACGCTGGCCCGCCGGGCGACGGCGGCGCGGGTCTTCACCGCGTGGGCCTTCGCGACCGGACGGGCACCGCGCGACGCCGGGGCCCAGCTCGGCAGCCCCAAGCCGCACCGCTCGCTGCCGGAGGCGCTGACCACGGCCGATGCCAGGGCTCTGCTCGAGCAGGCCGACACGGTGGCCGGTGAGTCCGGACCGGTGGGCGTGCGCGACGCGGCTGTCCTCGAGCTGCTGTACGCCACCGGGATGCGGGTCGGGGAGCTCTCCGGCCTCGACGTCGACGACGTCGACCACGAGCGGCGGGTGGTGCGCGTCTTCGGCAAAGGCCGCAAGGAGCGTGCAGTGCCCTACGGCCTGCCCGCGGCCACGGCCCTCGACCGCTGGCTTCGCGTCGGCCGACCCGAGCTGGTGGGCAGAGAGAGCGGTGCGGCTCTGTTCCTGGGTGCACGCGGCGGACGGATCGACCCTCGCACCGTTCGCACGATGGTGCACCGCAGACTGGCTGACGTCGCTGGCGCGCCTGACCTGGGACCGCACGGGCTACGGCACTCGGCGGCCACGCATCTTCTCGAAGGTGGAGCTGACCTCAGGACGGTGCAGGAGCTGCTGGGCCACGCGTCGCTTGCCACCACCCAGATCTACACGCACGTCACGACCGAGCGGCTCCGCAACGCCTATCGTCAAGCCCACCCGCGCGCCTGACAGCAGCGCGCCCGGAGGCGGATTCGACGAGGGAACCACGGTGGTCATTCCGGTCCCGCCGGCCGCGGTCGCGTCCCCACCGCGGGAAGCCTGGAGAGGCTTGAGCCGGATATCGACGCTGCCGAGCAAAGTCAGTGGGTCGAGGTAGTCCTCGCCCTCTCGTGCTCCTAGGTGCAGGCACACAGCCGGCAGGCAGTGTGACCCGACGACGGTCAGTCGTCCCAGCATGTCTCCGGCGTGCACCTGGTCTCCGGAGCGCACGGTGGGGAGCAGCGGTTGGTATGTCGACCGGACGGCGCCGTGCCGGACGGCCACGACGCCACGACCACCGACGTGCCCGGCGAACGTCACGGTGCCCGCGGCGACCGCGAGGACAGCCTGGCCGACGTGGCCGGCCAGGTCGATGCCTCGATGACCCGGACCCCACGGGTCTGCCGGCGCTTCGAAGCCACGCTCGACGCTCGGAGCAGGGCGGAGCGGCCACTGCCACGGAAGGTGGCCGTCGGCCCGGACCGCGCTGGTCGTCGTCACCACGAGGGCGACGGCCACGGCCAGAGCGGACGCCACGACGGTTGCCGCCCTGGCACCGGTGACCGGCGCCGTCGAGCTGCGGGATGGTCGGGGACGAAGGATCGGGGTCATTCCGCCAGCCTGAGGGACGATGTTTCCGTGGTCTGCCGGTCCGGACCGGCTGGGGAGATCCGACTGCCGCGGTCCCGTCTGTGGAGGACCGTTCCGGTTCGATTCGTAGCCGTGATTCCACTACACTGACGGCAGCGACCCGTCCATGCGGGTCGACTTCGCACGCCCACCGTCCGCAGCCAGCTGCGGGCGAGCGCCGTGGTCTCCCTCGGGAGTGGTGTTCGCGTGAGCGTCAGGGTTTCGTTCGGACCTGCGTCGACGATGTCGGGGCAAGTGGAGCGAGACGATCAACCGGAACCGCGGTGCCCCGCACCGCACAGAGGTGCTCGTACGCGAGCGCCAAGGAGGAATCTGCACATGGCCGTCGTGACCATGCGCCAGCTGCTCGAGAGCGGCGTCCACTTCGGGCACCAGACCCGTCGTTGGAACCCGAAGATGAAGCGATTCATCATGACCGAGCGCAACGGCATCTACATCATCGACCTGCAGCAGTCGCTCGCCTACATCGATCGCGGCTACGCCTTCATCAAGGGTGCGGTGGCAACCGGCGGAAACGTGCTCTTCGTCGGGACCAAGAAGCAGGCACAGGAGGCCATCTCCGAGCAGGCCAAGCGCGTCGGGATGCCCTACGTCAACCAGCGCTGGCTCGGCGGGATGCTCACCAACTTCCAGACGGTCCACCAGCGTCTGCAGCGTCTCAAGGAGCTCGAGGAGATCGACTTCGACGACGTGGCTGGGTCCAGTCGCACGAAGAAGGAGCTTCTCCAGATGAAGCGAGAGAGGGACAAGCTGGACCGCACGCTCGGCGGGATCCGCGACATGGCCCGCGTCCCGGCGGCCGTCTGGATCGTTGACACCAACAAGGAGCACCTGGCCGTCGACGAGGCCCGCAAGCTCGGTATTCCGATCGTCGCGATCCTCGACAGCAACTGCGACCCTGACGTCGTCGACTACCCGATTCCGGGCAACGACGACGCGATCCGTTCGGTGACGCTGCTGACTCGCGTTGTGGCGGACGCAGTGGCCGAGGGCCTCATGGCCCGGGCCGGTGTCAAGAGCGGTACCGAGGCGACCGGTGAGGAGCTCGGCGCCGAGGAGCCGCTGGCCGAGTGGGAGCGCGAGTTGCTCGGCGGCAAGGCTGAGGAGTCCGCGGAGGCCGCAGTGCCGGCCACCGGGGACGGCGCAACCATGACTGAGACGCCCGCGTCCGAACCCTCGGGCGCTGCGGTTGAGACCGCTGAGCCGCCGACCCAGCCGACTGCTGAGCCAGCCGAGTCACCACCGACGCCACTGAGCCGGCCGACGTCACCACCGACGCCACTGAGCCGGCCGAGGTCGCCACCGACGCCACTGAGCCGGCCGAGGCCGCCGAGCCTGCCGCCGTGGAGGCGTCAGCTGCTACCCCGGTCGAGGACAACACGTCCGCTTGATCGACGGCCCGCGTGCCCCGGTGACGGGGACACCGGACCGTCCCGAGGCTGCTCCGAGCGCTGCGGCTGGTCACGCAGCCTGACATCGGAGGAGGTCGTCCCGACGTGGGCGACCTCTCGGTCCAGACCACCACGAGTTCTCACGTTTGTGCACGGCGCAAGGAACGGATGAAGATGACTATCACCGCCGCAGATGTCAAGAAGCTTCGCGACGCCACGGGCGCCGGGATGATGGACTCCAAGAAGGCTCTCGAGGAAGCCGCGGGAGACTTCGACAAGGCTGTCGAGGTGCTCCGGGTCAAGGGCGCGGCCAAGGCTGCCAAGCGTGGCGCCGAGCGCAATGCGTCCTCGGGCCTCGTCGCCAGCTCCGGGGGAGCGCTCGTCGAGCTCAACTCCGAAACCGATTTCGTTGCCAAGTCCGACGGCTTCATCGCGCTCGCCGACGACATCGTCACCGCGGCCGAGAAGTCCAAGGCTGCTGACGCCGAGACGCTCGCCGCCGTCGTTCTCCCCAGCGGCAAGACGGTCGCCGAGGCCATCGAGGCGCTCGCCTCCGTCATCGGCGAGAAGATCGTTCTCGGCCGGGTCGCCTACTTCGACGGCAACGCGACGACCTACATGCACCGGCGGTCCAGCGACCTGCCGCCGGCGGTGGGCGTGCTGGTGGCCTTCGACGGCGACAACGAGGCCGCCGCTCGCGGCATCGCGATGCAGATCGCCGCGATGCGTCCGCAGTTCGTCTCCCGCGACGAGGTCCCTGCGGACCTGGTCGAGAAGGAGCGCAAGATTGCCGAGGCGACCGCCCGCGAAGAGGGCAAGCCGGAACAGGCACTGACCAAGATCGTCGAAGGCCGTCTCAACGGCTTCTTCAAGGACGTGGTTCTTCTCGATCAGCCATCCGTCCAGGACAACAAGAAGTCCGTCAAGGCCGTTCTCGAGGACGCCGGGGTGACCGTGACCCGGTTCGCGCGCTTCGAGGTAGGCCAGTAGGTTCTCACCAACCGCGCACATCGTTGAACGCCAGGAGGCCGGAACGTGGAACTGACGGATCCCGTGACCACAGTGACGGAGCCGACCTCTCCCACGCCCGAGCACCAGGCGCCGACGTATCGACGCGTGCTGCTCAAGCTCTCCGGTGAGGTCTTCGGCGGTGGCCGCGTCGGCGTCGACCCAGATGTCGTGCACGCTGTCGCCAGGGAGATCGCGAGCGCCGCGCGCGAGGGTGTACAGATCGCCATTGTTCTCGGTGGCGGCAACTTCTTCCGCGGAGCCGAGCTGCAGCAACGAGGCATGGAGCGCGCTCGCGCCGACTACATGGGCATGCTCGGCATCGTCATGAACTGCCTGGCACTCCAGGACTTTCTCGAGAAGCAGGGCATCGAGACGCGGGTACAGACCGCCATCACCATGGGGCAGGTCGCTGAACCCTACATCCCGCGGCGAGCCATCCGGCACCTCGAGAAGGGCCGGGTCGTGATCTTCGGCGCAGGGGCGGGGATGCCCTTCTTCTCCACCGACACGGTGGCGGTGCAGCGGGCTCTGGAGACCAAGTGTGAGGTCGTCCTGATGGGCAAGAACGGCGTCGACGGTGTCTACACCGCTGACCCGCGCAAGGACCCGACGGCGACCAAGATCGACCGGTTGACCTACTCCGACGCGCTGCAGCAGGGTCTGCGTGTGGCCGATGCCACGGCATTCGCCCTCTGCATGGAGAACAAGCTCCCGATGGTCGTGTTCGGAATGGCAGGTGACGGCGCGATCGCACGAGCCGTCCTAGGTGAGAAGATCGGCACGTACGTCGGCTCGGACTGACCAGCAGGCTGACCCAGAGGGCGGTTGCGTGCCCAGCCACGACCGCGATGACGAAGGAGCACAGGCGTGATTGACCAGACCTTGCGTGAGGCCGACCAGAAGATGACCAAGGCGGTCGAGGTGGCCAAGGACGACTTCGCCTCGATCCGGACCGGACGCGCACACCCAGCCATGTTCAACAAGCTCACCGCCGACTACTACGGCACGCCGACCCCGATCCAGCAGCTCGCGTCGTTCAGCAACCCCGAGCCTCGGGTCGTCACGATCAACGCCTACGACAAGCAGGCGCTCGCTGCCATCGAGAAGGCCATCCGCGACTCCGACCTCGGCGTCAACCCGACCAACACCGGTGACAACCTGCGCGTGGTCATGCCGGAGCTCACCGAGGAGCGGCGCAAGGAGTACATCAAGCTGGCCAAGGCGAAGGCGGAGGACGGTCGGGTGTCGGTCCGCAACATCCGTCGCCACGCCAAGCAGACCCTCGAGCGTGGACAGAAGGACGGCGAGGTCAGCGAGGACGAGGTCAGCGGCGCCGAGAAGCGACTCGACGGCATGACCAAGAAGCACGTCGACGAGATCGACGACCTGCTCAAACACAAGGAAGCAGAGCTGCTCGAGGTCTGACGCCAGGCCTTCCCGAGCACATGCCGACGTTGCCAACCGACACCACACCGCCGAAGAGTCGAGCGGGGCGTGACCTCCCGGCGTCGATCGCGGTCTCGATCGCACTGGTCACCGTGATCGTGATCTCGCTGGTGTTCGTCAAGGACTTCTTCCTTGTCGTGGTCGTGGTGGCGATCCTGGTGGCCTTGTGGGAGCTCAGGCGGGCACTGGCTCGCAACGGCACCTGGATACCGGTGATTCCGCTGTGGACCGGTGCCGTCGGCATGATCGCCGGCGCTTACTACGGTGGCGCGGACGTCCTGGTCGTGGCGCTGGCAGCTACGTCGCTGACGTGCATCCTGTGGCGGATGCCGCGGGGTCAGGACGGCTTCGTCCGCGACGTCACCGCCACGATCTTCTGCCTGGTCTACGTGCCCTTCCTCGCCTCCTTCGTCGGATTGCTGCTCGCTCCGGACAACGGCGTCAGGCGCGTGCTGACCTTCATTGCCGTCACGGCCGCCTCCGACATCGGCGGGTACGCCGTGGGTGTCGTCTTCGGCCGCCACCCGATGTCTCCTCAGATCAGTCCGAAGAAGTCCTGGGAGGGGCTGGTCGGCTCCGCCGTCGCCTGTATCGGGACCGGTGTGGCCTCAGTGGTCTGGCTGGTCGATGGCGACTGGTGGGTAGGTGTGGTGCTGGGCGTGGCCACCGTCGTCGCCGCAACCCTGGGCGACCTGGCCGAGTCCTTGATCAAGCGCGACCTCGGCATCAAGGACATGAGCAATGTGCTCCCGGGTCATGGCGGGATCATGGATCGTCTTGACTCGCTGCTGGCCACCGTCGCCGTGGTCTGGCTCGTGCTGCATTTCCTGCTGCCCGCCGTCTGAGCTCGTCAGCCGGCAGACACCGGCCGGGGGTTGCCGGCGATCACCACGGTGTTGCTGAGGTAGATCTCGCCGTTGTAGTCGGCACACGTGACGATGGCCAGCCGTTCGGGCCCCGTCTGGTCGAAGACGCTGCCCGCGTGCGCTGCGAGCAGTCCCTTCCGGTAGGTCTTGACGGACGTGATGGTGTAGCGAAGGTCCTGTCGGCTCCGCTGCAGCGTGACCCGGTCACCGACGCGGACGGAGGCGAGGTTGTCGAGCGCGCCGCCGCCGGTGTGCACCGTGTGACCGGTGATGATCGTCGTCCCGTACCCGTCGCCGGGTCGCGCGCCTGCTGCCCACCAGCCGACCGTCGTGTAGTCCGATGGCGGCGTCAGGACCAGCGAGCCGTCGGTGCCGATCGGTGACACCGTGGCGGCGACGCCGATGCTGGGGAGGATCAGCCTGCTCGGCGCCGTGTGCAGCAGTCGCGGTGGACGCTGGGCCTTGGCTGGGCGCGTCTTGTGCCGGTGCTTGACGACCTGCCGGTGGTGCCCGGGGAGCCGCTGGATGTGTCGCTGACCGGCGCCGAGGACTGCGTCGCCGTTGGCGTCGGCTGTGCTCGCCGACCCGTCATGCCAAGTGATGGCAGACAGACCGGCGAGCGCCAGACCGACAAGTACTGCAAGCGGGGCGTAGACCCTACGCCTCATGCTGTCCACGACGGCGCATCAGCGCGAACGCTCCACCCGCCGCAACGGTGAGGCCACCGATGATGCCGATTGCAGACAGGAGGTGCGACGACGAGCCTCCGCTCGCCGGCGGGCCGCTGATGCCGGCCTCGACGGCGGTGGGAACCGGGCGGGTGCTCTCGGTCGGCAGCACGCGAGTGGTCGTCGTGCGGGTCGACTCGGTGGGCAAGACGCTGGTCTCAGTCGTCTCCACCGGAGTGGTCTCGGTGGTCTGCGTCGTGGTGGGCACCGTCGAGGGCACTGTGGTGGTGTGCGTCTCAGTGGTGTCACAGCTCACGATGCCGACGGCAGACTCGAAGAGCTGCTTGGGAGCCGTGTAGGTGACGAAGACGTTGCTCGAGGTCGTGACGCCTGACCCGGGTGACGTGAACGACCAGCTGAAGTCACCGGTCTGCACGCCGGGGTGGCTGACGCCATCGACGCTCAGGGTCGCGCTGCTGGCCATGGTCGGGCCGGCGAGGTTGAACTCCCACGTCAGGATGCCTGCTTCGCAGGGCAGGAACTCAGAGCCCGCTCCGCTCCAGGACTGGGTGAAGCTCGCGTCATCGAGGGCCGCGGGTGCGGTGCTCGCGGAAGCCTGCGACAGTGCACCGAAGCCTGCCACGACGACCGCCACGGCTGCGGCGAGGAAGTACACCATGCGTTTCATCTGACATCCCCCATAAGGACCGAGAACGGTTCGTGGATTCGACCACGAATGAGTAAGAGCGCCTAGCGTACGGGACCGGACGGGGGGTGGCACGAGGGTATTCCGGGAAATCATCCTTTCTCATACACAGGGTGATAGCGCGGTCACGCAAACGTCGAAATGCGACGGCAGTCGAGGGGGTGCGGACATCGCAGATCGGGCTAGGTGCGTCTGCTGCGACGCCTGTGGAGCAACAGTTTCGTCGACAGCCGACCCCGCCGCCGGCGGCCACGACCAAGCCCGTCGCTGATCGGTGGCGGTGCTCCTCAGGCGCTTTAACAGAGTGTTGCTGACAATTCACACTCCGTCATTTCGCGTGCATTCAACGCACTGTAATCAAACAATAACTAAATGTCAGGGAATGGGGTTGCTCAGACGTCGGTGGAGGCGCCGTCGAACGAATCGAGGCCAAGGTCGAAGCGAACCGAGCCGGACTGCTCGAGCGCGGCGTCCACCCCGCTCGGCAGCGGCCCGTCCCCGAGGAGCCCGAGTGTCGTCCGGGTGGCGAAGCCACGCCACAATCCACTGCGGTCCAGCAACGCGTGCTTGGCACCAGGCAGCTCGAAGCGGGCCACCGTGTGGCCCGCACGCCGCATCCGTTCGGCGTACTCGCGGCTCAACGGCGAAGAGGTCATCCGGTCCGACGTGCCATGGGCGATGACGAACCGTTGGTCGTCACGCCGGGGCGGCAGCGGCTCGTCCTTGGGGAGCCACGGTGCGAGCCCACAGACGCCGACAACGTCCGGATGGTCCGCAGCGGCGAACGCTGCGCGGCCGCCCATCGAGTGACCGAGCATGGCAATGGGGAGACGCGGATGCAGTGCGCTGAGCTGATCCAACGCCCAGCGGGCGTCGATCACCGGGTCGGGCACACCAGGACCTGGGTTCCACCCCCGCAACCGGTACCGCAGCACATAGACCGCGCAGCCGACGGCGCGCCGTCGGAGTGCCCAGGCAAAATCGAACATCCGCAGGTAGGACAGCTGCAAGGGAGAGGTGGGCGTGTCGCCCCACTCGCGACCGCCGTGCAGGACCAGCGCCACCGAGGTGGTCTCGCGGCCACGGGCCGGGCCACCACGAAGCGTGGGTTGGAGGGGTTGGTGACGCATGGCGTCCATCATGACGGACGCCGCCAAACGACACGGCTGCGTCCGCACCCGTTGCCGACTGCCGTGGTGTTCCCTAGGGTCCCCTCATGACCTCAAGTCCACGCTTTCGCCGCCATCGCCGAAGCCTTGCCGTGACGTTCTCGGTCGTCGCCCTGGCTGTCGCCTCGTCGCTACCGGCCGCCGCGGGGGATGACGTGGCCAGGCGCCAGGGGGCTGCCACCTCCTTCGGCTGGCGGACCACTCCCACCGCAAGCTCCGACGAATTCCGGGGATTGTCGGTGGTCAGTGCACGGACCGTGTGGGTCAGCGGCGAGAGCGGCACGGTCTTGCGTACGACGGACCGCGGTTCGACTTGGCAGGACGTCTCTCCTCCAGCCGCCGCCGGCATGGCCTTGCGAGACATCGAGGCCTTCTCACCGCGGCGCGCAGTTGTGCTCGCCATCGGGACCGGCGACGCGTCCCGGATCTACGCGACACGCAACGGGGGACACACCTGGACGGAGACGTTCCGCAACTCCGACCCGGATGCGTTCTACGACTGCATGGCCTTCTCGCCGGATGGATCAGGTCTGGCGATGAGCGACCCGGTGAACGGCCGTTTCCAGCTGGCGCGCACCAGCGACCGCGGCCAGAGCTGGCACGCGTTCAGCCCCGCGTCGATGCCTCCGGCACGTGCCGGTGAGTTCGGGTTCGCGGCCAGCGGCACCTGCATCGTGTCCCAGCCCGGCCACCGGTACTGGTTCGCCAGCGGCGGCGTCAGCGCCCCGCGGGTCTTCCGGTCCAAGGACGGCGGGGAGCACTGGACGGTCACCCCCGTGCCCATGCGGGGCGGACCTACGGCAGGCATCTACTCCCTGGCCTTCCGGTCGGCTCACGACGGAGTCGCAGTCGGTGGCGACTTCCTGGACGAGACCAACGGCGCCGCTGCCGCCGCGACCACCACCAGTGCAGGTCGCAGGTGGCAGGCATCAGGTCCGCTCGGCGGGTATCGGTCCGGCGTCGCCTATGTCCCTGGCGCGCCGCACACCGTCGTCGCCGTGGGTCCGACCGGCAGCGATGTCAGCACCGATGGCGGGCACACCTGGACCACGTTCGACCGCGATCGGTATGACGGCATCCAGTGCCGGCCACGCGCGTGCTGGGCGTCAGGCACGGACGGCCGGGTCGCCGAGCTCGAGCGAGGTGGCGGGTCCACCTGACAGTGCAAGGCACCCGGTCACCCTGACCGCTGACGGACCGCCTCGTAGACCGCGACCGCCGCGGAGGTCGCCACGTTGAGACTGTTGACGCGGCCCACCATCGGGACCTTCGCCGCCGTCGCGTCAGGGCCGACGCGTTCAAGGTCGAACCACAGGGCGCTGACGCCGTCATGCTCGGCACCCACCACGATCGCGATCGACCGAGTCAGGTCCAGCTCGGTCACGATGAGGTCGGTCTCAGGTGTGGCCACGACGATCTGGATGCCGCGCGAGCGCAGCCAAGCCACCACCTCGAGGGCCCCGGCAGCAGCCACGGGCACCGTGAACAAGGTGCCCTTGCTGGCTCGAACGACGTTGGGATTGCCCCAGTCGGCCACCGGCGATGCCGAGATGACCGCATCCACGCCGGCCGCGTCAGCGGTTCGAAGCATCGCGCCGAGGTTGCCCGGCTTCTCAACCGCCTCGCAAACCAGCAACAGCGGCCGGCGTCCAGCGACCGCCGCCGCCGACAGCACCGGAGCGAGATCTTCGAGCGAGCGCGCCGGATCGGGCACGACGGCCAGCCAGCCGTCCGGCGACTGGCGGTACGACGCCTTGGCGAACGCCGCCACGCCCATGGTCACGACCTCCGCTCCGCGGGAGCGAGCCTCATCGATGATCGCGTCCGAGTCGTCGCCCAGCAGCTCCGGGCAGGTCACGACCACCCGGGGACGGACCCCGGCCGCCAGCGCGAGGGTGAGCTCGTCGTGACCTTCGACGACGGTGACGCCTTCGTCGTCGCGGACTGCTCGCTTGCGCAGAGACAACAGCCACTTCACGCGCGGATTGGCCGGGCTCGTGATCTCGTCCGTCCGCCCGCTTCGGTCATACCGTGCGGGTACGTCGTCCTTGGGCACGTGCTCGACCCTAGTGGTGAGTGCCCAGCCAGCGGCCACCCTGCTGGCTAGGGTCGAGCGATGCACCTGCACCTCGTTCGCCATGCCCCTCCTCTCATCGACAGGGCTGCCCCGGCGTCGACCTGGCCGCTTGACCCGAACCGACAGGCGACCGTTACAGCCCTTGCGTCCAGCGGCGTACTGCCGACCACGGCAACCTGGTTCAGCTCGCTGGAGCCCAAGGCCATGGCGACCGCGGACCTGCTCAGAGCGGGCGCGGACGTGGAGCACGTGGCCGAGCTCGGCGAGGCCGCCCGCCCGGCTCGCTGGACCGAGCAGGCCGAGTTCGATGCCATCGTCGCGCGCTCGTTCGCGAGGCCTGGTGAGTCCGTGGCGCCAGGTTGGGAGACACTGGACGCTGTCCGCATCCGCCTGCTGCAGGCGATCGATGACCGGGTGCTCCCCTTGGCTGCCGGGCACGGTCATCACGACGTCGTTGATGTGGTGCTGGTCGGCCATGGAACGGCCTGGACGGTCCTGGTCGCAGCACTCACCGGGGCTGCACCGGACCTCGACGCCTGGCGGGCGATGACGATGCCGGACCACTGTCAGCTCGAACTCGCGGCCGGTCGATCGTCGTCGCCGGCACCTCGGTGCCCACGTGCCCGTGTCGTCCGTCACTGGGGCGACTGGCGGGCGTACGCCGGAGGCGGTCCTGCGTGAGACACTGGCGGGGCCATGTCTGAGTCTCCTCCGACGGCGCGAAGTGAGTCCAAGGCACCCAAGTCACTGCCCCTGGTGTTCGACGAACCGCGCCGCGCCAAGAAGCCGCCGCGTCACCTTGCCGACCTGACCTCCGCCGAGCGCAAGGTGGCAGTCGAGACGGCGGGACTGCCGGGTTATCGCGCCAGGCAGGTGTCGCACCACTACTTCTCGCGGCTGGTCGACGACCCCGCTGAGATGACCGACCTGCCCGCTGACCTGCGCGAGCCGTTGGCGACGGCGCTGCTGCCGCAGCTCCTCACCCCGGTCCACACGCTCGAAGCCGACCACGGCACGACGCGCAAGACACTGTGGCGGTTGCATGACGGCGCGCTGGTCGAATCCGTGCTGATGCGCTACCCCGGTCGCGTCACGATGTGTGTCTCCTCCCAGGCCGGCTGCGGCATGGCCTGCCCGTTCTGCGCGACCGGCCAGGGTGGGCTGCAGCGCAACATGAGCACTGCGGAGATCATCGAGCAGGTGCTGGCCGGAGCTCGGTCGTTGGCGCGCGACGAGGTGCCCGGCGGACCCGGCCGGATCTCCAATGTGGTGTTCATGGGCATGGGTGAACCCATGGCCAACTACACCGCGGTGATCGGTTCCGTACGACGGATGACCGAAGCCGTGCCGGACGGCCTGGGCATGTCCGCGCGCGGCATCACCGTTTCGACCGTCGGACTCGTGCCACGCATGCTGCAGCTGGCGGACGAGGGCATCCCGGTCACGCTGGCGCTGTCGTTGCACGCTCCAGACGACGAGCTGCGCAACGAGCTCGTGCCCATCAACACCCGATGGAGCGTGCGTGAGGCGGTCGAGGCAGCATGGAACTACGCCCGCGTCACCAAACGGCGCGTCTCGATCGAGTACGCCATGATCAAGGACATCAACGACCAGGCGTGGCGCGCCGACCTGCTCGGCGACGTGCTGACCTCCTATGGCGATTGGGGCTGGGTGCACGTCAACCTCATTCCGCTCAACCCAACCCCGGGATCCAAGTGGACCGCCTCACGGCCCGAGGACGAGCACGAGTTCGTCCGGCGGCTGGAGGCGAAGGGCGTACCCACCACGGTCCGTGACACGCGCGGTCGCGAGATCGACGGAGCTTGTGGCCAGCTGGCCGCCACCCAGGCGCGCCCTGATGCTCAACTACGACGACGAGGCGGAGCGCTACGACGAGACACGTGGGGGGCAGCCACGGGCGGACGCGGTGGCGCACGCCATCGGCTCGATGCTCCCGTCGAGTCGTGCCTTGCTGATCGTGGATGTCGGGGGCGGCACGGGCATCGTCTCCGGAGCGCTGGCCACGTCCGGGAGGCGCGTCGTGGTTGCGGACCTCTCGTCCGGAATGCTCCACCAGGCCGCTCGGCGGCTGCCTGGCTGGCAGGTCCGGGCAACCGCTCTGGCGCTCCCGATCAGGGAAGCGGCTGTCGATGTCGTGACGTGCATCTGGCTCCTGCACCTGCTCCCGAATCACGATGACGTGATCGAGGTCGTGGCGGAAGCGGCCCGGGTGCTGAAGCCAGGGGGCCGCTTCCTGACGACCGTGGACAAGGACGTCGCAACGGGCGAGATCCGAGATCGCGAGCCGACAGATCGCCGCGACGACGTCGAGGCCGCGTGCCAGGAGCGCGGGCTGAGGTACGTCGGAACCACGGAGTTCGTCGGGCCCGGTCTGCGCCCGGGCTCGCCTGACGTGGCCTATCCCGTGGTGGCGTTCTCCAAGGGCTATCGCTGAGGTTCACGGCTCCCGGCGCGCGGGACTGATCAGCCACCTAGCGCGCTCACGACGTCGGTCACGGAGTCGACCAGGTGGACTGCGTCCTGCATGGCTCGTCCCTGGGCCAGCCTCGACAGCAGCGGCCACGCCGGCACCTCGTGCGTCCAGTGCTCGAACCCGACGAGCACCATCGGGATGACCGTCGCGGCGTCGGAGTAGAAGTTCTCGCACGCGTCCTGGAAGATCTCCTGCACGGTGCCGGCAGCGCCGGGCAGGAAGACGATGCCCGCCCCGCAGTGGCGAAGCAACGTGTCCTCGCGCAGCGCGTTCTGGAAGTACTTCGCGATCGACGTCGCGAACAGGTTCGGTGGCTCGTGCCCGTAGAACCAGGTCGGGATGCCGAGGCTCGGCACGCCTTCGCCATCGGCTTCGACCTCCGCGCGCGCGGAGAACGCCGCCCGCGCCCAACGGGTGATGGACGGCCGGAAGTCCGGCACCGCAGCCAGCTCCTGCAGGATGGCGTCCACGCTTCCCTCCGACCGGGTGGAGACAAAGGCGCCCAGGTTGGCGGCCTCCATCGCGCCAGGTCCGCCACCGGTCACGACGTGGTGTCCAGCGCGAGCGAGGGCGCGACCGAGCGCGACCGCCTCACGGTAGGCGGACTCATCGCGACGGAGGCCGTGGCCGCCCATGACGCCGACCGAGCTCGTGCCGACGAGCGCCTCTTCGAGGGCATCGTCGACCGCGTGATCGTGGAGGGCCGCAGCCAACGTCTGGGCGACGTCGTGCCGATGGCTGCGTGACCACGCGTAGCACTGGGCGTCCGGCGTCGACTCGTAGCGACGCTCCATCAGGCCGTCGTACAGCTCGGCGGGGGAGTAGAGAGAGGCTCGGTAGGGGTCGAACGGGAGCCCGGCGATCTCCGGGAAGATCAGCGCGCCGCCCCGCCTCAGATGCTCGTCCGCCCGGTTGGACACGGTGCAGCCGAGGAGCAGTGACCCCTGGGGGTCCAGAGCCAGCAGGGCATCGGTGCGCTCCGTCAGGTCGACGTCCTGGATGCGCCACCCGAGCATCGACGCCGCTCCCGCCTCGATCAAGCCGTCGAATGCTGTGAGCGACTCGACCTCGATGATCCGTCCGTGCGTGCGCGCCACGCGGCGAGCGTAGCGGGCGACGTCACCAGGCCTGCGCCAGTAGCTCGGCCAGCAACTCATCCGCCTCGACGTCGAGTCCGCGCGACGTGAACCAGGCGCTGACGTTGCGGCAGTCGCGGTGGAGCAGGTCGACGCCGTTGTGGTTGCTGACGATGTCGATCACCTGAGGCACGTCGATGATCACCAGCCGATCGCCCTGCACGAGGATGTTGTACGGCGAGAGGTCGCCATGGGCGAGGTGCCGACGGGCCAGTACCGCCATGGCCTCCCGCAGCTGCTCGAAGTACGACTCGACGGTGCGCCGGTCCGGACGAACCTGAGCCAACCGTGGGGCGGCGGCTCCGTCGACGTCGATGAACTCCATCAGGATCTCGGTTCCGTCGATCTGGACGGGGTAAGGGACAGGGATCCCGGCCGACCACATCGACGCCAGCGCGGCGAACTCGTGGCTGGCCCACTCGCCTGCCTGGACCTGCTTCCCGAACGCGGTGCCCCGAGCGGCAGCCCGCGCCTCGCGGCTCTTACGGATCCGGCGGCCCTCGGTGTAGCCCGCGTCGCGGTGGAACTGACGATGGTGCGTGCTGCGGTAGCGCTTGGCGGCCAGCAGCGTGGTTCGCACCGGGTCACCGGGCACGCCACGCTCGAGCAGGAAGACGTCGGCCTCCTTGCCGGTCTTCAGGACACCGAGCTCGGTGTCGACGGCGCCGTCGTCGGTGACGACCCAGGCCGGGCGCGGCTCCGGCCCGTGGGCGCCCTTCTCGACCGACGACCAGGTCGACCAACGTTGGTCGTCGGGCAGGTCGTCGAGTGGTTGGAACGTGAGGCCGGCGGTGGGTTGGGAGCCGGCGGAGTCCGCGAAGGACTCAGGTGGGACGACGTGCATGGTGGTAGTACTCCTCGAGCGGGTCGAGGCAGCACCGACGCGATCAGCGCGGGAGAGACCTCGACAGGAAGGGGACGCAGTCGTGCGACCCCAGGACCGGGGTTGACATCTCGACGCCTCCTTCGCTCGAAGCCGATGACACCGAAGACATACCGGCGCGAGGCGCCTGCATCGGTGTTCCCCCTCAGCGTGACAGGCGCTACCGACGACGGCAACAGGTTTGTCCGGCGGCGCTCCCGGCGGCGCCGGCCGCCAATTCTTGTGGATGTGTGACGAACTTGTTCAGGGCAGGACGGGGTCTTGCTTCTCGGCGGATCAGGGCGCATCCTTCTCGGTGCAAGGACCAGTGCAGACGCGATCGGGCCCGGGAGGCAGCCAGGTCGCAACCGTCCGAACCAGGAGGTTCACGCGTCACCCCGCAGATCTGCGGGTCACTGGGAGATGGTTTCCATCTCATCCTTGCCAAGGAAGGTACGAAGCATGACTTCGTTGCTGCGTCATCGCCGAACCCGGGCGGCCATCGCCGCCTTTGCCACCTCCGCCTTAGCCCTCGGTACGGCCGCGGCCCTGCTGGGCGCCGAGTCGAGCACCGCGTCCAGCCACCGTGAGGCTCCGTTACTCCTCTCCGACCCACAGGTCGACAACACGGACGTGTACGCGTTCGTCAGCCCGGACCGTCAAGGGACTGTCACCCTGGTGGCGAACTGGATTCCGTTCGAGGATCCGGCCGGTGGTCCGAACTTCTACCCGTTCGCGACCCAGGACGGAGCTCGCTACAACATCAACATCGACAACAACGGCGACGCCAAGCCTGACGTCACGTACCGCTGGACGTTCCGGTCCAGCTACCGGAACACGAACACGTTCCTGTACAACACTGGTCCGGTCACCAGTCTCGGTGACAAGGACCTCAACTTCCGGCAGCACTACACGCTCACCAAGATCAGCTGGAACAAGAGCAAGAGCCACCGATACTCCACGTTGATCAAGAACGGGCGGGTTGCACCGTCGAACGTCGGTGCGGCGTCCATGCCGAACTACACGTCCTTGAGCGACGCGGCCGTCACTCATTTCGCCAGCGGGAACCATCGCTCGTTCGCCGGCCAGGCCGACGACCCGTTCTTCCTCGACCTGCGCGTGTTCGACCTGCTGTACGGGGCGAACCTGAGCGAGACCGGCAACGACACGTTGTCGGGCTACAACGTCAACACGATCGCTCTGCAGGTGCCCAAGGGTGACCTCACCCGGGGCAACGACCCGACCATCGGCATCTGGAGCACGACGGATCGTCGCAGCGTCAAGGTGACGAACCCCGGCAGCCAGTCGTACAAGGGCAAGTTCGTCCAGGTCTCCCGGCTCGGCAACCCGCTCGTGAACGAGGTCGTGATCCCGGTGGGGCTCAAGGACGCGTTCAACTCGCTGAAGCCCCAGGACGACGCGAGCGTCAAGCCCGCCGTCAACAAGGTGCTTCGTCCCGAGGTACCCAAGCTGATCGAGTCCATCTACGGCATCAAGGCACCCAAGGAGCCGCGGGACGACCTGTTCAGCGTCTTCTTGACCGGCGTCAAGGGCCTGAACATGCCCAAGGGCAAGGTGCAGCCTGCTGAGCTGCTGCGTCTGAACACGTCGATCAAGCCCAGCTCGAAGCCGAACCGGCTCGGCGTCCTCGCCGGCGACACCGCGGGCTTCCCGAACGGTCGCCGGCTGGCTGACGACGTCGTCGACATCGAGCTGCAGGCGCTCGAGGGCGCTGTCCGAACCGGCACGCTGGTTCCGGGGCTGACCGATGGTGTCGACACGAACGACCTCGCGTTCAGGCCGCACTTCCCGTATGTCGCGGTCGCGCACTCGGGATCCGACACCAGCCCGGGCACGCCCAAGGCGGGGACGAGCCAGTCCGCGTTCACTGCGGCACCGGACCGTGCCCAGCTGGCCGACTCGACACAGCTGGCACCGGTCACGGCGTCAGTGTCGTCGACGGAGGCGCCACTCGCGCTGATCGTCGCCACCTTGGGCCTCGGCCTGGGCGGTCTCGGCGTGGTTCTGGTTCGCCAGGGTCGCCGTCGCGGCGCAGTCAGCACCGTTTGAACAACCCCGGCGGTGCGGCCCGTTCCCTGAGCGCGGCCGCACCGACCGGTCTTCGACCGTGGTGCCGGGACCATCCACCGGCGCCACGGTCGGTACCACCCACACGCTCCTCACGCTCAACCTGACCGCTCGGAAAGGCCCGTCATGACAGGATCCCGGTTCCTCCGGCTCGGTCTCGCGGCCGTCTGCCTGAGCGTGCTGCTGGTCCTGGTGTCTGCCGTGCTGTTCACCAGGTCCGACTCAGCGACACCACAGTCCCTCAGCCGAGGACCTGTCGCGGCCTCTGAGGTCTCCACGTCGGGAGATCTGTCCGCGACGATCGCCTCGCTTCAGTCCAGGCTGCAGCGGCTGCCGACGGACTCGGAGTCCTGGGCCGCGCTGGGCGCCGCTTACGTCCAACAGGCCCGCATCACCGGCGATCCGAGCTTCTACCCCAAGGCCGCGGGCGTGCTGGCGCGGTCCTTGCAGGAATCGCCGACCGACAACGCCGCTGCACTCACCGGAGAGGCCGCGCTGGCCGCCGCCCGGCATGACTTCCAGGGTGCCTATCGGCTCACGTCGAAGGCGATGGCCATCAACGCGTTCAACTCCTCGACGATGGCCATCCGGTTCGACGCGCTGATCGAGCTCGGCCGCTACGACGATGCGCTCCGTGAGCTGAAGCGCTACGCCGGCCTCAAGCCCGGCGTGCCGGTGTACACCCGGGTCTCGTACAACTACGAGCTGCACGGCAACCTCGAGGGCGCTCGGTACGCCATGAATCGCGCCCTCGACGTCGCCTACTCGGCCGACGACCGCGCCTTCGCGCTGTTCGAGCTCGGGGAGCTGGCCTGGAATGCCGGCCGGTTGCGGTCCGCGGCGAGCCTGTATCAGCAGGGCTGGCGAGCAGACCCCAGCTACGTCGCGAACCTCTACGGTCTCGCCAAGACCGACGCGGGACTCGGGCAGACCGACCGGGCGGTCCGTCGGTACCACGAGGTGATCAACCGGCTCCCGCAGCCTTCGTACCTCATCGAGTTCGCCGATCTGCTCACCTCGCTCGGGCGAACCACCGAGGCTGCGGCGCAGCGGCGCCTGATCGACGCCCAGCAACGGATCTTCCGTGCCGCCGGCGTCAACCTCGACCTCGAGCTCGCGTTGTACGACGCGTCGCACGGCCGCCCGACGCGTGCGCTGTCTCAGGCGCGAAAGGCCTGGCAGGAGCGCAAGAGCATCTTCGTGGAGGACGCCTATGCGTGGGCCCTGCACGTCAACGGCCGCGACCGAGCCGCTCTCCGGCACCTGGACTCGGCGGAGCGGCTGGGCACCCGCAGTGCCCTGTTCGCGTTTCACCGTGGGGTGGTCGAGCGCTCTCTAGGCCGTCGGGACGAGGCGATCTCGTCACTGCGCAAGGCACTCTCGATCAACCCCGCGTTCAACCCGATCTTCGCGGCGCAGGCCCGGCAGGCCCTGCAGGCGATGGAGCGAGGGCAGTGAGATGAAGCGTCACTCGGGCAGGTCGCTTCGTCGACGCGCCATGGTCCTGACGGTGCTGGTGGCGGGTCTGGTGCTCGGACCGGCGTACGCCGCGAGTGCCCACCCGCTCGGCAACTTCACCATCAACCACTTCAACGGTCTCACCGTGACGCCGACATCGGTGAGCGACAACGCCGTGATCGACTCGGCAGAGCTGCCCACCATCTCCGACCGCGACACGGTGGACGCCGACGGCAGCGGTGACGTCAGCGCCGCAGAGCGTGCGGCATACGCCGTCGATCGGTGCAGCGCACTCGCCGACGAGCTCGTGCTGACCGTCCGCGGCGCGACGACTCCCTGGACCGTGACGAGGACGAGCTACACCTACCGTCCGGGCGCGGCCGGACTCGAGACCAGCCGGCTCGAGTGCGGCCTGGAGGCGAGTGTCGATCTGGCGTCCGCCGCCGGGATCACGTTCGACGACCGCTACCTGAGCCAGCGGATCGGCTGGCGCGAGATCACCGCGATCGGTCAGGGTGTCAACCTCGGACAACGCGACGTCGCCACGCAGAGCATCTCCGACGAGCTGCGCGCCTACCCGAACAACCTGCTCACCTCACCGCTCGACCAGAGATCGGTGAGCCTCGACGCCGAGCCGGGTGCGGACTCCGGGGGGTCAGCCCTCCCGACGGTGTCAGGCGCCGGGCCCTTCTCGTCGATGCTGGCGGGCGTCACGACGCGTCTCGACGGTCTCGTCGGCGGCCAGCACCTCACGCTCGGCGTGGGCCTGCTCGCGGTGCTCCTGTCGTTGCTGCTCGGAGCCTCGCACGCGGCGTTGCCCGGCCACGGCAAGACGCTGATGGCGGCGTACATGGTCGGCACGCGCGGGACTCCGCGCGACGCCGTGCTGATCGGCGCCACGGTGACCCTGGCACACACGTCGGGCGTCCTCGTTCTCGGGCTGTTGTTCAACGCGTCAGCGTCTTTCGCCGGCGAGACCGTGCTCGCGGTCCTGGGCGTCGTCAGTGGGCTGCTCGTCGCCGGTATCGGTGTCACGTTGGTGCGGGGCGCCTGGCGTCGGCACCGGGTCAGCCGAGTCGACGAGCTCTGGGGGCACGGGCATGGTCACGGGCACGGGCACGGGCACGGGCACGGCCACGGTCACACGCCGACCGACGAGCAGCCACGCGCGCCGGGACACGATGCTCGCGGGTCGACACCACGTGACCACGCCGAGGTCGGCTCCTCGGACACGCTGGTCCTGGCGGCCGCTCCCGCCCCGAGCGGTGCTCACGTGCACGCGCACACTCACGAACACTCGCGGGACCATGCCAACAGCGATCAGGGGTTCCGCCGGATGACGCTGGTGGGCATGGGGCTGGCCGGTGGCCTCGTGCCGAGCCCGTCCGCGCTCATCGTGCTGCTCGGCGCGATCGCGCTCGGTCGGACGGTGTTCGGTGTGGCCCTCGTGCTGGCCTACGGCATCGGCATGGCCGCGACGCTGACGACGATCGGTTACCTGGTTGCCAAGCTGCCGGGGCGCCTGAGCCGGCTGCGCCGGTTCTCCACCAACCGTTGGCTCTCCCGCCTGGCCACGGCGGGTCCGGTGCTCACCGCATGTCTGGTTCTGGTCGTCGGGCTGGCGCTGGCCTGGCGCAGTGCGAGCCCGCTGGTCTGAGAGCCGCCGCCGTCGGCGAGGAGGGCAGGTGTCGCGGCGCCCGCGACCTTGGCAGGATGGAACTGACCCGCCGCCCGGGCGGGTCGGAGGAGGCCGGCCATGAGCGCCTATCGCGACGCGTATGACGCGAGCGTGCAGGACCCCGAAGGGTTCTGGGGGGAGTGCGCCGGTCTCGTCGACTGGTTCAGCAAACCGTCGATGGTGCTCGACCGCGCGAACCCGCCGTTCTACCGCTGGTTCACCGGTGGCCGGCTCAACACGTGCTACAACGCGCTTGACCGCCATGTCGTCAAGGGCCGGGGTGACCAGACCGCGCTGATCTACGACAGCGCGGTGACCGGCACCGTCCGACGCTTCACCTACGCCCAGCTGCTGGAAGAGGTGGCCGCCTTCGCGGGTGGCCTCGCCGGGCTGGGAGTCGGGCCGGGCGACCGCGTCGTCATCTACATGCCGATGATCCCTGAGGCAGTGGTGGCGATGCTCGCCAGCGCTCGCCTGGGGGCCGTGCACTCGGTGGTTTTCGGCGGTTTCGCCGCGGCGGAGCTGGCCCTCCGGATCGACGACGCGCAACCGACCGTCGTCGTGTCCGCCTCATGCGGCATCGAACCGTCGCGCGTGGTCGCGTACAAGCCGCTGCTCGACGCGGCACTGGCCATCGCCACCCACCAGCCCGCAGCCGTGGTCGTGACCCAACGCGCCGAGCTCGAGGCCGAGCTGGATCCGACACGTGACCTCGACTACGCCGTCGTGCTCAAAGCCGGACGCGATGACCCTGCTCCCTGTGCGGACGTGGCGGCCACTGATCCGCTCTACATCCTTTACACCTCTGGCACCACCGGCAAGCCCAAGGGGATCGTGCGCGACAACGGCGGACACGCGGTGGCACTCACCTGGTCCATGCGCAACATCTATGACGTGTCCGACGGTCAGGTGTGGTGGACCGCCTCCGACGTCGGCTGGGTCGTCGGACACTCCTACATCGTGTACGCGCCGCTGTTCGCCGGGGCCACGACCGTTCTCTTCGAGGGCAAGCCGGTGGGCACGCCGGACGCCGGGACGTTCTGGCGAGTGGTCGAGGACCACGGGGTGCAGGCCCTGTTCACCGCTCCGACGGCGATCCGGGCGATCAAGAAGGAGGACCCCGAGGGCGAGCTGTTGCGTCGTCACGACGTCTCCACCCTGCGGCACTTGTTCCTGGCCGGGGAGCGGCTCGATCCGGAGACCTACCACTGGGCGTCCGACCGGCTCGGAATCCCGGTCGTCGACCACTGGTGGCAGACCGAGACCGGTTGGCCGATCGTGGCGAACCTGCGCGGACTGGAGCCGATGGAGATCAAGCCGGGCTCGCCCACGGTTCCCGTACCGGGGTACGACGTGGTCGTCCTGGACGAGTTGGGCGAGGCGGTTCCCGCCGGCACCGAAGGTGCCATCTGCATCCGGTTGCCGCTACCGCCCGGGACCCTCCCCACGCTCTGGAACGACGATGACCGGTTCCTGTCGTCGTATCTCAACACTTTCGACGGCTACTACCTCTCAGGGGACGGCGGCTTCATCGACGACGACGGCTACGTGTTCGTGATGGGCCGTACCGACGATGTCATCAACGTCGCAGGTCACCGGCTCTCGACAGGGTCGATGGAGGCCGTGCTCGCGGCGCATCCCGATGTGGCCGAGTGCGCCGTCATCGGTGCGGCGGACGCACTCAAGGGCCAAGTGCCACGAGGCTTCGTGGTGCTCAAGGCGGGTCACGACGTCGACGAGGCCACCTTGGCGGCCGAGCTCATCGCCTCGGTGCGCGACCGGATCGGACCGGTGGCGGCGTTCAAGGACGTGAGCGTCGTACCAGCCCTCCCGAAGACGAGATCAGGCAAGATCCTGCGCAAGACGATGCGCCAGATCGCCGATGGCGACGATCCCGCCGTACCCTCCACGATCGAAGATCCAGGCGTCCTCGAGGTGATGAGACGGACACTTCGCCGTGCCTGAGCTCCACCCGGGTCGATAGCCCGATGGAGCAGGTGTCCAGAGGGCGTCTGAGCTATTGCCCTTGTTGACGCCTGTCTGCTCAGATGGCGGTATGAAGAAGCTCATCAATGACCCCGCCGACGTCGTCAAGGACGCTTTGCTCGGCATCGAAGCCGCTCACGCTGACCGTGTCCGTGTTGATCACGCGAACAAGATCATCTACCGCAAGGACGCTCCCCGACAGGGAAAGGTCGGTCTCATCTCTGGAGGCGGATCCGGGCACGAACCCATGCACGGAGGCTTCGTCGGCCTCGGCATGCTCGATGCAGCATGCGCCGGTGAGGTGTTCACGTCTCCGGTTCCGGACCAGATGATGGCAGCCACGAAGGGCGTTGACGGAGGAGCCGGCGTCCTGCACATCGTCAAGAACTACACCGGCGACGTGATGAACTTCGAGATGGCCGCGGAGATGGCCGAAGCCGAAGCCGGCACCGAAGTCAAGGCCGTGGTCACCGACGACGACGTCGCCGTCCAGGACAGCCTCTACACCGCCGGGCGCCGCGGAGTCGGCGTGACGGTGCTGCTCGAGAAGCTCGTCGGCGCGGCCGCCGAAGAGGGTCGTTCGCTGGCCGAGGTTGCCGACCTGGCGAAGAAGATCAACGACAGCGGCCGCAGCATGGGGATGGCGTTGACGTCGTGCACGGTCCCCGCAGCCGGCAAACCGACGTTCGACCTCGCCGACAACGAGATGGAGGTCGGCATCGGCATTCACGGTGAGCCCGGGCGCAAACGGATGCCGCTCGCTTCCGCCAAGGACATCGCTGCGCTCCTCGTCGACCCGATCGTCGGAGACCTGCCGTACGGGCAGGGCGACTCGGTGATCGCGTTCGTCAACGGCATGGGTGGCACCCCGCTCATCGAGCTCTATGTCATGTACAACGAGGTCAACCAGCTGCTCAGCAAGGCCGGCATCACGGTCGCGCGGTCGCTCGTGGGCGACTACATCACCTCGCTGGAGATGGCCGGTTGTTCCGTCACGTTGCTCAAGGTCGACGACGAGCTCGTGCGCCTGTGGGATGCGCCGGTCAACACGCCCGGTCTGCGCTGGGGCGCGTGAGCATGGGGTTGTCCGTTGACGACCTGAGCTCCTGGGTACGGGCGTTCGCCGACGTCGTCCACGAGAACGCCGCCATGCTGACCGAGCTCGACGCGGCCATCGGCGATGCCGACCATGGCAGCAACATGGATCGTGGCATGAAAGCGGCCGCGGCGGCACTGGACGACGGCTCGTTCGACACGGCCGACGCGCTGCTCAAGAAGGTCGGCATGACCTTGGTGAGCACGGTCGGCGGAGCGAGTGGCCCGTTGTACGGCACGTTCTTCCTGCGCTGCGGAACTGCACTCACGGGCGTCGACGACATCGATGCCGCCGCCTTCGGAGCCGCGTTGCGCGCCGGGGTCGAGGGACTCGTGGCAAGGGGGAAGCCTGAGCTCGGCGACAAGACGATGTACGACGCATGGGCTCCTACGCTCGAGGCGTACGACGCTGCGGTTTCCGGCGGGTCGTCGTTGGCCGAGGCCCTGCGTGCGGCCGCGGACGCGGCTGCGCAGGGTCGCGATGCGACGACCCCGATGGTGGCGCGCAAGGGGCGTGCGAGCTATCTGGGGGAGCGCAGCGCCGGACATCAGGACCCGGGTGCGACGAGCACGACCCTGCTCGTGGAGGCTGCCGCCAGCACGCTCGGATGAGGAGGGCCCAGGTGGTCAGCCGAGCCTTGCCGCGTGGTGGTCGCCGATGATCGGCATCGTGGTCGTCTCACACAGTCGAGCCCTGGCCGACGCGGCGGTTGGCCTCGCTCGCGAGATGGTCGACGCAGCCGTGGCACCGGCGATCGTCGTGGCTGCCGGACTGGACGAGACGACGTTCGGGACCGACGCGACCGCGGTGTCGGCGGCGATCGAACAGGTCGACTCGCCGGACGGCGTCCTCGTGCTCCTCGACCTCGGCAGTGCCGTGCTCAGTGGTGAGATGGCCCTGGAGTTCCTCGACCCGGAGGTGGCCGGTCATGTTCGGCTCTCCAGTGCCCCGCTCGTCGAAGGGCTCGTCGCCGCTGTGGTCCTGGCGTCCACGGGCGCCGACCTCGATGCGGTGGTCACCGAGGCAGAGTCCGGCCTGCTGGCCAAGCAGACGCACCTCGGCTCAGGGAGCGCGCCCGCAGCCGTGCCGGCGGACGGCGGCGCGCCAGCACGGCCCGATGCCACGGCCCAGGTCACGGTCTCCAACCAGCACGGCCTGCATGCCCGTCCTGCTGCCAAGGTCGTGACCCTGGTACGCGGCTTCGACGCGGCCGTTGCGCTGCGCAACCTGGACACGGGGAAGGGACCTGTCTCCGCGGGGAGCCTGAGTGCCGTGGCGACGCTGGACGCGCGGCGTGGTCACCGGCTCGAGGTGTCGGCCACTGGCGCTGAGGCAGGCGACGCGGTGCGGGCTTTCGAGGAGCTCGCGGGTCGTGACTTCGACGACGTACCGGCCGCCTCCTCGATGCAGGTCGGGGTGGCACCCGCTGCCGGAAGCGGTCTCGACCTGGCGCTGGGGCCGGCCCTGGTCCTGAGTGCAGTTGTTGACACGTCGGCCTACGAACCGGGTGACGCGGCGGCCGAGCGTGAGCGGTCCAGCGAGGCGGTCGCCGCAGTTCGAGCCCGCCTCGAGGATCTTCAACGACGTACAACGGAGACGTCTGGTGTCGACGCGGCCGACATCTTCGTGGCGCAGCTGGCCCTCCTCGACGATCCCGAGATCACCGCGCCCATCGATGACGCCATCGCGACGGGGACGCCCGCACCCGCGGCCTGGCGCCGGCGGCTCGACGACGTGGCGGCAACCTTCGACGGGCTCGCCGACGCCTACCAACGCGAGCGGGCAGCGGACGTCCGGAGCGTCCAGGCGAGTGTCCTCAGGGCCTTGACCGGCCAGGCGGAGGCGGAGCTGGACAGCGATGGCGAACCGGTCATCCTGGTCGTGGACGAGCTCGATGCAGCAACGGCGGCGACCATCGACGTGGAGCACGTGGCCGGCGTGGTCACGATCTCGCGGGGAACCACCGGCCACGGGGTGATCGTCGCGTCGTCGCGGGGCATTCCGCTGTTCATCGGTGCCGGCGACGGCGCGGCCGCGGTGCGCTCGGGACAGGTGGTGGCCTTCGATGCTCGGCGCCAGTCGTTCTCCGCCCAGGTGAGCGCGGAGGAGCAGCGCCGATTCCCTGGTCTGGTGGCCGAACGTCGACGCGAACGTGTCGAGCTGATCGAGGCAGCGCGGGCTCCGGCCCACACCAAGGACGGCACCGCGATACCGGTGCTGGCCAACCTGGCTTCGGTTGGCGACGCAGACAGCGCGCGGGCCAACGGGGCCGAGGGATCGGGCCTGGTGAGGACCGAGATCCTCTTCGGGGACCGAGCCGAACCGCCGACGGTCGCGGAGCAGGTCGAGACGTTCCTGGCGCTGGCCAAGGCGCTCGACGGCGCCCCGCTGACGATCCGGACGTGGGACATCGGCGGCGACAAGCCGCTGCCCTTCCTCCCGCAGGCGGCCGAGGCGAACCCGTTCCTCGGTGAACGTGGCCTGCGCGTGTTCCGGCGCCGCCCCGCGTTGCTCCTCGACCAGCTGACCGCGATCTGTCAGGCGGCCCGGGAGACGCCGCTGCGGGTCATGTTCCCGATGGTGACCGAGCCCGCGGAGGTGCGGTTCGCGCGTGACCTCCTCTCGACTGCGCGCGGCGCCGGCCCCGGCGTCGACCTCGCCGTGGGGATCATGGTCGAGGTTCCGGCCGCGGCGCTGACGGTCGAGGACCTCGCTGTCGGTCTCGACTTCGTCAGCATCGGCACGAACGACCTGACCCAGTACACCCTCGCGGCCGACCGCGGCAACGACGCCGTCGCTGGGCTGGCCGACCCGCTCAACCCGGCGGTGCTGCGCCTGATCGGCCGCGTCTGTCGCCGTCGCCCCGGGGGCGTCGAGGTCGCGGTGTGCGGCGACCTCGCGAGTCGCCCCGACGTCGTACCGCTGCTGCTCGGTCTCGGCGTCGACGAGCTCAGCTGTACGCCGCCGCGCGTGCCCGAGGTGAAGCGGGCCGTTCGAGGCACCAACCTCTCGGCCGCTCGGGAGCTGGCCGATGCCTGCCTGTCCGCCGCTGACGCGGACGCCGTCCGCCACCTCCTCGTTGAGCCGTGAGTTGTGGCTCCTTGAACCGTGAGTTGTGGCTCCTCGAGCCGTGAGTTGTGGCTCCTTGAACCGTGAGTTGTGGCTCCTTGAACCGTGAGTTGTGGCGCTCGATCAGGCCGCCGTCAGCTGCTGCGCGAGACCGACGACGTGCCCCTGCGGATCCGCAATGAGGGCGAACGCGACTCCCGGTACCGTGACGGGCTGCTGGACCACCCGGCCGCCGAGGCGGGTGGCGTCGGCGATCGCCCGGTCCATGTCGTCGACACCGACGAAGAAGGTGACCAGGTCCTCGTCGCCCTGCAGCGGGCTGATGGCGGTGTACAGCGCGCCTGGAACGCCCGTTTCGACGAAGGTGTAGCCCGGAAAGGCTCCCTCGGCGGGGTAGGTCCAACCGAACAGCTCACCGAAGAAGGCGCGCGTCCCGTCAGGATCGCCGGAGCGGATCTCTGCATGCACAATCGGGTGACCCATGATGACCTCCATCACTGCCGGGGCCACGCGGTGCAGCCCTCACCATGACGACGTACGACCCGAGTCGAAATCGACTGGCCCGAACTGGCCTCGCCCTGCCTCAGTGGCCGCCGACCAGCGGCGACATGACGCGTGCGATGCGCGACGGCCGACTGGTCAGGCCCTCCTCCCGGTCGGCGAGCGACATCGCGCGGAGACCGGCGTTGACGCCGAGCCACCGCAGCGGCTCAGGCTCCCACCGACGTGAACGGTGGTCGACCCAGGGAAGCCCCACGAGGTCCGACGGCACCTGTCGGATCAGATCGGCCAACGTCCGCCCCGCGAGGTTGGTCGTCGTCACCCCATCACCCACGTAGCCACCGGCCCAACCGATCCCAGTGGTCCGGTCCAGGCCGACGGATGCCATCCAGTCCCGCGGTATGCCGAGAGGGCCGCCCCACGAGTGGGTGTAGTGCACGTCCCGGAGCACCGGAAAGAGCTCGGCGAGCGTGGCCTGCAGATCGGCGAACACGCCGTCGACCCGGTCGTACTCGGGCGCCACCGACGATGCGAAATGGTAGGGCGCACCGCGCCCGCCGAAGACGAGGCGACCATCGGCTGTTCGCTGGCCGTAGATGATGAGGTGTCGATGGTCGGTGAACGTCGGTGCGTCGTGCAGGCCGATCCGTTCCCACATGTCTTCCGGCAGCGGCTCCGTTGCGACGACCAGTGAGTACACCGGGACCACCTGGCGGCGCTGACTTGGCAGGCCTGCCGTGTATCCCTCGGTCGCCCGGACGACATACTCCGCGCGGACCCTGCCCTGAGCGGTCGTCACCAGGCTCGGCGCCAGAGACGTCACTGGGGTCTGCTCGTAGATGGTGACACCGCGTCGTTCGGCCGCAGCGGCGAGACCACGCACGAGCCTGGCCGGATGGATCCGCGCACAGTGCGGCGTGTACGTCGCTCCGAGTGCGCCCGAGACAGCAGCCACGTCGGCGGACTCACGGGCGGACAGCAGTCGGAGATCGTCGTCTGTGTCACCCCACGCGTGCGCCTCATCGACCTCGAGGCGAGCGCGTTCGAGCTGGGCCTTGGTCCTGGCGAAGGCGACCGTCCCGCCACGATGGAAGCCACACGAGATGCCCTCCTCGTCGATCACCCGCTGGATCTCGCCGATACTGGCGCGCATGGCCGTGATCTGGGCGTTGGCCGACTGCCGACTGGCTCCGGGGAGACGGGCCAACTTGGACCGTGCGCTGGGGAAGAGCGCGGACGCCCAGCCGCCGTTGCGGCCCGACGCGCCGAAACCGGCGACCTCGCGCTCCAGTACGGCGATGCGCAGGCCAGGATCGGCTGCCGCCAGGTAGTAGGCGGTCCACAGTCCGGTGAACCCTGCCCCGACGATGGCGACGTCGACATCCACTTCTGATTCGAGAGCAGCACGGGGGAGAAGGGGGTCCCCGCAGGTCGCGTGCCACAGGGACAGGTCTGTGTACGGGGCCACGACTCAGCGGACTCCCCATGAGTAGGTCTGCTTGTGGAGCTTGAGATAGACGAAGGACTCCGTGGCACGCACGCCTTCGATGGCGCGGATCCGCTTCGACAGCAGCTCGAGCAGATGGTCGTCACTCTCACACACCACTTCGACCATCAGGTCGAACGAGCCGGCGGTCACGATGACGTAGTCGACCTCGGCCATCGTCGTCAGCGCCTCGGCAATGGGCTCCAGGTCCCCCTCGGCATGGATGCCGATCATCGCCTGCCTGGCGAATCCGAGCTGAAGCGGATCGGTGACGGCCACGATCTGCATGACCCCGCTGTCGAGCAGCCGCTGCACCCGCTGTCGAACCGCAGCCTCGGAAAGCCCGACGGCCTTGCCGATCGAGGCGTACGGCATCCGGCCGTCCTTCTGGAGCTGGGCGATGATGCCCTTGGACACCTCGTCGAGGACCGGATGGGTGCCGTTGTGGCGTTGGTTCACGCGCCCATCTTGGTGGTCCAGTCGCCTGTTGTGCAAGGTCGAAGATCTAGATTCCGTCGCAATTCGAGCCTTTGCCAACGGAATCCCTTGTCCCTGACGCGGTAGTCTGACAAGATCCACCGCAACTGCTGTGGCTCCAGAAGGGACTCATCAATGCCCGATTCGTACCTGACGTCAAATGTAAGTCGACGCGGATTTCTTCGCGGAGCGTCGTTGTCAGCACTTGCGGTCGGGGGGCAGGAATTCTATCGGCGTGTGGCACCAGTGGTGCCAAAGTCGACCAGACCCAGTGTGTGAGCAAGGATCTCAGCTCCTCGCAGGCGGAGATCAATTTCTCCAACTGGATCGGCTACGTGGACCCCGTCAAGGCCAAGGACACCTCGACGTTGGAGAAGTTCGAGAAGCAGACCGATATCACCGTCAACTACGACACCGACATCAACGACAACGAGTCGTTCTTCGCCAAGGTGTCGCCACAGCTGCAGTCGTGCAAGCCGACCGGACGTGACATCGTCGTCCTGACCGACTGGATGGCCGCTCGGATGATCGATCTGGGGTGGATCCAGAAGCTCGATCACTCGAAGATGCCGAATGTGGATGCCAACCTCATCGACTTCCTGAAGTCGCCGAGCTGGGACCCGAACCGCGACTACAGCGTTCCGTGGCAGAGCGGGATGACGGGCATCTGTTACAACTCCGAGTTGACAGACCCGGTCGAAAGCTTCGAGGCCCTGCTCACGCGCCCCGACCTCAAGGGCAAGGTCGAGCTGCTGACCGAGATGCGCGACACCATGTTGTTCATGCTGCTCCTGCAGGGCAGCGACCCAGAGAAGTTCACCGATGCCGAGTTCAGCAAGGCGGTCTCAGCGTTGGACGGCTTCGTCCAGAACGGCCAGATCAGGCGCTTTGCCGGCAACGACTACATCGACGACATGAAGTCCGGCGACATCGTGGCGTGCGAGGCCTGGAGTGGGGACGTCATCAACCTGCTCGGCGGCGGCAAGTACAAGTGGCTCCCGCCCTCGGAGGGCTTCGCCCTGTGGACCGACAACATGATGGTGCCCAACAAGGCCGATCACAAAGCCAACGCCGAAGAGCTGATGAACTTCTACTACGACCCGGTCAACGCCGCAAAGCTGTCGGCCTGGAACTACTACTTCTGTCCCGTCGCGGGCGCCCAGGAGGAAATCGGTCAGTACGACAAGTCCGCGGTCAAGAGCCCCTTCATCTTCCTGGATGACAAGACACTTGCGACCGGCTCGTCCTTCATGACCCTTACCGAAAAGCAGCAACAGAGCTACCAGCAGCAGTTCAACAAGGTGCAGGGCGGCTGAGGCCGAATGAGTGGGAAGGGCAGGTGACATGGCTGAACGCATCAGCGAGCCGGACGCTGGAGTAGGCGCAAAGGATCTACGCCTGGAGAGCATCACCAAGCGGTTCGGAGAGTTCGTTGCTGTCGACGACCTCACGCTGACCGTTCCCCAGGGGTCGTTCTTCGCCCTGCTCGGCCCGTCCGGTTGCGGCAAGACCACCACGCTGCGGATGGTCGCCGGCCTCGAGGACCCCACCATGGGTCGTGTCTACATCGGTGACGAGAACATCACGATGCTGCGGCCCTACAAACGACCGGTCAACACGGTCTTCCAGTCCTATGCGCTCTTCCCGCACCTGACGATCTTGGAGAATGTCGCCTTCGGGCTGCGACGACGAGGTGTCAAGGACTGGAAGGTCAAGACTCACGAGATGCTCGAGCTGGTCCAGCTCGAGCAGTACGCGAGCCGCAAGCCTGCCCAGCTCTCCGGGGGCCAGCAGCAGCGGGTAGCCCTCGGACGCGCCCTGATCAACGAACCCGGAGTGCTGCTGCTCGACGAACCGCTCGGCGCGCTCGACCTCAAGCTGCGCCGACAGATGCAGATCGAGCTCAAGCGGATCCAGACGGAGATCGACGTCACGTTCGTGCACGTCACCCACGACCAGGAGGAGGCCATGACGATGGCCGACACCATCGCGGTCATGAACCACGGGGTGATCGAGCAGATGGGCGCTCCTGGCGACCTGTATGAGAATCCACAGACCACCTTCGTCGCCAACTTCCTGGGTCAGTCCAACCTGGTGATGGTCGACGTGCTGACGCAGACCGGGGACTTCACCCAGGTCAACTGCAACGGTGAAAAGCTGGTCGTTCCGCACGCGAGGGACCACGGCGGCGGCGGAAAAGGCTGGCTCGGCGTCCGGCCGGAGAAGATCTTTGTGAGCGCTCCCGGGGCTGAGGACCAAGGTGATGCGAACGTCCTCGGCGGAGGCCGGATCAGCGACGTCAGCTTCGTAGGTGTCAGTACCCAGTACCTCGTACGGATGCCGTGGGGCCAGGAGCTGATGGTCTTCGAGCAGAACACGGGTCAGCGTGATCGGTTCAGGCAGGGGGATGACGTCGAGCTCGCGTGGGACGTCGCGCACACGTTCCTGCTCGACCCGGACCAAGACGCTGAGGCCGGAGTGACCCGCGAAGAGGACCTGTGACCATCGCTCCCGGAGTGCCGGCACCTACGTCGGCCCCCGTTGACGGGGAGACCAGAAAGCGGCGGGGCTGGGGCTGGCTGCTGCTCGTGCCCGGGATGCTGTGGTTGGGCGTGTTCTTCCTGGTGCCGACGGTGCAGCTGGTGTTCACCTCCCTGTACGACCCCAGCGGCTCCTACGTGACCGGGTATCAGATGACCGGTCACTTCGCGAACTATCTGAACGCGATCCGCGACACTTACAACCTGTTCCTGCGGTCGTTCACGTATGCCGGCATCGCCACGTTCGTGTGCCTCATGCTGGGCTACCCGCTGGCGTACGCGATCGCCTTCAAGGCCGGACGCTGGAAGAACGTCATGCTCGTCTTGGTGATCGCCCCCTTCTTCACCAGCTTCTTGCTGCGCACCCTGTCCTGGCAGGCGATCCTGGCTGACCGAGGGCCGGTGACGAGCTTTCTCAAGGCGATCGCCGTCCTGCCCGACGACGGGCGCCTGCTGGCCACACCGGTGGCCGTGATCGCCGGCCTGATCTACAACTTCCTGCCTTTCATGACGCTGCCGCTGTATGCATCGCTCGACAAGGTCGACCATCGGCTCATCGAAGCGGCCGGAGATCTCTATGCTCGCCCGTTCTCAGGGTTCCGCCGGGTGACGTTCCCCTTGTCCTTGCCGGGAGTCGTGTCCGGGACACTGCTCTGCTTCATCCCGGCTTGTGGTGACTACATCAACGCATCGTTGCTCGGGACGCCGAAGGAGTACATGGTCGGCAACCGCATCCAGTCCGCCTTCCTGACTGAACAGAACTATCCGCTGGCCGCAACCCTGTCGATCATCTTGATGGCGATCGTGGTCTTGATGGTCGTCGTCTACGTTCGACGAGCCGGAACGGAGGAGCTGGTCTGATGGCCGTCGCGACCCCTGAGCGGGTGGCCCGGAGCGCTACGTCTCCCGCTCCGCCGACCCGTCAACGCAAGAGCCTCCGGCGGTGGCTCTCCGATCACGCGGTCCTGCTCGTGGGGCTTCTCGTGCTGGTCTACACGTTCGTGCCGATCGGCTACATCATCGCGCTGTCGTTCAGCCAACCATCCGGACGTTCGGCGACGGCTCAGTTCGAGACGTTCACCTGGCACAACTGGACGACGATCTGCGAGCCGGCCGGATTGTGCAGCTCCCTCAAGCTGAGCTTTCAGATCAGCATCACGGCCACGATCCTGGCAACGCTCCTCGGAACGCTGATGGCTTTCGCGCTCGTTCGGCACACGTTCCGTGGCCGGGCCACGGCGAACCTCGTCATCTTCCTGCCGATGGCGACGCCGGAGGTCGTGATGGGATCGTCGCTGCTCGCGATGTTCGTGGCCTTCGGATTCGATGGGGTGCTCGGGTTCATCACGATCGTGATCGCCCACGTGATGTTCTGTCTGTCGTTCGTGGTCGTCACCGTCAAGGCCAGATTGACAGGCATGGACTCGCGCCTCGAACAGGCAGCCATGGACCTGTACGCGAACGAGTGGCAAACGTTTCGACTGGTGACGCTGCCGCTCGCCATGCCTGGCATCGTGGCGGCGTCGATGCTTGCCTTCTCACTGTCGTTCGACGACTTCATCGTCACCAACTTCACCTCGGGTCAGTCCGTGACGTTCCCCTTGTTCGTCTACGGCAGCAAGCTGAAGGGTTTTCCTCCACAGCTGTTCGTCGTGGGGAGCATCATGTTCTTGGTCTCGTTCGTGCTCGTCGTGGCGGCCGAGCTGTGGCGGCGTCGGCGGGCGACCACGTGACGGACGCGATTAGATTGGCGGCATGAGCGAACCGGTTCGGGTCATCACGCCGGACGACCTGGTCAGGACGGACCCCACCCCTGGCATGGAACGTCAGCGTGCGTTCGAGGTCTCGGCATTGTGGGCGGGGCGGGTCGAGACCGAGCCGGGCGCCGTCAGCGGCTGGCATCATCACGATCGCAACGAGACGAGCCTGTACGTCGTGTCGGGCGTGCTGCGGCTGGAGTTCGAGGGTCACGTCGGTTTCGTCGACGCTCGAGCCGGCGACTTCGTGCACGTGCCGCCGTTCACCGTCCATCGGGAGAGCAACCCGACTGACAAGCCTGCGGTCGCTGTCATCGCCCGGGCCGGCGGCGGGACACCGACGGTGAACGTCGACGCCCCGACGACGGCACCGCAGCCCTGACCCCCGCGCCGTCGTACGATCGTGGCCGTGTCGCAACGCACGCGTAAGGCCCGCATCGAGGACGTCCATGAGCTGGCGCTGTCGATGCCCCACGTCACGGTTGACCACCGCGCCAGCGACAACCCCGTCTACCAGGTGGGCCGGAAGTCGTTCATCTTCTTCCGCACCCCGCGTCCGGATGCCGTCGACCCCGTCTCCGGTGAGCGATATACCGATGTGATCGTGTTCTGGGTCGGCTCGGAAGCGGACAAGGAAGCGCTGGTGCAGGACGCGTCTTCCCCGTTCTTCACCACACCGCACTTCGACGGCCACCAGTCCGTCCTGCTCCGGGCAGCTCGGATCGGGGAGCTGACCCGTGCGGAACTGGCCGAGATCGTTCAGGATGCCTGGCTGTCCAGAGCGTCCGCCCATCGGGCTCGTCACTGGCTCGAAGCCCATGGCTGAGCTTCAGGTGACCGGATGAGTGCCGCCAACGGGCATGAAGACGTCCGCCACGCGTTGACCGAGGCGCGGCGCGCGTACGAGGCGGCCACCGAGGCGCTCCACCGAGCTGAAGAAGCCGCCATCACAGCTGGAGTGGACGTGGACGTGGTCGCTGAGCTTCCGGGTCGCTGATCCGGCGTGTGGAGGTCGGGGTGTTTCAGGCAGCGGGGAGCGGCTGACGGGCCGACAGTGCCGGAAGGGCGGGGAGTGCTGGGTGGGTGCCGGTGTGGTCGACGAGGTGGTAGCGGCCGTGGGGGCTGCGCCAGACGAAGATGCCGGTGAAGGGTTGGGTGACCTGCCAGTGGCCGTGGGTCTTGATGCGGTGGTGGGTCCGGGTCAGGGGGCCGAGGTTGTCGATCCCGGTTTGGCCGGGTGGTCCGCCGTTGTCGGGGGAGACGTAGGGGGTGGTGTGGTCGAGGTCGCCGGTGCGTCGGGTGGAGGTGGCGTAGGGGAAGCAGTCCACGGGGGTGCGTAGGTGGACGGCGTCGCGGATCCGGTCGGGGATCTCATAGGCGTCCACGGGGATCTGCTGGTTGAGGTCGATCACCGGTTTGACGGTCACGTTCGCATGGCGGAGCCACGCCTTGACGCGGTCCAGGGTGACGGGTCCGACCTGTTCGACCCGGGCCACTCCGCTGCCTGACGTCAACGCTTCATCGGTGAGGTGGACGTACATGGTGACGTCGGGTCGGGTGTCGACCCGGCGGCCACGGCCTGACCGGGTCTGCACGTCGTCAGCCGGCTCTTCCGGGTCGTCGGGGTCGTCGGGGTCGTCCGGCTCGCCGGTTCGGCTGGTGGCGGTGTGGAGGTCGGTGTACAGGTCCAGGGCGTGTTGGGGGTTGGCCAGGATCCCGACCGCGGCGGCCCGACGGACATCGACCGGGCGAGTGTCGCCGAGGACGCCGAGGCCGGTGGCCAGGCCGCCGATGGTGGCGTTGAACCGTAACGCGTCGGGTGCTTCGGCCCGGATGAAGATCTCCCGGGTGCCGTGCTCGCCCGGCTGGTGGTCCTTGACCCACACCCCCAACGACCCCTGCGCCTCGGCATCAGCCGCGGCGGCAGCGTCCGGGTCGCACTCCACCCACGTCGCGGCAATGATCGCCTCGATCCGGCCCCACGACAGGGAGTGGGCATATCTGGCGATCCTGCGGTCCACCACCGCCACGGTTGCTTCGCTCAGGTGGCGGGTGGCGTCGGCGGTCTTGCGGCCGATCCACGGCTTGACCTCACCCGCACAGATCCGTGCCCACAGGCTGTGGGAGTCGGTGGCGCAGGTCCAACGCGTCCGCGACCAGCCGTTCCGCGGCGTGGGTGGAGGTGGCCAGCACGACGCCGAGCTCGGCCGGTGCGAACTCCGCCACGCCCGGTGTGCCGGCGCCACCGAACCGGATCAGCTGCTCACTGCCCGGCAGCAGCGGGCTCGGTGGCCCGGGCGAGCTCGCTGTGCAGGTCGGCCCAGTGCGCCGCGGTCTGCAACAACCGCACTTCGCCCTGCTCGACGACAGCGCGGGCTTGTTCGGCGGCGGCCAGGGTGGCCAGCTCGTCGAGTGCGCTGAGGTCGGTGTCGAACATGTGTTCGATTCTACCTGTCCTGTCCGACAGCCGCCAGCCCGTTTCGCGTTGTCCACAAGGGGTTTTGCGAGTGTCGACGAGCCCCTCCTGAAGCAGTCGATGGGCTGGAGCACCGACACAAGCCACCTAGGAGCGAGGCTCACTGGATATCCCTATTGGCGGCTGCGCGCCGAGCATCCGCACTCGCCGGATCTGCCGATGTGCCTACGTCCGGAGAGCACCTTGGCTTCGATCTGGGAACGAGCGATCGCTACGGTGGCGCAATGGATTGCGACGACTACCAGCGTGCCGCGTTGCGCACGGCCCGCGAGACCGATGCCCGAGACGAGTTCATGCACCTAGTCCTCGGCTTGGTTGGTGAGGCGGGCGAAATCGCCGAGAAGGTCAAGAAGCTCGTCCGCGACAAGAACAGCGACCTCGCTCAACTCGACCGCGACGACATGGCCGCCGAACTCGGCGACGTTCTTTGGTACACGGCAGTCCTGGCGAACTTCTTGGGTCTCTCCCTGGATGATGTCGCCCAGCGGAATGTTGACAAACTCGCGGATCGGCAACGCAGAGCCGTCCTCGGCGGCACCGGGGACAGCCGCTGAGAAGTGCGCCACGTCAATCGGGACACCTCCAGTCAGATCTTGGTGGACGCCTCCGTCAACACGGCACGGAGAATCTGCTCGATCTCGTCGAAGTGCTCCTGGTCGCAGATCAATGGCGGCGAGAGCTGGACGACCGGGTCGCCACGGTCGTCGGCTCGGCAGTAGAGCCCGGCCTGGTAGAGCGCCTTGGAGAGGAAGCCGCGGAGCAATCTCTCGGACTCGTCGTCGTTGAACGTCTCCTTGGTGGCCTTGTCCTTGACGAGCTCGATGCCGTAGAAGTACCCATCGCCACGGACGTCGCCCACGATCGGGAGGTCATAGAGCTTCTCGAGGGTGTTGCGGAACGCGTCCTGGTTGGCGAGCACGTGCTCGTTGATGTGCTCACGCTCGAAGATGTCCAGGTTGGCCATCGCGACGGCAGTCGAAACCGGGTGGCCGCCGAACGTGTAGCCGTGAACGAAGGACGCGTCGCCCTTGGAGAAGGGTTCGAACAACCGGTCGGTCGCGATCATCGCCCCGAGGGGGGCATAGCCGGAGGTGATGCCCTTCGCGCAGGTGATCATGTCGGGCTGGTAGCCGTAGCGCTCCGCGCCGAACATGTGGCCGAGCCGCCCGAACGCGCAGATCACCTCATCGCTGACGAGCAGCACGTCGTACTCGTCGCAGATCTCGCGGACCCGCTGGAAGTATCCCGGCGGTGGCGGGAAGCAGCCCCCGGCGTTCTGCACCGGCTCGAGGAACACGGCGGCCACGGTGGAGGCGCCTTCGTTCTCGATGGCAACCGCGATCTGGTCGGCGGCCCAGCGGCCGAATGCCTCGGGGTCGTCGCCGTGGATCGGGGCGCGGTAGATGTTGGTGTTGGGTACGCGGAACGTGCTGGGGACGAGCGGCTCGAACGGTGCCTTGAGCTCGGGCAGCCCCGTGATCGACAGTGCGCCCTGCGTGGTGCCGTGGTACGCGATCGCACGGCTGATGACCTTGTGCTTGCCCGGCTTGCCGGTCATCTTGAAGTACTGCTTGGCGAGCTTCCAGGCGGTTTCGACTGCCTCGCCGCCGCCGGTGGTGAAGAAGACCCGGTTGAGATCGCCCGGCGCGTACGACGCGACGCGCTGCGCCAGCTCGATCGCGTTGGGGTGCGCGTAGGACCACAGCGGCATGAACGCCAGCTGCTGCGTCTGTCGGGCGGCTGCCTCGGCGATCTCGGTGCGGCCATGGCCGAGCTGGCTCACGAACAGCCCAGCGAGTGCGTCCAGGTAACGCTTGCCCTGGGCGTCGTAGATGTAGGCACCCTCACCGCGCACGATGATCGGGACGTCAGCGTTGTCGTATGACGACATACGCGTGAAGTGCATCCATAGGTGGTCACGTGCAGACTGTTGGAGCGCAGCGTGGTCCAATGCGGTGCTGTCGAGGCTCTGGTCGGTCGTCATAGCGGTCAGTCTGCCTCATCGCCGAACGTCAAAGCAAGTGAATCCGTGGCCTGAAATCAGATCGCGGCGATACTGCGTAGTTCAGGCGCCACCAAACAACGAAATCCGTTGTTGTCCGGTCTGTCCATTCTTCGCGACGTTCGCAGGCAACCAAACGATGGGCCGAGCCGGTCCTGATGGGTGAAGGAGTCGCCGGAACTCCCGATCGCCGAGGGGACAGATGTCAGCCCAGCCCGCACCAGCACGCACGGTCGCCGTCCGCGCTGCAGGGCTCGGGGGCACACGAGAGGATGGCACGGTGAGCGAGCGGGGGACGACGCGGGGGACGACGCGGGGGACGACGCGGGGGACGACAAGGGGGACGTTCGAGGAGTTCGTGACGACGCGGTCGGGAGGTCTGCTCCGGACGGCCTACCTGCTCACCCAGGACAGCCAGCTGGCCGAGGATCTGCTGCAGACGGCGCTGGCCAAGGCGTGGCGAGCCTGGGGCCGGGTCGAGAGCAGTCCGGACGCCTACGTGCGCAAGATCCTCGTCAACACCTACGCCACCTGGTGGCGCCGGCGGTGGAACGGTGAGCATCCGACCGATGACCTCCCCGACACCGAGCACCACGGCGACGATCCGACCGGCAGCAGTACGACCCACGACGTGCGGACCGCACTGGCACGGCTGCCGAGGCGTCAGCGTGCCGTGGTGGTCCTCCGGTTCTTCGAGGACCTGAGCGAGGCCGAGACGGCGCGGCTGCTCGAATGCAGTGTCGGCACGGTCAAGAGCCAGTCCAGCAAGGCGCTGGCCAAACTCCGGGTCGACCCGACCCTGGCGGTCACCGATGACGACCCGCAGCGCGGCCGTGACAACGAGGGGGTAACGCGATGAACATCAATGAGCTCAAGCAGAGTCTGTCCACGATGGCCGACGACGCCGATGATGACGTCCATCCCACCGCCCGGCTCGCCGCCGTGGATCGCAAGGTCAGCGCGCAGCGCCGTCGCACGGCGGTGGCGACCGGAGCCGCGGTCGCGATCGCCGTCGCGGCAGTTGCGATCGCGCCGAACATCATCGATCGCTCAGCCGACACCGTGCCGGCCGACCGGACGGACCCACTCCCGACGGTCTCGCAGCACGGAGTGTCTCTGTACAAGGCCCCCGGTGGCGCGAGACTGGTCGCGTATGCCGTCGCCCGGCCGGGGGAGCACAGCGTCGACGTGACGTTCACGCCAACCACGAGCGATCTGTCCTGGACCGACTTCTGCTATGACGCGGGTGTGTCACGGGATCGACAAGGGGGCGGAGTTCGGCCTCACGATCAACGGCCACGAGCTGTCCTGGTCGACGTGCAACGGTACGGCCGAAGGTCCGTTGGGCGCTGAGGGAGGGTTCGCCGAGTCTCCGACCGCCAACGCCCGGGTCTTCTCCCATCGCTACGGCGTCAGGGCGGGGCAGCCTTCGACGGTCACGGTGCACCTGACCAGGCATGTCGACCGCGGAGTCGCGCCGCAGCCCGGGATCGCGATCTACGAGCGGGCGCCGAGGCAGCAGGTCAAGGGGATCTGGTTCGACCGCGAGGTGGTCTTCAAGGGGCACACCTATCGCATCCTGGACGCCGACGTGGCCACGCTGAACGGACGCAATGATGTGCGAGCTCACGTCACCCTGCCCCGCTCCGAGCAACCGCTGTATGCCGTCACGGGTGCGGCCCATGTGAGGCACGGCCTGCAGCTCCTGCCTGACAGTGTCGGCGTGAGCCCGATGGGCAACGGTGTGACAGCGGCGGCGTCCGGCAACCTCGTCCCACCTGATCGGGGAAGCGTCGCCGTCCGTGCGCACCCGCGCAACCAAGACGCAGTCGGTGACATCTTCGTCCTGGTCTATGAGCGGATCGGTTGACGAGCTCCATCGACGTCGGCTCGGAGAGAGGTCCTGACCGGATGCTCCTGCGCTAGGGTCGGCTCATGACGTTCTGGTCGAGTCCGACTTAGGTCCTACCGCGCAGGTTCACCTTGCGCGTCCTCACCTATCACGCGTCCCGGGACCTGGTTCCGCTGTACAGCGTCTACGCGCTGCTGTTCGGAGACCACGGCGTCTCGACGGGACAGATCTCGACGCTCTTCATCATCTGGTCTCTGACGTCCTTCGTCTTCGAGGTGCCCTCCGGAGCATGGGCCGACACCATCGACCGGCGCCTGCTGCTCGTCGTCTCGGCCGTCGTCTACGCCGGCGCGTTCAGCGCCTGGATGCTGGTCCCGACCTACACCGGCTATGCGTTCGGCTTCGTCCTGTGGGGCCTCTCCAGCGCGCTCATGTCCGGGACCTTCGAGTCGGTGCTCTACGACGAGCTCGCCGAACGGGGCGCGGACGCGGCATACCCCGGCCTCGTCGGGTGGGCGCACTCCACCGCGATGATGGCCAACCTCGTTGCCACGGTGGCTGCAGCACCGTTGTTCGCGATCGGGGGTTATGCCCTCGTCGGCTGGACCTCCGTTGCGATCGCAGGCGGCCAGGCGGTGCTGGCCGCGACGTTGCCGTTCTCCGTCGCGGCCCGCAAGCCGAACGGATCGCATCACCTGCTGGCCGAGACCGAGGCGCTGGCGTCGCGGTACGTCGCCATGCTGCGCGCAGGCATCCGTGAGGCGTCGCGCTCTGTCGACGTTCGTCGCGTCGTGGTCATCGCGGCCCTACTCATCGGCCTCACGGCGTACGACGAGTACTTCCCGCTGGTCGCCAAGGGCCACGGTGTCTCGACGTCGACGATCCCGTTGCTCGTCGGCATGGCCGTTGTCGGACAGGTGGTGGGAACCGCACTGGCCGGACGGACGGCGAGCATGGGGTCGCGCACCATGGCGGTGGTGGTCGTCATCGGCGGCGGCCTGATCTCGATCGGCGCCTTGATCTGGCCCTACGCCGGCTTCGTCGCCATCGCGGTTGGCTACGGATTGCTGAACAACACGATGATCGTGGCGGAGGCACGGCTGCAGCAGGTGATCGCCGGGCCGGCTCGTGCCACGGTCACATCGGTTTACGGTTTCGCGACCGAGGTGGTGGCGCTGGCCGTCTACGGCACGTTCGCCGTGGCAGCCGGTCTCGTCACCGTGCCCACGCTGGTCGCGCTTCTCGGCATCCCCACCGTGGTGATCGCCTGGACCGTTGGCCGGTGGTTTCCCGGACCGACCTCCGCGCCGGCCTCGAGATCCCGCGACGACTCGAGCGACTGATCAGCAGGAGCGACTCAACCGCGGTCGGTCGTCAGCGGAAGGCGGACTCGCCGGTGAGCGCCTGGCCGATGACGAGCTGATGCACCTCGGAGGTGCCTTCGTAGGTCAGCACCGACTCGAGGTTGTTGGCGTGCCGCATGATCGGGTACTCCAACGTGATGCCGTTCGCCGCGAGGATCGTGCGGCATTCACGGGCGATCGCGATCGACTCCCGCACGTTGTTGAGCTTGCCCAGGCTCACTTGTTCGGCACTGATGCCGGCGCCGTCCTTGAGCCGGCCGAGGTGCAACGCCAGCAACATGCCCTTGCCGAGCTCGAGAGTCATGTTCGCGAGCTTCTCCTGTGTCAGCTGGTATGCCGCCAGCGACTTGTCGAAGACCCGCCGGCTCTTGGCGTAGTCGATCGTGACCTCGAGACAGTCGCGGGCTGCTCCCAGGGCGCCGAAGACGATGCCGAACCTGGCTTCGGACAGGCAGGACAGCGGGCCGCCCAGTCCTCGCGCGTCGGGCAGCATCGCCGACTCCGGTAGCCGGACGTCGTCCAGGATGAGCTCACTCGTCACCGAGGCCCGCAGCGACATCTTCTGCTTGATCTCCGGTGCCGAGAAGCCGTTGGTCTCGGTCGGCACCACGAAGCCGCGGATGACCGCCTGGCCGGAGCCTGTTGACGGCTCGTCGGTCCGTGCCCAGACCACTGCGACGTCAGCGATGGCGCCGTTGGTGATCCACATCTTGGTGCCGTTCAGCACCCAGTCGGAGCCGTCGCGCCGGGCGCGGGTACGCATGCCTCCGGGGTCCGAGCCGAAGTCGGGCTCGGTCAGGCCGAAGCACCCGATCGCCGTACCGGCGGCCATCTGTGGCAGCCAGTGTTCCTTCTGCTCGTCGCTGCCGAAGCGATGGATGGCGAACATCGCGAGCGAGCCCTGTACGGACACCAGGCTCCTGACCCCACTGTCCGCGGCTTCGAGCTCCAGGCACGCCAGCCCGTACGCGGTTGCGCTGGTCCCGGCGCAGCCGTAGCCATCGAGATGCATGCCCATCAGGCCAAGCGAGCCGAGCTCCTTGGCGAGGCCACGGGCGGGCAGGCTGGCCTCTTCGTACCACTGCGCGATGTGGGGACGGATCTGGTCGTCGCAGAACCGGCGGACGGTTTCACGCATCGCGCGTTCCTCGTCGTCGAGCAGGTTGTCGATCCCGAACAGGTCGAGCGGCGCGGTGGACGGGTTGGTCGGCTTCGACACGATCGCTCCAGAGGTCGAGCAGTGGTTGCCTTCACCCTAGACGGAACAGGTCCTCACCCATCGCGGCGGTCAGCGGGCAGCCAGGACGACACGGTCTGCGACGGTCGCGCAAGGCGTGCGTCAAAGGCTCGCCGCCCAGTAGGGTGCCGATGTGGCGACGACGACCGACGGGGGTCATGATGCCGACACGGCCTCCTCCGACGCTGCCCCCACGGCCGTCGACCTGCAGGGGCTGACCCGACGCTTCGGGTCCGTGACAGCCGTCGATGACATCGACCTGACGATCAGGGACGGTGAGTTCTTCTCGATGCTCGGCCCGTCGGGATCGGGAAAGACGACGGTCCTACGCATGATCGCGGGCTTCGAGATGCCCGACGCAGGCATCGTCCGGCTGGACGGTGTCGACGTCACCAGGCGGGCGCCGTTCGAGCGAGACGTCAACACCGTCTTCCAGGACTACGCGCTCTTCCCGCACATGAACGTGCGAGACAACGTCGGCTACGGGTTGCGCGTACGCGGGGTCGGCAAAGTCCGGCGGCGCGAGCTGGCCGACGAGGCACTGGCGAAGGTCCGCCTCGACTCCCACGGTGACCGGAAGGCCAGTCAGCTGTCCGGTGGACAGCGACAACGGGTCGCGCTCGCCCGCGCCCTGGTCATCGAACCGAAGGTCCTGCTGCTCGACGAGCCGCTCGGCGCCCTCGATCTCAAGCTGCGCGAGGAGATGCAGGTCGAGCTCAAGGTCCTGCAGCGTGACGTCGGCATCACCTTCGTCTTCGTGACCCATGACCAGGACGAGGCGCTGACCATGAGCGACCGGATCGCGGTCTTCAACAACGGCCGCATCGAGCAGATCGGCACGGCCGCAGAGATCTACGAAAAGCCGTCGAGCGCCTTCGTCGCCGGCTTCGTGGGCACCAGCAACCTCATCACTGGGGCAGCAGCGAAGACCTTGTTCGGGCACGAGGGCACGTTCAGCGTTCGGCCCGAGAAGATTCACATCGACACCGACGTGCGCGCGCCGGAGGACCCCGGCGTGACGTCGGTCAGGGGAACCGTGGCGGAGGTGGTCTACGCCGGCGCGTCCACGCGTTTCATCGTCGACCTCGACGCCGGAGCACGTCTGGTCGCCATGCAGCAGAACCTGCAGACGTCGTCAACGGACGTGCTCGACTTTCGCGACAAGCCGGTGCGGCTCAGCTGGCGAGCAGAACACTGCGTCGCGATCGATGACCAGCCCAGCCGCTCAATGTTGGAGGACTCATGACCGCTACACATCCGCGACGGCTCGGTCGTCGTACCGGCACGGTCGCCGTGCTTGCCGCGCTCGCGCTGTTGGCGAGCGGCTGCGGCACGAGCAGCGACAACACGACGACGCAACCGGGGGCCGGCGGATTCAAGGCGCCCGACATCCCGATGGCCACGTCGTTGGGAGGCGGTGAGGGCAAGCTCAACGTGCTGGCCTGGCCGGGATACGCCGAGTCGGGCAAGAACGACCCGAGCGTCGACTGGGTGTCGCCGTTCGAGCAGAAGTCCGGCTGCCAGGTCAACGTGAAGGAGTTCGGCACCTCCGACGAGGCAGTCAGCCTGATGCACTCCGGCGGCTACGACGTCGTGTCGGCCTCGGGCGACGCCACCCTGCGTCTCATCGCGGCCGGTGACGTGCAGCCCGTGAACACCGACCTGGTGCCCAACTATGCCGACATCTCGTCGTTCTTGAAGGACAAGGACTTCAACAGTGTGGATGGCCAGATGTGGGGCATCCCGCACGGTTGGGGCGCCAACCTGCTCATGTACAACAAGGACGCCGTGAAGCCCGCGCCCACCGAATGGAACGCCGTGTTCGACGTTCCCAAGTCCGCGCCGTATGCCGGCAAGGTGACGGCGTACGACTCGCCGATCTACATCGCGGACGCTGCGCTGTACCTCATGAGGACCCAGCCCAGTCTCAGTATCAAGAACCCCTACGCACTGGACGAGCGTCAGTTGCAGGCGGCGGTCGACCTGTTGAAGAAGCAGAAGGCGAGCATCGGCGAGTACTGGTCGGACTACACCAAGGAGGTGCAGGCCTTCAAGAGCGGCTCGTCGGTGATCGGGACCACCTGGCAGGTGATCGCCAACCTGACCGAGGGTGATGCCAACGTGGGGACCGTCTTCCCCCAGGGCGGGTCGACGGGCTGGTCCGACACCTGGATGGTCTCGTCGAACAACGACCACGTGAACTGCGCGTACATGTGGCTCGAGTGGATGGCCAGCCCCAGGGTGCAGGCCCAGGTCGCGGAGTGGTTCGGTGAGGCGCCGGCCAACCCGAAGGCCTGCCAGTACACCAGCAAGGGCTTCTGCGACAACTACCACGTGAGTGACGCGGGGTACTCGAACAAGATCTTCTACTGGACCACTCCGATCAAGGAGTGCCTGGACGGTCGCACGGACGTCGACTGCACGGACTACAACGCGTGGACGGACGCGTGGACCGAGGTGAAGGGCTGACGTGAGCTCGGCACCCCTGCCGGCGAGGCGAGAGGTCGAGCTGCCGCGGTCAACCTGGCCGCGGCGAGCATCGGCATTTCTGCACCGCCACGGGGGTGCCCGAGTCGTGGGCCTGGTCGCGGCGCCGCTGCTCTGGCTGGGGCTGATCTACCTGGTCGCGATCGCCGCCTTGCTCGTGACGGCCTTCTGGCGTGTCGACTTCGGCGTGACGGTCACCCGCCAGTGGAATCTCGACAACTTCCGCAAGCTGTACGAGCAGGACGTCTACCGCACGGTCATCCTCCGCACCATCATGGTGGCCGCCTCTGTCACGGTCATCGACGCGGTGTTGGCACTGCCCCTCGCGTTCTACATGGCCAAGATCGCCCGCCCGGTCGTGGCCAGGATGCTCGTGGTCGCGCTGCTGACGCCGCTCTGGGCCAGCTATCTGGTCAAGGCCTTCGCATGGCGGGCGATGGTGACTCCCGGCGGCGTCCTGGACTCGGCGTTCGGTTGGACGCCGGGCTTCGGGGTGACCTCGGTGATCATCACGCTGGCCTACCTGTGGCTTCCGTTCATGGCGCTGCCGCTGTACGCGGGCTTCACGAAGCTGCCCGACTCGCTGCTCGAGGCCTCCAGCGACCTGGGAGCGAAGCCGGGGAGGACGCTGCGGAGTATCGCGCTGCCGATGATCGTCCCGTCACTCATCGCCGGCTCGATCTTCACGTTCTCGCTGTCGCTGGGGGACTACATCGCGGTCAAGAACGTCGGCGGCACGACCCAGATGCTCGGCAACCTCGTCTTCGACCGGCAGGCCACCGACATCCCCTTCGCCGCGGCTCTGGCCACGGTGTCCGTCGCGATCATGGTCGTCTACCTCGCCCTGGTCCGTCGTACCGGCGCGTTGGAGAACCTGTGAGCACGCCGGGGTTCCGCCTCTCCCGCGGCAGCACCTGGGGTCTGCGAGCGCTGGTCGTGATCGTGCTGGCGTTCATCTACGTGCCGCTCAGTGTCGTCGTGATCAACTCGTTCAACTCGGACAAGACGTTCTCGTGGCCACCGCGCAGCTTCACGCTCGAGTGGTGGAGGCGGGCGAAGGACAGCACGGGCATGGTCAACGCCCTCCAGGAGTCGGTGAAGATCGGTCTCATCGCAACCGCGATCGCGCTGGTGCTCGGCACGCTCGCGGCCTTCGCGCTCACGCGCCACCGTTTCTTCGGCAGGGAGGCAGTGTCGCTGCTGATCGTGCTGCCGATCGCCCTGCCCGGCATCGTCACCGGGATCGCGTTGAGCAACGCGTTCACGACCATCCTCGGTGTGGGGTTGTCGTTGTGGTCACTGGTCATCGCGCATGCGACCTTCTGCATCGTGGTGGTCTTCAACAACGTCGTGGCCCGGCTCAGGCGGCTGGGCGGCAACATCGAGGAGGCGTCGATGGATCTCGGCGCCACCCGGTTCACGACGTTCAGACTCGTGACGCTGCCAAATCTCGGATCGGCGTTGGTGGCGGGGGCGCTGCTGGCCTTCGCGCTGTCGTTCGACGAGATCGTGGTCACGACCTTCACGGCGCCGGCCGACATCCAGACGCTGCCCCTGTGGATCTACAACAACCTGCTGAGCCGGCAGCAGGCACCGATCGTCAACGTCACGGCCGCCGCCCTGATCCTGGTCTCGGTGCTCCCGATCTATCTCTCGCAGAAGATCTCCGGCGACGAGTCCGCCGGCCGCCTCTGACCCACCACCCCTGTTGCCCCGGCTGGGCTCTGTTGCCCGACTGGCTCTGTTGCCCCGACTGGCCCTCCGCGTTTGCCTTGTAAACAAGCCAGGTGGCTTCTTCACAAGGCAAACGCGCCTTGGAAACAGCACATTTGCCTCGCCCACTGGACGCCCCGTCGCCAACGCTGCAGTTCGGTGTACGACGAAATGCGTCGATGATCCGCTCACCCACTGGTGTAATCAGCCGTCGCAGACTAGTTTTACCCGTGGAATCAGTCCGTCACATCGAGGCGATCAAGGGGCCACATGACCACCCGGACACTCAAGAACCTGATCAACGGCGAACTCGTGGACAGCGTCGACGGACGTACGTCGCCGGTCGTCAACCCCGCCACCGAGGAGGAGTACGCGACCGCCGCCGTGTCGGGCGCCGAGGACGTCGACCGCGCCATGCGGTCCGCGAGCAAGGCCTACGAGACGTGGCGGGACTCCACCCCGGCCGATCGACAGCGAGCGCTGCTCAGGCTTGCCGATGCGATGGAGCAACGAGCCGATGAGTTCGTGGCCGTCGAGAGCGAGAACACCGGAAAGCCCCTCGGCTTCACCCAGTCCGAAGAGCTGCCACCGGCCATCGACCAGGTCCGGTTCTTCGCGGGAGCGGCGCGCGTCCTCGAGGGACGGTCGGCCGGCGAATACCTCGCCGGTCATACGTCGTACGTCCGGCGCGAGCCGATCGGTGTCGTTGCCCAGGTGACCCCCTGGAACTACCCGCTCATGATGGCGATCTGGAAGGTCGCGCCCGCTCTGGCAGCCGGCAACTGTCTGGTCATCAAGCCGTCTGACACGACACCTGCCTCGACCCTGCTGCTGGGTGAGATCGCCCAGGAGTTCTTCCCGCCCGGTGTCTTCAACGTCGTGACCGGCGACCGCGACACCGGCCGTGCGTTGATCGAGCACCCGACGCCACAACTCGTCTCGATCACCGGCTCGGTGCGCGCCGGTATGGAGGTGGCCAAGTCGGCCGCCGCCGACCTGAAGAAGACCCACCTCGAGCTGGGCGGCAAGGCGCCGGTCATCGTGTTCGACGACGCCGATATCGAAGCTGCGGCCGAGGCGATTGCCGGGGCAGGCTACTTCAACGCTGGTCAGGACTGCACCGCCGCAACCCGCGTGCTCGCCGGTCCGGGCGTGCACAACGACTTCGTGGCTGCGCTGACCGAGCAGGCCAAGAACACCAAGACCGGAATGCCCGACGACGAGGATGTGCTGTACGGCCCGGTCAACAACCCGAACCAGCTAGCTCGCGTGACCGGGTTCATCGACCGTCTCCCCGACCATGCCAAGCTCCAAGCCGGAGGTCACCGGGTCGGCGACAAGGGCTACTTCTATGCTCCGACTGTCGTCTCCGGCCTCCAGCAGGACGACGAGGCCATCCAGGACGAGATCTTCGGGCCCGTCATCACGGTGCAGCAGTTCTCCGACGAGGACGAGGCCCTGCGATGGGCGAACGGCGTTCAGTACGGACTGGCGAGCAGCGTCTTCACCAGGGACCACGGTCGGGCCATGCGAATGGCGCGCAGCCTCGACTTCGGGTGCGTGTGGATCAACACCCACATCCCGATCGTGGCCGAGATGCCGCACGGCGGCTTCAAGCACTCGGGGTACGGCAAGGACCTGTCGATGTACGGGCTGGAGGATTACACCCGCATCAAGCACGTGATGACAGATATCTCAGTGTGAACGACGCCCGGTGGGCGCCTCGTTTCGTTCTCGTCGCTCGCGATAGCCCGCTATCGGTTCGCTCCTCGGTCTTGCTATGCATCCACCCGACCGTCGCCCACTCGCCTGCGCAGATGGTTGGGCCAGTGATATGGATTTAGCGGAAAGGCATACATGAAGATCTTGCTGGTTGGTGCCGGGGGCGTGGGGGCGGCGTTCGCTGCGATTGCCGCTCGGCGTGAGTTCTTCGAGCGCCTCGTGATCGCGGACTATGACCTGTCCCGTGCCGAGCGGGCGGCGTCGATCGACGAGCGATTTTCTGCGGCCCAGGTGGATGCGTCCGATGCCTCGTCGGTCGAGGCGCTGGCGCGCGAGCACGACATCACGCACGTGATGAACGCAGTTGATCCGCGCTTCGTCATGCCGATCTTCAACGGCGCGTACGCCGCTGGAGCGGACTACCTCGACATGGCGATGAGCCTGTCGCGGCCGCACCCCGAGGCGCCGTACGAGCAGATCGGCGTGACACTGGGCCAGGAGCAGTTCGCGGTGGCGGGGGAGTGGGAGGCGGGCGGACGGCTCGCACTGGTGGGAATCGGCGTCGAGCCGGGGCTGTCCGACGTATTTGCGCGGTATGCCGCCGACCACCTCTTCAGCGAGATCGACGAGCTGGGCGTACGAGACGGCGCCAACCTCACCGTCGACGGCTATGACTTCGCGCCGTCCTTCTCGATCTGGACCACGATCGAGGAGTGCCTCAACCCTCCCGTCGTGTGGGAGAAGGACCGCGGCTGGTTCACGACCGAGCCGTTCTCCGAGCCGGAGGTGTTCGATTTTCCCGAGGGCATCGGGCCGGTCGAGTGTGTCAACGTCGAGCACGAAGAAGTGCTTCTCATGCCGCGTTGGGTCGAGGCCAAGCGGGCGACGTTCAAGTACGGCCTCGGTGACGAGTTCATTGACGTGCTCAAGGTGTTGCACAAGCTCGGGCTCGACAAGACCGACAAGGTCCGGGTGTCGGGAGTCGAGGTGAGCCCGCGTGATCTGGTGGCGGCGTGCCTTCCAGACCCGGCCACACTGGGTGACAAGATGCGTGGCAAGACCTGCGCGGGGCTGTACGTCACGGGCACTGGCAAGGACGGCCGGCCGCGGGCGACATACCTCTATCACGTGGTCGACAACGAGTGGTCGATGCGCGAGTACGGCCATCAGTGCGTCGTCTGGCAAACCGCAGTCAACCCGGTGGTGGCTCTCGAGCTGCTGGCGAGCGGAAGGTGGTCGGGCTCTGGAGTGCTCGGGCCGGAGGCGTTCGACGCCGTACCGTTCCTCGACCTGCTCACCGCCTACGGGTCCCCCTGGGCCTTCGAAGATCGTTGAGCCGTGAGTTGTGGCTCCTTGAGCCGTGAGTTGTGGCTCCTTGAGCCGTGAGTTGTGGTTCGTTGGCGAAGTCCCTCGGAATCTCGAGAGGCTTTCGCTGGTTGGCTTCGTTCCGTGAGCACTTCTCCTGACGCCCCTGTACGCCCAGTCTCGCTGCTTGACTTCGTCGACGTCCCGGCCGGCGTGACGGCACCCGAAGCGATCGCCCGAACACTGAAAACGGCCCAGACGGCTGACCGGCTCGGCTACAAGCGATTCTGGATCTCTGAGCACCACAACTTCGAGGGGCTGGCCAGCAGCTCACCGGAGATCCTCATCAACCACGTGGCCTCGGCGACCCGTGCGATCCGTGTTGGTGCCGCCGGGATCATGCTGCCGAACCACGCGCCCCTGAAGGTAGCGGAGTGGTTCAAGACCCTCGAGATGCTCCACCCCGGTCGCATCGATCTCGGCCTGGGGCGGGCTCCGGGAACAGACCAGGTGACAGCCTTCGCCTTGCGCGGATCGCGGGAGTCGGCCGGAGCGCCGGAGTTTCCTCAGCAGGCCGCCGAGCTCATTGCCTTCCTCACCGACGGATGGCCCCGCGACCATCCCTTCTCCACCGTGCGAGCGACGCCGGTCGTTGAGACCCAACCGGAGCTGCTGATGCTGGGCTCGAGCGGTTGGGGTTCGGCCTTCGCTGCGATCAACGGGATGACGTCGGTGTTCGCCCACCACATGAGCCCCGAACTGGCAGTGGACGCGCTCCAGGCCTATCGGCGCGACTTCCAACCGTCCGACCTTGGTTCTGAGCCGCGTGTGATCGTGTCCGCACTCGCGCTCGCGTCACACGATCCCGACGTGGCGGCGGACTTCCGTGCCGGTTGGGCGCTAGGCATGCGTCTTATTCGCAGCGGTGCGAAGCGGCGTCCAACGGCGCTCGAGATCCGGGAGTTCCGTACGTCGACGGAGTACGACGGCATCGAGGCGTCGATGGCCGGACGCGTATTCGCCGGGCCGCCCCAGGACGTCGTACGCGACCTCACTCAGCTCGCCGAGGAGGCTGGCGCTGACGAGCTGGCTCTCGTGGCTCCGACGCCGGACCATGAGGCCAAGTTGATATCTCTCGAGCTGTTGGCCACGGGGTTCGGATTGACGCCGCGCGACGTGTGACCGCGAAACCACAACTCACGGTTCAAGGCGCCACAACTCACGGTTCAAGGAGCCACAACTCACGGTTCAAGGAGCCACAACTCACGGTTCAAGGAGCCACAACTCACGGTTCAACGATCGAGGGCGGTGGTGATGGCCGCAGCAAGGTCGTCGACCTCGGAGTCGGTCATGACGAAGGCGGGGGAGACCTGGATGCCGCCGGCTCCGACGGCCCGGGTAGCCACGCCGTGCGACCGCAATGCCTTGGCCAGGGCCATGGCCTCCGTGGGCTCGCTGAGCTGGATCGCGGCGAGCGCGCCCGTCCCGCACCGCACCTCGAGGACGCGCTCGTGATCCTCAAGTGGCTTGAGCCGCGCGGCGAGCGTCGTCTCGAGGCGAGCGGCCTCGTCGAGCAGGTGCTCACGCTCGAGGATGTCGAGGTTCACCAGTGCCACGGCAGCGGCCGCCGCATGGCCTGAGTACGTGTAGCCGTGCCGCCACCACACCCCCGCGTCACGCTGGAAGAAGGGCTCTGACACCTTCGGGGCGATCAGCACCGCCCCCATCGGCAGGTAACCCGACGTGAGCCCCTTGGCTGTGGTGATCATGTCGGGCTCGAGCCCGAACCGCCCGCTCGCGAACCACGCGCCACCGATCCGCCCGTAGCCCGTCACCACCTCGTCCGCCACGAACAGCACGTCGTACTCCGTGCACACCTTGCGGACGTCGGCGAGGTAGCCGTCCGGCGGCGGATAGACGCCGCCGGCGCCGATCACCGGCTCGCAGAAGAACGCAGCGACGTTCTCGGGCCCCAGCCGCTCGATCGTCGTACGCAGGTCACCGGCGTCGTCCCACGCCACGGTGGCACTGTCATGCACGAGCTCGCCGTAGCCGTCGCGGTTTCCAGGGATGCCGGCGAGCGCCGTGCCGGCGTAGTGCATGCCGTGGTACGCCTTCTGCCGCCCGATGAGGTAGCGGCGCTGCGGTTGCCCCATCTCGTTCCAGTACCGACGGGCCAGCTTCGCAGCCGTGTCGACGGAGTCGGAGCCACCTGAGGTGAAGAACACCTTCGACCCCGGCACCGGCGCTATCCCCGCCAGTCGCTCCGCGAGAGCCACCGTCGGTTCCGTCACGTAGTCACCGAACGTGCTGTACGCCGCCACCTTGCTCATCTGTTCGGCAGCCGCCTCGCCGAGCTCGGCCCGGCCGTGTCCGACGTTGGTGAACCACAGTCCGGCTGTGGCGTCGAGGTAGCGGTTGCCGTCCGGGTCGTAGACGTACGCTCCGTCGCCGCGCGCGACCACGAACTCACCGTCGCGTTCGACGGCGCCCATGTCCGAGAACGGATGCCATAGCGCGCCCATTGGTGCTCCTTCGCAGGTCGAGGCCGGATCCCGAGCAACGTATCCCAAACCGGTGGCCGCGAAACCTCCCCGGTCCTGCTTCGGCCGCGGGGACGGTCAGGAGACGTCGGCGAGGGCCTTCTCGAGCACGGTCAGGGCCTCGTCGATGAGTGCGTCTGAGATCACCAGCGGTGGCAGGAACCGGAAGACGTTGCCGAAGGTGCCACACGTCAGGGTGAGCACGCCTTCGGCGTGACACGCCTTGTTGACCGCAGCGGCCGCGGCGGCGTTCGGCGTCGTCGTGCCCGGCTCGACGAGCTCGATGGCCAGCATGGCACCGCGTCCCCGGACGTCTCCGATGACGGGATAGCGCTGAGCGAGGTCGCTCAGCCGCCCGAGCATCAGCTCGCCGATGTGCCGGGCGCGGGCCGCCAGGTCCTCGTCGCGCATGGTGGCGATGGTGCCCAGGGCCGCGGCGCAGGCGACCGGGTTACCGCCATACGTGCCGCCGAGGCCACCGGGCTTGACGGAGTCCATGATCTCGGCGCGCCCCGTGACGGCCGCGAGCGGGAGCCCCCCGGCGATGCCCTTCGCCGTGGTGATGAGGTCGGGTACGACGCCCTCGTGGTCACAGGCGAACCAGTCGCCGGTTCGGCAGAAACCGGTCTGGATCTCATCGGCCACGAACACGACCCCGTTGTCCGTGCACCACTGAGCCAGCCGCGCCAGGAAGCCAGGCGCGGGCACCACGAAACCGCCTTCGCCGAGGATGGGCTCGATGACAAGGCAGGCGACGTTGTGCGCGCCGACCTGCTTGTCGATCATCGCGAGCGCACGCTCGGCCGCCTCGGCGCCCGACACCTCAGACGTCTCACGGAACGGGTACGAAACGGGAGCCCGGTAGACGTCACCCGCGAACGGCCCGAAGCCGTCCTTGTAGGGCACGTTCTTCGACGTCATCGCCATCGTCAGGTTCGTCCTGCCGTGGTAGCCGTGGTCGAACACCACGACGCCACGTCGCCCGGTATGAGTGCGTGCGATCTTGACGGCGTTCTCGACGGCCTCGGCGCCGCTGTTGAGCAGCACGGACTTCTTCGCGTGGTCGCCGGGCGTCAGCTCGTTGAGCGCTTCGCACACCTCCACGTAGCCGTCATACGGCGCCACCATGAAGCAGGTGTGAGTGAACTGGGCGACCTGCGCTGTGACCCGCTCGACGACGGCCGGGGTCGCGTTACCGACACCGGTCACGGCGATGCCTGAAGCCATGTCGATGAGGGAGTTCCCGTCGACGTCGACGACCACGCCGCCGCCGGCCGCTGCGACGTACACCGGGAGCGTGACACCGATGCCGGCCGAGACGGCCGCCTCCTTGCGGGCCTGCAGCTCACGTGAGCGGGGGCCGGGGATATCGGTGACGACGCGCCGCTCCTGCGGGAGCGAGGGGCCGCCTAAGGGGGTGTCAGACATGACCACACAGTACGGCGCCGACCCTCGGAGCGGACGGCTTCGATCCGCATAATCGCCACCGACGCGCTTGTACGATGTGGACAAGTTCGCTCGCTCGATGAGGTGGCCCATGACTGCGACATTGCGGCTGTTGCTGCGCCGACCAGACCTCGGCCTCACGTTGCTGGTTCCGGACGCCACGACCGCTCCGGAGAGCGCCGACGTGCTGGACAGGCCGATCCGGTGGGTAGCGACGAGCGAGCTCGGCGACCCGACGCCCTACCTGCGGGGCGGTGAGCTGTTGCTGACCAATGGCATCGGCCTCCCCAAGTCGCGGCCCGCCATCGATCGGTATGTCGCCCGGCTGGTCGATGTCGGGGTCATCGGCATGGGCTTCGCCGTCGGAACCGTGCACGACGCGATCCCGGCCGGCCTCGTCGCCAGCGCCCGCAACCGTGGTCTCCCGCTTGTTGCCGTCGACGAACCGACGCCGTTCATCGCGGTCGGTGAGGCGGTCTCGGAGCTGCTGGCCAAGGAACAGTACGGCGAGATCGCCGCGGCGTACGACGCGCAGCAGGAGATCACGCGAGCCGCGCTCCGCCAGGGCGCCGCAGGCGTGGTTGCCCAGCTGGCGAGGAGCACCGGTGGCTGGGTCGTGCTCCTCGACCCGCACGGTGACGTGATCGAGGCGTCCCGGCGGACGACCGTGGCTGAACGCGACAGCTGGCTGCCCGACCTGGAGCGGCTTCGCAGCAGGGGGCCGGCGACCGCGACGACCGTGGATGCCGGCGAGCATCGCACGATCCAGTCGTTGGGCGGCTCGGGCCGGGTGCGCGGCTACCTGGTCACCGGCGTGGCCGGCAACGTGGCCCCGACAACGGCCAACCGGGCGCTGATCAACGTCGCCGCGGCACTCCTCACGTTTTCGCTTGCCCATGAGGGAGGCGCGCGCGACCGGCTCGCGCGGACCGCGCTCATGGCGTTGGCGTTGCGCCTGCCGGAGCAGGTGACGCCGCTCCTGCCAGATCTGGCGGGGCCGGTCTTCGAGGCGGCAGACCTCTGGGTGGTCGCAGCCGGGGGAACCGCGGCAAACGTCGAGACCTGGCACCAACAGGTCGAGGACGAGGGGCGGTCGCACTGCTTCCCGTGGTTGCAGCGGGGCAGCGACACCAGGGCCGGCTTGCCTGACGGGGAGGCCAGCCCCGACCTTCTCCTGGTGGCCGTCTCGGACGAGCGGGAGCGCGACCGGCTGCTGAGCATGCCGCGTCCGGCCGTGACCTTGGGCGTTAGCGACCGTGCCCCCACCGCCGCGCTCGCGACTGCTCGGGACCAGGCGGTCAACAGCCTGCGCCTCGCCACCACCCGCAACGTGCCGAGTCTGGCCTTCAGCGACCTCGGTCGACTCGGGCTGGCCGGGGTGGTCGATCCGCAGGCCGCGGCAGCATTTGCGGCAGCCACGCTGGACGAGCTGACGGCGTACGAGCGGGCGTCCCATGTCGAGCTCTGCGAGAGCCTGCGGGCCTGGCTCTCGCATCATGGGCAGTACGAGCCCGCCGCGGTCTCGCTGGGCATCCACCGCCATACGCTGCGCTACCGCGTGCGCAAGGCGGCCTCGCTGATGGGACGCGACCTCGACGACCCAGCTGCCCGGATGGACCTGTGGTTCGCTCTGACTGTCCAGAGTGGACAACGCTGACGCTCGGGTCATCCTGATCGTGGCGCGGCGCGGTTTGCCCGGGGGCACTAGCGTCGGGGGTATGACGCGAGCATTCCCCATGTGGATCGCCGGCAAGCAGGTGGACGGTCCCGAGACCCTTGAGATCACCAGCCCGTACGACGGACGAGCCGTCGGGACGACGTCGTGGGCGAGTCCCGAGCAGGTGGAGGACGCGGTTGCCGCGGCGGCCGCGCTGGCGGGCGATGCTGCCGCGTCTGCCCATTCACGTCCGGGCGGACGCGCTGGCACACGTGAGCGGGCAGATCGCTGCCCGCGCCGAGGAGATCGCGCAGCTCATCACTGCCGAGAACGGCAAGCCGCTCTTCTGGGCGCGCGGTGAGGTCGGTCGCGCTGTCTCGGTCTTCCGCCTCGCCGCCGAGGAGGCCCGACGCTGGTCGGGCGAGGCCATGCGGCTCGACACCGACAAGGCAGCGGCCGGCCGGCTGGCCTACATCAGGCGGGTGCCGAAAGGCCCGGTCCTCGCGATCTCGCCGTTCAACTTCCCACTCAACCTGGTGGCCCACAAAGTCGCCCCGGCGATCGCTGTCGGCGCCCCCATCGTCCTCAAGCCGGCTCCGAAGACGCCGCTGTCCGCGCTGCTGCTGGCCGAGATCGTGGCCGAGACCGACCTGCCGGCGGGCATGCTCAGCGTCATCAATGTCCAGAACGACCAGGCCGGTGCACTCGTGGCCGACGAGCGGTTGCCGGTGATCTCGTTCACGGGGTCGGGACCGGTTGGTTGGTCGATCCAGAAGTCGGTCCCGCACAAGCACGTGACGCTCGAGCTGGGCGGCAACGCAGCCGCGGTCATCTGTTCCGACTGGACGTCTGACGACGACCTCGAGTGGGCGTCGACCAGAGTCGCCACCTTCTCCAACTACCAGGCCGGCCAGTCCTGCATCGGCGTTCAGCGCGTCTACGTGGCGGAGTCGGTGTACGACGACTTCAAGGGACGGCTGGTCGCGAAGGTCAAGGCGCTCAAGACCGGCGACCCCGGCGACGACGCGACCCAGGTCGGCCCCGTCATCAACATCGAAGCCGCCGAGCGGATCGAGGCGTGGGTCAACGAGGCGGTCACGCAAGGGGCCACCGTGCTCACCGGTGGTGGCCGGGACGGCGCGAGCGTCGAGCCGACGGTCCTCGAGGGCGTTCGGTCCGACGCGAAGGTGTCGTGTGACGAGGTCTTCGGCCCGGTCGTGCTGATCGAGCCGGTGGCCGATGACGCGACGGCGTTCGCCAAGGTCAACGCCTCGGCGTACGGGCTGCAGGCGGGTGTCTTCACCCACGACCTGCAGACGGCGTTCCGGGCGCATCGTGAGCTCGAGGTCGGCGGTGTCATCGTGGGGGACGTGCCCAGCTACCGCGCCGACCAGATGCCGTACGGCGGTGCGAAGGAGTCGGGTGTGGGCCGCGAAGGCGTCCGCTATGCGATGCAGGACTACACCTATGAACGTGTGATGGTGCTCACCGGCCTCGACCTCTGACGCTCCGCGGCCCGGCGGCGCCGTGAAACACTGATGGGGTGAACGACGAACGACCGGACCGGCGCGATCTGGTGCTGCTGGGATCCACCGGATCCATCGGTACGCAGGCGCTGGATGTCGTCCGCGCGAACCCTGATCGCTTCCGAGTCGCCGCCCTGGTCGCCGGTGGCAGCGACCCAAGGTTGCTCGCAGCCCAGGCCATCGAGTTCGGGGCACCGACCGTGGCCGTGTCGCGCAGTACGGCGGTCGAGGACCTCCAGCTGGCCCTGTATGCCGAGGCGCAGCAGCGTGGCTACCACCGCGGCGACTTCAAGCTGCCGCGCATCATCGGCGGGCCCGACGCCCCGGAGCAGGCAGCGGCGCTGCCTTGCGACATCGTGCTGAACGCGATCGACGGTGCGGCGGGGCTGAGGGCGACGGTGGTCGCGCTGCAGATGGGCGTGACGCTGGCGCTGGCCAACAAGGAGTCACTGATCATCGGCGGTGACCTGGTGACATCGCTGGCCAAGCCCGGCCAGATCGTGCCTGTCGACTCCGAGCACTCGGCGCTCGCCCAGTGCCTGCGCGGCGGCCGCGTCGACGAAGTACGCCGGCTCGTCCTGACCGCCAGCGGTGGGCCGTTCCGTGGTCGCACGCGGGAGCAGCTGGCGGACGTCTCCGTCGACGAGGCGCTGGCCCATCCGACGTGGGACATGGGTCCGCTCGTCACCGTGAACTCGGCGACGCTCGTCAACAAGGGCCTCGAGGTGATCGAGGCCCACCTGCTGTTCGACCTCGACTTCGACCGCATCGAGGTCGTCGTCCATCCGCAGTCGGTCGTCCATTCGATGGTGGAGTTCCACGACGGTTCGACGATCGCGCAGGCCTCGCCGCCGGACATGCGGCTGCCTATCGCCCTGGCGCTCGGGTGGCCTGACCGAGTGCCCGGTGCCGCCGACGGTGTGGACTGGACGAAGGCGCAGAGCTGGGAGTTCGAGCCGGTCGACCACGAAGCATTTCCGGCGCTGTCGCTCGCCGTCGACGCCGGCCGTCGCGGCGGCCTGGCTCCCGCGATCTACAACGCCGCGAACGAGATCTGCGTCGAAGCCTTCCTCGGTGGCCGCCTGGACTATCTGGGCATTGTCGACACTGTGGCTGTGGTCCTGGGCGCGGAGGACGTACCCTCGTACGAGGGAAGGCTCGGTATCGACAGCAGTGTCGAAGAGAGCCTCGACCGCGTGCTCACGGCCGACCGCTGGGCACGCGACCGCGCCACCGCCCTCATCGGTGGGAGTGCCCAGCCACGGGGTACCGCGACACCGACGATGCCAGGAGGCGACCGCCGACCATGACCGCACTGGTCTACACGCTCGGCGTGGTGCTGTTCCTGCTCGGCATCATCGCGTCGATCGCCCTGCACGAGGTCGGTCACATGGTGCCCGCAAAGCTGTTCGGCGTGAAGGTGACCCAGTACTTCGTCGGCTTCGGCAAGACGGTCTGGTCCACCCAGCGCGGTGACACGGAGTACGGCGTCAAGATGTTCCCGATGGGCGGCTTCATCCGCATGGTCGGCATGCTGCCGCCGGCCAAGCGCGATGCCGAAGGGCGCGTCAAAGGTTTCAGCGGTGGCTTCTTCGGTCGCCTCATCGCCGACGCTCGCGCCGTCGAGTACGAGAACGTCAAGGCCGAGGACCAGGACCGACTCTTCTACCGCAAGGCCTGGTGGAAGAAGGTCATCGTGATGTCGGGTGGCCCGATGATGAACGTCGTCATCGCGATCCTGTTGCTCAGCGGCGTCTTCATGGGCTTCGGCATCAAGCAACCGACGCTCACGGTCGACAAGGTCTCCGACTGTGTGGTCCCCGCGAGCGAGGGCAACCGCGCCTGCCGTGTCGGTCAGAACGCCGACCCGCTGTCTCCGGCCATGAAAGCCGGTTTCAAGACCGGCGACCAGATCCTCGCGATCAACGGCACAGCGGTCAGCGACTGGTCGCAGTTCTCCGATCGCGTACGTGCCAACGCCGGACGTCACATCGACATCCTGGTCGCACGCAACGGCAAGGACGTCACCTTGTCGACCAAGACGATGGTGTCGCAGCGTCCCGACCTCAACAACCCGGGCGCCTACGTCGACGTGGGGTTCCTGGGCGTGTTGCCGACCGAGGTGCGCGAACGCCAGGGCTTCGGCTTCGTCGCCAGCACGATCGGCGACTACACCGCCAAGACCGGGCAGGCGCTCGTTCATCTGCCGCAGCGCATGGTCGGCGTCACGAAGGCGGCCCTGGGTCTCGAGAAGCGTGACGTCAACAGTCCCATGAGCGTCGTCGGCGCGAGCCGGGTCGCCGGCGAAGTGGCGTCTGAGACCACGATCAGCGTCAGCGACCGGTGGGCGACGTTGCTCACGCTGCTGGGCGTCGTGAACCTGTTCGTGGCGCTGTTCAACTTCATCCCGCTGCTCCCGCTGGACGGTGGCCACATCGCCGGCGCGCTCTACGAGGCGCTCCGGCGCGGCCTGGCTCGCGTGCGCGGTAGACCTGACCCCGGGTACGCCGACGTGGCCCAGCTCCTGCCGATCGCCTACACCGCCGCGAGCATCCTCATCGTCATGGGCGTGGTACTCGTGTGGGCCGATATCGTCAACCCGATCCGTATCACCGGATGACCTACCCGGCGTACTCGAAGGACCTCTCATGACTGCCATCGACCTGGGAATGCCGGCCGCACCTCCGCCGGTTCTCGCGCCACGCCGCAAGACCCGTCAGATCAAGGTGGGCAAGGTCCTGGTGGGTGGCGACGCGCCCATCTCCGTCCAGTCGATGACCACGACGTTGACGTCGGACGTCAATACGACGTTGCAGCAGATCGCCGAGCTGACCGCATCCGGGTGCGACATCGTGCGGGTGGCCTGTCCCAGCCAGGACGACGCGGAGGCGCTTCCCGAGATCGCCCAGCACTCGCAGATCCCGGTGATCGCTGACATCCACTTCCAGCCGAAGTACGTCTTCGCCGCGATCGACGCCGGCTGCGCGGCGGTGCGCGTCAACCCGGGCAACATCCGCAAGTTCGACGACCAGGTCAAGCAGATCGCGCGGGCCGCCAAGGACCGGGGCACCTCCATCCGCATAGGCGTCAACGCCGGGTCGCTCGATCCACGGCTGTTCGAGAAGTACGGCAAGGCGACGCCCGAGGCGCTCGTCGAGTCAGCCGTGTGGGAGGCATCGCTCTTCGAGGAGCACGACTTCCACGATTTCAAGATCTCGGTCAAGCACAACGACCCTGTGGTGATGGTGAAGGCCTATCAGCTGCTTTCCGAGGCCGGCGACTGGCCGTTGCACCTCGGCGTCACCGAAGCAGGGCCCGCGTTCCAGGGCACGATCAAGTCATCGGTGGCGTTCGGTGCCCTGCTGTCGCAGGGAATCGGCGACACCATTCGGGTCTCGCTGTCGGCTCCGCCGGTCGAGGAGGTCAAGGTCGGGCTACAGATTCTCGAGTCGCTCAACCTCCGACAGCGTCGGCTCGAGATCGTGTCGTGTCCGTCGTGCGGCCGTGCGCAGGTCGACGTCTACAAGCTGGCTGATGAGGTCACAGCCGGGCTCGAAGGCATGGAGGTGCCGCTCCGGGTCGCCGTGATGGGCTGCGTGGTCAACGGACCGGGGGAGGCCCGCGAGGCTGACCTCGGAGTCGCGTCCGGCAACGGCAAGGGGCAGATCTTCGTCAAGGGAGAGGTCATCAAGACCGTCCCCGAGGCGATGATCGTCGAGACCCTGATCGAAGAGGCGATGCGTCTCGCCGACGCGATGGGAGCCCCGGTCGACGAAGACGGGTCCGCTGTCGCGCCTGGTCAACCCACTGTCACCGTCTCCTGAGGTCTCTCGCGCCAGACTGACCGCGAGGCGCTTTCCCGGCAACCCTGCTTGATACTGGGTGGGTGACCGTCATCGTGAAGTCTCGCGTCCGAGCCGGCCTCGCCGTCCCCGTGCTGGCCCTGCTTGTGGCCGGTGCAACCGTCGAGGGCCCGCACGCCACCGCAGCCCGAGCCGCAGGGGAGCGCGGGACACCGTTGTCGGTCGGGTCGGAATCGTTGGCGCCTGCCCCCACGGGAACAGCTGCTCGGCGGGTGCCCGGCCTGCGAACAAGCGTGACGATGCATGGTCTCGACATCCCCTGGGACATCGCAGTCCTGCCGAGCGGGGCCTGGCTCGTCACCGAACGCGACCGACAGCGGATCCTCCTGCACAGACCCGGACATGGGACTCGCGTGATCAGCAACGGTCCTCCTGGTCTGTGGTCGAGCGGTGAGACCGGGCTCATGTCGATCCTGGCCGACCCGAAGGTCGCGACGAACAACCGCTTCTACACCTGCAACGGCTGGCAGCGCGGCGGTGGTCGGCATGACATCCGGGTGCTCGCCTGGCGGCTCGACAAGAGCCGAACGAAGGCTCGCGTCGTCGACACGTTGCTGTCAGGGATCCAGACCACGACGGGACGCCACGGCGGGTGTCGGTTGCGCCTTGACCGTGCCGGGGCCATGTTCGTCGGGACGGGTGACGCCGCCGTGGGGACGAACCCACAGAACCTGCACAGCCTCAACGGCAAGCTCCTCCGGATGAACCGCTTCACCGGCCGCGCCTGGCCGACGAATCCCTGGATCCACTCGCCGAACCGGAAGCAGCGCTTCATCTACAACTACGGCCACCGCAACGTCCAAGGCCTGGCTCTCCGGTCGAACGGCACCATGTGGTCCATCGAGCACGGCACTGACCGCGACGACGAGGTCAACCTCGCGATCCGGGGCGGGAACTACGGCTGGAACCCGGTTCCCGGGTACGACGAGTCCACGCCGATGACCGACTACAGCCTTCCCGGCCGCCAGATCGGGGCACGCTGGCGGTCGGGCTACCCGACGCTCGCGACGTCCGGTGCCGTGTGGGTCACAGGCAAGCAGTGGGGTCGCTATCAAGGAACCCTTGCGGTCTGCGCCCTGAAGGCCTCGCGACTGCTCTTCATGAGGTTCGACCGTCACGGCAAGCTGGTCTGGGTCAGGACGCCGTCGGCCGATGCGCGGCACCTACGGTCGTTTGCGGTCCGTGGTCCAGAGCGCCAACGGCGATCTGTTGGTGACGACGGCCAACGGCGGTCGGACCGACCGGGTGATCCGGGTCCACCCCCGCTGACGCGTCGAGGAGCGCGGGTGGCTTGTTGAGCCGGTGCGCGCGGCTTCGCCGCTGACGCGTCGAGGAGCGCGGGTGGCTTGTTGAGCCGGTGCGCGCGGCTTCGCCGCTGACGCGTCGAGGAGCGCGGGTGGCTTGTGAGCCGGTGCGCGCGGCTTCGCCGCTGCGCCCCGGCCATCAGAACAAGATGGTGGCGAAGGTGCCCGTGGTGACGAAACCGACACGGTCATAGGTGCGGCGGGCCGGCTCGTTGTGCTGGTTGACGTACAACGAGACGACTGGGGCAACATCGTTCAACGCCAACGCGCACACCGCCGCAACACCACTCGCGGCCGTGCCGCGCCCTCGCTGACGCGGGTCGACCCAGACACTCTGCAGCTGGGCCGCATGCGGTGTGACAGCACCCAGCTCGGCCTTGAACAACACCTCGCCGGCCTCGATCCGTGCGAAGGCGTGCCCCTTGGCGATCAGCTGAGCCACGCGGGCGCGGTAGAGCCGAGAGCCACCGTTGGCTTCCGGCGAGACCCCGAGCTCCTCGGTGTACATCGCGACACACGCGGGGTAGAGCAGGTCGAGCTCGTCCGGGCGCACCCGCCGCACGTCGGGGGCCGGAGGGACGGCAGGCGGTCGATCGAGCACCATGAACGGCTGCTGGGGCCGGATCGATCGGGCGGGTCCCCACTCGGGTTCGAGGATCCGCCACAGGTGACGTACTTCGTCCTCCGGCCCGAGGATCGACCCGCACGTACGGCCCTGCCGAAGAGCCCGCTCGGCGAAGGCGTCGAGGGCGTCGGGTGTGCCCTGGACCGGTGCGAGGTTGGCGGCCGCGTGGCACAGCGAGATGAGCTCTGACCCCTCGGTGTAGCCCCAGATCTCCCCACCGAGCCAGCGCGGCTCCATCCGGGTGACCCGGACGCGGTGATCGACGAAGACATGCGTCACCGGGTCGCGCAACAGCAGCCGGCGTACGGCGTCGAGGTCGCTCGGCCCCAGAACCCGGACCTGTGGGCGGGTGCGCAGCTCGATGGCGCTCACCTCCTGCTCATCCTGCGGATCGGGCATCCGCGCTCACCACCTGGGATGCGAGCGAGCCTACGCGTCTCAACCCCCATCCGGGTGGCATGCTGGCTGCTTCGAGGCCCGATCGATGGGCGGGCGACACGTCCGGGGATGGCGGGTGGGCAAGTGCCTGAGCGACTGAGACGTCCCGTTTGCCTGTTTGCGAGCATTGCGCTGGGCGCCACAGCCCTCACGGGCGGCTGCACGATCGAACGCACAGCCGACGACCCCGCCACCGCTGGCCCGGTGACCCCGGTGACCCCGTGACCTCCGTGACCCGAGCCGGCGTCCACCGACCCGTTGCCCACATCGGACCCGTCGTCGACGACGGACCCCGCTGTCAGCACTCCGGTGGAGTCACGCCGGATCACCGTCGTGATGAACGGCGACATGCTCCTGCACGAGGGCCTATGGGCCTCGGCCCGCACTGACGCGGAACGCACCGGCCACGGCGGCCGCGATGGCATGGACTTCCGGCCCATCCTGGCCAACATGCGACCGGTCGTGTCCGGTGCCGACCTGGCGATCTGCCATCTCGAGACGCCCCTTGCGCCACCGGGCGGACCGTACGCCGGCTACCCGCTCTTCGCCGTGCCACCCGCAATCCTCCCGGCCCTGAAATGGGAGGGGTACGACGCCTGCACGACCGCCTCGAACCACAGCCTCGACCAGGGGTTCGAAGGCCTCGAGCGGACACTGGACGACTTCGACGCGGTCGGCCTTGCTCATGCCGGCACTGCGGTCACCCGCGCTGGATCCCGGCGACCACTCCTGCTCGACGCCGGTGGCGTCACCGTCGGGTTGATCTCGGCGACGTACGGCACCAACGGGCTACCCCTTCCGGCCGACCAGCCGTGGTCCGTGCCGCTCATCGACCCCGCCAGGATCGAGCGCATGGCCCACCGCGCCAAGCAGCGGGGCGCCGACGTCGTGATGGTGGCGTTGCACTGGGGCCTCGAGTACATGCACGAGCCCACCACCGACCAGCTCGACGTCGCCAGGGAGCTGACGCAGTCGCCCGACATCGACTTCATCTACGGCCACCATGCTCACGTGGTCCAGCCCTACGACAAGGTCAACCACACCTGGGTGGTGTTCGGACTCGGCAACGCAGTCGCTCAGCAGGACACCGCCGTCGAGGGCGTGTACGACGGCAACACCTGCCGGGTCACCTTCAGCGAGCAACCCGACGGGACCTTCCAGGTCAGCAAGCTCGAGTACATCCCGACGATGATCACGCCGTACGACGGAGTCCACCCCATGCGCTGGCTCAATGTGCCTCAGTCGCTCGCCTCACCGCGGTTCACCGCATGGCGGACGAGCCTGCAGGCGACAGCCGACCGCGTCCGCGAGGTGATCGGATCCCTGGGCGCTTTCCGACGCGGCGTGACCGAAGGCCGCTAGCCCCAGTTGTCAGAAGTACAGGCGGCTCAGTACGGAGGATGCCGCCAGTACTTCTGACAACTCGGTTGCGGCTGCCGATATCCTCGAGTCTCACGTTGTCACCTGAGGCAGGAGAGCCCGTGTCCATGCGGATGTCGTCGTTGTTCCTTCGTACCTTGCGCGAGGACCCGGCGGACGCAGAGGTTCCGAGCCATCGGTTGCTCGTGCGAGCCGGCTACATCCGCCGCGCCGCACCCGGCATCTACTCGTGGCTGCCGCTCGGCTACGCGGTGCTGCGCCGCGTCGAGGCGATCGTGCGCGAGGAGATGAACGCGATCGGCGCCCAGGAGGTCCACTTCCCTGCGCTGCTGCCCCGGGAGCCGTACGAGAAGAGCAACCGGTGGGTCGACTACGGCTCCAGCATCTTCCGGCTCAAGGACCGCAAGGGCAACGACTACCTCCTCGGTCCGACCCACGAGGAGATGTTCACCCTGCTCGTCAAGGACCTGTACTCGTCGTACAAGGACCTGCCGGTGTCGCTCTACCAGATCCAGAACAAGTACCGCGACGAGGCGCGTCCCCGGGCGGGCATCCTGCGCGGGCGCGAGTTCGTGATGAAGGACTCCTACTCCTTCGACGTCGACGACGAAGCGTTCCTGCGGTCCTACGAGCTGCACCGCCAGGCGTACGTCCGCATCTTCGACCGCCTCGGTTTCGACTACGTCATCGTCGCCGCGATGTCCGGGGCGATGGGTGGGTCTGCGAGCGAGGAGTTCCTCGCGACCGCCGAGAACGGTGAGGACACCTACGTCCGCTGCACCAACTGCGACTACGCCGCCAACGTCGAGGCCGTCCGCGTGCCCGTGCCTGACCCGGTGGCGTACGACGACGTGCCCGAAGCACACGCCGAGCACACCCCGGACACGCCGACGATCGAGACGCTGGTCGACCATCTCAACCAGAAGTTCCCCCGCGAAGACCGGGCGTGGACCGCCGCCGACACGCTCAAGAACGTCATCGTCATGCTCGTCCACCCCGACGGCACCCGAGAGCCCTTGGCCGTCGGCGTGCCTGGCGACCGTGACGTCGACCTCAAACGTCTGGGGGCACAGGTCGAACCCATCGAGGTCGAGGCGTTCGACGAGAAGGACTTCGCGGCCAACGCCGCGCTCGTCAAGGGCTACATCGGCCCCGGCGCGCTGGGTGAGAAGGGCACGAGCGGCATTCGCTACCTGCTCGACCCGAGGGTCAGCACCGGCACCCGTTGGGTCACCGGCGCCAACGAGGACGGCCACCACGTCATCGACCTCGTCGTGGGCCGCGACTTCGAAGGCGACGGTCTCATCGAGGCGGCCGACGTCCGCGAGGGCGACGCCTGCCCGGTGTGCGGCCACGCGCTGGAGACCGCCCGCGGCATCGAGATGGGGCATATCTTCCAGCTCGGACGCCGCTACACCGAGGCGCTCGACCTGAGGGTCCTCGACGAGAACGGCAAGCTCGTCACGGTCACGATGGGGTGCTACGGCGTGGGGATCTCGCGAGCCGTGGCCGCCATCATCGAGAACTCTCACGACGAGCTCGGCATCATCTGGCCGCGCGAGGTCTCGCCTGCCGACGTCCACCTGGTGGCGACCGGCAAGGACGCCGAGGTCTTCTCCGCTGCCGACCGTCTCTGCGAAGAGCTCGAGGGACTCGGGCTCACGGTGCTGTACGACGACCGGCCGAAGGTGTCGCCGGGGGTGAAGTTCAAGGATGCGGAGCTGATCGGCGTCCCGACCATCGTCGTCGTGGGAAAGGGTCTTGTCGACGGGGTCGTCGAGGTCAAGGACCGCGCGACCGGCGAACGCGAGAACGTCGCGGTCGCCGAGGCCGCCGCGCACGTGGCGGGGGTCGTCCGTGGCGGTTGAGGCGGTGATCTTCGACTGGGGTGGCACGCTCACCCAGTGGCGCACGATCTCGCCGAACGACGAGTGGTCCTCGCTGGCTGCCGTGGCAGCACCTGAGCGGCATACGGCGGCTACCGATGCCCTCGTCGCGGCGGCCACCGAGGTGTGGACGCGGTCGCGCGACGAGCACCTCAGCGCCACCCTCGAGGAGATCTGTCGGCTGGCCGAGATCGCCTACGACGCCGAGCACCTGCAGGCGTACCGCGACTTCTGGGAACCGGCGACGTTCACCCACGACGACGTGCCCGGCCTGTTCGCATGGCTGCGGGACGAGGGAATCAAGGTCGGGGTGCTCTCCAACACCGTCTGGCCGCGCGGCTGGCACGAAGAGATCTTCGTCCGTGACGGCATCGATCACCTGATCGACGGTGACGTCTACACGTCCGAGATCGAGTGGACCAAGCCGGCGCCACAGGCTTTCGAGGCGGCCATGCTCGCTGTCGATGTGGCGAGCCCGGAGCGGTGCGTGTTCGTCGGCGACCGACTGTTCGACGACATCTACGGCGCGCAGAACGTCGGGATGAAAGCCGTCCATGTGCCGCACAGCGAGATTCCGCTCTCGCAGCACGGTCACACCCTGGGCAAGCCCGACGCGGTGATTCAGCGACTCGCCGACCTACCGGACGCGATCAGCGACTGGCGCTAGCCCGATCTCGGGGCAGGACTTGATCTCAAGTTAACTTTAAGTTGCATGCTGGGCTGACCAACCGCATCACCTGGAGGTCATCCACATGCCTACTGCTCTGATCACCGGCGCATCGCGCGGCCTCGGTCGTGAGATCGCCCTCGCCTTGGCCCACAGAGGCTGGCACCTCGTCGTGGACGGGCGAACCAGCCGACCGCTCCAGAAGGTGTCGGCCGAGCTCGCTGCGGCAGGAGCGGGCGGAGTGTTGGCTGTCCTCGGCGACGTCGCCGACGTGGCGCACCGCCAGCAGCTCCTGGCCGCGGTGCCAGAGGGGGCCGGTCTGGACCTTCTCGTCAACAACGCAAGCAAGTTGGGCTCGAGTCCGCTGCCCCCGCTGGCCGACTACCCTCTCGACATCCTCGAGCAGGTGTATGCCGTCAACGTGCTGGCCCCGCTTGCGCTGACGCAGCTGCTGCTCCCGCGGCTGGCGGCTGCCCACGGACGGCTGGTCAACATCTCCTCCGACGCCGCCGTCGAACCCTACGAGGGCTGGGGCGGGTACGGATCCTCGAAGGCTGCGCTCGACCAGTGGACCGCGGTGCTGGCCGTGGAACAGTCGGAGCTTCGCGTGTATGCACTTGATCCTGGCGACATGCGCACGGCGATGCACCAGGCGGCCTATCCCGGGGAGGACATCTCGGACCGGCCAGAACCGGTCGTCGTCGTACCGGCGGTCCTGCGTCTCATCGACGGGGACCTGCCGAGCGGCCGTTACCAGGCCACCTCCCTGCTGGAGGACGAGGCGACCGCCGGACCAGCGGGGGAGGTGGCGTGACCGCGCTCTCGACCGGTCCGTACTTCGCCCTACCAGCGGGAAGCGAGGCGACGGCTCCAGCGGAGGAGCGGGGAATCGCTCGCGACGCTGTCCGGTTGCTGGTTGCCGGCCCGGCCGGAGTTCGGCACCGGCACTTCCACGACCTCGCCGACGAGTTGTCCCCGGGCGATCTCGTCGTGGTCAACACCTCCGCTACCCTCCCGGCCGCGCTCGATGCCATCCGACCCGGTGGGGACAGACCGATCGTGCATGTCTCGACTCTCCTGGACGACGGCACGTGGGTCGTGGAAGTCAGGCAGGCCGACAACACTGGTCCAGTCACAGACGTCCGTCCAGGCGAAGTGCTCGAACTCCCCGGCGGACTGCACCTCACGTTGACCACGGCTTTTCCGGCTGCCGGCGTCAGCGGAACGCGGTTGTGGCGCGCGGACCCCTCCAGGCCCGTGAGCCGGCCCGCCTACCTGGCCGCCCACGGCCGACCCATCCGCTACCGGTACGTCTCGGAGCCGTGGTCGCTCGGCTACCTCCAGAACGTCTATGCCGACCAACCGGGCAGCGCCGAGATGGCGAGCGCGGGTCGGCCGTTCACGGCTCGACTGCTCGTCCGACTGATGGCCCGTGGGATCGTCGTTGCTCCTCTGGTGCTGCACACGGGAGTGTCCAGCCCCGAGAAGCACGAGCCGCCGGCCCCGGAACCGTATGACGTCCCGGTCGCCACGGCCGAGCTCGTGAACCTCACGCGGCTTGCGGGGCGGCGCGTCGTCGCCGTGGGTACGACGGTCACCCGGGCGCTGGAGACGGTGGCCACTGACGACGGAACCGTCTCGCCGGGCAGCGGCTGGACCGACCTGGTGCTCGGGCAGCAGCGAGCCGCGCGGGTGGTGACGGGATTGATCTCAGGCCTGCACGAGCCGGAGGCGAGTCATCTGCAGCTGCTCGAGGCGGTGGCCGGACCCGTTCTGGTTCGGCGGTCCTACCGCGAGGCGGTCCGGCAGCACTATCTCTGGCATGAGTTCGGCGACTCGATGCTGTTCCTCCCCTAGGGCTCAGAACTCGGCGATCCCCGGGAAAGGCACTGGCTTCGCTCCCCAGTCGATCGCGCGCAACGCGCAGGCCGTGAGTGCCCTGGCGACGAACTCGCGGTCACGGTCGACCGTCTCAGCGACGGCGGCGGCGTACGTCTCCGCCGCGCGCTGCTCCAGGAGCCGACCCAGAGCACGGCAGTCGGCGAGGGTCTCGACCCGTCGGGGTAGCTCGTACGCCGCCTGAGCCGGTTCCGGATCGACGCCCTGGTCGGAGATGAGCGCCACCAGGTCGTCGCGGCGCTGCCGATGCTCCACGTAGGCCGCTGCCGCGAGCTGCTGCTCCGATGAGCCGGCCGCCACTCCGGCCAGCACTCCGCCGAGAACGCCGTAGCCATACGCACTCGCGTGCTCCGCGGCGAGACAGGCCTGCACCGCGTCGAGCGCCGTCACCGCGCCGCCCGGACGGCCTCGACGGTGACCGCGTGGGAGGCCGAGACGGACGCGAGCAACCGTGCCAACAGGCCGGAGGTGGATGTCAGGCAGTCGGACAGCCGGTCCTGCTCCGCGGCTGCGAAGGCTGTCGTGAGCATTCGGACCGCGCTCGTCCTGGTCCGCGGAACCTTGGCGGCCGGCGAGGGCGGGTTCGTAGGAGGAGTGGCCAGGCTCTCGGTCATCCGGCGTACATGAGCCCGTTGTGTGGTGATGATCCGGGTGACCACCGGGTCCAGCTCAGGGTGGCGTCGGCCGGTGGCCTCGCACAGGCGGAGCAGAGCCGCCTCGGCGCTGAGCGCGCTCGTCAGCACGGCGACGTCGGCGTCAGGCGACGCGGCGGACGCCGATGGGGTCGTCGCGGTCGCCGAGCGTGCCGGGGCAGCATCCGTTCCGCACGCGGCGACGGATCCCACCACCGCCGTGCCGGCCCCGAGCATCCCCATCCGCAGGGCTGCGCGTCGGCTGATCCGAGGAACATGAGCCACGCGCCGACCGTACCTGACCGCATGGCCGTTCCCGGCCGCGTCCCCGCTAGGCTGGTTTGAGCACGTCGACAACACAACATCGGAGGAGGACTGCTCATGACCGGTCAGCAGCCCCAGCAAGCACTCCTCGAGGTGTTGGAGCAGCCTCTCGCCAGCTCGGGCCTCGACCTCGAAGGCGTCGAGATGGCCAGCGCTGGACGCCGTAGCGTCATCCGGGTGCTCGTGGACACCGACCGTGGTGTCACGCTCGACGACATCGCTGCGGCGACCCGCCTCGTCGGCACGGTGCTCGACTCCTCCGACGTGCTCGGCGAGTCGCCCTACACGCTCGAGGTGACGTCGCCCGGCGTCGATCGCCCGCTTGCGCTGCCGCGGCACTGGCGTCGCAACGTCGACCGGCTCGTCAAGGTCACCCGCCATGACGGTGACTCGTTCACGGGTCGTATCACCTCGACCAGCGACACCGCGGCGGTCGTGGAGGTCGACGGGACCCCCCGCGAGGTGGCGTACGACGACGTCGCCACGGCGCAGGTGCAGATCGAGTTCAACCGGCCGCGCGTAGCAGCAGCGACTGATCATCAGGCCGAGGAGGGCTGAGGCGATGGACGTCGACATGGCGGTGCTCCGCTCACTCGTGTCGGAGAAGGAGATCTCCCTGGACGTGCTCATCGACGCGATCGAGCAGGCGCTGCTGGTGGCCTACCACCGCACTCCGGGTGCCTACGACGACGCCCGGGCCGAGCTCGACCGGGGGAGTGGCCACGTGATCGTGTACGCCGCCGAGCGCGACGAGAGCGGCGAGCTGGTCCGAGAGTTCGAGGACACGCCCGAGGGGTTCGGCCGGATTGCGGCGACCACCGCCAAGCAAGTGATCCTGCAGCGGTTGCGCGACGCAGAGGACGACGTCCGGTTCGGCGAGTTTGCCGGCAAAGAGGGCGACGTCGTGTCGGGCGTCGTCCAGCAGGGTCGTGACCCCGACATGGTGTTCGTCGACCTGGGCAAGATCGAGGCCGTGCTACCGGCGGCCGAGCGGGTCCCGGGGGAGCGCTACGACCACGGTCAGCGCATCCGCTGCCTCGTCGTCTCGGTCCGCAAGGGGCCGAAGGGACCGCAGGTGATGGTCTCGCGGTCGCACCCCAACCTGGTCAAGAAGCTGTTCGCACTCGAGGTGCCCGAGATCGGCGATGGGACGGTTGAGATCGCCGGGATCGCGCGAGAGGCGGGTCACCGTACGAAGATCGCGGTGCGGACCAACGACCCGGGCGTCAACCCCAAGGGCGCCTGCATCGGCCCGATGGGCCAGCGAGTCCGTAACGTGATGACCGAGCTGCACGGCGAGAAGATCGACATCGTCGACTGGGCGGACGACCCCGGCAGAGATGATCAAGCACGCACTCTCACCGGCCAACGTCAGCAGCGTCGAGATCGTCGACGAGGCCGCGCGCTCGGCCCGCGTGGTCGTCCCTGACTACCAGCTGTCCCTGGCCATCGGCAAAGAGGGACAGAACGCCCGCCTTGCTGCCCGGATGACGGGCTGGCGGATCGACATCCGCTCCGACACCGCGCCCGCCGAAGCAGCGGTCGTCGCACCGGTCGAGGAATCGTCGAGGATCGGTCGAGGAGTCGACCGACGCCTGACCGGCGGGTTTATCGCTGATGCCTAGTCGCTGCGTCAGGCGGTCGCATACTCTGACGCCGTGGCGATCTGCGCGGTATGCGAGACCGACAACACCGACGGCAAGCGGTTCTGCCGCTCCTGCGGCTCACCACTGACGTCCACGTGCGCCGTCTGTTCGGCTGCCCTCGAAGCCGACTCCACTTTCTGCGGGGACTGCGGCTCGCCCGTGGATGCGGTGACAGCGCAGCCCGTGGCCGCTCCGGTGCCGGTCGGGCTCGTTGCGCCGGCACCCTCAGAGCGCGTGTCCGAGCGTCGGCTGTGCTCGGTGCTCTTCTGCGACCTGGTCGGTTTCACCACCCTCTCGGAGTCTCGCGACCCCGAGGAGATCCGCGAGCTGCTGTCGGAGTACTTCGTCACAGCCAGGACGATCATCGGTCGCTATGGCGGCGTGGTCGAGAAGTTCATCGGCGATGCGGTGATGGCGGTCTGGGGTACGCCGACCGCGACCGAGGGTGATGCCGAGCGTTGTGTGCGGGCGGCACTGGACGTGGTCGCCGCCGTCGCGCAGCTGGGTGAGACCGCGGGTGCGAAGGGACTGTCGGCCCGAGCCGGCGTCGTCACGGGTGAAGTGGCCGTGACCCTGGGCGCGACCGGTGAGGGAATGGTCGCGGGTGACGCCGTCAACACCGCATCCCGCGTCCAGGCCGCCGCGGCGCCGGGAACCGTCTGGGTGGATGGCGCGACACATCGGTCCGCGTCGTCCGCGATCGGTTTCACCGACGTCGGCGAACATGCGATGAAGGGCAAGAGCGAGCCGGTGAACCTGTGGGCGGCCACCCGGGTGCTCTCCGGCGTCGGCGGTGCTCAGCGCGTGGATGGGCTGGAAGCGCCCCTGTTCGGGAGGGATGCGGAGCTACGCACGCTCAAGGAGCTGTTCCATGCCGTGGCCGAGCGGCGGGCACCCCGTCTCGTGCTGGTCTCAGGCCCGGCTGGGGTCGGCAAGTCCCGGCTGGGTTGGGAGTTCGAGAAGTACGTCGACGGTCTCGCCGACTTCGTGTGGTGGCATCGGGGTCGTTGCCTGTCGTACGGCGACGGCGTCGCATTCTGGGCGCTGGCTGAGATCGTGCGTCAGCGGTTGGCGATCGCGGAGGAGGATCCGCACGAGGTCGCCGTCTCGAAGCTGGCCGATGGGCTTGCCACGCTCATCTACGATCCGGCAGATCGCGCCTACCTTGCGCCGAGGCTGGCGCGGCTGCTCGGGCTGAAGATCGAGGGTGACACCGACAGCGCCATGGGCGCGCGAGGAATTGTTCGCGGGGTGGCGGGTGTTCTTCGAGCGACTGGCTTCGCGCGAGCCCGTCGTCTTGCTCATCGAGAACGCCCAGCACGCCGATGCCGGACTGCTCGACTTTCTGGACCATCTCATCGACTGGGCGCGGGACGCCCCTATCTACGTCCTGGTGTTCACCCGGCCCGAGCTCGACGACATACGCCCCGGTTTCGGGATCGGTCGCAACCGATCGGCGTTGACGATCGACCCGCTCGACACGGCAGCGATGGACGCGATGGTGGACGCGATGGTGCCCGGCATGCCGGCGAAAGCCCGGGCGACGATCACGGCGCAGGCCCAGGGCATCCCGCTGTTCGCGGTCGAGACCGTGCGGTCGTTGGTGGATCGGGACGTCGTGGTTCCGCGAGAAGGCGTCTACCGGCTCGTCGGTGACATCGGTGAACTGACTATCCCGGACAGCCTGCACGGTCTGCTGGCCTCGCGACTCGACGCACTTGACCCCCATCTGCGGCTGCTCGTCGCCGATGCGGCGGTGCTGGGCAGCAGCTTCCCTGCGGAGGCTCTCGTCGCGGTCTCGACCCAGAGCGAGGACGAGGTACGAGCCGGACTGGGTGAGCTGCTGCGCCGCGAGGTGCTGAGCGTATCTGCCGATCGGTTGTCACCGCAGGTCGGTGATTACCGGTTCGCGCAGGACCTGCTCCGCCAGGTGGCCTACGAGACGCTCTCGCGGCGGGAGCGCAAGACCAGGCATCTGACGGTTGCCGCACACCTGCGAGCGACGTTCTCCAACGACGGCGACGACCTCGCGGACGTGATCGCCCGCCATTACCTCGATGCGCTGACGGCGGTTCCGGACGCGCCCGACGTCCCGCAGATTCGGCCACGAAGCGGTCGGCATGCTGGTCCGTGCGGCCGAGCGAGCCCTTCGCTCCGGCTCCCCGAGCGCCGCCGCGGCCGGCGTACGCCGCCGCGGCAGCCGAGACCGAGCTGATGGACGGCGACGGACTCGCAGTGACGGCAGCGGAGCTGTACGAAAAGGCGGCGAGCGCCGCTGTACACCGCTGGCGGACTTCGCTGCGGCTCTCACACGCAGAGCACGCCGGCGGGCTGTACGGGGGCAGGGACTCGAGCGGGAACGCAGGCTCGTGCCGAGGCACATGCGGGTCGCGCTCTGTCGGCAGCCGGACGGCACCGCGAGGCCCGCGAACGACTCGAAGCGGCGCTCGAGGTGCTGTCTCCGGAGCCCGACGCCGACACCGTCGTGGCGTTGGGTTGGTTGGCGGCGCTCGCGAGCCTGGCGGGAAGCGACGAGGCAGACCGTTAACCGCCAAGGCGCTCGCTCTCGGTCAGGCGGTTGGCGTCGACAAGTCCCGGCTGGGCGCGCTGTTCATCGGCCGGGGACTGGCGCACAGTGTGGCGGACAGGTACGCGCAGTCGATTGCGGCGTTCAGTTACGCCACCAGGCTGGGCGAGGAGGCCGAAGACTCGGGTCTACGCTCGGTCAGTCTGCTGAACCTCGCCAACGTTCTCATGCCCACCGATCCGCCGGCTGCGATCGAGGCCGCCCGGGGGGCGACCATCAACGCCCGCAAGGTGGGTGACCGGGGTCGGCTCGCGGTCGCGGCCGGCAACTTGTCGATGGCTCTCATTTTCCAGGGTGACTGGGACGAAGCCGACCGGGTCCTGCGTGAGGCGGTCGAGGTCGACGGTCTGCGAGACAACTATGTCGGGCTGAACCAGTTGTACCTCGCGCTGCTCCGCGGCGAAGACCTGACCGTCCAGTCTGGGGAGCCGGTCGTTGATGTGGCCGCACTCCGCGGCAGTGAAGATCCCCAGGACCGTGCGGCAGCGGCGGCGATCGACGCCATCTTCGCCGCGGGACAGCACAAGCCGACCGACGTTCTGCTGAACGCGCGCAAGGTCATCGACATGGTTGGTGTGTTGGGTATCCGCAGTGAGGTCATGCAGTGGGTGTGGCCGCTGGCGGCCCGAGCCACCACCGAGCTCGACGACCGCGCAACGCTGGACGGGCTGCTCGCGGTCCTGGACGAACGGCCCGTTGGCCACCTCCCGCCCGTCCTCCGAATCGAGCGTGACCTCGCACGTGCGCGAGGGGCGTCTGTCGACGAGAGACATGTCCGGGCTGGACGCCATGTCCGCTGCCGTCGAGGCCCTGCGTCAGGCTGGCCGGCCCTACCCGCTGGCCGAGGGGCTGCTCGACTTCGCGACGGGCCTGGCCCGCGTCGGAGACCGAGATCGGCCGGCCGCATTGCTCACCGAAGCCCGCGAGATCGCGGACGGGCTGCGAGCGGCGCCGCTGGCAGCACGCATCCGGGCCGCGCAGGAGTCCGGTGACGCCCGGGTCAGCACCACGAGCCTCGGTGAGACAGCGCCCTGACGGGCGCTCAGCGGTCGCGCGGGTGTCTGGTTCGCGGCATCGTGGTCCAAACCGGTAGACTGCACACCGATGAGTCGGGTGTCCCCAGTCCGCACCTGTGTGGGCTGTCGGGAACACGCGGCGAAGTCTGACCTCCTGCGCGTCGTCGCCGAGGGCGACGGGGCCACCCGCGCCGTCGTACCGGACGCCGCAGGAAGAAGAGCGGGCCGGGGAGCACACCTGCACCCCACGCTCGCGTGTCTCGAACTGGCCGAACGACGTCGTGCCATCCCTCGGGCCTTGCGCATCGAGGGACCGGTCGATTGCAGCGCTGTCCGGACCTGGCTCGAGTCGCACAGCGACATACCAGCAGCACGCGCAGAAGCACCCGAACAGCTCCAGGTCCCACCAGGGGACGTGGAGCCGGCCCGACAGGGCTGAGACCGACGAAGAGAGTGGAGCAGCTGCTCATGACATCTCGATGAGACTCATGCGATGAGCACGCCCAACATCTAACGGTCTGGACCTTCGTGGGTTCGGACCGCCCACGAAGGAGAATTGTGGCTAAAGCCAGAGTCCATGAACTCGCGAAAGAGTTCGGAGTGCCGAGCAAGGATGTCCTTGCAGCGCTCAAAGACATGGGGGAGTTCGTCAAGTCGGCGTCCTCCACCGTCGAGGCGCCGGTAGCCCGTCGTCTCGAAGAGACACACGGAGAGGCCTGGAAGAAGGCCGCCGAGGCCAAGGCAGCCAAGAAGGCCGCGAAGAAGGCTCCGGCGAAGAAGGCCGCCGCGGACGACCCAGCGCCGGCCGAGGTCGTCGAGATCCCCGCCGAGGCCGCCGCTGGCCCCGCCATCACCGACGAGCCGCTTGCCGTTCCCACCGACGCGCCCCGCCCGGCCCCTCGGCCCGCGAGCGCCCCGTCCGTGGAGTCCGTGCCGACGCCCGCCGCACCGGCCGCATCGGCAACTGCGCCGACGGCCGAGCCAGAGGCACCGACGGAAGCCACCGACGATTCGACCACGGCGCCTCGTCCGGCCCCGAAGCCTGGCACTCCCCGTCCCGGCAACAACCCGTTCTCCTCCACACAGGGCATGCAGCAGCCCCGCCGTCCGGGCCAGCAGCGCCCGGCAGACCGGAGCGATCGGCCGACCGGCGACGCTCGCCCGCCACGTCCAGGCGGCGGCGTGCCCGGTGCTCCTCGGCCCAACCCGGCGATGATGCCGCGTCAGTCCGCGATCAGTGGTCCCGGTGCCCCGGCGCGGGGACGCTCCGGTCCGGGCGGCCCGGGCGGCCCAGGTGGCGCACGCGGCGGCGCTTCCCGCGGTGGTCCCGGCGGTGGCTCGACCGGCGCTCCGGCGCGCGGTGGCCGCAGCGGTGGCTACGCCGGCGCCGGAGGTGGCGGCGGTATGCCGACCAGCAGCGGTGCTCGCCCCGGTGGCCGCAACCAGCGCGGTGTCACCCAAGGTGCCTTCGGGCGCGCCGGCGGCCCGTCGAGGCGTGGCCGCAAGTCCAAGCGGGCGCGTCGCCAAGAGTACGAACAGATGCAAGCCCCCACGACGAGTGGTGTACGTGTCCGCAAGGGCGACGGCCAGCTGGTTCGGCTGTCCCGTGGCGCATCGTTGACCGACTTCGCGGAGAAGGTCGGCGTCGACGCGGCATCGCTGGTGCAGGTGTTGTTCCACCTCGGTGAGATGGTGACAGCGACCCAGTCGGTCAACGACGAGACGCTGCAGATCCTGGGCACCGAGCTCGACTACAACATCGAGGTCATCTCGCCCGAAGACGAGGACAAGGAACTGCTCGACTCGTTCAACATCGAGTTCGGTGAGGACGAAGGCGGCGAGGAGGCCCTCGAGGCACGTCCGCCGGTCGTCACCGTCATGGGTCACGTCGACCACGGAAAGACCAAGCTGCTCGACGCCATTCGTGACGCCAACGTCGTCTCCAAGGAGGCCGGTGGCATCACGCAGCACATCGGTGCCTACCAGGTGGCGACTACCGTCGACGGCCACGAGCGACGGCTGACGTTCATCGACACCCCGGGCCACGAGGCCTTCACCGCCATGCGGATGCGAGGCGCGCAGGCCACCGACATCGCGATCCTGGTCGTGGCTGCTGATGACGGCGTCATGCCGCAGACCATCGAGGCGCTCAACCACGCCAAGGCGGCCGACGTGCCGATCGTGGTGGCGGTCAACAAGATCGACAAGCCCGAGGCCGACCCGGCCAAGGTCCGTGGTCAGCTGACGGAGTACGGCCTGGTGCCCGAGGAGTACGGCGGCGACACCATGTTCGTCGACGTGTCGGCCAAGTCCATGCTCAACATCGACGGCCTGCTCGAGTCCCTCGTGCTGACCGCTGATGCGGCTTTGGACCTGCGGGCCAACCCCGACCAGGACGCACAGGGTCTCGTCATCGAGGCGCATCTGGACCGCGGTCGGGGTCCGGTGGCCACGGTGCTGGTCCAGCGCGGCACGCTCAGTGTCGGCGACTCGATCGTGGCTGGTCCGGCCTATGGCCGCGTCCGCGCCATGCTCGACGAGCACGGCGAGAACGTCGAGCATGCCGATCCGAGCCGTCCCGTCATGGTGCTCGGCCTCACGGCCGTGCCCGGCGCCGGCGACAACTTCCTCGTCGTGTCCGATGACCGCGTCGCCAGGCAGATCGCCGAGAAGCGGGATGCTCGCGAGCGGGCTGCGATGCTCGCCAAGAGCACCGGCCGTCGCACGCTCGAGGACTTCATGTCGAGCATGGAGAAGGGCGAGAGCGAAGAGCTCCTGCTCATCCTCAAGGGTGACGTGTCCGGTTCGGTCGAGGCGCTCGAGGACGCGCTGGCGAAGATCGATGTCGGCGGTGACGAGGTCAGGCTGCGTGTGATCGACCGCGGTGTCGGTGCCATCACCGAGACCAACGTGATGCTCGCTGCCGCGTCGAACGCCGTGATCATCGGCTTCAACGTCCGGCCGCAGGGCAAGGCCACCGAGGTCGCCGACCGTGAGGGCGTCGACATCCGCTACTACTCGGTGATCTACCAGGCGATCGACGAGATCGAGGCTGCGCTCAAGGGCATGCTCAAGCCGGAGTTCGAGGAGTCGCAGCTCGGGACCGCGGAGATCCGCAACATCTTCCGGTCGTCGAAGGTCGGCAACATCGCCGGGTGCATGGTCACCTCGGGCATCATGCGGCGCAACGCCAAGGCGCGGTTGCTGCGTGACGGCTCGGTCGTGGCCGACAACCTCGACATCTCGTCGCTCAAGCGGGAGAAGGACGACGCCACCGAGGTCCGCGAGGGCTTCGAGTGTGGTCTGACGCTCGCCGGATACAACGACATCAAGATCGGTGACGTCATCGAGACGTTCGAGATGAAGGAGATCCCCCGGAGCTGACCCGGGTCGCGCCCCGCTCCGGGGTGCCCTGGGTCCATCCGGGCGGAGCTGACGCCGCTGTGATGTGCGTCGGACGGGTCACCCAGCCGGGTGTCCGTCCGGCGTACCACGCGGTGTCGTCACCTTCGAACGTCCGCTACTGAAGGAGGAGCCATGAGCTCGGGTCGAGTTCGCAAGGTCGCCGACCGGATTCACGTCATCGTCGCGGAGATGCTCGAACGCCGCATCAAGGATGCGCGCCTCGGTTTCGTCACCATCACCGATGTCCGGGTGACGGGCGACACGCAGCATGCGTCGATCTTCTACACCGTGCTGGGCGACGACGACGAGCGTACGGCGTCCACGGCTGCTCTCGAGAGCGCGAAGGGGCTCATCCGTTCCGAGGTGGGCAAGCAGCTCGGGATGCGGCACACACCGTCGCTGGAGTTCATCCTCGACGCGCTGCCCGACTCGGCCGCCCACATCGACGGGCTGCTCGCCCGGGCGCACGAGAACGATGCGGCCGTGGCTGCGGCCGCCGCCCAGGCGTCATACGCCGGCGACGCAGATCCCTATCGTCACCCCGAGGACGACGACGACCTCGACGAGGGCGTCAGCGAGCCTGCCGGCAGCCCACAAGCCGTCTCGAGCGAGGACGGGCTCGGCGGTTGACCCCAGCAGCTCCTGACGGGCTGCTCGTCGTCGACAAGCCAGCCGGCTGGACGTCCCACGACGTGGTTGCGCGCGGTCGGCGCATCACCGGGACGCGCAAGGTCGGCCATGCCGGCACGCTCGACCCGATGGCGACCGGAGTCCTGCTGCTCGGCGTGGGCAGGGCGACGCGGTTGCTCGGACATCTCGCGCTGTCGACCAAGGGCTATGACGCCACGATCCGGCTCGGTCAACGCACGATCACCGATGACGCCGAGGGCGAGGTCGTCGAGACTGCCGCCGCCGATGAGGTGACCGACGAGGACATTGCCGCCGCGATCGCACGGCTCACCGGCGCAATCGACCAGGTGCCGTCAGCGGTGTCGGCGATCAAGATCGACGGACAGCGGTCGTACGCGCGTGTGCGTGCGGGCGAGCAGGTCGACATCCCGCCCCGACGGGTAACGGTGTCGGAGTTCAGCCTCTCGTCCCGTCGTCGAGGTGGGGCCGGACTCGTCGACCTCGACGTTCACGTCGAGTGTTCGACCGGCACGTATGTACGCGCGCTGGCCCGTGACCTCGGCGTGTTGTTGGGGGTCGGTGGCCACCTGACGGCGTTGCGGCGTACGCGGGTCGGCTCGTTCACCCTGGACCTGGCCCGTCCGCTCGAGACGCTCGAGCAAGGGCCTATCGAGGACTTCGTCGTCCCGTTGGCGGCGGTGGCGCTGGCGCATTTCCCGACATACGTGGTGCCGGACGGGCTCGTGTCATCGGTCCGGAACGGGCGCCCGCTGAACGTCGACCTCGGCGTCGCGGGGGAGCCGGTCGCGATGATGACCCTCACCGGTGAGTTTGTCGCGCTGTACCACCAGGCCCCCACCGATCCGCAGCGCCCGACCGCGCCCGCGGCGAAACCCATCGCTGTCTTCGCCCCCGCCTGACGTTTCCCTGGCCGTTGGCGTTTGCCTTGTGAACAAGCCAGGTGGCTTGTTCACAAGGCAAACACCCCTTGGGGACTGACTCTTTGCCTAGTGAACTAGGCAAACGACGCGGCCACCATGGGCAGGTGCGGTACGACGGGGAAGCATCAGGCGGGGTAGGTCGGGTCGTCCAGGTCGAGCTCGACGAGATCGGCAATGAGCCGCGCCGCCGCCTCGTCGTCGCTCGCGACAATCACCTCGTCGCCCGACTCAGCGCCGAGGGTCATGATCAGCAGAGCCGAGTCGGCGTCGACCGGCTCACCGTCCGCGGTGGCGATCGTGACGTCGGCGTCGAGCTCGCCGGCCTTCTCGGAGATGATCGTCGCCGGGCGGGCGTGCAGGCCGACGGATGATCCGACCTTGACGGTGAAGCTGGCCATGTGGGTTCCTCTCGGATGGATGTCGTCGATGGTGACAGGCTCAGACGTGTGCTGCTACAGCCGGGTCGGCTGCGGGTTCGGCGGCGGACCCCCGGGCCCCTTTCAACGCCACGACACCAGCCGCTGCGACCACCGTTCCGATCACGAGGCTGAGCACGAACCAGAGCACCCCGTCGACCGCGAACAGGACGAAGATCCCACCGTGCGGCGCACGTAACTGGACGCCGAACGCCTCAGACAACGCGCCCGTGACGGCCCCGCCGAGCATGACCGGCGGGATGACCCGCAGCGGGTCCGCGGCGGCGAACGGGATCGCGCCCTCGGAAATGAACGACGCACCCAGCAACCAGGCGGCGCGCCCGTTCTCCAGCTCAGGCTCGGTGAACAGCGACGACCGGACGGTTGAGGCCAGCGCGAGGGCCAACGGTGGGACCATGCCAGCCAGCATCACCGCAGCCATGATCTTCAAGTTGGCGGTGTTCGGGTTGTCCCCGAGGCCGGTGATCGCAAAGACGTAGGCGGCCTTGTTGACGGGACCGCCGAGGTCGAAGCACATCATCAGGCCCAGCACGATGCCCAGGATCACGGCTGAGCCGCTGTTCATGTTGTTCAGGCCGCTCTGCAGCTGCTCGGTGATCCAGGCGATAGGACGCCCCGAGAACAATCACCATCAGGCCACCGGCGATCAGTGTCGTCGCGAGCGGGATGATCACGACCGGCATCAGACCGGCGACGAATCGCGGGACTTTCAGGCTGGCGATCTTCAACGCGATCACCCCGGCCAGGAAACCGCCCACGATGGCGCCCAGGAATCCGGCGCCGATACCGGGGACGTCCTGGGTGACGGCTCCGGTGCACAGCAGACCGACGATGAACCCCGGGGCGATGCCCGGCCGGTCCGCGATCGCGTACGCGATGTAACCGCCCAGGGCCGGGACGAACAGCGTGAACGCGGCTTTACCGATGAAGAGGCAAACAGCGCCGAGATACAGGAAGAAAGGACTGTTGAAGAGCGCACCGTCGACCAGCGGCCCGCTCGGCAGGTTGCCCAGAGAGTTCGTCGTGGCCAGGTTGGGGTCTACCTGGTAGCCGCCCAGCAGGAACGACAGCGCGATGAGCAGCCCCCCGGCTGCCACGAAGGGGATCATGTAGCTGACTCCGGTGAGCAACGCCGTCCTCGCCTGGACGAAGACGGACTGATCTCCGGTATCACGTGCGGCTGAGCCGCTCCCGCCGCCGTCGCCCGCAACGCGAGGCGCGGTCGGGTCGTCGGCGGCCGCCAGGGCTCGGGAGACGAGCTGGTCGGCATCGTGAATGCCGCTCTTGACGCTGGTGGAGATCTCGGGGAGCCCGGCGAACCGTCCCTTGTCGCGCACGCCGACGTCCGTCGCGAAGATGACCGCGCTGGCCGAGGCGATGACCTTGGGGTCGAGCCGTTCGGCACCGACCGAGCCTTGCGGCTCGACGACAAGCCTGACGCCGGCCTTCGCACCGGCGGCTTCGAGGGCCTCGGCCGCCATGTAGGTGTGGGCGATGCCGGTGGGGCAGGCCGTGACCGCGACGATCGTCGGCGGCTCGGCCGACTGGCGCGCAGCCGGGACCGCCGCTGCGTCCGCGGTCGTTGTCGGGGCGTCCGTGGACTCGGTCCCGCCGGCCGAGGATGCCTCGGGTGCGACAACGGCGGCCACCAGGCTCACGACCTCGTCGGTGGTCGTCGCCGAGCGGAGGGCGTCGGTGAAGTCCTTCCGCACGAGCGCTCGAGCCAGTTTGGTGAGCAGCTTCATGTGTTCCTGGTCGCCGCTGGCCGGCGCGGCGATCATGAAGACCAGGTCGGCAGGCCCGTCCTTGGCGCCGAAGTCGACCGGAGGCGCGAGCCGGGCAAACGCCAGCGACGGTGTCGTCACGTGCTCGGAGCGGCAGTGGGGGATGGCCAGGCCACCCGGCATACCGGTCACGGACTTGGCCTCGCGTGCGAAGGCGTCGTCAGCGAGGCCGGCTGCGTTCGTACTCCGGCCGGCATCGGCGACCAGCCGCGCCAAGGCACGGATGACATCGTCCTTGGCGCCGCCGTAGGTGGCATCCAACGCCACCAGCTGGGGGGTGATGAGCTCAGACACGTGGGTTCCTTGTGGGTTGGTCGCTCGATGAGCGGAGGGATGGTTGGGAGACGACGACGCCGTCGCGGTGGAGGTCGGATTGGCGGGGCATGGTCGAACCGGGCAGCGACGCGGCGGCCGCGCCGTACGCCACCGCCTCGCGGAGCCGGTCGACGGGACCCAGCCCGCTGAGGTCAGCCAAGAGGTAGCCCGCCAGGCTGGCGTCCCCCGCGCCCACGGTGCTGCGCAGGGTGATCGGCGGCGGCGTGGCGGACCAGGTGCCCTCGTGACTGACGAGGAGTGCACCCGCGGCGCCCAGCGTCAGAAGAACGGCGCCGACCCCGTCGTCGACGAGACGTCGCGCGGCTTCCACGGCGGCACCAGTGTCGGACTCGAGACGATCGGGGTCCTCCCCGGTGAGCGAGGCCAGCTCCTCTGCGTTGGGCTTGAGCAGGTCGGGCCGGACCGAGTCGCGGACCGCCGCGACCAGGGCCGCACCGGAAGTGTCGACCGCGACGCGTCGCCCGGCGGCATGGAGGTGTTCGGTCAGCTCGGCGTACCAAGCGGTCGGCGCGGACGGCGGGAGCGATCCACAGAGCACGACCCAGTCGCTGCCGTGGGACCGGCTCAGCAGCCGGTCGCGGAGCTCAGCGAAGACACTGGCTCCGAAGCTGTGCCCCGGGTCGTTGAACTTCGTCGTCGTCCCGTCTGGCTCGGTGATGGTGATGTTGACCCGTGAAGGTCGCCCCACGGGCACGTTGATGGGGTGGACTCCCGCTTCGACCAGGCCCTTGACCAGCGGGTCGTCGTCATCGGCCGGGAGTACGGCGACGGCCGGAACACCGGCATGGGCCACCGCGCGGGCAACGTTGACGCCCTTCCCGCCGGCTTCGTCCCCGACGCTGAGGGCGCGAAAGACCTCCCCCGCCTTGATCGGGGCGTCGATCGACATGGTCCGGTCGATGGAGGGGTTGGCCGTCAGCGTGACGATCATGCGACGACCACGTCGATATCGAGGGCCTCGAGGGCTCGGACGTCGCTCGGGTCGACGCCGTCGTCGGTGACCACCGCGTCGATCTGGTCCAGCCGCGCGAACCGGACGAGAGTCTCCTGGCCGAACTTGCTGGAGTCGGTGAGGACGACGACGCGCCTGCCGGCGTCGACCATCGCGGACTTCACCGCGGCCTCGTCCTGGTCCGGGGTGGTCAGACCGTAGGGCAGGGCCAGGCCGTTGGTGCCGAGGAACGCGACGTCGACGCGAACGTCGGCCAGCGCCGCAAGGGTTTGCGGACCCACGCAGGCGAGGCTGGCGGTCCGGATCCGCCCCCCGAGCAGCTGTACCTCGGCTGGGTTCGACACCGCCGAGAGCGTCGTCGCCACACCGGCGGCGTTGGTGACCACGATGAAGCGCTGGTCGGTTGGCAGGGCCGCGGCGAGCCGCTGTGTCGTCGTACCGGCGTCGAGGAGGACACTTCCGCCTGCGGCCGGCAACAGGTCCAGCGCCGCCCGCGCGATCTTGTCCTTCTGCGTCGTGGCGGCCAGGTCCCGCTCGGCGACGGCCGGTTCGACCGTGGTCAACGCGCCGGCGGCGACGGCTCCGCCGTGGACGCGGTGGACGAGGCCGTGCCGCTCGAGCAACACGAGGTCGCGCCGTACGGTCTCGGTCGTGACACCGAACGTCTGGGCGGCGCCGCTGACGCTGACCCGGCGTTCGCGGGCGACCAGGTCTGCAATGGCTTGCTGCCGTTCTTCTGCGTACACGAGCTCCCTCCCTCCCGGATCTGTGGATCTGTTGCTTTGATTTGTTTTACGCCCGATCTCTTGCGTTGTCAAGGCGTGAGCGCGTAATCTTTGCCGAGAAAGGCCACACGAAACAACATAGATGGCAGATGTGGGGCAGGCCGAGCGGGGCATGTCCCCCGAACGGGCACCTCGCCCCGCGAGAGCGATCGCACGGCAGGTGCGAGGCAGGATGGCGAAAACCATGACTGATGTCAGCAGCTCCACCCACGACACCTCGACCAGTGAGGTAGCCGGCGTCTCGGGCACCCGGACGGGCACCCCGGTCGTCCCGGGCGTCGCCGTCGGTCCCGTGATCCGGCCGGCGCCTGGCGTCGATCTGAGCCGGGTCTCCGACCTGGTCTCGGCTGGATCCGACGTGGAGGCCGAGCGCTTCACAACCGCTGTAGCGGTCGTGGCCGAGCGGCTGCAGGGTCGTGCGGACGCGGCCGTCGGGGTCGCGAAGGAAGTGCTGGTCGCCCAGGTCGGGCTCGTGTCGGACAAGGGTCTGCGCAAGGCGGTCGACAAGGCGATCGCGGCAGGGTCGTCCGCTGAGGCCGCGACCGTGGCCGGAGTCGAGAAGTTTGCGACCATGTTCGAGCAGCTCGGGGGCCTGATGGCCGAGCGGACGACAGACCTGCGCGATCTGGGCAGCCGGGTCGTGGCTGAGCTCCAGGGTCTGCCCGAGCCCGGCATCCCCACGCCGGACCAACCATCAGTCCTCATGGCGGATGACCTCGCCCCTGCGGACACGGCCGGTCTCGACCCGAGTCGGGTGATCGCGCTGGTCACCCGGCTCGGCGGGCCGACCAGCCACACCGCCATCATCGCTCGGCAGCTCTCGATCCCGTGCGTCGTGGCCGCCGACATCGGCGACCTGCCCGTCGGCACGATCGTGCTCGTCAACGGAGTCACCGGTGAGATCCTGATCGGTCCCGACGAGGCCGAAGCCGCAGCGCTGATCGAAGCAGACCGGCGTACCCGCAAGGCTGCTGAGGCATGGCGGGGTCCGGGTGCAACCGCGGACGGTGTCCCCGTCGCGATCTACGCCAACGTCCAGGACGGCAAGTCGGCGCAAGCGGCAGCGCAGGGACCGACCGAGGGCGTCGGGCTCTTCCGCAGCGAGCTGGCCTTCCTGGGGCGTGACGACGAGCCCGGAGTCGAGGAGCAGGCCGACCTGTACGCCGACGTCTTCGCCGCCTTCGGTGAGCGCAGGGTCGTCATCCGCACGCTCGACGCCGGCTCCGACAAGCCGATGGCGTTCGCCACCCTGCCGGACGAGCCCAACCCTGCGCTCGGCGTCCGTGGGCTACGACTGTCCTGGAGCAACCCCGGCCTGCTGACGCGCCAGCTCGACGCCATCGCGACAGCTGCCACCCGCACGGGTACGTCGCCCTGGGTGATGGCGCCGATGGTGGCCACCAGTGCTGAGGCCGAGAGCTTTGCCGCGCAGGTTCGCGACCGCGGCCTCACGCCCGGGGTGATGGTCGAGGTGCCGGCCGCGGCGCTGCTGGCTTACCGGCTGCTCGAGCACGTCGACTTCCTCTCGATCGGCACCAACGACCTGTCGCAGTACACGATGGCGGCCGACCGGCTGTCCGGAGACCTGGCCGGACTCACCGACTCGTGGCAGCCCGCGGTCCTACACCTCATCGCGATCACGGCAGCCGCCGGCAAGCAGGCCGGCAAGCCCGTCGGGGTGTGCGGTGAGGCCGCTGCCGACCCGCTGCTCGCGTGCGTGCTCGCGGGAGTGGGAGTCACCTCGCTGTCGATGGCCACCTCGGCCATCGGGGCCGTCGGCGCCTCGTTGTCCACGGTGACCAGCGATGAGTGCGCGGCCGCTGCTGAGGCGGCTCTGGGGGCAGCGGATCCGGTCGAGGGCCGCGCGGTGGCGGGAGCGCTTCTCGGCCGTTGATCGGCCTGCGCGCCGTGACGGTCGCGGTCGATGTCGCCCCCTGCCGGGTCGACGGCCTGCTGGTCGACCGAACGTGGCAGAGTTTGCCTGCAGACATGGGGCCGAGACGCGGCACCACAGCCGTCTTCGCAGACGTGACGGACGCAGCACAGAGGAGCCCAGCGCGTGCAGGTGTGGGAGGACGTCTCCGAGGTCGGTCCCAGCCTCGGACCGACCGTGGTGACGATCGGCAACTTCGACGGTGTGCACCTCGGGCACCGGCACGTGATCCGTCGGGCGCACGAGGTCGCCACCGAGCTCGGCGGTTTGCCGGTGGTCGCCGTGACCTTCGATCCTCATCCGTTGCGCGTCCTGGCACCAGATCGCGCGCCGATGCCGCTCACCACGCTCGACACCCGGCTGAGCCTGTTGTCCGAGGCGGGAGCGGATGCCGTGCTGGTGCTCCGGTTCACGCGGGACCTCGCCAACGTCTCGGCCGAGGACTTCGTGACGTCGTACCTGCTCGACGGTTTGCGGGCGGCCGCGGTGGTCGTGGGGGAGAACTTTCACTTCGGCCATCGCGCCCTGGGGGATGTGGCGCTGTTGAGGCGGCTGTGCGCCGCACGAGACGTCCGGATCGACGGGCTTAGGCTCGCCGGCGACGGCTCGGATCAGGTCTGGTCATCGAGCTACATCCGCTCTCGGCTGGCCGCCGGTGACGTGGGCGCTGCTGCCGAGGCGCTGGGCCGCCCGTTCGTTGTCCGCGGCGTGGTCGTGCAGGGACAGCAGCGGGGCCGCGAGCTCGGTTACCCCACCGCCAACGTTCCGGTCGCGACCTCGGTCACCGCCGTGCCCGCAGATGGTGTGTATGCCGGTTGGCTGCGTCGGCTCGACGAGACGGGTGAGCCCTACCTGCCGGCAGCGATCTCGGTCGGGACCAATCCCACCTTCCACGACACCGATCGTCGGGTCGAGTCATACGTGTTGGACCGCGACGACCTGGAGCTGTACGGAGTCGAGGTCGAGGTGGTGTTCGTCGACTTCCTGCGGGGAATGGTGACGTTCGACGCCGTGGACGACCTACTTGTCCAGATGGCCGCGGACGTGGATCGTGCGCGCGAGCTGCTCGTCTCACCCCCGTCGCCCACCCCCAGCTGACCCGGGCCCACCCGTTCACGCGTTCTTAACGCGTAGCGGCTGGTGTTGACCGCCATACAGGCGCACACTGGAACGATCCTCCAAACGACTTGTCGGGGTGATCACATGAGACGCCGTACTCCGCTCGTACCCAACAGCGTGCCGGTGCTGGCCGCCGGGAAGCACCGGAGACCACAGTCGGGGGCATGCTTCATGGAGTATGCCTCCTACCTCGCCGGTGAGCGGTTCTCCGACCATCCGGCGTGCACGCATCCACTGCTCGCCTCACTGGCTCGCAACGTCAACGACCACCTCTCCGACGAGGCGAGGCAGCGGATCGTGCCGTTGATCCATCGCGTCGTCGGGCTGACGGGTGACGACCACCTGATCGCTCCTGCGCTGTCGATCCAGGCCGCCACGACAGCGATCCCAGTCGCCGCGTACGAGCACCAGAAGGCGCTCGTGGTCGGGCTGCTCCGCGCCCTGCGCGAGCTCGAGGACCAGCGCGGTGAAGAGGCGGCGCGATTGCGGGCGCTCGCCACGAACGGGCTCGAGTTCTGCCCGTCGGCGACAGCTTGGGCGCAGCAGTTCGTGGCGCGGCCGTGGGGTCGTGGACAGCACTTCAACCGAGCAGCCCCGCACGTCATCAACCTGGCGGTCGTGAGTACGGCGGAGTCGCCGGACGCCGACGAGCTCCTGTGCGGGCTGCTCGAGACCGCGGTGGCTGAGACTGAGTTGCTCGTGGGCGCCGCGACCCCCGATGTTGCCACCGCGCCGGCGGTGCGGGAGCACGCCTGACCTGTGGCGATGACCGGTCCTCCGGTGCTTGGCCGTTAGCCTGACGGCCATGCCTCAGTCGCCGGGCCGGTCAGAATGTCATACGCGAGACCGTGGTACCACGTGGTGACCGACGAGAGTCGGCGCGCCACGATCGTCGCGGCGGAACGGTGGTTCGAGAGCCAGGGCCTGCCCTACTTCGTGCCCGCGCGCGCTGCGCGGGTGAAGACCGCGCTGAGCCGAGCCCGGGTGATCCCGGTGGTGGCCGTCGCTCTCGTGCTGGGCCTGGGCGCGGGCCTCGCTGCGGGATTGTTGGCCCGCGACGTGTCGCTGGGAGTCCTCGTCGGAGCCGTCGTGCCCGGACTCGTGGTACTCGGCTATGGACTCGTGTCCCTGCACCTGCAGCCGATCATCCGGTGGGCGACCGAGCGGACGTTCGGCAGTCTCGGCTGGCTGTTCCCGCTCATCACGCGCGCCCTGCCGTTGCTGCTGCTCTTCATCACCTTCCTGTTCATCAACACGGAGGTGTGGCAGGTGTGCAGTGCGTTGGACAGGGGGCTGCTCTGGCTGACCGTGCTGCTGTTCGCCGGGGTCGCGGTGGTCTTCCTACTCGTTCGGCTGCCCGAGGAGGTGCGCCAGGTGAGCGCGGAGGCCGAGGGGGAGCGGTTGGTGAAGATCTGCGCAACCACTCCCGTGGCCGATGCTGCGCGTGGGGTGACCGGTGACGCGGCGCGCGCCGAGCTGAGTTCGCTGCAACAGGCCAACCTGGTCCTGGTGCTGTTGTTCTCGCAGGCGCTCCAGGTGTTGTTGCTGTCGACGTCGGTCTTCGTGTTCTTCATCGTCTTCGGAAAAGTTGCGATCAGCGACTCGGTCATCACGACCTGGGTTGGCCGGGCTCCGACATCGCTGCCGTCGCTGGACTGGCTGCCGGTGAGCAACGAGCTGTTTCAGGTCTCGGTCTTCCTCGCGGCGTTCTCCGGGCTCTACTTCACGGTCTATGCCGTGACCGACCAGACCTATCGCGACCAGTTCTTCAGCTCGATCGCCGGGGAGCTCGAGCGTGCGGTGGGCGTGCAGACCGTCTACCGGGCGTTGACCGACTGACCCTCCCAACCCCCACCAGACACCCGCCGTCCACCGTTTGGGCCGGCTATCCCGACCAAAACGGTGGATCGCGGGTGTCCGGACGTGGTGTGAACAGGGGGGCCGGGCGGACGGCCGTGTCCACAGCCAGTGTTGCCTCCCAGACTCAGAAGCGATCCGGCGAGCATCCTGCGTCGGATGAAGGCCGTTGCGCTGATCCTCGCTGAGTTGCCCAGCACCTTTTGCAGCCGGACCGCCGCCGAGGCCGGCCTGACCCCACGCGTGATGGAGCGGCTGGTCCGCAACCACGACGTGATCCGGGTGCAGCCCGGCTTGTTCCGCCAACCGGAACACGATGCGGTGGCGGGTCCTGAGTGGGAGCAGGTACGCCGAGACCACCTCGTCCGGGCCGCCGCCGCGCTGTTGGTGCACCCCCATCACGCGCTGAGTCATGTCACGAACGCCCTGGCCCGGGGTTGGCCGGTCGACCTACGCCCGGACTCGCTGGTGCACCTGACCGCGATCACGGTGCAACCTCGATCGCGGCGGGTGGCCGACCGGTTCCTCCACCACAGCGACTCGATCACCAACGATGTCGAGCTGGTCGAAGGGATGCGCGCTCTCACGGCCGACCGGACCGTGGCGGACTGTCTGCGGCACCATCCCCGCCCGGCAGGAGTGGCTCTGGCTGACGGCGCCGTCCGCTCAGGGGCGACGACGCTGGGAGCAATCCGCGACGTCCTGGACAGCCAGCGGCGGTGGTACGGCCGCCCGGGAGCGATCGCGGCCCTGCCCTTGGTGGACCCGCGCCGCGAGACGTGGTTGGAGTCGACGTCGTTCGTCCGGCTGTGGGAGCGGGGGATCGACCTGCCCACACCCCAGGTGGAGGTTTTGGACGAGTACGGGCGATTCGTCGCCCGGGTCGACGGCCTTTGGATCCCCCGGGGCACCGTGGCGGAGGCCGACGGGCGGGGCAAGTACCTGCTCCCGGGGCGACGACTGGACGACGCCACGGCCGAGACGGCCGCGCAACACGTGGTTGCCGAGAGGGACCGAGAGAGGCGCCTCCTCGACCTGGGCCTCGAAGTGGTGAGGTGGGGCACAGCAGAGATCTGGACCGAGCTCGACGACGTGGTACGCCGAGTGCGCGAGACGTTGGTCCGGGGCGACATCCACAGATTCCGCGGCCACCTGCGCATCGACGGCCGCCTCATCGACCTGACCGAACACCTCCGCTCCACCGAATCGCTGCGCCGGCGTACCTGAAACCGTGGGCGGGGGGTGTCCGGATGCCAGCACCCCCACACCGGACACCTCCGGCCCACCGAATTCGCGACCCGCAGAGCCCAAAACGGTGGACGGGAGGTGTCTGGTGGGATTTGGCCGCGAGAGGGGTGCGCGGATAGTCTGTAAGACGCCGTCTGACGGCCGCGGAAATGTTGTGCCCGGGTGAACCGGCCCCGGCGCGCCGCGCAACGAACCCCGAAGGGAGATCGCGTGTCACTGGACGCTGCGACCAAGAAGCAGATCATCGACGAGTACGCCACCGGTGATGGTGACACGGGCTCGCCCGAGGTGCAGGTGGCTCTGCTGAGCCGACGCATCTCCGACCTCACCGAACACCTCAAGGAGCACAAGCACGACCACCACAGCCGTCGTGGCCTGCTCCTCCTCGTGGGCCAGCGCCGCCGTCTTCTCAACTACCTGCAGAAGACCGAGATCGAGCGCTACCGCTCGGTCATCGAGCGACTCGGCCTACGCCGCTAGTCTCCGCCGTGGCGGCCTTCCCCCCAACGGGAACGGCCGCCTCGTCGTATGACGGTCGGGGTGTCCCAGCGAACCCCGCATCGTGTCAACGAATCCCAACTCCATAGCGTTCACGCAGCAGCACAGCAACACCAGCAACCACCAGCAACCCCCAGCAACCCCCAGCAACCCCCAGCAACTCAGCACGACGAGCAACACTGACGGGTGTTTCCACACGGGAAGCACCACCATCCAGTGACGCCAGCGCTGACGTTCGCCCAACGAGGACGCCGGTCCTCGGTAGTGGCTCTCGGGACGATCACGTCCCGCAAGCCTCGATCGAAGACCGGCCCGGCGGACGTAGCGACAGCTGACCGGTGCAAACCGGTGCTGACAGCCTCGCCCTCGTCTGGCCCCGGCCAGCGACGTTCGGCGCGCGCGTCACTCGTTCGAGAAAGGACTCCCATGACGGGATCCGACCCCCAGTCCGTCGAGACCGTGATCGATAACGGTTCTCACGGCAAGCGCACCATCCGATTCGAGACCGGGCAGCTTGCCCGCCAGGCCGCCGGCTCCGCTGTCGCCTACCTCGACGAGGAGACCATGCTCCTGTCGGCGACGACCGCCGGCAAGCACCCCAAGGACCACTTCGACTTCTTCCCGCTCACGATCGACGTCGAGGAGCGGATGTACGCCGCCGGCCGCATCCCCGGCTCCTTCTTCCGTCGCGAGGGCCGCCCCTCCGAGGACGCCATCCTCACGTGCCGCCTCATCGACCGACCGCTGCGTCCGACCTTCGTGTCCGGCCTGCGCAACGAGGTCCAGGTCGTCATCACCGTGATGGCTCTGCACCCCGACACGGCGTACGACGTGCTGGCCATCAACGCCGCCTCGCTGTCCACCCAGCTCTCCGGCCTGCCGTTCAGCGGTCCCGTCGGTGCGACCCGGGTCGCGCTCATCGACGGCCAGTGGGTGGGCTTCCCGACGCACAGCCAGCTCGAGGACGCCGTCTTCGACATGGTCGTCGCGGGACGCGTCACCGAGACCGGTGACGTCGCCATCATGATGGTCGAGGCCGAGTCGACCGATGTCACCTGGACCAAGGTCCAGAGCGGCACGCAGGCCCCGACCGAAGAGGTCGTCGCCGAAGGGCTCGAGGCCTCCAAGGTCTTCATCAAGCAGCTCTGCGAGGCACAACAGCAGCTCGCCGGGCTCGCCGCGAAGCCGGTGCGCGAGTTCCCGCGCTTCCTGGACTACCAGGACGACGCCTTCGAGAGTGTCGAGTCGGCGGCGTCGGGCGAGCTCGCCCAGGCGTTGACGATCAGCGACAAGCTCGAGCGCGAAGAGAAGCTCGACGACATCAAGGCGTCGGTGCTCGAGAAGCTGACCGAGCAGTTCGAAGGCCGGGAGAAGGAGATCGGCGCCGCGTTCCGGTCGCTCACCAAGAAGCTCGTCCGCGAGCGGGTGCTGCGCGACCAGGTCCGTATCGACGGCCGTGGACTCACCGACATCCGCACGTTGTCGGCCGAGGTCGGCGTCGTGCCGCGCGTGCACGGTTCGGCCCTGTTCGAGCGGGGTGAGACCCAGATCCTGGGAATCACGACGCTGAACATGTTGTCGCTGGAGCAGAAGCTCGACACCCTCTCTCCGGAGAAGACCCGTCGCTACATGCACAACTACAACTTCCCGCCCTACTCCACCGGTGAGACCGGTCGCGTGGGTTCGCCGAAGCGTCGCGAGATCGGTCACGGTGCTCTGGCCGGCCGCGCGCTCATGCCGGTGCTGCCGGCGCGTGAGGAGTTCCCGTACGCCATCCGTCAGGTCTCGGAGGCGCTGAGTTCCAACGGCTCCACCTCGATGGGATCGGTGTGCGCGTCCACGATGGCCCTGCTCAACGCGGGTGTCCCGCTGCGTGCACCCGTCGCCGGTATCGCCATGGGTCTGATCAGCGGTGAGGTCGACGGCAAGACGACCTACGTCACACTGACTGACATCCTCGGCGCCGAGGACGCGTTCGGCGACATGGACTTCAAGGTCGCCGGCACCCGCGAGTTCGTCACGGCTCTGCAGCTCGACACCAAGCTCGACGGGATCCCCGCCGACATCCTCGGGGCCGCGCTCGGGCAGGCCCGTGACGCGCGCATGACCATCCTCGACGTGATGGCCGAGGCCATCGACGCACCTGACGAGATGGCCCCCACTGCCCCGCGCATCCTCACCATGAAGGTGCCGGTCGACAAGATCGGCGAGGTGATCGGGCCCAAGGGCAAGGTCATCAACCAGATCCAGGACGACACCGGTGCACAGATCAGCATCGAGGACGACGGCACGATCTACGTCGGTGCTGACAACGGCGAGGCAGCCGAGGCGGCGCGGGCGACGATCAACGCCATCGCCAACCCGACGATGCCCGAGATCGGTGAGCGCTACCTCGGCACGGTCGTCAAGACCACGGCCTTCGGCGCGTTCGTGTCGCTGCTCCCGGGCAAGGACGGGCTGCTGCACATCTCGAAGCTGCGGGCACTGGCCGGCGGCAAGCGCGTCGAGAACGTCGACGACGTCGTCTCGGTGGGCCAGAAGCTGCAGGTCGAGATCGGCGAGATCGACGACCGCGGCAAGCTGTCCCTGGTGCCGGTCGTCGAGGACGGCGACTCGTCGGGCGACGACGCCTGATCTCGATTCGACTGTGCGTTACCTGACCGCTGCCGACCAGCCACTCGGGTCGACCCGGACACTTCTGAAAGAGAACGCGGACGGCGGACCGTCGGGTGCCTTGGCATCCACGGTCCGCCGGACCGTTCTCCCGGGCGGACTGCGCGTGATCACCGAGACGATGCCGGGCGCCCGCTCGGCCACGCTCGGGCTCTGGACGAAGGTCGGCTCGCGTGATGAGAGTCGTTCGCTGTCCGGGGCGACCCACTTCCTCGAGCACCTGCTGTTCAAGGGCACCAAGCGGCGTACGGCGCTCGACATCTCAGTCGAGCTCGACGCCGTCGGGGGAGAGCTCAATGCCTTCACCGGCAAGGAGTTCACGTGCTACCACGCGCGCGTGCTCGACGCCGACGTTCCCTTGGCCATCGACGTCCTCTGCGACATGGTGGCGGCCTCCGTGATCCCCGAACACGAGGTGGCCGCCGAGCGCAACGTGATCCTCGAGGAGATCGCGATGCACGATGACGACCCCGACGACGTGGTGCACGACGCGTTCGTGGAGACGATGTACGGCGACTCGCCACTCGGGCGGTCGATCACCGGGTCCGTCGACTCGATCAACGCCCTGACCCGCCGGCAGATCACCGGTTACTACGCCCGGCGCTACACCGCCGACAACCTCGTCTTCGCCGCTGCCGGCGCCGTCGACCACAACCGGATCGTCAAGCTGGTGCGCAAGGCGTTCGAGCAGGCGGATGCGCTGGGCGACCCGTCTCGTGGGCCGGCTGGTCCTCGCGTCGCCGGCGTCCCGGCTCGCACGTTCGCGGGTACGTCCTTGATCGAGCGACCGATGGAGCAGTCGACGTTCGTGCTCGGAATGCAGTCGTTCGCCCGCAACGACCCGCGACGCTTCGCGCTCGGAGTGGTCAACGCCGTCGTCGGCGGTGGCACGTCGAGCCGGCTCTTCCAGGAGGTGCGTGAGCGACGCGGCCTGGCCTACACGATCTACTCGTTCACCTCCCAGCACGTCGATGCGGGCTACTTCGCGTTGGCGGGTGGCTGTATGCCGAAGAACCTGGCCGGGGTGCTCGAGATCTGCCGCAATGAGCTGACCAAGGTCGTCGACCACGGCATCGACCCCGACGAGCTGGCCCGTGGCAAGGGTCAGATGCGCGGCTCCATCGTGATGGGGCTCGAGGACTCCAGCGCGCGGATGACGCGCATCGGAAAGTCCGAGCTCGTGCCCGGTGGCCTGCTCGGCATCGACGACACGCTCGCGATGATCGACGCCGTGACTCTCGACGATGTCCGTGCCGCTGCAGCCGCGGTACTCACCGGTGACCAGACGTTGGCGGTGGTCGGCCCCGCCAAGGCCCTTTCCACGCTCTCCTGACGGCAACCCCGGCCCCGGGGTTCCGGTTTCGTCCCGTTCGCCGGCGTGATGGGATGGGTGGCATGAAACGCCGCATTCCCCGCCTGAGCGACATGGCACCGCTGCTGCGCTTCAAGCGGCCGGTGCTCAACCCGGTCCGGCGGCGCCTGCAGAACGCGGTGACGATCGAAGATCTTCGAGCGGTAGCCCGGCGTACGACGCCGAAGGCCGCCTTCGACTACACCGACGGAGCCGCAGAGCAGGAGCTGTCACTCGCGCGCGCCCGACAGGCTTTCCGCGATGTGGAGTTCCACCCGGCTGTCCTGCGCGACGTCTCCAAGCTCGACGTCGGCTGTGACGTGCTGGGCCGCCGCTCGGAGCTCCCGTTCGGAATCGCGCCGACCGGCTTCACCCGACTCATGCACACCGAGGGCGAAGTTGCGGGGGCATCCGCTGCCGGGGAGGCCGGTATCCCGTACACGCTCTCGACGATGGGCACGACCTCGATCGAGGACGTCGCGGTCGCCAATCCGCACGGTCGCAACTGGTTCCAGCTCTACATGTGGAAGGACCGCGACCGCTCGATGGCACTCGTCGAACGGGCCGCAGCGGCGGGCTTCGAGACGCTGATGGTCACGGTTGATGTCCCGGTGGCGGGCGCTCGGCTGCGCGACGTGCGCAACGGTATGACGATCCCGCCGACGTTGACTCCCCGGACGATCCTCAACGCCATTCCGCGGCCGGGTTGGTGGTTCAACTTCCTGACGACCGAGCCGTTGACGTTCGCCTCGCTCGACGCGTGGGGAGGCACCGTGGCTGATCTGCTCGACGCGATGTTCGACCCGACCGTCGACTACGACGACCTCAGGTGGCTGAAGGATCAATGGCCGGGCCGGCTCGTGGTGAAGGGGATCCAGTCGGTCGCAGACGCCCAGCAGGTGGCGTCGGTGGGTGCGGACGCGATCGTGCTGTCCAACCACGGCGGGCGTCAGCTGGACCGGGCACCGGTGCCCTTCCACCTGTTGCCCGACGTCGTCCGCGCGGTGGGCGGCGACCTCGAGGTCTACCTGGACACGGGGATCATGTCCGGCGCCGACATCGTCGCGTCCTTCGCGCACGGCGCCCGGTTCACGTTGATCGGCCGCGCTTACCTGTACGGGCTGATGGCCGGTGGTCGCGCCGGTGTGGACCGGTCGATCGAGATCTTGTCGACCCAGGTGGCCCGGACCATGCGGTTGCTCGGAGTCAGCAGTCTCGACGAGCTCACCCCCGACCATGTCATCCAGCTCGAGAGGCTGACGCCCCGTCGGCGTACCGGCTCGTCGCCGGGCTGACCACCTCGACCCACCACTAGGCTCGGCGCATGATCAAGGTCGGAGTCATCGGGTGCGCGGGCATGATGGGGAGCCTCGCGTGCGAGACGATCGAGGCGGCAGCGGGGCTCGAGCTGGTCGCCGGCGTCGACGAGGGGGACGAGCTCGATGCTGTTGCCGCCGCTGATGTCGCCGTGGACTTCACGCATCCCGGGGTGGTCATGGGTCACGTCACCTGGTGCATCGAGCACGGCGTTCACCTGGTCGCGGGCACGTCGGGTTTCACAGACGATCGGCTGGCGACGATTCAGGAGCAGCTCGGCGCGGAGCCGGCAACCGCCGTCCTCGTCGTACCGAACTTCTCGATCGGTGCGGTGCTGATGATGCGGTTCGCTGCCGAGGCGGCCCGGTTCTTCGAGTCGGTCGAGATCGTCGAGCTGCACCATCCGACCAAGCGCGACGCGCCGTCGGGTACGGCGATCCGGACAGCGCAGCTGGTGGCTGCCGCGCGGGCGGACGCGGGGCTGGCGGCCATGCCCGACGCGACGGCGGACGACCCGGTCGGCGCGCGCGGCGGCACCGTCGAGGGCGTGCCCGTGCACAGCGTCCGGGCCCGCGGTCTGGTCGCCCACCAGGAGGTCATCCTCGGCAACCTAGGCGAGACGCTGACGATCCGCCACGACATGCCCGACCGGGCGGCTGCGATGCCAGCACTGGTGTCTGCCATCAGGGCGGTCGGCGACATGCGCGGCCTGGTGGTCGGCCTGGAACGTGTCCTCGGTCTCGACCCCACCCCCTGACCCTTGACGTTTGCCTTGTTCACAAGCCAGGTGGCTTGTGAACAAGGCAAACGTGCCGTGGCCACATAGGGTTTGCCTTGCCCACCTTGGCGGTATGGCGTCCCGCCCGGCCGACAGGTGACGGCCACCTCAACCTTGGCAGTATGGCGGCGGGGCAGCACACCTGCCGGGCCACCCACCGGACCCAGACGAGCGCACGCAGAATCTGACCAGCCCGGCCCCGGGGCCAGCTCCCTACACCACCAGGCGGATCACGGCCGTCGTCGTCGCGGCAACCACGACGACCACGAGGAACGGCGCCTTGAGCAACAGCGCCACGACCCCCGCGCCTACTCCGAGAAGCCGCGCGTCGGCGGTCAGGTCCTGACCCGCGGAGAACGCCTGCACTGCGACCAGCGCCCCGAGCAACGCCACCGGCAACAGGTCGGCCATCCGCCGGGCCAGGGGGCGGTCGAGCACGCGGTCCGGTACCGACAGGCCCGCCAGCTTGAGCAGGTAGCAACCGACAGCAGTCACGATGATCGCCAACCACATCAGCCCGTCTCCCCCCTCGAGTCGGTGACGTGCTCACCCGGACCGAAGTCCTCGAGCCCGACATCGAGAACCGGTTCGACCTCGTCGCGGCCCGGTCTTGAGTTGCCGCGAGCCAACGCCGCCAGCACCGCGATCCCCGCGGCCGCGATGATCGGGAGTCCGGGACGGGTGAACGGCACCAGGCTCAACGCCAGCAGGGCAGCCGCCACGGCGGTCAGCCGGGGGAGTGCGTGGTCCAGCCGCGGCCACAGCAGGGCAAGGAAGGCGGCGGGCACCGCGGCGTCGAGTCCGTAGGCGTTGGTGTCACCCATGGAACTGCCGGCGACGGCCCCTAACAGGGTGGCCAGGTTCCACAACACGAACACGGAGATCCCGGTCGCGAAGAAACCGAGAGGGGCATCGCGCGGATCCTCCGCCTTCAAGGACATGGCTGTCGACTCGTCGATGACCAGCTGGGCACCGGCCAGCCGGCGTACGCCGCGCAAAGCCAACAGCGACGCCAGCGTGAGCCCGTAGAGCGTGTTACGGGTGCCCAGCATCAACGCCGTGACCGCACCCGACAACGGCGCACCTCCCGTGGCGACGACACCGAGCAACGCGAACTGCGACGCGCCCGTGAAGACCAGCAGGCTCAGCGCACACGCCTGGGCCACCGTGAAACCCGACGCGGTGGCGATCGCCCCGAACGAGACGCCGTACGCCCCGGTGGCAAGACCGACACCCAACGAGTCGACCAGCAGCTGCCGGCGCGCCGGTGTCCAGGGAGTCGGAACTCGCAGACGTGGGCGCGGCACTCGGGGACGGTACCGCAGGCCGCCCTCACTCCTGGACCACGGGGACCCCAGGGGAGCGCAACGTCGGTGGGCGGTTCTAGCATCGGCTCATGGCTCCGACCAACGGCTCGAGGGCAGCTGCAGATGGCTGACGCGGACGACGTACGCCGGGTGGCGCTCAGCCTGCCGCACGTCGAAGAGATCGACAGCGACGGTTTCGACTTCCGGGTCGGCAACCGAGGTTTCGTGTGGTCCTACCCGGAGCGGCGCCCCGGCCACCCGCGGCGCATCCGAACCGACATCGCGGTGCTCTTTGTCGGTGACGAAGCCGAGAAACAGGCGCTCGTGCTCGGCGAGCCCGACCTCTTCTTCACCACACCGCACTACGACGGCTGGCCGCTGGTGCTGCTGCGCCTGTTCGACGTCGACGTCGAGCGCCTCGACGAGCTCGTGACCGACGGCTGGCGGATGCGTGCCCCCGCAGAGCTGGTGCCCGACCTCGACGGCCCCCGGAGCCGCGGCGCACGAGACAGCCAGACCCGCCGGGGCTAGTCGCTCAGATCGGTGTGCAGACGCACCTGATTGACCAGCACGCTGCCGTCCCCATGGAGGTCGAGCTCGCGATGCGCTCCATCGGGTGCCCACCCTTGTTCGGTGAGAAAGCCACGCAAGGCGTCGTTGGTCGACGTGAGCCAGATCGTCGCACGGCGGAACTTGTCCGAGCGCATCGTGTCGACAGCAGCGTGCAGCAGCCGCGAACCGTGCCCGGTGTGAGCGTGTGGCGGGTCGATCACGAACTCGGTGAGCTCGCCGTCGACGGCGGGGTCAGCGTCAGCGTCGGTGGCCGGGGCGGTGGCCGCGAAACCGCGCACGGTGGCACGTTCGAGAGCGACGAGCACCCGCTGACGCGCCTCTTTCGGCCGGGCGATCGACGTTAGCCAGACCGCCTCGAAGCTGTCTTCCGGAAGAGCGTCGAGCACGTTCGTGGGGAGGATGCCGGTGTACGCGTCGCGCCAGGCCCTCACCTGGACGCCGGCGATGGCGGCCGCGTCATCGGCCCAGGCAACGCGGACACTGACGTCGGCGGTAGGTCTGGCCGAGGATGCGCTCATGTGCCGATTGTTCCAGTCGCGCGAACGACGGCCGGGGCCAGGCCCCAGCCGCCGTACGGCGTCACCTCGTTCAGCGCGGGCAGGCTCAGTCGCTGGCCGGGGTGATGTTCTGGTTGATGTGGAACATGTTGTCCGGGTCATAGCTGCGCTTGACCTGAGCCAACCTGTCGTAGTTGCCCTTGTACGACGCCCGGACCCGATCGCCGCCTTCGTCCATCAGGAAGTTGACGTAAGCGCCTCCCGCCGAGCTGGGGTGCAGGTCCTCCCAGTACTGCTTCGTCCAGTCCGTGATCAGCTGGTTGTTGGCGGGGTCCGGGTCGACGCCGACGATGACGCCGGCCCAGCCGCCGTCTCGGTAGGCGAAGGCGGTCTGGTCCTCACCGACCCGGGCCGCATAGCCGTCGATGGGGTAGAGGTGCATCGTGGAGTGCCCGGTGGGGAGGTTGGCCGCGTGCTTCTGGTGCATCTCGATGGCCTCGTCGGTGATCTCGTTGAAGAAGTCGGCTCTCCAGTACCACTGCAGGCCGGCCGGGTACAACGCGTCGAAGGCACTCTGCAGCGCCGAGAACGGCATGTCGTGCACACCCACCAGCAACGGGGACCCGAACTCCTTGATCGGCGCCAACACTTCGTCTGCGTGCTCGCCCGGCCCGGTGTAGCACCAGACGATCCCGCACGACTTCGTGCCCCAGAGCTCTTCGGGGAAGGGCGGTGCCGGCGGGATGGTGAGCATGCCGAGCCAGCCGTTGAGCTCCTCCGGCAGGGATGGCAGGAGCTCGCGGTACCAGCGCATCACCTCAGCGGCGTCGTCGAGCGAGTACAGGATCGGTCCACCCACGATCGTGCCGTGGTCACCGATGTCGTGGCAGCGGAACGTGAACTCCGTGACCACCCCGAAGTTGCCGCCACCGCCGCGCAGCGCCCAGAAGAGGTCCGGGTGCGACGACGCAGTGGTGGTGACGAGCTGACCGTCGGCCAGCACGACGTCGGCGGCCAACAGGTTGTCGATGGTGAGGCCGAAGCGCCGGGTGAGGTACCCGATGCCGCCGCCCAGCGTCAGTCCGCCGACACCGGTCGACGACAGGAATCCGGACGGTGTGGCCATCCCGAACGGCACGGTCGCGGCGTCCACGTCGTTCCAGGTGCAGCCGCCCTCGACGCGAACGGTGTGCTCGTCGGCGTCAACCGTGACCGAACGCATGGTGGAGAGGTCGATCACCAGGGCGTCGTTCCAGACGCCCAGACCGCCGGCGTTGTGGCCGCCACCGCGGATCGCGACCTCGACGCCCATCTCGCGGGCGGCGTTCACGCAGGCGACCACGTCGGCGGCGTTGGCGCAGCGGGCGATCGCAAGCGGTCGACGATCGATCATGCCGTTGTAGACGGCTCGGGCCTCGTCATACCCGGGGTCTGATGGGGTGATCAGGGCGCCGCGAAGTCTCTCCCCGAGCGCCGTGAGCTCGGCCCCGCCCTGACGGGGGACCGATGGCTGGCCGGTTGACTGGGCCGTCCCAGTCGAGGCCGGTGTCGTGTTCATCTGAATCATTCCTTCGTGAGTTGCCTGGGTGAGTGAATGGTCCTCACGCTAGGGAGCGGCCGTTCGCGCACCGTTCCGCAATCGTCAAACGGCGAAGATTCTCGACGAAATCCTGCCGGCAGGCGCGGACATCCGTCCGGATCGTCTCTTACTGGGTGTCCCTATTGATGTCAGAAGCATCCGCACATGGCTCCCTTTGCGGTCGCCTCAAGACGCAGATGACACCATGGCCACGTGGGTCAACCTGAGTTTCGCTACGACGTCCGAAGCGTCATCAGCAGGCGCGAGGTCCTGCATGGGCGGCTATGGATGGAACATCCGGTGACAGTGGTCGAGGATCGCGGCGACATCCTGGCCGTTTGGCTGGAGCCAGGGTCCCGCTTCGTTTTCCACGACCATCCGATCGGTCCTCATCCATGGTCGGGCGCAGATGCTTGGGGCGGAACTCACGTGTTGCAACTCCACCGCAGCGGCGACCTCTACTCCGTGTGGAAGTTCTTCAACGAAAGGGAGTTCACCCACTGGTACATCAACTTCGAGGCAGCGGTTGTGCGTCATCTCGACGGCTTCGACACCGACGATTACGGACTCGATCTGGTCATCGACCGTGATGGCACTGCAACGTGGAAGGACGTCGAGCATCTCGGGGCGATGCTTCGCTCAGGGCGCATGACCGAACGCCAGGTCATCGACGTTCTCTCGCAAGCCGAGGGCGTCAGCACTCTGCTGGAGCAGGATCAGCGTTGGTGGTCAGATTGGGACCTCTGGACGCCTGAGTCGATGTCGGACTAGCCCAATCCAACGACTGCTCATCAGCGTGAGCGGGTTCTGCGTCGACTGACGGGCCGGGGCGGCCTGTGATGAGCGACGAGATACCTCCAGGGGTTCTCAATGCCGCGGAAGGCTCGCCCCGACCCAGCTTGTGGACGCGGGACGCGTCAGGTTAGGCAGCCACCTCGGTGAGCGTCCTGGTCGGCTTGTGGCGGGTGCCGTGGGTGGCGATGTCGGGATCCCATGCCTGGCCGGTGGTGATGACGGCATGGAGCTTTCGCAGGATCGCACCAGCAAGGACGGTCTGGGCCTGAGTGGGTTTGAGCTTGTTGGTCTCGCGGGTGGTGAGGTGCCGGTAGCGGGCGGCATAGACAGGGTTGCTCTTCGCCGCGCCCCAGACCGCGCCCCAGACCGCTCGCCAGGCCGCGGTCCGTAGGTGCGGGCGGCCGGCCCCGCTCAGGCGGGCGCGTCCAGCGAAGGTGCCGAACATGCGTTGGCGCGGCGCGAGTCCGGCGTGCTTGACCACCGCGCGGGAGCTGGTGAAGCGACGCAGGTCGCCGGTCTCCGCGAGGATCGCAGCAGCCCCGACCGGGCAGAGGCCCTTGATCGAGCAGGCCAGCCCGGTCACCTGCAGGGCGTCGAGAACAGCGACCATGCGCGCCTCGGTGCCAGCCAGCTTGGCCCGGGCGGTGTCCCAGTCCTCGATGAGCCAGCCGATGCGTCGGAAGGCACCGAGGCGGTGCGCGACCACCCCAGCGGGGTCGGCCATGGCGGCATAGAGGTTGCGCAGGATCCGCAGGCAGGGGCGGATCTTCGCGCGGCGGGTGAGTTCCTTGCGGACCACGTGCTCGAAGCGGGCCGGGCGCAGCCTGCTGGTGCGGGTGAAGTCGCCACCGTCGCGGGTCATGATCACGTGCATCGCGGCGAGCCAGGTGTGGGACTTGAACGGCTGCTGGGCGGTGGCCACGGCCGCGGGCCACACGCATCGCCGGACCTACCGATGAGCGGTCGCCCGGCGGCAGCGTGAGATGCAGCCGTCAGAGTCCAGCGTCGAACGACGCCTCGGACAACAGCCAGACGGCGAATCCAACACCGATGAGCATCAACAAGACGGCGTTGGCCGCTCTCGGGCTGGTCGCATCAGCGAGCGTCCGCCAACCGATGACGAGCGAACCGACCAGCACCAGAGCCACGAGAAGGAGAATGATCACCATCGAATACTAAGGCGGTGGCGCGACGCCATCGGAATCTCGGCCGCTACTGCCGCGGATAGTGCGCGGTCGTGCCGCTGAGCGTGCCAAGCACCTAGATTCCTTCCTGTGTCTGTCGAATGGGGCTGTCGCCGTTCGTGGTGCAGTAGAGGGTGGACGACGGGTCCACCTCCAAGGAGGGAGTAGACGTGACCGAGTTTCTCATCGCGTTCAACGACGAGTGGGTGCCCGACTACGCCGAAGAGCAGATGGCGGAGAGGTTTGAGGCTGTGAAGGCGTTGCGGTCTGAGATGGAGGATGCGGGAGTCCTCATCTTCACCGGTGGCCTGGACGACTCCCCTGCCTTCAGCGTCGACGCGTCGAGTGGCACGCCGATGTTCACCGATGGTCCGTTCGTCGAGACCAAGGAGCACCTCGGCGGCTTCGCCGTCATCGATGTCGCCGACGAGGAGGAAGCGCGGCTGTGGGCGGGCAAGGTCGCGGTGGCGTGCGGTTGGCCCCAGGAGGTGCGACGCTTCGGAGTTGCGACGCAGGGTCCAGAGAACTAATGCCGGAGTCCGAGCCTTTCCTGGGTGGGGACCAAATCAGATTGACCAATCAGGCGCCGACGCGAGAGGTTCGGGGAGTGACTTGGCGCATCGAGATTGGTCCGGACCAGCGTCGCGAGGAAGAGACCACTGAACGCCTCGTTGAGCACAACCAGGAGGCATCAGTAGCGATCCGTCGGCGGTTCGAGCCGCAGAACCTCCCGGCAAGACCGGTTGCGGCGTACGCGATTGACGACGACGGCGAGCTGTTGGGCGGCTGTGTCGGCAGCACCGTTGACGTGTGGCAATGGCTGACGGTCGACATGCTGTGGGTGCGGCCGAGCCACCGAGGCAACGGGTTGGGTCGTCGACTCCTCTCTGCAGTGGAGGAGCAAGCCCGCGAGCGCGGTTGCCGCTGGGCCAAGCTCAACACGTGGGAGTTCCAGGCGCCGGACTTCTATGCCAGATGTGGTTACGTCATCTACGGTCGGGAGGCAGACTTTCCGCCGGGACACACCAACCATCTGATGCGAAAGGACCTGTGACTGATCGCCTTCGTGCGCCACCCCCGGCGCAATCCGCCGGCAATGCGCAGAGGCTTCGGAAACGACCTCGGCCAGACGTGGTCGCGCACTTCGGCCCGCGGCGAACCTTGTCCAAAGCGAACGCACCGGGCGAGGCCGTCAAAGTAGAGAATCCGTTGGCCGAGGCTCCATCCGAGCCGCCGGTCGGGTTCCGCGAGGCGTCAGCAAATCTCGTTGCCCGACGACATCACCCCGCTTAACCTGACCGGGTGACGACACCGGACCTGAAGTCGGACCTCATCGGTCATCTCGACCGGCTCAACCAGGCTGTCCTGCACAAGCTCGAGGGTCTGTCGGAGTACGAACTGCGCCGACCGATGACGCCGACCGCGACCAACCTGCTCGGGGTCGCGATGCATCTGGCCAGCCTGCAGGCGGAGTACTTCGGGAAGACGTTCGGCCGTCCCTTCCCGCGGGAAGGCGAGATGTACTTCCTCACCGACGAGGACGCCGACCCACAGGACGATCTGTGGGTTCGGCCGGGGGCGACGTCGGCATGGGTGGTCGGGCTGTACCGCGCGACCTGGGAGCACGCGACGGAGACCTTCGCGACGCTCGACCTGGACTCGCCGGGTCAGATTCCGACGAGGCCGTACGCGGAGGTCACACTCGGCGAGATGCTGGTGCACATGGTCGACGAGACCGCCCGCCACGCGGGACACATGGACATCGTGCGGGAGTCGATCGACGGTGCCGTCGGCAGGTACGCCGGCGACGGGAACATCATCGACGGCTATGACTGGGCGGCCTACCGGGAACGCGTGGAAGCGGGGGCCCAGGAGGCCCAGGAGCGCGCCGAGTCCTGACGTCTGTCCGCCATGGCGTGGCGGGCAGCCGGGCCCGAGGTGATCGCCTGGAGGAACGTCATTCCGCCGCGATTGAGGCTGACCCAGCCTTCTAGCTTCCAAGGCGGGTGGGGCATTCGGTTGCCCACCATGCCCTATCCCGTCATTCGAGAAGGGCCAGTAGAGCCTCTTGTTCGGCGCTGAGGTAACCGACGGTGCGGCCGAGCAGGTTCACCGGGACGGTGATGACGTTGTCGAGGGCGACCACGTAGTCGTGGTCCAGCCCGTTGTCGGGTCCGACCAGGACCTCGCTGGACAAGCCCTGGTCACTTGGGTGCGACATGCCCGGCACGGTGACCACGGAGACTGTCCGTGCAATAGGAACACACCCAGTTAGACCGGCGATTGGGTGCGACGGTCGAGGTCCTCGCGCGCCCGGGCGGCAAGTCCCGGACTCGACTGGACCAACGCGAGCGTCTCGGCTTCACGGAGCAGGCGCACCGAAAGCGGTCCTGACTCCAGCTGGGCACGCAGCCGGAGCACCTCGGGGAGCCACCAGGTATCCGTGCGCAGCGTGGCCGAAACGCGCGCGGCGTCTAATGCCGCGCGCGCGTCGACTTCGAGTCCCGCGGTGATCTGCAGCTCGGCCAGCAGGGCGAGCCAGTACGGCAGCCGGGTGCGCGAGCGACTGGCTTTCAGGGTCGCGATACCGGCCTGGATCTGGGTGATGCCGCGCTGGTCGCCACGGACCCAACCGCTGAGAACGGTGCCCCATTCGCGGTAGTACGCGAATCCGTGGCGGTGACAGAGCGTTGCCAGCTCTCCCGAGCAGCGTCCGACGGCCTCGACGTCGCCCAGCAACTGGTACGTGACGGCGGCGTACGCCAGGGCAACGGTCAGGGTGTACGCGTGATCGGCTGCGCGGGCCTCGGTCAGTGCCTGTTCACAGGCGTCCCTTGCGCGCTGCTCGTTGCCCAGGAGCCACCAGGCGTGCGCCGACCAGGCGCGAGCATGTACCTCGGGCCGGGTGCCGACGAGGAGTGAGACCGCTCCGATCGACAGGTCGTAGGCAAGATCGAGGTGGCGCACCGCTTCGTCGGGGCGGCCCAGGCTCAGAGCGGACCCACCCAGTCCGAAGTGCACCTGCCCAGCCAGCTCGGGAACGGCACTCACCAGCTTCTGCGCGCCGTCGGCGAGAGCGTACGAGCCGGCGATGTCGCCCTGCACGAACGTCGCGGCCCAGAGCCCGACGGTCGAGGCCACTTCGGTGTCGACGCGGTCCAGTGCCTGGGCCAACGCGATGCTGCGTCGCAGGGTGCTCTCGAGCTCGCGGTCGGCGTAGCCACGGGTGGACGTGAGTGGCGCGGTCATGATCTGGAGCACCTCGAGCTCGCGCATCTCGCGGTCGAGCCCGGCGGGTAGACCTCGCGTCAGCTCCAGGCAGCGTCGCAACAGCCGCAGCGCATCGTTGGTGGCGTAGACCCGGGCAGCATCGGCGGCCGCGTCGATCAGGTACGGAATCGCTCGCTCCGGACGGCCGCCGCGGTCGTACTGTTCAGCCAGGGCAGCCGACGTGTGGTGCACGGCACCGTCCTGGAGCAGCTCGAGTGCCTGCGCCAACCGACGGTGCTCGAGCCAGCGCCTGGCCGGCGGCACCGACAGGTACGCCGTGTCGCGCAGGAGGTCATGGGCGAAGTCGTAGCCGTGGCCGACCTGGCGCAGCAGCCGCCGCCGCCACAGCTCGTCGACCGCGGCCACCACGCTGGCCTCGTCGAGGTCGCTTGCTTCGACGAGGAGCTCGAGCCGGAAGTCTCGTCCCACTGCGGCCGCGAGGGCTGCGCAGTCCTGCGCGTGCGGGCTGGCCTCGGAAAGGCGTCGCGTCAGCACCTTCGCGAGATCGTCCTCCGAGACCTCGGCGGTGGCCCGTGACAAGGAGCTCTGGCTGGCCTCGACGACATACAGCGGATAGCCGCCGGAGGCCGCGTGGAGCAGCCTGGCCTCAGCGTCATCCAGAGCGCGCCCGAACAGCCGGCCGCCCAGCTCGGCCGTCCCCGCCAAGTCGAGCGGAGCGACCTCGAGCTCGCGGATGAGTCCTACCGCCCGTAGCTGGCCGAGCTCGACGTTGAGGGCAGGTTGACGGCGGAACTCGTCGGTGCGCGCGGCGGCTACGACCAGGACGGGGAAGTCGCGAGCCATGTGGAGCAGGAAGGCGATCCAGCTGGCTGTCTCCTTGTCGGCCCAGTGGAAGTCGTCGAGCATCATCAGCAGTGGCTGGTCGACGGACGTCACCGCGTGCGCGAGGGCCTCGAAGAAGCGATGACGCTGCCAGGAGTCGGCCATGGCTCGCTGGCTCGCATGCTCCAGCGGCAACGGCTGCGCCTTGCCCTCGCCGGGCCGCCGATCCGGCACCAGCCGGCGGACCTCGTCCTTCCACAGACCGGGAAGGGTGGCGATGGCTGCGGTGAACACGTCACTGCCGAGCCAGTCGGCGACCGGGGCCAGCGCGGCTGCCGACACACCGAAGCAGCGGGTGCGGACGACCAGGCCGCCATCAGCGGCCACGAGCCGTCCAAGCTCGCGGAGCAGGGTGCTCTTGCCCACGCCGGGATCCCCGGTGAGCAGCACCAGGCCCGGACTTCCCGCCCTTGCCTGGTGCCACGACTGGAGAAGCGAGCCGAGATCCGCCTGCCGGCCCACGACGTCAGTCCGGACGGTGCGCACGGTCGGCTCGGCGGGACCGTCGACGGATGTATCGGCGATCCTGTCGACCGGAGTCGTGAGGAGCGACCGCATCAGCTCATCCGTCTCGCTCGAGGGTGGGACGCCGAGCTGCTCCTCGAGCATCGACGCGCACCGGTGGTATGTCGTCAAGGCTCCCGCGCGATCACCCGACGCCACCTCCAGGGCCATCAGCCGCCGGTAGCCGGTCTCCTCCAGGGGGCTGAGCTGAATGCGTCGACGCGCGATCTCTTTCGCGGTGGAGACGTCTCGGCGGCTCAGCGTCTCGATCAGCTCGTCACAGATGCTGACGCAGGCGTTGTTGAGTACCTCGCGCTCCGCCAGGACCCAGTCGTCGTACGAGCCGGGCAAGAGGGGTCCGGTGTACGCGGCAATCGCGGCCCGGCCGCGCAGCACCGCCTCGAGCTGGTCGCCGTGTTGCTGCGCCTTCCTGGCCGCTGTCTCCTCGAGCAAGAAAGTCCGGACATCGACGCCGCACGTCGAGTCGTCGACCCAGCCGATCGAGGTGGCGGTGATGTCGAGGCAGACCGCGGGGACGAGCGAACGCAGGTGATGCAGCTCGCGGCGCAGGTTGGTCCGCGCCTGCTGCTCGTCGGAGTCCGGCCAGAGCAGCGAGGCCAGGTGGCGACGCGGATGGCGCGTGCCGGCATGAACCGTGAGGTAGACGAGCAGCTCGACGGCCCGGGTGGAAGGTGCGTGGACGGTGACGCCATGACGTCGTACCGCCAGCCCGCCGAGCAAGGTGACGGTCACCGACGGATCGTGGTCTGCTGTCATCGTTGGCCTCGCTGCTCAGGTTAGCCCCGGGGCGCCAACGGCACATCAAGTTGTCTAGGCACGCTGGTTCAGGAAGTCTGCGACGAGGGCGGCGGTCTCGTCAGGCCGCTCGAGAGTGGGTAGGTGGCCGGCCCAGGGGAGGTCCACCAGCCTGGCTTCGCTGATCGAGGCGGCCACGTGTCGGGCGACGTGTTGGAAGAAGTCGAGATCGTGGCCGCCCGCAACCACCAGGGTGGGGACGTCGATGGCCGTCAGGTCGGGTTCGACGGACGCAGGATGGGGAGGGTCGGGCCACTCGTCTGCGGGGACCTGGACGTCGAACGCCCGCCGCTGCATCTGCCGGACGCTCGCCCGTGCGGCGTCATCGGCATCGGGCCCCAGCCAGGTCGAGACGTTGAGCTCGACCGCGCCGTCCAGGTCGCCGGCCAGGACGAGTCGCTCTTCCTCCTCGCCGAACGCGTCCACTGCGGCAGTCGAATCAAGACCTTGGAGCGCGGTGGAGAGGAGCACGAGACTGGTGACGCGCTCCGGTGCAACATGGGCTAGCTCGAGGGCCACGAGACCGCCGTACGACGCCCCCACCACGGCCGTCTGATCGATGCCGAGCGTGTCGAGGAGCTCGAGGAGCTCGCCGGACGTCGAGAACTCTCCTGGCTCGAGCGGAGAGTCCCCGAATCCCGGGAGGTCGGGCGCGATCACCCGGTACGTGGGTGCGAGCGACTCGACCTGGGTCTTCCACATCCGGCGGTCACACACGCCGGCGTGCAGGAGCAGTACGACCGGCTTGGACCGGGCTGTCGATGATCCGGTCGGCCGGGTTGGGTCGCTGTCGTCATACGCAAGGGTCATGGCGTGACCTTAGGTGCGCTCGGTTGCGGGCGGCGAGGGGTTATTGCTCCGCAAGCCGTGAGCGAGATTCACCGGTCAACTGGTTTGGGGAGCCGCGATGGGCGATGCTCGCATGAAGTGCACCAGGCAGATAGCACGTCCCCTAGGCGCGTTTGCCTTGTTCACAAGCCACCTGGCTTGTGAACAAGGCAAACGCGGAGGGTCAGATGGCTGCGAGCGTGCCGTCGGCAGTGCGGACGACGAGACCGTCGGCGACGACGTAGGCGAGAGCTGAGTCGAAGCGGTCCTTCTCCCAGTACGCCGCTCCGACCTTGGACCGGAGGTCGTCGGGCGTCTGCGGGCCGAGGGCCTCCAGCGCACGGACGATCTGGCCCATCTCGTGGAAGACCTGGCGGTCGCGTGGTCCTTCGGTCGATGCTTTCGGGGGCGGCATCGGCATGGCTGGCTCCTTGTCAGGTGTAAGTGGTCAGCTCACGTGCTGGTGAGTCGACGTCGGGGTTCCGGATGGGACGCGTGGTCAGACCGGCGCCGGGATCCCTTCGTCCCTGCCCTGACGGGGGGCGTCGTCGTCCTCGGCGGTCAGCGGCCTGGCGATGCTCTCCAGTGTCTTGCCCTCGGCGTGCACGCCAAGGAACGTCGCGATGATTCCGCCGGCGACCATCAACAGGCCGCCGATGTAGTAGCCCGGAGCAATCCCGGTGATGTCACCGCTGGCGGTTGCGTCGTTGATGAGCTTGCCGAAGTACAAGGGGCCGGCGATACCACCGGCAGCCGTCCCGATCGCATAGAAGAAGGCGATGCACAGCGCGCGCGTCTCCATCGGGAACACCTCGCTCGCGGTGAGGTACGCGGCGCTGGCCCCGGCGGAAGCGAAGAAGAAGATCACCATCCCCATCGCAGTCAAGGTGAACGCCGTGAACGAGTCGAGGTAGAACCCCGCCACGAGCAGCAAGCCGCCCGAGATGATGTAGGTCGCCGCGATCATCCGAACCCGACCGATCGTGTCGAACAGTGGCGACAGGGCCAGTGCTCCGACGAAGTTGCTCGCGGCGAACGCTGCGATGTACCAGCCGGCCTGGTCGACGCCCAGGAACGTCCCCAGCGCGTCGCCGTAGGTGAAGAAGAACGCGTTGTAGAGAAACGCCTGTCCGATGAACAACGAGATGCACAACACGGTGCGTTTGGGATACATCGTGAACACGGTCTTGGCGATCGTCGCAAGGCTGATCGTGCGTCGCTGCCGGATCGTGATCGAGTCGGAGACCGAAGGCAGCTCACGGCCGGTCTCGTCGACGACCGTTTTTTCGATGTCCCTGACGATCTTCTCGCCCTCGTCCTCGCGGCCGTGGATGAACAGCCAACGTGGGCTCTCAGGCACGTTGCGGCGTACGAGCAGCACACCGAACGCCAGGATCGCTCCGAGTGCGAACGCTCCGCGCCATCCGTACTCCGGGTTCACCGTGCCGTCGGTGAGCGGGATCGTGATCATTGCGCCCGCGCCGGCCCCGACCCAGAAGGACCCGTTGATCGCGATGTCGACGCGACCGCGGTACTTGGCCGGGATCAGCTCGTCGATCGCGGAGTTGATTGCGGCGTACTCACCGCCGATACCGGCACCGGTCAGGGCGCGACAGGCGAAGTACCACAGGGGGTTCATCGAGAACGCGGTCAGCACCGTCCCGGTCAGGTAGACGGCCAGCGTGATGAGGAAGAGCTTCTTGCGACCGAACCGGTCGGTGAGCTGTCCGAACAGCAGCGCGCCGAGACACGCACCCGCGACGTAGATCGCGCCGGCCTGACCGATCTGTGAGCTGGTCAGGCCCAGACCGGTCTTTCCGTCCTTGAGGACGTCGGACAGCGAGCCGACGATCGTGACCTCGAGGCCGTCGAGGATCCACACCGTACCGAGCCCGACCACGACGAGCCAGTGCCAACGTGCCCAGGGCAACCGGTCCATCCTGGCCGGGATATCGGTCGTGATCCGACCTGTCTCGACTCCTGACGACATCTCGGATCTCCGTTCCTCATCCTGCGTGGGTGCAGTCATCGTGGGTGCCGTGGGTGCAATGAGTTCGACCCCCGTGACGAACCCGGCAGGCTCGTACCCAGCAATCGACAGGTCATGCCCTTGACTTTCGGAACGATGGCGGTGCATTCTCCTACGCATGGTAGGAGTACCTAATCGTGATAGGAAAGCCGAACGACGTGAGGCAACACGGCGCGAGATCCTCCGTGCGGCCTGGGACGTGGCGGGAGCGCACGGCATCGCCGGGCTGACGCTGCGCGAGGTCGCGCTCCGCGTCGGGATGAAGCCCCCGTCCCTGTACTCGCACTTCGCGTCCAAGGCCGCCATCTATGACGCCATGTTCGAACAGGCCTGGCGCGACTACGCGCAGCTCACCGAAGACCTCCGTCCCTCGTTGCCGGAGGACCCACGAGACCGCTTGCTCGCCGCTGCCGAGCACTTCTTCGACTTCGCCAGCGCCGACGCTGCGCGCCACCAGCTGATGAGCGAGCGGGTCATCCCCGGCTTCGAGCCCAGCGCGTGGGCCTATGAGCCTGCGGTAGCCGTCATCGAGAGCCTCACCGACCTGCTCGTGGCGGCGGGCGTGACCGACCCGGCCGGCGCGGACATGTACACCGCCCTCGTCGCAGGGCTCGTCAACCAGCAGATGGCCAACGACCCGGGGGGCGTGCGCTGGCGGCGACTGCTCCCACGCTTCATCGACATGTACGCCGACTCCATGAATCTCCCACCGCGACACGAGGACGGGCCATGAGCATCGACACCACGACACACCTGGCGCCGCGCCGCCCCGCCCTGGACCGTCCGACCGCGATGCGGCTCGCGGCCACCGAGTACACGCGGTTCCTGCATCACCTCCAACAGCTGTCGCCTGGCGACTGGGCCCAGCCAACCGGCTGTCCCGGCTGGGATGTGCGGGCGATGGCCGGCCACGTCGTGGGGATGGCGGAGATGGCGGCGTCCGTGCGGGAGACCATCCGCCAGCTGGTGGCCGCGAAAAGGCGCGGTGGTGTGCCGATCGACGCCCTGACCGCCATACAAGTCGAGAAGGAGGCTCACCTCGGTACGGCTGAGCTGATCGAGTTGTGCGCCCGGATCGGGCCGAGAGCGGCTCGCGCACGCAAGCGCACACCCGGCTTCGTCCGGAACCGCACCTTGCCTGAGAGGCAACAGGTCGGGGACCGCCTGGAGCCGTGGACGTTCGGTTACCTGCTCGACGTCATCTTGACGCGAGACGTGTGGATGCACCGGATCGACATCGCGCGCGCCACCGGGCAGCCTCTGCACGTGACACCCGAGCACGACGGTGTCATCGTCGCCGACGTGGTCGACGAGTGGGCTGGGCGCCACGGGGAGGCTTTCGCCTTGGAACTGACAGGTGTGGCGGGTGGCGCTTGGCCCGGACCGGGGGAACCCGTCGTAGCCGACGCGCTGGACTTCTGTCGGGCCTTGTCCGGTCGCGGCGAGGTCGAAGGCACTCGCGGCACCTACGTCCCGTTCTGAGTCCCTGGCTCGCGTCAGGCGTTCAGCGGCAGGGCGAGGACGGCGTTCTCGACGACTTCGACCAGTGCCGGGTGGATCCAGTACTGACCCCGCCCCATCTCCCGGGCTGACAGACCAAAGCTCATGGCCTGGATCAGGGGCTGGATGAGGCTCGATGCCTGCGGCCCCATGAGGTGTGCGCCGAGCAGGAGCCCGGTCTCCGGGTCCGCGAGCACCTTGGCGAATCCCGTCGTGTCCTCCATCGCCCAGCCGTAGGCCACAGTGCCGTACTCCCGGACTGCGCTGACGTAGGGCGTCCCGGCTTCGACCAGGTCGCGCTCCGTCGCTCCGACGGCCGCCAGCTGCGGATGGCTGAACACGGCCCGTGGCACGTAGCGGTGGTCTGATCTGGTCATCGCCTCCGGGTGGAGGAGGTTGTGCTGGACGATGCGCGCCTCGTGGTTCGCCACGTGCTTGAGCTGCCACTGGCTCGAGAGGTCGCCCAGCGCGAACACGCCTTCGGCCGTGGTCTGTTGGTAGTCGTCCACCACCACGCGCCCGTCCTCGTGGACGTCCACGCCGCCCGCCGCGAGGCCGAGCCGGTCCGAGTTCGGCGTTCGACCGGTGGCGATGAGCAGGAGGTCGGCGTCGAGGGCGCGAGGATCCGTCCGGCCGTCAGGATCCTCGAGGTGCAGCCGGATGCCGTGCTCACCGTGCTCGCCGTGCTCGGTGGGCTCGACGCGGCTGGCCAGCCGAGAAAGGCGCAGGTCCCACTGCTTCGCCGCGATGTCGGTGAAGCTCTGACGTATGTCGTCGTCCTCATGGCGCAGCAGCAGGTCCGACCGCGCGACCACGGTGACATGGGTGCCGAGTGCGGAGTAGACGTGCGCCATCTCGGCAGCGATCACCCCGCCACCCACGATCACCATCGAGCCGGGGAGCGCATCGACGCGCATGACCGTGTCTGAGGTGTGAACACGATCAGGGTCGACCTGGTCGAGGCCGGGAAGTTCGGGGATCACGGGTCGGCTGCCGGCGGCCAGCACGATCCGGTCGGCTGAGATCTCGTGGCCCGAGGCGAGCCGGAGGCGGCGTGGCCCGACGAACTCGGCGTGCTCTTCGTACAGCGTCGTGTTCGGCCCCTCCTGCCGGTAGCGCCGCCCGGAGACCGAGATCGGGTCGATGCGCTCAGCGAAGATGCGGTCGCGGATGTCGGGCCAGCGCACGTCATCCACTCGGGCATCAACACCGAACCGGATACTGTCGCGGGCGTTCGCTGCTACGTCCGCCGTGTGCACCAACATCTTGGTCGGGATGCAGCCGACGTTGCTGCAGGTGCCGCCGAAGGTCGACTCCTCCACGATCGCGATGTCGAGGTGCCGCAGCGTCTTGTCCGCGATCCGGTTGCCCGAACCGCTGCCGACGATGATCAGGTCGTGGTGGCGCATGCGCACTATCGTGCACGGTCTCACTCCCTTTGGCCCCTTCGGGCGGCGTCGGCGCGCTGGCCGGTCGAGCCGGTGTCCCGGGCGATCGAGTCCTTCCAGAAGCTCACGTCATGCTTGTCGGGTCCTCCGGACTGCCGCACGTCGGTGCGGAGGTCGGGCTCTGCGCCTTCGCTTCGCTCGTGACGGCGCGGCGAGTCCTCGCCCTCCGAGCCCTGCGAGTCCTGCGAGTCCTGCGAGTCTCGAGCTTCCGCACGTCGGTGCGGAGGTCGGGCTGTTGCGCCTTCGCTTCGCTCTTGACGGCGCTGCGAGTCCTCGCCCTCCGCTCCACCGTGCTCACCTTCACGGTCGAACTCTATCGAGAACTAGAAAATTTCTCGGAATCTCCTTGTGGATAACAGGTCTGAGGGTCGGTGCTGGTCGGAAAGTGTCGGTGGCGGGTTCTAGGTTTGGTCTATGAGTACGACGCAGGATCCGCCACCGACCGTGGGCATCGACGATGCCTACGGCCGGACCGTCGCGGACGTGCGGAGCCGGCTCGCTGACCTGGTCGACACCCCGACCTGGTCCCTGGACGATGCCCGGTTGGACCAGCGGATCGGTGAGGCGTTGGCCGCCCGGGCCGCGATCGATGAGGTCGTCGCCCGGCTGGTCGGCGAGGCCGATGACCGCAACCTGCCCCACCGCCACGGCGCCTCCTCCACCCGGGCGCACCTGATGACGACCCACCGGATGTCGGCCGGTGAAGCCTCCCGCACGGTCAGCACCGCCCGGCAGCTGCACGGCACCTCCGCCGTGACCGAACCGACCCGGCGTGCCGTCGCAGCCGGGATGGTGTCGGCTGAACAAGGCGTGGTCGTCGCGGAAGCCATCCACCGGCTCTCGCCCAGCGTGGAGCCTGACCGGGTCGACGTCGCCCAGGCTGACCTCATCGGCCATGCCCAGACGTTGTCGTTCACCCAGCTGCAGGTCGCGGCGAACCATCTGGTGGAGGTGGTCGACCCCGACACCGCCGACCAGCTGCTGGAGCAGCAGCTCGCTGAGCAGGAACGGCAGGCGTTGGCGTCGGCGGAGTTCACCGGCCAGTACGGCGCCGACGGGATCGCCCGGGGCCGCTACGCCATGCCGAACCTCACGTTCGCGATGCTCAAGAAACACCTCGACGCACTGGCCTCACCCCGACGCGCCGCCACCGGCACCGGTGCCGGTCACGACCAGCCGCCCCGGCAGACGCGTCGCTGGCGGAGACGACCCTCGGTGACCTGCCCGTACGGCAACCGGCTCGGACAGGCGTTGTGTGAGCTGATCGAACACCTCCCCGCAGACGGACACCCCCACCACGGTGTTGCGAACGCGTCGCATCGTGGTCACCGTCGACGAAACCAAGCTCCGTGACCGGTGCCGGGGAAGCCACCCTCGACACCGGCGGTGCCATCTCCATCGGTCAGACCCGCCGGTTGGCGTGCAACGCCGGCCTCCTGCCGATGGTCCTGGCCGGTGACTCCCGCATCCTGGACCTCGGCACGACGAAGCGGCTGTTCGACCGTTACCAACGCATCGCGATGACCGTCCGCGACCAAGGCTGCGTCTTCCCCGGCTGTGAACGACCCCCCGCCTGGACCGAGGCACATCATCGGATCCCGTGGAGCCGCGGCGGACGCCACCGACATCGACAACGGATGCCTCCTGTGCAGCTTCCACCACCACCTCATCCACCAAGGCGAATGGGACCTCACCCTCGCCCCCGACGGCATCACCGACATACTGCCCCCAGCCCGCATCGACCCGGAGCGAAGACCCATCCGCCACCAACGCTTCAAACCCCGAACCGAGTGACACGTCAGCCGAAGCGATAGACGTCGCGTGCGCGGTAGGTTTCGCCTGGTCGCAGCACGGTGGACGGAAAGTCCGGCTGGTTCGGCGAGTTCGGGAAGTGCTGCGGCTCCAGACAGAACGCGTCGGTCTGCCGATACATTGAGCCGTCGCGACCGACGGCCGAGCCATCAAGGGAGTTGCCGGTGTACACCTGCACCCCGGGACGATCGGTCCACAGCTCGACGGACCGTCCGGATCCGGGATCCTCGAGGCGGGCGGCCCGGCGCAAGACGCCTGACCTGGCCGCACCTCCGTCGGGTCCGACGACGAATGTGTGGTCGTAGCCGCGAGCGCGTCGCAGCTGTTCGTCGGAAGCAATGCGCAATCCGGAGCCGATGGTGACGGGGGAGCGAAGGTCGAGCGGCGTCCCCTCGACAGAGCGCAGCTCACCGGTGGGGATCAGGTCCTCGTCCACGGGTAGGAATCGGTCGGCATCCACCGTGATGACGTGCCCTTCGATGTTGCCCCCGCCGGCGAGGTTGAAATAGCTGTGGTTCGTCAGGTTGACGACCGTCGCAGCGGTCGTCGTGGCGGCGTACTCCACCTCGAGGTCGGTGCCGTGCAGGCAGTAGGTGACGGCGACCTCGAGGTCACCAGGGAATCCCATTTCGCGGTCGGGGCTGAGTCGGCGCAGGGTCACCTCAGCGCCGGGCACCGATCTCGGCGTGCCACACCCTCCGGTCGAAACCACGGGTGCCGCCGTGCAGGGCGTTGGTCGACTCGTTCGGCGGGACTTGAACCTGGTCGCCATCCAGCTCGAAGCGGCCGTCCCGGATGCGGTTCGCGTAGCGGCCGACGCAGGCACCGAGATAGTCGCGGTCCGCCTCGTACGCCGCCAGGTCGCCCAGCCCGAGCGTGATGTCTGCGAGTGAACCTACGGAGTCCGGGGCCAGCAGCGAGATGACACGGGCGCCGAACGTGATGACGTCGATCTGCAACGTCGTGCTCCGCAGCCGGATCCGGTCAACCGACTCACCCGAGCTGAGCTCGCCGTACGGGGTGATCTCGGTGGTCTCCGTCACCCCGCGATCCAACCACGCGAGGTGAAGTCAACACGCGGTACCTCTCAGCCGGCCGCGCTGCTCAGCCGGTGAGGCGCACTGACCAGGGACGGACCTCGACCTGCAGGAACCCGGCGGCCACGAACGCATCGTCGGTCGAGGCAAGCTCCTCGAGGTCGAGATCCCCGTCGTCGCGGCCCACGCGCACGACCGCCATACCTTCGCCGCGGTCCGGAAAAACCGGTCCGGCCGCGACCAGGAGGCCGCGGTCGCGCAGCCGCTCCAGGAAGTCGAGGTGGTCGACGAAGCGGGGGTGGCTGAAGACGGACTCGCCAGCAGGCATGGCGGGTCCAGGTGTGTGCACGAGCGCGTACCACTCGCCGAGGTCGTCGCCCTCGGACGTCTCTCCACGCGACGCCTTCACCGGTTCCCGGTCGACGGGTCCCACGATCGAGGCGCCGTACTCGCCGAGCACGGACACCCATCCCTCGCCGTAGCCCTCGGCCATCTGCGCAGGAGCCTTGGTGCGTTCCCAGCCGGAATGCACCAAGGTGACGAGCGTCCCGTCGACGTGGTCGGTGAAGGTCACCTCCACATCGGTCGCGGTATCGGGCGACGAACCCGGATGCCAGTTCAACCGAAGTCCAGTCGGCGGCTCCCAGGCGACGACCTCTGCCCAGACCGAGTGCTCCGTTCCCCATCGCTCGACCAGACGGTCGCCTTCGAACGCCACCAGGCCCTCAGCTCCGTTGACGGAATGCGTGGCCAGCGGCCACCACCGACCGATGTGTGCGGTGAACAACGCGAAGGCGGTCTCGACCGGGGCGTTCACCGTGATCTCCCGACGGATTGGCCTCACCGGCGGTTCTTGGCTGGCCGCAGGCGCGGTCGGTGTCTCGTCGAGGCCGCCGTTCATCTCGTCTCCTCCGGGTCGTGAACCGGGTCGCGCTGGTGGACGTAGGTCGCGAAAGCCTCCAGGGCATCGCCCCACGTGTCGGTGAGCCACCGTTGGAGGGGCGCGAGCGCGGCCGGTGCGACCGCGTACAGGTTGCGTGTGCCTTGCGAGTGGTGCGCGACGAGCCCGGCCCCTTCGAGCACCTTGAGGTGCTTGCTGACTGCGGGTCGACCGATGGGCAGGGCCGCGGCGATCTCGTGCACCGGGCGAGCCCCGTCGCTGAGCAGTTCCAACATCCGGCGACGCATGGGATGTCCCAGCGCGTCGAAGGCGGCCTCGGGGGCGGTTAGGTTACTCATGGGCAACGGTTACTCTAGAGCAACCAACAAGTTCAGGGCAAGGCCTTTGTGAGGCATCGGGACCGGTCAGTCCGCGGGGGTGGCCGCAAACGGGTCGAGGTCGTACTTTCGGTCCTCGTCCTCGATCAGCGCCCTCACTTGCGGCGACACCCGATCGAACATGGCATCGATCAGTGCCTGCCCCTCGGCGGCGCGGCCGTCATGCTCGAGAACGGCAGCCGCCGCGTAGGTCTCGAGGAAACCGAGCCGCACGCCGAGGGCGCCCGCGAAGTCCGTCAGCGCGGTGACGACGCCGGTGGTCCCATCCTGCCCATCGGTCGGGGCATAGAGGGTGAAGCGCTCGTGCTGGTACACGATCTTCCAGCCGGGCACCATGACGTCGACGGCCGAGCGCGAGCTCGGATCGCAGCGCTCGATGGCCGCACACTGACCGTTGAACAGCAGATAGACCGGTCCGGCGGTAGGTAGATCGTCCACGTGCGTGGGTATGTCGACGACAGACGCGGTGAACGGGGTGTCGCCCATGTAGCGCGGTGTGCCCTGGAAGGGTTGGCGCGACTGGCCCGCCGGTGTAGGCCGGTCGTAGAGCACGATCGCGTCCCTGGGCACTTGGGCCTTCAGGACGTCGGAGATCACCGCGAAGTTCGGCGCGGCGTCGTCGACCACGACGGCAGCGGTGGCTGGCAGCTGGCCGACGAAGACCGCTGCCAGCAGCGCGGCGACTGCGACCTTGACCCGGCCGGTGATCTCGCGTCGTTCGACCGCGGCGGCCAGCGCGGCCAGCGCCAGCAGGAACGCCGGTGCAAAGAACGATGCTGCTCGCGCCCGGTAGGGCAAGCCGAAGAACGAGAACGGGTTCACGAAGTGATAGGCGATCGCGAAGGCGGCCGGCGCCGCCAGCAACGGCCACCAGAAGGCCCATCCGAACAGGAGAGCGCGCGCAGGAGAGATCGCCAGCGCGGCGATGACTGCAAGCAGCGTCAACGGCCACCAGGGAAACGCCGCCCCCAGAACGCTCATGAATGACGTGGCGAGCTCGTGCACCCCGGTGGGGAACCGGTCGATGACGCCGGACGGGCTCGGGTCGAAAAACCCGCCGGCGCTCGAGGACAGCGAGAAGAACTGCATCAAGCCCATCGAGAGCAGGGCGGCGAGGTCGATGGCGATCAGGGGTTTGGTCTGGGCCCACCTCAGTCGCCCGCGGTAGCTGAACCACGCCAGGATGGCCGCCGTCGCCAGCAAGAAGATCGTGGGCTCGGGCACTCTGACCAGCGGGAGGAGAAACGCCGCCACACCTGCGGTGATGAGCCAGCCACGATGCCGGTCGTCCAGCCAACGTTGTGCGGCGTACGTCGTGAGCAGCATGAGGAAGAACGGCAACGCGTAGGGCCGTGTGTAGGCGCTGTACCTGAGCAGCAGCGGACTGGTCGCCGCGATCAGGACCACGAAGGCGCCCGCAAACCGCAGCCCGAGGTGGCGGAGCAGGACGGACAGGACGGTGAGGCTGCCGATACCGGACAGCACCGGGACCAGTCGCTGTCGCAGCTGTCCCTCGCCGAAGATGTGTTGGAAGAGGGCCCCGAGCAGGGGGTCGATGGGCGGCTGCCGGGTCGCCCCGGTGATGACGGAGATGCTGTCGCTGCCATAGACGTTGATCTGAGTCAGCTCGTCGTAGCTGAACGGCTGCCGGATGGCCGTCACCACGATCAGCGCAGCGCCGACCAGGACGGCCGCGACGTAGTAGGGAGTATCGCGGCTCATGCCGGTCCGGGTGCGTTCCCGGACAGCGGTGGCAGGGGTCGGGCGGGGCATGGAGGTCGAGGTCCCATCGGTTCGTGACAGTGCGCACGCACATTCAACCCGAACTCCGCGCCAGGCAGAAACTCACGCAACCGCTGCGTGCTTGCGCGGCCGCCCGCGCCCTCGCTTGTGCGCCACCACGTGACCGTCCATGAACTGCTCGCCGCCCCAGACACCCCAGGGCTCCTGTCGGTCGAGCGCTCCGGCCAGGCATGCCGCGCGGACCGGACAGGTGGTGCACAGCTGCTTGGCCAGCTCAGACGCGGACGGGCTCTCGGCGAACCACAGGTCGACGTCGTTCTCGCGGCAGGGCAGCCGGGTCGACGGGCTGCGGCATCACGTTCGTCTGTTCCACGGTTCCCAGGCTCACGGCCTAAGGGGTCACAGCGCATCAGGACATTTCCCTAGATCCGTCGTCGACTGCCGTCGCTACCTTAGGCAACCGTCTTCGTGCGCCCGTTCGGGGACAGGCAGCACGGGCTCCACGTGCCGGACCGGTCAGCGGGTCTAGAATCGGCGCCGACTTGCAGCACGCCGCCGTCGAAAACGTACCCAGATGAGCGAGGTAGTCATGGCATCTGCACGGGCTGAAGGCCCGCGGACCCGATCCACGTCTCTCAAGCGGGAGATCGGCCTCATCGGCCTCCTCTGGGCGTCCATGGGCTCGATCATCGGTTCCGGTTGGTTGTTCGGGGCGCAGGAGGCGTTGATCGCCGCCGGCCCGGCGGCGATCATCTCCTGGCTGATCGGAGGCGCCGCGATCCTCGTGCTCGCGCTCGTGCATGCCGAGCTCGGCGGGATGTACCCGGTCTCCGGCGGTACGGCGAGGTTCCCGCACTACGCCTTCGGGGGAGTCGCGGGCGCGTCGTTCGGTTGGTTCTCCTGGTTGCAGGCGGCCACCGTCGCGCCGATCGAGGTGCTGGCGATGATCACCTACGGGCAGCACTACTCGTTCGCCCACAGCTGGCTCGACGTCAGCCACAAGACGCCGGTGCTGACCACCAACGGACTCATCGTCGCCGTCGTGCTGATGGCGTTGATGACGTCGATCAACTTCCTGGGCGTCAAGAAGCTGGCGGACACCAACAGTGCGGCCACCTGGTGGAAGGTCGCGATTCCCCTCCTCACGATCTTCGTGCTGGCGCTGGCGAACTTCCACGGCTCCAACTTCACCGCCGCCAACGGATTCAGCCCGTACGGCGCTCACGGCATCCTTGCCGCCGTGGCGACCAGCGGGATCATCTTCAGCTATCTCGGCTTCGAGCAGGCCGACCAGCTGGCCGGCGAGAGCAAGAACCCCAGGCGCGACATCCCCATCGCCATCATCGGCTCGATCGTGCTCGGCATGATCATCTACATCGCGCTCCAGGTGTCATTTCTCGCGGCGCTGCCGGCATCCGCGATCGGCGACACCTGGGCCCAGACGGGCCAGGGGCTGTACACCACGTTCACCGGCCCCTTCGCCGAGATCGCAACGCTCGTGTCGATCGGGTGGCTGGCCACGATCCTGTACCTCGACGCAATCATCTCGCCTGCCGGCACGGGCCTGATCTATACGACCGGCAGCTCACGGGTGTCCTACGGCTTGTCACGCAACGGCTATGTGCCGACGCCGTTCGAGTGGACCAACGCGCGTGGTGTGCCCTGGGTAGGCCTCATCGCAGCGTTCGTTGCGGGGTGCATCTGCTTCCTGCCCTTCCCCAGCTGGCAGTCGCTGGTCGGCCTGATCACCAGCGCCAGCGTGCTCATGTATGCCGGGGCGCCGCTCTCGCTCGGGGTCTTTCGGCGTCGGCTCCCGGAGGCCGAGCGGCCTTACCGCCTGCCCGCCGCCGAGATCCTGTGTCCGTTGGCCTTCATCGTGTCCAACCTGGTGATCCTGTGGGCCACCTGGCCGACCGTGTGGAAGCTCGGCATCGCGATCCTGATCGGCTACGCCATCCTGATCGCCAACCGGCTGTTCGACTGGAACCATCGCGCCCCGCACCTCAACTGGCGCGCCGCCAGCTGGCTGCCGGTCTACCTCGTCGGGATGGGACTGATCTCGTATCTCAGCACCTTCGGCGGTCGCGGGGACCTCAAGCTGTGGTGGGACATCCTGGTGGTGGCCGGCTTCAGCCTCGTCATCTACTACTGGGCGATGGCGGTGGCGCTGCCCGCGGCCGAGATCGAGGAGATGATCGAGGAGGTCGTGCTTCCCGAGGAGGAAGGCCTGGTCGAGGTCACGCACTGACGTTTGCGGGGTTGGCGAGGCGGCGGCCGCACGGCTCGTCATTCGCGAGAACTGAACCCATCGCCGCCGGAACTGGGCCATGGTGGGCGTATGTCCGGGACTTCGCCGTGGCTGCTGCCCAGGATCCTGCCCAGGACCTGAGGTGGCATACCAGGCGTTCATCTCCTACAGCCATGCAGCGGACGATGCGCTTGCGCCGGCTCTGCAGCACGGGCTGCAGGCGTTGGCCCGTCCCTGGAACAGGCGTCGTGCCCTGGAGATCTTCCGTGACCAGACGGGTCTGGCCGTCAGCCCCGGGCTCTGGAGCAGCATCCAGGCGGCCCTGGACGAGTCGGACCATTTTGTCCTCCTGGCGTCACCCGAGGCGGCTGAGTCGCCCTGGGTCGACCGCGAGATCGAGTACTGGTTGGCCAGTCATCCGCTGGACCGGCTGTTGCCTGTCCTGACCGGGGGGGAGTGGGTGTGGGATCCGGCTCGGGGTGATTTCGACCGCGAGCTGTCCACGTCTGTGCCACCGAGCCTGATCGGCCGGTTCCGCGAAGAGCCGCGGCATCTGGACCTGCGGTGGGCACGCACGACCGAAGCTCTCGACCTGCGCAACAGCAGCTTCCGCGAGGCCGTGGCGCAGCTCGCGGCGCCGATGCACGGTATGACGCCCGAGGACCTCGAGAGCGTCGACGTCAGCCACTACCGCCGGGTCGTCCGGCTGCGCCGCGCGGTCGTCGCCGTGCTGAGCGTGCTGCTGCTGCTGGTCAGCGTGGCCGGGGTCGTCGCGGTACGCAACACCAAGGAGGCGCGCCGGCAGCAGACGCTGGCGGAGGACAACGCGCGTCGGGCCGAACAACAGGCCCGTCGAGCTCTGGCGCTCCAGCTCGTGGCGCAGGCCGACATCCTCAGCGAGGACCAGCGCAGCCTGAGCATGCTGCTGCGGCTCGAGGCATCGCGACTCGACCCCAGCGAGGCCTGGGGATCCCTGGTCGACGGGCTCGCGGCCGTGCCAGGGCTCCAACGGATCACCGACCTGTCGTCCTCCGTGCCCGCGGGTTCCGCGTCGGCGCTTGACCCGGAGGGCGTCTACTTCGCCGCCACGACCGGCGACGGAGGCATCGGCCTGTGGCCGCTGTCGCACCCCGAGCGGCCGCCCACGACGCTGGAGCGGCCGACTGAGCTGTATCCGAAAGTTCCTGACGAACTCGCCTTCGGTCGCCACGGAGTCCTGGCGGCGCGCTATGTGTGCTCGGCCAAGGCAACGTGCAGTGGAAACAAGGCCAGACCGCGAATCGTGGTCTGGGACACCCAGGCGCGCACGAGCCGAACGCTGCCGAAGTCCGGCGACTTCGAGGGGGCCGTCTTCGACGATGCCGGGAGTGCTCTCGCTGCTCGGTCGGCCGACGGGCGGGTGCGGGTCTGGGACGTGCGCTCGGCGACCGTGCGGCGGACCCTCAGCCCAGGTGGACGTCCCGCGGCTCTCGCGTTCAGCACCGGTAGCAAGACGCTGGCGGTGGGAGATCGCCGATCGGGGCGGATCCTGATGCTTCGGCTGAGCACCGGCCCTGGCGTCCCAGGACGTACGTTGCGACTTCCCAACGGTCAGCAACCTGCCCAGTTGGCGTTCGCGTCGCGGCGGTTCCTCGTCTGTCGGAGCACTCGAGGTGAGGTCACCGTCTGGGATCCGCGTACGGGGCGGGGCCTGGCGACCCACCCACGCATCGGCAGGAGTCTCGACGTTGCCGTCGGGCCCGATGCGGCTCTGGTGACAGCCGGGGTGGACCGGAAGCTTCGCTGGTGGGACCTTGGACGGTCGCGGGAGGTCGGGGTCGGCGGTAGCTGGGGGTCGCGCACGGACCCGACTGTGGACGTTGCGTTCACGGGGCGTCATGTCACCTCGGCATCGTCGACCATCCGCACCTGGCGGGAGCGCGACTGGGGAAAGTCCGGAGTCACCGTCGTCCGGCGCCCCACGGCCATCACGGCGCTAGCATCGAGTGAGTCCGGCGAGCTGGCGGCGGGAGATCGTCAGGGTGTCGTCGCGCTCTGGACCATGGCTGCAAGCGGCCGTCCAGAGCTCATCGAGACCGGCCAGGCGCCGGTGACGGCGCTGGCCCTGAGCTCGGCCGGTGTACTGGCCACCGGCGCTGACGACGGCAGCGTGCGGCTGTGGGACGCGACCGTCCGGCCGGAGTCTCCGGACTTTGCGCTACCCGGTCAAGGCTCCGGTCCGCGCCCTTGCCTTCGACGACAGCGGTGGGCGGTTGGCCGTCGGCTACGGCGAAATCCCCGGGAACGCCCACTCGGCGACGGCTCAGCCCATCTTGATCTGGGATACGTCCAAGGCAGGGAACCCGGTCGGTTCCCGCGCCGGGCTGGCCGGCGACGTACGGGCGGTCGCCTACTCCTCTCACGGGGACCTCGCCTCGGGAGGCTCCGACTATCTGAATGTCCGAGACAGTGCCGGGGAGGTCAACGTGCTCGTGCAGAACGACCGAGGACGGTTCACCGCTGTCGCGTTCTCGCCGGACGCGGCGACGCTCGCAGCGGCCGGGCGCGCCCCCCACCAGGCTGCGAACAGCTTCGTCGGCCTGTGGGATCCCACGAAGCCGGATGATCAGCCAATCGGCACGTTGGAGTCGCTACGCCGATCCGGCTGGGACGGAGCGTTCAGGTCGTTGGCGTTCGGACCGGGCGGCCTGCTCGCTGGGGCCGGCGAAGCGGGCCTGCAGCTCTGGGACACGCAGACGCTGCGGCCCATCGGAGGTTTGTCGTCGGTCGCGCTCACGTCGGTGGTGGTCAGCGTCGATGGAGCGCATGTCCTCGTCGGCGGAGACGATGGGCGCGTGCAGAGCTATCCGGCGACCTTGGCTGGGTGGCAGGCGGACGCGTGCTCGGTCGTGAGCCGCAATCTCTCTGTCGTGGAGTGGCAGAACTTCGTGCGCTCTGCGTTGCCGTACGAGGCCACGTGTCCGCAGTACCCAGCGGGCTAGCCAACGCCGATACGGGTGTGAGCCGCCACGAACTGCTGGAGCTCACCGCGGTCGATGTCGAGCCGGATGAGACCGGGCGCTGTCACCCAGTCGCGGTCGGCGAGGAGTTCATCGGCCGCGCGGCCGCTTCCGGCCATGACGCCGACGCGGGAGCCCAGGGCGAGCGCGATGCGGAACTCCGCCGCAGCGATCTCGCCGCCGTTGATCGCCAGTACGCGGACCGCACCCGCATTCACCCCCGATGCCAACAGATCACGCCAGGCTTGAAGCGGCTGCCCGATGCTGAAGCCTGGCTCGCTGCCGCGCCGGAGCTCGTCGTACCGCGGGTCAGGACGGGCACCGTCGCCGCGCGCCGAGGGCAGGTAGCCCAAGGCGCGGATGCCAGGTCCCAGCCGTTCGCGAACCGCGCCGACCAGGCCGGCGACGCCCCGGTCGGTGCCGCCTGACACGAGCAGCCCGGAGAAGCCGTCGAACGCGTCTACCACGGCGTCCTGGTGCTCGCGCAGCCATTCCTCTGTCGTGTCTTCCGTCCCTCCGGCGATCATGACGACGGCCGTTCGTTCGCTCACGTCCGCCAACGCCTGTGCTTGCAGCGCGTCTGAGATCGCGGGCGAGGCAAACCTGGCAGCTCGGGCAAGGTCGAGGAGATCCAGGATGTGCCCAGTTCCGGGAAGTTCCTCATGCAGTGCAGAGACCATGCGCTGGATCGCTGCGCGCGAGGTGGCCAGCACATGGTCGGCCCCGGCGAGCTGAGCCGCCTTGGCGTGGGAGGTCAACGCTGTCTGCGGGTCGCCGAGCATGAGTGCGAACTTGCCGGCGTCGAAGTGGGCCCAGGGAAGGTTTTCGCCGGCACCTGCCTGAGCGCGACACCGGTCGCGTGCCTGGAGCAGTTGGTCGCGAAGTGCCTCGACGATCGACAGGTCGCCGGACTCGGCGATCGCGTAGTCGATCACGTTGCCGAGTGCATAGGGGTCGGCTGGATCGATCTCGAGGCAGCGCCGATACAGCGTGAGGGCGAGCGTGTCGTTCACCCCGCGCCAGCTCCCGGCCAGCGAGGCCAGCGCATCGAGGTCCCTGCTCGGCGGGGCGCTTGCGCTCTCGAGCAGTCGCTGGCCCTGGCGGTAGGCCACCGAATGGGGCCGGTCGCGGTGCAGCTGGCACAGCGCGACCCCGAGGTCGCGGAGCAGGGGACCGTTGGCGCTCTCGGCGTACGGTGTCATGATCTCGACGACGTCGTTCCAGCGGCCCAGCGTGACCAGAAGCTTGGCTACGTCTGCGAGCAGCGACAGATCCGGGTCGATGCCGGCCGCGACCACCCCAGGTGCGACGGCGACGATCCTGCCGACCAGACGTTCTGCTGCCGATCGGTCTCCGATCCCCAGAGATCGTCGGCATTCGGTGGTGAACCGAGCCAGACCGCGGGTCGCCAGGTCGGCCGTATGCGCGTCCCGGATCCGCAGCTCTGTGCGATATCGGAACGCCTCCGCCAGGTGATGGCCGACGGACCCGTCGCGTTGGGTTTCCTCGCGGGCTGTCGTCCGCCAGTCGGCGAACCGCTCATGGAGGGTTGCCCTGTGGCTCTTGAGCGTGGTGGCGTAGGTGACATCGCGCAGCGAGGCATGAGCGAACGCCAGCCGCTCCACCCTCGGGTTTCCGATGGGGTGCAGATACTCGTCGACGACCAGCTCACGAACGGACCTGTCGAGCTCCTCGGACCCGACGTCGATCAGCATCGGCCGAAGGGCTGCCACCGGGAAGACCGGTCCGATGACGGCTGCCGCTTCGAGGACGGCGCGCTCGGCCGGCGGGAGGCGGTCGAGCCGCGCAGCAAAAATGGCCGCGACCGTCTCCGGTATGTCGACCCGGGTGACCGGTCTGGTCAGGGTCCACGCGTCGGCACCGCGACTGAGGACACCGTCCTCGATCCACGTCGTGAGCACCTGCTCGATGAACAGCGGGTTGCCCTCGGCGGCGTCGTTGACGAACTGCCTTACCTCGGTTGGCACTGGAAGGCCGCCCAGCATGCCGTCGATGACGCCGTCGCACTCCGACGAGGAGAGGAGGCCGAGATGAACGAGCTCGAGGTGGGGCGTCGGTCGCTCCCAGCGCCGTTCCACGATCTCGGGCCGCGCCGTCGCGAGCATCAGGAATCCGGCGCCTTGCCCGGACATCCGAAGATGATCCAACAGATCGAGCAGCCCGTCGTCGGCCCAGTGCACGTCCTCCAGGAGCAGGATCAAGGGCCGGTCCAGACGAACGGCCTGAAGCAGCCGGGCGATGGCCCAGAAGCACTCGTCGATGGGGAAGCGGACGTCGCTGAGGCCGAGGATCGAGGAGATGCGTTCGATGACCGGCGTGCGCTCACTAGGCGTCACCTGCGAGGTGATGCGGGCCAGACCGACGTGGTCGAGTGTGTCTGCGTCGGGATCCAGGCGATGAATGAGCTGGGCGAGCGGCCAGAAGGTAGTGGTGCCGTACGGACGGCAGGCGGCCGTGAGAACGCGAGCTCCGTCCGGCGGGCTGGTCGCGATCTCCTGCATCAACCGGGTCTTTCCCACACCCGGTTCGCCGAGGATGAGCACGCCCTCGGGCGTCCCTCCACGGATGGCTCGTCGTAGGTGTGCCTCGATGAGACCCAGCTCCGTGGCCCGGCCGACCAGCTGGCGTGCTCCTCCACCCTTGGCTGCCCGGTCGGCCGCATCGAGTGCGTCGAGCAGATAGGCCTCCACCGTCTGCGCCCTGCCCTTGAGCTGCAACGGACCGAGTGCCGAGGCGGTGACCACCTGGCGCACGAGCCGCCAGGTCGATTCGCCGAGGACGATGCCGCCGGGTGGAGCGGCCGCCTCCAACCGGGCGGCCACATTGACCGCGTCACCTGTCGCCATGCGCTGGTGATCCGAGACGTGGCGACTCACGACCATGCCCGTGTTGACACCAGTTCGGTTGACGAGCCGGACGCCGCGGCTGAGCCCGAGGTCGAGGTTCAGCCGGTCGAGCTCGACTCGCATCCCCTGTGCCGCCCTGACTGCCCGGAGGGCGTCGTCCTCGTGGCTTGTCGGGATCCCGAAGAGCGCCATCACGGCATCGCCGATGAACTTCTCCACGACCCCACCGTGGTGTTCGATCACCTCGCGACACCGGTCGAAGTAGCTGTCGAGCACCTCGACCACGGTCTCGGCGTCCAGCTCTTCCCCCAGCGACGTCGAGTCCACCAGGTCGCTGAACAGGATCGTGACGGTTCTGCGAGCATCTTGCGGACGCGATCGTGAGGCGTCGTCGACGCTCTCACCGCTTGACATAGAGGTCCTTCCAGGTCGGCATCGTGAACACGGGATCATTGCGCATGCCACCGATCCGCGACCCGAAGAGCAACGCCTCCTGACGGTATTCGGTGACTACGAAGGGGTAGTACTTCGTCTCGAGCGCCTGGTCGAAGGCCCCCCACGCGGCCGCCTGCTCAGCAAACGGCAGCTGTTGGATGCGCTGGATGTCGGCATCGACCGCCGGTTCGCGGAAGTACGTGAGCATGCGTGTGGGGTCAGACGAGTTCCGTCCGAGCAGGGGGAGGATCGACCCGCTTCCCGAGGGCCAGTCGGAGCACCAGCCGCCGCCTCCGCGGCGAAGGTTGAGCGGACTGCTGGGGCTGCGGTCATTGTCTACGGACAAGAATTCCGCGTTCGACGACGTTGGGTACGGCGAAACGGCGAATCCGGCGGCGCGGTAGGCCTTGACGAGGACGGCCTTCCAAGCGGTGTCCGTCGGATCGTTGGCCTGGTACGCGAAGCTGAGTCCAAACGTGCCAGGCGACCAGCCGGCCGCGGCAAGGAGTCGGCGCGCGGCCGCCGGATCGGATTGGCCGGCCGGTGTCGAGAGCGGGTTGTAGTCCCGGCGACCAGGCGTTCCCGGGGGCAACAAGCTTCTGCCCGGGACAGAGGTCGAGGCAGGGTCGGTCCCGATCGTGGCCGCGACGACGGCGCTGGTAGGGGTACGCGAGTCCGATCGCCTTGCGCACCGCGGTGATCCGTGACCTTGCGGTAGTCGATCGCGAGGACGTGGACGCAGGGCGTCGGCCCGACGGCCAGCTGATCAGGGCGCTCGTCCAGCGCCGTTGACAGCTGCTGGTCCGATGACTTGTTCATCAGGACCGTCGTCGGGCCGCGACCTTGATCGGCCAGGATCGCCGCTCCGACACGGTCGATGGAGGCGTTGAAGGTGAACTCGAACCGGTCGGGGTACGCGTGACGACCGGGGTCCGTGGCCGGGTCCCATTGCTCGTTGCGCACGAGGGTGAGGGACTTCCCGGGCACGTAGTGGCCGATCTTGTAAGGTCCGGTCGCCAGCGGGTGCTGCCGGTAGCTGGCGGGATCGCTGGCATTCTCCGGGATGGGGCCCATCACCGGGAATGCGCCGTAGTACGGCATGTCGGGGAAGGGCCTGGCCATCTTGATCGTGAGCTTGTTGCCGTCGACGACGATCCCGTCGTCGTTGCTGCCGGGGCGGTATGGGACCCTGGTAGGTGTCGCCGTGCAGGAAGTAGTCATTGCTGTAGGTGGGGCCATTTTTGAACGTCGTCCGGTCGAAGGACCGTTTGATCCCATAGGCGACGTCGTCGGCGGTCACCGGGGCTCCGTCCTCGAACTTCACCCCCGACCGGATGGTGTAGGTCCACTGGGTGTAGTCGTCGTTGGGGGTGCCGAGGTCAGTGGCGAGGTCGGGCACGAGCACCATCAGTCCTCGCTGTGCGTCGTAGGCATACTGGGTGAGCGACCTCGTGACGAGGCCCGACAGGATCGAGACGCTCTCGTAGCTGTACGCCTGGGTGGGATCCATCGTGTCGAGCTCGTAGGGCGACACCGCAGTGACCACACCGCCGACAAGTGCTCCCTTCAGCCAGGTGCCGGGCCTGTGCCGACTCGGGTCCAAGCCGTTCTCGGGGGCGGACCGCGGCGTGCCCGTAGGGTTGTTGTCATTGCCGGCGCCGTCGCATCCCGCCAGCACCAGCACACAGGTCGTGATGAGCGCGGCGAGCCGGGCGATGGGCATGACAGCTTCACCCGTGCGTTCGGTGAAAGCGACACCGTTGTCGTGTCGCTGTCTCGGATGTGGCTCGACCCGCCTTCACACTCGTGACGATAGACCTGTGCACAATCCGATTCGGCGAGTAACGAATGTGTGTTTCTCCCTGGAGGCGGCCGCCTGGCGCCACTAGTGTGACGTCCATCGTCGTAGCTTGCCCATGCGCTCCCGTCCGTGACGGGTTACCGCGGCAGCGGCTGCCTGACCCGGAGGGTTTCGTCGGATGAGCTATCACGCACGCAAGGCGCTCGCACAGATCGACATCTTCGCCGGCCTGCCGGAGAACGTCCTGAACGAGCTCGTGCAGCGGGGTACGACGCTCACGCTCGCGGCCGGTCAGCGCGTCGTCGAGCAGGGGGCCATCGATGCCGGGCTCCAGGTCGTGCTGGAGGGGAGCGCTGACGTGTCCGTCAACGGGGTCACGCGACACTCGCTGGAGCCGGGCTCGTACTTCGGCGAGATCTCGATGATCGACGGCTTGCCCCGCTCCGCCTCGATCGCGGCAGGTCCGGACGGCCTCACCACCTTCGCGCTGTCGACACTGGCCTTCGCGCCCATGCTCGATCGGCCTGAGGTGTCCCGCGTCCTGATGCAGGCGCTGTGCGCGCGGTTGCGTGAGGTCGAGGCCGCCTCGCGCGCGTAGTCACGCTGCGTCCGGGTGCCGTTGGCGATCTTGTCGGTGGCTCATGATTCGGTTATTGACGCGACCCCGCTTGTCGGCGGTGGTTGACTGTCCGGGTCGAGGAGTTCGCACCCGCCCCGACCCGACAGACTCTGCGGACTGAGGAGCATCGTGACCGACTCGATCCTGCCCCGTGAAGAAGTGCCGTCAGACGGCACGACGGACGCCGACGGGCTCGACCCGAAGCGCTGGTTGGCGCTGGGCGTCATCGCGGTGGCCCAGCTGATGATCATCCTCGACGCCTCGATCGTCAACATCGCGCTGCCGTCGGCGCAGGCCGACCTCGGCATCAGTGACGCCGACCGGCAGTGGGTCGTGACGGCGTACACGTTGGCTTTCGGTGGGCTGCTGCTGCTCGGCGGCCGGATCGCTGACTACGTGGGCCGCAAGCGGACCTTCATCATCGGTCTGATCGGTTTCGCCGGGGCGTCTGCGCTCGGCGGTGTGGCCGGTACGGCCGGCCTGCTCTTCGCTGCGCGTGGCCTGCAGGGGGCGTTTGCCGCGCTGTTGGCGCCGTCCGCGCTGTCCTTGATCACGGTCATGTTCACGATCCCGAAGGAGCGAGCCATCGCCTTCGGCGTGTTCGGTGCGCTCAGCGGCGGTGGCGCTGCCATCGGGCTGATCGTCGGCGGAGTCCTGACCGAATATGCATCGTGGCGCTGGTGCCTGGGGGTCAACGTGCCGATTGCGCTCGCCACCGCGGCAGCAGCTGTGACGATCGTGCACGAGAGCAGGGCGCACGGCGACACCCGATACGACATCCCTGGGGCCATCCTGGCGACGCTGGGTCTGGTGTCGCTGGTCTACGGCTTCACCGAAGCGGCCAAGCTCAAGAACCCGGGCCAGAGCTTGGACGTCAAGGGCTGGACCGACGGCTCGACGCTGTTCTTCCTCATCGCAGCGGCCGTGCTGCTGGTGGCCTTCGTGGTGTGGGAGCTACGCGGGTCGAAGAATCCGTTGTTGCCCATGCGGGTCATCCTGGATCGCAACCGCGGTGGCTCTTACCTGACGTTTCTGTTCGTAGGTGCGGGACTGTTTGCCATGTTCCTGTTCCTCACCTACTACTTCCAGATCACGCTGGGCTACAGCCCGCTCAAGGCGGGCTTCGCGTTCCTGCCCTTCAGTGGAGGCATCATCCTCGCTGCCGGGGTGGTGGCCCAGCTGTTGCCGAAGCTGGGGCCGCGGCCGATCATGGTGCCGGGTCTGGTGCTGGCCGTGGTCGGGATGCTGTTGCTCATCCGGATCTCGCCGGACACGGCGTACTGGTCCCACGTGCTGCCTTCGATGCTCATGATCAGCGTCGGCCTGGCCGGCGTGTTCATCCCGGCGTCCAGCACCGCCTTGATCGGGGTCGGTCATCACGACGCCGGGGTGGCCAGTGCCGTGCTCAACACCGCCCAGCAGGTCGGCGGATCGCTCGGGTTGGCGCTGCTCAACACGTTGTACGCCGGCGCCGTGACGGGCTACATCGGCGACAACCTGACCAACCCGGCCGACACCCAGCGGGTGACGGGGCTCGCCTTCGTGCACGGTTATCACGTGTCGTTCTTCTGGGGAGCCGTGCTGCTGTTCGGTGCTCTCGTGACCACGCTCGTGTTCATCAACGCGAGGAAGGAAGACGTCCCCGACCCCGCGATGGCCGCCTGACGATGCCGGTCGTGACCCTGCACTGCCTCCCACCACCGGACGCGGAATCCGACGCGGTGGAGCGTGCGTTGCAGGGCATCGTGCAGGCGGTCGGGGAGGCGCTCAAGGCAGACCCGGACGGCACGTGGGCGCACTGGGTGCCGATGGTCGCCGTGTTCCAAGGACTCGAGCGGGTCGGCTACCGCGGTCACTGCCCCGTGGTGACGATCCGCGGCAGGGCTCGAGACGACGCCTCCGTCGCGGCAGTGTTGGCAGCTGTGGCGGCCGCGGTCAGCACGGCGCTCGAGCTGCCCATCGAGGATGTCTGGGTGCACTGGCTCGAGGTCGAGCCCGGACGTGCGTTCGCCGGCGGTGGGCTCGTGACCTGAGCCGGGGCATTCTGGCTGAAGCTCGTGCGACTGGTCGCACGATCCTTCAGCCGTCGTCGCCGATGGCCTTCCGCGACGGATGGGGCTGGTGGAACGCCTGAGGCATTCTGGGCCAGGCGTTGTCCACAAAAATGTCGATGGGGCTGGCGCGATGTCGCACATGTCCGGCAGAGTCCGAAGCACCAGCCTTTCCGCACCCGAAGGTTCGTCATGCTGCGCGCCTCCTCCGCCGCACCGCCGAGGGCCGACCGGCCCGCGATCGACGTGCTCGACGCCGACGTGCGCGACGAGGTACGCCGAAGCGGCGTCGACCCGCTGACCGATGTCGCCGCCGTCCGCCGCTTCGCCACCTCGGCCGTCAGTGCGCACGACCAGCGCAGCCTCTCCGGCGTCGTACGACCCATTGATGACCCAGAGCGCATCATCGACGAGCTGGTCGCGCGGGTGGCCGGGTTCGGGCCGCTGCAGCCCTACCTCGACGACCCGGCCGTGGAGGAGATCTGGATCAACGAGCCGCAGCGGGTCTTCGTGGCCCGGAACGGCCGCCATGAGCTGACCACGACGATCCTGACGGCAGCGGATGTGCGTGACCTCGTGGAGCGGATGCTCAAGACGTCAGGTCGGCGGGTCGACGTGTCGACGCCGTTCGTCGACGCGATGCTCCCGTCCGGGCATCGGCTGCACGTCGTCCTCGATGGCATCAGCCGCGGGTTCAGCGCGGTCAACATCCGAAAGTTCGTGGTCAAGGCGACCCGCCTTCGCGAGCTGGTCGAGCTGGGGACCCTGTCGCTGCCGGCCGCTGACTTCCTCGACGCGTGCGTGGTTGCCGGCCTCAACCTCGTCGTCGCCGGCGGCACCCAGGCAGGCAAGACGACCATGCTCAACACGCTTGGGTCGGCGGTACCGGGTGGCGAGCGGATCGTATCCGCCGAAGAGGTGTACGAGTTGCGGTTCGACCATCCCGACTGGGTGGCGATGCAGACGCGGCAGGCGGGACACGAGGGCACCGGCGAGGTCCGGCTCAGGCACCTCGTCAAGGAAGCGTTGCGCATGCGGCCGTCGCGCATCGTCGTCGGAGAGGTGCGGGCCGAGGAGTGCCTCGATCTCCTGCTGGCGCTGAACTCCGGGCTGCCCGGCATGGCCACGATCCACGCCAACTCGGCGAGGGAGGCGCTTGTGAAGCTCTGCACCCTGCCGCTGCTCGCCGGTGAGAACATCTCGGCTCGCTTCGTGGTTCCGACGGTCGCCGCCAGCGTCGACATCGTGGTCCACCTGGCCATCGAACCTGGCGGGACCCGACGCGTTCGCGAGATCGTCGCCGTCCCCGGCCGCGTCGAGGCCGACATCATCGAGACCGAGCCCATCTTCCACAGCCAACACGGTCAGCTCGTCCGCGCCACGGGTATGCCGTCCCGACTCGACGCGTTCGATCTCGCCGGCGTCGACATACACGCCGTGCTCAGGTCCGACCCCGCCCAGGCCGCTACGAAGGTGCGTTGAGATGGGAGTGGCGCTCGGATTGGCCTTCGGCATCGGCCTCCTCATGATCGGCCGCGCTCTCGGCTCGTCGCCGCCGCCTCGGTGGCATCTCCCGGTGGCTCGACGGCTGACCGACCTCCTTCGCGCGGCCGGCATCGAGGCGGTCACCCCGCTCGCCCTGGTCTCACTCTGCGCCGTCACGGGTCTCGCGGCCGGCGTGGTCGTGCTGGGGATCTCGCGGACCCCGCCCGTGTCGTTCGCGTTCGCGGCGATGGGCGCTTACGCGCCGATGGCGCTCGTTCGATCGCGCGTACGCCGCCGCCGTCGCGACCTGGCCGAGGTCTGGCCCGAGGCCGTGGACCACCTCGCCTCCGCGGTCCGGGCCGGCCTTTCCTTGCCCGAGGCGGTGGCCCAGCTCGGTCGGCGCGGTCCCGAACCCCTTCGTCCCGCGTTCGAGACCTTCGGGCGTGACTACCAGGCGAGCGGCCGGTTCGGTGAGTGCCTGGACCGGCTCAAGGAGCGCCTGGCCGATCCGGTTGGCGACAGGGTTGTGGAAGGTCTCCGCATCGCTCGCGACGTCGGTGGGGGAGACCTGGGTCGGATGCTGCGCTCGCTGTCGCGGTTTCTGCGCGAGGACGCCCGCACCCGCTCTGAGCTCGAGTCGCGGCAGGCCTGGGTCGTCAATGGTGCGCGGCTGGCAGCGGCCGCACCCTGGGCCGTGCTGCTGGCCCTGTCGATGCAACCCGAGGTGATCGGTCGGTACCGGTCACCGGCGGGGGTCGTCGTTCTCGCCATCGGGGCCACCGGGTGCTTCGTGGCGTACCGACTGATGGTCCGGCTGGGTCGGTTGCCTGAGCAACGACGGGTGCTGCAGTGAGCGGCGCGCTGGTGGGGGCCGTGGTCGGTGGGCTCCTCGGGCTCGGCCTGGCCATCACGGCGGGCCGGTTGCTCGCCTCGCGACGACCAACGCTCGAGAGTCGCGTGCTGCCCTACATCCGTGACGTCCCCACGACCGCGGTCGACTGGAATCCGCAACCGCCCTCGAGCCGTCCGTCCGCAGCACTGGTGGCGCTGGTCCGCCCGATGCTGGAGCGGTGGGCCGACGGCCTCGAGCGCGTCCTCGGCGGCCGCGCCTCCATCCAGCGTCGACTCGACCGTGCCGGGTCGGACCTGACCGTCGAAGGCTTCCGGTTCTCGCAGGTCGTCTGGGGTCTTGGTGGCTTCGGAGCCACCTTGGTCGTGGGTGCGGTCGGTCCGGCGCGCGAGCCCGGTCGGGCCATGCCCTGGCTGCTGGTCAGCGCCGGGTGCGCGGTGGTCGCGGTGCTCGCGCAGGACCATCGGTTGAGCGCACGGGTCAAGCGACGTGAAAACCGCATGCTCGCCGAGTTTCCGGTGGTCGCTGATCTGCTCGCGCTGTCCGTCGCGGCCGGTGAAGGACCGGTCGCCGCCCTTGACCGGGTCGTGAGTGGTTGCCGTGGCGCCCTTCCCGACGAGCTGGCGATCGTTCTGGCCCAGTCGCGTACGGGCATACCGATCACTGAGGCGCTCGACCAGCTGGCCCAACGCACCGGCCTGTCGATCGTGGCGCGGTTCGCCGAAGGCTTGGCAGTGGCGATCGAGCGCGGTACGCCCCTGGTCGACGTCCTCATCGCTCAGGCGGGCGACGTTCGTGAGGCGGCCAAGCGCGACCTCATCGAGGCCGGTGCGCGCAAAGAGGTGGCGATGATGGTGCCGGTGGTCTTCGTGATCATGCCGGTCACCTTGTTGTTCGCGTTCTTCCCCGGCGTCGTGGGGCTGAATCTGTTGGCGCCCTAGCTGAGTTCGGAACCGATGACAGGAGGCAGTGATGGTACGGCGATGGCGGTCACGGATGCGTCGGCGCAATGAGCGGGGTGACATTCCCGGCTGGGTGATGATCACGGTCATGACCATCGTGATCGCGTCGGCGATCCTGGTCGTCTTCCAGGACCGGGTGACGTCGTTCCTGAGCGCGACCCTCAACGACTACATGTAGCTCGACGGCACGATCCGGTGTCACGACGAGCTGACGACCGACGATCGCAGCGAGGTTCGGCGATCGCCGACTTCGCGTTGGTGTCGGTCGTCCTGGTGCCGCTGTTCTTCGGCATCTTGCAGCTGGCGTTGATCTGGCACGTCCGGACAACGCTGACCTCGGCAGCGTCCGAGGGCGCCCGGTACGGCGCCGCGTTCGACCGTACGTCTCAGGACGGCCGACGGCGTACGTCGGAGCGGATCGACCAGACGTTCGGCAGAGACTTCGCCGCGCAGGTGTCCGCCGACGACACCGCTGTCGCCGGCCTGCCCGGCGTCGAAGTCGATGTCTCGGCGCAGGTTCCGGTCCTCGGCTTCTGGGGCCCGGAGATCACCGTCCATGTCTCGGGTCACGCCGTCAAGGAGGTCCTCCCGTGACACCTCCGACGAGCCACGCGAGACGCACACGGCGTTGCCACGAGGCAGGTTCGGCGCTCGTGGAGCTCACCTGGCTCGGCCTGCTGCTCATGATCCCGCTTGTCTACGTGGTCATCTCGATCATCACCGTGCAGCGGTCGGCGTTCGGCGCCACCGAAGCGGCGCGTGCCGCCGGTCGAGCGTTCATCCTGGCCCCGGACGTCGAAACGGCACGGGTGCGGGCCTTTGCCGCTGCGCGGATCGCGATGGACGACCAGGGCGTCACGTTGTCACCCGCGGACCTCGTGATCCGGTGTCGGCCGACACCGACGTCGTGCCTGCAGCCAGGGTCGTCCGTCGAGGTCAGCCTCGACCTCCGGGTGCCCCTCCCGCTGATGCCTGCCGTCTTCGGCGAGTCCGCTGCCTCGATCGCGGTGAACGCAGACCATCGCGAACTCTTCGGCACCTACCGCGAGACACGCTGATGCGCCGGAGCACACCGCGGACCCAGGACGGCCAGATCACCGCCATGCTGGTGATCCTGACCATCTGCCTGGTGATCGCGATCGCCGCGGTCACCGACATCTCGGGAAGCTATCTGCGGCGGCAGTCGGCCACGTCGCTGGCCGACGGCGCTGCCCTCGCCGCGACCGCGGCTGCCGAGACGGGTGCGATCTACGCTGAGCAGGACGCCCGGTTCGTGACCCTCGACGAGACCGCGGCAGGGGCTGCGGTGGATCGTTACCTGCGCACGGTCGGCGCTTACGGTGCCTACCCGGGGCTGTCCGTCGATGTCCACGTAGTGGGTCATGACGTCGAGGTGGCTCTCGTCATGCCGTACCGGCTACCGGTCCGGTTGCCAGGCGTCGACGCGACCACGACGATCCATGCCCACGCCGTGGCGGCCCTGCCGATCTACTGAGCCTCCACCAGGACCGGTGTGAGATTCGGCGGTGCCGGCACGGAACGCGATGCACGCCACCGAGTGCAGGTAGCCCTCAAATGTGAGTGTTGCTGCCTTCGTCCCGTTGCCATACGATCTCCCGCGCCTAGCCTCGGCAGACGACCTCACCTCGGGAGCAGTGCATGACTCACCGCAACGTCCTCGCCCTCGTCCTCAGCATCGCACTAGGGATGTCAGGAGTCCTCGCCGCCGAGCCTGCCGGTGCGAGCGAGCCGTATCCCGGTGCGCCCGGCATCGGCGACCCGTACTTCCCCGGGTACGGAAACGGCGGCTACGACGTCAAGCACTACAACATCGGCGTGAGGTACGACGTCGGCACCGGCCACCTCGTCGGTGACACCACGGTGACAGCCAGGGCCGTCCAGGACTTGTCCCGCTTCAACCTCGACCTCGAGCTGAAGCCGCGTCATGCCTGGATCGACGGGACGGAAGCATCCCTGCGCAAGCGCGGCCGCGAGGTGACCGTGACGCCGGCTGCTCCCATCGCTAAGGGAGATCGTTTCAAGGTACGGATGACCTACGCGGGCGTGCCCGGCAACCTAGGGGACCACTATCTGGGCGGCTGGAACGTCACCCCGGACGGCGCGTTCGCAGCCGGTGCCCCGGAGGTGGCCACTTTGTGGTTCCCCAGCAACGACCACCCTGCCGACAAGGCGACGTACGACGTCCGTGTGACGACTGATGCAGACAAGGACGTCCTGTCCAACGGCACCCTGGTGAGCAAGGTGTCGGACGGCTCGGGACTCAGCACGACGCACTGGCAGGCGCGCGACCCGATGGCGACGTATCTCGCTACGGTCGTGATCGGTGACTTCCGCGTGCGGCAGGGCGTCGGTCCGAACGGCACGCCATACCTCGTGGCGGTCTCCACGCACCTGAAGCCGGGGGTGCGACGCAGGGCTATGGCTGCGTTGATGTACACACCGGGGATCACGCGCTTCTTCGAAAACCGTTTCGGTCCCTACCCGTTCGAGACCGTCGGGGGAATCGTCGTCGACGACCGACTTGGGTTCGCCCTCGAGAACCAGACGCGACCCATCTACGGCGCGACGTACTTCAAGCACAAGAAGACCGTGAGCGTGGTCGCCCACGAGCTCTCCCACCAGTGGTTCGGCGACTCGGTCTCGCTTCGCCGCTGGCGCGACACCTGGTTGAACGAAGGGTTCGCGACATGGGCGACGTGGCGCTGGCAGGCGCACCGTGGCGGGAGGACGCTCAATGACCAGCTGCGCTTCTACGTCCACCTGTACACGAAGTACGACGGCTGGGTGACGCCTGTCCAACCCGCCCCGCGCTCTGACATCTTCGACGGGCCCGTCTACGGACGGGGCGGCATGACGCTCATCGCCCTGCGCAATCGGATCGGTGCCGCCACGCTCGACCGCGTGATGCGCATGTGGGCGCGGGACCACCGCTACGGCCACGGAACCACCCGAGGCTTTGTCCGCCTGGCCGAAGCTGTGAGCGGACAGCACCTCAAGGGACTCTTCGACGCCTGGCTCCACCGTCCCGAGGCACCTGCGCGAACTCGGCTCAACGGATTCCCCCGGTCGATGCGCTGACGGTCGGGGCCGCTCGGACGAGATGCGTTCAACGCGGACCTAGTCACCTTCCGTGCGACCTGGCGGGCTGACGGCAACCTCGTCGACAGCTCCCAGGACTTGATGGCGCGAAGTGCAGGAAGCAGCGCTGCGGGAACTTCCCTGTCTGGCCCCAGCCTTCAGGAGGGTTGCAACGCGGCGGAACCGGGCCTTGGTACTAAGACCAAAGGACGATGCCGCGTCGACCAGACCGGACGATAGTGGCGGGAGTAGCAACGTGCGAGTGGCCGACGTTGACACGGTTGGCCGCCCTCGACGAAGGAGCAGCGCATGCGAGCACGACATCTGGTTCTCGGCCTGTTGTTGACCGTGGCCATCCTCGGGTTCCCCACCAGTGCCCTGGCCGCCGGAAGCATCGGAGCGCTGACCATCAATCCCGACACCGTCAGGGACGGGGCATCGACGACGGGAACGGTCAGCCTGGCCTTCGCAGACCCTGATCCGACCGTGGTCCGCTTCTTCTCCAGCGACCCGTCCGTGGCACAGGTGCCGGTGTCGATCACGATACCGGCCGGCCAGACCACGGGCACCTTCACGATCACGACGAACGCGGCCGCGCCACCGACCATCGTCCAGATCATGGGCGCCACATCGGACAACATCTCCAGGACCCACAACCTGTCGGTCAACGCGGCAACGCCTGCCGGTCCGTCGCTCACCTCGGTCTCGTTCGTGCCGACGTCTGTCGTCGGAGGGCAAAACGCCACCGGCACGGTGAAGTTCTCGGCGCCCATGACACAGGGGGCCGTCGTTCAGCTGGCGAGCAGCAATCCTGCAGTCGCGCAGGTACCCCAGGAGACCGTGGTAAGCGCCAACGCGTCGACGGGCACCTTCAATCTGTCGACCGCGTCGGTGTCGAGCAGCACCAGTGTCACGGTCACGGCATCGTGGTTCGGAGTTACGAGGACGGCCGCGATCACCGTGACCCCGGGAGCACCACCAGCAGCGGACGTCGTACGCATCACGAAGGCCACCTGGAAGTCAGGGCTCCTGACCATCGAGGCGACCAGCACGAACCCGAGTGCGATCCTGTCTGTGTACTCGTCCTCAGGGAATGTCATGTTCACGCTGACGAACAAGGGCGGCGGACGGTATGCCGACCAGCGCGGGTGGGTCGACAATCCACGGCAGATCAGCGTGCGCAGCAACTTCGGCGGCTCGGCGTCGGCAAACCTGAAGTCCTGAGTCCGCTGGGCTGACGCCGGTGGGCCGAGACGTTGACCAGGGTGCGCGAAGACTTAGCCCTCTCCGGCCTTCGACCCGTAAGCAAAGGGTCCGGGGAGGATCGGTGGGGTGTGAACCCCGGTGATCCTCCCCGGACTGCAGTCGGCCGGCATGACCGGTCACGCGGCACGGTGGTTGCGGGCAAGGCCCCACCACCACGGGTGCCTCGACGGTCGTGAGGCGCCCGGTGTCCTACGCCGGCTGGCGTATGCGCGACGACGGTTCTCGGCGTCACGGATGAGTTCGTTGCGTTGTGAGTTGGCGATGTCCAGCAGGATCGATCCGGTGTGCTTGGGGTACACGGTGGCTCCTCGGGTAGGTGTCTGGCTGCTCATGAGACGACTCTGCACGTAAGGCAAGGGGCCGGACATGGGGACGATGACCTATCTCTCTCGGGGGTCGCCGCCTTAGGTGACCGATCTCCCAGCAGCTACCTCAGAAGGCGCTCTGACCTGCGAAAACGTCGCCGGGAATGATGAGTCCGGACAACCAGTTGTTACACTCGAACGCAGCGATGTAGCGCAGGTGTTACATCACCACTACACTGGACCCATGTACGGAAACGACTTCCAGGCACCCGACGCTGCTGACCGGTCCGAGCCCACTCCTGATGACGCTGCCGACCGCGTCGAGGCGCGTGAGCTGGAGGCCGAGTTCCAGGCGATCATCGACGGCGACGGACGCATCGAGCCGCGTGACGCGATGCCGGACTCGTACCGCAAGAACCTGATCCGGCAGATCGCCCAGCACGCGCACTCCGAGATCATCGGCATGCAGCCCGAGGGCAACTGGATCAGTCGCGCCCCGAGCCTGCGCCGCAAGGCGATCCTGATGGCCAAGGTCCAGGACGAAGCCGGCCACGGCCTCTACCTGTATGCCGCTGCCGAGACCCTCGGCGCCGACCGTGCCGACCTGCTCGACATGCTGCACAACGGCCGCCAGAAGTACTCCTCGATCTTCAACTACCCGACCCTGACGTGGGCCGACATGGGTGCCATCGGCTGGCTCGTCGACGGCGCCGCGATCGTCAACCAGGTCCCGCTCTGCCGGTGCTCCTACGGGCCGTACGCCCGGGCGATGATCCGCGTGTGCAAGGAAGAGTCCTTCCACCAGCGCCAGGGCTTCGAGATCCTCCACACGCTCTCGCACGGCACCAACGAGCAGCACGCGATGGCACAGGACGCTGTCGACCGGTGGTGGTGGCCGAGCCTGATGATGTTCGGTCCGCCCGACGACGAGTCACCAAACTCCGCCCAGTCGATGGCCTGGGGCATCAAGCGTTTCAGCAACGACGACCTGCGTCAGCGCTTCGTCGACATGACGGTGCCGCAGTCCGAGGCGCTGGGTCTCACGATCCCCGATCCTGACCTGGTCTGGAACGGCGAGCGCGGGCACTACGACTTCGGCGAGATCGACTTCACCGAGCTGTTCGAGGTCATCAAGGGCAACGGCCCGTGCAACAAGCAGCGCATGGAGCACCGCCGTGGCGCGCACGAGGACGGCGCCTGGGTCCGCGAGGCTGCTGCGGCCTACGCCGAGAAGCAGGCAGCCCGCGCCGGAGTCGAGGTCGCGGCATGACCGACGACACACCCACCGACCTGACCGCTGCCGGTGGCCATGGCGCCGTACCCACGACCGGCGTGCCGGCTGAGCAGTCACCTGCCCTCGCCTCTCGCCGCGAGTGGCCGTTGTGGGAGGTCTTCGTCCGTGCGAAGCGTGGTCTCTCGCACGTGCACGTCGGTAGCCTGCACGCGCCTGACGCCGCGATGGCGCTGCGCAACGCCCGCGACCTCTACACCCGACGGCAGGAAGGCGTCTCGATCTGGGTGCTGCCCGCCGACCAGATCACGGCCAGCAGCCCTGACGAGAAGGACGCGTTCTTCGAGCCGGCCGGCGACAAGATCTACCGCCACCCGACGTTCTACGACGTCCCTGAAGGCGTGGAGCACCTGTGACAGCATCTTCCCGCCCCGAGTTGTCAGAAGTACAGGGGGCTATAGCCGCCGCTACTTCTGACACGTGGGTGTATGCACTGCGGCTGGGTGACGACGCCCTGGTCTACGCGCAGCGCCTCGGTGGCTGGATCGCCGCTGCGCCACAGCTCGAGGAGGACGTCGCGCTCGGCAACATCGCGCTCGACCAGCTCGGACAGGCGCGGTCGCTCCTGACGTATGCCGGTCAGCTCGAGGGTGCAGGCCGCGACGAGGACTCCCTGGCGTACCTCCGCGACGAGCGGGACTTCGTCAACGCCCAGATCTTCGAGCTCGAGCGCGGCGACTTCGCCGACACGACGGCGCGCATGCTGGTGGTGGCGGCGTTCCAGTTCGAGCTCTTCACCGACCTGCAGGACTCGACCGACGAGACGATCGCGGCGGTTGCGGCCAAGGCCGTCAAGGAGGTCGACTACCACCGCGACCACGCCACCCAGTGGACGCTGCGGCTCGGAGACGGCACCGATGAGTCGCACCGCCGGATGCAGCGCGGCCTCGACGACGTGTGGCCCTATGTCGGCGAGCTGTTCGAGTCCGACGACCTCGTACGCCGGTTGGCCACCGAAGGGGTCGCCGTCGACCCGGCCGGGCTGGAGAACCGCGTCCTCGCCTACGTCGACGCCGTCGTCGCCGAGGCCACTCTCGACCGGCCCGAGACGAACGTCCGCCACACCGGTGGCCGCCGCGGTATCCACACCGAGTCGATGGGCTTCCTGCTCGCTGAGATGCAGCACCTCGCCCGATCGCACCCAGGCGCCCGGTGGTGACGACCGTGTCGGACATCACGCACGCCGGCCTCCCGCCGACACCCGCGCAGGTACGGGCGATCGTGGCGGGGGTCCCTGATCCAGAGGTGCCGGTGCTCACGATCGAGGATCTCGGCATCCTTCGAGACATCGAGGTCGACGACGACGGACATGTCGACGTGACCATCACGCCGACGTACTCCGGATGTCCGGCGATGGACGCGATCACCGCCGACGTGACCACGGCGCTGGCCCGGCAGGGATATGACGACGTCGCCGTGCGCCTGGTGCTGGCACCTGCGTGGACGACCGACTGGATGAGCGACGCCGGCAAGCAGAAGCTGATCGAGTACGGCATCGCGCCACCCCAGCCGCGCACGGACCAGCCGGTGATGGTTCCCTTGAGTGTGCGGTGTCCACAGTGTGGGTCGGGGGACACCCGTGAGCTCAGCCGCTTCGGATCGACTGCATGCAAGGCCTTGTGGGTATGTACCAGCTGCAAGGAGCCGTTCGACTACTTCAAGACCCACTAGCCGACCAGGGACACCCTTTGAACGCCCCCCGCAAGGCCGTCTTCCACTCGCTGCGCGTCAGCGACGTGGTGCCGCTGACCGACGACGCGGTCTGCATCTCGTTCGCGGTGCCACCCGAGCTCGCCGACGACTACGACTTCGTCCAGGGACAGCATCTGACGATCAAGACCTCGATGGCCGGCGACGATGTCCGCCGTAGCTACTCGATCTGCGCCCCCGCGGGACACGGCAGGCTCCGCATCGGCGTGAAGGTGCTACCGGGCGGCCACTTCTCCGGGTTCGCTGCCGGGTCGTTGAAGGTCGGCGACGAGCTCGAGGTGATGACGCCCGTCGGTGGCTTCAACACACCGCTGGACCCCTCGAACGACAAGCACTACTGCGCGATCGCGGCCGGCAGTGGCATTACGCCGATCCTGTCGATCATCGCCACGACGCTCGAGCGGGAGCCCCTCAGCCGGGTGACGCTTCTCTTCGCCAACCGGACGAGCAAGTCAGTGATGTTCCTCGAGGAGCTCGAAGACCTCAAAGATCGTTATCAGGAGCGGTTCCACCTCCTGCACGTGCTCAGTCGAGAGGCGCAGGACGCGGACCTCCTCTCGGGTCGCCTCGACGCACCGCGCTTGCGCAAGATCACCGAGACCCTGGTGCCGGCCGACACGGTCGACGACTGGTTCCTGTGCGGGCCGTTCGACATGGTGGCCGAGCTGCGCGATGCACTGGTCGACGAAGGCGTCGACGGCGCGCGCGTCCACACCGAGCTGTTCCACGTCGAGACAAAGCCACCCGAGCCTCGTACGACGTCGGAGGCCTCCGGCGAAGGTGCCGAGGTCACGATCATCCTCGACGGACGCCGCTCGACCTTCCGACTGCAAGGCAGCGACGTTCCGGTGATCGAGGCGGCTCTGGAGGTGAGGTCCGACGCGCCGTACGCCTGCAAGGGCGGGGTCTGCGGGACGTGTCGCGCCAAGCTCGTCGAAGGCACGGTCGAGATGGACGACAACTACGCCCTCGAGCCCGATGAGATCGAGGACGGGTACGTCCTGACCTGTCAGAGTCACCCGACCAGCGACGTGGTCGTCCTCGACTACGACGCCTAGCCCCGCCGCGGGCCACTCCGGCGACGGTCGGGCACAAAACTATCTTTTCTGGTGCGCACTGGTTGCATTCGGCGCAGCCGCCCACCACGATGACCTGCATGGTCTGGTCGAACGTCACCTGGATGCTGACAGGGCTGGCCGCTGTGCTGGTGCTGTTGACCCGGGTCAGGTTGAGCGTGAGCGACGGGCGTGCGGCGGGTGTCGCCGACGTGCCCGGCGGGCTCCTGACCTGGCACACGACCATCGGAGTCGTTGCGCTGGCGCTGTGGATCACCGCCATGTCGACCGCCAGCGGCCTGTTCGTCTCACTGGCGCTGCTGGCCTGGTGGATCCTGACCGCGGTCGGCCTGATGCTGCTCGCCCGGTGGCTGCCTGCTGGTGGCAAACACGCAGACGACAAGGCCACCGACGAGTGGGGCAAGGGTGCCGGACTCTCGCTGCTCGGCCACCTCGGCATGCTGATCGGGGCCGCCTACTTCACCTTCGTCGCGGTCACCGGTCGACTGTGACCGGTCGTGTCAGGACCGACCGGCGCTGTGGTCCGCAACCGCGATACCAGCAGAGGTGCGCTCAGCCCACGAAGTCCCTGACGACGTACCCTCCGCCCGTGCCGCGCGTGTCCGTCTCTGCGCCGCCGGCCCGCCGGTTAGGCTGACCGTGTGCGGCAGTATCTCGACCTGGTCCAACGCGTCCTCGACGACGGCGCCGAGAAGAGCGACCGCACCGGCACTGGCACGCTCAGCGTCTTCGGTCACCAGATGCGGTTCGACCTCAACGCCGGATTTCCGCTGGTGACCACGAAAAAGATCCACACGAAGTCGGTGATCGGTGAGCTCCTGTGGTTCCTGCGTGGCGACACCAACGTGGGCTGGCTGCGGGAACGCGGCATCTCGATCTGGGACGAGTGGGCTGACGAGCACGGCGACCTCGGCCCGGTCTACGGCTACCAGTGGCGGTCGTGGCCGACTCCCGGGGGTGACCATGTCGACCAGATCGCGCAGGTGCTCGACCAGCTCCGCACCAACCCCGACTCACGCCGCCACATCGTGAGCGCCTGGAACGTCGCCGACATCCCCTCCATGGCACTCGCGCCCTGCCACACGCTGTTCCAGTTCTACGTCGCCGACGGCCGCTTGTCGTGCCAGCTCTACCAGCGCTCGGCCGACGTGTTCCTCGGCGTTCCGTTCAACATCGCGTCGTACGCCCTGCTGACACACATGGTCGCGCAGGTCACGGGACTCGAGACCGGCGACTTCGTGCACACGCTGGGCGACGCGCACCTCTACCTCAACCACCTCGACCAGGCGCGCACCCAGCTGGCTCGTGAGCCGCGCGACCTGCCCGAGCTCTGGCTCGACCCGTCGATCACCGACCTGGCCGACTTCGACCTCGAGCATGTCAAGATCGGCGGCTACGACCCTCACCCCGGCATCAAGGCCCCGATCGCCGTATGACCGTCACGATCGTGGCGGCGGTGGCCGCCAACGGCGTGATCGGATCTGCGGGCGACATCCCGTGGAAGCTGCCCGGGGAGCAGGCTCGCTTCAAGGCGATCACGATGGGCCACGTCCTGGTGATGGGGCGACTGACGTATGAGTCGATCGGGCGGCCCCTCCCTGGCCGCACCACGATCGTCGTCACGCGACAGGACGGCTGGCAGCCGGCCGACGGCATGCCCGACGGACTGCTGGTCGCGGCGAACGTCGGAGCGGCGCTGACGTGGGGCCGTGAGATCGGCGAGCAGGTTTTCGTCGCCGGTGGAGCGCAGGTGTATGCCGAGGCGCTGCCGCAGGCCGACCGGCTGCTCCTCACCTGGGTCGACGCGCGCCCCGAGGGCGACACGTACTTCCCCGCCGTGGACTGGTCCCGCTGGCAGGAGACCTCGCGGGAGCCGCACGAGGGCTGGAGTCTCGCGGCGTACGAGCGAATCGGCCCGACGTGAATCCGGCCTCGATCACAGAAGTCCGGTTGAATCCTGTAACGCTTCGGGTCGGTCGCGCGATATGTCAGTCAGACGCCCCGTTACTGGCCGGACCCCCCGAGCGGTCAGTAACGGGGCTCTGTCATGACCCGGCCGCCCGGCCTGGCGGTAGCCTCCTTCCATGAGCCCCGCGATGACCGCGCCGTTCGGTCGGGTCCTCACCGCGATGGTGACGCCCTTCGACGCTGACGGAGCCATCGACCCCGGCGCCGCCGCCCGGTTGGCGACACATCTGGTCGACAACGGACATGACGGACTGGTGATCTTCGGGACGACGGGGGAGTCCCCGACCGTCACGACCGACGAGCAGCGGCAGGTGCTGCGTGCCGTCGTCGAGGCGGTGGGCCAGCAGGCGACGGTCGTCGCCGGTGTCGGGTCGTATGACACCGCCCATGCGATCGCCCTCGGACGACAGGCGCAGGAGTGTGGCGCCGCGGGCCTGCTGGCGGTGACCCCGTACTACAACAAACCTCCGCAAGACGGCATCCTGGCGCACTTCCGGGCGATCGCCGACGCGACCGATCTGCCCGTCATGCTCTATGACATTCCCGGCCGCACGGGCACCAAGCTGGCCGCGGACACGCTCGCGCGGGCCGGTGAGCATCCGCGCATCGTCGCGGTCAAGGACGCGACAGGCGACCTGTATGCCGGTGCCTGGCTGTTGCGCTCGACCGACCTGGCGATCTACTGCGGTGACGATGCGCTGAACTTCCCGTGGCTGGCCCTCGGCGCTGCCGGCATCGTGTCGGTCGTCGGCCACGTCGCGGGGCACCGCTACGGCGACCTGATCTCGGCGATCGACGGCGGCGACCTGGACACCGCCCGCAAGATCGACCGGTCGATCCTGCCCGCCGTGCGTGGCATCATGACGCGGACACAGGGGGCGATCATGGTCAAGGCGGCGCTGCAGCTTCAGGGCGTGCTCGACAACCGCGTGGTCCGGCTGCCGTTGCTGCCGGCAACCGAGCAGCAGGTAGTCGAGCTGCGCGCCGACCTCGTCAGCGCCGAGCTGCTCGACAGCCGTCCCTGAGCCCGACGTGCATCGACCGAGCGTTCCGCAAGCCTCCACCCTGACCCGCACCGACCGTATCCACCGACCTGCGACACCACCTGGCAGCACGACTGTGAAGGGTTCCGTATGAGCCATCCCCATCCCGAGCTCGGGCCACCACCCGAGCTGCCCGAGCGCGGCCTTCGGGTCGTGCCACTGGGCGGCCTCGGAGAGGTCGGTCGCAACATGGCTGTCCTCGAGCACCGAGGCAAGCTGCTGGTCATCGACTGCGGGGTTCTTTTTCCCGACGAGACCCAGCCCGGCGTCGACCTGATCCTCCCCGACTTCGAACCGATCCGGGACCGCCTCGACGACATCGAGGCGGTCGTCCTCACGCACGGCCACGAGGACCACATCGGGGCGGTGCCTTACCTGCTCCGGGAGCGCCCTGACATTCCCCTTGTCGGGTCCCGCCTGACGCTGGCCCTGCTCGAGGCGAAGCTGAAGGAGCACCGGCAGACGCGTGCACCGAAGTTCCAGGTAGCGGAGGGTGATCGGCAGGCGTTCGGACCGTTCGACCTGGAGTTCATCGCGGTCAACCACTCGATCCCTGACGCGCTCGCAGTCGTCGTCCGCACCGAAGCGGGTGTGCTGCTGCACACCGGTGACTTCAAGATGGACCAGCTGCCTCTCGATGGGCGCATCACCGACCTCCGCGCCTTTGCCCGCCTGGGGGAGGAGGGAGTCGACCTGTTCCTCGTCGACTCCACGAACGCTGAGGTACCCGGCTTCACGACCACCGAGCGGGCCATCCAGCCGGTGCTGCAGAACGTGTTCCGCGCCAGCAAGCAGCGCATCATCGTGGCGTGCTTCGCGTCGCACGTGCATCGGGTGCAACAGGTGATGGACGCAGCGGTGGCGCAGGGCCGGAAAGTCGCCTACGTCGGACGTTCGATGGTGCGCAACATGCAGATCGCTCGCGACCTCGGCTACCTGTCCGTGCCGCCCGACACTCTCGTCGACATGCGTGAGCTCGGCGACTACGCGCCGGAGGAGGTCGTGATCGTCTCGACCGGCTCGCAGGGCGAGCCGCTGTCCGCGTTGGCCCGGATCGCGCACCGCAACCATGACCGCATCCACATCGAGCCGGGGGACACGGTGGTGCTCGCGTCGAGCCTGATCCCCGGCAACGAGAACTCGGTGTTCAAGGTCATCAACGGCCTGACCAAGCTCGGTGCGAACGTCATCCACCACAGCAACGCGCTCGTCCACGTCTCCGGACACGCGAGCGCCGGCGAGCTGCTGTACTGCTACAACATCGTCCGACCTCGCAACGTCATGCCGGTCCACGGCGAGATCCGCCATCTGGTCGCCAACGCCGCGCTCGCCATCGAGACCGGAGTGCCGAAGGAACGCGTCGTGGTCGCTGAGGACGGGGTCGTCGTCGACCTGATCGACGGCGTCGCCCAGGTCGCCGGCAAGGTCGAGTGCGGCTACGTCTTCGTCGACGGTGCGTCGGTCGGGGATCTGACCGAGAGCGACCTCAAAGACCGTCGGATCCTGGGCGAGGAGGGCTTCATCTCGGTCATGGTCGTGATGGATTCCGGCTCGGGCAAGCTCATCGCCGGTCCGGAGATCCACGCCCGCGGCTTCCTCGAGGACGACACGGTGCTCAACGAGGTCCGGCCGCTGATCGAAGAGGCCCTGGCGAAGGCGGTCAACGACGGCAACGACGACGTCTACCAGCTGCAGCAGGTCATCCGACGTACGACCGGACGTTGGGTCAACCAGGCGCATCGCCGACGTCCGATGATCATCCCGGTCGTCCTCGAAGCGTGAGGAATGGGCGACGAGCGCACGCCGGCTGCCCCAATGGCCGAAACCGAGCCCGAAGCCGGAGCTGACCCCAGCGCGGAGCGGCTGCGTCGACTGCTCGCTGTCCCGATCGCGTTTCTGGCGTCGTCTCTCGGCGTGCTCTGCGTCGTCAGCGTGCCCGAGGTGCTCCCGGCTGCCAGCGACCTCGCCGTCGTCGATGCCCGGTTCATCGGCTGGGCGGGCGTCGGTGCGGCCCTCGGGCTTGCTCTGGCGGCCGCGTCGCTGCTCGTGGTCGGCCACCTCGGGTCCGGGCCGGCGCTGGCCCTCGGAGCCGCGGGCGCGGTCTTCGGGCTGGCACTCTCGCATGACGTCGTCGATGCCACCCAGCTCACGCTGGCCCTGGTGGTGCTCGGCGGGTCCGTTGGCTGCCTGCTCGGCGGAGCCGCGAGCATGACGTTCGAGCTCCCGTCGCCCTACCGTCAGGCGGTCATGGTCGCCTGGAGCGTGCCGCTGCTCGCCGCGTGGCCGCTGCTGGCCTGGCTGTCTCGGCACGTGGTGCTGACCACCGCCGACAGCGCTGCCAGGCTGACGCAGCACCCGTCGGCATGGCTGCTGGGTCCGGTGGCGGCATCCGTTCTGGTCTGGGGCGCTCTGACGATGCTCGTGGAGCCGCCCCGGGCGGGGGTCCGCGCCGGCAGTGAGTGGGAGTCGGCGTGGTCGGGGCTCCTCGCCACCACGGTCGGGGGCGTCCTGGCGATCATGGTGCTGGGGTTCGACCCGCAGCTCGAGAGCGGCTGGTTACGACCACTGATCCTGCTCGCGTCGGCCGGCGTGATCGCTGGCCTGGCCGCCGTGGCCGTCATCGTGCCGGACGAGACGGTGCGGATCGGCTATCTGTGCACGGCCTTCGTCGCCTTGTGCCTCCCGATCACGGTGCAGCTTCTCGTGATCGTGGCGGACGACCGTCCGAGCCGGGTGGCCTGGTGGTTGGCGGCACTGCTCGCGGTCACCACCGTGCTCGGCGGGGCGGTCGGGGCTCATCGACCGGCGCGGGCACCGTTGGCTTTGCTGGTCGTGGCGGCCGGCTGCGCCGGGGCGTGGGTCATGCCGAGCACGCCGTGGACGATGGCAGCGGCCGCCATACCGCTGACGTTGGGGGCCGGTGCGACCTTCGGCGCGGGCGCGCGCCAGGCAGCGGACACGGCGGTCGGGTGGCGCTTCGTGGCGGTCGCCGTCATCTCGATCCTGCTCCTCGGCACCGTGGCCGCGGGTGCGTTGAGCTGGGCGTTGGCGGGCGACCTCCCGACCGACACGGCGTCGGCGCGTGCGGCCGGACGGGTGCTGCTGGGGCTGACGTTCGCGTTGGCCGTCCTGGTGGCCGGCGTCGTCGCAGCCTTTGCTCCGCGGCGCCGCGAGTAATCGCTGACGCGACCACTGCACGCTTCGGCCGTTGGTCGGGGGATCTGTCCGGTCGCGCAGCCTGCGTCAAGGGAGGCCGGGTCGGCCCTGCAGGGTGGGACGGGCACCCCCGAGCCCGTCCCATCCCGCTGTCGGGTGCCGGGACGCCTGCCCCCCTGCGCCGGACGTCGCGTTGCTACCCGCCACCGAGGAGAGGGACGCGGAGGTCCTGATACCTCGATCGGGCAGCTTTTCTCGCGTCCTTCGTCGGCCGCTCGACCAGCCGACCGGCGGCTCACGTGGTCGAGCCTGTCGGCAAGCTCAGGCCGTGCCCGTTGATCCCCAGAAAACCCTTGTGGACAACGCGAAACGGTCTGGCGGCTGTCGGACAGGCCAGGTAGAATCGAACACATGTTCGACACCGACCTCAGCGCACTCGACGAGCTGGCCACCCTGGCCGCCGCCGAACAAGCCCGCACGGTCGTCGAGCAGGGCGAGGTCGCGATGTTGCAGACCGCCGCGCACTGGGCCGACCTGCACAGTGAGCTCGCCCGGGCCACGAGCCCGCTGCTGCCCGGCAGTGAGCAGCTGGTCCGGTTCGGCGGCGCCGGCACCCCGGGCGTGGCGGAGTTCGCACCGGCCGAGCTCGGCGTCGTGCTCGCCACCTCCACGACCGCAGCCGAACGGCTCGTCGCGGACGCGTTGGACCTGCGCCACCGACTCCCACGCTGTGGGCACGGATCTGTGCGGGTGAGGTCAAGCCGTGGATCGGCCGCAAGACCGCCGACACCACCCGCCACCTGCAGCGAAGCACCGTGGCGGTGGTGGACCGGCGGATCGCCAGATATGCGCACTCGCTGTCGTGGGGCCGGATCGAGGCGATCATCACCGCGTGCTGGCTCGAGTGCGACCCGGACGCCGCCGCCGAAGCCGACGCACAGGCGCAGGGGTCGTTGGGGGTGTGGGTCAAGGACCACCAGCCCGGCGAGCACGGCACCCGAGAGATCTTCATCCGGGCCGAGGCACCCGACGCGTTACGGTTCAACGCCACCATCAGCGGCCTCGCCACCGGCCTCGGCCATCCTCGGCGACACCCGACCCGTGGATGTCCGTCGGGCCGCCGCGGTCGGGATCCTGGCCAACCCCCAACACGCCCTGGACCTGTACACCGACCTCCACACCGCCACCCGCCAGACCGACCAGCCCGACGACCCGGACCGCCGAGCTGCCCTGGACGAACCCGCCGAGGCCTCGGCACCAAGGCGGACGACCGGGTCGACACCCGACCCGACGTCACGCTGTACGTCCACCTCACCGACCAGGCGCTGGTTACCGGTCGCGGGGTGGCGCGGGTCGAACAGGTCGGACCCGTCACCCTGGACCGCGTCAAGACGTGGCTCCGCCATGCGAACGTCGTGGTGAAACCGGTGATCGACCTCAACCAGCAGATCCCGGTCGACGCCTATGAGATCCCCGACCGGATCCGCGACGCCGTCCACCTACGCACCCCCGTGGACTGCTTCCCCTACGCCACCTCCACCCGCCGCACCGGCGACCTCGACCACACCACCCCCTACGTCTCCCCCGACAACGGCGGACCACCCGGCCAAACCGGGATCGACAACCTCGGCCCGCTGACCCGGACCCACCACCGCATCAAGACCCACGGCCGATGGCAGGTCACCCAACCCTTCACCGGGATCTTCGTCTGGCGCAGCCCCCACGGCCGCTATCACCTCGTCGACCACACCGGCACCCACCCAGCCCTCCCGCGGCACTGCCGGCCGTCAGCCAATCCAGGCTGCCTGAAACCCTACTCGAGCTCCACGGGCTACCCGCGAACACCGTCGACTGGGAGGTTGTCCGAGGTCCCCACTGCGGCGACACCTGTACAACCTCCCAGTCGAATGAGTCCGAACCCTCGATCAGGGGGACGTGCCGGATCAGCGGGACGGGCTCGCGTGGAGTGGGCTACCCACTGGTCGAACTCTGTCGCTGCACCCCTCGCCTGTCGTCTCGCGCATCGGCTGATGCGCCGCGACCCAGAGTTGCCAGCCGCCCTGGTCAGAGCCTGTCGCTGTGCTGTGGACCCGGTGTGAAGGCGGGTCGCTGCTTGATGCAGCCTTGATTCAGCGACCGCGCTTGAGCTTGCGCCAGCCACCCGCGCGGTTGTTCGAGATGATCTGCTTGAACATCGCCGTCAGGGCCAGGGCATTGATCGTCTCGCCCTCGCGAATCCCGACCGTCCGGGCCGTCTCGTTGTCGTGGCCCGCGGTGATGATGCCCTCGGGGTCGGGGACGATGCCGCCGTCATACATGAACACGTTCACGTGGTCCTTCGCCGCCAACAGCGCACAGATGTTCCCCTGGAGCACGAAGTAGGGCTGCACGGTCCGCTTGATGGTCTCCTCGACCTCGGGGTCGGCGGCGTGAACCAGCGTCCGCACCTCGTGGCAGATCGCTTGCTGCCACGTCGGAAGTGCGTCGATGTAGGAGTCGACGCGAGGATCAGCGACATAGCTGCTCACGACAGATCATGCTAGTTCGGCGGTCTACCGGCGCCCCGGCACGAACAGCAAATCGGCGGAAGGTGTCACACGGTGTGGTGGAGTCACTACGATGAGGGTTCAACCGCCCGGCGCGTATCAGACCGCCCAGACCTGACTCCTGGTCGGTGTGATCGCCTTGGCCTGCAGCGAGACGAGGGGTCCGATCGTGGACGTCCAACGGGCACCTGACGGGGCCGCTGAGGTGACGGTCTGGGACCAGGCCGCTCAGCATTTCCGGGTCTGGCGGACAGGAGAGTCCGGGGCACTCGATGACCTCGTGCGCTGCCTGACCCCGGTGCTGTGGCACGTCGTCCGGTCGTACGGCCTCGACAAGGACCAGGCCGAGGACGTGGTGCAGACCTCCTGGCTCACGCTCGTACGCCGGCATGAGTCCATCGCCGACCCGCAGGCCGTGGCCTCCTGGCTCACCACCACCGCCCGTCGCGAGGCCTGGCGCGTGTCCCGCATCGGGGGCCGCGCGAACCCGGTGACCGACGAGGTCATCGAGGCGAAGGTTCCGGCACAGCCGTCCGCCGAGAGCGAGGTCGTCCGCATCGACGAGAGCGATCGGCTCTGGGCGTGCGTCCAGCGTCTCGACGCTCGCTGCCGCCGGCTGCTGCGCATCGTCGCCTTCGAGGACCGACCGGATTATCAGGGCATCGCCCGCGATCTCGGCATGCCCGTCGGGAGCATCGGACCGACCCGCGGTCGTTGCCTCGGCAAGCTCAAGGCGCTACTTGGGGGAGAGACAGGAGCAGACCATGAGTGAGCGCGACATCGCCTTGTCCGACCTCGCGCGGATGTGGGAGGAACGCGATCCGGTTCCGCACGACCTCGTCGAGAAGGTCCTGGTGACCATCGAGACCGAGGACCTCGACGCGGAGTACGAGATGCTTCACCTGCTCGAACGCACCCGTGAGCTGAGCGGGGCCCGGAGCACCGGTGAGGCGCTCACGATCGCGTTCTCCGGCGGCTCGTTCTCGCTCCTGCTGCGTGTCAGCGAGCTCGGCACCAAACACTGCCGGGTCGACGGCTGGGTGACGCCTGCCCAGTCGATGCGGGTCACGGTGAGCCAGCAGGACCTCACCCAGGAAGCTGACGTCGACCCACGAGGCCGCTTCGAGATCCCGCGCCTGCCGACCGGGCTGACCCGCTTCTTCCTACGCTCGGCCGGCACCGATGACGCGGCGGAGGGCATGTTCGCAACCCCTACCGTCGAGCTCTGACGCCTTTCGTCGCACCCCGTCCCAACCCTCGTGCAGGAGTACGCCGATGCCGTCCAAGCCCTCCCGATCGACCGGCCGTCCCGGACGGCGCGACGTCACCGCGCTGACGTACCGTCAGCCCAAACCGCCGCACCGGCAGCAGCTGGAAGCCGTGGGTGGCCGGTGGCTCGACCCGGGTACAGCTGCGTCCATGGCTGACGTCGAACCCGAACAGACCGCCTACGTTGGTCGTCACATCGTGATAGCCGCGTTCTGCGACCAACGTCAGGTGCTCGCCGACCTGAACAGCATCGCCGCGTCTCTCGGGTGGGTCGTCGAGGCCGACGCCGGCTATGAGGTCGCTCGTGCGAAGGGCCGCGACGGGGAGGCCGACCTCGGCGTCGCGCGACTGACCGTACGAGTCCGGGACGGCGTCGTGGCCTCGGCGCCGGACGCCTGGCGGCTCCTTCAACAGTGCCGAGCGGAGCTCGGCGTGGACACGATGGTCGGCGTCGGCCTCGATCACCTCATGTCCTTGGCCGCACGGACCACGGCCAACCCGGTCGAGTCCTCCCACCCGGTCGAGTCCTCGCACCCCGTCGAGTCGTCCCACCCGGTCGACGCCTTCGATCCGGTCGAGTCGTCCCACCCCGTCGAGTCCTCGCACCCCGTCAGCTATGCCGTCAGCACGTACGGCCGACCGGGGAGCGGCGGTCGCCAGCCCATCACGTTTGTGGGCGACCGACCGCATCGCCGTTCCAGCGTCAAGGGTCGCCGCCCGGTGGTCGGGATCCTGGACACCGGGTGCGGTCAGCACGACTGGCTGGATGACATCGTCGACACCTCCGTCTCCTTGGACGGCAAACCGATCGGCTACACAGACCCCAAGACCGATCCCGAGCGGCTCGGAGACCTCGTCGGTCCGCTCGACGGCGGCATCGACCCGCTGTCCGGGCACGGGACCTTCATTGCCGGCCTGGTGCACCAGACCTGTCCTGATGCCGACATCGTGTCGTGGCGCATCGTCAAGTCGAACGGCCCGTTGGTCGAGTCCGACTGGATGCACGCACTGACCAGGATCGTCGAGCTCGTCCGCCGCTACTACGAAGGTGGCCGCGGCGGGCGCCCCATCGACGTCCTCAACCTGTCGATGGGTTACTACCACGAGACTCCGCAGGACCGGCTCTTCTCCCCGAGCCTGCGCCACCTCCTGGGACTGCTCGGGAAGTGCGGTACGACGGTCGTGTGCTCGGCCGGCAACGACGCGACCGCCCGGCCCCAGTTTCCGGCCGCCTTCGCGCCGTGGAAGCCGGCCCAGCGCCGGGCGCGGCCACGCAAGGACCGGGTGCCGGTGGTGTCCGTCGGTGCCCTGAACCCGAACCTCACCAGCGTTGCCCTGTTCAGCAACACGGGCCGCTGGGTGCGCGCCTACGAACCCGGTGCGTCGGTCGTGAGCACGATGCCGCCCCTGCAGGGGGGACTCGAGCCGATGGCGCGCACCAGAGCGTTCGGCCACGAGCGGGAAGCGATCGACCCCGACAACTTCCGCCGTGGGCGAGACGACACCGGTGGCTTCGCCGTGTGGAGCGGTACGTCGTTCGCCGCCCCGGTCATGGCGGGCAAGGTCGCCCGCGAGCTGGTGGGCCAGCTGCCCAAGAAGCGGTCAGACGACTCCAAGTCGGCCGCGCTGGCGCGGGGGTGGAAAGCCGTAGCAGCGGTGACCGACATCAAGCCATGATGGAGCGGTGCTGTCCGCCGAGGTACTCCATCGCCGAGGTCTCGAGCACAGCAACGCCGGCCGGCACGCTGCCGCCAGGGCGCTCTTCAAGAAGGCGCTGACCAGAGCCGAGGCGATCGCAGATGCTGACCGGGCCGCCCGGATCACGATCAGCCTCGCTCACGTGGAGGCAGAGCTGGGCACGGCAGAACTCGGCCTCACGATCTGCGGGTCAGTGCTGGACAGGCCCGACCTGTCGACGGAGGTAAGAGGTCTCGCGCTCGCTCAGCAGGGGCTGCTTCAGATGCGTTCCGGCGACGGCCGCGCGGCCATGACCTCGTTCTCCGCCGCGCTTCCGCAGATCGGGCACCTCGACTCCGAGCGCGCCCGCGTCCACCTGAACCGGGGGATCGTTCACCTGCAGCGCGGTGACGCGACCGCCGCCGCTGACGACTTCGACGCCGCCGCCGCACACTTCCGAGCGGCGGGTCTCCCCCATGAGGCGGCGAAGGCCGCGCACAACCTGGGATACGCCCGGCTGTTGTCCGGCGACATCGTCGACGCGTTGACCCTGATGGACCAGGCCCGACCCGACTGGGCCGAGCTCTCGCCGGCGTACGAAGCCATCTGCGAGCAGGACCGGGCCGAGGTGCTCGTTGCGGCGGGCATGGTCGAGGACGCCGAGGCGGCACTTCGGCACGCCGCCCGTTGCTTCGGCGTCCGCCGGATGCGGCAGCGCCAGGGCGAGGCCGAGGTGGTGCTGGCGCGACTGCTGCTGCGCGACGACCCGGTCGAGGCGGCGCGGACTGCCCGCCGCGCCCGCCGCCGGTTCGACACGAACGGCAGTCCGGCATGGTCGGCGCGTGCCGAAGCCGTCGAGCTCACCGCGAGCATCGAGGACGACCGCGCCACGCCCAGCGTCGTCGAGCGGGCGCTTGCCGTCGTCGCCGACCTCCACGGCCACCGGCTCGAGCGCGAGGCTCGCGCTCTCGACCTTGAAGTCGCCCGGGCCGCTCTGCGTCGCGGGGAGCCCGAGCTGGCACAGTCCCGGATGGGCCGCGCGGACACGCGCGACTCGGCACCGCTCGAGATCCGACTGCTCGACCGGGAGGTACGAGCGGAGCTGGCGCAGGTCCACCGCCGGCCGGCTGACGCGTTGCGGCACGTACGGCGCGGACTGGCGGACCTGCACGACTGGCAGTCGTCGTTCGGCAGCCTCGACCTGCAGAGCTCGCTGGTCGGGCATGGCCGCCGGCTGGCGCTGCACGGGATGCGGTTGGCGGCCGAGGACGGGCGCCCCGAGGTCGTGTTCGAGTGGTCGGAGCGGGCGCGCGCCCTCGCCGGCCGGGTGACCCCGCTGCGACCACCCGGTGACGCCCAGGCCGCAGTCGAGCTGACCGAGCTACGCGCCCTGCAGGCTGACCTCGAGGGTGCCGGGCGAGCCGGTCGGTCCACGGCAGCGTTGTCACGGCAGGTCGGAGAGCTCCGTCGGCGGATCCGGCAGCGGCAGTGGTACGGCGAGGGGAGCGGCCAGGTCACCGAGCCGGCCGTGATGGGCGAGGTGGCAGCGGCGCTCGAGGCCGACGGCGCCGTGCTCGCGACCTACCTGATCGTGGGCGAGCGTCTCGTCGGGCTGACCCTGAGCGAGGACGGAGCCCGGATCCACGAGCTGGACAGCCTGGCGTCGTTTCACCACCTGCTCGCCGGGATGCAGGCCGACCTCGACATGTCGGCGACCCGGTTGCCCACCGATCTGCGGGCCGCCGTGCGTGCTGGACTGCGGGCGCGGCTCGACGAGCTGGCCGACAAGCTGGTGGTGCCGCTTGCCGACGACCTGGGTGATCGTCGCCTGGTGGTCGTCCCCGCCGGGAGCCTCGCCGGCGTGCCGTGGGCCCTGCTTCCCGGCTTCTCGGGTCGACCCCTGACCGTGCCGCGTTCGGCGACCTCCTGGTTGCAGGCGCGCGGAACAGCGAAGCACATGATGCGCGCCGGCCTCGTGGCCGGTCCGCGCGTGGCCCGTGCGGGTGAGGAGGTCGAGGCTGCGGCCAAGGCATGGTCCGATGCCGCGGTGCTGCGCGACGGCGACGCCACGGCTGCCGGTGTGGGTGCACTCGCCGCCGAGGTCGACGTCCTCCACGTGGCGGCGCATGGCAGGCACTCTGCCGACAACCCGCTGTTCTCCGGTCTCGAGCTCGTCGACGGCCCGTGGTTCGGCTACGACATCGACCAGCTTGCGGCGATCCCGTCCACCGTCATCCTGTCCGCATGCGAGCTCGGCCGCTCCTCGGTCCGTTGGGGTGAGGAGACGATCGGTATGACGGTCGCCTGGTTGCATGCCGGGGCCCGTACGGTCATCGCCTCGCCGGCCAGTGTTGACGACGACGTGGCATGTACGACGTTGGCGGCCATGCATCACCATCTCGCCGCCGGGACGCCACCGGCCGAGGCGCTGGCGCTGGCCGCGCAGGACGCGGGCAAGGCCCTGGCACCGCCGTTCATCTGCTTCGGTTCGGGTTGGTGACATCGTCGAGAGGACCAACCACTGGGCTGGGCTTGGAGGCCGCGAACCTGACGTGCTGGCCGAGCACGTGCCCACGCAGCAGCGTCTCCACATGGACCGCAGACGTGAACGGGTTGTTGCAAGCGATCACGGGTCGCGGAGACCATGCAGGAGATCCAGCGGGTCCAGCCCGCAGCCGCCGAACCTGCGACACGACCGCCTCACGGTCTAGATCGGTTCGTGCCCGCCAGCTCGCACGACTAAGGTCCTCGCATGAAGATCTTGGTGACCGGGGGAGCCGGCTACATCGGCAGCATCACGTGCACGGCTCTCGAGCAGGCCGGGCACAGCCCTGTCGTCCTCGACTCGCTGATCCGCGGACGGCGCGAGTTCGCCCACGGGCGACCCTTCTACGAAGGCGACATCGGTGACCGTGCGCTCATCGCCCAGATCATCGGGGAGCATCCGGACCTGGATCTCACGATTCACATGGCTGCGCGGATCAGCGTGCCCGAGTCGGTCGAGCTCCCCTACGCGTACTACCGCGACAACATCACGAAGTCGCTGGAGATGTTCGACGAGCTCGTCTCCCTCGGCAAGCCCCGCATCGTGTTCTCCTCGACCGCGTCCCTGTACGACGTGGCGCCTGACTTCGAGGTGACGGAGGAGTCGCCGTTGGCGCCCCAGTCTCCGTACGCCAAGACGAAACGGGTGATGGAGATGGCATTGGAAGACATGGCTCAGGTCACCGACCTGCGCGCAATCATCCTGCGTTACTTCAACCCGATCGGTTCCGACCCAGACCTGCGCAGTGGCCTGTACGACCGCGAGCCCGGCCATGTGATCGGTCAGCTGCTGCTCGCCGCGACCGGTGCCAAGGACGCGTTCACGATCACCGGCACCGAGCACCCCACGCGAGACGGGACCGGGTTGCGCGACTACATCCACGTCTGGGACGTCGCCATGGCCCACGTGGCCGCCGTCGAGAAGTTCGACGACGCGCTCGCGGCTGTAGGTGCGAGCACGACCATCATGAACATCGGCACGGGCCAGGGTGTCACGGTGCGCGAGCTGCTCTCGACGTTCGAGGACGTCTTCGACCGGGCCGTTCCGACTCGAGAGGCGCCACCGCGCCCCGGCGACGCCGTCGGCGCCTACGCGAACGTCGACAAGGCGCGGGAGATCCTGGGCTGGTCGAGCCAGCTCACGCTGTCCGAGGCCATCGCGTCGTCACTGGCGTGGTTCGAGCAGCGCCGAGACGTTCTCGGCTACGCGTGACGTCAGGGAACCAGCCGCCCGGTCGGCTGTTCGTCACCAGTGACGCACACGGCCACCGCTCGGAGCTGGTGGCCGCACTTCGGGAGGCCGGACTGGTCGACGCCGATGACACCTGGTCCGGCGGCACCGACCGGCTGTATGTCTTGGGCGACCTCGTCGACCGGGGCCCTGACGGCATCGGCGTCATCGACCTGGTGATGACGCTGCAGGCCCAGGCCGAGAAGGACGGTGGGCTGGTCGTCGCGCTGCTCGGCAACCACGAGGTGCTCGCGCTCGGCATGAAGCTCTTCGCAGCGACCGACATCGAGGTCGGCGGCCGGCTGCGGAACTTCGCGATCAACTGGATGCGCAATGGCGGCCGTGGCTCCGATCAGGATGCGCTGACGGACAAGCACGTCGGTTGGCTGCGTCGCCTGCCGGCGCTCGCACTCGTCGGGCCGCACCTGCTCATGCACTCCGACACCCTCGAGTACGTCGAGTGGGGCGACTCCGTCGACGAGATCAACGAGACCGTGCGGGCCGCGCTCGCGACCGACGATCCGCAGCTGTGGTGGGACGTGTGGTGGCGGCTGACGACCCGGTACGTCTACAACGGCGAGGACGGCGCCTTTCAGGCCACCGGCATGCTCGAGCGGCTCGGCGGTGACCTCCTGGTGCACGGGCACACCATCATCGGTGATCTGCTGAGCGTCGCTCCTGACACCGTTGAGCGGCCGCTCCTCTACGCCGAGGATCAGGTGCTCGCTGTCGACGGCGGCATCTACGCCGGTGGTCCGTGCCTGGTGGTGGAGCTGCCGGCGGGGGAGGACGCTGTCACGCGCCGGCCCGGACCCGCGGCCGTCCAAAACTGAGTGGGCGCCGGGCCGGCGGAGGCCTAGAGTCACGGCCATGAACCTGGACATCCGCGACCTCGACCCGGCGGACATCAGCCGTTCCTACGACGTCCGGACGAGGGCGTTCGGGGCCTTGCCGGCGGGTCGGCGACCGCAGTGGGAGCTCGACGTCGCGGCGGCGGTGACGATCGACGGGTGCTCGCGGCGTACGACGCAGGACTCCTCGTCGGTCGAGCCATGATCCGGCCGTTCGCGCAGTACTGGGGCGGACGGGTGCTGCCGATGGCCGGGATCGCCGGTGTCGTCGTCTCGCCGGAGTTCCGGGGACGCGGCGTCGGCACCGCGCTCATGTCCGGCGTGGTCGGCCGCGCCCATGAGCTCGGGTACGCCGTCTCGGCGCTCTACCCGGCCACCGTCTCGGTGTACCGGAAGACCGGCTGGGAGATCGCGGGTTGCCAGCAGCGGTTGCGCATCAACGCACGGTTGCTCCGCGCGCTCGGGAGCGGTGACGTCCGGGTCCGTGAGGTCACCGCAGCCGAAGGCGAGCAGCTGTGCGCCATCATGCAGGAGCAGTACTCCCGCGGCCGGCTCAACGGTGTGCGCGACTACCTGGCCACAGAGTTCGCCGAGGAGCTCGCCGACGAGTCGGTGTTCGCGTGCGCCGCCGACGACGGGTTCGTGGTCTACGGCTGGGAGGGCAGCGACCTCGTCGTCTACCAGCTGGTGGCCGGTTCGATCGAGACGGCCCGTGCCCTGTGGGCGGTCGTGGGCTCGAACTCGTCGGTGGTGGATCACGTCCACGCCTACCTGGCGCCCGACGACCCGATTCACCAGGTCCTCGGCGAGTGCGTCGACCAACAGCTCAAGCAGACCCGGTGGATGCTCCGGCTGCTGGACGTCTCCGCCGCACTGGCCGGCCGTGGCTATCCGGCCGGCGTCGAGGCTGACATTCCGCTGGTGCTGGACGACCCGCTGGTTGCCGCCAACCGTGTCACCGGCCGCCTCGTCGTCTCCGGAGAACAGGGTGAGCTGGCCATGGACGACGCAGTCGGCAGGTCGGGCGCGGCTGCGGTCCGGCTCGGTGCGAACGGGCTGGCCGCTCTCTACGCAGGCACATCGAGCGCAACCCTCAGGACGGCGGGACTGCTCAGCGGCGGCACGGCCGAGCAGCACGCGCTCCTCGACACGGTCTTCGCCGGTCCGCCGGCGCACCTGCTCGACTACTTCTGACTGACGGGGTGCGTCTCGCTGAGCTGCCGCTTCGCCAGGTCGAGGATCTCGGCGGGCGTGAGCAGGTCTGTCTCGGGCAGCCGTCGCACGTCCCAGCCGTGCTGCGCCATCAGCCGCAGCGCCTCGTCCCGTTCGCGCGCGAGCAGGTCGACCGCGACATCGACAGGATCCAGGTCGGCGGATGGTTCGTCGCGGATCATGTTGGCGAGATACCACTCCAACCAGCCACTCGGCTCTCGCACGTCGGCGTGGCGGAGCGCGGCGTAGATGTCGGCGTCGACGTACACCAGGGTGAACGGAACTGCCGCCAACGCCCGGGTGCAGTCAGCGAGGAACCCGTCGATGGCGATCTCGCCGCTGTCCCAGTCGTGCAGGGACCGGACGAACGGGAACAATGCGTCACAGATGACCACGTCGTACGCCGACTCGGCGACCTCGTTCACGAACGCCTCGATGGAGGAGGTCAAGGTCGCGACCGTGCAGATGCCGGTGACGGCCAGCTCCCGGGCCATCGGTGCGAACACGGGCCGAGTGAGGACTTCGTCCTCCTCGACCAGGTCGACGGACAGCCCACGCTCCGCCATCCAGTCGTGCAGCCCGACGGCGAGAGTCGACGTGCCGACCGCCGGTGCGACCCCCGCGACGGCGACGATTCTGGTCATGTGGCCATTCTGTCGGCTTGGCGGCGATGTGACCACCCGGACGATCCCTGGAGCAGGCGCCAGCGAACCACCCGATATGCCTGGCTTATGCGCGGCGTGTTACACGTGAGACTCATGTGACGATCGCGTAGCCTCGACGCCATGGCGACCCGCACGTCTTCCCCGCCGCGGTCGCGGAGCTCTACGAGCTCTCGATCCGGCTCGTCCGGTAGCCAGGCCCGACGTAGGCCGTCGAAGCGACGGAGCGCGAGCGCACGCTCGCGCTCCCGCTCGTCGTCGACCCGCCGACACGGACCTGGCACGATTGCGCTGCTCATTTCCGGGGTCGGTCGTGGTCTGCGGGCGTTGTGGCTCGGTATGGCTCACCTGATCGGCGCGGTCGTCCGGCGCATCGGCTCGACGGCGCGCGACCTCGAGCCGGAGCACCGACGCGACGGTCTCGGACTCGCTCTTGTCGGCGTTGCCGTCATCGTGAGCGCCGCCGAATGGTGGGGACTGCCCGGGTCCGTCGGCGGCGCGATCCGCGCTGTCGTCGAGGGGACCATGGGCATCGCGGCGTACGCCGTCCCGCTGCTGCTGCTGCTCGGCGCCTGGCGGCTCATGCGCAAGCCCGAGCTCAACGGACCGGCCGGCCGGCCGATGATCGGCTCAGCCGCGATCGCGCTCGGCCTCCTCGGCCTGATCCACATCCAGCACGGGCTGCCCCGGCCCAACCAGGGCCAGCAGGCGATGCGCGAAGCCGGGGGCGCGGTCGGCTACATCGGATCCGCCCTGATCGCGGACCTGTTCCGCAGCACGCTGATCGCCATTCCGCTGCTCGTGCTGCTCACCTTGTTCGGCCTGCTCGTCGTCACGGCCACCCCGGTGTACCAGATCCCGGCCCGGCTCACGGCAGCCCGCGACAGGCTGCTCGGCCGTACACCGGTCGATCCCGACGCCATCGCCCAGCCCGAGCCGGCAGTCGCGCCGGAGCCGTTGCGTCGCGGCCGACCCCGCCGGCGCGTGGGCACGATGACCGATGACGCAGAGGAGACCGTTGAGACCGGTCCCGATCCCGCGGTGCTCGAAGGTCGCGAGCTCGGCAAACGGGCGGCCAGCGCAGCGGACGGGGACCTGGAGCCGCCTCCTCACACGCCGCTACCCCAGCGGGTCGAGCAGCTCAGCCTGTCCGGAGACATCACCTACACGCTGCCCAAGAACGACGTGCTCAAGTCGGGCAGCGCCCACAAGGCGCGCTCGCAGGCGTCCGACGCGATTGTCGAGCGGCTGACCGAGGTGCTCGAGCAGTTCGGGATCGACGCCCAGGTCACCGGCTACACGCGTGGACCGACGGTGACGCGTTACGAGGTCGAGCTAGGTCCCGCGGTCAAGGTCGAGAAGGTCACCGCGCTGTCGAAGAACATCGCCTACTCCGTCGCCAGTGCCGACGTGCGGATCCTGTCGCCGATCCCGGGCAAGTCCGCGATCGGGGTCGAGATCCCCAACCCGGACGCAGAGATCGTGTCGCTCGGCGATGTGCTGAGGGCACCGTCGGCCCGCGCCGACGACCATCCGATGGTGGTCGGTCTCGGCAAGGACGTCGAGGGCGGGTTCGTTGCCGCCAACCTGGCCAAGATGCCGCACCTGCTGGTGGCGGGCGCGACCGGGTCGGGCAAGTCGAGCTTCATCAACTCGATGATCACGTCACTGCTCATGAGGTCCACGCCGGACGAGGTGCGGATGATCATGGTGGACCCCAAGCGCGTCGAGCTGACGGCATACGAGGGGATCCCGCACCTCATCACGCCGATCATCACCAGCCCGAAGAAGGCGGCCGAGGCCTTGCAGTGGGTGGTCCGCGAGATGGACCAGCGCTACGACGACCTGGCCAACTTCGGTTTCCGCCACGTCGACGACTTCAACAAGGCCGTTCGTGGCGGAGCGGTGCAGGCGCCGCCGGGCAGTGAGCGTGTGCTCGCGCCGTACCCCTATCTGCTCGTCGTGGTCGATGAGCTGGCCGACCTGATGATGGTGTCCCCGCGTGACGTCGAGGACTCAGTCGTCCGCATCACCCAGCTGGCTCGTGCCGCCGGCATCCACCTCGTGCTGGCCACCCAGCGCCCGTCGGTGGACGTGGTCACCGGGTTGATCAAGGCCAACGTGCCGAGCCGGCTGGCGTTCTCGACGTCGTCGCTCGCCGACAGCCGGGTGATCCTCGACCAGCCGGGCGCCGAGAAGCTCGTCGGCAAGGGTGACGGCCTTTTCCTGCCGATGGGTGCGAGCAAGCCGCAGCGCGTTCAGGGTGCCTGGGTCACCGAGGCCGAGATCAAGCAGGTCGTCGAGCACTGCAAGGGGCAGCTGCAGCCGACCTACCGCGATGACGTCACCGTCCCGCAGCAGAACAAGCGCGAGCTCGACGACGACATCGGGGACGACCTCGACCTGGTGTGCCAGGCGGTCGAGCTGATCGTCTCCACGCAGTTCGGGTCGACCTCGATGCTGCAGCGCAAGCTCCGGGTCGGCTTCGCCAAGGCCGGCCGACTGATGGACATCCTCGAGAGCCGCGGCATCGTCGGACCATCGGAGGGTTCCAAGGCACGTGAAGTCCTGATCAAGGCAGACGACCTTGATGACGTGATCTCCAGTTTGCAAGGGGAGGGGTGAGCTCGTGAACGAGACAGGGCTTGTCATCCGGCGCCATGCCGGGTTGATGGCGGCCGTCGCTGTGACTGCGCTGGGCCTGGCCGTGGCCTACCTCTGGCACTTCGTCGCGGCGGGAGGGGGCATCCCCCTCCTGATCGGCGTGGTGCTGGCCGGGGTAGGGCTCTTCCACGCGTTCGCCTGGGCGGATGCGAGGACGCCGTTGCTGGTGGCGGACGACACCGGTATCCGCACCCGGCTCGGTGCTGAGTGGACCGGCGTGCCGTGGTCACAGATCGAACGTGTCGAGGTGGACGAGCGGGGACGGCTGACCGACGGGCACGTCGCCGTGGTCACGCCGGCCGCGGACGCACTGATCCAGACCGGCTGGCGCTCCCGGCTCGGTGCCGCGGTCAACCGCTGGTTCTACGACGCACCGCTGGTGGTTCCCTTTGGCCTCAGCACGACGGTGACCGCGGTCGACGTACCGGCGGCGCTCACGAGGCTGGCGGCCGGCCGGGCGCCGGTGGTCGTGCTGGACGAGACGATGGACGAACCCGAGCCGACGGTGGCCCTGACCGGGGGTCTCGCGCGGCCCAGCACCACGGACGAGAGAGTGCCCGCACAGCGCGACCTCGTCGAGGCAGAGAATTTCCGCTCGGCAGGGTCGGCTGCCATGCCGGAGATCGACGAACAGGACAGCATCTGCGACGAGCTCGCGCCGACCAGCGGGCTCCCCAACACCGGCGATGACGACGAGCCGGCCGCCCACCCGGCCGCCCACCCAGCGGTGCAGCCGGCGTCGCCGCGCCGGCCAAGGCTGCCGTTCATCGCAGCCCGCGAAGCCGCACCGCCACTGCCGTTGGCCAGGGTCGTGGCAGCGCTACGCTCCTACCCGGCGCGGCGCGAGGACATCACCATCCCGTTCCGGCAGGATCCGACGACCGAGGGTGCACTGGCGTTGTCGCAGGCCTACCGTGACGAGCCGACCGCGCCATTGCCCGAGCTCGAGCAGCTGCGACGGCGATCCGGAGACGAGACGCAGGCTCCGATGAGCAACGTCGAGCTGATCATCGACGCGACGACCGACATGTCGGCGCGGGCCATGAGCAAAGTTCGCCGGTCCGCACCGCTCGCCGCTTCGACCGAGATGACCCATGGCGGGGAGTCGGTCTCGCCTGCGGACCTCCCTGCCACCGACGACCTGGTCATCGGAGGCCAGCTGCGCACGGCCCGCGAAGCGCTCGGCCTGACCATCGACGAGCTCGCCGAGCGCACCCGGATCCGCCCCTACGTCATCGAGTCGATCGAGGTCGACGACTTCCGCCCGTGTGGCGGTGACTTCTACGCCCGGGGACACCTCCGGATGCTCGCGCGGATCCTGGGACTCGAGGTCGAGCCGCTGGTGCAGGCGTATGACGACCAGTTCGCCACCTCACCGATCAACGCGCGGGCCGTCTTCGACGCCGAGATCGCCACCGGCGCGACCGGTTTGGTTCGAGGCGGCTCGACGCGTGCCGGCTGGGGCGGCGGTTGGGCTGGGCTCGTCGCCGCCGTGCTCGTCCTCGTGCTGGTCTGGGGGGTCGCCAAGTACCTGGCCGACGGCACCGGCGCTCCGGTGAGTACGGTCCGGCCCACGCAGAACTCGGCCGGACTCGGTTCGCCCGGTCCGGGCAACAAGCCGCTCCCGAAGCCGGAGCCGGCGACCGCGCGGGTGCGGCTGGCCGCCGTCGGCGGGGGTTCGCGCGTGGTGGTCAAGGACCACAAGCTCCGGGTGATCTTCGCCGGGGTGCTTACCGACGGCAGCTCCCGGATGGTCGAAGGGCCGGCACCGCTGCACGTGATGGCGGTCGATGGTGGCGTGATCCGGATCGGTACCCAGGGCAAGACGCTCGGCTACATCGGTACCACCGGAGTTCGCTCCCGGCACCTGATTCCCGCTCCGGCCGCCGACTGACCGACCCCGGCCGGCCGGGGGTGGATTGGCTGCTGAGCGTGACGCGGCGGCATACTGGAGACACCTCATGAGCACTCAGACCCCTGCTGGCACGCCCGCGCTGACGACTGTTGCGCTGTTGACGCTCGGCTGCGCCCGCAACGACGTGGACTCCGAGGAGCTCGCGGCCCGGCTCGAAGCAGGCGGTTTCCGCCTCGTCGAAGAGGCCGAGGACGCCGAGACGGTGGTCGTCAACACCTGCGGGTTCGTCGAGGCTGCCAAGAAGGACTCTGTCGACGCCCTGCTCGGGGCGGCCGAGCTGAAGGAGTCGGGCTCCGCTCGCGCCGTCGTCGCCGTCGGGTGCATGGCCGAGCGCTACGGCAAGGAGCTGGCCGACTCGCTGCCGGAGGCCGACGCCGTGCTCGGCTTCGACGACTACCCGGACATCGCAGCGCGGCTGCAGGGCATCCTCGACGGCGAGACCCACGTGTCGCACGTGCCCCACGATCGTCGTTCGCTGCTCCCGATCTCGCCCGTCGAGCGGGCGTCCGCCGTCGCACCGTCACTGCCGGGCCACGCGCAGAGCGCCCCCGACCTGCCGAGCGGTCTGGCCCCCGCCAGTGGCCCACGACCGGTCCGTCGCCGACTGGGCTCCGGCCCGATGGCGCCGCTCAAGCTGGCGTCGGGATGTGACCGACGCTGCTCGTTCTGCGCGATCCCGAGCTTCCGGGGTTCCTTCGTCTCGCGACGACCCGCCGACGTGCTGACCGAGGCGCGCTGGCTGGCGGCCGAAGGGGTCAGCGAGGTGTTTCTCGTCAGCGAGAACTCCACGTCCTACGGCAAGGACCTCGGTGACCTCCGGCTGCTCGAGACGTTGTTGCCTGAGCTCGCAGCCGTCGACGGGCTACACCGCGTCCGAGTCTCTTATCTGCAGCCCGCCGAGACGCGACCTTCCTTGGTCGAGGCCATCGCCTCCATCCCGGGTGTGGCGTCGTACTTCGATCTGTCCTTCCAGCACGCAGCACCGGTGGTGCTCCGACGGATGCGCCGGTTCGGTGACCCCGAGCGTTTCCTCGGCCTGCTCGACCTGATCCGATCTCACGCGCCCCGGGCCGGGGTCCGCAGCAACGTCATCGTCGGGTTCCCGGGCGAGACGCAGGCCGATCTCCAGACCTTGGGCGAATTCCTGGTGGCGGCGCGGCTGGACGTGGTCGGGGTCTTCGGCTACTCAGACGAGGACGGGACCGAGGCAGCGTCGCTGGACGGACATCTCGACGAGGCTGAGGTGCGTGCGCGGGTGGAGGACCTCACCCGGCTGGTCGACGAAATCTCGGCGCAGCGTGCCGAGGACCGGATCGGGGAGTCGGTCGAGGTACTGCTCGAGTCGGTCGAGGGACCGGTCGGAGAAGGCCGCCCCGAGTGCCAGGGACCAGAGGTCGATGGCTCGACGACGGTGTCCGGCCTGCCGTCGGGCGCAGCCGTCGGCGATGTGGTCCATGCCACGGTCACAGGTACCTCAGGTGTCGACCTCGTCGCCAGCGCACGGACGCAATAGGTTGACCTCCATGCCCGACGACCGGTCGCCCGCCGACTTCACCGCTGACGCCGGTGACGCCAGCGCTGCCGGTGCTCGGGTGACCGGAGGACAGGGCGCCCGGCCGCCCACCAACTGGAACCTGCCGAACGCGCTCACCACGCTCCGGATCGTCCTGGTCCCGCTGCTCGGCTGGTTGTTGCTCGTTGATGACGGCCAGGACACCTCGTACCGGATCTGGGCATTCGTCGTCTTCACGCTCGCGATCCTCACCGACCGCATCGACGGTGACATCGCACGGCGGCGCAACATGGTCACCGACTTCGGCAAGCTCATGGACCCGATCGCCGACAAGGCGCTGACCGGCATGGCGTTCGTCGGGCTCTCGATCATCGGCGAACTGTGGTGGTGGGTGACGCTGCTGGTCCTCGGCCGCGAGTGGGGTATCACGCTCATGCGGTTCTGGATCATCCGGTACGGCGTGATGCCGGCCAGCCGCGGCGGCAAGATCAAGACCACGCTGCAGGCCGTCGCGCTGTGTGGCCTGCTCCTTCCCCTGCGCGCCCTCGATGGTGCGTGGGGCACGATCGGGGACACGCTGTGGTGGCTGGCGGTGATCATCATGGCGGCCGCCGTCGTCGTGACGATGGTCACCGGTGTCGACTACGTGCGCGAGGCGATCAAGCTGCGCCGAGCGGGCCAGCAGGCCGCTCGCTCGCGTCCGTGAGATGACCACAGACGACGCAAGGTCGGCCTGATGAGCGTCCCGGCGCACCTGCTGGCCGCTACCTGTCTCGACGAGCTCACGGCCCGGTCGGCCACGGTGGCCACGGCCGAGTCGCTCACCGCCGGGCTGGTATCGGCCACCCTGGCTGGGGTGGCAGGAGCATCTGAAGCTCTGCGGGGCGGCGTCGTGGCCTACGCCAGCGACCTGAAGGTCGGCCTGCTCGGGGTCGATGCGCGCCTGGTCGCGACGGTCGGAGTGGTCTCGCCGGCGGTCGCGGAGCAGATGGCGCTCGGGATCCGTGAGCGGATGGCCGCCGACTGGGGCGTCGCGACCACGGGCGTCGCTGGACCTGACCCTCAGGACGGCCACCCCCCGGGTGAGGTCTATGTCGCCGTCGCGGGACCCGGTGGCCTCGTCGACGCGCAAGGTCTCCGGCTGACCGGGGATCGGCAAGGGATTCGGGCCGCCGCCGTGGACGCGGCCCTGACGTTGCTGCTGTCGCATCTTCGCGGTGACGCGGCTCCCGTTGAACCAGCTGGGAAGATCTGAGGCAGGGTCGCAGTTGGTTCAGGTTGTGGCTCCCTGCGCGGAGGGTCGAACCCGGGTCCCGGCCCGGACGGGTACCCTGGACCAGCACCGTCCGACGACCCGTACGACGAGAGGAGACCGGCCATGATCCTGGTCCGACGACTCCTCGGCGACGTGTTGCGGGAGCTGCGCCTCGACCAGGGGCGCACGCTGCGCGAGGTGTCGGCCGAGGCCCGGGTCAGCCTGGGCTATCTCTCGGAGATCGAGCGCGGCCAGAAGGAAGCATCCTCCGAATGCCTGGCGGCCATCTGCCATGCCCTCGAGGTGCCGCTCTCGGTGATCATGGCCAAGGTCAGCGGTGAGATCGCGCGTGAAGAGGAAACCGTCGCCGGTCTGACGTCGCTGCCGACCCGGGCACCGAGCGTCGACGAGGTCGGAGTCTCCGGCGTCACCAACGTCGCCGCCTGATGGACGGACCGCAGTGGCGGAGCCGCGCGGTCCGGCTCACCATGCCACCTCAGGTCGACGGCTGCTCACCTGTCCAGCTGAACCAGCTCGGAATCGAAGCGCGCCCACAGATCGGTCCAGTCACCATCGAAGGGCTGGTGCAAAGCTCTGACCAGTGCGTCGATCTGCGGCGTCATCACCACGATCACGCGTACCGCCTCGTCGTCGACCGTCGCGAACGTGTGCACCGTCCCGGCAGGCACGACCACGTGGTCGCCCGCCGACAACCTCCGGCGCTGGTCGCCGACCAGCACCTCGAGCTGTCCGTCGACCACGCAGAACGCCTCGTCGCCCTTGTGATGGATGTGCGGCGGCGCCTGGTCTCCTGGGTAGGGCGCCAGGTCCCAGCGTTGTACGACGAAGTCGGTCACCCCCTCACCGTACGACAGGCATGCAGGCACCGGAGGCCGACCTCGGGGGGCGCACTTCAGGCGGGGGCGGGCTGGCAGGACGGGCACCAATAGCTGATCCGGGCCTGGCTGGGGTTGCCGACAGCTGAGGTCAGGCCGGCCGCGCGATCGTGATCGGCCGCGGTGGGCAGGGTGTCCGCGACGATCGGGGTGCCGCATCGTCGGCAGGGCTGCCCGGCCCGGCCGTACACCCAGTGCCGCTGCCCGCGCCGGGTGTTGCCCGTGGTCGTCTGTTCGGGACGTTCCTTGTTGAGCACCAGCAGGCGGTGAGCCTTGTCGACCAGCTGCGGGACGGTGTCGACCTCGCCGACCGGTGTGCTGGGGTGCACCCCGAGCAGGAACAACGCCTCGGCCTTGTAGAGGTTGCCGATCCCCGCCAGGTTGCGTTGGTCCAGCAGCGCCTCCCCGATCGCGACGTTCGGCTTCGCGCTCACGCGGGCCACCGCTTCGGGCCCTGACCAGTCCGGGCCGAGGAGATCGGGTCCGAGGTGACCGACCAGCGACTCCTCCTGGTCGCGCGCAACGATGTCGAGCGACCCGAGCCGGAAGCCGACCGCCTGCCAGGCGGCCGTGGCGAGCACGACGCGTGCCTGGAAGCCGGGCGATCGCCAGGGTGACCCGGGCTTGTAGATGTGCCAGGCGCCCTCCATCTTCAGGTGCGAATGGATCGTGACTTCCGGGAGTCGCATGAGGATGTGCTTGCCACGGCTCACGGTCTCGAGCACGGACTGGCCGGTGAGATCGACCTCGGCGTACTCCGGCACACGGAAGTCGGACGTGGACAGCACGCCACCGCTCAGGGCCTGGTCGAGTCGGCGGGCGGTGCGCCAGACGGTGTCGCCCTCAGGCATGGCGCCACCCGGTTCGCCACGGGCGGAAGTCGCTTGCCACGCACGGGTCAGGTGCGAAGACTGTGCCCATGCCGGGAGACTCCTTTCCTCGACTCGCTGCCCGTACGAACAACTTCAATGCGGGGCTGCCCCGTGGCTTCGTGGTGAGCCCGGACGGGGCGCGGGTGCTGTTCCTGCGTTCGGCGTCCGGCACCTCGATGGCGCAGTCGCTGTGGCTGTACGACGTCGCGAACGCCGACGAGCGTCTGCTGGCTGATCCGCTGGCGCTGCTGCACGACCAGGGCGAACGGTTGACCGCCGAGGAACGGGCCCGGCGCGAACGGATGCGCGTACGCGGGTCGGGCGTCGTGGCGTTCAGCGCGGACGCCGGGGTCACCCAGGTGGCGTTCGCCCTGTCGTCGCGCTTGTTCGTGGTGGACGCCGGCGCCGGTGCGGAACCGCGGGAGCTGCCGGCCTCCTCGCCAGTGATCGATCCCTGTCTCGATCCGACGGGGCGACGGGTGGCTTATGCAGGCGAGGACGGCCTGCACATCGTGGAGCTGGCGGACGGCGTTGACCGGGTCGTCATCGCCCCCGACGCCGACGAACCGGCCGAAGTCCGGTGGGGGCTCGCTGAGTTCGCTGCCGCCGAGGAGCTCGCGAGGCCACGTGGCTTCTGGTGGGCGCCGGATGGTGAGTCGCTGCTGGTCGAGCGGTACGACGAGTCGGAGGTGATGGTGTGGCACGTGGCCGACGCCGCCCATCCGGAAGTGGCACCAGCCACGCTCCGTTACCCCCAGGCCGGTACGAACAATGCTCGGGTGTCGCTCGCCCTGGTCGGCGTGGACGGACATCGGGTCGACGTCGACTGGCGGTCGGACGAGCCGGCTGACGGCCAGCTGCTGGAGTACCTCGCTCACGTCGAGTGGACGGGCGAGCGACCCCTGCTCACCCTGCTCACTCGGGACCAGACCCGCCTGGAGTTCCGCGAGGTCGACCCGGCCTCCGGGCAGAGCAGGCTGGTCCGGGCGCTCTCGGACGCCGCCTGGGTCGAGCTGCTGCCGGGCACCCCACGCCAGCTTGAATCGGGCCTGCTCCTGCACGGGCTCGACGTCGACGAGACGCGTCACCTGGCGCTCGACGGAGAGCCGTTCACGCCCGTCGGTCTCCAGGTGCGCCGGCTGCTCTCGGTGCAGGACACGGGTGTCCTCGCCCTGGTGTCGCCGGACACGCGGGCGGGGGCCATCGTGCTCGCCAGGCTGGGCTTCGACGGCTCCTTCGACCAGCTGAGCGACGAGGACGGCACCGCGACGGCGGCTTCGGACGGAGACACGATCGTCGTCGTGCAGCAGACCATGCGCGATCCGTCGGTCGTCACGACGGTGCTGTCCGGCGGTCAGCTGGTCGGCATCGTGACGTCGGTCGCCGAGCCCGTGCCGCTCACCGTGGACGCTGAGCTGCTCGAGGTCGGTTCGCGGTCGTACCCGACCCTGGTGCTGTGGCCCACCGGGCACCAGAAGGGGTCGCGCCGTCTCCCCGTGCTCATGGACCCCTACGGAGGGCCGCAGGTGCAGACCGTCGTGCGCTCGGCTCGCTCGGTGCTGGAGCAGCAGTGGTTCGCCGACCAGGGCTTCGTCGTGATCGTTGCGGACGGACGGGGGATGGCCGGCCGCGGACCCGCGTGGGACAAGCTGGTGCGGCACGACTTCGTCGGCACCATCGACGACCAGGTCGAGGTGCTCGCAGCCCTGGCCAAGGAGTTTCCCGACGACATCGACACGAGCACGGTCGGGATCCGCGGCTGGTCGTTCGGCGGCTACATCGCGGCGCTCGGTGTGCTTCGGCACCCGGACGTCTTCGGTGCCGCGGTCGCCGGCGCGCCGACGACGGACCTGCGGCTCTACGACACGTGCTACACCGAGCGCTATCTGGGCCACCCGGACGAGAACGGGTCGGTGTACGACGCCAACAGCCTGCTGCCGCTGGCACCCGGGCTCTCGCGACCACTCCTGCTCGTGCACGGCCTCGCCGACGACAACGTCGTCATCGCCCACACCCTGCGCCTGTCGAGCGCGTTGCTCGCTGCCGGCCGACCGCACCAGGTGCTGCCCTTGTCGGGCATGACCCACATGGCGAACGACGAGGTCGTCGCCGAGAACCTGCTGCTGCTTCAGCTCGACTTCCTGCGCCGCTCGCTCGGCATCACCGCCTGACATCGCTGCCTCACCCGCGCAGTCGCAGCCCACGCGGTGTCGCGTGGAAGCCGGCTGCCTCGAGCGCGGCCGACAGCGGTGAGCCGAGAATGTGCTCGCCATCGGCACGCTCGACCGTGAGCTTGCCCAGCGCCCCGTCCCGCACCGCCAGCGCCAGTGCGTCGACCGCAGGCTGGATCCGGAGGGGGTCGGTGGTGAACGTCAGCAGCGTGCGGCCACCGCGTTCGACGTACAGCGCCAGGGTGCCATCGACCAGGACGACGATCGCGCCGGCCTTGCGTCCCGGACGGTGACCGGTGGTGGTGGTGTCGTCGGCGCGGTCCGGCCAGGGCAGGGCTGCACCGAAGGGGTTGGCCGGATCGGTGGCGGCGAGGACCAGAGCAGACCTCGTCGGCTGCCCGCTGCCGGCGGCGTCGGTGGTCATGGCCCGCAGCCGGTCGACGGCTCCGGTGATGCCGAACTGTGCAGCACCGAGGCCGGCCACGAAGTACCCGCGCCGGCACCGCCCGGACTCCTCGAAGGCGGCCAGCACCTTGTAGACCCCCGCGAACCCGCCGGGCGTGCGTTCGCTGACGACAGCTCCGCGGGTGACGACTCCGTGCCGCTCGATCAGCGCCTCGGCGGTGGCGTGGGCGCGACGCGTCGGATCGGTCTCGCGGTCCGGCGTCCTCGACCAGCGACCAGCGACGGTCGGCGGTCCGGACCGGGTGGGCATCGCCGGCCGGCCGAGAGCGGCCCGGCTGATGCCGGAACGACCACCGATCCGGCCACGTGGTACCGCACGGCGGGGTCGGTGGGCGCCTCGACCGCTGCTGAGCGCACGCAACGGCGCGATCGTGTCGTTGGTCAGGTAGCCGGCCCAGGTGAGGTCCCACAGTGCCGTCACCAGGGCGCCGTCGTCTGTGGCGCCCATGGCGTCAGAGAGCTGACGGAAGAAGTACCCGCCGCCGGCCGACAGCACCTCGAGGATCTGGTCGTGCCGGTCCGTGCGGTCGACATCACCTGGGTCTGGGAGCGTGAGGTGAGCCGTGTCGGCCAGGTGCAGGCTGATCCAACCGTCGCTGCCCGGCAGGGCGCCCGCGCCCGCCCAGACCACCTCACCGGCAGACGTGAGCTCGTCGAGCATGGCCGGGTGGTAGTCGACGAGGCGGCTCCCGAGGATGAACGGTTCGAGCGCGGAGGCCGGGACAGCGCAGCCTGCCAGCTGCTCGACCACGGTGAGCACCCCGTCGGGGCCCCGCAGCCTGCTGCCGACCCCCTGCCAGACCGGAAGGAACCGGCCGAGCACGGCGGGCTCGACCGGCTCGACCTCGCGTCGGGCGGCGGCCAGGGACCGACGACGCAGCCGGCGCAGCACCTCGGCGTCACACCACTCACTCCCGTGGCCCCCGGGCCGGAACTCACCCTCGGCCACCCGGCCGGCGGCGGCGAGCCGCTTGAGCGCGTCATGAGCGATGGCCTGGCCCAGGCCGAAACGGGTGGCGACGTCGGCTGTGGTGAACGGGCCGTGCGTGCGCGCGAACCGGGCCACCAGGTCTGCGAGCGGATCGGGAACGGGTTCGCTGAACGCGGCGGGGACACCCGGTGGCACCGGCATCCCCAGCGCATCGCGGAGACGGGCGACGTCCTCGACGGCAGCGACCAGGTCGATGCCGGCGATGCGGGCGGGCACTGCGCGTCGGGCCACCAGCAGGTCGTCGACCCAGCCGTCGAGCCCGGCTGGCTCGGCCACCCGCTCGCGGAGCTCGTCGCGGCTCAGTGGGCCGAGCACACGCAGCGCGTCGGCCACGCCCTCGAGGCCGCGGATCCTGCGCTCGGGAGTGCGCCACTGCACCTCGAGCGTGATCGCGTCGACCACGTCGGGATCGAGGAGGTCTCGCAGCTCGGTCCGGCCGAGCAGCTCGCCGAGCAGTGCCGGGTCGAGCGCGAGCGCGGCGGCCTTGCGCTCAGCCAGCGGCGAGTCCCCTTCGTAGACGAACGACGCGACATACCCGAACAGCAGTGAGCGCGCGAAGGCGCTCGGCGTCTGGGTCTCGACCTCGACGACGCGGATCCTGCGTGCCTCGATGTCGCGCATGAGCTGCACGAGCGCTGGTACGTCGTAGACGTCCTGCAGGCATTCGCGCACCGCTTCGAGGACGATCGGGAACGAGCCGTACTTGCTGGCCACCGAGAGCAAGGCGGCCGAGCGCTGGCGTTGCTGCCACAACGGCGACCTGCGGCCGGGGTCGCGGCGCGGCAGGAGCAGAGCGCGCGCGGCACACTCACGGAAGCGGGAGGCGAACAGGGCCGATCCGCCGACCTCGGTCGTCACCAGGTCGTCGATCTCGTCGGGCTCGAACAGGGCGAGCGCAGCGCCCGGCGGCTCGGCGTCGGTCTCGGGGATGCGGATGACGATCCCGTCGTCGCCGGCCATCGCCTGGGCGTCGATGCCGAAGCGCTCGCGCAGCCGCGCGCCGATCGCCAGGGCCCACGGACCGTGCACGGCGGCGCCGTAGGGGGAGTGGATGATCAGCCGCCAGTCGCCGAGCTCGTCGCGGCAACGCTCGACAAGCAGCTGGCGGTCGTGAGGGACGTATCCGGTGTCGGCGCGCTGCTCGGCCAGGAACGCGACCAGGTTGGTGGCCGCGAACGTGTTGAGGCCGGCGGTGGTCACACGCTCGACACCGGCTTCGGTGGACAGTGCGGAGACCTCGCGGACGAACGCGCCCACCGCGGCACCGAGCTCGGCCGGTCGACCCAGCGAGTCGCCCTTCCAGAAGGGGAGCCGCCCCGGCTGGCCAGGGGCCGGCGAGACGAGCACCCGGTCGTGGGTGATGTCTTCGATCCGCCAGCTCGACGCGCCCAGGGCGAACACGTCGCCGACGCGGGACTCGTAGACCATCTCCTCGTCGAGCTCGCCGACGCGGGTGCCCCCTGCGGAGGACCCGCCGGCCGAGGCAGAGCCGACGAGGAAGACGCCGAACAGGCCACGGTCGGGAATCGTGCCCCCGGACGTCACGGCCAGCCGCAACGCGCCAGGGCGTCCGACGATCGTGTTGGCCACGCGGTCCCACACCAGCCGCGGCCGGAGCTCGGCGAACTCGTCGGACGGGTAGCGGCCGGACAGCAGGTCGAGCGTCGCGTCGAAGGCCGACCGGGGCAGCGTGGCGAAGGAGGCCGCACGGCGTACGACGGCGTAGAGCTCGTCGGTGTCCCAGGTGTCGACCGCGACGCAGGCCACGATCTGCTGCGCGAGGACGTCGAGCGGGTTGGCGGGGACCTTGAGCGCCTCGATCTGGCCGACGCGCATCCGCTCGACCGTCACCGCCGTCTGGACCAGGTCGGCCCGGTGCTTGGGGAACAGCACCCCACGCGAGATCTCGCCGACCTGGTGCCCGGCCCGTCCGACGCGCTGCAGGCCACTGGCCACGGACGGTGGGGACTCGACCTGCACGACCAGGTCGACGGCGCCCATGTCGATGCCGAGCTCCAGGCTCGACGTGGCCACGACGCACGGCAGCCGTCCGGCCTTGAGGTCCTCCTCGATGAGCGCCCGCTGCTCCTTGCTCACCGAGCCGTGGTGAGCCCTCGCCAGGACTTCGGGTACGCCATGTGACGCACCGCTCTGCGCCATGATCTGGGCGGGCTGTCCCGCCGCGGGGACCTCTTCGCCGAGGCGCTCGAGGGCGATCTCGTTGAGCCGTGCGGTGAGCCGTTCGGCCAGCCGCCGCGAGTTGGCGAACACGATCGTGGAGCGCTGCTGCTGGACGAGGTCGACGATGTGCTCCTCGACGTGCGGCCAGATCGATGACCGCGGTGCGCTGCCGGCGGCCGGCCCCTCGAGGTCGTCGCTGACTTGTCCGAGTTCGGTCATGTCCTCGACGGGAACGATGACCTCGAGGTCCCACTGCTTCGTCGAGACCGGCGCGACCACCTCGACGGCGTGGGCACCGCCCAGGAACCTCGCGACCTCGTCGATCGGTCGAACGGTCGCCGACAGCCCGATGCGTTGCGCCGGCTGGGCGAGGAGCTCGTCGAGTCGCTCGAGCGACAGCGCGAGATGGGCCCCGCGTTTGGTGCCGGCCACGGCGTGCACCTCGTCGACGATCACGGTGTCGACCCCTCGCAACGACTCGCGGGCCCGTGAGGTGAGCATCAGGAACAGCGACTCGGGTGTGGTGATCATGACGTCGGGTGGGGCCGTGGCGAATCGACGACGGTCGGCCGCCGACGTGTCGCCCGAGCGGATGCCCACCCGGAGCTCGGGCAGCTCGGTGCCGAGCCGTGCCGCGGTCTGGCGCATCCCGGCCAGTGGCGTGCGCAGGTTGCGCTCCACGTCGACCGCCAGCGCCTTGAGCGGACTGACGTAGAGGACACGGCAGCGGTGCAGCTTGTCGTCGGGCGGCGGCGCGGTCGAGAGACGGTCGAGTGCCCACAGAAAGGCGGCGAGCGTCTTGCCGGAGCCGGTGGGGGCCACGACCAGCGCGTTGCGACCGGCCGCGATGGTGCGCCAGGCACCGCTCTGCGCCGGCGTCGGCTCGGCGAACGCGTCGGCGAACCACGTGCGAGCCACGGCCGAGAACCCGGCCAGGCCGTCTCGGCTGTCTCTGGTCGATCCCACGGTCCCCATCCTGCCTGAGTGCGCCGACAGGCTGGAGTTCCGGCCGTCCACCCGACCCGGCGGGCGCGGCGCGTACCGTCGCAGGGCGCTGGTTCGCGTGGTAGCGGCGACGTGGATTGCGCCGTACGGGAGGCAAATGTCAGCATCGGCGCATGGACGAACCCTGGACCCTCGACGACGCGGTCATGTATGGCGGACGGCTGCTCCGCGGCAAGCAGGTCAGCCTGCGTGAGTCCCGGGAGGAGGACTTCGCGGACCTGGTGCGCTGGTGGACGGACCCCGCCGTCTCGATCTTTCAGACGAACTACATCCGCCCGACCCCAGCCGCCACCGTGTCGGACCTGATGCGTTCCTGGGGCTCGAACGTCGGTGCCGACGCCGGCTTCACCATCGTGGAGACGGCGACGGACGGCGATGAGTCCGCCGGAGCCGGGGCGGGACGGGTGCTGGGTCAGGTGAGCCTGTTCGGCGTGACCAAGAACCGCGGTGCCACGCTCGGGATCGTCATCGGCAGGGAGTTCTGGGGTCGGGGGCTCGGGACCGAGGCGGTACGGCTGATCACCGGTTACGGGTTCGCCGAGATGGGCCTGCACCGCATCCAGCTCGGGGTGTATGCCTACAACCAGCGGGCCATCCGCTCGTACCGCTCTGCCGGGTTCCGCGAGGAGGGCCGTCGACGCGAGGTGGCTTTCCACGGCGACCGTTGGCACGACGAGGTGCTGATGGCCGTGTTGGCCGACGACTGGAGGGCCGCAGACGGGACGATCGGCCCTGCACACTGAGTGACGGTTCATGGTCGTATCAGTGAAGTCAATCCGCGCGACGGCAGCTGTCGTGCCAGTCTCCCGTGAGACCTACTAGGAGGAACTGGTGACCGAAGGAAACCTCGAGATCGCGCGCGCGGCCGCGCTCAAGCCGATCGAGGACATCGCGAACGAGATGGGGCTCGGCAGTCATCTGCTCGAGCCGTACGGACGCGACGTGATGAAGGTGAGCACCGATGCGATCGCTGAGCTGGCGGACCGACCGAGGGCGAAGTACGTCGTCGTCACGGCTGTCACACCGACACCGCTGGGCGAGGGCAAGACGACCACGACGGTCGGGCTGGCTCAGGGGATGCGCCACATCGGGACGGATGCCGTCGTCACGATCCGGCAGGCCTCGATGGGGCCGGCGCTGGGGATCAAGGGCGGTGCTGCCGGTGGGGGCTACAGCCAGGTCGTGCCGATGGAGAAGCTCAACCTCCACCTCACCGGCGACATGCACGCGGTCACGGCGGCACACAACCTGCTCAGCGCCATGCTCGACGACCACTTGTTCCGCGGCAACGCGCTCGGGATCGACGTACCGAGCATCACCTGGCGGCGGGTGCTCGACGTCAACGACCGCTCGCTGCGCAACGTGATCGTCGGTCTGGGCGCGCGCGGTGACGGCGTACCGCGGCAGACCGGATTCGACATCACCGCAGCATCGGAGGTGATGGCGGCACTGTCCCTCACCACGTCGTTGCGCGACCTCAGGGAGCGCCTCGGCCGCATCGTCGTCGGCTACACGCGCGACGGCGAGCCCGTCACGGCCGAGCAGCTCAAGGCGGCCGGGGCCATGACCGTGGTGTTGCGCGAGGCCCTCAAGCCGAACCTGGTCCAGACGATCGAGAACACACCGGCGTTCGTCCACTGCGGCCCGTTCGGCAACATCGCCACCGGCAACTCGTCGGTGATCGCGGACCTGATCGCGCTGCGCTCGGGCGACATGGTCATCACCGAGGCGGGCTTCGGCGCGGACATGGGTGCCGAGCGGTTCTTCAACATCAAGTGCCGGGTGTCCGGCGAAGCACCGGACGCGGCGGTCGTGGTCGCTACCGTGCGCGCGCTGAAGGCGCACTCCGGCCACTACCGCATCGTCGCTGGACGTCCCCTCCCCGAGGAGCTCCTGGCTGAGAACCCCGACGACGTGCGGACGGGTTTCGCCAACCTGGCCAAGCAGATCGCGAACGTCCGCCTGCACGGCGTCACGCCTGTCGTGGCGATCAACGCGTTCCCGACCGACCACGAGAGCGAGTACGCCGTGATCCGTGAGCTGACGGCCGAGCTCGGCGTCCGGTGCGCGGTCTCGACGCACTTCTCCGACGGTGGGCAGGGAGCCGTCGAGCTCGCCGAGGCGGTCAGGGCTGCCGCTGATGAGCCCAGCGAGTTCCGGCTCCTCTATCCCGATGAGGCGACGCTGCGCGACAAGATCACGACGATCGCGACCCAGGTGTACGGCGCCGACGGCGTGGACTTCTCGACGGTCGCCTCCCGCCAGCTCGACACCTACGAGGCGGCGGGCTTCGGACGGCTGCCGATCTGCCTGGCCAAGACGCACCTCTCGTTGTCGGCGGATCCCAAGCTCAAGGGTGCGCCGACCGGATGGCGACTGCCGGTCCGCGAGGTTCGCGCGTCGGTCGGAGCCGGTTTCGTCTATCCGATCTGCGGCGACATGCGGACGATGCCCGGTCTCGGGTCCGACCCGGCAGCCGCACGTATCGACCTCGACGGCGACGAGCAGACGGTGGGTCTGTTCTGACACCGTCCGACGACTCCGCCGAGCCACGTGGGCGGTCGTACGCGGACCGGTCCGTCGCCGAGGTCCTGCATGCGCTCGCCCAGCGCACGGCAGCACCCGGTGGCGGGGCGGCAGCGGCGTTGACCGTCGCCATGTCGGCCGGGCTGGCGGGGATGGCGGCGCGCTACTCCGTCGGCATCATCGACGATGCGCAGCAGCTGGCGGACCGGGCCGATGACTGCCGCGCATCGGCTGCCCAGCTCGCTGACGACGACGGACTGGCGTACGCGCAGGTGCTGGCGGCCCGAGACGAGACGAGCCGGTCGGCCGCGCTGCGTGGCGCCGCCGAGGTCGCGTTGGCCATTGCCGAGACGGGCGCAGAGACTGCCCACGTTGCCGCGCGGCTTGCGGTCGACGGGAAGGCGTCGGTCCGGGGCGACGCCGGCACCGGCGCGGTGCTGGCCACGGCGGCGACCCGGGCAGCCGTCGACCTGGTCCGGATGGACGCCGCCGACGGCGACGACGACCTGCTCGGACGGGCGCTACGCGCGCTCGAGCACGCGGACTCCGCTGGTCAGGGCAGCGGGTAGGTCTGCCAGGTGGCGCCGCTGTCGGTCGTTCGCAGGATGCCGCCGTCGTACGTGCGGAGATAGCCCGTCGTCGGGTTCGTGAAGCCGATGGGGAGGAAGTCACCCCGGTCGGCCAGCACGTGCTCGGGCGGGTTGCCGACGGTGACGAGGCTGATGCCGGGCGCTCCGGTGTCGATGACCACCGCGGTCGTGTCGTCGCGGCCCAGCACGAATCCACCGGGTGAGAACGATCCGGGCACGTGGTCGTTCCAGGTGGTGCCGGCGTTCGTCGTCACCCACGCCGCGGCCGTCTTGCCCGAGCACAGTGTCCACAAGGCGTTCGCGCTGGTGGAGACGCTCGACGGCCAGTCGCCCAGCTTGCACGGGGAGCTCTGGTTCCACGAGGCGCCCTGGTCGGTGCTGGTGTTGATCTGGTTGTCATCGCTCACCTGCGACGGGCTGCCCAGGACGGCCACGAGACCGGACGACACGGCGATCGCGCTGACCAAACGCAGCCGGGACCCCATGTCGACCTTCTCCCACGCGTCGTGGTCAACGGGAGAGCGCACGATGGTCGCGGTCCCGCTCGGGTCGTCATAGACGCTCGCATAGACATAGCTCGCCGACGACTCCAGCGTCGTGACGATCCCCTTGGCGGGAAGCGTCGGCTTGGTCCAGCTCGCTCCGCCGTCGTGCGTCGACCGCAGCGCGCCGCCGAACACCCAGCCGTTGGTTCCGTCGCCCGCGAACCGCACGCCGTACACGGTGTCCTCGGTCGGGTCAGGGAACGAGGGCGCCACGTCCAGCGGGGCGGTGTGCTGCCAGGTCTGCCCTCCGTCGGACGTCTTGTCGACCTCGGCGCACGGGGCACGGCAGCCGTCACGGCCGGTGGTGAGCAGGACGTACTGGTGCTCGGTATCGGTGGCGGACAGGGACAGCGCCTTGCCGCGAGCGCCGGTCGATGTCTGCTGGGCGGTGGGCGCGGACTCGGTCGACGGGAGCGACGTCGTGACGGTCGTGGGGCCGCTGTCGGCCGCGGGCGTCGACGACGCGTCGAACACGCCGGTCGACGTGACGGCGTACCCACCGCCGCCGATGACGGCGAGGGTCGCGAGCACACCGGCCGCGACGTGCCGGCGGCGACGGCCGCGGGCGCCTCGGTGCACGTCGGTGAGGAACGTGTCGACGTCGAGGTCCGGGCGACCGTCACGAAGCGTACGACGCAGCCGTCCTTCGAGATCGTCCGGCGGACGGGGATCGTTCGGGGTTGTCATGTGTCTCCCTCCCTGCCGTCAGACGTCCTGCGGCACGAGCCGCCGCAGCTTGTCGAGTGCCTTGGAGGCCTGGCTCTTGACCGTGCCGACGGAGCAGCCCAGCGTGCGGGCTATGTCGGCTTCGGACATGTCGTCGTAGTAGCGCAGCGCGATCACCGCGCGCTGCTTGGTCGGCAGCTGGCGGATCGCCTGCCACAGGTCGGAGTCGAAGTGCCGGTCCTCGGTGCCGCTCTCGATGATCACGTCGGTGGGACGCTCGCGCCCGAACTTGCGCCAGATGCTGATGTTGCGGTTGACCATGATCCGGCGGACATAGCCCTCGGGCTCGTCCCGAGACTCCAGCCGCCCCCAGGACAGCAACGTGCGCTCGAGCGCATCCTGGACCAGGTCGGCAGCCGCCTCGGGCGACCCCGTCAGCGCGCGGCCGAAGCGGAGGAGCTCCGGCAACCGGGCGCGCACGAAGGCGTCGAACGCCTCGCGCTCGTCCTCACGCACCTGCCCTGCCCCCGTTCGCTGCCCGTCGTACGGCACCGTCGGTACAGGCCAGCTCTCGGCCGGTGGGCGGGTCGCCGCCGGGCCGAGCGTCAAGGTCGTGATCGTGGTCATCGTGACCCGAGGACGCATCGCGGTGCTTCCTGGTTGCCCCGACCCGGAACTTTTCGGCATCCGACGCCTGGCTGTCAGTCGGGCTTCGCGTCGACCGGGAGGTTCCGGAACGGTTGCGCCGTCCATCCTGTCATCTCAGCGGTCAGCCACGGGGACCCGCGCCGCCTCCCGCGGAATCGGGTTGGGAAGCGTCGGAGGCCGGGCCTAGGCTCGTCACTCGTGACGACCGATACCCCTGATCTGCCCGCGGCTGAGCTCAGCGCACGTCCGACCGCGGCAGCCATGATCGTCGCGCGCGGCCTGCGCAAGTCCTACGGCTCGTTCGAGGCGGTCAGGGGCATCGACGTCGAGGTCCACCAGGGGGAGGCCTTCGGCTTCCTGGGTCCCAACGGTGCCGGCAAGTCCTCCACGATGCGGATGATCGCAGCCGTCTCGCCGGTGACCCAGGGCTCCTTGGAGATCCTGGGCATGGACCCGGCCACCGACGGGTCTGCCATCCGGGCCCGGCTGGGTGTCTGTCCGCAGGAGAACACCCTCGACAACGAGCTGACCGTGTTCGACAACCTCGTCGTCTACGGCCGGTACTTCGGCCTCAGCCGCGCCGAGGCGTCCCGACGCACCGACGAGCTGCTCGACTTCGTCCAGCTCACCGACAAACGCAAGGCCAAGGTCGATGACCTGTCCGGCGGGATGAAGCGGCGCCTCACGATCGCGCGGTCGTTGGTCAACTCACCAGATCTGCTGCTGCTCGACGAGCCGACCACCGGACTCGACCCGCAGGCGCGCCACCAGCTCTGGGACCGCCTGTTCCGGCTGAAACAGCAGGGCGTGACCCTGGTGCTGACCACGCACTACATGGACGAGGCCGAACAGCTCTGCGACCGCCTCGTCGTGATGGACAAGGGCGTCATCGTCGCCGAGGGATCACCGCTGCAGCTCATCCGTGAGCACTCCACGCGCGAGGTGCTCGAGCTGCGCTTCGGGGTCGGCGACAACGAGGCGATGGCGGCCCAGGTCGCCGACCTCGCCGAGCGGGTCGAGGTGCTGCCCGACCGGCTGCTGCTCTACACCGACGACGGCGAGGCCGGAGCTGTCGCTGTCCACGACCGAGGCCTGCGCCCGCTGTCCTCTCTCGTGCGTCGCGCGACGTTGGAGGACGTGTTCCTCCGGCTCACCGGTCGCACGCTGGTGGACTGAGGGAGGTGGACCGGTGACCGAGACCACGACCGCAGGTGGGGCCGTCGCACCCGACCGTCCGTCGGGCCCGCGGCGGCTCAGGTGGGACGAGTTCGTGCCGCGGCTCGTGCCCCGGCTGACCGACTACTGGGTGACGGTCTACAAGCGCACCTGGCGGGGGTCGGTGATCACGAGCTTCCTGATGCCGTTCCTGTACCTCACCGCGATGGGCGTCGGGCTGGGCAGCTTCGTCGACACGAACGCCTCCTCCACCGCGCTCGGTGGGGTCAGCTACCTGGCGTTCATCGCACCCGGGCTGCTCGCCACCACGGCGATGCAGGCCGGGATCGGCGAGTCGACCTATCCGGTGATGGCCGGGTTCAAGTGGCAACGTTTCTACTACTCGATGGCAGCGTCCCCGCTGCGGGTGGCGGATGTGGCGGCCGGGCAGCTGGCGTTCGTGGCGTTCCGGATCACGCTGACGTGCGCGGTCTTCCTCGGGGTGCTGGCGGCGTACGGAGCGCTCGCCGGTGTGCTCGGCGGCCTGGCGGCGCTTGCGGTGTCCGTGCTGGTGGGCCTGGCGTACGCGACCCCCATGATGGGGTTGTCGGCACGGCTGAAGAGCGACAGCGGCTTCTCCCTCGTGTTCCGGCTCGGACTGCTGCCGATGTTCTTGTTCAGCGGCGCTTTCTTCCCGATCTCGCAACTGCCCCAGGCCATCACCTGGATCGCCTACGCCACCCCCATCTGGCACGGCGTCGAGCTCTCTCGCAGCCTGACGCTCGGGACTGCCTCCTGGTTGCCGGCGACCGGCCACCTCGCCTACCTGCTCGGCTGGGTCATGATCGGCTGGTACTACTGCGTCACCAGCTTCGCGAAGAAGCTGTCGTCATGACCGTCTCCACCGGCCAGCGGCCGGACCACGAGCGCAGGAGCCTGGGCCCGCGGATCAGCCTTCCGTTCCTCGGTGGTCGTTCGTGGCGCATCGTCGAGCGCAACTACCTCGTGTACAAGCGCGGCTGGATCGTCTTCGTCACCGGCATGCTCGAGCCGATCTTCTACCTGCTGTCGATCGGCATCGGCGTCGGCGGCCTGGTCGGTGACTTCACGCTCGCGGACGGCAGCAAGGTCGGCTACGTCGCGTTCGTCGCTCCCGCGATGCTGGCCTCGTCGGCGATGAACGGAGCGCTGTTCGACTCGACGTACAACATCTTCTTCCGGATGAAGTACGCCAAGCTCTACGACGCGATGCTGGCCACCCCGATCCGGCCGACGGACGTGGCCCGTGGCGAGATCACCTGGGCGCTGCTTGCGAGGGGCGATCTACTCAGCGGTCTTCATCGTCGTCATGCTGGCGCTCGGCCTGGTCTCGTCGTGGTGGATGCTGCTGGCGCTGCCGGCGACGATGCTGATCGGCTTCGCCTTCGCCGGTGCCGGGATGGCGCTGACGACCTGGATGCGCACGTGGCAGGACTTCGAATACATCCAGCTGTCGATCACGCCGATGTTCTTGTTCTCGGCGACGTTCTTCCCGTTGTCGACCTACCCCGACACGGTCGAGACCATCGTGCGCTGGACCCCGCTGTACCAAGGCGTCGTGCTGTGCCGAGAGATGGCGCTGGGCAGCATGGGCTGGGACGCGGTGATCGCCGTGATCTACCTCACCGCCATGGGCCTGGCCGGACTCTTCGTCGCCGGTCGCCGCATCGGCACCCTCCTCCTCACCTGATCCCCCTCCTGGCCGCCCGCGTTTGCCTTGTTCACAAGCCAGGTGGCTTGTAAACAAGGCAAACGCGCATGGGGCACTGGGGGTTTGCCTCTCGGACCTCGCCGGCGGTATGCCGGATCGCCCGGCCACAGGCCACGCGGTCATCCCGCCACCAGCCCACCCGGCCCCCGACCCGGCCACCCCCGATCACCCGGCCACCCGGGCTCACGACGTGAGGTCGGCCGACCGCCCTGCTTCGGCGAGAACCTCGCGCAACCGCGGCCAGTCGGCGCCGAAGTTCAGCTCCCGACCGTTGTCCTCGAGCATGGCCCGGAAGAGGGCGCCGGACGCGATGACGCCCGCGTCCACGTGCTGGAAGACCTCGAGCGTGACGGTCCCGTAGAGCCGGGTCCAAGCCCTGATGAAGATCCAGCTGAGCCCGATCGGCATGCCCGGGAAGTCGCACGGGAGCACACCGGCGTCCCGCTGGGCGGTCAGCGACGCCAACGCATCGGGATCGAGCTCTTCGTCGGCCGGGATAGCGAACGCATACTTGTCCCACAGCCGCTGGTAGATGTCGCCGTAGAAGTGCGCGAACGCACGGATGCCGTCGTCGGGTTCGACGCCGTCCTCCTTCGACACGGCCGGGTTCGCGAACAGCAGACTGAACTCTTCGCGATGCGCCAGCGCCCACTGCCGGAACCCGAAGGCGGCAGCGATGATCTGCGCGCCTGGGTCTTCGTCGGGGAAGCGGTCGCGCCATTGCGTCATCGAGGTGAGCACGTCGGCGTAGATCGAACGGCCGATGAGCAGGACGAGCTCGTGGTAGCTGTCGACGTAGCGGTACAGAGCCGGCGCCGTCATGCCCATCTCGGCTGCCACCGCGCGCAACGACAGACCGTCGCCGGCGGCCATCAGGCGGCGGGAGACGTCCACGATCTCGTCGTACGTCGCCTGCCGTTGCCGCGCGCGACGCGTCAACGGCACCTCGGTGGTCGCGGCCACGGGGATCGGTCCGGTCATCGCAGGGCTCCTCTCCACACGGCTCATCATAAACACTTGACATCCTAGTGAACATCGTAAACAGTTAACGTCGTTAACACCAGTGATGGGATATCGCGAGAGGGAAGAGCATGATCCAGCGATGGGGTGCCATGGTGGCACGACGGGCAACAGCAGTACTGGTGGCCGGGGCGGCCGCGCTCGTGCTGAGCATCGGGTATGGCGTCGGGGTCTTCGGCGCGCTCAGCGACGGAGGCTTCGACGACCCCGCCAGCGAATCGGCCAAGGAGCTGACCGCGGAACAGGCGACCTTCGACGGTCACCGCACCGACGTCGTCGCCATCTACTCCAGCCCGGACTTGGCGGTGACCGACCCCGCGTTCGAGGCCGCGGTGCACAACGTCGTCGACCGGCTGCCATCCGAGGCGGTGACCAGCGTCGAGCCCTACTACGTGCCCAAGGGCCAGGGACTCATGAGCAGCGACGGCCACGCCGCGATGGTCGTGCTGAGCCTGGCCGGGACGACGCAGGACACCAGATCGGCGAGCTATGACGCGATCAAGGACAAGCTCGCGGCCGATGGCCTGACGACCCGGATCGGGGGACCGTCGGCCGTGTTCGGTGACGTCAACGAGACCGTGAGCGCCGACATCGCCCGGGCGGAGTCGCTGACGATGCCGTTGGTGTTCCTGCTGTCGCTGGTGATCTTCGGCAGCGCCGTCGCAGCCCTGATGCCGACGCTCGTCGGGGCGGTGGCGGTGTTCGGAGCGTTTGCCGCGCTCCGCCTGCTCACCACCGTCACCGACGTGTCGATCTTCGCGATCAACATCATCACGCTGATCGGCATGGGCCTCGCCATCGACTACGCGCTGTTCATCGTCAGCCGTTTCCGCGAGGAGCTGGCAACCCAGCCGGGGAGCGAGCGCCAACACGTCCGCGCCGCAGTGGAGCGCACGATGTCGACAGCCGGCCGCACCGTGCTGTTCTCCGGCCTGACCGTGGCGGCGTCGCTCGCCTCGTTGCTGATCTTCCCGCAGAACTTCCTGCGGTCGATGGGCTACGGCGGCGTGGCCGCCGTGCTCGTCGCCATGACGGCCGCGCTGACGATCCTTCCGGCAACGTTGGCTGTTCTCGGTCCGCGGATCGAGGCCGGGCGGATGCCGTGGCGCCGGAGTCGCCGAGCCACGCTGGTGACCGGGTCGGCCACAGCGTCTCGCTGGGCGGCGGTGGCTCACAGTGTCATGCGCCGGCCGGTCGCCTACCTCGTCGTGATCGTCGTGGCCCTCGGGGCCCTCGCGATCCCGTTCCTCTCGGCGACCTGGGGAAGCGTCGACTACCGCGTCCTCCCGTCGTCTGCCCCGAGCCACCAGGCCGCACTGGTGCAGGCAGAGCGATTCGGGGGCGAGACCTCGACCGCGAGCATCGTGGTGAGCGGCGCGCAAGGCCGCCAGCTGACGGAGTACGTCGACGAGCTGGCGCAGGTGGACGGCGTCACCTCCGCACAAGCGGCGGAGCAGACGGTTGCCGCTTCGTCGGGTGACGCGGTGCAGGCGCTGGTGCAGGTCCGTTGGCCCGGGAACGATCAGAGTGAGAAGTCACAGCGCATCGTCGACGCGCTGCGGTCGGTCGACCCCGGCGCCGGAGCCTCCGCACTGGTGGGTGGCGCGTCGGCACAGACCGTCGACCTGCTCCACTCCATCGGCGCCCATCTGCCGTGGATGGGGCTGGTCGTGGTCGTGGTCATGCTCGTGCTGCTCTTCTTCGCGTTCGGATCAGTGGTGCTGCCGATCAAGGCGGTGGTGATGAACGTCGATGTCCATCGGCGCCTCGTTCGGGGTCGTCACGTGGATCTTCGCCGACGGCCATCTGTCGGGTCTGCTGGGCTTCACGTCGCCCGGGTTCTTGGACGCGACCCAGCCGATCCTCATGCTGGGCATCTTGTTCGGTCTGTCGATGGACTACGAGGTGTTCCTGCTGTCCCGCGTCCGCGAGGAGTGGGATCGCACGCACGACAACACGGCCTCGGTGGCGACCGGGCTGCAGCGCAGTGGCCGCATCATCACCAGCGCCGCCCTGCTGCTCGCGGTCGTCATCGGCGCCTTTGCGACGTCCAGCGTCGTGTTCATCAAGATGATCGGCATCGGCATGCTGGTCGCGGTGCTGCTGGACGCCACGGTGGTTCGGGCCTTGCTCGTGCCGGCCACGATGCGGCTGCTCGGAGAGGCGAACTGGTGGGCGCCGGGTCCGTTACGCCGGTGGTGGGCGCGCCACGGTCTGCGCGAGGGCGGCGGCAACGACAGCGAGCCGGGCCGAGAGCGGGAGCTGGTCGGCGCCGACTCCTGACGCACCCGACCACGCTCCCAGGCCTGCTGACCTGGTCTGTTCCCCTGATCCGTCCACACCGGCAGTCGTGTCCCCAGCGGCACGGCTGCACGGAGTGGATGGGTCGAGGTGTCAGACTGACGCGCATGTCTGACGTCCAGGCCGGGATCGCCGTCATCGGTGGGTCTGGGTTCTACGAGTTCCTCGATGCGCCCAGGGACGTGTCCGTCTCGACGCCGTACGGCGACCCGTCGTCGGCGGTCTCGATCGGGCAGGTCAACGGTCGGGCCGTCGCGTTCCTGCCGCGCCACGGCCGCCACCACGAGTTCCCCGCCCACCAGGTCAACTATCGCGCCAACGTGTGGGCCCTGCGCTCACTCGGCGTACGCCGCATCCTCGCCCCCTGCGCGGTCGGCAGCTTGCAGCCCGAGCTCGGACCCGGAGCGGTGGTCGTGCCCGACCAGCTGGTCGACCGTACGGCCTCTCGCATCCAGACCTATTTCGATTCCGGCGCATGTCACGTCGGCTTCGCCGACCCGTACTGCCCCAGCCTGCGCGGTTCCCTGACCGCCGCCGACGACGAGATCGTCGACGGTGGCGCAATGGTCGTGATCGAGGGACCGCGCTTCTCCACCAGGGCCGAGTCACAGTGGTACGCCGCCCAGGGCTGGTCACTCGTCAACATGACCGGCCATCCCGAAGCCGTGCTGGCCCGGGAGCTGGCGCTGTGTTACGCCGCTATCGCGCTCGTGACCGACCGGGACGCCGGCGTCGGCAGCGGCGAGTCGGTCAGCCAGGCAGAGGTCTTCGCTGCCTTCGCCGCGAACCTGGACCGGCTGCGCGACCTCCTCGTCGCCGTGATCGACAAGCTTCCCGATGCCCGCACCGGCTGCGCGTGTGAGCACACGTTGGACGGCTTCGACCTACCGCTCACCCTGCCATGACGACTGGCCGGCGCTTGCCCCATCACAGAGGAGAATCACTTCCGTGCGCAGACTCGTGATCGCCTTCGTCCTGCTGGCGGTCGTCCTCATCGGCGGCGACCGCCTCGCGGTGCACGTCGTCGAGGACAAAGTGGCCACCTATGTCATGAACCGCGAGAACCTGTCGTCGAAGCCGAACGTCGAGATCAAGGGTTTCCCGTTCCTGACCCAGGTGCTGTCCAACGACATCTCCAAGGTCACGATGACCTTGCCGGCGGTCAAGGCCAAGACGGGTACCACCAAGGAGGTTCGGGTCGAGGACGTCTCCGTGACCTTCACCGACGTGCGGACGAGTCATCGGTTCAACCAGGTGACCGCGGACTCGATGACGGGCAGCGCCTTGATCCCGTACGCCGCGGTCAGCGCACTCGGTCCCTTCACCGCGTCCTACGGCGGTCAGTCGGCAGCCAAGGACGCCGGCGTCATCTCGCTCAAGCCCGACAAGAAGTCCGGTCTGCCGCGGACCTTGAGCGTCGACGTCGGACTGGCCGTGTCGGACGGCACCATCGCGTTCGTCGGCACCAACGGCGCGACGCGGATCGCACCGATCCCCACCAACCTGCGGCCGCTGCTGACGTCGCTCGTCCGCGACTCGCACCCGGTCTACGGCCTGCCCAGGACCTTCACCATCACCTCCCTGGACGTCCGCAAGGACGGCGTCCACGTGGCCCTGGCGGGACGGAACGTGGAAATGTCGCGATGAGGGTGCTGCTCACCGGGGCGGCGGGCTTCATCGGAGGCGCCATCTGGTCGCAGCTGGAGACGGCCCGACACGAGGTGGTCGGGCTCGACGCCTTCATCCCGCAGGCACATCACGGTGGCGGACAGGCTCACCCCCGCGACGGTGAGGTGCGCCGCGCCGACGTGCGCGAGCTCGACCAGCTGCGGCCACTGCTCGACGGCGTCGATGTCGTGTGCCACCAGGCGGCCATGGTCGGGGCCGGGGTCACGCCGGCCGACCTGCCTCTCTACGCGGGCCACAACGACCTGGGCACCGCTGTCCTGCTGGCGGCGATGGCCGAGGCAGGGACCGCTCGCCTGGTCCTGGCGTCCTCGATGGTCGTGTACGGCGACGGTCGCTATCGGTGCCCGGAGCACGGTGATCAGGCGGCGACCGTGCGGAGCCTCGATGACCTCGAGGCGGGCGTGTTCGAGGTGGGCTGTCCGGTGTGCGGCGAGGCGATGAGCTGGTCCCTGGTCGATGAAGATGCGCGGCTGCAACCACGCAGCAGCTACGCCGCGAGCAAGCTGGCCCAGGAACACTTCGCCCTCGCGTGGGCTCGGCAGCTGCCGGCCTCCGTCGTCGCCTTGCGCTACCACAACGTCTACGGTCCGGGCATGCCGCGAGACACCCCCTACTCCGGTGTCGCGGCCATGTTCCGCTCGGCGCTGGAGTCGGGCCAGGCCCCGACGGTGTACGAGGACGGCGGCCAGATGCGCGACTTCGTGCACGTGGACGACGTCGGCCGGGCGAACGTACGCGCGGTCGAGCGGGTGGTGGGGCTCGCCGGCGACACGTTCGAGACGTTCAACGTGTGCTCGGGTCAGCCGGTGCGGATCGCCGAGGTGGCCGAGCTGGTCGCCGCGGGCACCGGGCGCGGTGACCTGACGCCGAAGGTCACCGGCCAGTTCAGGTCCGGCGACGTACGCCACATCGTGGCCAGCCCGCTCCGCGCCCGTGAGGTGCTCGGCTTCACGGCGCAGGTCGCGCCGTACGACGGACTGCCCGCCTTCGCCACGGCCCCGCTCCGGGACGGCTGAGCTACCAGTCGGGGTGCAGGAAATGCTGTGCGAGAAGGGCGATGCTCACCTGGAGGACGAGGCCGACCCGCCGCCACGGAGGTGGCAGCAGCGCCGTCCCGAGCAGCAGCCAGGGCACGAAGGGCAGCCAGATCCGCTCGACCTCACCGCGGCTCGCCCCTGAAACGTCGGCGCCCAGCACCATGGCCACCCCGGCGAGCGACAGCAGTGCGACCACGCGGGTCGATGCGAGCGCACCCGACCTGGACGCCAGCACCTCACGCCACGACGACCAGCGACGGGCCACGACCATGGCGAGCCCCGCGTACATGACCGGGCCTGCGCTCCAGGCCAGCGCGGCGAGGTTGCCCCAGAGGTAGTACTGCTGCGGTCGGCTCGCGGCGACCCCGCGGAACTGACGGACGTGCAGCGCCGGCAGGCCGTCCCACCAGGCGAACCCGGCGGCGTAGAAGGCGAGCATGACCGCGAGGCCGGCACCGGCGACCCAGGGGATCAGCGACCAGCGGCGGGTGATGAGCAGCACCGCCAGGGCCAGGAAGGCCAGCAGCGCGAGACCGTACGACATCAGCACGCAGTAGCCGAGCAGCAGCCCGGCCAGCACGGCCCACCATGCGGTTGCCCACCGCGTCGACCGGGTGGCGGCGACAGCGAGGCAACACGCGCCCCAGGCTGCCACGGTGCCGAACACCGCGTCGGCCGACACCGCCATCCAGATCGCGGCCGGGCCGAGCACGAGGAACGGGGCCGCCCGACGAGCCACCTCCTCGTGGCCGAGGACCCGCAGCGTCTGCAGCACGGCGACCGCGGTGGTCGACGAGACGATGATGACGGCCCAGCCGGCGGCGAGACCGCTGGTCAGACCGAGAGCTACCAGGGCGATGAAGAACAGCACCGCGCCGGGCGGATGGCCGGCGATGTGCGTCGGCCAGTGCTGCGGGTTGTCGGCGTCGATCCGGGCGACGTACTCGTGCAGCATCGTCGACAGCGCTGACCAGCTGTGGATCGTGTTCGCGGTCCGCAGGTACTCGTACTGGGTGTTCAGGATCACGCCGATGCCGTCGTTGCCGTCGACGAGCGCGAGGCTGGACAGCCACGCCAGCGCGCCGCCGTAGGTGCCGAGGAGCAGCAGCCGCCACGAGGCGGTCTGCGCGAACCTGGCTGCGTAGACGACGCCCAGCACGGCGATCAGGATGGCCGGGATGGTCCCCGGCCCGACCCGCGGGTCCCAGTACGCGTGCAGCGGCGGCCACGACCGCATGTGGACGTCCCAGTTCCACGCCGCCGGGATCAGCCAGGCCACGAACATCAGCAGCGCGGCCACCGCCACGCCGACGATCGGCGGGCCGCGAAGCAGCGCGCGCCCGTCCGACCGGGTCGGTTGGCTCACGTGCGGACGCGCGGGACCGCTGCGCTCATCGGGCCGCCTGAACGGCCGTATGACGTCGCGACGATCTCGGCCAGCACCGACAGCGCGATCTCGCCCGGTGCCTTGCCGCCGATGTCGAGCCCGGCGGGCACCCGCAGCCGGGCGGTCGTCTCGGGCGCGAAGCCCTCGTCGTGGAGCATGGCGAACACGTGCTCCGCGCGTCGGCGGCTGCCCATCATCGCGACGTACCTGCCTGGTCCGCGCAGACCCGCCCGGAGCAGGTCGAGGGCGCCGGGTGCATCGTGGTCGCACACGACGAGGGAGTCGTCGGGACGCAACGCGTTCGCGTCCAGCCAGGCGGTCGGCTCGGGGTGGTCACCGCGATGGTCGAGGACCACGACGGGTCGACCCACCACGGCGGCCAGTGCGACGATGGCCGCAGCGATGTGGTTGTAGGTGACGACGACGACGCGCCCCTGCTCGACCGGCTCCGGCCGGGTCGGGTCCTCAGAACCCTCGGGGACGGACGGCTCGACCGGCTGGCTCATGGCGTCGAGCGTACCTACCCAGCCATGCCAGCCTCAGCAGCTTCTTGGCCGGTCACGGCAGACTTGCCCCCGTGAGCTCCTCCGCACGTCCGCCGTCCGACGACGTCGCTGCCACTCCGGTGGGCGCCGACGGGGCGAACGTGACCGCGGGCGCGGTCGCCGCGAGACGGACCCGTTGGGAGATCGTCATCGTGCTCGGTCTCTCGCTGGGTGCGTCAGCGGTGTACGCCGCCATCAGCCTCATCGCGAAGCTCACCGAGCCCGGAAAGCTCTCCCAGCAGACCGCCACCCTCAACCAGTCCTACACCCCGCGTCCGCTGCTCGACCTCACCTATCAGCTGACCGGCATCCTGTTCGCGCTCGTGCCGGTCGCCCTGGTGGTCTACCTGCTCAGCGAGGGCGGCCGTTCGGCCGTACGCCGGTTGGGCATCGACCTGCGCAGCCGGGCCCAGGTCGTCCACGACCTCGCCTGGGGCGCCGGGTTGGCCGCTGCGATCGGCATACCGGGGCTGGGGCTGTACTACCTGGCCAAGGCGGTGAACCTCAACGCCACCGTCGTCCCGACGTCGATCAACGAGCACTGGTGGACGCTGCCGGTGTTGGTGCTGTCCGCCATGCAGAATGCCCTGCTCGAGGAGGTCGTGGTCGTCGGCTACCTCATGACTCGCCTGCGGCAGCTCGGCTGGACGCCCGCCTGGGTGCTGACGGCGAGTGCGGTGCTCCGGGGCAGCTACCACCTCTACCAGGGGTTCGGGGCGTTCGTCGGGAACGCGGTGATGGGCCTGGTGTTCGCCGGCTACTTCCAGCGCAGGAATCGGATCCTGCCCCTGGTCATCGCCCACACGTTGCTCGACGTGGTGGCCTTTGTGGGCTATGCGCTGCTCAAGGACCATCTGAACCTGTGACTTCTCCCTTGCCCGCTGCCGCCGCTGGCCGTGGGGCTGCAGGTGCCGTCACAGTTCCGTAAGCCCGCAGGAACCGTCTCGGCTGGGCGTTTGCGGTGCCTGTTCCCTACGGTGGAGTCATGTCCGCGCGATGCGATCTGGTGCTGCCGTGCCGCGACGAGGCCGCGGCACTGCCAGCGGTCATCGCCGCGGTGCCCGACACGTTCGCCGTGATCGTCGTCGACAACGGGTCCCAGGACGGCACCGCCGACGTGGCCCACCGGCTCGGGGCACGCGTCGTACACGAGGAACGCGCCGGATACGGAGCAGCTGTGCACAGTGGGATCGAGGCGGCCACGGCCGAGTTCGTCGCCGTCATGGACGGCGACGGTTCGATGGACCCTGCGGATCTGCTGCCGCTCCTCGCCGATGTCGAGGCCGGCCGCGCCACGATGGCGGTCGGTCGCCGCCGGCCGGTCTCCTCCGGTGCTCACCCCTGGCATGCACGCTGGGGCAACGCATTGGTCCTGGCCTGGCTGCGCCGGCGTACCGGACTCGCCGTGCGGGACATCGCGCCGATGCGGGTGTGCCGCACCGTCGACCTCCTCGGCCTCGGCCTCGAGGACCGCCGCTTCGGCTACCCGGTCGAGCTGCTCGTCAAGGCGCAGGCCGCAGGCTGGGTGCTGACCGAGCACGACATCACCTACCGGCCCCGTGCGGCGGGTACGTCGTCGAAGGTCTCAGGCACAGTCAAGGGAACCCTGCGCACGGCGCGGGACTTCGCCCGGATGCTGCCATGAGCCGCCTGGACGTACACCAGGCCGTCCGTGTCCTCGTGATGGCGAAGGCGCCCGTGCCGGGACTCGCGAAGACGAGGCTGGCCGTCACCCTGGGGGAGACCGCCGCCGCCGAGCTCGCGGCCGCGGCACTGCTCGACACGCTCGACGCGATCGAGGCCATGACAGGTGGGGGACACCGGCTCGTGGCGCTCACCGGAGATCTCGCGGACGCGGCTTGCGGTGAACTGATCTCCGCCCGCCTCGACAGGTGGCAACGCGTCGACCAGCGAGGTGACGGCTTTGCCGAGCGACTGGTCAACGCCCACCGGGACGCGGCGGCACTGTGGGGGGACCACGTCGTGGTGCAGATCGGGACCGACACCCCACAGATCCGCGGTGCCGACGTCATGTCGCTGGCGCGCGGGGCCGACAACGAGAGCGCAAGCTGCGCACTCGGTCCCGCCACCGATGGCGGCTGGTGGGGTCTTGCCACCGGCCGGCCGGGTCTCGCGGACGCCCTTGTCGACGTCCCCATGTCACGTGCCGACACCGGAAGCCTGACGGCGCAGGCGCTGCGCCGCAGCGGCGCGACCGTCACTCTCGTGCACGAGCTCAGGGACATCGACACGCTCGCGGATGCGAAGGCGGTCTCAGGCCAGTTCCCGGCCCTGTCGTTCAGCCGGCTCTTCACGCAGCTCGACGCCGACCAGCACCCAGCAGTCGAACGAGAGGTGGCACGGTGACGACGGCCACAAACATCGCTCAGGCGGACATCGTCGAAGCGCAGGTCGACGAGCGCACCCGCGCGCTGACGCCGGGCAGCGCGTTCGCCGCCGCCTTGCGCGGTGAGCACTGCCGGATCTTCGGACTCGGCCAGGACACAGAGTTCCTGCCCGCCTGGCGGTGGCGAGCAGACGCCGACGCCGGCGACCACCAGCTGCTCGCCCGTTGCCGGGGGACGACCGTCGACATCGGCTGCGGTCCCGGTCGCATGACCCACGCGCTGCTCTGTCTCGGCGTGCGGGCACTCGGCATCGACGTGGTACCCGAGGCGGTTCGGCAGACCCGCCATCGCGGTGGGCTCGCCTTGCAGCGTGACGTGTTCTCGCCCCTGCCCGCTGAGGGCCGCTGGGAGACCGCGCTGCTCGCGGACGGCAACATCGGCATCGGCGGTGATCCCGGCCGGCTGCTCCGGCGTGTCAAGGAGCTCATCGTCGAGGACGGTCGGGTCGTGGTCGACCTTTCGAGCCCCGGTGGACAGGTGAGCGTGCACCACATCGGGCTGGAGGTCGCGGGTCGTCGGTCCAAGCCGTTCCCATGGGCGATCGTTCCGGCGGACCGGATCGAGCAGCTCGCGGAGGACGCGTCGTTGCGCGTTCTCGAGGTCGTCGAGCACGACGGTCGCTGGTTCGCCGCCCTGCAGAAGGCGGCGGTCTGATGGCCCCGACCAAGACGTCCACCCTCGAGAAGCTCGCCGCCGCTGCACCGAGCCCGGAGTCGTTCTCGTCGAGGCTGCGGAGCCCGGCTGTCACCGCCCGGGTCGGCCTCTGGCTCGGCATCTGCTTCGGCCTGGCCTTCCTCACCGGCCTCTACTCGCACTTCTCGCAGAACCCGATCGGTTGGTTCACCTTGCCCACCCGACCGGTGTCGCTGTACCGCTTCACCCAGGGCCTGCACGTCATCAGCGGGTCGGCGGCCGTGCCCTTGTTGCTGGTCAAGCTCTGGTCGGTCTACCCCAAGCTGTTCGAACGCTTCGACGTCACGCACGTACGCCGGTTGGCGCTGCAGCTGCTCGAGCGCATCTCGATCGCCGTGCTCGTCGCGGCGGCGGTCTTCCAGCTCTCGACCGGCCTGGCCAACTCCGCCCAGTGGTATCCCTGGAGCTTCTCGTTCCGGGCCACCCACTATGCGGTCGGCTGGATCGCGATCGGCGCGCTGGTGCTCCACATCGCCGTCAAGCTGCCGCTCATCCGCGAGGCACTCACGTCCGGGGTCGACGCGGACGTCGGGCCGGACGACCAGCGGCATACGACGTCGGAGACGCCTGGCCTGACCCGACGCGGACTGCTGCGGACGACGTGGCTCGCGACCGGCGTCGTGGCGCTGTCGATGGCGGGGGAGACCGTGCCGTGGCTCCGCAAGGTCTCCGTCTTCGGCGTGCGGTCGGGAGATGGGCCCCAAGGCATCCCGATCAACAAGAGCGCCCGCGTGGCCCAGGTCACCTCGGCCGCCGTCGACCCCGGCTATCGCCTGTCGATCTCGGCCGGCACCAACAAGGTCGAGCTGACACTTGCCGACCTGCGCGCGATGCCGCAGACGAGCGCGACCCTGCCCATCGCCTGCGTCGAGGGCTGGAGCGCCTCGGGTGACTGGCGTGGGGTGCGGATGGTCGACCTGTTCGCGCTTGTGAACGCGCCCGCCGGCTCCGACGTCGTCGTCCGGTCGCTGCAGCAGGTCGGCTACTACGGCGTGAGCCGGCTCCCGGGGCAGTTCGCGTCCGACTCGCTCACGCTGCTGGCACTCGAGCTCAACGGGTCACCGCTGTCGATCGATCACGGATATCCGTGCCGGCTCATCGCGCCCAACCGGCCGGGCGTCAAGCAGACCAAGTGGGTCAACTCCTTGGAGGTGCAGTCGTGAGGGCGACCCGGGCCGTCATCGGGCTGGCCGGCATCGTCGTCGCGGCCGTCGGGGTGATGAAGCTCCTCGACCTCGGCTTCGACAACCTCAAGGACACCGTGATCTGGCTGGTCTCGGGTGTCATCGCGCACGATGGTCTCCTGGCGCCGATCGTCGTGGCGCTGGGCGTTGTCGTCGTGCGGCTGGTGCCCTCGTGGTCGCGGACGCCGGTGGTGGCCGGCTTCGTCGTGCTGGGCAGCGCCACGATCATGGCGATACCGGTGCTCGGCCGGTACGGTGCCCGGTCCGACAACCCGAGTCTGTTGGACCGTAACTACACCGCTGGTTGGCTGGTGCTGGCGGCGCTCGTCGTGGTCGGCGTCTCGCTGGCCTCCTGGTGGAACCGAAGGCAGCTCATGGCGGCGCAGGGGCGGGTTCTGGCTGACCGCCATACCGGAGACGATGCGGACCACCCCACGGTCACGCGGACAGGTACTCCATGACCCGGGTCCTCGTTGTCGACGACGATCCCACCGTGCGCGAGGTCGTGCTGACCTACCTGCGCGCTGAGCAGTACGACGTCGCGGAGGCTGCCGACGGCGAGACCGCACTGGCGTTGGTCGGCCGGGAGCGTCCCGACCTGGTCGTGCTGGACGTCATGCTGCCCGGCCTGGACGGCCTCGAGGTCTGTCGTCGGCTCAGGAAGGACGGCGACCTTCCGATCATCATGCTCACCGCTCTGGGCGCGGAGGCCGACCGGGTCGTGGGCCTCGAGCTCGGTGCCGACGACTACCTGACCAAGCCGTTCAGCCCCCGCGAGCTCGTGCTGCGCGTCGGCTCGGTGCTCCGGCGGGCGGGCGAGTCGGTGTCGCCGGACCCGAGGGTGCTGGAGGACGGCCCGCTGCGGATCGACGGTCCGAGCCGGCAGGCCACGCTCGAGGGCAGGGCCGTTCCGCTGACGATGCGTGAGTTCGACCTGCTCCGGTTCTTCGTCGCCAACCCGAACGTGGCGTTCACCCGGGTCGACCTCCTCGAGAAGGTCTGGGGCTGGTCGTTCGGAGACCAGTCGACGGTGACCGTGCACGTACGCCGGCTGCGCGAGAAGATCGAGCGCGACGCGACGATGCCCGAGCGGCTCGTCACCGTCTGGGGGACGGGCTACCGCTGGGAGCCGGCCGGATGACCACGGCGACCCTTCACGTCATCCTCATCGCGGGCGCACTCGCCGGCGCGGTGGGAGTGGTCGGCCTGGTGCTCGCCCACATCACGCGGACGAGCTCGCTGCGCTGGTCGTTCGCCATCGTGGCGATGATCGGTGTGCTCGGGCTGGTCGCGGGGATCGTGGGCACGGCACAGGCCATGTTCTTGTCCCGGCACGACTTCCAGGTCGTGCTGTGGGTGGCGGCCGTCGCGGGTGTGGTCTCGCTCGCGTTCTCGCTGTTGGTGGCGAGCATGATGGTGCGCGGGTCACGAGCCGTTCAGGAGGCGACCCGTGCGCTCGGCGAGCACGGGTCGTTCGTCGCGCCGGCCGGTACGTCGACCGAGCTGTCGGCCGTGTCGACCCAGCTGGCGGAGACCTCGGCCCGGCTCGAGGCGTCCCGCGAGCGCGAGCGGGCGCTCGAGGCGTCCCGCCGGGAGCTCGTGGCCTGGGTCTCGCACGACCTGCGCACCCCGCTGGCCGGGTTGCGTGCGATGGCCGAGGCGCTCGAGGACGGCATGGCCGATGACCCGGCGCGCTACCACCAGCAGATGCGCGAGACCGTGGACCGGATGGCGCGGATGGTCGACGACCTCTTCGAGCTGTCGCGCATCCACTCCGGCGCGCTGCAGCTGAGCCTGGAGCTCGTGCCGATCGAGGACGCGATCAGTGAGGCCCTGGCCGTGAGCGGCCCGGTCGCCCTGGCCAACGGCGTCCGCCTGGGCGGTTACGCCGAACCAGGGGTGGCCGTGCGCGCGGACCCGCGCGAACTCGCCCGGATGATCGGCAACCTCGTCACCAACGCGATCCGGCACACGCCGAGCGAGGGTGTCGTCGAGGTCACGGCGCGGTCCAGTGCGGCCGGCGTCGAGTTCGCCGTGAGTGACGCGTGTGGGGGCATCCCCGAACCCGACCTCGAGCGCGTCTTCGAGGTGGCCTGGCGCGGCAGCCACGCACGCACCCCCGAGGCGGCGGCCGGATCGGGGCTCGGGTTGGCGATCGTGCGCGGCATCGCCGAGGCGCACCGCGGCACTGTCTCGGTCGACAACGTGGGTGACGGCTGCCGGTTCCTGGTCCGGCTGCCCGCGTCACTGTGACGAACCCGCTTGCGGGTCGAGCGAGCTCCCCGTTCGTCGTACGCTGGTCATCGACGAATCCTGGCGCGGTCACGACGGCTCGCGCGAGGACCGACGGCCGACCGGCAAGGGGGTGCGCACATGCGGCAGACGGAGTTCTGGTCGCGCATGGAGGCTGCCCTCGGCGCGGCGTACGCCTCGGTCTGGGCAAGGGAGTACGTCATCGAGGGCCTGGGTGGGCGCACGGTGGCGCAGGCGTTCGACGAGGGTGAGGACGCGAAAACGGTGTGGCGCGCGGTCTGGAAGGCGCTCGAGCTACCACCGCGCGAGCGCTAGAGCCGCCCTCACGCTGCGACCGCCGACCCTCCCGGCGACGAGAAATTGGACGAGCCTTTCTCATTGCTGACGCCGAGCTGCGGGAGTACTCCATAGGTAAAGGCAGTTCATCCAGCGTGACGTGCACCCGGTTATGCGATCCCCAGCGCACAACGTAGGAGCAGCCATGAAGAAGCTGGTCGTTCTCGTGATCCTCGTGCTCACCGGCGTCGGTCTGCAGGTCCAGGACGCGCAGGGCACCTTCCACGGTGACAACGGGCGGATCGCCTTCCGCCGGTTCTTCAACGCCGACAAGACGTGGGGTGCCGTGTTCATGATCAACCCCAACGGCACACATGAGGTGCAGGTCACCCACCCGCCCTTCGGGTATGTCGACCGGAACCCCGACGTGTCACCTGACGGCCGACGGATCGTCTTCGAGCGAGAAGCCAACGACTGCGGCCCGACCTGCTTCGTCGATGACATCTATGTCGTCAACGCCGACGGATCGCATCTGAGCAGGCTTACTGGTCGCGGATCCCCGAACGGAACCTGTCGGCCGCTGGGCGGTGTCTGTAGCGGCTCTCCGGCCTGGTCGCCGGACGGCAGGTGGATCGTCTTCTCCCGGGCTTCGGGTCCTGTGGTCAACGACACCGTGCAGCGCCAGGCGCTCTACGTGATGCACGCCGACGGTTCGGACGTCAGGAGGATCACACAGCGCCACCTGCCGGCGACGGGGGAGGACACCGACCCCCAGTGGTCGCCGAACGGTGCTCAGATCCTGTTCCAGCGACGCAACGTGCGCACCGCCGAGCCGACCGACGGTGTTGCGATCTGGGTCATCGACCTCCGTACCGGTTCCGAGCGACAGGTCACGCCGTACCCGCTCCGTGCAGGCGATACGCCCGACTGGTCTCCGGACGGGCGGTACATCGTGTTCCACGACAACGTCGACCGGCCCGATGTGTCGGCGAACCTCTACACGATTCGAGCCGATGGGACTCATCTCAAGCAGCTGACCTTCGCCACCGGAGGAGTGATCCAGTATCTCGGATCGTCGTACTCACCGGATGGGAAGTGGATCGTGTTCGGACGTCGCCCGGCCACGGGTGGAGATGCGGCCAACGCCGCCGACGTCTTCATCATGCGTGTCAACGGGACGGGCGAGCGACCTGTCACCCGCACCGTCGCCTAGGACAGCTACCCCGACTGGGGGTCGTCGGGCGATGACGATGACGACGATTGACTGACGACTGACTGACGACTGACTGAGGTGGCTGATTGAGCGCGGGTGCGCCGGCCGGCACCCGGCGACTCCGTCGCCGGAGCCGACCGGCGTCCTCTCGCCATCGGCGTGTCGAGCTCGTTTCGAACACCTGTTCTAGATAGCCTGGTCCACACAAGCGCGTGACCAGGTCCACCGTCCACACCCGCACCTCTATCGGCGGTTCTGTCGGTCGGTCCCTCTAGCGTCGTTCTCGACAAACGTTCGTGGGTCTCACAGGGCCCGAACCGACCCGGACAAGGGATGGCTCCAGATGGCTGTAGCAGACCGCTCCAAGGCTCTCGACAACGCACTCGCCCAGATCGACAAGTCCCACGGCAAGGGTGCGGTCATGCGGCTCGGCGACCACGTGCGCGCCCCGATCGAGGTGATTCCGACCGGCGCCATCTCGCTCGACATCGCCCTGGGCATCGGGGGTCTTCCGCGCGGCCGCGTGGTCGAGATCTACGGTCCCGAGTCCAGTGGCAAGACCACGGTCGCGCTCCATGCCGTGGCCAGCGCGCAACGCGCAGGCGGCATCGCCGCCTTCATCGATGCCGAGCACGCGCTCGACCCTGACTACGCACAGAAGCTGGGCGTCGACACCGACGCGTTGCTGGTGTCCCAGCCCGACAGCGGTGAGCAGGCGCTCGAGATCGCCGACATGCTGATCCGCTCCGGTGCCCTCGACATCATCGTGATCGACTCGGTGGCCGCGCTGGTGCCGCGGGCCGAGATCGAGGGTGAGATGGGTGACTCGCACGTCGGTCTGCAGGCACGACTGATGAGCCAGGCGCTGCGCAAGCTGACCGGGGCGCTCAGCAACTCGGGCACGACGATGATCTTCATCAACCAGCTCCGCGAAAAGATCGGCGTCATGTTCGGCAGCCCCGAGACCACCTCGGGTGGCAAGGCGCTGAAGTTCTACGCGTCGGTGCGGCTCGACGTCCGACGGATCGAGAGCCTCAAGGACGGCACCGATTTCGTCGGCAACCGCACCCGTGTCAAGGTCGTCAAGAACAAGGTGGCCCCGCCGTTCAAGCAGGCCGAGTTCGACATCATGTACGGCCTCGGCATCAGCCGCGAAGGCGGTCTCATCGACGTCGGTGTCGAGACGGGCTTCGTCCGCAAGGCCGGCGCCTGGTACACCTACGAGGGCGACCAGCTCGGCCAGGGCAAGGAGAACTCCAGGACGTTCCTGCGCGACAACCCTGACCTGGCCAACGAGCTGGAGAAGCGGATCCTCGAGAAGCTCGGCATCGGTGCCAGTGTCGACGCCGAGGCTCCCGCGGAGCCGACGGACATCGACTTCTAGCCCACGATGGCCGCCAACCGACGTCGACAGCGGGAGCCCGATGACCCGGGTCGCGACCTGGGCCCGGCGGCCGATCCTGAGTCGGTCGCCCGGACCATCCTGCTCACCAAGCTGACGGCGTCGGCGAAGTCACGCCGCGAGCTCGCTGACGCGCTGGCGGCCAAGGATGTCCCGGTCGAAGTGGCGACCTCGGTCCTCGACCGGTTCGAGCAAGTGGGGCTGGTCGACGATGCGGCGTTCGCCGAGACCTGGGTGAAGGCCCGGCACCAGGCCCGTGGGTTGTCGCGGCGGGCACTGGGCCACGAGCTGCGCCGCAAGGGTGTCGATGACGAGGTGATCGCCGAGTCGCTCGAACAGATCGACCCTGACGCAGAGCGGGCGGCGGCCGAGGCGCTGGTTGCGCGCAAGCTGCGGGCCACGCGCAACGTCGATCCGGTCAGCCGGACCCGCCGGCTGGTGGGGCTGCTCGCGCGTAAGGGTTACCCGCCCGGACTTGCGGCTGCCGTGGTTCGCGGAGCCCTGGCCGACGAAGCGGGCGCGACGGCGGTGGAGGCGGAGGCGGACTGGGCGGGACCGGACCTCGGTATCGGGGAGATCGAGGACTGATCGTCACTTCCGCCACCACCGCCACGGGCGTATCGGCTGCTCTGACCGATGGTTGTCGTTCGGTCACACTCTGACACGACTCGCGCCGACACGCAGGCCTACGTCGGCGGTCTCGGCAGAGTCGTTGCTGGCCCGCCGCGAGGTCGGGCACCCTGTTCGGACGGGCCCCGACGGTGGTCCGACTCGGTGCGACCAAGTATGGGAGGCCCGCATGCGGGGCACGATCACCACGACCCTCGGTGTCACAGCGGCCGTGCTGCTCACGCTGTCGAGCACGGCGGCGCAGGCGAGTGACTACCGCAAGATCCACGGCACCATGGGCGGCGACGATCTCCGGGGGACCACGGGACCGGACCTGATCGGGGGCCGGGCCGGCGACGACCGCATCCGGCCGGGTCGCGGCGCCGACATCGTGCGTGCTGCGGGCGGGGACGACTACATCTTCCTGCTCAACGACGGTGTGGTCGACCGGATCCACTGCGGAGCCGGCCGCGATGTGGTCGCGTACAGCTGGTCGGTGGACCAACACGACATCATCGACCCCAACTGTGAGGGCATCATCGCCTGACCGGTCCCGGTCCCGGTCACGGTGCTGGTCGCTGGCTGCATCACTAAGGTGTCGGCATGACCGGCCTCACGCACACCTGGGACGGCCTGCCGATCGCGTCGGACGACCCGCGCGGCGCCACCGTCGTCGTACGACGGCAGACCACTGCCGGTGAGCTCGAGCTGCTCCTGCTCCATCGCAACGGCCACGGTGCCGACTACGAGGGCGACTGGGCCTGGACCTGTCCGGCCGGCTCCCGACAGCCGGGCGAAGCCGTCTATCCCGCGGCACTTCGCGAGCTGGCCGAGGAAGCCGGGCTGACGGGGCTGGACGTGTTCGCCCTCGACCTCTCCCAGTCCGCGCCACCGCGAGAAGGCCTCCCGGCGTACCACTGGGCCATCTTCGGCACCGATGTCGAGGCTCACACCGAGGTCGACCTCGTCGACCCCGAGCACGACCGTTACGAGTGGCTGCCGCCGTCCGAGTGCCGCGCCCGGATCCTCCCGGTCTGGGTCGGCGACAAGCAGGTCACCCGTGGCGAATCCTTGCCGCTGGTCCAGCTCGACTTCCGGCCCATGCGGATCGGCGACCTGGACGCGGTCGTGCGATGGCAGCAGGCGCCGCACGCCGCCCGCTGGTTCCACGGTGACGCACTGACCGCCGAGAGGGCCCTCGAGCGTTACGGCCCGCGCATCGAGGGTGAGCACCCCACCCGGATGTGGGTCATCGAGGTCGACGGGAAGGCCGTCGGCTATGTGCAGGACTATCGGGTCCGCGACTACGACGAGTACGCCGTCAAGACCGGCGACCCCGAGGCGGTCGGCTTCGACTACGTGCTCGGCGAGCAGCCACTGGTCGGGCAGGGCATCGGCACCCGGATGATCTGGACGTTCTGTCGCGACGTGCTCGTCCCGTCCTACCCCGATGCACCGCGGTTCGTCGCCAGCCCCGACCACCGCAACGCGGCCTCGCTTCGGGCGCTGGCCAAGTGCGGCTTCACCGCCGGCAACTGGATCGACGTGCCCAGCGTGACGGGGACCGGGGTCGACACCGAGATCGTGTGCACCCTGGACCGGGCGCACTGGTTCGGCTGAGCCTGACTCTTGTCGCCGCGCGGAATAGTGAGCGGCACGGGTTGTTGCCGCAGGGTATGAGAGCTGCTGTGATTCGCACCTATGGAGACCCTGACGTCGTCGAGACCGCGGAGGTCGACGACCCGGTGGTCGGACCCGACTACGTCCTGATCAAGGTCGCGGCGGCCGGCGTGAACCCCGTCGACTGGAAGGTCGTTGCCGGCTACCTGCAGGGCGCCTTCCCGCACCACCTCCCGCTGATCCCGGGCTGGGACGTGGCAGGTGAGGTCGTCGCCGTCGGACCGGCGGTGACCGAGGTCGTCCCAGGTGACCGCGTGGCGGCATACGCGCGCAAGGACCACGTGCAGAACGGCACGTTCGCCGAGCTCGTCGCCGCACCGATCCGCGGCGTGGCGAAGGTGCCTGACGGCGTCGACCTGGTCAGCGCCGGAGCGCTCCCGCTGGTCGGGCTGACCGCCCAGCAGCTCATCGATGCCACCGAGGTGGGCGACGGCGACACGGTGCTCGTCCACGCGGCGGCCGGTGGGGTGGGCGGTTTCGCGGTTCAGCTGGCGAAGCTGCGCGGAGCGCGCGTGATCGGCACCGCGAGTGAGCACAACCACGACTACGTCCGCTCGCTCGGCGCCGAGCCCGTCGAGTACGGCGACTCCGCCGCTGAGCTCACGGCGAACGTGCGGAAGGTCGCGCCCGATGGCGTGGACGTCGTGCTGGACTTCATCGGTGGCGACTCGCTGGAGTCGGCGCCTGACGTCCTTGCGGACGGCGGGCGAGTGGGGTCGATCGTCGACGCCGACACCGTCAAGCAGCTGGGTGGCCGTTACATCTTCGTCCGCCCCAACGGTCCGATGCTGGCCGGTCTCCTGACCCTCGTGGCCGACGGCTCGTTGCGGGTCGAGATCGCCGAGCAGTTCCCTCTTGACCGCGCCGGTGACGCCCTGGCGGCCAGCAAGGCCGGTCACGTGCGCGGCAAGGTCGTCGTCACGGTCTGAGCCGACTTGTCAGAAGTAGGGGCGGCTATAGCCTGCCCCACTTCTGACAACTCGGAATCGTCGTACGCTCGAGATGTGTCCGAGATGAGTCGCGGAGCTTCGTGGCGGCCTCCCGCGGCGCTGCGTCCGTATGTCACGCAGGCGTCCGGCTACTGCTTTGACGCCGGTGCTCAGGCTGCACACCGTGGGATGCCGTCGACCACCTTGACGATCGTGCTGGCGTTCGACCAGCCACTCGACGTCGGCTGGTACGAACGTGACGAGACGCGTCGCGAGTTCTGGGGCGTGGTGTCGGGCCTCTCGGTCGAGGCCGCCGACATCCGCCAGGTCGGTCGGCAGCAGGGCATCTCGTTCGGGCTGACGCCCGCGGGCGCCCGGCTGCTGTTGGGGCTACCGGCGTCGGCTCTGCAGGGTCAGCTGGTTTCTCTGGACGACGTTCTCGGGGCGCTGGGCAGCCGGTTGTACGACGGGGTCGCCTCCGCAACCGGATGGGCGGCCCGCTTTGCCGAGCTGGAGCGGCAGCTGCAGATGCTGGCGCGCGAGTCGGCGGACGGAGCCGGTGCTACCCAGGCCCGAGGTGGCGCGCGCTTGGACACGGCTCACCGGTGGATCGGCCGCCGCCCGCGTCGCCGATGTCGCCGACGACGTGGGCTGGAGCCGCCGCCACCTCGGCGAACAGTTCCGCGCTGAGCTCGGAGTCTCTCCCACGGAGGCCCGGCGGCTGGCGCGCTTCGAGCGGTCGCACGCGATGACCCGACGGCGAGCGCAGCCGTTGGCCGACGTCGCCGCGACCAGCGGCTTCGCCGACCAGGCGCACATGACGCGCGAGTGGCGAGACCTCTGCGGCTACACGCCGGGGGAGTGGATCCGGGCCGAGCTCCCATTCGTTCAAGACCGAGGTGACCCTGTCGGAGATGCTGATGACGTCCGCATCGACCAGCACCTGAAGGAGTCCCGATGAGTCCGTCTCCCACCGTGTGGCACTCGCTGAGCTACCGCGACGCCCCCGCCGCCGTCGAGTTCCTGTCCGCCGCCTTCGGGTTCGTCGCCCACGGCGTGTACTACGACGAGTCCGACCCCACGAAGATCATGCACGCGCAGCTGGACTGGCCGCCCGGCGGCGGCATCATGTTCGGCTCCGGGCCGCGCCCGGACGACATGACCGACCCGACCGGCCACGCGTCGGCATACTGCGTCATCGACGACACGATCGACCTCGACGAGCTGTTCGCCCGGGCGACGGCGGCCGGGGCCGTCGTCGTCCGCCCGCTGACCGAGCAGGACTACGGCGGCCGCAACTTCGTCGTCAAGGACCCCGAGGGCAACCAGTGGAGCTTCGGCGACTACGCCGGCGAGTAACCCGCCACCGATTTGTCAGAATGCGGGCGGCTAGGCCTCCTCAGTTCTGACAAGTCGGAACCGTTGGACCTCCGGCTCCGTCTGATGCGACATGTCGAAGATCTGGGCGCTGGCGGTTGGCGCGGTCGCGGTACAGCTGGTGATCGTGGGGTGCGGGAACTCGTCGGGCGACCCAGGCGGCGGGACGCTGCCGGGTACGTCGACGGGGACCGCCACGACGCAGCCGCCGTCGCCTGAACCGACAGCATTGACATCATTCCGCTACACGCTCTACACCCACTGCGGCATCCATTTCGCGTCGTTCGACGGGCGGGTGTGGGCGACGACACCGTTGTCGGACGGCAGCGCCAACCCACCCGCGGGATGGGGCAACCCGGGTCAGCCCGGGCAGGTGGACATCCTGACCAAGGGGAAAGCAGTCTTCACCGCCCCCGGACTCCCGCCCTTGGTTTTCCACCCGACCAGCGAGCAACCGCCCATGTGCGACTAGCGACGCATCCGTCGCGATGGATGGGGTCGCATAGCCGCGACCGGTTACGACGGCGACCCCACGGCAGCGCACCCGATTACTGAGCAGCCGCGCACTTACGAAGTGAAGCCGTACGGCTGTCAGATGAGCGTGCACGACTTGACCTGCGGTCTTTCTTAAATCCCAGTGACGTTCGATATGCGTCTCAGTACGTTACGGCGTCATGGATAGCGCGCGCATCATCGGGCGGCAGCCTCACGGCTAACCCCAGGCAGGCTCGATACGCGACGTTTCGAGGGTCAGCGGAAAACCGTCCTGGACAATGAACACCACCCACTGCTCCTTGCCGCTCATGGTCAGACTCATCGCCTTCTGCTGTCCCTGGCTCGTCCTCGCTGTGACCTCGGTAGGGCCAGGCGGCAATCGGTATGAGTAAGAGTAGACAGGCGGATGACTGCACCCGCGTGCTGCTGGCAGTTCGAGGTCCAGAGCCAGTGTGTCCCCAATTCGCACTCGGGCGCGGACTGCTGACTCTGAAACACTGTGGAGGTCGACCGCGAGGTTGGCTTCCTTCTCGGGCACTTCATGCAAGCCGGGCTCGGTCAGGACCTTGGCCGGAGTACTTATCAGGTCCCTGCATTCGTCGACACGCTCTGTGGGTGACGATGAGCATCCCGACGCGAGGAGTGCGCAACTAAGCAAACCTGCCCGAATCCCATGCGGCATGGCGTCTTCCTCGCTCCTCTAAGACGAAGAATTCTATCGATCGGTCCGGTTGACGGCAGGTTCCCGATGGCTTGCGACCACGCGCCACACGGGTTCTAGACGTGGAGGAGAACCAATGAGGGTCCAGCGGGCCTGCCGGAGCAAGTAGACGCTCGTAGGAGAGCAGGGGTGGATTGACTGAGACCACGCTCCATGGCTACGGCATAGAGACGTTCCCTGGTTGTCATATGGTTCATAGGTGTTCCTCGCAGATGAACCTAGAGCCGTCCCCACGCGCACGTACGAAGTGAAGACGTACGGCTGCCAGATGAACGTGCACGACTCCGAACGACTGTCGGGGCTGCTCGAGGACGCCGGCTACCTGCGTGCGACGCCCGGTACCGACGCTGACGTCGTCGTCTTCAACACCTGCGCCGTCCGCGAGAACGCCGACAACAAGCTGTACGGCAACCTCGGCCAGCTCGCCCCGCGCAAGGCGGCCGACAAGCACATGCAGATCGCGGTCGGTGGCTGCCTGGCCCAGAAGGACCGCTCCGAGATCACCCGCAGGGCGCCCTGGGTCGACGTCGTCTTCGGGACGCACAACATCGGCTCGCTACCGGCCTTGCTCGAGCGCTCGCGCGTCAACCGCGAGGCGCAGGTGGAGATCCTCGAGTCGCTCGAGGTGTTCCCGTCAACGCTCCCGACCCGACGCGAGTCGGCGTACGCCGCGTGGGTGGCCATCAGCGTGGGGTGCAACAACACCTGCACGTTCTGCATCGTGCCGTCGTTGCGCGGCACCGAGAAGGACCGGCGGCCCGGCGACGTACTCGCCGAGATCGAGGCGCTGGTCGGTGAGGGCGTCATCGAGGTGACCCTGCTCGGGCAGAACGTCAACTCCTACGGTGTCGAGTTCGGCGACCGGCAGGCGTTCGGCAAGCTGCTACGGGCGTGCGGAGAGCTCGAGGGCCTGGAGCGGGTGCGGTTCACCTCGCCACACCCGCGCGACTTCACCGACGACGTGATCGCCGCGATGGCCGAGACGCCGAACGTGATGCCGTCCCTGCACATGCCACTGCAATCGGGGTCGGACATGGTGCTGAAGGCGATGCGTCGGTCGTACCGCCGTGACCGTTACCTCGGCATTCTGGACCGGGTGCGCGAGCGCATCCCGGAGGCGGCGATCACCACGGACGTCATCGTGGGCTTCCCCGGCGAGACCGAGGACGACTTCCAGCAGACGCTGTCGTTGGTGCGAGAGGCGCGGTTCAGTGGCGCGTTCACGTTCCTGTACTCCCCCCGACCCGGCACGCCGGCGGCCACGATGACCGACCAGCTGCCGCACGATGTCGTGCAGGAGCGGTACGAGCGGCTGGTCGAGGTCGTCAACGAGATCGCCTGGGACGAGAACAAGGCATTGGTCGGTCGCCGTCTCGAGGTGCTGGTGGCCGAGGGGGAAGGTCGTAAGGACTCCGCGAAGGCGCGGCTTTCTGGCCGGGCGCGGGACAACCGGCTCGTGCACTTCGCGCCTGAGCCGTCGGTCGCGGTGCGCCCCGGAGACATGGTCGAGGTCGAGGTGACCTACGGCGCTCCGCATCACCTGCTCAGCGACATCCCCGTGACGGTCGTCCGTCATACCCGGGCCGGGGACGCGTGGGAGGCCCGCCGGTCTGGAGCGGCCGACACCGTGGCCGGTGGCGGCACGTCTGATGGCGCGATATCGCGTGGCGGTGTTTCAGCGAGCGGCGGTTCGCCGTCAGGAGTCTCTGCGTCCGGGCGTGCGGTGGCTTTGGGCATGCCCACCATCGGCGTACCAGCTCAGGTCCAGTCGGCCACTGAGCCCTCCTGCGCCGCGACCTGACCTGCCCTGCCCTTCGTGCCCATGGTGGCCGCGACGTTTGCCTAGTTAACAAGGCAAACACCCTGTTCCCAACGCAAATTCGCCTAGTTCTGCAGCCACCTGGCTTGTATACAAGGCAAACGCCTGCGGCCAGGTCGGGCAGGATGGCGGGATGGGAAGCAGGAGTGGCGGTAAGAGTGGTGGTAGCAGGAGTGGTGGGAACGGTGGGGCCGCGGGCGAGTCGTGGCGGGGGACCAGCGGTACGCCGTACTGGCTGGATGACCCGCGTCGGCCGCCGCAGCGCCAACCCCTCGCCCGGGCCACCGCGACCGACCTGGCCGTCGTCGGCGCCGGGTACTCGGGGCTCTGGGCCGCCCTCCTCGCCAAACAGCAGGACCCCGACCGGGACGTCGTGATCGTCGACGCCTGCCGCGTCGGCTGGGCCGCGAGCGGACGCAACGGCGGGTTCTGCGATGCGAGCATCACCCACGGGGACGCCAACGGCCGAGACCGGTTCCCCGACGAGTTCGACACCCTCAAGCGGCTCGGTGACGAGAACCTCGACGGACTGATCGCCGACCTCGACAAGTACGCCATCGACTGCGACCTCGAGCGCAGTGGTGAGCTCGACGTCGCCACCGCGGAGTACCAGGTGGCCGATCTGCGCGCAGCCGCCGATGCCGGAGAAGGCCGCTTCCTCGACCGCGACGAGGTCCGCCGTGAGGTCGCGTCACCTACGTACGAGGCGGGACTGTGGGACGAGCACGGCACCGTCATGCTCCACCCCGGCAGGCTCGCCTGGGGCCTGGCCCGGGCCGTGGAGGAGCTCGGCGTCCGGATCTTCGAGGGCACGTACGTCAAAGGGATCAAGCGTGAGCGTGACGGCATCCGACTCCACACCAAGCACGCATCGCTCACTGCACGCCAGGTCATCTTGGCCACCAACGCGTTCCCGGCACTGGTCAAGCGCGTCCGACCGTTCATCGTCCCCGTCTACGACTACGCCCTCGTCACCGAACCTCTCTCGAGCGAACAGCTCACCGCCGTCGGCTGGCGCAACCGGCAGGGCATCGGCGACACCGCCAACCAGTTCCACTACTACCGGCTGACCCCCGACAACCGGATCCTCTTCGGCGGCTACGACGCGATCTACCACTTCGGCCGCAAGATCAGCCCCGTCCTCGACTCACGGCCGGCGACCTTCGACCTGCTGTCGGACCACTTCTTCACCACGTTCCCGCAGCTCGAGGGCCTGGCCTTCACCCATGCCTGGGGCGGCGCGATCGACCTGTGCAGTCGCTTCTGCGCGTTCTTCGGTACGGCGCATGGCGGCCAGACGGCGTACGCCGCAGGGTTCACCGGACTCGGCGTCGGGGCGACCCGGTTCGGCGCGCAGGTGATGCTCGACCTGTTGTCGGGCCAGGAGACCGAGCGCACCGCAACCCGGCTGGTCCAGACGAAGCCGCTGCCGTTCCCACCCGAGCCCTTCGCGTACACCGGTGTGCAGATCACCCGAGCCTCGATCGCCCGCGCCGACCGCAACGAGGGCCGACGCGACCTCTGGCTGCGCACCCTGGACCGGTTCGGCCTCGGCTTCGACTCCTGACGGCCCAACCGGGCGTCCGCCTCTCGCCCGGAATTGCGGGAAAGTGCAGGCCGACACGCCGTCAAGAGCCTGCACTTTCCCGCAATCGCGGGGAGGGGGGAGGGGGTCAGGAGTGCGGACCGCCAGCAAAGCCGAAGGCCACGACTGGCGCGAGCGTCCCGGCCCGGAGCTGCTCGTAGACGTACTTCTCGTGTGGCACGACCGGGTCGGGCAGCGCGTCGAGTGCGAACCACCTCAGGTCGGCCGCCTTCTCGGGCTCGACCACACGAGGCTCGCCCTCCCAGCGCCGGCACGCGAAGAACCAGTCGACCCGTTCGTCGATCGATCGGCCGGTGGCGCCGGTGCGATGCATGCCGCACAAGGGCTCGAGGTCGGCGATGTCGATGCGCACACCGAGCTCCTCGGCTGCCTCACGGGCCGCCGCTTCGTGGACCGACTCTCCGGACTCCACGTGGCCGGCTGCCGCCGTCGCCCAGTGACCGTCCATGTAGCCGGTGCCCTCGCGCAGCTGGAGCAGCACGTCGTCGTGGCGACGCAGGATCACGTAGGCAGCGGGCACGACCCGGAAACGTTCAGGCACAGGGCAGAGCCTAGGCCGCCGCTGGGCGGGTCACCGCTGCCGCCTAGGGTCGCTGCATGCTCGTTGCCGCTGCGGTCTGTCCGCACCCGCCGCTGCTCGTGCCGGCGGTGGCCTGCGGTGCAGCGGCGGAGACCGCCGAGCTCCGGGCCGCCTGCCTGACAGCCGTACGAGGGCTGGCCGAGGTCGCACCGCAGGTCATCGTGGTAGGAGTCGGCGCCGCTGCGGGGGACTGGCCGGGGGAGGCGGGCGGCAACCTGCGGGCCTTCGGCTGCGACGTCTCGTTCGGCGGGACCGACCTGGTGCTTCCGCTGTCGCTCACAATCGGCGCGTACCTGCTCGACGAGGCCGGCTGGCCAGGCGCCCGTCGGCGCTACGTGGCGGTCGCCGGTGACGCGGACGCCGCGTCGTGCGCAGAACTCGGACGCCTGCTCGTGAGCACCCACGATCCGGTGGTCGTGCTCGCCATGGCCGACGGCAGCGCCCGGCGTACCACCGCCTCACCGGGCTACGTCGACCCCCGCGCGGTGGGTTACGACGAGGCAGTCGTCACGGCGTTGAGCCGGGGCGACGTCGACACGCTGGTCGCCCTGGACCCGGACCTCGACGCGGCACTGTGGTCCAGCGGACGCCCCGTGTGGCAGGTGCTCGCCGGCGCGGCGCGCGCGGCGTACGACCACGGAGCGGTGATCACCGGGACCGTGCCGTATGACGCCGCGCCGTACGGCGTCGGCTATGCCGTCGTCGAGTGGGCGCTCACCTACCCCGCCTCCTGACGAACCTCGGCGGTACCAGCGCCGGACCCGCTACTTCGGCGGAGTGTCAGGCAGGTCGTCGTTCTTGCCGTCGAGCTTGTCCAGCGCGTCAGCGGCCTTCGTCTTGGCCGACTCGATCTTGTCGTGGTGCTTGCCACCGGTCTTCTTGTCGACGAACTCGCCGGCCTTGCCGAGTCCTGAGCTGATCTTGTCGCCGTGTTTGTCGACGGCGTCGGTGGCTTTGGCCTTGACCTTGTCCAGGAATCCCATGTGTCCTCCTCAGCGTGCCCCGTACGACCATTCTGGTCTGCGGAGGACTCGTACCCAACTCCGAGTTGTCAGAACCAGCGGCGGCTATAGCCCTCCCTACTTCTGACAACTCGGTGGGAGCATGGGCGGTATGTCCACCCTGCCGCCCGTCGTCGCCGTCGTCGGTCCGACCGCCGCCGGCAAGAGCGACCTGGCCATCGACCTGGCGCTCAGGCTCGGAGGCGAGGTCGTCAACGGCGACTCGATGCAGATCTACCGCGGGATGGACATCGGCACGGCCAAGCTGTCCCCCGCAGATCGCCGCGGCGTACGGCATCACCTGCTCGACGTGCTCGACGTGACGGAGCCGGCGACGGTGGCGCAGTTCCAGGGTTGGGCGAGAAGTGCGATCGAGGACTGCCGGACCCGGGGCGTGGTGCCTGTCCTCGTCGGCGGCTCCGCGCTGTACCTGCGGGCAGTCCTGGACCGGTTCGAGTTCCCGGGCTCCGACCCGGCCGTTCGGGCGCGACTGGAGAGCGAGCTTGCCGCGGTGGGTGCTCCGGCCATGCACGAACGGCTCCAGTCGGTCGACGCGGCGGCCGCCGACGTGATCCTGCCGGGCAATGGTCGCCGGATCGTCCGGGCGCTCGAGGTGCTCGAGATCACCGGACGTCCTTTCCAGGCGCGGCTGCCGGACCACCGGTACGCCTTCGACGGGGTGATCCAGCTCGGCATCGACGTACCCCGGGACGTCCTCGACGAGCGCATCGACCGCCGGGTCGACGCGATGTGGGAGAACGGGCTGGTCGATGAGGTACGCCGCTTGGAGTCGGTGGGCCTGCGTGAGGGACGGACGGCAAGCCGGGCACTCGGCTACGCCCAGGTGCTGCGCTTCCTCGCTGGAGAGTGCTCGGAGGAGGACGCCCGCGCGGACACCGCACGCAGGACCCGGAAGTTCGCCCGCCGCCAGGACACGTGGTTCCGCCGCGACCCGCGGATCAGCTGGCTGGCGTACGACGACGCCGACCTCACGGGCCGGGCGGCCGCTCTGTTGGACTGACCCGGGACTCACCCAGGCTGGCTTGGGCTGCGCCGGCCAGGTCGGCCCGGGCCGTACGATCGAGGGGTGAGCTTCCCGTTCGTGAAGGGTCACGGCACCCACAACGACTTCGTCGTGCTGCCGGACCTCGACGGCACCGTGCACGGCGACCTGACGCCGGACGTGGTCGCCGCGCTGTGTGACCGCCGCGGGGGTCTCGGCGCCGATGGCGTGCTCCGGGTGCTCCGTGGCGACGTCGACGGGGGAGCCGACTGGTTCATGGACTACCGCAATGCGGACGGCTCGGTGTCGGAGATGTGTGGAAACGGCATCCGCGTGTTCGCGCGCTATCTCGCGACCGCGGGGCTGGTGGACGTGGGCGGGCTGACAGCACCTCTCCCGATCGACACCCGCGACGGGATCAAGCTCGTGACGTTCTGCGAGGACGGCGAGATCAGCGTCGACATGGGCAACCCGAAGGTGGCCGGTGACGTGACCGTCTCGGTCGAGGGTCGCGCCATGCCGGCCCGCAAGGTCGACATGGGTAACCCGCACGCGGTCGTGGTGGTGGACGACCTGGCAGCGGTGGGTGCGCTCGACCGCTCGCCGTACTTCTGCAGCGCGGAGTACCCCGACGGCGTCAACATCGAGTTCGTGGTCGACATGGGCGACCGGCACCTGGCGATGCGCGTCTTCGAGCGCGGGTCAGGGGAGACCTGGTCCTGTGGGACCGGTGCCTGTGCGGTCGTGGCGGCCGCCGTTAGCGCCGCTGCCGAAACCAGTACGCCGGTGGCCCCTTCGGCCGGGTCGGGTGGCGACGGGTCGGGTGGCGACGGGTCGGGTGGCGACGGGTCGGGTGGCGACGGGTCGGGTGGCGACGGGTCGGGTGGCTCCGACCGGGCGCACGTGCCGGTGTCCTACCGCGTCGACGTACCGGGCGGGACGCTTACGGTGACCTGGGACGTCGACGACCATATCCACCTCAAGGGCGATGCCGTCCTCGTCGCCACCGGCACCTGGACCGCGTAGCAGCGTCACGAGCGGCAGTAGCAGCCGCAGTTGCCCCATCTGGCCGTCCCGTTTGCCTTGTTCACAAGCCAGCTGGCTTGTAAACAAGGCAAACGTGCCGCTGTAACAGGGTGTTTGCCTCGTTCACCTGGTATGACGCTCGGCGTCCAGCCACCAGAACCGTCCGGCCACCAGAACCTTCCGGCCACCAGAACCGTCCGGCCACCAGAACCGTCCGGGCACCAGGCCACCCGGCCGCTGCGTCAGGGGGCCACCACGTCGTCACGTGGCCTCTTCGGCAGCAAGAACACCACGGCGAACGACGCCACCCAACAGCTGATCGCCACCCCCAGCACGCTTCCGAACGCGTCGGCGAAGCCATCGGTGGGCAAGAGCTGGAAGAAGATCGTCCCGAGCACGGCGACGCCGGCCGCCCCACCGAACTGCTGGACCGCGTTCAGCAGCCCGGCACCGGTACCCACCTCATTGTCGTCCAGGTCGGCCAGGATGAGGTTGAACAGCGGCGGGAAGATCAACCCGGAGCCGATCCCCGCGACCAGGGTGCCGGGTGCGAGCCGCCAGCCCGTGACGTCGAGGTCCCATTGCGCCACGGTCAGCCCCAGCATGATGATGCCGAGCAGTATGCCGATCAGGCCCACGTGCAGCACCGGGCGCCCGAGCTTCGGCCCCAACCAGGCCCCCGACAGCGCTGAACCGACCGCGATGCCGAAGGCGAACGGGGTCAGCGCGAGCCCGGCGTACAGCGGCTTGAAGCCCAGCCCGAGCTGGACGAACAGGTTGAACACCAGCATGAAGCCGGCCAACCCGGCGAAGAAGGTGAGCAAGAGCAGGAGCCCTGCAACGTACCCCCGGTGGGTGAACAACGTCGGCTCGATCACGGGGTATGCCGACCGACGCTCGTTCCAGACGAAGGCCCCGAAGAGCACGACCGAGGCACCCATCAGCGCAAAGATCCAACCCGGCCAACCCGCCTCCCTGCCCTGCACCAGCGGGTAGATCAGCGCGGCCGACGCCGCGGTGATGAGCACGCTGCCCACGAGGTCAAGGCGGTGACGGCGCTCGGACCGTGGCATCTCCGGCAGGTAGCGGAAGGCCAGCAGGGTGGCGACCACACCGACCGGCAGGTTGATGAGGAAGACCATCCGCCAGCCGCTGCCGAACAGGTCGGCGTCGATCAGGACACCCGCCAGGATCGGCCCCAGCACAGCCGATAACCCCATCACTGGACCGAACGGGATGAACGCCTTCGCGAGATCCTGCGGCGGGAACGCCTGCTTCACCATCGCCAGACCCTGCGGGATCATCGTCGCGCCGAACAGACCCTGCGCCACGCGCGCGGCGATGAGCAGACCCGCCGACGGCGCCAGCCCACAGGCCAGCGAAGCCGCCGTGAAGCCGATCATGCCGATGAGGAACATCTCGCGGCGGCCGACGAGGTCGCCCAGGCGCCCGGAGGTGACCAGCCCGATCGCGAACGCCAGCGTGTATGCCGCGAGCACCCACTGCAGGGTGGTGTCGCTGCCGCCGAGATCGGTTCGGATGGACGGACCGGCCAGGTTGGCGATGGTCGCGTCGAGCAGGTCCATCACGTCGGCAACGAGCACCACGACCAGCACCATCCAGCGGTAGCGGTACCCCTGCGGCTGGTTGAGGGAGAGGTCGGGTTCGTCGGCGGCCGAAGCGTTCACGCCGGTCGTCATGATGTCCCCCTGAGCTCAACGATGAAACGGCCGCCACCCCAGACGCCGCGGCTCACGATACTCAGGAACTGCGGTAGCTCCTCGCGTCGCTGTCTGCGCAGGTCGAGAGGGAGGACCACCTCGACGCTCATGGTCAACATCATGACGGCCACGATCGTGCTCCCGCTACCCGACCCAGAACGGTGTCCGACTCCTCGGCCTCTAGTCACCCGAACTGACGTAAACCGTTCGTGGCGGCCCGCTGTAGCGCCGTACAGTGGAAGCACGATGACAGTGAACAAACGTGCGTATCCCGACGAGCCGGACTTCACCGAGGACGACCTCGCCACCGACGGCGCAGACATCGAGCTTCGCGCCGACTTCTTCACGGACGCGCCGGTTCCTACCGGCGAGGCCACGGGCGACGGTGACTGGGGCGCCGACGGTGAGGATGTCTTCGGCGAACTTCACGACCGCGCTGGTCGCGCCCACGGCGGCGACGACAGCCAGGGCGACTACGAGCTCGAGGAACGTCACGCCCTGCGCCGGGTGGCCGGGCTCTCGACCGAGCTCGAGGACATCTCCGAGGTCGAGTACCGCCAGCTGCGGCTCGAGCGGGTCGTGCTCGTCGGGGTCTGGACGGAGGGCAGCGTCGAGGACGCCGACAACTCCCTCGCCGAGCTCAAGCTGCTGGCCGAGACGGCCGGCTCCCAGGTGCTCGACGCGCTGTCGCAGCGTCGGCAGAAGCCCGACCCGGCGACCTACATCGGGCCGGGCAAGGTCGACCACCTGCGCATGGTGGTCGCCGAGACCGGCGCCGACACCGTGATCTGTGACGGCGAGCTGAGTCCGTCCCAGCTGCGCAACCTCGAGGACAAGGTCAAGGTCAAGGTCGTCGACCGCACCGCTCTGATCCTCGACATCTTCGCGCAGCATGCTCGCTCCAAGGAGGGCAAGGCGCAGGTCGAGCTGGCCCAGCTCGAGTACCTCAAACAGCGCCTGCGCGGATGGGGTGGCAATCTGTCCCGTCAGGCCGGTGGACGCGTCGGTGTCCAGGGTGGCGGTATCGGTGGTCGCGGTCCTGGTGAGACCAAGCTCGAGACCGACCGGCGCCGGATCACCACCCGGATGGCCAAGCTGCGCCGCGAGCTCAAGCACATGTCGACCGCCCGGGTGACGAAGAAGGCCGAGCGCGTACGCCGCGAGATCCCCGCCGTGGCCATCGCCGGCTACACCAACGCCGGCAAGTCCTCCCTGCTCAACCGGCTGACCGGCGCCGGCGTGCTTGTCGAGGACGCCTTGTTCGCGACCCTCGACCCGACCACGCGACGTACGACGACGACCGACGGCCGGATCTACACGCTGTCTGACACCGTCGGCTTCGTCCGACACCTGCCGCACCAGATCGTCGAGGCGTTCCGCTCCACCCTCGAGGAGGTCGCCGACTCCGACCTGGTGATCCATGTCGTGGACGGCTCGCACGCCGACCCCGAAGGGCAGCTCGCCGCCGTCCGCGAGGTCTTCGCCGAGATCGGCGCCGACCAGGTGCCCGAGCTCGTGGTGATCAACAAGTCCGATGCGGCCGACCCGCACGTCATCCAGCGACTGCTCGCCCGTGAACCTCATGCGGTCGTCGTCTCGGCGCGCACCGGTGAGGGTATCGAGGACGCGCTCGTCGCCATCGAGGCCGACCTGCCCCGTCCGTCCGTCGAGGTCGACGCCTTGTTGCCCTACGACCGCGGCGACCTGATGAACAAGATCCACGAGCACGGTGAGCTGCTGAGCGTCGACCACACCGGCGACGGCACCCGGGTGCGCGCCCGGGTCAACCCCAGACTCGCGGGGGAGCTGGCGCGCTACGGCGTCGCCACCGCCTGAAGCCCCGCGCCGGTCGAGCGTCGGGTGGCGTCGTCGAGCGGCGGGGCGACCCGATGCAACCAAACCACCCCTGAGCGGCGTACACCTCTCAACAGCCCGATGATCGCAAGGGGGAGCGGTGGACGAAGCAGAGTTCGACCAGTTCTATGCCGCGACGGCGCCCAGACTCGTGGGACAGCTCACGGCCATGCTGGGCAGCTTCAGCGAGGCGCAGGACTGTGTCCAGGAAGCCTTCGTCAAGGCCTGGCTGCACCGCCGCGAGCTCGATTCGACCCAACACCCTGAAGCATGGGTACGCCGGGTCGCCTGGAACACCGGGGTCAGCAGGTGGCGCCAATCCACCTCGCGGCTGCGGGCGTACCGGCGTCGTGGAGTCGACCCCGACGTGCGACCACCGACCGAGGACCATGCCGTCCTGGTCTCCGCCCTGAGCCGGATCAGCCCCGACCAGCGACGCGCCGTCGTGCTGCACCACCTGTGCGACCTCTCGGTCGAGCAGGTGGCGGTCGAGGTCGATGCGCCGGTCGGCACCGTCAAGGCCCGGCTGTCCCGCGGCCGCGCTGCCCTCGCCGACGTCCTCGGCTCCGAGACTTCACCTGCTCATGACCCCCACGGGGAGGCACACCATGCCTGAACTGCCTGACCACACGCCTGACCGCTTCGACGACGAGCTGACCAGCCAGCTGGCTGCCTTGGCACATGACGCCGCTCAACAGTCACACGCGTTGACCGCGCCCGAGATCCGTAGTCGCGCCGCCCGCCGGCGCAGCGGTCAGGTGGCCGCGGTCGCTGCTGTCACCGTTGCCGTCGTTGTCGGCGTGGGCTGGTCCCTGTCGGCGGGCGCCGACCGGGAAGGCCGCGAACCCCTTCAGCCGGTCGGTCCGTCGCAGACGACGAGCTCGACCCCGACCAGCCCCGCCGAGCCGACGCAGACGACACGGGCCGGCCTGGCCACGTCGCCGCCGGATCCACCGACGCTGCCTGCGCCGCCCGCTCCGGCGACGCCCGGCCCGACTCCGGCGGGGGGCTGGGTCACGACGATCCCGGCCGGCCTCACGCTTCCCTTCGAGGGGGTGAAGTCGAGCAGCTCCGATGCGTCGGACTGGAAATCGCTGGCGCTGGGCACCTGGTTGCTGACTCCATGCACCCGGGACGGCTACTCCAGTGATGGCAGCCGCACCGACTTGCGCTCCATCGGCTCGCATGCCGTCGAACGGGCCGACTCCGAACAGCTCGCGGTCTACGCCGACGACAAGGGCGCGATCGCGGCGATGGCCGAGCTGCGCCAGGCCGTGGTCGACTGCTCCGCGGTCAGGACCATCGACCGCAAGGCCGGCACCTACCACGACTCGTACTGGAACTTCGCTGACGCGGTCGATCGCACGTCGACCTCGTCGGGCCAGCACCCCGACGAGGCCTTCGTGGCGTGGAACTGGAACCGGTTCTACAAGCTGAACGGCGACCCCGAGTACGGGCTCGGTGGTGGGTTCTTCGTCGTCACGCGAGTCGGGAACGCGATCTTCCTGACGGTCAGCGACGGCGAGACGAACTACGGGGAGCCGCAGCATGGTGCAAACGGCGGTCCGCGGACTACTCGCCGAAAACACGCGAGACTTCGTCCCGACCATTGTGCAACGCCTTCGCCGACGGCAACGGCTGCTGACCCGCAGCCGTCGGCCGAGCTGGGCGTTAGAATCAGGTCATGGACGACCGTGACGAGTACGTCGAGATGACGGCACACGTCCGCTCCACCCACGGGATCCCGGATGACGCCAAGGCGATGGGTCTGGACCGGAACACCGAGGAGGGCGCGCTGGTCGCGATGGCCGGCTCGCTCAGTGCCGCCAAGGTCTCGCACCGTGTGGTCGCGTGGTTCGTGTTGGCCAGCTTCCTCGGGCCGCCGTTCTTCGGGCTGGTCCACTCGATCTTCTGAACGTCGCCCCACCCGATCTCCGGTCGCTGCCTCACGGCCAACCGGCTCGCGGTGTGGAGACCTCCACCGCGACCAGCTGACCGGCCCGCGCACCTTCGGACATCTGGTCAGCGCCCCTCCACTCGTTCGCGGTGATGTACAACGTCTGGCCGTGTGGTCCGCCGAGCATGCATGCGAAGCACCCTCGGTCCAGCTCGACTGTCTGTAGCACCTCTCCACCCTCGGCGACCCGCACGCAGCGTCGGTGCGGCACGTCGGCGTACCAGACCGCGCCCTCCGCGTCGAGGCAGATGCCATCCGGTACACCGTCGCCCAGGTCGGCCCATACCCGTTGACCCGACAGTGACCCGTCGTCTGCGATGTCGAAGGCGGTCAGCTTCGCGGCATACGACTCGGCGACGATCAAGGTCGAGCCGTCGGCGGTCACCGCCATGCCGTTGGGGAACATGACACCGTCCCCGACCTGGCGGACCTGCCCGTCGGGGGTGGCGAGCGCGATGATCCCCGGCACCGGTTGACCGCCCGGGAAGTCGAAGTTCACGTTGTTGACGTAGGCGTTGCCGCGACCGTCGACGACGATGTCGTTCCAGGGCCGCGATGCCACGTCGGCGAGCTCGGCGTGGGTCACCAGCGAGCCGTCGGGCTCTCGACGAAGCAGGCGCGGCCCCTCCGACGCGACGACGAGCAGCCGACCGTCGGGGAGGAAGTCGACGCACATCGGGAACGACGGCACGACCGCGATGACCTCGTCGATCCCGTCGTCGCCGACAGCGATGACCTGGCCGGTGCCCCAGTCGGAGAACCACAACCGGCCGTCGTGCCAGCGAGGCGACTCGGGAAAGGCCAGTCCGGTCATCACGAGGTGGGGTGCCGCGGTGGATTCAGCCACGTGTTCCTCCTGTGTTCACCCTGACAGACCCGCGAGAGGTCGTCTTTTCATCGCGCTGACGCCAACCGACCGGCGCATACCCGGACCGCCATACCCCCATGTCCCCAAGGCAAGCTCCTAGTCCTCGCCGCACGTTTGCCTTGTTCACAAGCCACCTGGCTTGTGAACAAGGCAAACGCGGGTCAGGGACCGGGGACCTGCCTTGGGCACCTGGAGGTATCGCCTGTAGTCATCGGCTGTGGAGCGTCGCCTGTGGAGGTGTCGCGTGTGGTCATCGCCTGTGGAGCGTCGGCTGTGGAGCGTCGGCTGTGGAGCGTCGGCTGTGGAGCGTCGGCACGCCAGGTGTGTGGCGTCGGGTAGCGTTCCCGCGGTGAGTGAGCACGCAGGACCCTCGGTCGATGAGGTCCTGCACGCCGCCGTCAGCAACGTCGGTGGTGAGGACCGTCCGGGTCAGGTGCAGATGGCCCATGCGGTCCGCGACGCCATGCGCCGAGGTGAACACCTCGTGATCCAGGCGGGCACCGGCACCGGCAAGTCGCTCGGCTACTTGGTCCCGGCCGTCCTCCACAGTTCGCGCGTCGTCGTCGCGACCGCAACGCTGGCCCTGCAGCACCAGCTCGTCGAACGTGACATCCCGGCGTTGCTCGACGCCGCGGCCGACGTGCTGGGGGAGCGACCGGCTTACGCGGTGCTGAAGGGCCGCTCCAACTACGCATGCCTGCACCGCATCCGCGATGGGGTGCCTGATGACCAGGGCACGTTGGTCGACATACCCGAGGGTTCCCTGGGCTCGGAGGTGCTACGGCTGCGTGAGTGGGCCGAGGAGGAGTCCAAGGCAGGCGGACTCGGCGACCGTGACAGCGCGCCGGCCCACACCGACAAGATCTGGCAGCAGGTGTCGGTCAGCCACCGCGAATGCCTCGGCGCGAGCAAATGTCCGTATGCCGTCGAGTGTTTCGCCGAACGCGGCCGCGAACGTGCTCACGCCGCCAAGCTGATCGTGACCAACCACTCCCTGCTCGCCATCGACGCCATCGAAGGCGTGCCGATGATCCCCGAGTACGACGTCGTCGTGGTCGACGAGGCGCACGAGCTGTCCTCGCGGGTCACGCAGGCGGCGACCGACGAGCTGTCCGTCCCGGCCATCGAGCGTGCCGCCCGGCGAGCCAGGAACTTCCTCGACGGGAGCCAGGCGGATGACATGTCCGACGCCGGTGACGCGCTACGAGCGGCGATGGACGACGTCCCACCCGGGCGGATCGACACCGTGCCGGAGGCGCTTGCCGATGCGCTGACGATGCTGCGTGCGGCCGCGGCGGCGGCGTTCTCGGCGTTCCCGAAGGAGTCCCAGGTCGCCGAAGCCGATGCAGCGCGGCAGCAGGCGAGGGGCATGGTCGATGAGATCCGGCAGGTGGCCGAGCGGCTGGTGGCGCACACCGAGCAGGACGTGACCTGGCTCGCCGAGCGGGAGCGGCACCGCGGCGGCAACCAGCTGTGCGTGGCGCCACTGCAGGTGTGGGGCCAGCTGCGTGACCGGTTGCTGTCCGAGAAGACCGTGGTCTTCACCTCTGCGACCTTGAAGCTCGGCGGTGATTTCACCTCGATCGCGAGCTCGATCGGGCTCAAACCGACCGAGCGGGTCGACCACTCGATCGACGACCCGGCCGACGAGTCGGCGGTCGCCGTCGTACCCCTGGATGACGCGGCTGGCGACCTGAAGTCTGACGGTCAGGTTGAGGGTGAGGATGATCCGGGCGTCCACGCTGCCGATCCAGTGGCCCAGCCGTGGCGTGGCGTCGACGTCGGGTCGCCGTTCGACTATCCGAAGCAGGGCATCCTGTACGTCGCTCGCCATCTGCCGCCACCGGGGCGTGACGGGCTGGGCTCGGCGCAGATCGATGAGATCGGCGGCCTGCTCGAGGCCGCGGGCGGGCGCACCCTCGGACTGTTCTCGAGCCGGCGAGCGGCCGAAGCCGCCAGCGAGGCGCTGCGGGAGGCGCTGCCGCACATGCCGATCCTGTGCCAGGGCGACGGTCAGCTGTCGCACCTGCAGGCCGAGTTCGTGGCCAACCCGGCCGTGAGCCTGTTCGGGACGTTGTCGCTCTGGCAGGGCCTCGACGTACCCGGTGCGACCTGCCAGCTCGTGATCATCGACCGGGTGCCGTTCCCGCGGCCGGACGACCCGCTGATGTCGGCCCGCGCCCTGGCAGCGGAACGTGCAGGCGGCAACGGGTTCATGGCCGTGTCGGCCACTCATGCGGCGCTGTTGCTGGCCCAGGGCTCTGGTCGCCTGATCAGGACCAAGCTAGACCGCGGCGTGGTGGCCATCCTCGACCCCCGGCTCGCCACCGCGCGCTACGGCAGCTTCCTGCGCGCATCGTTGCCGCCGATGTGGACGACCTACGACCCCGAGGTGGCCCGCGCCGCCCTCCGCCGCCTTCGTTGAACCGTGAGTTGTGGTCCCTTGAACCGTGAGTTGTGGCTCCTTGAACCGTGAGTTGTGGTCCCTCGAGTCACGGGCCATGGCTGCTGGCACGCCGGTATGTCGGTTGACCGGCCTTACGGGTCGAGCCGATAGCCGAACCCGCGCAAGGTCGTGATCGCAGGCACCGCCAGTCCCGGCCCGAATGCATCGGTGGCCGCCGTCAGCGCGTGGCGCAAGGCCGCGACATGGACGTCGAGGGTCTTGGTCGAGCCGAACCAGTTCTCGTCCCAGACGTCGGCCATCAGGGCGTCACGGGCGACGGCGCTCCCGGGCGTCTCGATCAGCCGGGCCAGCAGGTCGAACTCCTTGGGCCGCAGGGTCACCTCGCGGTCTCGGACGAAGCACTGCCGGCTGCCTGGATCGACGCGCAGGTCACCCACGACTTTGGGCGCCACCGGCGGATCGACGGTCGGGGCTCGGCGCAGGTGCGCTCGTACGCGGGCCAGCAGCTCAGTCATCCGGAACGGTTTCGTCAGGTAGTCGTCAGCCCCTGACTCCAGCCCGACGATCACGTCCATCTCGTCAGCGCGGGCGGTCAGGATCACGATGATCGACAACGGGGCGATCGTGCGCAGGTCCCGACAGACGTCGACGCCATCGAGATCGGGCAGGCCGAGGTCGAGCAGCACCAGGTCGGGCGCGTGGGTCCGGGCCGACTCGAGCGCGCTGGCCCCGGTGCGCTGCCACGACACCTGGTGGCCGTTCGCAGTGAGGCCGTTGGCCAAGATGGCGCCGATCGCAGGGTCGTCCTCGACGATCATGACGGCGGGCATGACTCGATGCTACGAGTCACAGCTCGCGAAGCTGGTCCCGCGCGTGGCCGGCGACATTCCTGCCGACGCCCACCGCGGCTCCGACGACAGCCGCCACCGTGCCCAGCACGGCGAGCGTGAGATACGCCCACGGCCACGCGAGATGCGCTGGTGGTGGGTCGAAGACGCCGGTGAGGATCTTGACGAGCAGGTAGGACAAGGCACCGCCGACCACCGCTCCGACGACCAGTCCGACGATGACGACGAACGTGGGTTCTCCCACGCTCAGACGTCGGAGCTGTCGCCGAGAGGCCCCCAGAGCGCTCACGATCGCCATGCTGCGTCTGCGCTCGGTGAGTCCGAGACCAGTCACCAGTCCACCGGCGGCCGCCACGAGCACGAGGGCGAAGCCCAGCTCGATCTTTGACAGACCCGACAGGTCCACCGACGTCAGGCTGGACCCCACCAACCCTCGTGCCTGCGAGATGTCGGTGACCGTTGCCGACGTGCCCACGAGCTGCCTGACGGACGCCGCGACGGCGTTCGTGTTGCTCCCGCCGGTGTTCACGAGGAAGGTGCCGACCGCGTTGGAGCCGGTTTGCGCAGCGACGTACGACGCATTGGCGACCAGGAAGCTGTCGCGGGGCGCAGTCGGGAACTCGTTGACGATCCCCACATAGTGGAACGGCACTGTCACGGCTTGCCCCGACTGGCCGTTCACCAGCCGCAGTCGCACCAGATCACCGAGCTTGAGCTGGTAGTCCAGCACGGTCTCGGCACTGACCAGGACACCATTGGGCGTGGTGGACAGCCGATTCAGCACGGTCTGCGCGGAGGCGCCCTGGAAGTAGGCGTCCTGGAGCGCGGTCGCCTGACCGATCGTCGCGGCGTTGACGCCGTACAGGTCCTGGAGATCCGCGCCCACGTAGGCGAATCGGTGTTGGAGGGGCTCGACCGAGTGGACACCAGGCACCGCGGCCAGCGTCGCGGCGTACGACGGAGCCACGCTGTTGCCCGGGGACTCCGTCACCGTGACGTCAGCACCGTTCGTGAGCTGGGCATCGGCCTCGGCCTGCTGGCGGTATGTCGAGTTGAAGGTCGCTGTGGAGGCGGCGAAGGCTAGCGCCAACCCGATCAGGACGACCGAGCGCGTGATCATCGTCCGCTGCCGGCTCATCATCGAAGCCGCGGTGGCCGCCAGGTTGCCGGCCGCCGGACGCAGCACTCGAGCGAGGAGACCACTCCCACGGGACAGCAGCGCGTCGCTGAGCCGCCAGGCCAACATCGTCGCGCCCAGCCAGCCGAGCGCGGGCGCCAGGAACGCCCAGTAGTTGACCGAGATCGTCGGCACGCCCTCGGGGGCCAGCACCAAGGTGTAGTTGTTGTTGCGACCCGTCAGCCAGAAGATCAGCGCGGCGGTCGCGAGCAGCACGAGATCGAGCCCGTAGCCGAGCCACCGTGGGCGCGGGCGACGCGGCACCGTCACCAGAGCCGACACCGTCGACGTGGCGGCCAGGTCACGACGCGCGGGCCACCAGATGACCGCGGTGGCGATGACTGCCCCCAGCGCGACCGCCACAGCCGCCCAGAACAGCGATGACGAACCGGCGCCGAAGCTGACGCTGCCGAACGTCGTGAGGCCGATCAATGCGGCCGCGCCGAGGCCGGCGACGCCGCCCAGCCCGGCCGTCAGCGCGGTCTCGACCGCAATCAGACGTCGCAGCTGCCGTGCGCCCGCGCCCCGGATGCGGAGGATCGCCTGTTCGCGACGGCGACGGGTGGCCCCCGACGAGCTCACGGCGGCACTGAGGGCACCGGCCAGGACTGCGCCGGGAGCACCCAGGAACAGGAACAGCACCTGCGAGTAGGCGGCGTCCTCACGGGCGGCGCCGAGAGCGGTTCCGAGGTTGTCTCCGACGACACCCGCGCCGGAGGTGGTCGCCTCCAGGTTGAGGGCCTGTCCGGTCTCGCTCGTGTATGCCGAGGCCGGGTCGTTCGGCAGCTGGTGGCTGCGTGCGACGTGGATCTGGGTGTGCACCAGGTCGGGTCGGGACGACGCCAGGCCCGTGTACTTCGCCCTGAACGTGCCTGACGGCAGGAGCACGACGTTGTCCGGCGGCGCGGTCGGCTGGGACTGTGGCGGTGCCCCCACCGTCTGGAAGAACGAGTCGGCCTGCGGCATCTCGACGACGCCGGACACGACGACCGTGAACGGCTTCAGGCCGGCGCGAGCGATGCGGACATGGTCTCCGGGCTGGACGTGCAGGTTGGCGGCCGTCTGCTGGGCGACCACGACACCGTGGTCGGATCCGGCGAGCGTTCGCAGGCTGCGGGGGAACAGCTGTGCGTAGTTCGACGGGATCCCGACCACGGTGCCGGAGCCGGTCTGTTGGGTGGTGCCGCCGGTGTGGGCGGTCAGGCCGGGCGTCGCGGCGAACCCGACGACGGCGCTGGCCGTCGTACCGGGATCGGCGCGCACGGCTGTCAGCACCTTCGTCGTGTCGGCGGGTTGCGCGACGGCCACCTGCCAGTCGACGGCGACCGACCGTGCCGCGCGCTGGGTCATCGTCGCCTTGGACGCGGTGAGGAACGCGCCCAGGCTGGCGAACAACGCGACAGCGATGGCAATCCCCGCCGCCGTCGCGATCAGCCGTCCGCTGCGCCGGGCCAACAGGCCCTTCAACCACATGAGCGTCATCGGGGACCCCCGTCGGCTGCCGGCACGTGCAGCCGGCCAGAGTCCATGGTCCAGCCGGTGTTGAGTCGCTCGGCGATGGCCCGGTCGTGTGTCGAGACCACCAGCGCGGCCGACAGCGCATCAGCGGCCGCGAGGAGGACGTCGATCACGATCGCGGCGGCGCGGTGGTCCAGCTTGCCTGTCGGCTCGTCGGCCAGCAGCAGGCGTGGGCCGCTTGCCACGGCGCGCGCGACGGAGGCACGCTGAGCCTGCCCCCCGGACAGCTCTTCGGGGAGAGCCTGGGCGAGCTCGCCGATGGCGAGCAGGGACAAGGCCGTGGTGGCCGCTGCGTGGGCTTCTTCTTCGGCTCTGCCGGCCAGCAGCAGGGGTAGACCGACGTTCTCCACCACGGTCAGCGAGGGAACCAGGCTGCCGCCCTGGAAGACGGTCGCGACCTCGGTGACGTGAGGCGTGCCGTCGTGGTCGAACGCCGGCCAGCGCACGGTACCGGAGGTCGGGATGTCGAGGCCGCCGAGCAGATGGAGCAGCGTCGACTTGCCGGACCCGGACGGCCCGACGAGCGCGATACGGTCGCCGGCCCGGATCGTGCACGTGGCGTCGTGGACGGCGACCGTCGCGCGCCGGCCGGAGCCGAACGTGCGGGCGGCTCGCTGGCAGACTGCGAGTGGCGTCGCCGTCGATGGGAGGTCCGGTTCGCTCGGCTGAGGTGAGAGCGCATGGTCCACGAAGCTGGTCATCGTCGTACCCGTCCGTCGAGAAGTTCCACGACCCGGTCAGCGATGTGATGCACCGCCGGGCTGTGGCTGGCGACGAGAACCGCCGCGCCGTGGTCGGCCTGGTTGCGGAGCAGACCGAGCACGACCCGTTCGGTGTCGCCGTCGAGCTCTCCTGTCGGCTCGTCCGCCAGCAGGACCGGCGGACTCCCGACAATGGCAGCGGCAAGCCCGGCACGGGCCAGCTCGCCACCGGACAGCTGGTGCGGCAGCGACATCGCCTGGCCCGCGATGCCGAGTGACTCGAGGAGCTCATCCTCGCGACAGCCGACTCCCCGGAGCCTGGCCAGGATGGTCAGGTTCGCCCGGACGGTCAGCTGGGGGAGCAGGTTGTCCGCCTGACGGAGAATGCCGAGCTGTCGGGACCGCAGCCTCGCCTTCACGGTCTCCGGCTGGTGGCTCATCCGCTTGCCCTCGAGCCAGACGGTTCCGCCGGAGGGTTCGTCTAGACCGGCCAGCAGGTTGAGGAGCGTCGACTTCCCCGAGCCCGACGGGCCGACCACGGTAACGAGCTCGCCCCGACTCAGGTCGAGTGAGACGCCTTGCAGAGCCAACGTCTCTTCCTCACCCGTCCGGAAGAACCGGTACAGCTCGCGGGCTCGAAGGGGCGCTTCGGTGGTCAGCGGCGTCGCTTCGGGCGTCGTCATGACCATGTGAGCGACTCACTCACGGTGCGCCACGGGTCCACGTTGTCGGCCCCGGAGGGTCCGGTCAGGGTGAGCACGGCCTCGTGGCCCTGGTGGAAGAACTCATAGACCTCGACGGCGTCGACCACGACCTTGTTGGTGACCGGATCGGGCTTGGAGTCGGTCTGGTAGGTGATGAGGACCGCATGCTGGCCTGCTCGGGTGACCATCGAGACGTGGACCGCCTTGACGTTCGCGTTGGCACGTTGGATCGCGGGAACGTCCTGCTGCATCGCCGACTGCACGGTCGGGGCCGTGGATGTCTGTCGCTCGGAGATCCCGACCGAGTTGAAGTGGTCGCTGAACGTCACGGTGCCCGTATTGGTCGACCGCGCCCAACCCTCCGGAACCTGGATCGTGACCGTGCTGCCCGGCGGCCGGTACTTCACGAACACCTGGTTGTCAGGGATGTCGCCAGGTGGGTTGAACTCCGTGGCCGGCGCCGGGCCGCTCGGCGTCGTCGGGGTCGACGACGTCTGTGGGGCTGGCGGGGAGCTCGCCCCGCCGGTCGACCCGCCCCCGGTCGGGGGAGTGCTCAGCGTTGGTGTCGTTTGTGATGTCGCGCTCGAGCACGCCGCAAGTGCCAGCAGCAGGGTGGCGGCGAGAACACCGGTTGCGGTGGTGAAACGGTGCGCGGTCATGGGTGCTCCTGCGAGTCTCGGACTGGTGGGGCGTGATCTCCTTCGACGCTAGGGCGGCGTCGGCCAGCCGCCTGCCACGCGCGGGTAAGAGGACGGCAAAATCCGTTCTGGTCGGCATATCCGGCGATGCGCGGTCCGTCGCGAGGGACACAATGAGGTCACTCGAGGAGGTCGACCGAGCGGGCGGAGGGTTAGGTGCGGAGACGGATCGTCACGGTGGCCCTGTCGGCCGTGGTGCTGGCCGTGACCGTGTTCGGGGTTCCGCTGGCGATCCTCGTCCAGCGGATGGTGGTGTCGGACGAGCAAGGCGAGCTCGAGCGGCTGGCCTTGCGGACGGCGGTCGACGTCGGCCCCACCTATGCGTCCGGTGACCCGATCGAGCTGCCGAGCGCCGAACCTGCGGTGCAGCTCGCGGTCTATGACCAGGCAGGGTCGCGGATCACGGGCCGTGGACCGCGGGAGCTCGATCAGCCGCTCAGAGCTTCGCTGAAGGGGGTTCCGGTGGATACCCGGGACGGGTTGCTGGCCGTGGCTGTCCCTGTCAGCTCGGGTGAGCGGGTCATCGCCGTCGTACGCGCGTCGTCCGCGTCATCGGTGGTCGAGCACCGGGTGTGGTGGCTGTGGGCCGGCATGGCAGGGATCGCGGTGATCGCGGCGGCCTCGGCCCTCCTGCTCGCCAGGCGGCTCAGCATGGTTCTGGTGCGTCCGTTGATCGAGCTCGAGCAGGTGTCCACGGAGCTCGGAGACGGCAACTTCGGCGCCCGCGCCGGCCCGAGCGGTGTCGCGGAGATCGATCATGCCGGCAGGGCGTTGAACCGCACCGCCGATCGGCTGTCCGCCCTGATCGCCCGGCAGCGGTCGTTCACGGCCGACGCCTCGCATCAGCTGCGCACCCCGCTCACCCGGCTACGACTCGAGCTCGAGAATGGTCTCCAGGGCGACCCCGATGGCCTTCGTCGGGCCGTTCAGGAGGCGCTGGTGTCGGCCGACGTCCTGGCACAGACCGTTGACGACGTCCTGGCCGTGACCCGCGGCGACGGCGGCGGGGGATCGTTCGCGGTCGAGGAACTGCTCGAGGGCATAAGGGAAGGGTGGCACGCGACGTTGGCCGCCCAGGATCGACCGCTGCGCGTGCGCTGGGATCCAGGCCTGGTGGTAGTCGCGTCGCTACCGGCCACCCGCCAGATCGTGCAGACCCTCGTCGACAACGCCTATCGTCATGGCAGGGGCGTCGTGCAGATACAGGCGCGTGACGTCGGGGGCGCGGTTGCCATCGACGTGCTCGACGAAGGAGCGAACGACGGTGGTGGCCCCGTCCGGGTCGAGGTCACGGATACGCCGCAACCGGGGGCAGGCAGGGGACTGGCGCTGGCCCGCTCCCTCGCCGAGGCCGAGGGCGGGCGGCTCACCACGGGCACGCAGGACGGGCAGACCCGCGTCAGCGTGTATCTGCCGGCCCGGCCCGAGGGCGAGGGCAACTGACCGACCGAGGAGCGGGCGTCAGTGGTTGCGCAGGGCGTCGATGAGCTGGGGTTTGGACATGGACGACCGGCCGTCGATCCCGACCTTCTTGGCGCGGTCGTAGAGCTGCTGCTTGGTCATGTCCTCGTAGTCACCGGCCTTGCCGCCACGTCTGCTGACGGCTTTGCGGCCTTGGTTGGCTGAGGCGTTGGCGATGCGCGCAGCCTTTTCCTTGCTCGCGCCCTGATCTCGTACGGCTTCGTAGACCTTGTCGTCCTTGACGGATGGCCCAGGCTTCTTGGCTCCCGGCACGGTGCACCTCCCACGTCAGCTGTTGGCGTGGGAGACGTTCCCGCTCCGGCGGGTCCGCAAACGTGGTGCGGCGTCAGACTCGACGCATGACGGTGACGACCTTGCCGAGGATCGAGGCGTGGGTGCCGTCGATCGGCTCGTAGGCGTCGTTGTGGGGCAGCAGCCAGATCTTGCCGGACTTCTTCTGCAGCGTCTTGACCGTGGCCTCGCCGTCGATCATGGCGGCCACGATCTCGCCGTTCTCGGCGGTCGGCTGCTGGCGGATCACGACGAAGTCGCCGTCGCAGATGGCCGCGTCGACCATCGAGTCGCCGACCACCTCGAGCAGGAACAGCGTGCCATCGCCGACGAGCTGGCGGGGCATCGGGAACACCTCGTCGACGCGCTCCTCGGCAAGGATCGGCCCACCGGCAGCGATGCGGCCGACCATCGGGACGAAGACGGCCTCCGGGCGGGCGTCGCCGCTGCCGGACTCGTCGTACGACGTCTCGCCGGCGGCGCCGACGGACCGGCGTGGCTGGCTGTCGGGCAGCAGGACCTCGACGGCCCGGGGGCGGTTGGGGTCACGACGCAGGTAGCCCTTGGTCTCGAGCACCCGGAGCTGGTGAGCGACCGAGGATGAGCTCGTGAGGCCGACGGACTGCCCGATCTCGCGCATGCTGGGCGGGTAACCGCGCGCCTCCACGGAGTCCCTGATGACCGCCAGCACGCGGCGTTGTCGCGGCGTCAGGCCGTTGGCGTCGGGAGGGCCGTCGGGAAGCTCGCGCACCGAGGTAGCGGCAGCCTTCGCCGCGTTGTCATCGGTGGTCGTCGTCGCCGTCTTCGCCGTCTTGGCCATGTCGTCACGCCCTCAGGTCGTCCGGCCGGGGCCGGTCGTGGTCGGTTCGCGAGAGCGTCAAGCGCCTGCCTGGGGAGGGGTGCCAGGCGCTTGACGTCTCACCACAGACGTTAAACCCGGGGACCGACTCTTTCAAACATTTGTTCGAATCGGCGTGTTGCGACGAGCGGACGCGCTGCGCTCGTCAGAGCTTCTGCAAGGCCAGCTGGAGGCTGGCCTGGGCGTCGTCACCGAAGCGCTTCATCGTCAGGGAGAGGAGCGGCTCGAGGTACTTGGCGAAACCCTGGAACTCGAACTGCGCGGTGTACCGGACCTGGGTCCGTCGTTCGTCACCGGTCAGCACGATCGTGTCGCTGGCGACCACGGTCTTGTTTTCTCCGCGCAGAGCGATCTTGCTGTCGGGCTCGAGCGTGGTGACCACGTAGGTCAGGTCGGTCTCACGGCCGAAGAAGCGCGAGGTGTTGGCGTAGGTCGTGCCGACCCCACCATCGCCGCTGACGCGGATGGTCCGCACCGTGCCGGCGTCCCACTCCTCGGTGGTGGTGAAGTCGCTGAGGTAGGAGTAGACGCGGCTGATGGGCTTGTCGACCTGGACGGTGCGTTCGAGGGTCATCACGCGTCCACGCTACCCGGTGCGCCGCGACACGCCGGTCGAACACGCGTTCGACCACTTCCCCGGATCTGTCGCTCGCGGCTGCTACGGTTCAAACATGTGTTCGATCGAACGTGCATTCGATTCCCTCGTCGTACGACGCAGGGGCGCGGCGCCGACGAGCGGACCTGGCCGACACCGACTGTCGGCGGGCACCGATAGACCTGTGAGCAGACAACTGACCAGCCAGATCGCCTTCCCCGGAGGTCCCCGATGAGCACCGCTACCCTCACCGCACCACGTCGGCGTGATGTCACGATCGCCCGCCCCCGCGTGGCGCAGCCAAGGTCCATGTCGCGACCGGTAACGCTCACCGTGGCGCGCGAAAGCACGCCGGTGCGCCTGACCCGGCGGGGGCGGCTGCTCGTCCTGATGGTCGTGCTCGCGCTCGCCTTCGCGGCCTTCACGCTGCTCTCGAGCCCGGCGGTCTCGACCGGCCAGACCCACCACGCGGCGCAGCACACGGTCGTCGTCGGCGCCGGACAGACCTTGTGGGACATCGCCACCCGCATCGCTCCCGGGCAGGACCCGCGCACGGTGATCGCCGACATCGTCGACCTCAACGAGCTCCCCGACGCGGGCTCGATCCGGATCGGCCAGGAGCTGTTCGTCCCGACGTACTGACACTGACCCGGGGAGGCGACAAGGTCCGAGTGCTGCCAGGCCACGGCCGGGCGGCGCTCGGACCTTTCGCTTGGATCAGAGGATGTGTCGATCCTTGAAGGCGGTCTTGACGGCCGACACCAGGGTTGGACTGGTCCCGGGCAACGCCTTGGCCGTGTTGATGATGCGCCTGGCCGCGGCCGGCATCGAGATGCCCGGGGTGAAGGTGAACTGCGCCTCGACGATGATGCGCGTCGCGGCATCGTCGCCGGGCGTGGTGTTGACGTCCGGGCTCGTGTACATGTCCCACAGCGCTCGCGACCAGATCTGTCCGTCGTCATGCACCTCGCCGTCGCGGTCGGTCAGGTAGTTCAGGTCGAGGTCGGTCCGCCGGATGCAGTGTGGCTTGCCGCTCGTGTAGGACGTGGCGTCCCAGTCCATCAGGCAGGCGGCCGGGGTGGTGCTCGTGTCGTTGGGCGCGGCTGCGGCCTGGCTCATGACGGCCGCCATGTAGTCACCGAAGCCTTCACCGATCGCGCCGGCCTGCTGGGAGGTGCCGTAGCCCGGGACCTGGTCGTCCTGGATCGCGTGGCCGTACTCGTGCCAGATGACCTCTGGGTCCTCGGCGTCGTCGACACCGCCGCTGCCGAGCGAGATCTGGTCGCTGGCTGGGTTGTAGTACGAGTTGTCTTCAGCGAAAGCGTCGGTCTTGAGCTTCTGCGACTCGGCGTTCACCTGTTTGAGCCCGAGCGCCCGCAGATAATCCTGCTCGGCGTTCACGGCGTAGTAGGTGTTGACCTGTTCGAAGTAGTCACTCGACCGCTTGAAGAAGTAGGTGTCGCCGCCGGTGGCGGGATCGCGCTTGGGGGTTGCGGCGTTGGTGTTGATGATCCGGGCCCACTTGCCGCTCAGCGTGTGGGCGCCGCGGAGGTGGCGCAGGTCGACAATCTGGTAGGCCGCGTGAGGAACCGCGCTGTTGGCGTCACCGTGGTCCCGAAGCGACTCGTCCTGCTGGGAGACCACCGGGTTGGGGTCGAACACCCGGCCCTGGGGCAAGGACGTGGTCATGCGTCGCACCTTGGCCGCGGCGCCGGCCGATAGGGCCGACCTGGCCAGCTGGACGGTGCGCACCGTGCGTCCGTTGACGGCATCGACGTACGACGCGTCGACCCCCGATCCGCTCGTCGTGACGACGCGCCAGACGAGTCGGGCGGGGGCGCCGGCTTGACCCGGCAGGACCATGAGGCCTGGGGTCGTCCGCGGCGCTGTCGCCTGCTTGTCGCGTGCGTCGACCTTGGCTGCGGCCGCGGCGGCGGACAGCTCTGGCGACGTGTTGGCGAGCTTGCGGACGCGGATGCGCTGGTCCCGGATCGTGGGCGGTCGGCCGTTCCAGGCGTGCACGGCGTACCACCCACCGATGACGACGTGGTGGTGGTACCGCTGCTGGTACCAGGTGTGGGTGCCGAGCAAGGACACCCGTCGCTGGTAGAAGCGAACGTTGCTCGGGATCGTGACGACTCCCGCTGAGCTGGTCACCGACGTGCCGAGCCTTGGCGTCATCGCGCGGCTGGTGGGTTGGTGGGCGGTCTCGGGTTGCGCGCTGGCGGAGGTGATGGGCGCCCAGGCAATCGCGGCGGCGGCGAGCAGGCCGACGCCGTGGCGAAGTGAGATGACGGACATGCGTGGCACGCTCCCGAGACAGTGAGCGCGGCGGACCTTCCCCCGTGCCGACGACAACGTACCCCGACGCCCAGGTGCGACGGTGCGGGCCTCAGGATCTGGGGATGAAAAGGAGGCCGGGGCGTGGCCGCCCCGGCCTCCTGAATCACTAAGGCAGGGGGTATGCCATGCCGTCCAGCCGTTGGCTCGGCTGGATGCCGAGCTCGCGCAGGATGGTTGGCGTGATGTCGACCGACCGCATCTGGGTCGCCGGATGCTTCCCGGACTTGATGCCGGGGCCGGAGAAGATGATCGGAATCCGCTGCACGGACTGCTGGGCTCCACCGTGGTCGCCCATGACCCCGTAGCTGGTGTTGTCGGCGAGCAGACCGATCACGTCAGGGCCATATGGCGCGGCCGCGGTGTTGACGATCTCCTGACCATGCTGCTTGTACCACTGCCATGCGTCGTTGCCCCACGCCGAGCGCGGCGCCTCCCATCGGAGCTTGTACCGGTTCCCGTCCAGGTAGTACGACGCTCGTACTCCGCCCAGCGTGGCCATCACGTCGGCAGCAGCTTGCTTCTTTGCCTTGGACGCGTCGTTCAGCCACGTCCGGATCGCGGAGTCCTGCATGCTCATCTGCACGTTTCCGGTCTCGTCGATCAGTCGTTGGATCTCCGGCTGTGGCGACAGGTAGTTCTCACCCGTGCCGGTTGCTGTGCCGTAGTACCAGTTGAAGTTGCCGCGTTCGACGCCGTTCGTGCCGAAGTAGTTGTTCGCGGTGAGCTGTCCGTGGTCGGCGGTCAGCACGACGAGGGTGTCGTTCCGGATGCCGAGGTCGTCGAGCTTGTCCATGATCCGACCGACCTGGTCGTCGGCGGTCTTGGCCTGGGCGGCCATGTGGGTGAGATCGTCGGCTCCCGGGGGATAGGGCGGCACGTCGTTGAGACCACCCCACATGTGACCGACCTTGTCGATGCCACCCATTGTGATGAGCATGCCGCTCCAGTTCTCGTTGTCCATCATCGCCATGGCCGCGTCCGCGGTCCACACGTCGCCGCCGTAGTGGGCGGGGTCGGTGCCCGGGACGTCGCGGTTGCCCTCGAGCGGGTACATCCACGCCGGGGAGGTGGCGAGCGTTCCGTAGTTGTTCACGGACTTGTTGGAGTTGATGTAGAAGCGGCTGCACTCGGTGTTGGCCACATAGGTGCCGGTGATGTATGCCGGTACGTTGGTACCCGCGGGTCCTCGCCAGTTGGTCGTCGTGGACGCGTCCACATCACAGTCCTTGTTGCGGCTGCCCATCGTCACTCGGATGTCGGCCCCTGGCCCACCCATCGAGTTGGTCGCATACGACTTCTGGCCGACGGCCGCCACGATCGTGCCGGGGAACTTCTGGTGGAGGTAGTCAGGGAGCTTCTGGTAACCGCCGTGGTCGATGAGCAGGTCGAACTGGGCGGCAGCCAGCGAGCCGCTGACGTAGGTGTTGCCCGCGAGTCCGAGGACGCCGTCGACGTCGCGGAACCACTCGTCGGACCAGCCCATGTGCTTGGGCAGGATGCCGCTGGTCATCACGTTGTGGCTGATCACGGTCTCCGACGCCATATGACCCAGGTAGGCCTTGGGGAAGCTCGTGCCGCCGGCCATCAGCGCCTTGACGTTCTGCATGTTGAAGGCGTCGATGAACTCGGGGCGCAACTGGTCGAGCACGATGAAGACCACGTGGTGCGGAGCCGAGGAGGACGCTGACCTGGCTGGGGAGCCGGCGTCGGTCCGTGGACTCTGTGCGCTACTGCTGGCGAGCGGTACCGCGACGAGAGCGGCTGTCAGGATCACGCTGCCCAAAGCCGCTTTGATGCGTCGTCGGGGTCTGCTTCGACCGTTGATCGGTCGATGATGGACAAGCCTCATGCGTACCTCCTCGTTCGGAATGGACGGGGGTGCGCCTGGTCGGACCGTATCGTCGGCCGATGACCGGTCGCAAGGTTCGCCATGGCCGGAGGTTGCCTGTGGAGAACATCGATCAATCGGTGGATGGCGGGGCGCGTGTGGTGGATGAGCAGCGGTCTTCTGTGGGTAACTCGGCTGGCCGACGAAATACCTGAACTTCTTTATGAGAAAGGGTTGTGCGACCTCTCCGGACCCGTGTAGAAATCTCTCACGCCCTCCTGAGAGGGAAGGCGGGATCGGACGGAAACCGAGGATCCACACGGTGAGGCGACTCACTGCGGCAGCCGGTGACGAGGCTGGTGGGATTCAACGGACCGACTGATCGGTCGGAGACGTCACTGCACTTCGATCGACCCGTGGGGTCCCTCAAACTCATACTTTGAGGGGCCCCACACCTATGTCCGGGCCTCGGCTGGGCGCGGTCAGTCGCCAGCCACCAGCACCGCTGCCGCCTGCTTGACCGGCAGGCTCGTCGGCGGACCGGCGAGCGTGAGTCGGCTCGGGATCTGTTGCCAGCTGCCACCGTCCACGCGGTACCGGGCCGTGTAGACCGTGTCGACGCTGAGCCGCATCCGGTGGTCATGCGTGGCGTGCTCGTAGGTGTGCGTCACGAGGGTGGAGGGGTACGGCCGACCCGGTGTGCTGCTGGTCGAGGTGGCGCCGTCGCCCCAGTGCCAGACGTACGACGTCGGCGTCACCCGCACGTCCACGTCGAACCCGACCAGGTGTAGCGACCGCGTCATCGCTTGGGGCTTCGTGTAGAAGGTCGTCTTCAGGTTGACGAGCGTGAAGCGCGGTGCGTGCACCTCGTTCGCCGGGACCCCCACCCGGCGGATGGCGGTCAGCACCGTCTGCCAGGTCAGCGTGCGTTGCCGAACCGCCCCCATCGTCGCCGGATCCCGACACTCCGACTGCAAGGATGCGCCAACCACGATTGAGTGCGCGACCCGCAGCTTCGTGTCATCTCGTGACCACAGAGTTTATAGCCGTACGACGTTGGTCGGCGCAAGAGTGTGCCGCGGGGCAATGCATTGCCAGGGCCCGGGCGCGCCTGGCATCGCAGCCTGGGCAGGTGGGGAGCCAGACGTATACGAAAGTGGCGTGCCGACATGCTGGGTCGCGGTCTCTGGATCTGATGGCTGTCCGTCCAAATGCCTGACCGCATTTGACAGTATGAAGTGCGATGGCGCCAGTTCGCTGGCGCGGCCCGGTGAGGCCGTGCGCGGGGGGTCGCGGCGGCAACCACGCATGGCATGATGGCCAAGATCAGTGAAGGTCATGACTCAATTTCATGCGGACTCAGATCAGTCTCGTTCTGCCAGCGCAGCCGGACTCACCGAGATCGACTCGGTAGTGGCGACGTCGTGAGGCGATTTCCGACATCGGCTGTGGGCAGCTTCGCTACCTGCCAGCTGCACCCGGATTGGTGGCAAGACAGGCTCACTTGGACTGGCCGTTGGCTTGCCCGGAGCACCACATCGACGGTCTTCTTGACGGCACCAGTTCCCGCCGCGTCTGGAGCCCGCCGCGAGATACGACGCGGTCATATGAAGCTCGGCAAGCCCGGCGCAGACCTGCAGCCGTGTGGAGATCGCCACGGAGTCTGCGTGCTCCAGATGAGCCATGAGTAGTTGAGGATGTCGACGTAGTACCGGACGAAGGCTTTGGCGCCGGCGGTGGTCTTGGCCTTCGCGGCCTCGGGGAGCTCGGGCGGTCCGTGGGCCGGGCCGGAGGTCGTCGGCGGGTCGGACGTGGCGGTCGTGGCTGTCGAACCAGGCGGGTTGGCCACGCCGGAATCGTCGGTGCACGAGGTGCTGACCAGGCAGACCCCGAGCACGATGGCGGCGACGGTCACTCGACGCATGGCGAGACCTCCGGGTGCGCGACGAAGTACCCCTCAAACTAGGCGATCTTGGGCATCGTGGCCACCCCCTGGGCGCGGTCTGTGGACAAGTGCCACAGCCGCACAGAACTGTGCATCCTCCATGGCGTCCCCCCGCGGAGCCAGCGCGGTCAGCCAGACCGACGGCAGGCCTCCACCAGCGCCTCGAACAGCCGCGGGTCGGCTCCGACCTCCGGGTGCCACTGCACGGCGATCCGGAACCGCGCCCCCGGCTCCTCGAACGCCTCGAGCACTCCGTCTGTCGACCAGCCGGCGGCCGTGTAGCCGGGGAACGAGGCGACCCCCTGGTGGTGGTAGGTCGCCACGCTCACGTAGTCACCCAGGATCTCGTGCAGCCGGCTGCCCGGCGCGAGCTCGACGGGGTGCTCGCCGTACATGCCTGGCGCCGGGGAGTGGCCCTCGTGCCCGAGACGATCGGGCAGGTGCTGCTCGAGCTCACCACCCGCAGCGACGGCCATCACCTGCATCCCGCGGCAGACACCGAGCAGCGGTACGTCGCCGGCCGCCGTCACCCGCGCCAGCAGCAGCTCAGAGGCGTCGCGGTCCGGTCGCGGCAGCTGGACGGTCGGGTGTGCTTCCTGCCCGTAGCGTCCGGGCTCGACATCGACGCCGCCGGCCAGGATCAGCCCGTCCAAGCGGGACAGCACCTCCCGGGCGTCGTCGTCGGTCGCGTCGTCCGGCAGTGGTGGCAGGATCACCGCCAGTCCGCCGGCTTCGTGCACGTGCCGGACGTAGCCGTGGGGCACCAGTGCTGCCGGTACGTCCTTCCACGCCGCCCACGACGCCGGTTCGACGTACGACGTGATGCCGATGACCGGCCGACCGCTGGTCATGCCGCCCGCCCCGCAATTGCGGGAAAGTGCAGGTCGACACGCCGATGACGACCTGCACTTTCCCGCAATTCGCGGGCGCGGTCGTCAGTCACAGGGGTCGTCCGTCACAGGGGAGTGACGTAGGCGCCGGCGATGCCGCCGTCGACGAGGAACTGGGAGGCGGTGATGAAGCTCGAGTCGTCGCTGGCCAGGAATGCCACCGCCGCCGCGATCTCCTCCGGCTCGGCGAAGCGGCCGACCGGGATGTGCACGAGCCGGCGAGCAGCACGTTCAGGGTCCTTGGCGAACAGCTCGCGCAGGAGCGGGGTGTTGACCGGTCCGGGGCACAGGGCGTTGACCCGGATCCCCTCGCGGGCGAACTGGACACCGAGCTCACGCGACATCGCGAGCACGCCACCCTTGCTGGCGGTGTAGGAGATCTGCGAGGTCGCCGCGCCCATCACGGCGACGAACGACGCGGTGTTGATGATCGAGCCGCGCTGCTGCTCCTGCATGTAGGGGATGACCGCCTTGCAGCACAGGTAGACGCTGGTGAGGTTGACCTCCTGCACCCGTCGCCAGGCGTCGATGCCGGTGTCGAGGATCGAGTCGTCGTCCGGCGGCGAGATGCCGGCGTTGTTGAAGGCCACGTCGACAGATCCATACGTGCTCTGCGCGGTGGCGAACATCGCGTCGACCTGGTCGGCGTTGGTGACGTCGCAATGCACGTAGGTGCCGCCGACCTCGTCGGCGATGCCCGGGCCGCTCGCGTCGTCGAGGTCGCCGATGACCACGTGTGCGCCCTCGGAGGCGAAGCGTCGTACGGTCGCCAGCCCGATGCCGCTGCACCCGCCGGTGACGACGGCCGTACGTCCGTCAAGCCGCCCTGATCCAGCCATCTGCTTGTCTCCTCGTGAGGTTGTCGGTGGTTGAGCTTGTCGAGACTCAAGATCACGTGGCCTATTGAGCCGGTACGCGCGACTACGTCGCTGCTTCCCTCCTACTGGTCCGAGATGAAAACGTTCTTCACCTCGGTGAACGGGTCGAGGGCGTCGGGGCCGAGCTCCCGCCCGATGCCGGACTGCTTGAACCCGCCGAACGGTGTCGAGTACCGCACCGACGCGTGCGAGTTGACGCTCAGGTTGCCGGTCTCTACGCCGCGCGACACCCGGATCGCCCGGCCGACGTCACGGGTCCAGATCGAGCCCGACAGGCCGTACTCCGTGTCGTTGGCCTTGGCGATCGCGTCGGCCTCGTCGTCGAAGGGCAGCACCGCCACGACCGGACCGAACACCTCCTCGCGCCATACCCGGTCCTGATCGGACTTCGGGAGCACGACGGTGGGCGGGTACCAGTAGCCGGCGCCGTCGGGGGCGTGGCCGCGGAACGCGACATCGACCCCGTCACCCTCGACGTATGACGTGACGGTCTCGCGTTGCCTGGCGCTGATGAGCGGCCCCATCTCGGCGTCGTCGTCGCCGGGGGACATCACCTTGACGCCCTGCACGGCGGGTTCGAGCAGCTCGAGGAACCGGTCGTAGACGCTGCGTTCGACCAGGATGCGGCTGCGTGCGCAGCAGTCCTGCCCGGCGTTGTCGAAGACGCCGTACGGCGCGGTCGCGGCGGCCTGCTCGAGGTCGGAGTCGGCGAAGACGATGTTGGCGCTCTTGCCGCCGAGCTCGAGGGTGATCCGCTTGACCTGATCGGCGGCACCGCGCATGATCTGCTGGCCGACGGCGGTCGAGCCGGTGAAGCACACCTTGCGGACGTCGGGGTGGGTGACGAAGCGTTCGCCGACGACCGAGCCCTTGCCGGAGATGACCGTGAAGACGCCCTCGGGCAGGCCGGCCTCCACCGCGAGCTCGCCGATCCGCAGGGCGGTGAGGGGTGTCAGCTCGGCGGGCTTGAGCACGACACAGTTGCCCGCTGCCAGGGCCGGCGCGAAACCCCAGCCGGCGATCGGCATCGGGAAGTTCCACGGGACGATCACGCCGACGACGCCGAGCGGCTCCTTGAACGTCACGTTCATGCCACCCGCCACCGGGATCTGGCGGCCGAACAGCCGTTCCGGCGCCGCGGAGTAGTAGTTGAGCACGTCGCGGACGTTGCCCGCCTCCCAGCGCGCGTTGCCGATGGTGTGGCCGGCGTTGCGCACCTCGAGCCTCGCCAGCTCCTCGATGGCGCCGTCGACGGCCTCGGAGAAGCGCCGCAGCAGGCGGCCGCGGTCAACCGGGCTGACGTGGCGCCATGCGTCGTACGCCGCCGACGCCCTCGCGATGAACTCGTCGGTCTCCTCGACCGATGCCTGGTGGACCTCGGTGACCTCGTCCTCGGTCGCCGGGTCGATCACCACATACGTCGTACTCACGGTGCTCCCTCACTCATCTGGCCGTTGGCGTTTGCCTAGTGAACAAGCCAGGTGGCTTCGTTACTAGGCGGATTTGCCTTGTGAAGAATGTAGGTGGCTTGTTCACTAGGCAAACGCCTCGGCCACTCGGTCTGCAACGTCCACGGGCGTTCGCTGGTCTGGATGGCTTCTCACATGCGTTCGCTGGTCTCGGATGGCTTCTCACATGCGTTCGCTGGTCTGGGATGGCTTCTCACATGCGTTCGAAGCTGCGGAAGCGTTCCCAGTCGGTCACGGCGGAGTTGAACGCCGCCAGCTCGACGTCAGCGTTGTTGAGGTAGTGGTTGACCACCTCGTCGCCGAACGCGTCCCGGGCGAAGTCCGACGCGGCGAACGCGTCACGCGCCTCCTGAAGCGTCACGGGAACATGCCGTTTGTCCGAGTCGTACGCGTTGCCCTCGAACGCCGGCTCGAGCTCGACTTCGTTCTCGATCCCGTACAACCCGCCGGCCAGCATCCCCGCCAGACCCAGGTACGGGTTCACGTCCCCGCCGGGCAGCCGGTTCTCGACCCGCAAGCCGGCCCCATGACCAACCACGCGCAACGCACACGTCCGGTTGTCATGGCCCCACGCAATCGCGGTCGGCGCGAACGAGCCCGGGGCGAAGCGCTTGTAGGAGTTGATGTTCGGCGCGTACAACAAGGTGAAGTCGTACAGCGTCGCCTGCACCCCGGCCACGAAGTGCTCGAAGGTCTTCGTCGCGCCCGACCCCTCGTCGAACACGATCTTCCCGTCATCGCCACGAACGCTCATGTGGATGTGGCACGAGTTGCCCTCGCGCTCGTCGTACTTCGCCATGAACGTGACCGCCTGGCCGCGCTGCGAGGCGATCTCCTTCGCGCCGTTCTTGTACACCGAGTGCTGGTCGGCCGTGCGCACCACCTCTTCGTACTTGAACGCGATCTCGTGCTGCCCGAGGTTGCACTCGCCCTTGGCGGACTCGACGATGAGGCCGGCGTCATACATGTGGTTGCGGATGTCGCGCAGCAGCGGCTCGACGCGGCTGGTGCCGAGCAGCGAGTAGTCGACGTTGTACTGGTTGCCGGGGATCAGGTTCTGGTAGCCCTTGTTCCAGGCGTCCTCGAAGGTCTCGTTGTACACGTTGAACTCGAGCTCGGTGCCGGCAAACGCCCGCAAACCGTGACCGGCTGCCCGCTCGGCCTGCTTCTTCAGGATCGTGCGCGGTGACTGCAGGACGGGGGAGTGGCCCTCGTCGAGCCAGGCCAGGTCGCACTGCACCATCGCGGTGCCGGGCAGCCAGGGAGTCAGCCGGAACGTCGACAGGTCGAGCACGAACTCCATGTCGCCGTACCCGCGCGCCCACGAGCTGATCTCATAGCCCTCGACCGTGTTCATGTCGATGTCGACGGCGAGCAGGTAGTTGCAACCCTCGGTGCCGTGGTCGAGCACCGTGTCGAGGAAGAACTGTGCGTGCAACCGCTTGCCCTGGAGGCGGCCCTGCATGTCGGTGAAGGCGACGATGACGGTGTCCACGTCCCCTTCGTCGACCAGGACTCGAAGCTTCTCGACCGTCAAGGGAAACGTCGGTTTGGGCATCTGATGCTCGCTTCCACTCGGCCGACACGACTGCGGAATGAGTCTAGACCTGATGGGAGCTTTGGCACTAGCATCCACCCACGGGGATATCAGGTGGGAGGCCGTCGATGCCCGATGCCATGGCACCGGACGAGCTCGACGCGATCCTCGACCACCTCGCCTCCGTCCGCTACGAGCCGCGCGAGGTCACGTTCCTCGAGGGCGGCCTGACCAACATCAACGTCCACGTCAAGACCGTCGACCTCGACGTCGTGGTGCGCATCTCGAACGAGGACTCCACGATGCTCTCGATCGACCGCGAGGCGGAGTACCTCAACTCCCGCGCGGCCGCTGCGTCCGGCGCCTCGCCGCGCGTTGTCGAGTTCGTCCCGGAGCACCACCTGCTCGTCGTCGACTTCATCACCGGTACGACGTACACGCCCGACGACGTGGCCCAGTCGACCAACCTGCGGCGTATCGCCGAGGCATTGCGCCTGCTGCACGGAGGCCCGCGCTTCGTCAGCGAGTTCGACATGTTCGACGTCCAGCAGACCTACCTCAAGACCGTGCAGGAGCGCGGCTACCGGTTGCCCGACCGCTACCTCGACTTCATGCCTCAGGTCGACCGCATGCGCAAGGCGCTGTCCGTCGTCGAGGTCCCGACCGTGCCGTGCAACAACGACCTGCTCGCCGCGAACTTCGTCGACGACGGCGACCGCGTCTGGATCATCGACTTCGAGTACGCCGGCAACAACGACCCGTGTTTCGAGCTCGGCAACATCTGGAGCGAGTCGACGCTCGCGCCGCCGCTTCTCGACGAGCTCGTCACGGCGTACTTCGGACGAGAGCTGCCCAGCATGGTCGCCCGGGCGCGTCTTCTCGGTCTGCTGTCGAAGTACGGCTGGATGCTCTGGGCCTCGATCCAGGACGGTAACTCCGACCTCGACTTCGACTTCTGGTCGTGGGGCCTGGAGAAGTACGACCGGGCCGTCGAGGAGTTCGACAGCCCCGAGTTCGAATCCTGGCTCACCGCCGCCGCGGCCCCCGATTGACACCGCTCGCCCGCCCATCCGCCCCTACTCGTCCTGTCCGCCCCGCGTCCCTACCCTGCGCACCGATCCCCGTCCACCTGCCCTTGCGGCACCCACCTCTCCTACGGAGGACTCGATGTCACAGACCCACCTGAACGATGACGAGCGCAGGCTCGCCGAACTCGGCTACAAACAGGAGCTGTCGCGCAACTGGTCCGGGTTCTCGAACTTCGCCATCTCGTTCTCGATCATCTCGATCCTGGCCGGCTGCTTCACCACCTTCGGGCAGGCATGGAACAACGGCGGCCCGATCGCCATCTCCTGGGGCTGGCCGATCATCGCCAGCTTCATCCTGATCATCGGCTTCACGATGTCTGAGCTGGTCTCGGCGTACCCGACGTCCGGCGGCATCTACTGGTGGGCCTCCAAGATGGGAGGGCCGCGAGCGGGCTTCTTCACCGGCTGGCTGAACCTCATCGGCCTGCTCGCCGTGACGGCCTCGGTCGCCTACGGCTGTGCCACCTTCATCGACCTCACGTTCAGCACCTTCAGCGACTCCTACGCCAGCCACTACTCGCTGGGGAGGGTGTTCATCATCTTCCTCATCGTGCTCGTAGCTGCATCGCTGCTCAACATCGTGAGCGGACACCTCATGGCGGTGATGAACAACATCTCCGTGTGGTGGCACGTGGCGGGTGCATCGATCGTCGTCCTGATCCTGGTCCTCGTACCGGACCACCACCAGGACATGGGCTTCGTCTTCACCGAGCGCATCAACAACTCCGGCTACGCCGACGGCAAGTACTGGTTCCTCGTGCTCCCGCTGGGCTTCCTTCTGACGCAGTACACGATCACCGGTTTCGACGCGTCCGCGCACCTGTCGGAGGAGACCGAGACGGCGTCCAAGGCGGCTGCGCGGGGCATGTGGCAGTCGATCTTCTACTCCGCGATCGGTGGCTGGATCCTGCTGCTCGCGTTCCTGTTCGCCGTCCAGGACCCGGAGAAGGTCACCGAGGGCGGTGGCGGTGTCGCCGTGATCTTCAGCCAGGCGCTCTCGAGCAACTGGGCCGGACTGATCCTGCTCATCTCGGCGACCGGGCAGTTCTACTGCACCACGTCGTGTATGACGAGTGCGTCGCGCATGACGTTCGCGTTCAGCCGGGACGGGGCGATTCCGGGTTCGGGGCTCTGGTCGAAGCTGTCGGCGTCGAAGGTGCCGGCCAACGCGGTCATGCTCGTCGGCGTGGTCGCGGTGATCATCACCCTGCCCGCCCTCGTGAAGGTGGACATCGGCGGCGCTGCCGTCCCGGTCGCCTTCTACGCTGTGACCTCGGTGGCCGTGATCGGCCTCTACCTGGCGTTCCTCATCCCGATCTGGCAGCGGTGGAAGCTCGGCGACGCGTTCGAGGCGGGCAGCTGGAACAACGGACAGAAGTACAAGTGGATGAACCTGGTGGCCGTCGTGGAGATCACCCTCATCTCGATCTACTTCATCATGCCGTTCACGCCTGCTGCGATCCCGGGCAACAAGGACTTCTCGTGGAAGTTCGTCAACTACGCGCCGATCCTCACCATCGGGTCGCTCATCGTGCTCTGGGTCTGGTGGCAGGTGTCGGCTCGCCACTGGTTCACCGGTCCCAAGCACACGATCGACCCCACCGTGGTGTCGGTCTTCGACGAGTCGTGACCCGGGTCGTGAAAGCGTAGAGAGCGCTGACGCGGAAGGGGCCTCGTTGACCGACGAACCGATCGTGGTGCCGCCCGTGGCCGACCTGCTCGCCACGGCACCCGACCTGTCGTCGTCCACGGGGCCCCCTGCGCATGCCCAGATCGAGCAGTGGCTCATGTCGCTGATCGACGGGGCGGTGCTGCTGGCCGGTGACAAGCTGCCGAAGGAGAAGGACCTGGCGGCTTCCCTCGGCGTCAGCCGGATGACCTTGCGCCAGTCCCTCGGGTCGCTGGAGACCCGCGGGGTGGTCGAGCGGATCCCCGGCCGCCAGGGTGGGACCTTCATCCGGCAGCCCCGGATCGAGTGCGACATCACCGGCCTCGCCGGCTTCACCGAGCAGCTGCGCCAGGGCCAGGTCCGGGCGAGCGCCCGGGTGATCAGCTCAGCCGTCGTACCGGCGTCTCGGGCCGTCGCGAAGGCGCTCGAGCTGGCGGCCGAGGCCGACGTCTACGAGATCGTCCGGGTCCGCTCGGCCAACCGTGAGCCGGTGGCACTCGAGCGGTCGTACCTGCCCGCTGAGCTGTTTCCCCACCTGCTCGACAAGCGGTTGACCGGGTCGTTGTACGCCCGGATGCGGCGCGACTACGGCCTGGCGCCACAGGCGGCGACGGAGTTCCTCGAGCCGTTCATCGCCACCGAGCAGGTGGCCGCCCTGTTGGGCGTCGACGAGGGGTCGCCACTGCTGCTGATCGAGCGGACCGCGCGGACCACGTCGGGGCAACCGGTGGAGTACGCCCGGGACCTGTTCCGCTCCGACAAGATCCGCATCTCCGTGCAGACCGTCGCGGGGGAGTCCGGCGCGTTGCGCACCGCCGCGCCCCGACCGAGCTCCGGCTGACCGCATCGGGCTGCCGATTGAGGCGGCCCGGGCCGCGACGCGGGGGGTCGGAATCAACCGGACCCCTCATCCGTTGTGCAGAGTGCATCGCCAGTGTGAGACCCCCGGGCCCCACCCCATAAGCCGCTACGAGCGGCCACTCGCCGAGAGGCGTCCGCTGGCGGTGCAACGGCAACGAGCCGCAGGAGTACATCCCTGCGGCTCGTCGCCTGTTCGGGTCCTCCCGACTGCAGGGGGTCAGGTCCGGAGGGCACGGAGGTCGGTGACAGTGCCACCGACCCACGTCCCGAACAAGTTGATGGCTGCCTCGGTGCCAGGCTTGGCCAGGTCGACCGGCAGGTACGCGTACGCGAGCGACTGCTCGCAGCTGTAGCCGAAGCCGCCCGAGGTGACGCGCCCGACCACGTCGGTGTCGACCCGGACGGGCTCCGAGCCGAGGACCACCGCACGCGGGTCGTCCAGCACGAGGAGGCTGAGGCGCCGCGACAGCCCGACCCCCTTCGCCGAGCGCAGCGCGGCGTCGCCCACGAAGCCACCCGGCTTGTCGAGCTTCACGCAGAACCCCAGTCCGGCCTCGTACGGCGTGGTCTCCGGCGTGATGTCGGTGCTCCACACGCGGTAGCCCATCTCCAGGCGCAGGCTGTCGATCGCGCGATAACCACACGGCACCAGGCCGTGGTCAGCCCCGGCCTCCACCAGCCGGGTCCACAGCCCGGCGGCGTACTCCGTCGACGTGTAGAGCTCCCAGCCGTGCTCACCGGTGAACGTCACGCGCAAGGCCCGCACCGGGACGTCGGCCACGCTGATCAGCTGCGACGTCATGAACGGGAACGCCTCGTCGGACACGTCGGACGGCGTCAAGGCGCTGAGGATGGCTCGCGCGTTGGGCCCCCACAGCGCGAAGCACGCGAAGGCGCCGGTCACGTCGGTCAACGCGACGTCATACCCACCGAGCCGGGCCTGCTTGCGCAGCCAGGCCAGGTCGTGCGTGCCGTATGCCGTCCCCGTGACGACCCGGAAGCGGTCCTCGGCCAGTCGCGTCACCGTGACGTCGGCCTCGATGCCGCCATGGGCGTTCAGGGCCTGCGTGTAGGTGACGTCGCCGACGCCGCGCGCGACCGCGTTGTCACAGACGCGCTCGAGAAACGTCGCAGCGTCCGGCCCGCGCACCTCGAGCTTCGCGAACGACGTCTCGTCGAACAACCCGGCCGTGGTCCGGGTGGCGCGGTGCTCGACCGCCGTCGCCGTCGACCAGTCGCGCCCGGCCCACCCCCGAGGGCGCAGCCGCTCGAGATCGGTCGACTCGTTGGAGGCGTAGTAGTTGACCCGCTCCCAGCCGGCCTTCTCGCCGAACACCGCCTGGTGCTCGGCGTGCCAGCCGTACACCGGTGAGGTACGCAGCGGCCGGCCGCTCTGCCGCTCGAGTCCGGGGAAGCTGATGTCGTAGTACGTCTGGTAGTTCTCCAGCGTCCGCGCCAGCGTGTAGGACGGGGACGCGAACGCCTCGCCGAAGCGGCCGATGTCCATGTGCCACAGGTCGAACTCCGGCTCACCGTCGACGATCCACTCGGCCATCACCTTCCCGATGCCGCCGGCGCCGGCGATGCCGTGGGCGCAGAAGCCGGCCGCGACGAAGAACCCGGCGACCGCGGTCTCACCCAGGCAGAACTCGTTGTCGGGCGTGAACCCCTCCGGCCCGTTGATCACCGATCGCATCCCGACCTCGGCCATGAGCGGCACGCGGACGGTCGCGTTGGTCGCGATCTCCTCCAGGCGCTCCCACGCCTCGGGCAGCAGTCGGCCATTGAAATCCGGAGGGATCGCGTCGTACGACGTCGAGGTGGTCGACCACGGCGCCGGGTTGCGCTCGTACCCGCCCATCACCAGTCCCTCGACCTCCTGCCGGTAGTACACGAGCAGGTCGGGGTCGCGCAGCGACGGCAGCGGCGGGTGGCCCGGCTCGAGGCCGGCGGTCGCCAGGCAGGGCTCGGTCACGACGTACTGGTGCGACATGGGCACGATCGGCACCCGCACTCCGACCAGCCGGCCGATCTCGGCGGCGAACATGCCTGCCGCGTCCACGACGACCTCGCACTCGATGTCGCCCTTCTCGGTACGGACGCAGGTCACCCGCCGCTGGTCGTGCGCGGTCTCCGTGGTGTCGATCGCGGTGACGCGCGTGTGCGTACGGATGGCGACACCGGCACGGCGGGCGAGCGTCGCCAGTGCCATGCAGAGCTGGGAGGGGTCGACCTGGCCGTCGGACTCGAGCAGGCACGCACCGACGACCCCCTCGGTCGACATCGGCGGGAAACGTTGCTGCGCGTCGCGGGGTGAGATCTCGTGCAGCGGCAGGTCGTAGGTCTGGGCCCAGCTGATCTGGCGGCGGATCTCGTTCAGGCGCTCTGTGCTCGACGCCAGCTTGATGCCTCCGCTCTCGACCCACGCCGGCGCCAGGTCGGTCCGCTGGAGGCGGCGGTAGAGGTCGACGGAGTACATGTTCATCCGGGTGAGCGTCGGGTCGGCACGCAGCTGGCCCACCAGTCCGGCGGAGTGAAACGTCGACCCGCTCGTGAGCTCGCTGCGCTCGACCAGGACCACGTCGGTCTCACCGAGCTCGGCGAGGTGGTACGCGATGCTGGCGCCGCCGACCCCGCCGCCGATGATGACGACGCGGGCCCGGGAGGGCAGCGCCGACGCGGGTTCGCTCACTCGGACAGCCTAGGGAGTCGGAACGCAAAGGTCTAGACCTATTGCCGAGGCAACCGAGCCGCTCGAGATGACACTCGGCGCGCGCACACCGTTGTCGGGTCTGCGACACTTCGGGCATGGATCTCCAGGGACCCCCCGCATCGGTGACCGGCGCCCAGCGGTGTACGACGCGGATCACCCTGCCCGCCAGCGCATCGCAGCGGGGCCGATGAGCGGCCGGTCGCCCGGCGTGATCGGGCGACGGCGTCCGGGTCAGCTGCGCCGGCGGCTGGCGGTGGCGACCTGGCGCCCGTCGAAGGACGGCCGCATCTACGCCCGGATGGCCGTCGATGCCACCCCGATGCTCGAGTATGTCGAGCGGGTCCGTGCCGAGACCGGCCAGCGCATCACGCTCACCCACGTGGTCGGGACGGCGCTCGGCCACGCGATCAGTGACGTGCCCGAGATCCGCGCGCGCATCGTGCTCGGCCGGATCGTGCCGTTCAAGACCGTCGACGTCGGCTTTGCGGTGGACATCGACACCGGCAACGACCTGGCGTCCGCGCCGGTGCGCTCGGTCGACGAGAAGTCACCGCTCGAGGTGGCGCGGGCGTTGACGCCCTCGGTGCACGGGTTGCGCGACGGGTCGGACCGCGGCCAGCGCATCGCGCTGCGGATTGTGCACCACCTGCCGTGGTGGTCGCTGCGGGCCGTGGTGAGCTTCGCCGGGTTGCTCGTGAGTGGGTTCGGGTGGAACGCCTTCGGTCAGAAGAGGTTCCCCCTCGGCGTCGCGTTCGTGTCGAACGTCGGGACACTGGGGCTCGACGAAGCATTCCTGGCGCCGCTGGCGTTCGCGCGGGTGCCCGTGTACCTGGCCGTGGGTGCGGTACGTGACGCCGCCCTGGTCGTGGACGGGGAGGTGGCAGTGCGGCCGCAGGTGGTGCTGGTGGCGACGGCCGATCACCGGCTCGTGGACGGGGCGCACGCGGGGCTGATCGTGGCGCGGCTGCGCGAGATCCTGTCCGATCCATCCGTGATGGACGGCCGTCGTCCGGTCTGAGGGGGTTGCCAGCGGGAGCACACTCGCACGGAGACGGTGAACGTCACCGGGAGGGAACCATCATGGCGAGATACCTGTTCAAGGCCGACTACAGCGTCACCGGCGCGGAGGGGCTGCTCAAGGATGGCGGCAAGTCCCGCATTGACGCGGTCGCCCGGGCGGCCGAGAGCGTTGGCGGGACGTTGGAGAGCTTCGACTTCGCGTTCGGTAACCACGACGCGTTCGTGATCGTCGACCTGCCGAGCCACGCGGCCGCCGCGAAAGTGGCGCTGACCGTCAAGGCTGCCGGTGGAGCGAGCGTGGAGACCGTCGTACTGATCGGCCCCGAGGAGATCGGGAGCACCGCGGGCGACGTCGACTACACACCACCTGGCGGCTGACGGGAACCGGTCGCCGCGCTTACGACACACTGACGTCGCGTCAGTCCGGCGCGGGGGCGGCCGCGCGAATCCCGCTGTCCAGCTCGAACCTGAGTGTGACGGTGTGGTCTGTTGTCACCTCGGCGGACTTCGTGTCCGACGAGTGGATGCCGTTGAGCAAGGTGGCCGTCACGTCGACACTGCCGGGTGAGACGGACACGCTGAACGAGCCGGCGCCGTCCGTGAGGGTCTTGCCCAGCAGGACACCATCACGTCGTACCTCGACCTGGGCCTCCGACGCCGGGGCCGGCGGGCACGGCGTACCTGTCTCGACCGGGCAGGTCGGACCCACGACGACGACGCCGGAAACCGTGCCGGTGGCGGCATCGCCGGCCGAGCTCTGGCCGCATCCTGTCAGGCCGAAGGCAACACCCAGCAGCCAGCAGACGGCCGTGATACGGGTCGTGGTGCGCATGCCGATCAGACGTGCGGAGGCGGTTGTCGGTTCCCCTCGGGCGCTCCCGCCGTACGACGCTGTGCCTGGCTGCGGGGCGACCGTCACTCAAATGACCGTTCCCGGTCACACAAACCGACTGGCAGGATGCCACGGATGGGACTGTTCACCCTAGAGCAGGCACGTGAGCAGCTGACGAGGCTCCGTCCGCTGCTGGACGAGTTCGTGGCCTTGCGAGCTGACGCGACCGAGCTCGGTGCCGCGGTGGCCGGGGCCGGGCCCAGCCCGCTCGGTGGCATTCCCGAGCTCAAGGCTGTGCAGGCCCGGATGGACCAGGTGCTGACCGAGCTGGTCGCGACCGGTGTGGAGTTCAAGGGCTTCGCGCCGCTGCTGATGGACTTCCCGGCTGAGCTGCACGGCGAGGACGTGTTGCTGTGCTGGCTCGAGGGCGACGACGAGCTGGGTTGGTACCACCGCGTCGACCTCGGTTTCGCCGGCCGCAGACCCCTGGCCTAGCCCCTTTTGCCGCCAAAGATCCGAGTTTGACGCTGCCGGAGCAACGCAGGTCTCGGATCCTTCGGGGGCTTCTCCGTCTATCGGCCATTCGGCTCGCGCGGGGTCACCGAACAGCCGGTTTACGGTCGATGCGAGCCCGGCCACGGGCTCCCGCGCCTAACCTCGGAAGATGTTTGCGCCCACCATCTCGCAGCCGTTGAGCTGACCTGCCATGCGCCGGGCGCCCTTCCTTGCCCTGCTCGTCGGTGTGGTGCTCCTCTCGGCGGGGCTGCTGGCCATGACCGGCGCGGTCGCTCAGGAGCGGCAGCGGGACAAGGCGCTGCAGCACGATGCGTCCCAGGTGGCAGCGGGGTTTTCGTCCTACTTCGAGCGCGCGCGCAGCCTGGACCTGCTGCTGGCCCAGAGCCCGGCGTTCCGCCCGCCACCCGGCGAGGAGATCGACATCGTCGTGGCCAACAAGGCCTTGATCTATCTCGAACGCCTCTACCCCGGCGCGATCAGTGAGGCATGCCTGATCGATGATCGTGGTCACGAGCTGGCCCGGGTCACCGCGGGCGTGCCTGCAGCGGTCGAGGACCTGTCCGACGCCGAGTCGCAGAACGCGTTCTTCGCGCACACGTTGGCGCTGAGCCCCGGCGAGGTCTACCAGGCGCCTCCGTACGTCTCCTCGGACACGAACGAGTGGGTGATCTCCAACTCGACCTGGATCCGTCAGCCGAGTGGTCGCCTGCTGATCGTTCACTTCGAGGTGTCGCTGGCCAGCTTCATGCACCTCGTGACGCCGAGCTCGGCCGGCGGCCACGTGGCCGTCGTGGACCGGGCCTCCGGACGTACGGTGCTGCAGGACGGCATCGGCCTGCCCGCCACCGGTGACAGCTTTCCGGCGTCACCGGCCGCCGACCAGCTGAGATCTGCGGCGGACGGGTCGGGCCTGGTCACCGTCGATCGTCAGCGTTTCGGGTTCGGTGCCGTCTCCCGCAGCTCCAGCAATGCCAACGACTGGGTCGTGGTGGAGTGGCCATCGGGTCGTGCGAGCTTCCTCCCCCCGTGGGCCGGGGGCACGGCGGCGGCAGTGGGAGCTGCGCTGATCCTGTTGTTCCTGTTCATCCTGCAGCGTCAGCACAGCGCACTTCGCAGGGCGTCGCGGCTGGACCACCTCACCGGCCTCAGCAACCGGAAGGCGCTGGAGGAGGCGTTGGGCGCCGCGGTCACCGGCGCGTCTCAACCTGGGGGAGAGTCCGTGGCAGTCCTCATGCTCGACCTCGACGGCTTCAAGCAGGTCAACGACACCCTCGGCCATGACAAGGGCGACCTGGTGCTCCAGGAGATCGGCCGGCGCCTGCACGCGAACACCTTCGAGTACGACACCGCCGCACGCATGGGCGGCGACGAGTTCGCCGTCGTCCTGCGCAGGCTGCGCGAGGCGGACGCGGTCGCGACCGTTGCGCACCGGCTCCGCGAGGCCCTGGTCCGCCCCATCGAGATCGACGGTGTCTCACGCTTCATCGGCGTCAGCATCGGTGCCGCCGTGTACGGCGACCACGGCCGATCGCCGGCGGACCTGCTCCGATCCGCGGATGCGGCGATGTACGACGCCAAGCGCGGCCGGGAGGGCGTACGTGTCTACGACGCGGGTACGACGGCCGGGGCCAACGCGTCCTGGCTCGCCGCCGAGCTCCTCATCGCCATCGAGAACGAGGAGATCACGCTCGCGTACCAACCTGAGTTCGAGCTCGGCACCGGACGGGTTGTCGGCATCGAGGCGCTCGCGCGGTGGAACCGCGGGGGTGTGACGCCGGTTCCCCCTGCAGAGTTCGTGGTGCTTGCCGAGCAGGTCGGGCTGATCCGGCAGCTGACGTTGCTGACGCTGCGCTCCGCCTTGGACGAGGCAGTGGTCTGGCGCGAGGCGGGCACCCCGGTCCCGGTCAGCGTCAACCTCTCGGCCCAGCTGGTCTCCGACCAGTCCTTGCCCGCTGACATCGACGCCTTGCTGGCCGAGCGTGGACTGGACGGCAGTGCGCTCACCCTGGAGATCACCGAGACCACGGTCGTCAAGGACGTGCGTGTGGCGACGGAGGTCCTGGAAGGGCTGCGCGCGATCGGCATACGCATCGAGCTGGACGACTTCGGCAGCGGGTACGCCTCGTTCAAGGCGCTCCAGGAGCTGCCGCTCGACGGCGTCAAGATCGACCGGTCCATCGGTGAGGACTTCGCTGGGGGCGGGCAGACCCTGCTCGCCGCGGCCATCGACATCGGGCGGCGCCTCGGCCTCACCGTGGTGGCGGAGGGCATCGAGGACGAGATCGGACTCGACGTCGTACGCCGGCTCGGCGCGCACCGGGGACAGGGCTACCACCTGGCCCGGCCCATGGGCCCCGAGGCCATCCGGGCGATGCTGAGGCAGGGCTCGACGGAGACCGATCGAACGTTGGCGCCTGAGCCGCTCTGATCGCGCGCTGCGCCCCCAAGATCCGAGCCTCACGTTGCCGGAGCAACGTCATACTCGGATCTTTGCGCGTGTGGGGCGGGCGGTCAGTCGGACGTGTTGGCGTTGACCGCTTCGCAGTTGGCGTTGATGACGTCGCGCGGGTCGATCGCGCCGAGGTAGTTGACGACGTCGTAGCCGGGTCCGCAGTTGATGTACGCACGCTTGCCGTCGCTGTCGAGGAAGCTGAGCTCGTCGTTGCCGGGGCCGGTGAAGATCCGGTCGTTGCCGTCGATGGTCTCGACCATGTCGTTGCCGGCGCCGCCGTAGAACGTGTCGCGCCCGGCGTCCCCGGTGAAGAAGTCGCGTCCGGGGCCGCCCCGTGCGACGTCGCGCCCGGGTCCGCCGGAGAAGTAGTCGCGTCCCGTGTCACCGCCGCCGAACAGCCGGTCGTTGCCGGCGCCGCCGTGGAGGTTGTCGTTGCCGCCGAGGCCCCGGATCACGTCGTTGCCGGCCTGGCCGAAGATCGTGTCGCGCGTCGACGTCCCGTGCAGCCGGTCGTTGCCCGGCGTTCCCTCGATGTGCTGGGCCAGGGCAGGCCCGGCCACGGCGGCCGTCAACGCTGCCGCGGCAGCGGTGCTGGTCGTGATGGTCAGAATGGTGCGGAGTCGCATGAGGTCCCCTCATCGATGGTGGTGGTCGCCGACGGTGTGGCTCGGTCCTGGGTACGACGCACGGTGGCAGCGAGAAGTTGTGAGTCCCGCTGAGCACCGTGCGGCACTACCCGAGGAGTGACAACTCAGCCGGGTGATACGGGGCGGCCCCTCCGAAAGGATCCGAGTGACGCGTTGCCGGAGCAACGTCAGACTCGGATCCTTGGGCGAGGCGGCACGTGCGTTGCTTGCGGTTCGACCCCTTTTCGGTTGTTGCGGATCGGCGTACGCTCACACCCCGAAGACGCCGAGGAGCCGCCCATGACCGACATGCTCGAGCAACAGACCGAGCTCACCGCCGACGCCCTCGCCGAGCGCCTGTTCATGTCGGCGCTGGGCACGATGGAGATCCTGAGCGTGTATGTCGGGGACCGGCTCGGCTGGTACCGGTCACTGGGGGCCGACGGCCCGGCGACATACAGCGAGCTGGCGCAACGGACCTCGACGCACGCGCGCTACGCGCAGGAGTGGCTCGAGGGCCAGGCGGTGCTGGGGATCCTGACCACGGATGCCTCGCAGCCGGCGGACGAGCGTCGCTACGAGCTGCCGGCCGCGGCGGCCGAGGTGCTGACCGACGAGACGAGCCTGGCGTACCTGGCGCCGGTCGGACGCGCGATCGCCGCCATCGGCAAGCAGCTGCCGAACCTGCTCGACGCCTACCGCGGTGGCGGCGGCGTGAGCTGGGAGCAGCTCGGCGACGACATGCGCGACGCCCAGGCCGCGTTCAACCGGCCGTGGTTCGACCAGCAGCTGGGCGAGGCGCTCGCGGGCGTGCCGGAGGTGCACGACCTGCTGAGCCGGCCGGGCGCCCGGGTGCTGGACGTCGGGGCCGGTGGCGGCTGGTCGTCGATCGCGCTCGCGCGGGCCTATCCGGAGGCGCTGATCCACGGGGTCGACGTGGACGCGCCATCGGTGGAGATGGCGCAGCGCAACGCCGAGCAGGCCGGGGTCGGCGACCGGGTGAGCTTCCGGTTGGCCGACGCGAGTGGGCTGGGGGAGTCGGGGGAGTACGACGCGGCGTTCTTCTTCGAGTGCGTGCACGACATGCCGCGCCCGGTCGAGGTGCTGGCCGGCGTACGCGCCGCGGTCAAACCAGACGGTGCGGTGATCGTGATGGACGAGGGCGTGGCCGATGAGTTCACGGCGCCGGGCGACGAGCTGGAGCGGTTCATGTACGGCTTCAGCATGTTCGTCTGCCTGCCCGACGGCATGTCGTCACAGCCCTCGGTGGGCACCGGGACCGTGATGCGCCGGTCGACGCTGGAGGGGTACGCCGCTGAGGCCGGCTTCGCGCGCGTGGACGTGCTGCCGATCGAGGAGTTCAGCTTCTTCCGCTTCTACCGCCTCCACCACTGACGTCTGGCCGGGGTTGATTCGGAACACGCTTGCGGTCTGGATGCCGTCCGGGCAGCAACCACGTTCCGAGCCGGCGTGATGGATGGGCGTGTCAGTCCGGCGTCGAGGTCCTCGCCGGGGAAGGTGACCCGGTGTCCGTCGACCTTCTCGTAGATGTCCTCGTCGGCAAACACCTCGAGCTCCTCCTCTGAGTAGGCCTCGAGGTCATCGGGATCGGCGACGGGCGCCTCGGTCGGCTCGGCCTGCTGATGGCTCCAGTCGTCGTCGTCGATCGGCGGGTCGTTCGGCAACGTCGTCATCTCTCCACGGTCCTCGCGTCACCGGCCGGTTTCAAGGGCCTTCCGACCCAGACGGCGGGCTGGGCGCTCAACCACCAGACATCACGGGCGCGTAGTCGAGCAGCACGAGCCGGCCGTCAAGAACCTGGGTCCCGACCAGGCGCAGGTCGAGGTCCGGCAGGCCCGCGAAGATGGGCGCGGTCCCGGTGGTGCCGAGGATCTGCGGAAAGACGATGAGCTTGAGCCGGTCGACCAGCCCCGCGGCCAGCAGAGTGGACAGCATCGACAGCGACCCGATCACGCGGAGCGGGTCGCCCGGCTCTGCCTTCATCCTGGCCACGGCGGTCGCCGCGTCCTCGCGGACCAGCGTGGAGTTCACCCAGGGCAACGGCTCCTCGAGGGTCGAGCTGAAGACCACCTTGGGCAGCTCGTTCATGCGGGCGAACGAGGGGTCGCCGCCGCCGGCCACGATGCCGGCCAGCTCGACGTACGTCTTGCGGCCCATCACCATCACGTGCGGCCGGGCGGCGACCTCGTCGATCCAGGCGGCGAGCTCGGGTCCGTAGAGGCCGAAGTAGCCTTCGGACTCGGTGCCCGAGGCAAAGCCGTCCAGCGTGCTGAACAGATCGACCGACAGTGTCCTCTTCTGCGTGCTCGCCTGCGTGCTCATGCATTCCCTTCCGCGCATGGGTGTCTTGGGTATGCCGACCGGTCTGCTGGCCACAACTCATCTCTCCGAGGTGGTTTCGACGGGCTCAACCACCGACGCCCGCTGACGACACGCCCGGGGGACACGCCCATCCGGCATACCAAATGCTGCTCTGACCTGGGCTGATGCAAATTCTCGTGCCGATGTCGCCGTTTTGATTGCACGCCGTCAGGCCTTGAGCGTACGGTTACCCCCAGATATAGTAGTTACAGGGATGTAGTTCTCCACAGGTTGTGGTTGCCGGTCCTCGGCCGTTATCCACACGTGGTCCCGCTCACATCCTCGCTTCACCCACAGGACACCGCAGTTCATCCCCAGCACATCCACAGGTCGGTCCCCAGCTGAGTCCCCCGCCGGGCCCCCCGAAACTGTCGGACCGCCGGAGTAGAACCACCGGTATGAGCGCCCGTTCTAGCACCGGAAGGATCCCGCCGCAGATGCACTGCCCGTACTGCCGCCACACCGACACCCGCGTGCTCGACTCGCGCGTGTCCGAGGACGGTACGTCGATCCGGCGGCGCCGGTCGTGCTCGGAGTGCGAGAAGCGGTTCACCACGGTCGAGGCCATGCAGCTCACGGTGGTGAAGCGGTCCGGCGCGACCGAGCCGTTCAGCCGCGAGAAGGCCATCGGCGGCGTCCGCAAGGCGTGCAAGGGCCGGCCGGTCAGCGACGACGACCTGGCCGTGCTCGGTTCGCAGGTCGAGGACGCGCTGCGCTCCTCCGGCTGGGCCGAGGTGCCGGCGCACGAGGTCGGGCTCGCGATCCTGGGGCCGCTGCGCGAGCTCGACGAGGTGGCCTACCTGCGGTTCGCGAGCGTCTACCGCTCGTTCGAGTCCGCCGACGACTTCGAGACCGAGATCGCCCTGCTCCGGGCCGAACGACAACCGACCGGCGAGGAACCCGAGCTCGTCAGCCGCGGCGGCCCACCGGGCCAGGACCCCTCCGGCTGACCGGCCACCCCAGACGCGAAGCAGCACCCGCACCACCTGATCGACCAGACCAGCAGCAGACCACCCGCATCTGCGTGATGCACCCCCCGCCACCAGGCGGAGACGAGGCAGGAGAAGCCATGACCGAGACCGACAGCCGGCGCCAGCAGACCACCCGGCGGGGCAAGGGGCTGAAGATCGAGCGGATCTTCACCACCGCCGGCACGCACCCCTACGACGAGGTGACGTGGGAGCGTCGCGACGTCGTGCAGCAGAACTGGAAGACCGGCGAGACCGTCTTCGAGCAGCGCGGTGTGGAGTTCCCGGACTTCTGGTCGGTCAACGCGTCGACGATCGTGACGACGAAGTACTTCCGTGGCGCGGTCGGCACCGACGTACGCGAGTGGAGCCTGCGCCAGCTGATCGACCGCGTGGTGCAGACCTACCGCAAGTCCGGTGAGGACGAGGGCTACTTCGCCACGCCCGAGGACGCCGAGGCGTTCGACCACGAGCTGACCCACATGCTGTTGCACCAGGTGTTCGCGTTCAACTCCCCGGTCTGGTTCAACGTCGGCACCAAGTCGCCGCAGCAGGTCTCGGCGTGCTTCATCCTGGCCGTCGACGACTCGATGGACTCGATCCTCAACTGGTACAAGGAAGAGGGCTTCATCTTCAAGGGCGGGTCCGGTGCCGGTCTCAACCTGTCGCGCATCCGCTCGTCCAAGGAGCTGCTGTCGTCCGGTGGCACCGCGTCCGGTCCGGTGTCGTTCATGCGGGGCGCCGACGCGTCCGCGGGCACGATCAAGTCCGGCGGCGCGACCCGGCGGGCGGCCAAGATGGTCGTGCTCGACGTCGACCACCCCGACATCGTCGAGTTCGTCGAGACCAAGGCGCGTGAAGAGGACAAGATCCGCGCGCTGCGGGACGCCGGCTTCGACATGGACCTCGGCGGCGCCGACATCCACTCCGTGCAGTACCAGAACGCCAACAACTCCGTGCGGGTCACCGACGAGTTCATGCGCGCGGTCACCGACGGCACCGACTTCGGGCTGCGGGCGCGCGGCGACGGCAAGGTCATCGAGACCGTCGACGCCCGCGAGCTGTGGGGCAAGATCTCCAAGGCCGCGTGGGAGTGCGCCGACCCGGGCATCCAGTACGACGACACGATCAACGACTGGCACACCAACCCCGAGACGGGCCGGATCACCGCGTCCAACCCGTGCTCCGAATACATGTCGCTCGACAACTCCTCGTGCAACCTGGCGTCGCTCAACCTGCTGAAGTTCCTGCGCGACGACGACACGTTCGACGCGCCGCTGTTCGCGCGCTGTGTCGAGCTGATCATCACCGCGATGGACATCTCGATCTGCTTCGCCGACTTCCCGACGAAGGCGATCGGCGACACCACGCGTGACTACCGCCAGCTCGGCATCGGGTACGCCAACCTCGGTGCGCTGCTGATGGCGATGGGCCTCGGCTACGACTCCGAGGGCGGTCGCACGCTGGCGGCGGCGATCACGTCGCTGATGACCGGTACGTCGTACAAGCGCTCGGCCGAGATCGCCGGCGTGGTCGGACCGTATGCCGGGTACGCCCGCAACGCCGACGCCCACAAGCGGGTCATGCGCAAGCACGCGGCCGCCAACGACGCGGTCCGCTCGGTGACGAGCAACGACCGCGACGTGCTGGGGGTGGCGTCGAAGGCGTGGGACCAGGTCATCAAGCTGGGGGAGAAGAACGGCTACCGCAACGCGCAGGCGTCGGTGCTCGCGCCGACCGGCACGATCGGCTTCATGATGGACTGCGACACGACCGGCATCGAGCCGGACTTCTCGCTGGTCAAGTTCAAGAAGCTCGTCGGTGGCGGGTCGATGCAGATCGTCAACCAGACGATCCCGCGGGCGCTGAAGAAGCTCGGCTACACCGGCGAGACGATCGAGGCGATCGTGGAGTTCATCGCCGAGCACGGTCACGTCATCGACGCGCCGGGTCTCAAGCCGGAGCACTACGAGGTGTTCGACACCGCCATGGGGGCGCGGGCGATCGCGCCGATGGGTCACGTGCGGATGATGGCGGCCACGCAGCCGTTCCTGTCCGGCGCGATCTCCAAGACGGTCAACCTGCCCGAGACCGCGACGGTCGAGGAGATCGCCGACGTCTACCTGCAGGGCTGGAAGCTCGGCCTCAAGGCGCTGGCGGTCTACCGCGACAACTGCAAGGTCGGCCAGCCGCTGTCCGACGCGAAGGCCAAGGGTGCCGACAAGGCGTTCTCCGCCTCCGACGCGGCCGCCGAGGTCGTGAAGGTGATCGAGCGGCCGGTGCGCAAGCGGCTGCCGAAGTCGCGTCCGTCGCGGACCACGTCGTTCACGGTCGGTGGCGCCGAGGGCTACATGACGGCCGGGTCGTACCCCGACGACGGTCTGGGCGAGGTGTTCCTCAAGCTCGGCAAGCAGGGCTCGACCCTGGCCGGGGTGATGGACGCCTTCTCGATGGCGATCTCGATCTCGCTGCAGTACGGCGTCCCGCTCGAGACCTACGTCTCGAAGTTCACCAACATGAAGTTCGAGCCGGCCGGCATGACCGACGACCCGGACGTGCGGATGAGCCAGTCGATCATGGACTACATCTTCCGCCGGCTGGCGCTGGACTACCTGCCCTTCGAGAAGCGCTCCGCCCTCGGCATCTACACCGCCGAAGAGCGCCAGCGCCAGCTCGACACGGGCTCGTACGAGGCGTCGTCCGACGAGAGCGACGAGGTGCCGGAGGCGGAGTCGCTGAAGTCGACGGACGCCGGTGCCAGCGCGAGCGCCACGGCGCCTGCGGTGGAGTCCGACGCCTCAGTGGCAGCTGACGCTCCTGCTGCAGCGGCCGACGTGGTCACCTCGACCGCCAAGCCCGCAGCCGGCGGCGCCCACACCACGGCCGAGCTGATGGAGGCCATCTCCGGCCGCGAGGTCGACAGCCCGCTCTGCTTCACCTGCGGCACCAAGATGCGCCCAGCAGGCAGCTGCTACGTCTGCGAAGGCTGCGGCTCCACGAGCGGCTGCAGCTGAGCGCCGAAATTGCCGAGGAGGCGGCGCGGTATGGGCCAAGGTTCAGATCGCGGCGCCTTAACTCTTGGTTTCGGTGTCTGCGCGAAGTTCCCAGTACTGAGAGATGATCAGGTCGGCGGCTTGGTTGGATGCTCGTGTTCCCAGACCCGCAGAACATGAAAGCCCTGATCTCGAAGGCGGGCGTCGGTGTCCGCATCTCGGTTCCGGTTACCGATCACCTTGTTGCGCCAGAACTGGTAGTTCGTCTTTGGGGCCTGGTAATGCTGGGGGCAGCCATGCCAGAAACAACCGTCGATAAACACAAAGAGTCCGACGCGGCTGAATGTGATGTCCGCCCGTCGCCTTCGATCGAATGGCAGCGGCGCGCAAACACGAAACCTCAGGCCGCGCGCGTGGAGCAGCGATCGCACCAGCGTTTCAGGGCTGGTGTCGCGGCCACGATTGGACTGCATGTTCCTGCGCCGGGCATCAGAGACCACTGGCGGTCCGATCGATGAGGCACGAGGTTGTGTCGGTGGCATCTGGTGGGCTTGTCGTGAATGAGAATAGGAAAACGAGACAGTCGTACCCGCGTCGAACCAGGGTAGTTCAGGAGGAGTCGCAGCATGTCACGAGTAGTGGTTCAGGAGGTCGCCCCGTCAGCCGCTCGTCTCACCTGCTCTCTTCGCGACATCTGGTACGACTTCGAGACGCCGTCGAAGACCTGGTGGAGACTGCGTGGCCGCGGGGCACGCCATGTGGACGTCGAGTGAATTATGTCGCCGCGGATCGTACGTGCTCGTCTCGGACGAGGCGTAGGCAAATCGTCAAATCAGCTCCTCGAAGCGCTGCGCTTCGGTAGCCGCCGAAGTTATAGCAGGAACGAACTAGGGCGTTTCGGCCTGGGGCCGAAGACGGGACCGTTCTCGCAATGCCGACGGCTCACGGCGGTAAGCCGTCATGTGAAGCATCAGCAGCGAATCCACACGGTACCCTCCACCTCGACTACATTGAACGTCGTGACGCATGGAGCGCCTCGTGGACGAGCGGAGCGACGCCGTCGATCGGGCTATGTCGATCCTCCTGCAGGGCCTGGAATGTAGTCGTCTGGGAGAAGCTGGACAGGGTGCTTTCTGAGAAGTACGCAGAATCCGGGTGGGGGTGACGGCGCTTGTCGTCGCTGGCCGTCAAGACATCAGAGCATCTCAGCATGGTGTTCCTCGGTTCATCGGGGTCTGCCGGATCGTGATGAACTTATTTTGTCGGTCAATGGGGAGAAGCGACGTCCCTGGTATCCCTCTGCACAGTCGGAACTGTTAACCCAGGTCCTCTCCGGCCAGCTCTTCGAGATTGAGACGGACAAACGTTCATCCGACGTCTGAATTCAAGGCTATGTTCTACCTTCACGTGACCAGTTCAGCTCTCGGGAGGAGTTCGAGCGGATGTCAGGGGCGTTGAAGCGGACAGGCAGCAGGGCCTTGACATCTACCGTGTGACCGATCGGCGCAGTACGGCGGCTGGAACGGGATCCGAGGAGTTGACGAGCAGATGAAAGTAGCGGGATGTCGATTGACTTTGACAATGACCTGGACGAGGCATTCAGACTGAACGTGGCAAAGATGCGCGCCATCGGCCGCCGTCGCTAAAGCAGATGCGCGAGCGCCCGATCCATGGGGCGCGTGCGGACGCGGATGATGCCTATCGAAAAGCTGCCTGGACAGTGGCCGGATGTTCGAAGCTGTTGTCAGGCGCTGACCGGGCGCGGCGCACGAGTAGGAATCGCTCTGAAGGTAGCCCTGCGGGAGTTCTTCCTCCTTCCCCGCCTTTGGCCCAGCCCGGAATAACGCAACGTGTAACCTGAGCTTCCAGCGAACCTCGGCCCGTTTACACCGTAACCGTCAGTCCTTGGCTGAGAGGCACCACCGAGCCAGCGGGTACTGTCTGAACCGGGGTCGCATGGTGTACACGTCGAGTCACCGAGCTCGATGAGGGCCAAGTGAGCCGTGCGACTGTCGGGTCCGTATCGAATGAGCTTCGCTACGGAGATCCGCCCATCTGAATTCCGGTTCTGCCGCCCA
>CAWFGV010000006.1:0-487618 GCA_963815445.1 uncultured Actinomycetota bacterium
ACTGCCGCGAAGGCTCCGGGCACCACGCCCGACTCGTAGTGGGGCGCCTCCCGGCTCAGAAACTGGGAGGTGTGCAGGCGGCACGTCGGGGTGGACCTGCATATGCTCCCAGTCGGCGGCCGACCGATCCATGTCGTCGGGGTCGGCCGCCGGTGAGGGCGAGAGGTGTTTCAAGCGGCCGGGAGCGGCTGACGGGCCGGGAGTGTCGGGAGTGCTGGGTGGGTGCCGGTGTGGTCGACGAGGTGGTAGCGGCCGTGGGGGCTGCGCCAGACGAAGATGCCGGTGAAGGGTTGGGCGACCTGCCATCGGCCGTGGGTCTTGATGCGGTGGTGGGTCCGGGTCAGGGGGCCGAGGTTGTCGATCCCGGTTTGGCCGGGTGGTCCACCGTTGTCGGGGGAGACGTAGGGGGTGGTGTGGTCGAGGTCTCCGGTGCGTCGGGTGGAGGTGGCGTAGGGGAAACAGTCGACGGGGGTGCGTAGGTGGACGGCGTCACGGATCCGGTCGGGGATCTCATAGGCGTCCACGGGGATCTGCTGGTTGAGGTCGATCACCGGTTTCACCACGACGTTCGCGCCACTGAGCCACGTCTTGACGCGGTCCAGGGTGACGGGTCCGACCTGCTCGACCCGCCCCACCCCGGTGCCGGTGACCAGCGCCTGGTCGGTGAGGTGGACGTACAGCGTCACGGCGGGTCGGGTGTCGACCGGTCCTCGTCTGACCTGACCGAGCCCCCTCGGCCAGGCCGGCCGGGCCAGTCGGGTTGGGCCGGTGGGGTCGGTTGCGTCTGGGTGGTCGTCGGTGTGGTCGGTGGCGGTGCTGGTTGCGTGGGCGACGTCGGTGAACAGGTCCAGGGCGGCTTGCGGTCGGGCCAGGACTCCGATGGCGGCGGCCCGGCGGGCGTCCTTGGACCGGTGGTCGCCGAGGAGTCCGAGCCCGTGGGCGGTGCGGTCCACCGTCGCGTCGAACCAGATCGCATCTGCGGCTTCGGCCTGGATGAACAGCTTCTTGGTGCCGTGCTCGGACGACGGGCTCAACCACACCCCCAACGACTCCTGTGCCTGTGCGTCGGCTTCAGCGGCGGCGTCCGGGTCGCACTCCATCCACGTCGCGGTGATGATCGCCTCGATCCGTCCCCACGACAGCGAGTGCGCATACTTGGCGATCCGACGGTCCACCACCGCCACGGTGGCTTCGCTCAGGTGGCGGGTGGCCTCGGCGGTCTTGCGGCCGATCCACGGCTTGACCTCACCCGCACAGACCCGTGCCCACAAGCGTGGGAGCCGGTGGCGCAGGTCCAACGCGTCCGCCACCAGCCGTTCCGCGGCGGTCGTGGAGGTGGCGAGCACGACGCCGAGCTCGGCCGGTGCGAACTCCGCTACCGTCGGTGTCCCGGCGCCACCGAAGCGGATCAGCTGCTCACACCCGAGCAGGGTAGGACCGGTAGGACGGGCCACGTCCCCGTGCAGGTCGGCCCAGTGCGCCGCGGTCTGCAACAGTCGCACTTCGCCCTGCTCGACAGCAGCGCGGGCTTGTTCGGCGGCGGCCAGGGTGGCCAGCTCGTCGAGTGCGCTGAGGTCGGTGTCGAACATGTGTTCGATTCTACTTGGCCTGTCCGACAGCCGCGAGCCCGTTTCGCGTTGTCCACAAGGGTTTCCAGGGTTTCGACGGGCCCGACCTCGGCCGGGCGAGGCAAGCTCGACCGGCTGGCGCCGTCCCCGGGCTAGCGCCCTTCCCGGGACCCGTCCGGGCGGAGCACGAAGACGCCCCAGCCCAGATACCGGCGAACGAACTCCAGATGCTGCGACCGTCCCGTCGACAGGTAGTCGCGCATCGCCGGTGCCTCGTCGTCATCCGGGTTTGCCATGAGCCAGTTCCGCACGGTCCACCACTGCGATGCGGCATACCGGTCCCAGGAGTCGCCGTCGGCGAGGACCATCTCGACCAGGTCGAGTCCGGTCGACTCGAGGCGTTGAGCCAACTCGGCCAGGCCCGTGAAGCCTTCGTACGCCGCCATCGCGGCCGCCGGTGGATCCTCGTTCCAGAACGGCTCCCCGATCAGCAGTACCGCGTCCGGAGCAGCCCACTGCTGCATCATGACGGCGCTGGCCTCCAGGCTGCCGCCGAACCACATCGCGCCCAGACACGAGACGAGGTCGAACGTCTCGTCGGTGACGAAGTCCGCGCCCGCGCTGTGCGTGTAACCGATGCGATCTTCGACGCCAAGCTCGGTGGCGCGTTCGCGGGCCGCGCCCAGGAACACGTCGCTCACGTCGACGCCGTGGCCCGAGCTCCCGTACTGCTTCCCCCACTGGCACAGCAGCTCGCCCTTGCCGCAGGCGATGTCGAGAATGCGCGTCGTCGGCCGGACCCGGCATACCTCACCGAGCAGCATCAACTTCTCGTGGGTGAACGGGTTGAGGATCCGGTGGTCGGCCTCGGCAATCTCGTGCTGGCGAAGGGACATGTGCCCGACCCTCGCACCCGAACCCGACCGGCACCAACACATTTTTCACAGAATGCGCCTGTCGCCGCCGGGACCAGTGCCACCGCAACCGCCCACATGGTGGTGCGGTCCCGGGGTGGTACGGCGGGTGCGTCGTCCGCTCGGAGAAGCCGTGGCACAATCGGCCCGTGACTGCGCAGATTCTGGACGGCAAGGCGACGGCGGCGGCCATCAGGGACAACCTGAAGAAACGGGTCGAGAGGCTGGCCGAGCACGGCGTCACGCCGGGCCTCGGCACGGTGCTGATCGGAGATGATCCGGGCAGCATGTCGTACGTCGCCGGCAAGCACCGCGACTGCGCGCAGGTCGGCATCGCGTCACTACGCGAGCACCACCCTGCGGACATCACGCAGGAGTTCCTCGACGAACGCATCGCCGCGCTCAACGCGGATCCGACCTGCACCGGCTTCATCGTGCAGCTGCCCCTCCCGCGGCATTTCGATGCGCAGCGCGCCCTGGAGCTGGTCGACCCCGACAAGGACGCCGACGGTTTGCACCCGATGAACCTCGGACGGCTCGTCCTCATGGCCGACGCGCCCTTGCCCTGCACGCCCCGCGGCATCGTCGAGCTGCTGACGGCGTACGACGTCAAGCTCGCTGGCGCCGAGGTGTGCGTGATCGGCCGCGGCATCACCGTGGGGCGGCCGCTGGGGCTGCTGCTCACCCGGCGTTCGGAGAATGCGACGGTCACCCTCTGCCACACGGGCACCGTCGACCTCGCCCAACACACGCGTGGGGCCGACGTGATCATCGCGGCGGCGGGGGTCGCCGGCCTCGTGACGGCCGACATGGTCAAGCCGGGCGCGGTCGTCCTCGACGTCGGTACGTCGCGCACGGATGCGGGGCTGGTCGGGGACGTGGCTCCCGATGCGGCGGAGGTCGCGGGGTGGTTGGCGCCGATGCCCGGTGGCGTCGGTCCCATGACGCGCGCGATGTTGCTCACCAACGTCGTAGAAGCGGCCGAGCGCGTGGCCGGTCTGTCTTGACGCTCCCTTGAACTGGTTGAAGCGACCCTCGACCACCGGCGGCATCATCTATCTCGCGGTCGTCGTCGCGGTACTGGCGGGGCTGACGTTGGTGAGCGCGGGAGCCTGGCGCACCGGCGTCGTGACGATGGGGGCGAGCTTCGCAGTGGCGCTGGCGGCGCGAGCGGTCCTTCCCGACGACCGAGCCGGAATGCTACGGATCCGCAGCAGGTACGTCGATCTCACCGCGATGGCGATCTGCGCCGGCGGCATGATCGTGCTCGCCTTGGTCATCCCCAGTCGCGGCTAGCCCCGGCGGTCATCCACAGCGGTTCAGGTCGCCGTTTCTGCCCGCGAGAAACCTGTCGGACGTCGGCCTTCGAGGACTAGAGTAAAGCCAGATTGGTGCGTATGAAGAAATGAGTTGATCGATGCGCAACAAAGCGCAGCCGATGACCGTCGTCCACGGTGCGTTGAAGTCGGCCCGCTACGAAGTACTTCCCACCGCGAAGATCGAACAGGCCGTCGTCGACAACGTCCCGCTCGACGTGACGGTGACGGTGACCGCAAGCCCGACCAAGGGCATCGGCGCCACCCTGGACCTCACCGAACGGCTCATCGGGCACGGCTACCACGTCGTCCCGCACCTCGCCGCCCGGATGATCAGCGGACCGGCCGAGCTCGAGCAGATCGTCGCCCGACTGCGCGGCCTCGACGTGACCAACGTGTTCTGCCCGGCCGGCGACGCCGACCCACCTGCGGGGGAGTACACCGGATCCGTGGCCTTGCTCGAACACCTGACCGCCATGGGCCGGCCGTTCGCCGAGGTCGGGATCACGGGGTACCCCGAGAGCCATCCCGCCATCGAGGACGACATCACCATCCAGTCCATGTGGGACAAGCGCGAGCATGCGACCTACGTCGTGAGCAACCTCTGTTTCGACGCGGACACGATCTCGACCTGGCTGAAGCGGATGCGCAAGCGCGGCATCGAGCTTCCGGTGCTCATCGGCCTGCCGGGGCCGGTCGAACGCACCAAGTTGCTCACGATGGCAAGCAAGATCGGCGTCGGCCAGTCGGTGCGGTTCCTCAAGTCGCACGCCTCGGCCTTCGCCCGCATCGCCGCGCCTGGTGGCTTCAGCCCCGAGCGCTTCCTGCTCAGGGCGGCACCTGCGCTGGGCGACCCCAGCCTCAAGGTCGCCGGCCTGCATCTGTTCACCTTCAACCAGGTCGCCGAGACAGAGACCTGGCGCCAGGAGCTGCTCGGCCGCTGACGACACAGCTGCCGGCGCCTGTCTGATTCAGCGGTCGACCACGATCCGCTCGAGCTCGCGCTCGAGGCCCGCTGTGCCGACGTTGACCTGGGTGAGCGGCAGAGCGATCGCGTCGGCTGCTTGCTGCGCCAGCGCCTGCGTTTCCGGGTCTGCGTCCTGGGCGAGCCAGACGACGCGCGTGTAGTGACCGAAGTAGGTGTCCCGCAGCTCCGGATAGCGATCGAGCCCGAGCTCGGCCAGCACGGTACGCGCGAACGACCGAGCGAGGAAGTCCGTGAGCACGTAGGTGCCCGGTTGCTCGTCGAAGAAGCGTTGCAGCCGCTCGGCTCCGGCGTACACGTCGTAGCAGTGCAGCCCGGCGAGCCGTCGCAGCGAGAGTCGGTCGCACACCTCGTCGAGGGCGCCGTAGGTGCCGCAGTCCGCATACCCGATGGCCAACCTGTCGTACCTCGGAGCGAGCTCACCGGCGAGCCGCTCCACCTCGCCCGCGATGAGATCAGGTCGGTTGTGCAGGAGGGGAGGCAGCGGGTAGATGTCGGCGGCCCAGCCGCGCCGGGTGACGATCTCCTTGCAGGGCTGCGAGATCGCGCCACACGCGATGATCGCGACATCACCGGTACGCGCGGGCACGGCGAGTTCCGGCTCCGCTCCGAGTCCTGGCACGGGAGGCATTCGCGCGTGAGCGTCAGCTGGGGAAGGAAAGCTGGTCGACGAACCGGTCGTTGAAGTCGGGACGGTCGGAGAGCTCGACATACGTCACCTCCTCCAGCAGCGCTGCGGCCCCCTTGCGTTCCTGCATGCTCAGCAGCGTCATCTTGGCGCCCTCACCGGCGACGTTGCCCGCGCTGACGATGCGCAGCACCGGAAGGTTCGGGACAAGGCCGATCCGGACAGCACTCGCCGGTGACAGGTAGGACCCGAACGACCCGGCAAGCAACACCTGCTGGACGTCGGACTGCTCCACTCCGAGCTCCTCGAGCATCAGCGTCCAACCGGTGGAGATCGCCGCCTTCGCGAACTGCAGCTCCCGGACGTCGCGCTGGCTCAGGTAGACCGAGTCGCTGAGGTCGTGCTTGCCGTCGTCGTACCACGCGAGGGCGAACACACGCTCACCGTTGATCTCTCCCAGCCTGTCCTTGAGCCCAGGGACGCGTTCGGCGGCCGCGTCGTCGGTGAGGAAGCGGCCCGACGAGTCCAGCAAGCCGACGCGGACGAGCTCGGCCACGGCGTCGACCAGTCCCGACCCGCACAGTCCCTGCGGCGGCACGTCGCCGATCACCTGACACGTGACGGACCAGTCGTCCCCGATCTTGATGACTTCGATCGCGCCGTCGGCCGCGCGCATGCCGCAGCGGATGGCGCCACCCTCGAAGGCGGGTCCTGCCGGAGCCGCCGTGGAGACGATGCGCTCGCCGTCACCCAGCACGATCTCGCAGTTGGTGCCGACGTCGATAAACAGTCGCAGCCGCTTGTCGCGGTCCATGCCGGAGGCCAGCATGCCGGCCACGATGTCGCCGCCGACGTAGGCACCCAGCGCCGGCAGGACAACGGCCCGGGCTCGTGGATGGACCTGGACCCCGAGGTCGGACGCGAGCAGCTCCGGCAAGGTAGCCGAGGACATGATGAAGGGAGCGACGCCGAGCGGCTCGGGATCGATGCCAAGGGCCAGTGCGGTCATGGTCGCGTTGCCTGCGACCGCGATCTCATAGATCTCCGCCGGATCGATATCGGCCTCGGCGCAGACTTCACGAGTCAGCTCGTCGAGGGTCGCGTGCGCCAGCTCCTGCAGCCGTCCGAGCGCGTCGGGATCCATCATCGTGGCACTGATGCGGGTGATCACGTCGGCACCGAACGGCTGTTGCTTGTTGAGCATGGAGGCGACTGCAGCCGGCGTACCGGTGGACGTGTCGAGCAGTGTTGCGACGACGGTGGTGGTGCCGAGGTCGAACGCGATCGCGTAGCGGCGCTCGGTCGTGTCCCCTGCCTCGACGTCGATGAGTACGTCGTCCACAACGACCGCCGTGAACTTGAAATCGGACTGTCGGGCCACGGCGGGGATCCGTCGCAACGCGTGCAGGTCGATCCGGAGCTCGAGGTCGTCGATGGCCGCCAGGAGCCGCGCGAGGTCGGTGGTCTGGTCCGACAGTGTCGGCTCGGTCAGCTCGACGTACCGTTTCTGGATGGCCGGCCGCAGGATCACCTGCCTCCCGACTCCGACGGTCGCAGCCTTGGGCCGGGTCATGAGGGGCGGTACCTCGACCGTCAGGTCGGTCGTGGCCTGGGCCAGGCACGCCAGCCGCCATCCTCCGTCGAGCTGGTCCCCGGTGAACGACCGGACGTCGAGACGCGAGATCGGCACCGTGCCGTTGACGATCTGCACCTTGCACTTCTTGCAGGTGCCATGGCCGCCGCACGTCGAGTCGATCGCGATGCCGTTCCAGCTGGCCGCGTCGAAGACGCTCACACCCGGGGGGACGCGGACCTCTCGGTCGGAAGGCGTGAAGTGCAAGCGCACCCGACCGGTGCCGTCATGGGCCGGAGCCTCGGCCGCGGCGTCCGAAGGCGGCACGATCAGGCCCTCCCGACGCAGCTCCTCGGGATTGATCGAGGGGTCAGGCGCGAAGCCTCCCGTCATGACGCGGTGGCTCCCGCGGGGGTGTCGTGTGACGCGAGCTCGGCCGCGGCCTTCTCGGCCGCCTGCTTGGCCCGGTGCGCGGCGATCCAGTTGCCGCCCCACTCGTCGTGGCCGAGCAGCAGATCGGCGGCCTTGACGGCCTCGACGATCTGCGGCGTGCGGGTATCCATGATCGCGCTGGTGAGTCCGACTGTCATCGCCATCGGCAGGAACGTGGAGTTGATCGTGTGGCGGCCCGGCATCCCGAACGACACGTTCGAGGCGCCGAGCGTCATGTTGACGCCGAACTCGTCACGGATGCGCTGGATCGTCTCGTACGCGACGTTGACGATGTTGGGATCGGCGCCGATCGGCATCGCGAGCGGGTCGATGACGATGTCCTCTGGAGACAGGCCGTACTTGTCGACCGCCGTGTCGAGGATCTTCTTCGTCAGGACAAGTCGTTTGTCGGCCTCCATGGGAATCTCGTCGTGGTCGTTCGGCAGCGCTATCACCGCCGCGCCGTAGTGCTTGACCATCGGCAGGATTTCGGCCATCCGGTCGTCTTCGGCGGTGATCGAGTTGACCAGCGGTCGGCCTTCGTAGACAGACAGGCCGGCTTCGATGGCTTCGACGACCGAGGAGTCGATGCAGATCGGCAGGTCGGTCAGGCTCTGCACGAGCTTGATCGCCTTCTTGAGCAACTCTGGTTCGTCGGTCAACGGCACGCCCATGTTGATGTCGAGCACCGTAGCGCCGCCGGCCACTTGAGCCGCCACATCACGCTCGATCGCCGACAGGTCACCCGCCCGCAGCTGCTCCTGGAAGATTTTGCGACCGGTCGGGTTGATGCGTTCGCCGATCAGGCAGAACGGCTGGTCGTGACCGATCACGATCTCTTTGCTGGCGGAGCTCAAACGAGTGTGCATGGGTGTCCTCGGTAGGGAGTGCTGGACTGCGGTCGGTACGACGGGTCAGGCAGAGACACGGGACCGGTGCTGCTTGACGAGGTCCTTGGCTTTCTTGACGGTCTGGGAGGCATCGGCTGCGTAGGCGTCGGCACCCACGGCGTCGGCATACTCCTGCGTGACCGGTGCCCCGCCGACCATGACGAGCACCTTGTCGCGGATGCCGGCCTTCTCGAGCGCATTGATGTTGGCCTTGAACATCGGCATCGTCGTGGTGAGGAAGGCCGAGAATCCGACGATCTCGGGCTTGTGCTCGTTGATGGCCTCGACGAACTTCTCCGGCGGCACCTGGACGCCGAGGTCGATCACATGGAAGCCGGCGCCCTCGAGCATGATGTTGACGAGGTTCTTGCCGATGTCGTGGACGTCGCCCTTGACCGTGCCCATCACGAAGGTACCGACGGTCTCGGCGCCGGTCTCGGCGAGCAGCGGACGCAGGAGGTCGAGCGCACCGCTCATCGCGCGACCGGCGATCAGCATCTCGGGCACGAAGAAGTCACCGCGCTCGAACCTGGCACCGACCTCCTCCAGGGACGGGATCAGCGCGTCGAAAAGCATCGACTCGGGAGTCATGCCCTGGTCGAGGCCCTGTTGCGTGAGCTCCAGAACTGTCGGAGCATTTCCGACCAAGGTCTCGTCGTACAGCGCTTGCAGAATTTCCTCGGGCGTCATGCGGCGCCCTCCTTTCCCTTCGATGTCGGTGCGGATGACGGTGCTGGTGCTGGTGCTGGTGCTGGTGCTGGTGCTGCGAGTGCTGCCGGGCGAGGGTCGTGGCCAAGCGCCTTCGAGAGCGCGGCAGCCTGCTTCGTGAGCAGGGCGCCGAGCTGCGGAATTCGGTGGTCGATGCGGTTGCTGGGCCCGGAGATGCCGAGGGCCGCAACGACCTCGCCGCCGTGAGCGAGCACGGGTGAGGCGACAGCGTCGAGGCCGATCTCGAGCTCGCCGAGCGCGACGGCGTACCCCTGGGTCCGGATCTCGTCGAGGTGCGTGGCGAACGCGCCCGGGTCGGTGATCGTGTACTCGGTACGCCGTTCGAGCGTGCTCGTCGGAAGGTCGATCGCCTGAGCGGCGTAGAGGACCTTGCCGAGTGCAGAGCAATGTGGGGGCACATCGACGTCGACCCAATTGATCGTGCCGAGCAGGAAGGTGGCGTCGATCTGGGCCACCTGCACGACGGTGTTGTTGCGCGCCACCGCCAGGTTGACCGTCTCTCCGGTGGCGTCACTGAGGCGTTGCATCGTCGGCTGGGCGAGAGCGACGAGCTCGTCGAGGGGCTCGTGACGACTCGCGTACAGCGCGAAGAGCGCGCCCGCTGCGTAGCCACCCTCGTCATCGCGATGGACCAGCCGGTGCCGCTCGAGGGCTTGGAGCAATCGGGAGGCGGTGGACTTGGCGAGGCCCGTGTCGGAGACCAGCTCGCCGAAGGCCGGCTTCTCATCGGCGAGCACGACGCGCGACAGCAGCTCGGCTGCTCTGTCGATCGCCTGGGTGCCGTTGCCGCTCACTGCTGACCTCGCTCGGGTGTTGGTTGTCGGTGGGAGTGTTGTCGGTGGGAGTGCGGTGGTGGAATTGCCGGTGATGGAATTGCCGGTGGCGGGGACTACCGCACCGGTGTGGTGATGCTCCACAATGAAACCATAATATGGAACGTGAGTTCCACATCATGACGCTACCATTCTGCTGAGATCGAATCTGGAGCGTTTGACCAAAGGTCGGGAGGCCGCATGTTCCGCAACACAATGCCGCGTTACGAGGTGCTGTCGGCGGAGGCGATCGCCACGCTCGATGCAGGCTGGCGGCGGATCGTGACCGAGATCGGGGTCGAGTTCATGTCGGACCGCGCGCTGGCACTGTTCAAGTCAGCCGGGCAGCGCGTGGAGGACAACACCGTCTTCCTCGATCCCGACTTCGTGTTGGAGCAGGTCGCGAAGGCGCCGAGGGAGTTCGACGTCCAGGCGCGCAACCCGGAGCACACGATCCACCTCGGCGGCGACTCGATGGCGTTCGGCGCCGTCTACGGGCCGCCGTTCCTGCGCGAGGGCGAGGTACGGCGCGACGCGACCATGAACGACTTCCGCAACTTCGCGAAGCTGTCGCAGTCGTATGCCGTGCTCGACTCGGCCGGCGGCGTGGTGTGCGAGCCGAACGACACCCCGCTCGACTCCCGCCACCTCGACATGACCTACGCGCTGCAGACGTTGACCGACAAGGTCTACATGGGCAACGTCGTCTCGGGTGTCAATGCGGCCGACACCATCGCGATGAGCTCCATCCTCTTCGGTGGCCGCGACGCCATCGAGGAGACGCCGGCGTCGATCTCGTTGATCAACTGCAACTCGCCGCTGCGCTGGGATGACCGGATGCTCGACGCCATGTTCGAGTACTGCGAAGCCGCGCAGCCCGTCGTACTCACGCCGTTCCTGCTCATGGGGGCGATGTCCCCGGTGACGATCCCCGCCGCCTTGGTGCAGCAGATGGCCGAGGCGTTGTCGGGGATCGCGCTGGCGCAGCTGATCCGGCCGGGATGTCCGGTGATCTTCGGGTCGTTCCTGTCGAACATCGACATGCAGTCCGGGTCGCCGTGTTTCGGGACCCCGGAGTCGGCGATGGGCCTGTTCTGCACCGGCCAGATCGCGCGTCACCTCGGCCTGCCGTTCCGCTCCGGTGGCGGCATGACGTCGAGCCAGGTGCCCGATGCGCAGGCCGGCTACGAGGCGATGATGACGCTGCTGCCGACGTTCCTGGCCGGCGTCAACTGGGTCATGCACTCCGCCGGGTGGCTGGAGGGCGGACTGGTGGCGGGGTACGAGAAGTTCATCATCGACATCCAGCTGCTCGAGATGCTGCAGGTGGAGTTCACGCCGCTCGAGATCGACGCGGCGTCGCTGGCGTTCGGTGCGCACGAGGAGGTCGGCCACGGTGGACACTTCCTCGGAGCCGCGCACACGATGGAGCGGTTCCGGACCTGCTTCTACCGGCCGTTCCTGTCGTCGTCGGACAACTACGAGAAGTGGATGCGCACCGGCGGCCTCGACACCGCTGCCCGGGCAACCCAGATCTACCAGGCCAAGCTCGAGGCATATGAGCCACCACCTCTCGACGACGCCATTCGCGCGGAGCTGGAGGAGTACGTCACCCGCCGCCGCCACGAACTCGGCGACTAACTCGTTGAACCGTGAGTTGTGGCTCGTTGAACCGTGAGTTGTGGTTGCTTGAGCCGTGAGTTGTGGTTGCTTGAGCCGTGAGTTGTGGTTGCTTTGAGCCGTGAGTTGTGGCTGGTCAGTCGCTGCTGATGGCGGTGTATGGCGAGAGACGCCGACCTGGACGCAGGCGCACCGCAACGCGACGCGACTCGATGGCGCGGCGCAGCTGTTCTGTCCAACGTGTCGCGGCCTCGCGAGTGAAGTCGGTCTTCGTGACGACGATGACGATCCAGCCGTGCTCACGCAGCCACTGTCGTCGCCACTCGTCGGCCGCTCTGCTCTCGGGCGAGTCATGGAACTCCTCGCCGTCATACTCGATGCAGATCCTGAGCCCCGGATAGGCGAGATCGAGGCGAAACAGCTCGCGGCCGTCGCGGGTGATCGACACTTGCAGTGCCGGCACAGGGAGGTTGGCGTCCACGATCTCGAGGCGGGTCCACGATTCGCCGGGCGATTCGGCCCGGCCATCGGCGAGGGTGATCAGGCGTCGCAATTGGCGCACGCCCCGGCGGCGGAAGTATCGATGGGCATGGCGCCGCAGGTCGTCGCGGGTGAATCCGAACCTGCGCATGAACATGTCGAGGGCGGCCAGCGCATCGCGTCGTGGCAAGGCGCACCCAAGGTCGAGCGCTGTTCGCAGCGGCGTGGTGACGCGGACTGGGCCGATCTGCATCACGTCGTCTTCGCTGAGATCGCGCTGGCCAGGATTGGTTCCTCGACGCTGCACCCGAGGACTGCTGCGGCGTACGAACGTCTCGAGGTGGGGTAACAGATCGTGCTCGGCCAGCACAAGGACATCGACCCCGTGGAGCCAGGCGGCGGTGCGATCACACAGGACGCAGGCAGCGGATACGACCAGCGCGGCAGCGGTCGCCCGCGTGGGTACGGTGTCGGGCACGGCGCTGTCGACATACACACCGCGGAGTACGCGACGGATCACGCCCTGAGCGAGTAGGTGGCGCAGTTGCGCGCGAGTGATCCCGAGCTCCGCGGCCATGGGGGGTGTGAAGGGGCCGGCCGGAAGTGACAGGGGTGCAGAAGTCGCCATCACGGAACTGTGCCGCGCCATGCCTTGGTCGCGTGCGCGTTGTCCACAGGCTCGGCACGTTGTTCCGCAGGGCTGACAGCCACAACTCACGGTTCAAGGAGCCACAACTCACGGTTCAAGGAGCCACAACTCACGGTTCAAGGAGCCACAACTCACGGTTCAACGAAGGCGGTCAGCGGAAGACGACGGTTTTGGTGTCGTTGATCATGACGCGCGTCTCGGAGTGCCAGCGGACGGCCCGCGACAGCACAGAGCTCTCCACGTCGCGGCCGGCCGTCACGAGCTGCTCGGCGGTGAAGCTGTGGTCGACCCGGGCGACGTCCTGCTCGATGATCGGGCCCTCGTCGAGGTCGGAAGTGACGTAGTGGGCCGTCGCCCCGATGAGCTTGACGCCCCGCTGGTGCGCCTGGTGGTACGGCCGCGCTCCCTTGAAGCTCGGCAGGAACGAGTGGTGGATGTTGATGGCCTTGCCGCTGAGTGCTCGACAGGTCTCGTCGGACAACACCTGCATGTACCGCGCGAGCACGACCAGGTGGATGTCGAGCTCGTCGACCAGGCTGAGCAGCTGCTTCTCCGCGTCCGCCTTCGTCTCGGGCGTCACCGGGACGTGGTGGAAGGGGATGTCGTACGTCGCCGCCAGCTTCTCGAAGTCGCGGTGGTTCGAGACGATGGCCGGGATGTTGATCTGCAGCGCCCCGGTGTTCCAGCGGAACAACAAGTCGTTCAGGCAATGCCCGAACCGCGACACCATGATCAGCGTGTTGTAGGGCGCCATTGCGTCCCACATCTCCCACGTCATGCCGAAGGCGGCTGCCACCGGCACGAACCGTTCGCGCAGGTCCTCCACAGTCGTCGACGAGCCCACCAGCTCGAAATGCACGCGCAGGAAGAACCGCCCGGTCTCGCTGTCGCCGTACTGTTGGCTCTGCATGATGTTGGCCGACTGGTCGACCAGGAACCCCGAGACCGCATGCACGATGCCGGGGCGATCCGGACACCGCAGCCGCAACACGATGCCGCCCGGTCCGCCCGCGAGTGGTGCCGTTGTCATGGCAGCAGTATGCCGTCGAGCCTTGTCCTTTGTCGCTGTCTATGCACTACTGTTTCGCCATGAGCAACAAGCCCGTCGACCTCGAGGCAGAGCTGGCCGCGACCAATGGCCGACCTGCGGAGACGACGGCCGAGCTCGCGGACATCGTGCAGGTCGACCCCCCGGTGGGCGTTGTTGCCAGCACCGTCCAGTCCGTCGACCGGGCCGTCTCCATTCTCGAGATCCTGGCGCGCACCGGTGAAGCCGGCGTCACCGAGATCGCACGCGAGCTCGGGGTGCACAAGTCCACGGCGTTCCGGCTGGTTGCCGCACTCGAACGTCGAGACCTGGTCGAGCAGATCGCCGGCCGCGGCAAGTACCGCCTGGGCACGGGCATCCTGCGCCTCGCGGGCGCCACGACGTCACGCCTCGACCTCGTCCAGGAAAGTCGCGGCGTCGCCCGCCAGCTGGCCCAGCGCACGGGTGAGACCGTCAACCTCGCGGTCCTCTCCGATGGGGCCGCGCTCTACATGGACCAGGTGGCCGGATCATCGGCTCTCCAGCCGCACAACTGGGTTGGCCAGCGCATACCTCTGCATGCCACGTCCAACGGCAAGGTCCTGCTCAGCGCTCTCGAGCCACCGGAGGTACGGCGTCAGGTGCCAGCGCTCAAGTCCTACACCGCCAACACGATCACGACGTTCGAGGGGCTGCTGCGCGAGCTCGATGAGGTACGCCGTCGTGGTTACGCGATCGCGATCGACGAGCTCGAGATCGGCCTGACGGCGATCGCAGCACCGATCCGCAATACCCACGGCGAACCGGTGGCCTCGATGAGCATCTCCGGCCCGACGTTCCGTCTCGACGCCCGCCGGGTGCCGCAGATGGCCGAGGCGGTCGTGACGGCGGCGGACGAGGTCTCGCAGCGGCTCGGGTGGCGCGGGTGATGGCGGCGTTGAACAACTCGGGGCGATAAGCCCGGCTTGTGCGACATCGCGGCGGCCAGTTGGTAACGACCTCGTCAGCGCATCTTGACGGGCTGCCTGCACCGCTGTTTAAGTTTGTTGCGTAGAACAGTACGTGTTGCTTGATTCGCAACAATCGACTGATCTCAATTCGGAGGCGATGTGGCCGATCTTTTCATCGCGGGGGAGTGGCGCTCTGCACAGGGTGGTCGCGAGCGCGACATCCGCTGCCCGGCGGATGGCAAGCATGTCGTCACCGTCGACGAGGCTGGTCCCGAGGACACCCTCGACGCGATCGCGGCAGCCCGCGAAGCCTTCGACTCAGGCGAGTGGCCGGCAACGTCGGTGCACGACCGCAGCGCTCTCCTGCACCGGGTCGGCCGACCTGCTGGTCGCCAACAAGGACGACGTCGCCCGCGCGGAGTCCCTCGACACCGGCAAGCGGTACGTCGAGAGCGAGTACGACGTCGACGACATCGTCTCGGTGTTCCGCTACTACGCCAACATCGCAGCCGAGGACGCCGGCCGGGTCGTCGACACCGGTCAGTCCAACGTGCGCAGCCGGGTCGTGCACGAGCCCATCGGTGTCTGCGCGCTGATCACGCCGTGGAACTACCCGCTGCTGCAGACTTCGTGGAAGGTCGCACCCGCGCTGGCGGCCGGCAACACGTTCGTGCTCAAGCCGAGTGAGCTGACGCCATCGACAGCGATCCTGCTCATGCACTATCTGCATCAGGCCGGGCTTCCGGCTGGTGTCGCCAACCTGATCCTCGGCGCGGGGCCGGACGCCGGCGCCCCGCTGTCCACCCACCCCGACGTCGATCTCGTCTCGTTCACCGGCGGCCTCGAGACCGGCCGCATCCTGATGGCGAACGCCGCGCCCACGGTCAAGAAGGTCGCGCTCGAGCTCGGCGGCAAGAACCCCAACATCGTCTTCGCCGACGCCGATCGCGACGTCGCCCTCGACATGGCCCTGACGGCGGTCTTCCTCCACTCGGGACAGGTCTGCTCTGCCGGTGCGCGCCTGATCGTCCAGGACAGCATCAAGGACGCCTTCGTCGACGAGCTGGTCGAGCGGGCGCAGCGTATCCGGCTCGGTGGGCCGTTCGACCCCAAGGCCGAGACGGGCCCACTCGTGTCAGCGGGCCATCGCGACAAGGTCGAGGCGTACGTCGCGCATGCCCTCGAGCAGGGCGCAACCTTGCGGTGCGGAGGCAGCCGCCCGGACGACCCAGGTCTCGCCGACGGCTTCTACTACCTGCCAACCGTCCTCGATGACTGCGCCGGCACCGACGCAGTGCACGACGAGTCGTTCGGCCCGGTGCTCACCGTCGAGACCTTCACCGACGAGGACGATGCCGTCCGCGTCGCCAACGACAGCATCTACGGGCTGGCCGGCGCCGTCTGGACCGAGAACGCCGGCCGGGCGGAACGTGTCGCCAGCCGGCTTCGCATGGGCACGGTGTGGATCAACGACTACCACCCCTACGTGCCGCAGGCCGAGTGGGGCGGCTACAAGCAGTCCGGCACCGGCCGTGAGCTCGGCGGAGCCGGACTCGACGAGTACCGCGAGACCAAGCACATCTGGCACAACGTCAAGCCCGAGGTGCAGCACTGGTTCGGCGGCAGCTGATGGCCGGCCTCGGCAAGCAGCCAGCCCAGCGGCACTGGGACTACATCATCGTCGGGGGTGGCTCGGCCGGCTGCGCACTCGCGAACCGGCTCAGCGCCGACCCCGGCAACAGTGTCCTGGTGCTCGAGGCCGGCCGCAGCGACTATCGGATCGACCCGTTCATCCACATGCCCGCGGCGTTGCCCATCCCGATCGGCAACCGCTTGTACGACTGGAAGTACGAGTCGGAACCCGAGCCGTACATGAACGACCGCCGCATCTTCCATGCCCGCGGCAAGATCCTCGGCGGGTCCAGCAGCATCAACGGGATGATCTTCCAGCGCGGCAACCCGATGGACTACGAACGCTGGGGCGCGGACCCCGGCATGGAGTCCTGGGACTTCCTGCACTGCCTGCCGTACTTCAAGCGCATGGAGACCTGCCTCGCCGGTGCGAACCAGTGGCGCGGGGGCGACGGGCCGCTCGTCCTCGAGCGAGGACCGGCGAAGAACCCGTTGTTCGCCGCGTTCTTCGAGGCTGCCCAGCAGGCCGGGTACCCCCTGACGGACGACGTGAACGGTTACCGTCAGGAAGGCTTCGCGCGGTTCGACCGCAACGTGCATCGCGGCCGTCGGCTGTCGGCCGCGCGGGCCTATCTGCATCCGGTCATCAGACGCCCCAACCTCACGGTCGAGACGATGGCGTTCACGACCAAGGTGGTCTTCGAGGGCAAGCGGGCGGTGGGTGTCGACTACCTGCGGGCCGGCCGGATCCAGCGCCGGGCTCGTGGTGCCGAGGTGATCCTGTGCGGGGGTGCCATCAACTCCCCACAGCTGCTCCAGCTCTCGGGCGTCGGCAACGCGGACGAGCTCCGTGCGCTCGGCATCGATGTCGTCCACGATGCGCGGGGCGTCGGTGAGAATCTCCAGGACCATCTCGAGGTCTACATCCAGTATGCCTCGAAGCAGCCGGTCTCCATCGCGCCTGGGCTGCGCTGGCGCAACCGGCCAAAGATCGGCTTCGACTGGCTCTTCTTCCGCAAAGGACTCGGCGCCACCAACCACTTCGAGGGCGGCGGGTTCGCCCGCAGCAACGAGGACGTCGACTACCCGAACCTGATGTTCCACTTCCTTCCGGTCGCGATCCGGTATGACGGTTCGTCGCCCACCAAAGGGCACGGCTACCAGGTGCACATCGGGCCGATGTATGCCGACACGCGTGGCACCGTGAAGATCACCTCGACCGATCCGAAGAAGCACCCGGCGCTTCGGTTCAACTACCTGTCGACCCCGACCGACCGCAAGGAGTGGGTCGAGGCCATCCGGGTAGCACGTGACATCCTCAACCAACCGGCCTTCGCGCCGTACAACGACGGTGAGCTGTCGCCGGGACCGGGAGTCGAGACCGACGAGGAGATCCTCGAGTGGGTGGCCAACGATGCCGAGACTGCCCTGCACCCGTCGTGCAGTGCCAAGATGGGCACTGATGACATGTCCGTGGTCGACCCGCTCTCGATGCGGGTACGCGGCGTCGACGGCCTGCGCGTCGTCGATGCGTCGGTCATGCCCTACGTCACCAACGGCAACATCTACGCCCCGGTCATGATGCTCGCGGAGAAGGCTGCCGATCTCATCCTCGGGAACACGCCTCTGCCCGCGGAGGAAGTGCCGTACTACCGCTACCGCGACAACATGCCGCTCAACCCGCCGACGTCTCGGGTCGGACAAGGAAGTGATCCCACGTCATGACCAAGAAGTCAGCCGACTCCGGCGAAGCCACTCTGATCGTCGACGACCTTTGGAAGATCTTCGGACCCAAGGCCGACCACATCATCGGGACGCCCGAGGCGGACCTGCCGCGCCCCGAGCTGCTCGAGAAGACCGGCTGCACCGCGGCGGTCAAGGACATCTCGTTCGAGGTGGCGCCGGGCGAGGTCTTCGTCGTCATGGGCCTGTCGGGGTCAGGCAAGTCGACCTTGGTGCGGTGTCTTACGAGGCTCATCGAGCCGACAGCCGGCAACGTCTCCATCGCCGGCCAGGACATCACCAGCGCCTCGGAGGCCCAGTTGCGGGAGCTGCGCCGCAACTACGTGTCGATGGTGTTCCAGCACTTCGGTCTGCTCCCGCACCGGCCGGTGATCGACAACGTCTCCTACGGCCTCGAGATCCGCGGCGTCGGCAAGGTGGAGCGGCGCAAGAAGGCGGGGGAGATCGTCGATCTGGTCGGTCTGTCGGGTTACGAGGCGGCCTACCCCGACCAGCTCTCGGGCGGCATGCAGCAACGGGTCGGTCTGGCGCGGGCTCTTGCCAGCGATCCGACGCTGCTGTTGTTCGACGAGCCGTTCTCGGCGCTCGACCCGTTGATCCGCCGCGACATGCAGGACGAGGTGATCCGGCTGCAGGAGGACCTGCAGAAGACCATGGTCTTCATCACCCACGACCTGTCAGAGGCGATCAAGCTGGGCGACCGCATCCTGATCATGCGTGACGGCGAGGTCGTCCAGGTAGGCACCCCGGCCGAGATCGTGGCGCATCCGGCCGACGCTTACGTCAAGGACTTCGTGTCCGACGTGCCCAAGTCGCATGTGCTCACGTTGCGGTACGTCATGCGCCCCCCGCGGTCGGACGACAAGCTCGACGGGCCTGTCATGTCGCCCGACACCATCGTCTGGCAGGCCGCTCGCGCCGCCCTGGCGTCCGACCACTCGGTGCAGGTGGTCGATGACGGCAAGCTCGTCGGGATCGTCGACGACGACGCGATCCTGCGCGTGGTTGTCGCCGAGGAAGAGGAATCGGTCGAGGGCGTGCCGGCATGAGTTCCTCCGCCGCCGCGGCCAAGGAAGCCGCGTTCGACTCGAGCCTCGGCGCATCCCTAAGGCGCCACTCGACGGCGTGGCTGCTGGTCGCCGTCGTGACGCTCTGGGTCGTCGTCTGGTCATTCACCAAAGGGCAGGACACGCTCACGATCTCGAACTCGACGCTGACCGGCGTCCATGACTGGTTCAAGGCACGCACGGACGCCTATGAATCGTCATCGAACGTGATCATCACCGGCATCGGACACATCGGAGACGCGTTCAACTCCGTGATCGTCCGGCTGCAGGAGACCTTCACGATCGGCAAGTTCCCCCGCACCGTCCCGCAGATCGGGTGGTTCGGTCTCCTCGCGATCGCGATGTGGGTCGCCTACGCCGTCGCGGGCGGATTCAGCGTCATCCTGGTAACCGCTTCCTTTCTCGCGTTCGGCGCCCTCGGCTTCTGGGGCGACTCGATCGACACCCTGATCATGATCTTCGTCGCGGTGGTGTGCGCGGTGGTGGTCGGCATCCCGTTGGGCGTCTGGATGGGCCACAACAAGATCGTCACGGCCATCGTGACACCGGTGCTCGACGTGATGCAGACGATGCCGTCGTTCGTCTACCTGCTGCCCATCGTCATCCTGTTCGGCATCGGCGCGGCCTCGGCCGTGGTGGTGACGCTCATCTACGCGCTGCCACCGGTGATCAGGGTAACTGCGTTCGCGATCCGGAACGTGCCGGCGACCACGCTGGAGGCGACCGCGTCGCTGGGTCAGTCACGCTGGCAGCGCCTCAAAGATGTCGAAATACCCATGGCGAAGCGCACGATCATCGTGGGGATCAACCAGACGACGTTGGCTGCCTTGTCGATGGTGATAATCGCGGCGTATGTCGATGGGCCGGGACTGGGAGGCCCCGTGCTGGACGGCATCACCCGCGGTCAGCTCGGGACGTCCTTCGTGGCCGGTATGTGCATCGTCATCATGGCGATCATGCTCGACCGGACGACGACGGCGGCGAGCATGCGCTCGGAGACCGCAGCCCGCGCCGGGGGGACCAAGAAGAAGCAGCGCCGACTGATCCTTGGCGGTGGCGGAGTACTTGCACTGGTCGCCATCTGGCTCTCGAACACACGCCTGGAGTACAACCAGTTCCCGACGTCCTGGGACCTCGGCACCCCGATCCGCGAGCAAATCGACAAGTTCGGTAACTGGTTGGTCGGAGATGCTTCGAAATACACCGGCAAGGTCCAGGACAAGTTCACCGTGTGGTTCCTCAACCCGATGGAGGACCTGATTGCCAACTCGCCCTGGTATGTCGCCGGAGTCGCGATCTGCGCCATCGCCTACGTCATCGGCCGGGAGCGCGCACTCGCCGCGGCCGTCATCTGTCTGGGCGGCATCTACTACATGGACCTCTGGCAAAACGCGATGGTGACGTTGACGTCGGTGCTGGTGGCGACCGCCGTCGTAATGGTGCTGGCGGTCATCTTCGGCGTCTGGATCGGCCGTAGCAAAACCGCTGACCGCATCATCAGACCGGTCCTGGATGCCGGTCAGACGATGCCTGCATTCGTCTACCTGGTGCCGATCCTGATCCTGTTCGGGTCGAACCGCTTCACCGCCATCGTGGCCGGCATCATCTACGCGGCGCCGGTGTCGATCAAGCTCGTCGCGGACGGCATACGCAACGTGTCGCCCACGACCATCGAGGCTGCTGAGTCAGCGGGCACGAGCCGGATCCAGATGATCACGAAGGTCCAGCTCCCCATGGCGCGTGGGTCGTTGCTGCTGGCGGCCAACCAAGGCCTGCTCTACGTGCTGGCCATGGTCGTGATCGGTGCGCTGGTGGGCGCTGGCGGGCTCGGGTTCGACGTCGTCACCGGCTTCCGGCAGGCTGACTACATCGGCCGGGGACTGGCGGCCGGCATCTCCCTCGTGCTCATCGGCATCATGCTCGACCGGATCACCACCTATGGCGCCGCGCGTCAAGGCCCCGGTGGAAAGCGAGCCATGGCGCGATAAGGAACGTTGTCATCACGCGATCGAGAGTCGCGTGCCGAACAAGAACAAGTAGACCCGGGCCTCTGGTCTGGACGAGGAAGAGGGAACAGATGAAGAGAATGCGGACCCATACAGTGTTGGGGGTCGTGGCGGTTGCTGCGATCACGGCCCTCAGCGGATGCGGGGGGTCCACCATCAAGGACTCCAACGCTGGCAGCGGTGGCAAGGACTGCGGCACGCTCAACATGGCCATCAACAACTGGGTGGGCTACGAGGCCGACGCCTACGTCGTGGGCGAGGTTGCGACGAAGCAGCTCGGGTGCACGGTCGACTACAAGAAGCTTGACGAGCAGATCTCCTGGAAGGGCTTCGGCTCGGGTCAGATCGACGTCGTGATCGAGAACTGGGGCCACGCCGAGCTGCAGAAGAAGTACATGGCTGATCAGGGTGGCGACGGCAGCGCCGTTGACTTCGGCCCGACCGGCAACGAAGGCATCATCGGCTGGTACGTGCCGCCGTGGATGGCCGAGAAGTACCCCGACATCACCGACTGGAACAACCTGAACAAGTACTCCGACCTGTTCAAGACCAGTGAGTCGGGCAGCCAAGGCACACTTTACGACGGCGACCCTGGCTTCGTCACCAACGACGAGGCACTGGTCAAGAACCTCGATCTCAACTACAAGGTGGTCTTCGCTGGTAGCGAGACCGCATTGATCCAGGGGTTCCGCAAGGCCGAGGCGAACAAGACGCCGTACCTGGCGTACTTCTACGAGCCGCAGTGGTTCTTGTCCGAGGTGCCGTTGGTGAAGGTCGACCTGCCTCCCTACAAGGACGGCTGTGACGCTGACCCGCAGAAGGTCAACTGCGACTACCCGCTGTACAACCTCAATAAGGTCGTGTCGTCCAAGTGGGCCGACTCCGGTAGCCCGTCCGTCGGTCTGGTGCAGAACTTCACCTGGACCAACGACGACCAGAACCTCGTGGCGAAGTACATCGCCGAGGACGGCATGGACCCCGCAGCCGCCGCTGACAAGTGGATCGCCGACAACCAGGACAAGGTGGATACCTGGCTCGGCAAGTAGCTAGCTAGCGCCACGATCCGTCCGCGGATCATCTGACCCTCCGCGTTTGCCTAGTGAACAAGCCAGCTGGCTTGTTCACTAGGCAAACGTGCGTAGGGGACCAGGTATCTGCCTTGTGCACGTGGCCCACGGACGGCGCGGCCGGGCCGCTGGCACCCGCGGCATCACACAGGCTCCGGTGTCGCTCGTATGGCGCTCAGCCCTTGCGGCGGCGCAGCTCCTCGGTGACGGCCGGCACGATCTCGTGCAGGTCACCGATCACGGCGTAGTGCGCCTTCGTCACCATGGGTGCATCCTCGTCGGTGTTGATCGCGAGGATCGTCTTCGCGCTCGAGCAGCCCGCCCAGTGCTGGATGGCGCCGCTGATCCCGCAGGCGATGTAGATGTCAGGCGAGATCCGGCTCCCGGTCTGGCCGACCTGCTCGTTGTGCGGGCGCCAGCCGAGGCTGGTCACCACCCGTGACACTCCGAGCGCCCCGCCGAGCTCTTCGGTCAGCTCGAGCAGGTCGCCGAAACCGTTCGCGCTCCCTGCACCACGACCCGCACCGACCACGACCCGTGCCCCCGTCAGCGCTGCCGTGTCATCAGCCTCACCGGCCTCGACCCGCAGCACGCGCGCCACCAGGTCGGCCGCGACGAGCTCGGGCGCGAACTCCCGCACCTCGGGCTGGGTCGCCTCAGCGGCGGCGGCAGGTTCCACGGCATGACCCGCGACCGTCAGCACCGCAGGCGTTCCCGTGACCTGCATCAGCTCCAGCACCGAACCACCCATCACCTGACGCGAGACGACGAGCGGGTCAGCGTCAACCACGCCGACGACCTGCGCAGCCATCGTGGTGTCGAGCCGGGTCGCCACGTGCGCCATGATCTCGCTGCCGCGCGGCGTACCCGCTGCGAGCACAACTGCGGCCGATGTCGCGCCGGCGGCGGCACAGGCGGCGGTAGCCGAGGCCGCCGCGGAGTATGCCGCCAAGTCGTCGTGCTGGGCGTGATGCACCACTGCGACGCCCTGGTCGCCGAGCTGCGCGAGCACCACGGCTCGGACCTCCGGGGCCAAGGGCCCGACGAGCAGCGCGTGCAGCTCGCCGCCACCACCACGGTCCGAAAGGTCGCGCGCAAAGGTCAGCGTCTCGAGCGATGTCTCAGTGGCCTCGTGGGCATCGGTCTCGACCAGAACCAACGTCACGCCGCTCATTTCGCCACCACTCCCAGTCGGTACAGCAGGTCGACGACGGCGCCCGCCGCCTCGGGACCATGGCCGAGCACCTCGACCACGCTGGGTTGAGCAGGTGGCAGCTCGAGCCGCACCCGCCCGTTACCCGTTGGCGTCACGGGGGAGCCGATCGTGTCGATGGGTGTTCGCTTCGCTTTCATCCGGCCAGGGATCGACGGGTAGCGCGGCTCGATCCCGCCTTCCTGCACCGCAACCACGGCCGGCAAGGGTAGCTCGAACACCTCGGTGCCCTCGGGTCCCTTGCCCTTGGCGACCGCGCGGCCATCGGCGGTCACCTCGACGGTGGAGATGCCGGTCAGCACCGGCCGACCCAACGCGTAGGCGAGCCGTACGCCGACCTGGAAGTCACCGGTGTCGGCCGCGTCGTTGCCGACCAGGATCAGGTCGTACGCCGTACCGTCGGCCGCGCGTGAGCGCACCACCTCAGCGATGGCTGTCGCGACGTCGGCCGGCCCGTACGCGGCAGTGTCGGCCTCGACGAGCACCGCGGCCGTGCAGCCGACAGCGAGCGCGTCACGGATCTGCTCGATCGAGTCGTCGGAGCCGACCGTGAGCACGGTGGCTTCCCCGTCGGTCGCCTTGGCGATCTGGATGGCGAGCTCGACGGCGCACTCCTCGTGCGGGCTCAGCGTGTAGCCGACGTGGCGAGCGTCGATCGACTGCCCGTCGTCGGACAGCAGGATCTGGCTGGAGGTCTCGGGCACCCGCTTGATGCAGACGAGGACGTTTGCCATGCCGCTACCCCTTGATCCGGTCGTTGGTCGGGTCGAACAGTGGTGTCGCATCCGCCGCCGCCACCGTGACGGGATACAGCTCCTCCATGTACGACACCTTCAGCTGGTTGCCGACGGTCGCCTGGTCGGGCGGGAGGTAGGCCATCAGCAGGTGCTTGCCCAGCGAGGGCGCAGAGCCCGCGGTCGTGACGTAGGGCCGATGCCCGTGCTCGTCGGTCAGCACGCCACCGTCGGCCGCCAGGATCGGCTCGCCGCCGAGCATGTAGCGCTTGATGCCGGACTTCGACGTGTGGTCATCGACGGTCAGCGTGCACAACACCGTCTTGGGGTCCTCCTCGCGTTGCTTGAGGTAGGCCTCACGCCCTACGAAGTCGACGGTCTTCACCTTCGGCCGCTGCATGCCGGCCTCGACGATCGTGCGTTCGGAGTCGAGCTCGAAGCCGAAGGCGCGGTAGCCCTTCTCGATCCGGCCCGTAGTGCCGTACACACCGATCCCGACCGGGATGGCGCCGTACGGCTCGCCGGCCTCGTGGAGCATCCGCCACAGCCGCGCGCCCTGCTCGATGGGCACGTGCAGCTCCCAGCCGAGCTCTCCGACATAGGAGATGCGGGAGGCCAGCACCGACAGCGAGTCGGTCTCGATGTCGCGGCAGGTGCCGAACGCGAAACCCTCGTGGCTGACGTCATCACGGGTGAGCGAGCTCAGGATGTCGCGGGCCCGCGGACCCCACACCCCGATGGTCGTGTATGCCGAGGTCAGGTCGACGACCGAGGCCGTGCCGTCCTTGGGCATCCGGTCGGCGAACCACTTGCGGTCGACCATGCCGTGCGCGCCACCGGTGACGACGCGGAACCGGTCGTGCGCCAGCCGCATGACCGTGAGGTCGGACCGGAATCCGCCGCGACCGTCGAGCACCGGGGTGTAGATGACCCGCCCGATCGGCACGTTCGACTGGGCGACCACGATCGACTGGACGGCGTCGAGCGCGCCCGGCCCGACGACGTCGAAGATCGCGAACGCCGACAGGTCGATGATGCCGGCGCGGTCGCGCATGGCGAGGTGCTCGGCGTTGATGATCGGCGACCACCAGCGGGAATCCCACTCGTGCTCGCGGGGCATCACCCGGTCGCCATACTCCTCGAGGAGGCCCTCGTTGGAGGCGTACCAGAACGGTCGCTCCCATCCGGCGGCCTCGAAGAAGACGGCGCCACGCGCTTGCTGGTCGGCGTACATCGGGGCCAGCCGCTGGCCGCGGTCACTCTCGTACTGCTCGCCGGGGTGCACGATGCCGTAGGTCTTGTTGAACGCCTCGCCGGTGCGGGCCCGGATGTGCGAGCGGGTCTGCTGGTGGGGGTAGAACCGCGCGATGTCGGAGTGCGAGAGGTCGATCTCGGGCAGTCCGTCGGTCATCCACTCCGCGACTGCACGGCCCACGCCAGGGCCTTCCTTGATCCACACGGCGGCCGCGGACCACAGGCCCTTGACCTCGGGTGTCTCGCCGAGCACGGGGGCGCCGTCGGGCGTCAGCGACAGCAGGCCGTTGATCGCGTACCGCTGCTCGGCTCCCTCGGCCCCGAGGAGCTCAGGCATCAGCTCGTAGGCTTCCTCGAGCTGCTGGTCGAAGTCCTCGGGCGTGAAGGGCATCTCGGTGGGGGAGAGCTTCGCCTGCTCGATCGACGGGATCTCGTCGGGGTCGTGCAGGATCGGCCGGTGGGCGTACGAACCGACCTCCATGTCGGCGCCGTGCTGGCGTTCGTAGCAGAACGTGTCCATGTCGCGGACGATCGGGAACGAGATCTCGCCTTCGCGCTCGGCCAGGATCGGCACCGGTCCGACGCTGATCATCTGGTGCACAGCAGGAGTCAGCGGGATATGCGCCCCGGCCATCTTGGCGATGCGGGGGCTCCAGACGCCGCAGGCGATCACCACGGTCTCGGCCTCGATGTCGCCGCCGTTCGTGCGCACCCGCCGGATCCGGCCGTCCTCGACGTCGAGGCCCGTCACCTCCACGGTCGGTACGACGGTCAGGGCGCCGAGCTCGAGGGCGCGTTCGCGCATGATCGTGCCCGCTCGCAACGAGTCGACGACGCCGACCGACGGGGTCCAGAAGGCGCCGATGATCTGCGACGAGTCGAGGAACGGCACCTTCTCGACCACCTGCTCAGGGGTCACCAGCTCGGACTCGATGCCCCAGATGCGGGCCGAGGTCATGCGCCGACGCAGCTCCTCCATCCGTGCCTCGGTCCGGGCGACCTCGAAGCCGCCGGACTCGGTGAACACGCCCATCTCCTTGTACTGCGCCACCGAGTCCAGCGTCAGATCGGTGATCTCGCGGGAATGGTCGACGGGGAAGATGAAGTTCGACGCGTGGCCGGTCGAGCCCCCCGGGTTGGGCAGGGCTCCTTTGTCGATCTGGACGATGTCGCTCCAGCCGAGCCGGGCGAGGTGGTAGACGAGGCTGTTGCCGACGATGCCGGCGCCGATGACGACCACGCGGGCCGTGCTGGGCACTGTTGCCATGGGGTGTGACTCTCTTCTGACGGGGACCGCGCTGGTTGCGTCATACGCAACGACGCAGCGCTATCTGGAACATCGCCCCTCCATCGTCACCGCTTCGCCAGGCGCTGTCAAGCCAATCCGCGCGGAGATCCACGAGCTTGCAACCGGGGCCGGCGACCGATGGACTCGACCCATGACCCTCGATGCATCGTCCCGGTTGATCACCGTCCTGACGCTGGCCGCCACCGTCGGCACCGGAGTGGCCGCGGGAGTCTTCTTCGCGTTCTCCACGTTCGTGATGGCAGCGCTGCGCCGGCTGCCTGTGCCGGAGGGAATCCGCGCCATGAACGCGATCAACAGACAGGCGCCGACGCCATGGTTCATGACCCTGCTCATGGGCACGGCTGGCGTGACCGCAGTCCTCGGGGTGTGGTCCCTGTTCCACGTGGGCGGCGTTCGGGCGTCATACGTCTTGATCGGCGCCGTCCTCTACTTGGCGCAGATCCTCCTCACCGGCACGTACCACGTTCCCCGCAACAATGCGCTTCTCCGGCTCGACCCGGCTGCTCCGGCGGCGGTGCACGTCTGGCGGGGGTACGGCAGGGACTGGACCCGGTGGAACCATGCGCGCACCCTGCTGTGCGTCGCAGCCTGCGCCACCTTCGCGGTCGGGCTCCGCGTCGGCTGACCCGGGATGGGGTCAGCCCAGCTCCTCGAACACGGTGAGCTGGAGGTCGGCCGGGCCCGCCAGTCGAGCGTTGAGCGAGTCCCAGGGGGTACGGGTCGGGGGAGCGATCAGCTCGGCCCCGGCACCGACAAGCCGGTCCGTCGTCGCCGCCGCGTCGGACACCTCGAACGCCACGCGCAGGTGCGGGCTCGCCGGGCGGCCGACCTCGATGTCGTCGATCATGGCCACCTGAGCCGAGTTCGAGAGCTCCAACGTGGCGCGGCCGGCGTCGAGAATGACGACGTGAGCACCTCCGGCACTCTCGAGGTCGAGCTCGACCTCGAGTCCGAGCGTGTCGCGGTAGAACCTCACAGCCTTGTCGAAGTCTTTGGCGTGGACCACCAGCCGCAGCTGACGGACCGGCGGGCGCGTCGCGGAGTCAGGATCGGTGTTCTCCATCTCCCTATCGTGGCATTGCGCCCCCGCGCTGGTGTCGGATCAAACCGTTAGCCTGCTCGGACCAGCGGCTGATCGGAGGAGCGTGTGAGTCGGTTGCCCCGCATCACCGATACGGAGCGCCGGGCCCGGCTGGCTGTCCGTCATCACCTGACACCCATGGCGTATGCCGCGGAGGTGTCCACGGCCGCGCGATCGCTCATCGGGCTGCACGCGACCGATCCGGCTTCGGTCTACGTCTCTGCCTGGGCGCGGGTCGGCGGAGTCACGCGCGCTGACATCGACGACGCCTTGTACGAGTCTCGAGGTGTGCTCAAGCACCTGGCGATGCGTCGTACGGTGTGGGCGCTCGCCACCGACCTCGTGCCAACGGTCCAAGTGGCCGCGAGTGACGCGATCGCCAACTCCGAGCGCCGCCGCCTCGCCCGCGACCTCGAACGCACGGGCGTCACCGACCGGGGGGCGACCTGGGTCGCCAGGGCCGAGCGGGCGGCGATGAAGGCCCTGGCCGAACTCGGGCCGAGCCTGGGACGCGAGCTGTCAAGGGCGGTTCCGATGCTGAAGACGAAGATCACGGTGGGGTCCGGTGACAAGGCGCAGCAGATCGGTGTCGTCACCCGGGTCTGCACGATCTTGTCCGCGTCCGGGCAGGCCACTCGTGGGCTGCCCGGTGGCAGGTGGACCGAGCGGCAGCCTCGCTGGGTCCGGATGGAGGACTGGGTCCCCGAGGTGGTGCAGCAGGAGCCGCTACCACCTGAGCCGGCCCGGGCCGACCTGGCGCGACGTTGGCTCGCGGCGTTCGGGCCGGCGATGTTCGACGACCTGAAGTGGTGGACGGGATGGACCGTGGCCCACACCCGCCACGCGTTGGCTGACATAGGTGCCGTCGAGGTCGCACTCGACGGCTCCCGCGATGGTGTGGCGCTCCCGGACGATCTGGAGGTGAGCGCGGCGACCGAGCCCTGGGTGGCGCTGCTGCCGGCCCTCGATCCGACCACCATGGGGTGGAAAGAACGTGAGTGGTACCTCGGTGGGCACCGCTCCCGACTCTTCGACGCCAACGGCAACGCCGGCCCGACGATCTGGCACGACGGGCGCGTCGTCGGTGGTTGGGGGCAACGGGCTGACGGGGAGGTCGTGCTTGAGTTCCTGGCGGATGTCGGCGCCGACGTGGTCGCCCTGGCGGAGGCCGACGCCGATCGCCTGACGAGCTGGCTCGGTGGAGTGGTCATCCGGCCCAGCTTCCCCACCCCCCTCCAGCGCGCGCTGTCGACCTGACCGACGCCGGTCGAAAGCGGTGCGAAACACCGAGCAATGACGCGCGACACGCCGCTGTGCATACTGGGTATGGACAAGTGGATACCCGGTATGCATACTACGTATCTATGTCGATCAAACACGGCCTGCTGGCCCTGCTCGAGCGGGGGCCGATGTACGGCTACCAGCTCCGCGCCGAGTTCGAGTCCTCCACCGGTGCGACCTGGCCGCTCAACGTCGGACAGGTCTACACGACGCTCACGCGACTCGAGCGCGACGGCCTGGTCCAGCCCGTCGGCGAGCCGGACGCCGATGGTCGGCAGGTCTACGCGCTGACGGCCGAGGGACGGGTCGAGGTCACCACGTGGTTTGCGACCCCGGTGACCGTCAAGCAGCGGCCGCGCGACGAGCTGGCCATCAAGCTGGCGATGGCCGTCACTACTCCGGGCGTCGACGTCACTCAGGTCGTCCAGACCCAGCGCAGCGCCACGCTGCGGACGTTGCAGGAGCTGACCCGGCTCAAGACGCACGCCGACGAGGTCACCGACGCGGCGTGGCTGCTCGTGCTCGAGTCCATGATCTTCGGCGCCGAGGCCGAGGTGCGGTGGCTCGACCACTGCGAGACCAAGGTCGCGCGCCTTGCCGAGCGCCGCGCCGGGGTCACGCCCACCACAGCCGCGGCTGATCCCGCCGACGGCGACATCGCCACTGACACTCATGGGGGAGTACGACGATGAGCGACCATCAGCAACGACCGGAGTCTCCGGACGGCAGCTCAGGCGAGGCTGTCCTGACCCTCGAAGACGTCTCGCGTGTCCACGGCACCGGCCCGACCATGGTCACCGCCCTGCGCCGGGTCAACCTCACCGTCTGCGCAGGCGAGCTGGTCGCCGTGATGGGCCCCTCGGGCTCCGGGAAGTCGACCCTGCTGCACCTCGCCGGTGGACTCGACGTCGCGACCAGTGGGTATGTGCGGGTCGAGGGCGTCGACCTGGCGGCCCAGTCGAAGTCAGAGCTGGCCAGGCTCCGCCGACGCCATGTCGGCTATGTGTTCCAGGACCTCAACCTCGTTCCGTCCCTGACGGCCGTGGAGAACGTCGCGCTGCCGCGGGAGCTCGACGGCGTACGCGCCCGGCTCGCCCGGAGCGAAGCCATGGCTGCGCTCGAGGAGGTCGAGCTGAGGGAGCTCGCCGACCGGTTCCCCGATGAGCTGTCGGGCGGCCAGCAGCAGCGGGTGGCCATTGCCCGTGCCTTGATCGGGCCACGTCGGCTCGTGCTGGCTGACGAGCCCACGGGCGCGCTCGACACCGAGTCCGGCGAGACCGTGCTGCGGTTGCTGCGACGCCGCTGTGAGGCCGGTGCCGCAGGGGTCCTGGTGACCCATGAGGCGCGCCACGCGGCCTGGGCGGATCGTGTGGTGTTCCTCCGTGACGGGGCCATGGTCGATGACACCGGCCGCGCTGCCCCTGCTGAGACCCTGCTCGGAGCGGGTCGATGAGCCGTTGGCGTCCCGCGTTGCGGATCGCTCGTCGTACGGTGCGCAGAAGCCTTGGTCGCTCGTTGTTGATCGCGGTGCTGGTCGGGCTGCCGGTTGCCGGGGCGACCTTCGTCGACGTGCTGATTCGAACCTTCAGCAACGACGTTCGGTCGACCTATGAGCAGATCGGCCCGGCCGACGCTGCGCTGACGGTCACCGGGCGGTCCACGCTCGTCGGCTACGCACCCATGCCGTACATCGGTGACACGGGGCAGCCGTCGGGGCATCGTCGATCCCCGACAGACGTCGACCTGGCCGCCGAGCTCCCCGCGGGCTCGACCTGGACTCATGTGCCGAACCACTATCAGGTCAGGCTGAGTCTCGGTCAGGACCGCATCATCCGGCCACAGCTGACGGTGGTCGACCTCTCGTCGCCGCTCACGCCGCAGGTGGCTCGGCTGACCCAGGGACGGCTGGCGAGCTCAGCCGACGAGGTCGTGGTCACCGAGTCCTTGGCCGAGCGGATCGGCCTGCTCGACGGCAGTGGCCACCTCGTCGACGGTGCGTCGGTCACCGTGGCCGGCGGGCCGACGGCGGCCGTCATCGGCACTGTGATCGACCCGTTCTGCCTCGACTGCGAGGATGTGATCGCCGCGCCGGACACACCAGTCGCGGTAGCGGTCGAGCGCCAGAACGCCTACGTCAACGACGTGCAGTACAGCTATTTGGTTGACCTGCCACCGGGAACCGACGCCGACACGCTGTGGCCGGCCCTGGCACGCAAAGGCATCGCGCTGGTGCCGCGGGACGCCTTCCTGCACCCGGACAAGTACACCGGCATGGGTAGCAACAGTCGGCTGCCGGCGATCACCGCGGCGAGCGTGCGAGCCGCCGCCTTCGCACTGCTGGTGACCGGACTTGGGCTGCTCGAGGTCATCCTCCTCGCCGGCACGGCGTTCGCGGTGGGGGCACGTCGACAGGTGCACGACCTCGGCGTCATCTCCGCCAGCGGTGCTACCTCACGTCAGATCCGTCGCATCGTCTTGGCGCAAGGTCTGGTGCTCGGGGTCCTCGGGTCGACGATCGGGATCGTGTTCGGTGCCTTGGTCGCGTGGGGCGGCCGCGCTTTCTGGGAACGTCTCGACAACGCCGTTGTGTACGCCTGGAAGTTCGGCCCGTGGGAGATCCTCGTGGCAGCCATCGTGGGCGCTCTGTCAGGTGTTCTCGCAGCCGTGGTGCCTGCGATCGGCGCCGGCCGGATGCCCGTCGTTGATGCGTTGTCGGGGCGATTCCGGGTCAGTGTCGCCAGCAAGCGCCGTACGCCGGTCCTGGCCGTTCTGCTCGTCGCTGCCGGGGTGGCCTCCGGGCTGGTGGGTGACCAGATGATGGCCGGCGACTTCGCCAGGTACGTGCGACAGCTGGCGCGGGTCAACGCAACGACCGGCTACGTGTCGCCGCCATCGCCGAACGTGCCCGTGGCCTTCGTGCTGCTCGGTGCTGTGCTGGTCGTCACGGGGGTCGTGATCCTGGCACCCGTACTGATCACAGCGATCGGGCGAATGGCGGCGAGGTTGCCCCTGTCCGGGCGTCTGGCGTTTCGCGACGCCTCCCGACACCGGCACCGGACGGGGCCGGCGACCAGCGCGATCGCCGTCGCGGTGGCGGGGTCCGTGGTCTTCGCGTTCGTACTCGCGGGACGGGCCAAGGCGGACCAGCTGAACTACGTCGCGTACCTGCCCCCTCACGTGATGTCGGTGTCGAGCGTGGACTACCCGGGGGACGAGAAGCAGCTCGCGCTGGCGTCGGGCGAGGCAGCAGCGCTCCTTCCCGGTGGTGCGGCGGTACCCGTTGAACACGTGACGGCGGGAGCCAGTTCCAAACCGCGTGACACGCAGGAGATCTACGTGTCGCAATCCAGACGACAGTGCCCGAACGGGTGCATGAGCCAAGTGGTCAGCGTTGCAAACGCCGATGTCATGTCTGCGACGCTCGGTCGCGCGCCGACTGACGACGAGCTCGCCCAGCTGACTGCCGGCAAGGCACTCGTGGTCTCCTCCAACCTCGTGACCGAGCAGGGCAAGGTCAGGCTGCAGCTCGGCGGGAGGGTCGAGCTGCTGCCGGCTGTCAACGCCGAGGCGGCGCACATCTTCGGCAACCTCCCTGGCGTGTTCGTCAGCGCTGACGTGGTCGACAGACGCGGCTGGGGGACCCTCGTGCCCGAGTTCCTTGTGCCGTTCGACGAGTCGGCGACGCCGAACCAGATCGACGACGCGCTCACCGCCGTCGAGCAGCACGATGCGTACGGCGCGATCGACACCGGGCCGTCGGACCCGAGTCGCGTCCTGCTGGTCATCGCCGGAATCGCGGCTGCCTTCGTGACGCTGGTCGGCGTCGCGATCTCGGTAGCCCTGTCCGCCGCGGAGGGGAAGGCGGACCTGGCCACCCTGGCAGCCGTGGGGGCACCGCCGCGTCGTCGGCGGTCCCTCGCGGCGGCCCAGGCCTTCCTGGTCGGCGGGCTCGGGTGCGGGATCGGCCTGCTGCTCGGGGTGTTCGTTTCCTACACGCTGCGTTCGACCATCGGGGCACCGACGTTCGTCGTTCCCTGGAACAACCTGCTGGTGGTGGGAGTCGTCGTACCCCTCGTCGCGGTGCTGATCGCGGCGGTCTTCACACCCAGCCGGCTTCCGTTGACTGTCCGTCGGTCCTGGTAGAACCGGATCGGAAGGGGGACGGATGGTCACGGGGGAGATGCGGCGTCGTCGTCAGCAGCGAGAGCTGCGTCGGCGGATCCGCGAGGTCGTCGTCCAACGGCGGCTGGCCGCACTGGCGGCGCCGGGTACGGGGGTACCGGCGCCGCCAGCTGTCGAGCTTCGCACTCAGCGGGTCATGCGGTCATGACGTCCAGATGGGGTGCTTGTTGCAGCCCGCACACACCTTCACGATGGAACCTGGTCCGGTGAACGTCAGGTCCAGCGTGCCGGCGTACAGCTCACCCTGACGCGGCCCTTGTTCGATCGCGACGACTCCCTCCAAGTCGACGAAGGCGTGGGGCTGGTGGTGCCGCACGTAGGAGATCCGTCCGCCGAACAGCTCGGCAACGTAGATGCGACCACGTGGGCCGATCGCCAAGTTGGTCGCTCCGAGGAAGCCGGTCGCCAGGCGTGTCACATGACCTGTCCACGGGTTGACGCGGTAGACGGACCCTCGTGCGCCGAGCTCGGGGCCTTCGGCTCCGCCCGGAAGAGTCGTGACGAACAACATGCCGTTGCGCCCGACTTCGACGTCGGTGGGCACCGGCTCGAATCCGTAGGTCACGCCCGCGAAGCACTTCGGGTCGAGACCGTTGGACTTTGCGAAGTCGGCGGTGATCACGGCCGGCTGCGGTGGAAGGACCGCGAGAGTGCTGATGTTGCCGGCCTTGTCCACCAGGAGCAGGTCGTTACCAGCGGCTTCGGCGACCACCCACTTGTCCTTCCAGGCGGTTACGGAGTACGGGTGAGAGTCCAGGGCGCCGGCATACTGCGCGTAGGGGCCGAGGCCGTCGAGCTGGCACTGGGTCGGGTGCTTGATCCCGTAGGTGTTGACCTGGTCAGGGTTCTGGGCGTTCTCGTAGGCGAGCGTGTCGGCCACCACGGTGCCGCCGGGTCCCATGATGTGGAGAGCGCTCGCGGTGGTCACGTCGGTCTGGGGGTCGCTGACCGTCGTGGTGTAGGCGAGGTAGCCGCCATGCTTGTCGACCCCGGCCGTACCCGGCGCGTCGGTCACCACGGGTGTCAAGGTTCCGTCGGTCAGGCGGGAAACGATGCCCGGGAAGCCATCGGCCACGTAGAGACCTTCCGACGAGACCGCCAAGTTGAAGGGCGCGCCCACGTCGGTCGTAAGAGGTGTAACTCTCGGATGTCCAGCCGACGCCGTCTGGGCGGGGGCGAGCAGCGCGAGTGAGGTTGTCACAGTCGCGGCCACTAAGAGATGAAGTCGCACAATGTTCCTTTCCGGGTCGAGATCGCACGCCTGGACCCGTTCCTCACGTGTGTACGGCCAAAATCGACTGTTGGGAAGAGTCAACTTCGTGATACCGCGGCTGCGCTCAGTCACCGGCCTTGAGTCACCGGGCTGGGCTCACGGGGTGGGTCACCGTGTTGGGTCACTGGGCTGGGTTACGGGGTAGGTCACCGGGCTGGGCTACGGGGTAGGTCACCGTGGTTGGTCGGGACGCGCGCGCTGGCCTGAGGCCGGGTCTACAAGGCAAAACCTCAGTGCCCTCGGCACGTTTGCCTAGTTCACAAGCCACCTGGCTTGTGAACTAGGCAAACGCCGAGGGCTCGGTGGGCAGGTGCTGGGGTGGGGGATGAGATGGGGTGGGGATCAGATGAGGTGGAGGGACTGAACGGCGTCGCGCTCCTCGGCGAGCTCGGCGGTACTGGCGTCGATGCGTCCGCGGGAGAAGTCGTTGATGTCCAGACCCTGCACGATCGACCAGTCACCGTTCGACGTGGTCACCGGAAACGACGAGATCAGTCCGTCGGGCACACCGTAGGAGCCGTCCGAGCGGACCGCCATCGACGTCCAGTCGTCGGGCGCCGTCCCCCGCAGCCAGTCCCGTGCTGCGTCGACCGTCGCGCTCGCGGCGCTGGCGGCGCTCGAGGCGCCCCGGGCCTCGATGATCGCGGCGCCGCGCTTCTGCACGGTCGGGATGAAGTCGTGCTCGAGCCAGCCCAGGTCGTCGACGGTCTCGGCGGCGTTCTTGCCACCGACCTCGGCATGGAAGATGTCGGGGTACTGGGTCGCCGAGTGGTTGCCCCAGATCGTCATCTTCGCCAGGTCGTTGACGCTGACCCCTGCTTTGGCAGCGAGCTGCGCCAGTGCACGGTTGTGGTCGAGGCGCGTCAGAGCAGAGAACCGCTCGTCCGGGATGTCAGGTGCGTTGCTCATCGCGATCAGGGCGTTGGTGTTGGCCGGGTTGCCCGTCACCAGGACGCGCACGTCGTCGGCCGCGTGGTCGTTCAGTGCTTGGCCCTGCGGCTTGAAGATGCCACCGTTGGCCTCGAGCAGGTCGCCTCGCTCCATCCCCTTGCTCCGGGGTCGCGCACCGACGAGCAGCGCCAGGTTGACGCCGTCGAAGATCTGGTCCGCGTCGTCGCCGGTCTCGACACCCGCCAGCGTCGGGAAGGCACAGTCATCGAGCTCCATCACGACACCCTCCAGCGCCTTCAGCGCGGGCGTGATCTCGAGCAGACGCAGCTCCACGGGCGTGTCAGGCCCGAGCAGCGACCCACTGGCGATCCGGAAGAGAAGGCTGTAGCCGATCTGGCCGGCTGCGCCGGTGACGGCGACCTTGACGGGGGTGCTCACTGCGGGCTCCTGGTTTCGAGGGACGGGATTGCAGCACGTGCGGGACAGGTCCAGCGTCGTACGACGTCTGACGCTAGCAACATCGGCACCGGACCATCGGCGAGGGTCACGGCAGTCCGGCGAGACGCCGGCGGTGCGCAGGCCCGGCCGGGCTGAGATATCTTGACGTCAAGCGATTCCTGATAATATCTTGACGTCAAGACACTTGCGGACAGACCCGGAGACCCCATGGCCAAGATCAAGGTGACCAACCCCGTCGTCGAGCTCGACGGTGACGAGATGACGCGGATCATCTGGCAGTTCATCAAGGACCGCCTCATCCACCCCTACCTCGACATCGACCTGCAGTACTACGACCTCGGCATCGAGAGTCGCGACAAGACCGACGACCAGGTCACCATCGACGCCGCGAACGCGATCAAGGAGCACGGCGTCGGCGTCAAGTGCGCGACGATCACGCCCGACGAGGCCCGCGTCGAGGAGTTCGGGCTGAAGAAGATGTGGGTCTCCCCGAACGGCACCATCCGCAACATCCTCGGTGGTGTCGTGTTCCGCGAGCCCATCATCATCAGCAACATTCCGCGGCTCGTGCCCGGCTGGACGAAGCCGATCATCATCGGCCGTCACGCGCACGGTGACCAGTACAAAGCCACGAACTTCAAGGTCGATGGCCCCGGCGAGCTCACCATCACGTTCACCCCGGCCGATGGGTCCGAGCCGATCCAGCACGTCGTCGCGAACTACCCGGAGGGCGGCGGCGTCGCGATGGGCATGTACAACTTCAACAAGTCCATCGAGGACTTCGCCCGTGCCTCCCTCGCCTACGGCCTGCAGCGCGGCTACCCCGTCTACATGTCCACCAAGAACACGATCCTCAAGGCGTACGACGGCGCGTTCAAGGACATCTTCGCCCGCGTCTTCGAGGAGGAGTTCAAGGCCGACTTCGACGCGCAGGGACTCACCTATGAGCACCGGCTCATCGACGACATGGTCGCCGCCGCGATGAAGTGGGAGGGTGGCTACGTCTGGGCGTGCAAGAACTATGACGGTGACGTCCAGTCCGACACGGTCGCACAGGGCTTCGGGTCGCTGGGACTGATGACGTCGGTCCTGATGACGCCGGACGGCAAGACCGTCGAGGCCGAGGCGGCGCACGGAACCGTGACCCGGCACTTCCGCCAGCACCAGCAGGGCAAGCCGACGTCGACCAACCCGATCGCCTCGATCTTCGCGTGGACCGGGGGGCTCAAGCACCGCGGCAAGCTCGACGGCACGCCCGACGTCACGGCGTTCGCCGAGACGCTCGAACGCGTATGTGTCGAGACGGTCGAAGAGGGCAAGATGACCAAGGACCTGGCGCTGCTGGTGAGCAGCGACCAGAGCTGGCTCACCACCGAGGAGTTCCTGGCGGCTCTTGACGACAACCTGCAGAAGGCGATGACGGGGTGACCGCAGCGGCGGAGCCGCGCGGTCTCCCGCGACAAGCCACCTGGCCAGAGTGTTCGACGAGGTGACCGCAATGGGGGAGCCGCGCGGTCTCCCGCGACAAGCCACCTGGCCAGAGTGTTCGACGAGGTGACCGCTGTCGACAATCCCTCTACGCTTCTAGCGTGAAGTTCCTGGGTGATGCGCCGCCGTACGACCTGACCTACTCCGACGTCTTCATGGTGCCGTCGCGCTCCTCGATCACGTCCCGCATGGCGGTCGACCTGACCACCCCGGACACGGTCGGCACGACCGTCCCGCTCGTGGTGGCCAACATGACCGCGATCGCGGGACGGCGGATGGCAGAGACGATCGCCCGTCGGGGCGGAATCGCGATCCTGCCGCAGGACATCCCGATCGACATCGCGGGCGCGGCGGTCACGTGGGTCAAGGCGCGTCATCCGGTGATCGAGACGCCCATCCAGGTGGCGCCGGATGCGGTCGTGGCCGAGGTCCTGTCGTTGCTGGGCAAGCGCGCACACCGGGCCGCCGTGGTGGTCGACGATGGCCGCCCGGTCGGCATCATCACCGAGCGCGACTGTCAAGAGGTCGACCGGTTCACGAGTGCGGCCGACGTGATGACCGCAGACGTGCTCACGCTCGACCGCGACGTCGACCTCCGGGCGGCGTACGACATCTTGGCCAACCACCACATCGACGTGGCCCCGGTGCTGGACGGCGACCAGATGGTGGGTGTGCTGACCCGCAAGGGCATCCTGCGCTCCGCGATCTACACGCCGGCGCTCGACCTCGCCGGCCAGCTGATGGTGGGTGCTGCTGTCGGGATCAACGGTGATGTCGAAGGTCGGGCCGCGGCGCTGCTCGGGCACGGCATCGACGTGCTCGTCGTCGACACTGCTCACGGCCACCAGGAGAAGATGCTCGAGGTGCTGCCGCTGGTCGTCGCCGCCCGCGATCGCCACGAGGCAGCCACCGGCCGTCGCATCCCGGTCGTCGCGGGCAACGTCGTCTCGGCCATGGGTGCCGGTGAGCTCGTCAAGGCCGGCGCCGACATCGTCAAGGTCGGGGTCGGCCCCGGTGCGATGTGCACCACGCGGATGATGACGGGTGTCGGCCGTCCGCAGTTCTCGGCCGTGCTGGACTGCGCGGCAGCAGCAGCCGACTCCGGCGCCACCGTCTGGGCCGACGGCGGCGTGAAGTACCCACGCGACGTCGCACTCGCGCTGGCCGCGGGCGCTGCCAGCGTGATGATCGGGTCCTGGTTCGCGGGCACGTACGAGAGCGCCGGTGACCTCGCTGAGGACGCCGACGGTCGCCTCTACAAGGTCAGCTTCGGGATGGCGTCCGCGCGTGCGGTCCGGCAACGGACCAAGGAGCAGTCGGCGTTCGACCGAGCGCGGTCGGCCCTGTTCGAAGAGGGCATCTCGTCCTCCCGGATGTACCTGGACCCGGCACGCCCCGGCGTCGAGGACCTCGTCGACACGATCGTGGCCGGCGTCCGCAGCGCGTTCACGTATGCCGGAGCGGCCACGATCCCCGAGTTCCACGCCCGAGCCGTGGTCGGCGTGCAGAGCGCAGCCGGTTACGAAGAGGGCAGACCTCGCCCGACGTCCTGGTAGCTCTCTGGTCTCACTCCACCCGGTGGGCACCCGGTGACGGCAGGGCCGCAAACGTGGTCGGTGGGAGCCACCCGCGCTTGTCGTACGCCGCTTCGACCTCGCGGGTGACGGCGTCGACGTCCGCGTCCCGCACCAGCGCGATCGCGCAGCCGCCGAACCCACCGCCGGTCATCCGAGCGCCCAGCGCACCGGCCGAGAGCGCCGCGTCCACGGTCACGTCGAGCTCATCACACGAGACCTCGAAGTCGTCCCGGAGTGAGTGGTGCGAGGCCGTGAGGTAGCCGCCGATGTCCTGCGGGCGACCGGCATCGAGGATCCCGACCACCTCCAGGACGCGCGCTATCTCGGTCACCACGTGGTGGGCTCGCGACCGCAGAAGCGGGTCGTCGAGTTTCTTGACGTCCTCCAGGGTCGCGTCACGAAGCGAGGCCAGGCCGAGCAGGTCACGTGCCCGCTCACACTGGCGACGGCGCTCGGCATACTCCCCGCTCGAGTGCTCGTGCTCGGCGTGGGTGTCGATGACCAGCACCTGGAGTCCAGCTGCCGACGAGTCGAAGGGCACCTTGCGGGTGCTGAGGTCGCGACAGTCGAGCAGGACCGCATGCCCTTCCTCTCCGAACACGGAAGCCAGCTGATCCATCGGACCACTCGGTACGCCGACGAAGTCGTTCTCCGCACGATGCGCCAGCGAGGCCAGCTGGGCTGGGCTGAGCTCGACGCCTGCTTCCTCGGCCAGCGCTCCCGCCACGGCGCACTCCAACGCGGCTGACGACGAGAGCCCGGCGCCCACGGGGACATCGCTGGTGACGTCGATCTCCAACCCGGGCAGGTCCTCGCGCTGTTGTCGGACGGCCCACACGATCGCGGCGACGTAGCGCGCCCAACCGTCGACATCACCCGGCTCGCAGCTGACCGGGAAATTCTCGGTGCGGCCGGACGAGTGCACCACGACGTCCTTGCCTTCGCGCCGCGAGACGGTGGCCCGCGTCGCCAGCGGCAGCGCGAACGGCAGGCAGAGGCCGTCGTTGTAGTCGACGTGCTCGCCGATCAGGTTGACCCGTCCGGGTGCCAGCCAGGTGGTCGCCATCGGCGCAGCATAGCGACGGCAGGGCAGGGGCGGGCCTGGTGCTCGCCGGTCAGCGGGTGTCTAGGGTGAAGCATGGCTGAGGAACGGGAAATCATGACCTGGGACCTGTTCGGTGCGGCGACCCGGGAGATCGCGCAATGGGTGGCCGACGACTACGTGCCCGACATGATCTTGTCCATCGCTCGCGGTGGCCTGCTGATCGGCGGCGCACTGGGGTACGCGCTCGGCGTCAAGAACACCTACACGATGAACGTCGAGTTCTACACCGGCGTCGACCAGCGCCTCGAGGTGCCGCGCATCCTGCCGCCGGCGCCGGACTTCGTCGACCTGGGCGAGGCGAGGATCCTCATCGCCGACGACGTCGCAGACACGGGGAACACGCTGCGCAGCGTCCAGGAGTTCTGTGCGGGCAAGGTGGGTGAGGTGCGTACTGCCGTGCTGTACGAGAAGAGCCACTCGATGGTGCAGTGCGACTATGTGTGGCGACGTACCGACCGCTGGATCAACTTCCCGTGGAGCGACAAGGACCCTGTCGTGCGACGTGAGGACGCCGTGCTCGACGCCTGAGGGGACTGACCGAAACATCGCGGGAGCGAGGTCGAAGGCGGCCCCGCGGATGCGGGGCCGCCTTCGTTTTGTGACCGGGCCGCAGCCGTCAGGCCGGGAGTGCAGCGCCCTTCTCGTCATCCGGAGCGACGGTCGACAGAACCGGGCTGGAGAGGTTGAACCCTTTGAACGTCATCCAGAGGCCCACCGACAGCTCCCACGCGGCCACCGGCAGGGTCAGGATTCCCGAGACCGGCGAGACCTGGTCGATGAGGCCGAAGTAGGCCGCGAGCATGGCCGTCAGCAGCAGCGGCGCTCCGATCAGGCCGACGGTCGGGATGATGCGAGGCACGAGTCGTGCGCGGTAGAGCAGCGTTCCGAGCAGGATGGCGTTGAAGGCTGGCATCAGGCCCGGGCCGAGGAGGAAGGTCCAGTTCCGGACGTCGACCAGGGCGTTGGCGGTGGTTGCCATCGAGGCGGTGTCACCGGCGCCGCCCGCGACGTCCTGGTGCAACGTGACGACCGCGAGCAGGCTGACGACACCGATCATGACCACGGCGGCCTCGATGATGCGTGAGGTGACGAAGCCCAGGGCCATCGACTCGTTCTGGCGCTTCAGCACCGGGAAAAGCGCGACGGCGCTGCCGATAGCGGTCAGCGCGTTCACGCCGTCGAGCAGACAGCCCCACAGCACCCGGGTGTCCTGTCCCGGGCCGGTGATGTAGCCGGTGTCGTGCAGCACTGGCGCGATGAGGATCAGCGCGGGGATCGAGGACGCGAAGGTGAGCAGGTAGAAGATGCCTGCAGCCCGCGCGTGGTTCCGCATGGGATCGGTCGGGCCGGCGGCGTACGACGCGCTGGCGACTGGTGTAGCTGTGATGGTCATGTCAGGCTCCTGTGCTTGTGGTGTCGGGATGGTTTGGCGGTGTCATGTCGTCCCCGACCCGGGTCACCGAGACCAGGGTCAGACCGCTGTCACGCAGCCGGTTCAGCAGGCCGTGCAGGGCAGATTGATCGACGACGGCTCCCGTGAGCACGGTGCAGCCGTCGCGAGTGGTGAGGTTCATGCCGTCGAATCGGGTTGACCAGCGGGGATCGAGTCGCCCTTGTAGGCGGATCTCGTACGAGGTGGCCCCGTCCGGACGGCTGGTGGATGTCGTGCTCATGACCGCAAGGTAGGAGCCAATGTGGTGAGCGGAGATCACATCATGTGGTGAACGGCCTGGTGATCTCTGCAGAGTCAGCGGCGGCCGGAGCGGGCGAGCAGGCCGAGGTCCGTTGCCTTCGACACCGCTTCCCTGCGGCTGTTGACCCCGAGCTTGGCGTAGATGTTCTTGGTGTGCGTGCGCACGGTGTTGAGCGAGACGACGAGCTCGCGGGCGATGGCCGGCCCGTCGAGATCGGATGACAGCAGCCGGAGCACGTCGAGCTCGCGCGCACTGAGCTGCTGCACGAGAGTCGGGCTCACGGTCGCCGCGGACGCACTGCCGGCGTGGTCAAAGGCGTCGAGGAGGCGGCGCGGGTACGGCCAAGAGTCGTGCCGGTGGACAAGGGCTTTCAGCAGCGTGGTCATCCGAGCTCCCCCACTGACGAAGACCCGCGCGTACCCCTCTGGTTCGGCGAGCCGTAGCGCCGAGTCCAGGGGGACGAGCGCCCTGTCGATGTCGCGAGGGCCATGCTCGGTGAGATGGCTCAGGGCCTGCAGGGTGAGGATCTCGATGAGAGTGCCGACTCTCCCTCCCTCTTCCGCGGCGACCCGGAGCCGCTCGAGCAGCTGGTGGGCCGCTTCCAGTGTCGACTGCGAGCGCGCGGCCGAGTGCGGGCTCAGCAGGATCCTGGCCAGGGTGAGGTGCTCGTACTCGCGGACGTACGACACGTCGTCCTCCGCCGTGACACCTCGGTCGCGGGCCCACTCGACGGCGTCGGCATGCCGGCCGAGCGTGACGAGCAGGCGCGCACGCATCGCCGGGACCGGCCGGACGTTGGGAGAGAAGTCGCCGACGTAGACGCGCTGGGCCTCCTCGAGCAGGGTGAGCGCGCCGGCCAGGTCTCCCGCCGACTCGCTGAGCTGCGCGCGGCTGACCCTAAGGCGGTAGGGGAGCTGAGGCAGGCCGGTGTGCTCGCCGAGCTCTTCGGCGCGTCCCAGGTGGTCTGCGGCCGTCTGGAGGTCGTTGCGCTCGAAGGCGATCTGGCTGAGGCCCACCACCATGTCCGGCGTACCCCGCATCACGGTGTCGGGCTCTCGAGCCGCGAGCGCCAGCCCGTCCTGGTAGGTGCGCCAGCCAGCTCCGAGGCGTCCCTGCGTGATCTCGATGTCGGCCAGCGTGATCGAGCAACCGAGCACGTCGGAGAGGTGCCCGGCGCGACGGAGGCCATCCGCGGCGGACGAGTAGCCGCGATGGGCGGCGGTGAGGTCCCCACTGCTCCAGGACGCGAGCCCCGACAAGGCCGATGCGGCCGCGACGACGACGTGGTCGCCAGCCGCGGCGCGAGCAATCGCCCGTTCGGAGTGGACGATGGTCGCCGACGGGTCACCCCGCACCAAGGCCAGGGCGGCTCGGTACATCTCGAGAGCGCCCGGGAGCCGCGCGAGTTCTGCGGTGTCGACCACGACCATCTCGGCGGACTGCTCGTCGCCGGTGGCAGCCAGCAGGCGCTCGACGTCTTCCACCCTGGTCTCGACACTTTCGAACTCGTTTCCGGCCATCAGGGCACCGATGAAGCCCACAGCCAGGACCGGACGGACGCGCGTCACCTCGGGGGGGATGTCGTCGAGCCAGCGCCGGATGGTGGCTTCCTGCCGATCCCGGCGAAGAGCCGGGATCGCCAGCTCGGCCAGGTCGGCCGCGCGCTCGCTGTCACCGGCCGCGAGCAGGTGGCGGATCGCTGCCACGGGCTCACCCGTTGCGTCGTACCACTCTCCTGCGTGGTGATGCAGCTGCGCGACCTCGTCGGGCCGTTCGTCGACCAGGTGCGTGCGCAGGACGTCGGCGAAGAGGTGGTGGTATCGGTACCACTGGCGGCTGTCGTCGAGGGGGACGACGAACAGGTTCGACCGGTCCAGCATCTCGAGGACCGTCCGGCTGTCGCTTCTCCCGGTGACGGCGTCGCAGAGGGACCCGCTGAGCCGGTCCAGCACCGAGGTCTGGAGCAGGAAGCGTCGTACGGCATCGGGTTGACGGGCCATGACCTCGTCGACGAGGTAGTCGACGACGTACCGGTCGTCTCCGGCGAAACCTGCGACGAACCCTTCGACATCCTCGCGCCCCTGGAGTGACAGCGCCGCCAGCTGCAGGGCGGCGATCCAGCCCTCCGTTCTCCCCTCCAGAGCCGCGATGGTCGAGGCGTCCAGATCCAGGCCGATGACCTCGTTGAGGTATGCCGTCACCTCGTCCAGGGTGAAGCGGAGGTCGCTGGCGCGAATCTCGACCAGCTCGCCGCGTGCTCGCAGCCGGGCCAGCGGCAGGTCGGGGTCCGCGCGCGTACTGATCACCAGGTGCACCTGCTCGGGAAGGTGCTCCACGAGAAACGTCACATCGGTCGCGATCTCCGGCCCGTCGGCGAGGTGGTAGTCGTCGAGGATCAGGTCGAGCCCGGCCGGCAGGGCGCTGAGCTCGTTGAGGACGGTGGCCAACACGGTCGCGATCGAGGGATCGGCGGCCTCGAGGAGTGGCAGCGCCCCGGCCCCGACGCCGGGCGCCGCGGCGTCCAGCGCAGAAACCACGTAGGTCCAGAACGAGTCCGGCCGTCGTTCGCCCTCGTCCAGCGACACCCATGCCACGGGGCGATCGGCGGTCGAGGCGGCGTCCAGCCATGCGGCCAGCAGCGTTGTCTTGCCGAACCCGGGAGGTGCGGAGATGAGCGTCAGCCGCGGTGGTGTGGACCGGCTCAGGCGTTCGCTGAGTCGGGGGCGCGGCACCTGGTTACGTCGTACCCGGGGAACGTAGAGCTTGGTCCGGACCAACGGGCTCGGCATGGCCGCTCCCTTCGCTCGCCTCCGCGGGTGATGCCTCTGACACTAGGGCACGGTGCGGCTGAGCCTTACGGCTTCGCGAAGGCCAACGACCTGAGTCCGAGCCACCGTGGCGAGGCCGCCCGGTAGGCCTCGTAGTCGGCCCCGAACTTCTCGAGCAGCGCTGACTCCTCGGCCTCGACCTGGAGCCGGTCGATGAGCACGACGAAGCCCGCGACCGGGGCGAGCGCGGCCCAGGAGCCCCGCCAGATCGCGTGCGCCACCAGCAGTCCGGCCAGCCCGACGTACATGGGATTGCGGCTGATCGAGTTGGCGCCGGTCGTCACCAGGACCGACGTCTGGTCGGGGTGAAGCGGATCGATGGTCGTGTCACTGCGCCGAAATCGGCGCCCTGACGCTGCGGCCATCGACACCGACGCCAGCGCCACCGTCGAGGTCACGGCGGCCCGGCCAGCGCGCGGTGCCGGCCTCGCGTCTGTCAGCACACGTTGGGCGAGCGCGGCCGCCAGGGCGAGCAGGGGAGGCGGAACATGCGGCACGTCTTCCACCCTCCTCCGCCGTTGCGTGCCTGTCGAGTCGCGACGCACGGCCGTCCACCTCCATCGAGTCCCTGCGCTGCATCAGGCTGAACTGCCAACGACAGTCGGGGCATTACCGCGCCCGTCGATCGAGGCAGAAGACCACGGTCTGCAGGTACCTGGGATGACCTGACCCAGCCCGGTCAGTGTCGGTCCGCCTTCGGGTCGCTGGGAGAAGACCGGTCAGATCGCGGCGGATGGACGCACCGATCGCAGCATGACAGGGCGTCGCCAGGCTGAAACACTCGCAGCATGTCGTTGACCATCGTTGGCGCTGGCCTCGGGCGCACCGGAACATCGTCGCTGCAAGAAGCCCTCGGCATCGTCCTGAAGGGCCCCGTATTCCACATGGGCGAGGTATTCGCCAACCTCGACAGCGTTTCGACCTGGCATGCCGCCGTCGACGGTACGCCGACCGACTGGAACAAGCTGCTCGCCGGTTACTGCGCGACGCTGGACTGGCCAGCGGTCACCTGCTGGCGCGACATCGCAGCGTCCAACCCGGAGGCTCTCATCCTGTTGTCCACTCGCTCCAGCGCAGAGGAGTGGTGGAACAGCGTGAGCAAAACGCTGTTTGCTGTTCTAGATCGCGACTTCCCGCCTCATCTGCTGCCGATGAGAGCCATGAACGAAGCCATGTTCGAGAAGCTCACGCCGCATTGGCGGGACCGCGATGCCGCAATGGCGGCCTACGACGCGCACAACGCCGCCGTGCGCGCGGCGGTACCGCGCGACCGGCTCATCGACTGGCAACCGCGCGACGGGTGGGAGCCGATCTGCTCGGCCTTGGGCATCCCCGTCCCCGACCTCGCATTTCCGCATGCCAACACTTCTGAGAACTTTCAGAAGAGCGTGGACGAGCGGCTGAACCGGTAGTGCAACGGCGCGAGAACCCGCAGACGCAATGTCGCGGAAGCTCTCGCCGTCCGGAGGTGGAGTGGCACGATTGAGTTCATCAATCGGGACGCTCGGGCACCCCAGGACCCAGGGTTGGTGACATGCCTTACGTACGGACCGATCTCCGCATTCACTACCGCGTCGTAGGAGATGGACCGCCGGTGCTCTGGCATACCGGCGGGTGCGGAGATGGAAAGATGTGGGAGCTTGGTGGCTACCTCGATGGCGTGCCTGGCTACACCCACCTGCTGATGGACCATCGTGGTCGGGGTCTGAGCGAATCACCGATGGACATGAGTGGCCACCACATGTCGTGTTACGTCGACGACGCACTGGCGGTGCTGGACGACGCTGGTGCTGATCGAGCCGCGTTCGTGGGCTACTCGTTCGGGGCACGAGTCGGGTTCGCCGTTGCCCAGTCCGCCCCCCGACGCTTGACCGGTCTGGTCGCGCTCGACTCGGTACCTGACCCAGCGGACTCACCCGAGGCACTGCGGGCTGAGGCGCATGAGGTGCTCACCCGAGGCACTCGGGACGTGATCGAGGAGTTCGTCTCGGCCGAGCGGGAACCGGTGCCGTCGTGGCTCGTCGAGCACTTGTGCACCACGGACTCCGTAGCGTTCGCCGGTGGCATCGAGGCTGAGGCCACCGAGCCGGATCTGTGGTCTGCGGCCTCCTCTTTGAACGTGCCCGTGCTCCTCGTGCTAGGCGTCGATGAGGACGAGGACAGCGGCGCTGCACTCGGTTGGCGGCTCGTCCATACGATGCCGGACGCCGAGTTGGTGACGCTCGACGTAGCGCACTTGGCGGCGTTCCACCGCGTGGACTTGACCTTGCCACTGTTTGCACGCTTCTTGGACCACGTCGGAGGCCGACCCTGACCTCATGCCGGGGTGTCTGAGGACAGGGTCGCTGCACATCGAGCGATTGGCTCGGCGGCGTTTGGCGCGGGGTGAAGTCGGACGTGCGAGCCAGATCGTTGGGGCCCGCACGTAGAGCGTTCAATGGGTTCGGAGTCTCGGAGCGAACTCGCTGCGGAGCAGGTCGAACCGCACGAGGTCGACCACCCTTCCGTCGCTCAGGTCATAGCACTGCCGGTCGAGCCCCGTCTCGGTGAAGCCACAGCTGCGCGCCACCCCGATTGAGCCAAGGTTGCCGACCCCGGCATTGAGGGAGATGCGCTCGAGGCCGAGGCCACCGTCCGCTTCGGGGGCGAAAGCATGTTCGGCCGCGAGCAGAAGTGCCGCCTTCAGCAGCCCTCGACCTCGCGAGTCGGGATGCGTGCGGTAGCCGACCTCGGCCGACAGGTAGTCGAGCCCGGTCATGCCGAAGAGGTTGACCGTGCCGACGTAGTGATCACGCTCCGGATCGGCCATCGCCCACTCGACACTCGCCCCCAGTGAGCTGCCCACCGAGCCGCGAGCCAGATGTTGGCGGAAGTGCTCAGCGTCGCGCGGGAAGTTGATGCTGCCGAGCCACACCAGCGTCTCGGGGTCGTCGTTGGTCTCGAGATAGCGCTGTTCGTCGCCCTCGCGGAGCGGGCGCAACCGCACCCGCTCGTTCTCGAGGATCACCGGATCGATCCACCTGGTCTTCGGCTCGCGGCTGTCGCTCGCCAGCAACGTGGCCCGCCAGACATCCCGGAGCTCGCCACGCTGCGCAGCGGTACCACGAGACGCTCCCTCGAACGTGAAGCCGGTCTTCCACGCCACTCGACGCGATGCGACGTTTCCCTCGTAGCTCTGCCACAGGACCGTCTTGACGTCCTGCATCTCAAAGGCCCAGTCGCAGATCAGCCTGACGGCAGCAGTCATGACGCCGTGACCGCGCACTTGCGGGTGCGCGCTGTAGTTGATCTCGGCAAGCCCCGGGCCTTCGTCGCTCAGGGAGATCGAGCCGCTGAAGCCGCCCGCCCCTACGCCCCACTGCGACTGAACCGCGAAGCTCCAGACACCTTGTTCCCAGGCATCGCCGCGGTCCGCGACGTAACGCCGGGCATCCTCGAGCAGGTAGGGAACCCGTACCGACGTGTAGTCCTGGGTCAGCGGATCCACGCAATGCTGGTACACACCGTCGGCGTCGGCGTCGTCGTCGCGAAGCGCCCGCAACGTCACCGTGCCGTCGGTGAGGACAGGTATGTCATCCGGGTATGTCACCTACCGGATCCTTCCACTCGTCACGGAGCAGATCGAAGACCGCGATGTCGGCGTACGAGCCGTCACCCAGCCGTTCGGAACGCCGCTCGGTGCCGGTACGAACGAAGCCGTTCTTCAGCGCCACCTGCTGCGAGCCGACGTTGTCCACGGCTGCCTTGATGAACAACCGGCGCAGGTCCAGCCCACCGCGCCCCGCATCGGCGAACGCGTGCCGGGCGAGCAGCGCCACCGCCTCGGTCGTCGCACCACGCCCGCGACCGTCGGGGTGGGCCCAGTAGCCGACCTCGGCGGACTCGCGCTGCATCCGCGGCAGACCGACCACCCCGATCAGCTGGTCGGTCTCGGCCTCGGCCACGGCCCACTGGAGGTGGTCGCCGGTGATAGCGGCCTCGACCCCCCGTTCGATGTACTCCAACGCGTCCTGACGGGTGTACGGCGAGGGGAGGAAGGCCAGCCAGTGCTGCGTCATCTCGTCGGCGCAGCCTTCGACGATCCGGTCGGCGTCGTCGGGCCGCTGCGGCCGGAGTACGACGGACGATCCGGTGATGACGGGGACGTCGTACCAGGTGTGCGTCGGGCTGCGCGGGTCGTCGCGGTGCAGGGTGGCGGTCCACGCGTCGAGGTGCTCACCGCGGTGGTCGAGCCAACGCGGAAGCGTGCCTCCGAACGTGAAGCCGGTCTTCCACGCGACTCTGCGGGAGCCCACGTTGCCACGGTTGGCCAGCCAGCTGACGGTCTCGAGGTCGAGAGCCGAGAAGCCCCAGTCGAGCAGCAGGTTGACCGCGGTGGTCATCACTCCACGACCGCGAACACCTGGGTGTGCGCCGAAGGCGAGCTCGGCCCGACGGGACCCTTCGTCGCGCAGCGAGAGGCTGCCGCCGAAACGTCGCCGTCCGTCGTTGTGGGTTGCCTCGATGGCGAAGATCCACTCGGTTCCGGTTTCCCACATCTTCGGGATCGCCTCGGTGACGAACGAGCGCGCCATCTCAGCCGTGTAGCCGTGCGGCACGGTCGTCCACTGCACCGAGACCGGATCGGTGCACTGTTCGACGATGGCCTCGAGGTCGTCGACCCGGTGGGCGCGCAAGGTGACGTCGCCATCGGTCAGCGTGGGCACGTCTCCGGGAAACTCCATGGCGCAACCTTGCACAACGGTCCAGACCGATCACAACCGGATATCGAGTGTCTGGCGTGCCCGTCGCGCCTGGACGTGCGGCACCGTACGCTAGTGGACCTGATGGACGACTACGAGAGATCGCCGCTGCGCGTCCCGTTGCCTGCGCCGCGCCAGCGTCTCCGCAACAGACTCAGACCTGTCGAGGGGACTGAGGACGAGTCGTGAGCGGCACGTTCCGCGACATCGGCCTCGTCCTGGTCTTCATCTTGGCGAGCAGCTTCTTCGTGATCGCCGAGATGGCGCTGGTATCGATGCGGGACAGCCAGGCCAAGGGCCTGCAGTCCCAGGGCAGACGCGGCATCGCGGTCGCCAAGCTCAACGGCGACCCCAACCGTTTCCTCGCCGCCGTGCAGGTCGGGGTCACGTTGTCCGGCTTTCTGTCCGCCGCCTTCGGGGGCGTCACGCTCGCCGGCCGGCTCTCGCCCAAGCTCGAGCAGCTGAACCTGTCGCCGGGCGTCGCCGACGCTACGGCGCTGGTCCTCATCACGCTCGCGATCTCCTACGTCTCCTTGGTCATCGGCGAGCTCGCCCCCAAACGGCTGGCGTTGCAGCGCACCGAGTCGATCGCGCTGGCGGTAGCCCCGACAGTGGATCGGATCGCCAAGATCTCGCGGCCGGTCATCTGGCTGCTCTCTGTCTCGACGGACCTCGTGGTCCGGCTGGTCGGTGGCGATCCCAAGGCGTCCCGTGAGCAGATCACCGACGCCGAGATCCGTGAGCTGGTCTCCGGGTCCGAGACGTTGGGTGCGGAGGAGCGGCAGATCGTCGAGGAGGTGTTCGAGGCGGGCGACCGCCATATCCGCGAGGTCATGGTGCCGCGCACCGAGGTGGACTTCATCGCCGCGTCGATGCCGGCGTACAAAGCGGCCCAGTTCGCGCTCGAGCGGCCGCACTCGCGCTATCCCGTCATCGGCGAGTCCTCCGACGACGTCATCGGCTTCGTGCACGTGCGCGACCTGCTCAACCCCGACCTCTCGGGCCGGTCGGTGCGAGTGGGCCAGATCGCCCGTGACGTGCTGCTGCTGCCGGCCACCCGGCAGCTCCTCTCCGCGTTGTCGGACATGCGTCGCGAGGGCGCGCACGTCGCGATCGTCGCCGACGAGTACGGCGGCACCGCCGGCATCATCACGCTCGAGGACCTCGTCGAGGAGCTGATCGGCGACATCAAGGACGAGTACGACCTCGACGAGCCGGAGACAACGCGACTCCAGGGTGGGGAGCTCGAGGTGGACGGCCTGCTCAACCTCGACGACTTCGAGGACGAGACCGGTCTCACGCTGCCGGACGGACCCTACGAGACCGTGGCCGGCTACATCGTGCAGCAGCTGGGCCACGTCCCGGCCATCGGAGAGACCGCAGCCTTCGACGGTCACACCTTCACCGTGGTCGAGCTCGACGGCCGCCGGATCTCACGGGTCAAGGTGAAGCTCGGGTCAGCCAGACCAGGCGATGCCGCTGACCCGGCTGGGCGCGAGGTCGTCCCGGATCAGGACGGCTCCTGAGTCGGGCTCGCCACGGCGAGGCCAGTCGCCTGCTCGTCGTAGAACCTTGGCACAATGGCCGCCATGTCCACCCCAACAGCCGCGACTGCGGCGCGCCCACGCGTGCTCTCCGGCATCCAGCCGACGGCAGACTCGTTCCACCTCGGCAACTACCTGGGTGCGTTACGGCAGTGGGTGGCGTTGCAGTTCGACCACGATGCCTTCTACTGCATCGTCGACCTGCATGCGATCACGGTGGAACACGATCCGGCGCTGCTTCGGGAGCGGACGCGGGTCTCGGCCGCGCAGCTGATCGCCATGGGCGTCGATCCCGAGCAGTGCACATTGTTCGTGCAGTCGCACGTCCCCGAGCACGCTCAGCTGGCCTGGGTGCTCGGCTGCATCACCGGGTACGGCGAGGCGGCCCGGATGACGCAGTTCAAGGACAAGTCGGCCAAAGGTGGCCAGGACCGCACGACGGTGGGCCTGTTCACCTACCCGGTCCTGCAGGCCGCCGACATCCTGCTCTACCAGGCCAACCGGGTCCCGGTGGGTGAGGACCAACGCCAGCACCTGGAGCTCACCCGTGACCTCGGCGGGCGTTTCAACCACCGTTTCGGTGAGACGTTCGTGATCCCTGAGCCACACATCATCAAGGACACCGCGAAGATCACCGACCTGCAGGAACCGACCGCGAAGATGAGCAAGTCGGCCTCGTCACCAGCCGGGATCGTCGAGCTGCTCGACGATCCCAAGAAGTCCGCGAAGAAGATCCGGTCGGCCGTCACCGACTCCGGTCGTGAGGTGTACTTCGACGAGGTGAACAAGCCGGGCGTCTCCAACCTCCTCACGGTCTTCGCGGCTCTGTCGGGCCGCACACTCGACGACATCGCAACGGAGTACAACGGCCGCGGTTACGGTGATCTGAAGAAGGACCTCGGGCAGCTGGTCGAGGAGTTCACGACGCCGTTCCGGGCGCGCACGCTGGAGCTGCTCGATGACCGTGCCGAGCTCGATGCGATCTTGCACGACGGGGCGCAGCGCGCGCGAGCAGTCGCAGCCAAGACGTTGGCCGACGCCTACGAGCGCGTCGGCTTCGTGCCGGCCCGATGAGCACCAACGCCAACGGTAGGGTCTCCGGAGTGTCCACGATCGGCGTCGCCATCGCCATACCGGAACCGTGGGCGGCCGAGCTCCAACAGCACCGGGCATCGTTCGGCGACCCGCAGGCCGGGGCCATCCCGACCCACATCACGCTCGTCCCCCCGACCGAGGTGACGACCGGTCTCGACGTCGTCGAGGAGCATCTCAGGACCGTCGCCGGCGATAGACAGCCCTTTCTGCTGCGGCTGCGGGGAACCGCCACCTTCCGACCGGTCTCGCCGGTGGTGTTCATCGCTGTCTCGGAGGGGATCTCGGCCTGTGAGCTGTTGGCCGGGGCCGCGCGCAGCGGACCCCTGCACCAGGAGCTCGCGTTCCCCTACCACCCGCATGTCACCGTGGCCCACGACCTGGACGAGCAAGCCCTCGACCACGCCTACGATGCGCTGGCGGACTTCGACTGTTCCTTCGACGTGACCGACTTCCACCTCTACGTTCACGGTGACGACGGCGTGTGGCGGCCCTTCCGTACCTTCGCGCTGGGCCGTTGAACGCTCCCACGTCGTACGACGCAGCGTGTGGTGGCGCGTCCGAGCGGGTAGGAATGAGGCATGGCTGACGACGAGCAGGGACTGGTGTCCGGGGTGAAGGGTCGCGTCGAGAGGCTGCGCCGGCGGTATCCGTTCTTCGACCACGTGATCCGGATGCAGGCGCACTACTCCAAGGTCCAGGGCAACGTGCTGGCCGGTGCGGTCACGTATTTCGGTTTCCTGTCGTTCTTCCCGATTCTCGCGCTGGCTTTCGCCGTCGTCGGCTACGTCAGCATCGCCTACCCCGATGCTCGCCAGAACCTCGCCACGGCCATCGAGCAGCTGCTCCCCGGCATCATCAGCAGCAGCGGCAACCCGGGGACCATCAGCCTCAAGGACATCGAGGATGCGAAGGCGTTCGCCGGGGTGATCGGTTTCGCGGGCGTGCTGTACTCGGGTCTGGGCTGGCTGTCGGGCATGCGCAGCGCTCTGCGCGACGCTTTCCAGATCCCGCAGTCGCAGCGGCGCAGCTTCATCGTCGGCAAGGGCGTCGACCTCGCGATGCTGACTGTGATCGGCCTCGTGCTGATCGTGTCGGTCGGAATCAGCGGCGTGGTGAAGGGCCTCACCGACAGCATTGTCTCGTCGATCGGACTGGACGGGTTCGGACTCGCGCAGCCGATCGTGTGGGTGGTCGGAGTGGTGCTCGGCGTGGCCGCGAGCACGCTGTTGCTGTTCATCATGTACTGGGTTCTTCCGGACCCCGACATCCCGAGGCGGGCGCTGTGGCAGGGCGCGCTGCTGGGGGCGGTGGCGTTCGAGATCCTCAAACAGCTCGTCGTCAACGTGCTGGGCGGCGTTGGAGGAAGCCCGTTCGCGCCGCTGGCGATCGCCATCACCCTCGTGGTCTGGATCAACTACTTCTCGCGGATCATCATGTACGGCGCAGCGTGGGCGATGACGTCGGACCTCACCGCGTCCGTCATCGAGAGCCGCCGCACGAAGTCCGAGGCCGTCGTTGCCGCCGCCGCTGCGGCGCCGGTCAACGCGAACGTCCCGCTGTGGGCGGCCGAGGAGAGCGGGGAGCCGACGCCCAAGGGCCGGTTCGACACCGGGAGTGCGCTGGTCGGCGCGGCTGCAGTCGCCGTCGCGGCCGCGGTCCTGGGCCGCCGAGATGGCGGCCGGTGACGGTGGCCGTCCCCAGCCGTACTGACGTCGAGGCCGCGGCCGCCCGGATCGCCGGCGGCGTCCGGCGGACACCGGTGCTGGGCATCGACCTGAGCGAGCAGGAGGTAGTGGCTGACGTCATCCTCAAGCTCGAGCTGACCCAGTACACGGGCTCGTTCAAGGCGCGAGGAGCGTTGAACTCGGTCCTCTCGCTCCCGGCTGGCAGCGCCGGTGTCTGCGCAGCTTCGGGTGGCAATCATGCTGCCGCCGTGGCGTGGGCGGCCGGCCGCGCCGGGATCACGGCCGAGGTCTTCGTGCCGGCCAGTGCAACGCCCGCCAAGCTCGACCGGATCCGTTCTTACGGCGGGGTCATCCACGCGGTCGACGGACACGTCAAGGAGGCGCTCGAGGCATGTCACGTGTACGCCGCCGAGCACGGACTACCTCTGCTGCACCCCTACGACACGTTCGAGACCGTCTCGGGTGCCGGGACGACCGGTCTCGAGATCGAGGACCAGGTGCCGGATGCCGATCTGGTGCTGGTGGGCTGCGGTGGCGGGGGCCTGTACTCCGGTCTGGCCGTCGCGCTCGAGGGTCACGCGCCTGTCCAGCCGGTCGAGCCGGCCGCCTGCCCGGACCTTGCCGACGCGCTCGCTGCCGGCGCACCCGTCCCGGTCGCCGTCGGAGGGCTCGCCGCTGACTCGCTCGGCGCGCCGGCCATCGGCGACATCGCGTTCGCGGTGGCGACCAAGCATGCGGTGCAACCGGTGCTCGTCGCCGAGGAGGAGATCGCGGCAGCCCGTCGGCTGCTGTGGGACTCGGTGCGGGTCCTGGCGGAGCCGGGTGCCTGCGTGGCACTGGCGGCACTTCTGTCCGGCCGGGTTCCCGTTCACGCAGGGCAGGTCGTGGTCGTCGTCGTTTCCGGCGGGAACAACGAGACGTTCCCCGTCTGAAGGAGCTCCCGCATCAAGGGGCGGCGTGTGAGAAGTCCCTCGCTGCCAGGCGGTGCGGGCGGGGCGGCGTGCGCCGTACTCTGTCGGCCATGAGCCGAAACACCGAGTCCGGTCTGCCGTTCGAGCCCGTCTACGGGCCGGACGCGCTCAAGGATTGGGACGCGGAGGACAAGCTCGGACAGCCGGGCGCCTTCCCGTATACCCGCGGCGTCTACGAGTCCATGTACACCGGGCGACCCTGGACGATGCGTCAGTACGCCGGATTCGGTACTGCGGCGGAGTCGAACCAGCGGTACCACCAGCTCATCGAGGCGGGCACGACCGGGCTGTCGGTCGCCTTCGACCTCCCGACCCAGATGGGCTATGACTCCGACGCACCGATCGCCCATGGCGAGGTCGGCAAGGTCGGTGTCGCCATCGACTCGATCGAGGACATGCGGCTGCTCTTCGAGGGGATCCCGCTGGACCAGGTCTCGACCTCGATGACGATCAACGCGCCGGCCGCACTGCTCATGCTGCTCTACCAGCTCGTCGCGGAGGAGCAAGGCGTGTCGAGCGAGCAGCTCACCGGGACGATTCAGAACGATGTGCTGAAGGAGTACATCGCGCGCGGCACCTACATCTACCCGCCGCAGCAGTCACTCCGGCTGATCACTGACATCTTCACGTACTGTCGCGAACAGATGCCGCGGTGGAACACGATCTCCATCTCCGGCTATCACATGGCCGAGGCGGGGGCGACGCCTGCGCAGGAGATCGCCTTCACCCTTGCCGACGGCATCGAGTATGTCCGCGCGGCCATCGCTTCCGGTCAGGACGTCGACGAGTTCGCGCCACGGCTGGCGTTCTTCTTCGTCTCGCGCACCTCGTTGCTCGAAGAGGTGGCGAAGTTCCGAGCCGCCCGACGGATCTGGTCGGGCGTGATGCGCGACGAGTTCGGAGCCAAGGATCCCAAGTCGCTGATGCTCCGGTTCCACACCCAGACAGCCGGGGTGCAGCTCACCGCACAGCAGCCAGAGGTCAACCTCGTCCGCGTCACCGTGCAGGCGTTGGCGGCGGTGCTCGGGGGGACCCAGTCGCTGCACACGAACTCCTTTGACGAAGCCATCGCGCTCCCCACGCAGAAGGCGGCCCGACTGGCCCTGCGAACCCAGCAGGTCATCGCCTACGAGACCGACGTGACGGCAACAGTCGATCCGTTCGCCGGTTCGTACGCCGTCGAGTCGCTCACGGACGCGGTCGAGGACGCGGCACGCAGCCTGATGGACGCAGTGGAGGACCTCGGTGGCGCGGTGGCGGCGATCGAGAAGGGCTTCCAGAAGAACGAGATCGAGAAGTCTGCGTACCGGATCGCCCAGGAGATCGACAGCGGCGACCGCACGGTCGTCGGCCTCAACCGCTTCACGGTCGACGTCGAGGATCCGTACGAGCCGCTGCGTGTCGACCCGACGATCGAGGCACAGCAGGCCGAGCGCTTGGCCCGGCTCCGGGCGAGCCGGAACCAGGATGACGTCGACCGGCAGCTCGGCGCGCTGCGGGTGGCGGCCGAGGGCACCGACAACGTGCTGGTGCCGATGAAGGCCGCGCTGGCTGCCCGGGCCACGGTCGGCGAGGTGTGCGATGCCCTGCGTGAGGTGTGGGGCGTGTACCAACCTCCCGACGTCTTCTGACGCCGCGCGGATCCAGCCTCCCAGCCGGACCGAGCCCCACCGACTGGGAGGCTGTGCAGGTGTCCTGGCAGCCTGGGCCTGCATACGCTCCCTGTCGATGTGGTCGAGTCAGCCCATCCACCGATGACGCCCCTCCGATCGAACAGGCCGAGCGGCACAACGTCTCAACCGGCTCGAGCGCCGGACGGCCCGCGCTGATCTGCCTGGTCGGGATCGAGGGTTGTTTCAGGCAGCCGGCAGCGGCTGACGTGCCGACAGTGTGACAGTGCCGGGAGTGCTGGGTGGGTGCCGGTGTGGTCGACGAGGTGGTAGCGGCCGTGGGGGCTGCGCCACACGAAGATGCCGGTGAAGGGTTGGGCGACCTGCCATCGGCCGTGGGTCTTGATGCGGTGGTGGGTCCGGGTCAGGGGGCCGAGGTTGTCGACCGAGGTCTGACCGGGTGGTCCGCCGTTGTCGGGGGAGACGTAGGGGGTGGTGTGGTCGAGGTCGCCGGTGCGTCGGGTGGAGGTGGCGTAGGGGAAGCAGTCGACGGGGGTGCGTAGGTGGACGGCGTCGCGGATCCGGTCGGGGATCTCATAGGCGTCCACGGGGATCTGCTGGTTGAGGTCGATCACCGGTTTCACCACGACGTTCGCGCCACTGAGCCATGGCTTGACGCGGTCGACGGTGATGGGTCCGACCTGTTCGACCCGCGCCGCCCCGGTGCCTGACGTCAACGCCTCATCGGTGAGGTGGACGTACAGCGTGACGTCGGGCCGGGTGTCGACCCTCTTGGCCCGATCCGTCTGCAGTGCCTGCCTCGAGGCCCCGATCGGTCTGGGTCTGTCGGGGTCGTCCGGCTCGCCGGTTCGGCTGGTGGCGGTGTGGAGGTCGGTGTACAGGTCCAGGGCCTGTTGGGGGTTGGCCAGGATCCCGACCGCAGCGGCCCGACGTACGTCGACCGGGCGGGTGTCGCCGAGGACGCCGAGGCCGGTGGCGAGGCCGCCGATGGTGGCGTTGAACCGTAACGCGTCGGGTGCGTCGGCCCGGATGAAGATCTCTCGGGTGCCGTGCTCGCCGGGCTGGTGGTCCTTGACCCACACCCCCAACGACCCCTGCGCCTGTTCGTCGGCCTCGGCGGCGGCGTCCGGGTCGCACGCGAGCCAGCAGCGCAGTGATGATCGCCTCGATGCGTCCCCACGACAGGGAGTGGGCATATCTGGCGATCCTGCGGTCCACGACCGCCACGGTGGCTTCGCTCAGGTGGCGGGTGGTGTCGGCGCAGCGGCGGCCGATCCACGGCTTGACCTCACCCGCACAGATCCGTGCCCACAGCGTGGGGAGTCGGTGGCGCAGGTCCAACGCGTCCGCCACCAGCCGTTCCGCGGCGTGCGTGGAGGTGGCGAGCACGACGCCGAGCTCGGCCGGTGCGAACTCCGCCACTTCCGGGGTGCCGGCGCCACCGAAGCGGACCAGCTGCTCACACCCCAGCAGGGTCGGACCGGTAGAACGGGCCACGTCCCCGTGCAGGTCGGCCCAGTGCGCGGCGGCCTGCAACAACCTGACCTCGCCCTGCTCGACGACCGTGCGGGCTTGTTCGGCGGCGGCCAGGGTGGCCAGCTCGTCGAGTGCGCTGAGATCGGTGTCGAACATGTGTTCGATTCTACCTGCCATGCCCGACAGTCGCCAGAGTGATTCCCCTTGTCCACAACGCTTATTGGTCTCCACCTCGGGCTGTCGGCCAGTCAGCCGGAGCATCTCGCGGGAGGCCAGGCTACGACGAGCGGAGGAAGCGTGGTGCGCCGCTCCAGGCCACAATCCGGTTGACGGCCGTCGTAAGTTGCGCGTCATGGAGCTCTCCGTGTGCGTCACCGATGACGACTACGAGGCCTGGCGTGGGGTCCGGATGGACGTCGTCCCGGGGGAGCGGTGCGACACCGTCGCCGAGATGCGGACCCAGGACTCCCCCTCCCGGTTGCTGCTCCTCGCGACCGTCGACGGGAACGTAGCGGGATCGGGGGTTGCAGATCGCTCCGACGTTGCCGGCGGCGGCTTCGTCGCCCCCCGGGTACGACGCGAGCACCGGCGCCAGGGTGTCGGATCCGCCCTCCTGCGCGTCCTGGCCGACCACGTCGCCGGGCTCGATGTGACCGACCTACGAGCGATGACCGAGGACACGGTGTCGCTCGCCTTCGCCGAGCACTTCGGCTTCGTCGAGGTGGACCGCCAGGTCGAGCAGGTGCGCGCGGTCGGCGATGAGCCGACGCCCGGTGCACTGCCCGAGGGCGTCGAGGTGGTGAAGCTGGACGAGCACCCAGAGCTCTGGGCCGCCAGCTACGAGCACTTCGGCACCGAGGTGCTCGCCGACTTCGCGGTCTTCCGACCGCTCCAGATCACCGAGCAGCAGTGGAACGACTCCTGGGCCGGCGACCCGATGTTCGTGGCGGTCCACGACGGTGAGGTGATCGGCTGCGCCGGCCTCGACCGCGACAGCGACCGGCCCGAGCGCGGAGAGAACGCGTTGACCGCTGTCCGACGTGACTGGCGCGGCCACGGCATCGCCGTCCACCTCAAGCGCCGCACGCTCCGCTGGGCCGCCGACCACGGTGTCACCGAGCTCTACACCTGGACACAGGCAGGAAACACCCCGATGCTCACCCTCAACGAGCGCCTGGGCTACCTGACAGGCCGGACCAGCATCACCCTGTCTCGGCCGCTGCCGTTGTGACCCGGCGTCCCGGGCATCACCGCGTCCCGTCGGCCACCTGGTGTGCTCGCTGCCCACGGGCAGGTACGGCAGCGCGCACACCGTCTGCATAGACGTCGGCATCGCGGCTTGCCGCGATCAGCTGCGACACAGCAGCTCCTTCGTCCCGCCGTCGACGACGTACACGTCGCCATCACGCAGGCGCAGGTGCGGTATCCCGTCGCGCGCGTAGGCCTCAGCCACGTGGGTGAGCAGCTCGGTCTCGGGGTGGCCGGGGGAGTCCAGGTGCGGCACGAATGCCTCCTCGAGAACGCCGAGGCCGTCCCAGATCGGGTCGGCGTCGTACAGCCGGCGCACCGCGCCCGCGTCATCGCACACCTCCAGACCGCGCAGGCTCGGAGCAAGGCAGCACGGCCCGGCGCTGTAACCGGCGTACACGATCGCGTCCTCGCCCAGCAGCCTTGGAAACACGAGTTCAGCTCCGGAGAGCGCCATGGCATATCGAAGCGCGAACACGTTTCCCCCTCGGACCCAGGCGATCTCGAAACCTCGCAGTGTCATCTCGAGCGCGGCCTCGTCGCCCGCGAAGTCGCGCAGGTCGACCTCTTCGCAGACGAGGCCGATCGAGGCGAGGCGCTCGCGCTCACCCGTGACGGCTTCACGCCGGATCGCCGCGGGTGCGTCGTCGACGGCGTTCGCGATGACGGCGACCGGCCGCTCGGTATGCCGAAGGGCCAGCAACCGGTCGGTGTGGTCGCCGTTGCGGAACGACGACAGGTACAGCCGCATCGAGCCATTGTGCAGGGTCGACACGCCCGCAGCAGCCGCACGGCCTGCTTGGCCGCCCCAGCAGTCCCGGAGGAGAGCCTCCGCAACGAAATGCCACACTAGGCGGGTGCCGATGCCCCATGCCGACCTCCATGACGAGATCCATCGTCTGACGAAGAGCCTCGAGGCCGAGCTCATCGAGTTCCGTAGAGATCTGCACCGCCACCCCGAGCTCGGTCGTCAGGAGCGACGTACGACAGGTGTCATCGTCGAGCGGCTCCTGACCGCGGGACTCGAACCGCGGGTGCTGGCATCCGGGACGGGCGTCGTCTGCGACATCGTGGGGTCACAGGGCGAACCACCGACGATCGGCTTCCGTGGCGACATCGACGCGCTGCCCCTCAACGACCTCACCGAGGGTGCCTATCGGTCCACGGTCGCCGGCGTCTGTCACGCCTGTGGCCACGACGCGCACACCGCTGTGGTGCTCGGGACAGCGCTCGTCCTGGCCGAGCTGGCCGGCCATGACCTGCTCGACCGCTCGGTCCGGTTGATCTTCCAACCGGCCGAGGAGGTCACGCCCGGTGGGGCGCTCGATGTGCTCGCCGACGGTGGTGCGACCGGGCTCCAGCAGGTCTTCGCACTGCATTGCGACCCGAAGATCGAGGTCGGCAGGGTCGGCTTCCGTGCCGGTGCGATCACGGCCGGCGCCGACCGGATCAAGGTGACGTTGCGCGGTCCCGGTGGTCACACAGCGAGGCCGCACCTCACCGCTGACCTGGTCTTCGCCCTGGGGGCGATCGTCACCGAGCTGCCCGCGGTGCTCTCGCGGCTGGCCGATCCACGGGCCGCGTTGAGCCTGGTGTGGGGGCAGGTGCATGCCGGAGCCGCCGCCAACGCGATCCCCCAGGAGGGCTTCGCCGAGGGCACGATCCGCTGTCTGGACGCCGGCGTCTGGGAGTCGGCGCACACGCTGGTGCCCAACCTGGTCCGTCAGCTGGCCGCACCGTATGGTGTCGACGTCGACGTCGACATGCACACGAGCGTGCCTCCGTGCGTCAACGACGAGGCAGAGACAGCGTTTCTTCGAACGGTGGCCGCCGACCTGCTCGGTGACGACGCGGTCACGGCGACCGACCAGAGTCTTGGCGGAGAGGACTTCGGCTGGATTCTCGGACGTGTTCCGGGAGCCCTGGCCCGTCTCGGCGTACGGAATCCGGATGTTGCCGATGCGGGTGATCTGCATCAGGGAAGTTTTGACATTGACGAGTCTGCTATCGGCGTCGGTGTTCGGCTGTTTTGTGCCGCTGCTGTGTCCTCATACCCCAAATAGCCCTGTCACAAGATCACAAACGCATATCGACGCTGTGATCGCCCCGCCTGAGCGGCGTGCGGGATCGAGAAACTGGTTTAGGATCTGCCGCGATGCGTGCCGAAACTATCGAGCACGCCGGTGGAAGGAGTCGTCTTGCGTCGTTCGACCAAGATCTCGGTAGTTCTCGTAGCTGCCACTCTCGCCTTGGCCGGATGCGCCAAGGACAACAAGTCAGACAACACGGGCAGCAAGAGTGCTGCGCTCGACTGCAAGAGCGTCACGGGCGACGGCCCCAAGGTGGGTCTTGCGTACGACGTGGGCGGCCAGGGAGACCACTCGTTCAACGACGCCGCAGCGGCCGGCCTCGCTAAGGCTGTCAAGGACATGAGCGCGACGTGCACCGAGGGTGAGGCGCAGGACGGAGAGCCCGAGTCGGCTCGCGAGGGCCGCCTGCGTGAGATGGCCGATGGTGGCTACAACCCGGTCATCGCGGTCGGCTTCGCCTACAGCGACGCAGTCAACGCGGTGGCACCTGACTACCCGGACATCAGCTTCGCCGTCGTCGACGGGTTCGACCCGGACGAGAAGGCCAACGACAACGTCGCGTACCTGGGATTCGCCGAGAACGAGGGCTCGTTCCTCGTCGGAGTCGCAGCCGCGGACACCACCAAGTCCGACAAGATCGGGTTCGTGGGCGGCGTCCACAACGATCTGATCAAGAAGTTCGAGGCCGGTTACACGGCGGGCGCCAAAGCGGTCAACCCGAACATCACGGTCGACGTGACCTACATCGAGGAGTCTGACCTCAAGGGCTTCGCTGACCCAGCGGGTGGCAAGGCTGCCGCCGCCGGGCTCTACGACAAGGGTGACGACGTGGTCTACCAGGCCGCCGGTGGCTCGGGTTCGGGTGTCTTCGACGCCGCGGTCGAGGCCGGTGACGGCATGTGGGCGATCGGGGTCGACTCCGACCAGTACCTGAGCGCGTCCGCCGACCAGAAGCCACACATCCTCACCTCGATGCTCAAGCGGGTCGACACGGCGACGTACGACATGATCCAGTCGGTCAAGGACGGCACGCCCCTGACCAGCTACCAGACGTACGACCTCGCTTCAGATGGCATTGGCTACGCGACCTCGGGTGACTTCCTGAGCCAGCAGACGATCGACGACATCAACGGCTACGCCGACCAGATCAAGAGCGGAGCAGTCAAGGTGCCCACGACCCCGTAGGGCCGACGGCACCACAGCAACGAACCGGTGTGATACGCACCGGCGGCTCACGGGCCCGGGACTTCGCGGTAGCGTTCGTCCCGGGCTCGTGTCATGCCAGGGCTGCGCCACCCAGGTCCTCGGCCCGTCAGTTCGTCACGACCCGTCATCTCCAGGAGCGCCCATGACAGCCACGGCGACCACCGATGCGGTGGTGATCCAGGGAGTCGGCAAGCGGTTCCCCGGCGTCATCGCCAATCATGACGTCGACATCACGATCCGTGCCGGCACCGTGCATGCGCTGATCGGTGAGAACGGCGCCGGCAAGTCGACGCTGATGAAGATCCTCTACGGCGTGCAGAAGCCCGACGAAGGCACCGTCGCCGTCAACGGGGAACGGGTCAGCTTCAGCTCGCCGACCGATGCGATCGCCCACGGGATCGGCATGGTCTTCCAGCACTTCATGCTCGCCGACAACCTGACGGTGCTCGAGAACATCGTGTTGGGCGCCGAGCGCCTGCACGGCATCGGCGACAACGCGCGGCGTGTCGTCGAGGACCTGTCGAAGACCTACGGCTTCGGCATCGACCCGGGTGTGCTGGTCGAGGACCTCGGCGTCGGTGACCGGCAGCGCGTCGAGATCCTCAAGGTGCTCTACCGCGGCGCCAAGATCATCATCCTGGACGAGCCCACGGCGGTCCTGGTTCCGCAAGAGGTCGACGCGCTGTTCGCGAACCTGCGCGGGCTGAAGGACGAAGGCCACACGATTCTGTTCATCTCGCACAAGCTCGACGAGGTGCTCGACATCGCCGACGACATCACGGTCATGCGACGCGGCACCACTGTGGGCGAGGCGAAGCCCGACACCGTCACCAAGCACGAGCTGGCTGAGCTGATGGTCGGCTCGGAGCTGCCGTCACCGGCGACCGAGGAGTCCACGGTCACCGACACCGTGCAGCTGTCGCTCGACGACATCACCTTGACCGACGAACGCGGTCGCGACCTGTTGGCCGATGTCACGCTCGACATCCGACGCGGCGAGGTGCTCGGGATCGCCGGTGTCGAGGGCAACGGCCAGGCCGAGCTCGTCGAGACGATCATGGGAATGCGCAAGGCCACCAAGGGCCACATCCGACTGGGCGAGGACGACATGACCTCCTGGTCGACGCGCAAGCGGCGGGAGGCCGGCATCGGCTACATCCCCGACGACCGGCATCGGCATGGCCTGTTGCTCGACTCACCGCTCTGGGAGAACCGCATCCTCGGCCACCAGACCCGCAAGCCGTCCGTCAAAGGCATGTGGATCGACCGACGTGCCGCGCGCGCGGACACCTCCAGGATCGTGGAGCAGTACGACGTCCGCGCACCGGGAATCGAGACCCTGTCGCGATCCCTTTCCGGTGGCAACCAGCAGAAGCTGATCGTGGGCCGCGAGATGAGCGGCGATCCGGTCCTGCTGATCGCGTCCCATCCGACCCGCGGGGTCGACGTCGGCGCCCAGGCCGCGATCTGGGACCACATCAAGACGGCCCGGCGTGAAGGACTGGCAGTGCTGTTGATCAGCGCCGACCTCGACGAGCTGATCGGCCTCTCTGACCGGATCGAAGTCATCCTCCGGGGCCGCCTCGTCGGCGAGTTCGACCCGCAGGACGTCACACCGCAGGCGCTCGGTGCCGCGATGACCGGCGGCGAGACCGAGGCGGCGTCATGATCTTGATCCGTCGGGTGGGGACGGCCCTGCTTGCCCCGCTGGGTGCGATCGTGGTCGCGATGATCATCACGTCTGTGGTGATCCAGCTCTCCGGCAGCGCTGCGAGCGACTTCTGGTCGGTCATCTTCAGCCAGCCGTCCAACCGGGCGATCGTCAACATCATCGACCAGACGTCGCTGATCTACATCTCGGCCCTCGCCGCCGCGATCGGCTTCCGGATGAACTTGTTCAACATCGGTGTCGAAGGTCAGTACACGATGGCCTCGTACGTGGCCGCCACGCTGGCCGGCGCGGCCTGGTTCAGCGGCATCTGGAACGTCGTGATCCCCCTCGTCGTGGCCGTTCTGGTTGGGGCCGGCTGGGCCGGCATCGCCGGTATCCTCAAGGTGACGCGCGGGGTCAGCGAGGTCATCTCCACGATCATGCTGAACGCCATCGCGGTCACCCTGGTGGGTTACCTGCTGAACAAGTACGGCGTGCACGAGGGCAACGGCGTGCACAGCAAGGTCCTCGCCGAGAGCAGCCAGCTGAAGGGATGGCTGTTCTTCGAACGTGCTGACGGGCCGGTCTGGACCTTGTCGCTGCTCGCAATCGTGCTGGGGGTCGGGTTCTGGGTGCTGCTCAACAAGACCCGGTTCGGGTTCGACCTTCGAGCCACCGGGATGTCGCAGACCGCCGCGGTCGCCAGTGGCGTCAACGTGAAGAAGATGGTCGTCGTCTCGATGCTGCTGTCCGGTGGGATCGCCGGCCTGATCTGGATGCCCTCGTTCTACGGCGCTGCGCACTCGTACGGAACAGCCTTCCAGGCCGGTCTCGGGTTCACCGGCATCGCGGTCGCCCTGCTGGGACGCAACCAGCCGCTGGGCATCGTCTTCGGGGCCGTGCTCTTCGCGTTCCTCAACGAGCAGAGCAACCGGCTCACCTTCGAGACCGACATCTCCGTCAACGTCGTGCAGATCACCCAGGGCACCATCGTGCTCGCCGTCGTCGTCGCTTACGAGGTCGTTCGCCGGTTCACGGCGCAGCGAGAGCAACGCAGCGTCGGCGCGAAGCTCGATGCCGAGAGTCCTCGCGGACCGGCTCAGGAGGTGACGGCATGAGCAGTGTGACCAAGACTCCAGCGACACCCGATCCGGCGACCCGGGCACGGACGATGCGGGCCCAGCAGGTCAGTCGTCTCTGGATGCTGGTGAGCATCGTCGCGATCATGATGGTCTCCTTCGTACGGATCATCACCGACGCGAACGGTTTGACCTCGACCGGCACGATCCGGGCGAGCATCGTTGCCACCTGTCCCATTCTGATGGCGGGTATCGGCGGACTCTGGGCCGAGCGGGCGGGCGTCGTCAACATCGGCCTCGAGGGCCAGATGATCCTCGGTACCTGGGGTGCGGCGTACTTCACCTACTACTACGGGCCTTGGGTGGGCATCCTCGGGGCGGCTCTGCTGGGGGCCGTGGGCGGTCTGCTGCACGCGTTGGCCACGGTCACCTTCGGCGTCGACCACATCGTCTCCGGAGTCGCCATCAACATCATCGGACTCGGTGCCTCCAAGTTCCTCGCCGAGGCCTACTTCCGGGACCTCGACGGTGGTGGCATCAAGCAGCTCACCGGTCTGGACACGCCGACCCGGGTGACGGTGCCCGGCGTGTCCGACGCCGCAGCGAACATCGCCGGCCACCACTGGTTCGTGGTGTCCGACCTGGCGTCGCTGGTGGCGGCGCTGACGACCAGGATGTCGCTCTACACGGTCCTGGTCGCGGTGCTGGTCGTGGCGTCGGCGTGGGTCCTGTGGCGCAGCACGTTCGGCCTGCGGCTGCGCTCGTGCGGCGAAAATCCGGCGGCTGCCGAGAGCCTCGGTGTGAACGTCTACCGGTACAAGTACGCCGCCGTCACCACCTCTGGCGCGCTGGCGGGCATCGGCGGTGGCTACCTGGCTCTGGTCGCATCCAGCGGTTTCACCACCGGCCAGACCAATGGCCGCGGCTACATCGGCCTGGCAGCGATGATCTTCGGCAACTGGCGACCGGGTGGAACGGCCGCGGGGGCCCTGCTGTTCGGGTACACCGACAGCCTCCGGCTCCGGGACGCAACCTCGATCCACGCGTTGGTGCTGGTGGTCGGCATCGGACTGTTGGGGGTGGCCCTTCTCCGGCTGCTCCAAAAGAAGCGAACCACCGCCATCGTCATGGCCGTGGTCGGTGGCGCGTTCCTGCTGTGGCACCTGACCACCGACCGGATCCCCGTCGAGTTCGCCAGCATGACGCCGTACGTCGCCACGCTCCTGGTCCTCGCCCTGGCCACTCAACGACTACGCATGCCGGCCGCCGACGGCCTGCGCTACAGACGTGGCCAGTCGATCTGATGGGCGCCGGATCGATCGACTGGGAAGCGCTCACCGGGTCCGCCACCGACGTGATGCGCCGTGCGTATGCGCCGTACTCCGACTTCCAGGTCGGTGTCGCGGGGCTTGTCGACGACGGTCGTGTCGTGGTCGGCTGCAACGTCGAGAACGCGGCCTACGGCGTGGCCTTGTGCGCCGAATGCGGCCTGGTCTCGTCGCTGCATGCGACCGGCGGCGGCCGGCTCGTTGCGGTCGTGTGCGTGGACAAGCGAGGCAACCTGCTGATGCCGTGTGGCCGCTGCCGTCAGCTGTTGTGGGAGAACGGGGGACCGGACTGCTTGCTCGCCACCGTCAGCGGCGTGAAGGCGATGCGGGAGGTTCTGCCGGACGCGTTCGGACCGGCAGACCTGGATCGGTGACGGCACCATGATCTCGCTGTGAGCCGTCGACCGGTGAGCCGGCTCGACTTCGCCGATCCGGAGTTCGTGGCCGATCCGTACCCCACGTTTCAGGCGGAGCGGGCACAGGGACCTGTCTTGTGGCACGAGACCACCCAACGGTGGCTCGTTGTCGACCACGCCGCGTGCAGTCAGGCGCTGCGCGACCGGCGGTTGGGTCGGGTGTGGCACGACCGACAGCCCGCTGACGTATTCGAGCCGTTCAACCTCCTGCACCGCAACCAGATGATGGAGAACGAGCCACCGAACCATACGCGGCTCCGACGGAAGGTGTCGGCCGCTTTCGCCCGCGGCCATGTCGAGAGGATGCGGCCACGAGTGCGCGCGCTCGGTCGGCAGCTGCTCGAGGAGATCGGCACGGACACGTTCGACGTACTGGCCGACTACGCCGAACCATTGCCCGTGCTGGTGATCGCTGAGCTGCTCGGAACACCGACGGCCGACGTCGCGCTGCTACGGGCCTGGTCCCAGGCCATCGTCCGGATGTACGAGCCGGCGCTGACGCCCGCGGTCGAGGCGGCCGCCGTGCGGGCCGGTCAGGAGTTCGCCGACTACATGCGAGCGCTGATCCGCAGCCGCCGAGCGGGTGCGACGCTCGACGGAGGCCATGACCTGCTGAGTGACCTCCTGCGCGCGCAGGATGGTGCAGACGGGCTCACCGACGACGAGGTCCTGGCGTCGGCCATCCTGCTGCTCAACGCCGGCCATGAGGCCTCGGTCAACGTGTTCGGCAACGGGCTGGTCGCGTTGCTCCGTCATCCTGAGCAGTGGCGGCTTGTCGTGGACGGCGGAGTGGACCTGGCGCTGCTCGTCGAGGAGATGCTGCGCTTCGACTCCGCTCTGCAGCTGTTCGAGCGCACGGCCACGACTCAAGTGGAGCTGGCCGACGTTGTCGTCCTGGCGGGCGAGAAGGTGGCCGTGCTCCTCGGTGCTGCCAACCGAGACCCGCGGGTCTTTCCCGAGCCGGACGCGTTGCACGCCGATCGCGACCCCAACGCGCATCTGGCGTTCGGCGCCGGGGTCCACTTCTGCCTGGGCGCGCCACTGGCGCGGGTCGAGCTGGCCGAGTCCCTCGGGCTGCTGGTCTCGGCCTACCCCGAGCTGACGCTGGCCGGGCGACCGAAGCGCCGCCCGACGTTCGTCCTGCGAGGGTATGAGTCGGTGCAGGTGAGTGCTGGTGAGTGCAAGGAGAGTGGCCGATGAGTGAGGCGTTCGACGCAGTGGACGTCATTGTCACCAAGCGCGGCAACAACGAGCTCAGTGACGAGCAGATCGACTGGGTGGTGGACGCCTACACGCGGGGGGCCGTGGCTGACGAGCAGATGGCGTCGTTGGCGATGGCGATCCTCCTCAACGGCATGAACCGTCGCGAGATCAGCTCCTGGACCAACGCGATGATCGCCAGCGGGGAGCGGATGGACTTCTCGTCGCTGTCCCGACCGACCTCCGACAAGCACTCGACCGGTGGGGTCGGCGACAAGATCACGCTGCCGCTCGCACCGCTGGTCGCCGCGTGCGGGGTGGCCGTGCCGCAGCTGTCCGGTCGTGGCCTCGGCCACACCGGCGGCACGCTCGACAAGCTCGAGTCGATCCCGGGCTGGAACTGTGACTTGTCCTACGACGACATGATGCGTCAGCTCGAGGAGGTCGGAGCCGTCATCTGCGCAGCGGGGTCGACGCTGGCCCCGGCCGACAAGAAGCTGTATGCGCTGCGCGACGTGACCGGCACCGTCGAGGCGATCCCGCTGATCGCGAGCTCGATCATGAGCAAGAAGATCGCGGAGGGGACCGGAGCGCTCGTGCTCGATGTGAAGGTCGGGACCGGAGCGTTCATGAAAGACCTCGAGTCGGCCCGGGAGCTCGCCCGGACGATGGTGGACCTGGGGACGGATGCCGGCGTCACCACGGTCGCGCTGCTCACCGACATGGGTACGCCGCTCGGGCTCACGGCCGGAAACGCGATCGAGGTGCAGGAGTCCCTCGACGTGCTGGCGGGCGGCGGCCCCTCCGACGTGGTCGAGCTGACGCTGGCCCTGGCCCGCGAGATGCTGGCCGCCGCCGGCCGGAGTGATGTCGACCCGGCCGAGAAGTTGGCCGACGGCTCGGCCATGGACGCGTGGCGAGCGATGATCTCGGCTCAGGGCGGCGACGTCGACGCACCACTCCCGCAGGCGAAGGAGTCGCACCAGATCAGGGCCGACCGCTCCGGTGTCCTCACTCGTCTCGACGCGCTCAGCGTCGGTACGGCCGCGTGGCGGCTCGGCGCCGGCCGGGCGCGCAAGGAGGATCCCGTCCAGGCCGGAGCCGGCGTCGTGCTCCAGGCGAAGCCTGGCGACCGCATCGCGGCGGGAGACGTGCTGATGACCCTGCTCAGCGACGACACGGCGCGATTCGCCCGAGCCGAGCAGTCCCTCGAGGGCGCCTACGACATCGAGGATGCCGTCGACGCCGGACTGGCGGGGCGCGACATCGTCCTCGACCGGATCACCTGACCCGTCGGTAAGCAATTCGCGAAGAGTAGTCAGCCGGCCAGCAACGTGAGCGTCTCGGCCACCAGGGCCGGCTTACCCCCACCGTCGCCGTCACGGCCTTCGATCTCGACGGTGACCCGCATCGCCACCTGGAGGCCTGCGGGCACGGACGTGACCGCCGCGACCTCAAGCGCCGCACGAACCCTGCTGCCCGCCGGGACGGCCTGCGGGAAGCGCACCTTGTTGGAGCCGTAGTTGATCTTCACGGTCCACCCCGCGTAGTCGACGAGCGTCGCGACGAGCGCAGGCACGAGTGACAAGGTGAGGTAGCCGTGCGCGACTGTCGTACCGAACGGTCCGGATGCGGCGCGCTCGGGGTCGACGTGGATCCACTGGTGGTCACCCGTCGCATCGGCGAAGGCGTCGATGCGGGCCTGGTCGACCAGGACCCAGTCACTGTGCCCGAGGTGTTCGCCGACCGCGGCGATGACCTCGTCCGTCGTCCGGAAGACGCGGGGCTCAGCCACGCGGACCGCCCGCGACATACAGCACCTGGCCGGTGACGAACGAGGCGCCCTCGCTCACGAAGAACGACACGGCATGGGCGATGTCGTCAGGTTGACCGACGCGAGGCACCGGTGTCTCAGCGGCGCGCGCGGCCTGGAAGTCCTCGAAGCTGACACCGAGCCGTTCGGCGGTGATCTTGGTCATCTCGGTCACGATGAAGCCGGGCGCGATGGCGTTCGCGGTGATGCCGAACTTGCCGAGCTCGATGGACAGCGTCTTGGTGAAGCCCTGCATGCCGGCCTTGGCGGCGGCGTAGTTCGCCTGGCCGCGGTTGCCGAGGGCCGACGTGCTCGAGAGGTTGACGATCCGGCCCCAGCCGGCCTTCGTCATGTGTGCCTGCGCCGCCTTGCTCATGAGGAAGGCGCCACGCAGATGCACCTGCAGGACGGCGTCCCAGTCGTCGACCGACATCTTGAACAACAGATTGTCGCGCGTGATCCCGGCGTTGTTGACCAGGACGACAGGTGGGCCAAGGTCGTCCGCCACCTGGCCGACCGCAGCCTCGACGGAGTCGGCATCAGCGACGTCGACCGAGACGGCCAGCGCACGACCACCAGCGGCGGTGACCGCCTCGACCGTGTCGGCGCAGGCGGCCTCGTCGAGATCGAGGACTGCGACGGCGAACCCGTCCGCGCTCAGTCGTCGGCAGACGGCGGCGCCGATTCCGCGGGCGCCGCCGGTGACGATCGCGACGGGCTGGTCCTGGGGGTCCATGGCAGACCTTCCGATGGGGTCAGTGCTGACTCTGGGAGGATAACCGCATGCATCAGGCCGCCGACCACCGCTTCGTCACCGCCCCCAAGGCGCTCCTCCACGACCACCTCGACGGTGGGGTCAGGCCGGAGACCCTGCTCGACATCGCCGGTCAGGTCGGCCACGAGCTGCCAGCATCGACACCGGAGGCGCTCGACCGCTGGTTCATCGACAGTGCCAACTCGGGGACGCTGGTCCGCTACCTGGAGACCTTCGACCACACGGTCGCGGTCATGCAGCGCCCCGAGGACCTGCACCGGGTAGCAGCGGAGTGTGCCGAGGACCTGGCCGCCGACGGCGTCGTCTACGCCGAGGTGCGCTACGCGCCGGAGCAGCACCTGTCGGCGGGGTTGTCGCTCGACGACGTCGTGGTCGCGGTACGCGAAGGCTTCGACGACGGTGTTGCACGCGCCGCCACGGCCGGCCGGCCGCTCGTGGTCAGCCAGATCGTCACCGCTCTGCGCCACGCGGCCAACTCACGTGAGATCGCCGAGCTGGCGGTCCGCCACCGTGACAGCGGGGTCTGTGGCTTCGACATCGCCGGTGCCGAGATCGGCTATCCGCCCACGCGGCACCTCAACTCCTTTGAGTACCTCCAGCGCGAGAACGCCCACTTCACGATCCATGCCGGTGAGGCCTTCGGCCTGCCGTCGATCTGGGAGGCGCTGCAGTGGTGCGGCGCGGAGCGGCTTGGCCACGGGGTGCGCATCGTCGACGACATCGACGCCTCCGGTCCGGAGCCGATCCTGGGCCGCCTGGCGTCGTACGTGCGGGACCGCAGGGTCCCGTTGGAGATGTGCCCGTCCTCGAACCTGCAGACCGGCGCCGCCCCGTCGATCGTCGAGCACCCCATCGGGTTGCTGACCTCGATGAGGTTCCGGGTCACGGTCAACACAGACAACCGGCTGATGAGCGGCACGACGATGAGCCGCGAGATGGAGCTGCTCTCCCAGGCGTTCGACTACAGCCTCGACGACCTGCGCTGGTTCACGATCAACGCGATGAAGAGCGCGTTCCACCCGTTCGACGAGCGGCTGGCCCTGATCGAGGACGTGATCAAGCCCGGATACACCGCCCTCGCGGACTGACGCGCCCGCCGGTATCCCGGCAGCGAGCCATCAGCGGCGCTTCATCTCCCTCACGAGGCGTTCCGTCTCGCGTGGCGTCATAGGGGTGCAGCCCTTCGCGACGAGCGCCGCGACGATCTCCGGCTCGCGGCGGGCGAGCCACCAGCCGCGCCGGAGCAGCAGCAGGGGCGGTTTGCGGTGTTCACGGAGGTCGCGGGTGAGTCGCAGCGCGAACGTCAGCCACCTCGACCGACGTACGCAGATCGCAGCGGCCAGCAGACCCTCGGCCGAACACCAGTCGACCAGCTCGGCCGCGAAGATGCCCTCGGCGATGAAGCAGGCCGTCCCTGACGCCTCGATCACTCGATGGCCGGCTCTGCCGTTGGCGCTGATGTCGTACACGGGCGCGTCCGTACGCCCCGTGCGGCAGAGCGCACTGATTCCCGCACCGGCCTGGTCGAGCTGCCAGGCTCGAGCGTCGTCCCAGTCGACCGTGCCCGAGGCGAAGCGCGGCAGCGTGGGGTCGTCGCCGTCCTTGTAGTAGTCGTCCAGAGGGAGGACGGGCAGACCGAGCCGTGCGCTCACCCGTGACTTGCCTGCGCCGGACGGACCGGCGATCAGGATGACGCGACGTTCCGGCTCGGGCATCCCGACATTCTGCCCGGTGCCGAGAACGAATCCCGTTCGATGCGCGTCTCACCAGGGAGGACAAGGGTGCGGTGAGCTCCGGAGCTCCGCTGGCTTACAGTCACCCCAGTCGACGAACGGGTGCAAGCATGGAGAGATCGAGGCTGGTCGCTGTCGCGGTGGTCACCGCGGCAGCCATGCTCGGTCTCGGCGCAGGCGTGACCACCGCGTTGGTCAAGGCGGCTGTCGAGGATCCGTCAGCTGCCGCCCCGCCGACGCGTGCATCCAAGAGCACTGCGTCCAGCCCACAGACCTCCGCCTCGTCATCGAGCACCCCGGCCCCGGGCGCGAACGCGCTGTTCTATGTGGACGGGATGATTCACGACGGGACCACGACGGTCGCATATCGGCCGAGGTTCCAGACCAACGTGGCGTCACTGGCGCGGACCTCCTCGGGGTGGGTGCTCGACGAACGCTCAGGCCAGGACGACAGCCGGCTGGTGCTGGTCGGCCGCGACGGGTCGAGCATCGCGGTCAAGGTGACGGGTGCCCACTGGTATGACGTGTCGCCCGGCGGCGATGCGATCGCCATACCGGATGCCGACAATCCTGGCGTGGTGGACTTCGTGGACGTGACAACCGGCGAGCATCCTGTCCCGACTCACGTCCGGGTATCCGGTCGTGACCAACGCACTCTTCACCGGGGGAGACGACCGGCTCGTGCTTCTCGTTGCGAACGCGCGGAACCGGCAGCGGCTGTTTGGGTACGACACGGCTGCGGACCGGCTCGAACCACTGCACCGGGTGCCCGGTCAGGGCGGCACGCTCGTCGGAGTCGACGGAGCCGGGCGGCACCTGTTGATGGAGTACCTCTCGGGCAGCCAGCAGTGCGTGTCGGTGCTCGACCTCGACCACCGTGGGATGCCGTTGTGGCGATCGTGTGACTACCGACCGTTGGGCCACGCCGGTGTCAGCCCGGACGGCCGTAGCGTGGCCCTGGCCGCCTCGAGCGATGCGATCGGCACCGTGACCGCGCTGAGCGTGCTCGACGCACGCACCGGTGACAGGACGAGCTCGGTGCGCATCGACTCCGGGTACCGCCTCCTCGATGCCACCTGGAGCGACCAGGACCACCTGGTCGTGCAGGGGACGGACGACAACTTCACGACCGGGACGCTCTACCTCTGCACCGTGGCGGTCGGTTGCGACAGTGTGCCCGGAGCGGGTCCGGACGACCCGGCTCAGGATGTCGCGCCCGGTTCTACGTACTGACCCTGGCTGACCCTGGCTGACCCTGGCTGACCCGTACTAGTCGCTGACGCGCAGCAGCGGACGCAGGTACTGGCGGGCGTGGTGGATCCGCGACTTGACCGTCCCGAGTGGCTGGTCGAGCTGGCGGGCGATGTCGGCGTAGTCGAGCTGGGCGATGTCGCGCAGGACCAGTGGCTCGACGAGCTCCGGCCGTGCCGACTCCATCATCTCGAGCGCCTCGAGCAGGTCGATCCGGCTGCCGGCGATCACGCTCGTGGTGCGGGGGTCGGCGTTCGTCGGCAGCTCGTCGACCGGGTGCTCGCCCGAGCGTCGCTTCAGCGTGCGGTACGTCGACCGGGCCGAGTTGCCCGCCACCGTGTACAGCCAGGTGGTGAAGCGGCTGCCGCCGCGGAACGTGTCGATCTTGGTCGCGACCCGGAGCAGGGCGTCCTGGCAGGCTTCCTCGGCGTCTTGTCGACACGGCAGCATCCGGGCGCAGATGCGCATGACCCGCGGCTCGATCCGGCCGAGGAGCTCATCGAGCGCGGCACGGTCCCCCGCTGCGGCGCTGGCCGCCAGCGCATCGAGCTCATCGGCTTCAGTGCTGTCGTGCGTCATGGGGCCCCCGTGGTGGCATCTCGTATCAGACCGTCCTGCAGAATACCTCTGTGTCGGTACCGGAGCGTCTCGGGCGGCTGAGACGCGTCGAGCGCCTCGGCTCAGGGGGCTTCGCCACCGTCTGGCTCTATCGGGACGACGAGCTCGACTCGCTGGTGGCGGTCAAGGCGCTGGCCGACAACTGGGCGCACCGCGCCGATGTACGCGAGCGGTTCCTCGGGGAGGCGCGCATGCTGCGGCGCGCCGACTCCGACAACGTCGTCCGGGTCCACGACATCGGTGTGACCGACGACGACACCCCGTTCTTCGTCATGACCTACGCCGATCGCGGCACGGTCGCCGACCTGGTCGAGTCGGGTGAGCCCGTGGAGCCGGCGGTGGCGCTCAGCGTCATCGAACAGGCGGCCGCGGGTCTGGCCGTCATCCATGGCACCGGCATCGTGCACCGTGACGTGAAGCCGCAGAACCTGTTGCTCACGTCGACGGCCGACGGCGGGATCCGGGTGCTCGTGGCGGACCTGGGCGTTGCCAAGGCGCTGCTGCACGCGACCGGGATCACCCAGGTCGTCGGGACGCCGTCGTACATGGCGCCGGAGCAGGCGCACATGGAGACGCCACTCGACGCTCGTGCCGATGTCCATGCGCTCGGGGCGGTCGCCTATCACCTGCTCACGAGTCGTCCCGCGCGTGCCGGCGACATGGCGTCACTGCTCCGGGCGGAGCTGCCACCGGCGCCGAGCTCGGTGAGCTCCGTGCCGGCGTCGTACGACGCGGTGCTCCTGCGGGCGCTCCACCCGGACCGGGACGAGCGCTGGCCTGATGTGCTCACGTTCGCCCAGGCGTTACGCCGGGCGGTGGAGAACCCGAGCGTCGTCTCGGCGAGTTCTTCGGCGACCTCAGCCGTGTCGCGGGACTCTGCCCCGCCTGGTGCAGCCCTGCTCGGGGTGGGCTGGCCCGTCTGGCTGCTGGCCGCCGTGGTGATGGCTGCTGCCTTCGTCATCGGCCAGAACCTCGTCGGTTGACCGAGTTGTCAGAAGTACAGGCGGCTTATAGCCCTCCCTACTTCTGACAAGTCGGTCAGGGGAGAGCGAGCGTCCAGCTCTCGCTGTGGGTCACGAAGCCGAACGACTCGTAGAGAGACCGTGCGTTCGCGTTGCTGTGGCTGACGACGAGCGTCATCGACGGGAGCCCGGTCTGTCGCGCGGCGGTCAGCACAGCCAGGAGGAGCGCGCGGCCGACCCCCTTCGCCGGCGACGTCGGATCGCGGAAGATGTCCAGGATCCACGGCCCCCCGTCGGGAGCCACGCCGGCCCGGTCGACGATCAAGGCGGCGCCGATGAGCGTGTGGTCGAGGACGGCAGCCTGGGAGACGTCGAGGAAGGGCCCGAGGACCTCGTCGTTGGCGACGAGGTTGATGCTGCGGACCGCCTGCTCGACCGTGGTGAAGCGATGATCGGGATGCCCTGGCGGGTACGCCGTCATCATCAGCGTGCCGATGCGGTCGGCATGGCGCAGGAGCTGGGCACGCGACAACCGGTGCGTGTGGAGATCTGCAGGTGCACCGGACTCCTGCGGGCCGGTGTCGGCCAGGTCATGGGTCATCACGTGTGCGTGGCGAAGGAGCTCAGCACCCCCAGCCTGCCAGGCGGCGACCAGAGCGGTGTCGGACGTCGAGGCTGCGTGGCCGGCGAGCTGCTGAAGTCCCTCCGTGGCGGCGGCCTGGGGCGATATGTCGGCCGGCCGCCACACGCCGTCGGCCCAGGGGCGACCGTCACGGGCGTCCTCCGCGAGGGAGTAGACGAGGACCGTGCGTCCCGCGGTATCCGTGAGCGGCGTACGGTCCGGCCAGTCCGCATGCGGATCCACGGTGGACACCTCAGACGCCGATGGGGTGCCAGACGGTCTTGGTCTCGAGGAAGCTGGTCAACCGCGCGGTGCCGGGGTCGAGCGTCCAGTCGGGCTCGGTCTCGGGCGCTCGCACGACACGCTTGAGGTTGTCAGCGGCCGCGACCTCGAGCTCCGTGGCGTGCTCGGGGTCGCCGGCGGCGCCGGTCAGGTCGATCGCATTCACATCCATGTGCGACGCAAGCCAGGGGACCGTGTCGGAGAGCTGGCCGGTCAGCATGTTGACGACGCCGCCCGGGACGTCGGACGTGGCCATCACCTCCGACAGCGTGATGGCGGGGACGGGCCGTCGGTAGGACGCCGTGACCACACACGTGTTGCCGGTGACGATGACCGGGGCGAGCACGCTGACCAGGCCGAGCAGCGACGACTGTTGCGGGGCCAGGACGGCGACCACGCCGGTCGGCTCGGGGATCGAGAAGTCGAAGTAGGGCCCGGCGACCGGGTTGGTGCCCCCGACCACCTGGGCCACTTTGTCGGCCCAGCCGGCGTACCAGACGAGGCGGTCGACGGCGGCGTCGACGGCGGTCGCGGACTGTCGCTTGGTGATCCCCTCGCTGCGCTGCACCTCGTCGACGAGCTGCTCGCGGCGCCCCTCGAGGACCTCGGCGATGCGGTAGACGACCTGGCCGCGGTTGTACGGCGTCCGCGTCGACCAGCCGGCGAACGCCTTGCGGGCCGCTTGGACGGCGTCGCGGGCATCCTTGCGGGAGGCGTAGGCCGCGTTGGCGAGGAACTTGCCCTTGGCGTCCTGGACGACGTACGACCGGCCGGACTCGCTGCGGGGGAACGCGCCACCGACGTAGAGCTTGTAGGTCTTGCGGACGTCCAGTCGTGCCGCGCTGACCCGGGGCGAGTGCTGAGAACTAGTGGGCAAGGTAGGCCTCCAAGCCGTGGCGGCCACCTTCGCGGCCGTATCCGGACTCCTTGTAGCCGCCGAACGGGCTGGTGGGGTCGAAGCGGTTGAACGTGTTGGCCCACACGACGCCGGCGCGGAGCTGGCTTGCCATCCAGAGGATGCGGGAACCCTTGTCGGTCCACACGCCTGCGCTGAGACCGAACGGCGTGTTGTTCGCCTTCTCGACCGCCTCGGCCGGCGTCCGGAACGTCAGGATCGACAGCACGGGCCCGAAGATCTCCTCCCGCGCTATGCGGTGCGCCTGGGAGACGCCCGTGAAGATGGTCGGCGCGAACCAGAAGCCACGGTCGGGCAGGTCACACTTCGGCGACCAGCGCTCAGCGCCTTCGTCCTCACCGACCTGGGAGAGCTCGCGGATCTTGGCGAGCTGCTCGGAGGAGTTGATCGCTCCGACGTCGGTGTTCTTGTCGAGGGGATCGCCGACGCGCAGCGTGGACATGCGGCGCTTGAGCCGGGCCAACACGTCGTCGTACACGCTCTCCTGGACGAGCAGCCGTGAGCCGGCGCAGCAGACGTGCCCCTGGTTGAAGAAGATGCCGTTGACGATGCCCTCGACCGCCTGGTCGACCGGGGCGTCGTCGAAGATGATGTTGGCGGCCTTGCCACCGAGCTCGAGCGTGACCTTCTTGGTCGAGCCCGCGACCGTGCGCGCGATGGCCTTGCCGACCTCGGTCGACCCGGTGAAGGCCACCTTGTCGACGTCCGGATGGCCGACGAGCGCACGTCCTGTCTCGCCGGCGCCGGTCACGATGTTGACCACCCCGGGCGGCAGGTCGGCCTGCTGGCAGATCTCGGCGAACAACAGCGCCGTCAGGCTGGTCGTCTCGGCCGGCTTGAGCACGACGGTATTGCCGCAAGCCAGAGCCGGCGCGATCTTCCAGGCGAGCATGAGTAGCGGGAAGTTCCACGGGATGACCTGACCGGCGACGCCGAGCGCCCTCGGATCAGGGCCGAACCCCGCGTGCTCGAGCTTGTCGGCCCAACCGGCGTAGTAGAAGAAGTACGCCGCGACGAGGGGCACGTCGACGTCACGGGACTCGCGGATCGGCTTGCCGTTGTCGAGCGACTCCAGCACGGCCAGCTCGCGGGAGCGTTCCTGCAGGATGCGCGCGATGCGGTACAGGTACTTGGCTCGTTCGGCGCCGGGCATACGCGACCACGTGCGCGAGTACGCCCGCCGGGCGGCCCTGACGGCAAGGTCGACGTCGGCCTCGCTGGCCTCGGAGATCTCCGCCAGCACCTCCTCGGTCGACGGGCTGACCGACTTGAACGCGTGCCCGGTGCCCTCGACGAACTCCCCGTTGATGAACAGGCCGTACGACGACTTGAGGTCGACGATGGAGCGGGACTCCGGAGCGGGAGCGTATTCGAATGCCATGACTGCGGGCCTCTAATCGAGCGTGAAGTAGTCGGGACCGGAGTAGCGCCCCGTCGTGAGCTTGGTGCGCTGCATGAGCAGGTCGTTGAGCAGGCGGGACGCGCCGAACCGGAACCACTGTGGGCTCAACCAGTCCTCACCTGCGGTCTCGTTCACCATCACCAGGTACTTGATGGAGTCCTTCGCCGTGCTGATCCCACCAGCGGGTTTGACGCCGATCATCCGGCCGGTCGCCTCGCGGAAGTCTCGTACCGCTTCGAGCATGATCAGGGTGACCGGCATGGTCGCGGCCGGCTGCACCTTGCCCGTCGACGTCTTGATGAAGTCGGCGCCGGCCAGCATGGACAGCCAGGACGCGCGACGGACGTTGTCGTAGGTGACCAATTCGCCAGTCTCCAGAATGACTTTCAGATGGGCGCTGCCGCAGGCGTCCTTGACCGCGACGATCTGGTCGTACACGCGCTGGTAGTCGCCGGCGAGGAAGGCGCCGCGGTCGATGACCATGTCGATCTCGTCCGCGCCGGCGGCGACGGCGTCACGGGTGTCCTGGAGCTTGATGTCCAGGGAGGAGCGACCGGACGGAAACGCGGTCGCGACGCTGGCGACGTGTATGCCTGAGCTGCCGAGCGCCTCCTTGGCGGTCCGCACCATGTCGGGGTAGACGCAGATGGCAGCGACCTGGGGAGCACTCGCGTCGCTTGGGTCGGGCTGGCGCGCCTTCGCGCACAGGGCGCGGACCTTGCCCGGAGTGTCCTGCCCTTCGAGCGTGGTGAGGTCGATCATCGAGATGGCGAGGTCGAGGGCCCACGCCTTGGCAGTCGTCTTGATGGACCGGGTGGACAACGTGGCGGTGCGGGCCTCAGCACCGACCTGGTCGACTCCCGGCAGGCCGTGCAGGAACCTGCGCAGCGCGGCGGGGCTGGCGACCACCTCGTCCAGAGTTCCGTGCGAGCCGGAGACGCCCGAACTCGCGAGGTCTGTCGCTGCCGTGGGTGGTGTCACTCGGCTCAGTCTAGAGGGGCCGTCAGGTGCAGAGAAACCGCAGAGTTGTGAGCTCGCGCCTCGATCGTTGGCAACAGTTGTCGATCGATCGGGCATCGACTCGCTTTGGATCGTCGCGGCGGTCATTAGAGTGGCGGCATGTTTGACGGCATGCTCGAGCGCTCCGCGGTGGCGGCAGCAGACAGGGCGACAGCACGGTGAGCGCCCTGCAGAGCGCGGCGGTGGACCGGGCCGGACCGTTGCTCGAGAAGTTCGCGACCTCCTCGGGCCGTGTGCTCGGGTGGTTCGGCGTCGCCCTGGGCGTGGTGATGGTCGTGGCCGAGCCGATCACCGCGGACTCGGCAAACTCCGTCGTGATCCTCGTCGGGGTTGCCTTGGCCTGCTTGAGCTGGGTCACTCTCGTGCGGCCGCGGGCGTCGGCCCACGAGCGGGGGCTGCTCATGCAGAACATGCTGCGGGACGTGACCATCCCCTGGTCGAGCATCGAGCGCTGTCGGGTCGGCCAGACGCTCGTCGTGTCCACGAAGGAGGCCGAGACCTTCCACGGGCTGGGCGTCACGAGATCGGCCCGCGCGCAGATGCGTGAGCAGTACGGCACGAGCTCCATCCTGTTCAACTTCGGCAGTCGGCGCGGACACAAGCTCAACACCGAAGGCGGGCCCTCGATGGCGCGCGGTGAGTTCGTGGGCGGGACCTACACGTCGTACGTCGAGTCGCGCGTTGCCGGCTTGGCCTCGAGTGGTGAGCGAGGTTCGGGTCAGGGTCAGGACGCGGCTCCCGTGGTCGCCTGGGCACCGTTGCCGCTGCTCTTGCTCGGAGTCGCCGTCGTCTGCGCCGCCCTGCTTTTTGTCGCGTGATGTCGGAGCACGTCGCTGCGGTCAGCTGGTCGAGGAACGGCCGGCCGTTCACCTACGACGAGTACAGCCGTGATCACGAGCTGCGTTTCGAGGGCGGGACGGTGGTGGCGGCCTCAGCGAGCCCGCACTATCGCGGGAGCGCGGCGCTCGTCGATCCGGAGGAGGCGTTCGTCGCGGCCTTGTCGTCATGCCATCTGCTGTCGTTCCTCGCGATTGCTGCGCGGAAGCGCCTGGTCGTCGAGTCCTACGTCGATCGTGCCGTTGGTTGGCTGGAGAGCAACGCCGAGGGGCGACTGGCGGTCACTCGCGTGAGACTCGAACCGTCGATCGAGTGGGGCGGGCGGGTGCCGGACCAGGCCGTGCTCGACCGTATGCACCATCTTGCGCACCAGGAGTGCTTCATCGCGAACTCTGTGACCACCGAGGTCACGGTCGTTACACGCTGACGTGGTCTCAACCGCGGATGGCCTGCAAGGTGTAGCTGTGTGGGAGGCGCCACGGTCGGTCGGTCAGCCGCCACTCACCGTCGAGGACCTGCTCCATCTGCCCAGGCAGCGCCTCCCACGGCACGCTGTCGTGCTCGACGAGACCGGTGATCCGGAGACCCTCGTCGAGGAGAGCGGTCACGATCTCGCCGAGCCCATGGTTCCACTCGTGCGTCACCGTGTGCTCGAAGACGGCGTCGGTCTCGACGTACGTGCCCGCGTCGTCGAACACCATGGGTTCCGGGCGCTCGAAGTACGGGTAGTCGATGACCAGCAGACCATCAGGTCGGGCATCCGCCAGTGCCCACAGCATCGGATGCCCCTCGCGGATGAACAGCCGTCCGCCTGGCGCGAGCAGTGTGGACACCACTCCGGCCCACGTGCGGATGTCGGGCAACCAGCACAGGGCTCCGATGCCCGTGAAGACGAGGTCGAAGGCGTGGCGGGGCAGGTGGTTCGCGGCGTCGTAGACATCGGCCTCGATGAACGCGACCTTCTCACCCGTCGCGGCAACCAGTCCCCGGGCCTGCTCGAGCGCCGCCGTGCTGAAGTCGACGCCGGTCATCTGGGCACCAAGACGGGACAGGGAGAGGGTGTCGGTGCCGATGTGACACTGGAGGTGCACGCCACGGAGCCCGCGGACGGATCCGAGCAACGGAAGGTCGAAGCGCACGACGGCAGACAGAAAGTCCGGGTCGCTGCGGAACCGATCCAGGGCATAGTCCGACGACGATGCGTGTGCGGGCGCGCGCTCGTTCCAGCTGGCTCTGTTGATGCGTCGGTAGTCGTCACTCACGCCGCGACGGTATCGCCCGTGCCTCCATCGGGCAGTCTCAGCATCTGCGTTGGGTGGTGCGGAGGTGGGTGATGAGGTGGTGGGTGAGGTGTTGTTCGAGTGTGGATGGTGGTGGGTGGAGGAGTTGTTTGCGGAGGTTGCGTTGTCGGTGGGTGAGGCCGGGTGTGTGGGCGGGTGGTGGGAGGCTGTTGTAGGTGAGGCCGCTGGGGGTGGTCCAGGTGATGACGGTGGTGGTCGGGTGTTGGTGGACGTGCATGCGGGGGTCTTGGCGGGTGGTGTGGCAGTTGGTGGAGAGGCCCTGGCCGTTGGTTTGGGTGGTGGGGCCTGCGTGTGCGTGGGGGGTGATGTGGTCGATGTCGCGGATGGGGGAGGCGCATTGGATGCCGCGGCAGTGTTGGTCGCGGGCGATGATGAGGTCGCGCAGGGTGCCGTCGAAGCGTCGTCGGTGGGGGTCGCCGTGGGTGAGGGATCCGTCGACGGGGTCGGTGAGGAAGCGGCGCAGCCAGGCGGTGCTGCTGGTGGCGAGCTGGCGGGCGGTGGGGGCGTCGAGGGGTCCGGCGCCGATGAGGTGGGCGGGGTCGTTGCTGCGGCCGAGCAGGGTGGTGTCGGTCATGATGATGTTGATCTGGGCGGGGATGGCGTCGGTGGTGGTGCCGGTGAGGCGTTGCACGAGGGTGTCGCACATCAGCTGGGACACGGTGCTGTTGGCGTCGCTGCGGTCGCCGGCGGCGTAGCGGCTGCGGGCGTGGTCGTGTACGGCGTTGTAGGCGGCGACGGCGTGCTCGGCGGGGAGGTAGGCGTTCAGCCAGGCCATGCCGGATCCGGCGGGGTGGAGCTGTAGGTGTTGGTCGGTTTGCTCGCGGACGCGTCGGCGTTGGGCGGCGTCGGGGTCGATCTGGGTCACGCGGGTCTCGGCCAGGGCGCGGACCTTGCCGGGTAGGACGTCTTCGGCGTCGGCGGCGATGACCCGGTCGGCCAGCGCGAGCACGGTGGGGTCGTCGAGCACGCAGGTCTCGTGGGCGATGGCCCGGGCCGCGGACAGGTTGAGGCGGCCGGTGCGCAGGGCCGTCATCGTGGCCGGAAGGTTCGTGGTGAGTGTCCAGGCGTCGTCGAGGAATGCCCCGGCGGTGATGACCGAGACGCCTTTGGCGATCGCGATCTCTGCGACCATGCCGCGGTACTGGGCGTGGTCGCAGGCGAACCCGTGCGCCTGGTCGAACGCGAGCCGGTCGGTCAGGAACGACGCCGTGAGCTCCAGCTGGTCGGCCTGCAGGGCCGCGATCCGGCGTTCGACGGCGGCGATGTGTTCCAACCGGTCCGCCATGGCGTCTTGGTGGGTCCGCCACTGGACCAGCTCGACGGTGTCGGGAACGCGGCCCATCGACGGACCTGCCTCCCGCTCCACCATCTGTTCGCTCATACGTTCGAATATACGACGGCAGGCCGACAGTCAGCAAGAGGGCGAGCGCCGGCACTGTGGACAAGCGCGGGGAGCTCGCCGAGGAGTGCGAGCGATGCGCTTCAAGGACCGAGGAAGTCGGTCACCGCGGACGACCAAGCCCCTGGATTGTCGAAGTGCGCCATGTGACCGGCGTCGATGATCCGAAGAGTTGCGGCCGGGACCGCCTCATGCAGGCGTTGCGCGACCTGCACGGGGAAGCCCATGTCATGTGCGCCGTGGAGGATGAGGATGGGACCGGTGAAGTCGCGCAGGACCTGCTCAGGCTTCGCTGGCCGCCACGCGTGGAGGCGGCCTTCGCGGAACGGACACGAGCCATTCAGCCGAGAAGGACACTTCTCCCAGGAGCTGTAGGTAGTCATCCATGCGGTCGAGGTCCCAGATCGCAGTGGGTGCCGCGTCCAGAGCCCACTCCACTGTTGTGCGGATGCCTTCGTCGCTGTCGCCTGGACGACACTGCGCCCAGGCCGGCCGCGCGACCTTCAGCCGCAGCCTGCGATCGTATTCCGGCCAACCACCGAGGTACTGCTGCACATCGGCGTACGCGGTGGTGGACGCCAGGATCAGACGTCGAACAAGTCCGGGGTGGGCCTCGACGAACAGCTGAGCCACCTGGCCTCCCGTTGAGAATCCGAGGAGGTCCACCTCGTTGTACCCGACGGCCCGGATCAGCTTCGAGAGATCCTCGACTACGAACTCGGGTTGGTAGCCGTCTGGGCCAAGACCGCGAGTGCTCCGGCCGCAGCCACGCATGTCGAACAGGATCACCTGGCGATGTCGCGAAACCGGCGTGAGGCCTGGCAGAAGGTATGTGTGGTCCCAGTCGGGCCCTCCGTGGATCACCACAAGTGGCGGAGAAGTGACACCGTCGGGTCCCATGTGTCGGACGAACTGGTCAACGCCACCCAGCGAGACGATGCTTGAGCGGTCCACGCCGTCCTCCTCGAATCGACTGTTCTCGCCCCGAGCCCGACGAGAGGAGCACCTGGACCGAGTCTGACGGACAGCGGTTGGGAAGGTTCTAATTAGCCGCGATGCGACCTCCTAGGCGCCCCACGTGCGCAGGGTGGGCCGGTACGTCAGCTCGGTGATGTCGGAGTCGAGGGTCCGGCTCTCGAGCAGCTCGAGGTCGAAGTCGGCCGCGCCAGCGAGGATCGGCTCGTCCCCGGTCTGGCCGGAGATCACCGGGTACAGCGTCAGCTGCACGCGGTCGACCAACCCGGCGGCCATCAGCGCTCTGTTGAGAGTCAGACTGCCGTGCGAGCGCAACGGGACGTCGGACTCCTCCTTGAGCCGGGCAACGATATCGATCGGGTCCCCGCTCACAACGGTCGCGTCCGGCCAGTCCAGGGGCTCCTCCAGCGTCGAGGAGACGACGAACGTCGGCAGCCCCCGCATCCGGTCCACCCACGGGTCGCGGACGTCGTCGCCTTCGCTGCTGTCGGCCAGCATCTGCGCGAATGCCCTGTAGGTGTTGGCTCCGAAGACCATCCGCTGGTCGCCGTTGTACGTTGCGAGCCGGTGCTCGAGCAGCTCGGGGCCTTGCTTGCCCCAGTAGCCGCCCCAGTCGCCCGGGGGACCGTAGGAGCCGAAGCCGTCGATGCTGGAGAAGATGTCAAAGGTGTAGGTCGCGGTCATGCCACTACAGACAAGATCCGCCGCGAGAACTCATCGTTACGCCGCACTGGAGCGGGCCCCAGCTGCCGCTGGATGGCGATGGTGTACCGCTTGTCGTCAACTTTCGTGCACGTCACCTGCACAAGCCGAACGTACGCTGCTCGTCGTGCAGCGGGACGTGGTTCATCGCTTCCGCACTGGTGCCAGCGGCAGGTCAGGTGTCGTCGTGCATCCAGGGCGTGAAGCACACGCCGACGATCACACCGTCCGCGGCCTGGTAGCGCGCGATGACCTGGCCCCAGGGTTCGGTGCGGACCGGGTGCAGCGGCACATATCCACGCTCATCGAGCTCCCGGGCAGCCGCTTCGACGTCCTCGACCTCGAACTCGATGGACGCCTGGGGCGCGGGGTGAGTGGCCGGCCACTCCGAAGAGCCGAAGCAGCTCTTGGCTGCCTCGGTCAGTGGCCACACCCCGAAGTGCTTGCACCCGGCGATCGACTCGGAGAACACGTAGTCGTCGTCAGCGGCGCCCTCGGGGGGCCGCAGGGGGAGCCCAAGCGCTTCGACGAACAGGGCTGTGTCGTGGGCGGGGTCGGTGGTGATGATCGCGAAGCTCGCGACGAACTGGATCTCCATGGGCACCAGTAAATCCGGCGCCTCCGACAGAGGTCATTATGCTGGTCACGAGTGACGAGCGTGGGCTGCCCGCTCAGGCCAAGGAGGTCATGATGTGGGCCATGCTCGGCTTCCTGACGTGGCACGGGCTCCCCGCCGCGACCGGTGCGACCGGTGCGACCGGTGCCGCCGGACCGCGCGTCCTGGGTGGCATCAGTCCCGGGACCGGGCCGTTGCGCCTACCTCCGCCGGCAACCCGACCGGTTCGCCGGCTACGTGTCCGCTCATCGGTGCTCGGGAGGCCGTCATGACCGGCCGGACCCTCGGCGTCAGCGTCGCCTTCGTCGATGGGGAGCTCGTGCCCGGCGACCTGCGCCTGGAGGACGGGCTCGTCGCGGAGGTCGGGCTGCCGGCTGCCGGAGGCGGTCGGATCGCGGCACCTGGGCTCATCGACCTCCAGGTCAACGGCTTCGCCGGCGTCGACGTCATGACCGCGGACGCTGACGAGATCCGCATCATGTCGCGGGCCTTGGCGGCGTACGGCGTGACGGCGTGGCTGCCGACGCTGATCACGGCGGCTCCGACCGACACCGACACGGCTCTCGATGCGTTGGCGGACGCTCTGCGCAGGGAGGCGCAGGAGTCGGAGAACCTGGGCGCGACCTTGCTCGGTGTGCACCTGGAGGGTCCGTACCTCTCGGCGCGACGGCTCGGCACCCATCCTCCCGAACACCGTCGCAACCCCGACTCGGCAGAGCTCGACGCGTGGCGACGGCGTGCTCCCGTGGTCGCGGTGACGCTGGCGCCGGAGCTGCCTGGCGCGGTGGACATGGTCAGAACGCTGAACGCGGACGGTGTGCTCGTGTCGCTCGGACACTCGGACGCCACCGCGGCGCAGGCGCATGCGGGGTTCGATGCCGGAGCACGCTCGGTCACGCACCTCTTCAACGCGATGAGCCCGCTTCGACACCGCGAACCCGGGTTGCCGGGCGCGGCGCTCGCCCGGGCGGACGTGACCGTCCAACTGCTGCTCGACGGCCATCACCTTGCGCCGGACGTCGTGCGCCTCACCTGGGCAGCGGCCCGGGGGAGGGTCGTCCTCGTGACCGACGCAACCGCTGCCGCCGGCTGTCCTGATGGCACCTTCGCGCTGGGTGAGGTGCAGCTCGAGGTGAGCGACGGGGTGGTCCGCAACTCCGACGGCGCCCTGGCCGGGAGCGCGCTGACCCTGTCCGCCGCCGTCACGAACGCCGTCCGGCTGGGGATCGACCCGGCCGACGTGCTCACGGCCGTCACGGCTGCACCGGCGGCGCTGCTCGGGCGCACCGACGTCGGAGTGCTCCGGCCCGGAGGCAGAGCCGATGTCGCGGTCTTCGGCGACGACATGGTGCTGCAGGAGACGTTCGTCGGGGGTCAGCCGGTCGAGGCCGACGTCGGCTGAGGCGGCGTCGGACCGCTCGTGAGCTCGCGACTGAGGACCAGCTCGAGGCCGTCCTCGGAGTCCCAGTGCTCGCCCACCTGGACGAAACCACGGCTGGACAGCAGGCGCATAGACGGCTCGTTGTCGGGTGCGACGCTGGCCACGGCCCGGGCGACGCCCTGCTCCTCCAGCCACCGCAGGAACACGTCGACGAGCTGCCCGCCGATTCCTTGCCGGCGCACGTCCGCGACCACGGCATAACCGATCTCGACAGAGCCGGTCTCGTCCGGGGCAGCGTGGCACCCGATCCGTCCGACGAAGTGGCTCTCGACCAGGGCGGCGTGCAGCAGGTAGGGCGCCGATGACGGGTCGGCCGCCAACGCCTCGACGCGGTAGCGGAGCACCCGCCGGTCATCGTCTGGCCAGCGCACGTCGGCGAGCTCGGGCTGGCCACTCGCCCAGTCGGTCCGGCCGTCGTACAGCGACTGGAGGCTCTCAGCGGTCAGCGGGACGAGCCGCAGTGTCATAGTCCCGCCGCGGCGGCCAGATCGGTGCGGATCGCGTCGAGACGACCGGCTGCTGAGATACGGGCGGCCTGGACGTCCTCGCCGTCCACCGGCACGACGACCTCGAGGTAGCACTTGAGCTTCGGCTCGGTTCCCGACGGCCTGACCACGACGCGACCACCCTCGGCCAGGCGGTAGCGGAGACCGTCGGTGGGTGGGAGGTCCGGGCCGCCCTCGCTGAGGTCATCGGTGTGCTCGACGGCGAACCCGCCCAGAGTGGCGGGCGGTCGCTCGCGCAGTCGTTGCATCGCCTGGTCGATCAGGCCGAGGTCGTCGACACGTACCGACAGCTGGTCAGTCGCGTAGAGGCCGTGTGTCACGGCCAGCTCGTCGAGCCGGTCGAGCAGCGTCTGGCCCATCGACTTCAGCTCGGCCGCCAGCTCGATGACGCGCAGCAGCGCTGAGATCCCGTCCTTGTCGCGGACCAGCTCGGGTGCCACGCAGTACCCCAGTGCCTCTTCGTAGCCGAAGGCGAGGCCCGGTACCCGGCCGATCCACTTGAAGCCCGTGAGCGTCTCGACGAAGTCCACCCCGGCGCTGCGCGCGATCTCCCCGAGCAGTGACGAGGACACGATCGTGGTGGCGAAGACACCGCGAACGCCGCGGCGCAACAGGTGGTCGGCCAGCAGGACACCCACCTCGTCACCGCGCAGCATGCGCCAGCCCCGTACCGTCGGGACGGCCACAGCGCAGCGGTCGGCATCAGGGTCGTTGGCCACGACCAGGTCGGCGTCGTGCTCGGCCGCCAGCGCCATCGCGAGGTCCATCGCACCAGGCTCTTCGGGGTTGGGGAACGAGACCGTGGGAAAGTCCGCGTCCGGTGCGGCCTGCTCCGGTACGACGATCGGCGCCGCGAAGCCGGCCCGTTCGACGGCGCGCTGGACGGTCTCGTCGCCGACGCCGTGCAAGGGCGTGTAGACCATCGTCAGGCCGCGCGGCGAGTCGGGCGAGGGCAGGCTCGAGACGGCGTCGAGGTAGGCATCCACCACCTCGTCACCGAGCACCCGCCACCCGTGGGCGCGGGGGACCGCCGACACCGACGTGACAGCCTCTATCTGTGCCGAGATCTCGGTGTCGGCGGGCGGGACGATCTGGCTGCCGTCGCCGAGGTAGACCTTGTAGCCGTTGTCACGCGGCGGGTTGTGGCTGGCGGTCACCATCACGCCGGCGATGCAGTCGAGGTGACGGATGGCGAAGGCGAGCACAGGCGTCGGCAGCGGGCGCGGTAGCAGCACCGCGTCCAGCCCTGCTCCGCGCATGACCTCGGCGGTGTCCCTCGCGAACGTGTCGGAGAGGTGCCGCGCGTCGTACCCGATGACGACGGTGCCGGCGCCGACGCCGGCGCGGAGGTAGGCGGCGAGCCCGGCCGCGGCCGTGGTCACGACGGCACGGTTCATCCGGTTCGGTCCAGCCGCCATCTCCCCGCGCAGGCCGGCGGTCCCGAACTCCAGCCGGCCCGCGAACCTGTCGCCGACCTCGGCCAGGGCCGATGCGTCGCCCGCGTCGGCCGATCTCAGCAGGTCGGTGAGCTCCTCGCGAGTCTCCCCGTCCGGATCGTCGTCGATCCACGCCTGCACGCGCGTCCTCAGCTCGGCGGGAACGGTCACGGTGGTCTCCTGGTCGGGTCTGCGAGTGCCGCTGGTCGTCAGGCCGGGTCGAAGGGGCGTCGGGCGAAGCCGGGACGAGCGTAGGGTCCACCGACGCGGGCGGCATCGTCTGCATCCTCGGCACGGTCGGGGAGGCCGGCCTCGTACGCCGCCGCGTCGTCCTGGGGGTGGTAGCCGATCGCGCGGCCGGGGCCGAGGTCCCACCATCCGTCGCGGTTCGCGGAGATGCCGAAGACGGTGCGCACTCCCGCGAACTCTGCTGTCAACGCGGCTTCGACAAGCGCGGCACAGTCGTTGTAGGACAGCCAGGTGGCGAGGTTACGGCGGACGTCCGGGCGCTCCATGAAGCTGCCGATCCGCAGGGCGGCGCTCGAGATGCCGTGCCGGTCGGCATACAGGCTCAGCAGCGCCTCGGCCGCCACCTTGCCGACGCCGTAGAACGTGTCCGGCCGCGGTGGCGTGTCGGCCGGCACCGGTCCCGCGGCCGGCCTGGGGGTCATCCCCACCGCGTGGTTGCTGCTGGCGTAGACCATCCGTCGGACACCGTGTTGCACCATCGCGTCGAGGAGAGCGGCAGTGCTCATGACGTGCCCGTGCAGGATCGTCGACAGCGCCGACTCGGTCGGAATCCCCGCCAGGTGCACGACGCCGTCCATGCCCTCGACGGCAGCTTGGGCCACGGCCGGATCGGCGGCGTCGCCGGTCACGAAGTCTCCCGGGTATGCCGCCCGGCCGTCCTCGGGCCAGCCGACGAGGTCGAGCCCACGCAGCTCGTGGGTGGCCGAGAGGGGAGCCGCAAGGACCGAACCGACGTGACCGGCGGCCCCGGTGACGAGAACGCGCACGGTCAGATCCTCGGGAGAATCGACACCAGGAGGGCGCCCATCCGAGTGGCAGCTGCGTTTCCGGCGGCCAGCACCTCTTCGTGGTTGAGCGGCTCGCCGGTCATGCCTGCTGCGGCGTTCGTGACGAGCGAGAGCCCGAGCACCTCCAGCCCCGCCTCACGTGCCGCGATGGCCTCGAGCGTGGTCGACATACCGACGAGGTCGCCCCCGATGGTCCGGATCATCGAGATCTCCGCCGGCGTCTCGTAGTGCGGCCCAGGCAGCTGGACATAGACGCCCTCGTCGAGCGTGGGGTCGACGTCCCGGCACAGGCCGCGAAGTCGCGGCGAGTACAGGTCCGTGAGGTCGACGAAATGAGCGCCCTGGATCGGTGAGGTGGCCGTGAGGTTGATGTGGTCGCTGATGAGAACGGCCGTTCCCGGCGCCCACTCGGGACGGAGCCCACCACACCCGTTGGTCAGCACGATCGCGCGACAGCCGGCCGCAGCGGCAACCCGGACGGCGTGCACGACAGCAGCAACGCCGCGGCCCTCGTAGTAGTGCGTACGTCCGAGGAAGACGAGGGTCCGGACGCCGTCCGCGTCGATCGAACGGATCTGGCCGGCATGCCCGGCCACGGCCGGCGGCGCGAAACCGGGCAGGTCAGTCGAGACGAGCTCGGCCGATGCTGTCCCGAGCGCCTCGGCGGCCGGTAGCCAGCCCGAGCCCATCACGAGCGCCACGTCGTGGCGACCGATGCCGGTGAGCTGGCTGAGACGGGCGGCGGCAGCGGCAGCCAGCTCGCTCGGGGAGGAGGTCTGGTCGGCGGTCTGCGTGGTCACCCCGAGACCGTATCGTCGGCCGGTCGGAGATTGCACGCCGCCGTGGCTGACCGCAGGCTGGTCCGGCTAGTCGCTGACCGAGCGGCACGGCCGGGTCTCGAGATCGTGGATGTAGTCGGCCGGCGCACCGGCGGCCCGGGCGGCTTCGCTCAGCACGCCGAGATAGCTGGCGGACGGCAGCCCACCTTCGTAGGCGTCGAGCACGTAGAGCCAGGCGAGCTGTTCACCGTCGAGGGTCGAGACGCGGACCCTGACCTTGCGGTAGACGTTGCTCTCCCACTCGTCGAGGCGGCTGCGGTCCTCGGGCGTGAGCTCGTACAGCGACACGAACACCTGGTGCCCCGGCGCCTCGACCAGGGTCGCGAGCGCGCCGTCCCAGCCGTGGTCCTCACCGGCGAAGGTGAGTCGCCAGCCGGCGAGCCAGCCGGTGCCTCGCGTGGGGGAGTGCGGACACCGCTCGACCATCCTGGCGGGGTCCATGTTGGAGCCGTATGCCGCGTAGAGCACCACGGCCCGCAGGCTATCGCGGCTCACCGTTACTGTTCTCGTGTGACACGTGTTGTGATCGTCGGCGGTGGCCCCGGGGGCTATGAAGCAGCCCTCGTGGGAGCTCAGCTCGGGGCCAGCGTGACGATCGTCGACCGGGACGGGATCGGCGGCTCGGCCGTCCTCACCGACTGCGTCCCCTCCAAGACGTTGGTCGCGACCGCTGACGTGATGACCACAGTTCAGGAGTCCGGCGAGCTCGGCGTCCGCTTCGCCGGCCACGGCGCGGGATCGGACCAAGGGGCGTCCGTCGACCTGGCGGTGGTCAACGAGCGCGTCAAGAAGCTCGCGGCCCAGCAGAGCGCGGACATCGCTCGCCGGCTCGACGCCGAAGGCGTGCGCATCGTGCACGGAACGGGGCGCCTGGACGGCCCCGAAACCGTGGTGGCGGTCACCGACGACGGTGAGGAACGGCTCGACGCCGATGCAGTCCTGATCGCCACCGGCGCACATCCGCGTGTCCTTCCCAGCGCCATACCCGACGGTGAGCGCATCTTGTCCTGGGAGCAGGTGTACGACGTTGCCGAGTGCCCATCCCGGCTGATCGTCATCGGGTCCGGCGTGACCGGTGCCGAGTTCGCCAGTGCCTACAACGCGTTGGGTGTCGACGTCGTCCTGGTGAGCAGTCGGGACCGGGTGCTGCCCGGTGAGGACGCGCAGGCCGCTGAGGTCCTCGAGGACGTCCTCACCCGCCGCGGCATGACCGTGCTCTCTCGAAGCCGGGCCCAGAGCGTGGTACGCGACGGGGACCGGGTCGTGGTGACGCTGACGGACGGGCAGACCGTCGAAGGTTCGCACTGCCTGCTCGCGGTCGGTTCCATTCCCAACACCACAGGCGTGGGTCTGGAGGAGGCGGGCGTCACCTTGGGGGACGGTGGCTTCGTCTCGGTGGACCGCGTCTCGCGAACCAGTGCGCGCGGGGTGTACGCCGCCGGAGACTGCACGGGGGTGTTGATGCTGGCTTCCGTCGCCGCGATGCAGGGTCGGATCGCGATGTGGCACGCGCTCGGCGACGCCGTGTCGCCGCTCGACCTCAAGACGGTCTCGTCGACGGTCTTCACCTCCCCCGAGATCGCGACGGTGGGCTACAGCCAGCTGGCGGTCGACGATGGCGAGATCGAGGCCAACCAGGAAATGCTCCCACTGGCCGGAAACGCCCGGGCGAAAATGCAGGGCGTGCACGACGGGTTCGTCAAGCTCTTCTGTCGGCCTGGGACCGGAATCGTCGTCGGTGGTGTGGTGGTCGCGCCCCGCGCCAGCGAGCTGATCCATGCCGTAGCCCTCGCGGTCGAGGCCCGCCTCACGGTCGACGAGCTGGCGCACGGGTTCACGGTCTACCCCTCGATGAGCGGCTCGATCGCCGAAGCCGCCCGCCGCCTGCACACGCACTGACCCGCCGCCCCTGGCCAGCCAATTGCGGGAAAGTTCAGGCTCCTTTCGGCGTGTCGACCTGCACTTTCCCGCAATTCGCGGAGGGGCGACGACGGGCGCCGCGCCCTCGGAGTGGACGGTCGAAACGATGCAGCCGACGGAGGAGTCGCCGCCATCCCAAGATGCCGAAACTCGACCGCTCGACCTCGACCAGCCATGGCTCGACCCGACACCGATCATGGCGCCAGCCCAATGCCATCTCGGCGTCCCTGATGATGAGGCCGGGGTGGCCGAGGATCTCGCTGGCCGTATACCCGAATCGCTGGAGTCCGTGGCGGTTCAGCAGCTTGTCTCGCTCGAGATCTCGCTCGTGACGCTGCCGGGTCCGATGTTCCGCACCGTCGTACTCCGGAATTCGCCTGGTCCCGACGATGCGCAGGTCGCCGCGCGCAAGGATGTCTCCCTCGTCGTCACGAACGATGCATTGCGGCTCGACCGGGATTCCGGCAAGGACATGAAGCAACCGGAGAATCGTCTCCCAAGCGGATTCGCTGCGGCCATCGCAGAGGGACAACGCGCGGCGCAGCATCGGCAGGCCGCGTTGACGAGAGCGAATGCTGTCCACGATGTCGTCGACGGTGCACAGCCCGCGCTGTAATAGACAGTCGATGGCGATGACGAGGTCGACGAGCGGGAGATCTTCGGCGAGCTGGCCGAGCACGAGTTCCGCCGCGAGTACTGGGACCCCCTGGACATTGGACACCGGAGGAAGGGCGGCTCGGCTCCTGGCGACGTACAGGCCGGCTCGTTCTGGTCGATCTTCGCCGGGCGGGAGTGTCGCGCAGATCGGCAGCCATCCCGGGAGCCGCGGGAGCCAGCACGACAACAAGGACGCACCAGTGAAGTGGCTGAAGGCGGAACCAGCAGGCAGCACGGTAGTGAGCTGCCTGCACCGCTCGACCATGTCGTCCGGCGACTCCGCGCGCACATAGAGGCCATGGCTGGCCTTACGCCACCGCGGGCCGGACAGGCTGCCGCGTCCGATGCCCTGTGCGATGGCGTCGCGATGTGAGATCGATTCGGTCATCTCCCGACGGCACCATGACGCGGCCAGTGTCTCGTCGCCACCGCTGGGATCTGTGGACAAACGCCCGCCCCTGGCCCGCCAATTGCGGGAAAGTTCAGGCTCCTTTCGGCGTGTCGACCTGCACTTTCCCGCAATTCGCGGAAAGGCAGGAATGGGTGGTGCGGGGAAATGCATGAATAACATCAATGTAATTACGTCGGTGGATTATAAGAATTCTGCATCCTGGTGGCAGGACGTCGAGAATGCTGGACATAATCGGTCCGGTTACCCCACCAATAACAACTGTTAACAACTGTCACAACAGCCCCGTGACGCACGATGATGACGATATCGCCAGGAGTGATGCATGCGATTCCGCGCACCCTCGGAAGCCCGGAGCACTCGCCCGCCGACTGCGGTCGGTGGCCTACGGATCGGAGCGATGACCGTGCCCGCCGCGCTGGCGGTGATCATCCCGCTGGCAGTGGTCGGCCAGGCCGAGGCCCAGTCGGCGACCCCCGCACACCGCACCCTTGCAGCGCTGAGTCGGACCACCGTGGCGGCCGCTCCCCGGGACGCCGTTCCCCCAAGGATCCACAATGTCGCCGTCCCGGCGATCCCGGCTGCGCAGCGAGTGGCCTTGTCCGCGCGCAATGCGCCACGTCGGGTCGCGGCGACGCAGCTCCACCAGGGCAACGGCGGTCAGGTGAGTGCGCCGCAACTCGTCGGGCACGTCCGTAGCCGCGTCTCGGGCGGCTTCTCGATGCTCGGTGTGACCTGGGACCACGGCAGCGTCGACGCCTCGACGGTCCAGGTCGTGGCCCGCACCCGCGACAGCAACGGCTGGACGCCGTGGACCGCCGTCGAGGTCGACCCGGACGAGGGCCCGGCCGCAGGTGAGGACCCATCGGTCCGGGACGGAACGGCACCGCTCTACGTGGGTGCGGCCGACGCCGTCGAGGTCGACGTGTACGACGCCAACGGTCGGCGTCCGAGCGGCCTGACCGTCGCGGCGATCGATCCCGGGTCCGCCGGTCACGCCGTGTCACCGGCCGCGGAGGCGGTCGCCGGCCCGGCGGCCAAGGGCGGGACGACGAGCGCGACCAGCGCTCCCAAGGACGGGCTGCCGCTGATGCCCAGGATCGTGACCCGCAAGCAGTGGGGCGCGGACGAGAGCCTTGGCGACACGTGCTGGGCACCTCGTCTCGGAAGATCCTTCAAGGCGGTGTTCGTGCACCACACGGCGGGAAGCAACACCTACACCCGCCGCGAGTCACCGTCGATCGTGCGCGGTATCTACGCCTACCACACGCAGTCGCGGGGCTGGTGCGACATCGGCTACAACTTCCTGGTCGATCGCTACGGGACCGTCTACGAAGGACGTGCCGGCGGTATCCGCAAACCCGTGCGTGGCGCCCATTCAGGCGACTACAACGTCGACAGCACCGGCATCTCGTTGATGGGGGAGTTCACCAGCACCGCACCGACCGCGGCGATGAAGTCCGCCCTGGTCGACCTCGTGGCGTGGCGCCTCGGCACGGCCTACCGCAGCGGCGTCGGGCATGCCTACATCAACGGAAAGCGCTTCGCGCAGATCTCCGGGCACCGCGACGCGATGGCCACGGCGTGTCCCGGTCAGGTGGTCTACGACTGGCTGCCGACGTTGCGGCGCAAGGTACACCAGCGGCTCGACCAGTTCTCGTCGGTGATCGAGCGGCACTGGCTGCACCGGGGCGGCGCGACGGGCGCACTCGGCCCCGTGCGCATGGGCGAGATGGCAGCCGACGGTGGACGCCACACGACCTTCGCGAAGGCCCGCACCTACTTCAGGAACGGCCGCCGCGTCACGTTCTACGGGAGCCCGCTGCTGTCGGCGTACGTCGCTGCCGGAGAGACGGGCGGCGACCTGGGCTACCCCCGGTCGCGCCTTCGCCACCCCGGCAAAGGGCTGTCGGCCGTGTTCCAGGGCGGACGTCTCTACTGGTCGGCCAAGACGAACGCCCATACGGTGCTGAGCGGGAAGGTGCTCGTCAGGTACCGCCATCTCCACGGCGCCGCCGGCCGGCTGGGTTTCCCCAAGACGGACCTGCGCAGCAGCAAGGACGGCTCCTACGCCAAGTTCCAGCGCGGAACCATCACCTATGACAAGACCACCGGGCGGACGACGGTGAGCTACCGATGACTGTTGCGTCGGCCGCACCACGGCGCTCTCGCACCGGACTCGCAGCGCTGGCGATCGCCGTGGTCGCACCGCTCGCGCTGACGATCACCGGCCCGGCCGCACAGGCTGACCAGACCTACTACGTCCCGGTCTCGAAGACCTGGACGATCAGCGGTCGCGGGTACGGCCACGGTCACGGCATGAGCCAGTACGGCGCGCAGGGTGCCGCGCTGAAGGGGCTCAGCTACGACAGGATCATCGATTTCTACTACCCGGGCACGACCTGGACGAAGGCCAAGGGCCGCGTCCGGGTCCTGATCAGCGCTGACACGACCTCGGACCTGCAGGTGCGCCCCCGAAAAGGCCTCACTGTTCGCGACCTCGCAGACGGAGCGTCGTGGCCGCTTCCGGACAAGCCGGGGGTCGACCGCTGGCGGCTGACACCGATCGCACGCGGGACGATCGTGCAGTTCCACAAGGCCGACCGGTGGCGCACCTGGCAGATCCCGGACGGTCGCGCAAAGTTCAAAGAGGCAGGGGAGTTCTCCGCCCGTGGAGTCCTGACGCTGCTCGTGCCGTCCGGCGCCGACGTGACGGGGGTGCGCTACCGCGGCAGCCTGCGGTCGGTGCCGCCGTACCCGAAGGCCACCGTGCGGGACACGGTCAACGTGCTGCCCATGGACTCCTACGTCCGCGGCGTCGTCCCGTACGAGATGCCGACGTCGTGGGCGCCCGCCGCCCTGCGTGCCCAGGCCGTGGCCGCGCGCACGTACGCGGCGTGGCTGCGCGCTCAGAACCCGCACCGCTACTACCAGATCTGTGACACCACGGCGTGCCAGGTCTACGGCGGGGTCGCGGCCGAGCAGGCCTCCAGCAACACGGCTGTGTCGGCCACGCGCGGGCAGATCCTGTCCTACGGCGGCAAGCCGGCGTTCACGCAGTTCTCCGCCTCCTCGGGCGGCTGGACTGCTGCGGGCAGCGTCCCCTATCTCCCGGCAGAGCGTGATCCGTACGACAAGTTCTCCGGCAACGCCGTCCACCACTGGTCGGTGGAGGTGAGCACGTCGTCGCTGGAGAAGGCGCATCCCGAGGTCGGTTCACTCATCGACGTGCGGGTGACCTCCAGAGACGGCCACGGGATCTGGGGTGGCCGCGTCGGTCAGGTCGTGCTCGACGGGACCAGCGGAACGGCTTACCTGACCGGAGACGACTTCCGTTGGCAGTACGACCTGCGCTCGACCTGGTTCTCGATCGCGCCAACTCCCATCATCGAGCGCTGGCGTGAGCTCGGTGGAGCCGGCTCCTCGATCGGGCGACCCACCACCGGCGAGTACGTCCTCGATGACGGGTCGGCCCAGAACTTCACCAAGGGCCGCATCTTCTGGAACGCCGCGACCGGAGCCCGCGAGCTGATGGGGCCTCTGCTCTTCACCTATCGCGCGTACGGCGGACCCTCATCGCACGTCGGGTGGCCCGAGACCGGCATCCTCAAGGCGCCGCGCAAGGGCCACAAGGTCCGGCTGCAGCGCGGTTACCTGTTCTCCAAGCCCGGACTGGGCGCGCACGTGATGTTCGGACCCGTCCTGCGCTACTGGGCGACTGACCAGGGCGGTCCGAACGGCAGTCTCGGTTACCCGACCAGCAACGTCCGGACGGTCAGGGCCGGAGAACGCGTCGACTTCCAGCACGGCCGGATCACGTACGTCGCCTCCACCGGCCAGTTCCGGGTCGTGAAGAGCTGATCAGTCCGCCGACCGTCAGTCGGGGCTGACCACCAGGACCAGGTCCCCTCCTTCGACCGAGCGTGGGCCGTCCAGAGCGATGCGTTCGACCGTGCCCGCGACGGGCGTGGTGATGGCGGCCTCCATCTTCATCGCTTCGATGGTGGCGACGGACTGCCCGGCCTCGACGCTGTCGCCGGCCTGCACGAGCACGGACACCACACCATCGAAAGGGGCGCCGACCTGGCCCGGCCGGCTCGCCTCGGCCCGCTCCCGCGCGGGGGCATCCGAGGACACCGACCGGTCGCGTATCGACACCGGCCGGAGCTGCCCGTTGATCGTGCACATGACGGTCCGGATGCCGCGTTCGTCGGGCTGGCTGATCGACTCGAGGCCGAGGATGAGGCGGACGCCTTCCTCGAGATACACATCGTGCTCGTCGTCGAAGTCGAGGCCGTAGAGGAACACTCCGGTCGGTAGCACCGACAGGTCGCTGTAGCGCTCTCGTGAGTCGGCGAACTCCTGGCTCGGACCGGGAAACAGCAGCCGGTTCAGCGTTGTCCGTCGGTCGTTGTCCAACGCGGCAGCATCATCGTTGTCCAGCTTCTCCTCGCGCCGTTTGATCGTTCGTCCGGCCAGCGCCCTCGTGCGGAACGGTTCGGGCCACCCTCCCGGCGGGTCGCCGAGCTCACCGGACAGGAAGCCGATCACGGAGTCCGGCACGTCGAACGCTCCGGGGTCAGCGGCGAACGCGGCGGGATCGGCGTTGGTGGCCACGAGTGACAGGGCGAGGTCACCGACCACCTTGCTCGACGGGGTGACCTTCACGATGTTCCCGAGGATGTCGTTCGCGGCGGCATACATGTCCTCGATCTGCTCGAACTTCTCGCCGAGCCCGAGAGCGATCGCCTGCTGGCGCAGGTTGGACAGCTGGCCGCCGGGGATCTCGTGGGTGTAGACGCGCCCGGTCGGTGCGGGCAGGCCGGCCTCGAACGGGGCGTACAGCCGGCGCGTGGCCTCCCAGTACGGCTCGAGGTCGCACGCAGCCGCCAGGTCGAGACCGGTCGCGCGATCAGTGTGGTCGGTGGCTCCGATCAGGGCAGACAGGGCCGGTTGGCTGGTGGTGCCGGCAAGTGCGGCGCTCGCGACGTCGACGGCGTCGACCCCCGACTCGATGGCGGCCACCAGGGTGGCGAGCTGGCCGCCGGGAGTGTCATGGGTGTGCAGATGTACCGGCAGCTCGAAGCGCTCACGCAACGCCGAGACCAAGGTGCGGGCGGCGGGGGCGCGCAGCAGGCCGGCCATGTCCTTGATCGCGAGGACATGGGCACCTGCGGACACGATCCGGTCGGCAAGACGGAGGTAGTAGTCGAGCGTGTAGAGGGTCTCGCCCGGGCTGCTGAGGTCGCCCGTGTAGCACAGCGCGACCTCGGCCACCCCGTTCGGCGTCGAGCGAACGGCGTCGATGGCGGCGTGCATCTGTTCCACGTCGTTGAGCGCGTCGAAGATCCGGAAGATGTCGATGCCCGTGGCTGCTGCCTCGGCGACGAAAGCCTCGGTCACCTGGGTGGGATACGGCGTGTAACCCACCGTGTTCCGGCCGCGGAGCAGCATCTGCAGACAGATGTTCGGCAGCGCCTCGCGAAGCTGGGCCAGGCGCTCCCACGGATCCTCGGCGAGGAAACGCAGGGCAACGTCGTAGGTTGCTCCGCCCCAGCACTCCACCGACAGCAGCTGAGGAGTCAACGCCGCCATGTGTGGCGCCACGGCGGTGAGGTCGCGCGTCCGGACCCGGGTCGCGAGCAGGGACTGGTGTGCGTCGCGCAGCGTCGTATCGGTGACCGCGACCGCGCGCTGCGCACGCAAGGCTGCGGCGAACCTCTCGGCGCCGAGCTCCAGCAGACGCTGCCGTGACCCGTCAGCGGGTGGACCGTCGGGAAGCTGCGGCAGCTTGGTGGTGGGGTCGACGGACGTGGGTGCAGTGCCGTGCGGACGGTTGACGGTCACGTCCGCGAGGTAGTGCAGCAGTCGGGTCCCTCGGTCGGCCGACGACCGGGCGGTGAGCAGCTGGGGGTGCTGCTCGATGAACGACGTCGTGACGTGCCCGGACCGGAAGTCGGGGTCGTCCAAGACCGCTTGCAGGAAAGGGATGTTCGTGGCCACGCCGCGGATCCGGAACTCCGCGACGGCACGCCGTGCCCGGTCGACTGCGAGCGCAAAGGTCCGGCCCCGGCAGGTGAGCTTGGTCAGCATCGAGTCGAAGTGGGCGGACACCTCGGCACCGGTGTACGTCGTACCACCGTCGAGCCTGATCCCCGCCCCACCGGGCGATCGGTAAGCGGTGATACGACCCGTGTCGGGACGGAACCCGTTGGCCGGGTCCTCGGTCGTGATGCGGCACTGGAGCGCGAACCCGCGCACCCTGATCTCGTCCTGCCGCAGCCCCAGGTCGGCCAGCGTCTCACCGGCGGCGATGCGCAGTTGCGACTGGACGAGGTCGACGTCGGTGACCTCCTCTGTGACGGTGTGCTCGACCTGGATGCGCGGGTTCATCTCGATGAAGACGTGGCGGCCGTCCGGGCTCACGAGGAACTCAACCGTGCCCGCGTTGACGTAGCCGATCTCCCGTGCGAACCGTACGGCGTCGGCACAGATGCGCTCGCGCAGATCGGGGTCGAGGCTCGGTGCAGGGGCGATCTCGACGACCTTCTGGTGGCGGCGCTGGAGGGAGCAGTCGCGCTCGAAGAGATGGATCACGTTGCCCTCGGCATCGGCCAGGATCTGGACCTCGATGTGTCTCGGGTCGACCACGGCCTCCTCGACGAAGACGGTCGGATCTCCGAATGCCCCGTCGGCCTCGCGCATCGCGGCCTCCACGGCATCGCGGAGCCGGGCCGGATCATCCACGCGCCGCATACCACGACCACCGCCTCCGGCGACGGCCTTGACGAACACGGGAAAGGTCAGGACCGAGGCGGCTGAGACGATCTCGTCGACGTCCGCTGAGGGCGCGATGTTCGTGAGCACGGGGACACCGGCCGCCGCCGCCGCGCGGACGGCGCTGGCCTTGTTGCCGGTCAGCCGGAGAATCTCTGCCGGCGGTCCGACGAACGTGATGCCCGCGGCGACGCAGGCCTCGGCGAGACCCGGGTTCTCGGAGAGGAACCCGTAGCCGGGGTAGACCGCCTCGGCGCCGGCGTACACGGCTGCCTCGACGATCGCGTTGGGGTCGAGGTACGCACGCACCGGGTGACCACGCTCGCCGATCTCGTAGGCCTCGTCCGCTTTCAGCCGGTGCTCGGAACCCCGGTCCTCGTGCGGGAAGACGGCCACGGTCTTGGCGCCGAGCTCGTACGCCGCCCGGAACGCTCGGACGGCGATCTCACCGCGGTTGGCCACCAGCACTTTCGCGAACATGCCCCAACCCTAGGGAGCCGTCCGCGTCGTGGCATCGGGGTCTCGCAGTACAAGCCACCCGGCCCGGCGACCGGACAGCCGAAAACTGGTTGAGTCTCGACGACTTCTGACGAAGGATCGAGGCATGTCTGGCACCGGCGGGGTCGACCCGTGACGCGGTGGTGACCGTGCGGACCGACGCGACGGCCGACGTGGCGTGCGACGAGTCCGGGTCCGAGGGCGAGCATCTGATCGGCGGCAACACCGACGTCTTCGCCCATGGCAGTGTCCGGCTCACGATCGAGGAGGCAGCCGTCGTCGTCGCCGAGGTGCGCAGGCGCATCAGGTCACCGGCCACGGAGTACAAGGCCAACCACTTGTTGCGGGAAAAGCAACGTGCTGTCCTCGAGTGGTTCCTTGGCACGGACGGGCCGCTCGTCGATCGGGCCCACGTCTTCCTCGTCGACAAGACCTTCCTCGTGCTGACTGCCTTGGTCGATCTGCTCGACGGCCACGTGCCCGGCACGGCACGACGGTTGCGACTCGACGGCCCGCACGCGTTCGGAGAGCCACGCTGGCAGCGCTTCCTGGAGGCGGGGAACCTGCTCCTTCGGTCCCGCGTCCCGCTGCTTGCACCAGCCCCCGTCGAGACGTTCTTCGCCGCCGTCGACGATCTGCGCGGTCACGACGACCGGCACGGGCTGACAGACCTCCTCACGGGGCTGAGCCGGGGCCGTCCACGAGCAGAGGACTTCCGTCGCAGCATGGTCGAGGGTCCGACCGTCGTACCGGTCCTCGAGCCGTTGATCCCGGCGCTGATCAGCACCGTCATGCACTGGTGCGAGGTCGCCGGCCCCGTCTCGATCGTTCACGACCAGACGAACACCCTGACCAAGGATCGGCTGGACCACGTCTACCGCGAGGTCGGCCCGCGGCTGGCCCGCCTGCGGATGGTCGACTCCCAGGATGACCCCCGGGTCCAGCTCGCCGACTTCCTCGCCGGCGTGGCGCGCAAGCTGGCGTCGCAGGCGCTCAACCGCGGCGACGACGACGAGTTGACCCCGCTGCTGCGCCCCTACGTCGACGCGGCGTCGTGCTGGGGAGACGCGGCGAGCTGGGAGGCGTTGGGCCCGGCTGCCGCCGGCTGACGGTCAGGGCGCGGGCAGCCTGGCCTAGCTGTCGGTGATCTCGCACAGCACGGCGCCGTTCGTCACGGTCGCTCCGACCTCGGCCGCCAAGGCGGTGATCGTGCCTGCGCGGTGGGCGTTGATCGGCTGCTCCATCTTCATCGCCTCGAGCACCACGACCAGTTCGCCTGCCTCGACCTGCTGGCCCTCCGTGACGGCAAGCTTGACGATCGTGCCCTGCATGGGAGCGGTGAGGGCGTTGCCGCCGGCGGCGGCCCCTGCCTTCTTCGTCGCGGCGCGCTTGGCCGGCTTTCTGCCTCCCGGTGCGGCACCGGCTGCGGCCAGGCCGGCGGGAAGTGAGACCTGGAGACGTTTGCCATCGACCTCGACGGTCACCGACTCGCGCTCGGCCGACTCGGTCGTCTCGGACCCACCGGCGTACGGCGCGATCGTGTTGGCAAAGGCAGTCTCGATCCAGCTGGTGTAGACACCGAAGGTCTGGCCGTCCGCCCCTCCGGTGTATGCCGGGTCATCCACCACCGCGCGGTGGAACGGGATCACCGTGGGCATGCCGTCGACGACGAACTCGTCGAGCGCACGCCTCGACCGCTCGAGAGCCTGTTGTCGACTGCGTCCGCTGACGATCAGCTTGGCCACGAGCGAGTCGAACGCCCCCGGCACCGTCTCGCCCTGGTCGTAGCCGCCGTCCACCCGCACGCCGGGTCCCGAGGGGGCGTGCCAACGGGTCAGCGTGCCCGGAGCCGGCATGAAGTTGCGCCCGGCATCCTCGGCGTTGATCCGGAACTCGATGGAGTGACCATCGATCACCGGGTCGTCATACCCGAGCTCCTCACCGGCGGCGATCCGGAACATCTCGCGCACGAGGTCGATCCCGGTGACCTCTTCACTGACCGGGTGCTCGACCTGCAGTCGGGTGTTGACCTCGAGGAACGAGATCGTGCCGTCCTGGCCGACGAGGAACTCGCAGGTGCCGGCGCCGACGTAGCCTGCCTCGGCGAGGATCGCCTTGGACGAGGTATACAGCGTCTTGACCTGTTCGTCGGACAGGAACGGGGCGGGAGCCTCCTCGACGAGCTTCTGATGTCGTCGCTGCAACGAGCAGTCACGCGTCGAGACGACCACGACGTTGCCGTGCTGGTCGGCCAGACACTGCGTCTCGACGTGCCGTGGTCTGTCGAGGTAGCGCTCGACGAAGCACTCGCCGCGGCCGAACGCGGTGACCGCTTCGCGCACCGCGGACTCGTAGAGCTCCGCGACCTCCTCCTCGTTGCGGGCGACCTTCAGACCGCGCCCACCGCCTCCGAACGCGGCCTTGATGGCGATCGGAAGGCCATGCTCGCGCGCGAACGCCAGGACCTCGTCGGCGCCCTTGACCGGGTCTTCGGTGCCGGCGACCAGCGGGGCGCCCACCTTGTGCGCGATGTGACGGGCCCGGACCTTGTCGCCCAGGGCGTCGATCGCCGCGGGCGGTGGACCGATCCAGATCAGACCGGCGTCGATGACCGCCTGGGCGAAGCCGGAGTTCTCGGCGAGGAAGCCGTAGCCGGGGTGCACGGAGTCGGCGCCGGACCGCATGGCCACCGCGATGATCTTCTCGATGTCGAGGTAGGACTCGGCCGGCGTCGCCCCGTCGAGCGCGTACGCCTCGTCGGCCAGCCGCGCGAACAGGGCGTCGCGGTCCGGGTCGGCGTACACCGCCACACTCCCGATCCCGGCGTCCTTGCAGGCGCGGACGACGCGGACGGCGATCTCGCCACGGTTGGCAATCAGCACCTTGGTGAGTGGCGTCAGCGCAGGCACAGAGGACTCCTCGGCGGTCATCGAGTACGACGGCCTGAGTCTAGGACCGTCGGGGCGCGACGTGCGTCTGGCCCGGTCCGAGTCCCGTCGAGCCACATTCGAAACTTGCGTAACTAGTTGCTCACGGAGAGTCAAAATTCTGACCGAAATCAGGATGTGCGCGGCCTTGACGCCGGGTTAGGACCGAACTATCGCGAGGTCCGCCTGACGGACCACACAGAGAGGATGCTTCATGAGTCGACAGCCAGCGCACCATCGCATCACTCGCACGGCCAGGGGGGTGACGGTCGGGGTCGCCGCCCTCGGCCTGGCCCTGGGCATGCAGCAGGCCGGCCAGGCACAGAAGGCTCCACCGCCATCATCGGCGCCGTCAACCACGTCGGCGGCTTTGCAGCCGCACTGGACTGATGCCGTCGCGCACGACACGTCACCGAGGCTGTCGGCGCTGTCTCATGCGGGAACGCCACACGCGGGCTACGAGGGGGATCAAGAAGAGCGGGCCGAGGAGATCGCCCCGGCTCCGGACAACGGTTTCGTCGGAGACCCGGCCGTGCAGAGCAGCGCACCGCCGACCGCCATCGGCTCGACCCGTGCCAACTTCGAGGGTCTCAGCAACCAGGACAACGCCGACGTGTACGGCTTCCGCGTCAACCCGCCGGACACGGTGGGTGACGTCAGTCGCAGGCAGTACGTCGAGATGACGAACCTCGTGCTCGGTGTCTACGACAAGTCGGGGAACCTGCTGATGCCCCCGACGGCCATCGGCGACCTCTGGAGTGGGTTTGCGGTCGACGACTGCACGGATGCGTCCGGTGACCCGATCGTGCTGTACGACCAGATCGCGAACCGGTGGATCCTCACGCAGTTCACGACAAGAGGTTTCGATGACCCGACCCGACCGTTCTACAACTGTGTCGCGGTCTCGACGTCCTCCGACGCCACCGGCTCGTACAACCGGTACGCCTTCAGCACCGGCTTCAACTTCCCCGACTACCCGAAGTACGGCGTCTGGACGGACACCCTCACGTTGACGACCCGAGAGTTCGGTCCGACGGTCGAGTACGGCATCGGCGTCTACGCCCTCGAGAAGCGCAAGATGTACCACGGCCAGGACGCGCGTGCCGTGTCGTACTTCATCGACGGCAACGACCCGACCCTGCTGCCGCTGGTCGGTGACGGGTTGCTGCCGGCTGACATCGACGGGACGCGGAAGCCGGCCGAGGGCCAGGCGATCCCGTTGGTAGGCACCCAGGACGACGACTGGGAGTACGGCGCGACCTTCGACGCGCTGAACATCTGGGACCTCAAGGTCAAGTGGCGGTCGACCCCGCGGTCATCGCTCGCGCTCGCGACCCAGCTGCCCACGCTGCCGTTCGACTCGAACTTCCCCTGCGGTGCGCCGGGAGATCGCAACTGCCTCCCGCAGCCGGGTATCACCAATCCGGACCAGTACCTCGACGTCCAGTCGTACCGGCAACGGCCCATCTGGCGGCTTGCCTACCGCAAGCTCGGGCCCGGTGTGGAGTCGTTGGTGACGAACCAGGCCGTTGAGGCGCGGCCGGGTGTGGCCGGGGTGCGCTGGTACGAGATCCGGCGCACGCCGGGTTCGAGCTACTCCATCCGGCAGCAGGGTACGTTCGCGCCCGACGACGGCGTGAACCGCTGGATGGGCAGCATCGCCCAGGACAAGTTCGGCAACATGGCCCTCGGCTACAGCGTCGTCAACGGCACGGACGTCTACCCCGGCATCCGGTACACCGGCCGAGCGGCGGGCGACCCCCTCGGGCAGATGACGCTCGGGGAGGGCACCGTGATCGACGGCAGCGGCGTGCAGACCAGCCTCAACTCGCGCTGGGGTGACTACACGTCCATGAACGTCGATCCGAGCGACGACTGCACGATGTGGTACGCCAACGAGTACTACACGGCGGCCGGCCAGGCCACGAGCGCAGCGGGCTGGCAGACCCGGATCGCCAGCTTCCGGCTTCCCGGGTGCGGTGATCGACACCACTGACCGCTAGCCACTGCGAGGGTGGCCGGCTCGGTCGGCCACCCTCGCAGGTTCGGTCAGCGCTGCTTCGGCCGCAGGCCCCGACGCATCACGACCCGCGTGGGGGAGCGACGGACGACCTCGCGGAACCCGCCGCGCTCGTAGAGGCTGCGCGAACCGAAGAACATGAAGTCGGCATGGCTGCGCTCGGGCTTGTCGACCGGGTAGGCCTCGAGCATCCGGACACCTTCGTCGCGGGCGTAGTCGATGGCGCCGGCCAGCAGCCGGTGCTGCAGACCCTGTCCCCGGTGCGACTTGGCGACATACGTGCACACGATCGACCAGACCTCGGTGTCGTCGACCGGCTTCATGATCGGGGACCGTCGTAGCTTGAGGTAGTCCTCGCGCGGCCCCAGGCTGATCCATCCGACGGGTCCACCGTCGAGGTAGCCGACCAGGCCGGGCACCGTGCCGCCGTCGACGAGGTCGCAGAGCTGCTGCTTGTGGTCGACACCTGCCGCCCCCGACACCGAGACCGTGCCGGTCACCCGGTAGTACATGCACCAGCAGCCACGCACGATCGAGCCGCCGGGCATCGCGAACAGCTCCTCGAGATCGGCCCAGGTGGCGGGCGTCAGCGGACGGGTCTCGAAGCGCGGTGTCGTGCGAGCCGGCATGTCGCCAGTGAAGCACCACGCTCGGACAGCCGCGAGTCGGCGTGAGGAGCGGTGCCGTCAGGGCGCGAGCCGGGCGAGGTCCTCACGGCATCGGGTCTCCACCTGCTCGAGCTCGACGAGGGTCTCCTCGATGTCGCGGCGGCGCTGGTCGAGCTCGGCACGGCGTACGTCGATCTGGTCGAGGAGGTACTGCAGCTGGCCGGCCTCGCCAGGCTGCTCGTCGTACATGTTGACGATGACTGCGATCTCGTCGAGAGAGAAGCCGAGCCGCCGGCCGCGCAGGATCAGGGCGACGCGGATCCGGTCGCGGTTGCGGAAGACGCGCGTCGTGCCCCGGCGCTCGGGGGAGAGCAGTCCGATGTCCTCGTAGTGGCGCAGGGTGCGGAGCGTGACGCCGTACTCCTCGGCGAGCGCACTGATGGTCCAGGTCGTGTCGGTGTCTGCTGGATTTCCGGGTTCGACCATCGCGACGTCCCTTGACCTTCCGTTACGGAAGCGACCTATCCTTACGTTGACGTAAGAGTAAGGCACTGCCCAGAGGAGTGGCCACCGTGACATCGTTCGAACTGACCCCCGAGCACGAAACGTTCCGGCGCAGTGTGCGCGAGTTCGCGGAGGCCGAGATCGGTCCGCGGGCGGCGCAGTGGGACAAGGACCACTACTTCCCCGTCGACACGGTGCACCAGATGGGCAAGCTCGGTCTGTTCGGCCTCACCGCGCCGGAGGAGTTCGGCGGCGCCGGTGAGGACGGCGACTTCACCAGCCTCTGCGTCGCGATCGAGGAGATCGGCCGCGTCGACCAGTCGATGGGAATCACCCTCGAAGCCGCGGTCGGCCTCGGCATCAACCCGATCCTGACGTTCGGCACCGACGAGCAGAAGAACACCTGGTTGCCCGACCTCGTGGCCGGCACGACGCTCGCCGGCTTCGGCCTCACCGAGCCCGGCGCAGGCTCCGACGCGGGCGCCACCAAGACCAAGGCCGAGCTCGTCGACGGCGAGTGGGTCGTCAACGGCAGCAAGCAGTTCATCACCAACTCCGGCTCCGACATCACCTCGCTGGTCACGGTCACAGCCCGCACCGGCACCCGCGACGACGGCAAGCCGGAGATCTCCACGATCATCGTGCCGACGGACACGCCCGGCTTCACCGCCGAGAAGGCGTACGACAAGCTCGGCTGGCACGCCAGCGACACTCACCCGTTGAGCTTCGACAGCTGCCGCGTCCCTGAGGCCAACCTGCTCGGCGAGCGAGGCAAGGGTTTCCACCAGTTCCTGGCCACCCTCGACGACGGCCGGGTCGCCATTGCCGCGCTGGCGGTCGGCTGCATCCAGGCGTGCCTCGACATGTCCGTGCAGTACGCCGGGGAGCGCACCACGTTCGAGGTGCCGATCGGCCGCAAGCAGGGCGTGGCCTTCCAGATCGCCGATGTCAAGGTCATGGCCGAGGCAGCGCGCGGGCTCACCTACAAGGCGGCCGCGCTCAAGGACGCCGGACGGCCGCGCAAGGAGTTCAAGGAGGCGGCGGCGATCGCGAAGCTGTACTCCACCGAAGCCGCCGTCACCGCCACGCGCATCGCGACCCAGGTGTTCGGTGGCTACGGCTTCATGGAGGAGTACCCGGTCGCTCGCTTCTACCGGGACGCGAAGGTGCTCGAGATCGGCGAAGGCACCTCGGAGGTGCAGCGGATGCTCATCGCCCGCGGCCTCGGCCTCCCCGTCGAATAGCCGAGTTGTCAGAAGTACAGGCGGTCATAGCCGCCGCTACTTCTGACAGCTCGGTCAGGGGCCGGGCCAGAGGGAGGTCCACTCGACGTCGAGGTCACGCAGCATGGTGCGGAGCAGCGGGAGTGAGATTCCCACGACGTTGTGCGGGTCGCCTTCGATCTCGGTGACGAACGCGCCTCCGAGACCGTCGATCGTGAAGGCTCCCGCGACCTGCAGCGGCTCGCCCGTCGCGACGTAGGCGTCGATCTCCTCGTCACTCAGCTCGGCGAACCGGACCCGGGTCGTCGCGCTGGCCGACGTACAACGTCCGGTCCGGGTGTCGACCACGCAGTGTCCCGTGACAAGGTGGCCCCATCGGCCACGCATCGACCGCCAGCGCCGGGTGGCCTCGGCGGCGTCCTGCGGCTTGCCCAGCGCCGCACCGTCCAGATCGAGGACCGAGTCACACCCGACGACGACCGCCCCGTGCGTGATCGACAACGAGGCCACCGACTCGGCTTTGACGGTCGCGAGCAGCTGGGCCAGGTCCGCGGGGGTCTTGGCGGAGTACGCCGTCTCGTCGACGTCTGACACCACCACCTCCGGGCAGATGCCGGCCGCGCGGAGCGTGGCTCGGCGCGCGGGCGACGCCGACGCCAGCACCAGCCGAACCTGCGCCGTGCTCACCGCGACCAGCTCACAGTCGCGCCAGCAGGCTACGCATCGGGTCGAGCCCGAGAGACCCCAGGTCGAGTGCCTGCCGATGAAACTCGCGCAGGTCGAAGTCGGAGCCCTTGCGTCGACGGGCCTCGTCGCGTGCCTGCAGCCAGACACGTTCGCCGACCTTGTACGACGGTGCCTGGCCCGGCCACCCCAGGTAGCGATTGACCTCGAACGCGATGATCGCCTCGTCCATCCGGCAGTGCTGCCGGAGGAAGTCCATGCACAGGTCGGCCGTCCAGGCCTCGCCCGGGTGGAACCCGAACGGGTTGTCGCGGGGGATGCGCAGCTCGGCGTGCACGCCGATGTCGATGATCACCCGGGCCGCGCGCATGCCCTGCGCGTCGAGCATCCCGAGCTTGTCACCCGGGTCGTCGAGGTAGCCGAGGTCGTCCATCAGCCGCTCGGCGTACAGCGCCCAGCCCTCGCCGTGTCCGGACACCCAGCACATGGTCCGCTGCCAACGGTTGAGCACCTCGCTGCGGTACGCCGTCTGGGCGACCTGCAGATGGTGCCCGGGAGCGCCTTCGTGGAAGACGGTGGTGACCTCGCGCCAGGTGGAGAACCTCGTCTGGTCGTCCGGCACGGCCCACCACATGCGACCGGGTCTCTCGAAGTCCTCGCTGGGGCCGGTGTAGTAGATACCGCCGTCGTTCGTCGGTGCGAGGCAGCACTCGATTCGCCGCACGGGTGCCGGGATGTCGAAATGGGTGTCTGCCAGCTCGGCGATCGTCTGGTCGGCAAGCTGCTGCATCCACTCGCGGAAGCGCTCCTTCCCGTCGATCGAACGGGCCGGATCAGCGTCCAGGATCTCCACGGCTTCGTCGACGCTAGCTCCGGGCTTGATCTGCTGCGCGGCCCGACCCATCTCGTCATCGATCCGCTTGAGCTCGTCCCATGCCCAGGCGTAGGTCTCGTCGAGGTCGATGGTTGCGCCGAGGAACAGGCGCGACTCGGGGACGTAGGCGTCCCGGCCCACGGCGTCCTTGTCGCGTCCGCGAGGGAGCAGGTCGTCGACCAGGAAACGCTCGAACGCCGCGAAGGCAGCGCTGCTCGCCGCGGCGTGCTCGTCGAGGCGTGCCCGGAGGCCGGCAGGCAGCCCGTCAGCCTGGGCCACGAAGTGCTCGAAGAAGCTGCCGGCCTGACCTTCCTGCCCGGTCCAGCTCCTGACCTGTCGGGCCAAGGCGTGGATCTGGCGCTTCGCCGAGACGTGTCCGGCATCGGCGGCCTGGGTCAGGGTGGCGCGGTAGTCGTCCACCGCGGCCGGGATCTTCGACAGTCGCGCGTCGACCGTGCTCCACGCATCCGGGCTGTCGACCGGCATGAGGTCGAAGACGCTGCGCACCCGGTGCAGCTCGCTGGTGATGATGCTGACCTGAGACTGCGGCGTTCCGGCGTCGTACTGGGCGATCGCGACGTCCTGCCGTTCGAGGAACGACTCCCTGGCCGCATCCTCGCGCTGGTCGGTCGGTTCGGTGGCGGCCATTCGGGCACGCGCCGCGATCGTCAGCTGCCGCCGCGCGTCGAAGCCGTCCGGCGAGATGTCGGTGAGCTGGTCGTCGTAGCCGTGGATTCCGAAGTAGGTCGCCGCGAGCGGGTCGAGCGCCGCGTAGTCCGTCACGTACTGGTCGGCCACGGCATCGACAGGTCGGGCCTGGTCGGTGGTCACCCGATCAACCTAACCGGCCACCGGATCATCGGGTTCGCGGGGCGGCCGGGACCGCGTGACCTCTCAGCGGGGCAGCGCCGCGGCGCGCCAGCCGTTCGAGCCAGGCCGCTGCGGTGCGCGCAGGCCGCGGCTGCGATCCGTCCAACCCGACGGGCGTACGACGCCGGAGGCAGGCCCTGCCGACGCGGCGCGGCGGGCGGCCAGCACGGTGACCAGCGCAGCGAGCTCCTCGTCGGTCGGGTTGCCCCGCTCGACCCGCAGCAGCACGGGCTGGTCTGATGGGTGCTGATCAGGCATGTCGCGATCGTAGCGGCGGGAGGTGGCGTGACGTGGCAGGCATGAGCCCGTCACCCGGTCCCGGCGACTCCCCTGATCGGCGTCAGCCGGAGCGGTTGTCCACGCCGTGGATTGTCCTCGCAACGGCGCTCGCCTGCTTCCCCGTCGCGATGCTCTTGGCCGGTCTCGCGACAGCTTCCGCCCGGTGGATCGTCGCGGCGGTACCAGCAGCGGTCTTTTTCGCGGCCGCGCTACGGGTGTCGTGGCTGCGCGCGCAGACCTTCGTCGAGCTCTTCGACGGATCGGACGAGTCGGTGGCCCGACATGACGCGGCCCGCGCCATCGTGTGGACCCTCGTCGCCCTGGCCAGCCTGACGGGCTGCGTGGTCGTGCTCAATCTGCCGTTCGGGTGAGGTGAAGGCTGCGGGCCGCCGCGACGAGGGTGGCGTTGTCGGGGGCGGTCGAGCCATCCGGCAGCTCGAGGACGTCTTCGAGACCGATGCGGGTGTCCACACCGATCGTGAGTGCGTGATCGAGAGCCGGCCAGCAGCTGCTCCCCTCGCCGTGCAGGAGCAACGGGACGGCAGGGTGGGCGATGGTGCGGACCTGTTCTACGAGACGGTCCGCCTCCACGACGGTCGCCGCGGCGCTGAGGCCGTCGGGAAGCTCCAGCAGGATCCGACAGCACTGGTCGCGGTAGGGCGAACGCGCCCACGCATCGACGCCATCGCTGTGCCAAAGGCCGGCCTCGACGCCGACCCCCATGGCCAGCAGGGCGTGCGCGACCTCGTCGGCGCGGTCCTCGTGCCAGTTGACGGATGCGAAATCGGGCCGAGCCGGCTGTGTCGACCACTGCCGGATCCGCTGCAGCCGGTCGGCCGGATCGGGGCCGGCCCAGGCGCCCGTCGTGACACCGATCGGGACGTCTGCGACGTTCGACCTCACGGCCGCCAGAACCGTCGACATCTCCCCGCCCTCGAGAGTGTCCGCACCTTCGCGGTCCTTTACATGCACATGGACGGCATCCGCTCCGGCCGCGACCACATGGGCGACATCGGCGGCGATCGCCGCCGGGGTCGTCGGTAACCCTGGATGCTCGACGGGACGTCGGCTCCCGTTGATGCAGGCCTCGAGGAACATCCGGATCAGAGCGGGATGTTGCCGTGCTTCTTCGGCGGCAACGTCTCGCGCTTGTTGCGGAGCAGCCGAAGGGACCGCACGATCTCCGAGCGCGTCTCGTGGGGTGCGATCACGGCGTCGATGTATCCGCGCTCCGCGGCGAGGTAGGGGTTGGCCAGGGTGTCTTCGTACTCGGTGACGAGCTCGGCCCGGCGTTCCTCGGGATCGTCGGCGTCCTTCAGCTCCGCGCGGTAGAGGATGTTGACGGCGCCCTGAGCTCCCATCACGGCGATCTGCGCGGTCGGCCAGGCGACGTTCATGTCGGCGCCGAGGTGCTTTGAGCCCATCACGTCGTACGCACCTCCGTACGCCTTGCGCGTGATGACGGTGATGAGCGGCACGGTGGCTTCGGCGTAGGCGTAGATGAGCTTGGCTCCACGCCGGATGATGCCGTTCCACTCCTGGTCGGTGCCGGGAAGGAACCCCGGTACGTCGACGAACGTCAGCACGGGCACGTTGAAGGCGTCGCAGGTGCGTACGAAGCGAGCCGCCTTCTCGGACGCGTCGATGTCGAGCGTCCCGGCGAACTGCATCGGCTGGTTGGCGACGACCCCGACCGAGCGTCCCTCGACGCGCCCGTAGCCGACGATCATGTTGGGCGCGAACAACGCCTGCACCTCGAGGAACTCGCCGTCGTCGAGCACCGACTCGATCACGGTGTGCACGTCGTACGGCTGGTTGGGCGAGTCGGGGATCAGGACGTCGAGGGCTCGGTCCGCGTCGGTGACGGCGAGCTCCTCGTCGGTGTAGGCCGACTCGTCGTACACCGGGGGGTCCTCGAGGTTGTTCTGCGGCAGGTACGAGAGCAGCGCCTTGACGTAGTCGATCGCGTCGGACTCGTCGGATCCGAGGTAGTGCGCGTTGCCGCTCTTGGAGTTGTGCGTGTGGGCGCCTCCGAGCTCTTCCATCGAGACGTCCTCACCGGTGACGGTCTTGATCACGTCAGGTCCGGTGATGAACATGTGCGAGGTCTTGTCGACCATCACGGTGAAGTCGGTGACGGCAGGGGAGTACACCGCCCCGCCGGCGCACGGGCCCATGATCAGCGAGACCTGAGGGATGACTCCGGAGGCATGCACGTTCCGGCGGAAGATCTCGCCGTAGAGACCGAGCGACACCACGCCTTCCTGGATGCGGGCGCCGCCGGAGTCGTTGATGCCGACGACCGGGCAACCGGTCTTCATGGCAAGGTCCATGACCTTGACGATCTTCTCGCCGAACACCTGGCCGAGGCTGCCGCCGAAGACGGTGAAGTCCTGCGCGAACACGCACACCTGACGGCCGTCGATCGTGCCGTAACCGGTGACCACGCCGTCGCCGTACGGTCTGTTGAGCTCCATCCCGAAGTTCGTCGATCGGTGCCGGGCCAGCTCGTCGAGCTCGACGAAAGACCCCTCGTCCAGCAGCTGTTCGACCCGCTCGCGCGCCGTCAGCTTGCCCTTGGTGTGCTGCTTCTCGATCGCCCGCTCCGAGCCTGCGTGCACGGCGGCCTCGAGCCGCTCGCCGAGATCCGCGAGCTTGCCGGCGGTGGTGTGGATGTCGGCCTGAGGAGTGTCGGTGTCGCTCACGCCCCGCAGCGTAGCGTGACGGGTATGACGTCGATGTATGGCGACCTGGACCGGCCGCCGCTCAACCCCGACGCCCTGCGGCGAGCGCTCGTCGTTCCGGGATCGATGTGGACCTCACTCGACGTCGTCGAGTCCTCGCCGTCCACGAACGCCGATCTGGCCCTTCGTGCCGTCGAGCCTGCGGACGCCGATGCGGACGGTGTCGTCCTCATCGCTGAGCACCAGACAGCCGGACGCGGACGGCTGGACCGAACCTGGACGTCACCGCCGCGGTCCGGTCTGGCGATGTCGGTGTTGATCCGCCCCGACCTGCACGCAACGGTGCCCGCTGCCCGGTGGCCATGGCTGCCGTTGCTGTCGGGGCTCGCGGTCGCGGCCGCGTTGCGTAAGGACGCCGGTGTCGAGGCCGGGCTCAAGTGGCCCAACGACGTGCTCGTGGCCGACCGCAAGGTCGCGGGGCTTCTCGTGGGTCGAGCGGGTCGAGCGCGTGGACCGGAGCGACGGCCACGACAGTGGTCGGGGACCTGCGGCGGCCATCATCGGAATCGGGCTCAACGTGTCGTTGCGCGCGGACGAGCTGCCGGTCCCGACTGCGACCTCGTTGGCGATCGAGAACGCCTCGACGACGGACCGGTCGCTGCTCGCCCGCGGCGTGCTGCGGGTGCTGGCCGGGTTGCTGAGGGACTGGTACGCCCATGAGGGCGACGCCTCGGCCGGGTTGCACACGGCATACGTCGAGGCGTGCACGACGCTCGGCCGTCGCGTCCGGCTCGAACGGCCGGATGGCGCGGTCGAGACGGGGGAGGCGACCGGTGTCGACGACACCGGTCGCTTGCTGGTCCGGACTGCCGGCGGCCAGGTGGCGTTCGGCGCGGGAGATGTCGTTCACCTGAGGGCCGAGACGTGACACGATCGGAACGACCAGACCCCGACTCACCTGTCGAAGGAACACGCTGATGGGCATCTCACCGAAGCTGCTCGGTGATGGCGAGCACGTCATCATCTCGACGCGCACGCACTGGAAGGCGCTCGTCGTCCCTGCCGTCGTGCTGATCCTGTCGTTCGGGGTCGGCAGCTTCCTGCTGGCCGTGCTCCCCAGCGGCAGCGCACATGACGTGCTCATGTGGCTCGTGGTCATCGTCGCTGCTGCCGTGATCATCTGGTTCTCCGTCCGGCCGTTCCTGGTGTGGCTGACGGCGTCGTACACCGTGACCAACCGCCGACTGATCAACCGGTCCGGCGTGCTCACGCGGAAGGGGCGTGACATTCCGCTGCACCGGATCAACGACGTCTCGTACGAGCGCGGTGTCCTCGACCGGATGCTGGGCTGCGGCACGCTGGTGATCTCTGACGCCAGCGAGGAGGGGATGTCGGTCCTGCCGGACGTGCCGAAGGTCGAGTCGTTACAGCTGATCATCACCAATCTGCTGTTCGGAAACGACGACGGACACGACGACGACGGGACTCCGCCGCATCCGCTGGAGCCGCGCCGCGGGTGACTCTCGACGACAACGCGCCAGAGATGAGCGAGGACCCGGAGCACCCGGTGTCGGTGCCGCCGCCGGCTGGTGGGCCCGGCGCAACCACTCGCGAAGATCTCGAGCGCGCGATCCTCGGTGAGGCCCCGAACCTGACGTCGGCCGACATCACCGGCGCGGGCGAGGACGCTGCCCGCGACGGTCGTCGGCTGTGGCGCGCGCTCGGTTTCCCCGATGCGGGGGACGCCGCGGCCTTCACCGGTGCAGACCGCGAGGCGATGGCGAAGCTGATGGCGCTGGTGGACTCGGGCTTGATGGAGTTCGAGACGGCGATCCGGCTCACGCGAGCGCTCGGCTCCACGATGGCCCGGCTCGCTGACTGGCAGGTCGCCACGCTGAGCGAGCTCGTCGAACGTTTGGAGGCGTCGGGGCGCGGTACCGGCTCGAGGCTGACGACAGGTCTGGGGATCATCGAGTCTGTCGAGCCGACGTTCGAGGCCCTCCTCACGTACTCGTGGCGGCGGCACCTGGCTGCCGCCGTAGGTCGGATCGAGGCGCTCGGTGCGAGGGACTCCGATCTGCACACCCTCAGCGTCACGGTCGGGTTCGCTGACCTCGTGGGTTTCACCGAGCTGGCGAACGGGATGGACGAGGACTTGTTGGCCGACGTGGTCGAAGAGTTCGAGTCGAGCTGTTCCGACCTCGTCGCGGCCCGCGGCGGCAGGGTGATCAAGACGCTCGGCGACTCGGTGCTGTTCATCGCCGAGGAACCACTGGTCGGTGTGGACATCGCTTCAGACATCGTCGAGCACGTCGGAGGTGACGAGGCACTCCCCGATGTCCACGTCGGCCTCGCCACGGGCCCGGTGATCATGCGGCTGGGTGACGTGTTCGGCGCGCCGGTGAACATGGCGAGCCGGTTGACGGGGGTGGCGCGCCGTAACCGCGTCATCTGCGACGAGCCGACGGCCCAAGCCGTAGGGGACGTGCCGGGTTACGTGACCCGGCCGCTGACCGAACGTCCGTTGCGTGGCTTCGGCTCCGTCCAGCCCATCTCGGTACGCCGCATCCTGCGTTGAGCGCCAGGCTGTGCCGCGCCCGGCCGTTGAGTTCGCCTGCCCACGTCGTCCCGCGGAGACGATGTTGAGACCCAGAAAGTGTTGTGGACAAGGCGAAACGGGCTGGCGGGTGTCGGCCATGGCAGGTAGAATCGAACACATGTTCGACACCGACCTCAGCGCACTCGACGAGCTGGCCACCCTGGCCGCCGCCGAGCAAGCGCGGAGGGATGCTGAACAGGCGGAGGTGCGGCTCTTGCAGACGGCGGCTCATTGGGCCGACCTGCACGGTGAGCTCGCCCGGGCCACGAGCCCGATGCTGCCCGGCAGTGAGCAGCTGGTCCGGTTCGGTGGTGCCGGCACCCCGGAAGTGGCGGAGTTCGCGCCGGCCGAGCTCGGGGTCGTGCTGGCCACCTCCACGGCCGCCGCTGAACGGCTGGTCGGCGATGCTCTGGACCTGCGTCACCGTCTCCCGCGCCTGTGGGGTCGGGTCTGTGCGGGTGAGGTGAAGCCGTGGATCGGCCGCCGGACCGCCGAAGCCACCCGTCACTTGTCCGAAGACACGGTCGCGGTGGTCGATCGTCGGATCGCGAAGTATGCCCATGCCCTGTCCTGGGGACGGATCGAAGCCATCATCGCCGCGTGCTGGATGGAGTGTGACCCCGAGGCTGCCGGTGAGGCCGACGCGGACGCACGCGCGTCGTTGGGGGTGTGGGTCAAAGACCAGCCCAACGAGCCCGGCACGCAGGAGATCTTCATCCGGGCCGAAGCACCGGACGCGCTACGGTTCAACGCTTCGATCGGCGGCATCGCCACCGGACTCGGCGCTCTCGGCGACACCCGTCCGGTGGATGTGCGACGGGCGGCTGCGGTGGGGATCCTGGCCAACCCCCAACACGCCCTGGACCTGTTCACCGACATCGACACCGCCGCCGGCCACCCCGAACCGACCGACCCCGACGACCCCACCGGCCCGGATGGTCGCGATGTTCCGGCGCAGGCAGTGCGTTCGGGTCGGGCCAGGCCGGTGGACCACCGGCCGGACGTCACGTTGTATGTCCACCTCACCGACCAGGCGCTGGCCGCCGGTGAAGGGGTGGCGCGGGTCGAGGGCATCGGCCCGGTCACCGTCGACCGGGTCCGCACCTGGCTCGGACACGCCAACGTCACCGTCAAACCCGTCATCGACCTCAACGACCAGGTCCCGGTCGATGCCTATGAGATCACCGACCGGATCCGTGAAGCCGTCCATCTGGCGATCCCGGTCGACTGCTTCCCCTACGCCACCTCCACGAGACGGTCCGGCGACATCGACCACACCATCGCCTTCGTCACACCTGATGAGGGTGGGCCACCGGGCCAGACCGGCCTCGGCAAGCTCGGCCCCATCACCCGCTTCCACCACCGGGTCAAAACCCACGGTGACTGGCAAGTCGCCCAACCCTTCACCGGCGTGTTCGTGTGGCGCACCCCGACCGGCCGGTATCTCCTGGTCGACCACACCGGCACCCACCGGCCAATCTCACGCCCTGCCCTGCCCTGCCCTGCCGCTGCCGGCTGCCTGAAACCTGCCCACTCGGCTCCTCGATCTCGACAGGCCTGTCCTGAGCTTGTCGAAGGGCTCGATCAGCCGGGGCTGGAATCGGCCAGGCGCTGGCTCTTGTCAGGGCATGACCGGGCCCCAGAACAACGGGTCATCGGAGATGTCCGTGATGCCGGCCGAGTACAACGCACCCGTGACCAGAGTCCGGCGATGGGCGGCGTACGTCAGCACGTGAGCGATCATCTGTCCGTAGGTGAAGACCTCCGGTTGCCCACCGGTGGCATCGATGAATGCGTCCTCGAGTGCCCCCGTCCCGCAGGCGTTGCGCACGTTCTCGAGGAACGCGGGGCCGACCACGGCCAGGCGAGACCGCATCGACTCCATCGACTCGTGGTGCTCGATGGTGAAGTCGTACGGCGAATTCGCGACCGAGCAGTTCCACTGGTCCAGCTGCCCGACCAGTCGAGACAGCAATGACCGGGTGGTCGGATCCGCGTCGATGCCCTCGACGGAGATCTCGATCAGCCGGTCGAGCTCCTCGTCGCCCAGCGTGTTCGCCCCTTCGATGAGCTCACCGACGAGCCAGACGTGGTGCTCGGTCATGGTGACGATGAGGTCCATCGAGGTCACCTTTCGCAGGGCCGGGACGCGCAGCGCGCCAGGCGGGTGGAAGTGAACGTCGTTCGGTGACGCCAGTAGCGGTGGGCCCGGAAGGGCGCGCCAGGCCGCCGGACCGCGGCCGAAGTCACGTTGGAAAGCGCGGGTGAAGGCCTCGTGGGACGAGTAGCCGGCCTCAACCGCGATATCGAGGATGTTCGCGTCAACGGTCAGCAGGCGATATGCGGCTCGTTCCATCAGGATGCGCCGCCGAAACCGCCCGGCGCTCTCCCCCGACACCGCCTTGACGACCCGGTCGAGGTGGGAGCGTGAGAACGACAGTTGCGCTGCCAGATCATCGCCATCGACATCGTGGTCAAGGCTCGCCGCAACCGCGTCCAAGAAGTCCGCGAATATGTCGGCGCCGGGTTCCATGCCAGCATCCTGCCCGACCGCGCGCGATCTGACTTGATCGAAATCCGCCTAGCGGGGCGATCTCAGGGCGTCGCCGCTCTCGCCTTCGACCTCAGCCTGCTCGCTCAGGATTTCCTCCTCGACGAGGCGACCGACCAGGTCAAGCGCCAGCTCGGGGGAGTCGTCCGGGTTGCGACGGAACACGAAGGTGCGGTAGCTCCAGAACCTGAAGACCATGCCGAGCGCCAGCCCGATGATGTTGGCGGAGACGTTGTCGGCGACCACGGAGCGCAGGTCGAGCACATAGTGCGAGAACGCGAGGCAGCCGATCGCGATGGCCATGCCGATCGCATTGAGCACGAAGAAGAGGAACACCTCACGGTGGGCCCCTGTGCGAGCCCGGTCCCGCCAGGTCCAGTGCCGGTTGCCGAAATAGGTGACGAGGGTCGCGACGGCCACCGAGATCGCCTTCGCCGTCAACGGCTTGTGCTCGAGGACCCCCGGGTTGCCGGCGAACCGAAGCACGTTGAAGGTGCCGACGTCGACGACGAAGCCGATTCCGCCGACGACTCCGAACTTCGCAGCCTCGTGCACCAAGGCACGCAGACGGTTCAGCACGCGCAGGGCTCCTGTGGTCGGTCGACGGCGGTCCACCATCGTGCAGATGGGTGCAGTCAGGCAAGCCTACGGGCCCCCGTGACCGCCGTCGTGCCGAGTCGCACAGGTGTAACCGGTCGGACTAGGCCGATACGGGTAAAGCGTGTTATCACGTCTCATAGTTTGCATTTGGAAGAACCGCGTAGTGCGTGTTGCCGCCGGGGGTACGCTGCGCTGAGTTCTCGGTTCAGCTGTCCCATATCTTTGGAGTTTCTGCTGTGCTGAGACGACTGCGTGTCCCTGGCCTCGTGGCGAGCTGCCTTGCCGCCGTCCTCATTCCGACGACGGCCGGCACCGTCAGCGCGATGACGGTCCCCGAGAGCTCCGGCGCAGCCGTGCTCGCTGTCGCCGCAGACCCCAACGGCGAGATCCACAGCAGCTTCGGCGATGCTCCCGACGAGATGTGGCTGTACTGGCGCGGCCCCGACAACGTGGTCCGCTACGGTCCCACGCAGACGTACGCGTACAGCGCGCAGGCCGCGGCGCCGGCAACGACGCCGGTCGACACGGCAGGTCCGTTCTGGCAGGTAAAGCTCACCGGGCTGACGCCAGGAGCCACGTACCACTTTGCGGTCGGCACCAGCGGTGCCGACCACACGTTCACCGCAGCGCCCACGGGTGACTTCGTCTGGGACGACATCGGCGACACCGGCACGACGTATCACGGCGGCTGCAACACCCCCTGGATGTCGCAGGTCTGGCAAGGGCTGGCGGACGACAACCCGACGGTCGTCACGCATGGCGGTGACATCACCTACGCCAACTCCTGCGGGAAGCCGGCAGTCCACCAGTTCTGGGAGGACATCGCGCCGGTCGCGACCCAGGCGGCGATGCAGTTCGCGTGGGGCAACCACGAGGCCGGCTCTTCCGCGGCGGACTCCCTCGGCAACTACAAGGGCCGCTTCAACATGCCCCACACCCAGACCGTTCCCTCCGACACCGCGACGACGGTCTCCGGTGTCGGTTGCCCCTCACCCGCGGACCCGACGAAGAACGGATGCCGGGGAGACGACTGGGGCTACTTCACGGCGGGGCACGTGCTCTTCATCGCCTACCCGGAGCCATGGACCGGGGCCTACTCGGACTGGCTGGCCAAGGTCGATCCGCTGATGGCTCAGGCCGAAGCGGACCCCAACATCTACATGATCGTCACGTGGGGCCACCGTCCCGCGTACGGCAACGGCGGTGGCGGCGATCTCGATCTGCGCGCCGCTATCGACACGCTCGGCGACAAGTACTCGCCCACCGCCCGTCCCGACGGCAAGTACCTGCTCAACGTGGCCCACCACGTGCACTCGGGTCAGGCGTTGACCCCGCGCCACGGGGTCGTGCATCTGGTCGACGGCGCCGGGGGTACCGACATCGTCACGACCGGAAATGCGGGCGCGGGAACGCTGTTCATCTCCGGCCACTACTCGCATCTCCGCACCGCGTTCACCGGGGACAAGCTCACCTACTCCTTCATCTGCGGCCCTGTCTCGTCGCCCGCGTCCGGGAACACCTGCACCACCGGCAGCGTCATGTTCAGCCAGACCTTGACGGGATACGCGGGTTCGGGACCCCCGCCCCCGCCGCCCCCGCCGCCCCCGCCGCCCCCGCCGCCCCCGCCGCCGACCTCGAAGGAATTCATCACCAACACGAGTTTTGAGACCAACAAGACCGGTTGGACCGGGCTGTACAACGCGCAGTCGAAGACAGCCAGGGCCCTGGTCGACAAGCACGACGGCGCGTACAGCCTCAAGATCATCCGCAACGTCACCACGGCCGGTCCCGCGGGCGTGGTCTCGAAACCGAGCTGGGTGCCGTCCACGACCCCAGCAGCGCAGTTCGATGCCAGCGCCTGGGTCCGAGGACAGAAGAGCGGTCAGTCGCAGGCTGTCGTGCTGCAGATCAACGAGGTCACCTCAGCCGGCACGATCGTCGGCACGAACAGCGTGAGTCTGACCTTCAGCGACGTCGCGTGGCATCGGCTTCAGGTCCCGTACACGACGGTCGGAGCCAACAACCATCTGGACTTCGTGGTCTACAGTCCGACCCTCAAGGCGAACGCGTGGTTCCTCACCGATGAGGTGAGCTTGCTCGGACCAGGTTGACGGACAGTCCGCCCGGGGCCACGGCGCGGTCATGCGCACGCACCTCGCTAGAGTTCCGGCTGTGGAAGCACCCGTGGTGGGCGTGGTCGGCGCCGGACAGCTCGCGCGCATGATGCAGCCCGCAGCGATCACGCTCGGGCTTCGTCTCAGGCTCCTCGCCGAGGCCGAAGGAATGTCCGCGGCTCAGGTCATCGCGGACACCACGGTCGGTGACTACACCGACTTCCCGACCCTGCGGGCATGGGCGAACGACTGCTCCGTCGTCACGTTCGATCACGAGCACGTCCCCACGGCCTCACTCGAGAAGCTCGCCGCCGACGGGATCGCCACCCGGCCCGGACCTGCGGCCCTCGTGCACGCCCAGGACAAGGGCGTCATGCGGGGTCGACTGGTGGCCCTGGACATTCCGCAGCCGCGCTGGTCGGTCGTCACGACACCCGAAGCCGTCGCGTCATTCGCCGACGGCGCCGGCTACCCGGTCGTGCTCAAGACGACCCGTGGAGGCTATGACGGCAAGGGTGTCTGGACCGTCCGGTCTGACGACGAAGCCGCCGACGTACTCCGGTCTGCGCCAACCGGCATCGACCTGCTCGCCGAAGAACACGTGGACTTCCGCCGGGAGCTGTCCGCACTGGTCGCCCGCTCGCCGAGCGGCCAGGTTGCGGCGTACCCCGTCGTCGAGAGTGTGCAGCGCAACGGCATCTGCGTCGAGGTCACGGCACCCGCGCCCGGCCTCGACCCCGAGCTCGCGATGCACGCGCAGCAGCTGGCGATGACGATTGCGGCCGAGCTCGATGTCACGGGCATCATGGCCGTCGAGCTGTTCGAGACCCGCGACGGCCGGGTCCTCGTCAACGAGCTCGCCATGCGTCCTCACAACACCGGCCACTGGTCCATCGACGGCGCCGTGACCAGCCAGTTCGAGAACCACCTCCGGGCAGTGCTCGACCTCCCGCTCGGCTCCCCGGCGCCGCGCGCACCGTGGTCGGTGATGGTCAACGTCCTCGGTGGCGCCCACCCGACCACGCCCGACCTGTACGACGGCTACCCGCACGTCCAGGCGCGTGACCCCCGCATCCGGGTCCACCTGTACGGCAAGGCCGTCAAGCCGGGACGCAAGGTGGGTCACGTGACGGCGTACGGCGACGACCTCGACGACGTACGCCAGCGCGCCCGGCACGCGGCCGGCTGGTTCGACGGGACGCTCGGCGACGATGGAAGCGTCTTCGACGAAGAGAACACCCGATGAGCACGATGCGGACATCCACCGGCCCACGCATCGGCCCACGCGTCGGCCCCCGCGTCGGCCCCCGCGTCGGCATCGTGATGGGGTCGGACTCCGACTGGCCCACCATGCAGGCGGCCGCTGAGGTGCTGGGTGAGTTCGGCGTCGCTCACGAGGTCGACGTCGTCTCGGCACACCGGATGCCGACCGAGATGCTCGACTACGGCCGGGCGGCACACGAACGCGGCCTCCAAGTCATCATCGCCGGGGCCGGCGGCGCGGCACATCTGCCCGGCATGCTCGCAGCCGTCACACCACTGCCCGTCATCGGCGTCCCGGTGGCGCTGCGGTACCTCGACGGGATGGACTCGCTGCTGTCCATCGTGCAGATGCCGGCCGGCGTACCGGTGGCCACGGTCGCGATCGGCAACGCTCGCAACGCCGGGCTGCTCGCCGTGCGGATCCTGGGCGCCTCCGACGCCGCGCTGCGCGACGCCATGACGGCGTTCCAGGGTCGCCTCGCCGAGGGTGCCCGTGCGAAGGGTCAGGTCGTCAGGGACGCCGCCCAGCCGGTGGTCGCCAGCGAATCCGGAGTCGAGAGCTGACGTGAGCGCCGCACCGGAGAAGGTCTTCGTCCACATCGGGCTGCACAAGACCGGCACCACCTACCTTCAGAATGTGCTGCGGGCCAACCGCGCCCAGCTCCAGGCCCAGCACGTGGACTTCTGCGGGGGGCCTGGTGAACCCGTCCAGGCATTCGCGGTGTGGGACCTGCAAGGGCGTCGACCACGTGGCGTCGCGGACCGCCGCATCTCCGGGACCTGGGACGCGCTGGTCCAGCACGTCAACACGTCGGGCCAGCCGACCGCACTCATCTCCGAGGAACGCTTCAGCCTGTCCACGCTCAAGCAGGTCGCCAAGACGGTGCAGGCGTTCCCCACCAGTGAGGTGCACGTCATCGTGACGGCACGCGACCTCGGACGGGTCGCGGTGTCGGCCTGGCAGGAGGAGGTCAAGAACGACAAGACCTGGACATGGCAGGAGTTCGTGGACGCGATCAAGGACCCCGACGCGCTGGCCACGAGTCCGGCCCGGGGTTTCTGGATGCGTCAGGACCTCGCGGCCATCTGCGCGACGTGGGAGTCCGCCGTACCGGCCGAGCGTGTCCACGTGGTCACCGTGCCGCGGTCGGGGTCGACGCCGGACGAGCTCCTGGCCCGGTTCGCGTCCGTGGTCGGCTTCGACCCAGCGGCGCTCACCGAGGAGCCGAGGTGGAACAACGAGACCGTGGGAGTCGCCGCCACCGAAGTGATCCGCCGCGTCAACGAACGACTCGGCGGGCGGCTCAACCAGCGCGAGCACGACAAGATCATGAAGATGACGATCGTGCAGATGCTGGCGCGACGGTCGGAGCCGGTCCGCTTCACGTTGCCCGACGAGGAGATCCCGTGGATCACCGAGCGCGCCGACGCCTGCATCACCGAGCTGACTGCGCGCGGCTACGACGTGGTCGGTGATCTCGACGAGCTACGTCCCGTACGACGCGACGGCGGCCGCCGCCCCGATGACGCCACCGACGCCGAGCTCCTCGACGCCGCGCTCGACGCGCTCGCCCTGCTCGCCGAGGACTACGCCACGAGCTGGTGGCGTCGAAAGCGGCGCTCGGTCGAAGACGTCGACGAGGCGAAGAACGTGAGCAGCAGGGCCCGGCGCATGGTGTTCGCCAGCCAGCGCAAGGCGGCTCAGCTGGCGGACAGGAACCCCGTTGCCGCGAAGGCCATGGGGGCGGTGCTCAAGCGACGGGAGCGCGCCCGGGCCAAGGCCCGCGGCCGCTGACCCAGCTCGGATCCGGCCTCGTCATGGCGTGGTCCCGACGCGGCGCGCCAGTCGCACACCGGCGTAGATGAGCGCGCTCCCGGTCAACAGGGGGACCACCGCGATCAAGATCAAGACGACGCCGATGCGGGAAAGGTGTGGGGCTTCGACACCGGCTTGAACGGTGACGTCGACGCCGTGCGTGGCGGCGGAATTCATCGCGACGATCGTCCAGTCACCGGAGTGCAGCGGCCACACCAGGGACTGCGTTCCCGACCCGCTGGCCGAGACGACCCAGATGTTGCTCTCCGTGGGCGACTGCGCCGGTGCGGCGCCCGGATGCTCGACGTACGGCGGGTGGCGGTCCCGCGGATCCGAGACGGTGGCGTACGAGACACCGTCCAGATAGCGAACCACGTCCGATGTGGGTGCGACTCCGATGAAGACGGGAGTGGTGGCGTCCGCGGGCTCGACCTGGAGCTTGATCTCGCCGACGAGGTCACCTGGCTTCGACCGACCGAAGGGGTGGTCGCTCAGCTGGATGGGGTCGGTGGCGAGTGCATAGGTGGTGGTCGCAAAGTGTCGATCGGGTCCCTCGAGGAAACCGGTGTCGTCGCGCATCGTCTTGTCGATGGCGATCGCGGCGATGCCCAGCGTCGTGACACCGAACGCCGTGAACACGATGAACGCCCCGACCACGACCAGGGCACCTCGGCCCAGTGTCCACTCGCTGTGCCGACCGTCCGACATACCGGCGACCGACGACGGCTCCACCAGGCCAGTGCCGACCGGTACCGCTCCGACGTCGTCACCGCCTTGGTCGAGGCGGAACGGTGGGTAGGTGTCGGTCATGAGGGCGCTGTACGCCGCGACCCGGAGGGACCACCGGTTGAGCCCCAGCACGAGATCGAAGATCGACGCGGGATAGCGGTTGCGGAACAGCAGGCTCAGACCGGCGATGAGAACGAGCAGGCCCACCAGGCTCCAGCCGCCGAAGCGCACGTCATCAAACCGCGCCGTTGCCCAGGCCGCGCCGCCGACGAACACGCTGACGATCAGGTAGTGCGGGATCGCCAGCAGCCACTTCACCAGGACGAGTGGCCGGGACAACGACTCGGGATACTCGACCCAGAGGTCGGTCGGGTAGTCCGGCACGTCGTGCAGTGTGAACGGTGGGTAGCGGTCGGTTCCCAAGGCGCCGAAGCCGTAATAAGTCACCCGCCACGTCCACCGCATGACCCCGACGTTGAAGTCGAACAGCGTGCGTGGGTAGCGACCGGTGAAGAGCACCGCGAAGAACACGATCACGGTCAGGATCACCAACGCCAGCCACAGCAACGCCAGCACCACGAAGTGCGGGATCAACAGAATCGGTTTGAGCACCCAGAGCCACCGGCTCAGCGGTGTGTCGAGCCTGGCTTCCACCCGCAGTGGGTATGCCGAAGGGGTGCTGACCTCGGCGTCACTCATGAGACAGACCATGCCAGACCCCGTGCGGTCAAGGCGGGGCGGTCGGTCACGAGCAGCCGTGAGCGAGGGCGAGCGAGCAGTCGGAAAGGCCCGCTCGCGGAGGACCAAGGCCCCTCGTGATTCCTCGCGAGAAAGGTCAGGGTTGAGAACAGCACGCTCACACGAGCCGGCCGCCGCGGGTCGGGAACGGAGGCCGCCATGTCGAGGCCACAACCGGATATCGATGCAGGTATGCGTCCCTTGGCAGGTCCACCCGCGGAGCTCGTCGCCGACGCCACGGCGTGAGAGCCGACACGTTTCAAGGTCACTGGCTCACCGAGCATGTCCGCGCAACTGGCCGGGCCCATTCGGACCGGCGAGCACAGCACGACAGAAGGAGATTCGCGATGAGATGCCTGGTGATATTCGAGTCCATGTACGGAAACACCCATCGGATCGCCTCGGCGATCACCGAGGGTGTCGCCGCCGTCTGCGCTGCGGAGCTGGCGCCGGTCGCGGAGGTGGATCCCTCCACCCTCGGGCAGGTTGACCTGGTGGTAGTCGGGGGGCCCACGCACGCGCACAGCCTCACCCGGCCGAGCACGCGCCGGTCAGCCGTTGACACGGCGGGCGCAGGCGGAAACAACCTGGCTGTTGAACCCCATGCCCTCGAGGACGGGTTGCGAGAGTGGTTCGACTCCATCGACGGGTTTCCCTCCTCCGCGGCGGCCTTTGACACCCGTGTGGACATGCCACCGGCGTTGACGGGGAGAGCATCGCGTGGCATCGCGAAGCGGCTGAAGCGACATGGTGCCGCATTGGTGGTCAACCCGGAGAGCTTCCTCGTGGACCGTGACAACCAGTTGATCGCGGGTGAGGAGGATCGCGCCCGACGTTGGGGCGAAGACCTTGCGCGCCGGTTCACCAGCGATGCTCCGGTCTCGGCCTGAGGTCCGGCGAGTGGTGAGGGCACGACCTGCACGGCTCTGAGACTCGGGACCTTCGTACCTGAAGGTCGTGACTTCGGCCGGTCGTCGCGCCGGCGCCGACACGGAACAGTGAAGGTCAAGGAAGCGCTCGCTTCCCGTCGCAGAAGGAGAATCTCATGACCACCGTCAAGCACACGGCGCGCAACGACCAGGATGTGACGCTGCAGACCTCGCCTGAGTCCACCGCCACGCGGCGGTCGGCCCACACCGCGATGGGCGTCCTCCGCATCATCATCGGATCGACGTTCTTGTGGGCGTTCATCGACAAGTTGCTGGCTCTGGGGTACGGGACCGGGCGCGACGCCACCACAGGAAACGTGGACCGTTTCGGTGACGCAGCCTGGATCAACGGCGGCTCGCCCACCCTCGGCTTCCTCAAGTTCGGTGCCGACGGCCCGTTCGCCAGTTTCTACAACTCGATCGCCGGAGCCACCTGGGCCGACTGGGCGTTCATGTTCGGTCTCGCCGCGATCGGTATCTCGCTCACCTTGGGGATCTTCATGCGGCTCGGTGCGTTCGCCGGCGTCGTCATGTACCTCATGATGTGGACTGTCGTGCTCCCCCCGGCGAACAACCCGATCACGGACGACCACATCATCGGGGCGGCCGCAGTCCTGGTGCTCGGGCTCTATGGCGCGGGCCGCTACCTCGGCCTCGGTCGGTGGTGGGAGAACCAGCCGGTCGTGCAGAAGTACCCGATCCTCAAGTAACCAGCTCCACTCCGGACGAGCCGACAGCCAACCCCTGCGTCGGCTCGTTCGGTCGTCTGCGCTCGGCAGGAAGCGACTCGCCATCGGTATCGTGACGAGCGACAGGGAGGACATCCGGTGACGCGTGAGACGGACCGCAGGGCCGGCGGGAAGCACCACAGATTTCCCAAACGGGTCTACGAGAAGGAACTCCTGGGACTCCAGGCCCAGCTCGTCGCTCTTCAGGAGTGGGTGCGGACAGAGAACAAGCGACTCGTTGTCGTCTTCGAAGGCCGCGATGCTGCCGGCAAGGGAAGCACCATCAAGCGGCTGGCGCAGTACCTCAACCCCCGTGTCGCCCGGATCGTCGCGCTGCCCGCTCCGAGCGACCGCGAACGCACCCAGTGGTACTTCCAGCGCTACGTCGCCCAGCTGCCGAGCTCGGGAGAGATCGTCCTCTTCGACCGGTCCTGGTACAACCGCGCCGGCGTGGAGTACGTCATGGACCTGTGTACCAAGGAGGAGCATCAGCGGTTCCTGCACCAGTGCCCGATCTTCGAGCGGCTCCTGGTCGAAGACGGGATCCTGCTGCGCAAGTACTGGTTCTCGGTGAGTGACACCGAGCAGGAAGCGAGGTTCCGCTCCAGGTCGGAGGACCCGATGCGGAACTGGAAGCTCTCGGACATGGACCTCGAATCCATCACCCGATGGGAGGACTACTCGCGGGCGAAGGACCTGATGATGACCCACACGGACATCCCCGAAGCGCCCTGGTGGGTGGTCGAGAGCGATGACAAGCGGTGCGCCCGGCTGAACATGATCCACCACCTCCTCTCCAGCATCGACTTCCACGAGGTCCGCCGGCCTCCGCTCGAGCTGCCGGTTCGCCCTGCCCCGAGGGGTTATGTGCGGTCGCCTCGTGAGTCACAGAACCCGGTCCCCGATCACGCTGCGGCGCTGCTCGAGGATCGTTAGCACCTCCGTCTCGACGACAGCTCAGCCCTGGTGACCTTCGGCCCGCCGCCGAAGGTCTGCGGCCCCTACGACGTAGGGGCGTCCTCGCGCGAACCTGGGATTGTGCCGGCGCGAACCCGCCGGCACACCAGCAGACACAGAGGAGGATGCATGACCAGCGAGATCATCCGAGTGGCAGCAGACGGATCGCCCGGAAGTCGTCGAGCACTGACCTGGGCGATGGCGGAGGCCGGTCGCCGCGGTTGCGGGGTGGAAGTCGTGACCATCTACCAACCCCAGCCGGGCCAGTCGGCAGGCGCCGCTCGTGCCGCCGCCGAGTCTGCGGTGCGTACGACGCTGGCCGGGCAGCACCCAGACGACGGGAACCTTCCCCTCCACCCCGCGTTGTCGTGGCACGTCGTCCAGGGTGATCCCGCCGACGTCTTGGTCCGTGAGTCAGAGCAGAGCCTGCTTCTCGTGATGGGCAGCCACAGCATCGACGGAATCCGACATGCCGTGCTCGGTTCAGTGGCCGACACCTGCGCACGGATGGCCGCCTGCCCTGTCGTCATCGTGCCTCCCGAACGCGCCGAAACGCGTCGTGCGCACGGTGCTGTCGCCCTCGCAAGCCGGCCTGAAGGAGCAATGTCATGAGGAAGCTCCTCGTGCTCGGCGCCGGGACTGCAGGCACCATCATCGCCAACAAGCTGCGGAAACGACTCAGCAAGGCCGACTGGTCGATCACGGTCGTGGACCGGGACGACTCTCACGTGTACCAACCGGGCTTCCTCTTCGTGCCCTTCGAGGTTGCACCACCGGATCTGCACCGATCCCGCCGGCGGACGCTCGACCGCGACGTCGAACTCGTGTTGGGCGAGATCGACCGGATTCGGCCGACGGACCACCGGGTCGACCTCGAGAACGGTGTCACGCTCGAGTACGACTATGTCGTCGTCGCGACCGGGACGTCACCGCGACCAGACCAGACACCAGGAATGCTGGGATCGGAGTGGCGGCGCAGCGTCTTCGACTTCTACACCCTCGACGGCGCTGCCGCTCTTCGCCAGGCACTCACCGGCTTCGACCACGGCAGACTCGTCGTGCACGTGACCGAGATGCCGATCAAGTGTCCGGTCGCGCCCTTGGAGTTCGCCTTCCTGGCTGAGGCCTCGCTCCGCGCGCGTGGCCTCCGGGATCGCGTGGAGATCGTGTACGTGACGCCGCAGCCCGGCGCTTTCACCCGGCCGGTGGCCTCCAAGCGACTCGGGCAGATGCTCGATGAGCGCAAGATCGCGTTGGAAACCGACTTCGCGATCGACCGGATCGACCCCGACACCAAGACGTTGGTCTCCTACGACGAACGGGAGGTCCCCTTCGACCTTCTCGTCACCGTACCGGTGAACATGGGCGCAGACTTCGTCGGCCGATCGGGGTTGGGCGACGAGCTCAACTACGTCGGCGTCGACCGCTTCACGCTGAGGTCGAAGGCGCATGACGACGTGTTCGCCGTCGGAGATGCCAACGACATACCGACGTCCAAGGCCGGCTCGGTCGCTCACTACTCGGCGGAGATCTTCGTCGACAACTTCCTGCAGATCGCGGCGGGCCAAGAGCCGACGCACCACTTCGACGGGCACGCCAACTGCTTCATCGAGACCGGGGACAACAAGGCGCTGCTGATCGACTTCAACTACGAGACCGAGCCACTGCCGGGCAAGTACCCGCTGCCTGTGGTCGGACCCTTGGACCTGCTCAAGGAGAGCCGGGCCAACCACGCCGGCAAGCTCGCCTTCCGCTGGATGTACTGGAACGTCTTACTGCCCGGTCGGCCGCTTCCGCTTCCCAACCACATGTCGATGGTCGGCAAGACGACCGTCACCGAGGAGGACTGATCATGCCCACGACCACGATCGGCGGCCAGGCCGTCCATGTCGACGCCGAAGGGTTCCTGACCGAGCTGCAGGAATGGTCTGAACCGCTGGCGAATTCCCTTGCGGCGCTCATCGGTCTGGAGCTGACTGACGAGCACCTGCGCATCGTCCGACTCGCGCGTGACGACTTCGCGGTACAGGGCGAGGCGCCGACCCTGCGCCGGACGAGCAGCATCGCCGAAGTCCCGATCAAGACCCTGTTCACGCTGTTCCCACAGAAACCTGCCAAGAAGATCGCCTATGTCGCGGGACTGCCAAAACCCCGCGGGTGCATCTGAGCAAGGAGCCTCACATGACCACGACACGAAGCATCACTACTGACCTCGAGGATCCCCAGGAGCAGCCGATCGTTCCGTCCTTCGGCTCGCCGGCGACCTCGCGCAAGCTCGCCATCATCGTCTCTAAGGGCAACCTCGACATGGCCTACCCGGGCCTCATCCTCGCCACCGCCGCACTGGGTGAAGGCGTCGAGACCCACCTGTTCTTCACCTTCTGGGGCTTTGACCTCATCAACAGCAAGACGATGGGTGACCTGAAGTTCACGCCGCTGGGCAACACGGCGACGCACCTGCCCCAGGGTCTCGGCGGACTGCCCGGTATGACGGCGCTCGCGACGCACCAGATGAAGAAGGCCATCAGCGACATCGGAGTGCCGGACATCCCGACGATGCTCGAGCAGGTCGTCGATTCCGGTGGACACCTGTGGGCCTGCAAGATGTCCGCCGACATGCAGCACCTCGACATGGCGGATCTGTACGACGGCGTCGAGGCCGTCATCAGCGCAGCGGACTTCATCGAGAAGACCGAAGGTGCACAGCTGTTGTTCATCTGACCGCTGATCATCGAGCGCCGGTGCCCCTGCCAGGCTGCCGGCGCTCGTTCGTCCAGCCGTGTCCGCGACGTCTCAGCGGGTGGGCTGGTCGTCGACCGGAATGATCTCGACCGCGCAGTGACCGGTCCGCAGGAGTGCCCTCGCCGTCGATCCGATGGCGAGACCCAGCGGGCCACCATGGCCACGCTGGCCGAGCACAACCAGGTCCGCGTCCTTGCTGGCGCGCTGCAGCGCCGTGGCCGGCCAGTCGTACTCGAGGTCGAGCCGGACCGTCAGGTCGGAGTAGCGGTCGCCGCGACCGGCCACGAGCTCGGTGAGGTTGCGCCTTGCGCAGGTCTCCCAGTCGGTCTCGATCTGGTGCGTGCCGATGGCATGGTCGTAGATGTCGGAGGGTCGCCAGGCATGCACCACCGTCAAGGTGGCGCCGCGCTGGTCCGCCTCGGCGTACGCCCGGTCCAGCACCTGGTGGGAGCCGACGGAGCCGTCGACACCCGCGACAACACGGCGCCAGCTCCGAGTCGGTGACCAGGTGGCGGGCACGCAGTAGACGGGGCAGTCCGCCTTCGCCGCGACCGCAGTCGTCGTCGAGCCGGTGATGACGCGCTGCAGGCTCGGCTGGCGTGTCCCCAGCACGATCGCCGCTGCGTCGGTCGCGTGGTCGAGAATGATCTGGGCGCGCGGTCCAGGAGCCATCACGGTGTCCACCTCGAGCCTCGTGTCGAGCTCGTGGACACGGCGTGCCGCTGCCTCGAGAACACGGGTCCCGACCTCCGCTGCCCCGGCCGAAGCCAACAGAGGCAACATGACCGCGAACGGGATCGTCTCGTGCGGCACGTGGACCAGCCGCAACCGCTGGCCGCTGACGAGAGCCAGCGTCGCGGCGTACTCGACGGCACGGGTGCCGTCGCTGCTGCCGTCGACGGCGACGACGATCGGCTGGGACGTCGGGTTCGGCTGTGCTGTTTGCGCAGGCATGTTGCCAGTCTTTCCGTCCGGAGCCCCGACGACCAGGGTCGCAAGCCTCGGATGGGCAGGACCCTCGGCGGTGCACTCACATGTCGAGATGTTTGGCCGCGAAGACGGCCGCCTGCGTACGTCGTTCCATCCCGAGCTTGGAGAGCAGGCTCGACACGTAGTTCTTGACGGTCTTCTCGGCGAGGAACATCGCTTCGCCGATCTGGCGGTTCGTCATACCCTCGCCGATGAGCTCGAGGATGCGGCGCTCCTGCCCGGTGAGAGGTGCCAACGCGGCATCCTCCTCGGGACCGTTACGCAGCCGGTCGAGCACCTGCTGGGTCACGGCGGGGTCGAGCATCGACTGGCCGGCGGCCACCCGGCGCACCGCGTCCACCAGGTCGGTGCCACGGATCTGCTTCAACACGTACCCGGCGGCCCCGGCCATGATGGCGGAGAAGAGAGCCTCGTCGTCATCGAACGACGTCAGGATGAGGGCCGCGATCTCAGGATGCCGGGACCGGATCTCACGGCACACGTCGATGCCCGACCCGTCCGGAAGCCGGCCGTCCAGTACCGCCACATGGGGGCGGAGGGCGGGGATGCGGCGGGTGGCCTCCTGGGCCAGACCCGACTCGCCGACCACGACGATGTCGCCGTCCTGTTCGAGCAGGTCGCGCAGCCCGCGACGGACGACCTCGTGGTCGTCGAGCAGGAACACCCGGATGGGGCCGTCAGCAGGCCCCGCAACGTCGGTCATGTCGCCAGGCTAGTCCGCGCTGCGGGCCACGTGGAGATCGCAAGTACACGAGATGTCGGGACTTTGGTCCCGGTTACGGATTCGGCGCACGGGTGGATCCGGACGCCGGCACGGACCACGTGAGGATGGTCCCACCGCCGGTTGCAGAGCTGACGTCCAACCGGCCCCCGAGCTGCTCAGCACGCTCGCGCAGGTTGCGGAGTCCGCTGCGGCGCAGGTTGTCGCCGAGCCCAACGCCGTTGTCCTCGACCTCGAGCACCACCTCTTCGCCGACGCGCAGCGAGATCGTCGCAGCCGATGCCTGGGCATGCCGCGCCACGTTCGACAACGCCTCACCCAGGACGGCGATGATGTGCGGTGCCACTTCGGGAGAGATCGCTGCGTTGACCGGGCCTTCGGTCTGCAGCCGCGGGGTGAAGGAGAGTGACTGACTGCCACGCTCGATGACATCGGCAAGCTGGCGCCGCAGGTCCGCAGCGTCAGGGGTGGTGCTCAGCGCGAAGATGGAGCGACGGATGTCCTTGATCGTCGCGTCGATGTCATCCACGGCCGCGGAGACCCGCTGGGCGACCTCCGGCTGGTGCAACATGCGAGAGCTGTTCTCGAGGCTGAGACCGATCGCGAACAGTCGTTGGATGACGAGGTCGTGCAGGTCACGGCCGATCCGGTCCCGGTCCTCGAACAGGCTGAGCAACGCCCGGTCCTCGCGCGCCCGCGCAGCTTGAAGGGCGAGCGCCGCCTGGACGGCGAAGCGTTGCGGCTGCTGGACATCGAGGTCGGCGAACGTCTGGAAGTGCTCATGCGACCACCCGAGGATCAACACGCCTTCGACCCCGGCAGAGGTCTGCATCGGCACGAGGACCACGGCGCTGAGCTCGGGACGACCCGCGGACAGCAGCGCATCCTCGGCGACCCGGGGGTCATGGCGGACGTCCTCGACAACCACGGACTCGCCACCGGTGACGACGATGCCCGCAAGGCTCTCCCGCGGCGACACCTCGGTCCCGACCAGCTCGGGGTCAAGTCCTGACGTCACCCGAACTTCGAGCGTGTCCTCGAGAGTGCGCAGCACGATGCAGGCGGAGTCGGCGTCGGCCATCTCGCGGCCCCTGTCCGCGACCAGCTGCAGGGCCTGCTCTCGTCCCGGACTGCCCAACAGTGCTGCGGCGATCTCCGCGGTGGCCCGCAGCCAACTTTCGCGCCGCGCGGACTCCTCGTACAGCCGGGCGTTCTCGATGACCACACCCGCGGCCGCCGCCAGCGCTGTCACGATCGCCTCGTCCCGCTCGGTGAAGTCGAGACCGCCCTCCTTCTCGGTGAGGTAGAGATTGCCGAACACCTTGTCCCGGATGCGCACGGGTACGCCCAGGAACGACCGCATCGGCGGATGATGGGCCGGGAAGCCGTAGGACTGCGGATGCGCAGAGATGTCGCTCGAACGCACAGCTCTCGGCTCGTCGATGATCAGTCCGAGCAGGCCGTGTCCGCGAGGGAGGTCACCGATATGTGCTCGCTCCTCGGCCGTCAACCCGTGTGTGATGAACTCGCGCAGCCTGCGGTCCCGGTCGGAACCGATGATGCCGAGGGCGGCATACCTGGCTCGCGCGAGCCGGCTCGCCGCCTCCACGATCCGCTCGAGCACGCTGTTGACGGACAGGTCGGTGGCCAGCCCCACCACGACGTCGAGGAGCAGCGACACGCGCTCCTGGTTCTCCACCACCTCGTCGACGTGGTGCAGCAGGTTCTGCATCTGCTGGTCGAGCCCAGCCCGCGGCAGGGGTAGCCCAGCGGAGACGTCCGAGTCCCGATCGTCGGGTTCCACGAGTGTCATCTCCCTGCATCGCTTGCTCAGCGGTCGCCGGCACTTGACACGATCCTAACGAGCACGATGGGCCGCTTGGCATGTGTGGGGACTTCGGTGACCATCGGCCCGGTATGACGGGACGGAAGGCGGTGGCGGCGGCAGGGCGCTCGGCGACAGCCTGGAGCGACCGACCGAGGAGGTAGAGATGGTTGTGCCGCGGATCATCGTGGGACTCGATGGCAGCGAGTCGGCCGCCGCAGCGTTGCGTTGGGCGGTCGGCCATGCGGTCAGGCATGGCGAACCGCTGCGCGTCCTCCACGTGTACGACACGGGGAGTGGCCGGCAGCTCCGCAGCCGTGCCATGCGCAAGGCCAGCGAGAGCCACGCCCGGGCGCGCGCCACCGCATGGGTCACCGCGGCTCTCGGGGTTGGCGCGCAACCCTTTCAAGTCCGGCTGGACGTCGTGGAGGGGAACCCCAACCGGATTCTGGCCCGGATGTCCCGCCGAGCCGATGTCCTGGTGCTCGGCGCGCCCCGAGGAACTGCCGTACGGCGGATCCTCGGCAGCTCGGTCGCACGCACGTGTTCGTCGCGGGCCGCGTGCCCCGTGGTACTCGTGCCGGCTGTCCACCACCCCGTCGGCGCGGAAATGCGATCCGGGCCGGTAAGCCCGGCGGGCCACAGCGCATGAGCGGGCTCGACCTGGGGCCGCAGGTGGTCCCGAGCCACTCGGAGCTGCCGCCCTACGCAGGAGTCGCGTTTCTCGCCGAGGGGTCGGTCGTAGAGCTGCGGTCCGTGTCGCCGGCCGATGAAAGGGCGGTAGTCGACCTCCATGCCCGAGCCTCGGACGAAAGCATCCGGCGACGGTTCTTCGCCCTCAATCGCTCGGAGGCGACGCGATACGCCCAACACCTGTGCCGTCGCGACGGAGGGGCGCTCGGTCTCATCGCCATGCTTCGCGGCGAGGTGATCGGCGTCGTCGGTGCCGAGCGGGACGGCCCGGACAGTGTCGAAGTGGCGCTCCTGGTCGACGAGCCTCGGCACGGTCTCGGGATCGGCACCGTGCTTCTCGAGCATCTGGCTGCTTGGACCTACGGCGAGGGGATCGACTACTTCCGCGCCGAGGTGCTGACCGAGAACATCCCGATGTTGCGGGTCTTTCGCGATGCCGGGTTCGAGCTCGCCCAGCGTCGCGACCATGACGTCGTGACCGTGCTCCTCGACGTCCGCCCGAGCAGCCGTACCCAGGAAGCCGCCGACCGTCGAGAGCGGTGCGCAGAGTCAGCCTCCGTCCACCACCTCCTGGAACCGGCGTCGGTCGCCGTCGTCGGAGTGAGCCGGCATCGACGCGGAGTCGGCCGTGAGATTCTCGAGAACATCGTGGCGGGAGGCTTCGCCGGCCGCATCTTCGCCGTCGGCCAGCCGGGACTGTCGGTACCGGGTGCCCAAGGTTGCGCGGACGTCGCGGAACTCCCCGTCGGTCTCGATCTCGCCGTCGTCGCCGTTCCGGCCGCGCAGCTCGTCCCGACCGTCGAGGCGCTGGCCGCACGCGGCGTCCGCACCTGCGTGATCGTGACGTCCGGCCTCGGAGAGACGGGTGCCGCAGGGAGACGGGCCGAGCAGGAGGTCGCGCAGATCGCCCGCGGGGCCGGTATGCGCCTGGTGGGACCCAACTGCTTCGGGATCATCAGCCGGTTGCGTGGCACCCGGCTGGATGCCACCTTCGGAACACAGCAGGTGCCGGCGGGCCGACTGGCCATCGGCTCCCAGTCGGGCGGGGTCGGCATCGCCCTGCTGGCTCAGGCGCACCAGCGTGCCCTGGGCCTGGCCGCCTTCGTGTCGCTGGGCAACAAGCTCGACATCTCGGGCAACGACCTGCTGGCCGCCTGGGAGGACGACCCGGACATCGATGTCGCTGCGCTGTACCTCGAGTCCTTCGGCAACCCGGCCAAGTTCGTCAGGCTGGCCACGTCGTTCGGCCGTCGCAAGCCGCTGTTGGCCGTTTTCGGAGGTACGTCGACGGCGGGCAGCCGGGCCGGAGCGTCCCACACCGCCGCCAGCGTCACCCCGAAACGGGCCCTGGACGCGGTGTTCCGCGCGGCGGGCGTGGTGCGGGTGACCGGGCTCGCAGACCTCGTCGACACGGCCGCAATGCTGGCCGAGCAACCGCTGCCGGACGGGCCTCGGGTGGCGATCGCCAGCAACGCCGGTGGTATCGGTGTCCTCGCTGCTGACGCGGCCCTGGACTCAGGGCTCGAGGTCCCGGTGCTGAGCGCGGACCTCCGGGATCGTCTCGTAGCGGGCTGCCCAGGCATCTCCGGTACAAGCAACCCGGTCGATCTCGGGGCCGGGGCGGGGCCACAGAGCTTTGCCGACACGGTGGGGAGCCTGTTGGCCTCGGACGAGGTAGACGCCGTCGTGGTGGTCGTGGCTGCCACCGCAGTAGCGGAGTCGGCTGAGGTGATCGCTCTCGTCGATGACACGGTCAGCCGAAGCCGAGCGGCCAACGCCGATGCGAACAAGCCCTGCCTCCTCGTTCCCGTCGGAGAGGTCGCGGCGACCTTCCGCGCGGTCACGTCCTTCGAGACGCTCGACAGCGCCATCGCATCACTTCGGCATGCTGTCACGTATGCGACCTGGCGACGCTCGCTGGACGACGCGCCAGCGGCTGCGCTCATCGGCCAACTTCCGTCAGCGAGAGAGCGACCGCAGTGGGCGCCTCCGCCGCAGCCGGGCTGGCTCGCGCCCGACGCCTCTGCGAGCCTGCTCGGCGAGTACGGGCTGAGCACCGTCCCCCAGGAGATCGTCTCCAGCCCTCGGGCCGCAGCTCGGTCCGCCGATCGGCTCGGGTACCCGGTAGTCGTCAAGAGTGCCGACCCGCAGCAGGTGCACAAGGTGGAGCGGCACCTCGTCCGAACCAGTCTTTTCGATGCAGTGGCGGTGCGGCAGGCCGCTGCCTCGGTCCAGGACGTAGCTCCCGGTCCGCTGCTGGTGCAAAAGCAGCTGGCCGGAGCCGAGATAGCCCTCGGCATCGTCCGGGATGACGGCTTCGGTCCGTTGGTGATGGTCGCTTCAGGTGGCACCAACCTGAGCCTGTGGGACGACCAGACGTTCCTGTTGCCGCCGTTCCGGGAGACCGACATCCACGTGGCGCTGCGGTCACTACGGACCTGGCCGTTGCTGGCGGGGTACCGCGGTTCCGACCCGGTCGATGTACCGGCGCTCGTCCAGGACATCGCCCGGTTGGGTCAGTTGGCAGTGGACTGGCCGGAGGTCGCCGAGCTGGACCTGAATCCCGTGATCGTCACCGCCGGCGGTGTGTACTGCGTGGACGTCAAGCTTCGGTGGGCGGCTGGAGCGGACGTGTCCGTCAGCTGACGGTTTCTGCCCGGTCGTCCGTGATCTCGGCCAGCCCACACCTGGTCGCCCGACCGTCCTCGGTGACCGCGATCACGGGGCAGGGAGCCTCGATCGCGAGGTCGCGCACCAGCCGGCGGTGGTGGTCTCGCTGCGGTTGACCGATCACCAGGGCGGTGCCGGACATCGCCGCCAGCGCGAGCTCGGCCAGCACCGGACCGTGGGTGGAGCTGAAGGTCACGGGGACGGCGGCTCCGCTGTCCGACACGATCGCACGCACCCGACCTTGAGCTCGTCGGTGCGCCTCGACCTCCTCGCCTTCGGCATCGCGTTCCATGATCAGGTCCGCCCGTTCGGACGCGTCGAAGACATGCAGTGCGGTGACCGAACAGCCGGTGCTCTCGGCCTTGGCGAGAGCCCAACGAAGGGCTGCCTCTGCGGCCGGGGTGTGGTTCACCCCGACGACGATGCGTGCGTGATCCATCAGATGACCTCCTGTCCTGTTCATCGTTCGCGGGTGCCGCAGCGGGCGGAAGGGGCTAAGGGGCGGACTGGAAAGGACTTTGGCCCTCCCGGTCGATGGCCTCGTCCCCTCCCTCATCCGGCCCCTCGAGGCGAAGGATGAAGGCATCACCCAGAGACGAGGAGGCGCTCCATGAGCACCCAGGTGAATCCAGCGAAGAAGACGGCTGCCGTCACCGGCACACCGGTGGTGGCCGTCGGGGTCGACGGGTCCGCGCACAACCGAGCTGCCGTGGCTTGGGCCCGCAACGAAGCCGAAGATCGTGGTGGTCGGCTGGTGCTCGTAGGCGCCACACCGGACCACGTCATTCCGGTGCGGGGTTATTCCCTCGACTTCCCCCTCGACTCCTTCGAGGACGAGACCCGAGAAACACTCGAGCGGGTCCGAGAGGAAATGGGGGCGGACGAGGACGACGTGTCGGTGTTGATCGGCAGCGGTGGCACCCGACCTGTTCTGCTGCGTGCCGCCGAGCAGGCCGACGTGCTGGTGCTCGGGAAGCGCGGACTCGGCGCCGTCAAGCGGATGGTGGTCGGGAGCAACTCGATTTCCGTTGCGGGACGCTCGTCTGTCCCCGTCGTCATCGTGCCGGACGCCTGGGATCCAGCCAGTCGCAAGGCGGCGCCGGTCGTGGTCGGCCTCGACGGATCCGAGCTGGACGACGAGGTCCTCACGTACGCCTTCGACCGAGCGGTTCGCCTCCGCGTGCCCGTACTGGCGGTGCGCGCCTGGCACCTGCCCGCGACGTACGCGTGGTCCCCTGAGGACATCGAACGCTGGGACAGCGAGGCCAAAGAACAGCTGGAGGGTTCGGTGGCGTCCTGGCGGGAGAAAGATCCCGGGGTCGAGGTCATCACCCTGTCGCAGGACGCGAACGCAGCGATGGCCATCCTGGACACGGCGGAGGTGGCCCAGCTCGTCGTGCTGGGACGCCACACGGGTCCGCACCACCTCGGCGGCTTCCACCTCGGCTCGACGACCAGGACGGTGCTCCACTACTCCGAATGCCCGGTGGCCGTGATTCCACTCCGGCGGGAGCAGGACACGAGAGGAGCGCAGTGATGGGTCGGCTTGACGAGATCCGGGCAAGCGGGAGGATAGAGGAACTGAGCCGTACCGAGTGCGTGGAGCTGCTGCGTGCCAAGGCGGTGGGACGAGTCGGGTTCGTCGGCCCGGACGGTCCCCTGGTGCTGCCCGTGAACTATGTGGTGGACGGTGAGACCGTGCTGTTCCGCACATCGCCGTACAACGTGATGGGCGCGTGGTTGCGGCAGGCCCCCGCCGCGTTCGAGGTCGACGACCTCGACGACTACCTCCAGTCGGGTTGGAGCGTGCTGCTCCAGGGAGCGGCCGGCTTCGTCGTCGACGACGAGGAGCTCGAGATGAGCCATGAGCGCCTGACCAGGCCCGAACCGTGGGCCGCCGGCAGCCGGCCGCTGTACATCAGAATCACTCCGCACACGATCAGCGGACGGCGTCTCCATCCGGCGTGACGTGCAGGCGGCTCGGACGGCGCGGCGCAGATGGAGCGCTACTGCTGGGTCGCCGCGGCGTCGATCAGCCTCGTGAGCGTGACCTTCGGATCCTCACTGTTGCTGAAGGTGACTTGCTTGCCGTCCACGAAGTAGGTCGGCGTCCCGGTGATCCCTGCCTTCGAGGCGTCGTCGGTCACCATGGCCACCCAACCGTCGTACGTCCCTGCGCTCTGACAGCGCGTGATGGCCTGCTTGTCCGTACCTGCCTTCGCGGCAAGGTCAGCAAGCTGGCCGTCGGTGAGTCCGGCCGAGCCCTCGGCCGGCTGACTGGTGAACAGCAGGTCGTGCAGCTTGGTGAAAACGGTCGGTCCGCCCTCGTCGAGAGCGCAGGCCGCGGTGGCCAGCGCCCGTGAGCTGTAGTTCGTCGTCGACGCGCGGTCGAGGAACGCGACCGGCCGGTACTCGAGCTGGATCTGTCCGTCGGTAACGTCCTTGGCGAGGGTCGAGCCGACGTTCTCCTCGAACGCTTTGCACGACGGACACTGGAAGTCTTCGTAGACCACGACACGCACCGCGGCCGTCTTGCCGTCGCGGAGGACGCCGTTGTCGGACGTGATCCCAGCCGGCGCCTTCCCCGACGTCGGGCCCGTCCGGCTGGACTGCACGGCGATGCCCACGCCGACGACGGCGGCGATCACCACGACGACGACGGCACCGACGATGAGCGTCCGTCGTCGACGTTCGGCGGCTGCCTGCCGTGCTTGCATCGCGCGCACACGTTCGGATGCCTTGCGGTCCTTCTTATTCGCCACTGATCGCTCCTGACTCGGGACTGGGACCCAACAGCCAGCCGTCCAGGCTGAGTCGGGTGTGCGGCCACCGCACGAGAAGCAGCGATCCGGTCAGCAGACCGACGTCGCGGGCAATCTCCCAGGGGTACTTGTTGGTCGCGTCGGCGTCGAATCCTCCGCCACCGAAGCAGCCGCAGTCGATCCGCAGGCCGCGTCCCCAGGCTGAGCTGATCCCGATGATGAAGAGCACGAACAGGACAGCCGAGACGGCCGCGGCGATCCTGGTGCCGAGACCGGTGACGAGGAGCAGCCCGACCGCGATCTCCAGAAACGGCAGCCCGTAGCCGACAGCGTGCACGGTCGCCTCCGGCAGGAGCTGGTAGGCGCGGACGGCGCGGACGCTCTCGGCCGGGTCAGGCAGCTTGATGACGCCGGCGACGATCCAGACTCCGGCGACGACGACTCGCACGATCAGCCCCAGCCACGGCAGCCGGCGACCTGAGGCCTGCTGCATGGCTGCTCCTGGCGGTTGGGGTCGTGACGGCTCGGGTGAGGTCCGCGAGGTCAATGAGGTCAACGCGATCACGCTACGCGAGGTTCCCGAGCAGGGTCATGAGGCCGGCTGGTCCGCGAACCTCGTGTGCGTCAGCTGCTCTGAGCGCTGCCACGTCGCGCATCGGGGAGCCGGACTCGCGGAGCCGTCGGTCGAGCTCGAGGGTGAACGGTGACGACCGGCGCAGCGACCGGTGAGGACCGGAAGGTCGGTCGTGGTCCAGCGGGTCCACTCGCGCACGCGGTCGCTACCCGCCGTTGTTGCACGTGATGGCCGAGGTGTTGTCCTCGCGGATCTTTGTGAACAGGCTCTTGGCCTTCGCCTCGTCCCACAGGACGGCCGAGCCGGCCGGGGTCGACGCACCGAGGTTGCTGAAGGGGACGACACAGCGTTTGGCGTCGCCGCTGTGGCCCATGGCCCAGGCGAACTTGGCGAGGCCCAGCGGTCCGACGTTGTCGCCGATCCGGACGGATTCCGAGGCAGCCTTGTTGACGGCGAAGTAGCGCCAGGGCAGCAAGATCGTCGACCACGAGGCCGCCTTCTTGCCCACTTGCGTGATCACCTCGCGCTGGTGCTCGGTGCGGGTGATGTCGCCGAGCGGGAAAGCACGCGACCGCGAATAGCCCAAGGCGGTGTGCCCGTCGACGTCTTGACAGCCGCGACGCATCTTCAGGTGCCCGGCCTTGCGGTCGTTGACCGCGGTCTTCGGGCACACCTGGATGCCGCCCACGGCATCCACGATGTCGACGAAGCCGGTGAAGCCGATCTCGACGTAGTCGTCGATGCGCACCCCGGTGGACCGCTCGACGGTCTGGACGAGCAGCTTGGGCCCGCCGAACGCGTACGCCGCATTGATCTTGTTCTTCCCATGGCCGGGGATGTCGACGTAGGAGTCTCGGGGGATCGAAAGCAACAGGTTGGGGCCTCCGCTGTCGGGCACGTGGAGCATCAGGATGGTGTCGGTGCGCTGCCCGGCCGCGCTCCCGGTACCGAGATCACCCTTCTGCTGCTTGGTCAGGCCCTGTCGGCTGTCGGAGCCCACCAGCAGGAACGTGGTTCCGCCGCTGTCCGCGGGGCGGTTGCCCCCCGGCTCGGCGGCGACCTTCGCGATTCTCGACCAGGCCCAGATGGGCACGAGCACGAGGAACAGGATCCAGACCAGGACGAGGGCCAGGATGCCGCGCACCCACCACTTCCGGTTGCCCCACCCGCGTCGCGGTCCCTTGCCCGCTGGGGCGGCGCTCGGTGGTCCGGCCGGTGGCTTGGCCGGTGATGTGGCCGGTGACTTGGCTGGTGGTTGGCTCGAGCTCATCGGATCGGCCGGTGACGCGAACCGGGGCTGCCCGGCGGACCGCCGGGGAGGGGCGTCATAGGTCCCGCCGAACGACCGGGGCGGCGCAGGGGTGTCCGCTACAGGCTGCTGGCTCGGACCGGACTGGTTGGCGCGGGCGGACACGTCCGGCTCCTCGTGCGGAGTCGCGGGCTCGAGACCGTGCACGTCGAGGATCTGGGTGTGCTCGGGGCCGCCGCCCGGCGCTGCCCCTGCCGCCGGGCGGTTCTCGGCGAGATCGTCGGCAGCCGGGCGGACCAGCTGCTGTGTGGACTCGGGATCGTCGGAGGATTCCGGCGGTGGTCCCGCTGCGCCGTAGAGCCAGCCATAGGTCGGCTCCTCGGGGTCCTGGGTGTCGGCCATGGTGAGCAAGGCTACCGGCCCGATCTGTGGCGGCAGACCACCGACGGGGCGGCCAGGCACGGAGGCGATCCGCTCATCTCTCGAGCTGGAGAACCGAGAATTTCGGCTGGGGGCTTTCGGCGGGTCGTGACGGATGTGACGGATGTGACTGGTGATACTGGTCCGCGTGTCCGCCGTCCTTCCCCCGGTGTCCGCGCGGTCGATGTCCGCGCGGGACGCTGCGGCCGCCGCCGCTCGCATTCGGTTTCGTCGTGCCCTGACGCTGATCGCCATGACCGTCGTCGCCCCCGGCTCGGCGCAGCTGGTGGCCGGCAACAAGCGCGTCGGTCGCATCGCCCTGCGAGCGGCGGCCGCAGCCATCACGTTCCTGGCGCTGCTTGTGCTGATCGGGTTCGCGTGGAAGAACGAGCTCGTCACGCTGTTCCTGGGTCCGGGCTTCCTGCTGGCCCTACGCGTCGGACTGATCGCGTACGCAGTTGGTTGGGCCTACCTCATCGTCGACGCCTGGCGGATCTGCGAACCGCTCGAGCTCAGCCGCGGACATCGCATGGCCATGACCGCTCTCAACGGTTCGCTCTGCTTCACGCTCTCGGGAGCGTTGCTGTTCGCCAGCCACCTGGTCGCCGTACAACGAGACTTCATCAACACCGTGTTCGGGGGTGACCAGGTCACGTCCGCAGAGCACGGTCGCTACAACATCTTGCTGCTCGGAGGGGACGCCGGGCCTCGCCGGGTCGGGATCCGGCCGGACAGCATCACGGTCGCCAGCATCGACCAGCAGACCGGCCGGACGGTGCTGTTCGGCCTGCCGCGCAACCTGGAGAACGTGCCGTTCCCGCCCGGCACGGCGATGCATCGGCAGTTCCCCAGAGGTTTTCGCTGTGACGGCTGCTACCTCAACGGCGTCAACACCTATGGCACCGAGCACCCCGAGCTGTTCCCGCACGACAAGACGCCAGGCATCACCGCTACCACCCAGGCGGTCGAGCAGATCACCGGCCTGTCGATCAACTACTACGCGCTGATCGACCTCAAGGGCTTCCAGGACCTCGTCGACGCGGTGGGCGGGGTGACGGTCAACGTCAACGAGCGCATCCCGATCGGCGGTGTCGGGGGACCCATCAGCGGGTGGATCGAGCCGGGCCGGCAACATCTCGACGGTTACCAGACGCTGTGGTACTCACGAAGTCGCGCGACGTCGGACGACTACTCGCGGATGGCCCGGCAGAAGTGCGTGATGAACGCGATGCTGCACCAGCTCAAGCCGACCAAGGTGCTGACGAACTTCGGCGCGATCGCCCGGGCGGGCAAGCAGATCATCTCGACCTCGATCCCGGCCAGCGAGCTCGACACGTTCGTGAACTTGTCGCTGAAGACCAAGGACCTGCCGGTGGCCTCCGTCTCCTTCGTCCCGCCGAAGATCAACACCGGGGACCCGGACTACGGTCTCATCCGCTCGATGGTGATCAAGGCGATCGCGTCGTCCCGGGCGAAGGACGACCCCGCGCAGTCATCGACTCGCACGAGGCAGAAGGGGCATCGTCTCGCGCGCGACGCCAACGACAGCGGGAACCTCGCCGGCGCCTGCTGAGCCGCCCGGCCGGCGGCGCGAGACCTGAGCACCCACTGCCCTACGATGAGACGCCGGTCAGGGTCCCCGTCGGGGTCGGCCGGGACGCGAGGAAGGTCGTAGTGGCAGAGCGAGGCACGACAGCACGGTGCGTGGCGGTCGTGGTGACCTGGAACCGGCGTGACCTGCTCGCCGAGTCCCTCGGCGCGATCACCGGGCAGAGTACGCCGCCTGAAGCGGTCGTGGTCGTCGACAACGCCTCCGATGACGGCACCGCCGCGATGCTGCGGAGCGAGTTCCCTGCCGCCGACGTGGTCACGGCCCGGAGCAACACGGGCGGTGCAGGCGGTTTCGCCCTCGGTCTCGACCGGGCCCTCGCGTACGCGCCGGACGTCCTGTGGCTGATGGACGACGACACGGTGCCCGAACCGACGGCCCTCGAGGAGCTCGTCGACGCGTGGGCCCGCTATGGCAGCCCGGCGCCGGCCGTCGTGGCCTCGCGGGTCGTCTGGAGCGACGGCCGCGACCATCCGATGAACACTCCGCGTGCGAAGCCGGGCATGCGCTCCGACGAGAGAGCCGCCGCGGCCCGCGTGGGTTGCGTTCCGATCCGCTCGGCGTCGTTCGTCTCGATCCTGGTCGACGCGGCGGGCGTGCGTGAACGCGGGCTGCCTGTCGCGGACTACTTCCTCTGGAATGACGACTTCGAGTTCACGACCCGGCTCATCCGGGGCCGACGCGGGCTGTACTGTGCCCGGTCCGTGGTCGTGCACAAGACCAAGGTGTTCGCCGGGATCGACGTGGACCCCGGCGACCGGTTCTTCTACGAGGTACGCAACAAGGTGTGGCTGTTCAGCCGTTCGCGGGGGCTCAACCCGATCGAGAAGATCTTGTACGCCGGCGCGACACTACGCCGCTGGACGGGCACGATCGCCCACTCGTCCGAGCGTGGCCGCCTGGCCCGCGGCCTGGCCCGGGGACTGCGAACGGGGCTGTTGACGCGGCCCACCCCAACCGAGCAGATCATGGCCGCGGCGCGTGCGGACGAGGCCTCCGGAGGCCTCGATGGGTGAGCAGTTCAGCCTGCTCATGAGCGTCTACGGCGGCGACGATCCGGACTATCTCGCCGCTGCGTTCCGTTCGGTGGTGCACGACCAGACCCGTCGCCCGGACGATGTCGTGCTCGTCCAGGACGGTCCCGTCCCGCCCGCACTCGACGAGATGATCACCGGGCTCATCCACGAGTCCCCGGTGCCGACGTCCCTGCTCGCCCTCGACTCCAACGTCGGGCTCGGCCTGGCACTCGACCAGGGGATGGCCGCCTGCGCGCACGACATCGTCGCCCGGATGGACGCTGACGACATCGCACTGCCGCAGCGGTTCGCGATCCAGGTGCCGCTCGTCGAGGCCGGGGTCGACCTCGTCGGTTCGGCGTTGCTGGAGTTCGGGACCGGTCCGGACGACATCGTCGGGCGACGCACGCCGCCGATAGATCCCGCCGAGATCGTCCGGTACGCGCGCTTCCACCAGCCGTTCAACCACCCGACGGTCGTCTACCGGCGTTCGGCCGTGCAAGCCGTCGGGGGCTACCGTCATCTGGCCCTGATGGAGGACTACCTGCTTTTCGCGCGGATGATCGCCGACGGGGCGAGAGTGGCGAACGTCGCGGAGCCACTGGTGCTGTACCGGGTCGGGGACGGGGCCTATGCCCGCCGTGGCGGTGTGACGTTGCTCAAGTCCGAATGGGCATTGCAGCGCAAGCTGCGGGTGATGGGCTTCACGTCACGGCTCCAGTTCATCCGCAATGTCGCGATTCGCGGCGGGTATCGTCTGGTGCCCGTGAGCCTGCGCACCACGGCGTACCGCCATCTCATCGCGACCAAGGGCCAGCGGCGAGGTTGGCTGGGCCGCCGCTGATGCACGGTCGACGAACCACCCGCGGTCGGCCATTAGACTCAGCAGCGCCGTCAAGCAGGCGCCCGCCCGTCACAGGAGACTCTGAGTGAACGCTGACCTCGTCATTGTTGGTTCCGGACTGTTCGGTCTCACGATCGCCGAACGGTGCGCCAACGATCTCGGCCTCCGTGTTCTCATCCTCGACCGACGACACCACGTCGGCGGCAACGCCTACAGCGCGCCCGAGCCGGAGACCGGCATCGAGGTGCACCAGTACGGCGCGCACCTCTTCCACACCTCCAACGAGCGCGTCTGGGAGTACGTCAACCGCTTCACGAAGTTCACCGGCTACCAGCACCGCGTCTTCACCAAGTACGACGGGCAGGTCTACTCCTTCCCGATGAATCTGGGGCTCATCAACCAGTTCTTCGGCAGGTCCCACACTCCGGACGAGGCGCGCGCGCTCGTCGCGGAGATGGCCGGCGAGATCGACACGAAGGACGCCAAGAACCTCGAGGAGAAGGCCATCTCCTTGATCGGGCGGCCGCTGTACGAGGCGTTCGTCAAGGGCTACACCGCGAAGCAGTGGCAGACCGATCCGAAGGAGCTCAGCGCCGACATCATCACGCGCCTCCCGGTTCGCTACAACTTCGAGAACCGCTACTTCAACGACACCTATGAGGGGCTCCCGGTCGACGGCTACACCGCGTGGTTGGAGCGCATGGTCGACCACCCCAACATCGAGGTCCGACTCAACACCGACTTCTTCGACGTCCGCGACGAGTACGTCGGCAAGGTCCCGATCGTCTACACCGGGCCGGTCGACGCCTACTTCGGCAACGCCGCGGGGGAGCTGTCCTGGCGCACCGTCGACCTCAACGTCTCGGTCCAGGAGACCGGCGACTTCCAGGGCACGTCAGTCGTGAACTACGCCGACGAGGACGTGCCCTACACCCGCATCCTGGAGTTCCGGCACTTCCATCCCGAACGGGACTGGTACCCGAAGGACAAGACCGTGATCGTGCACGAGTACTCGCGGTTCGCGGAGGCCGGTGACGAGCCGTACTACCCGATCAACACCGCCGACGACCGAGAGAAGCTGTTGCGTTACCGCGAGCTGGCCAGGGCCGAGCCGGACGTGCTGTTCGGCGGTCGCCTCGGCACCTACAAGTACCTCGACATGCACATGGCCATCGGTTCCGCGCTGTCGATGTATGACAACAAGCTTCGGCCGTTCTTCGCTGACGGGGCAGCACTCGAGAGTGGGGGAGTCGACGAGTGAGTGCTGAGACCGCAGGTTCGGGGTCGCACTCCGAGCCCCGCGATCGGCCGCTCGAGCCGCTGCTCAACCCCGGTCGCGTCGGGGGGCTCGGCGACGTGTTCCGTCGCCGGTACCTGCTGAAGCTGCTGGTGAGCAAGGAGCTGAAGGTCAGGTACTCGGGGTCTTCGGTGGGATTGGCGTGGTCGTACGTCCAGCCGGCCGTCCGGTTCGCGATGTACTACTGGATCATCGGCCTGCTGCTCACGCACAAGCTCGAGAACCGCGCCCTGCACATCTTCTCCGGCATGGTGGTCGTCTCGTTCCTGAGCAACGCCTTCAGCGCAGGTTGTCGCGCCGTGGTGAAGAACGGGTCGCTGGTCAAGAAGATCAACATGCCGCGCGAGACGTTCCCCGTCGCGTCGATCCTCGTCTCGGCGTACCACATGATCCCGATGTACGTCATCATGATCACCGCCTGCCTCGCGATCGGCTGGCACCCTGACCTGCTCGGCGCCCTGGCGGCCGTGATGGCGCTTGCGCTCGTGTTGATCTGGGGTCTGGGCGTGGCGTTGCTGTTGAGTGCGTGGAACGTCTTCTTCCGTGACACCCAGAACGTCGTCGACGTCATCCAGACACTGATCACGTGGACGGTTCCGATGATCTACCCGTTCGGGATCGTGATGGAGAAGCTCGAGGCCTCGCACCAGTTCATCTACCAGGCCTACCTCGCCAACCCGCTGTGCATTGCGGTGCTGCTCAACAACAGGGCCTTCTGGACCACCACGGCCGCCGATCCGCGGCAGACCGCGATCGAGGAGCTGCCACCGCACCTGTTCGAGCGGGGCGCGATCACGATCGTCGCCGGGCTGCTGTTCGTGTGGCTCGCGCAGATCGTGTTCACGCGCCTCGAGGGACGATTCGCGGAGAAGCTCTGATGGCCGAGGCGATCGTCGTCGACGGCGTCACCAAGACGTTCAAGCTGGCGAACCAGAAGACGATCAAGAAGCTGACCGTCAACGCCGTGCGCAGGCAGGAGCTGAGCCGTTCGCTCACGGCGCTCGATGACGTGTCGTTCACGCTCGAGCAAGGTGACAGCATCGGGTTGATGGGTCTGAACGGCTCAGGCAAGAGCACGCTGCTCAAGCTCATCTCGGGGGTGATGTCGCCGGACTCAGGCGAGGTCTGGACCCGCGGCAGGGTCGCCGGCCTCATCGAGGTCGGCGCCGGTTTTCATCCTGAGCTGTCCGGCCGCGAGAACGTGTACCTGAACGCGGCGATCCTCGGCATGAGCGAAGAAGAGACCGATGCGAAGTTCGAGTCCATCGTCGAGTTCTCCGAGATGGGCAAGTTCCTGGAGAACGAGGTCCGGCACTACTCGTCCGGGATGTTCATGCGGCTGGCGTTCGCGGTCGCGATCCACACCGAGTGCGACATCTTCTTGATGGACGAGATGCTCGCCGTCGGAGACCAGCCGTTCAAGCGCAAGTGCATGCGCAAGATCAGGGAGCTCAAGGCGCAGGGCAAGACCATGGTCTACGTCAGCCACAGCCCCAGGTCGGTGGTGAACCTGTGCCGCCGCGGCCTGGTGCTCGACAAGGGACGCACGGCCTTCGTGGGCTCGTCGGAGGAGGCCGTCAAGCACCTCGGCTACGACCTCAACGACGAGGACGACTGATTCGGCGCGGCAAGGACAAATTACGACCGTGTAGTTCTCTCAGACAGGTGGCGGGTGCCCTGAGGCTGTAGTGACAATTGGTGACCGAGTGATCACTGACAGTCTGGAGCCCCTGTGCGCGCTGCGTCCCGCCCCTCATCGCCGGTCGCGTTGCCGGCGCTCCTGCTGGCTCTCGGCTCGCTGGTGGCCATCGCCCCCGCCGACGCCGTCATCACCCCGACGAACGCCAGCGCAGCGCTGCCCGGCTCCCCGCACGCGGCCGGGACGGCCGCCGTGGCGCCGCATCCGGTGCGACCGCGCGTGGCGACGTACCCCGTCCACGGTGTCAGCCCCGCCGGGCTCAGGGCCTGGGCGGCGACATCCGGGAAGGCCGTGCACACGTTGGCGATGACTCAGCGACTGGCCGCTGTCTCTGCTCCCGAGCCCGCCCACGGGGTTGCGGTGGCCGGCGTCACCTGGGCCGGGCCGGCGCCGCGCGGTCTCGCCCTGGCGCTCCGCACTCGCACGAACGGGACCTGGTCGGGCTGGACCACGATGCCGTACGACGCCGATCACGGGCCGGACCCGACCTCAGCCGAGGCCAGGAACGCGAGACCGGGCAGCGACCCGTTCGTGGTCGGGACCGTCGACGACGTCCAGCTGAAGGTGCAGACCAGCACGGGTGCAGTCCCGAAGGACTTGTCGTTGTCGGTCGTGAACCCCGGGACCTCGTCGTCGGACGCCCACCCTCAGCCGATCACGCCGGACGAGGCAGCGGAGACCCTTACGCCTCCGGCGACGTCGACGGTGGGCAGATCCGCGAGCGGCGGCAGTGGGTCGCTCGCCCAGCCGACCGAGCCCGTCAGGACCCAGTCGGCCACTCCGATGCCGACGATCTACTCCCGGGCGGACTGGGGCGCAGACGAGCGGCTGCGGGGCTGCTGCGTCGAGTACGGCGAGGTGCACGCCGGCTTCGTGCACCACACGGTCAACGCCAACGGCTACACCAAGGCTGAGGTCCCTGCGATCCTGCGTGGGATCTACGCGTATCACACGCAGAGCAGGGGCTGGCGCGACATCGGGTACAACTACCTGATCGACCGCTTCGGCCGGATCTGGGAGGGCAGATACGGCGGGATCACGCTCCCGGTCGTCGGCGCCCACACGCTGAACTACAACGAGAACTCGTTCGCCGCCTCGGCCATCGGCAACTACGACATCGCCCGTCCGTCAGCGGCGATGGTCGACGCCTATGCCCGGCTGTACGCCTGGAAGTTGAGCCTGCACGGAGTGCGGCCGACGAGTCGGCAGAACGTGGCGGGTACGACGTTCAATGCGATCAGCGGGCACCGCGACGCGGCGCAGACCGCCTGTCCGGGCCGTTACCTCTACGCGAAGATCCCGACGATCATCGCGCAAGCACAGAAGTACCAGCACGGTTTCCTCGGTCGGGACCTCCAGCACTCGTTCGTGCGGGACAGCCGGCCCGACCTGTTGATGGTGGACCAGGCAGGTGCGGTCTCGGTCGCCCGCGGAACCGGACCACCCGGCTTCGCCGCGCCGGTCGTCCCCTCCGGGGTCGCCGGACCGACCTCTCTCGCCGGTATGGACCGGGTGGTTCCGGTCGGTGACGTCACGGGTGACCACGTCAACGACCTGATGGCGCGCAACGCGTCCACGGGGAGCACCGCGGTCTATCCGGGCGTCGGCGACGGCACGTTCGGCGCCCCCATCCGACCGGTGATGCGGTGGGCCGGTGACGACCTCTTCGCGGGGGTCGGCGACGTCACCGGTGATCATCGCAACGACGTCGTCGGCCGGAGTGCGACGACCGGCGGGCTGCGGGTCTACCCGGGCCGCGGGGCCGGGAGGTTCGGCGCCGGTCGGGTCGCCATCACGCAGGCGGCCGGCTTCACGCTCCTCACCGGGGGAGGTGACTTCAACCGCGACGGGTACTCCGACCTGGTGACGCGCGGTACGAACGGGACGGTGCTGGTCTGGTACGGCGACGGGCAGGGCGGCTTCCCGACGCACCAGCGCCTCGCGCGGGACTGGTCCGGCAAGGACATGCTCAGCGGCGGCGCTGACCTGACGGGTGACGGGATGCCCGACCTGGTGGCGCGGTCGGCGACCACACACGTGGTCTCGACGTTCGCGAACATCGGGGGCGACAGCCTCTCACCGGCCATCGGGCAGCGCCGGTCGGTGGCCAGCCGGCTCGCACTCTCCGGCGACCTGACCGGGGACCATCGGGCGGACCTGGTGGGCCTGACGCGTGCGCAGACCGTCGAGGTGTTCGCGGGCAACAAGAACAACTGGCTGCACGCGCCCGTCTCCCGCGGGACGACCTGGGCCGGCGTCGACAAGGTGTTGGTCGTCGGCGACTGGGACCGCGACGGCTACGTGGACGCGATGGCACGTCGGCGCAGTGACGGAGCGATGCAGCTCTACCGCGGTACCAGCACCGGCACGTTCGCAGCTCCGGTCGGCTCCTGGGCCGGCTGGGGGTCCCGCCGCCTGATCACGCCGGTTGGCGATGTCAACGGGGACGGGCATCCAGACCTGATGGCGCAGGCGTCGAACGGGTCGATCTACCTGTACCCCGGTCGAGGTCGGCACGGTTTCGCGGCGCCGGTCATCATGAGGTCGTCCCTGCCGAAGGGATCGAACGTCGTCGCGGTCGGGCTCTGGACGAAGGACGGGACGCCGGACGTCCTCGTCCGCACAGCGGCGGGGCAGCTCCTGCTCTACCCCGGTAACGGGCCCGGCGGGCTGGACGATCCGGTGGTGATCGGGCGGAACCTCGGTCGGTACACCACGCTGGTCGGTGTGGGTGACCTGACCGGCGACGGTCAGGCCGATCTGGTCGGCCGGCGTGCCAACGGCCAGGCCTGGCTGCTCCCGGGTAGGACCCTGACGGCGAAAGCGCCGCACGGTGGCCTGGGGCCGCCGCAGTACCTGGCCGCGGACTGGTCGGCGTACCGACTCGGCTAGCTGCCCGTGGGAGCGACCGCGGGTGTCCCGTGGGCGCCGGCCCAGGCGTCCCAGGCTGAGGAGACCATGTCCTCGAGGGTCTTGCCCGACGACCATCCGAGAGTCTCGGCGATTCGGGTCGGGTCCGAGACCAGGTCGGCGGGGTCGCCCGGACGACGGGCGACCACGGTCGGGCGGATGTCGTAGCCCGTCGTGGCTGCGATCTGGTCGATGACCTCCTTGACCGACGAGCCCTGGCCGGATCCGACGTTGAAGATGTCGTGCCGTCGGTCATCACGGGAGAGATAGTCCAGGGTGTCGACGTGGGCCTGGGCCAGGTCGAGGATGTGGACGTAGTCGCGGATGCACGTGCCGTCGGCGGTGTCGTAGTCGTCGCCGAAGATCTGCGGCTGCCGCCCGTTCGTCACCGCCTTGAGGACGATCGGAATGAGGTTGAGCGCCTCGGGGTCGCCCAGGTCCGACCAGCCCGCTCCAGCCACGTTGAAGTAGCGCAGCCCGGCCCACCGCAGCCCCCACGCCGCTGCCGCGTCGGCACACAGCCACTCGCAGATCAGCTTGGTGCGCCCGTACGGGCTGATCGGGTTGGCCGGGATGTCTTCGGTGAGCTGCTGGCCAGGCGGAACGTCCGGCAGGCCGTACGTCGCGGCCGAGGACGAGAACATCAGCCGGTCGACCCCGGTGGCCTCCATCGCCAGCAGCAGGTTGGCCAGGCCGCCGACGTTCTGGTGGTAGTAGTACGCGGGACGCTCGGCGGACTCACCGACCTGCTTCTTGGCGGCGATGTGGACGACCGCGTCGACGGCGTACTCCTGGATGAGGGCCGCGAGCTTGTCGACCGCCTGGTCCTCGGCGATGTCGACCTGGACGAGGGGCACGTCCCCCACTCGCTCGGCCGCACCGGTGCTGAGGTCGTCGACGACGACGGCGTCACCGCGGTCGCGCAGCAGCCGGACCACGTGGGCACCGATATAGCCGGCGCCGCCGGTCACCAGGACAGTCATGGCGTCACCCTACCGACGGGATCGGACGGCCACAGACGAAGTCATTCGGCCCACGCGACGCACGTGACCCGTTCGGCGGTCGCGATCTGTCGGCGGCGGTCCGGGTCGGCGTTCACGATCAGCACCAAGGACCCGCCCACCGCCAGCGGTGCCGCAACTGACGTCACGAGCCCGTTCAGGTCTGCGGTGCCGAGGTCGGTCGCGAGGCGGCCCCCCGATGCCAGCCCGTGCCGCTCGGCCGCAGCGCGCCCGGCCGCCACCATGGCCTCGTGGGTTCCTGGTGCGGCCCCGGCGAACGCGGCGGAGACGGCACGACCATGTGGGGCAGCCGGCCGGGGGTCGAGCAGCGCATCGGGCTGGGACGGAACCTCGACGGCGAAGTCGAGCCACCCCGGCGGGAGAGGTTCGGTGAACCTGCCTCCGAGTGGGCGCAGCGAGCAGGCGAGCGCGACTCCTGCCCCGTCCAGCTCGTCCGGATGCCCCACCTCAGCAGGTCCGACCACCTGAACCGCCGCTTCCGCGGGACGGGCGAGGACGAGCCCGGCAGCCCAGCAACCCAGCACGATGGCCGGAGCCAGCCAGTGCGTCGGGAGCCGAACAGCGCAGCCGTCGCCCGGATCGATGCCGAGCTCGTCCGCGTACAGGTTGGCGATCTTGCTGACCCAGTTGTCGAAGGTGACGCCGCTCAGCTCGACGCGCTCACCGGTCGCCTCGTCGTAGAACGTGACCAGGGGCCGACCGGGGTCGGCCCGGACCGTGTCGGCGAGGGCCTCGACCAGCGTGGTCGGCGAGCCTGGGGACGAGCGGGCGGTGGGGTGCGTCACGGGCCGAGCGTAGCGAGCGACCCGAGGCGGCTGCATGGTTGGATGAGCGCCGTGGAAGCCGTCATCGTCGCGGGTGGGCTCGGTACCCGGCTGCGGCCGCTCACCGAGCACGTTCCCAAGCACCTGCTCCCGGTCGCCGGGGTGCCGTTCGTGGCACACCAGATCGCCAAGCTGGCCGCGGCCGGTGTACGCCGGGTCGTGCTGGCCACGAGCTATCACGCTGACCGGTTCGAGCCGATCCTCGGGGACGGGGAGGCGTGGGGGATCGAGCTGGCCTACGTCACCGAGACCGAGCTGCTCGGGACCGCCGGCGCCATCCGCAACGCGGCCGCGGCTCTGCATGGTGACGACGACCCGGTCGTGGTGCTCAACGGTGACGTCCTCAGTGGCCATGACCTGCATGCTCAGCTGGCGCACCATCGTCGGCGCCGCGCCGACGTGACCCTGCACCTGGTGACCGTCGACGATGCACGGCCCTTCGGCTGCGTCCCCACCGACGCCGAGGACCGGGTCACGGCCTTCCTCGAGAAGTCGCCAGACCCGGTCTCGCTCCAGATCAACGCCGGGTGCTATCTGTTCGAACCGTCGATGATCGCCACGATCCCCGATGGTCGCTCGGTCTCGGTCGAACGCGAGACGTTCCCGGCCCTGGTGACCGCCGGGCGGCACATCTCCGGGTATGTCGACCAGTCCTACTGGCACGACCTCGGTACGCCTGAGGCGCTGCGCCGCGGCTCTGTGGACGTCGTGCGCGGAGTCGCGTCGAGCCCTGCCTTCACCGCACCGCCCGCCGAGGCCTGGGTCGATGCTGCCACCGAGGTCGCCGCCGGTGTGACCGTGTCCGGAGGCTCGGCCGTCGGCCCCCGCGTCGAGCTCGGGGCCGGGGCTGTCGTGGACGGATCGGTCGTCTGCGAGGACGTCGTCATCGGGGCGGGCGCCCGAGTCTCCGCGAGTGTGCTCGGGCGCGGCTGCCGGGTCGGCGCCGGCACCGTGCTGCAGGGAGTTGCGGTGGGTGACCGGGCTGACATCGGTGCCGGCTGCGAGCTGCTGGACGGAGTCCGCGTCTGGGGTGATGTCGTGATCCCGGCCGGGGGAGTGCGCTTCTCTGCTGACGTGTGACGTGCGCTCAGGTGGGGTCAGGTGGGGTCAGGTGGGGTGAGGTTCGGCCGCTACCGGTCCATCAACCACGCGACGCCGCCCAGCAGCGCCGCGAACTGCAGCGTGCGGCCGATGATGATGGCGCTGTGGAAGGCGACCCGGTTGAAACGCAGCTGGCCCGCGAGAACCGCCGTGATCGCCAACGGGGGGATCGCGATCAAGGACGACGTGAACAGCAGTGCCATCCCGATCCAGGGACGGTCGGCGGTCGTGGACCTGATGCGCTCGTAGCGACGAGCCCAGTCGGGGTTGGCCATCTTGCGACGGAAGTAGGACCAGTCCATCGACCTGCGGCTCACTTCGTACCAGGGGATCTTGCCGACCGCCTGGCCCGTTCCGGCCACCAGCGCGACCAGCCAGATGTTGAGGTCGCCGATCAACGCCGCGATGCCGGCGATGTACGCCTCCATGTTGACCAACGGGACGACCGCAGACAGGACACCCATGGCGAAGGTGGCGAGCAACAGCCTCATGACAGGAGATTCTCTCTGGCTGCGGACCGCTACTGGTGCCAGAGGTAACCCTCGGGCGCGTCGTCGAAGGGGAACTTCTTCATGAACGCGTCCAGGGCCGCACCTGAGAAGCCGGTGCAGTACTGGCTCTCGCCCCAGGAGGGGTCGGCCTTGAACGTCTTCGAGTCGTAGGTCGGCTGGTGGATCGACCAGTGCGTGAACGCGAGATGCTTGCCGTCGGGGATCGCCTGACCGGCGCCGTCTGCAGAGGTCCAGGGCGCGAAGATCACGTTGTAGCGGGGGTCGTTGCCGTATGCGTCGAACTTCGCGGCGGTCGCCTTCAGCAGCTTCAGCTGGCCGCTGTCGCCGGCCAGCTTGTCGTCATACCAGACGATCGTCCAGCCGTGCTCCTCGTTGTGCACCAGGATCTCGAGGGAGGGCCGTTCGTCGGCGGCGTAGAAGTGCTTGCCGGTCTGGTCAGGCGTCGGGTTGTGCGGACCGAACGGGGGCGGGTTCACCGAATAGGGGACGGGTTGGTCGGTGTGCTGACCCTGCCCGCTGGCGTCGACCTCCTTGATCGGCCCGCAGCCGGCCGCCTGAGCCGCTGCGCCGATCTTGGTCAGGTCCAGCTTGGCCAGCCGGCTCTTCTCCCGGTTGTTCTTCACCACGGTGAAGATCGCCGCCCCGGTGATGACCAGCGCCACCGCCACACACACAGCGACCACCGTGAGGGTACGACGACGTTCGGCAGCGCGCGCCTGCTTGCGCTTCTGCTCGAGGATCTCGCGGCGATCCTGGTTCTTCTTGGGTTTGCTCACGGGTGGATGGCCTCTCGGTACCGACAGCGTCGGGTCAGTCTAGGCAACGCCGGCACGAATCCTGACCACCGCGCGCCAACCGTGACCAGGCGTCGGCGACGGCGGAGCCGCCTGATCAGTGTCGACCACCAGCCGATGCGCCGCCGCGAGGACGAGGCAGCGCTCCCAGAGTCGGCCGGCGTGGAGCCACGCGCGGGGGGAGGCTGCTTCGTGCAGCTCGATCACGGCTGTCCATGTTGCGGGTCGCGCCGTGGGCGTCACCGTGACCCGGACATGAGGGTCCTCACTGATGACGTCGTCGAAAGGTGGTGCGTCCACCGGCATCGTCGGGGGAAAGTGAGCGAGCGCGATCGGGTCCGTGCGCAGGCCCGCGGCGACAGCTGCCTCGCGCGCCCCGAGCCCGAACAGGTCCAGGTCACTTGGCCGGACGAGCTCGCGAGCGCCGAGACCGTGCTCACCGGGCGGCAGCACGAGTGTGTGCAGCCCGCGCACGATGGCGGCAGGTCTGGCGCTCGTCTTGCCCTTGACGAGGTCGGCAGCAGAAGCGATCTCGTCGGCCCTGGCTGCGGCCGTGACCATGAGCACGTTTCCGTAGGGATCTGTCGTGCCGGAGAGGTCCGTGATCGGGGCCACCCCGGCGCAGCCGACCGCGATGTCGATCTGTCCGTTCCGCCAGGCGCGACCGGCGGTGTCGGTGATGAGGACGCCGATGTTGCGGGCGACCCGGTCCAGGATTGCCTCGCGGAGTCGTCGGGCCGACGCGTCCGGATCGGAGGGGAGGAGCAGCGCAGTGCCGGGTTCGGTGTTCGACGCGTCGACTCCCGCTGCGGCCATGACCAGCCCGTGCCGGGTTTCTGCGATGACGGAGTCACCGCGTCTGGCGACGATCCGGACGGTCTCCTTCGTCACCGCCGCCAGCCGGTCGCCCTCGATGCGTCGGCCCTCCGCCTTGCTGACGACCTTGCTCGTGATGGCGACGATGTCGCCGTCGGTCAGGCCGGATGGCGCCACCGATGCCAGCAGCAGCTCCGCCAGGTCATCGCCGTCGCGCACCTCTGGCCAGGGCAGCCCGGTGATCTCGATGTGCTCGGCGGTGGCGAGCCCGCCACTCGCGACTGCTGCCGCTGGGGACTGGGTCACGCGACGTGCTCGGGCAGTGCGAGAGACAACGTGTCGCGAGCCAGTCGGCGGGTCGCGTCGGCGTCACTCATGTACAGCGGTCGGGCGGCGGCGCGGAGGCCGGCTGCTTCGAGCCCTGGCACGTCCGCGGCATCTGCCTCGTCGACGAGCCAACCGTCCAGCAGACCACCCCGTGCGCGTGCCCCGTAGTGCTCACCGACCGCGCGGGCGGTCACGTCGACGCCGATCACCGGGAGCAGCTTGTCGGCCATCCCGCGAACCGGCGCCCCGCCGATGATGGGGCTCACCCCCACGACGGGAGCCGGCGTGGTGCGCACCGCCTCGGCGATCCCCGGCACGGCCATGATCGTGCCGATCGACACGACAGGGTTGGACGGCGGCAGGATCACGATGTCGGCCTGCTCGATGGCGTCCAGGACACCGGGCGCCGGGGTGGACCGGTCAGCACCGACGGGAATGACGGCATGCGCCGTGGGTGCATGCAGCCGAACCCAGTACTCCTGGAAGTGCACGGCCTTGCGACCGTGCTGGGCCTCCGGATCGGCTGGGTCGGCGTCGATGACGACGTGCGTCTCGACACGGTCGTCGGTCATCGGCAGCAGCCTGACGCCCGGCTGCCAGCGCGCGCACAACGCAGCCGTCACCTCCGACAGCGAGTATCCGGCGGCGAGCATCTGGGTCCGCACGATGTGGGTGGCGAGGTCGCGATCACCCAGCCCGAACCACGTCGGTTCGACGCCGTATGCCGCCAGCTCTGCCTTGGCGTTCCAGGTCTCGTCCTCCCGGCCCCAGCCGCGGTCGCGGTCGATCCCGTTGCCGAGCGTGTACATGACCGTGTCGAGGTCGGGGCAGATTTTCAGGCCGAACATCCAGACGTCGTCGGCAGTGTTGCCGATGACCGTCACCGGGTGGTCGCCGCGCTCGCCGGGCAGGGCGTCGAGGAGCCCCGACAGGAACCGGGCACCCCCGATGCCACCGGACAGGACAGTAAGACGCATGAGGGCAGGGTAACGAGCCCCTGAAACCGGGCGACGCTCGTGGACGGTCGAGTGTCCGGGTACGCCGGGGTGTGGCAGGCTTGTCGTCGCTTCCCATCCGACGGGGCTGAGACCCTGCTGCACCGACACCTCATCAGGAGGTACCCGTGGTCATCGACGCGACCAAGAAGCACCGTGAGGTATTCGCCTACGGCTTGCTGGGCGTCGCCGCCCTCTACCTCGTCAGTGCCTTGTCGCTGCTGTTCAAGAGCGGCAGTGATCTCGGCGGAGCCGGCTTCGCTGACAAGGCGTCCTTGTTCGGGCACGTGTTCACCCACCCGATCCTGGTCATCTCCCTGTTCGCGGCGGTTGCGCTCGTGACGGGCTTCGGTGAGAACAGCAGGAATGCCCGCACCGTCGTCCTGGCAGCGCTCGGGCTCGGCGCCGTCGCGTTGGTGTTCGGCCTCATCTGTTGGTTGGCAGCGTTCGGAGCCGAGAGCAACGGGCTCAGCGTCTTCAACGGCGTCGTCGGTGCCGGCAAGGTCGTTGCAGTTTTCCTCGGCCTCGCCCAGCTCATGTTCCTGGGCCTGGTCACGTTCTTTGCGTTCACAGCGTTCCAGACGTTCCCCAAGCCGGTCCGGGCTCAGCACCAACAGTGGGGTCAGCAGCCCGGCTGGAGTCAGCCGGCCGGCTACGACCAGGCTCAGTCCCCGCCACAGCAGGGATGGGCTCAGCATCCCGCAGGGTACGACCAGGCGCCGCCGGCAGGCTGGGGGCAACAGGCCGGCTGGGGCCAGGAGCAGGGTCCGCCGCAGGCCGGCTACGACCAGGCGCAAGCTGGCCAGCCGCAGGGTTGGGTCCAGCCGGCGGGGCAGCCGCAGCCCGGCTACGACCAGGCCCAGCAGAGCTGGGGCCAACAGCCGGGTCAGCCGGGCCAGCAGCCGGGTCAGCAGCCGGGTCAGCCGGGTCAGCAGGCAGGTTGGGGACAGCCGAGCCCAGCGGAGGGATCATGGGGCGAGCAGGCGCAATCCGCACCGGGCGGCGATGGGCCACAAGGGCAGCCGGCGTCGAGCTGGGAGCAGCTGTCGACCCCTGTCACCGAGGGTGAGTCGACGTCCGGGGACGAGACGCAGGTCTGGCCCAGCACCGCGGAGTCCGCTCCCGGTCAGGCGAGTGAGCCGGCCGAGCCGTGGGACGCGCGCGGAGACGACGACCACGACCAGGGGGACTCCAGGAGCGGTGCGGACACCGCCGATCCTGATGAGGACGCTCCGCCACCGCAACAGGGTTGGTGGCAACAACCCGGTTCGTAGACCGAGGGCGAGATGGGCTGTTCGGCCCCTTTGCAAGATCTTCTGCGGCGTGTCGCGGCCCAATTTGGCCATCCCGCTTGACGCGGCGGTACTCACGGGCATGTAATTTCACACGTGTCGTTCATCGCGGGAGCGGCCATCATCCGGTAAGACACCAAAGGGTCGAGGAGGCAAAGACGTGCGAGAACTCGAACTACTCGACGGCGGAGCCGAGGAACTGATGTGGCAGGAGCGTGCTCTGTGCGCGCAGACGGACCCGGAGGCCTTCTTCCCTGAAAAAGGCGGCTCGACCCGGGAGGCCAAGCGGGTGTGCCTCTCGTGCGACGTCCGCGGCGACTGCCTCGAGTACGCGCTGATGAACGACGAGCGCTTCGGCATCTGGGGCGGACTGTCTGAGCGCGAGCGTCGCAAGCTCAAGAAGCGCGCTGTCTGACACGTTCTCGACCCCGTTGTCGGGGCCGCTAGGGTAGGACCGGCTCGCCGCGCGAGCCCGGTCCGCATCCCCTCCACCTCGCAAGGCTTTCCCCTCAGACATGACTTCCCACCACCCTGCGCTGCCTGCTGGGTCCGTCGAGCCTGGGCAGTCCACGAAGTCTGCGGGGTCCTCACCGGCCTCCGGGACGAGTGGACCCGAGCTGCCTCAGCCTGGCCACGCTGAGCATGTCACCGCGGTGATCGTGGCCCACAACGGCGAGCGCTGGTTGCCGAAGCTCATGTCGTCGCTGGAGCTGAGCACCCGGTTCCCCGACCAGCTGGTCGCCATCGACACCGGATCATCGGACGGCACGGCCGGCTATCTCGACCAGGCGCTCGGGCCCACCGTGGTCCACACCGTCGACCGGCGCCTCGGGTTCGGCGAAGCGGTTCAGGTGGCGGCCGACCTCACCGCCCCGATATCCGACCCCGATGGGTGGCTCTGGCTGCTTCATGACGACTGCGCTCCGACCGCACAGGCCCTCGAGGAGCTGCTCGCGGTCGGTGCTTCGGACCCGGCCATCAGCGTGGTCGGTGGCCGGATCAGAGCGTGGCCGCGTGCCCAACGCCTGCTCGAGGTCGGAGTCACCGTCACCGGAACCGGTCATCGCGAGACGGGGGTCGAGATCGGTGAGCACGACCAGGGCCAGCACGACCGGCAGCGTGACGTCCTCTCCGTGAGCAGCGCCGGCATGCTCGTACGACGTCGGACCTGGCAGCTCCTCGGGGGGTTCGACAGCGAGCTCCCGCTGTTTCGCGATGACCTCGACTTCGGTTGGCGAGTGGCCAAGAGCGGCGGCCGGGTGGTCTTCGCGCCGGCGGCTGTCATGTTCCACGCCGAGGCCGCAGCCAGGGGCGTCCGCTCGCTCCAGGATCTCGCCAAGGTCCCCGACAGCCCCCACCGGGCCGACCGGCAGTCGGCGTTGTTCGCCCTCCTGGCGAACTGCCGCGGTCTCGCGTTCCCGTTCCAGTACCTGCGACTCCTCGTTGGGTCGATCCTGCGGGCGTTCTTCTACCTCGTGGGCAAGCTCCCCGCCGCCGCCGGAGACGAGCTGTTGGCGATGGTCACGGTGTACGGCCGGCCAGGTCGCATCCTGCGCGCCCGTGCCCGACGGCGGGCGACGTCGAGCGCACCGCACCGCCGGGTCAGAGCACTCCTGCCCTCCTGGTGGACGCCCTACCTCAACGGGCTCGACTCCGTCCTGAGCAGGTTCGCCGACTCCGTGCGCGACACCGCTGCACAAGTGGCGGCCGCCGCCCGTCGCCGCCGCAAGGGGGCAACCGGCGTCGAAGGGCTCGAGAGCGGACCGGTTCCCGACGAGGTCGTCAATCTTCCCACCGGCGCGGGACCCGTGACCTGGGCGCTCGGGCATCCGGTGATCGCGCTGTCGATGTTGCTCACGGTGGCGGCCGCCGTCGCCAGCCGGCACCTGTGGGGCGGGGGCTGGCTGCAAGGCGGAGCGCTGCTCCCCGCTCCGGCGGCGAGCTCGGCCTGGTGGCAGACGTACACGGAGTCGTGGCACCAGGTCGGGCTCGGGTCCGGCGCGGCCCCGTCGCCGTACGTCGCGGTGCTGGGACTGCTGTCGGCCGTCGTCCTCGGCAAGTCATGGCTGCTCGTGCAGCTGATCCTCGTGCTCGCAGTCCCGTTGTCAGCGGTCGGTGCTTACGTCGCGGCGCGGCAGCTGATCGACAGCTTGGCCGTCCGGGTCTGGATGAGCGTGAGCTATCGCGTTGATCCCGGTGCTGTCCGGCGTGGTCACCTCGGGTCATCTCGGCACGACGGTGGCGGTGATCCTGCTGCCCTGGTTGTTGCGGGTGTCGATGCCGCTGCGTCCCAGCGCAGCGCGCGAGGCGCCGAACGGATGGCGGGCTGTCTTCGGCGCAGGGCTCGTGTTGTCGGTCATCGTCGCGTTCGCACCGATCAGCTGGCCCATGGCGCTGGCGGCGGCGATGGTCGGTGTCGGCCTCCTGGTGGGGTCGGGCGAACGTCGACCCGACGTCTTGGCGCGGCCGATCGCCGCGGCCGTCCTCCCGGCGGCGCTACTGCTGCCGTGGTCGGCCAGGCTGTTGAGCTCACCAGCGCTGTTCCTCACCGAGGCCGGACGCGTCGCCCCCGACACATCATCGGTGGCCGACCACGCGTGGCTGCTGCCCTGGGGCAGGCTCGACGCTGCCGGTGCCGCACCGTGGTGGCTGTCGTTGGGCCTGGTCCTGGCGGCCCTGGCGGCGCTGCTCCGCACCGACCGACGCGGCGCCATCGCAGCGGCTTGGGCTGCGGTGTCACTCGGGCTCGTCACCACAGCGGTCATGGCGGCGGCCACGATCACGATCCCCGGTACCAGCGACCAGGCTTTCGTGTGGGTCGGTCTGCCCGTCGCCCTGGCCAGCGCCGGGGCCATCGTGGCGGTCGGCCTCGCGGCCGACGGGGTCAGCCGCTTCATCGAGGCCGGACACTTCGGCTGGCGCCAGCCGCTCGCTGCCGTGACCGCGATCATCGCCCTGGTCGGTCCGGTCGCGGGGCTCGTGTGGTGGGTTGCCGTCGCGCCCCAGGGCGACCTGACCCGGGATCAGGCCGTGCCTGTCCCCGCCTACATGTCGGCGGCCATGCGCACCACTGACCAGCGCGTCCTCGTCGTTGACGCAACCGCCGCGGCCGACAGCGCCGGCGCGAGCTCGGACACGTACACCGTCTACTCAGGTGACGGTGTACGCCTCGGTGACGACAGTGTCGTGCCCGCCCCGAACCCGGCCTTCACCGGTCTGGTGACCAACCTGCTGTCTGAGGCGTCCGAGTCCGACGTCACCCGGCTCGCCCAGCTCGGAATCGCGTACGTCGTCCTGCCGGCCCCTTATGACACCGACCAGGTCGCCCAGCTCGACGGGGCCGCAGGTCTGACCGCGTCGACGAGCACCCGGCGTCTGCTGGGTTGGCAGGTGGACGTTCCCGGACGCGACGCCGCCACCCCGGCCGAGCACGGGGGGCACCGTGGTTGGTGGGTCGTCCTCCAGGTGCTGCTCGTGCTCTCCGCGATCGTGTTGGCGGCTCCGTCGATCCAGCGACAGCGCTCCGCCGAACCGGTGGAGCCCGCTGAGCCCGCTGAGACCCGGGAGACGGCTGAGCGGCACATGCGACATGAAGCGGGTGCCTCGTGACTCTCCCGACCCGACTCAGTGCGGCCTCGGCCGGTGTGGCGGTCATCGTGTCCGTTGCCGCGGTGGCGCTCACGTCCGCTGGAACGAGCTCGCTCGACGAGGTCGACCGCACGCCCTCGATCGTGGCCGCGTCGGCCGCGCTGCTGAGCTGCCCGGAGACGCTGGCTGGTCCAGGAGTGCGAACCGACATGCTGGCGGTGGCCCCACCGGGGTCTCCTGCGGCCTCGGGCCGGGGATCGCTGGCGGTGGCGCCGCTGACGGCGGGGAGCCGGCCGTCGCTCGCCACGTCCGACCAGGTCGGGGTGCCCATCCGGATCCCCCTCCGATCCGCTGCTCAGCCGGCGGTGACGGTCAGTGGCCGCGCTGGTCTGGCGCCGGGAGCCTTTGCGGCCCAGCGAACCGTCCAGTCCGGCGCGAGGACGACCGGCGTGGCCGTCGCCGACTGTGTGGCGCCGGGGGACAGCTGGTGGTTCACGGGAGTCAACACCAATGTCGGTGCCACGGCGCGCCTGGTGCTGTCCAACCCGACGCCGGCAGTCGCCGTCGTCGACCTCGTGTTCTACGGACCGAAGGGGCTGGTGCGTGCGGCTGGCGCACGCGGCATTCCGGTCGGCCCACACTCCCGTGAGTCGCTGGACCTGGCCCGGTTCGCACCCGGGCTGGACGCCGTGACTCTCGAAGTCAGTGCGACCCGCGGTCGCGTGGCGGCCGCTGTCGAAGCGTCTCGCCTCGAGGGGGCAACCCCCGGTGGGTACGAGTGGCTCGCCCCGTCGCAGCCTCCGTCAGACGACGTCATGGTGAACCCGGGCACCAGCGGTGCGGGAGACCAGCGGCTCGTCCTCACGAACACCACCGGACGCCAGTTGCTGGTGAACGCCGACGTCCTCGATGTGAGCGGGCCCTTCACTCCCAAGGGGCTCGCTCAGGTGCGCGTCAAACCCGGTCACACCGTGGTAAAGGACGTGAGCGCGATCACGGGCTCAGCGTCCGCAGCGCTGCACGTCACCTCAGGGGGCGCCGTCACTGCCGCCCTCATCAGCGAGAGCAGCGGGTCGCCGATCGAGTTCAGTACGTCGTCCGACAGCCCGCCGTTGGCCGACCCAGCCGTCGTACCCCTCTTCGACGGCCTGCGGGTCAGCCTGGCGTTCGCCACGGTCGAGGCCGGCGGAGGCGCTGTCCAGCTCCAGGCGTACGACGACCAGGGGACCGAGGTCGGCCAGGCCGGTCGGGTGCCGATCAGGTCAGGCACCACACGGGTATGGACCGGCCCGGTCCCGCCACGGGCGGCGTACCTCGTGGTCAACGTCAGCGACGGGGCAGCCGTACAGGGCGTCGCGACCTACCGCGGCGCCCAGGGGCAGTCGGCGATCCCGTTGGTCTCGAGGGTGTGGACCGTGACGCGACCGGCCGTCCGGCCCGGCGCCGGCCCCTGATCCGCTGTCGGGTCCGGGGGCTCTGGTGGTGCCAGGTCTCAGGCGTCCGTCGAGCGGAGAACCCGGAGGTGGCCTCGCCGGCCGACCTCGACACCGTCTCCGACGGGTTCCTCGACCACGCGAGGTCGAGCCGCCTCCCGAACGGCGTCCGCCAGGGCCAACAGGTCGTCCTCGGTAGGTCCTGCCGCCGCGGGGTCCGGGGCCAGCCGGATGACCTCCCACCCCCGTGGGGCACTGAGCCGATCGGAGTGGAAGTCGCAGAGGTCGTAGGCATGCGGCTCGGCGAACGTCGCCAGCGGGCCGAGCACCGCAGTCTGGTCGGAGTACACATAGGTCAAGGTCGCGATGGCGGTCCCGCCGCAGGCGTTGCGGGAGCACACACGTCGACGACTCACGCGCTGACGCTACCGCCCGTCGCCCGGTCTGACCTGCATTGGGCGGCTCGTCCGCGCCGTGTCCCGCTGCGGGAGGGAGATGGGGCCGAGGCACGGCCTCATCGGTACCGGGTCAGTAGGCATCAGTAGGCGTCAGTAGGCATCAGGACCGCATCGGTACGGTGATCCCGTGAAGAGACGGTCGGCGGCGGCAGCGCTGCCAGCGGGGGCAGCCAAGCGGGTCGGCCCCGGCCGGGACCGCCATGGTCGGGGAGCCCGAGGGCCGCTGGTGCTGCCAGGCCCGCTCAGCCCGTCCGGCCCGGATGCTCGTCCGAGCCGTCGCGAGGAGTTCGACGAGCTCGTGATCTCGCTGGTCGAACGGCTCGCGCGCCGCTGGGAGAGCGAGCTCGAAGACGTCGAGTTCGGCACCGAGGACGTGCCCCAGATCCCGGACGACTGGGTCGACGAGCCGGTTCCCTTCGGCTCCTACGTGCCGGCGCGATCGGGGCAGTCGGCGCGGATCGTGGTCTTTCGTCGTCCGGTCGAGCTGCGTGCCGCCACCCGCGCCGAACGCACCGCACTGGTGAACGAGGTCCTGATCGAGCACATCGCCGAGCTGCTCGGGCGCGACCCGAGCGAGATCGACCCCTGACGCATTCTGCAAGGATGACCCCGTGGCTGACCTGGCGGCGATCTTCAAGGCGTACGACGTCCGAGGTCTTGTCCCCTCCCAGCTCGACGAAGCCACGGCCCACGCCATCGGCGCAGCGTTCGCCGCGGAGGTGGTGGCCGACGACCACGACCCCGCTGTCGTGATCGGCCACGACATGCGCGCCACCTCGCCCGGCCTGGCGGGCGCGTTCGCTGCCGGCGTCCAGGACACCGGCACCGACGTGGTCCACATCGGCCTCGCGTCCACCGACCAGCTCTACTTCGCGTCCGGCCGGCTGGGCCTCCCGGCAGCCATGGTCACCGCCTCGCACAACCCGGCGGCCTACAACGGCATCAAGCTCTGCCGCGCGGGTGCCGTCGCACTGTCCCGCGAGTCCGGTCTGGACGCGATCCGGCGCCGCATCGAGTCGGGAGGCCTTCCGTCGGCAGCCGAAAGCGAACGGGGGGCGGTCGAACGCCGCGACCTGCTCGCGTCGTACGCCACACATCTGCACGACCTCGTTCCCGTCAAGGGGCGGCGGCTGCGCGTTGCCGTCGACGCCGGCAACGGCATGGCCGGCCACACGGTTCCAGCAGTTCTCGGGTCGCTCGATCTCGAGCTCGTCAAGCTCTACTTCGAGCTCGACGGCACGTTTCCCAACCACGAGGCGAACCCACTCGACCCGGCCACCCTCGTCGACCTGCAACGCGCCGTCGTCGAACACGAGGCCGATCTCGGCCTGGCCTTCGACGGTGATGCCGACCGCTGCTTCGCCGTCGACGAGCGCGGCGAGCGCGTCTCCCCGTCCGCGCTGACGGCGCTGATCGCGATGCGCGAGCTGGCCGCCGCACCGGGCTCTCACATCATCCACAACCTCATCACGAGCCGCGCCGTGCCCGAGATCATCGCGGCGCACGGTGGCGTGCCCGTCCGGACCCGGGTTGGGCACTCGCTGATCAAGGCCACGATGGCTGAGACCGCTGCCGTGTTCGGAGGCGAGCACTCCGGCCATTTCTACTTCCGGAGCTTCTGGTACGCCGACTCCGGGATGCTGGCGGCCCTTCACCTGCTGGCTGCCGTGGCGGCCGGCGAGGCGACCGTCTCCGAGCTGGTCGGGGATCTCGACCCGTACGCGTCGTCGGGCGAGATCAACGTCGCTGCGGACGATCAGGCCGCCGTGCTCGACCGGGTGGCGGCGTGCTTTGGCGACGACGGTGCCCGGCTCGACCGGCTGGACGGGCTGACGGTGACCACCGACGCATGGTGGTTCAACGTGCGCCCCTCGAACACCGAGCCTGTGCTGCGGTTGAATGTCGAGGGCAGCACGCCTGCTGAGATGGCGACCGTCCGCGACTCGGTGCTGGCCGTGATGCAGGCGCCGACATGACATCAGCAACCCGACCCAACCGCCTGAGGAGAAACGCGTGAAGCTGGACCCCGTCCTGCTCGACATCCTGGTCTGCCCGGACTGCAAAGGAACGCTGCGCGTCGATGACGCCCACGAGGAGCTGATCTGCACCGGCTGCGGCCTGATCTACCCGGTCCGCGACGACATTCCGGTCATGCTGATCGAGGAGGCGCGGCGTAGCGACGACGCACCCGCGCCTGCGGACACGCCCGACAGCGGTGAAGTCGGCTGAGCGCATGACGGAAGTGTTCGACGACGCTCGCCTCGACGACGAGGAGGCGCTCGCGGCTGCCGACCAGCGGCTGCGCTGGCTGGCCGGGTCGGGCGCCCGGGTCCGGGTGGAAGCGGGCGGCGCCGCCGCCTCCATCGCCGCACTCGATCACGACGGGCCGCCGCGGGCGATCGTCGCCGCCGGCGCGGACGCCCGGTTGCTCCGGGCTGTGCTCGAGCCCTGGTGCCCGGTTCCGTTCGTCGCCTGGCCCGGTGCTGGTCTCCCCGGTTGGGCGGGGGCGCTCGACCTGGTGATCGTGCTGGCACCGGAGGGCGGCGATGCCGAGACGGCCTCTGCCGTGCGTGAGGCGGTGCGGCGCGGATGTTCGCTGATCACGGCCTGCCCGCCCCACTCCGTGCTGGCCGAACACGCCGAGGGTCGGCACAGTCGCATCCTGCCCACCCAGACCGAGGACACCCTCGCCGTCGCCGTGGCGATGCTGCAGGCCCTGCATGCGATCGGTGTGGGTCCCGAGCTCGATGCTGATGACGTGGCCCGCGCGCTCGACCAGGTCGCCATCGAGTGCTCGCCCCACCATGACATCGCCAACAACCCGGCCAAGGACATCGCGCTGGCGCTCGCCGAGTCCGCTCCGCTCGTGTGGGGCGGATCCGTGCTGGCCGCCAGAGCCGCGCGGCGGGTGGCCGAGGCCTTCCGTCGTACGACCGGGCGGCCCGCGCTCGCCGCCGACGCGGGTCACCTGCTTCCGGTGCTCGAGGCAACGCGTTCCCGCGACCTGTTCGCCGACCCGTTCGACGACCAGACCACCCCCAGCACCAGCAGCCGGCCCGGCCTGTTGGTGCTCGACGACGGCACCCAGGAGGCGTCTGTGCGCGAACATCGTGGCCGGTTGGTGGCTGCGGCCAACGCGCACGACATCAGGAGCCAGACCATCGCCGCCACCGAAGGTCCCGAGACAGCGCGGTACGCCGCCCTCCTCACGACGGGCATGTACGCCGCGACCTACCTCGGTATCGGCCTCGGTCGTGGTTGAGCGTCGTACCGGCGCTGCGGTGCGCCGACGCCCCTGCTCTCGGGTCGGCGCATGAGCACCGAAGGCTCACCCAGGGCGATCATCGCGGCTCTGCTTGCGAATCTGGGGATTGCCGTCACGAAGCTGGTCGCCTGGGCGTTGACCGGCGCGTCATCGATGCTGGCGGAGTCGATCCACTCGATCGCGGACTCGGGCAACCAGGCGCTGCTTCTGCTCGGGTCGAAGCGCGCCCGACGGGCGCCGACCGAGAACCACCCGTTCGGGTTCGGCCGCGAACGCTACGTGTACGCGTTCATCGTCTCGATCGTGCTGTTCACCGTCGGTGGCCTGTTCGCCCTCTACGAGGCCTACCACAAGTACCACGAGGTCCACGACGGCAAGGAGAGCGAGCTGCTCACCAGCCGCTTCTGGTGGGTGGCGATCGTCGTGCTGTGTGCAGCGATCGTGATGGAGGGACTGTCGCTCCGCACCGCCATCATCGAGTCCAACCGGATCCGGGGACGCCAGAGCTGGTTCTCGTTCATCCGGACGGCCAAGGCGCCAGAGCTCCCGGTCGTACTGCTCGAGGACCTCGCCGCACTGCTCGGACTGGTGTTCGCGTTGTTCGGCGTGGGGCTGACCTTGCTCACCGACAACGGCTACTGGGACGTGATCGGTACGGCCGCGATCGGGGTGCTCCTGGTGTCGGTGGCCGTCATCCTCGCGATCGAGACCAAGAGCCTGCTGCTCGGCGAGGCCGTCGAGGCGGCCGATCTCGACCTCATCACGCGCAGTGTGCTGGACTCGCCTGCGGTCCTCGAGGTGCTGAGCCTGCGCACGATGCACATCGGCCCGGAGCACGTCCTCGTCGCCTGCAAGATCTCGGTGACGCCCACCGACAGTGCGCAGGTGATCAGCGATGCGATCAACGATGCGGAGATCCGGATCCGCGAGACGGTCCCCGAAGCCACCTACATCTTCATCGAGCCCGACATCAAACGATGGACGAACCTGGCGGCGGGGCCGCCGGGTCCGGCCCGATGAGCCGCTCAATGAGCCGCCCGGGCGCCCACCGTCCGTCGGCGGGGCGGCCGGCTCAACCGTGCGCGTCACCCTCCTGGATTCGGAGCATCGCCGTGCGCCCCTTATCCTTCTTGGCATGGACTTCAAGGTTGCTGACCTGACGCTGGCCGACTTCGGCCGCACCGAGATCACGCTCGCCGAGCACGAGATGCCTGGCCTCATGGCGATGCGGGAGCGCTTCGGTACGACCAAGCCCCTCACCGGCGCCCGCATCGCCGGCTCCTTGCACATGACGGTGCAGACCGCCGTGCTGATCGAGACGCTGATCGCGCTGGGTGCCGAGGTGCGCTGGGCGAGCTGCAACATCTTCTCCACCCAGGACCACGCGGCCGCTGCAGTCGTGGTCGGACCCGACGGTACGCCGGACGACCCCCAAGGTGTTCCGGTCTTTGCGTGGAAGGGCGAGAGCCTGGCGGAGTACTGGTGGTGCACAGAGCAGATCCTGACCTGGCCCGGCGGCGGCGATGGCATCGGCGCCGGTCCCAACATGATCCTCGACGACGGTGGCGACGCCACCCTGCTCGTGCACCTGGGGGTGGAGTACGAGAAGGAAGGGGCCGTTCCCGGGCCGGACTCCACCGACAACGCTGAGCTTCGCGAGATCCTCAAGGTCCTCACGCGCACGCTCGCCGAGACGCCGACCAAGTGGACCTCGGTCGCCAACGGCATCAAGGGCGTCACCGAAGAGACCACCACCGGCGTCCACCGCCTCTACGAGCGCCAGCGCGACGGCGCGCTGCTCTTCCCGGCGATCAACGTCAACGACTCCGTGACCAAGTCGAAGTTCGACAACAAGTACGGCTGCCGGCACTCGCTGATCGACGGCATCAACCGCGCCACCGATGTGCTCATCGGCGGCAAGGTGGTCGTGGTCTGCGGCTACGGTGACGTGGGCAAGGGCTGCGCCGAGTCCCTGCGCGGTCAAGGCGCCCGGGTCATCGTCACCGAGGTCGACCCCATCTGCGCCCTGCAGGCGGCCATGGACGGTTACCAGGTCGCCACGCTGGACGAGGTCATCGAGACCGCCGACATCGTGGTCACCGCGACCGGCTGCTACAAGGTCGTGACGGTCGACCAGATGACACGTCTCAAGCACCAGGCGATCCTCGCCAACATCGGCCACTTCGACAACGAGATCGACATGGCCGGGTTGGAGTCCTACCCGGGCGTCGTACGCAAGACCGTCAAGCCTCAGGTCGACCTGTGGAGCTTCCCGGACGGCAACACGATCATCGTGCTCAGCGAGGGTCGCCTGATGAACCTGGGCAACGCCACGGGCCACCCGTCCTTCGTCATGTCGAACTCCTTCACCAACCAGGTGCTGGCGCAGATCGAGCTCTTCACCAAGACCGACGAGTACCCGACCGACGTGTACGTCCTGCCCAAGCATCTCGACGAAGAGGTCGCCCGGCTCCACCTGTCGGCGCTGGGAGTCTCACTCACGGCCCTCACCCCCGAGCAGGCGAAGTACCTCGGCGTCCCCGTCGGTGGCCCCTTCAAGTCGGATCACTATCGCTACTGACGTTCCCGTGACATCGTTCTGACGCCGCACGATTGTCCTCGAGTGCACGTCATCGCTGCGCTACATCCGCACTGCGGCGACGTACCCTTTCCGTAGGGTGTGGTGACGCGTTCACGGCGACCCCGCCGTGCGGACAACCAGCGAGGCCCTGAAGGCGAGGTAGCAGCGTGAACGCAGGTCCAGCCGCCGCGGTCGAGTCCGTTCGGCACCACCGCGGCAAGATCCTCGTGGTCGACGATGACTCGTCGCTGGCCGAGATGCTCACGATCGTGCTGCGAAACGAGGGTTTCGAGCCTCGCGTGTGCTCCTCGGGAGACCGCGCGATGGCGGTCGTCCGCGAGTTCAAGCCCGACGTCGTGTTGCTCGACCTGATGCTGCCGGGCAAGGACGGCGTCGACGTGTGTCGCGAGATCCGGCACGAGTCCGGGGTCCCCATCATCATGCTCACGGCCAAGACCGACACGGTCGACATCGTCGTCGGTCTCGAGTCGGGAGCTGACGACTACGTCGTCAAGCCGTTCAAGCCCAAGGAGCTCGTCGCCCGGCTGCGGGCAAGGCTGCGCAAGTTCGAGGAGACCGCCCCCGAGGCGCTCGAGATCGGTGATCTGGTGATCGACGTAGCCGGCCACACGGTCAAGCGCGACACCGATCCACTGTCGTTGACACCGCTGGAGTTCGACCTGCTGGTCTGTCTGGCGCGCAAGCCGTGGCAGGTCTTCACGCGCGAGGTGCTGTTGGAGCAGGTCTGGGGCTACCGCCATGCGGCCGACACCCGGCTGGTCAACGTGCACGTCCAGCGGTTGCGGTCCAAGGTCGAGATCGACCCCGAGAACCCGCAGATCGTGATGACGGTGCGGGGCGTTGGATACAAGGCCGGCGACCCTGTCGGCACCCGTTAGCCGGCCGGTCCGGCAGGGAACCGAGGGAGCCAGCCCGTGTCCGGCCGACCCGGAGCAGTCGTGAGTCCGTTCGCCCGGCTCGCTCCCGGCCTGCGGTCCGCCGCCTACGTGGCGGTCACACCGGTCCGGCAGATCGCCGTCATGTGGCGGCGCTCCATCCAGGCTCGGGTCGTGATCGGGACCGTCGTCCTGTCCACGATCCTCACCCTGCTGGCCGGCTGGATCCTGCTCCGACAGGTGACGACTGGCCTGCTCGAGAGCAAGGAGCTGACCTCGATCGCCCAGGCACGGTCCGGTGCGGTCACGGCTCAGGCCAAGCTGGACGGCGCCGAGATCACCGACCAGTTCGACATCGGCCCGCTGCTGAAAGGGCTCGTCGAGACACTGGCTCCACGCGATGCCGCCCGCGAGGACTACTCGGTCGTGATCGTGGGGCCGTTGGCACCGGCCGAGTCCGACGCAGCGGCGACCGGTGGCAGCCGATCGTCCGGCGACATCGTCCCGGAGAAGTCCATTCCGGCCTCGCTCATGCAGAAGGTCACGGGTGAGCCGGGGACCTGGTGGGTGTTCACCCGGGTGGTGTTCGGCGATGCGGCGCTCGACCCGGTGCCCGGGATCGCCGTGGGCAGCCAGATCAGCGTGACCGGCACGGGTCAGCGGTACGGGCTGTTCTACGTGTACCCCCTCAGCGAGCAGCAGCAGTCGCTCTTCGTCGTGCGCGGGGCTCTCATCACGACCGGTGCGCTGCTCGTCGTCCTCTTGGGCGTCGTGGCCTGGCTCGTCACACGGCAGGTGGTCACGCCCGTGCGGCTGGCACGGCGCATCGCCGAGCGGCTGGCGGCCGGTCGGCTGGAGGAGCGCATGCATGTCCGCGGTGAGGACGACATCGCCCGGCTCGGCATCTCGTTCAACCAGATGGCGGGCAGCCTGCAGCGCCAGATCCGGCAGCTCGAGGAGCTCTCTCGCGTGCAGCAACGGTTCGTGTCCGACGTCAGTCATGAGCTACGCACACCGCTGACCACGGTGCGGATGGCCGCCGACGTCCTCCACGACTCCAGGCTCGACTTCGACCCCGCGACCGCCCGGTCGGCAGAGCTGCTCCAGGCCGAGCTCGACCGTTTCGAGGGCCTGCTGACCGACCTGCTGGAGATCAGCAGGTTCGACGCCGGCGCGGCGGTGCTGGACCTGTCCCGCGTCGATCTGGGCGCGGTGGCCCGACGGGTCGTTGACGACAACCGCGCCCTGGCCGAGCTGCGGGGGTCGGTCATCGCCGTGCTCACGCCCCCGAGCACGCCTCCGCAGGGGACGTCGTCGAGTACGGCCGAGGTCGACATCCGCCGGATCGAACGCATCATCCGCAACCTGGTCGTCAACGCGATCGAGTACGGCGCCGGCGGTGACATCGAGGTGCGGGTCGCGGGCTCGGTCGACGCCGTCGCCCTCAGCGTGCGCGACAACGGGATCGGGCTGAAGCCGGGGGAGGAGATCCTCGTGTTCAACCGCTTCTGGCGGGCCGACCCGGCCCGGGCGCGCACGCGCGGTGGCACCGGCCTCGGCCTGTCGATCGCGGCGGAGGACGCCGCCCTGCACGCAGGAACCTTGGATGCCTGGGGTGAACCGGGCCAAGGGTCGGTCTTCCGGCTGACGCTGCCCAAGCGGGCGGGCGACCGCCCCGGCCGCTCCCCGCTGCCGCTGGTTCCGGCGGAGCGCTCGCCGATGCCGGTGGGCGCTCCCTACGCCCGCTACCCGCACGATCACCGGCGGGGTGACGTGTGAAGGCATCGTTGATACCCAGGGCCGTGGCGGTGCTCGCCGTCCTCGTGGCCGCCGCTGCCTGCGTGTCGATCCCCGAGAGCTCGTCGGTCAACGCGGGACGGGCGCTCGGCGCCCAGGACGAACGGCCGTTGAGCAGCAATGCTCCCGACGGACCGCGCCCGGGTGCCGGTCGCAAGGAGATCGCCACCGGCTACCTCAGCGCCATGCTGGCTTTCCCCCCGTCCCCGGACGTCGTGCGCCAGTTCCTCACGCCATCAGCGGCCGCCGAGTGGAGCCCGAGCGACCAGCTGATCGTCTACACCGACTCCGACCAACCCCGGGTCTCGGAGAAGGCGGACTCGGTCGTGTTCAACGCTCAGGCACTGGGCTCTCTCGATCGTCGGGGCACCTGGTCGACGGCCCGGCCCGAGAAGTCCGCGATCAAGGCTGCGTTCAGCATGTCCCGGGTCAACGGTGAGTGGCGGCTACGCAACCCGCTGCCGGGATCGTATGTCGACCAGGACTACTTCCTGACGTACTACGGTTCGTTCTCGCTGTACTTCTTCGACCTGGCCAAGAAGATCCTGACGGCCGATCCTGTCCACATGCTGCTCGGCGACAGCCTTGCCACCGGTTTGGTCAACGACCTGCTTCGGGGGCCGACGCCCGACATCGCGGGAGCCGTGAGCAGCAGTGTCCCGTCCACCGCCAGCGTCGAGGTCGGAGTCTCGATCTCGCCCCAAGGAGTCGCGGAAGTCCCGCTCAGCGACGACATCCTCAAGTTGTCGTCCAACGACCGCCGACTGTTCGCCGCCCAGCTGGCGTGGACCCTGCGACCACTTCAGGAGATCAAGACCATCGTCGTCACCGTCGCCGGTACGAGGATCGACCTCGGGGTCGGGAAACAGATCAGCATCGACGACTTCTCCGGCTACGACCCGGCCGGCTTGGCGTCGAGCCGGCAGCTCTACGGGCTCACCAACCAGGGCCTGGTGGCCGTCACGGACACCGAGGTGGTCCGGGTCGCCGGCCCCATCAAGGACATCTCCCCGGGTGCGAGGTCTGCCGCCGTCGATCCGGACGGCGCCAACGCCGCCGTGGTCAGTGGTGACGGCCGCACGGTGACGGTGTCCGGCCTGGCTGCGGCGGCCAGCGGGACCAGCGTCTGGTTCCGCGGCGGCGCCTCGATCCTGAGGCCGTCGTGGGACATCTATGGGCTCCTCTGGATGGTCGACAGCCGACCTGATGGTGCTCGGCTGTTCGTGGCGAACGCGGAGGGGACCAGGCAGGTGGTTGCGCCTGGTCTCACCGGGAGGTCGGTCCACAGCATCGCGGTCTCTCGCGACGGCGTCCGGCTTGCCGCCGTCGTCGGCCGGACCGGTCATCGGCATCTCGTCATCTCCGTGATCGAGCGCGACCCGTCGTCAGCGGCCAACGTGTCGTTGCGGAAGGCGCAGCGGGTCGTCACCGCGGGAATCCCCCCGCAGCGGGTCTCGAGCGTGAGCTGGTTCAGCCCGACATCGGTGGCCGCGCTCGGCGATGTCGCCGGTGGGCAGCCCGAGCCGTCGGAGTTCACCATCGACGGCTCGCTCGTCACGCCGTTCGCCGGCTTCCTGCCGATCAAGCCGATCAGCCTCGCGGCCGGTCCGAACACCGACACTCCGGCCGTGATCGGTGACGCCGGCGGCCAGGTGTTCCTGCAGACGCCGGACTCACAGTGGCTGCAGACCGGCGGTCAGGCGAAGATCCGCAACCCCTTCTACCCGGGTTGAGGGAGCCGGTCCACCAGGTCACCCCACAGGTCACCTGAGGAGCCGGCGTCGATCCCCTGATCGTCGCGCAGCGGGTGGTGAGGACCGCACGACGGCGACGCTGGTCGGATGCACCTGAGCTCGACGTGGTCCGCCTGTGCGGATCTGCTCCTGGGCGCTGCCTGTGTCGGGTGCGAGCGCCCCGGCCGGTCGCTGTGTGGGTCGTGCGAGCACGCGCTGATGGACGGCGTCCCGTTCCAGACGAGGCCACGACCGTGCCCGGCGAACCTCCCACCGGTCTGGGCCGCGACTGACTATTCCGGCGTGGCCCGCGCCGTTCTGCTGGCGCACAAAGAAGCCGGACGGCTGCCGCTGGCCCGACCGCTCGGAGTCATGCTGGCGCTGGCCGTGCTCGGCGTCGTGGCCGGAACCGACCGTGACCTGTCCGGCCCCGTCCGGCTGGTGCCCGTACCGTCCCGGCGGCGGGTCATCCGTGCGCGCGGCCACGACCCGCTACGGCGGATCACCTGGGTGGCCGGCCGGGTGTTGAATCGGATGGGGGTGACGGTTGCCCTTTCGCCCACGCTGTCGGTGGTGCGCGCCCTGGTTGACCAGGCCGGTCTCGGAGCCGCCGATCGCGTCGACAACCTGCAGGGCGCGTTTGCCTGCCGACCGCGCTCCGGCGTGGGCACGTCGATCATCGTCGACGACATCATCACCACCGGAGCCACCGCCGCGGAGGCCAGCAGAGCGGTGGCTGCGGGCGGCAGCCGCGTCGTCGGCGTCGCTGTCGTCGCCGCCACGCGACGTCGACAGCCGCCCTCGTCCGTCCGGTCCGCTCTGTGACAGTCCGGTGTCGGCCACCCTCGTGAGCGGCTAGGGTCGACTCATGGCACCCGTCCGGGTCCGTGGTTGCGCCGATGGGATCTCGCTCGCGCGGGGTTTCCGCCGGCAAGCCGATGCCAGCCGCAGGCAAAACGGCCCACGTAAGTCTGTCGCGGTCGCTCGTCGAGCGCGCCGGACGATCACGGAGCGGCTTAGCAGTAAGTCCTGCCTCGGTGGGGGTCAGATGCCCCCGGCAACCGGGAGAAGGTCAGTAGTGGCACCAAGCTGCGACCGCCTCAGCAGGCGAGTGTGGGGACGAAGACCAGGTCGGACGGACGGGTGCCACTTTCCCGACGGACGAGGTCCCACCTCGTTCGGCATCGTCACTGTTCCCAGCTGTTTCACGTCGGAGCATCCCCGCATGGGCGTCGAGCTGGCCAGGCCGTCGGCCTCGTCAGGCGCGCTCTCATCTCGAAGGAGGCACGTGTGGACGTCGTGGTCAAAGGTCGTCACTGCGAGATATCAGACCGGTTCCGGAGCCATGTCGAAGAGAAGCTGACCCGGCTCGAGAAGTACGACCAGCGCGTCATCCGCGTCGACGTCGAGGTCTCCCAGGAGGCCAACCCACGCATGTCCGACCAGCAGATCCGCGTCGAGATCACGATTCGCAGCAAAGGTCCCGTGATCCGGGCCGAAGCGGCCGCCGAGGACAAGATGTCCGCCCTTGACAAGGCCGTCGACCGCCTCAGTGCCCAGGCCCGGAAAGCCGCTGACCGACGGCGCATCCACCACGGCGCTCGCACGCCCACGTCCCTGGCCCTCGCGATGGCCGACTCCGACTCCGCCGCCACCGCACCGGACGAGCCCGAGGACGACCTCGAGCACAAGGAGGGGCCGATCACGGTGATGGGGGACGGTCCACTCGTGGTCCGCGAGAAGTCCCATCCGGCGGCTCCGATGACGCTGGACCAGGCGTTGTACGAGATGGAGCTCGTCGGCCACGACTTCTACCTGTTCATCGACAAGGAGAGCGAACAGGCATCGGTCGTCTACCGGCGCAAGGGGTACGACTACGGCGTCATCCGGCTCACAGGTTGAGCCGCGGGACGCAGGCGGGCAAAACAACCGACCATCCGCGGGAGTTCCCCTCATCTGACATGATTTCCGCCATGGACGAGGTCGCCGAGCTGTCACCACGACGCGAACCCATTCGCGTCGTGGTGGTCGACGACCAGGAGCTTTTCCGTCGCGGACTGATCATGCTCGTCGCCGCCGAGGACGACATCGAGGTCGTCGGTGAGGCGTCCGACGGCGACGAGGCCACCGAGATGGCAGCCGCCACGGTCCCCGACGTCGTGCTCATGGACGTCCGGATGCCGAAGCGGTCCGGGATCGACGCCTGCCGCAGTATCAAGCAGGTCGCGCCATCGGCCAAGATCATCATGCTCACCGTGTCCGACGAAGAAGGTGACCTCTACGACGCCATCAAGAATGGTGCCTCGGGTTACCTGCTCAAGGACGCGTCCATCGACCAGGTCGCCCAGGCGGTCCGGTTGGTCGCCGACGGTCAGTCGCTGATCAGCCCGTCGATGGCGGCCAAGCTGCTCGAGGAGTTCAAGACGATCTCGCGGGTCGGCACCAAGCCCGACACCATCGTGCCCAGGCTGACCGACCGCGAGCTCGAGGTGCTCAACCTGGTGGCGCACGGGCTCAACAACCGTGAGATCGCACGCGACCTCTTCATCAGTGAGAACACCGTCAAGAACCACGTGCGGAACATCTTGGAGAAGCTGCAGCTGCACTCCCGGATGGAGGCCGTGATGTACGCGGTTCGCGAGAAGCTCCTCGACATCCCGTGATGTCGGAGCTCCTTGACACCATCGACTGATGCCCCGACATGTCGTCCCCCGCGAGTCCCTGAGTCGATCCCAGGCCCGACGCATCGCGCTCGCCGCTCAGGGCTTCCTCGACCCCCGCCACCCGACGCCGACCATGCGCACGTTGTCGCGCACGGTCCAGCGCACGGGCGTGCTCCAGATCGACTCGGTCAACGTGCTCCAACGCGCCCACTTCATGCCGCTGTTCAGCCGGATGGGCGCGTATGACGTGTCGCTTCTCCAGCGTGCGGCGAGCAAGAAACCACGTCGGCTGGTCGAGTACTGGGCCCACGTGGCGGCCTACATGCCGGTCGACCTGTGGCCCTACATGCGCCATCGCATGGACAAGGCCGACACCTTGGCCTGGGGCGGACCGCGGAGCATCGCGGCGCGCAGGCCCGAGCTGGTCGCCGGCGTGCTGCAGGACGTCAAGGCCAGCGGTCCCGTGACGGCACGCGACATCGACGACGACCTGCCGACGGCAAAAGTCGACTGGGGATGGAACTGGTCGGAGGTCAAGCAGGCGCTCGAATACCTCTTCTTCGCCGGTGCGGTGACGGCGGCGGGTCGCAACGGTGCGTTCGAACGGCTCTACGACCTCCCCGAGCGCGTCATCCCACCGGAGATCCTGGCGCAGCCGGTCCCGACGGCAGCCGAGGCGCACATCGAGCTGGTCCGCCGGGCGGCGACATCGCATGGTGTCGCGACTGAGTTCTGCCTCCGCGACTACTACCGGATGGCGCCCGACGAGTCCAAGGTCGCGGTCGCGGCCCTGGTCGAGGCGGGCGAGCTGCTGCCGGTGTCGATCGAGGGCTGGACGGCCCCTGCGTATCTCCACCGCGACGCCCGGCTTCCGCGGCGGGTCGACGCGAGAGCGTTGCTGAGCCCGTTCGACCCCCTGGTGTGGGAGCGCAGGCGCACCGAGCACCTGTTCGGCTTCCACTACCGGATCGAGATCTACGTGCCGGAGCCGAAGCGGGTGTTCGGCTACTACGTTCTTCCGTTCCTGCTCGGCGAGCAGCTGGTCGGACGCGTCGACCTCAAGGCCGATCGCAAGGCCGGCGTCCTCGTCGTCAAGGGTGCGTACGCCGAGCCCGGTGCCCCCGCGGAGACGGCGTCCGAGCTGGCCGCTGAGCTGACGAGCCTGGCGGCTTGGCTGGGGCTCAGCTCGATCCGTGTCGAGGGGCGCGGCGACCTGAGCCCCCGGCTCGCCCTCGCGGTCGCCTAAGATAGGCGACGCCCGCCCTGAGTCCGGGGCCGGGCCCGCGTGACGACACCAGGAGCCAACCCCGTGCCCGCATTGCTCGACAAAGTCCTCCGGATCGGCGAAGGCAAGCAGCGCCGCAAGCTCGAGGCCGTCGCCGCGATGGTGAATGCCGTCGAGGACGACTTCACCTCGATGACCGACGACGAGCTGCGCGCCCAGACCGGTGAGTTCAGGGAGCGGCTGGCGGCGGGTGAGTCCCTCGACGAGATCATGCCGGAGGCGTTCGCCACCGTGCGCGAAGCAGCCACCCGGGTGCTGGGCCAGCGGCCGTACGACGTCCAGGTGATGGGCGCGGCGGCCATGCACTTCGGCAACATCGCCGAGATGAAGACCGGCGAGGGCAAGACCCTCGTTGCGACGTTGCCGGCGTACCTCAACGCGCTCAGCGGCCGCGGCGTGCACGTCGTCACCACCAACGACTATCTGGCCAGGTATCACGCAGAGTGGATGGGCCGCGTCTACCACTTCCTCGGGATGACGGTCGGCATGGTGCTGCCACAGATGACCTCAGACGCGCGTCGCGACGCCTATCACGCCGACATCACCTACGGCACCAACAACGAGTTCGGCTTCGACTACCTGCGCGACAACATGGCCAACCGGATCGAGGAGTGCGTCCAGCGCAGCCATCACTACGCCATCGTCGACGAGGTCGACTCGATCCTCATCGACGAAGCACGCACGCCGCTGATCATCTCCGGGCCGTCCGAGGACGAGGTCAAGTGGTACGGCGAGTTCTCCGCGCTGGTCGGCCGGATGCACAACGAGGTCGACTACGAGTTCGACGAGAAGAAGCACACTGTGTCCGTGCTCGAGGACGGCATCACCCGGGTCGAGGACCACCTCGGGATCGACAACCTCTACGACGCGGTCAACACCCCCCTCATCTCCTTCCTCAACAACGCGATCAAGGCCAAGGAGCTGTTCCGGAAGGACCGTGACTACATCGTCGTCGAGGGCGAGGTGCTCATCGTCGACGAGCACACCGGCCGCGTGCTGCACGGTCGCCGCTACAACGAGGGACTCCACCAGGCGATCGAGGCCAAGGAGGGTGTGCAGATCCGCGAGGAGTACCAGACGCTGGCCACGATCACCTTGCAGAACTACTTCCGGCTCTACGAAAAGCTGGCCGGCATGACCGGAACCGCGATGACCGAGGCGTCGGAGTTCGACAAGATCTACAAGCTGGGCGTGATCCCGATCCCGACCAACCGGCCGATGATCCGGGACGACCAGCCCGATCTGGTCTACCGCACGGTCGACGCGAAGTACCAGGCGATCGTCGACGACATCACCGAGCGCCACGCCAAGGGTCAGCCGGTGCTGCTCGGAACGACCTCGGTCGAGAAGTCCGAGCACGTCTCAGGGCTGCTCAAGCGTCGCGGCGTTCCGCACACGGTCCTCAACGCCAAGCATCACGAGAGCGAGGCCCACGTCGTGGCCCAGGCCGGCCGAAAGGGAGCCGTCACCGTCGCGACCAACATGGCCGGGCGCGGCACCGACATCATGCTCGGCGGCTCGATCGAGTTCCTCGCCGACGAGGAGCTGCGTCATCAGGGCCTCGACCCGCTCGAGCACTCCGAGGAGTACGAAGCCGCCTGGCCCGCCACGCTCGAGAAGATGAAGGCGCAGGTCGGCGCCGAGCACGACCAGGTCAACGATGCCGGCGGTCTCTACGTCGTCGGGAGCGAGCGCCACGAGTCGCGGCGCATCGACAACCAGCTGCGTGGTCGCTCCGGACGCCAGGGCGACCCGGGGGAGTCGCGCTTCTACCTGTCGCTCGAGGACGACCTCATGCGGCTGTTCAAGTCCGACTGGGTCGACTGGGTCCTCACGACGATGAAGATTCCCGACGACGTACCCATCGAGAACAAGCGTGTCACCGGCGCGATCGCGTCCGCCCAGGCGCAGGTCGAGAGTCAGAACTTCGAGACCCGCAAGAACATCCTCAAGTACGACGATGTGATGAGCCGTCAGCGCGAGGTCATCTACGGAGAGCGTCGGCAGGTCCTGGCCGGTGCGGATCTCCGGGACCAGATCAGCGGCATGCTCGACGAAACGATCGAGGCCTACGTGCACGGTGCGACGGAGGGATTCCCGGAGGAATGGGACCTCGACGCCCTCTGGACGGCGCTCAAGACCCTCTACCCCGTCAGCGTGACCCGCGACGAGCTCGAGGAGCAGGTAGGGGGGCTCGAGGGCCTGACGCGCGAGCTGCTGACCGAGGAGCTCACCGCCGATGCCCACGCCCGGTACGCCACCCGTGAGGAGGCGTTGGGCGATGAGGTGATGCGCGAGCTGGAGCGGCGGGTGCTCCTGTCGGTCCTCGACCGCAAGTGGCGCGAGCACCTCTACGAGATGGACTACCTGCGGGAGGGGATCGGACTCCGGGCGTACTCCCAGCGCGACCCCCTGGTGGAGTACCAGCGCGAGGGCTTTGAGCTGTTCAGCGCCATGATGGACTCGATCAAGGAGGAGTCCGTCGGCTACCTGTTCAACGTCGAAGTCACGATCGATGAGGAGCCCGACACCGACGACGAGGTCGCACCGACAGCCGGGGAGGCGCCGGTGGTCCACGAGCCCGAGGAGCACCGACCACACATCGTGGCCAAGGGCCTCGCCGCTCCGTCGACCCCCAAGAAGCTGTCGTACTCGGCCCCGACCGTCGACGGCGACGCAGGCACGATCGTGCAGGCCGACGAGACCGAGGACGAGTTTGCCGGGGTGGCGCGCAACGACCTGTGCCCCTGCGGGTCGGGTCGCAAGTTCAAGCGCTGCCATGGCGACCCCGCCCGGCGCAACGCCTGATCGAGCCGCGTTTCAACCGAACGTGATGGCGGTGCACAGCCACCGTCCGCGCTGGAAGTCCAGTCGTGCGGCGATGGCCCGCGAGCGGGTGCCGAGGGTCACCCGTGCCGCGACCTCGGCGCTGTCCAGAGCGGACCGACGCACGTGCACGGTGGCGACGTGCTGCCGTCCCGCGCGGACCTGGCCCGGCTTGCGGTGCCGGGCGACCCGCGCCCGCCGCTGACCGAGGTCGTCGTACACGCGCGGATCGGTCCAGCGGGCGAGCTGGGTGAGAGGGCGGTCGCTGCTCACCACCTCGACCACCGCCTGGATGAAGCGCGCCGCCCACGGCTCAGGGTCAGGCACCGAGTCTGCAGCGAGCACCTGCTCACGGGGACCGACGACGAGCGTCAGCGCACTAGCGCGCGGCCACGCCTCGAGACCGCCGGGGAGCGGGTACGTCAGGGCGAGGGCACCTTGGGTGTACGCCTCGCCCAGGCGTTCGGTGCGGTCAGGTCGTTGCCAGCGCCGGGCGGCCGGCGCCGTCAGGGGCGAGCGCAGGGGTGAGGGTGTCGTGGCAGGTTGTGTCATCGCGGTGCCTCCGGGGCCTTGAGTCGGGTGCCGGGGAAGATGAGGTCGGGATCTGGACCGATCCGGGCGTGATTGGTGCGGTAGATCGCCTGGGTGAGTGCGGCGACCTCCCGGTCTGCGGCGGCGGGCGGTAACCGATCGGTCGCGATGGTCCACAGACAGTCACCCGGTCGGACTGTGACCGTGTCAGCGAGGCGCGGCTGGTCGCGAACCGGCAGATCCGGCAGCCGGAGCCCGGTGAGTCGACCTGTACAGCTGGGCGGGCACGAAGCGTCGCGAGCGCTGGTGACGGCACCGGCCGGGGGAGGTGGTTCCATCGCGGCCGCGCCGATCGGCGGCAGCGTCAGGCCGACGCCGCACACGGCGAACGCCAGTCGTCGGACGCCGGGGGGTACCGGCGACCTAGAGCCAGGGGGGAGCGTGGGTGACCGCGACCAGACCGGCCTCCAACAGCGCCACCAGCACGCAACTGACGAAGACGACGGCAGCGGCGACCGTCAGTGTCAGGAGCCACGGAGCCACCAGCTCGTCAATCGTGCCGTTTGCATGCATTTAATTGGTTTAACGTCTGCTTGGCTCCATCGTCAAGTCTTTGTCCACAGGTGGCCGGGCAATCGTCCGCGGGTCGGCATAGCCTGCCGCCCATGCGCTGGACTGAGCTGTTCGCCGACCTCGAGGCGCAGGCCCTGGCCTGGGAGGCGGCCGACGTCGACGCCGAGATCGCGGACCGCACGCGTGCCGAGCAAGGCACGGTCGCTTGGACCCAACGGCTCAGTGCCGCGATCGGGTCGACGCTGGTCCTCCAGGTCCAGGGTGCCGGTGAGCTGGGCGGTCGGGTCTCAGCTTTGGGAGCGGACTGGCTCCTGGTCGAGGATGACCGCAGCGGCGGTGAGCAGCTCGTCCTGACCGCTGCCGTCCTCGCCGTCCGTGACCTCGGCCGTCGGGCGCACGCCGAAGGCGCTCGGGGCAAAGTGCTGGCCCGCCTCGGGGTGGCGTCACCACTGCGCGCGATCGTTCGCGATCGCGTGAGCGTGCAATGCCGGTTGCGCGACGGATCGCTGCAGTCGGGTACGCCTGAGCGCGTGGGCGTGGACCACCTGGACCTGGTCATGGGCCTCGGGAGTGCGGATGCCGGGTCTCGCGGGCGGAGCCTCACGGTGCCGTTTGCGGCACTGTCGACGATCGGGCGTATCGCGAGCGGCTGGACCTGACCGGTCTCAGTCGAGGTCGGCCGTCTCGCCGGCGGGCGTCTCTTCCCCGACGAACGGATGCTCCTTGATGTACTGCGCAGTGGACGTGTAGGCGCCGGCGATGTAGGCCTCGAGAGCATCGACCTCGACGCGCCACTGTCCGCGGCCGCCGACCTTGATCGCCGGCAGGTCGCCCCGCCTGACCAAGGCGTAGGCCTGTGCCACCGAGATGTTGAGCACCTGCGCGACGTCGGCCAGGGCCAGGAAGCGGGCGCGGGGGGCGTCGGGCATGCGGTGGATTGTGCCACGCCGACCCGAACGCCGGTCGGAGGAGCGCGTGGCTGTGGACAACTCTTCACAAGCGGGAGGAGATGTGACAAGAATGTCTTTCATGTCGCTCTCGCACCGCGACGTCTCCCGCCCGTCCAGCGTCGACCGGACCGGGGAGCACGCCGGCGTCTCCCCAACGGCACAGCGAGTCCGGGTGCACCGATGGCGGGACCCGCGGCTGTGGCTCGGCGTGGTGCTCGTGCTGGCGTCGGTGGCCACCGGATCGGCGCTGTTCGCCCGCGGTCACGAGGCCATCGTGGTGTGGAGCGTCACCGACGACCTCCGCGCGGGCATGGAGGTCACTGCCGCCGACCTTCGAGTCGAGCGTGTCGACTTCGCCGACGCATCGACGGCGGGCCGGTACTGGTCGGCCACCGAGCCTCCGCCCGACCACGCCGTTCTCACCCGGGATCTCGCCGCCGGCGAGCTGCTGGCGGTCGATGCTGTACGTCAGTCCGGCCACCGGCCCGACCAGCTGCCCCTCGGCGTCGACCCTCGCGGTGTTCCGGCCGGCCTGCAGGTCGGTACGGCGGTCGACGTGTGGGCGGTGCCGTCGAGCGCGTCCGGGGCAGGCGATGAGCGGGACTCGGTCCGCGTGCTTGCTGGTGTCACCGTGACGGCGATGAGCGGCTCAGGTCCGGGCGGGTTGGACTCGCAGCGCCAGGTGCTCGTGGCGCTGCCCGACCGGACGCCCGTGGGTGAGGTCCTCGACGGGTTGCGTGACGCCGACGTGGTGCTCGTCAGAGTCAGCGGCTGACGTGGTCGGGTCGGGTCCGCCGATCGGACTGCTGGTCGCAGTCGGCAACGCCCCGTTCGAGGCCGAGCTGCTGGCGGCGGCCGACCACGGGCGCCTGCATGTGGTGCGACGCTGTGTGGACGTGCCTGATCTGCTCGCTACCGCGGCCACCCGGCAGGCGGACGCGGCGATCCTCTCGGCACAGCTGCGCGGCATCGATGCGACCGTCGTGGCGCGGCTCCAGCACGAGGATGTCCAGGTGCTCGGGATGACCGGACTCGCCGATGGTGACGTGAGTGCGGACGGGGACCGACTCCGACAGCTGGGGATCAGCCGGGTCGTCGACGCGGGTCAGCTCGCCCTCCTCGAGGGGCTCGTCGACGAGGCCTGCACGGAGGGCCTCGACGCGCGCGGGACGCCATCGTGGGAGCCAGCGACCCCAGCCGACGAGGAACGTGCCGAGAACACCTCGCGGGCGCCGGTGATCGCCGTCTGGGGTCCCACCGGAGCACCGGGCCGCACGACGGTGGCCTGCGGAATCGCAGCGGCCGCGGCCGAGCTCGGCCGGCGTACCCTCCTCGTCGATGCTGACGTCTACGGCGGTTCGGTCGCCGCGATGCTCGGACTGCTCGACGAGTCGTCAGGCCTGCTCGCCGCGAGCCGGGCCGCGAACCACGGTGTGCTGAGGCACGACGTGCTCGTCCGTAGCGCCCGGGCGGTCAGCCCGACGCTGCGGGTCCTGACCGGGCTCCCACGGGCCGACCGCTGGGTCGAGGTGGGGAGCATCCTCATCCGTCGCGTTCTCGACACGGCCGCGGACGTCAGCGACGCTGTGGTCGTGGACTGCGGGTTCAACCTCGAGTCCGACGAGGAGCTCTCCTACGACACGGTGGCCCCACGGCGCAACGGCGCCACTCTCGAGGTGCTCGAGCGGGCTGACGCGGTGGTGGTCGTCGGTGGAGCCGACCCCGTCAGCCTGGGCCGGCTCATCCGAAGCGTGCACGAGCTGCGTACCGCGCTACCGCAGGTCATGCCGCACCTGGTGGTCAACCGCTCTCGCCCCGGCCTCGGCTGGTCTGACGACGAGATGGCGGCCATGGTCACCAGGGCGACCGCGCTTCCGGTGACGGCGACGCTGCCGGCCGACCAGCCGACGTGTGACCACGCCCTCGTACACGGCCGCACCCTGACCGAATGCGCGCCGGACTCCAGGCTTGCGCGCCGACTCGAGGCACTTGCGGCCGAGCTGCTCGGTCTGTCGCTGCCGACCCGCCAGGTCAGGAAGAGAAGAGCAGAAACAGCCCGGTGAGGGTGTAGGCCACCATGAGGACCAACATCGGCAGTTGTCCGATGACGGCGTAGCGCTGAGGCAGCAGGCGCACGGCACGGTCATGCGCCGCAACGATCCCGAGCACGTGTCCCGTCACGATCGCCACCACCTTGGTGACCGCGAGCGCCGTGGGGTGCTGGTAGATCGCGTACTTGTTGACGCCGTCCAGGAAGGAGGTCAGTGTCCACCCGCGGGACAGCGGGTCGCCCAGCAGCTGCAGGGTGCCGAGCCCGGTCGCGACGAAGAACGACAGGTAGTGCGCCACGATGTAGCCGACCACGATCGGCACCACCGAATGAGCCATCAGGTTGGGGAGGCCGCGCCGGTCGATGTGTCCGATCCAGCCGGTCGCGGCAGCTGCGAGGCTGAACGTCGCGAGCACGACGAGGCAGAATCCCAGCAGGGCAACGGTGTTGAGCAGCACGACGTGTCCGCTGAAGTGGAACGAGGAGAAGCGCACCCACCGCGCGGACTCCTTGAAGCTGTCGAACGCCGTCGAGCCGAACAGCACGGCGACGACGGCGACCAGACCCGGTCGCGGGGGCTGGCCGTCGAGGTTCTCCAGCGGGTTGCGCACGACGAGGGCCCCGTCCGTACGCCGGCCGAACGGCGACAGACGGGCCACCAGGGTCGAGTACACCTCGAAGGGGTCGGCACGGGCGAAGAACGTGTCGCCGAACACGGCCGCGCCGGCGATGAGCAACGCGGCGATGACCGCGAACCACAGCCGCAGCGCAGAGAGGCTGGTCGAGGTGCTCGGGTCGACGAGCTCGAGGCACACGAACCCGAACAGGAACCCGGCCGCGGGCCAGTAACCCCACCTCTCCGGATACGGCCGCAAGCCGGCGCGCGGATCGGTCGCGGCCGCGGCCGCGATACCTCGGTGGATCCACCGCAGTGGGTTGCAGAGCCGGTAGACGCGGCCGAACAACAGCGCGGCCGGCACGAGCCCGACCCACAGCAGGGCGAACACCACACCGAACGTCGGGTTGACGAGGGTCTCCGAGCCGAAGGCTGCTGCCATCGTGATCCAGGCCGTGAAGAGCAACGCGAGCAGAACCAGCACGAACCGGGTGATGGCGGAGTCGACGACATCCGCGAGCCACCGTGGGACCGGCCGGCCAGAGGCGTCGCCCCTGAACCGGGAGGTGCGCCACGCCAGACCGAGCACCGCGAACGAGATCAGCAGCGCGAATGCAGCGCCCGTGAAGGCGTAGCCCGCCGGGATGGGGAGGTCCTGGGGACCGCCGATACCGTGCGCGAGCAGCATGGCGTGTGGGTGGCTGGTCGTGCCGGCCACGACTGACACGAGCCCTCCCGTCAGCTGACCTCGAGCTTCAGCACCGTGACCTCGAGCTCATGGGACTCGACGACGAATGTGCCCGGTGTCGTGATCGTGAACGTGAACACCTTCTGGTCCGCACCCGCCGGGACCGTGAACTCGTACTCGGGGTCGGAGTGCACGTGCAGTTCGTCAGGGGCGTCGGAGCTGACCACCAGCCGGATCTGCTGGCCGGTCGAGGCCTTCACGACCTCGCCGACCGGGTCGATGTGGCCACCCTGCTCGGTGATGTTGACGACCACGGGCTTGTCCGATGAACCACCGCTGTCGCTCGAGCAGGCAGTGGCGCCTACGAGCACGGCGACCCCTGCACCGACGATGCCGAGGCGACGGGCCAGAGAACGTCTCATGCGGGGATCCTCCGACTCGACGGCTGTTGCTCGGGCGTGCGGGACACCGCGCAGCCGCACAGCGGTGCCCGGCACGCCCATACGACCATGACAAGATGATCGTTCCCGGGAGTGACACGCTTCACTCCCAGCCCCTGCAGGAGAGGGTTGCGATGCCGGAGCGGTTGCGACCGTTGGACATGGCCTTCTTGTCGATGGAGACGGCGAGAACGCCCATGCACATCTCCACCCTGGACATCTTCGAGACGCCGGACGACGGGTTCGACCACGCCCGGCTCGTCTCGCTGATCAACGACCGGATCGCGTTCGTTCCCCGCTACCGGCAGCGGGTGCGTACGATCCCTGGGCGGGTCGCCAATCCCGTCTGGGTCGACGACGAGGACTTCGACCTCAACTACCACGTACGGCGCTCGGCCCTGCCACGACCGGGATCGATGGTCCAGCTGCGCGATCTCGTGGCCCGGATCACGAGCCGGCGCCTGGACCGTGAACGACCGCTGTGGGAGGTCTACCTGGTCGAGGGCCTACAGGACGGCCGCTACGCCGTGCTGTCCAAGTCGCATCAAGCCCTCGTGGACGGTACGACGATCGACCTCGCGCAGCTGATCGTCGACGACAGTCCGCAGACGCCGGCGACTCCCGACGTGAGCTGGCACCCAGAGCGGCGACGCGGTGGACTCGAGCTGCTCGGTGACGCCGTGGCCGACTCCCTGCGGGACCCGGCTGCGGCGGCCGACAACCTCCGCGGCCAGCTGGTCTCGGCCAGCTTCGCCGCTGACCGGATCCGCTCGTGGGCAGGCAACCTGTCCGGGGCCAGGCCGGCGGTTCCGACCGGCCCGCTGGGCGCCGAGCCGTCCGAGCAACGTCGGTTCGTCACCGTCGACACCCGCCTGTCGGCATACCGCAAGGTACGTCAGGAGCACGGTGGCTCGGTCAACGACGTCGTCCTGGCCACCATCGCGGGTGCGCTCCGCGGCTGGCTGCTGACGCGCGCTGAGACCGTGACCACATCGACGCGGATCAAGGCGATGGTGCCGATGAGCGTGGTCGATGACGAGTTCGCCGAGCCGACCTCGCTCGGCAGCCAGGTCACGCCGCACCTGCTGTTGCTGCCGGTGGGGGAGGCCAGCCCCGTCATGCGACTGCACCAGGTGTCGTACGCGTTCAAGGCGCACAAGGAGACCGGTCGTGCCGTGGCGGCGAGCAAGCTGGCCGAGATCGCCGGGTTCGCCCCGTCGACGTTCCATGCACTCGGCGCGCGGGTCGCTGCCGGACACCCGCCGCGGAGCTTCTCACTCGTGGTCACAAACGTCCCAGGCCCGCAGTTCCCGCTCTACGCAGAGGGGTCCCGACTGCTCGCCAGCTACCCGGTGCTGCCGCTGCTGCCAGGTCAGGCGCTCGCCATCGGAGTGACCTCGTACGACGGCAAGGTCTTCTACGGCCTCGACGCCGACCGGGACGCGCTCCCGGACGTCGACGTGCTCGCCAGCTGTATCAGCGAGTCGCTCGATGAGCTGGTCGACGCATCCTCGCCGGGCCGGCCGCGAGCGCCCCGGGGCAAGGTCAGCAAGAAGGCGGTCCCCCGGAGACGCTCCACCGCGTCGAGGACGAAGGGCTCCTGATGCGCGTCTACGTCCCGACCACGCTCGATCGGCTCCGGGCCTGGTATGACGTCGACGTCCTGACGGCTCCCGTCGCCGCGTACGCCGCGACCGAGTCGGTGCGTCGGACGCTCCCGGACATCGGCGACGACGAAGCGGAGTACGCGCTCGTCTCGGCTGCCGCGGAGGCTTCCCAGCAGCTGCTCACCGACGACTTCCACAAGCGCGGATGTCGTGTCGTGGTCGTCGCCGAGATGCCGTACGCGTCGGTCCAGGAGGACGCGGAACATCCAGGTGCGGTGCTGGTGGTGGCACCGATCGAGCGGCAACAGATCTCGGCCGTGCTCGCTGACAGCTCAGCGGTTACGCTCGCCGGAACCCAGGAAGACCTGTGCTGGTTCGCCACCCAGGAGATTCCGCAGTTGCTAGCCTCGAGCGCAGGAGACTAGGGAGGCGACATGCAGGCGATCTGGAAGGGCACGATCTCATTCGGCCTGGTCACGATCCCGGTCAAGCTGTACTCCGCGACCGAGGAACGTGACATCTCGTTCCGCCAGGTCCACGAGGAGGACGGCGGCCGCATCCGGTACCGCCGCGTGTGTGAGATCGACGGCGAAGAAGTGCCGTACTCCGATATCGGCAAGGGCTACGAGATGCCCGACGGTCGGATGGTGATCCTGACCAACGACGACTTCGCCGGGTTACCGCTGCCGACAGCCAAGGCGATCGAGGTGCTCGAGTTCGTGCCGATGGAGCAGGTCGACCCTCTCTACTTCTCCAAGGCCTACTACCTCGGTGCCGACGGCGGACCGGGTGGCAAGCCGTACGTGCTGCTGCGTGACGCCCTGACCAAGACCAACCAGTGCGCGCTCGTGAAGGTGGCCATCCGGACGCGTGAGGTGCTCGCGCTGCTGCGTGAGAAGGACGGGGCGCTGGTGTTGCAGACGATGCTGTGGCCGGACGAAGTCCGTGACTCCAGCTTCGCAGCACCGAGTGACGACATCGAGATCCGCAAGCAGGAGGTGGCGATGGCAGAGTCCTACATCGCGACCCTGCAGTCGGAGTTCGATCCCGAGCGCTACCACAGCGACTACCGCGAGGCCCTCGAGAAGCTCGTCGAGGCCAAGGCGGAGGGTCTGCCCATGCCCGAGGTCGAGGAGGAGGACGGCGAGACCGCGGAGGTCGTCGACCTGGTGGCTGCCCTGCGCGCCAGCGTCGACGCCGCCAAGAAGCGGCGCGCCGAGGCGGGTGCCGGCTCGACGGCGACGGGCAAGAAGGCAGCGAGCCCGAAGAAGGCGGCGGCCAAGAAGACCGCCAAGAAGGCCGCGGCCAAGAAGACCGCCAAGAAGGCGGCCGCCAAGTCCCCGAAGAAGGCAGCGAGGAAGTCCGCCTGACCTGACGGTCGCACGTTCGGACTCGAGGCTCCGGCGTGGGTACACCCGCCTCGACGCTGCGTGGCAAGATGCCTCGCATGGACGCAATCTCGACTGTTCCCACCCCCCTGAACGAGCCCAACCTCGACTACGCGCCCGGCAGCGCCGAGCGCGCCGCGCTCGAGCAGAAGCTCGTGGAGCTGCAGAAGTCCGAGGTCGAGCTGACCGCCACGATCGGCGGCCAGCACCGGATGGGCAAGGGCGAGGAGCTCGACGTCGTCCAGCCGCACAACCACCAGAGCCGGCTGGGCGTGACCCGTGGCGCCACCGCTGCAGACGCCAAGGCTGCGATCAGGGCCGCCGCTCAGGCGGCGCCGGCCTGGCGGGCGATGGCGTTCGAGGACCGCGCGTCGATCATCCTCAAGGCCGCCGACCTGCTGGCCGGACCCTGGCGGGCCACCCTCAACGCCGCGACCATGCTCGGACAGTCGAAGACGGTGTGGCAGGCCGAGATCGACGCGGCGTGTGAGCTCATCGACTTCTGGCGGTTCAACGTGCACTTCGCGCAGCAGATCCTGCGCGAACAGCCGATGGCCAACAGCAAAGGCATCTGGAACCGCACCGACCACCGACCGCTCGAGGGCTTCGTCTACGCGATCACGCCGTTCAACTTCACCGCGATCGCCGGCAATCTCCCCACGGCGCCTGCCCTCATGGGCAACACGGTGCTGTGGAAGCCGTCGGTGACCCAGCAGTTCGCCGCCCACCATCTGATGCAGCTTCTCGAGGAGGCCGGGATGCCTCCCGGCGTCATCAACATGCTCCCCGGCCACGGCGCGGCTGTGTCCGACGTGGCGTTGCCACATCCTGACCTGGCGGGTATCCACTTCACGGGGTCGACTCCGACCTTCCAGCACCTCTGGCGGACGGTGGGGGAGAACATCGCGTCGTACCGCTCCTACCCGCGCATCGTCGGCGAGACGGGCGGCAAGGACTTCGTCGTCGCGCACCCGTCGGCCGATCCTGACGTGCTTCGCACCGCGCTGGTCCGGGGCGCGTTCGAGTACCAGGGACAGAAGTGCTCCGCCGCCTCTCGTGCCTACGTCGCCAAGTCTGTGTGGCGGCGGATGCGCAAGGACTTCATCGCCGAGGTCGAGTCGCTCACGATGGGGGACGTCACCGACCTCTCGAACTTCATGGGTGCGGTCATCGACCGGCGGGCGTTCGACAAGCACAAGAAGGCGATCGCGCGCGCCAAGCGTTCGGCCAAGCTCGACATCGTCGCGGGAGGGACCACCGACGGTTCGGTCGGCTACTTCGTGCGCCCGACGGTCATCACGTCCAGCGACCCGACCGATGCGATGTTCGACACGGAGTACTTCGGACCGATCCTGGCGGTGCACGTGTATGACGACGCCGACTTCGACAAGGCCGTCGACCAGATGGAGTCGTTCTCGCAGTACGCCCTCACCGGTGCCGTGATCGCTCAGGACCGGGAGGCGATCGCTCAGACGATGGAGCGGCTCAGGTTTGCGGCCGGCAACTTCTACATCAACGACAAGCCGACCGGAGCCGTGGTGGGCCAGCAACCGTTCGGAGGCGCCCGGGCCTCGGGTACCAACGACAAGGCGGGCTCTGCCGCCAACCTCATGCGCTGGACGTCACCGCGCTCGATCAAGGAGACGTTCGCCCCACCGAAGGAGTATCGCTATCCCCACATGGGCTGACTCGCTCAGGCCTGGGCCGTGACGGTCCAGGCCGTGGCGGTGATCGTGAACGGTGGTGCAGGCAGCAGCTCCTGGCACCGGTCACGGACGCGTTTCGTGGTCTCGTCGTCCAGCCCGGCCACATGGGCGCCGGCTGTACCGACGCCGAAGGTGTAGGGCTCCCACCAGTCCGCGAAGCTGTCGAAGCGAGGAGCCACGGTCAGCGTCGTCTCATGGGGATCGGCAAAGCCGGCCTCGGCGAAAAGCTGCCGAAGATGGCCCGGCTGCGATCCCGCGAAGTTCGCCTCGCCGTCGACCTCGGGGTCGATGTCGCGCGCCGCCTGCCAGAACAGGCTGAGCGGACCCTCCGAGCCGCTGTGGTCCCACACATTGGCCGCCACGACTCCGCCGGGCGCGGTGACCCGGCGCATCTCGGTCAGGCCGGCGACCGGCTCGGCCATGAAGTGGACCACGAGCTGCGCCAGCGTCACGTCGAACGAGTCGTCGTCGAACGGCAGGTGCTCGGCGGGCGCCTCGTGCACGTCGACCGCCGGGAGTCGGTCCCGGAGCGCGGCGACGAAGGGCCCGGACGGGTCGCAGGCAGCGACGTGGTCGGCACCGAGGCGCTGGACGAGCACCGCGGTGAGCGCCCCCGGACCGCATCCCACGTCGACCGCACGCTGACCGGTGTGCACGCCGGCGAGGTCCGCGAACTGCACGGCCAACGGCTCGGAGAACCTGCCCATGAAGCGGCCGTAGGCATCGCCGCTGACGTCGAACATCACGGGCTGACTGTAGCGGGCTGGCTGTAGCGGGCTGGCTGTAGCGGCGGTGGCGGCCGAGCGGCAGGCTCAGGCGGCCCGGGTCACAGCCGGCGTGATGTCGAGGAACAGGTCCATCAGGATCGCGGCACCACAGGTCGTGCAGCAGTAGGCGCCGACGCCCGGGTCGAGCTGGTCGTCGGTGGACACGAAAATGCGTTCGGCAGCGCAGTCGGGGCAGTCCCGCACGACGCCGCTCATCATGAGCAGGTCGGCCGCCAACTCGGCTGTGTTCGTCATGCGTTCCACGGTCGCAGACCCTGCCGACAGTTCCGCCGAGCGACGCGCCGTGCGTTGCGGCGCGCCGTGACCGCAGCCGCTCTCGATCAGGACAAGCGGGACGCCGCGGTCTCCTGCTCGCGCTTGATGGCGGCATAGATCCCCTTGGCGATCTCCGCCTCGATCTTCTTGCCGACGAACGGGATCGAGACCCTGAGGTCGCCCTCGATCCGCATCTGGACGGCGCCCGTGTCACCGTCGGCACCGGTGGTCTCGATGGCGGCCGTGCCGGTCATCTTGGCCGGCTGCCCCTTGATCTGGACCACGAGGTCGGCCGTGCGCCGGCCGTCGTCGATCGGGCGTGGACCAGTCCTCGGTCTGGATCACGTCGACGGACTCCCCGATCATCTTCTTCATGAAGTCGGGGACGTCCGCCGGCATCGTGCGGCTGACGACCACCGTCGACGTACCGTCTTCGTGCTCGTCGACGCGCACGTCGTAGTCGAGCGCGTGCGTGGCCTCGCAGACGGCGGCGCGAAAGTCCGGATCGGTCGAGAGCTCGTACACCTCGGCGAGACTGGTCGAGGCCGGATAGGAGATCGTCGCGCTGATGTTCATGGCGGCATCATGCCATCGAGGTCCGGCTCTCCTGACGGGTCCAGCGATAGCGTGGGCACGTGACGAGCTCCGAACCCACCCGAGGCGACAGCAGTGCCGACCGACCAGAGCCTGACCCCACCGTCGGCGAGTGGCAGGGACAGGACATCAACTTCGGTGAGCAAGGTGCCAAGCTCACCTATGGCAGCTACCTCCAGCTCGGCAAGCTGCTCGACGCTCAGCAGCTCGAGTCCGAGCCGCCGGCCCACGACGAGCTGCTGTTCATCACGATCCACCAGGTGTATGAGCTGTGGTTCCAACAGCTCCTGCACGAGGCCAGCACGGCCCGCGACGCGCTCGCCGACGGGCGGCTGTGGTGGGCCAAGCACCTGCTGACCCGGATGCATGTGATCGAGCGCGTGCTCATCCACCAGATCGACGTGCTCGAGACCATGACCCCCCAGGACTTCCTGACCTTCCGCCAGCTGTTGTCACCGGCCAGCGGGTTCCAGTCGGTGCAGTTCCGGGAGCTCGAGTTCATCTCCGGCGCCAAGGACCCCACGTTCGTACGTCGTTTCCGCGGTCTGACCGACGACGAGCGGACCAGGCTGCAGCGCCGTCTCGACGAACCCACGCTGTGGGATGCCTTCCTCGTCGTCCTGGCCGACCGGGGACTGCCGACCTCGACCGACACACAGATCGCGTCGTCGTTGCGAACGGCAGCTCATGACCGGGAGAGGCACGCGGACGTCTGGGAGCTGGCTGAGGCGCTGATCCAGCACGACGAGCTGGCGGCGGACTGGCGGGCCCGGCACGTGACGATGGTCGAGCGGATGATCGGTACGCGGACCGGCACCGGGGGGTCGTCCGGAGGTGCCTACCTACGCAGTCGTCTCCCGCTGCGCTACTACCCGCTGCTGTGGGATCTGCGCTCGGAGCTGTGACGGCGACCCTGCGGACGCCGGGCGACCCGCAGGACTAAGGTCAGGGGTGTCGCACAACGGGGTGCGATCACGGCCTTCGGGGTTCGCCTCGGTGGCGGTGCCAAGGTTTGCCAGAACAGGGCTTGTTCCATGCGCAGCAAGTTGGACGTCGCCAAGAGCCAGCTCATCGCCGACGCCGCGGCGCTGGCCGAGCACCGCCGCACAGGCGCCGGCCCGGACGTCGAGGCGACCCGGCAGCTGCTTGACCTCTTCTACCGCCACGTGGCGCCGGAGGACCTCGTCGGCCGGACCCCGGTCGACATCTACGGCGCGGCGCTGAGCCAGTACCGGCTCGCGAGCAACCGTCCCCAGGGAACCGCAGCCGTCCACGTCTTCACCCCCACGGTGGACTCGAACGAATGGGCCGCCGACGGGCACAGCGTCGCCGAGATCGTCACCGACGACATGCCGTTCCTGGTCGACTCGGTCACGATGGCGCTGACCGCACAGGACCGGGCCATCCACGTCGTCATCCACCCACAGCTGTTCGTGCGACGCGACGTCACCGGTGCACTCCTCGAGGTCTGTGACGGCGAGAGCCAGGAGGACGCGTCCGCCGAGCTCATCCGCGAGTCCTGGATGCACATCGAGATCGACCGTGAGACCCAGACCGAGGATCTCGAGGCCGTCGAAGCCGCCCTGGTCTCGATCCTGAGCGACGTACGCGAGGTCGTCGAGGACTGGGACAAGATGCACGAGCAGGCACTCCAGCTGGTCGCAGAGCTGGAGAAGAACCCACCCGCGTTGCCGGAGAACGAGGTCAGTGAGGGCAAGGCGCTGCTCAGCTGGTTGGCTGACGACCACTTCACGTTCCTCGGCTACCGGGAGTACCAGCTGCAGCGCATCGACGGCGACGACGCGCTGCGTGCCGTGCCCGGGACCGGCCTCGGCATCCTGCGTTCGGACCAGGACATGTCAGCGTCGTACGGCAAGCTGCCGGCCAAGGTCGCGGCGAAGGCGCGGGAGAAGGAGCTCCTGATCGTCACCAAGGCCAACTCGCGCTCGACGGTCCATCGACCTGCCTATCTCGACTACGTCGGCGTCAAGAGCTTCGACGCCAACGGCGACGTCGTCGGTGAGCGACGCTTTCTCGGGCTGTTCAGCTCGGCGGCCTACACCGAGAGCCTGACCCGGATCCCCGTCCTTCGTGACAAGGCCCAGCAGCTGATCGCCGGTGCCGGGTTCTCCGTGATGAGCCACAGCGGCAAGGCGCTGATGGACATCCTCGAGACCTACCCCCGCGACGAGCTGTTCCAGACGTCGGTCGACGACCTGCTCCCGGTCGCCGAGGCGGTGCTTCACCTACGGGAACGTCGCCAGCTGCGGCTCTTCGTCCGCCGTGACACGTACGGCCGCTTCCTCTCCTGCCTGGTCTACCTGCCCCGTGACCGCTACACCACGCAGGTGCGCGAGCGGATGCAGGACATCTTGAAGAGCACGATGGGTGCCGACTCCATCGACTACACCGCCCGCGTGAGCGAGTCCGTGCTCGCTCGGCTGCACTTCGTGATCAGGGCCGCCCAGGGTGGGACGCTCAAGGACTTCGACGAGAACCAGCTCGAGGCGCGGCTCGCGGACGCGACCCGGTCCTGGACCGATGACTTCCTGGTCGCCCTGCACGAGCAGTTCGGAGAGGAGAACGGCTCGCGGCTCGCGCGCGTGTACGGCGATGCGTTCCCCGAGGCCTACAAGGAGGACTTCACACCACGCGTCGCCGCCGCCGACGTCCGGCGGATGGAGGACGTCGGGGCCGAACCGATCGGCCTGTCGTTGTACTCACCGGTCGACGCGTCGGAGGGCGAGGCCCGGTTCAAGGTGTTCCGGATCGGGAGCCCGCTGAGCCTGTCGCAGGTGCTGCCCGTGCTGTCGTCGATGGGCGTAGAGGTCGTGGACGAGCGGCCGTACGAGCTCGAACGCCCCACCGACCGAGCCTGGATCTACGACTTCGGCCTGCGTCGCGCCACCAAGATGCCCGAGGGCACGAGGGAGCTCTTCCAGGACGGGTTCATGGCCGTCTGGGCGGGGCTGGCCGAGAGCGACGGGTTCTCGGCCCTCGTGCTCGACGGTGGGCTCGACTGGCGCAAGGTGTCGATCCTGCGGGCCTACGCGAAGTACTTCCGCCAGGGGGCAACCCCGTTCGGGCAGGGTTACATCGAGACCTCGATCCGGGCCAACGTCACGCTTGCCCGGTTGCTGGTCGACCTGTTCGAGGCCCGGTTCCGCCCCGGAGCCGGAGAGGGGCCGGCAGCGCTCGACCCGGATGCGCCCGACCGGCTGGAGAAGGCAGCCGAGATCGAGCGCGCCATCCTGGCCGGCCTCGACCAGGTCGCCAGCCTCGACCACGACCGGATCCTGCGCGGCTATCTGGCTACGATCAAGGCGACGCTGCGCACGAACTTCTACCAGCCGGACGCCGACGGGCACCCCAAGCCCTACATCTCCCTCAAGCTGGACACGTCGACGGTCCCCGACCTGCCCGAGCCACGGCCGGCCTTCGAGATCTTCGTCTATTCCCCCCGGGTCGAGGGCGTGCACCTGCGGTTCGGCGCGGTGGCGCGAGGTGGCCTGCGCTGGTCGGATCGCCGTGAGGACTTCCGCACCGAGGTGCTCGGACTCGTCAAGGCGCAGATGGTCAAGAACACCGTGATCGTCCCGGTGGGGGCGAAGGGCGGTTTCTACTGCAAGCAGCTGCCCGACCCGGCGGCTGATCGTGAGGCCTGGTTGGCCGAGGGCATCGCCTGCTACAAGACCTTCATCTGCGGACTCCTCGACATCACCGACAACCTCGTCGGCGGCGAGACCGTGCCGCCGGCGCACGTGGTGCGCCACGACGCAGGCGACAGCTACCTCGTCGTGGCAGCTGACAAGGGGACGGCGACCTTCTCCGACATCGCCAACTCCGTCGCCAAGGACTACGGCTTCTGGCTCGGCGACGCCTTCGCGTCCGGTGGATCCGTCGGCTATGACCACAAAGCCATGGGCATCACCGCCCGCGGAGCCTGGGAATCCGTCCGCCGCCACTTCCGCGAGCGCGGGATCGACTGTCAGTCCGAGGACTTCACCTGCGTGGGGATCGGGGACATGAGTGGCGACGTCTTCGGGAACGGCATGTTGCTCAGCGAACACACCAAGCTCGTGGCCGCGTTCGACCACCGCCACATCTTCTTGGACCCATCGCCTGATCCGGCCACCTCATACGCCGAACGCCGCCGGCTGTTCGACCTGCCCCGTTCCAGCTGGGCGGACTACGACCGGAGTCTCGTGTCGCACGGTGGCGGGATCTTCCCGCGGACAGCCAAGGCAATCGCGATCTCGCCCGAGGTCGCAGCCGTGCTGGACCTGGACGCCACCACGACGACGATGACCCCCGTCGAGCTGATGCGGGCGATCCTGGTCTCGCCTGTCGACCTGCTCTGGAACGGCGGGATCGGCACCTATGTCAAGGCGGCGTCCGAGAGCCACGCCGAGGCAGGCGACAAGGCCAACGACGCCATCCGGGTCAATGGAGGTGAGCTGCGCTGCCAGTCGGTGGGGGAGGGCGGCAACCTCGGCTTCACCCAGCGTGGGCGCATCGAGTACGCCGCCGCCGGTGGACGCATCTGTACGGACTTCATCGACAACTCCGCCGGCGTCGACACCTCCGACCACGAGGTCAACATCAAGATCCTGCTCGACGCGGTGATGCGCGCGGGTGACATGACGGAGAAGCAGCGCAACGAGCTGCTCGCGTCGATGACGGACGAGGTCGCCGACCTGGTGCTGCGTGACAACTACGACCAGAACCTCGCGCTGTCGAACTCGACGGCGGTCGCCACCTCGTTGATGCACGTGCACGAGGCCTGGATCCGTCGGCTCGAGCGCGGCGGGCTGCTTGACCGCGAGATCGAGTTCCTCCCGTCGGAGAAGGAGTTCCAGGCCCGTCGCAGCGCAGGCTCGGCGCTCACGACTCCCGAGCTGGCGGTGCTCCTCGCCTACACCAAGATCGTGCTGGCCGACGAGCTCGTTCAGAGCAGCCTGACGGACGACCCGTTCCTCCACGGCGAGCTGGTGAGCTACTTCCCGAGCAAGCTGCAGCAAAGCCTGCGTGACGCCATGGTCTCGCACCCACTGCGGCGCGAGATCATCGTGACGCAGGTCGTGAACGACCTCGTCAACTTCGCCGGGATCACGTTCTTCCATCGCCTCAGCCAGGAGACCAGCGCGACGGCCGACGATCTCGCCCGAGCGCATCTGGTGTGTCGTGCGGTCTACGGCGCGGACGACCTGATCACCCAGATCAACGCGCTCGACAACCAGATCGACGCTGCCGTGCAGACCGACATGAGGCTGGCGGTGCGGACGCTGATCGAGCGTGCGTCGCGTTGGCTGGTCAACAACCGTCGCCCCCCGCTCGACTCGGAGTCCACGGTCGCTCACTTCGGCACAGACATCCAGCGCGTCATGCAGGCCCTTCCCGACATCCTGACCGGGGTACAGGCCGAGGAGTACGAGGCGCGGCTGAAGTCGCTGCAGAAGTCCGGGGTGTCGGCGGAGCTGGCGTCGGCGGTAGCCGTGCTGCCGCCCGCGTACGCCGTCCTCGAGGTCGTCGAGATCGCCCGTCGCGACGACATCGACGCCCTGGAGGTCGCTCGCGTCCACTCGGTCCTCGCCGAACGCCTCGGCCTCTCGGAGCTGATGGCGATGATCTACGGCCTGCCACGTGACGATCGCTGGCAGACGATGGCGCGCGCGTCGCTGCGAGACGACCTGCACGCCGTACATGCGGCTCTGACCGCGCAGGTGCTGGCGGGCACCGACGCCGGCGCCGCGGCCGACGACCGCGTGTCCACCTGGGAGGCCGGCGACTCGGTCGTGGTCGGCCGGGCGAAGTCCACCTTGAACGACATCACGTCCGACACCGATCCCGATCTCGCTCGGATGTCGGTCGGGCTGCGCGTCGTACGCACCATGCTGACGCGCTGAGCACGGGCAACGGGCACTGAGCACGAGCACAGAGCACACGGGGGAGCCCCGCCCCCGGATCAGGGGCGACGCAGCGTCTCCTAGAATCCGCGCATGGGGGAGATCATCCGCGTGCGCGACGTGCGCGTCGCCTACGGAACGGTCAAGGCCGTCGACGGAGTCACCTTCGAGGTCCAGGCCGGAGAGTTCTTCGGCATCCTCGGACCCAACGGTGCGGGCAAGACGACCACGCTCGAGATCATCGAAGGGCTGCGCAAGGCTGATTCCGGTGAGGTCATGCTGCTCGACCTGTCGCCCTGGCCACGCAACGCCGCGCTGCTGTCCCGCATGGGCGTCCAGCTGCAGGCCTCGGCCTTCTTCGACCGGTTGACCGCGCGCGAACAGATCCACACCTTCGGCTCGCTGTACGGCGTCAAGCCGGCCGCCGCGGACACCTGGCTGGAGCGGGTCGGACTCACCGACAAGGCCGATGCGCGGACCGAGAAGCTGTCCGGCGGACAGTTGCAGCGGCTGTCGATCGCCTGCGCTCTCGTGCACGAGCCCGAGGTGGTTTTTCTCGACGAGCCGACCGCCGCCCTCGACCCGCAGGCCCGGCGCAACCTGTGGGACCTGCTCGGCTCTCTCAACGAGGACGGGCGGACCGTCGTCCTGACGACCCACTACATGGACGAGGCCGAGACCCTGTGCGACCGGGTGGCCATCATGGACCACGGCCGCATCCTGGAGCTCGACACCCCGGCTGCCCTGGTTCGCGGGCTCGACGCGTCCGTGCGCATCAGCGTGGACGTCCAGGCGATCACGGCGGGCGACGCCGGATCGATCCCCGGCGTCGACGCGGTCTCGGTCGAGCCCGGTGCTGTCGTGATGTCCACGCGTGCGCCCGCGGATGTGCTGTTCGCCCTCGGCCAGCGACAGGCGTTGCACGGTCTGCAGGTGAAGGGCGCGAACCTCGAGGACGTCTTCTTGGCGCTGACCGGTCGGGAGTACCGCGCATGAGCGCCTTCCAGAGCCTGTCGCTGGCGATGCTCAAGGGCTACCTGCGGGATCGGCAGGCGGTGTTCTTCTCGGTGTTCTTCCCGCTGATGTTCCTCGTGCTGTTCGGAGGAGTCTTCGCCAACCAGGGCCAGAGCAAGCTCTCGCTCGTCGAGGTGGGCCCGGTGCCCGTCATCGACAGCCTTCCAGCCGGCGCAAAGGCCGCCTTCGACGACTCCTTCGACGTCACGAAGTCCACAGACCTCAGCGCAGCGCTCACTTCCGTGCGTGATGGCGACAGCGTGATCGCCGTCGAGCAGCACGGCGATCAGCTCATCGCGCATTACAGTGACGCCGACCGGGTGCAGTCGGCGGTCGCGCAGGGCATCCTGCAGTCCTTCGTCCAGACCGCGAACATCGCCGCGTCAGGACAGCCGCCCACGTACTCCCTCGACTCCCAGCGGATCGAGGACAAGTCGTTGAAGACGATCCAGTTCGTGACGCCGGGACTCCTCGGGTGGGCGATCGCGACCAGCGCGACGTTCGGCGCTGCCGCCACGCTGGTCGGGTGGCGACGCACCAAGCTGCTGCGGCGGATCCGGCTCGCGCCGGTGACCACGGCATCCGTGGTTGCGGCCCGGATCGGCGTGACGATGATGATCGCGTTCGCCCAGATGGCGATCTTCATCGGGCTGGCGGTGGCAGCGTTCGGCTTGCGGCTCGATGGCTCCTGGTACATGAGTTTTCCGCTGCTCATCTGCGGAACGTTGTCGTTCATGTCGCTGGGGCTGCTCGCCGGATCGATCTCGAAGACGGTCGAGGGCGCCACGTCCCTGGCCAACATCTTCGTCTTGCCGATGGCGTTCCTCTCGGGATCGTTCTTCCCCCTGGACGGGGCACCACGCTGGCTCGACGTGGTCTCTCATCTGCTGCCGCTGCGCTACCTCAACGAGGGCATGCTCGATGTCCTCGTCCGCGGCCGGGGCGCTGCCGCTGCCGTCGTGCCGATGCTGATCCTGCTCGGCTTCGCGGCCGTGGTCGTGGCCATTGCCAGCCGGTTCTTCACCTGGGAGGCCGAGTAGCCCGGGAGACGCCTGCTGGCGTGGAGACTCCCGGGGCGGCTCGGTCAGGGCGGGTCGTCCCGGTGCTCAGACGTGGTAGAAGTACGGGTCCAGGACCCGTACCTCGGTGATCGTGTCGACCGGCAGCGAGTTGCGTTCTGCGGTGTTCCTGATCGCCTCGGGGTTGGGCCCGTCGTAGATGCAGTAGGTCTTGTTCCGGTCCGGCGTGACGTACGAATGCACCCACGTGACGGACTCGGCCTGGTTGTTGTCCACGACCGACAGGCACGCGGCGGCGCCCTTCTCGTCCGTAGGGATGCTGAGGCCGTTCGGGAACGTTCGCTCGACCAGGTAGCGCGGCATGGTGTCCTCCTCGGACGTCGGGAATGCGGTTCGCATCAGCCTCGCGGAGCAGCATCGTCTGAGCATCGGTGTCAGCTACCCATGTCGCCTGACGGACCTACTCAGGTTGGAGACTCTGCAGCGCTGCCACGGCCTCGGTCCGGGTGCTCGCGTTGAGCTTTCGCAGAACGTTCGAGACATGCCGGTCGACCGTGCGCGGAGAGATGACCAGTTCGGCGGCGATGGCCGCGTTCGTGAGCCCGCGGGCGAGTCCGGCCATCACCTCCTGCTCGCGCGTCGTGAGGCCTGATGGGTCCTCCCGGGTCGAGGACCGTGGGCCACGCGGGATGCGAGTCACGCCGAGGTCGCGCAACCGGGTCCGGGCGAACCGTGAGGCGGCCGAGGCGCCGAGCCTGTCGAAGCGGTGCACCGCCTCGAGGAGAGCGGGCTCCTCCCTGGCGTCGAGAAGGGCGGCGGCAGCGTCGAACGGGCACCCGAGCTGATCCCAGCTCGCCGCCGCGCTCAGCGGGTCACCGGAGAGCGTCGCGGCATACGGTTCGGCTACGAGCAGGCCGGAAGGGACGTCCTCACCGGCGCGCTGGAGCCACGTGCCCAGGTCACCGACGGCCCAGACATGACGAAGCGAGACCGCCATCTCGAAGACAGTGCGGAGCTCGCCCGTGTCGGAGAGCGCTCCGTGGCGCCACCACGCCGCTTCGGCGCGGGCGGCCGCCACCGGCCAGAGCCGTTGCAGGTCGGCAGTCTCGAGGGCGAGGTCCCACGCCTCAGCCAGCACCGTCCCGTCCGGATCCCCGCGACGACTGCGCAGCAACCCCAAGGTGGTGAGCGAGACGATGCGCGCGATGACGACCTCGGAGCGGGACGCGACGAGGTGCGCGTCGGCCGCGGCGGCAGTCCATTGACCATGCTCGAGCAGGACGCGCGCACGCCAGGCCTGCGCGTAGTCGCGGTTCCCGTCCAGATCTCGGTCCTCACACCAGTTGACCGCTGCTTCGAGCCAGGGCTCGGCCACGTCGTACCGGCGAATCTCGCCTGCACCCGAGCCGAGATTGACCATGGCGCTGGCGACGAGATTGTCGTCGCCGGCAGCCCGAGCGAGCTCGAGCGCCTGCAGCAACGGGGCCTCGGCCCGGTCCGGATCGGCGAACCAGAGAGCGGCTCCGATGGAGTTGTAGGCACGAGAAAGCACAGCATTCGCGCCGAAAGGCTCGGCAAGCTCGATGGCGCGCTCGCCCGCGCTCACCGCGCCGTCCACGTCTCTTGCCAACATCCGGAGCCTGGACTGCTGCGCGAGCGCGGCAGCGAGTGGTCGCCCGCCGACCGGTTCGAGCATCTCGACCGCCGCGTCTATCTGCTCGCGTGCCTGCGGGCCATGCCCGGCCAACCACAGATGAGCGGCAACGTGCGCCAGGGCTTCTCCCTGTCGACCAGGCTCGTCTTGCTCGGACCACGCCCGCGCTGCCGCCGTGTATGACGCGCAGGCCTCGACGGCCCGCCCGACGACACCCAGGGCAGCGCCCTGCCCCTCCAGAACCTGCGCACGCTCCTGGGGAGAAAGCTCCCCGCCGGCGGCGAGCGCGTGCGCCCAATGGTCGGCCGCGGCACGATGGGCACCGGCGGCGGCGGCTTCCTGGGCTGCCGCGCGGCAATAGCGCAGGATCAAGTCCGATTCGCCGGCGTGGACCGCATGGTGTGCGAGGTCCGTGACGTCGAGACCGTAGGGTTGTGCCGTCTCGATGTCGGGGAAGCTGCGCAGCACCGTCGTGTGCAGCAGCTGACGCCGGCGAGGGTCGAGTGAGGTCTCGAGGGCCAGGCGCGCGATCTCGTGCCGGAACCGGAGCCGGCCGCGGACGTCCTCCAGGAGTCCTGCCCCACGCGCTTCCTCGATCCCGCGCGGCGACGAGGTCAACCGGTTCAACAGCGAGTCCGTCGCTCCCCGGGGCATCACAGACGCTGTCTCCAGCACGCCTCGCCCAGCTGTCGAGAGCGACGAGGCACGCGCGAGCACACTGTCCACGATGGTCCGAGGGACTCGTTCCTCACCGCCGGCCAGCACCTCCGTGACGAAGAAGGGGTTTCCGCCGGTCACGTGGACCAGCTCGTCGGGGTCAATCGAGCTCCCGATGGAGAGGAGGCGTACCGCGTCCCGGGTGAGCGGCGGAATCGTGATGCGCTGGGGACGAGATGTGGCCACCCGGCCAAGAGCCACCCGGAGGGGATGATCGGCGCCGACCTCGTCCTCTCGGTAGCTCACGACGAGCAACAGCCGGAGCTCTGCCATCCGGCGTACGAGGAAGACCACGGCATCGAGCGTGGCGTCGTCCGCCCAGTGCGCATCCTCGATGATGATCGCGGTGGTCCGGAGCGCCGCGCGGTGCAGGATCTCGCGGGCGACATCGTGAGACTGCCCGACCACCAGACCCAGGTCCTCGACGATGTCGAGCAGCGGGCCGAGCGCCCGTGGAGCCGTCAGCGGATCGCAGAGCCCGACCGCGACGTCGACGTCCGTCGCGAGCGTGGAACGAAAGCGCGAGAGCACCGTGGTCTTGCCGGCGCCGGCTTCTCCGGTGACGAGGACGAAGCTCCCGTGGTCGGTGTCAGCGGCCGCCAGGCTTTGGTGCAGTGCGGCGAGTTGGCCCTCGCGCTCGAGCACGTCCACGGGCTGATGCTACTGACCAACCGAGGTGCCGTGACCACGATTCGGTCGCCGGTCCGTGGGTACATCAGGTCCATGACCGAGAGACCGCAGGACGTGGATCCCACGCTCGACCAGCACGATGCCGAGCGCGCTGAGCAGCTCGAGCGCGCCGACGTCGACCCCGAGCGGGAGCCGAACGCACCCAACCGCGAGGTTCGCACCGAGCGAGTGGGGCCGCATCCGGACCCGGCCGACGCACCGGGTCCGCTCGACCCGGGGCAGGGCGACCCCGACCTTCCGTCCGGGGTCGAGTCCTTCGAACGGCCCGGCCGCGACGGCAACTGGGACGACTCAGACGGCGAGGACTGAACCGGGTCTCTGGCCCGGGGCCGTGAACCGCGGTTCGCGATGGTGCCGAGAGACCCCGTAGCCTGACCTTCGTGGCAGGACAGGACTTCTCCGACCGGATCAAGCAGCTCGACACGACGCTCGGCAGCATCGAGCAGGTGCTCGATCTCGACGCGATGCGAGCAGAGATCGCAGACCTGGGCGACCAGGTGGCCGTTCCTGACCTGTGGGACGACCAGGCGAACGCCCAACGGGTCACCGGGCGGCTCTCGCTGCTGCAGTCCGAGCTCGAGCGTTTGACGGGTCTGCGGCAGCGACTCGACGACGTCGAGATTCTCATCCAGCTGGCCGAGGAAGAGGGTGACGCCGGGTCGGTCACCGAGGCTGATACCGAGCTGCATCGACTGGCCAAGAGCATCGAGGCCCTCGAGGTCCGCACTCTCTTGTCGGGGGAGTACGACGAGCGGGACGCCCTCGTCAGCATCCGGTCCGGCGCCGGTGGAGTCGACGCCGCGGACTGGGCCGAGATGCTCATGCGGATGTACTTGCGCTGGGCCGAGCGCCACAAGTACCCGACCGAGGTCTACGAGATGTCCTATGCCGAGGAAGCGGGCATCAAGTCGGCCACCTTCGCCGTGAAGGCGCCTTACGCGTATGGCACCCTCAGCGTCGAGCAAGGCACCCACCGGCTCGTACGGATCTCGCCGTTCGACAACCAGGGCCGTCGCCAGACCTCGTTCGCCGCCGTCGAAGTCGTGCCCGTGATCGAGCAGACCGACGAGATGGACATCCCCGAGGAAGACATCAAGGTCGACGTCTACCGGTCGTCGGGTCCCGGTGGCCAGAGCGTCAACACGACCGACTCCGCGGTCCGGCTGACGCACCTCCCGACGGGTCTGGTCGTGGCGGTCCAGAACGAGAAGAGCCAGCTGCAGAACAAGAACACCGCCATGGTCATCCTGAAGGCCCGGCTGCTCGCCGTGAAGCGCGCCGAGGAGAAGGCCAAGCTCGACGAGATGCGCGGCGACGTGCAGGCGTCGTGGGGCGACCAGATGCGCAACTACGTGCTCAATCCGTACCAGATGGTCAAGGACCTGCGCACCGAGCACGAGGAGGGCAACCCCTCAGCTGTCCTCGACGGCGACATCGACGAGTTCATCGAGGCCGCCATCCGCTGGCGTCGTACCGCCCCAACCCCCGGGTAGCCGCTGCGGTGGAGGATTACGTGATCAGCACAGCCGCTGGTCCCCGGCTCTTCACGATCTGAGTTGTCGTCGGGCCGACGCCCGGCCCCCGCCGCCGGGGCGAAGGGTGACCTCCTGCCTCGAAGTCAGGTCCGGCGCGGACCGACATGACCGTGAGGCACCGTCCAGCCAGCCACGGTGACTGGACCGCAGACCGGCGTCATCCGCGACGCAGGGCGTCATCCTGTCGATCGTAGTGGTTGCGGTACGCGAGACCGGCTGTCATGCCGCCTAGCGGCCGGCGACGGACGGCATTGCGTGACCACGCGTGGCACCTTTCGCGACGTTGTCGCTGCAGCTGAGTGAGGCATCTGAAACGTCACGGGGCCATCGTCGTGGGTCAGCACAACGTTGATGTTTCGGCATAGAGGACCGTTGTATCGCCCACGACCAGGCCACGACGTCGGCATCGGCGTCGGCGTCGCAGGCTGCTGCGATTGCCAGAAAGATCCGAGTGGTTGCCCGCGGCTCCACAGCGTGATCAGGACAGGCGTGTCGAGACCGTGTGTCATTCGGTTCGGGGTTTGAAGCGTTGGTGGCGGAGCGGTCTTCGCTGCTGGTCGATCCGTGCTGGTGGGACGACCTCGGTGATCCCGTCCGGCGCAAGGGTCAGGTCCCATTCGCCTTGGTGGATCAGATGATGATGGAACGAGCACAGGAGGCAGCCGTTGTCGATGTCGGTCGCCCCGCCGCGGCTCCACGGGATCCGGTGATGGGCTTCGGTCCAGGCGGGGGGTCGTTCACAGCCGGGGAAGACGCAGCCTTGGTCGCGGACGGTCATCGCGAGGCGTTGGTAGCGGTCGAACAGGCGACGGCTGGTGCCGAGGTCGAGGATGCGGGAGTCACCCGCGAGCACCATCGGCAGGACGCCGGCGTTGCACGCCAACCGGCGGGTCTCCCCGATCGAGAGGGCGCCGCCGGTGTCGAGGGTGGCTTCCCCGGCACCGTCACGGAGTCTGGTCTCGTCGACGGTGACGACGATGCGACGCGTTGGTGGCCCCGTGGTGGGGGTGTCCGTCTGTGGGGAGGTGTTCGATCAGCTCACACAGCGCCCGGCCGAGCCGGTTCCCGTAGGGCAGCTGCTCGACGGTCGTGTCAGCCCGTGGGTCGATCGGCGATTCGGCGGCGTCGCCGCAGTGTCGGTGCCGTCCTGACCGGTGAGCCGGTGGCGGCGCGCCTGGGTGAGGCCAGCGCGTCGAGGTGTTTCTTGAGCATCCCGAAGGTCAGGTTCGGCAGCGCGAACCGGCCCCGCGCGATCCCGTCGGCTCCGTACTGGCCGGTGAACCACGCCGACGCCAACGCTTTGCGTTCCTGGGCGGCGAGCTGCTGCTCCAACGTCTGGTCGACGGTGTCGGGGTCGACCACCTCGACGAGATGGTTCGCCGCCACCTGCAGCTGGGTGAACGACAGTGTCCGCGCATGTGCCAGCAGATCGCTCTGAGCCGCCTCGACCCGGTCCGGATCAACACCGGCTGAGAGCCGGTTGATCGCAGCCGCGACCACCACCGCTTGCTCGGCCGACACGTCTCCGGCGGCGACGGCGCGACGGGTCGGTTCGGTCACACCGGTGCTGTGCAGCTGTTTGGCGGTCCGCACGGTCCGGGACGCTTCCCCGGCCGACATCCGGTGGGTCGTCATCAGGTGCGCCCTCGTGGAGGACGCACCGTGGCGGTGGGCCAGGTTGCGGTCATCAGCCTCCGCGACCAGCCGGGCGACCAGCTCATCGGCAGCGGCCCGGACCGCGAGGGCGTCGCTGATCCGCTGGTCGAGACGGGTGTCGTCCAACGACCAGGTCGCAGTGTCGACCAGGTCAGCAAGCTCTCGCCGCGCGCCCGCGAAACCACGACCGAAGGCATCGTCGATGCCCACGGTCGGTGGCGGTCCCTGCGTCGTACTCATGGATCCAACCTAGAACCCGCCACCGACACTTTCCGGATCCGCACCGACCCCCAGACCTGTTATCCACAAGGAGATTCCGAGAAATTTCTTGGAATGCCGAAGGGGCTCAACCGGTGACGGCGAGCACGGTGGAGCGGAGGGCGAGGACTCGCAGCGCCGTCAAGAGCGAAGCGAAGGCGCAAGAGCCCGACCTCCGCACCGACGTGCGCCTCCGCACGGACGTGCGCTCCGCACGGACGTGCGCCCGCACGGACGTGCGTCTCCGCACCGACGTGCGGCAGTTCGAACGTCTCGACAAGCCCTGTCCACAACGAGCCGACGAGCTCCACCGCCGAAGCACCCCTCACCGCCGAGGATCCGGCTTGACCGCCGACGCAGGCAAGCGTGGAGCGCACGGCGAGGACTCGAAGCGCCGTCAAGAGCAATCCAGGTTTCGGCGTGCGGGCAGCGGGTACGCGGGATGACATGTCTGAGACACAACGCCCGAGCCGGCAGGATCTCCTGTCGGTCTATCTCAACGACCACCTGACGGGCGCGTCGGGTGGCGTCGAGCTGTTCCGCCGCGCAGCGCACACGCAAACGAGTCCAGGCGCCCGCTCCACCTTGCAGGCGCTGGCCGACGAAGTGGCCGAGGACCGGCAGGCGCTGCGCGACCTCATGCAGCAGCTCGAGGTGACACCGCAGCAGCACCGGATCGCGCTCGGTTGGCTGGCCGAAAAGGTCGGGCGACTCAAGCCCAACGGCAGCCTGCTCTCGAGGACGCCACTGACCGACCTGGTCGAGCTCGAGGCGATGCGGCTCGGTGTCGAAGGAAAGCTCGCCTGCTGGCAGGCTCTCGAGGTGGTGGCGGCCTACGACCACCGCATCATCCAGCGCGATCTCGAGGAGCTGCAAACGCGGGCCAACCGACAGCTCGAGGTGCTGGAGACGTTGCGAAAGGACGCCGCCGGGAGCGCGCTCGCAGATCACGGCTGAGCCGTCGAGCCGTCCAGCCGGGCACGGACGGCAGGCGATGACCGCGCCAAGGCGCTGCTCGACCATCTCGTGCGCCCCCGGGGCATCGCGGGTGTTGGTTGCCCACGCGCCGCAACGGTGAAGATCCGATTTCGGGTCCGTTGCGGCGAAAACTACAATGGTGCTCGGGCAGCGTCAGGGCGGGCTTGTCTGACACTGTTCGGGGGCCTCAGGCGATCGACCCGAGACCGGGCCTCCAGGAAGGCCTCATCGATGTCAGCAGCTGAGATGTCGCACGCCGCGATCTCACCACCCGCGATCACCGTCGACGGACTCGTCAAGGACTACGGCGACATCCACGCCGTCCGCGGCATCGACTTCACCGTGCCCGAGGGGGAGATGTTCGGGTTCCTCGGCCCCAACGGTGCCGGCAAGTCGACCACGATCAAGATCCTGTGCACGCTGGCCGACCCCACTGCCGGCGCCGCGACCGTGGCCGGCTACAACGTGGTGACGCAACGCTCGCTGGTACGCCGCAGCATCGGTCTCGTGTTCCAGGAGCCGACCCTCGACACCTATCTCACGGCCGAGCAGAACCTCACCTTCCACGGAGAGCTGTACGGCGTGCCGAGGGCCGCCCTGAAGAAGCGCATCGATGCCGTGCTCGAGATGGTCGGGCTGGCGGACCGTCGCAGCGACAAGGTCCAGACGTTCTCCGGCGGCATGAAGCGGCGTCTGGAGATCGGGCGTGGGCTGTTGCACTCGCCGCGGGTGCTGTTCCTCGACGAACCGACGATCGGTCTCGACCCGCAGACGCGAGCCTCCATCTGGCACTACGTAGCTGAGCTCCGCGAGACCGAGGACATCACGGTCTTCATGACGACGCACTACATGGATGAGGCCGAGCACTGCGACCGGATGGCGATCATGAACGCTGGAGAGATCGCCGTCATCGACTCACCCGATGCGTTGAAATCCGGCATCGGCAAGGACCGCGTCCAGTTCCGCACCGATGACGACGAGCTGGCCATCACCCACCTGCGGGACCGCTTCGGCCTCGACGCCGGTATGCACGAGGGTTCGGTCACGGTCGGGGTCACGGACGGAGCGCAGTTCGTCCCGCGACTCTTCAACGAGCTCGGCGTCGCGATCACGACGGTCACGGTGACCCGCCCGAGCCTCGATGACGTGTTCATGACGTACACCGGCACCACCATCTCCGACGCGGAGCGGCCCAAGGCAGGTACCCGATGACCCTTCCTGACCAGCAGCTGTCGCAAACGGGCGGTCACGAACCCGGGAGTCGTCTCGTCGCGCCGCGGGTCGAGCTCTCCACCGGCGGCTTCGCGCATGAGGTTCGCGCCACCAGTGTGGTCTGGCGTCGCGAGATGATCCGCTTCGTCCAGGACCGGGCTCGCATGGTCGCGATGCTGCTGCAGCCGCTGCTGTTCCTCTTCGTGATGGGTACCGGGCTCGGCAGCATCGTCCAGACCAACGACGCCGTCGACTTCCGGACGTTCCTGTTCCCGGGAGTGCTGGCGATGTCGGTGCTCTTCATGGCGGTCTTCGCCGGCATCTCGCTCGTGTGGGACCGCGAGTTCGGATTCCTCCGCGAGATGCTCGTCGCGCCGATCTCCAAGGCCGCCATCATCATCGGCAAGTGCCTCGGAGGAGCAACGTCGGCGACGATGCAGGCGTGCATCGTGCTCGCCCTCGGGGGACTGGTCGGGGTGCCCTACAACGCCGGCCTGATCCTCACCCTGCTCCTGTGTCTGTTCCTCGGGTCGATGATGCTGACCTCACTCGGCGTCGTCCTGTCGGCCCGGATCAAGACGATCCAGGCGGCCATGCCGCTGACGCAGATGCTCATCATGCCGATGATGTTCCTCAGCGGGACGCTTTTCCCGCTGGCCAACCTGCCGGGGTGGCTGTCCGTGCTTACCCGGCTCAATCCGCTCACGTATGCCGTCCAGCCGATGCGGACTGCGGTGTTCAACCACCTCGATCTGTCCCCGCAGGTGCGAGCCCAGCTCGACCCACCCATCACCTGGGGCGGCTGGGAGGTCCCGATGGCGGTCCAGCTCGGTCTCGTGACCGCGGTCACGGTGGTCCTCATCGCGGTGGCTGTCAGGTTGTTCGATCGCACCGAGTAGCCGGGCAGGAGTGGCGCGCCGGTCCGGCCCTGCCGTGAACGTTCAGGCACGTCACCTAGACTCTGGCCAGTGATCCGGTTCGAAAAAGTCACCAAGGCCTACGCAGGGCAGAACCGCCCGGCGTTGGACAACATCGACGTCGACATCGAGAAGAGCGAGTTCGTCTTCCTCGTGGGCGCGTCGGGTTCGGGCAAGTCCACGTTTCTCCGGCTGATCCTGCGCGAGGCCAGTCCCACCAGTGGGCACGTCTTCGTCGCCGGCAAGGAGATCAACCGGCTCGCCAGCTGGAAGGTCCCGGGACTACGCCGTCAGATCGGCACCGTGTTCCAGGATTTCCGGCTCCTCCCCAACAAGAACGTGTTCGAGAACGTCGGCTTTGCGCTCCAGGTCATCGGCAAGCCGAGGTCCGTGGTCAACAAGGTGGTCCCCGAGACCCTCGAGCTGGTCGGCCTCGAGAGCAAGGGGCACCGGATGCCTGACGAGCTCTCCGGAGGCGAGCAGCAACGGGTGGCCATCGCCCGGGCGTTCGTCAACCGCCCGATGATCCTGATCGCCGACGAGCCGACCGGAAACCTCGACCCGACGACCTCCGTCGGCATCATGAAGCTGCTGGACCGGATCAACCGCACCGGCACCACGGTCATGATGGCCACGCACGACTCCGGGATCGTCGACCAGATGCGCAAGCGCGTGATCGAGCTGCAGTCCGGTCATGTCGTCCGTGACCAGGCCCGCGGTGTGTACGGGTACCAGTCCTGACTGCTGACCGCCGGCCAAGCCTCCCCCCAGAGAACTGGAAACCATGCAACTGAGATATGTCGCCTCTGAGCTCGGCAGCGGGCTGAAGCGCAACGTGTCGATGACCCTCGCGGTCATCCTGACGATCTGGATCTCGCTGACGCTCGTCGGCCTCGGCCTGCTCATCCGCTACCAGGTCGGCACGATCGAGAAGTACTTCGGCAGCCAGCTCGAGGTCCAGGTCGCCTTCTGTGCCAAGAACTCCAACTCGCCGAACTGCGTAAGCGGCCAGGCGACGGCGGAGCAGGAGGCGGCGGTCCTCAAGGTCATCGAGAACAGCCCGTACGTCGACTCGTACCGGTACCGCACGCGCCAGGAGGCCTACGACGGCTTCCAGGCCACCCACACCGACTCGCAAGGCAACCCGGACGCGATCGGCTCGGAGATCAAGGTCTCCGACATGCCGACGGCATACTGGGTCAAGCTCGCCAACCCGGACGACACCAAGGCACTGGTCAGCAGTGTCCAGAACCTGCAGGGAGTCGAGCAGATCGTCGACCTGCGCGAAAAGCTGGCGCCCATCTACACGACCCTCAACGTGCTGAAGTGGGCCGCGCTCGGTGGTGCAGGGTCGCTTGTCCTTGCCGCGGTTCTCCAGGTGTCCAACACGATCCGGCTGGCCGCGATGGCCCGAAGACGCGAGATCGGGATCATGCGACTCGTCGGTGCGTCCAGCATCTACATCCAACTGCCGTTCGTCCTCGAGGTCGTCTTCTCGGCGATGATCGGGGCGCTGCTCGCGTGCTCGTCGATCCTCGTCGTGATGCAGCTGTTCGTCCCGTGGCTGAAGGGTCAGTTGAAGATCTGGCCGTGGGTGGTCTGGGCCGATGCGACGAAGTCGATGTTGTTCATCGTCGTGATCGCGCTGATACTCGCTGTAATTCCGACCCTCCTGATGACGCGTAAATACCTCAAAGTGTGACCTCCACCGGTTACCGTCGATAGACAAGGTTCTCAGTTACTCGACGTGAGGTCCCTCGACTGTGCTCCAGTTCTTCCCCCGAGGACGCGCAGGACGGGTCCGAATCGGCGTGACGGTGATGCTCTCCGCATCGCTCGTCACCGCTGCGTTCGCGGCCCCGTCCGTCAGCGTCGCGTCCGGCGGCGACCACACGAAGCTGCATCACAAGAAGAACCGGCTCGACAATCGGATCAGCGCCAAGTCGCAGGATCTCGACGAGATCTCCGCCAAGCTGCTCGGGGCACAGCGACGAGTAGAGTCCGCCACGGCCGATCTGCGCGATGCGCGGGCACGGTTCGAGGACCTCAAGCAACAGGCCCACGCCGCCGAGCTGCGCGACCGCGAGATGCAACACCTGCTGCACCTGGCGGTCATTCGGCTGCACGACGCGGAGCGTGAGCTCAAGCACGGCACGGCGGCCGTGCTGACCCAGCGCGCGAGACTGGCCTCGGATGCGGTGGCGAGCTACCAGACCGGCGGCACAGCCGTGCTGAACATCGGCGTGGCGTTCGGCTCCGACTCGGCCCAACAGGTGGTTGACAACCTCCAGGCGTCGCAGATGGTGGTGGACAAGCAGGCGGCAACGCTGCAGCGGTTCGAGGCCACGAAGGTGCTGTTGACGCTCACTGCGCAGCGTGTGCAGGCGACAAGAGATGACGTCGCCAAGAAGCGGCAGGACGCAGCCGAGATCCTCGCTACCAAGCTCTCCCTCAAGGAGCAGGCACGCACCGCCAAGCAGGACGTCGCGACGCGGCTGGACAGCTTGCGGCAAGCCAAGAAGCAGATCGTCAAGGCCAAGGCGCACGAGATGAAGCGCCTGGCCAAGCTCAAGCGAGAGCAGCAGCGCGTCGAAAGTCAGCTGCGCAAGATTGCGGAGGCCCGAGCACGAAAGCACCAGCGAAGTGGAAACTTCACCAACGACGGTGGGGGTTTCCTGAGCGACCCAGTGATGAACACCTACATCACGTCGCCGTACGGCATGCGCATGCATCCGATCCTGCACGTGTGGAAGCTGCACGACGGTACTGACTTCTCAGCAGCGTGCGGCACGCCGGTGTATGCCGCGGCGCCCGGGCGCGTGCTGTCGGAGTACTACAACGAGGGCTACGGCAACCGGATCATCCTCGACCACGGGTTCGTGCGGGGCGTCAGCCTGCAGACGTCGTACAACCACCTCACCTCGTTCGTGGCCCGGAGCGGCCAGCACGTCAAGCGGGGCGAGCTGATCGCGTACTCCGGGACCACCGGCTACTCGACGGGCTGCCATCTGCACTTCATGGTCTACGTCAACGGCTACACGGTGAACCCGGTCTCCTGGCTGTAGCCCGCACCCGACCGCCGAGCAAACCGGTTCGACCAGGCTTGGGCGATAGGGGAGGATGGGCGGCATGGTCCAGGAGCGCGGGCAGAAGCTGATCGCCCAGAACAAGAAGGCGCGCTACGACTATCACATCGAGGACACCTTCGAGGCTGGGCTGGTGCTGACCGGGACCGAGGTGAAGTCGCTGCGGTCCGGTCGCGCGTCGCTCGTCGACGGGTACGCCGAGATCGTCGACGGCGAGGTCTGGCTACACGGCGCGCACATCCCGGAGTACCTCCAAGGGACCTGGAACAACCACACGCCCCGGCGCAAGCGCAAGCTGCTGCTCAACCGGCACGAGATCGACAAGATGGAGCGCCGCGTCAACGAGCGCGGACTCACGATCGTCCCGCTGAAGCTGTACTTCAAGGACGGCCGGGCCAAGGTCGAGATCGCGCTCGCCAAGGGCAAGAAGTCCTACGACAAGCGGCAGACCATCGCGAAGCGGGACGCCGAGCGAGAGGCCACCCGCGAGCTCGGGCGTCAGGCCAAGGGCTTCTGACGGGGGCTTGCCGTCCAGCCGGGCAGCATGGCAACTCGCCCTGTTCGAGCCTAGAGTCCGGGCATGAGCTCAGCAGCCGTGGCGGATGCCCGGGTCTTCGACGTTTCCCTCGCCGACGGTCGCATGCTGCACGCGTATGAGTCGGGTGATCCGGACGGCATCCTCGTCGTCTACCACCACGGCTCACCGATGTCGGGGGCGCAGGCGAGGTGGTGGGCCGAGGATGCCGCCGAGAAGGGGTTCAGGTTCGTGTCCTACGACCGCGCCGGCTACGGCGGCTCCAGCCGGCACGAGGGTCGTCGGTCGCCGATGTGGTGGCCGACGTCGCGGCTGTCGCGGACCACCTGGGAGCGGACGGTTCTGCACCTGGGGCGAGTCCGGCGGTGGCCCGCACGCGCTGGCGTGCGCAGCGCTGCTTCCGGAGCGAGTCATGGCCGCGGCCACGGTCGCCTCTGTGGCGCCGTACGACGCCGAAGGCCTCGACTTCCTGGCGGGGATGGGTGAGTCCAACATCGAGGAGTTCGGTGCGGCACTGAAGGGCGAATCGTTGCTCCGGCCGCTCCTCGTCGCGATGCGGGACGAGATGCTGGCCGCCTCGCCCGACCAGCTCAAGGACGTGCTCGACAGCCTGTTGCCGGACGTCGACAAGGCGGTGCTGACCGGCTTGCATGCCGAGTATCTCCAGGCTTCGTTCGAGCAGTCCTTGGCGCCCGGCGTCGACGGATGGCTCGACGACGACCTCGCCTTCACTTGGAACTGGGGTTTCTCGCTCGGCGACATCGACATACCGGTGTTGATCTGTCAGGGGGACGAGGACCTGATGGTCCCCGCTGCGCACGGGAAGTGGCTCGCAAGTCACGTGCCCGGGGCGGAGACGATGCTGCTCCCCGACGAGGGTCACATCAGCCTGGGCGAGAAGTTCGGCGAGGTCCACGACTGGTTGCTGACTCATCGCTGAGCCGCCCGAGCGAGCGCTGAGCCAGCCTGGCCGGTGCCGCTCGGATCGGTTGCCATCGCCGGTAACCGGGAGCACACTCGCGAAGGCATGCCATCCGTTCCGCAACGGCGGAGGAGGGCACGATGCACGACGAGCGGAGTTCGGACCCCGGGCTGCCGGAGTCGAACGACGACCGACTCCGGTTCGATCTGCGCAAAGTGCGGGAACAGCTGCGGGCGACCAACGAAGTGCTCACCGCCCTTGGACGGTCGGCCTCGGATCCCGAGGCGGTCCTCGGAACCATCGTCACCAGCGTCCGCGATCTCTGCCGCGCCGACCTTGCGCAGCTCCAGCTGCTCGACGGGGATTGCTTCCGGCTGGCCAGTGCCTCGAAAGCGATCCCGGACTACGAGACGTGGGTGAGGGAGCATCCGGTGCTGCTCGACCGGGACACGATGCTCGGTCGCGTTGCCCTCGACCGCAGGACCCAGCAGATCACCGACGTCCTGGCCGACCCGGAGTACGGGCGAACGGAGCTGCAGCGCATCATCGGACACCGGACCGCGTTGGGCGCGCCGATGCTGCTCGGCGACAAGGTCGTCGGCGTCCTGCTGCTCCTGCGCTATCAAGTCGACCCCTTCGATGACCGGTCGTGTGAGCTTCTGACGACGTTTGCCACTCAAGCTGCGGTCGCCATTCACCAGGTGCAGCTCGTGAGCGCGCTCGAGGAGCGCACCGCCCAGTTCGCGCGCAAGGTCGAGCAGCTCGAGGCGCTCGGCGAGGTCAGCCAGGTGGTGAGCTCGAGCCTCGATCTCGACGAGGTCCTGTCCACCATCGTCAGTCACGCCGTCGAACTGTCGGGAACCGACGGGGGCTCGATGATGGAGTACGACGAGGAGGCGCGCTGCTTCCGGGTCAGGACCGCGCACGCGACCAGCGAGGCCGTGCTGCACGCCCTGCGGGGCACGCAGGTCGGGCTCGACGACACGCTGGTCGGTCGAGCCGCGCTGGAAGGACGCCCTCTCCAGGCGGAAGATCTCACGACGGAGCCTCCCGACCCGCACATCTCGATCCTGGCCGCGGCCGGCTGGCGGTCGTTGCTCGCGGTCCCGATGTTGCGCGAGGGGAAGATCATCGGCGCCCTGGTCGTGCGCCGCCGCCAGCCCGGGACATTCTCGCCTGATATCAGCGATCTGCTCGAGACCTTCGCCAGCCAGTCGGCGCTCGCGATGGTCAACGCTCGTCTCTACCGCGAGCTGGAGCACAAGTCGTCCGAGCTCGAGGTCGCGAGCCGGCACAAGTCCGAGTTCCTGGCGAGCATGTCCCACGAGCTACGCACGCCGCTGAACGCGGTGTTGGGTTTCTCCGAGGTGCTCCTCGAGCGGATGTTCGGAGACATCAACGATCGTCAGGAGGAGTACCTGCGCGACATCTGGAGCTCGGGCAAGCATCTCCTCGAGCTGCTCAACGAAATCCTGGACCTGTCCAAGGTCGAGGCCGGCCGGATGGAGCTCGAACGATCCGATTTCGACGTCCGGTCCGCGCTGGAGTACGGACTCTCGCTGGTCCGCGAGCGGGCGACGCTCCACGACGTCGAGCTGACGATCGACTGTGGCCCGCGCATCGGCTCCATCGAGACCGACGAGCTCCGGTTCAAACAGGTCGTCGTCAACTTGTTGTCGAACGCGGTGAAGTTCACCCCTGACGGCGGCACCGTCCTGGCACGAGCCCGGATCGTGGGGGACGAGCTGGTCGTGTCCGTGGCCGACTCCGGTATCGGCGTCCAGGCCGCCGACCGGGAACGTATCTTCGAGTCCTTCCAGCAAGGCGGCCGCGGGGCAACAAGCGAGGAGGGCACGGGCCTGGGCCTGACCCTGTCGCGCCGGATCGTCGAGCTCATGGGCGGTCGGCTGTGGCTGGACAGTGCTGTCGGCGAGGGCAGCACCTTCTCGTTCTCTGTGCCACTGCGGGACCGGGGCGTCACCCTCACCGGCTCCGCGGACGACCCTGAAGACCGCGCGGGCGTGGTGCTGATCGAGGACGATGCCCCGTCTCTCGACCTGCTCACGGTCTATCTGTCCGCGGAGAACGTCAGGGTGACCGTCGCGCGGGATGGCGTCGAAGGCCTCGAGGCGGTGCGACGTGTGCGTCCCGCGGCGGTGATCCTGGACATCCGACTGCCACGCATGGACGGCTGGGAGGTGCTCGCCGCCCTCAAGAGTGATCGGAGCACGATGGACATTCCGGTGATCGTGGCGTCCGTCGTCGATGAGCGACAGCGGGGGATGGGCATGGGAGCGTCGGCGTACCTGATCAAGCCGGTCCGGCGTGAGGAGCTCATCGGTCAGCTACGACGGCTGCATGCGCTCGAGTCGTCGCTGGCGGCCAGGCCGGATCCGCCATGAGGCGTCGCATCCTCTTGGTCGAGGACAACGCGAAGAATCTCAAGCTCGTGCGTGACGTTCTCGAGTACGCGGGCTACGAGGTGATCGCCGCAGAGTCGGGAGAGCGTGGGCTCGAGCTGGCGGCTGAGCAGACCCCGGACCTGATCCTGATGGACCTTCAGCTCCCGGGCATGGATGGAAACGAGACCCTGCGCCGCCTTCGGGACGACCCGGATACCAAGGACGTGCCCGTCGTTGCGGTTACCGCGTTCGCCATGCAGACAGACCGAGACCGAGCGTTCGCGACCGGCTTCGACGGTTTCGTGGAAAAGCCGATCAGTGTGCGCGCTCTGCCCGGTCAGGTCGAGCGGTACTTCCCCAAGGAGGCCCTGCAGTGATGGACGGCAACGGTATGGCGGCGGAAACCCCGGTCACTGTCCTGGTGGTCGACGACCAGCCGCAGAACATCCGGCTACTCGACGCCGTGCTCTCGCCCCGCGGCTACCAGGTCATCACCGCATCGTCGGGGGAGGAGGCATTGCACCTGCTCTCCGAGTCAGATCCCGATCTGGTGTTGCTCGACGTCGTCATGCCGGGGCTGGACGGTTACGCCGTGTGTCGCCGCATCCGCGAGGACACGCGGACCGCGTTCCTGCCCGTCGTGATGATCACGGCAAGCGGTGCCCAGGAGCGCCTGCGGGCGCTGGAATGCGGAGCGGACGACTTCGTGTCCAAACCCTTCGACCAGAGCGAGCTCCTGGCGCGCGTCGCCTCCTTGGCCCGGGTCAAGCGTTACCAGGACACGATTCGGAGACAGGCCGAGGAGCTGGCGCAGTGGAACAAGCAGCTCGAGGAGCGGGTGAGCGAGGGAGTCGCCGAGCTCGAACGCATCGGGAGGCTGCGCCGGTTCCTCTCGCCGCAGCTCGCCGACCTCGTGATCAGCTCCGGTGACGACGGGTTCCTGAGCAGCCATCGCCGCGAGATCGTCGTGGTGTTCTGTGACCTGCGTGAGTTCACCACGTTCGCGGAGTCTTCTGAGCCGGAGGAGGTGATGGCGGTGCTCGACGAGTTCCACGCCGCTCTCGGCGACCTGATCTTCCGGTTCGAGGGGACGCTCGAACGTTTCACGGGCGACGGTCTCATGGTGTTCTTCAACGACCCTGTTCCCTGCGACGACCCAGCGGCGCGGAGCGTCCGGATGGCCGTGGCCATGCGTGATCGTGTGCGCGAGCTGACCGAGCGATGGATGCGCCGTGGCCACGAGCTCGGCTTCGGCATCGGTATCGCGCAGGGCTATGCCACCTTGGGCCGCATCGGGTTCGAAGGTCGGTTCGACTACGCCGCCATCGGGAGCGTGACCAACTTGGCTGCTCGTCTCTGTGCCGAGGCCAAGGCGTGGCAGATCCTCGTGACGCAGCGGGTGATGTCTGAGTCAGGGGAGATCGCGGTGGGGGAGTCGGTGGGCGAGCTCAACCTGCGCGGTTTCGCCAAGCCAGTGCGCGCATTCGACATCCGTGGCTTGGACGCGGCAAGGGCCACGTCGTGATCGGAGAACCGGTCCAGCGCGAGCGTGCAGACGTGGTCACCTTGTCCGAGCTGGACGAGGTGGCTCGATACGAACGGTTCGACCGGCTCCAGGAGCGGATTGGGCTCGTCTGGGACTCGATGAAGCTGAACCTTGTTGGGGAGTCGGTGGTCGTGATCCCGTCGGTCTCGCTGGACCGGGCAGTAGTCAATCCGGGGAGTCTCAACCAGGCTTACGAAGAGCGGTACCTCTTCCTGCTGCTCCTGCTGAGGCAGCCGCGGCTGCGGATGATCTACGTGACCTCGATGCCGGTCGCGCCATCGATCGTCGAGTACTACCTCGCGTTGTTGGCCGGGGTGATCCCGAGTCACGCTCGCAGCCGCCTCTCGCTTGTCTCGGTCGGTGACTCCTCGCCGGCCTCGTTGAGCGAGAAGCTGTTGGCCCGCCCGAGACTGTTGGCCTCGATCGCCGGCTTGATCCCGGACAAGACGCTGTCGCATCTGGTCCCTTACAACACGACCGAGCTCGAACGCGACGTCGCCCTGGCGCTGGGCATTCCGATGTACGGCGCCGACCCCCGGCTCGAGGAACTCGGCAGCAAGACCGGCTGTCGCCGGCTCTTCGCGGAGGCAGGCGTCCGGCACCCGCTCGGCGCCGAGAACCTGCACAGCATGGATGAGGTGGTCACCGCCGTCTCGGAGATGCGCCGGGAACGGCCGCAGCTGTCGCAGGTGATCGTCAAGCTCAACGAGGGCGTGTCAGGTGCGGGCAATTCCCTGGTCGACCTGGCCGGCATACCGGGGTCGGGAGCTCCCGGGGAGGTCGAGGCGATTCGCGCCCGGGTGGCGGCGCTGCAGCTGGAGTCGCCGGACGTCCCACTGGCGGCCTACCTCGACAAGTTCTCCGCCGACGGGGGCATCGTCGAGGAGCGCATCGTAGGCCTCGAAGTCCGGAGCCCGAGCGTGCAGCTCCGGGTGACGCCGCACGGTGTCGTCGAGCTGCTGTCCACCCATGACCAGCTGCTCGGCGGTGCGACCGGGCAGAGCTATCTGGGCTGCTGCTTCCCGGCCGACTTCGCTTACGCCCGCACGATCATGGGGCAGGCCGCCGTGATCGGCGAGCGGCTCGCGAAGGAGGGAGCACTCGGGCGCTTCGCCGTGGACTTCGTGGTCGTCAAGGGAAGTGACGGTGGCTGGACGCCGTACGCGATCGAGCTGAACCTGCGTAAGGGCGGAACAACGCATCCGTTCCTGACGCTCCAGTTCCTCACGGCCGGACACTATGACGCCGAGACGGGGCTCTTCGTGACGCCGCTGGGGAGAGAGAAGCACCTGGTCGCCACCGACCATCTCGAGTCGCCGTACCTCAGAGGACTCACGGTCGACGACCTGTTCGACATCGTGGCCCGCCACGGGCTGCACTTCGAACCCGGTCGACAGACCGGCATCGTCTTCCACATGATCAGCTGCCTGACCGAGCACGGGCGAGTCGGCCTCACGGCGGTGGGAGACACTCCCGCAGAGGCGGATGCGACCTACAAACGAGCCCAGCGCATCCTGCTGGACGAGGCGGAGGCGGCGCTGCGCGAGCCCCCGCTCCCGGGGTGACCTGGGAATCTCCGGTACGGGCTGTCCCTTCTACCCGGTAACCTGGACAGAGCAGCACCAGTAGATACAACTCAAGAGGGGCTGATTGGTTTCGACTTTGGTCGTTGGAGCCAAGAGAAGCGAGCCGAGGACCCAGGGTTATCTCGTAAACGACCCCTGGAAACCTAATAAGTGCCAACGCTAAGCGCACTGACTTCGCTCTTGCTGCCTAAGCAGTAATCGAAGGGTCGGTCTGGAACCGCCTCCGGTCCAGTAACCGGCCTCACCAAGGAGGCTTGCTGCATCCACCCGGTCGCGGGGTGGGTGTGGGACATCTACAGCGACTGAGCCCGTCGGCAATGGGTCTGCACAAGTGCCGGGGCTGAGAAAAGCGTCAAGCAGACTACGCTCGTAGAAGACTTGGTTCTGCGTCAGAGGACCCGGGTTCGATTCCCGGCAGCTCCACCAACCAAAGGCACTGTTGCATTGAGCGATCTTCGACTGCCAGCACCGCAGATCCTCCGGTTGATCGCGCAGCACCACCACCTGAGCGCCCCAGCGCCCGGCTGGGCAAAGCGCTAGTCGAACCGGCTGACGATCCCAACATCGCCGTCCGCCTGAAATCTGCCTGCGGCATCGTGATCCGATCTCTCAATGCAACAGTGCCTCGCCGCTAACCTCTTTGTCGGACGGCAACAGGGCGAGTCAGCGAGAGATGCGTTCCACCATGCCGACCATCAGTTCAACGGCAGCCCGGTCGGACAAGCGCTGTGCACCGCAGAGCGACTGCCAGGTCGTGAAGGTCGTGGCATGCGCGACCGCAGCCCGCACCGCCTTGCGGCGGTGGCCGGGTTGGGGCGCCAGAAGTGTGTCCAGCCATCGCTGCTCGCGTGAGCGCCGGCCCGCCACGACCACTGCCGGCACTACGTCCACGTCGCGGTGAATGTGCGCCATCATCTGCTCGCCACGGCGATAGAAGCCGTAGATGTCTGCCAGGCCGGCGCGCAGCCGCTCGATCGGATCCTCGATGAGGCCCCAAGCGTCCGGCTCCGGAAGCTGCTGCCGCGACAACCATTGGCGTGAGCAGGCGAGGAAGAGCGACTCCTCGTTGGCGAAGTGTCGGTAGACGGTGGCGCGGGTGACCCCGGCCAGGTCGGCGACAGCGGTCACCGTCGTGCGGGCGGGACCGAGGGAGCCATGGAGGTACTCCGCGGCGTTGACGATCCGTTCCCGTGTGCGCCACTCGTCCTCCGCGCGCTTGGCCTTCTGGTAGGTCCGCTTCGGCGCCGGACTCTGATGCTTGCTCAAAGGCATTGACACCCACGCTCTTCCGGTCGACTATTTGGAGATACACCATTGTATTGCCAAAATTTCTGGAGAGTGAGCACCATGAACAGTGTCGAGGCACCTGAGCTGACCGTCCTGCGCCCAGGGGAAGGCGAGGAGCGGCACCTCGGGACCATCGGCGTGGTCTTCAAGCTCTTCGGTGAGCAGACGAACGGGCAGGTGTCCGTCGTGGAACACCCGTTCCCCGTTGGCGCGTGCGTGCCGCCGCACATGCACACGCGGGAGGACGAGTATTCCATCGTCACTGAGGGGGAGATCGGCTTCCGGTCCGGCGACCGGGAAGTCGTCCTGGGCGCGGGTGGCTACATCACTAAGCCGCGCGGCGAGCCGCACACGATGTGGAATGCCGGGCGCACGCCGGCGCGGATGATCGAGATCATCAGCCCGGCCGGCTTGGAGCACTTCTTCTGGGGTATGACCGAACTGGCCTCGCCAGGGCCGCCCGACCCGGAGAGCATCGCCGCACTCGCCGCCAAGCACGGACTGGTCTTCGGCAACGCACCGTGGCTGGAGGACGTCATCGCCCGCTACGACCTCACGCCGCCCCCCGGGCGCCGCTGAGCGAGGTTCGGCTACAGGTCCGAGGAGTGGCCGGGGGACTGTTGCCTTGTGGGGTCGGGCAGCGGGGACTGGACCGGTGACCGGTCCAAGCTCGGCGTACGTTGGGTTCCGCTCCGACCGATGCGCGGGATCAAGACGTTCCGATCAACCGTGGTGCTCGCCTCGGCCACTACGACATCGCCACCGACGCGCCCCAGCGACACCGACTCCGCGACGCATTCGATGAACTCGTGCACGCCATCTGATCGGGACGGATTCCGCCCACGCATCAATCAGGGCTCCTTACGGTTCGCCAATCCAACAGAGCCGCTGGGAAGCTACCGCCCTGATGCCGGCCGAGGAGCCCGTTTCCAGCGGAGGCGCTCGAGATGACTTCGAGGACCGGCCAACAGCGGCCAACAGCGGCCAACAGCGGCCAACAGCGGCCACGACTGACACATGTCAGCCGCGAGGGCCGCCGCCCATCCAGACTCAGACCCGAACTAGTTCGCGAAGCGTGCAGAAATCCTTCGATCCGTTTGCACGCCCGCGGCCAGGCCTGCAGATAGGCCGTCTGACCAGGGGCGATAAATCACGTGAGGACCCCACCAATCAATCAACCACCCAAGGGGTTGGTCACGGTTTTGGGGCTTGGGCGCTCACGCGATCGCGAGCCGGCGATTGGCCGCCGGTAGCGTGGCCGCCCGGCACACGTCACGGCGCCGCGCGCAGGGTGGCGATGATCCGCGGATGGCCGTCGATCTCGCGCTGGTCGATGATCTGGACGTCGGCGAGGCCGGCGATGCGCGCCAGCCGCCGCAGACCTTCGATGGGGAAGCCCCAATAGAGGAAGTTGTCGCGCGGATACACGTCGCCTGGTCCGTGAACCTCGATCGCGGGGCTGTCGCCCGGCAGGTGCGAACCGTAGGTCTCGAGCAGGACCTGGCCGCTCGGGGTCAGGACATCGGCGAGCGTCTGGAGCAGCACGATCGGGTCGGTTACCCGGTGCAGGATTCCCAGGCAGAGCACAACGTCGAAGCGCTCTCCGAGCTCGCGCACGTCCAAAGCATCCATGCGGTGGTACTCGACGCGCGATGCGAGGAGCTCCGCGACCGCGCGGAAGCCGGCACCGCCCGGCAGCGTCACGCCGAAACGGGCTCGCACCCATTCGACGTACTGCTCGTTGTCGACCGCGACCACGCGGCGCGCACCTCGGAGCTCGGCCAGGAAGCTGTAGAAGCCGTCGAAGGCGCCGATGTCGAGCACGCTGCGCCCCGCGAAGCGGTCCGCGTGCATCACCGGTAGACGGTAGCCGTGGTCGCGTGCGATGCCAGGTGTGTAGATTCCGGGTGCCAGGGCGAAGGTGTGGAACCAGAGCGGAACCGAGTCGCGGACGAACTCGGCGCGCGCGGCCGAGGCGCCGATGGCCAGCACATCGGCGACCACCTGCTCGGCATGCGACGTCTCGGGGATCGGCTCAGACGTGACTCCGCTGGACTCCAACCCATCACCTCACTGGGCGTCGACCTGCGTCGTCATCACTGCCCTCTGGCGTTGACGTACTCCGGCAGGTTGCCCCGTTGCGGCACGTTGGCCGTGGTTAGCAGTGTGCCGTATGCGTGGGTATCCGGGAAGCCGTCGGGTGGGGCGACGATGGAGCCGTAGAGTCCCGGTGTGGAGACGCACAGCAGGTTGAGGGCCGGTGACCGGGTCCCTGACTTCGTGATGCCCGGCCCCATGGGATCGCTGGCCCGTTTCTACGCCTTTGCCGGTGGACGCCCCGTTACCTTGTTGCTCGGCCACCAGGGCGTCGCACAGCACATCGAGATCGCCGACGCGTTGTCGCACCGCGACGACGTTGAGGTGGTGCGTATCGACAGCGACCTCTCCGCCGAGGTTTTCGGTGTTCCTGCAGGCGCCTCGACGGCGGTCGTGCTCGACGCCAACCTGAGGGTCGTCGGCGAGGTGGGGTCGGCGCAACCGGCCGACGAGGTCGCCGCCATGCTCAACCTGTTGTTGCCCGTGCATCCGCCGGCACAGGTGAGTGACCAGGCGCCGGTGATGTTCGTGCCTCGGGTTCTCGACGCGGACGAGCGGTTGCAGCTGATCGACCTGTTCCATCAGCAGGGTGAGGTCGAGACCGGGGTCGAACGCGCGGCTGCCGGGACAAGCGGCGAGGTGATCGACGCCAGTTTCAAGCGCCGCCGCGACCATACGATTCACGACGCGGGGTTGGTGCGTGAGCTGTCGGCGTCGGTAGGGCGGCGGGTGATGCCCGAGATCCGGAAGGCGTTCGCGTTCCGCGCCACGCGTTTCGAGGGTTTCAAGATCGGCTGCTACGACGGCTCGACCGGCGGGTTTTTCCGTCCGCACCGCGACAACCTGTCGCCGTCGACGGCCCACCGGGTGTTTGCGCTCACGCTGAACCTCAACGACGACTACACGGGGGGCGAGCTCCGCTTCCCCGAGTACGGCAACCAGCTCTACCGCCCCGAGGCCGGCGCAGCACTCATCTTTTCTTGCTCGCACCTGCACGAGGTTCGCGACGTGACCGCTGGTCGTCGTTTCGTCCTGCTCTCATTCCTGTACGGCGAGTCGGCCGCGTCTCCGCCACGCTGATCACTCGGCCTCAGACCCGACCGACTTGTCAGAACGAGGTGGGCCTGTGGCGCGACTTCGGTCCGACAATTGCCGCTTAGGAGCGGGCCAACCGGTAGGGCGAGGTCGTCTCGTCGCCGCTCACGTCGTACGCGGGCTTCGTCAGCGGCCGCGACGTGCCGTCGAGGCTGTGCCGCACCAGTCGCCAGCCAGTTGGGCCGAGCTCGGACGCCACGTAGGAGTCATCGCTCAGCCAGGTCTCGTCGCTCGTCGAGCGCTGGACCCGCGACAGGATCTTCCCGGTGGATACGTCGAGGACGAACTGCTGAGCGTGATACGCGCCGTCCAAGTACGGGTCGATGCCCAGGAGATGGGATCCGGTGGGCGAGAAGCGCAGCGTTGAGGTCTTGCAGGTCTCCCATACCCGCTTACCGGTAGAGATCTCCACCATGGCGCTGCACAACCCCGTCGGGTCCAGCTGCAGCTTGGTGGAGCCCGTGGCGAACCGGCCGTCCGGAGAGACATCGGTGACGTCCAACAGCTCCGTCGACCAAGGGCTGGCCTTGGTGTCGGTGGAGGACGAACGCCATACCTGGGTGGTTCCGTCCTGTCGCTGGGTGGCGACCAGTACCGAGCACACGTTCGCGCAGTCTCCGGTGACCGCCATGCTCCCGATGTTGTCGCTGGTCAGGCCGGCGGCGGCCCCTCCTCCGATAGGAGGCAGCGCCTTCGGTTTGCTGGCCCCGGCAGTGAGTACTTGGGGCCTGAGGTCAGGGTCGAGCCAGGCGATCGTCGTGCGGTCGGCGGTCACCGCCAGTGCCGTCGTCGCAGACAGCCGGAAGGTCGCAACCGGGGCTCCAGACGATGACGCGACCAGGAGCTCCGCCCGCGAGCGCCCGGTCTCGGTGGTCAAGGCCCACCGGCCGTCCTGCAGATCGGTGAAGGCTGCCACCTCGCCGTCCACGTCGGGTCGGAACGTGGAGCCGTCGGACCGGTGCACGACCCCGGCGAGCAGGTAGGTGGGTCTCGTTGGCGCGGGTGTCGGTTCGGAGACCGGTACCTCCGCAGCCGTGGGCGTCGCCTCTGTCGTCGTCGGGCTCGACGTGGGCTTGGTCGTCGGCCCGTTGGCCGCGGGCGAGTCTGCGCCGCAGGCAGCCAACGCGAGGAACCCGAGGATCGCGGCCATCGCGACCAACGCGCCACCGGTGCCGTGCCTGCGTCGGTCGGCCGCGTCGTGGTGCCCTGGCTCGTCCATGTGCGGCTCTCTCATCAAGCTGAGTCACTTCCCGTGGATGGCTGTCCCATGCGCTGGTGGGTTCCCTGCACATGGAGTGGACGCGGCCTCCGTGTCGAAAAGTTGCATTCGCCCGGTCCGAGGACCCGGGCGCTGCCACGTTTTCACGTTGCCAAGCCGCGATCGTTCAGCATGGCAGCGCTCGTCAATCCCGAACATTGGGGGATACCCTTTCGCCCCGCTCGCCCTACCGTCGCATCGAGGTGTGAATCGAGGTTGAATCTGAACCGTGAGGGAGGACCGACGAGATGAACCGCAACCGAGTGGGTTTCCTGGCCATCGCGCTGCTGGTCGCGAGCGGACTGGCGCTGCCGGCGCACGCAGCGGCTGCGCAGCCGCCTGGTCCGTCGCGGGCCGGCATCATCGTCTGGACCAACAGAACTCCGGCAGGCCCGGAACAGCTGCTCATCGCCGACGCTGATGGCAGCCACCAGCGCGCCCTGACGCCGGCCCTGGCCGACTCTGGTGACATCGACGCTCAGATCTCGCCGAACGGTCGGTGGATCGCCTACGAGCACAACGATCCGACATCGGGAACCGTCCACCTGGTACGTCCCGACGGCAGCGACGACCACGTGCTGGACGTGGGCTGCGTCGATCCGTGTGCCGCGGTCGGAGGTCCGACCTGGCTCTCGAACGACCGCCTCGCCTTCGTGATCGTCAAGGGCCCCTTCGATCCGAACACGGGGAACGCTGCCTCTGCTGTTCTCTGGTCGGCCCACATCGACGGGAGCGAGATCAGGCGGATCTCCGCACGTGGGATCGAGGGTGTGTACGAGGAGAACTACGTGCATGTGGCGCGGGACCACAGCTACCTGACATTCAGGAGAACTCGTCTCACCGACGGCGCGTCGGCGCTGTTCCGCATGTCCATCGACCGCTCGAGCCGCCAGCAGCTGACTCCGTGGGCGATCCGCGCCGAGGTCAACGACTTGTCGACGGCGGGCTCGGGACCGACCAAGGACCTGATCGTCTTCGAGTCCTACGGCCGCGGTGATCCCGATGCCACGTTCGTCGACATCGCCACCGTGCCCGCCACGTGTCCTTCGCTGACCGCGTGCACCGCGCAGATCCACTGGCTGACCGACAACGGCGCCACGGGTCGTCGCAACGCGAATCCGCAATGGTCTCCCAACGGCTCCAGCCTCGTGTTCACCGACCGGTCGAGCATCGACGAACCGAACGCCGAGATCTGGACTATGCGCTTCGGCGGCGTTCAGCGGCGGAAGATCTCCACGTCGGCCGACTTCGACTATCGGCCCACGTGGGGCCGGAGTCACGACGCCGACTAACCGCGCCCGTCCTTCGGGTTTGCTCACGCCTTGCTGCCCCTTGCAGCCGCTTACTGCCACCAACTAGTTATTGCGTGTTGCTTGCAATAGCGACCGGGTCGCGCCTACCCTCGGTCCAGGAGGCCGTTTCCACCCCGGCGACAGTAAGGCAGTCGATGACCACCCTCATGACCACGCGCCCGCCCGCGTCCTCCGGGACGTCGGGCTCGCGCTGGCAGCGGATCCGAACCTCCCTCACCCCAGCTGAATGGCGGCGAGCCGCGGGACTGTTCGCCGTCATCCTGGGCCTCCACATCGTCGGTTTCGGTCTGCTCTTCGGCGCCGTCGTCCCGGCCGGCTTCGACCTCGGCAACGGGGCCGCCTACGGCGTGGGGATCGGCATCACCGCGTACACGCTCGGAATGCGGCACGCGTTCGACGCCGACCACATCGCCGCCATCGACAACACGACCCGCAAGCTGATGACCGACGGGCAGCGACCCCTCAGCGTGGGCTTCTTCTTCTCGCTGGGCCACTCGTCCATCGTCTTCATCCTGGCCGGACTCTTCGCCTGGGGTGTGAAGGGACTCAGTGGAGAGGTCTCCAACAGCAACTCGATGCTGCACAACATGGCCAACGTCATCGGCCCCAGCATCTCGGGCGTCTTCCTGCTGCTGATCGGGCTGCTGAACCTGTTCATCCTGGTGGGCATCCTGAAGGTGTTCCGCCGGATGCGGCACGGCGAGTACGACGAGGAGTCGCTCGAGGACCAGCTCAACAACCGGGGGCTGATGAACCGCTTCTACGGCCGCGCGACCAACGCCATCAAGAAGCCCTGGCAGATGTACCCGCTGGGGATGCTTTTCGGTCTCGGGTTCGACACGGCCACCGAGATCGCGCTGCTCGCCACGGCCGGCGCCGCGGCCGCCGGTGGGCTTCCGTGGTACGCCATCCTCTGCCTGCCGTTCCTGTTCGCCGCAGGGATGTCGCTGCTCGACACGATCGACGGTGCCTTCATGAACTTCGCCTACGGCTGGGCGTTCTCCAAGCCCGTGCGCAAGGTCTTCTACAACATCACGATCACGGCACTGTCGGTAGCTGTTGCGCTGATCATCGGCATCATCGAGCTCGTCGCCGTCTTCGCCCACAGGCTCGGCATCGAGAGTGGCGTCATCGGCTGGGTCGCAGGCCTTGACCTCAACTACGTCGGCTACACCATCGTCGGCGTGTTCGTCGTGACCTGGGCTCTTGCGCTGGTCATCTGGCGGTTCGGGCGCATCGAGGAGAAGTGGACAGCGGGTCTGCAACCCGCTGCCGAGGTCGCCGACTAAGGGTCAAACACCGCGGAACGGGCGCCTGCATCCCCTGAACAGCCGATGCCACGCTCATCCTTTACTTGGACCCTTACCCGCAAATCGCCCGCACGCCCCGGGGGCAGTGACCTATTCTCGGATCGTGACAGAGCGTGTACCTGCTGATCGCAGCGAGTCATGACACGCCGGCCGATGAGCCCCGTTTTCGACGGGGTCGTCGTGGCTGTCGGCTTTGTGCTGGGTACGTTCGCGGTCGCACACGAGCTGATCTTCTTCGGGGTCGCCGACCCCACGTACTTCCTGGCCGTGCCGCTCATCATGTTGATGGGCTGGTTCCCGATGCTGATCGGTCGCGCCGGCGGTGGCATCGAGATCGGTCTCGAAGCGTGTGTCCTGATCTTCCTGGCCGTGGTGACCACGCCCGTCCAGGCCGAGGCCGTCTGGTTCTTCGGCTGCCTCGGCTGCCAGCTGCTGGCCGACAAGCGCGGCGCCACGAAGCTGTTCAACATCGGCATCGGCGCGATCGCCGGCGGCATCAGCATCGTCTTCATCGAGGCCGCTCGCTCCTCGACTCCGAGCACGCCGCGGGAGCTGTTGGCCGCCGGTCTCGGGGCCGCGACGTACTTCGCCGTCGACTTCTCCGTCTCGGCGGTCTCGCTGAGTCTCGAGGAGGATCTGAGCATCTCAGCCGGTCTCCGGCCGACGGGCGCGCTGGGTGCGCTCGTGGCGTTCTTGGGAATCGCGTCGCTCGGCTACCTCGCGTCGCTGGTGTTCCGCGACCTGCCCCCGTGGTCGGCGTTCCTGTTGGCCGTCCCCATCTCGACCATTCTCGTCGCCTCGCGCGCGCAGTCGCGAGGCAGTGAACATGCCAGACGCCTGAAGATCCTGCTCGACACGGCTGTGCGCGTCCAGACGGTCTCCGATCGCGAGGCCGTCATGGAGGCGCTCACCATCGGCGCGAGCGACCTGCTGCGCGATGAGCGGGTCCGCCTCCGCACGGAACCGCCGACGGGCACCGAGATCGGGGTGGCCGTCCACGGGAGTGGTGAGGAGCTCTGGGTCGTCGGTCCGGCACTGAACCGGGCCAGGTCGACAGCCGGCGACGACCGCCAGGGCCTCACCGCCCTGGTCGCTGTGGCTGAGGATGCGTTTGCGCGCCTCCGGCTCAGTGAGGACATGGCGCACCTCGCGTGGCACGACCCGCTGACCGGCCTGCCGAACCGCTCCCTGTTCATGGACCGGGTCGAGCACGCCATGGAGATGCAGATACGCCGCGGCGGTCAGCTCGCCGTCCTCTTCTGCGACCTCGACGGATTCAAGCGCGTCAACGACCTCTTCGGGCATGCCGCCGGTGACGAGCTGCTCTACGAGGTCGGAGCCAGGATCAAGTCGACGGTCCGGACGACGGACACGGTCGCCCGGCTGGGTGGTGACGAGTTCGCGGTCCTGCTCGAAGAGGTCCAGCACCCTGACGATGTCGGCGCCTCGTGCGAGCGCATCCTGGACGCTCTTCGGCGCCGGATCGAAGTCGCCGGCGAGGCCGTGTCCGTCACGACCACCATCGGCGTGGCGCTGTCCAAACCCGGTGACTCGGCGGACGCACTCCTGAGCCAGGCCGATCTCGCCATGTACCACGCCAAAGGTCAGGGCAAGGACCGGTACGAGACGTACCGTCTGTCGTTCGGCGACGAGCGACTGCAGCGCATCGAGCTCGTCGAGACGCTGCGTCGTGCGATCGAGACCAAGCACCTCGAGGTCTTCTACCAACCAGTGGTCAATCTCCGGACCGAGGCCATCTTGGGCGTCGAGGCGCTCGTCCGGTGGCGGCGGGACGGCGTTCTGGTGCCGCCGGACCTGTTCATCCCCACCGCAGAGGACAGCGGTCTGATCGTCGGCCTGGGCGCCCTCGTCCTCGAAATCGTCGCCGAACATGCTCCACGCCTTCGCGCTGCGGCGGGGCATGCGCTCTCGATCGGAGTCAACATCTCGCCACAGCAGCTGCACACGTCGGCTTTCGAGCAACAGGTCCACCAGGCTCAGGAGGCCATGGGTGACACCCAGCTCGTGCTCGAGCTGACGGAACGGGACTTCGTCAGCAACGACGAGGCGACGGTGGCGAGCATGACTGCTCTCGCCGCTGCCGGCGTCAACTTCGCGATCGACGACTTCGGGGTCGGCTTCTCCGCCATCGGCTATCTGCAACGGCTGCCGGTGTCGATCCTGAAGGTGGACAGGTCGTTCCTGGCGCACATCGAGGACGACCCCAAGGCGTGTTCGCTCGTGCGGTCGATGGTCGTGATGGGCGAGGCGCTCGGCCTCGACGTGGTCATCGAGGGCGTCGAGCGTGAAGGTCAGCTTCAGCACGTGATCGACCACGCAGGCGGCGCGATCGCGCAGGGATTCTTCTTCGGCAGGCCGCTCCCGATCGACGAAGCCGTCGAGGCGCTCTCGGCGTCACCCGCGGTCGAGATCGGCGCAGCCCGCCGCGTCGTACCGGCGGGTCCGCTCGCCTCCGCCTGACAGCGCACACCTTCTGCAACGCCCAGGGCGTGGGCATGAATCAGGCACTGCCGGGTGATGATGGGTGCCATGACGACGGGCCTGATCGTGAGTGGACTGATCGCAGGCGGCGGGATGGGGTACGTCCTCCACCGCGGGCAGCTCTGTTTCCACTCCATGATCGCCGGTGCGATCGACGGCCGGGTCGGGCTTGCCAGGGCATGGCTGCTGGCCGTGGCGCTCTCGTCGGTCGGGCTGACCGTGCTCTTCGCGACCTCGCTGGGCGACGGACTCAACCGCGGGCTCGCCTTCAGACCAGTGGGCAACGTCGTCGGCGGGGTGATCATCGGTGTCGGCATGGTGGTCGCGCTCAGCTGCGCGTCGGGGCTCTTCTACCGGCTCGGCTCGGGCATGGTCGGTGCCGGCGTCGGGCTCGTCGGCTGGGCGTTCGGGGAGCTCACGGGCAGGCAGGTGCACCTTCCCGGGCCGACTGTGCTGGGCGGCGGCGCACGCGCCACGATCCCTGCCGTGCTGGGTGTCGACCGATTGCTCGTTGCCCTGGTTTTCCTCACCCTGGTCCTGCTCGCGCTGGGCTGGCATCGGAGTCACGACAGCAAGGCCCATCGCTGGCAGTGGGAGGGGCCGGTACTCGGTCTCGCCCTGGCCCTCGTGACCGTTGGTGGATGGGCGCTGGCGGGCGCCGCCGGTGCCTCCTTCGGTCCCAGCACAGTTGGCGCCGTCGCTGGTGCAGCGGCCGGCCGGCCGGTGTGGTGGTTGACCGCGTTCCTCGCCGGCATCGTGCTCGGGGCGGCGGCTTCGGCTCGGTCCGTGAACGCGTTCGACCTCCGAGGCGAACGCCCGGTACGCCTCGTCGGGCTCGCCATGGGTGGGTTCCTCCTCGGGCTCGGCGGCTGGATCGCGGGGGGATGCAATCTCGGACACGGCCTGTCCGGCGCCGCCCAGCTGAACGTCTCCTCCTGGGTGGTGGTGGCCGCGATCGTCCTCGGGGTCGCCGTCGCCCGTCGCGTACGCGCCGCGCTCACGTGAGCGAGGGAGCGGACTGATTGACCCCGAAATGACGCGTGATCCCGCTCACCCCGTGGGGTGAGATGTTGCTGCATGTCGGATGTGTCGTTTTGCCGCAAGGCGTACCCGCCGTTAACGTCGCCTGCTGTACCGAACACAACTGAAGAGCACGAGCGGCGCACGCCGAGTCCTACCCGGCGCCTTTCGTGACCCCTGTCGTCGAGAAGTCATCTCACGAGGGTAGGAGTGGGGGACCCACGAATCCGCACGCGTAAGCCACGACACCACTGGGTGTCGGCAGCGTGCTTGGGGTTAAGCCGCCGCACGTCCGTTGACGGCGCCGGCCGGGCACCTTCGAGCCCGAACCCGACAGCTCACCTCGCAGGCGTGAGAAGGAGAACCTCCCATGCCTGCACGTCTCGTGCGGCGGCGATTCCTCGCCGCCGCCCCTGTCCTGCTGCTCACTGCCCTGCTCGTAGCAACCCTGATGGTCCTCACGACGGCCCGACAGGCTGATGCCTTCACGGCGAAGGCGCGATCGCACCGGGACCAGAAGGTCCTCCACGGGCTCAAGATCGCCAGGAACCAGGTGGGAGACCCCTATCGGTACGGAGCGGACGGCCCCAGCGCCTTCGACTGCTCCGGTCTGACGGAGTACGCGTTCAAGAAGGTCGGCCTACGCCTGCCACGCTCCTCCGATGCCCAGTACCGGCACGTGCGACACATCCGGAAGAAAAACATCAAACGGGGTGACCTGATGTTCTTCTCCAACGGTGGAGGCGTGTACCACGTCGGCATCTACCTGGGTCGGGCCCGCGACGGTCGCGCGCTCATGCTCCATTCGCCCTATCCGGGGCAGCGGGTCCACCGCGAGCGCGTGTGGACCAGCCATTGGAGTGCCGGCACGTTGCGGTTGCGCTGACCCGGTCCACCCCCGACCGGATGGCTCTTCGGTACTCACGTGGGCTGTGGGTGACCCGCGACACCCTGACGGTGGGGGGTGCCCGGATCGGGAGGGCGCCTGCGTCACACTGGAGGGCACTCCCATTCGTTCGACCTTGAGGAATCGCTGCATGTCTGTACGCCGTCGTACGTTCGCCGCCGCCAGCACCCTGGTTGCGTTGTCCCTCGTCCTCGCGGCGTGCGGTGGCGACGACAAGAAGGCCGCGGCGTCCACTGGCACGCCGACCGATTCGGTCAACACCGCCAACCCGCTCACGCTCAACGGTCAGTGGCCGTTGACCGGTGAGACGCTGGACGGGAACCTCCCGGACCACCCGGTGTACGTCGTGAAGATCGACAACACGGAGGCCTCCGCACCGCAGGTCGGGCTTGGCCAGGCCGACATGGTCGTCGAAGAACTCGTCGAAGGCGGCCTCACCCGCCTGGCCGTCTTCTTCTACCAGAACATCCCTGACAAGGTCGGTCCGGTCCGGTCGATGCGAGCCTCGGACATCGGGATCGTCAAGCCGGTCTCGGCGACCCTCGTCGCCTCGGGTGGCGCGCGGCCGACGGTGCGCCGACTGGTCGGTGCCAAGATCCAGACCGAGACCGAGGGTGCCACCGGGTTCAGCCGCGACAGCAGTCGCATCGCGCCGTACAACCTCTTCATGGCGCTGAAGCAGCAGGCCGACAAGCCGGCGCCGCACTGGCACCAACCCACGCACACCTACCTGCCGTTCGGTCCGGCCGACGCCTTCTCCGGCACGATCCCGGTGAAGTCGATCAGCGCACAGTTCTCCGGCGGCCACACCACCTCGTGGGCCTGGAACGGCAAGCAGTGGACGCGTCCAGGCTCGTTCGCCGCCACGGGTGACGACTTCATGGCTGACAACGTGCTCCTGCTGCGCGTCAAGATCGGCGACGCAGGCTACCGGGATCCGGCGGGTAACCCCGTTCCGGAGACCGAGTTCGTCGGCAAGGGCGAGGGCGTCCTCGTGCACGGCGACAAGGCCCGCACCGTCGTCTGGAGCAAGAAGATCAAGGGCGGCCCGTTGCACCTGCGCACCAAGGCCGGCAAGAACGTCAAGGTCCCTGCCGGTCACACCTGGATCGAGCTCGTGCCGGCGGCGACCGGCAACGTGACCCTCTCGAGGAAGTAGGGGTTCTCCGGGGCGGCATCGCCGCGGCCGTCGACTTTGCGATGATGGGCGCATGCCGTCCGTGCCGTCCGTCTCGTACTCCATCACCGTCCGCCTCGTGGTTCCCGCGGGTGGTACCGCCGTCAGCCAGCTCACCAACGTCGTGGAGAGCAGCGGCGGTGTGGTCACCGCGCTCGACGTCACCGCGTCCGGCGTCGACCAGCTCCGCATCGACGTCACCTGCGCGGCGCGGGACACCGACCATGCCGAGCAGATCGTCGAGGCGCTCCGGGGAGTCGAGGGCGTCGACGTCCACAAGGTGTCCGACCGGACCTTTCTCATGCACCTCGGCGGCACCATCGAGATGGCCTCCAAGCACCCGATCCGCAACCGCGACGACCTGTCGATGGTCTACACGCCGGGCGTCGCCCGCGTCTGTCTGGCGATCGCCCGCAACCCGGAGGATGCGCGGCGACTGACGATCAAGCGCAACTCGGTCGCGGTGGTGACCGACGGCTCGGCCGTGCTCGGGTTGGGCAACCTCGGCCCCGCCGCGGCGCTGCCGGTGATGGAGGGCAAGGCCGCCCTGTTCAAGCGCTTCGCCGGCATCGACGCGTGGCCGCTGTGCCTGGACACCCAGGACGTCGACGAGATCGTCCGCACCGTGCAGCTGATCGCGCCGGTGTTCGCCGGGATCAACCTCGAGGACATCTCTGCGCCCCGCTGTTTCGAGATCGAAGCACGCCTGCGTGAGCTGCTCGACATCCCGGTCTTCCACGACGACCAGCACGGAACGGCGATCGTGGTGCTGGCCGCGCTGACCAACGCCCTGAGGGTCGTGAACAAGACGCTGCCCGAGATACGCATCGTGATGTCCGGCGCGGGCGCCGCCGGCTCCGCGATCGTCCGGTTGCTCGTCGCCGGTGGAGCCAAGGACATCGTGGTCGCGGACGTGGATGGCGTCATCAGCTCGACCCGCGAGGGCATGAACCCGTCGCTCGTCTGGATCGCGCAGAACACGAACCTGGCCTGCTTCGAAGGCACGCTCAAGGAGGCGGTGCGCGGCGCTGACGTCTTCATCGGTGTCTCGGCTCCGGACGTCCTCGACGGGGACGACGTGGCCGCGATGGCAGACAGGTCGATCGTGTTCGCGCTGGCCAACCCTGATCCTGAGGTCGACCCGGCGGTGGCTCGACAGCACGCCGCCGTGGTGGCGACGGGGCGTTCGGACTACCCCAACCAGATCAACAACGTGCTCGCGTTCCCGGGCGTGTTCCGTGGTCTGCTCGACGCGTCGGCGACCGCGATCGAGGACCCGTTGCTCGTGGCGGCGGCGACGGCGATCGCCGCAACCGTCACCGACGAGGAGCTGAACGTCAACTACGTCATCCCCAGCGTGTTCCACGAAGAGGTGCACAAGGCGGTGGCGACGGCGGTCAGGGACGCCGCCCAGGCGGCTGATGTCTGACATGGCGACGACACGATGAGCTTCCACACCGGCCAGCTGCTGCTCGCCACGCCGCGACTGGTCGATCCCAACTTTGCCCGGGCCGTCATCTTCCTGCTCGACCACGACGAGGACGGGGCGCTCGGCGTCATCATCAACCGGCCGTCTCAGCTGTCGGTCGGATCGGTGCTGCCCACGTGGTCAGCCGCGGTGACGGCGCCGCCCCTCCTGTTCAGCGGCGGGCCGGTCTCACCGGAGTCCGCGCTGGCGGTGGGCCTTTCACTCGGTGCCGGTCCGGGGGAGGGGTTCAAACGGCTCACCGGCGATGTCGGCCTGGTCGACCTCGACGCTGATCCGTCGCAGGTCCAGGCAGACCTCGTGGGGCTGCGTGTGTTCTCCGGGTACGCCGGCTGGGGCGCCGACCAGCTCGAGGCCGAGCTGGCGGAGGGCTCGTGGTACCTGGTGAACGCCATCCCCAAGGATCTGCTTGATCCTGAACCCGAGGGGTTGTGGCGGGCCGTGCTGCGCCGCCAGTCCGGCGAGCTCGCCTACGTCGCGACCTTCCCCGAGGACGCCACGCTGAACTGAGCCGCCGGGTCAGCACGCGTCGTAGACGTACTGGCTGCTGCCGGGCCGACGGAGCTCCCGGTCCCGGTAGATGATCGACCACCGTCCGCCCTGGCGCCGACAGGCGCGGGTGAAGGACGCGCGGCCGTTGTCCGAGTACTCGATCTCGATCACGCGTCGACCGTAGGCACGCCGGTACGAGCTGCACTCGGAGTACTCCGAGCACTCCTCTGCGACGGCGAAGTCGAACCCGACGCGGACGCGGGTGGCCCGGTTGAGCCCGGCCAGGTTCTTCTGCGCGATCGCGAGTCCGGCCTGATGTGCCCGCGCCACCAGCAGCCGTGCCAGCGCGAGGTTGTCGGCGCGGGTCAGTAGGCGGTGTGAGCGCGAGAACGAGTCGAGGTTGTCCGGCTCGACGGCGCGGAACCCCGACCTCCGGCACCCGGCGATCCACCCGCCGACGACGTTGCCGATGCGGTGACGGCGGGTTGCGGTGGACGTGTCGAGCAGCACCTCGCCCGGCCAGCCCGGGTCGTGGATGAGCGCCCCGTGCCGACGCAGCAACAGCCCAGGGTGGTGCCGCTTCCACCACTGCAGCCGGCCGGGCTGTGTCTGGTAGGCGTTCACGTAGCAGATGGAGTACGCCGACGCGGCCGGTGACTCCGTCCGGTCCCGCGTCACGACCCGTACGCCGCGGGGGAGAGGGTAGCTGCCGCCGAGCTGGTAGTCGGCCTTGCCGTTCACCGGGGGCAGGGCCACGGACGGAGCGGGAGCAGGAGCAGGCGCGACGAGCAGCGTGGCGCAGGCCAGCACGACGGGTGCGAACATGCGGTCCATTGTCGTGCAGCGGCTGTCGGTCGGGCGCGGCAACGCCGTAAACTGCGCACGTGAGCACCCAGCTGAGCCCAGGCGTCGAGACCGTCGAGGACCGTCGCACCCAGGAGTCGCTCGACGAGGGTGACCACGATCGGTTCAGCCACTACGCCCAGAAGGACAAGCTCACCGAAGCCATGGTCATGGGCACCCCTGTCGTAGCGTTGTGCGGCAAGGTCTGGGTGCCGTCGCGGGATCCGAAGAAGTACCCCGTGTGCCCTGAGTGCAAGGAGATCTGGGAGTCGCTGAGCCATGGCGACGACGGCGCCGGCAGTGACGACTGACCGGGCCCCCGCGCGGTGAGCCGCCTCGCACCGTCGGCTCTGGCATTGCGGGTGCTCGTCTGTGCGGTCGGCGTAGGCGTCGGCCAGCTCGTCGGTGCGCCCTCCGTCTCCGCTGCCCATCCGCTGGACGAGTTCACCCCGTGCGCGGCCGGCCCCGTGGTCCGCCACCTGCACGCCGGTCCCGCGGCGACGCGGGAAGTGAGATCACTCCCACCGGTTCAGGTCGACGTCTACGTCCACGTGCTGCGCAGTCGCTCAGAGGGCAACGTGTCGACGCATCGAATCCGGCGCCAGATCGCGGTGATGTCCGGTGCGTACGCCGGCAAGCAGAGCGCCGACGCCGCCCGCTCGCCGTTCGTGTTCAGGCTGGCCGGTGTCGACCGGACCAGGAACGGGCGGTGGTACCGGATGAACGAGGGCACCGTCGCGGAGGGGCATGCCAAGCGGACGCTGCACCTGGGGGGACCGAGCGACCTCAACCTGTATGTCGGCATGAACCGGTCCGGCAGCCTCGGCTGGGGCACCGCGCCGGGTGCCGTCACCCAGGCACCTCGGATGGACGGCGTCGTGATCCGGCGGAGCAGCATGCCCGGCGGCCGCGGTGGGCACTACAGCTCCGGTGACGCCGCCGTGCACGAGACCGGCCACTGGCTGGGTCTCCTGCACACGTTCGCGGGAAAGTGCGGCAAGCGCGGAGACCTGGTCAGCGACACTCCTGCCGAGGCACGTCCGTCGTACACCTGCCCGGTTCGTCGCAACACCTGCACCGCCCCCGGCCGCGACCCGGTGCACAACTTCATGGACTACTCCTATGACGCGTGCATGAACCAGTTCACCGCCGGCCAGGTCCTGCGGATGCGTGACCAATGGACGGACTTCCGGGCAGGTGGCGACTGATTGAACGCGACGCGCACGGAAGTGGTCGCTGGTCCCACCGCACCGGAGTACCGGATGCTCTCCTTCGGCGTCTTTGCGCTGATCGTGGGCATCGCGTTCGAGTTCATGGCCGTGGCCACGGCGTTGCCGGTCGCTGCCCGTGAGCTCGGTGGTCTCGGGCTGTACCCGTGGGCGCTGACCGGCTTCCTGGGGGCAGCGATGTTCGCCAACGGCATCGCCGGTGAGCTCTGTGACCGGCTCGGCCCACGGCTGCCGCTCGGCGCCGGCGCCTCCGCCTTCGCCGTCGGCCTGGTGATCTCCGGACTGAGCCAGTCGATGCCCATGCTCATCTGCGGGAGGATCGTGCAAGGACTCGGGGCGGGGTTCACGATCGTCGCCGTCTATGTGGTCATCGGCCAGTGCTATCCGGAGGCCGTGCGTCCACGCGTCATGACCTTGATCTCGACGGCATGGGTGGTGCCGTCGGTGCTCGGTCCGTTCATTGCCGGCGGTCTCACGGAGTACGTGTCGTGGCGGTGGGCGTTCCTGTCGCTGGTCCCGATGCTGCCGATCCCGATGTTCGCGGTGCTCAAGCGCCTCGGGCAGACGGCTCCCACGCAGACCCGCCGACCGGGCCGGGTCCGGCTGGCGGCGGGGATGGCGGTCGGGGCGGGGCTGCTCCAGTGGGCTGGGCTGCTGGCCGAGTCGTCTCGTTGGATGTACGCCGCCGTCACGGCGGTGGCCGGACTGTCCATGGTCGTGATCGCCGCGCGGAGACTCTTCCCGCCTGGCACGCTGCGTCTCAAGCGTGGACTACCGTCGGTCATCGCGTTCCGTGGCGTCACCGCCGGGGGATTCTTCGGCTGCCAGGCCTACGTTCCGCTGATGCTCGTCGAGCACCGCGGTGCGACGCCGACGATGGCCGGTCTGGCCGTCGCCGGCACGGCTCTGGGCTGGTCGGCCGGCTCATGGTGGCAGGGGAGGCCTCAGCTCCGCGCGGCGCGGACGTCGCTGGTCAGGCGCGGGTCGATCATCACCACGCTCGGCGTCGTCGTGACCGCTTCGGCGGCCGTCGCCACCGACGGGTGGACGGTCCCGGCCTGGCTGGCCGGCGTCGGCCTGCTCGTCGGCGGGCTCGGGATGGGGCTGGCGATGGCCAGCAACGCGGTGCTGTTGTTCGAGTTCTCACCGGTCGCCGACCGCGGCGCCAACTCGGCCGCCATCCAGATGAGCGACTCGCTCGGTGGGTTGCTCGTGATCGGTGCAGCAGGCGTCGGCTATGCGATCTGGAGGGATACGGTCGACCACAGCGCGCTGTTCCTCGGAATCTTCGGCCTGGCCACGTTGGTGATGCTGTTCTCGATCGTCGTGGCGTACCGGGTGCGCCCGCTTCCCCGTGACGTCCGTCTCACAGACTGACCGATGTGACCAGAAGATGATTCAGACCGCCGCAAGTGGGCATCAGAAGGTAAGGCGTGGTGTTCGCCGCGGAGGAGGCCTCGCCCCACGGCGCTTCGTTGAGCAGCCAGCGTCGCCAGCCGGGCTTTCGGAGGGGAGGGCGGAAACGCCCTCCTCATCCGGTCGCCTCAGGACGGTTCGATGCGCCGCGAGTTCTGGTGTCCCACGATCTCCCGTGCCACCTCGGCAAGCTTGAGGTTCATGTCCTGCGATGTACGTTTCAGGATCGCGAAGGCCGCCTCGTCGTCGACCTGGTGAAAGGCCATCAGCAGACCGATCGCCTTGCCGATCTCGCGGTTGCTCTCCAGCCCGGCCCGCAGCGTGAGGGCCGTCCGCTTCTCGGCCGCCGCCAGCAACGCCACCGAGGCGAAGGACACGACCAGAGCTGCCTGGTCCACCGACTGACGCGTGAGCGTACCGGGAGTGTCGGAGAACAGGTTCAGGGCGCCCGCCTTGCCGTCGGAGTTGAGCAGCCGGAAACCGGCCATCCCTCGGACGGGGGTCTCGGCCAGGACGCGTCGGGAGAGCTCCGGCCACGGGGAGCCGTCGGTGAGGTCGGGGTCGACGTAGGCGGCCTCATCATCGATGGCGTCCAGGCACGGACCATCGCCGATCTCACGTTCGAGGCGGTCGACGTACATGGCGACCTCGTCGCTCGATGCCGCCGTCACGGCGATGCCCTTCCGCATGAGCATCAGGCTCGCGTGGTCGCAGCCGGTCACGAACTCGGTCGCCGCGGCACAGATGGCGCCGTAGATCGCGTCGAAGTCGTCACCGGCGTACACGATCTCGGCCATTGACCGGAAGGCCGCATCGGTGATGTCGTGCCGGTGCTGCCGGGACTGGGGGAGATCATCGGTCATGGCGTGCGCCCCGCTGGAGCACAGGCGCGTGTCCGTCGGGGCTGCCTCTCTGGTCGGTCCTCGGGCAACGAGGACGTTCGGGCAGTGCGGGTGCGGCAGGTGGGCCTGCCGCCGGTCATTGTGCCACGTCGGCCGCACCGGGCAGGTCGGCGGCGACGGCACGCCGCCCTCCGGTGAGTCCCACCCACCGACCAGAAGACGGCGACGTAGGCTGTGCCACTCGTCCACCCGCAGAGAGGTTCCCGACTCCACCGTGTCTCGCCCCGCGCCGTTGCCCCTCAGCCCGGCCTATCCCGACCGGGCCGCATGGGGGACCGCCACCCGCCTGCGGGCGTGGCAGCAGGACGCGTTGGGAAAGTACCTCTCGGCAGCACAGCGCGACTTCCTGGCGGTCGCGACCCCCGGGGCGGGCAAGACGACCTTCGCCCTGACGATCGCCGCCGAGCTGATGGACCGTCGCATCATCGACCGGATCACCGTCGTGGCGCCGACGGAGCATCTCAAGACGCAGTGGGCGGAGGCCGCCGCGAAGGTGGGGCTGGCGATCGACCCGGCCTACTCCCCGACGCAGGGCAAGACCAGCAAGGACTTCGTCGGCGTCGCGGTGACGTATGCCGGAGTGGCGACCAACCCGCTGGCGTTCCGGGTCCGGACCGAGCGCTTCCGAACCCTGGTCGTCCTCGACGAGGTGCACCATGCTGGTGACGCGCTCACCTGGGGGGACGCCATCCGCGAGGCGTTCGACCCCGCGACCCGTCGGCTCTCCTTGACGGGCACGCCGTTCCGGTCCGACATCAACCCGATCCCGTTCGTCACCTACGCGCCCGACGAGGAGGGTGTCCCACGCAGCGCCGCCGACTACACCTACGGCTACGCAGAGGCCCTCGCCGACCATGTCGTCCGACCCGTGCTGTTCATGGCGTACTCGGGCCAGCTCCAGTGGCGCACCAGGGCCGGTGACGAGATCTCGGCCCGACTCGGCGAACCGTTGACCAGGGACCAGACCGCCCAGGCGCTGCGAACGGCGCTCGACGTCGACGGGGCCTGGGTGCCTGCAGTCCTGGAGGCCGCCGACCGTCGGTTGAGCGAGGTACGTCGCCACGTGCCCGACGCAGGTGGCCTCGTCATCGCCACCGACCAGGACTCTGCGCGCGCCTACGCGGCACTGCTCGCCCGAATCAGCGGAGAGAAGCCGGCGGTCGTGCTGTCCGACGAGAAGGCGTCGAGCAAGAAGATCTCCGCGTTCAGCGCGGGCGACTCGCGGTGGATGGTCGCCGTCCGGATGGTGTCCGAAGGTGTCGATGTTCCCCGGGTGTGTGTAGGCGTCTATGCCACCACGACGGCGACGCCGCTGTTCTTCGCGCAGGCGATCGGGCGCTTCGTGCGGGCGCGGCGTCGCGGTGAGACCGCATCGGTATTCCTTCCGTCGATCTCGCCGCTGCTCGGCCTGGCGGCCGCGATGGAGCTCCAGCGTGACCACGTGCTCGGGCGGCCGATCCGTGACGAGGACGACATCTTCGCCGCCGAGAACGAACTGCTGGCACAGGCGCAGCAGGACGCCGCACCCGTCGCCGACGAACAAGCCGGCTTCGCCGCCTTGTCGAGCCAGGCGTCCTTCGACCGCGTCGTCTTCGACGGCGGCGAGTTCGGGCACGAGGGACACGTCGCCGTGGGCAGCGACGAGGAGATGGACTTCCTCGGCATCCCCGGGCTCCTCGAACCCGACCAGGTCCGTGACCTGCTGGCGCACCGACAGTCCGAACGGATGAAGGAGAACAAGCGGACCGGACGGCACCGGGTGACAGAGCCGTCCGCGCACGAGCGGCTGGCCGGCCTGCGCAAGGAGCTCAACGGGCTGGTGGCCGCCTGGCATCATCGGTCCGGGTCGCCCCACGGCATGATCCACGCCGAGTTGCGCCGCGCCTGCGGGGGCCCGCCGGCCGCTGTGGCCACCAGCGATGAGCTCGCGATGCGCATCGACACCCTGCGTGCATGGGCGGCCCGCCGGCGTAGCTGATGCTGGTCCTGCCGGTGTGAGACGTCGCCCGGCCGGTCAGTCCTGGACGGCCGCCGCAACGAGAGGGAGCACCCGATGGGGGATCTGGTCGGCCAGCGCGATCATCGTGGCCGACCGCTCGATACCGGGATACGCGACGACCTTGTCGAGCACGCGCTGCAGGTCGGTGTTGTCACGCGCCACCACGCGGCACCACAGGTCGCCGGGTCCGGTCACGGTGTGCACCTCGAGGACCTCAGGAATCAGCGCCAGGTGGTCGCGAACCGGGTTGTGGCCGCCGCCCTGCCTGATCTCCAGGGTCACGAACGCCGTGACGGGGTAGCCGAGCGCAGCCGGGTCCAGCTCGGGACCCCAGGACCGGACCACGCCGGATGCCTCGAGCCGGTCGAGCCTGGCCTGGACGGTGCCACGCGCGACCCCCAGGCGGCGGGAGGCCTCGAGCACGCCGATCCGTGGCTCGGCGGCGAACAGCTGCACGAGCTGGGCATCGAGAAGGTCGATCGACATACGCGGCTCCACATCAGCTCGGATGCTCTGGTCAGGCTGTGCACAACCCTACGCCAGATTCACCAGACGAATGTGCACATTGATCAGTCGTCAGACGATCCCTTGCGCACAATGTGTACTGAGACCATGATGCGAACATGAGTGAAACCTTGACCCCGCAAGAGCTTCAGGCCGACCTCACCCTCGACCAGCTCAAGCAGCTCGTCGGCCTCGTTGAGTATGACGAGGACAAGGACCCGTTCCCGGTCACCGGCTGGGACGCGATCGTGTTCATCGTGGGCAACGCGACCCAGGTGGCGCACTACTACCAGTCCGCGTTCGGAATGGACCTCGTCGCCTACAGCGGCCCCGAGACCGGTAACCGTGACCACAAGGCCTTCGTGCTCAAGAGCGGGTCCTGCCGCTTCGTCGTCAAGGGCGGCGTCGCCACCGACAGCCCCCTGCTCGACCATCACCGCGCTCATGGTGACGGCGTCAGCGACATCGCGCTGGAGGTCCCCGACGTCGACAAGTGCGTCAACCGCGCCCGTGACATGGGTGCCAGGATCGTCCAGGAGCCCGAGGACGTCAGCGACGAGCACGGCACCGTCCGCATGGCGGCGATCGCGGCGTACGGCGACACCCGCCACACGCTTGTCGACCGCTCGCGCTACGACGGCCCGTACCTGCCTGGCTTCGTGCCGAGGGCCACCACCGTCACCCGACCGGAAGGTGCGCCGAAGCGGCTGTTCCAGGCGCTCGACCATGTCGTCGGAAACGTCGAGCTCGGCAAGATGGACGAGTGGGTCGACTTCTACAACCGCGTGATGGGTTTCGTGAACATGGCGGAGTTCATCGGAGACGACATCGCGACCGACTACTCCGCCCTGATGAGCAAGGTCGTCGCGAACGGCAACCACCGGGTCAAGTTCCCGCTCAACGAGCCGGCCGTCGCCAAGCGGAAGAGCCAGATCGACGAGTTCCTGGAGTTCTACCAGGGCCCGGGTGCCCAGCACCTGGCGCTGGCCACCAACGACATCCTCTCGACCGTCGACGCGATGACCGCCCAGGGCGTCGAGTTCCTGGCCACCCCCGACTCCTACTACGAGGATCCCGAGCTGCGCGCGCGGATCGGTGAGGTCCGTACGTCGATCGAGGAGCTGCAGTCGCGGGGCATCCTGGTCGACCGCGACGAGGACGGCTACCTGCTGCAGATCTTCACCCGGCCGATCGGTGACCGGCCGACCGTGTTCTTCGAGCTGATCGAGCGCCACGGGTCTCTCGGGTTCGGCAAGGGCAACTTCAAGGCGCTCTTCGAGGCCATCGAGCGCGAACAGGAAGCTCGCGGCAACCTCTGAGTCAGACCCGTCGAGGACCCCCGCCCGGTTGGGCGGGGGTTCTCGCGTCTCAGGTCCGTCCGGGCTCCGGTGTCGACTCCGCCCCGAGGAACTGCCCGGCCTTGGGCAGCGGCACGCCGGCGTCCGCGTAGTAGTCGGCCGCCGTCGTGTGGTCGGTTCCGGCGGGCGTCTTGAGCGCCCGCATGATCACCGTGAGGACGACCGCGACGATGACGTTGAGCACCAGAGCTGTGAGCGCGACGTACACCTTGGTGTCGCTGCCCGGGAGCTCCGCGAGCGAGCTTCCGAAGTGCTGCGTCGCCGGACTGGCCTGTTGGTAGGACACGACGGTCCCGTACACCATGCCCGCGGCCCAGCCGGCCAGCAGGGCGTACTTGTGGAACCACCTGGTGTAGAGCCCGGCGACGATCGCGAGGAACGTCTGGAGGATCCAGACGCCACCGAGCAGCTGCATGTTGATCGCGTTCTGCTTGTCGAGGGCGAGAACGAACAGCAGCGCACCGAACTTCACGACGAGCGACATGATCTTCGACGCCTGCGCCTCCTCGGCGTGAGATGCGTCCTTCTTGATGAACTCCTTGTAGATGTTGCGGGTGAACAGGTTCGCCGCTGCGATCGACATGATCGCCGAGGGGACGAGCGCACCGATCGCGATGGCGGAGTACGCGATCCCGGCGAACCAGCTCGGGAAGTTGTCCTGGAAGAGGTGCGGCACAGCCAGCTGGGCGTTCGGCAGGCCGTCCTGCCCGATGACCTTGGTCCCGGCGGCGATGGCCGCGAAGCCCAGCAGTGCCAGCAGGCCGAGCAGCAGCGAGTACGCCGGCAGGATCGCGGCGTTGCGCCGGATCGTGTTGCGGCTCTTGCCGGAGAGCACGGCTGTGATCGAGTGCGGGTACATGAACAGGGCAAGGGCGGAGCCCAGGGCCAGTGACGCGTACGCCCAGTAGCCCACCGGCCCACCCGAGCTGGGCACGAAGGTGCCCGTAGGTGCTCCGGTGTCCGGGTTCGTCGTGGCCATCTTTTCCTTGGCGGCGGTGAAGACCTCGCCGAAGCCCAGGTGGACACCGACCCAGATGATGGCGACGACGATCACCAGGTAGATCAGGGTGTCCTTGACGAACGCGATGAGCGCGGGGGCCCGGAGCCCGGACGAGTACGTGAACGCGGCGAGGACCGCGAAGGCGACGAACAGCGGGAGGTCGCGCACGAACCAGCTGCCCTCGGCGCCGAGCCCGATCGTGTCGAGCACGGCCTCGATACCAACCAGCTGGAGCGCGATGTACGGCATGGTGGCCAGGATGCCCGTCACCGCCACGGCGAGTGACAGGCTGCGTGAGTCATAGCGGCCGCGGATGAAGTCGGCCGGTGTCACGTAACCCTTGGCGTGGGCGACGGACCACAGCCGCGGCATGAAGATGAAGATCAGTGGGTAGACCACGATGGTGTAGGGCACGGCGAAGAAGCCGCTGATCGCGCCGGTCGCGTACATCGCCGCTGGGACCGCGACGAACGTGTACGCCGTGTAGAGATCTCCACCGAGCAGGAACCACGTGGTGATCGTGCCGAAGCCGCGGCCGCCGAGCCCCCACTCGTTGAGGGAGGCCATCGACTCCGGTCGCCGCCATCGCGCCGCGTAGAAGCCGCCGGCCGTGACGACGATGAAGAAGAAGACGAGCACGCTCAGCGCGACGCCGTCGACGTTCGCCGCGAGCAGCTGGTCGTTCATGACGGTCCCGCTACCAGAGCTGCTCATCGCTGGTCACCTCCGCGCGCCTTCTCGATCACCTTGAATGCGGTGAACGTGGAACCGGACGCGAGGAAGACCCACGCGAACTGGTACCAGTAGAAGAACGGGAAGCCCCACAGGTGGGGGTCCTCGCTGGCATAGATCGGCACGATCATCAACGCGAGCACCGGGATCGCGAGGAGGATGCCCACGGTGACGAGCGTGGGGGTGGGCAGACGGTGGCGGTCCGTGGACATCGGTCCTCCTGGGGGTGGCAGGCGAGATCTGGCTAGGGGAACCCGAACAGTGGGTCAACCTAGTCCTCTGAAGCCTTCTCCGCCACCGTCACGTCGGCCCCTGGGCACGATCGGCAGATTCGCGGCGGCCCGAACCGTCGTATGGTGAAGCGATGATGACAAATGCCGTCGTGGACAGCTCGGTCGTGGTCGAAGCGCTGAAGAGCCGACTGCCCAGCGGGTCGGTTGTCGTCGACGACGACGTGCTCGCGTCCTACAGCGTGGACCGGGCGATGTACTGCGCGGTGGGCAAGGCGCTGGCGCTGGTGCACGCCCGTTCGACGGCTGAGGTCCAGCACGTCATGCGCGTCGCCACCGAGCATCGCGTGCCGGTCGTCCCGCAGGGCGCGCGCAGCGGCCTGTCCGGTGCCGCGAACGCCGTCGACGGCTGCATCCTGCTGAGCCTGGAGAAGATGAACCAGGTCGTCGAGGTCGACGCGCCGAACCGCATCGTCGTGACGCAGCCCGGCATCTACAACGCCGACCTGTCCCGCCGGGTGGCCGAGGACGGCCTGTTCTACCCGCCGGACCCGTCGAGCTGGGAGTTCTGCTCGATCGGCGGCAACGTGTCCACCAACTCCGGTGGCCTCTGCTGCGTCAAGTACGGCGTCACGACCGACTACGTGCTCGGACTTGAAGTCGTGCTTGCCGACGGACAGGTACTCCGCACCGGCCGGCGCACCGTGAAGGGCGTGGCCGGCTACGACCTGACCCGGCTCTTCGTGGGCAGCGAGGGCACGCTCGGTGTGATCACCGAGATCACCCTGCTCCTGCGACCCGCTACGGAGCGACCGCTCACGGTTGCAGCGGTCTACGACTCGGCTGCCACGGCCGCGGAGGCGGTCTCGCGCGTGGTGCGGTGCGGCGTCGTGCCGTCGCTGCTGGAGTTCATGGACAGGGTGAGCGTGCACGCGGTCAACGAGGCGTTCAACATGGGCATCGCGCCCGAAGCAGGGGCTCTGGTGCTCGCCCAGTCCGATGCCGGCGGAGAGCGTGCGGCCGACGAGATCGCGACCATCGCCAAGGTGTTGGAGGAGGCGGGCGCCATCGAGATCGCCGTTGCCGACGACCCGGCGGAGGGTGACCTGCTGCTGGCGGCCCGGCGCGAGGTGCTGACGGCGTTCGAGAAGCTCGGCACCACGATGATCGACGACGTGTGTGTGCCGCGCACCCGCCTGGCCGAGCTCGTCGAGCGGATCGAGCAGGTGTCGGCCGACTGTGGTCTCACCATCGGGGTGGTCGGTCACGCCGGGGACGGGAACTTCCATCCCACCGTGGTCTTCGACGGTCAGGATGCCGATCAGGTCGCCCGAGCGAAGCAGGCGTTCGACGACATCATGGTGATCAGTCTCGAGCTCGGCGGCACGATCACCGGCGAGCACGGCGTCGGCATCCTCAAGATGGCCCTGCTGGAACGCGAGCTCGGAGACCTGTCACTGCGGGTGCACCGCGACATCAAGAAGGCGCTCGACCCGCTGTCCATCCTCAACCCGGGCAAGGTGTTCGCGCTGAAGCCCGCAGGTCAGGGCTGATGCCGTCGTACGTCGCCTTCCTGCGTGCGGTGAACGTGGGCGGCCGGATGGTCAAGATGGCAGCGCTGCGTGAGCGCCTCGAGCAGGAGAGCTTCACCGCTGTCGAGACCTACATCGCGAGCGGGAACGTCAGGGTGTCCACGCGGCTGCGCTCGACAGGCTCGGTGGAGAAGCGCCTCGAGGAGCTGCTGACGGAGTGGCTCGACTTCGACGTGCCGGCGATCGTCCGCACGCCTGCGCAGCTCGCTGCGGCCCATGCCGCCGGGGCCGACCTCGCGCCGCCGCTACCCGGCAGTCCCCGCCACTATGTGGCGTTCCTGCGTGACAAACCGGCGCCCCGCGCGGCGGCTGCCCTCGCAGCCTGGGACGAGCCGGACGAGCGCGCCGTGGTCGTCGGCCGCGAAGCCCACCTGTGGCTCGCGTCGGACCGGCCGAAGCTGACCAACAACCGGATGGAGAAGCTGCTGGACACCGTGGGAACCGCCCGGGACTGGAAGACCCTGACCAAGCTGGTCGGCCTCTGGACCTGACCTCGGCCCCGCTGCTCAGGTGCGGCCTCGACCGAACCTGGGTAGCGTGCGAGATGTTCGCACCCGCTCACCCGCACCCAGGAGCGCGTCATGTTGCTGGCCACCTATCAGCCGGACATCGAGTCGATCGGCGGTTCCCTGACCGCTTCGGCGCTGGTCGCGGCGATCCCCCTCGCTACCTTGTTCGTGATGCTGGGGGCGCTGCGCATCACCGCCTGGATCTCCGGCCTGGCGGCTCTTGCGGCTGCGCTCCTCGTCGCCATCGTCGGATTCAGTATGCCGGTCGACCAAGCCGTGTTGGCGGGTAGCCAAGGGGCCGCATTCGGCTTCTTCCCGATCATGTGGATCGTCATCAACGCCATCTGGGTCTACAACATGACCGTCCACACCGGCCACTTCGACGTCCTCCGACGTTCGTTCGGACGCGTCAGCGACGACATGCGGATCCAGGCGATCATCATCGCCTTCTGCTTCGGAGCGTTGCTCGAGGCGCTGGCCGGATTCGGCACCCCGGTGGCGATCACGAGTGTGATGCTCATCGCCCTCGGCTTCCAGCCGATCAAGGCGGCGACGCTCGCACTCGTGGCGAACACGGCGCCGGTCGCGTTCGGCGCGTTGGCAGTGCCGATCACGACCCTGAGCACCGTCACCGGCTACCCCGTCGACACGTTGGGCGCGCTGGTCGGACACCAGACGCCTGTGCTGGCGCTGTTCGTCCCGCTGGCGCTGGTGTTCATCGTCGACGGTCGTCGAGCGCTGCGCCAGGTCTGGTTGCCGGCGCTGGTGTGTGGCTTCGCCTTCGCAGTCGCGCAGTGGCTGACGTCGACGTACTTCTCGGTGCCGCTCACCGACATCGTGGCAGCCCTCGTCGGTGCGCTGGCGGTGGTGACGCTGCTGCGCTTCTGGCAGCCCGCGGAGGGTTATCAGGAGGTCGGCGACCAGCCGGTGGCCTTGGATGCCGTCTCCGGTGGCGCAGCAGGGAGCGCTGCAACACCTAGCGGCGGCGGAACGGGGACCAGGACCGGGATCCGGACCGACCCTGCGGTGACGGACTCGGGAGGGGAGATCGCGAAGGCGTACGCGCCCTACCTGGTCATCATCGCGGTCTTCAGCCTGGTGCAGATCCCGGCGCTGAAATCGGCCCTTGCGGAGGCGCCGTTCTTCTACAGCTTCCAGTGGCCGGGGCTCCATCTGCTGACCGCCGGGGGCGATCCGTCGACCCTGCCCACGTTCAACCTGAACTGGCTCGGCGCTGCCGGCACGTTGATGATCATCTCCGGCCTGATCACCATGCCGATCATCGGGATCTCCCCGCTGGCGGCCGCGCGCGCCTACCTCAAGACGTATGTGCAGCTGGCTGCGGCGATCATAACCGTGATGGCGGTCCTCGGACTCGCCTACGTGATGAACTCGTCCGGGCAGACGACGTCGCTCGGGACCTGGATGGCGCAGACGGGGTCCGCCTTCGCGCTGCTGTCGCCGGTCCTGGGCTGGCTGGGCGTCGCGGTCACCGGCTCGGACACGTCGTCCAACTCGCTGTTCGGGGCGCTGCAGGTGACCGCGGCCGGCCGGACCGGGCTGGACCCGGCCCTGATGGCTGCCGCGAACTCGTCAGGAGGGGTGCTCGGCAAGATGATCTCGCCGCAGAACCTGGCCATCGCCGCCGCTGCGGTGGGCATGACCGGCCGCGAGGGCGACATCTTCCGCAAGGTCGTGGGCTGGAGCGTGCTGTTCCTGGCCGTGATGTGCGTGCTCGTCTACCTGCAGACCACGGTCCTGGCCTGGATGTTGCCGTAGCGGCCAGGCAGAGGAGGGGGAGAAAGCCGCCGGTCACACCAGGTCGACGCCGGCCGCCGTCAGCTCGTCCAGGGCGGCCGTGGTCGTCCGCGGGGCGACCCCGGCGACCAAGTCGGTGAGCACCCGGGTGCGAAGTCCGGCGCGTTGCGCATCGAGCGCGGTGGCCCGCACGCAGTAGTCGGTGGCGATGCCGCAGACATCGGCGGACTCGACGTCGTGGGCGCGCAACCAGTCGAGGAGCCGGCTGCCGTCGGGTGCGGTGCCCTCGAACCCGGAGTACGCCGCTTGGTACTCGCCCTTGACGAAGACTGCGTGGAACGGCTGCGGGTCGAGGTTGGGATGGAACGCCGCGCCTTCGGTCCCGACCACGCAGTGCGGCGGCCACGACTCGACGAAGTCGGGGTCGTCGGAGAAGTGCTCACCCGGGTCGATGTGGTGGTCTCGGGTGGCGACGATGACGTCGTAGTCACGGTCGCGCTCGTCGGCCTCCTGCCATTGGTGCAGCAGCCCGCCGATCCGGAACGCTGCCTCGGCGCCGCCGGCCACGGCCAGGCTGCCGCCTTCACAGAAGTCGTTCTGCACGTCCACCACGATGAGTGCCCGCGTCATGTGCCTTGCTCCTCCCGTTCGACATCCCCACGCTAGCGGGAGACCGCCGACGCAGGTACTAGCCCCGACCCAGGTACTCGGTGGAGATCGCCGGCTCTCCCCGGGAGAGCTTGTGCGCGTCGAGGGGCAGCTCGTTGATCGCGGCCCGGTGGCGTTCCCGGGCCGTCTGGAGCGCTTCCCGTCCCACCACGACACCGCCGCGGACCAGTGGCCGCAGCAGCGCGCGGTCGTCGCCGTCGTCGACGGGAGGTTCGCCGATCCCGACCACCTCGGTCTGGGCCGTCCCGAGCGGGTCGCGTCGGCGCAGGGCCCACTTGCGCCCGCCGATGGAGATCTTGTCGGTGCTCTTCTTCGCGACCGGCCGCAGGGGCGATGCCCGGATCGGGCGAGTCGGCGCGCGCCACGATCTTGTACACGAATCCGCAGGTCGGATGGCCGGAACCGGTGACAAGCGAGGTCCCGACGCCATACCCGTCGACGGGAGCGGCCGCGAGACCGGCGATCGCGTACTCGTCGAGGTCGCTGGTCACGATGATCCGCGTGCGGGTGGCGCCGAGCCCATCCAGCTGGTGCCGTACCTGTCGGGCCAGCTCGCCGAGGTCGCCCGAGTCGAGCCGGACCGCGCCGAGATCCGTGCCCGCCACGTCGACGGCCAGCTTCACCGCCTCGGCAACGTCGTAGGTGTCGACGAGCAGGGTCGTTCCCGCTCCGAGCGACTCGACCTGGGCGGTGAAGGCCTCGCGCTCGGTGTCGTGCAACAGCGTGAACGAATGCGCCGCCGTTCCCGTGGTCGGCACGCCGTAGTCGAGTCCGGCCTGCACGTTGGAGGTCGCGTCGAAACCGGCGATGTACGCCGCCCGGGCACTCGCCACCGCAGCCCACTCGTGCGTGCGCCGCGACCCCATCTCGATGCAGGGGCGCCCCTCGGCGGCCCCCACCATCCGGGAGGCCGCTGAGGCGACAGCGCTGTCGTGGTTGAGGATCGACAGCAGCAACGTCTCCAGCAGGACAGCCTCTGCGAAGCTCGCCTCGACGACCAGCAGCGGGCTGCCCGCGAAGTAGACGTCGCCCTCGCCGTACCCCCAGATGTCACCGGTGAAGCGGTAGTCCGCGAGCCAGTCGAGCGTCGCCGCGTCGACGACGTGACGCTCGCGGAGATAGCCGAGCTGGTCCTCGGTGAACCGGAAGGACTCCAGCGCGTCCAGCACGCGGCCGGTTCCCGCCACGACGCCGTAGCGGCGACCGCTGGGCAGACGCCGCGCGAACAGCTCGAACACGCTGGCACGTTGCGCGGTCCCGGAGCGGAGCGCCGCCTGGAGCATCGTGAGTTCGTAGTGGTCGGTCAGCAGACCAGTGGCGAGCATGCCGTCAGCGTAGTGGCGTGGGTAGGCGGGCTCCGCGCCTGATCCCGTGGCTCTGAAACAATGGGCCGGATGACAGCGACACCGGAGTCGACGACGATCGAGCGTCCCGAGACCGAGGACGTCGTCATGCTCGAACCGCCGTGGATCACCCTCGTCTGGGACGACCCGGTCAACCTGATGTCGTATGTGACGTTCGTGCTCGTCGACTACTTCCACTACTCCCGCAGCAAGGCGCAGAAGTTGATGATGCAGGTGCACACCGAAGGCAAGGCCGTGGTGGCGACGGGTTCACGCGAAGAGATGGAACGCGACGTGCAGGCGATGCACTCCTACGGACTGTGGGCAACGCTGCAGAAGACCGACGCATGAGCTTGTTCCGTAGCCGGCGCAAGGGCCGCGTGCTGGTCGAGCTTCCGCCGTACGCCGCGGGGCTTCTCGCCAACCTCACCCGTCAGCTCATCGAGCTGCTGAGCGACGGTGAGCCCACGGATGCCAGCCGGGACCCGCTCGAGGCGATGCTCGCCATGGACGGTCCGCGCGACGCACCTGAGGACGCCGCGCTGCGACGGCTTTTCCCTGACGCGCGCCAAGACGATGCCGAGGCGGCGGCGGAGTTCCGGCGTTTCACCGAGCGGAATCTGCGCGACGGCAAGATCCGCGATGCCACCGTGGTGCTGACCAGCCTGGGAGGCGTCGACGAGCCGACCGAGGTCGACCTCGAGTTCGAGCTCGATCGTGAGCAGGTGCGGTCGTGGCTGCGCTGCCTCACCGACCTGCGGCTGACGCTGTCTGAGCGGCTGGAGGTCAAAGCGAACGACGACGATTACTGGGACGCACTCGAGCCCGACGACGAGCGGCTCCCGATCTATGAGATCTACGGTTGGCTCGGCTACCTGCTCGAGTCGCTGCTCGACGCCGCGGGGAAGTAAGCGTCCACCGGCGGCGTGGTCTGACCGGGCGCGTGTCTGGCGTCTCGGCATCCGGACTCCTGTCTGCCGTGGCGGGCCGCGGTGGTGACCCCCCTACGCTGGTCTGGTGCTGAAGATCGGACGAGACATCTACGACCAGATCGTGGCGCACGCCCGCCGGGACCACCCGGACGAGGCGTGCGGAATCGTGGCCGGGCCGGAGGCGAGCGATGAGCCTCGACGGTTCGTGCCGATGGTCAACGCGGCGCGGTCTCCGACCTTCTTCCAGTTCGACGCCACCGAGCAGCTCAAGGTATGGCGGGAGCTCGACGACAACGACGAGGTCCCCGTCGTCATCTACCACTCGCACACGGCGACGGAGGCCTATCCCTCACGTACCGACATCGGCTTGGCCGCCGAGCCGGGCGCCCACTACGTGCTCGTGTCCACGCGTGAACCGGGTCACGATCAGGGGCGCGTGGATGGACCCGTGGATGGACCCGTGGATGGACCCGTGGAATTTCGCTCGTTCAGAATTGTTGAAGGAGTCGTCACCGAAGAAGAAGTCGAGGTCACCTGAATGGCAGTCGAAGTAAGGATCCCCACGATCCTGCGCACCTACACCGCCGGCGCCAAAGCCGTCGACGGCAGTGGCGAGACCCTCGCCGACGTCATCGACAGCGTGGAGGACGGTCACCCCGGCATCAAGGACCGTCTCGTCGAGGACGGTGGCCTGCGTCGCTTCATCAACATCTACGTCAACGACGAGGACGTGCGCTTCGTCGGTGGCCTGACCGCACCAGTGAGCGACGGCGACACGGTCGTGATCCTGCCCGCGGTCGCCGGTGGTCAGTAGCCGCGTCCATGCGCTTCGACTCCCTGCTCGACTCCGTCGGTCGTACGCCCCTCGTGGGTCTACCGGCGCTGTCGCCGTCGGCTGACGTCCGACTGTGGGCCAAGCTCGAGGACCAGAACCCGACGGGTTCGATCAAGGACCGCGCCGCCCTGCGGATGCTCGTCGAGGCGGAGAAGGACGGCCTGCTCTCTCCGGGCTGCACGATCCTCGAACCCACCTCCGGCAACACCGGGATCTCGCTGGCGATGGTGGCGAAGCTGCGCGGGTACCAGATGGTCTGTGTGATGCCTGAGAACACCTCGAGCGAACGCCGCCAGCTCCTCGAGATGTGGGGAGCCCAGATCATCACGTCGCCAGCGGCCGGCGGGTCGAACGAAGCCGTGCGGATGGCGAAGTCCGTCTCCGCCGAGCACCCCGACTGGGTGATGCTCTACCAGTACGGCAACCCGGCCAACGCCGCTGCGCACGAGGACGGCACCGGCCCCGAGATCCTGGCCGACCTGCCGAGTGTGACGCATGTGGTCGCCGGGCTCGGCACCACCGGCACCCTGATGGGGGTCGGACGGTTCTTCCGTGCGCACAAGCCGGCCGTGCGGATCGTGGCCGCGGAGCCCCGGTACGGCGAGCTCGTCTACGGACTGCGCAACCTCGACGAAGGCTTCGTGCCGGAGCTCTACGACGAGTCGCTCATCGATGCGCGGTTCTCGGTCGGCCCGCGTGACGCCGTACGCCGAACCCGTGAGCTGCTCGAACGCGAGGGCATCTTCGCCGGCATCTCGACCGGCGCGATCCTGCACGCTGCGCTCGCGCAGGCGGCGAAGTGTGTCAAGGCGGGTGTGGCCGCCGACATCGCATTCGTCGTCTGCGACGGTGGCTGGAAGTACCTGTCCACCGGCGCCTACGAGGGCACCCTCGACGAGGCGGAGGAGCGCCTCGACGGCCAGCTCTGGGCCTGACGCCGGAGGTGGAACTTGGCCGCGTGGCTCGCAAGCTGGGACGAGCTCAGGTCGGGGAGGTAGGCTGACACGCGATTGCCGGACACCACCCTTTTCGAGGCCAGTCGTGCGTGAAATCGTCGTCTTCAGCGGCAGTGCTCATCGTCAGCTCACCCGGGCGATCTGTGACTCGCTCGGCGTCCGGCCGTCACCGGTCGAGATCAAGCGGTTCAGCAACGACTGCCTCCAGGTGCAGCTCCAGGCGAACTGCCGCCAACGCGACGTCTACCTCGTCCAGCCGCTCGTCCCGCCGACGCAGGAGCACCTCATGGAGCTCCTCCTGATGATCGATGCGGCCAAGGGGGCGTCCGCTGCCCAGATCACCGCGGTCATCCCGCACTATGCCTACGCGAGGTCTGACAAGAAGGACGCCTCCCGCATCTCACTCGGCGGCCGCCTGGTCGCCGACATGTTGGTCACGGCCGGTGTCAATCGCATCCTCACGATGACGTTGCACGCCCCGCAGGTCCACGGGTTCTTCTCCGTGCCCGTCGACCACCTCACGGCGCTGGGAGTCCTCGCCGACCACTTTCGCGGCCGCGACCTCAGCGACACCGTCGTCGTGTCGCCCGACCTCGGCAACGCCAAGACAGCGACTCAGTTCGCCCGGCTGCTCGGCCTCCCGGTGGCGGCGGGCAGCAAGCAGCGGCTGGCTGACGACACGGTGATCATCGACGCGATCGTCGGTGACGTCACCGGCAAGCGTGTCATCGTGCTCGACGACGAGATCGCGACCGGTGGCTCGATCGTCGAGCTCCTCGACAAGCTGCGCGACCTCGGCTGCACCGAAGCCGCCGTGGCGTGCACGCACGGCCTGTTCGTCGGCAAGGCCGTCGACCGGCTGCGAGGGCACCCGGCTATCAGTGAGGTCGTCACCACCGACACGGTCCCGCCCCCAAGCGACTGGCCGGAGCTCAAGATCCGGTCGGTGTCCGAACTCTTCGCGGAGGCGATCAGCCGCGTCCACGCCGGTGAGTCGGTGAGCTCGCTCTTCGACGGGGTCGACCCGGCGCACGGCCCGCCGCAGCCGACCCTGCCGTTCGACGAACACGCGCTCGACTTCGTCTGAGCCGTACGGCAGGCCGCCACGTGTGTTGTCTGTCGCAGTTGCGGCGCGGGAGACCTCGATGGTCGTACGCTCACAAGCGTGGCGGACGCTCCCATCGGCATTTTCGACTCCGGGTTCGGAGGTCTGACGGTGGCGCGCGCCGTCCTCGACCAGCTTCCGCACGAGCCGGTGCTCTACCTCGGCGACACCGCGCGCCAACCGTACGGACCGAAGCCGATCGGCGAAGTGCGTGAGTACGCCCTGGAGTGCCTGGACCACCTGGTCGACCATGGCGTCAAGGCGTTGGTCATCGCGTGCAACTCCGCCAGTGCCGCCATGCTCCGAGACGCCCGCGAGCGCTATCCCGTACCCGTCGTCGAGGTGATCTTCCCGGCCACCCGACGGGCAGTCGCCGCTACCCGCTCCGGTCACGTCGGGGTGATCTGCACAGAGGCGACCAAACAGTCCATGGCGTACGAAGACGCGTTCGCGGCGGCGCCTCAGGTCACGCTGACGACCCAGGCGTGTCCGCGGTTCGTCGAGTTCGTCGAAGCGGGGATCACCAGCGGTCCCGAGCTGATCGAGGTCGCCCGGGGTTATCTCGAGCCACTGGCCGAGCATGGCGTGGACACGCTCATCCTGGGCTGCACGCACTACCCGCTGCTCACCGGAGCGATCTCCTACGTGCTGGGCGACGACGTCACGCTCGTCTCCAGCGCCGAGGAGACCGCCAAGGACGTCTACGCCCTCCTCGTCCGCAACGGTCTGGAACGTGACCCCGGCCTGCCCGAACCCGGCCACCGCTTCCTCACGACGGGTCAGCCGAGCGACTTTCGTGAGGTCGGCCGCCGTTTCCTCGGACCTGAGCTCGACCTCGTCGACCAGTTCGCGTGGGTGGGCGTATGAGGCTGACGATCGTGGGGTGCTCCGGGTCGTTCCCCGGACCGGACGCGCCCGCCTCGTGCTACCTCGTCGAGGCGCCGTACGAAGGCGGCACGTTCCGGCTGCTGCTCGACCTCGGGTCGGGGGCGTTGGGCCCGCTGCAGCAGCACGTCGCGCTCGACGAGGTCGACGCGGTGGCCCTGTCGCACCTGCACGCCGACCACTGTCTCGACCTGTGCGGCCTGTACGTGGTCAGCACGTACCACCCCGGCGGGGCGCTGCCGATGATCCCTGTCTACGGGCCGGCCGGGACGGGTGCCCGGATGGCTCGCGCGTACGACCTGCCCGAGGCGCCGGGCATGGACGGCGCGTTCGACTTCCGTACCTACCCAGACGTCCCCTTCGACCTGGGGCCGTTCCGCGTGGAGGCGGCCCGAGTCGACCATCCGGTGACGGCGTACGCCGTGCGCGTGACGCACGACGGTCGCGCACTGGTGTACTCCGGTGACACCGGCCCGTGCACCGGGTTCGACGAGATCGCCAAGGGGTGTGACCTGCTGCTGGCCGAGGCGTCCTTCCTCGAGACGGAGCCCGACAACCCACCGGGTCTGCACCTCACCGGGAGAGAGGCGGCCGACGCCGCACAGCGGGCCGGTGTGGGGCGGCTGGTGCTCACTCACATCCCGCCCTGGTACGACCGGGCCTCCGTGCTCGCCGAGGCGAAGCCGTGGTTCGACGGGCCGCTCGGGCTGGCCGAGTCCGGCGCGTCGTACGACATCTGACCTGGGCCCACACCGTCCCGCCACCGTGAATTGCGGGAAAGTGCAGGTCGACACGCCCGACAACAGGTGATCTTTCCCGCAATTGCGGGCAGGCTGGTCAGCCGGCTGCACGAACTCCACGATCACGGTCACCCGCGCGATCTGATCAGGTCTCCCGGTCGCGTGAGCGGTTCACGTCTGCCGAACGGGACTGGACAGCAGCCACCGATGGCCGAACGGGTCGACCATCCAGGCGTTACGCAGGCCGTATCCGTCGTACGGTTCCCGGTCGCGACGGGCTCCGGCCGCCTCGGCGGCCGCCAACACACGGTCCGCGTCGTCCACGTGAAGGACCAGGCTGACTGCGGTCTCGCCCGGGGTTGGCGCTACCACACCGATCTCCGGATGCGCGTCGGACAGGTAGAAGACGCCGGGCCCGACGCGGATCTCGCTGTGGCCGATGCGACCGTCAGGCATCACGATCGCATCGCCGACGAGCTGCGCATCGAAAACCCGCTCGTACCAGGAGATGGCCGCGCGGGCATCGAGCACGGACAGGTAAGGGATGGCTGCAGGCCGTGGGCCTCCAGGCGAATCAGCTGCGGTCAGCTCGGTTGCATCAGCCAGGTCGGACATCTTGACTCCTTGGGGTAGACGAAGCGCACGGATGAGATCGGTGCGCAGCTTGACCGCAAACGCGGGTGACGGAGCCACGGGGAGGAGCGGCAACGCCAGGGTCGACCACGGATCTGTGCTCGGGGACGTCATCGCGATGCTCCTTCCTGTGGCTCGATGGTGCAGTAGCGCCGCCGGAACGACTGGCGGGCCCGGACGAGGAGTCCTTCGGTGGCGTGCAGCGACCTGCCCATGAGCTCGGCCACCTCACCTACGGGCAGGTCGTCGACGTAGCGCAACGTCAGGGCGAGGCGGTGCTGCGGCGCAAGTTGGTCGAGCACGACCCCCGCGGTCAGCCTGTCGATCTGGGCGTCCCAGGGGTCATCGCTTGTCCTGGCGCTCGGGCTGGTGGGGTCGACCGTGGCTCGTTCGAGCCGAGCCTGTTCGCGGCCGGTGCCGCGCCAGTGGTCAGCGAGCTTGTGCCGGGCGACCCCGACCAGCCACGCGACTGTCACGTCGGCGGGGACCGGCCGTCGGACTGCGTCGACAGCGGCCAGGAACGTCTCCGCCGTCAGGTCCTCGGCCAAGGCCTGGTCGCCGCAGCGGGTGACGAGGTAGCCGAACACCGCCGGGAGTGCCTGGTCATAGAGATCGAGGAGCGCCCGACCGCGCTGACCGACCTCCCCGTGATGACCCACACCTCATCATCGTCGCGAGACGACCATCTCCGATGGTTTCGGCGGAGGTTTTCTCCGGTGCGCGTCGGACGGCGGCGCTGACCCTCGTCGCGACCGCATGCTTCGGCCCTGGGTAGGGTCGCGGGCATGACCCGAGCAGACGGCCGCGCCGCCGACGAACTCCGCCCGATCACGATCACCCGAGGGTGGTTGGATCACGCCGCCGGCTCCGTGCTGGTGGAGTTCGGCAAGACGCGGGTGCTGTGTGCGGCCAGCGCGTCGACCGGCGTACCCCGGTGGCGCAGGGACAGCGGGCTCGGCTGGGTGACCGCGGAGTACGCGATGCTGCCGAGCTCGACGCACACGCGGTCGGACCGTGAGTCCGTCAAGGGCCGGATCGGCGGCCGCACGCACGAGATATCCCGGCTCATCGGCCGCTCCCTGCGCGGCATCATCGACTACAAGGCGCTGGGGGAGAACACCATCGTGCTCGACTGCGACGTGCTGCAGGCCGACGGAGGGACCCGGACGGCGGCGATCACGGGGGCCTACGTCGCCCTGGCCGACGCAGTGGCCCATCTGCGCAACGAGGGCGCCCTCGGGGGTGAGCCGCTGACCGGATCGGTGGCGGCGGTGTCGGTCGGCATCATCGACGGCGAGCCGCGGCTGGACCTGCCGTACGAGGAGGACGTACGAGCCGAGACCGACATGAACGTCGTCATGACGGGGGAGAGCGCGTTCGTCGAAGTCCAGGGGACGGCTGAGGGACAGGCCTTCGACCGCACCATGCTCGACGCGCTGCTCGACCTCGCGGTCAAGGGCTGTGCCGACCTGACCCGGTTGCAGCAGGAGGCGCTGGCGTCGTGAGCCAGGTCTTCCTCGCCTCGCGCAATCCGAAGAAGCTCGAGGAGCTGCGCAGGATCCTGGCTGACGTCATACCTGACGTCGAGGTCCTGGGCTTGGACGACGTGACGCCGTACGACGAGCCGGCCGAGACCGAGCCGACGTTCGAGGGCAACGCGCTGCTGAAGGCACGAGCCGGCGTCGAGGCCACGGGGCTGCCGTCCCTCGCGGATGACAGCGGGTTGTGCGTCGACGCGCTGAACGGGATGCCCGGGGTGCTGTCGGCACGGTGGGCCGGGGTGAACAGGGACGACGCCGCCAACAACGCGTTGCTGCTCGAGCAGCTCGCCGACGTGCCGGACGAGCGTCGCGGGGCCGAGTTCCGCTGTGCGGTGGCGTTCTGCCGGCCGGGTGGGTTCGAGGACGTGGTGTTCGGACAGATGCGAGGTTCGGTCATTCGCGAGCAGCGGGGCGACGGAGGTTTCGGCTACGACGTGGTGTTCGTGCCCGAGGGGCACGAGATGACCAGTGCCCAGCTGACGGCGGTCGAGAAGGACGCGATCTCACACCGCGGCCGGTCCCTCCGCGCAGTGGCCCCGCTGGTCGCTGCCGCGCTGGGCTGATCTCGAGGCGGGCGGAGGGCGCCGGTGGCCGAGCTCGGGATGGCGGACGGCGGGTCGGCGGCGCTGCGGGCCGAATGTGCCTCGGGGCAGCGCGTTCGGGGCGCATCGGGATGTCTGGGAGCCCTGTCCCCGGTGGCGCGGGTGCCCGTCGGAGCAGCGCGTTCGGGGGCGCATCGGGATGGAGCCCTGTCCCCGGTGGCGCGGGTGCCCGTCGGAGCAGCGCGTTCGTACGACAGATCCAGTAGGGCCGGTGGGAGTTGAACCCACACTGTCACGGACCTAAACCGTGTGCCTCTGCCGTTGGGCTACGGCCCCTCTTGTTGCCATCCTACGAAGCCCGCCCCGACGTCGTACGACCGGCGACCGGTCCGCAACCAACCTCACCTGTGGCCAAGGCAAGTACCCAGTCCCCGCGCCACGTTTGCCTAGTTCACAAGCCACCTGGCTTGTGAACTAGGCAAACGTGGGGCGGGGAGAGAGGGTTTGCCTATGGTTCTGGTGTCCCGGACCCGCTGGGCTCCGGGCTCAGACGGACAGCTCGCGGCGGAGCTTCTGGACATGGCCGGTGGCCTTGACGTTGTACATCGCCTTCTCGATCACGCCGTTCTCGTCGATGACGAAGGTGGAGCGGATCACGCCGACGACCGTCTTGCCGTACAGCTGCTTCTCGCCGTAGGCGCCGTACGCATCGAGGACCGACTTGTCGGGATCGGACAGCAGCGGGAACGTCAGGTTGTCGTGGGCGCGAAACTCCGCCAGCTTCTCAGGCGAGTCCGGCGACAGGCCGATGACGGAGTATCCCGCCGCCGCCAACGGCTCGAGCGAGTCGCGGAAGTCGCAGGCCTGCGTCGTGCAGCCCGTCGTCATTGCCGTGGGATAGACGTAGAGGATCACCCTGCTGCCACGGAAGTCCGCCAGGCTCACCTTGGCGCCGGTGTCGTCGGGCAGGGTGAAGTCCGGGGCTGGGTCGCCCACGTCGAGCCGGGTCATCGCATCCTCCGCAGAGCAGTCGGGGCGCTGCCACTGTCGGCCGAGCCGGCACAGGTGCAGCGTCAAGTCGTACTCCGATCTTGCCACGGACCACTCACCGCACCCCCACGTGGATCCGACCCCGGCGGACAGGCTCCCCTGCGAGGCGTATGCCGACGCGTCGTGCGAGACTTGGCGAGCACACCGACCGCAGGAGGACACGTGAGTGCGACTCAACGCACGGCCGACGAGATCGCGGCCGAGATCGCCGAGACCCGCAACCGGCTCGCCGGCACGATCGACCAGCTTGCCCATCGGGTGCAACCGAAGACGATCGTCGAGCGGCAGGTCAGCAGCACACTCGCGTCCTTCCGCAAGGCTGACGGGTCGCTCGACACGGGCCGGGTCCTCAAGGTGGTCGGGGCTGCGGTCGGCGTCCTCGTGACCATCGTGGCCATCCGCAAGATCGTCGGCTGAGCGGCCCCGCTTGATGGCGCGCACGCCCGTTCCCGGGGACGACAAGCTCCCGGTCCGCATGCTGCATGACCGCGTCCTGGTCTCCCTTGATGCCGAGGCGGGCGAACGACGATCCTCGGCCGGCATCGTGATCCCGGCGACCGCCGTCATGGGTCGCCGGCTCGCCTGGGCCCGGGTGGCCGGTGTCGGTGCCAACGTCCGGACCGTCGAGGTGGGCGACCGCGTGCTCTTCGACCCCGAGGACAAGGCCGAGGTCGAGGTGCGCGGCGAGGAGTTCGTGCTTCTTCGCGAACGCGACCTGCACGCCGTCGCCTCCGAACGGCTCGCGGACGGCCAGACCGGCCTGTATCTCTAGCGGAGCGGGTCAGAACTGTACGGTCGGCGGCTGCTGGATCGCGGCGGGGTCCGCAACCTCGAAGTACTCCCGCTCGGAGAAACCGAGCTGGTGGGCGAAGAGGTTGGCCGGGAACGACTGGATCTTCGTGTTGAGGGTGCGTACGGACCCGTTGTAGTGGCTGCGGGACGATGCGATGGTGTCCTCGGTGCTCGACAGCTGCCACTGCAGGGCCTGGAAGTTCTCACTGGCGCGCAGGTTCGGATACGCCTCGGCGACCGCGAACAGGGACTTCAGCGCGGCCTGCAACGGCCCCTCCGCCGCACCAGTGGCCCGCGGGCCCTGCTCGAGGGCTCCCAGCATGCGCGACCGGGCTGCGGTGACGTTCTCGAAGACCTCGGCCTCGTGCGCGGCGTACCCCTTGACCGTCTCGACGAGGTTCGGGATGAGGTCCGCGCGCCGCTTCAGTGCGACAGTGATGTCGCTCCAGCTCGCCTCGGCGCTGGTCCGGGCCCGGACCAACGCGTTGTACGTCGACCAGACGAAGATCGCGACGAGCAACAGCGCGACGATGACGATGACGAGCCAGATCATGGGATCCCCCAGGGTCGACAGGCGTGGTCCAGCAGCACGACCCTAGGCCATCGGGCCCGTGCACCGGGGGAGTTCGACGGGCAGGTCTGCGAACTGCCCGCCGTCGTGTCGACGATGCGGTCAGCCGCGCACGCTTGCCATCCACGCCTCCACGTCGTCCGCGGTGCGGGCCAGCGCGCCCGAGAGATTGCGGCAGCCGTCCTCGGTGACGACGACATCGTCCTCGATGCGGATTCCGATGCCGCGCAGCGTCTCGGGCACCAGCAGGTCGCTGCTCTGGAAGTACAGGCCCGGCTCGACGGTGAGCACCATGCCGGGCTCGAGCTTGCCGTCGTTGTAGTTCTCGCGGCGGGCAGCGGCGCAGTCGTGCACGTCGAGCCCCAGCATGTGGCCGGTGCCATGCAGTGTCCACCGGCGGTAGACACCCGAGTCAGGGTCGAGCGCCTCGTCCGCCGACACAGGCAGCACGCCCATGTCGGCGAGGCCGCGGGCCAGCACGCCCATGGCAGCGAGGTGGAACTCCTTGTACGACGCGCCCGGACGCACAGCGGCCATGCCTGCCTCCTGGGCGGCGAGCACCAGGTCGTACAGGTGCCTTTGGTCGGGCGTGAACGTCGCGTCGATCGGCAGCGTACGGGTCACGTCGGCGGTGTACAGCGAGCGGTTCTCCACGCCCATGTCGAGCAGCACCAGCTCACCCGGCGTGATCGCGCCGTTGTTCTCGATCCAGTGCAGCGTCGTGGCGTGCGGACCACCGGCGGTGATGCTTTCGTAGCCCACGTCGTTGCCGTTGGCGCGGGCGCGCCGCCAGAACGTGCCCTCGATCCACCGCTCGCCATGCCTCAGCACGTTGTCCCACTCGCGGACGCAGTCCTCGAAGCCGAGGATCGTGGAGTCGACGGCGTCCTGAAGCTGCTCGACCTCCCAGGAGTCCTTGACCAGTCGCATCTCCGACAGATGGACGCCGAGCTCCCGGTCGGCGGTGCCGTCATCCTGGACAGTGATGAGCGCATCGACGTCCGGGTCGACGCCGCGCAGCACGCGGGCCTGCCCGCCCGAGAGCACTTTCGGCAGGTCGTACAGATGGCGACAGGGCAGGCCGAACGTCTCGGTGGCCTCGGCCAGGGACAACCGACGTCCCGCCCAGGCCTCGCCGTACCGTCCGTCACGCCAGAACGCTTCGTCGCTCTTGGCATGCCGTGGCCGGAAGAACAACGTGGCTGCGCCATCGTCCATCACGAGCACCGCGTCGGAGGTCTGGTTGCCGCTCAGGTAGACATGAGCGGTCTCGGCGCGGAACCGGTAGTCGGTGTCGTTGGCCCGTGGCTTCAGGGGGCCGGCGGGAACGACGATGCGCTCACCGGGGAAACGCTCGGCGAGCTTGGTTCGCCGCTGCGCTGCCCAGGACGCGACCGGCAGCTCCTCGGCTGCGTCGTCCTCGTCGGACCAGCCGCTGCCCATGAACGCGACCAGCGCGTCGCTGGCCGGCACCGGGTAGCTGGCGGGCTGGAAACGGTCGGACACAGGTGCTCCTTAGGCAGCGGGCAGCGGGCTGGCGTCTGGGCTCGTGCCTGGGTGTTCCCGCATGCCGCGTTCTTCATTATCCACCCGCGGTGCTGCGCCCGTCTGCAGGCGTAGTAACCGGACCGCCAGCACGACTGCCGCAGCGTTGATCGCGACGTGGACGAGGACGAACACGTGCGGCAGGTCGAACGCAAGCAGCGCGCCTGCCACCAGGGGACCAACCGCGCTGACCCCGGTCCGCAGAGCGGCGAGAGCGCCAAGCGTCGTCCCGACCATGCCCTCCGGCGCTACGGCGGCGGTGAGCGGGCTCAGGATCGGGGCGTACATCGTCTCGCCGACCGCGAAGATGGCGAAGGCTACGACAAACATGACGCCGGCGATCTGCTCCGACGTGAACAAGGCGGCCTCGAGCAGGAGCCAGCTCCCGACCCAGATCGCGCCGACGACTGCCAACAGACCAGCACCCTGGTTGTCACCGGTCAGGCGCACGACGAGCCACTGCAGACCGACGATGACGAGGCAGTTCACGGCGGCAGCCGTGCCGACGATGGTGGGGTCGACCGACAGCGACTGCAGGGCGAACGCCGGCAGGCCGGTCTCGAACTGGGCGTAGAACCCCGCAGCCAGGGCGATGGACACCAGGCCGAGCAGCCGCACCTGCCGGTTGCGGGCCAGGTGACGGTACGTCTGCCAGCCGTCGAGCTCCGACGTCAACGGGTCGCCTGAGGGGACGTTGACGGTGTCGGCGTACGCCGTCGAACGCGCGGCGGCGCTCAGGAAGGCCGCCGAGACCACGAAGCCGAGGGCGCCGGCGCCGAACGCAGGCCACATGCCGGTCGTGGTGTCCAGGTCGACGACGAGGCCGGCCGCGAAGGCACCCACGGCCATGCCGAGCGCCATGCTGGTGAACTGATAGGCGAACACGGCGCGGCGCTCGGTCGGGGGCACCGACTCCAGCACCAGCACCTGGGTCGCTGGTGCTGCGGCCGTGACGGAGGCACCGAAGACGAACATGGCTGCGAGGAAGGTGGCCGGTGACGAGGCGAAGCCCATCGCGATGCAGGCGAGACCTGCCAGCAGCTCCAGTCGGACCGCGAGGCGTCCCGCCGACAGCCGATCGGCGAGGCGACCGGCCAGGGGGGCGGCGATCACGGCGCCGACACAGAACAAGGTGCCCGCCAACATGCCGGTGGAGGCACCCCAGTTCCGGGCGTCGACGACATACGCGTACTGGAACGGCAGGATGGTTCCCCAGCCGAGGCTCCCGGTGAAGGAGGCGGCGATGATGAGCCTGGTGCGACCCATGACGTGACCTTCGACTTTCTGGTGTGACGAGACCCTCAGGCATGTCTTCGATTTCAAACTCTTGCTCATGAAAGAGTCTATCTTGCACATCGCAGAGTTTGAAATCGAATAATGTGATGTGGCACACTGCCTGCCATGGCAGGCGTGCCCGAGCGAGGCTCCAAGGCGGCTGAGGCGATCCGGCAGGACGTGGCGACCTATGTGGCCGCCGGCGCCGATGAGTCCGTCCAGCGCGTGATCACCAACGTGCACGGCCTCGCCCGCCGCCTGAACCAGTGGTACGACCGCCAGCTGGCCGACCTCGATGTGTCGACGGGGGAGTGGGCGGTGCTCAGCAAGCTCGCTCGTGACGGTGGCGATCGCGGACTGAGTCCGAGCGTGCTGGCCGATGCGGCCAACGTCGCGCCGTCATCGATGACTCACCGGTTGGACGGGATGGCCGAGCGCGGGTTGGTCTCGCGGTCCACCGACCCCGAGAACCGCGTGCGGGTCCTGGTGGCGCTGACCGAGGACGGCTGGCGGCTGTTCCGCGACGCCATCCGCGAGTCCGACATGGTGGAGTCCGACGTCCTGGGACCGTTGTCGCGGGGGGAGCGGGCGCAGTTGGCGGACCTGCTCGACGTGGTCATCGAGAGCCTCGACACGCTGGATCCGTGACTTTTCACATTCGGCTTACACAATGTAGTTGATCCGTCACTATTGGTGATCATGTCCGCCGTGCTCGCCCCTGCCGCCGGGGCGGCCGTGCGTCCGTACCGGCGGACTCCGGTGCCCAGCGCGGCTGCCCGACATCTGATGAATCGGATGGCCTGGGGCTTCTCGCCCGCGACCTTCGCGCAGCTGCGCCACGACGGCGGGGCGACCGCGTGGTTCCATCGCCAACTCGACCCCGCCGCGATCCCGGACCCGGCGGTGCGTGCCGTGGACAGCTGGTGGCCCGACCGGATGCTGGGCGCCGATCAGAAGTGGCAGCACGTCTTCGCTGGTGACAAGTCCGCCTGGGAGTACGCCGTCGACCTCGCGAACTGGAGCCTGCTGCGTCGTACCCGGTCGACCCGGCAGCTGCAGGAGGTGATGACCGACTTCTGGTCCAACCACTTCCACATCCCGGCCATCCACGACCTCGCGTGGTGCTACCGCAACCAGTACGACGCGATGCTGCGACAGCGCGCGTTGGGTCGCTTCGACGACCTGCTCGTGGCCGCGAGTCTCCATCCGTCGATGCGGCTGTACCTCAGCAACTTCGAGTCCACGAAGGCCGCGCCCAACGAGAACCAGGGCCGGGAGCTGCTCGAGCTGCACACCGTCGGTCGCGACGCCGGCTACACCGAGGACATGGTCAAGGACTCCGCGCGCATCCTGACCGGGTACACCGTCGCGGCCTGGCGCGACTGGCACGCGTCCTACGACGCGTCCACACACGCCACGGGTCGCGTCACGGTGCTGGGTTTCAGCCACCCCAACACCGAGCACGACGGCCGGAAGGTCACCGAGCAGTACCTGCGTTACCTGGCTCACCACCCGGCCACAGCTCGCACGATCGCGTCCAAGCTCGCCCTGCGTTTCGTCTCCGACGATCCGTCGCCCCAGCTGGTCAACCACCTGGCCAAGAGGTTCCGCGCCAGCGGCACCGACATCCCGGCGACGCTGCGTGCACTCGTGGCGCACCCGGAGTTCGCGGCGGCCGCAGGGGCCAAGGTGCGCAACCCGATCGAGGACTTCATCGCGACGGTGCGCGTCCTCGGTGTGCAAGCACGCAAACCGACGGCATCAGGCAGCCAGTTCGCTCGTAGCCAGATCTGGATGTGCCAGGGGCAGTACCCCTTTCAGTGGCCGCGGCCGGACGGGCTCCCGCAGCACAACGCCGCCTGGGCCTCGGCCAGCCGCATCCTCAACTCACTCGACATGCACTACTCGCTGTCTGGTGGATGGATGGGGGAGCCGGGGTCGGTCCGCTATCGCGGCCGCAAGTCCTGGCTGCCCACGGACCGCCTACGTTTCGACGCCTTCGTCGACCACCTGTGCCGCGTGCTGCTCGGGCGCGGCTCGAATGAGCGGCTCCTCACAGCGGCCTGCCAGGCGACCGGCTGTCGCCGCGGCGAGATCGTCGACGACCAGCACCAGCTCGTGAGCTGGATGATGCCGCGTCTCCTCACAGCGATCCTCGACACTCCGGAGCACCTGACACGATGACTCGCCCCAGCCACGCTGACCCGACCGAAGGAGTCGCCTCCCCCCAGGGTGGGTACGCGCACGAGTCCTGTCGTGACTTCCTGCAGGCCGCCACCGTCTCGCGCCGGCAGGTCCTGGCAGGGCTCGCGGGCGGTGTCGGACTCGGAGTGGCGCACTCAGTCTTCGGTGGCGTGTTCCGGCAGGCGGTCTTCGGAGCCACCACGGGTGGCAACGTCGTCGTGGTGATCAGCTTGCGGGGAGGGGTCGACGGAATGAGCGTCGTGGTCCCCCACGGGGACCCGGCGTACAAGGCACTGCGCAAGTCCATCGAGGTGCCGGCCGGCGCGCTCCTGGCCCCCGACAGCATGTTCGGCCTGCACCCCAAGCTCGAACCCTTGCTGCCATTCTGGGACGCGAAGCGGATGGCCGCCGTGCACGCGACCGGGCTGGCGGTGCCGAACCGCTCGCACTTCTCCGCGATGGAGGAGGTCGAGGACGCCGACCCCGGTTCGACGCTCCGCCGTGGCTGGATCAACCGGGCCATCGGCCTCGACGGCGACAGCTTTCCGGCCGAGGCGGTGCAGTTCGGTTCTACGATCGTGCCGACGGCCATGACGGGTCCGGCGCCCGTGCTCGCCACCCAGAGCATGAAGGACCTCGTCCTTGCCGGCGCCAACCCGAAGTGGGACGACGCCACCTGGCGAGCCCGACGACGTACCCAGCTCGACACGATCTGGACCTCCAGCCGCGGCGCGCTCGGTTCAGCCGCACGCTCGGCACTCGCCACGGTCGACCAGCTCGCGCCGACTGCGCGGCAGACCTACACCCCGCACAACGGCGCGACCTATCCGACGGACTGGCGAGGGCGCGATCTCGGTGAGGCGCTGGCGAACACAGCCCAGCTGATCCGTGCCGATGTCGGCACCGAGGTGGTCGCGATCGACTACGGCAGCTGGGACATGCACACGGACGTCGGCACCGTGGAGTGGGGTGACATGCAGTCGATGCTCACCGGCTTCTCCTCGGCCCTGTCGGCCTTCCTGACCGATGTCGCCGACCTGGGCGATCGGGTCACCGTCGTGACGATCAGCGAGTTCGGCCGGCGCGCGGCCGTGAACAGCAGCGGTGGGCTCGATCACGGTTGGGGCAACATGATGCTGCTGGCCGGCGGGGGTGTGCGGGGCGGCACGTACTACGGAACCTGGCCGGGCCTGGACGCGAACAGTCTCGTCGAGGGCGACCTGGCCGTCACGACCGACTATCGCAACGTCCTGGGCGAGGTGGTCGTCGCCCGGCTCAACCGTTCTGTCACAGGGGTGTTCCCTGGGCTGAGCTACAACCCGCTGGGCATCATGTCGGCACTCTGACCAGGAGTTGAGGCACCAGCAAGGCCCGGGGCAGTCCGATAGGTTTCGTCTCGTCATGTTTGCAGAGCTCCTGTCGATCGCACTGCTCGTGGCCATCCTCGTCGTTGCGGTCGTGCGGCCGCGCCGGCTCCCGGAAGCCGTCGTCGCCGTCCCCGCTGCCCTGCTGGTGTGGGGCTTTGGGTTGGTGAGGACGTCCGCGGTCGAGGCCGAGCTCGACCGGCTGTGGCCGGTGCTGGCGTTCTTGGCGGCCGTGCTCGTGCTCGCCCAGCTCTGCGCGGCCGAGGGCCTGTTCGAGGCTGCTGGACACTGGTTGGCGAGGTCCAGCCGAGGCTCCCCGCGACGGCTGTTGGTCAACGTCTTCATCCTGGCTGCCGCGGTCACCTGCGTGCTGAGTCTGGACGCAACCGTCGTGCTGTTGACCCCGACCGTGCTCGCGACCGCGGCACGGCTGCGGGTACGCGCCCGGCCGCACGTCTACGCCACCGGTCGGCTCGCAAACTCCGCATCCCTGCTGCTCCCGATGGGGAACCTGACCAACCTCCTCGCGCTCGCTGCCAGCGGGCTGACCCTGGTGCATTTTGCGGCGGCGATGGCCGTGCCCTGGATCGGCGTCATGGCTGTCGAGTACGTCGTGCTCCGCTGGTATTTCCGGGCGGACCTCGCCGAGCCCACGAGCGGCGGCGGCGTCACCGAAGAGGTCGATGTTCCGTGGGTAGCCGTCTCGGTGCTGGCCCTGACCTTGGTCGGCTTCGTCGTCACCTCGTTCCTCACCATCGAGCCCTACTGGGCGGCGATCGCCGGGGCCGTCCTGCTCGGGCTGCACGCCATCCCTCGACGGAAAGCCGGCCCGGCGGACGTGCTGCGGGCCGTGGACGTGCCGTTTCTCGCCTTCGTGATCGGTCTTACCGTGGTGGTGCGCGCGGTGGTCGACAACGGTCTCGGCGACTGGATCGATACCTGGGTGCCGTCAGGTGACGGCCTGGTCGCCTTGCTGGTACTGGCGGTCATCGGAGCCCTGGTGGCCAACGTGGTCAACAACCTCCCCGCCCTGCTCATCCTGCTCACCCCGGCAGCGGCGATCAGCCCGCTCGCAGTCCTCGCAGTCCTGATCGGCGTCAACCTGGGCCCGAACCTCACCTACGTCGGGTCGCTGGCCACGCTGTTGTGGCGCAGGGTGCTGCGAGACCGCGGTCTCGAACCTTCGCTGTGGCGCTACACCATGCTAGGGCTCCTCACCGTCCCGCTCGGCCTCGTCGTCGCTGTCGTGTCGTTGTGGGCAACCGCCCAGCTGTGGTCCTTCGTCTGATCGGTCTCGACTGCGTCGACGCCCTGCGCCCGTCCGTAGACTTCGGCAATGGAGCTCATCCGGGTGCAGCGCTGGGTCGCCTCGGCGTTGACCCTGACGACGGCATTCGTCTGGGCGATCGGGATGGTCGCCGGGGCGCTGCTCACGATCGACCAGAGCCGCAAGGGTGCTCAGATCGGCATCCTGGTGATGGCGGCGATCGTCGGGACCGCCGCCATCGTCGGGGTCCGCTTCATCAACCAGCTGTCGTGGCTCACTCCGTGGCTCGTGTGCGGACTACTGCCCACGGCCGTCGGAACGTTCGTGCTGGTCCGGCGCTGAGGTGATCCGGGTGCAGTCAGGCCCTCACCGGCCAAGCAGGCTTGCTCAGCCGGATCCACCCGGCGTTGGGGACCGAGTCCTGACAGGTCACCGGATAGCCACCCTGACGTCCGCAGAGCGTGCGCGGCGCATCGGCGTGGAAGTTGCTCGTCCAGAAGTAGGAGCGTGCCCCCAGCAGTCGGCGAGGGCCGCTGAGGGTGAAGGAATGCGCGTCCGGTCGTGAGATCCGCACGTCACGGATCACCTCACGGGTTGCGTTGGAGATGAGCTCGGCCACGATGTGACCGTCGCGCTTCGACACCGTGACGTTCACCTCCGACCCGCGTTCCCCGTCGCGATCGAGCTCGAGCACGAACGCACGCCACCGGCGGTCGAGGCGTGCGTCGATCCAGGACGCAAAGGTCGTGACGGTGTAAGTCATCCAGACGTGTCGGCGGTCTGCCTCGCTGACCACGTGCTGCACAGCCGCGATGTCGAAGCGTCCGTCGACGTCGTCCGGATCGGTGACCGTCGTGGTCGTCGTCACGCCCGCTGCGCTGTCACGGGGGTAAGCGTTCGGCTGAGCTGACAGACGGGCCCTCTCACTCGTCGGCACGTCGGCCAGGGCCGGCGTCATACCCGCGAGGACGAGGAGGCATCCGCCGAAAGTGACGACGCTCCTGCGAGGGAGTCCGCCGGAGAGGAACGGGAGGGACAGGCGTGCAAAGTTCATGAGGTCAGCCTTCGTCGCGTGGCTGCCACGGTTTGGCAGCGCAGACCGACGCTAAAGCGGTGACGGGCGAGGCCGAGCACATCGGCCGGGGTTGTGGGAGAACGACCGATGGGTGCCCACCTGGGGAACCAGCTGGCCGCGTGGGCGCAGGAAGGCGTCGCCTCTCTACCGGCGGCGGGTCGTCAGTTGTTGTGCTGGCGGAGCGACCGGTGATGCAGCAGGTCGGCGACGTTGGACTCGTCGGAGCTGAGAACCGCGGTGAGCTGGTTGTTGTCCCAGAACGCCCTGAAGTCGTCGGCGGGAAGCGGGCGAGCGGTGAGGAAGCCCTGCATGAGAGGACAGCCCAGCTGCACCAGCATCCGTCGTTGCGAGTCTGTCTCGACGCCCTCGGCAACGATGCGGATACCGAGCGCAGACGACATCCGGATCACCGCGCTGGCGATCTCGCGGTCGACCGGGTCGGTGACGAGACCTTCGATGAAGGTGCGGTCGAGCTTCACGACGTCGATCGCGAACTTCTTGAGGTAAGACAGCGACGAGTAGCCAGTCCCGAAGTCGTCGATGGCAACACGAACTCCGAGCTCATGCAAGGCGTCCAAGGTTTCGCGCGTGGACGAGGTGTCGGTCATCAGGACGGTCTCGGTGATCTCGAGCGTGAGCTGAGATGCCGGGAGCCCGGTGGACTCCAGGGTGGCGGCGACGTCCTCCGGAAGCCGGTGCTGCGCGAACTGCAACGCGGACAGGTTGACCGCCACGCTGAGTGCTCGACGCTCGGGATGGGCCAGCGTCCACTCGCGCATCGTGCGGCAGGCCTCTTCGAGCACCCAACGGCCCATCGGCACGATCAGACCGGTCTCCTCGGCGATCGGCACGAACTGCATCGGTGACAGCATTCCGCGCTTCGGGGATCTCCACCGCACCAGCGCCTCGACGCCGATGACCTCGGAGCCGTCCGTGGTGACGATCGGCTGGTAGTGCAGCTCGAGCTCGTTCTCGTCGAGGCCCTGGCGCAGGCTGACCTCGAGGTCGAGGCGGGCTCGCGTCTCGTCCACGGACGCGTCGGTCGAGACGCAGTAGCAGTTTCGCCCGGCGGCCTTGGCGGCGTACGCCGCTGCGTCCACCATGGCCAACGTCTCGTCGCGCCCCTGGCCGTCGCGAGTCAGACCCACACCGATCGAGGCGGACATGAAGATGTGGTGCGAGTCGACGTCGAACGGCTCCTGCAGGACGTGGAGAAGGCGTTCGGCGACTCTGGTCATGGTGTCGAGGTCGTTGGCGTCCTCGACGAGGATCACGAACTCGTCACCCGACAGCCGTGCGACAGAGTCTGCCGGCGACAGGCCGCTGAGCAAGCGGTTGGAGACCTGGATCAGCAGCTTGTCACCGATCAGGTGGCCATAGGAGTCGTTGACGAGCTTGAAGCGATCGAGGTCGAGGAAGAGCAGGCCGTGGTTGAGGCCCGAGCTCCCCGTGCGCGCCATGGCGTGGTCGAGCCGCTCGAGCAGCAGCCGACGGTTCGGGAGGCCGGTCAGCTCGTCGTGCAGGGCACGTCGGGTCAGCTCGTCCTGGAACGCTCGCCGCTCGGTGACGTCACGGAGCACGAGCACGGCTCCGACGTGGGCTCCCTCAGCGCGCAGGGGCGTGATGCTGTAGGCGATGTCGAGCGTGTCGCCGTCCGGCGGGCCCAGGGTGCCGTCGGCGTCCTGAGTCATGACCTGCTTGGCGACCATGCTCGGGAAGTCGATCGGCTTGCGGCGGTGGCGCAGGGTGAGCTTGTCCTGGATCGGCCGGCCGATCAGGTCATCGGCGTCGGAGGCATTGAGCATCTGCACGGCCGCGGGGTTGACGAACGTGATGTGCGCGTTCATGTCGAGCGCGATGACACCTTCGCTCTGGGAGTTCGTGATCGTGCGCAGCCGCGCGATGACCTCGGCGCTGCGCAGCACGTCGCCGGCGACTCCCGCCAGGGCGAGCAGAGCGGCGCGGTCACGATCGTCCCACTGGTCGGTGCCACGCCGATGGCTGACCCGCAGACGCTGACCGCGCACCAACGGCGCGCTGTACGAGTGCAAGGGGTCTGACTCCTCGTCGGAGACGACCTCGGCTTCTCCTGCACCCAGCACTTCTTTGGCCGCACTGATCAGGTCGCTCTTGACGAGCTCCGGATCGGTGTGAGCGCGCAAGGACGCGATGGCCTGCTGGAGCAGCTCGGCCTGGCGGCGCGCGCTCAGCTCGCTGACGCTCAACGCGTAGGCCCTGGCCACGAAGATGACCAGCCCGACGATCAGCAGGGCGGACCAGGGAGCGGCACCAACCGAGATAGCTGCGACGCCGCCGAGCGTGACAGCACCGAGCCAGGACGGAACGATGTCGATGATCGAGCGGAGCAGCGGGACAGGTGACGTGCCACTGTCGTAGGCGACCACAAGGCGTACGCAGACGACGGTGAGGCCGGTCACCGCGACGCCGCCCACCATGCCGATGAGCGCGTCGCGGAAACCCGGCGTGGGACCCAGGGTGCCGCCGAGGCCGCGCACCAGCCAGATGGCGACGCCGGTCGCGAGCACCATCTGGCCCAGGTTGAAGATCGTCTTCATCGGTCCGCGCTTCGCGGCGAAGCTCCCCGCGAGGGAGCCGACGGAGGCGACGGCGAGGCTCTGCCAGGGCGCGACCAACAGCAGCACCGGGACGAACAGGACCTCGTCTAAGTTGATGCTCTCGATGTGGCTGCTGGCCTTGACGCTGCGCTGCGGCCGCATGTGCAGGGCGACCAGGGCGCCGGCGAGCAGCAGGGCGGCGCGGTTGCCGTTCTCGACGGAGACCGGCGGGTACCAGGCGAACACCGTCAGGGCGGCAACGGTGGCCAGACCCACCAACAGCGCGGTGGCCATGTGCAGGCCCCGCGCTGTCGCTGGCTTGTGGAACGGTGTCACGCCGTTGGTCCCATCACGGCACCAACGGCGTGAATCACCTCAGACTTACTCCCAGGCTGTGGTCTTGCCAGAGGTCCGCTTGCCGTGGAACTCCCAGGCCGTGGTCTTGCCGGCTGTGGAGTGGTGACGAGCTTCCCAGGCAGTGGTCTTGCCTGCGTTGGAGTGGTGACTACGGCTTTCCCAAGCCGTGGTCTTGCCGCCCCATGCTTCGGAGGACGCGCCGAAGGACAGCGCACCAACCGCAGCGATGGCAACGGAGGACACGAGAATCTTGCGCACAGAGACGTTGAACATGAGGGGATCCTTGCTGTGAGGATGAACGCACGACACCGCGTCGCGCGCACACCCATAGCATGGCAGCAGTTCACCTGGATTACCTGTCCTGGGAAGCAAATAAATGGTGCCGCAGCCCGGTCTCTCCCGTTCTGCGGTGATAGGTCCGCCAACTGTGGAGAGATATGCCCACAGAGGCCGATCGATCCTATGAAGTTCTTACGTTGCAGCGGTGCCGGGTCCTGGGCTCGTGCGTCTCTTCACGACAACTCCAGGTGACCCCGGTCCATCCTCCTACCCCTCGTTACGAGTCCCATACTGACAGCGACGGTCTAACGATCGAGAGGCCTTCGGGTGACAACCATCCGATTGGTCCCGGCGGGGGTCATCCGTTCGGATGACCCTCAGTTACACAACGTGTAACACACAAGGACTATTGCGCAATGATTATTGCGTAAGTACGGTGTTGTGATGGCGAATGTCACGCAGCGTCGCGCCGATATCCCCAAGATCGCGGCCATTCATCACCCCGTGCGCCGGCGCCTGCTGGAGATGCTCGGTGCCTCCGGGCCGGCCACCGCGTCCCAGCTGGCTGATCGGACGGGCCAGCTGGTGGGCAATGTCAGCTACCACCTCAAGGCACTCGCAAAGGCCGATCTCATCGAGGAGGCCACGGAGCTGGCGCGCGACCGCCGGGAGCGTTGGTGGCGTCAGGTCCCCTTGTCGCTGCGTTGGTCGGTGGCGAACCCCCCGGGGACAAGCGACGAGCAATTCGCCGCAGCGGCCGCCGAGCAGCAGAACCTCTCTGAGCACGTCGACCACGTGTACGAATGGTTCGAAACGCGCGCGAACTATGACCCGGGCTGGGCCCGGGCGGCGTACGCGACCGAGTCTTGGCTGCACCTCACAGCCGAGGAGCTGGTCGAGCTCACCGAACGACTGGGAGACCTGGTCGCGGAGTTCGGGCGTAGCGTGGACGCGCACGACGGCCAGCGGCGCGAGTCGGTCTACTTCTTCGCCCATGCGGTGCCGGCGACGCCGTCACCCAGTACGAGCACCAGTACGAGCAGACGGCCGAGCACCGGCACGGCGGCTCACCGCGATGGCGGCGGGACTCCGGTCTCGTCCTCATGAGTCGGCGCGTCAACAGCCTCCTCGCTCTGCTGCGTGCGGGGATCGAGGGCGTCAGCCTGTGACAAATGCTCGTCGACGCCGGAGCGCGCCTCGTCGACGCGGGACGACTGCTGCAGTGCCGCCGTCTCCAGGCGCTGCGCTTCTGCCGACTTCGCGTCCGCCTCGGCTTGGGCCTGGCGGGCACGTGCCTGCATCTCGTCAGCCTTGGCAGCCTGCTGGTCGACGACCGCCGACTGCTCAACGGCCTCCGCGCGCATGTTCGCGGCGGTCGCTACCCGCTGCTGTTCCACCCGCTTGCGCGTCGCCTGGGCGAGGACTGCGCCAGCGACGATGACCAGTAGGACGATGATGATCAGTACAACCCAGCCGGTTCCGGACATGGGAGCCTCCTTAGTTCCGGGAGGTCAGGTGCCCATCGCCGGCCGGGTTCAAACGCGACCACGGCAAGATCCCGATCGGCCGCTGAGCCGGGGTGCCGATCAGGCCGAGGCACCGGCCGTCGGCAGGAGCCCTTCGTGGCGCGCGACGAGGAGTGCGGCGCCGATGGTGACCGTGATCGCGAGGCCGTTGATCGACAGGACCGATGCGCTCTTGACGACCACGAACGTGTGGAGGCTCTGCGACTGCAGGAGCCAGAGCGTCATGAGGGCCTTGGCCACGCAGAGCAGGCCCCACATCAACGTGAGGCGCTGGAACAGCTGACGAATCCGCGGTCGCTGGGCCAGCTCGTCATTCATCGGGTAGAAGTCGCCCGCCATCCGCGCGACGATCGGTCGCGTGGTCGCGAGCGACGCGATGAAGGCGGTGCCGAGCAGGAAGTCTGTCGCGACCGGCTGCAGGAAGTAGAGAAAGGTGCTGCCGCTCGCGAGTGCAACGGTCGTCTTCACCGTCACCACGACGGCAGCCAGCACCAGCAGCCCGGAGCGGCGGCGGCACGTGGCAAGCTGCCAGCCGATGGCGCTGTAGGACCAGACGAGGGCGGTGATCAGGGCCGCCGTCACACCCAGCCGGAACAACATGACGGTGAAAAGCGCAGCCGGCATGACGCAGGCGATCCAGAGGTTCACCCCGACTCGTTTGAGAATCGCTGTGAGGTGCGGCACCTGGACATGGGCGTCGACGAGCGCCAGTGGTCTCTCGAGGGTCGCCAACTGGGTCATGAGCCGGGCCTGTCCGCCACTGCCAGTGCAAGCGGCTGTCGGTGTCACACCGAAGGCGGGGCTGGTGCGAAGTGGTCCAGAACCATGAAGACCTCGGTACACCGACTGTAGGTGGGGGACCTGTGCTCCGCATGAGAATCCTCAGCCATGCCGCAAATCGGGCTGAACGGACGAGGCGGGCGATGGGCCGTCGGTCGTGGCCTCCTCATCCGGTGCGGCAGCGCGACCTCAGCTGAGCATGTAGATCCGGGACTCCCAGGGCTGCAGTGTCGCCACCGATGTCGCCTCTCCATGGGTACCGAGAAGCAGGCGAGCTCCGTCCAGCTCGGGAAGGTCAACCGGATCGACCGACGCTCCACGTGACGAGCAGTTGGCCAGGACGAGGAGCACCTCATCCAGCCAGTCCCGGGTGAACACCCACAGCTGCTCGTGCTCCGGCAGCAGCAGCTCGAAGCGGCCGTGTACGACGACGTCGTGCCGGTGTCGCAGCTCGACCAGTCGACGGTAGTGGTGGAACACCGAGTCAGGATCCGCGACGGCGGCGGCAGCGTTGATGACGGCCGTGTTCGGGTTCACGGGTAGCCAGGGCTGACCGGTCGTGAAACCACCGTGCTGGGAGTCATCCCACTGCATCGGGGTCCGGGCGTTGTCCCGCCCCTTGGCGGCCAGCGACAGCAGTGCCGTGTCCAGATCGACTCCGTGGCCGAGTGCGTCGTTGACGTGGTTGAGCGACTCGAGGTCGCGGTACTGCTCGATCGCTCTGAAGCCGGCGTTGGTCATGCCGAGCTCTTCACCTTGATAGATGTAGGGAGTTCCCTTGTGCAGGTGGAGAACCGTGGCCAGCGTCTTCGCTGAGGCGACGCGGTGTTCCTCGCTGTCGTCACCGAACCTCGATACCACCCGTGGCTGGTCGTGGTTGTCCCAGTAGAGCGAGTTCCAGCCCACGTCGGCGAGACCGCGCTGCCAGGTGGCCAGGTTGTCCTTGAGCACCGGGAGCGGCAGGTCCGCCAGCGCCCACTTGCCGAGTCCGGGCTGCTCGTCGAGTCCCACGTGCTCGAAGGTGAAGACCATCGACAGCTCGTTGCGTCCCGGATCCGTGACCTCACGAGCCAGGTCGACGGTGCTGCCGGGCATCTCTCCGACGGTGAGGAGGTGGCGCTCCGTCAGTCCGACCTCCCTGTTGAGTTCCTGCAGGAACTCGTGCAGGCGGGGTCCGTTGGCGACGCCCTGGGAGATCGGGCCGTACTGGCGGCCCTCGGGGACCGACAGCTGCGGCAGCGTGGGGTCCTTGGAGATGAGGTTGATGACGTCCATCCGGAATCCGTCGACGCCCCGGTCGACCCACCAGCGCATCATGGCGTAGACCGACTGGCGGACCCGCTCGTTCTCCCAGTTCAGGTCCGGCTGCTTGCGGCTGAACACATGCAGGTAGTACTCGCCGCTTTGCTCGTCGTACTCCCAGGCCGATCCGGAGAAGACCGACTCCCAGTTCGTCGGCTCGGCGCCGAGCTGTCCGCCCGTTCGGCCGGTCAGCGGGGGCCGCCACCAGTACCAGTCGCGCCTGGGTGACTCGGGGTCGCGCGACTCGACGAACCAGCGGTGCTCGTCGGACGTGTGGTTGACGACGAGGTCCATCACGACCCGGATGCCGCGGTCGTGACATGCCTCGATCAGCGCGTCGAGGTCGGCCAGCGTGCCGAACAGCGGGTCGACATCCTGGTAGTCGCTGATGTCGTACCCGTTGTCGTCCATGGGCGAGCAATAGACGGGTGACAGCCACAGCACGTCGACACGGAGCAGCTGCAGGTGGTCCAGCCGGGCCGCGATGCCTGGAAGGTCGCCGATGCCGTCGCCGTCGCTGTCCATGAAAGAGCGTGGGTAGATCTGGTAGACCACCGCGGACTTCCACCAGTCGGCGGACGGCCGCAGGTCGCTGCTCACCCCGCAGACCCTATCGAGACCGGAAACGGTGGGTCGGCACGAGTCAGGTCGCAGTGTCGGAACCCCTTGTGGACAACGCGAAACCGCCTGGCGGCTGTCGGACAGGACAGGTAGAATCGAACACATGTTCGACACCGACCTCAGCGCACACGACGAGCTGGCCACCCTGGCCTACGTCGAAGCTGCCAACACCGCGCGTCGATCGCGCCGAGGTCGCCATCCTGCAGGCCGCCGCCCACTGGGCCGACCTGCACGGAGAGGTCGCCCGGGCCACCGGTCCCACCCTGCTGGGATGTGAGCAGCTGATCCGCTTCGGCGGTGCCGGGACACCGACGGTCGCGGAGTTCGCGCCGGCCGAGCTCGGCGTCGTGCTCGCCACCTCCACGACCGCCGCCGAACGGCTGGTGGCGGACGCGTTGGACCTGCGCCACCGACTCCCGACGCTGTGGGCACGGGTCTGTGCGGGTGAGGTCAAGCCGTGGATCGGCCGCAAGACCGCCGACACCACCCGCCACCTGAGCGAAGCCACCGTGGCGGTGGTGGACCGGCGGATCGCGAAATATGCCCACTCCCTGTCGTGGGGACGGATCGAGGCGATCATCGCCGCGACGTGGATGCGAGTGCGACCCGGACGCCGCCGCCGACGCCGACGAACAGGCACAGGGATCGTTGGGGGTGTGGGTCAAGGACCACCAGCCCGGCGAGCACGGCACCCGAGAGATCTTCATCCGGGCCGACGCACCCGACGCGTTACGGTTCAACGCCACCATCGGCGGCCTCGCCACCGGCCTGTCCACCCTGGGCGACACCCGACCGGTCGATGTACGTCGGGCCGCCGCGGTCGGGATCCTGGCCAACCCCCAACACGCCCTGGACCTGTACACCGACCTCCATACCGCCACCAGCCAGCTGGAGCCACCCGCAGACCCGGACGCGAGCGGGGCTGACGTTCCGGTCGAGACCACGCCACCAAGACGCGGCCGGGTCGACACCCGGCCCGACGTCACGCTGTACGTCCACCTCACCGATGAGGCGTTGACGTCAGGCAGCGGAGTGGCGCGGGTCGAACAGGTCGGACCCGTCACCCTGGACCGAGTCCGAGCTGGCTCGGTCACGCCAACGTGACCGTCAAACCGGTGATCGACCTCAACCAGCAGATCCCCGTGGACGCCTATGAGATCCCCGACCGGATCCGCGACGCCGTCCACCTACGCACCCCCATCGACTGCTTCCCCTACGCCACCTCCACCCGACGCACCGGAGACCTCGACCACACCACCCCCTACGTCTCCCCCGACAACGGCGGACCACCCGGCCAAACCGGGATCGACAACCTCGGCCCCCTGACCCGGACCCACCACCGCATCAAGACCCACAGCCGATGGCAGGTCACCCAACCCTTCACCGGCATCTTCGTCTGGCGCAGCCCCCACGGCAGATATCACCTCGTCGACCACACCGGCACCCACCCAGCACTTCCCGCAGTCAGCCGCGGCCGGCTGGGGGCTGTGCAGGCCAGCTGTGCTGAAACCTGCACAGCCTCCCAGTGGCTCAAGCAGTGATCACGGACAGCAGCTGCAGTGCACGTCCGGGTTCCACATCATGAACCGTCCGGCCGGGTTGTCCTTCCAGATCCAGGCATGCAGCGAGTAGAAGGCGGGCAGCCCGTACCGGTTTCCGGCATGGGTCAGGTTGAAGCGTTGTCCGTACAGCCAGGGCCGGTGGGCGTTGCGACCGTGGGCCTTCTCCCAGTCCTTCTTCAGCACGACATACTCGAGCGCCACGAGCCGGCGGTGACCGTTTTCTCGTGCGTAGACGAGGGCCTCGGGGTGTTTGAGCGAGACCTGCGGCGTGCCGACCAGGTTGACGTTGACGAAGTGAATCCCCATGGCGCCCTTGGACGGCTTGGAGATACATGCGATGCCGGCCGAGTCCTTGAAGAGGCCGTATCCGTCCTTCTTCGCCGTGACGAAGGAGCGGTACTTCCGGGTGGCGTTGCGCGCAGCCGTGACCGGGTTGGGACGCGGCGTCACGACCTGTGAGGCACGGTAGGTCGTCTGGACTCCTCTCGAGCTCAGATCCGAGGCGACCGAGCCGGCCGTCGCTGACTGCACGGCCAGGGGGAAGCCAATGGCGGCAGTCGCGACGACGGTGACCAGCAGGCGCGGGCGCATCAGGATCCCTCCTTGACCTCGAAGACCTGCGCGGCGACGAGACCGTGCGCCTCGCGGTGCACCGTCGTGGACGCGTCGGCCGACGGGGCTTCGACGAGACAGAAGATTTTTCCCTCCCCTTCGTCGACCCAGTAGCGCAGGTAGCGCACGTCGTACTTGCTCTGCACCTGCAGATCGGCCATATGTGCTTTGGCGACGTCTTCGACGGTCACGGGGCCGTCGAGGCTGTGAACATCCATGTACAGCGGCATTGGTGCCTCCTCAGTAGATTCATGCGGACAGCAGCAACAGTGGTCCGCGGAGCTACGAAAGGGGATCGGGAGCGACTACCCAGCTTGGGTACGCGGCTACCTATGTTGTGGCGCCGACCAGCCCGCGGCGTGCGGCCTCCGCCGCCGCGACCTTGCGAGAGGGAACCCCGAGCTTGGCCAGCACGGCAGACACATGGTGGTCCACCGTCTTGACCGACACGACGAGCCGGTCCGAGATCTGCTCGTTCGTCAGGCCCGTGCACAGCAGCTCGAGCACCTCCTGCTCGCGCCGCGTCAGGCCCGCGGGATGCGCCTTGGTGGTCGCTCGCCCGCCCGCTGGTACGGATCTCAGCCCGAGGCGCCGCATCTTGAAACGCACCAGTCGAGCCGTAGCCGAGGCGCCGAGGATTTCGAGCCGGGCCAAGGCATCGCGGAGCAGAGCCTCGTCGTCGGAACCGAGCAAGGCCAGGGCAGCCTCGTAGTCGAGCCCGGCAGCTGCCCAGCTGTTTGCCGCTGACAGGGGATCACCATTCAGCTCAGCCGCGAACAGGCCCGTCACGTCGGCCGAGGGTGGACACATACCGGCAACGCGGTGGCGCCAACCGGCCACCGAGCTCAGGCAGCCGGCACAGCAGTCAGCGGCCGACTTGTCAGCTAGATCAAGCTCATCGAGGGCGTCGCCAACACGCGACTCCAGCCAGTGCGCCTCGGCGCGGGCCAACCTGACGTGCACGATCCACTCGGGTTGCGCCAGGGTGCCGGCCAACGCCATGGCTTCGTCGAGAGGTCCCCAGACGTCCCCATCGCCGCGCCGCGCCCGGATCCTGGCGAGGCTGATGAGCGGGTTGAGCCGGTTGACGGGGGAGGGGATCGCCTTCTCGAGCAAGCCGGCAATCAGGGTCTCGGCCTCGGTCCATCGGCCGAGCCGCTCGAGGACGCTCGTGCGCTCGCCGCGCAGACAGTTGGCAAAGGTGCTGATGTCGTGCTCGTCGCAGTAGCTGACGCCCTCGACGAAGATGCCTTCGCCTTCGGCAATCCGGAAGAACTCGTTGTAGAAGCTGTAGATGTTCGCGTAGGCCCGACCGGCCTGCTCGTCGAGACCGGATGCCGTGGCGATGTCGAGCGATCGGCGCAACGGTGTCTCCCAGTCCCCGCCCATCGAGCCGACAGAGCAGCCCTCGGTGTTGAGTGCGTCGCTGAGCACGTCGTCCAGCCCAAAGGTCTCAGCCAGCTGCTGAGCCCGCTTGGCCAGCCGGACCGACTCCTCGAAGTCACCGACGTTCATGAGCTGACCCGCCAGGTTGGCGTACGCCCAGGCGAGCTCAGGGCTGGGACCGAGTGGCTCCAGCGCCGCCAGCGCCGCCAGCGATGCCTGCTCTGCCTCGTCCCCGCGGCAGAGTCGCCACATCGTGCGGGACAGCTTGCGGAGACTGTCGCCTTCTCGGCGCCGGTCACCCAGCTCGCGCCACAGGCCGAGCGCGTCCTGGCGAGCGCCGGCAGAGTCCTCCCAGCGGTCCACGAGGGCGAGTTCCTGTGACAGTGCGTCGTACAGGGTGGCGACCGTCCGGGTGTCCGCGGTGGTTCCTGAGCGCAAGGCGCGCTCGTACTGCGCCGCGGCCTCACGATGAGCGGCCAGGTCAGCCGCGCGACGTCCGGCGGCCGGCGCGTAGACGAGAACAAGGGAGTCGTCTCCGGCGCCCTCGGCATGGAACGCGAGCCGCGCATCGTCCTTGGACCCGGCGCCGAGCAACGCATCCAGGATGGCCCGATGTGCGGTGACCGTGCGGTGGGGGGCGATCGCCGACTGGACAGCCATCCGCGCGATCTCGTGCCGGAACCGCAGGTGGGCGCCCTCGCCGATGAGTGCACCCGAGGCGACAAGCTCGTCGATGACGGCGGGCGTGGCCCGGGACACGGTTTCGAGGAAGTCTGGTCGCATCCGGCCTCCCACCAGCGAGGCGACGTCGAGCACGTGTCGCGCGGCCGCGCTCAGCTCCGCTGCCCGTGCCAGCACCGCGTCGCGAACCGACGTCGGAATGTCTCCGGAACGCGTCTGCAACGCCTCCATGACGTAGAACGGGTTGCCACCGGTGAGTCGGTGCAGCCGATCGGCTTCGACACCCGTCCCGGCCGCAAGCTCGGCCACGGCGGCGGGCGACAACGGCGGCAGGCTGAGTCTGCGTGTCGTGCGCTGGGTGGAGAGCTCCCCGAGAGCGATCCGCAGGGGGTCGTCAGCAGCCAGGCTGTCGTCGCGATACGTCACCAGCACCAGCGCGTGCGCATCTCGCACTCGACGGCCCAGGAATCGGAGCAGGTCGAGGGTCGCCTCGTCGGCCCAGTGGACATCCTCGATCGCCAGCACGGTCAACACGTCCGGCGTGCTGAGCTCCCTGAGCAGGGTCTTGAACAGCTGGTCGCGGGGGGCCTCGTTGTCGCACAGCGCACCGAGCTCGCCACCAATCCGGTCGGCGATGTCGAGCAGTGGCGCCAGCGGACGGGGGGTGAAAAGGCCGTCGCAGGCGCCGTCGTACCAGCGGGACCCCACCAGCTCGCGCTTGAGCTGATCGAGGAGGGAGGACTTGCCGACGCCGGCTTCGCCGGCGATCAGGACCAGGCGGCCCTCGCCGGCCTGAGCCTCGACGGCGTACTCCAGCAGAGAGGAAAGGTGCGAGTCCCGTTCCAGCAGGCGCATAAGGGGATTATCTGCCCCCGGACGGATACCGTCCATGCCTGCGGTCGAATCTTTGGCAACGCCGTTCGCAGCTGGGCGCGTTGACGGGGCCGAGCAGGGCCGCTGGAACTTCCAGGTCGCCGTTGACACGGCCGCTCAAGCGAGGGCAGGGTGGCCGTGTTCGCACACTGATGCGTGTCGCGGACTGGCATCTCGAGCACGCCCAGAGCCGCTTTCGGGCGCACCCCCGGTCGCACGTCAGCCTCGCCGTTCGGTCTGGACAGATCGGCTCGTTCCAGAACACACATGTCCAGACAACGCATGGGAGAAGCAGATGACCACGACCAGCGGCGGGACCACCCGTCTGCACGACCAGATGAGCGGCTCGGTAGTCGGTCCGGACGACCCGACCTACGACGACGTCCGCAAGGTATGGAACGCCGACATCGACTGCCGGCCCGCGGCGATCGCACACTGCCGGACGGAGGCAGACGTCCAGGCCGCGGTCAACTATGCGGTCCAGGAAGACCTCGAGATCGCAGTCCGTGCCGGGGCGCACAGCATGTCCGGCAAGAGTGTCGTCGACGATGGCCTCGTCATCGATCTGAGCCAGCTGAACCAGGTCACCGTTGATGCGGCCGCCAGGCGCGCTCGGGTCGGTGGCGGAGCCCTGTTGAGCGACCTCGACGCGGCGACCCAGGAACACGGGCTCGCGGCACCCGCAGGGTTGGTCAGTCACACCGGCGTGGCCGGTCTGACCCTCGGCGGGGGGATGGGCTGGTTGACCCGTCGCGGAGGGCTCAGCATCGACAACCTGGTATCAGTACGGGTCGTGACGGCCGATGGTCAGGTGCACCGGGCGGCCGACGACGAGAACCCGGATCTGTTCTGGGCCATCCGCGGTGGTGGCGGCAACTTCGGCGTCGTCACGGAGTTCGAGTTCCGGCTGCACGAGGTGGGCCCGATGGTGTCGTTCGCCATGCTCTTCTGGGAGCCGGACAAGGGACCTGAGCTCTTGCGCCTGGCCCGCAACACGATGGCGACCCTTCCGATGGACCTGAACATGATCATCGGAGGCCTGAACGCACCTCCGGCACCGTTCGTCCCGGAGCATCTGCACGGTGCTCCTGGCTACGCACTGATCGTCGTCGGCTTCGGAGACGCGGACAACCACGCCGCGGCCGTCGCGGGACTGCGGGACCAGCTGGCACCCGCGTTCGAGTTCGTCACGCCCATGCCGTACGTCGCTCTCCAGCAGCTGCTCGACGAGGCCAACGCCTGGGGCTTCCACTGCTATGACAAGGGTTGCTACGTCGACGATCTCTCCGATGACCTCATCGATGCGCTCGTGGAGGAGATGCCGAAGAAGAACTCGCCGATGTCACTCATCCTCTTCTACCGGCTCGACGGCGCGTTCTGTGACGTGGCCGAGGATGCGACCGCGTTCAGTGGTGGTCGAAGCCCCCGTTTTGCCGTCTTCATCATTGCCGTCTGTCCCGCGCCGGCACTGCTCGACGCCGATCGTGCCTGGGTCCGCCAGACGTACGACGCCATCCGACCGTTCGCCATCGGTGCGGAGGCGTACGTGAACGGCGTGACCGACTTCGACGATGACATCGTGCACGCGATGTACGGATCGAAGTACGAACGGTTGAGCGCCATCAAGGCGGCCTACGATCCGGGCAACGTCTTCCACCGCAACGCCAATATCAGGCCGGCCGCGTCGGCCTGAAAGAAGGCACAATCGATGTCCGCCGCTGGTGATCCAGCGGCGGACATCGTTGTTTTCAAGGGCTTCGCGTGCGTAATCACTGCGTCACTGATGCATGTTTTCATCACTTTCAGTTGCCTTCTCGTCACGCTCGGATTGCTTTCGATGACCGTTGCATGACGCACTCATGACAGTCCTGTCATTGGGGACAGGACGCCTTGCCGATCCCTAGAGAGTCGTGAGCGACCCAGGACTCCTGGACCTGCCGGGAAGGTGAATCAGATGCGCAGATCGTCGACGTCTCTCACGACCACGAGCTCGAGCTCGAAGCAGCGCGTGGGAGTCAGCGCCACGAAGAAGTCAGTGTTGCGACGCATGGGGACCGCCATGGTCGCTCTCTTCATGCCGGTCACCACCCTGGTGACGTTGCCTGTGCTGTTCTCGCCGGCCGAGGCCGCGACGACGAGCACACTGGCGGTCAACGTGGTCAGCGCCCGCACCGAGCCACGCGCGCCAGGTGGCGCCGTGACCAAGGGCGACCCGATCTCCAACTTCCGGTGGATGGTCAACGTCGACGCGACGGGCACCACTGACCAGCGCAGCCCTGCTCCGGGATCTGGCTGTGCGGCTACTGATCCCGGCTACCCCGACAGCTGCCGGTGGCAGTCGATCGACGAGCCCTCCGGCTGGGCGCCGATCTACGCGCAGGGCAACCAGGACGAGCTCCCACTCGCCGGGATCCCCGACGGTCGTTATCTCATCTCGGTCCTGTCCGATGGCTTCAAGATCGACGGTGCACACTTCTGCGTCGACAACGCCCCCCCGGCCGAGCCCGGCTGTGCCAACCCGCTCAGTGGTCCGATCACGGTCAGCATGCAGCCGGACCCGCTGCCCGACGCAACACTGCGCGGTCACGTCTTCGAGGACAACGCTCAGACGAACGGCACGCTCGACGCGAATGAGGCCGGGCTCGCCGGCTTCCAGGCGCAGGTCAACGACACGCTGGGTGAAGTCAGCACCGACGTGTACGGCAACCCGCTCTGCACGACCTACGTCGGTGAAGACCCGGACACGCACGTGATCAACCCGGGCGACCTGGACCCCGACGGCGTACCCGTCGTGGACGCCATCGGCGGGAGGTGCCTCAGCGACTCCACCGGAATGCTGACCGTGCCCCACCTGGGCACCAACCGCTACACGTTGTCGGCGGTTCCCCCGCAAGGCCCGAAGTGGATCCAGACCACGACGCTCGAGGGCAACCACGACTACGACGCGTGGATGATCGAGGGTGACACCGGCTACGACCAGACGTTCACGCAAGGCGGTGAGCCGATCCCGCTGCCGATCTTCGGGTACGTCCACGCATTGCACAACGGTGCTCCGCTGGACGCCAGCGCCGCCGGACACATCAAGGGCGCCGTCGTCGGGATCAAGACGTACACGCCTCCCAAGGGTGGCGACTTCGACTTCTGGGGTGGCAACACCGGCACCAAGGTGGGCGAGGCGATCGACCAGCCTTGGCTGTCGTTGACGGACCTCCAGCTCGGTGACCAGGCGGTGTGGATCGGTCAGGGCAACTCAGACGGCACCTTCGACATCGCCGGTGTGCCCGACGGCGACTACTCCTTGACCTGGTGGGACGAGCCGCAGAACTACAACGTCAACTCGATCAACGTCACCGTCAGCGGTGGACAGGTCGTGCAGATGGGCAAGCTGCCACTCAACGGCTGGTGGACGGTGTTCGACGGCTATGTCTTCAACGACACCAACCGCAACGGCGTCAAGGACCCCGGCGAGAAGGGCATCCCGAACTTCACGCTGACCATGCGCCAGCGCCAGAACACCCTGCTTGACCGCGGTACGCCGACGGCCGTCACGGATGCAAACGGCTACTACAAGTTCGAGAACGGCTACCCCTGGGGTGAGTGGCTCGTCGAAGAGGCCTACAACGACTCGTACTACACGACCGGTGTGACTTTCCAGACCGACAACCAGCCGAAGCCCACCACGATCAAGGGTGCCGGCGTCGACGTCAGCGTGCTGCCCATCATCGGCCTGAGCGGCCAGCTGGACTGGGGCGTGCACGCCTACGACCCCACTGGCGCCAATGGCATCGACCCTCGCAACGGCGGCATCGTCGGCACTGTCAGCTATGACACGACCCGCAACGAGCTCGACCCCCAGTACGCGGCGAGCGAGGACTGGCAGTCCGGCGTGTCCGGCGTGCCCGTCGAGCTGTACGACACCATCCCCTGCGACACCAACCCAGGCACTCCGTGTGACGCGAACGACCAGTACGAGCTCGCGCCCGACGGCTCCTACGCCCAGGGCAACCTGCTCAACACATATGTCTCGGAGTCGTGGCAGCGGCCACAGGGCTGCACCGCACGCGATGTGGACGGCAACCCTCTCGTCCACATGGCTGACAACGCGTCGAACTACGACGAGAACGTGTTGGTTCCCACCCAGGAGACCGACGGCGAGTGCATCTCCAGCTTCATGCAAGGCATCCAGTACGGCCCGTACGCCACCGACCAGGGGACGCCTGACGCCAACTTCGGCGCCTCTGTCAACGGCAACTACGGGTTCGGCGACGGCTGCTTCAACGGAACGCTCGACGCGTCCGACCCGGAGAACCCCGTGTGCACCGGCGGCGACTTCACGCCGCTGGGCTCGGGTGACTACCTCGTCCACATCGCCATCCCCGACGACGCGACCGGCAAGCCGATGTACAACGTCACGCAGGAAGAGGACGTCAACATCGCCCGCGGCGACCAGATCGTTCCCCAGGTGCCGCCGCCGGCCTGCGCCGGTGCGCTGCACACCGTTGACCTGGGCAACGACGGCCAGGACAACTACCCGCCTGTCGTCGGCGACGGTGGCGTCACCAACGACGTCCCGGTCGGCGTGACCGTGGCGGCATCGACCCCGGTCGACAACGAGCCCTTCGTCGGCATGGGTGGGTCGCCTTACGAAGGCACACCGAAGCCGATGTGTGACACCAAGCTCGTGCGGGTGAACAACGGCAAGTCGATCGTGCCGATGTTCAACATCTTCACCGACGTCCCGGTGCCGGCCCGTCTGCGCGCGGTCATCATCGACGACCTCCAGTTCTCGAACGACCCACGTTCGATCATGTTCGGCGAGAAGAAGGGCCTGGCGTTCGCTCCGGTCGGGTTCTACGACTTCAACAACAAGCTGGACTACACCGCCGAGACGGACTTCAACGGCATCTACGACGTGCTGATGCCGTCGACCGACCACATCAGCTGTCCGACTCCGTCGGGTGTCTGCGCCGGCATGTACCGGGTCGTGGCCAACGATCCGGGTATCCCCGGTCATCTCAACCCCAACTTCAACCCGCGGTTCGCTACCCACGCCGCGGGCGGGGAAGCCATGCCCGGCATGATGACGTTCGCCGACCTCGCGCCGACCCAGGTCGGACTGACGATCGAAAGCCCGGCGACCGGGGTCTCGCAGGCCATCACCTGCCCCCTCGAGCCGACCACGCCACAGCTGCTGGCGGTCTCGAAGCCTTACGTGGGGACAACCGGATCACGGAACTTCAACATCCAGGGCACCGGTTTCGGCGCCACGAAGGGCACCGGCAAGGTCACGCTCGACGGCACCATCGTGTTGCCGACGACCGCGTGGAACAACACCTCGATCGACGTGACCGTGCCTACCGGCACGGCGGTGGGTGCCCACCAGCTCGAGATCACGGGTGACAACGGACAGACCACGGTCAACGGCCTGACGTTCCACGTGCTCGGCACGGGCTACAACCCGCTTGTCTACGAGGTCGGTCCCGGGAAGACCTACCCGCTCATCCAGAACGCGCTCGATGTGGCGCAGGGCCACACCCAGGCCCTGGTCGTGGTGTACCCCGGCAACCCGGACCCGAGCAACCCGCGCATCAACCCGCGCGGCGCCTACTACGAGAACCTGATCATGACCTCGCCGGTCAAGCTGCAAGGTGTGGGCCCGGGTGGCTTCCAGGGCAACACGTACATCCCCGGCTCGGGAATTGACGCCAGTGCGTTCGGCACCGACAACGATGTCGCCACGGCCTGGTACAACAAGGTCGGTGCACTGACGTGGAGCGGCAACCAGACCGTCAACGACGGTGCGGGCGTCTATGTCCTGGCGTCGGCGAACGCGACCAACGCGGCCAACACGGCTCGTCAGTTCACGAGCACGTTCAAGGCCAGCATCGACGGGTTCGACATCCGCGGTGGCCGGCAGGACGGGTTCCCGGGCAACATCAACGACCTGAACGGTGCCAACACCGGTCTGCCTCCGACGATCGTGACGCAGGGCGGAGCCATCTTCGCCAACTCGTATGCCCGCAACCTGCAGATCACCAACAACGTTGTGGAGAACAACGCCAGCGGTTACGGCACGATCCGGATCGGTACGCCCGACGTGGCTGCGCCTGACACGAGCCAGCACAACGAGAACGTTCGTATCGCGGACAACCGGATCATCACCAATGCCGGTACGAACCTCGCCGGCGGAATCGGGCTCTACGCAGGCTCGGACAACTACGAGGTGACGCACAACGACATCTGCGGCAACTTCTCGCTCGAGTACGGCGGCGGCATGACCGTCTACGGCCGTAGCCCGAACGGAAAGATCCACCACAACCGGATCTACTACAACATGTCCAACGACGAGGGCGGCGGCATCATGATCGCCGGCCAGCTCGCCGCGACGCCGAGTGACCTGTCACCCGGCTCCGGTCCGGTGGACATCTACGCCAACCAGATCCAGGCCAACCTGGCCAACGACGACGGTGGCGGTATCCGCTTCCTGATGGCTGGCGGTGGGCCCAACGGCATGGACCCGATGAACGTCTACAACAACACGATCGCGAACAACGTGTCGACCCACGAGGGCGGCGGCATCAGCCTTGATGACGCACCGAACGTCCGGGTCTACAACAACACGATCGCGAAGAACCTCACCACCGCGACGGCTGTGACCTCCAACGGTCAGGCTGCTCCGGCCGGCCTGTCGACCGCGGCGAACAGCGATCTGCTGCAAGCTGTGCTGCCGAGCGGCTCACCCACGTTCAGCAAGCCGTTGCTGTTCAACAACATCTTCTGGGACAACCGGGCCGGCACCCGTGCCGGATTGACGGTGCACGGCATCGGCATCGCCGGTGACTCCACACCGATCGACGAGTGGGACATGGGCCTGGCCGACGGAGGAGGCGTGCTGACGCCTACCAACTCGGTGATCCAGCAGGATCCGAACGGTCTGCACCAGTACGTCGCGGACGCGTCGAACTCCAGCGTGGACCCGGCCTTCCCGGGTACCCCGTATGACGTCTCGGTGTCGTTCTCGACCTGGCGGCAGAACCCGGCGTTCGTGGACGCGACCCTGGTGACCAGTGAGGTTCCTCCGAACCTGATGGGTGACTACCACCTGGGTGCCTGCCCTGGCTCGTCCGCCTGCAACCTGGGCGCAGCCAGCTCCGGTGGCGTCAACGCGCCGGCGACGGACATCGACGACCAGGCAAGGCCGGCACTCGGTGGCTTCGACGCGGGCTCTGACGAGTTCGCCGCCGCCGCTCCGCCCCCGCCGCCTCCGCCGCCGTCGGCTGACTTCTACTTCTCGACGTTCGGAAACTCGAACCCGCCTGGTGTGACGGGAACCGCGGACAACGCCGACATCTACCGGTGGAACGGCTCGGTGTACAGCCGGGAGTGGGACGCAACTGCCTTCGGACTCCCGACGGGCGCCAACGTCGACGGCTTCTCGCGGGTCGACGCGACGCACTTCTACATGTCCTTCACAGGCACGGTGAACGTGCCGGGTCTCGGCAACGTGCAGGACGAGGACGTCGTCTACAACGACAACGGCGTCTGGTCCCTGTGGTTCGACGGTAGTACGCATGGGGTCGGAGGAACCGTGGACGTCGGCGCCATCAGCGTCGTGGGCACCACGTTGTACTTCTCCACCAACAACGCCGCTGTCCCACCCGGTGCCGGTGCAGCCAGCTCCGGTGACAACTCCGACGTGTACCGGTGGAACGGTGGCAACTCCTTCACCCGGATGGTCGACGCCAGCGCGGCGCCGTTCAACCTGCCCAACTCGGGCTCGTTCACCGGCACGACCAACCCGAACGTGGACGGACTCATCTACGTCGACCCGACGCACTTCTACATGTCGTTCAGCAACGCCAACACGACGGTGCCAGGGTTGGGGTCAGTCCAGGACGAGGACATCCTCTACTTCAACGGCAGCTCCTGGACGGTGTTCTTCGACGGCACCGCTCACGGGCTGACGACGGACAACCTCGACATCGACGCGATCTCCTTCGCAACGGGTGCCTCGGCGCCACCGCCACCGCCGCCGCCGCCGCCGTCCCAGCCGCTCTACTTCTCGACGTTCGGGAACAGCAACCCGCCCGGAGTCGGAGGGACGGCGGACGACGCCGACATCTACAACTGGTCCGGCTCGACGTTCACTCGTCAGTTCGACGCGAGCGTGGCAGGCCTGCCGGGCAACGCCAACGTGGATGGCTACGACCGGGTCGATGCGACGCACTTCTACCTGTCCTTCAGCGCGGCCAACACCAGCGTGCCGGGTCTGGGCAACGTGCAGGACGAGGACGTCGTCTACTACAACAACGGCGTCTGGTCGGTGTACTTCGACGGAACGGCGCACGGTCTGACGGCTGCCAACCAGGATCTGGATGCCATCAGCATCGTCGGCGGAACCCTGTACTTCTCCACGCTGGGCAACACCAACCCGACTGGAGTGACAGGAACGGCTGACGACGCCGACATCTACAGCTGGAACGGTACGTCGTTCGCCCGAGTCTGGGACGCCACGGCCAACGGTCTGGTCGGTGCTGCCAACGTCGACGGCCTCGTCTGGGTCGACGCGACGCACTTCTACCTGTCGTTCAGCCCACTCACCACCACGGTGCCGGGGCTGGGCGCGGTCGAGGACGAGGACGTCGTCTACAACAACGGTGGCGCCTGGTCGACCTACTTCGACGGGACCATCAACGGCCTCAACACCAACAATCTCGATGTGGATGCCTTCGATGTCTCCTAACAACGCTCACAACGGCCCTACGAAGGGATCAGGTGACCCCATGAGCCACCCCGCAAGCAACCCTGGGAACGACTCCACGGACCTCGAGGCGATGAGCCTCAGGTCAGGGTTCGACCGCCGGCGCTTCCTCAAGCTGACCGGCGGCGCGGCGGCCGCGTGCAGCTTCACGTGGGCCGGCAAGATCCTGCTGCCCGAGGCCGCGGCCGGTGCGGGGGCGACGCCGGATCTCTACTGGGGTGGCACCGACGGCTGGATCCACCTGCCGCCGACCCCGGCGATCCCGCCGTTCCACCCGGACGTGCTGGCGCCGGACCTGATGACGACCTACATCTTCGGGTTCCGGAACCTGACGAAGTTCTACACCCCCAATCCGGCCGACAACACGTTGCTGCACAACCAGAAGAACCACGCCCAGCACTCGGCGCCGCTCTTCTGGGCCAAGCAGTTCGACCCGAACAACCCGGTGGACTTCAACGTCCGGCTGACCAACCTTGGCCTGGCGCTGCGGCCGGACCTGTTCGACGCGCACACGCTGCACTGGCACGGATTCCGCAACGTCATCCCGTTCTTCGACGGGGAGCCGACCGGGTCCGTCTCGGTGCCGAGCGGCCGCGAGTTCACCTACGCCTACCGGCCGCGTGACCCAGGCACGTACATGTACCACTGCCACGTCGAGGACGTGGAGCACGTGCACATGGGCATGACGGGCCTCGTCTTCGTTCGTCCCCTGCAGGACGGGACGAACCACGGTGGCTTCACCAAGTTCATGTACAACGACGGGGACGGCTCGACGGGCTACAACCGTGAGTTCGCCATGTTCCTGTCGGAGGTCTGGGCCGAGGCGCACTGGGCAGATGCCCACATCCAGCTGCCGGAGTGGAGCGACTACCGGGCCGACTTCAGCCTGCTGAACGGCCGGGTCTACCCCGACACGGTCGCACCCAACGCGCCGGTCGACGGCCCGTCGGTCAACGCGATCGACTTCAAGACGGACGTGGATGGCCACCTGGTGCCACCGGTCGGCTTCGACAAGCTCCAGAACCAGCCGCAGTCATCGCTGGTCCGTTGCAACGCGGGCGAACGAGTCGCACTGCGGTTCGCCAACCTCGGCTTCCGGGAGCAGGCGATGACCATCACTGGGATCCGGATGAAGGTCGTCGGTCGCGACGCCACCCCGATGGTGGGCCGCGACGGTACCGACGACGCGTACGAGACCGACACCCTCAACATCGGGCCGGGCGAAAGCTACGACGTGGTGTTCACCGCCCCGGCCTATCAGGGGACGGGCTCGGGACCGGATCCGCACGACACCTACATGCTCTACAACCGCAACTTCCAGCGCTCCAACAACCTGGCACCAGGCGGCTTCGGTGGCCAGGCAACCGAGATCCACGTGTACCCGAGTGGACGCCTCGGCGCACAGGCATATCCGAACGACTGGGCCAGCTGACCGCCATGACGAGATTGGGCACTGCCATGAAAGCGAAGACCTACCGCCGCCGCGGCCGCACGATGCTCATCGTCGGCGCGATGGCACTCTCGGCCGCTGCGGCCACGCTCACCGGCGGCGCGCCGGCGACCGCCGACACGGCGCCGCGGGTCGGCATCGTCTGCACGACCGGGTCCGGGGGCGTGGCCGACCACCCGATCTTCAACCTCACGACGAAGACCGGGTACATCAGCCTTCCCGACGGCAACACCGCCTTCATGTGGGGCTACTCGAGCGGTTTCGACGAGTTCCAGCACCCGGGACCGGTGCTGTGTGTGCACGAAGGTGACACGGTGACCGTCATCCTGCACAACACGCTTCCCGACGCGGCCTCCATCGTCTTCCCCGGCCAGCAGAAGGTGCTGGCCGATGGAGCGCCGGCCCACCGCGAGCTCAACGTCAGCGGCAACGTCACCTCGCTCACGAACACCGCTGCCGCCGTCAGCGGGACGGTCACGTACAGCTTCGTGGCAGGCGATCCCGGTACGTACATCTACCAGTCGGGCACCAACCCGGAGAAGCAGGTTCGGATGGGCCTGTTCGGGGCGCTGATCGTGCGGCCCACGCTGGGTGACAACTACGCCTACGACAGCGCCGACAGCCGCTTCAACGCCAACGAAGAGTTCATGGTGCTGCTGTCGGAGATCGACCCGTACCAGCACGCGGCCGTCGAGGCCGGCAAGACCTTCAACCTGAACAACTACCACCCGCGCTACTGGCTGATCAACGGCCGCGGCTTCCCCGACAGCATCGCGGACAACGGTGCCTCCTGGCTGCCGACCCAGCCGTACGGCGCACTGGCTCAGGTCAAGGAGTACGACCCCGCGACGCATCCGTACTCGGGGCTTGCCCGCTACCTGAACGTCGGTTCGGAGGACTACCCCTTCCACCCCCACGGCAACAACGGCCGTGTCATCGGACGGGACGGACACGAGCTGAAGTCGGCCAGTGGCGAGGACGGGTCATTCGAGAAGTTCGCGATCAACGTCGGCCCCGGCCAGACGTGGGACGTCAGCTTCCGCTGGTACGACGCCGAGCACTACAGCCCGACCAACCCGGTCCCGGTGACGGTGCCGAACCTGCAGAACTCGGTGATCGGTGCCTACTACAGCGGTAGCCCCTACCTGGGCACCAAAGAGGTGCTGCCGCCGGGGACGGCATCACTGAACCAGTGCGGCGAGTACTACATCATCTCGCACAACCACGCGCTGTTCCAGATCACCTCATGGGGCGCCACCATGACCGGGCCGATCACGTACATGCGGATCGACCCGCCCTCGCCCAACAACTGCGGATCCTGAGAGAGACGGGCAGAATCATGACTCGACTGACGCTGAAGAGGGTAGCCACCTCTCTCCTGACCGGTGGCATGCTGGCCGCGCTGGCGCTCGTCGCCACGCCGGCCAGCCCGGCCAACGCCGCTGCGGTCCCGATCGACCTCTACGCCGTCACCGGCACCACTGTGCTGCCGGTGCCGAGCGGGAGCCCGAACGTGCCCGTGTTGGGCTACAACACGTCCGCCGGCCTCGTCACGAAGCCCGGTGGTCCGACGCTGACCGTTGCGCAGGATGACGTGGTCACGATCACGTTGCACAACCAGCTGACGGAGCCGACCGGCCTGCTCATCAACGGTCAGTCGATGGTGCCGGACCTGACGGGCGTGGCAGGCGGCGGAACCAAGGCCTACACGTTCACCGCGAGCCGCCCGGGCACCTACCTCTACGAGGCCGCCCTGCTCCCCAACGCCGAGCACCAGGTGGCCATGGGTCTGTATGGAGCGCTCGTCGTCACGCCGACGGCCGGCACCGGACAGGCTTACGCCGACGCCAGCACAGCGTTCGACGACTCCGCGGTGATGCTCCTCAGCGAGATCGACCCCGCGCTGAACAAGGCCGCCAACCCCGCGGCCTTCGACATGCGCAAGTACGCGCCGCGTTACTTCCTCATCAACGGCCAGACCTACCCGGACATCGCACCGATCGAGACCACCGGCGGCAACAAGGTGCTGCTGCGCTACGTCAACGCCGGTGTCCAGTACCACTCCATGGGAGTCCTGGGCACACGCCAGAACGTCATCGCCCTGGACGGCAACCCGTTGAACTTCCCGCGGCAGTACGTCGCCGAGACCTTCGGACCGGGTCAGACGGCGGACGCGCTGGTGACGCCGCCGGGCTCTGACCAGGACGCCTTCCTGTCTCTGTACGACGCCAACCAGGCCTTCCACAACACCAACACGACGGGCATGGGCGGCATGCTCACGTCCCTGCACGCCGTGGCCAACCTCGCCAGCGGTGGCGACGTCTCCGGCCCGGCGACGCGTGACGTCGCGCTCGCCGTCAACGGAACCCTCAGCGCCACCATCGACGACAGCGCCAACGGCAACTCGAACGTCGCGGGTGCCGAGTACTACGTCGACGACGTCAGCGGTGCGGGAACGGCGATGACGGGCACGTTCGGCTCACCGACCGCGAGTGTCACTGCCACCTCGGTCACGATTCCGTCCGGAGACCACGTCATCTACGTCCGCGGGCAGGACGGCCCCGGAAACTGGGGACCGTTCAGCTCGGTGCTGGTCAACGGTGGCGACGCCGGCGGCCCCACCACCAGCGGAGTCGTGCTGACGCCGAAGATCACCAACAATGTGCGGACCACCGGCATCGACGTCACGGCAACCGCCGACGACCGAGCCAGCGGCGGCTCCAACATCATGGGCGGTGAGTACTCCATCGGCAGTGCGGCAGCGTCAGCCGGCTCAGGCTCGCCCATGTTGCCGAACGTGAACGCACCTGTCGCCAGCGTGGATGCCACGATCCCGAACACGGTGATCAACGGCCTGCCCGAGGGGACCAACCAGGTGTGGGTCCGAAGCCAGGACGCCCAGGGCAACTGGGGTGACGCTGTGTTTGCCAACCTGATCATGGACAACACGGTCCCGACCACAGCCGGTGTCGTGGTGGATCCCACGCCCAACAACGGCACGCTGTCCGTCAACCCGGGCTGGCCATACGTGCGGGTGACGGCCAACCTGACCGACCCGCTCGGCGGTGGCGTGAACTCCGGGATCAAGGGAGGCGAGCTCTTCATCGACACGGTCGGCGCCAACGGCACGGGTATTGGACTGGTGGCTCTGGACGGGGTCTTCAACTCCACGTCCGAGACGGCCTATGCGGACATCCCGCTGTCCACCGTGCAGCAGATGACCAACGGCAGCCACACCATGTACATCCACGCCAAGGACGTCGCCGGCAACTGGGGCGGCACCGCGAGTGCGGTCCTGGTGGTCGACAAGGTTGCTCCGACGGTCAGCGGCGTCAACGCCTCGCCGAACCCGACCCAGGGTGCCACGACGGTCGCGCTGACCGCCACGGGCAACGACGTCGGAACCTCGGTGACGAAGGCTGAATGGTTCGTGGGAACGGACCCGGGCTACGGCAACGCGAACGCGATGACCGTCTCGGGTTCAGGCCCGTGGAGCTTGAGCGCCACCGTCAACGTCGGCGGCTGGAACGAGGGCACCTACACGATCAAGGTGCGCACCAAGGATGCCGCCGGCAACTGGGGCGCCACCGCGAGCGTCGTGCTGACCGTGTCGCACCCGCTGTTCTACTCGACCTTCGGGAACACCAACCCGCCGGGAGTGGCTGGAACTGCGGATGACGCGGACATCTACAACTGGAGCGGCGCCGCCCACAGCAGGGTGATCGACGTCTCCGTGGCGCCGTACAACCTGCCCGCTGCTGCCAACGTGGACGGCTTCGACCGAGTTGACGCCACCCACTTCTACATGTCCTTCAGCGCCGCCAACACCGCGGTGCCAGGACTGGGCAACGTGCAGGACGAGGACGTCGTCTACTGGAACGGCAGCAGCTGGTCGGTCTGGTTCGATGGCACCGCTCACGGTCTGACGGCGAACAACCAGGACCTGGATGCGATCAGCATCATCGGTGGGACCCTCTACTTCTCGACGTTGGGTAACACCAACCCGCCAGGAGTGGCCGGAGTCGCCGACGACGCCGACATCTACCGGTACAACGGAGGCAGCTCCTACACCCGGATGTGGGACGCCACCGCCAACGGCCTGGCCGCTGCGGCGAACGTCGACGGCCTGGTGTGGGTTGACGCGACGCACTTCTTCCTGTCCTTCAGCCCGACCACCACGACGGTGCCAGGGTTGGGTGGCGTGCAGGACGAGGACGTCGTGTTCGACAACAACGGCACCTGGTCGACGTACTTCGACGGTACGGCCCATGGTCTCGGGACCTCGGCCAACCTCGACGTCGATGCCTTCGATATTCCGTAACACCTGGCTCCGGCCGGCCTGCGCCCCCAACGGTGCAGGCCGGCTCTCGGAAGGAGACGCACCCTCATGACAACAGACACCTTGCCCCGCGTGAGCGAAGAGCCACCCGCGGCTGAGAAGGCACCCCGTCGGCGGCGACGCTGGGTCGTGATCGTCCTGGCCGTGCTGCTCGTCGCGGGAGTCGGAGCTCGCATCTGGTGGCCCGATCGACCGGCCGACATCCGGTCCGGGACCACAGCGGTCAACGCCCAGGGGATGGCAGCACACTACGGAATCAACGTGTCACTGCTCGGGGTGACGGCGGCCGGTGGCCTGATCGAGCTTCGCTACCAGGTGGTCGACCCGGACAAGGCGAGCCCGATCATCCATGACCCGTCACTCGCACCCGCGCTCGTGGTCGAGGACGGCGGTGTGACGCTGCGGATGGCAGCGCCCCCGCACCACCACTCCGACCTGCGGCTCGGCGGTACCTACTTCTTCCTGATGGCGAATGCGAACAACGCCATTCATTCCGGTGACCTGGTGACTCTGGTGATCGGAGACGTGCGACTCGAGCACATCCGGGCTCAGGGATGACCCAGGCCACGAAGTGGGGCAGACGCCGCTGTCTGGCGGCGCTGCTCGGCGCGTTGGTCCTGATCCTGATCGGTGCGTCCCCGGCGTCCGCGCACAGCGAGCTGGAGCGATCGGATCCTGCCAACGGCGGCATGGTCTCGGTCGGTCGCACAGATCTGACGTTGTACTTCACCCAGACGATGGACCAGGGGTCCAGCACGTTCAACCTGCACACGCTCGACGGTGTGGAGAGGACCGTCACGGTTTCGTCCTCCGATGCCGCGGGTGGTGCGGTGGTCAAGATCACGACGGCTCCGTTGCAACGAGCAACCTACGTGCTCGACTGGCGGGTCCTTTCGCGGGACGACGGACATGCGACCCGGGGATCGGTCCTGTTCGGTGTCGGGATACGTCCGGTGGTCGTCCCGACGTCCGGGCTCGGCCTGCCGGAGACCAAGGCCCTCGTGCTCCGGTGGCTGGACCTGTTGGCCATCCTCGTGGCCATCGGTGCGGTTGCTGTGTCGTTTCGCGTGCTCGATGCGTTGGGTGAGTCCGGGACGGCCGCGCGACGTCGCGGCAGGTACATCGCGGCGTTCACCGCGGGGACAGCTGTGGTCACCGGTATCTTGACGGCTTTCGTGAGCACGGAGTCGTCGGACCTGTCGCTCACAGCGTGGATCGACACCACGTGGAACACCCTGACCGGAACGCCCTGGGGCCACTTGTGGTTGGTGCGTGAGGCCGCGCTCGTGGTCGCGGCGGTCGCGCTGGGCATGTGGGCCGTGCGCCGGCACTCATCGACCAGGCTCCGCCTGATCGCCACGATCGCCCTGCTGGTGGCCGCCTGGATGGAAGGTTGGGCCGGGCACGCCGCCGCGCTGCCGAGCCGAACCGGCGTGGCCATCCTGGCGGCTGCCGTGCACATCACCGCGGCGGGCGTCTGGGCCGGCGGACTCATCGCGCTGGGGCTGTGCCTCGTACCCCTCAAACGCCGCGACCCGGACCGACGGGGCCCGATCATCACTGCTGCCTGGCGCGCGTTCAGCCCGATGGCCGCGCTCGCTGCCGTCGTCCTGCTGGCGTCGGGTCTGGTCGAGTCGGGCTTGCATGTTACTGGTCTGCACTCGATCGTCTCGACGGTCTGGGGTGGCGTGCTGGTCGGCAAGGTTGTCCTGCTCGCACTGGCCCTGGGGTTCGCGGCCATCAACACTCTCCTGGTCAACGCCGGGATCGCCCGCGCGGTCGGCCGCCTCCTGCGACGCCCGGTGGGTTGGGTCCCCGTCCCGCCGCGTCGGTTCAGTCTCATGGTCGGCCTCGAATCCCTGGTCCTGATCGTGGCGGTCGGAGCGGCCGCGCTGCTGACCTCCGTTCCGACCGCGCGCGAGGTCGACACAGCCGAACAGCCCAGTGCTCCGTACGTGTCGAACGTCGGTGGCCTGTTCATCACGTTCGAGGAGCTACCGGCCAGTCCCGACGAAAGCCGTGTCATCGTGCGGGCCAGCCAGGTCACCCTGCCGGCTCCGGGAGCCATCGACGGCGCCGACGTCACGCTGATCGGTCCCGGTGGCAAGGCCGTTGCGGTCCCGCTGAAGGAGTTCGAACCTGGGCGCTACGAAGGCGTCACCGCGAAACCTGAGCCCGGAACGTGGCAGGCCTCGGTCAGCGTCCACCGTGCCGGTGCGGCAGACGTGGTCATGCCCGTGCACTGGACGGTCGCGTCTCCGCGCGGCGATGCCCTTCGTCCGCTCGAGCTGACCACGATGGCGCTCGCCCTCGGACTGCTCGGCGGGACAGCGGGTGCTGTGCTGATCGTCCGCCGGCGGCGGCGACCGTTGCCGCCACCCGCGGTCCCGCAGGTTCGGGAGAAGGCGGACAGCCACTCATGAGGAGAACCCTGGTCGTCACCGCGGTAGCAGCCATGCTGCTGTCGCTGTTCACGGTGACCGCTGGTGCGATGACCAAGCCAACGCCGCGGGCGGGCAAGATCGGGCCGGCCGTCGAGAGCCTGCTCGCAGGCCTCGCGCCCGGCGAGATGACCACCGTCGTCCTGACGATGCGGGAGCAGGCGGATCCGTCCTCCATCACCGGTCCCTCGCGTCGGGTTCGTGTCCAGCGCATCGTCAGCGACCTACGGTCCACATCGAAGTCCTCGCAGCGCTCGATCCGCGCGGTCCTCAGGGCGCGTATGGCGCAGGGGCAGGTCGCAGGCAGCAGGCGGCTCTGGATCTCCAACGCCATCTCCGTGACGGCGACGGCCCGGGTCATCCGCGAGCTCGCAGCCCGTTCAGATGTCGCCGTCGTCGGCCCGGACGCCATCCGGGTGGTTCCCACGGCCGGCACTCCGGAGCCGAACGTGGCGGCCGTCAAGGCTTCGGCGGAGTGGGACCTCGGCCACACCGGGCAGGGCGTGGTCGTTGCCAACCTCGACAGCGGTGTCGACGTCTCTCACCCTGACCTGGCCGACCGCTGGCGCGGAGGTACGAACAGCTGGTACGACCCGTATGGCCAACACCCCACCACACCGACGGACCTGTCCGGTCATGGCACCGCCACGATGGGCGTGATGGTCGCCGGTGACGCCGGTGGCACCTCGATCGGGGTAGCGCCCGGCGCCACCTGGATCGCCGCCAAGATCTTCAACGACAGCGGCGCTGCGACAACCACCGCCATCCACCAGGCGTTCCAGTGGGTGCTCGACCCGGATGGCGACCCCAGCACCAACGACACCCCGCGCGTGGTCAACGGCTCCTGGTCCATCGGGAGCGGCCCCAGCTGCGACCTGACGTTCCAGCCGGACCTGCAGGCCCTGCGGGCGGCCGGCATCCTGCCCGTCTTCGCGGCGGGTAACTTCGGTTCGGGTGGATCGTCGAGCGTGAGTCCGGCCAACTACCCCGAGGCGTTGTCGGTCGGCGCGATCAGCAGCACCGACAAGGTGTACTCCAGCAGCAGTCGCGGTCCCTCGACCTGCGGCGGTCGCACCCGGGTGTTCCCCGACGTCGTCGCTCCCGGCGTCAATATCCGCTCGACCGACCGGAATGGGTTCTACCAGACGCTGAGCGGGACTTCGATGGCCGCGCCGCACGCAGCCGGCGCACTCGCCCTGCTGCTCGGCGCCCACCCAGGGCTGTCTGCCGACCAGCAGCAGGCCGCCCTCATCGGGACGGCAGTCGACCTCGGTGTGGTGGGTCCGGACAATGCTTATGGCAACGGTCGGATCGACGTACTGGCCGCCGACAACTCACTCATCACCCCGCTCGACACGACGGGACCGACGACGAGCGCAGTGACAGTCTCGCCGGCCGTGACCGATGGCTCGGATCCGGCGGGCGTGTCCGTGTCGGCCACTGGGGACGACTCGGCGACGGGTGGATCCGCCATCGCGGCAGCCGAGCTCTTCGTCGACACCGTCGGAGCAAACGGGTCGGGGACGGCCATGACGGTCGCCACCACCGGTCCGGTCAGCGGCGTGTCGGGATCGATCCCGGCCAGCACGGTGAACTCCCTGTCCGACGGCACGCACGCGGTGTGGGTGCACACCGAGGACGCGGCCGGGAACTGGGGTTCGGCGGTGAGCACGATCCTCACGGTGAGCCGACCACAGCTGTACCTCTCGACCCTGGGCAACGTGAACCCGCCCGGCGTCAGCGGCACGGCGGACGACGCCGATATCTACAGGTGGTCCGGCAGTACCTATAGCCGGGTGTACGACGCCTCCGTCGCCGGACTGCCAGGCGTCGCAGACATCGACGGCTACGACCGGGTCAGTCCAACTCAGTTCTACGCGTCGTTCACAGCGGCCACCACCAAGCTGCCCGGACTGGGCAACGTGGAGGACGAGGACGTCGTCTACTTCAACGGTACGAGCTGGTCGATGTTCTTCGACGGCACCGCGAAGGGCCTGACGGCCTCCGGCCAGGACATCGATGCGATCAGCGTCGTCGGCGGAACGTTGTACTTCTCCACGATCGGCAACGTCGGTGTGCCCGGGGTGAGCGGCACTCCCGACAACGCCGACATCTACAGCTGGAACGGCTCGTCGTTCGCACGGGTCTGGGACGCCACGGCGAACGGACTACCAGGGGCCGCCAACGTGGATGGCTTCGTCCGCGTCGATGCCACCCACTTCTACCTGTCGTTCGCTCCGGTGACGACGAAGGTGCCTGGACTGGGGCTCGTGGACGACGAGGACATCATCTATTGGAACGGCACCGCCTGGTCGCTGTACTTCGACGGTACGGCGCACGGCCTCGGGACGTCGGCGGATCTGGACGTCGACGCCTTCGACATCGGCTAGCCGGCGGGCGCGATCGACCCCCCTCGGCGATCGTCCCTCCGCCCGTCGACTTCCTGGCGACCGAGCCTGTCGAGATCCCTTCCCCTGGGTCTCGACAGGGTCGGCGGGCGACCCTGCCTGCGCCGGTTCAGGACAGGCCGGTCGGAACCCAGAAAACCCTTGTGGACAACGCGAAACGGGCTGGCGACTGTCGGACATGGCAGGTAGAATCGAACACATGTTCGACACCGACCTCAGCGCACTCGACGAGCTGGCCACCCTGGCCGCCGCCGAGACAAGCCCGCACGGTCGTCGAGCAGGCCGAGGTGCCGATGTTGCAGACCGCCGCGCACTGGGCCGACCTGCACAGCGAGCTCGCCCGGGCCACGAGCCCGCTGCTGCCCGGCAGTGAGCAGCTGGTCCGGTTCGGCGGTGCCGGGACACCGGGCGTGGCGGAGTTCGCGCCGGCCGAGCTCGGCGTCGTGCTCGCCACCTCCACGACCGCCGCCGAACGGCTGGTTGCGGACGCGTTGGACCTGCGCCACCGACTCCCACAGCTTGTGGGCACGGATCTGTGCGGGTGAGGTCAAGCCATGGATCGGCCGCAAGACCGCCGACACCACCCGCCACCTGAGCGAAGCCACCGTGGCGGTGGTCGACCGCGGATCGCCAAATATGCCCACTCGCTGTCGTGGGGCCGGATCGAGGCGATCATCACCGCGACGTGGATGGAGTGCGACCCAGACGCAGCCGCTGAAGCCGATGAGCAGGCGCAGGGGTCGTTGGGGGTGTGGGTCAAAGATCACCAGCCCGGCGAGCACGGCACCCGGGAGATCTTCATCCGGGCCGACGCACCCGACGCGTTACGGTTCAACGCCACCATCGGCGGCCTCGCCACCGGACTGTCCGCCCTGGGCGACACCCGCCCCGTGGATGTCCGTCGGGCCGCCGCGGTCGGGATCCTGGCCAACCCCCAACACGCCCTGGACCTGTACACCGACCTCCACGCCGCCACCGACGACCCGGCCGAGCGGGCCGAGCGGGCCGACCCGACTGACCTGGATGCGAGCGGGGCTGACGTTCCGGTCGAGACCACGTCACCAAGGCGCGGCCGGGTCGACACCCGGCCGGACGTCACGCTGTACGTCCACCTCACCGACCAGGCGCTGGCCACCGGCACCGGGGTGGCGCGGGTGGAGCAGGTCGGACCCGTCACCCTGGACCGGGTCAAGACGTGGCTAGATGGCGCGAACGTCGTGGTGAAACCGGTGATCGACCTGAACCAGCAGATCCCGGTGGACGCCTATGAGATCCCCGACCGGATCCGCGACGCCGTCCACCTACGCACCCCCGTCGACTGCTTCCCTTACGCCACCTCCACCCGACGCACCGGCGACCTCGACCACACCATCCCCTACGTCTCCCCTGACAACGGTGGACCACCGGGTCAGACCTCGGTCGACAACCTCGGCCCGCTGACCCGGACCCACCACCGCATCAAGACCCACGGCCGGTGGCAGGTCGCCCAACCCTTCACCGGCATCTTCGTGTGGCGCAGCCCCCACGGCCGCTACCACCTCGTCGACCACACCGGCACCCACCCAGCACTCCCGACACCCCCGGTCCGTCAGCCGCTGCCGGCCGCCTGAAAACGGCACTCGACCTCGCAGGCTCGATCAGGGGGCCACCCTCGAACTACTCGGTGGGAGGTTGTCTAGGTCTCCACGGCCCGCACACCTGCACACCCTCCCAGTTGGCGAGCCGGGACCCACGGTCTCTGGATCACGCGAAGATTCCGGCAGGTGTGCAGGAGCTGTCGAAGTTTTGGGGTTCTCTTCGCTGCAGGCGCCTGGAACGGTGGAGTCATGGACACGAAGACGGTCATGCCGACAGCCACCGGAGTCACTGACGAGCGTCTCGGAGGGCTGCGCAGGTGGAACCTCGGGCTCACCGCCCTGCACCTGTTCCAGGCGCTGGTGCTCCTCGCCTTGTCCGGCAGCTTCGCCATCACGGTCACCTCGTCGATCCCCGACGGGCCTCCGGGCAGCGCCCTCCCAGTCCCGGATGCACTCTTCGACGTACGCATCGGCACAGCCGTGGGTGTCTTCCTCGGCCTCGCTGCGCTCGACCACCTGCTCACGGCGACGGTGTTCCGCGGCGCTTACGAGCGCGACCTGAGACGCGGCCTCAACCGGTTCCGCTGGGTCGAGTACTCGGTCAGCGCGACGATCATGATCATCCTGATCAGCTTCTACTCGGGGATCACCAGCATCAACGCTGTCCTCGCGATCGTGGGTGCCAACGTGGGCATGATTCTCTTCGGCTGGCTGCAGGAGCTGATGAACCCGCCCGGTCGTACCTCGACCACGATGTTGCCGTTCTGGTTCGGAACGGTGGTCGGCATCACCCCGTGGGTCTCGATCGTCTTCAACATCATCGGCTCCGACATGGTGCCAGGCTTCGTCTACGGGATCATCGCCACGCAGGCAGCCCTGTTCTTCAGCTTTGGACTCAACCAGTGGTTGCAGTACCGCCAGATCGGGCCTTGGACGGATTATGCGTACGGCGAGCGGGCCTATCTCGTGCTCAGCCTCGTGGCGAAGTCACTGCTGGCGTGGCAGGTCTTCGGCGGCTCGCTGGCGGACTGACGGTCCCGTCTCAGGCGTGCTCGGTCGACGCCTCGGACAGCTCAACCATGACCTCGTCGAGCGGCTTGCGGGCAATGTCAGGCACCTCGGCGTCCGGCGCCGGATAGCCCACCGGGATGATGACGAACGGACGCTCGTAGGCCGGGCGATCAAGCACCTGGTTGACCCAGCGCATGGGCGACGGGGTGTGCGTGAGTGTGGCGAGCCCGGCGTGCTGCAACGCCACCAGCAAGAGCCCGACCGCGATCCCAACGGACTCCTTGGCGTAGTACGGCCGTGGCGTGGTGGCGCTGCGATGCACCTCGAAGACCGCGATCACCACAGGAGCCAGCTCGAGGAACGGCTTGTGCCAGTCGGTACCGAGCGGCTCGAGAGCAGCCCGCCACTCCTCCGAGACACGTCCTTCGTAGAACCGGCGCTCCTCGTCCTCGGCTCCTTCGCGCAGCAGTCGCTTGCGCTCCGGGTCGGTGACGACGACAAACCGCCAGGGCTGCAGGTTGGCCCCACTCGGCGCCGTGGCTGCCGCCCGGATCGCGTGTCGGATGACGTCCATCGGCACGGCCTCGGAGCTGAAGTCGCGGATGGTGCGCCGCCTGCTCATCAGGTCGGCGAACCCCGCGCTGACGTCGATCGCCTGATCCGGGTCGAGCCGGGGGAGCGCAGGTGCCGGCACCGTCCGGTGTCGTGGCGAGCAGTTCACGGCGTATGCCCGGACCGGATCACACCAGGTGGAGGAACGATGTCAGCCAGCGAGCCGCTTCTCCGCCTTCGGAAAGGGCCACCTCGAGGGCACCGTGGACGTCGAGATCAGCGAGCAGCCGGTGAACGACGGCGGCGGTTGCCTCGACACCACCATTGCCGACTCCTGCGGCCGCATGAAGAGCGTCGAGCCGCTTGCTCGTGGCGGTGAGCGCGCCGGCGTCGTACTCCCACGACGCGGCCCAGGGTCGATCGAGCAGGTGCAGACGCACGACTGCTGCGGAGTGCTCGGCCAGCACCTCGTCGACGAGGACGAGGTTTCCGGTGGACTTCGCCATCTTGTGCCCGTCCCGGTGCACCGTGCCGACATGCATCTGCCGACGCGCGAACGGCGTCACATGGGCCACGCTCTCGACCATCGCGGACTGGTACGCGTGATGGGGGAACGCAAGGTCGTGCCCGCCCACGAGCACATCGACGCTGGCGCCGTGGATGGCCAGCGACATCGCTGCACACTCGGCGTGCCAGCCCGGCCTGCCCCAGCCCCAGGGACTCGGCCAGGCTGGTTCGTGCTCGTCGGACGACCGCCAGACCGGTACGTCGAGCGGGTGCTCCTTGTGCGGGTCATCGGGTTCGTCGCCGTGTTGTGAGCTCAGCTCCAGCGCCTCCGTGAGGCCGAGCCCGGTATCGACGAGGACGTCGCCGGCACGGAAGTAGACCTGGCCATCGTGCTCATAGCCCGCTCCCGAGTCGAGCATCGCCTGGCCGAGCTGCTGGACCGCAGCGATATGGTGGCGCGCCCGGGGGGAGTGGTCGGGGTTCTTGATCTGGAGCTGACGCATGTTCTGGTCGAACAGGAACTCCTGGGTCAACGCGAACTGGTCGTAGGGTTTGCCACTCTGGTCTGCGGCGCGCGTCAGCACGTCGTCGACGTCGGTCACGTTGCGACAGGTGGACGTGTCCACGCCGGTCAGGTGCACGACCGCGGCCAACAGGTCAGCCCAGACGAACGTCGCAGCGTGGCCGAGGTGAGTGACGTCGTACGGGGTGATGCCACAGACGTAGATCCGGGCCGTCCCGACGACCGGAAGACCGGCCCCGTTGAGGACGAGCCGAGGTGGTCGGGGGGTCGGCCCGCTCGTGACGCGTCCCGCCATCCCGATGATGCCGGAGCCGGGGGTTCCGTGGATGCCCATAGCCCGGATGATCTCAGGGCCGTTGGTCAAAAGGAAAGCAGCGGTTTCGCCCCATCGACCAGGATGCCGCTCGTTCGGGAGAACTCAGTCGTGACAGCGAACCGGTCTCCTCGCACGACGGTGTGCCGCCATTCGACCGGAACGCCCTCGCTGCAGCCGAGCCGATCGATGGCCAGGGCAGCACCGTCGGCAGGCATGTGCAGGAGGGTGCGCTCGGCCTTGGACGGCACCACGGCACGGATGTGCTCGTTGCCCCCGGACACGCGGATGCCGCACCTCGCGGCGAGCTCCGCGTACAAGGCGGTGTTGCTGAAGTCGGCGTCGAGCAACGGAGTCGCGAGTCGTGCCGGCAGCCACACCCGGTCGAGGGCGAGCGGCTCACCGTCGGCGAGGCGCAGCCGCTCCAGGAACACCAGCGGCGTCGCGGCGTCGAGGCCCAGGCGGTCCGCCACCACCGCGTCGGCCCGCGTGTCGAGCAGGCGCACCACGCTCTCCTGGCGCCGCCCGGACTGGGTCACTGCAGCGAACAGGCTGTAGACCGTTCCGATCGGTTGGGCGAACTCTGTGGTGGTCGTGACCCGCGGCGGCCGTCCACGTTCGGCGGTGACGACGCCCTGCTCGCGCATACGTCTGAGCGCCTCGCGAATGGTGTGGCGGCTGACGTCGTACTCGGCGACGAGCGCGAGCTCACCAGGAAAGACGGAGGTGAACTCGCCGCGCTCGAGGCGATGCTGGAGGTCAGCATGCACCTGCGCCCACAGCGGCAAGGCGCTGGTCCGGTCGACGGCCCGAGGACCGACGGGCGATGTCTGGTCCACAACAGCTCCCCTTGCGAGAGGCGATCCCCGGTCGTATGGTGCCTCATAATGTACGGTCATTTGTAAGGCGCGATCAAGTCCGACCCCACGGAGGAGAACGATGGGCAAGCTCCAGGTAGAAGTGATCGAGACCAGCGACCTCGGCGACCGCAGCTACGTGGCGCACGACGGAGAGACCGCTGTCGTGATCGACCCGCAGCGCGATCTGGACCGGGTCGGGGCCGTCCTCGACAGGCTGGGCGTTCGCTGCGCCATGGTGCTCGAGACCCACATTCACAACGACTACGTCTCCGGGGGACTTCAGCTGGCGAAGCAACACGACTCGAGCTACGTGGTCTCCGGTGAGGATGACGTGCAGTTCGACCGGCAGGCGGTGGCCGACGGCGACGAGCTCGAAGCCGGTTCGCTGCACATCAAGGCCGTGGCGACTCCCGGCCACACCGACACCCACCTCGCGTACGTCATCAGCGACGACACGGACGCACCGGCGGCCGTGTTCACGGGCGGCTCCCTGCTCTACGGCAGCGTGGGTCGCACGGACCTCGTCGCCGCTGAGCGGACCGACGAGCTCACCCGCGCCCAGTTCCACTCAGCCCGCCGGCTGGCCGACCTGCTTCCTGACGACGCCGCGGTTTATCCCACCCACGGGTTCGGAAGCTTCTGCTCGTCGGGCTCGTCCGCCGGCGGCGAGAGCAGCACGATCGGTGAGGAGAAGACGCGCAACGACGCCCTGGTCGAGGACGACGAGGACACGTTCGTCGACCGGCTCGTCGCCGGCCTCACCGCCTACCCGAGCTACTACGCCCACATGGGGGCGCGCAACCGCGAGGGCGGCGGGCCGATCGACCTCTCGCCCCCGCAGCCGGTGGACGCCGACGGCCTGCACAAGCGGATCGCCGCTGGGGACTGGGTCGTCGACCTGAGGGACAAGACGGCGTATGCCGGAGGGCACGTCGGAGGCACCGTCGGCATCGCGCTCAGTGAGCAGTTCTCCACCTACCTGGGCTGGCTGATCCCGTGGGGCACGTCGCTCACTCTGCTCGGCGAGAGCCCTGAACAGGTGGCCGACGCTCAGCGACAGCTCGTCAGGATCGGCATCGACCGTCCCGACGGCGCGGCAACCGGTGACGTGACCGCCCTGGCCGGCGAGGGGGAGCTGCGGTCGTATCCGCGGGCCTCCTTCGCGGATCTGAAAGGCGAGCGGGAGTCCGGAGACGGGCCGGCCGTCCTCGATGTCCGGCGTGACGACGAGTGGAACGACGGGCACATCCCCGGCGCCACCCACATCCCGATCCATGAGATCGTCGAGCGGCTCGACGAGGTCCCGGACGCAACGATGTGGGTGCACTGCGCGAGTGGCTACCGCGCCTCGATTGCTGCCAGCCTGCTCGATCGGGCCGGTCATGACGTCGTCTTGATCGACGAGGACTACGACGAGGCTGTCGAGCAGGGCCTCACCACTCAACATCGCTGACCATCGTCTGAGAGCACCGACTTGCCAGGCACCACTCCGAACCACCCGCCGAGAGGATGACCGCATGACTGCCGCCACGATGACTGCGCCCGACCTACAGAACCGGCTCGGAACCGACGTACTGCGTCTGCTCGACGTGCGAACGCCGGGGGAGTTCGAGAGCACCCGGATCCCCGGGTCGTACAACGTCCCTCTGCCGGTCCTGCCGCGCTATGCCGAGCGACTCGCCGCACAGTCCGAGGTGCCACTCGTCGTGCTGTGCCAGACGGGCGCGCGATCCAAGCAGGCGGCGGACGTACTCGCCCCGCACGGGATCGAGCCGCTCGTCCTCGAAGGCGGGATCGCCGCCTGGCAGTCCGGGGGCGGACAGGTCGAGGAGGGTGATCCCAAGTGGAGCCTCGAACGGCAGGTGCGCCTGACAGCCGGGGGCCTCGTCCTCGGCAGCATCGTGGCGAGCACGGCCGTTCCCCGAGCGAAGTACCTGGCCGGTGCCATCGGTGGAGGCCTGTTCTTCGCCGCCGTGAGCAACACCTGTCTGATGGGGGATCTCCTGGGCAAGCTGCCCTACAACCGGGGCAGCAGAGCCGAGGTCGAAGCCGCCGTCGACGAACTCAACCGCACGGCGTAGTTCCGTGAGGTACGGCTTCGCGATCGACCAGCGCACGTGCATCGGCTGTCATGCCTGCACGGTCGCGTGCAAGACAGAGCACCAGGTCCCGCTGGGCCAGTTCCGTACGTGGGTGAAGTACGTCGACCAGGGGGAGTACCCCTCGACCACGCGCGACTTCGGGGTGATGCGGTGCAACCACTGCACCGATGCACCCTGCATCAAGGTGTGTCCGACGCAGGCGCTGTTCAAACGCGATGACGGGATCGTCGACTTCGACGGCGACCGTTGCATCGGCTGCAAGGCGTGCATGCAGGGCTGCCCGTACGACGCGATCTACATCGACGCCGACACCAACACCGCCGCCAAATGCAATTTCTGTGCGCATCGCGTCGATGAAGGGCTCGAGCCGGCCTGCGTCGTCGTCTGCCCGACTGAGTCGATCTGGGTCGGCGACCTCGACGACCCGCACAGCGCGATCGCCACCCTCGTGGCCACGAACGACACGGCTGTCCGGGCGCCGGAGCAGAACACCGGGCCGAACGTCTTCTACCTCGGCGCCGACCGGGCTGTGCTCGAGCCGTTGAACGCCCCTCCCGCTGACACCTACATCTGGGCACAGCCCGACGCCCACCGTCAGGAGGTCGCGGCAGACCTTCCGGTCGATCCGGTGACCCGGGCCCGGACCACGCTCAACACGGCGCACCCGCGGCCCTGGGGCTGGCGCGTGACGACCTATCTCTGGACGAAGGCGTTCGGCGGTGGCGCCCTGATGATCGCGGCGCTCGCGCTCGTGCTCGGTGTCGACCTCGGCACGCTGGGCACGGTCGTGGCCCCGGCGGTCGCGGTGACCGGAGTCGCCATCACGGGGGCGCTGCTGGTGTGGGACCTGAAGCGGCCGGAGCGCTTCCTCTACATCTTCTTGAAGCCGAACCCGACGTCCTGGCTGTTCTGGGGATCCGTGGTGCTCGCCGCCTACTCGGTGCTCGCGGGCGTGTGGTTGCTGGCGGGCCTGTTCGACCTGACGGGCCTGATCAACGTGATCGCGGCGCCTGCGGCTCTGGGCGGGTTCATGACCGCCGCGTACACCGGCTTGCTGTTCGGTCAGGCCGAGGGGCGTGACCTCTGGCAGTCGCCGCTCCTGTTCTGGCACCTGGCTGTCCAGGCGATCATGGTGGGGGCCGGTGCTCTGATCCTGCTGCTGCCCTTCGTCGACGTCTCCACAGCCGGAGAGCAGCTGCTGACGCGAGCACTGGTGCTCGGGACGGCGGGACACCTGGCGATGCTGCTCGTCGAGTACAGCGGTCGTCATGCCACCCGGGGTGCAGCGGCGGCTGCGCACATGATCACGCGGGGCCGGTACGCCCAGACCTTCTGGTTCGGCGCGGTCGCGGTCGGCGGCCTTGCGCTCGTGCTGGCGGCCTTCGACTGGAACGGACCGGTCTCGGCGGCGGCTGCGCTGGCGGCGGTGCTTGTCCATCCGGCCCTGCTGGCCTACGAAAGCGTGTTCGTCCGTGCCGGCCAGGACGTCCCCCTGTCTTGACCCGCTCCGAGCTGTGGCGTCGTACCACTCACTCTTGTCGAGAGGAATCACCATGAGCGTCGAGGACGTCCACCCTTCGCGCCCGGACTCCGACCTGCCCGGAATGCGGACCCGGTGGGGACTGCGTAACTACCCCCCGGTCAGCGACTGGGACCACCACGTCGAGCACGACGCCCGGGCACACCCGCGCAAGGTGCCACACGAGTACATGCTGGTGCCGACGACCTGCTTCAACTGCGAGTCGGCCTGTGGGCTGCTGGCGTACGTCGACAAGGAGGATCTTTCCATCCGCAAGGTGGAGGGCAACCCGGCGCACCCCGGCTCGCGCGGCCGCAACTGCGCCAAGGGGCCGGCCACGATCAACCAGATCGACGACCCGGAGCGGATCCTGCACCCGCTGCGCCGCACAGGCGTCCGAGGCGGCGGCGACTGGGAGCAGGTCTCGTGGGACGAGGCGCTCGACGACATCGCCGGGCGCATCCGCAAGGCGATCCAGGAGGACCGCCACAACGAGGTGATGTATCACGTGGGGCGGCCCGGCGAGGACGGCTTCGCCGAGCGGTTCCTGCTCGCCTGGGGAGTTGACGGACACAACACCCACACGAACATCTGCTCGGCCGGAGCCCGCCTGGGGCTGTCCTTGTGGGGTGGCTACGACCGGCCGTCGCCCGACCACGCGAACGCCAACGTCATCCTGCTGCTGTCGAGCCACCTCGAGACCGGCCACTACTTCAACCCGCACGCCCAGCGCATCATGGAGGGCAAGGCGCAGGGCGCCAAGCTGGTCGTGGTCGACCCGAGACTGTCCAACACGGCCTCGCACGCCGACCTGTGGATGAGTCCCTGGCCCGGCAGCGAGGCAGCGATGCTGCTGGCGGTTGCGTCGTACCTGTTGCGCACGCGCACGATCGACACGGCCTACCTCAAGCGGTGGACCAACTGGCAGACCTACCTGGCTGAGCTCCATCCCGACGCTGACGTCGACTTCGAGGTCTTCCTCGACCGGCTGACCGCAGACTATGCGGACTACACCTTCGAGTTCGCGGCGCAGGAAGCTCAGATCCCGGTCGAGCAGGTCGAGGAGCTGGCGCAGATCGTGGCCCGTTCCGAGGGTCGGTTGTCGGCGCATGTGTGGCGGTCAGCCGCTGCGGGCAACTACGGCGGCTGGATGGTGGCGCGCGCGCTCTTCTTCCTCGTCGTCCTGACGGGAAGCGTGGGCACCAAGGGCGGTACCAGTCCCAACGGGTGGGACAAGTTCATCCCGCACGGTCCCAACATGCCCGGTGGACACGATCGCTGGAACGAGTTGCTGTGGCCGCGCGAGTACCCGCTGGCCACCAACGAGGTCTCGATGCTGCTGCCGCACTTCCTCAAGGACGGCCGCGGCAAGCTCGACGTGTACTTCTCGCGCGTCTACAACCCGATCTGGACCAACCCCGATGGCTTCAGCTGGATGGAGGCCCTGACCGACGAGGACCAGGTCGGCTGCCATGTCGCGCTGACACCGACCTGGTCGGAGACGGCCGAGTTCGCCGACTACGTGCTCCCGATGGGGCATTCGACCGAGCGGCACGACACCCACTCCTACGAGACGCATGCCGGCAAGTGGCTCGGCTTCCGGCAGCCCGTACGACGTGTCGCCATGGAGAAGATGGGGCGCGAGTTCACCGACACCCGTGACATCAACCCCGGCCAGGTGTGGGAGGAGAACGAGTTCTGGTTCGAGCTGTCCTGGCGCATCGACCCCGATGGCGCACTCGGCATCCGCAAGTACTTCGAGTCGCCGTACCGTCCCGGCGAGAAGGTCACCGTGGACGAGTACTACCGCTACATCTTCGAGAACAACGTGCCCGGTCTCCCCGCGAAGGCTGCCGAGCTCGGACTGACCCCACTGGAGTACATGCGGAAGTTCGGTGTCGTCGAGGTCGAGTCCGACGTCTACCGCGTCGACGAGCGCGTGTTGACCCAGGCAGAGACCGAGGGCGCTGTACCCGACGCGGATGGCGTCCTGCGCAAGCCCGTGACCCTGGAGACCCAGGTGCCCCTCGTGGGAGAGGCCGGCGCAGTCGGCCTCGTGCACGGGGCCGGAGACGCGACGGTCGGGTGGCTGACCCCGTCCCGCAAGCTCGAGATCTACTCGACCGCGATGCGTGACTGGGGTTGGCCGGAGCATGCCACGCCCGGCTACATCGAGTCGCACGTGAGCCGGCGCAAGATCGATATCGACGCCGGCGAGCTCGTCCTGGTGCCGACGTTCCGGCTGCCCACGCTCATCCACACGAGGTCAGGCAACGCCAAGTACCTCAACGAGCTCAGCAACTCCCATCCGATGTGGCTGAACAGTCAGGACGCCGCGCGGCACGGCGTGGCCACCGGCGACCTCGTCCGGGTCAACACGCGAATCGGTTACTTCGTCGCCCGCGTCTGGTCCACAGAGGCCATCCGCCCCGGAGTCTGCGCACTGTCCCATCACATGGGCCGGTGGCGCCTGCGTGACGACGAGGGCAGCCGCTGGGTGACGGGTCGTGTCGACCTGAGTCATCCCGACGGTGCGGCCAGCTGGTTCCTCCGGTACGCGTCCGGCGTCGGGTCGTTCGAGTCGGTCGACCCCGACAGTGGCCGCATCTACTGGGACGACCCCGGCGTGCACCAGAACCTCACGTTCCCGGTCCAACCCGATCCCTGGTCGGGCATGCACTGCTGGCTCCAGCAGATCCGGCTGGAGAAGGCACATGCCGGCGACGAGTACGGAGACGTGTACGTCGACACGTCGCTGTCCCGGCAGGTCTACGAGGAGTGGCTGTCGCACACCCGAGCGACACTCGGTCCCGACAACCAGCGACGGCCGGAGTTCATGATGCGCCCGGTGATGCCCAAGCGCTCTGCCTATCGTGTCCAGGAGACGTCATGACGGCCGACGTGGCGCCGGGCTCGCGGTGGAAGCTGGCGACGGGGCGGTCCGGCGAGGCGCGACGCGCTCGACGTGACGCCGTCTTCGCAGCCGTGTCGGCTGTGGTCGAACCGCAGACGTCCATGACGGTGGCCGAGCTCGACCTGCTCGAGGACGTGGAGATGTCATCGCGAGGCGCGATCACAGTGACGCTCCGGGTGCTCGTGCGTGATGCGCAGGAGAACGCGGCCCTGGTCGGCGCGGTGCGGACCGCCGTACAGACGGCCGAGCCGGGCTGCGACGTCAGGGTCGAGGAGACGATGCTGGACGAACGTCGCCGGGTTGGCGTCGGTCACCGTTTGCGGTCGCGGGCGGAGGCGTCGCGTCTTGGTAGCCAGCGTCAGGTCTACGCGATCGCCTCGGGCAAGGGCGGCGTCGGTAAGTCGACGGTCACCGCCAACCTCGCGGTCGCGCTCGCCCAACAGGGTCGCCGCGTCGGCATCCTCGACGCCGACGTCTGGGGCTACTCCGTCCCGCGTTTGATGGGCGTACGCCGGGCGCCCGTCGCCGTCGCTGGGATGATGCTGCCGGTGACCGCGCACGGGGTGCAGCTGATGAGTGTCGGCTTCTTCGTCCAGGACGACGAACCTGTCCTGTGGCGGGGACCCATGCTGCACAAGGCGATCGAGCAGTTCTCCCAGGATGTGGCCTGGGTTGAGCTCGACGTGTTGCTGGTCGATCTGCCGCCGGGCACCGGTGATGTACAGATGTCGCTGCTCGAGCAGCTTCCCGAGGCTGCGTTCGTCGTGGTCACCACGCCGCAAGCAGCCGCTGTCGACGTGGCGGCGCGGGTGGGCAGGATGGCACTCGACGCCCGGCTTCCGATTGCCGGGGTCGTGGAGAACATGACAGCGGTGGCCTGCGGTTGCTGCGGGGCCGCGAACGACGTCTTTGGCAGTGACGGGGGAGTCGACCTCGCGGCCCGCCTCGGTTCCCAGGTGCTCGGTAGCATCCCGCTCGATGCTGCCACGCGGATCGCCGGGGACGCCGGTACTCCGGTTGTCCTGTCCGGTCCTGAGTCACCGGCCGCTCAGGTCTTTTCCAGGATCGCGGTGGACCTGCCCGTGGTGAAGCGCAGCCTCCTCGGTCGTTCACTCCCGCTGAGCGTCGTCTGAGCTCCGGACCCTGAGCCCCGGACCCTGAGGCGGGACGGCTGGGAACGAGGGTCGGCTCAGGGCTGGACCCGATGTCCCCACGCTGTTCGGCGAGGCACAGTAGAGGTGTCGGGCAGATTGCCGTGGACATCGTGATGAAGGAAGTGCTTCAACTATGAATGACATTCGCCAGAGCTTCGCTCAGCAGGGACTGGTTCGAGTACGCCAGGGGCGGGTCCTCGGCGGAGTGTGCGCAGGCCTCGGCCGACGCTTCAACCTCACGCCGTGGACCGCCCGACTGCTCTTCGTGTTGTTGCTCATGGTCATCCCCGGCAGCCAGATCCTGATCTATCCCGTGCTGTGGATCCTCATGCCGTCGGAGGAAACAGTCGAGGCCACGCCGGCACAAGGGCCTCACCCCAGCGCCGCCTGACGCGCCGCCGCCTGACGCGCCGCCGCCAGACTGGGAGGTTGTACAGCTTGTCCGGCCGTTCTCACCGGCACACCCTCCCAGCAGAGCTCGATCGGAACACCCGCAATCCTGTTGCCGAGCGTCCCGGTGATAGGTACGGTCGCTTGCCGTGACGATTGAGCTGCGGCAGCTCTCGCTGGCGGATGTTGCCGCGCACTGCGCCGGGGAGGACGACCGGACCGTGCGATGGCTCACGGGCGGCTACGGCACGGTTGAGAACACGTCCTCTTATTTCGCGTGGTTGGCACACAACGCCGCAACCGGCTCCGGCAAGCGTGGTTTCGGGATATGGCTCGACGAGCGCCTGGCGGGTTATGTTGACTGCGATCCGGACAACCGTGACGGTCTGGAACAGGGAGACGTCAACCTGTCGTACGCCGTCCATCCGTGGGTGCGCGGACGAGGTGTCGCCGCAGAAGCGGTGCGCCTGATCTGCGACTACATCGTGGCGAACGACATAGGCACGCGTGGGGCGATCAGGGTCGCTCCCGAGAACGAGGCATCGGTTCGCGTCGCCGAGAAATGTGGGTTCACCTACGTCCGTGACTTCCGGTCGGCCACCGATACTCACGTTGACGGAGGCGCCGTCACCTTTAGTTTGTATGTGCTCAGCCTCTGATGCGCCTCGGCGGTCGAGCTTGTCGAGACCGGGGGGTTTTATTCGGCTCGGGGTTTGAAGCGTTGGTGTCGGATGGGTCTTCGTTGGGGGTCGATGCGGGTCGGTGGGATGACGTCGGTTTTGCCGTCGGGGGCGAGGACCACGTCCCATTCGCCTTGGTGGATGAGGTGGTGGTGGAAGCTGCACAACAGGCATCCGTTGTGATGTCGGTGGGTCCGCCGCGGCTCCACGGGATGCGGTGGTGTGCTTCGGTCCAGGCGGGGGGTCGTTCACAGCCGGGGAAGACGCAGCCTTGGTCGCGGACGGTCATCGCGATGCGTTGGTAGCGGTCGAACAGACGCTTCGTCGTGCCGAGGTCCAGGATGCGGGAGTCACCCGCGAGGACCATCGGCAGGAGGCCGGCGTTGCACGCCAACCGGCGGGTCTGCACCGATGGAGATGGCGCCGCCGGTGTCGAGGGTGGCTTCCCCGGCCCGGTCCGGAGTCTGGTTTCGTCGACGGTGACCACGATGGACGCGTTCGCAACACCGTGGTGGGGGTGTCCGTCGGCGGGGAGGTGTTCGATGAGCTCACAGAACGCCTGTCCGAGCCGGTTGCCGTACGGGAGGTCACTGAGGGTCGTCTCCGCCAGCGTCTGGTGGGCCGACGCGTCTGCCGGGGCGGCGTCGTGACCGGTGCCGGTGCCGGTGGCGGCGCGTCGGGGTGAGGCCAGTGCGTCGAGGTGTTTCTTGAGCATCGCGAACGTGAGGTTCGGCATGGCGTAGCGGCCCCGGGCGATCCCGTCGGCGCCGTACTGGCCGGTGAACTCCGCCGACGCCCAGCGCCTGTGCGTTCCTGCTCAGCGAGCTGCTGCTCCAGCAGCTGGTCGGCGGTGTCGGGGTCGACCACCTCCACCAGATGGTTCGCCGCCACTTGCAGCTGGGTGAACGACAATCTCTGGGCGTGGCCGATGAGGTCAGCCTGGGCGACGTCGACCCGGTCAGGCTCCACCCTGGGCGAGAGCCGGTGGATGGCTTCCGCGACGACCACGCCTTGTTCAGCCGACACGACTCCGGTGGCGACGGCACGCCGGACCGGTTCGGTCACCGCGGAGGTGCCGTGCAGCTGCTTGGCCGTCCTCACCGTGCGGGAGGCTTCGCCGGCCGACATCCGATGGGTCGTCATCAGATGGGCGCGGGTGGAGGAGGCGCCGTGGCGGTGGGGCAGGTTGCGGTCATCGGCCTCGCCGACCAGCCGGGCGACGACCTCATCGATCGCGGCCCGGGCGGCCAACGCGTCACTGATCCGCTGGTCCAACCGGGCATCGTCCAGGGACCAGGTGGGGGTGTCGACGAGATCAGCGAGTCGGCTCCGCACGTCCGCGAAGGTGCGGCCGTAGGCATCGTCGATGCCGACGGTCGGTGGCGGATCCTGCGTCGTACTCATGGATCAAACCTAGAACCCGCCACCGACACTCTCCGGCCCACACCGATCCTCAGACCTGTTATCCACAAGGAGATTCCGAGAATTTTCCCTGGAATGCCGAAGGGTTCGACCGGTAAACCCGAGCACGGTGGAGCGGAGGGCGAGGACTCGCAGCGCCGTCAAGAGCGAAGCGAAGGCGCAAGAGCCCGACCTCCGCGCCGCCGGGCGCACAGCTCGGACGTCTCGACAGGCGAAGGCCCGCAGTCTCGAGAAGCTCGACCGGAGACGCACAGTGCGCCTACGCTGCGCTGACCGGCGGAAGCTCCCACTCGTCGTCGCTGGTGCGCAGGATGGCGAGACTCACCATCGCGAAGCCGAGGGCGTTGAGCACCCACGCTGCTGCATCGAGCGGCGCGCTGCCGAGGATGACGAACGCGATGAAGTGCCCCGGTTGTGAGACGGCGGTCGCAACGGCCGCCCATCGGGGCACCCGCCCGCTACGCCACAGCGCGACGCCGAGGAACACGGTGCCCAGAACGTGGCCGATCACGAAGATGCCGAGAGCCAGTGCGACCGAGGGGTGCAGGTGGTCGAACAAGCGACCGACCGTGGTGGCATCGAGGTTGGCGTTCGCGCCGCTCCACAGGAGCACGTCGGCGGAAATCATCCAGGGGAGCGCCAGGTAGCCGGCACAGACCAGCGTGAGCCCTACCGTGGTTGATACCGGAGCGGCTGACCGCGTCACGCGGGCAACCGCGAGCACCCCGGGCAACAGGGTCAGCACGCCGATGAATGCCGCCCACAACACCACGGACTCAGCTCGCTGGTGGGCCACTACGTCGTTCACGGTCTGGGCTGTGTCGGTGGCGCTGTAGTACGGCAGGACGAACCGGACCAAGGCGATGGCGAGGGGACCGATGGGGAGGACGAGGGCGGCCGTCCAGCGCGACGCCTTGCGGAGGTCACGGGGACCTGGATGCTGCGTGCCGTGCCTGGTCGTGGTCATCGAGGTGGTCATCGCTGCTCCTTCGGATCGGGGACGAGCCTGACTCGATCAGCGTCGTGGTCACGACCGTGGGCATCCAGGGGCGCGAATCCCGCTCACCGGGAGGCGTTCCCGACCTTTCGGGAACCCGATCCCGCCCAAACAACGCTCCGTCCGGCCACACTGATCACGTGACCAGCACGGGAGGTATGGCGCTGCCGACCAACGCGGCGCGCGCGGTGTCCGGTGCCCTGTGGTGGTCGAGCCAGATCGTGGCACTTGCCTTGCTGGTCATGGCGGTTGTCCTGGTGCCCGCCGACGGCTGGAGCTGGCAGGACGCCCTGGACGCGTTCGTCGTCAGCAACCTGCTGATCGGCGTGTCCTTCGCTGCCTGCGGCGGCGTCATCGCGAGGTACCGTCCCGGCAACGTGACCGGGCTCCTCTTCCTCCTGGCCGGGCTCAGCCACCTGTTGAGCGCGGCCGCCGCCCCAGCCGCCGACGCCTTGCACCAGCAGGGGGCTGCCCAGGTCGTCGTCCGCGTCGTCGCCGGGATCTTCGCGTGGTCGTGGCCTTGGTCGATCGCGCTGTTCATCCCGCTGGGGCTGCTGCTCTTCCCCGACGGACGACTACCCAGTGTGCGCTGGCGACCGGTCGCGTTCATCCTCGTGGGGACCGCCCCGCTGTTCGTCCTCTCGGCCGGTCTGGACCCGACTCCAGCACAGCCCGGCCTACCACCTGCGATCCTCACGATCAGCCACCGCCAGTTCACCGCGCTCGACCCGCTGTGGACGGTGGCTGAGGTGCGAACGCTGCTCGCTCTGCTGGCCGCACTCGTCGCGCTCGGCCTCCGCTACCGGCGCGGCAGCGACCTCGAACGGCGTCAGCTCGCATGGCTGCTGCTGGCCGCCTCCACGATGCTGCTCTTCATCGTGCCGTGGAGCCTCGTCGCCGGGACACCCGTCGTGGTCCTCTTCAGCATTCCGTTGGTGCCGATCGCGGTGACCGTGGCCATCGTGCGCCATCAACTCCTGGACATCCGCGTCATCGTGCCGCGGGTGTTGGCCTGGTTGCTGCTCAGCGCCGTCGTCCTCGCCAGTTACGGCGCCGCGATCGCGGGACTCGACATCGCCGTGAGCGCCCGGACCCGAAGGTCGACGCTGATCACGGTGGCGCTCGTCCTGCTCGGAGCCTGGCTGTTGCCGCGCGTCCAGGCGCTCGTCGACCGGGCCATGTATGGCGACCGACGACATCCGGACCGGATCGCCACGTCGGTCGGTGACCGGCTGGCCGCAGACGATGCGGGCGGTCTGGAGTCTGTGGCTGATGCCGTCCGGCGCGCTCTGAAGCTGCCCTACGTCGCTCTCGAGACGTCCACCGACGTCGTGGCCACGGCCGGCCGGTCTGACCACCTGACGCTGCATCGGGAAGACCTCAGGTACCGGGGCGAGCTCGTCGGTGCGATCGTCGTGGGGCTGCGCGCGGGGGAGCGAACTCTGGCGGCGGCCGACGAGGCGGTGCTACGACCGCTGGCGGCTCCCGTCGCGGCTGCGCTGCGAGCGACGGAGCTCAGCCGCGAGCTCCAACGCTCGCGCGCGCTCATCATCACGGCCCGCGAGGAGGAGCGGCGTCGACTGCGGCACGACCTGCATGACGGGCTGGGGCCCGCACTGACGGGGATCGGGCTCTCGGCGGACGCTGCCGCCAACTTCTTGCGTACCGACCCGTCCCGCGTCGGGGAGATTCTCGGCGGGCTCCGCCGAGACGCGGACGACACGTTGGCGGAGGTCCACCGCATCCTGGAGAACCTCGCCCCGAGCGTCGTCGACGAGCTCGGGCTGGTGGCGGCACTCGAGCTCCGGGCCAGGCAGCTGTCCCTTCCGGCTGACGGTCGGCCGATGAAGGTTCGCGTGGTCGCGCCTGCGGTTCTTCCCGCGATGCCGGCGGCGGTGGAGATCGCCGCTTTCCGCAGTGCCGTCGAGGCGTTGACCAACGTCGCGCGGCACGCCGATGCCTCGCAGGCAGAGGTACGGTTGCACGTCGAGGACGCCACCTTGACGCTGTGCATCCGCGACGACGGTCCGCACCAGGAGCCATGGCTGGACGGCATCGGGCTGGAGGGCATGCGAGTTCGAGCTCTCGAGCTCGGCGGCACCTGCCAGGCCGGTCCGGGAGCCGACGGTGGGCGAGTCGTGCTGCATCTGCCACTGAGGGGAACGTGAGGAGCATGCGCGTTGTCGTGGCCGACGACCATCCCATCGTGCGTCGTGGGCTGTGTGACCTGCTCGAGTCTCTCGTCGATGTCGAGGTGGTCGCGGTGGCCGCTGACGGCGACGAAGCCGTACGGGAAGTCGTCACGATGCGACCTGATGTCATTTTGCTCGACCTGCAGATGCCGGGTCTCAGCGGGCCGGACGCTATCCGCGAGCTGACCAGGTTGGCTCCTTCCACCGCCGTCCTGGTGCTGACGATGTTCAACGACGACGAGACCGTCGTCGAGGCAATCCGTGCGGGTGCGCGTGGCTACCTCGTGAAAGGCGCTCAGCAAGACGAGATCGAGCGCTCCCTGAGAGCAGTCGCCGAAGGTCAGGTGATCTTCGGCAGTGACGTCGCCAACCGGGTGGTCGGGGCAGTCGCTCAGCCGGCGGCGGCCGGTCCCTTTGCGGGGCTGTCTGCGCGAGAGACCGAGATCCTCGACCTGATCGCGGCCGGGTTGAGCAACGCCGTCATCGGTCAGCGGCTCGGGCTCGCCACGAAGACCATCGCCAACAACGTCTCGGCGATCTTCGTCAAGCTCGGGGTCAGCGATCGACCCGCCGCGATCGTGCGCGCCAGGGATCGTGGGCTCGGCAAGAGCTGACCCTGCCAGGCCTCGGCGGCAGCAGCTCGGGTCAGCGCAGAATGATGAAGACCGCGACGAGGCAGAACATCCCGATCATGGCCACCAGCCCGAACAGCGGCGCCACGACCGTCGGACTTTCGCCCCGCTGGAGAGCGCGGACCACGTAGCGGTAGCGCAGCGGTGCGAGGATGCCGACGACCGTGAGTGCGAGCAGCAATGCCAATCCGCCGGCCAGGATCTCGAACCAGCTGTCCGCCTTCTCGCCGGCGTGGAAGAGCAGGGCGCCGATCGCCGCGATCGAGAAGCCGGATCTCTCCCAGGCCAGTGCGGTCCGTTCGGCGGCGGCCACGGTGCTGAACAGCTCGTCGTCGTCGGCGGCGTGCCAGCGCGAGGCCATCTCAGCCGCCCAGCACGGCCAGGAGGAGGATGAGCAACGCGCAGCCGGCGACACCGGCAGCCACGACGCGCAGGAGGGACGGGGCCGGCAACGGTTGCTGGGTGCGCAGCGCGCGCTCGGTCGCCTCCCAGCGGCGCAGGCTGACGACGGCCACGGCCGCCGCCAGGCAGAGGAGAACCGCGCCGACCACATCCCGGGACCACGACGGTCCGAAATCGTCAGGCAGCAGCGTGAGGGCCGCGACCCCACCCGCCACGAGCGCCAGAGCCGTGCGAATCCAGGCGAGGAACGTGCGTTCGTTGGCCAGGCTGAACCGGTAGTCGGGATCTTCTCCCACGTCCCGGATCCTGCTCTTGCGCACCGTCTTGACCCCTCCGCTGGTTCTGTCGCCGCGCCTCAAATGTACGGTCATTTGCTGGCTCCACTATGCCAGACAACGACGTGCTGGGCACGATCGCGCCCAGGATCGCGCGATGACCCTAGGATGACGGAAATCGGGGGTCATGTCTTGCGCGCGATGGGCGGTACAGAAGTGCGATTCGAGCACCTGGCGTCGCACCCCGAGGTCCATGTCGCGGGCACCCGGCCGTTGCTTCGCCCGGCCCACCGAGCCACGTGCTGCTGATGGGTACGAGCAGCAGCGGCCGTGCGTTGGTCGTGCGCCAGGCGTTGCGCAACTCGCGGCTGCGGCGCGTCCTGGCTGCCTTCCTGATCTTCAACATCGCTGAATGGGCCAACTGGATTGCGCTGATCGTGTGGGCGTACGACCGCGGCGGAGTCCGTGGTGCCAGCGGAATTGCGCTGGCGCAGCTCATCCCCTCCGCCATCCTGGCGTCTCCAACCGCTGCCCTGTCCGGTCTCGTCTCGAAGTCCCGAGCGTTGACGCTCGGCTACCTGACGCAGGTCGTGACTTTTCTCATCGTCGGTGTCGCGCTGGTCCTGGACGCTCCGGTGGCCGTGATCGTGGTGAGTGCAGCGGTCGCGGCGGTGGCGATCACGCTCACGCGGCCGGTCCACAACGCGGTCCTACCGGAGATCTCCGAAACGACGGGAGATCTGACGGCAGGCAACGCTGCTTCCGGAGCGCTCGAGGCTCTGGCGATCTTCGTCGGACCGCTGTTCAGCGGACTTGTCGTGGTGACGCTGGGTCCCGAGGGAGTCTTCCTCATCATGGCCGGCCTGTCGTCGCTGTCGGTGATGGGGACCATGACGCTGAGGACCGCAGCCCCGGTTCGCATCCTCGCGGCCGACGACCAGACGACGCGAGAGCGTCCGCTGCGACAAGTTCTCCGAGACCCGGCAGCACGGCTGCTCTGCTCGATGGTCGCCGCAGAGAACGTGCTGGTCGGGATGATGGACATCCTGCTGGCTGTGCTCGCGCTGGACCTGCTCGAGATGTCGGACGCAGGCCCGGGGGTGCTGTCCTCGGCGATCGGCGCGGGCGGCGTCCTGGGAGCCGCATTCACGTTCGTCCTGATCGGGCGAGAGCGGCTGGCGCCTGCCCTGTTGTTGGGAGCGCTGGCCGCCGGTCTGCCGCTGGTCCTTGCCGGTTGGTCAGCATCCGCCGGCATCGCTGTCGCGTTGGTGGCCGTGTGCGGAGCCGGCAAGTTGTTCTTCGACGTCGCCTCACGGACTTTCGCCCAGCGGCTGCTTCCGGACCGACTCCTGACAGCACTGTTCGGCCTCCAGGAGACCGTGATGATGGCCGGCCTCGCAGTCGGTGCACTCGCCGCACCGTTGCTGGTCGACGTCATCAGCCCGCGCGGGTCATTCCTCGTCGCCGGCCTGTTCCTGCCCGTCGTGGCGTTGTCGGCATACACGCTCCTGCGTCGTCTGGACGCGGATGCAACCGTGCCGGCTGACGTGTTCGAACTCCTCAGAGCCGTGCCGATCCTTGCCGTGCTGGCACCGAGGATCGTCGAGCGGATGGCACGCGACGCGGTCCCGGTGACGGCGGCTGCCGGCGAGGCTGTGGTCGAAGAAGGAGACGTCGGCCAGCACTTCTACATCCTCGCCGCGGGAAAGGTCCGGGTGAGCCGAGGAGAGCAGCAGATCCGCGATCTAGGCCCCGGTGCGTGGTTCGGCGAGCTCGCCCTGCTGCGCCAGGCGCCTCGGAGTGCCACCGTGACAGCGCTCACCGAGGTCTCCATGTGGGCTGTTGAACGCGACTCCTTCCTTGCATCGGTGGCTGTGGCGCCGCATTCGGTGCAGGTCGCCGACGACCACGCGCGCGAGCATTATCGGTAGCTGGTCAGCACCGGAGAAGCAGCTCAGGACCCGGCCGCGACCGGTTCTTCGCCGCGTTGCAGCTGGCCCATGGCGTCGATCATCTGCACGAACTGCTCCGCGTCCGGTGGCATGAACGGCTCCGCGTCCGGGACAGTTTCCAGCACCTTGATGAACTCCTCCAACGACGCTCCGCTGGCGGCAGGGAGGTGGGACGAGAAGATCCGGCTCGGCTTGAGCTGGCGGACCCGATCGAGGACGGCGTTGAACGCTGGACGATCGGCGATGTGCAACCACGGCGAGTCGGAGGTGGCCCACGCGAGCATCCCGCCGGCGAGCGCCTCGGGGTGAACGTCCGCGGCGTCCTGGGTCGGCTCGGGGATGATCGCCCCGAAGGCGTCGACGCTGAACAACGAACCGGTGGACTGGTCGAGCAGACCGGTGGACATCGGGTTGTCGAACAAAGGTGGCGCGACCGCAGTCAGTGTCCGGTCACCCACGTGGATCTCGTCGCCGACCCGGATGGCATGCACGCGGTCCATCGGCACCTGCCACCACGTTGACATGCGAAGTGCGCTGAAGGCATGGGTGACCAGCTTGGCGTTTGGTGCCAGCTGCATGATCTTCTCGATGCCGCCGGTGTGGTCGGCGTCATCGTGGGTCAACCACACCCACTTGAGACTCTCCAGGTCGACGACTGAGCCGACCGCCTCGACGAACTCGTCGCTGTCGTACCCGATCCCTCCGTCGATGAGGACCGGCTCCTCGGACATCAGGAGGTAAGCGTTGATCGGGAGCACCCCGACGCCCGGTAGAGGCAGGTTTGCTGGAAACACATGAACGTCGGGTGCGGCTTGATAGGGAGAATCCATGTTTGGCCTCGGTTCGGTCTGGTGGCTAAGGGCCCGAAACTACGCCTGTCGACTCTGGCTCGACAATCACCCAGGTGGGTGGCTTCAAGGCGTGGAGAACACGGGCGGATTCCTTGTGCTGACGTTTGCTTGTCAAGCGTGCGCTCAACAACACGATTCGCGTCGACCACGTCCATGGCTCGATTGCCACGGCGACGGTGACGAGCGCGGTGTACGTCGACTATCTCCAGCTCGTCAAGGTCGATGACCGCTGGCAGATACTCAACGCTCTCTGGGCTCGTGCATGAGCGGATGCACCGGGCGGTGACAAACCCGGTCCAGTCAGTTGGTGACGGTGAACGCCGTCTGGCCGGCTGACTCGTACTGGTCCGTCAGGAGGTAGTGCACGACGTACGTGCCCGGGGGAAGTGGCCAGGGCCTGCCCTGCGCGGAGTCGTCGAGCGTCATCGAACCGCTGACGGACGGTGGCAGGGCTCCGGAGTCGTGCCCGCCGGTGTAGCCCCACAACAGGTAGTTGTCCTGGTTCGGGTCCGCGGCTGATGCGCGATAGACGCCGATCCAGTCCCAGCGGTTGGCCGGGCCGTCGTCCCAGGTGACCCGGATCGGGTCTCCGACCGCGTACCTGGAGCGATCGGTACGGATCCTGACCTGCGCGTTCGTGGCGCGCACCCAGAACTGGTTGCGCGCGACCTCCTTGCCGTTGGCGTCGAGCAACACAATGTCGTAGCCGGCGGGCTCCAGCCCGTTGGTGCTGAGCGTGAGGGTTCCGGAGGAGCCGCTCACCGATCGGGACTCGACCGTCGCCGATTCAGCGCCGGCCGCGGAGGCGACCGTGATGGTCGACGTCGATGAGCCGGGCGCGTTGTAGTAGCACCGTCATGTCGTCGCCCGCGGTGAGCATGCGCCGGTCGAGCGCGACGTTCGTCGGAAGCGCCACCGGCGTGAGATCGACCGTGGACAGGACCGCCCGGTGGTCGGAGGTCCACCGGTCGAAACCCACGTCCACGTTGGGGGTTCCCGTCTTGCCGATCAGCGCGCTCTCCTTCGTGGTCACCGGCCCGCCGGCATACACGTAGTCGATCCGGTCGCCCGTCGTGCCCTTGCCGGACACGGCACGGCCCCAGGTGATACCCGGGTCGGCGACGGGATCGGGATGGGTCTCGCGGAACGTGTCCGTGAAACCGATGTCGAAGAGCGCCATGCTGACTGGCCACGGGACCGGCCCGGTCACACCGTCGTGTGCACCGACCGTCTGGGTGGTGTAGTCGAGGCTGGACGGTTCGTTGAAGTCACCCGTGAGCAGGACTGGGTATCCGGCGGCGGCCAGGGACGACAGCTGCGGCAGCTGGATCCGCAGCGACGACGTCCGGACCTCGTTCTCCGACGCGATGACGTCCGCGACGGCCTGGCCCTTTGCCAGCAGCCTGGGACCGAACGCCACATAGTCCAGATGCGTGTTGAAGAACGCCACGACGTAGCCGGGCTGGACCTCGATCAGGGCATAGAGACCGTCGGCGCCGGAGGGTTCGAGGATCGGGTACTTCGACAGCAGCTGCAGCCCGACGTTGTAGTACGGATACCCCGTGTTCGCGGCGATCTCCGGAAGCCGGTTGTACGACTCCAGCACGCCGACGACGTCGGCATCCGCCGATCGGATCACCGCATCTGTCGAGGCATTTCCGCCGTACTCGATGTTGTAGACAAGCACCGTCAACGCCATCGGATCGCCTGTCGACGGGCCGGTAGTGGTCGCGGTGGTGGTCGCGGGCGGTTTGACGTCGGCGGGGCCGTCGGACGTGCACGCCACGACCAGGACTGCGGTCACCACGAAGAGCGCTGCCGCGAACACGCGCTGGGCGTTTCGGCGCTCGTCCATGTTCGGAGCCTATCGTCTGATTGAACAACCAGTCAGTCTTCCCTGGCCCATCTTTGTGACCTCGGCAGGTCTGCCGCTGCGAGAGTTGTGCCAGTAGGCTCTGAGATGTCGGACAAGTCTCGTGGGAGAGCCGTGGACCGAGAGCAGCTGCTCAGTGACCTTCTCGCTGCCGACCTTCACCCGGGTGAGCTCGTGCACATCGATCGGCGAGCGACCGCCTACCACTGGGAACGTGCAGGCAGTGCTGGGTTGCTCGGCCGTGCTGACCGTGCGAGGCACTGAGGCTGAGCGGTGGAGTATGTCATCAGTCCCGCTGATCGCGCCGCCTTCAAGCGGTGCCGGCGGCAGTGGGACTTCGCCGCCTCCACACGTCGTCGGCTGCGGCCGGCAACAGGTCCCGGTCCGGACCTGGAGCGCGTCATCCGTGACGCGCTCGCCGTGTACTACTTCCCGGGCATGTGGGACTGGGACTCAGCGATCGTCCTGCCGTTGGTGAGCAAAGGTCTCGACAAGGCGCTTGCTCAGCAACGAGCCGAGCAGGCAGCCGGGACATCCCGCGCGGTCGACGAGGGCACCTGGGTCGCGCTGGGCGAACAGGCCCACACGCTGCTCAACCGCTACATCAGCTGGGCACCCGGTGTCGACCAGTTCTCGCCGATCCGGGTGTCCACGGACTTCGACGCGCTCGTGACGGACCCTGATGACCCCGAACGTGGCCTCCTGACCCCCGACGGGGATGCCGTCCACTACGCGGGGCGCATCGACCTGTTGGTGATGGACGAACATGACCGCTACTGGATCGTGCGCCACCGCGTGAGCTCCGGCCCGTTTCCGCAGACGGAGCAGCTGATGCTCGCGGAGGAGGAGGTCAGCGCCTGCTGGGGCTGGTCGCGGTTCTACGACGGCATGGAGGTCGCCGGGACGATCTACAACGAGCTGACGACCGGGCTCGCCGGGTCGGACACTTCCCCGACACTTCCCCGGACACTTCCCCGGACACTTCCCCGGACACGATGTCCGTACCGCTCGCGAACCATCCGCGTGGCGGGATACCGCAGAACGAGCCGAGTGGCGGCGGTCGTGGGGTCTCGTCACCGCGCCGACTGTACGTGAAAGGGCGGGAAGAGGAGTCCTACGAGCGGGTGCGGCAGACGGAGGGACCGGGCTTTCGTCGCACGGTCATCAGGCGGGGGCGAGACGAAGTCAGCGACGCGGGTCGCCGCATCGCCCAGGAGGCGATGGAGATGGTCGGCTCGGGGTTGGTGCCCTATCCGAACCCACGCCCGGAGCACTGCACGAGCTGTGCGTTCGTGATGCCCTGTCTGGCGCTCAGCCGGGGCCGCGACGCCGAGCCATTTCTCACCGAGGGCTACGTCCAACGGCCGGTCCTCGAGCTCGAGATCGGGCGGTTGGGCGGGACGCCTCACGGGGTCGGGCGTGGCTGGGTCCCGCCGTCCCGCCAGGGCGGCTGAGTTCGGCGACCGGGTATCCGCGCCCGTGTCCGAAGGCCGATACTGAGCCATGGGCGACTGCTGTGACAGCGACGAGTACGACAGCGTCTTCGGTGACCGGTTCGTCAAGAAGGTGGCCCGGCGGTACAAGCGGCGCGGACTCACCAGGACGGCGAGCCTGATCGTGGAGTACCTCTGCGCAAAGGGGATCGAGGGGGCAAGCATCCTCGAGATCGGTGGCGGGATGGGGGAGATCCAGGTCGAGCTGCTGCGGCGAGGTGCTGCCCGGGTGACCAACCTCGAGATCTCGAACGGCTATGAGGCGGAGGCTGGCCGGCTCCTCGAGAAGTCGGGGCTGAATGGTCGGGTCACCCGACGACTCGTGAACATCGCGGCGACGCCGGACGAGGTCGAGCGGGCGGACGTCGTCGTCCTGCACCGAGTGGTGTGCTGCTACCCCGACTACGAGGGTCTCCTGTCGGCCGCCGGCAGTCACGCCAGGCGCCTCCTGGTTTTCAGCCATCCACCACGAAACATCCTGACGCTGGCCGACTTCGGGTTCGACAACCTCTACCGCCGAGCCAGGCGAGATGCGTTCCGTACGTTCGTCCATCCGCCGGAGGCGATGGTGGCGGTCTTGAACCAAACCGGCCTGGCGACCCGGTATCAGCATCGCGGCCTGTCGTGGAACGTCGTCGGCCTGGAACGCTGACCTGCTGCCCGGGAAGCTGCCTGGGAGACTGCCCCGGACCCGGCGAAACGTCCCTTGGTGCCTGGCAGACTGTTGCCCGTGAGCGCCTGCTGTGGACCGGGACGGGATGCCACCCGTCCCGCCCAGCGTCAGGATGAGGCGGCATCAGCTCGTGTCGAGGCTCCCGACGCTGTGAGGGCGGCGGCACGCATCGGCACGGCGAGCATCCCGTCGGGCTCCTTCCTCATGGGATCCGACGATCCACGCGGCTACAGCTCGGACGGCGAGGGGCCGGTGCACGAGGTGGAGCTGAGTGCTTTCCGGATGAGCGTGCACACGGTGACGGTCGACCGGTTCGCGGCGTTCGTCGACGCGACCGGTTATCGCACGACGGCGGAAGAGTTCGGGACGTCCTTCGTCTTCGCCGGGCTGCTACCCGACGGCTTTCCACCGACGCGCGCAGTCGCCAACGCGCCGTGGTGGCGGGAGGTGCCGGGAGCCGACTGGAGGCATCCAGAGGGTCCGCACAGCGGCAGCCAGGACCGTCGCGGACATCCGGTCGTGCACATGAGCTGGTTCGACGCCACTGCGTTCTGCGCCTGGGCGGGCTGTCGGCTCCCCACGGAGGCCGAATGGGAGCGGGCGGCCCGCGGCCACCTTTCGCAGGTCCACTTCCCCTGGGGCGAGGACGTGGAGCCCGGCGGCGACCAGCGGATGAACGTGTTCCGGGGGGCATTTCCCACTGTCGAGAAGGACCCAGACGGATGGGTCGGAACCTGCCCGGTCGGGAGCTATCCGCCGAACGGGTACGGCCTGTTCGAGATGACGGGCAACGTCTGGGAATGGTGCGCCGACTGGTTCGCCCCGGACTACTACCTGGGTTCCCCGCGGGTAGCGCCGCAGGGCCCGGCCTCTGGGCGTGCACGAGTCATGCGCGGTGGAAGTTACCTGTGCCACGACAGCTACTGCTGGAGATATCGAGTCGACGCCCGAAGCGCAAACACTCCTGACAGCAGCACCGGCAACATCGGTTTCCGTGTCGTCATCGACCAGTGACCCGCAGTCTCGTCGGGCTGCACGTCACGGGTCGGTGCCCACGACACCGGAGGTCGGTGGGTAGCGGGCCATCTTTTCCAGCTCGCCCAGGTCCATGTGGTTGCGGATGTAGCGCCTCGACGCGTCGTACGGTGGGGTGAAGTCCCAGGCCGCCTCGATACCGGTCCCGAGAGCTTCGACAACGGCAGCGCGCCGGTGCTGGCTGGCGCGGACTTCTCGGTCGATCGTCGCCAGGTCCCAGCGGGCAGCGACCTCGGCGCGCAGTTCGGTGAGAATGTCGAGATAGTCCGGATCCTCGGTGAGGTTCTTTCGTTCGAGCGGGTCCATTGAGAGGTCGTACAGCTGGTCGGGGTCCGCGGGGGAGTGGATCAGCTTGACGCTCCCGCGCCGGATCATCACGATCGGGGCAACCGCACCTTCGGCCAGGTACTCCGCGGTCACGGTGTCCCGCGCATGGGGCTCCCCCGCCAGCAGCGGCAGGAGGCTCTGGCCGTCGATCGGTCCGATGACCCCCGACAGGTCGCCGTCTGCTGCCAGTCCGACCAACGTCGGCAGCAGATCCATCGTGGAGACCGGCGCCGACACCCGGCGGGGTGAGAAGCGCGAAGGTGCTGACACCACCAGCGGTACCCGCACCGAACCCTCGAAGAAGCTCATCTTGTACCAGAGGCCGCGTTCACCCAGCATGTCGCCGTGATCGCTGGTGAGGATGACCACGGTGTCGTCCAGACGACCGGTGTCGCGCAGGACGTCGATCAGCCTGCCGACGCGGTCGTCGACGTAGGAGATAGCCCCGTAGTACGCATGGCGGGCGGCCCGGACCTGCTCAGCGGAGATCTCCACATCGTCCATGGCGCAGACCTGCCTGAGCCGGCGCTCGTGCGGATGGGCAAGCTCCTCGTCGTACCCGAAGTCGGGTAGCGGGATGTCCTCGTCGTCGTACAGGTCCCACCACCGCGACGGGATTGCGTACGGGTCGTGTGGGTGGGTGAACGAGACCACGAAACAGAACGGCCTCTCGTCGTTCGAACGGATATGGCGGAAGAGCTCACGTTCAGCGGCGAAACCTACTTCGTCATCGAAGTCGAGCTGGTTGGAGCGAATGCATGGACCTGCATCGGTGACCGAGGACATGTCGTGGTACCAGTGCGGCCGGTCCTCGGGTTTGTCCCAGTCCGGCGTCCAGCCGTAGTCGGCCGGATAGATGTCTGTGGTGAGGCGCTCCTCGAAGCCGTGCATCTGGTCCGACCCGCAGAAGTGCATCTTGCCGGACAGCACGGTCCGGTAGCCGGTCCGGCGCAGGTAGTGGGCGAAGGTCGGTATCTCGGAGGAGAACTCGGCTGCGTTGTCGTAGGCGTGGGTGTTCGACGGAAGCAGACCCGTCATGAGCGATGCGCGTGCCGGGGCGCACAGGGGGCTCGGTGTGTAGGCGCTGTCGAAGACGACGCCACTCTCGGCGAGCTCCGTCATCGCGGGCGCCTGGGTGACGGTGTTGCCGTGGAACGGCAAGGCACCCGGCACCAGCTGGTCGGCCATCAGGATGAGAAAGTTCGGTCGCCCGGGCTCGGTCACGGCTTCCTCCAGCTCGATCGGTGCGTGGGTGCGGGTCTGCTAGTCACGTTTGGGTTCTGCGACGACCTCACCGGTGGCGGTCTCGAGCGAAGGAGTGTTGGTGATGAGTGCGCGCGTGTACGGCTCCTGCGGATCGGCCAACAAGCGCGCCGTGTCTCCGTACTCGACGATGCTGCCGTCTGCCAGCACGATGACTTTCTGGGCGATCGACCGGACCAGCGGCAGGTTGTGCGTGACGAAGATCATCGACAGCCCGAGCTCACGCTGCAGTCCGCCCAGCAGCTCGACGATCGCAGCCTGGACGCTGACGTCGAGGGCGGAGGTGACCTCGTCGCAGATGAGGATCGAGGGGGAGGAGATCAGGGCGCGAGCGATCGCGACGCGCTGGCGCTCACCGCCGGACAGCTGGTCCGGATACCGGTTCGCGTAGCTGCTTGACAGCGACACCTGCGCCAGCATCTCGGCCACCCGGTCCTGGGCCTCGCTGCCCTTGGCGATACCGAACACGGACAGCGGCTGTCCCACCGTCTCGCCGACGGTCCGGCGCGGGTTGAGCGAGCCGTAGGGGTTCTGGAAGATGTACTGGATCTGGCGACGTGACTCGGTGCTGCGGGCCCTGGCCGCGGTCTCCAGCTCTTTGTCCCCGAGCCGGATGCTCCCGCTCCAGTCACGATGCAGTCCTGCGATCGAGCGGGCGGTCGTGGTCTTGCCGGACCCGGACTCGCCGACAACGGCCAGGCACTCGTGATGCCCGAGCGTCAGGTTGATCGAGTGCAGCACCTCGATCGTGCCGTAGCGAGCGACCACGTTTTCCAGCGTCAGGACCGTCGACTCGGCGTCGGCATGTGTCACGTCGACCGGGTCGCCCACCTTCGTGTGACTCTGTTGCAGGACCTCGGCGGCTCGTATGCAGCGGGCACTGTGCTGGGGAGTGATGGGGACGAGCTCGGGGACCTGCGCGTCGCACTCCGGGATGTGCAGCGTGCAACGAGGAGCAAAGGCACAGCCGGGTGGACGCTTTCCGGGTGAGGGCGCATGACCCGGGATGCCGACCAGACTTCGGCCGCCCGTCAGGCGCGGGATCGCCCCGACAAGCCGGCGCGTGTACGGATGGGCAGCGGAGTCGAACAGATCTTCGGCGATGCCGAGCTCGACGACCCGTCCGGAATACATGACCGCGACGCGAGTCGCCAAGGCGGCGACGACCGCCAGATCGTGGCTGACGTACAGCGCTGCGACCCCGTGCGTGGCTGCCAGCTCCCGAACGGTGGAGAGGACCGTGGCCTGCGTCGTGACATCAAGGCCCGTGGTCGGTTCGTCGAGGACGATCAGCCGCGGTCGGTTGGCGAACGCCATCGCGAGGCCGACCCGCTGCTGCTGGCCGCCGGAGAGCTCGTGCGGATAGCGGCGCAGGTACGCCGGGTCGTCTGACAACGCAACCTCACGCATCATCTCTGCGATGCGTGCGGCGTTGTCCCGCCGACCGTCCGAGCCGTGTGCCTCCAGCACCTCCCGTAGCTGCACCCCGATCCGCAACGCAGGGTTGAGCGAGGATGCCGGATCCTGTGGCACGTACGACACGACCGAGCCCCGCAGCCGGCGCAGCTCCTCGTCGTTCATGCCGAGGATGTCCTGGTCGCCGAGCATGACGGTTCCGCCGTCGATCCGCAGCCCGGTTCGAGCGTGCCCGAGCAGCGACAGTCCCACGGTCGTCTTGCCGGAGCCGGACTCACCGACGAGTCCGAGCACCTCACCCGGTGCGATGTCGAACGAGACGTCGGTGACGACGGGAACGCCCCTCGTGGTGCAGATCTGCAGGTTGCGGACGCTGACCGCCGCGGCCGACATCGATGCGCTGGCCGATTCCTCTCCGAGCGTCACTCGTCACCTCGTTCACGATCGATGCCGGCGGCGGTCCGGGCGATGCCATCGCCGATCAGCCCTGTGCCCATGGTCAGCACGGCAATCGCGATGATGGGGAGCAACGCACCCCACGGCTGGGTGGCGAGGACGATCTGGTTCTGCTGGATCATCGTTCCCCAGTTGGCACCGTTCGGGTCGGCCGACAGGCCCAGGAAGGCCAGCGCCGCGATGACGCCGATGGAGTACGTCAGGCGGAGGCTGGCTTCGACCATCATCGGCCCGAGGATGTTCGGGAGCAGCTCGCCGGTCAGGATCCGCGTCCTCGACAACCCCATCGACTCCGTCGCGGCGACGAAGTCACGCTCGACCACCGGTTGGGCGGCTCCGCGCGCCACTCGGGCCACCCGCGGTGCTGTGGTCAAGGCGATCGCCACGATGATCACCCAGGTCTTGGCTCCGACCAGGCTCACCGCTACCAGGGCAAGCATGATCTGCGGGAAGGCCAGGATCACGTCCATGAGGCGCATCAGCACGTCGTCGAGCGCGTTTCTCGAGTATGCCGCGATCAGGCCGATCGCTACGCCCACGATCAGTCCGATCGCCGTGGAGACGATCGACATCACGAGGATGCCCCGACCGCCGTACAGGAAGCGGCTCAGCACGTCCTGGCCGAGGTAGTCGCTGCCGAAGATCCCGGCACCGTTGACGCCGGGCTTCGAGTTGGGGATGGCCACGAACTCGTCGGCGGCGTGCGGTGCGACCAACGGCCCGACGACTGCGATGACCACGAGGATGAGGACGAAGATGACGCCGATCCGCGTACGCCACAGCCGCAGCGCCCTGGCGAAGAGCGCCGAGGAACGAACAGGCGGTGTCGGGGTGTCGACGCCTTCCGCCAGTGCGGGAGCGTCTTCGGTCTGGCTCATAGTCGTGTCCTCAGTCGAGGCGTGACCAGGATGGTGGCGATGTCGGCAAGGAGGTTGAGCACGACGTAGACGCCGGCGATCAGCATGGCCAGCGCCTGCACGACAGGGAGGTCATGGTTGACCACGGCGTCCTGCAGAGCGCTTCCGATCCCGGGGTAGTTGAAGACGTACTCGATGACGACGACGCCTCCGGCGAGGTAGGCGAGACTGATGGCGATCACCTGGAAGACGGGTCCGATCGCATTCGGCAGCGCATGGCGGATCAGGACGGTGCGCTCGGGCAGTCCCTTGAGCCGCGCCATCTCGACGTAGTCGCTCTCCAGGACCTCGACCATCGAGGCCCGCATGATGCGGGCGACGTACGGAGCGACGGCGATCACCAAGGTGGCCACGGGTAGCACGAGCTCGTCGGGGAAGTCCCAGGGTCTCTGACCGGGTGGGACCGGGCTGATCGCCGGCAGCCAGTGGAACACCGACGTCGAGAACAAGATCACGAGTCCGACGGCGACGACGAACTCCGGAAGCGCGGCCAGCACGAGCATCAGGTTGGAAGTGACGTTGTCGAAGGTCTTCTCGCGACGCAGGGCGGCCCATGAGCCGAGCCCGATCGAGAGCGGGATCGAGACGATCGCCGCGGCAGCCACGAGAACGGCTGAGTTGATGAGGCGCGGACCGAGCAGCTGGCTCACCGGCCGCTGGCCGGCAAGGGAGTTCCCCAACGACCAGTGCAGGAGACCGCCGGCCCAGTTGAGGTACTGGCCGACCAGCGAGTCGCTCAGGTTGAGCTCCTTCTTCAGCGCCGCCAGCCGCTCAGGCGTCGCATCGCGACCCAGGATGGCCCGGGCCGGGTCCCCCAGGGCCTGCGTCGCGATGAACACGACGATCGAGACCAGGAAGAGGACCAGGATCCCCAGCAGCAACCTTCTGACGATGAAGCCCGCGATCCCGCCGTGTCGCAGCCACTTCATCGACGAGCCCCCGCCTCAGCTGAACCAGATGGTTCGGAAACCGTGGCCGAAGCCGGCCAGGTTCAACGTGCCCTTGCTCGGGGACAAGCCCGCGACGTTCCCGGCGTAGCCGTCGATCAGTGATCCGAAGAACGGGATGATGTAACCGCCGTTGTCGTACTCGAGCTGCTGCATCTCGTGCTCGATGTCGACGCGCTTGGAGTCGTCGGTGGCCGCCAGGGCCTGCTTGTACAGATCACCGAAGTTCGAGCCGGTTCCCGACTTCGGCGGCCAGTGCGTCTCGTTGTACGGCGAGTTCGGCAGCGATCCCTGCTGCACCTGGTTGAGGTACCCGCGCGTGCCCCAGAAGTCCACCGAGAAGGCCAGCTTGAGGTAGGCGTCCCCGTAGTAGTTGGGAACGTTCTTCACGTTGACCTTCACGCCGGCCTGCTTGGCCTGGCTGGCGAACACCGTGGCCAGAGCGACCATCCCGCTCGCACCGTTCGTCGTGTTCAGGTCGACGGTCAGGCCTTCCTGACCTGCGGCCTTGAGCAGTGACTTGGCCTGCTCGATGTCTTGTTCGCGCTGAGGGGCATCGCTGAGATAGCCCTCGTCGAAGGGAGCGTAGAGGTCGTTGGCGATGCTGCCGTAGCCGGAGGCGATCTGGTCGATCATGGCCTGCCGGTCGACGATGAGGCGCATCGCCTGACGGACCCTGTTGTCGTTGAACGGCGGCATGTCGATCGCCATGCACAGCGGCACCCAGCCGCCGGTCTGCGAAATCAGCGCGTTGAGCCCCTTGGCCTTGACAGCGTCGACCTGCGAGGCCGGGAGGTCGGTCATGGCGTCGATCTGCCCTCCTTGGAGGGCGTTGACCTGAGCTGTCGCGTCCGAGAAGTCCGTGATCGTGACGGTGTCGAAGTACGGGGAGCCGTCGCCACGCCAGTAGTTCGGGTTGCGCTCGCTGATGCTCTCCTGTCCCGGCGTGAAGCTCTTCAGCTTGTAGGGGCCGGTACCGATCTGCGTCGAGGGGTCGCCGCTGAAGGCCTTGTAGCCGACCGGAACGATGCCGAAGGTATAGCTGGCGAGTGTCTGCGGGATGGTCGAGTCGGCGGAGAGAAGCGGTAACCGGATCGTGCGGTCGTCGATCTTCTTGATGTTCTTGATGTCCATCGAGGCGGTCGCCGCGAACCCTGTCAGTCCGTTGCCTTCGGTGCCGATGCGCTGGAGGGAGTAGATGACGTCGTCGGCCGTGAGCGTCTTGCCGTCCTGGAACTCGATGCCGTCGCGGATCCGGATGGTGTACTGCTTCGGGTTGTCCGCCTCGACGCTCTCGGCGAGCCCGTCGGTGGTCAACGCGTAGTCGTCGTCGAAGGTCAGCAGCGTCTCGAAGGCGCTGACGAGCCTTGCCTGGTCCGGCTTGGTGACGATGTTCTGACCATCGAGGATGTCCTTCGATCCGCCACCGGTGACACCTAGCCGGAAGTTGCCTCCGCGCTTGGGCTTGCCGGTCGTCGCGCCGCCTCCGCTCGGCGACGGGGTGCTGCCCCCGCAGGCCGACAACCCGGCCAGTACGGCCGCGCTCCCTGCACCAGCCAGGAGCTGGCGCCTCGTGAAGGGTGAACTCACCCACAGACCACCCTGGCCGTCGCCCTGGCCGTCGCTCTGGTCGCTGCTCGAATACTCGGTGCCCGATCCGGTCATACCAACACCCTTCGACTGGTGATCGCCTGCGTCATTCCGCAAAGATGTGGCTGAGCGGCGTTCGGGATGTGATTCATATCGCGAAATGAACGTTCACCATCACAACGGCGCTGTCAAGCAGTTGGGACTTATGAGGGGGATTGTCATGAAGCCTAGCCTGCGATGTCATGGGTGTCGGCGCAGGACGGTTCTTTCGGCGATGCGGGGGCACGACAGCCGTTCCACTGGACCGCGCGCTAGGCGAGAATCGCGCATGTGAGTCGCATCGATGATCTGCGCCAACCCCAGCCCGAATCCCCCCACGTCGAGGTGGCGGCACCGAACCCTCGCCCATGGCCGCAGGCGTACAGGCCGGTTGATCCTGTCATCGTCGGAGCAGGCCGGGACATGCGACTCGATGAGTTCCTGGAGCTCACCACCGCCACCTCGCTGGTCGTCGTCGTGGACGGTGAGCTGGTCCACGAGTGGTACGCCGAGGGCATTGGCGCCGACGACCGGTTGCTCGGCAACTCGGCGACCAAGTCGGCACTTGCCCTGGCCACCGGACTCGCTGTCCAGGACGGGAGCATTCCGGACCTCGACGCCGCTGTTTGTGATTTCGTTCCGGAACTTCTCGGCAGCGGCTACGACCAGGTCACGATCCGCCAGGTTCTCACGATGACGAGCGGAGTCGATTGGACCGAGGACTACCGCGATCCGGCCAGCCCTGCAACGCAGTTCGTCAGGCGGTGGCGTGAGGGTGCGGGCGACGTGCGAATGCTGCTCGCCGGCATACCTGCAGGTCATCGGCCGGGCACCCGCTATGCGTACTGCAGTCCCGACTCGATGGTGCTGGACTGGGCGCGTGAACGTGCAAGCGGCCAGACGTTCACGGAGGTCCTCGGTGACCTGTGGCGGCTGATCGGCGCGGAGCGGCCGGCGGTCGTCGGCCTGGACGCGCCCGTTGACGAGGGCGGTGTCGCGATGGCGGCGGCGGCGCTGGCCGTGACGGCGCGGGACTGGGCGCGGATCGGTGCACTTCAGGTCGACGGACGCTGCAACGGCGAGCAGGTGGTCGACCCGAGCTGGGTGCGCCTCAGCAGTCGGCCGGAACGGCCCTTCCTGCGGCCGGGGCGACTGCCCAGCTCACTGACGACGCACGCCGGCTTCGGCTATCACTGGTGGCCGCTGGACGATGACGGCCATCAGGTGATGGCCGATGGCATGCGCGGCCAGTTCGTGTACGTCGACCGGCCGCTGCGGACCGTGGTGGTGAAGACGTCGGCGTGGCCGTATGACGACCCGTGGTGGGACCGGCAGTGCCGCGACCTGAGCTACCTGGCGCTCCCCGCGATTGCCAGGGAGGCAGCATCAACGGCAGCCGCGCACGGCCTCACTGCCGAGGTCGAGATCTCGTAGGGCCTGCCCCGGCTTCGACCGCTTCAGGCAGTCGCGGGGCGGATGCATGTCACGATGGGGCTCGTGACCAGTCCTACGGACTCCGGGAAACCAGCGCTCAACGGCACCGGGTCCGGCAAAGTCCAATCGGTCGATCGTGCTCTCACGCTGCTCCGTGGCGTGGCCGCGGCGGCCCCTCGTGGCGACACCGCCGCAACACTCGCTGAGCGCCACCACATCAACCGCGCCACGGCCTGGCGTCTGCTCGGGACCCTGGAGGCGCATGGCCTGGTCGAACGAGACCCGGCGACCAACCGCTACAAGATCGGTCTGGGCCTGCTCCGGATGTCGGCCGCCGCTGGTTATGACGGTCTGGTGCGTCGCACCCAGCGCGTGCTCGAACGCGTCTCTGCCCTGACCGGCGAAACGGCGAACCTGGCGGTCGCGGGACGGCACGGTGTCACCTACGTGAGCGAGGCTGCACCACCGTCTGTGCTGGCCATCAGCTGGTTCGCACGCGAGGTTCCCCTGCATGCCACGTCGACCGGCAAGGCGTTTCTGGCCTGGCTTCCCTCAGATGAGGCGGCCGCGATGCTCGAGGACCCGCTGCCCCGCTACACCGACACCACTGTGACCGACCGCCAGGCACTGCTCGACGAGCTGGCGGTCACCCGCGAGCGCGGCTGGGCCGAGTGCGCGGGAGAGCTCGAGTCGCGGCTGTACGGCGTCTCGGCTCCGGTGCTCAACGGGCTCGACGGACGGCCGCTGGCCGTGTTCAGCATCTGGGGCATGGTCGACCGGGTCCCGGTCTCGCGCTTCGCCGAGCTCGGCCCGGTGGCCATCCAGGCCGCCAACGAGGTCACTGCGGCCGTGGTGTCCTGGGACTCGCCGGTGGGTTGACGCCCGCACTCTTGACAACGCGGCTCCGAGGGAGAACCGTTTCATACAGTGCGACAGGTGCTCGCATCGTGCGGCGGGCAGCTGCACCTGTCACGAGGCGGAGGATCACCATGGCTGACAGTCGCAAGGTCATCATCACCTGCGCCGTCACCGGCGCTGGGCACACCCCGACGATGTCGGACGCTTTGCCGTTCACGGTGGAGGACGTCGTCAAGCAATCCGTCGACGCCGTCGAGGCCGGCGCGTCGATCATCCACCTCCACGCCCGAGACCCCCGTGACGGTCGGCCGACCGCGGACCCGGCGGTGTTCCTGGAGTACCTCAAGGGCATCAAGGACTCGACAGACGCCGTGGTCTCGATCACCAGCGGTGGCGGCACGGGCATGTCCGTGGCGGACCGCCTCCGAGTGATCTACGAGACCCGGCCGGAGCTGTGCACGCTCAACCTCGGCACGTTCAACTACGGCAGCTTCCCGATGATCCCCAAGTACGCCGGGTCCTGGAAGTTCGACTGGGAGGAGCCCTACCTGGAGAGCACTCGGGTCGAGCCCTTCGTCAGCACGTTCGCTGACATCGAGCACATGCTCACTGACGTCCGTTCGCAGACCGGATCGCGCTTCGAGTACGAGGCCTATGACATCGGTCATCTCTACACGCTCGCCTACTACCTCGAGGCCGGACTGGTCGAGCCACCGATCTTCCTGCAGACGATCCTGGGGGTCATGGGAGGCATCGGTGCCGAGGTCGAGCACATCGCTCACATGAAGTCGACTGCCGACCGGTTGCTCGGCGACTCCTTCGAGTGGTCGGTGCTCGGGGCAGGCAGGCACCAGTTCAACATGATCACGGCTTCGGCCATCATGGGCTCGCACGTGCGCGTCGGGCTCGAGGACGGCCTGTTCGTCGGGAAGGGCCAGCTGGCGGAGTCCAACGCCCAGCAGGTCGAGAAGATCGTCCGCATCCTGAAGGAGCTCTCCCTGGAGGTTGCCACGCCCGAGGAGGCGCGCCAGATCCTTGGGCTCAAGGGCCTCGACCAGGTCGGCTGGTGAGTTCGGGGGTTCGCCCGACGCCAGCGGCTGTCGGCACCGTTGCCATCGTCGGCACCGGCGTCATCGGTGGCGGATGGGCAGCCCACTTCCTCCGGATGGGCTACGACGTCGTGGCGTGGGACCCGAGCCCGGCTGCCGAGGAGCGACTTGCCGGACTCCTCGACGCTGCGTGGCCGTCCCTCGAACGGCTCGGGCTGACTGCAGGGGCGAGTCGCAGTCGGCTTCGGTTTGCCGAGAGCTTGGAGGCCGCGGTCCGGCACGCCGACTTCGTCCAGGAGTCCTCTCCCGAGGTGCTGGCCGCCAAGGTCGCGCTGCTCGCCGCGATCGACAAGGCGACCCGCCCTGGCGTCGTGGTCGCCTCGAGCACGTCCGGCTTCGGCATGAGCGAGATGGCAGCCGACTGTGAAACCCCCGGCCGGTTCGTCGTCGGGCATCCGTTCAACCCGCCGTACCTGATCCCGCTCGTCGAGATCGTGGGGGGCCGCGACACCGACGGCGAGTCGGTGGCGTGGGCCGAGAAGTTCTACACCGCCGCTGGCAAGGCCTGTCTGACGATGGATCAGGAGGTCGCCGGGTTCGTCGGGAACCGGTTGCAGGAAGCGTTGTGGCGCGAGGCCCTGCACATGATCGACAGCGGGCAGGCGACCGCGCAGCAGATCGACGACTCCATCGTCTACGGCCCCGGACTGCGCTGGGCCCTGATGGGACCGATCCTCACCTTCCACCTCGCCGGAGGCCCCGGCGGGATGGCGCACATGCTCGACCACTTCGGCCCAGCCCTGCTCGAGCCATGGACCAGGCTGGACGCTCCCGTCCTGACGCCGGAGCTGCGCGACCGCGTGGTCGAAGGCGCCGTACAGGCGGCGGGTGGGCAGACCGTGACCCAGCTCGAGCAGCGTCGCGATGCATTCCTCGTCGACCTGCTGCTCCTGCTGGAGAAGCACCGACCCCTGGGTGCCTGACGTGGCGGGGCCTTTCTCGACCTTCAGGTGTGAGGTCCGTGCTGAGTGGGTGGACTACAACGGCCACATGCACGATGCCAGCTATGGAATCGTGCTGAGCGACGCCAACGAGGAGGTGTTCGCGGCCCTGGGTCTCAGCGGCGACTACCGCGCACTCCACGGAGCGTCGCTGTACACCGTCGAGAGCCACATCCGGTACCTGGCGGAATGCTCACTCGGGCAGACCGTGACGGCTCGGACCATCATGGTGGAAGCGAGTACGAAGAAGGTGCGTCTCTACACGGAGCTTCACCATGAGGACGGGCGGGTAGCGGCCACGGGTGATTTCGTCTACCTCCACGTCGAGCCCGCCGCCGGAGGCGTGGTGCCGCTGCCCGACGATCGACACCAGCGGGTCCAGGAGATGCTGACGGCACACGCCGGACTGGCGCGACCTGATCACCTCGGTCTCGGGATCGGGGCAGCTCGCGCCGTCCCGGGGGGCGCGTCATGACCGATCGGATCGTGACGCCGTACGAAGGCAGTGGTCACACACCCTGGGACGACTCGACACCGATCGAGGCACCCCTTCAACTGCATCAGACGGCTGTCCGCCCGGAGTGGGTGGACTACAACGGGCACATGAGCGAGTCGTGCTATCTGCTCGTTTTCGGGGACAGCGCCGACGCGTTCTTCCGGATGCTCGGGATCGACGAGGACTACCGATCCGCCGGACACTCGTTGTACACCGTCGAAACACATCTGCACCACCGCCACGAGGTCAGCGAGGGTGAACCGCTCGCGCTGAGCCTTCAGCTCCTCGACCACGACCACAAACGCGTCCACGTCTTCCATGAGATGAGGCACGGCGAGACCGGGGTGCTGCTGGCCACCGCGGAGCAGCTGCTCGTGCATGTGGACATCGAGGCCGGTCGATCCGTCGTACTCCCGCCGGTTCTCGTGCAGCGACTCGACGCGGTCCATCGCGCTCACGCGGTCCTTTCCCGGCCGGACGTCGTCGGCAAGCCCATGCGCATCGAGCGCAGGTAGGAAGGAACCCATGGACTTCGGACTCGACGACGAGCAGCGGGCCATCGTGGACACGGTGCGGAGCTTCGTCACCAAGGAGCTGTACCCGCATGAGGACGAGGTGGATCGCCTCGGTGAGGTGCCGGCCGAGCTCGTCGACGACATCCGGGCCAAGGCGCTGAAGGCGGGTCTCTACGCAGCCAACATGCCGGCAGACCTCGGAGGCGGCGGCCTCGACGCGGTCGGCATGATGCTGGTCGAGCGTGAGCTGGGCCGGGCGAGCTACGCCTTGCAATGGCTGGTTGCCCGCCCGAGCAACATCCTGCTCGCTTGTGTGGACGAGCAACGCGAGCGCTACCTGTTGCCGGCGATCCGTGGCGAACGTCATGACTGCTTGGCGATGACAGAACCCGGCGCGGGGTCCGACGTCGCAGCCATGACGACACGAGCCGTACGCGCGGGAGACGAGTACGTCGTCGACGGCACCAAGCACTTCATCAGCAACGCGGACAAGTCTGACTTCGTCATCGTGTTCGCAGTGACCGGGCCGTCCGCCGTTGCCGGCGAACGCAAGCACATCACCGCGTTCCTGGTCGACCTCGACACTCCCGGCCTCACCGTCCGTCGCGGCCCCTCGAGCGTGTCGCACCGGGGGTACCACCACAGCGAGCTGTCCTTCGAAGGTTGTCGGGTACCGGCGTCGAACCGGCTCGGGGACGAAGGGCGAGGCTTCGACCTGATGGGGGAGTGGCTCGGCGCGAGCAGGCTCACCGTGGCGGCCAGCAGCGTCGGTCGCGGCCGAAGAGTGCTCGAGATGACAGCTCAGTGGGCGGCCGATCGGGTCCAGTTCGGGCAGCCGATCGGTCGTTTCCAGGGTGTCGCCTTCCCGCTGGCGGACATGGCGACGGAGCTCGAGGCGGCCGAGCTTCTCACGCTGAGAGCAGCGTGGAAGCTCGATCACGGCACGATGACCGACCAGGACGCAGCGATGGCGAAGGTCTTCGCGTCGGAAGCACTCGGACGGATCACGGACCAGGCCGTTCAGATCTACGGCGGCATGGGCCTCATGGATGAGTTGCCCATCCAACGGTTCTGGCGAGACGCTCGCGTCGAGCGCATCTGGGACGGCACGAGCGAGATCCAGCGTCACATCATCGCCCGATCGATGCTTCGCCCGCTCGGAGCGTGACGGCGATGGCAGCGAGCCGGCTCCGCCGACTCCTTCGACCCGAAAGCCTGGTGGTGGTGGGTGGTCGCGCAGCCGAAGCTGCGGTGCAGCAGTGCCGACGCATCGGCTACCAGGGTGAGATCTGGGGCGTTCACCCGACGCGGCAGGAGCTGGGAGGCGTGCCCTGCTACCCCGAGCTCTCACAGCTTCCCGGCGTACCGGATGCCGCCTTCGTGGCGGTGTCGCGCGAACGGACGGTTGGCGTCGTCGCCGAGCTGGCGCGACTGGGTGTGGGTGGGGCCGTCTGCCATGCGTCAGGGTTCGCCGAGAGTGGGGCTCATGGTGCCGATCTCGAGGAACAGCTGGTGGCCGCCGCGGGTGAGATGGCCCTGGTGGGGCCGAACTGCCTGGGCCTGCTCAACTACCTCGACGGCGCGGCGCTCTGGTGCGAGCAGCACGGTGGCTCTCGCGTGGAGAGCGGGGTGGCCGTGATCGCCCAGAGTGGAAACATCGCGCAGAACCTCACCATGCAACGGCGCTCGGTCCCGCTCGCCCAGGTGGTGACGATCGGAAACAGCGCCGTTACGGGTGTCGTCGAGCTGATCGCAGGCATGTTGGACGACCCCCGGATCACCGCCATCGGACTCCACCTCGAACAGATCCCGGACGTCGCCGACCTCTCCGAGGTCGCGCTCGAAGCACTGCGTCGGGGCGTGCCGATCGTTGCGCTGAAGGCGGGCACCTCGGACGTCGGTGCCCGCGTCACGTTGAGCCACACCGCCTCGATGGCCGGCTCGGACACGCTGGTCGACGCACTGTTTCGCCGCGTGGGCATCGGTCGCGTCCACGACCTCGAGACGTTCCTGGAGACCTTGAAGTTCCTGCACGTGACCGGCGGTGTTCTCGGCTCTCGCATCGCGTCGGCCAGCTGCTCCGGCGGGGAGGCGGCGCACGTGGCCGACCTCGCCCATGGCCGCGGACTCACCGTTCCGGACTTTGGCCCGGCAACGCGGGACCGGCTCGAGGCGATCCTCGGCGACCGTGTGCTGGTCCGAAACCCCTTGGACTACCACACCTATATCTGGGGCGATCCGCAGGCTTTGACTGCCTGTTTTGCCGCGTTCCTGGGGTCAGACGTCGACTGCCACCTCCTGCTGCTGGACTTCCCCCGCTCCGACCGATGTGACGTGTCGGAGTTCGAGACGACCGTTGCAGCGTTCGAGACCGCACATCGGCAGCAGCAGCACGCGCGAGCGTGCATCGTCGCCTCCCTTCCGGAAGGAATGCCGGAAGCGATCGGTGAGCGCCTGCTCTCGGCGGGCATTGCGCCCATGCAAGGGGTCGGTTCGTGCCTGGCAGCCATCCGGGTGTCCGCGCAGATCGCGGCAGCCCGGGATGCGGCCGAGGAGATCCGACCGCTGTCGCGGGTGGCGCCGGCGACCGGGGGCCCGGTGGCACAGCTGGATGAGCACACCGCGAAGTCACTGTTGGCGTCGTACGGCGTTTCGGTCCCGAGGTCCTTGGTGGCACACCGTCGCGAACGCGTGGCCGGCCTCGCCAGCGAGATCGGCTTCCCCCTCGTGCTGAAGACGTTGTCTGTGTCGCTTGCACACAAGTCGGACGTCGGCGGGGTCCGGGTCGGACTGCGCGACCTGGTGGACGTCGAGCGGGCGGTCGCGAGCATGGCCGAGCTCGGCGACGACTTCCTCGTCGAGGCGATGGTCGACGGCGTGGTCCTGGAGCTCATGGTCGGGATCCACCGGGATCTCCAGTTCGGCCTGGTGCTGACGGTCGGGGCAGGCGGGGTTTTCGTCGAACTGCTGGAGGACACGGTCAACCTGCTGCTGCCCGCCACGCGCGTTGACATCTGCACAGCCCTTCGCTCTTTACGGGCCTGGCCGTTGCTGGCCGGGTTCCGCGACCGACAGGTCGACCTTGACGTCGTGGTCGATGCGCTCGAGGCAGTGGTGGCCCTTGCCTCGGACCACGCCGAGCGACTCGTCGAGCTGGAAGTCAATCCGTTGCTCGTCCTCGCCGACGGCGCCGTTGCTGTCGATGCGCTGATCCGCTTGGCCGATCACGAAGACTCGAGTGCAGGAGTTGCATCGTGAATCCGGAGGAGGGTCCATGAGCGACCCAGTGCGGTTGCACATCGACGATGCCGTGCTCGTCGTGACGCTGGACCGCCCGAGCGCCAATGCCATCGACATGGCCACGAGTCACGCTCTGTACAACGCCTTTCGGCGTCTGCAGGACGACCCGTCGCTCCGGGTGGCGGTCCTGACGGGGGCTGGGAACCGGTTCTTCTCCGCTGGGTGGGATCTGAAGGCGGCGGCGGCCGGCGAGGCTGTCGATGCCGACCATGGGCCGGGCGGGTTCGGCGGCCTCACCGAGTTCTTCGGTCGGACCAAGCCGATTGTCGCGGCGGTGAACGGTTCGGCCTTCGGTGGCGGGTTCGAGCTTGCGTTGGCGACGGACCTGATCGTCATGGCCGACCATGCCGAGCTTGCGCTTCCCGAGGTGCGCCTCGGGGTGGTGGCGGACTCGGGCGGCATGCTTCGCCTGCCGCGCCGGCTTCCGGAGGCGGTTGCACGCGAGATGCTCCTGACGGGACGACGTATGTCGGCCGAGGAGGCGGGTCGTTGGGGCGTCGTCAACCGGGTCGTCTCGAGTGATCGCGTGTTGGAGGTCGCGCTCGACCTGGCACGCGACATCTGCGCCGCGGCTCCGCTGGCGATCGCTGCGGTGGAGGAGGTGCTGGACGTGACCGGGGCGGTGAGCGTGCAGGACGGGTTCCGGCTCCTGCGCTCAGGTGACCTTCCGCACTATGAGTCGGTACTGCGTTCGGACGACGCGGCGGAAGGACCCCGCGCGTTCGCCGAGAAGCGTCCGCCGCGTTGGCAGGGCCGGTGAACCGGACGTCCGACTAGCCGGTGGTGCGCGGCCAGGTCGCCTCGACGAGACGGGTGGCCTCGGCCAGCGACAATCCACTGCGCCTGGCCGCCGTCGTGAAGCTCAGAGCCGCCTGGCGTGCCGTGGCCTCCACGCTGCCGGCCTCATCGAGGGCCGCGCTGCGGATGAAGGTGCCGCGCCGTCCTTGCGTGGAGATGATGCCGTCTGCTTCGAGCTCGCGATAGGCACGCGCGACCGTGTTCGCGGCCAGCCCCAGATCGGCCGCCAGCTGCCGGACGGTCGGGAGCTTCTGTCCGGCTGAGAGCTCACCGGTGACGGTCATGGCGGCGACCTGGGTGCGCAGCTGCTCGAACGGCGGCACCACGCTGTCGTGGTCGACGCGGAGCAAGGTCATGCGACCTGCCTGATCACATCCCAGTCCACGACTCACCCCCTGTGTCATGACGTTGTAGCAGACGTTGTGCCACAGAGGAAGGGTCTGCGATCGGAGAGCGGGGCGAGCATCCACGCAGATGGCGTCAACTCGGTGAGCGTGGCGGCGCTCAGCCGCTCGGGGGTGCCTCGGCAAGACCGGTCAGGGTGAGCTGGATCGCGGCAAGCTGGCGTCGCAGTTCGGCGATGTCGGACTTCGTCGCGCCCTGTTCTTCCTCCTTCAGGGTCAGCACGAGTTGGCCGCCCGGCTCGAGGCGGCCGTCCCGGACCTCGCTGATCCCGTCGCCGTTCTGCATCCGCACCGCGTGCTCGATCTCCTGGGGACGTAGCGCCAGCCGTCGAAGGGCACGTCGCACGAGGTGTCCGTTGTCGATGATGGTCGTCGCGTCTCCCTCGATCAGGTGGACGAGGCGGTCACTGCGCGCCATACCGTGGTTGAGTGCGGCGTTGATCGCGACCAGCGCGATCGCGCCGACGATGCCGCCGGTCAGGCTGTTGTCCGACCCGATGATTGCGTTCTGTACAACGTTCGACAGCAACAGCAGCACGGTGAGGTCCAGCGTGTTGAGGTTGGCCAGGCCGCGCTTGCCGGCTACCCGGAAGATGACGACGATCGCGGCGTAGACGAGCCCCGTCCGCAGGATCTTCTCGATGAACGGGATCTGGATGACGAACATGTCGTGCCACATGGGCCTCTCCTGGGGTCGCGCGATCCTGGACGTCGCCCGGTCACGGTAAGCGGTCGTGTGGATGGCGCGGAAGTGCCGTCGAGGTCGCGTGTGTCGCTGTGGACCTTGCGTCTGCTCGATCGAGGTTTACCTTCGTGGCATGACGAGCATGCTCGAACGGCTGAGGGATGCGGCGAACTCGCACGACGCCGAGCGAATGGCGTCCCTGTTCGCCGAGAACTACCGAAGCGTTTCACCTGTCCACCCCGACCGTGGCTATGTTGGACGTGCCCAGGTGCTGGCCAACTGGTCGTCCGTGTTTGACGGAGTGCCGGACTTCTCCTCGGAGCTGATTGCCTCGACGGTCGACGGAGAGACCGAATGGGGTGAGTGGGCGTGGCAGGGTCACCACAAGGACGGCTCATCTTTCGCTATGCGGGGGATGATGATTCTGACCGTCCGTGCGGGCCTGGTCGCCGAGGCGCGCCTCTACCTGGAGCCGGTCGATGCGGCCGGCGGGGACATCGCCGCGGCCGTCGAACAGTTGTACAGGCCGGGGCTAGCGGCTGATTGAGGCCTCGCCGGATGGATCGGTGAGAACCGGAAAACGGGTGGCGTTGTACGAGCCGCTCGAATCGCCTGTCCGACTGGCACGGCGTGAGGTGGAACCCGGGCACATGCCGTCAACCGTCGACTGTGGGCATACGGTTCGGGCCGCAACCGGCTGCTGCCCTACCCGGTCGACTCGGGCTGCCCCGGAAGGCCGCCACTGATGGACCCTTGCGTCGAGCTACGGATCACGGGCTGAGGGCGAAGGGCGGGTACCGGTCGGTGACGAGCAGGAACGCGTACGCCTGCACACGCAGCCACCAACGGCCGACGCCGACAACGAAGTCGAACAGTCCCCGTGGATACCGCCCTGTGAACAGGATCGCGAACCAGGCGATGATGATGGCGCCGATCGCCCCCAGCGACAATACGCCGAGCACCAGGTAGTGCGGGATGGCCAACAGCCACTTGACCAGCGGCAACCACCGGTTGAGGTCGCGCTCGGCGTCGGGGTAGTCGATGTCGAGGTGGACGCTTTGCTCTTCCACCGTCGAGGGGTACTTGTCTGTGAGCAGCGCCGCATAAGCGCCGATCCGGGTGCTGAACCGGGCGAGTTCGAGCGCGAAGTCGAACCACCAACGTGGGTAGCGCCTGCGGAAGAGGATCATCAGCAAGGTGGCGAAGAACAGGCCGCTGGTGATCCCGCCGCTCGAGGAGCTCACCACCTCGCCTCCGTCGCGCACGGCGGTCTGCCCGGCACCGGAGGTGACCACCACGTAGACGATCGCGATCGGGATCACCATCGCGATGCGGAACAGGGTCGAAACCCGGTCGTGGCGCTCCGCATAATCGATGTCGAGTCGCGCCGGGTAGGTCGGTGCGGTCGTTTGCATGGTCACAGTGGCCTCCATCTGATGTCGTCAAGGTTGTCAGGGCCCGCTTCATGAAGGGAGATGCTCGGCGACATTGCCGTGACAGAAGTTCGGCGGCCTTGCGTACCAAGGTTCAACGGACGTAGCACGTCGCGTAGTGGCGTGGGCGAGCGATCACGCGGACAGGGCTTTGATACTGGGGCGGCTTGAAGGACCTCGACCGAGGAGGTCTTTCTGCGGCGCTCCGACCCACACTTGGCCGGAGTGGGCAGCACCCAAAGCGGATGAAGGCTAGCCGGATGCAGGTCACGTTACACCCCGTGCGGCCGATTGCGATGGAGTCGACCTGGCCGTGAGACGCACGGAGTCCGGCAGGCAGATATCGTTCCCACCCGGCCAACCGGACGACGAAGGCCGTCCACCGGAAGGGGTGGACGGCCAGGTCAGTGGGGGTGCGCCATCAGGGACTCGAACCCCGAACCCGCTGATTAAGAGTCAGCTGCTCTGCCAATTGAGCTAATGGCGCCGAAGCGGGTGCAACCTTATCAGCGGAGTACGGCTGGCCTAAAATCGAGCCGTGACCAGCGCGGAGACCCAGCTCGACTCGTGACCAGACACCTCCCGTCCACCGTTTTGGGGGGTCGAGACGCCAGTTTCGGTGGAGCGGGGGTGTCTGGATGGGGGGTCAGGCGTCTGCGGCCTCGCGGTCGCGGATGATCTGCTGGCTCGCCAGCTTGCCCGGCGCGCCCATCACGCAGCCGCCGGGGTGCGTGCCGGAGCCGCACTGGTAGTACCCGTCGATCGGGGTGCGGTACTGGCTCCAGCCCGGCGCGGGCCGGAAGAAGTACATCTGGGGCGCGAAGAACTCGCCGGCGAAGATGTTGCCTTCGGTGAGGCCGACCACGCGCTCGATGTCGAGGGGGGTCACGATCTCGCGCTGCAGAACCAGATCGCCGAAGCCGGGGAAGAACGACTCCAACGTGGCCTGCACCGTGTCGCCGAACTTCTCCCGCTCGGTGTCCCAGTCGCTGCCCTTCAGGTGGTACGGCGCGTACTGCACGAAGCACGACATCACGTGCTTGCCAGGAGGGGCCATGTCGGGGTCGACGACCGACTGGATGGCGCAGTCGATGTACGGGCGCTGGCTGTACCAGCCGTACTTGGCGTCGTCGAACGCCCGCTCGAGGTACTCCATCGACGGCCCGATGTTGACGAAGCCGCGGTACTGGTCGGAGCGGTCGCCGAGGGCCGGGTACTTCGGCAGCCCGTCGAGTGCGAAGTTGACCTTGGCCGACGTGCCCTGGAACTTCATCCGGTTGATGTTCTCGACCAGCTCGCCTGGCAGCTCACGCGGCTCCACGAGCTGCGTGAACGTACGGCGCGGGTCGAGCGCGCTGACCACGATGCTCGCGCTGAACTCGGTGCCGTCCTCGAGGGCGACGCCGACCGCCTTGCCTTCCTTGGTGATGACGTTCGCCACGGGGGAGTCGAGCAGGATCTCGGCACCGTAGGCCTGCGCGGCCCGGGCCAGCACCTGCGTGAAGCCGCCGTTGCCACCCTTGTGGAAGGCCCAGGCGCCGAAGTGGCCGTCGTGCTCTCCGAGGGAGTGGTAGAGCAGCACGAGCCCGGAGCCCTGCGACATCGGGCCGACCTTGGTGCCGATGATGCCCGAGGAAGCAATGTAGCCCTTGAGGATGTCGCTCTCGAAGTAGTCGTCGAGGAAGTCGGCCGCGCTCCCCGTCAGCAGGCGCACCGTGTCGTGCATGACCTTCTGCTCGACCCCGGAGAGGTGCGCGACCAGATCGGCGACGCCGGCCAGGTCCTCGGGCGACTTGCCGAACAGGTTCGGCGGCACCTTGTCGAGCAGCGGCTTGATGACCTGGCAGACCCGCTCGACGTCGTACTCGTAGCGGTCCATCGCGTCAGCGTCATGCGGTGAGTGCCGCATGATCTCCTTGATGTTCTCGTCCCGGTCCTGGCCCAGCAGCAGGTAGTCACCGTTCTCCATCGGCGCGAACGACGACGGCATCAGGATCGGCATGAAGCCGTGCTTGACGAGGTCGAGCTCGTGGATGATGTCAGGCCGCAGCAGGCTCAGCGCGTAGGAGAACGTCGTGAAGTGGAAGCCCGGTCGCAGCTCCTCGGTGATCGCGGCTCCACCCACGAAGGGGCGCCGCTCGATGATCAGCACCTTCAGCCCGGACTTGGCCAGGTAGGCACCGTTGGTGAGGCCGTTGTGGCCGCCGCCGACGACGATCGCGTCGTACGTCTTGGTCTTGGTCGCCATGGTCAGGCCGTCTTTCGCTCGGGTTTGAACAGGGGCATGCGAGCCACGTCGGCAGCCACTGTGACGTACTGGTGGTTGATGGTGAGCTCGAGGTTGACGCGGGATCCCACTGCCGCGAGATCGGGTCGCACGCGCGCCATCGCGATGTGGCGCTGCAGCACGGGGGAGTACATGAGGGAGGTGGCGTAGCCGATCCGCTCACCCTTGTCGTCATACAACATGGACTCGTAGTCGAGGGGGGTCTCGTCCTTCGGCGGGATCAGGCCGGCGCTCGTGTAGAGCCGGTGGTAGTCCTGCCAGTCGATGAGCAGCCCGACGCTCGCCCAGCGCGAGGTCTTGTCGGCCAGCTCGCGGCGAATCGCGTTGCGGCCGATGAACGGGCGGTCGTCCGCGTCGATGCCCTTGAGCATCCAGCCGAAGCCGAGCTCCTTGGGTGTGACGCGTTCGTGGTCGGTGAAGGCGAACCGGCTGGACGAGAACTCCACGTTGATGAGCACCAGACCGGCCTCGATGCGCGTCATCAGCAGGGCCTCCTCGCCGAACGGGATGAAGCCGTGACCCTCGCCGGCCTCCATCACGGCATCGAGCATCCCCAGCGCGTCGTCGGCGGCCACCCGGACCTCGAAGCCGAGGTCACCGGTGTAACCGGTGCGGGAGATCGTCACCGCTGCCGAACCGATCTTGGCCTGCGTGTGGTCGAAGAAGCCGAGGTCGTCGACCTCGGGGGCGACCTTGCTCAGGATCTCTCGCGACCGTGGACCCTGGACCGCGAGCATCGCGTACTCCTCGGTGGCGTCCTCGATCTGTACGTCGAGGCGGCCGACCAGGTCGCGGAGGTAGCCGACGTTGGGTTCGGCCGCCGTGAGCAAGAACTCGCTGTCGGAGTGGCGGAAGACAACGCCGTCCTCGAGCACGTAGCCGCGGTCATCGCACCAGAGCGTGTACTGCGCCTTGCCCGGTCGGCACAGCCGGATGTCGCGGGTCATCACCCCGCCCAGGAACTTCTCCGCGTCCTTGCCGCGGATCCAGTACTTGTACAGCGGCGAGGTGTCGAAGAACCCGGCGCTGTTGCGCACCGCGAAGTACTCATGCTTCGCCGAGTGGTCGTAGCGGAGCGCGGACAGGTACCCGGCCCAATGGCCCCACAGGCCGGTCGTGTTGAGCTCGCTCAAGCGGGGGTGGAACGGAGTTGTCTTGATCACGTGCTGGCTCCCATCGCCGAATGCTCCTGCGTACGCCGACACGCGTGCGGAGCAATGTCAGCCTAGGACCTTGTTGGACGCGTGCGCAATAGTCCACACTGACCGTGATGGCAATCCGCATGAATCCCACTCAGCGCCGCGAAGCGATCGTCGACGCCGCGTTGCAGGTGATGCTGCGCCGCGGGATGGCCGCCACCACCGTGCGCGACGTCGCCGACGAGATGGGGAGCTCGAGCGGCCTGGTGCACCACTACTTCGCCTCGATGGACGAGCTGCTCGCCGCGGCGTTCGAGCAGGCCGCCACCTTGGACCTCGACGCGACCGCGACCTCGATGCGGGGCAGCGGTAGCCCCGTGGAGCAGATGCGTTGCTTCTTCGCCACCTACATCCGGGCGGAGCAGGACTGGGCTTTCCAGCTGTGGCTCGACGCCTGGGCCGAGGCGAGCCGGCGGCCCGCGGTTCGTGCCACGTCACAACGGCTCAACGTCGCCTGGCAGCGGTTGCTGGCTGAGGTGATCGAGGAGGGACTGCGCACGGGTGACTTCGTGTGCGAGGACCCCGCCGGCGCCGCCTGGCGGATCCTCTCACTCCTCGACGGGCTGGCGCTGCAGACCGTGGCCCACCGGGTCGATCTCGACCGCGGGGCGGTCCTGCGTTGGTCCATCGCGCACGCCGAGAGCGAGCTCGGGCTGGAAAAAGGTTCGCTCGGGGGTACCGGGAAGGTTTCGTCTTCAACTAGTGTTGACGATGGGTGAATGCTTGCCCTGACCCCGAGGAGACCTCATGCCTGCTGTGACCGTCGACGACCTGACCGTGCTGCCCCGCGTGCCGGTTCGGTCTCCCGACACCGTCGTCCGCCCCGTCGTGTCGGTGACCACCGGTCCCAAGGGCCTCGAGGGTGAGGGTTTCCCCGTGCGCCGCGCCTTCGCCGGCGTGGACATGGCGCTGCTCGACCCGTTCGTCCACATGGACCAGATGGGTGAGGTCGAGTACGCACCGGGCGAGCCCAAGGGCACGCCGTGGCACCCGCACCGCGGCTTCGAGACCGTCACCTACATGCTCGACGGTGTCTTCGACCACCAGGACAACCACGGTGGTGGCGGCACCATCAGCAACGGCGACACCCAATGGATGACCGCCGGTGGCGGGATCCTGCACATCGAGAAGCCGCCGGAGTGGCTGGTCCAGGCCGGCGGGCTCTTCCACGGCATCCAGCTCTGGGTCAACCTGCCGAAGTCCCAGAAGTGGGTCGACCCGCGTTACCAGGACCTGCGAGGTGGTGATGTCGGCCTCGTGACGACGCCGGACGCCGGTGCGCTCATCCGCGTCATCGCAGGCGAAGTGGCCGGCGTGGCCGGGCCTGGTTCGACTTACACGCCGATGACGATGGTGCACGCCACGCTCGCTGCCGGTGCTGACGTGACGCTGCCCTGGCGCACGGACTTCAACGCGCTCGTCTACGTGCTGGCCGGTCGAGGCTCGGTCGGCGAGAAGCGTCAGCCGATCGAGACGGGTCAGCTCGCCGTGCTCGGGGCCGGCGACGAGATTCAGGTCGCCGCGTCGACGCACCAGGAGACTCGTACGCCGTCGCTCGATGTGATCGTGCTCGGCGGCCGGCCGATCCGTGAGCCGGTCGCGTGGGGCGGTCCGTTCGTGATGAACACACGCGCGGAGGTCATGCAGGCGTTCGAGGACTTCCAACAGGGTCGCCTGGGCCAGATCCCCTCGGTTCACGGCCTCGGCACGGACATCACCACATCGCAGAACTGAGCAGCGCGGGCTCCTATGAGGTGACGTGAGGTGACGTGCGCACCGGCCACGGGCCGTAGTCTCGACCTGGTCGGGCTACGGCCCTATTGTTGTGGCCCTGCCTGCCGCCCGACATCAATTGCCGTAACCTCAGGCGCGGGACCTGGCTCCCCAGACCGATCACAGACCGGACCTTCGGGGCGACCACGACGCAAGGGGGACGCGCAGATGGCGGCAGGCCGACGCGGTCGTCCCTACCAAGTGCCCGAGGACACGACGTCCTTGCGCGGTGGCGCCGTCAATGTGGACGCCCGGGTTGGTTGGTTGCTGCTGATGTCGCGGCTGCATCACCAAGACCACGACCTGGCGCTGGGTGACCAGTTCAACGCCGCCCTGCGCTCCGTCGGCCTTCAGGCGGACCGCAGCGCCGTCAGTCGCTGGGAGTCGGGCAAGGTCACGCCGCGGTACTCCGTCCTGGTGGCGTATGAACAAGCACTCGGGCTGCGTGCCGGACAGCTCACGAGCGTCGTGAACGCCCTGCGTCGTGCGCTCGGCGGCGAGGGGCTCCCAGCCTGGATGCCCATCCTGGACACGCGGTCCGAAGGCTTCCATGAGCGCCTCGACGCGTTGTTCGACGCAATCCTCGACGGACCGGCGACCGGGCCCGAGTGGACGTCTCTCGGGCACTACGTGGCCGCCACGGACGCGATGTACGTCCACGGGCAGGTCTGGGATGCCCTGTCCCGCAAGCTGATCAACCAGATGGCGCGCAGCGTCGGAGTCGCCTACCTCCAGCGGCTCGAGGCCGTCCGGCTCCTGCTCGAGCACCGCGTCGCGCATCCCTGGCTGCTCAAGGCCGTTGGCGACTTCCTCGACGACGATGCGGTCCAGATCATCAACGATCCGATGGGGGTGCTGGAGATCTCGACGGCGCCGGTGGCCGCGGACGTGATCCTCGACCGGCTCCTGCACACCCACTCCGACGACGTGTTCGACGCCGCCGTGGATGCCGCGGCGATCAAGATCCAGGACGACTTCTACGGTCCGGAGGACGTGCGCCGCATCGAGCAGGTCGTGTTGGCGAAGCTGGCCGAGCCGAACGCGACCGCCAGCGGCCTCGAAGAGCTCATCAACGCGTTGCCCGAGGACTCCCAGGCGCGGTTGCTGGCCAGCTCGAGGGGTATCACCGGGCACAACGAGCTCGCCGAGGTGGCGGCGCACGGCGAACGGTTCAGCCCCGACACCACCCGCCGCGTGTCGCAACGGATCGCGGACGCCATCCGCGGCCAGCTTCCGGCCAGCGGTCTGTACGACGAGGACAGGATGACACCGCGGCTCATCCGCGAGGCACTGTTCTCGGCGCTGAGCAACCGGATGCACTTCTCGAGCATCGCTCTCGTCGGCAGCCCCTTCCGGCCGCACCTGGCCGCTGTGCTCGCCGAGGAGATCGCTGCCGTCGGGCTGGACGACCCGCTGGCTCCGCGGTTCGCGCGGCTGCTCCGGTATGTCGCAGGGCCGGCTCAGGAAGAGGCGCTGCTCAGCTGGCTCCCGGCGGCGCCCGCCCAGGTGGCTCGCGACATGGCGCTCACGCTCGGTCATCTGCCGAGCGACCGGCCGTTGGACGTGATGGTTCCCTTGATCGCGGGCGACCGTTCGGTCCTGGACCGCGCCCTGCTCTACGGGCTCGGCATGCGACAGGCGGCTGCGCTGTCGACGGTCGCGGAGAGCTCCGCTCAGCCGGACCACGTCCGTGCGGCGGCCAGGTGGTGGCAACGGCAGGGCGGCGCTGTCCGCGTGTAGCCGATCTGCCGTTCAGCCGATGGACGGATCACCGGGTGGCTGCTCGCCGTCGGGGACGGCGTCTTGGCCCGGTCGTTCCCCCTCCCCGAGGTCGGCGTCCTCACTGGCCAGGGGATTGTCAGGCCCTGGACGCAAGTCCTCGGGGAGCTGGTCGTCGTCGATGCCCTCGGTGTGCGAAGGGGCGGTGTCGTCCTGGTCGCGATCAGGCTGGGCGTTGGACACGGGTTCGCTGGGGGAGGTTGTCATGTGCTCCTCGTACCCCTTCTCGAGGGAGGTGATGCAGGTTCACCCCCTCGAGAAGGGTCGAGCAGAAACCCGCCCTCCCGCTGACTTCATAACGAGAGGGCGTCCGATCGCGGCAACAGGGGCACCACGACCACGTCAGTGTTGCCCAGAATTCGCCTCTGAAACCTCCTCGGGCCGAAGATGACTCGAGGAGACCATGGGGACTAGACCGAAGGGGCCAGGTCGCGATGTGCGCCCTGCCCGAAGTTGTCGCGTCTGTCCGCCACGCGGGCCACGCGATCGGTCTCGGGCGTTCCAGAGGTCACCGCTTCCCGTACCCACATCGCAACCATTGCCAGCGTGCAATGGTTAGGTGCGGTGGTTAAATGATGGGTATGACGGCTTTCAGGAGAGACGCTCCACCCGCTCGCGACGACGACACTCTGTTGAAGGCGAGCAAGGTGATCTCCGCAGCCGTCGCACACTCGTTGGCCCGGGTCGAGGATCAGGTGTCGGTACCAGGGCTGCGGGTCCTGGTCATGGTGCACGACCAAGGGACGATGAACCTCACCAGCGTGGCCGAGGGCCTGGGCGTGAACGCTTCGAGTGCCAGCCGAACCTGCGACCGACTCGTGCTGGCGAAGCTGTTGGACCGACGAGACAATGCCAGCGACCGCCGCCACGTGTCTCTGACCCTGACACCGCGCGGAAGGCGCTTCGTCGAGGACGTGATGACGGAGCGCCAGGCGGTCCTGAACAGCGTGGTCGACGCGATGGCCCCGGCCGCACGGAAGTCCCTCATGGCGGGGCTGAAGGCGTTCGTCAAGGCTGCGGAGTCGAAGTCCAGCAGCCCCGACCTGGCCGACGGCCGCGGTCTGCTCCTGCGCTGGGTCGTGTAACGATCGCGGCAACCGCAACCGAATCCGCGGCGCGTCCCCGCGACCTGAGTGGCCGTCTGCACCGGAACTGTGGCCGTGCAGCAGGTTCCCTGAACTGCAGGGAAAGCGTGGGGTGAGTGACGGGACTTGAACCCGCGACATCCGCGACCACAACGCGGCGCTCTACCAGCTGAGCTACACCCACCATGCCGTGCTTGCACCCCCGGCAGGGGCGGCAGCAGCGAGAAGAGAGTGTACCTGTTCTGGCGCCGCGCTCAGTCCACCGGGGGAGCGGGGGCGGTGAGGGAGCCGCCGTGCTGTGCCGCGAGCTCCTTGGCGGCGTCGGAGTCAGGCCCTGGCGACGGGACGAACACGGCCGCCCGGTAGTAGCGCAGCTCCTCGATGCTCTCCTGGATGTCGGCCAGCGCGCGGTGGTTGCCGCTCTTGGCCGGGCTGGCGAAGTACGCACGGGGGAACCAGCGCCGAGCCAGCTCCTTGATCGAGGAGACGTCCACGATGCGGTAATGGAGGTAGCTCTCCAGCTGCGGCATGTCGCGGGTCAGGAACAGCCGGTCGGTGCCAACCGTGTTGCCCGCCAACGGTGCCTTGTTGGGCTCGGGGACATGCTCGCGCACGTAGTCCAGCACCGCGTCCTCGGCGGTGGCGAGGTCGACACCGCCGTCGAGCTCTGTCAGGAGGCCTGACCGAGTGTGCATCGTGCGGACCACGTCGTTCATCTGTTCAAGGGCCGCCGCCGACGGTTTGATGACGATGTCGACGCCGTCACCGAGGACGTTGAGCTCGAAATCGGTTACCAGGGCGGCGACCTCGATCAACGCGTCCGCTCCGAGGTCGAGCCCCGTCATCTCGCAGTCGATCCACACCAGCTTGTCGTTCACGCCCGCCACCCTACGTGGATGCGGCGCTCCTGCGTAGGTTGGAGTGCCCTGTTGAGGGGTACTCAGCGCGTATGACGAGTTCGCAGGCTGCGCCGGATTTCGAGCGGGACGGTCACGATGAGCCGGCCGTCGAGCACATGCGCCCGGACGACACCGACTCCCTGACCGTCGCGGCGGTCGGCAAGATCACCGAAGCACTCGAGACGGTCGAGCGCGCCCGCGGTCACCTCTACAGCTTCCATCAGCTGACCGGTTCGGCTGACCTGGCGCTCGGCGAAGGTGTCGACCAGCTCCGCAGGGCCGGACACGCGGAGCTGGCTGAGCGGATCGGGACCGAGCTCGTCGGGATGAACGTCCTGCCGGGCAGGTGGACCTTCCAGATCGTCGAGGAGTATGACGACGGCTACTACGCCAGGTTCACGGCGCTCGAACGCCACGTGCGCGACGAGCTGCTCCAGGGCCGACGGCACGTGTTCGAGGCGGAGATGAAGGAGTCCCGGCGCACGCACGGCCGGCCCGGCCACGAGGCGCGGCCCTGACCTCACGCATCAGCGGGCGGCGCGGCGCTGACGTCGTTCCGCGAGCCGGAGCTGGGTCACCCGGATCGTTCCGACGAGGAGCACCAGGGCCGCACCGGTAGCGGCGGCGGCCAGCAACGTGACCGCGAGCGGGAGACTGAAGTCCCACCCGAGGAAGGACACGTTGGCGTCCTGGGTGTTCTGCGCTATGAAGATCACCAACAAGACGACCAGCACAACGCCGACCCCGACCGAGGTCCAGGCCCGTTTGGGCGCCCCACCGGGCCCGCTGGATTCGGCACGCGGAGCGTCACCGGCGGCGGGCTCCTCAGCAGCTCCGTCCGAACGCCTTGCCATCTCAGCCACCTTCCGTCGGATGCCCGTGACCCCTGAGTCAGTCTAGTCAGCGGCGGCGGATTGCCGGACGACTGTCGGAACAGACCGGCGGTGGCCGTCGTAGCGTGGACACCACGTACCGTGGGCGAGAACGAGCAGGCACGAGGGTGCCGGAGGGGACACGGGTGTCTGTAGTACGCGCGAGAACGCCAAGGATCATGACCGGGCTGCTGGCAGCAGCACTGAGCGTGGGGGTGGTCGGCAGTCCGTCGTTCGCGGCGTACCCCAACCAGCCCTCGCCCCAGTCGTGGACCCCGCCCGGACCCGTGCACGCGGTGCTGGCCACGTCGAAGCGGGTGTATGTCGCCGGCGCGACCTCGTCCGGTGCTGGCGTCATTGCAGCGCTGCAGCCGTCGAGCGGGAAGCTGCTGTGGCAGGTCGCGACCGACGGCGACGTCCGAGCGCTCGCCGTCTCGAAGAACGGCAGGCGGTTGTTCGCCGGCGGCGTGTTCCGGACCGTCGACGGAGCTCAGCACAAGCGGCTGGTCGCCCTGAAGTCCTGGAACGGGTCGGTCATCGCGCCCTGGCGCACCTCCACGAGCGGTGCTGTCCTCGACCTGCTGGTCGTCGGGAAGAAGTTGTACGTGGGCGGGAGTTTCGACTCGATCGGACAGCACCAGCAGCGCGGTCTGGGTGCCGTGACCACCGGCACCGGCAGACGCATCAAGGCGTTCAAGGCCAGGGTGAACCTCAGGGTGGAGTCGCTGGCCAGGAGTGGGAAGAACCTGATCATCGCCGGCAGGTTCATCCGGGTGAACGGCAAGCTCAGGGCGTCCCTGGCCGCGGTCAGCCTCAGCAAGGGGCGGCTGACGTCATGGTCTCCGGTCCGGGTCTGCGCCACCTGCACGACCTACTGGGATGTCGTCGTCGATGACGCTCGGGCGTACGTTGCCTCGTCCGGTCCGGGCGGGAACGTAGGCGCGTACAGCCTCTCCACGGGCAAGCGGGCCTGGCCCGTCGTGCATGCGGACGGCGACGTGCAGGCGCTCGCTCTCGCACCCGACGGACTGCTGTACCTGGGTGGCCACTTCAACCAGTTCGTCGGGAGCCCCAGCGGCCCCCGACGGACTCAGCTGGCGGCGCTCTGGCCGAGGAGAGGCAAGCTGAACTCGAAGTTCCACCCGCGGATGTACACGCCGTATCCCGGCGTGTGGGCGTTGGCGGCAACCTCGACACGGTTGTACGCCGGTGGGAGCTTCACCGGGGTGCGGTCGCAGGGCAGCAGCAATGATGAGCCGTACCTCGCGATGTTCGGACCCAGCCTGCGGGCGAAATGGGCCCTCGACGAGTCCACCGGATCGGTGGCGCACGACAGCTCGGGCCACGGCCACCACGGGCAGATCTACTCAGCCCAGCTCGGCCAGCTCGGCAAGGTGGGCCAGGCGTTCGCCTTCGGGGTCGACCAGGCTCGGATCGAAGTTCCCACGCACGCCGATCTCAACCCCGGCCGGCGAGACTTCGCGTTCTCGGCGTACGTCAACTTTTCCGACGCGCCTGGTGCCGGCGAGACCTACGACATCGTGCGCAAGGGGCTCAGCTTCACCGCCGGCGGTGAGTACAAGCTCGAGATCGTCCACAGCGGGAGTGCCCGGTGCATTGCGAAGGACTCGACCGGACTGACCGCCCGGGTGCCGGCTCGCACCACGTCGCTGGCCGACGGCCGCTGGCACCGTATCGGGTGCACGCTCGTGGGCTCGACCTGGAGTGTGGTGGTCGACGGCCAGACGCGGTCCACCTCGGTCCGGCTGAAGAAGGTGAGCAACGTCTCGGCCCTGTCCATCGGCTCCAAGTACGGCCAGCAGGATGGCACCCCGGGTCGCATCGACGAGGTGCAGCTCACCGTCGGCTGACGCCCGCGATGACTAGTACGAACTAGTCATGTCGGCGCCCAAGATGGGGTGAGTTGGTCATGTTTCGGGGCGCCGGCCATCCGTAAGGTCTCCCCTTGGCTGCCTCCCCGGAAGCGTTCGCACCCGAGCGGCCGACGAGGAGAGCACATGCACAAGCGCAGTACCTGGGCTGGCTTCAGGGCGCACTTTCGGGCCATCGCGACCTTGGTCGTCGGCGTTCTTGCCGTCGCACTGGTGCCGTGGTCGGGCGCCGATGCGGCGTACACCGTGGGCAACGAGCTGGCATTCACGAGCACCGCAGCGCCCGAGGCCGTCGAGCTCGCCGACCTGGTCCCCTCGCCGACGTACCCGAACTGGTTCTGGAGCGTCTCGGACGTGTGGAAGAACACCGACGTGTTCGCCGCCTGCGCGGGTCTTGCCACCGTCGCCCTGCACAACTGCCAGCAGGTTCAGCGGGCGCGCGTGTGGGCCTTCCGGATCGATCCCTCCACGCACAAGATCACGGCGGTGCGGTCGTTCGCGATCAGCAACCCGAGCTGGGCGCTGAACCCGTACATCGCGCAGCCCAACGACTGGGAGGACATGACGATCGGCCCCGCCCGGACGAACTCCAACGGGTCCGTCACGTCCAACATCGTCATCGGCGCCACCGGCAACTCCAACGCGAACCCGGCCCGCGACGCCAATGGCAAGAACATCACCTGCAAGACCCGGCGGCTCATCGAGTTCACGGAGCCGAACGTCACGGATCCCGACGCCACCACATGGTCGCCGTGGAAGATCTTCGACATCAAGGACTACACGCGAACGCACGGAGTCGTCGGCTGCAACAGCGAGGCGCTGCTCCAGGCGCCGGATGCGAACGGTGCGCCGCAGGCCTACATCGTGGCTCGCAACGGCGGACAGGTCTTCAGCCGCAGCCTCGACGTGAGCACGGGTCGTGACCCGGCGACGGCACCGGTCGATCCCTCGTCGACGCTGCCCTACGCGCCGACGGCGGACTACGTCGGGGTGGTCGCCGCCTCAGCGGGATCGAAGTTCACCGGAGCGGACACGAACGGCACGGACGTGGTGCTCGTCAGCCCGCCGACCACGACCAAGCCGTGCGAGCTGTACCGGTGGACGGCCGCGGGTGGTGCGACGCTGGCAGACACGATCACGACGACCTCGCCGGTCCGGGATCCGATCTCCTGCAAGAACACCGAGGGCGTGACGTTCACGCGAGACCCCGCGAACCTGTCGCAGTACACGCGAGACCTGTACACGGTCGCCGATACGAAGACGCCGCTGCGCTACTGGTTCCTGCCCTGGTCGTGAGGTAGGAGGCCGTCATCGCGCGCCGCACGCCCTCAGGTCAGCCGGCTGAGCCGTTGAGCGCTCCCGCGGCGGGTCGGCTGCTCTCACCCGTGATCGGCTACGTCCGGCGTAGGAGTGCGGTGCGGCAGGCTGCCAAGTGGAACCGGCTGCTGCAGGAGCGTCCGCTGGACGGGTCTGACGCCGAGTTCGTCGTCCGGGTCAGCGACCGCAAGGACGACGACGGCACGTGGAAACTGGTGTGGCACCACGTCGACACGGACAAGGAGGCCGCTGACGAGGCGCGTCGGTCTGACGGCAGGACCGCTCGCCGCAGGTTTATCTTTTGGCGGTCCTCACGGCGCTGACCTGGGAAAACGTTGGTGCGCCCGGCAGGATTCGAACCTGCGACCGGCGGATTAGAAGTCCGCTGCTCTATCCAGCTGAGCTACGAGCGCGGGGGATCGGAATGCGCAGCGGACACATCGAGACGACGTCCGTGCATGTTCGGCCCGCGGTGCTGCACGATCCGGTCGCCAGTATGCCGGATGGCGGGCTGAGAGGGTCAACGCACGATTCGGAACAAGATTGCGGTTTGGCGGGCGCAAAACAGCAGCCTGGTTCCGAAGCTCGCCGGAACGCAAAGGGACACCGGACGAAAGCAGGGGACCTCCGTCCGGTGTCCTCCACCATGGTGCACCAGCGACGCCTCGCCTGTCACAGACTTCGCAAACTTCCCGTTCGAGCCCATACGTCTGCTCCGGCGCCACGCAAGCCGGCACGAGACGGGCACTCCAGCCGCGTAGCCTGAGGGCGTGACCACCGCCGCCGGGACGTTGACCGATCGCTCGGTGGTTGCTCCCGGACCGCGCACCGAGCCGGGGCACCGTCAAGTCGGCATGGTCATCGCCCTGGTGACCGGACTGATCGTCTGCGCGGTCCTTGTCGGGGCGCTGTACGAGGACCTGCACCAGGCCATGGGATGGCAGGCGTTCCGCTGGGCCTTCGTCTTCGCTCTGGTTCCGGTGCTGCCCTTGGGCGCCGTGCTGATCTGGCTGGACCGGTTCCGTCCCGAGCCGCTGCCGCTGCTGGCAGTGGCCCTCCTGTGGGGCGCGCTCGTGGCGGCGTACGGATCCTTGAAGCTCAACAGCTGGTTGACCCTGCAGATCGGCGACGTCTACGGCGCCACTCCGCGAGCCGCCGTGTTCGTCGCGCCGTGGGTCGAGGAGGCCGCCAAGGGCGCGATCGTGTTCGTGCTCGTGATCTGGCGGCGTCATCAGTTCAACGCGGTCGCCGCCGGTGTCGTGTACGGCGGCCTGGCCGGGATCGGCTTCGCCTTCACCGAGAACATCGTCTACTACGGGCAGGTCTTCCAGGGAGTGATCAGGTCAGGCGCCGCATCGGGCCAGGCGCTCGACGCGGTGCAGGAGCTGTTCAAGTGGCGCGGTATCGCGGCGCCGTTCGTGCACCCGATGTTCACGATGATGACAGGTCTCGGCATCGGGATAGCGGTGCGATACCGGCACGTCGGCGTCCGCATCCTGGCGCCGGTGGCCGGGTTCTGCGCGGCTGTGATGCTGCACATGGGATACAACGCCCTTGCGTCGTTCGTCCCGCAGGGCAACCTCACCGCGGTCTACCTCCCGATCCTGCTGCCCACGTTGGCGGCAGTGCTCACCCTGGTCGCCGTCGTACGCCGCAACGAACGGCGGATGGTCGCCGCACGGCTGCACGACTACGTCGCGTTCGGCTGGCTGCGAGCCGAGCACATCGAGTTCATCGTGACCCGGTCGGGTCGCCGCCGGGCACGTAGGCATGCCCGGCAGTTCGGCAAGCCGGAAGTACGCCGTGTACGCGACTTCCAGCGCGCCGGCGTCGACCTCGGCCTGCTGCGGGATCGGATGGTGCGCGGAGTGGTCGGCACGGGGGAACTGCCGCGCGAACGCCAGCTGATCGAGGCCATGCGGGACTTCCGCGGTCGCGTCATGCTGCCTGGAATCACCGAAAGTCCGCTGGATCGTCGTACCGGCGCCGCGTCGAGTTGGTGAGCGAGCCACCGAACCTCGACTTACGCTTTAGACTTTCCTCGACGCACGCCGCCGTCACGACCACCCCATCGACAGGAGAGCGCGTGAGTGACCTCGGGCCACCCACCGAGCTCCTCGGAGTGCTGATCCGGTTGAGGCAGGCCCTCGTCGACCATGCGCTGCCCTTCGAGGCCGGGGACGTCGAGCCCGCCCGCGCCGAGCGGCAGGCCATGATCAAGCAGCTCGACGACTACGTGATTCCGCGGTTGGTCCAGCTCGAGGCCCCCCTGTTGACCGTCGTCGGCGGCTCCACCGGGGCCGGCAAGTCCACCCTGGTCAACTCACTGGTGGGCAGAAGGGTCAGTGAGCCCGGCGTGCTGCGACCCACGACCCGCTCGCCGGTGCTCGTGCACAATCCCGAGGACGCCGGGTGGTTCGGCACGGATCGGCTGCTTCCCGAGCTCGAACGCACCGACCGGCCCACCCGCGACCATGGGGCGCTGCAGCTCGTCGCCGCTCCTGAGCTGCCACCGGGGCTGGCCCTGCTCGACGCCCCCGACGTCGACTCCGTCGAGGAACGCAACCGCGAGCTCGCCGCTCAGCTCCTGGCGGCCGGAGACCTGTGGCTGTTCGTGACGTCCGCGGCGCGGTACGCCGACCAGGTGCCATGGGAGTTCCTCAAGGAGGCAGCCGCCCGCAGTGCTGCCGTCGCCATTGTGCTCGACCGCACCAACAGCACCGCAGTCCGTGAGGTCAGCAGCCACCTGGCCCGCATGCTGACGTCGCGCGGCCTTGGTGACTCGCCCTTGTTCACGGTCGCGGAGTCACCGGTCGACGAGGACGGGCTGCTGCCCGCGACGGCAGTGGCCTCGATCCGCGCCTGGCTGGACGCGTTGGCGGCCGACAGCGATGCGCGCACCGTCGTCGTCCGCAAGACCCTCGACGGGACGATCCACTCCCTCGGACATCGCACGCGCCTGGTGGCCTCGGCGCTGGAGACACAGGGGCAGATCGCCGCGCAGCTGAGCAGCGACGCGACGACGGCGTACGCCGACCAGCTGGCGGCCGTCGACGCCGCTACCCAGGACGGCACCTTGCTGCGCGGTGAGGTGCTCGCTCGCTGGCAGGAGTTCGTGGGCACCGGCGAGCTGGCACGCAGCCTCGAGGACCGCGTGGGTCGCCTCCGCGACCGGGTGCTCAACGTGGCTCGCGGCAAGCCGCAGCCGGCGCAGAAGCTCACCGTCGCCGTCGAGTCCGGACTCGAGACCTTGATCGTCGAGCATGCCGAGTCGGCTGCCGAGCGGGCCGCGCTCGCGTGGCAGTCGCTGCCGGCCGGCAAGCGGCTGCTCGAGACCTCGGCGGGAGACCTCGACCGGGCCTCCCGTGACCTCCGGGCCAAGTCCGAACGCGCGATCCGCGACTGGCAGACCGCCGTGCTCGAGATGGTACGCACGGAGGGCAGCGACCGGCGGGCCTCGGCCAGGTTCCTGGCCTACGGCGTCAACGGCCTCGGTGTTGCCCTGATGATCACGGTCTTCACCTCGACTGCCGGACTGACCGGCGCCGAGATCGGGATCCTCGGCGGCACGGCCGCGGTCGGGCAGAAGATTCTCGAGGCGGTGTTCGGTGACCAGGCGGTGCGACGCCTGGCCGAGAAGGCTCGCCAGGACCTGCATCGCCGGGTCGAGCTGCTGTGGGTGCAGGAGCTGCAGCGGTTCCTCGACGTGCTCGGTGCAGCTGCGGTTGCACCCGGAGGAGCTGACGTGGTGCGCGGCCTGTCGCGCGAGGTCGATGACGTGCGCTGGGCGGGGGAGACAGGCGTGAGCACGCCATGAGCGCCCCATGAGCACAGTCGTCGAGACGCTTCGTCGGGTCGTGGGCCGGCCGGCTGACGTCGTCGAGCGCCTCGACGGGCTCGAGCGGGCGGTCACGGCTGCCCGCGGGCGCCTCGACGACGCGATCGTCGACGCTGGCGCCGAGGTGGTCGAACGAGCGACCGCCAGGCTCCGACTGTCCGGTGACCACACGGTGGTGGCCATCGCGGGGGCCACCGGTTCAGGCAAGTCGTCGATCTTCAACAACATCTGCGGACTCGACCTCGCCGCAGTCGGGGTCAAGCGCCCCACGACCTCGTGGGCGCTCGCGTGCGCCTGGGGGCCGGACGGCGCGGCCGACATCCTCGACTGGCTCGGAATTCCGCCACGACACCAGATCAGCCGGGTCGGGCTGCTCGACGAGACCGCCGAGGACCGCGACCTCACCGGCCTGGTCCTGCTGGACCTGCCCGATCACGACTCGACCGAGGTGTCCCATCATCTCGAGGTACAGCGCCTGGTCAGCTACGCGGACGTCTTCATCTGGGTGCTCGACCCGCAGAAGTACGCCGACGCAGCGATCCATGACCGCTTTCTCAAGCCGCTCAACACCCACGCCGACGTCATGATGGTCGTGTTCAACCACATCGACGAGATCCCAGCCAACCAGCTCGAACCGGCCCTTGGAGACGTACGACGACTGCTTGCGGCCGACGGGCTGGACAAGGTCCCGGTCTTCGCCACCTCCGCAACGCGGGGCGACGGGATCGACCTCCTCCGGGCCGCGCTGGTCGAGCGGGTCGCGCAGAAGAAGTTCGCGCGAGAACGGCTGACCGCTGACGTCAAAGCCGCTGCCGCTCGGATCGCCGAGCAAACCGGTGACGCCCAGCCCAGCGACCTGTCGGGTGCTGCGCGGGACGAGCTCGTCGACGCCTGTGCGGACGCCGCCGGTGTTCCGGCGCTCGTCGACGCTGTCGAGACGGCATCCCTGCTGCGTGCGCGAGCAGCGACCGGCTGGCCGGTGACGAAGTGGCTCGTGCGGTTCAAACCCGACCCGCGACGGCGGCTGCACGTGGCAGCTGCCGCTGCGATCCGACCCAGCAGGATGACGCGCGCCGAACGCAACCGGATGGTCCGCGGGCGCCTGCCCGCGCCGTCCCCGGTGCAGCGCGCCCGCGTCGATGCGACCGTACGGGCGGTCGCCGACTCGGTGGCCGACGGCATGGCCAAGCCCTGGGTCACCGCCGTTCGCGCGGCGTCCCTGTCGCGGGTCGACGACGTCGCCGCAACCCTCGACACGGCCGTGGCCGCCACCGACCTCGGGGTCCGCCGGGACCCGTTCTGGTGGCGGGTGGGGCGCGCCATGCAGTGGCTGCTGTTCGCAGCGGCGGTCGTGGGAGGCCTGTGGCTCGGCACTCTTGCTGTCTTCTCCTTTCTCCAGCTGCCCGAGCCAGGTCGCCTCAACCAGTGGGGTGTCCCGGTTCCGACCCTGATGCTGTACGGCGGCGCCGCGGCCGGTGCGGCCCTGGCGGCGTTGAGCCGGTACGCCGCCCGCCGCTCCGCTCGACGGCGCGCGGCCCGCGCGCGGGCACGTCTGCGCGCGGCCATCGGCGATGTCATCGACCACCTCATCGTCGAGCCGATGCGCAACGAGGTCGACGCCTACACACGCTGCCGCGACGGAGTCTGGGTGTCGCTGCGGCGCTGACCGCGTCGTGCGTTGAACCGGCGGGGCTGTTTCCCCAACCGGGCTTGGTCGCGGCGCCCGTCCACAGCGCGGCTCGGCTGAAGGGACGCCGGGGGGTGCCGGTGGGCAGGCTGCGGTCCTGGACATCGAGCGACAGGAGCAGCCATGACCGAGACCGTTCTGCACGTCGTCGGGCACGTCGGCACCGACGTGGACCATCGCCGGGTCGGCGAGGGCACCGACCTCAGTACGTTCCGCCTCGCGACGACCCCCCGTCGCTGGGACCGGACGCAGCGTGCGTACGTCGACGGCACCACCACCTGGTTCACCGTGCAGTGCTGGCGCAGCCTCGCAGCCCATGTCCGAGACTCCATCCGACGGGGTGACCCGGTGCTCGTCATCGGCCGGCTCAAGACCGAGGAGTGGACCAAGGACGACGTGCGCAATTCACGGATCGTCCTGGAGGCGACCAGCGTCGGGCACGACCTCACCCGGGGAGTCAGCGCCTTCCGCAAGGCGCCCCGGCCGGTCGAGGCGGCCACGGACGACGCACGTGAGGTCCGTCAGGCGCTCGAGGAGATCGAACGGATCGAGCCCGTCGCGTATGACGAAGACCCTGACGCGGGGGAGGGACTGGCGGCGGTGTCGTGATCTCGTCGGCCCCACCGCGGACGTGGGGTGCGGATTGGGACGAGCCACCCGCCCCGTCGTAGGCTTGCCGATCATGGCTGATTACGTATTCACCTTGCGCAACGTGCGTAAAGCACACGGCGACAAGGTCGTCCTCGACAACGTCACACTCTCGTTCCTGCACGGCGCCAAGATCGGTGTCGTCGGTCCCAATGGCACGGGCAAGTCGACGCTGCTGAAGATCATGGCGGGCCTGGAGCATGCCTCCAACGGCGACGCGATCCTTGATCCCGGGGCCACGGTGGGCATGCTGCAGCAGGAGCCGCCACTGACCGAGGGCACGACGGTGCTCGACAACGTCGAGGAGGCCGTCCACGAGATCAAGGGCAAGCTCGCCCGCTACAACGAGATCTCGGTCGAGCTGGCCGATCCGGACGCCGACTACGACACCTTGCTGGCGGAGATGGGCGACCTGCAGACCGACCTCGACCATGCCAACGCGTGGGACCTCGACTCGCGGCTCGATCAGGCGATGGATGCCCTGCGCTGCCCGCCGCCTGACACCATCGTCGACACCCTCTCCGGCGGGGAACGCCGTCGTGTCGCGTTGTGCAAGCTGCTGCTCCAGCAGCCGTCGCTGTTGCTGCTCGACGAGCCCACCAACCACCTCGACGCCGAGTCGGTGCAGTGGCTCGAGGGCCACCTGGCGTCGTACCCAGGTGCCGTCCTGGCGGTCACCCACGACCGGTACTTCCTCGACAATGTCGCTGAATGGATCCTCGAGCTGGACCGGGGCAAGACCCACCCGTACGAAGGCAACTACTCGACCTACCTCGAGACGAAGAAGGAACGCCTGCAGATCGAGGGCCAGAAGGACGCCAAGCGGGCCAAGATGCTCGAGCGCGAGCTCGACTGGGTTCGCTCGAACCCGAAGGCGCGACAGGCCAAGAGCAAGTCGCGGCTGGCGCGTTACGAGGAGATGGCCGCCGAGGCCGACCGCAGCCGCAAGGTCGACCTTGGCGAGATCAACATCCCCGCCGGTCCGCGTCTCGGCGACGTCGTGCTGGAGGCCCGCGGCCTCGGCAAGTCCTTCGGCGACCGAGTACTCATGCACGACCTCGACTTCACGCTGCCGCGCGCCGGCATCGTCGGGGTGATCGGCCCGAACGGCGTCGGCAAGACCACGCTGTTCCGGATGATCATCGGTGAGGAGAAGCCCACCGACGGCGATCTCAAGGTCGGTCAGACGGTCAAGATCTCCTACGTCGACCAGAGCCGGGGCCAGATCGACCCCAACAAGAACGTGTGGGAGGTCGTCTCCGATGGGCTCGATTTCATCAAGGTGGCCAATTTCGAGATGCCGAGCCGCGCGTACATCGCGTCGTTCGGGTTCAAGGGCCCCGACCAGCAGAAGAAGGCAGGGATCCTGTCCGGCGGTGAGCGCAACCGGCTCAACCTCGCGCTGACACTGAAGCTGGGCGGCAACATGCTGCTGCTCGACGAGCCCACGAACGATCTCGACGTCGAGACGTTGCAGTCTCTCGAGGACGCCCTGCTGGAGTTCCCGGGTTGTGCGGTCATCACGTCCCACGACCGGTGGTTCCTCGACCGGACGGCGACGCACATCCTCGCCTGGGAAGGCACGGACGACGACGAAGGAACCTGGTTCTGGTTCGAGGGGAACTTCGAGGCTTACGAAGCCAACAAGGTCGAGCGACTCGGGGCAGAGGCAGCGCGGCCGCACCGCGTCACGCACCGGCGCCTCACCCGCGACTGAGACGTCGTCCCGCAGTGCGAGCGCACCCAGCGGGGCTGTGCCGTCAGAGTGGACCGGTCAGGTCGGTGGGTTGAGGATCGGGTCGAGGGGCCCGGCCTCGAGGGCCTCCACGACGGCGGTGAATGCCCTGCCGACGGCTTCGAAGTCCTTGGGCTCGACGACATCGATCAGGGCCGCGCGGACCGACTCGACGTGGAGCGGCGCGGCGTCCTCGAGGAGCGCAAAGCCCTTGTCGGTGAGGACAGCCAGCACGCCACGTCCGTCCGTGGCGCACTGGCGACGCTCGACCAGGCCCTCGCGCTCCATCCGGGCCACGGTGTGGGTGATGCGGCTGCGCGAGTTCTTGACCGAGTCGGCGATCTCGGCCATGCGCAACATGCGGTCGGGCGCTTCGGACAATCGGACCAAGATCTCGTACTCTGGAGCCGAGAGGTCGTGATTCTCGCGTAGGTCACGGTCCAGGCGCTCCATGAGCAGCGTTGTGCCGACGAGATAGGCCCGCCACGCGCGTTGCTGGTTCGAGTCCAGCCACCGAGTCGTCATACCCGAATCGTATCCTGGGAATAGTTTGTTCTTCAACTAGGTTATAGTCGGTGTCAGCAGTTGAATTTTCAATCAACCACGAGGATGGCACCCATGACCACCACACTTCTTTCGCAGTACGACGGCCTCACCTCCGGTACCTGGGCGATCGACCCCTCCCACTCCGAGGTCGGTTTCACCGTGCGCCACCTGATGAGCAAGGTTCGCGGCCAGTTCCGGACCTTCGAGGGCACCCTGGCCATCGCGGACAACCCCCTGGAGTCGGCCGTGAGCGCGAGCATCGATCTCAGCTCGGTCGACACGCGCAACGACGACCGCGACAACCACCTGCGGTCCAGCGACTTCTTCTCCGTCGAGACGAACCCGACGATGACCTTCACCAGCACGCAGATCTCCGACGAGGGCGGTCAGCTCGTCGCCCGCGGTGACCTGACGATCAACGGTGCCACCAAGCCCGTCGACCTCGTGGTCGAGTACCTCGGCGGCGGCACCGACCCCTGGGGCGGCCAGCGCATCGGCTTCGAGGCGACCACGACCCTGTCCCGCAAGGACTGGGGCATCGACTTCAACATCCCGCTCGAGGGCGACAAGCTCATGATCGGCGACAAGATCACCGTCGTCCTCGCTGTCGAGGCTGTCCTCCAGTCCTGACCTCCGCGGTGAGTGGCCAGTTCGTCCGCACCTTCGAACTGGCCACTCAGCTTGGCACCGTGACACCTCCGCGGCTCAAGGGCCACAGACTCACGGTTGAAGGAGCCACAACTCGACGGTTGAAGGAGCCACAACTCACGGTTGAAGGAGCCACAACTCACGGTTCAACGAAGGCGTTCGACGATCAGGGCCATGCCCTGGCCGCCGCCGACGCACATCGTGATGAGCCCGGTGGTCTTGTCGTGGAAGTCCAGCGAGTTGAGCATCGTGGCCTGCAGGCGAGCACCGGTCATGCCGAACGGGTGACCGACCGCGATGGCGCCGCCGTTGACGTTGAGCTTGTCGAGGTCGATCCCGAGATCCTGGTATGACGGGACCACCTGCGCCGCGAACGCCTCGTTGATCTCGACGAGATCGATGTCGCCGATGGTCATGCCCGCCCGGGCCAGTGCCTGCCGGCTCGCCTCGACCGGGCCGAGCCCCATGATCTCCGGCGACAGCGCTGTCACGCCGGTCGAGACGATCCGAGCCAGGGGCGTGACCCCGAGCTCGGCTGCCTTCGTGTCGCTCATGATCACCACCGCCGCGGCGCCGTCGTTGAGGGCACAGCAGTTCCCGGCCGTGACGAGACCATCCGGGCGGAAGACCGGTTTGAGCTGCGACACCGCCTCGTAGGTCACGCCCGCGCGAGGTCCGTCGTCCTGGCTGACGACCGTGCCGTCCGGCGTTGTGACGGGGACGATCTCGCGCTCCCAGAAGCCGGCCGCGATCGCCTTCTCCGCAAGGTTCTGGCTCCGGACGCCGAACTCGTCGAGCTCGCGGCGGCTGATCCCGCGAGACTTGGCCAGGTTCTCGGCCGTCTGGCCCATGGCGATGTAGATGTCCGGGACGGCCCCGTCCTCGCGCGGATCGTGCCAACGCTGCCCTCCGCCCTCGGCCGCTGCCTGCGTGCGCTGCATGGCGTCGCCGAACGAGGGGTTCCTGGTGTCCGGGTGGCTGTCGGAGCTGCCCTTCGCGAACCGCGAGACCGTCTCGACCCCGGCGGAGACGAAGACGTCACCCTCGCCGGCCTTGATCGCGTGAAACGCCATCCGTGACGTCTGCACGCTCGACGAGCAGTAGCGGGTGATCGTCGTACCGGGCAGCCGGTCGTAGCCGAGCAGCACCGCCACCACGCGGGCCATGTTGAAGCCCTGCTCGCCACCGGGCAGTCCACAGCCGAGCATGAGGTCGTCGATGTCGGTGGGGTCGAGCTCAGGCACCTGCGCTAGAGCGGCCGAGACCATCGAGGCGGCCAGGTCGTCGGGGCGCAGGTCGACGAGCGACCCCTTGCCTGCGCGTCCGATGGGGGAGCGGGCGGTCGCGACGATGACGGCTTCGGGCATGGTGGCCTCCGGTCTCAGCGGGCTCGCCTGGCCTCGGTTCGCCGCCCGGGTGCGGGCCGGGTAGCCGGTCCCTGGCTGCTTTGCGAAGATGAACCGTGACCAGACACGTGTTCAACCTCAAGCCTAGGTGGTCAGACCTCGACGCCTACAACCACGTGAACAACGTGACCTGGCTGGAGTACCTGCAGGAGGCCCGCGTCGACATGCTGTTCGTGCATGCGCCGGCTCGGGGGGCGGAGGGCCTCGCCCAGGGCGTGCTGGTGGTGCGCGCCGAGATCGACTACCGACGCCCGATGGTGTTCCGGCAGGATCCGTACCCCATCGAGATGTGGGTGTCGAAGGTGGGCGGTGCGTCCTTCACCGTCAGCTACGAGATCGCCGAGCCCGGCCCCGGCGGAAAGCGGATTCTGTACGGCCGGGCCGCGACCGTGCTCGCCCCCGTGGACATGGAGACCGGAGCGCCTCGCCGCCTCAACGAGGTCGAGCGGGCGGTGCTGAACAAGTTCATGGCCGACGCCGGAGTCGTCTGACCCGGCTGCGCCACCCTCAGAGCAGCGACGGCCCGCTGGTCGGGGGCGGCTCGTCCTCGAAGGTGTTGACGAGGAAGTGGGCCGCGCGGGAGACGTACTCCCAGAACTGCTGCTGATGCTCCGGCGACATGCCTGACTCGCCGATCGCCGCGTGCATATGGCCGAGCCAGCGGTCGCGGGCCGTGGGGGTCACCGCGAACGGTGCGTGCCGCATCCCGAGACGGGGGTGACCGCGGGTGTCGGAGTACGTCGTGGGGCCACCCCAGTACTGCTCGAGAAACATCCGGAAGCGCTCCGCGGCCGGACCGAGGTCCTCCTCGGGGTACAACGGTCGCAGCATTGGGTCTGCGGCAACTCCGGCATAGAATCGGTCGACGAGCCGCACGAACGTGTCGTGGCCGCCGACGGCGTCGTAGAAGGACTGTTCGGTCTGCTCAGATGCCGTCACCGCCCCATTGTGTCAAGCGCCCGAAGTGCACCGGCCACGCGCCATGCACGGGGTGACAAACCACCACACCCACACCCGAGCACGATCCGCGACCTGGAGGTCAGCATGGCCACGACCCGCACCGCCAACGCCCACTGGGAAGGCACCCTCTTCGAGGGCGCCGGCACCGTTTCGCTCGATTCGTCCCACCTGGGCACGTTCGACGTCACCTGGGCGTCGCGTGCCGAGACGCCCGATGGCCGCACCAGCCCCGAGGAGCTGATCGCCGCGGCACACTCCTCGTGCTTCAACATGCAGCTCTCGAACGTGCTGGCCAGCGGCGGCAACCCCGCTCAGGAGCTCGACACCTTGGCCGAGGTGGACTTCGTTCCGGGGAAGGGCATCACCGAGATCCGACTGACGGTCCGGGCCCGCGTCGACGGTCTCAGCAACGACAAGTTCGTCGCCGCGGCAGAGGACGCGAAAACCAACTGCCCCGTCTCGCAGGCGTTGAAGGCCACGCCGATCACGCTCGACGCCGCCCTCAAGGACTAGTCGCCCGACCCGGAGCCGTCGCTGCCGTGGGGGTTCGCCGCCGCGGCAGCGGGCTCCGGATCGCCCGGGGCGCCACTGCGGTGCCAGACGACGCGCTGCGCGAACGGGATCTCGACCCCTTCGGCGTCGAACCGGTCCTTGATCCGCTCGCGCATCTCTCGTGCCACCGACCACTGCTGCAGCGGCGCCGTCTTGAGAACCACCCGCACCACCACCGCGTCAGGATCCCAACGTTCGACCCCCCAGACCTCGGGCTCCTCGAGGATGTCTCCGCGATACTCCGGGTCCTCCCACAGGTCGTGTGCGACCTCTCGTAGCAGCTCTCTGATGCGCGCCAGGTTCTCGGAGAAGGCGACCGGGATGTCCAGCACGGTGCGGGCCCAGTTCTGGCTCATGTTGCCGACGGCCAGGATCTCGCCGTTGCGCACGTACCAGACGGTGCCGTTGACGTCGCGGATCCGCGTCACCCGCAGCCCGACGGCTTCGACGATGCCGCTGGCTGTGCCTAGGTTGACCGAGTCACCAACGCCGTACTGGTCCTCCAGAATCATGAAGATGCCGCTGAGGAAGTCCTTGACCAGGCTCTGCGCACCGAACCCCAGTGCCACTCCGATGATGCCCGCACTCGCGATCAGCGGCGCGATGTTGTAGCCGAGCTGGGCCACCGCCATGAAGACCACGATCGTCATCACGACGCCTGTCGTGATGCTCTTGAGCAAGCCGCCCATGGTCTCGGCGCGTTGTTGCCGACGCTCGGCGAGGGCAACGTTGTGCTCGAGGAACATCTGCGGCACCCGGCCCCGCGCGATCACCCCCGGCACGGTGGCCTCGGCGGCACGCTTGGCGAGCCGGCCGATCGCGCGGTGCACGATCCAACGCACGACCACACCGATGGCAACCAATGCAAGGATCGCTGCCGGCTTGGCGATCAGCCAGTTGGACGCGGCGGCCAACCATTCGCTTCCGGTGACCTTGGCGACGTAGCGACAGAGGTCGTCTCCGGCATTACAGGCGTCACTTGCAGCCACGGTGATCCTTCGTCGTCAGGGGGCGATCCGGGCGGTCACGCCGAGGTGACACCACTAGACCGTACAAGAGTCGTCGGTCGGCACTGCCAGGTCCCGGTCGGAGTCCACCCGGCCTGGCGCACGCAGTAATGTGTGGGCCGTGACCCTCGCTGAAATCACCGACAGCTGGAACGACCCGCACCCGATGTCGCCCCTGCATGCGCTGCTGTTCTTCGGCGGCATCACGCTTGCGATCATCGTGGGGATCACCCTGCTGGTCATGGCCCCGTCGCTCGCCAAGGGTCCGCGCTACCGGCCCAGCCAGCAGTGGGACGCCGAGTCGGAGTGGTTCGGGGCGCCGACCGCCGAGGGCACCGACCCCCAGCGCAGGGCGATCACGCCCGGTCAGACGGCGCGTGACATGCCCACCGACGAGGTAGGGGGCGCCAGTGCCAGCTGGTGAGGCGTTCACAGCCCTGCAGCGACAGGAGATCGCCAAGGCCATCGCGGACGCCGAACGCGTCTCGGGTCGGAGGTTCTCGGTGCACGTCGGTGCGTCGGACGGCGACCCGCGGGCGTACGCCGAACGGCTGCACGCCGAGCTCGACGACCCACCGACGAGCGTGCTCATCCACGTCGACCCGGCAGCCCGCGTCCTCGAGATCGTCACCGGCTCGCACGTACGCCGCAGCCTGACCAACCACCAGGCCGCGCTGGCGGCCATCAACATGCAGTCGGCGTTCGCCACCGGCGACCTCACCCGCGGCCTGATGGCGGGGCTGCAGCAGCTCGGCGGACTCGCCACACCAGTGCGGTCGCTGCACACCGACACGCCGTAGCCGTCGCCGTGCTGCGGTGACGGGCGCGGCGTCAGCCCTGCCGATCGCGGGCCTGCGCCGCGAGCGCTCTCTTGACGTCGTCGCGGTTCTCCGACACCAGCCGTCGTGCTGCCGGGTTCGCCCTGGTCGTCGCCAGCCAGGCGTCGGTGGTGTCGAGGATCTCCTGCGAGGCGAGCGCGCTCGGGTACATCGCGCCGAGGATCGTCGAGGCGACGTGGACGCCGCGCTTCTCCCAGACGGTCTCTGCCACCTCGAGGTAGCGCGGGAGGTAGTCCCTCAGCACCTCTTGCTGATCTGGCTGGTTGAAGCTGAGCGCGATGCTGCGCAACGTCTCGTTGGCGATGTCCAGGTTCTCGACCGCCTCACGCCACGCGTGCGCCTTGGCCTCCGCGGTCGGCATGGCCGCGCGGGCAGCAGCGGCGTACTCCTGGCCGGAGATCGTCATGTCACGATCGAGCTCGGCGTCGACGGCGTCCTCGTCGGCGCGACCTTCCCGGGCGAGCCCGTGCAGGAGCTGCCACCGCAGGTCGGTGTCGACCGTGAGCCCCTCCAGGGTGCGGGAGCCGTCGAGCAGCCCGCTGATCAGGTCGAGGGCGGCGTCGTGACGCGCCGCCTGGGCGAGTCCCCGCACGAACGCGAGCTGCTGGTCGCTCGCCGGCCGCGCCGCCTGCACGAGTGCGAGCAGACCGGCCTCCCAGCGGGCTCCGACCTCCTCCCGGTTCTCGGGAGCGGTGAACTCGTTGACCGCCTGACCGGTACGGGCGACCAACGACCGGACGGCGAAGAGGTCGGTCTCGATGGGCATGCCGCGCAGCACCAGGTCGACCCAGTCGCTGGCCCGCATCTCGGCGTCGCGCGTCATGTCCCAGGCAGCGCTCCACGAGAGAGCGCGGGGTAGTGACTCGTTGAAGGTATCGATGTGCTCGACGATCGTGGCGAGCGAGCGGTCGTCGAGCCGCACCTTGGCGTAGGTCAGGTCACCGTCATTGAGCAGGACCAGGTCAGGCTGCCGCTCACCGGTGAGCTCCGGGACCTCGGTCTCGCTGCCGGCAACGTCGATCTCGAGGCTCAGCCGGCAGACCAGTCCGGTGTCGGCGAGGTCGTAGAGCCCGACGGCGAGCCGGTGGCGCCGGAGGGTCGGGTGTTCGGGATGAGCCGACTGCTCGACGCGGAAGGAGGTGAACGCGCCGTCGGCGTCGACGTCGAACCGGGGCCGGACGATGTTGACGCCAGACGTCTGCAGCCACTCCTTGGTCCATGACCCGAGCTCGCGACCAGACGTCTCTTCGAGCGCCTTCATCAGGTCACCCAGCTCGGTGTTGCCGTAAGCGTGACGCTGGAAGTACACGCGCAGCCCGGCAAAGAACTCGTCCTGGCCCACCCAGGCAACGAGCTGCCGCAGGGCCGAGGCGCCCTTGGCGTAGGTGATGCCGTCGAAGTTGACCTCCACGGCTTCGAGGTCGAAGTTGTCCGCGGCGATGGGATGGGTGGACGGCAGCTGGTCCTGGCGGTAGGCCCACGTCTTGCGGGCGTTGCAGAAGTTGGTCCAGGACTCGTCGTACTGGGTGGCGTCGGCAGCGGCCTGGTGTGAGGCCCACTCGGCGAACGACTCGTTGAGCCACAGATCGTCCCACCACTTCATCGTGACGAGGTCGCCGAACCACATGTGCGCCATCTCGTGCAGGATCGTGTTCGCCCGACCCTCGTAGGCCGCCCGGGTCTGACGGCTGCGATAGATGTACTCGTCGCGGAAGGTGACGCAGCCGGCGTTCTCCATCGCGCCCATGTTGTACTCGGGCACGAACAGCTGGTCGTACTTGCCGAACGGGTACGCCATGTCGAAGCGGTCCTCGAAGTACGCGAATCCCTGCTTGGTGACCTCGAAGATGTCGTCGGCGTCGAGGTGACGCAGTAGCGACTCACGCAAGAAGATGCCGAGCGGGATCTCGCCCCGGGTGCCGTGGTAGCTGTCGCGCACCACCGCGTACTCACCGGCAACGAGCGCCGTGATGTAGGTGGACAGCCGTTGGGTCGGGTCGAAGTGCCACAGAGCCTTTCCGAGCCCCAGGTCGACCGGCTCAGGGGTGGGGGAGTTCGAGACGACCTGCCAGTGGGACGGGGCGGTCACGTGGAAGGTGAACTCGCCCTTGAGGTCGGGCTGCTCGAACGTGGTGAAGACACGGCGGGCGTCCGGGACCTCGAACTGCGTGTACAGATAGACGAGCTTGTCGGCCGGGTCGACGAAGCGATGTAGGCCCTCACCGGTGTGGCTGTAGCGACAGTCGGCGACCACGCGGAGCTCGTTGTCGGCCTGCAGGTCGTCGAGCGGGATACGACTGTCGACGTAGGCCGCGGGGTCGATCATCCGACCGTTCAGCGTGATCTCGTGCACCTGGGCGCCCACGAGATCTGCGAACGTCGCCGCGCCGGGCTCACGGCAGGCGAACCGGATGACGGTCGTGGAGGCGAACGTGGTCTCCGACGTGGTCAGGTCGAGCGTGATGTCATACGTCGAGACGTGCAAGAGACGTGCCCGCTCGGCGGCCTCGTCCCGTGTGAGGTTGATCCCAGGCATGGGGGCAATCTTTGCATGGCGGCAGGGGAATGAAGAATCGGGTTTGGCAGTTGCAACCAAGTTGAGAGAACTCCCTCGAGCCCCCACCCGGGCCCGGGTTACGTCGCAGAGCTCGAGGAGACTCATGTCGACCGCACCCGCGACAGTCACCACCACCCGCGACCACGCTGTCGAGCCGATCCCCGTCGACTTCTGGTTCGACCCTGCCTGTCCGTGGGCGTGGATCACCTCCCGGTGGATCAAGGAGGCCGAGCAGGTGCGGGATATCCAGGTCTCCTGGCACGTGATGAGCCTCGCGGTGCTCAACGAGGACAAGAAGGACATCAGCGATGGCTACCAGTCCTTCCTGGCCACGGCCCTCGGCCCGGTGCGCGTCCTCGAGGCGGCGCTGGATCGCCACGGTGAGGTGGACCCGACTGTGCTCGACCGGCTCTACACCGAGCTGGGAACCCGCTTCCACAACGAGGGTCGCGAGCGGGACGTCGCCACGATCTCGGAGGCACTCGCAGCCGCGGGTCTCGACGCCGATCTCGTCGACGCTCTGGACTCCACCGAGTTCGACGATGCGGTGCGCAAGTCGCATCAGGCCGCCATCGATCAGGTGGGCGACGACGTCGGCACGCCCGTCATCGCCACTGAGGGGTTCGCGTTCTTCGGTCCGGTCGTGACGCCGATCCCGCGCGGTGAGGATGCCGGGCGGCTCTGGGACGGGTTCCGTCTGATGGGGAGTGTCGAGGGCTTCTACGAGCTGAAACGGTCCCGCCTCGTGGGCCCGACGTTCGACTGACGCTCGTGCTGCATCCACAGGCCGAGAGCGCGATGGCGCTCTGGACCCTCGACCCGCGGCCCGGCGAGCCGGGCTTCGACCTCGCTGAACGCAGGACCTTGGCCTGGAACGCCGCCCGGCTCGGCGAGCGCGAGCAGGTCGCGGCCGTGGTCGACCTGGACGCTGACGGCGTCCAATGCCGTCTGTACCGACCCAACCCAGGCGCGCCGACACTCGTCGCGCTGCACGGGGGAGGGTGGGTGTTGGGCGACCTCGACACCCACGACGCGCACTGGCGTCGGGTGGCCAACCGCACGGGGTGGGCAGTGCTCGCTGTGGACTACCGCCGTTCGCCCGAGCACGTCTACCCGGCCGCGTGCGACGACGTGGATTCCGTGATCGCGTGGGTGCGCACCGACGGCGACCGGCTAGACATCGACACCGCACGGGTCGCGGTCGTTGGCGACAGCGCCGGAGGTCAGCTCGCGCTGGTCGCGGGCCGACGCAACCCCGGCCTCGCCGCCATCGCGCTCATCTACCCGTGTATCGATCCACGGGGCGCGCAACCGTCGTACCGCACCGAGACGGGCGGGCTGACCGGTGCCGAGATGGACTGGTACTGGCAGCGTTATACCGGAGCCGACTTGTCGAGTGAGGAGCTGCACCCGCTGACGGCGGACCTGCGGGACCTGCCGCCCACGCTCGTACTCACGGCCGAGCATGACCCCTTGCGCGACGAGGGCGAGCGGTTGGCGGAGCGGTTGGCCGCGGCAGACGTGCCGGTGACGGCGACTCGCTTCCTGGGCATGATTCACGGATTCTGGCGGTGGCCTGAGCTGTTCAACGCGTCGGACGTCGCGGTCGGACAGCTCGCCGGTTTCCTGGACGGCGTCGTCCCACGCGCGCAGGCCGGGCCAAGATAGCTGCGGCCGGGCAGGCCGTTGGCCGAAGCCGCCCGTCTGACAGGATCGGCAGCATGCGCGTTCATCTTGGCTCGGACCACGCCGGGCTCGAGCTGAAGGATCACCTGGCCGGCTGGCTCTCAGGGCACGGCCACGAACCGGTCGACCACGGCCCCTACGAGTACGACGCAGAAGACGACTACCCGCCGTTCTGCCTGCGAGCGGCGCAGGCTGTCGTCGACGATCCCGGAAGCCTCGGCGTCGTGATCGGCGGGTCGGGCAACGGCGAGCAGATCGCCGCCAACAAGGTGCGCGGCGTTCGGGCAGCGCTGGCCTGGTCCGACGAGACCGCCGAGCTTGCCCGGCTGCACAACGACGCCAACGTGGTGTCCATCGGCGCCAGGATGCATCCGGTGGGCGAGGCGACGCGGTTCGTCGACCTGTTCCTGCGCACCGACTTCACCGGCGAGGATCGGCACCGTCGCCGCATTGCCCTGCTCTCCGGCTACGAAGCAACCGGTGTGCTCCCGCCTGCGCCGGTCGCCGACCGGGGCGGCCCGACGACTGACCGCACCCGCTGATGCCGGAGGGGCACACGCTTTTCCGTCTCGCGGCAGACCTCAGCAACGCCTTCGGTGGACAGTCCGTCGAGGTGACGAGCCCGCAGGGCAGGTTCAGCGAAGAAGCCGCGTTGGTCGACGGACACGTGCTCGAGCTCGCCGAGTCGGCCGGCAAACACCTGTTCGTGCGGTTCGACCTCGGCCCCGACGCGGCCGCGGACACCGACTCGGTGACGATTCTGCACGTCCACCTCGGTTTGATCGGCTCGTTCGTGATCGAGGACGGTACTGCTCCACCCGCGGTGGGCGCGGTCCGGGTGCGTATCGTCGGCCCGGCCGCGTACGCAGACCTCCGTGGCGCGACCACGTGTGAGCTCGTCTCAGACACCACCAGGCGGACCATCCTGGCCAAGCTCGGACCTGACCCGTTGCGCGCCGACGCCGACCCCGACAAGGCGTTCCACCGCATCCACGCGAGCAAGAAGGCGGTCGGAGCGCTGCTGATGGACCAGTCCGTCCTTGCGGGTGTCGGCAACGTGTACCGGGCCGAGTCGTTGTTCAGGGCCCGGCTGAACCCGCTCACCCCGGGTCGCAAGGTGGCGCGGCGCCGCTGGGACTCGATCTGGGCTGATCTGGTCGACCTGATGGAGTACGGCGTGCAGACCGGCCGCATCGACACGGTTCGCCCGGAGCACGAGCCCGAGGCGATGGGTCGGGACGCCCGGGTGGACGACCACGGCGGCGAAGTCTACGTCTACCGCCGCAACGGGCAACCCTGTTTCGTCTGTGGATCGATCGTCAAGACCAAGCTCCTGGAGGGTCGCAACCTGTTCTGGTGCCCCACGTGCCAACGCCGTCGATGAAGCTCACCGCCCTGGAAGCCCTGCTGGCCCGGCCCGGGCGAGGGCTGTCCACCACCTTCGTGGTTCAGGTCCACGGAACCTACCGGTTGGTTACTGTCTGACCGTGGCAAGCACTCCACGAGCCGTCCGGCTGACGCGGAACCCGCTTGCGCGGGGGGTCCGCCGCGTTCGCGGTGCGCTGGGGCGCGCGCTGCGCGAGGCCGAGACCGCCTGGTTGGTGCTGCTGAGCATCGGGTCGGTGCTCAACGTGCTGCTGCTCGCAGCTATCCCCGACTGGTGGCCGCTGACCGGGTTCGTGCTCCCTGTGGTGTTGTCGGTACGGGTGCTGTCGCTGGGCCGGCTGCTGCTCCTGTACGTCGTCGTGATCGCTTGTGTGACCACCTCGGTGATCCTCGTCGAGCCCCTGACACAGCTCCGTTTCGGCGCGATCTGCGTGATCGCACTCGTGATGCTGCTGGTGCTCTGGTACGCACGCGACCGGCAGCGGTTGGGAGTTGCGTCGACCCGCGGCGAGTCCATGTTGATCGACCTGCGCGACCGGCTCGCCAGCCAGAGCCAGCTGCCGGCGCTGCCCAGGTCCTGGCACGCAGAGGCGGTGATGCGGTCGGCCGGCGGGGCGTCTTTCGCCGGTGACTTCATCGTGGCGGCGAAGTCGCTCGACGGCGACATTCTCGAGGTGGCTGTCGTCGATGTCTCAGGCAAGGGCGTGGGCGCCGGCTCGCGTGCACTCCTCCTCTCGGGGGCCTTCGGAGGCCTGTTGGGCTCGTTGGCTCAGGAGCAGTTCCTGCCGGCCGCGAACGAGTACCTCATGCGGCAGGAGTGGAGCGAGGGATTCGCGACCGCGGTGCACCTGTCGATCAACCTGAAGAACGGCGTGTTCGAGGTTCGGACGGCCGGTCACCCGCCGGCGCTCCAGTTTCACGCGGGATCGGGTCGCTGGGCGGTGCACTGGACCGACGGGCCGGTGCTCGGGGTGGTCAGCCGGGCCGACTTCAGCGCGCATCGGGGCCAGATGATGCCCGGGGATGCCTTGCTGTTGTACACCGACGGTCTCGTCGAGACGCCCAAGCAGGACATCACCTATGGCATCGACAAGCTGCTCGGTGAGGCAGAGCGTCTCGTCCAGCACGGCTTCATGCACGGCGCCGACCAGCTGGTGGCAAGTGTGGAGACCGAGGGCGACGACCGAGCGCTCTTCCTCCTGCACCGTCGCTGAGAGCGCGCGTCAGCCGAGACAGAACTCGTTGCCCTCGGGATCGGTCAGGGTGATCCAGGTGTGCGGGCCTTGCCGGCCATGATGCAGCACGGTGGCGCCGCGCTCGGTGAGCCTGGCGACGAGGGAGTCGAGGTCCTCGCCACCCAGGCGCACGTCGAGGTGCACCCGATTCTTGACCGTCTTGGCCTCGGGGACCTGCTGGAACAGGATGCGGGCGCCCGGCCGTGCGTCCGGATCGGGGTGCCGGATCGCCGCTCCCGTCTTCCACACGAGGACGCCGTGGTGCGTAGCGGTGTCGTCCTCGCTGGCATGACCCTGGGCGATCATGTCGCGGATGAACCCCTCGTCGGACGCCTCGACGTCCCAACCGAGGGCGTCGGCCCACCAGTCAGCGAGCGTATGGGGCTCGGTGGAGTCGAACGTGACCTGGAAGCTCAATGCCATGGCACGAACCTAGCCAGTCACGCCGACAACCGCCGAGAACGCGTCAGCCCTTCGCGAGGGCGCCCATGGGGTCCCAGGCGGGCAGCACGACAGGCTCCTGCTCGAGTGCCTCCTGCAGCTCATGCGGCAGGGCGGAGCGGCGTACGGCGACCTCGAAGACGTGCTCACCGAACCAGTTGTCGTTCATGGTCCAGAAGCCCTTGTCGGCCTTGTCTCCGCCCCAGCTGTTCTCCACCCGCCAGCGGCGCGGCGCTTCGACGCCACCGGGTCCGGTGACCACGTCGACGCCGGTGAAGAGCATGGCGTGGGTCATCAAGGTGTCGTGGTGCACGAGCCGGTCGGCCTTGTCCAGGGCCAGGTCGACGTCGTACACCGCCTCGTAGTCGAACAGACGCTCGTCCCAGTAGCCGAGGTCCAGGTGCGCCATCTTGCCGGTGTCGCAGCCGAACCAGACCGGCTCGCCGCCTCGCAGTGAGGCCATCGTGAGGTCTCGGATCAACGACATCGAGACGTTGAGGTACACCACCGGCGGCTCGCCGACGACGTTGCCGAGATACTCGACGGTGTAGGTGCGACCGACCTCGCTCGACTCGCGCGGGTCGTGCACGATGCAGACGTAGTCGTCGAGCGGAAGTCCGGCGTACTTCTCCGCGAACTCCTGCGGCGACACTGTGTCGTCGCGGTGGAACACCTTCTCCTTGTCGTTCCACTGCCACTGAACGCTGGTGGGAGGCGTCCCGAGGTGGATGCAGAGGACGCGGTGCATCGCCTCGACCGCACCGAGCTTGACCTCGCGGAGCTGCTCCTGGGACGCACCGTTGGCGGCCTGCTGCCGCAGGTCGCGAGCCGCCCGGCGGAGGAGCTCGCTGATCGTGCGGTTCATGCTGGACGTCTTGGACGACGAGTGGGTCTCGGGCATCGCCGACTTCGGGACCAGCCCGTGCTTGCGGATCAACGCGACGAACATGTTCCACTGGCCGCCGTCCTCGGCGGGGTTCTCGAGCAGGTGGGCGACCGTACGGTCATCCACGTCCCGGTCTGCCGTCTCGATGATCGCCTCGAGCCAGAAGTTGGCCTTCTCGAGCTTGTCCCAGTAGAGCAGGTAGTTCTGGGAGAACTCGAAATCCTTGATGATCCATCGTCTTGGCCGCGCCGGCGCGCAACAGGTTGAGACCCGCGAACAGCCAGCAGCGCCCGCTCTGCTTCTGGTTGGTGGCTTCCCAGTCGTCGAGCAACGTGGACATCGAGGTGGCGGTCTGGTTGACCACGGAGCGGTCGAGAGCGACGTCCTCGAGACTCGTGGTGGTCACGGCGTTCTGGGCCAGGCGGTAAGCCGGGTTGGACTCGAACTGCTTGGTGAAACGCTCCAGGTCGTCAGCGTTCAATGCGCGGTTGGTGTTCGTGGTCATCGTCGTCCTTGTCCCTCGTTGTCGACTGTCTGCTGGGGTTGCGGTTCTGCATCCGGCGTATCGGTGTCACCCCGAGCAGAGCCTACGCCCTGGCACGGCGGCCGCTGTCGTTCTGCCGGAGTGGATCGGATCCGGCGACTCAGCGGCCGAACAGCTTCTTCACCTGCGCACGACGCAGCGGGACCGGAGGTGCAGTTGTCCAGGTTCGTTCGTGGACGCTGGTGAACGAGGCAGTCAGCGGCTGAAACAGCTGCATGGACGCGTCTGGTGAGAAGCACACGAAGCCGGGGGAGGCCGACTTGCGGATCCGGATGGTGGCCGCTCCGGACATCGCGGCCGGGGAACCGTTGCCGGTCGACACGGTCGTCGACTCCGCCAGGTAGATCTTGCTGTCGGGAGTCCCGAGGGTGTTGAGGTCTGCGACGCCGCAGATCACTGACGCCGACGTCGCCTGCGGGTCCGTCGGCTGGAGCAGCAGCACGATCCGGTCCGTGATGTCGTAGAGACCTGGGTCGACGGGGATGTCCCACGCCGCAAGTCCCTGGACGACGTCGCCGCGCGTCCCCGCGGCAAACGTCGACACGGATGAGGCCGCGGACGTAGCCCTGGTGGCCCGGGACTGTCCCGAGCCCTTACCGCCGACTGCTTGCGCCGTCACACCTGCACTGACGACCATCACCAGGGCTGCCGCTCCGACGACGATGCTCGTGCGTTTGGACACCTGCATGTTGACCTCCGGGCTCGTCTTCCCCGAGACCACTTGAAGGGTAAATCACGATGAGAGCACGGCTGTTGCATCCGTGCGGGTCCGGCGTGTCGATCCTCGGCGGCGCCGTCGCTGGTGAGGGACCACCACGAGCCGCCGCTTACGCGTCGGTGACGTTTCCGTCGCCGATCGGGTTGCACGGGATGCGCGGCCTAGGCTGACGGGGTTACATCCTCGACTGGTGGCACAACGAAGGGAGGGAGGTCATGACCACATCGGTCGGTCGACCCCAGGCCGGGACAGCCGACGGCTTGGACGGGCGCACCACGAGGGTGCTCGTTGCCTTCCTTCGCATCGGCGTCGCCGTCTTGTGGATCGAGAACGTGGGATGGAAGGCACCGCCGAACTTCTCGTCCCTTCGGAAGTTCACCCAGTATGCCGTCGACTACCCCGTCGTACGGCCGTTCTCGTGGCTCGTCGAACACCTGATCCTCCCGAACTTCACGTTTTTCGCGTGGATGACCTTGCTCCTGGAAGCTTCGATCGGTGCCTTTCTGCTCATCGGGCTGGCCACCCGGTTCTGGGCCCTCGTGGGCATCGCGCAGACCTTGGCGATCACGATGTCGGTGCTCAACGCGCCGCACGAGTGGGAGTGGTCGTACTACCTCATGGTGTTGGCCCACGTGGCCCTGTTCGCGACGGCGGCGGGCCGTTCCTACGGCCTCGACGCCGTGATGCGGCCGATCTGGCGGACATCGGACAGCTACGCGTCGCGCCTGCTGATGAGGGTGTCATGAGCGTCGTGACCCGGGATCCGCTTGACCGGGCGGCAGCCGGCCTGGGCGCGGCGGGCATCGCCAGTCTCGTCTTCTCCCTGACCACGAGCTCGAACAACAACTTCGTCAAGGTGGAGGGGCCGGCGCTGCTTGTCTTCCCGCTCCTGGGACTCGTGGCGCTGGCCGGCGCGCTGGCGGCGCGGAGACCGGTGGTGGTCCTGGCCGGTGCGGCCTACGCAGCCGCAGGGTTTCTCCAGCTGGCGCAGTTCGGCCGGTCGACGAACTGGCTCCAGGGCAACGGGTCGACCTTCGCCCTGCTCATGTCCCTCGGTATCGGTCTGCTGGTGGTCGGACTGGCTCCCCGGCAGCACCAGGACTGAGCCCCGCCGCCGGGTTGGCGGGGTTCAGTCCGCCTCGTACACCGCCTCGCCCTCGATGTAGGTCGCGACAACTCTCGTGTCGGCGATCTCCTCCATCGGCGCGGTGAACGGGTCGCGGTCGAGGACGGTGATGTCGGCGAGGTGTCCGACGTCGAGCCGGCCGGTGACGTCGTCGTGGTGGTTCACGTAGGCGCCTCCGGCCGTATAGGCGGTCATGGCCTCGGCCAGCGTGATGGCGTTGTGTGCGTACAGCGGCTCGTTGTCCGTGCCGGGCGCTACTCGGTTGACCGCAACGTGGATGCCCTGCAGCGGGTCGGGGCTGCTGACCGACCAGTCGCTGCCGGCCGCGACCCGGGCACCACTTCGGAGCAGGTCGCCGAACGGGTACTGCCAGGACGCACGCCGGTCCCCGAGGAACGGAATCGTCAGCTCGTCCATCTGCGGTTCGTGGGTCGCCCAGAGCGGCTGGATGTTGGCCACGGCCCCGAGCGTCGCGAAGCGAGGTATGTCGTCGGGGTGCACGACCTGGAGGTGGGCCAGGTGGTGCCGGCCGTCCGTTGGGCCGTTGACCTTGCGGGCTGCCTCGATCGCGTCAAGGGCCTCTCGCACCGCCCGGTCTCCGAGGGCGTGGAAGTGGACCTGGAACCCCTCGGCGTCGAGGCGGGTGACGTGCTCACGGAGCTCCCTCGGGTCGACGAAGCTCAGCCCGGCGTTGTCGGTGCTGTGGCCGGAGCCGTCGAGGTACGGGTCGAGCATGCCGGCGGTGAAGTTCTCCACCACACCGTCCTGCATGATCTTGACGCTGGTGGCGCGGAAGCGGCCTTCGCGGCCGCGGGCTCTGCGTTCGAGCAGCTCCGGGATCTGTTCGGCACCGCGGTCACGGTGCCACCACAGGGCGCCGATGACGCGCGCCTTCAGCGCACCGGTCGCCGCAGCGTCCAGATACGTGGCCAGGGTGTCGGCACCTCCGAACAGGCCGCCGACGGCGGCGTCCTGCCACGAGGTGATCCCGAGCGAGAACAGCAGCTCCTGACCCTTGAGCAGGCCGGCCAGCAGCTCGTCGGCACCGGTCTCGGGGAGCAGCCGCTCGACGAACACGTCCGCGCCCTCGTGCAACGTGCCGGCAGGGGTTCCGTCCTCCTCGCGCTCGATGCGTCCGTCCGCGGGATCGGGTGTCGAGGCGTCGACACCGGCGAGCTCCAGCGCGCGCGTGTTGACCCAGGTACCGTGCCCGTCCCGGTTCGTCAGGTAGACAGGCCGGTCACTGACGACCGCGTCGAGTGCCGTACGGGTCGGCGTGCCACCGGCAAAGAACTCCATCGACCAGCCACCACCCACGATCCACTCCGCGTCGGGGTGGCTGGCGGCATACGCAGCGATGATGTCCAGGCACTCCTGTGCAGACGCGGTGCCGTGCAGCTCGCACCGCAGCATGGCCAGGCCACCCGCGACCGGATGGACGTGCGCGTCCTGGAAGCCGGGGATGAGCAGGCGGCCGGTCAGGTCGACCACATCAGTGGCCGTGCCGGTCCGGCTGCGCTGCTCGCCGGGTGCCGTCACCGCCGCGATACGACCGCCGGCCAGCGCCACATCGGCCCGGACCGACGACGCGGTGCCGGGATGGAATACCGAGCCACCGACGAGCAGTGTGTCGATCGTGTCGTTCATGCGTTCCTCCCGCAGCCGAGACACCGACGGTTTCGTTGCCGCGCGCGGCTGTCGGGAGCCTACTGCGAGCCAGAACCCAGGGACGCGCGCGGTTGGAAGCGATGTGGCGTCTGCGTGCTGTGTCGGAAGTGCCAGGCGATGGCGATAGATAATCACCGTCGCGACGGGGATCAGCTACCAGGCAGGCGCCCTGATGCGCTCCACCGCACTGGACTCTCCTTACGACAGCATCGCCAGCCCGTGGGCGGTCGACTCGCTCAGGGGGCTGATGTCAGTCGTGGCAGCGGCGTCCATCATCGTCGTCGGCCTGTGTCTGATCGCCTCGGCGATCGGGCTGGTCCGGGCCTGGCGCCGCGCGCATGGCCAGCGGCGTCAGCAGCTGCTGTGGCTTGTGGCGGGTGCGTTGCCCCTCGCGCCCTGCGTCATCGCGTCGTTCGCAGCGTCCTACGCAGGTCATACCGAGGCGGCTGGATACCTCATGAGTGTGGCGATCTTGGCACTCGCCGCCGGCGCTGCCCTGTCGGTGCTTCGCTACCGGCTGTATGACGTCGAGCGCGTGGTGACGGACTCCGCCGCCTACGCGATGGCATCGGCTTCTGTGGTCGTGATCTTCGCCGTCGTGATCGTCGTCATCAGCAAGACGACACCCATCGACCCACGCGCACAGCTCCCGACGATCCTGGCGACCCTGGCTGGGCGCGCGCGGTTGGAACGATGTGGCATCTGCATGCTGTTCAGAAGTGCCAGACCGTTCCAACCGGGTCAGCGATCACGAGAGTGGGTTGCGCGGATCGAACGCGGATCGTGGGGTCGGTCAAGACCGTCGAGAGCCACATCGCGAACATCTTCAGCAAGCTCGGGCTGCACGACGAGCCCACCGACCATCGCCGGGTGCTTGCCGTGCTGGAGGCGCTCCGCCACGGCGACGCCCAGACGGATGGTTGATCGGTGACTTGGACAGGCGACCCGCGTGACCGTCGCCCAGAACCAGCCCAGCACCCTCGCCCTGTCGGATCGCCTACAACTGGGCACCGGAAAGTCTTGAAAGCAATCCGGAGGTGGTGTCGGATCGGGGGAGTGGTGTTCGTAGTAGGGGTGAGCGACCGCCCACGAAGGGCGCCCCGAACCACAGGAGATGAGTCCGAGATGCAGTACCTGGTTTCCGTGATCGACGACACGGCCGGCTCCGCCACCGCGGACGAGATGGCGGCCATCACCGAGTTCAACGACGGGCTCAGGGCCGAGGGTCACTGGGTCTTCGCCGGTGGCCTCGCGACGCCCGACTCGGCCACCGTCATCGACAACCGGGGCGGGGAGGCGATGTTCGCCGACGGGCCCTTCGTGGAGTCGAAGGAGTATCTCGCCGGCTTCTGGATCATCGAGGCCCCCGCCCTCGACGTGGCGCTCAAGCTCGCCGCCGAGGGGTCCAAGCAGTGCAACCGGAAGGTGGAGGTGCGGCCGTTCCTGTGAGCGCGGTCGACATCCGGGAGGCGATCACCCAGGCACACCACGAGGAGTGGGCCCGGGTGGTCGCCTCCCTGACCAGGCGCTTCGGTGACCTCGACATCGCCGAGGAGTCGGCGGCCGAGGCATTCGCGACCGCCGTCCAGCGGTGGCCCGCCGACGGCGTACCCCCCAACCCCGGCGCCTGGCTGACCACCACCGCCAACCGCAAGGCCATCGACCGGATCCGGCGCGAGAACAAGCGTGCCGACAAGCAGAAGGAGGCTCGGTTGTTGTACGACGACGACGCGCAGGAGCCTCTCGACACCATCGACGACGAGCGGCTCCGGCTCATCTTCACGTGCTGTCATCCGGCGCTCGCGATGGAGACCCGCGTGGCGCTGACGCTGCGGATGGTCGCCGGTCTGACCGTGCCCGAGATCGCCCGCGCCTTCCTCGTGCAGGAGGCCACCATGGGGCAGCGGATCACCCGCGCGAAGGCCAAGATCAAGGCTGCTCGCATCCCCTATCGGGTGCCGTCCGCGGAGGATCTCCCGGCCCGCGTGTCGGGCGTGCTCGCCGTCCTCTTCCTCGTCTTCAACGAGGGTTACCTGGCGACCGGCCCGGACACCGATCCCGTACGTCACGACCTGACGGCCGAGGCGATCCGGCTGACTCGCATGATCCGTGTCCTCATGCCGGAGGACCGTGAGGTAGCCGGCCTGCTGGCGCTGATGCTCCTCATCGAGGCCCGCCGCACCGCCCGGGTCTCGGCGCACGGCGAACTGGTCACGCTGGTCGAGCAGGACCGTGGTACCTGGGACGCGGCGCTGGTCGCCGAGGGTCACCGGCTGGTGCGCGAGCGCCTTTCCGCCGGGGTGGCTCCTGGTCGCTACCAGATCCTCGCAGCGATCAACGCCGTGCACACCTCCGTCCGCGACGTACGCGACACCGACTGGTCGCAGGTCGTCGCGCTCTACGACCAGCTGGTCCGCCTCGATCCTTCGCCGATCGTCGCCCTCAACCGGGCCGTCGCCGTCGCCGAGCTGGACGGCCCGGAGGTGGCGCTGGCAGCGGTCGACCGTCTCGAGGACACGTTGGCCGGCTACCACGCGTATCACGCGACTCGCGCCGACCTGCTGCGACGGCTGGGCCACAGTGAGACGTCGCGCGCGGCGTACGACAAGGCCATCGAGCTGGCGGGCAACACCGCCGAGATCGCCTACCTGACGCGGCGCCGCGACCAGCTGGGGTAGCGCCCGGTCTCTGCTCGGTCCGGCAAGCGAAACCGATTGTTAGCTGAGGACCGCGTCGAGTGTCTTCTTGAGCGCACTGGGCTGTGAGGGCCGAGTCGGTGCCTTCTTCTTGGCCGCGACCAGTTCGGCGCCGATCTCCTGCAGCACTTTGCGACCCAGGCCCTCGCGGACCTTGGGGAACCAGTCCTGTTCCTCCTCCTCCATGTGGTGCGTCACGTTCTCGATGAGCACGATGGTCTTGGCGTCGAAGCGTTCGTCGGTGGGCTTCATTGCGGCGAGCTCGACGACGAGTACGTCTGCGACGTGATGCTCCTCGTACGACTCGAGAACGTCGTCCTCGAGGTCGGGTAGCAGTGCGCGAACGCGTGGGTACAAGACCTCGTTCTCGATATAGGTGTGCACGGTGAGGAGCTCGATGATCTTGTCGACGAGCTTTCCCTTCTGGACGGCGGCGTTCTTGCCGGCCTGTTGAAAGTCGCGAAAGACCCGTCGGATCTCCTTGTGGTCCTGCTTGAGCAGGACGATCGCGTCGCTGGACATCGGTGCCTCCTGGGCATGAGGGAATGTGTGTGTGGGGTTGGGGAAACCTGTGAACCGGCGTGGGTTCCCTTCACGGAATCGGCGGTCGCGGCGGGGCGGAACCCTTGGCCGTATCGGTCGAGGCGGAGCTGAGCTGGCTGCCCCTCTTGTGTCACCGCGTGAAGCGACCCGCGATGCCTCTGCGAACCTCGCTGGGGCGCTGCTGCTCTCCTGCGTAGGCGCTGACGAGCACCAAGGCGCCGGTGAGCGTTGGTATGACCCACTGCATGGCGGAGAGCTGCCTCTGCGCGGCGGCCACGTCGTCGGGTGTCGATGGATCTGGTGTCGTGCCGGACTGAGCCGGAGTTCCGTGGTGAGCGGAAACCTTCAGGCCCAGCATGCGGCTGTACGCGGTGGCACCGAGTGCGGCGGCCGTCAGGCCCGTCTTGACGAGGGCCATCGACGGAACCCCTTCCTGGGCCGTGAGCCGGGACCGGTTGCCGGCCAGCTGTCCGAGGCTCCCGACGAGGTGCATGGCAATCGCTGCCCCGTTCACGGGAGTCCAACGGTCCCAGCCCGCGTTGGCGACCTGACCGGTGCTGCCGGCGTCACCGGCTTCGGCTGCAGCGGGGTTCAGTGCGACCGCGTTGGCGAGGGTGCCGCCGAACCAGCTGGCCAGGCCGAGGTCGTGCATAGCGCGAGAAATCGTGTTCGCCATAGTTGTGTGAGTCTCCAAAGACAGGGGTCAGGTCAACACGGCTGTACCCAAAGGGCCCTCATGTATGGGGCGGTGTAACCGGACTCTCAGGATCGGCTTCCAAGGCTGCACCTCGACGCAAGGCAGGTGGCGATCTTCCGTCAGCACGGCCCACGAGGCCGGTGAACGGTCTTCGACCTGCAATCGGTTGGAGTCGGAGTCGGCGGCAGGGGCGCTGCTCAGCTACGGAAAGAGTGGAGCGGGTGACCGGGATCGAACCGGCATGGCCAGCTTGGAAGGCTGGGGCTCTACCATTGAGCTACACCCGCGGGCACCGATCGGCGTACTCGGCGCGCGGCGTCCATGGTGTCATGACGTGGCGGCGGGGGGCGAACCCGGGGACGGCGAGTCGACGTCAGTCGGCCGCTGCAGACAGCCGTGCTCGTCGCGTGCGGCCGGCGATGATCTGCAGCTCGCCGGCGGGCTGAGAAGATGCTGGCGTGACAGTGCTGGTACGACGGGCGAGGCTCGACGACGTGGCTCGGCTGGCCCGCATCAACGTCGACACCTGGCGCCACGCGTACGCCGGCATCGTCCCGTCGGCATACCTCGACGGTCTCGACGTGCGCGACTTCGAGGACCGGTGGCGAGAGCGCCTGACGACTGACCGCCCCGGCATCTCGGACTGGGTGGCCGAGGTGGACGCCTCTGTCGCCGGTTACGCGATCGTCGGGCCCTACCGTCCGCAGCAGGACGCCGACCCGGACGAGGACGTGACCGGGTGTGGTGAGGTCTACGCCCTGTACACCCATCCCGCTCTACAAGGTCGGGGGGCCGGGGGAGCGGTCCACGACGCGGCGTTGGGATGGCTGCGCGACCAAGGTTCCCGGCGAGCGGCCCTGTGGGTCCTCCATGACAACGAGGCGGGTCGCCTTTGGTACGCCGCCCACGGGTGGCGCGCCGACGGAGCCACCAGCCGGTGGGACGATGCGGGGACGCCGCTGGGAGAGATCCGCCTGGTCCGTGATCTTGGGCCGAGCTGACAACCGCCACGCGACTGCGGGATGTCGTCCGTCGATGGCCTAGACTCGTGCGGCGTTCAGTCGAGCCGACCCGGCCGGCTGACACCGGGGCGTAGCGTAGTGGCTAGCGCGCCTGCTTTGGGAGCAGGAGATCGCAGGTTCGAGTCCTGTCGCCCCGACCACCGTCCTTCGTTCGGAACGTTCTTGCTGCTCCGAGCCGAGATCCGCCGCAATACCGTTCCAATCGCGAAGGTATGCCGGCACTCGCGTCACCTCCGTCACACGGGAGGCGGACGATTTCACGCTCGGCAAACCCCCCGATAGGCTGGTCGTCTGCCTCAGCAGACCGCCCGAGTCCCGGCACGATCGCAACCGGGCGCTGCCCCACGTATCAAGGAGACACACCTGTGAAGACCGCCGTCGAGACGCTGAACCCGACGCGGGTCAAGCTCACCGTCGAGGTGCCCTTCGAGGAGCTCAAGCCGAGCCTCGACGCGGCGTACAAGAAGATCGCCCAGCAGATCAACATCCCTGGCTTCCGCAAGGGCAAGGTCCCCGCGATGGTCATCGACCAGCGGGTCGGGCGCGACGCGGTGATCGGCGAGGCCGTCAACGAGGCGCTTCCGCAGCTGTACTTCCAGGCGTTGCAGGACAACAACATCGTCCCGCTGAGCCAGCCCGAGCTCGAGGTCGGTGAGGTCGAGGACGGCCAGGACATCACGTTCGTGGCCGAGCTCGACACGAAGCCCGAGATCACGCTGCCGGAGTACAACGGCATCGAGGTCGAGGTCGAGGACATCTCCATCGGTGACGACGAGGTCGACGAGCAGCTCGAAAACCTCCGTGAACGGTTCGGCAGCCTCAACCCGGTCGAGCGCGCCGCCGCTGCCGACGACTTCGTGACCATCGATCTGTCCGCGTCCAAGGACGGCGAGGCGATCGAGGAGGCGCAGGCCACCGGCATGAGCTACCAGGTCGGCCGGGGCACCATGCTCGAAGGCCTCGACGACGCGCTGCTCGGTATGTCGGCGGGTGACGAGGCGACCTTCGAGTCCACGCTGGTCGGCGGTGAGTTCAAGGACCAGAGCGTCGAGGTCACCGTCCAGGTCACCGCCGTCAAGGAGCAGGAGCTGCCCGACCTCGACGACGACTTCGCCCAGCAGGCATCGGAGTTCGACTCCATGGACGAGCTGCGTGCTGACGTGCACGACCGCCTGGTCCGCAACGCGCGGCTCGAGCAGGCCGGCGCGGCCCGTGACGCCGTGCTCGAGAAGTTGCTGACGATGGTCGAGATTCCGCTCCCCGACGCCGCCGTCGCCGACGAGCTGCAGTCCCGCCGCGACTCGATCGAGCAGCAGCTCGCGTACGCCGGCATGACCGAGGCCGACTATCTGGAGTCCGAGGGTCAGACCGAGGACGAGTTCGCTGCCGACCTGGACAAGCGGGTCCGTGACGCGATGGCTGCGCAGTTCATCCTCGACGAGATCGCCACCGCCGAGGCGCTCGGCGTCGACGAGGGAGAGCTCACACAGCACCTGCTGCGTCGGGCGCAGCAGTCGGGCCAGAGCCCGGAGGAGTACATCAAGCACATCATGGAGCACAACCACGTGCCCGAGATGGTGTCTGAGGTACGCCGCGGCAAGGCGCTCGCGCACATCGTCGAGGCGGCCACGGTCAAGGACGGGTCAGGCAACGTCGTCGAGCTCAAGACACTCCAGCCCGACGGCACCTACGCCGACCCCGAGGAGCTCGCGGCCCAGGCCGAGGCCGCCGCGCAGGCACAAGCAGCAGCCGAGTCGTCGACCGACGCGGCCGCAGGTGTCGTTTCGACCACCGACTACCTGGTCGAGGCCGACGACTCGAAGTGACCGCACCCTGACCTCAGAGTGCGGGTGCGGTGTCGGGGGGCTGTCGCGCCATCGTCAGCGCGAGCCGGTGCCCGGTCACCACCACGATCAGCCACGCAGTGCCGAGGGTCCATCCGACGAGCACGTCGGTCAGCCAGTGGTGGCCGAGGTAGACCCGACTCAGTCCCATGGCCACCGCCAGGACCAAGGCGACCGCCGTGGCGGTGATCCGCCACCCACGCGACTCGACGCGGCAGCTGACCAGGTAGGCGATGAGCAAGAAGATCACCCAGCTGTTGAGCGTGTGACCGCTTGGGAAAGACGGAGACGTCTCGAAGGGCGATACCGCGAGGCGGGTGGGCGGGCGGGCCCGGTCGATGCTCTGCTTCCCGATGACCGTGAGCAGCACCGAGCCGCCTGCCCCCACCGCCATCAGCAGGATCGGCGTCCATCGCCGCCACCACAGCGCCAGCACGATGGCGGCGACGGTGGCGATGACCGGCATGATCACCGGCCCGCCCAGGTTCGTGAAGTCGGTGACCACGCCGTTGAGCCCCGGGCTTCGACGGCGGATCATCCAGTCCAGCACCGGCCGGTCCAGCCCGGCTACGCCGCGCTTGTCGGTGACGCTGTCGTAGATCTGGGCGCTCAGCCAGGTGAAGACGCCGGCCACCAGGACGCCGATCGTCGCCGTCACCAACAGCACCACGTAGGGGATCGAGCGCTCGTCGAGCGAGCGCCGGGCCCGCCCGACCACCCGAGACGTCGTACGGACCACCCGCTGTCCGGCTGAACTGGGCCACGCCGTCAGGTCGCGGTGGCCGATCCTCGCGGTCCTCTCGTCGTCGAGATGATCGTCCGGTGCGTCTCCCATCGCTCTCCCTTGTCGGAGCCGCCGAACGTGCGCGGCCGCAGGCGGGTACGTCGTGACCATACCCACGATGCGGTAGCCACCGCCGTACGACAATGGGTGAACAGGTGTGTGGAAGGGAGACCCATGGACCAGGTCTGGTACGCCGGCTACGGCTCCAACCTGTCCTGGGAACGCTTCCGCTGCTACCTGCGGGGAGGTCGCCCGGACGGAGCCGCTCGCATCCTGCCCGGGGCACGTGACACCAGCGATCCGACCGGCGACGAGCCGGTGCTGCTCGACGGGTCGGTCAGCTTCGCATGGGAGTCACCGACCTGGGGCGGCGGCATTGCGTTCTTCGATCCTGAGGGTGCGGGTACCTCGTTCGGTCGCGCCTACCGGCTCACGGTCGAGCAGTTTGCCGACGTGGCCAGCCAGGAGATGCACCGTGACCCCAGCGGCGATCCGCTCGACCTCCTCGCACTCGCCGCGGCCGGGAGCCTCGAGCTGGGTCCAGGCCGCTACGAGACGCTGCATGTGGTGGGCGACATCGACGAGGTCCCGGTGGTGACCTTCTCGTCGCACCCGTCGGGGGAGCTCACCCTCAATGCACCCCGTCCGGCCTACCTCACGATGATGGCGCGCGGACTGGCCGAGGCGCATGGTCTCGCGGCCGACGCGATCACCGACTACTTGCTCGCGAGACCCGGCTGCCGCCCCGAGTGGACACGTGCGGATGTGGCCGAGGTGGTGTCCGCTGCGCTGACGGTCTGAGCGGTCGTCGCCCGGCTGCTCACGGGCGGAACGGACGCTCCTGAGCGAACGTCACCAGGACTGTGACCGGGCAGCCCGCGCGGTGGCTTCCAGCAGGGTGGGCAGATCGTCGGGCTGGACGACCGGTGCGGCCGACCGCTGGTTCGGGACGCGGGACCGCACGGCCAGCCGGCCATCGGTCGTGAGGCCCACCTGGGCTGACGGTCCGGCAGCTCGCTGCGCGATCTCCAGGCCGCGCACGACCTTGACCTTGAGGCTCACCCCGACCGAGCTGGTCACCCAGCTCTCGCTGTCGGGTCGAACGATGCTGCGCGACGCGGTGGCGATGGCGATGTCGGCACCTTCGAAGCGGCCCCAGATCGTGTCGGACACGTCGGCGCCGAGCCCCTGGCTGAGACCCAGCGGATCGCCGGCGCTGTAGCGCAGCCCGAGCGCCTTTGCCACGCGTACCATCGCGTTGCGCCGCATCCGCTTGCGCAGGGCGAGCGCGGCGACGATCGCCGCACAGACGACGACCAGGATCGTCGGAAGGAGCCAACCGTTCGTCATTGTTCTTGCATGGTGACGTGACGGCGACCGTCCTGCAAGGACACGCGGTAGACGTGACCTCAGCGTGAGACTGTAGTGACGGAAAGCAACTGAATTAAGGCACTTCTCCACCCGTACACGACTCATCAGACAAAACGCCTCAGCCCGTTTTCGGTGGTTCGTCGGGCGGCCGGCGGGCACGTGACGGGACTACGACAGACCCGGCGGCAGCCTGCCTGGGGGATCACTCGGGCGGCAGGAGCACCGTGTCGCCCGGGTGGCCGTCCCGCACCAGGTCCTCGAGCAGATGGCCGAGGCGCCGCGGTGAGAACGTCGTGTATCCGGGATCATCGACGCGCCCCTCGTCATACACACGTTGGGCATGTTGGATCTCGTCGTAGGGCCACCAGCGCATCCCGTCCAGCTTCTCGGCCCGCAGCTCGGCCTCGCTGAAACCCGGCCGCGGCTCGAACGGTTCGACGGTCAGCCAGAAGAACGTGTCCTGCTGGCCGTCCCAACGCGTCATCGGGAACACATGCTCCTTCCACCAGACGGCGGGTCCGGTGTCGTCGATGACCAGCCCGATCTCCTCGCGCAGCTCGCGGATCAGCCCTTGCTCGACGGTCTCGCCAGGATCGATGCCCCCGCCCGGACACGCCCACAGGCCGGTAGGGAGGTTGTCGGGGCCGAAGTCGAAGTGCACGAGGAGCACGCGGTGGTCGGTGTCCATCACGATCGCCCGCGCGGCGGGGCGGATGCGCAGTCCGTCCGGAGCCGGCCCAGCGGCCGCGGGCCTGGGGTGGAACGGGCCGGCGTCGGATCTGTCGGACACGCTCGGCATTCTAGGCAGGCAGCCGAGTCGAGTGCGCCCACAGCGAACACGGCCCGATGTCCCGTGGCTTCGTCCGCCGTGACCGCTAGTGTCGACGACGTGACTTCCACTGACTCGATCCAGATGAACGGGGCCAACGGCAGCGCTGGCCTCGACGACCACATCTACCAGCGGCTGCTCAAGGAGCGCATCGTCTTCCTCGGCTCCGAGGTCAAGGACCAGAACGCGAACGCGATCTGTGCCCAGATGCTGCTGCTGAACGCCGAGGACCCGGACGCCGACATCTTCCTCTACATCAACTCACCCGGTGGCTCGGTCGACTCCGGCATGGCGATCTACGACACCATGCAGTTCATCTCCAACGACGTCGCCACCGTCGGGATGGGGCTGGCTGCGTCCATGGGGCAGTTCCTGCTCTGCGCCGGTGCCAAGGGCAAGCGTTACGCGCTGCCCCACGCGCGGATCATGATGCACCAGCCGTCGGGCGGCATGGGCGGCTCTGCCTCCGACATCAAGATCCAGGCCGAGCAGTCGCTCTACATCAAGAAGATCCTCTTCGACCTGATCAGCACGCACACCGGCCAGCCGCTCGAGCAGGTGGAGCAGGACGCCGACCGCGACCGCTGGTTCACCGCCGAGCAGGCGAAGGAGTACGGCTTCATCGACCACGTCGTGGCGCAGGGCGCCGAGGTCGGGGACCGGCGGCAAACAGGGTGGCCCGAAGGGCTTCGAATGAGCCAGTCGCCGTCTCACCCTGCCCCTGTCGTCCCTCTCCGAGGAGCCACCCACATGACCACCGACCCGCAGGTGCCGCTGCACCAGCAGACCGCCCCCCGCGCCGAGTACTTCATCCCGCAGTGGGAGGAGCGCACGTCCTACGGCGTACGACGCATCGACCCCTTCGCCAAGCTGTTCGAGGACCGCATCATCTTCCTCGGTACGCCGATCAGCGACGACATCGCGAACGCCGTGATGGCCCAGCTGCTCTGCCTCCAGCAGATGGACCCCGACCGCGACATCAGCATCTACATCAACTCACCCGGTGGCTCGTTCACCGCACTGACCGCCATCTACGACACCATGCGCTACCTCAAGCCCGACGTGCAGACCGTGTGTCTGGGCCAGGCGGCCTCCGCGGCGGCCGTGCTGCTGGCGGCGGGCACCAAGGGCAAGCGGATGGCGCTGCCCAACAGCCGCATCCTCATCCACCAGCCGTACACCGAGGGCACCTACGGACAGGCCAGTGACATCGAGATCCAGGCCAACGAGATCCTGCGGATGCGGTCGCTGCTCGAGCAGATGATCGCCGACAACACGGGCAAGTCTCTCGAGGAGGTCAGCCGGGACATCGAGCGCGACAAGATCCTGACCGCTGACCAGGCCATCGAGTACGGCCTGATCGACCAGATTCTGGAGTCACAGAAGGCGACACCGACACCCGTCTGAGCCGTTCTACCCGTTGTTGACGGTCCAGACAGGTACGGTCAACATGGACAACAGGCCAGGGTGCGCACGGCGCCTCGGCCCGACTCGAAGGAGACGTCACACGTGGCACGGATTGGTGACGGTGGCGACCTGCTGAAGTGCTCGTTCTGTGGCAAGAGCCAAAAGCAGGTCAAGAAGCTCATCGCCGGCCCCGGCGTCTACATCTGTGACGAATGCATAGACCTGTGCAACGAGATCATCGAGGAAGAGCTGTCCGAGGGCAGCGAGCTCGGTCTCGAGGAGCTGCCCAAGCCGCGCGAGATCTACGAGTTCCTCAACGGCTACGTCATCGGTCAGGACGCGGCCAAGAAGTCGCTCGCCGTCGCGGTCTACAACCACTACAAGCGGGTCCAGGCCGGTGTCGGCTCCGCACTGGCCAGCCGGGGCAAAGAAGAAGCCGTCGAGCTCGCCAAGTCCAACATCTTGATGATCGGGCCGACGGGTTGCGGCAAGACCTACCTCGCGCAAACCCTGGCGCGGATGCTCAACGTCCCGTTCGCGATCGCGGATGCCACCGCCCTCACCGAGGCCGGCTACGTCGGTGAAGATGTCGAGAACATCCTGCTCAAGCTCATCCAGGCCGCCGACTACGACGTCAAGAAGGCCGAGACCGGCATCATCTACATCGATGAGGTCGACAAGGTCGCACGCAAGTCCGAGAACCCCTCGATCACCCGCGACGTGTCCGGCGAGGGAGTGCAGCAGGCGCTGCTCAAGATCCTCGAGGGCACGACTGCCTCGGTGCCTCCGCAGGGCGGCCGCAAGCACCCGCACCAGGAGTTCATCCAGATCGACACCACCAACATCCTGTTCATCGTGGGTGGTGCCTTCGCCGGGCTCGAGCACATCGTCGAGCAGCGCGCCGGCAAGAAGTCGCTCGGGTTCAGCAACGAGCTCAAGGCTCGCAGCGACACCGATGTCGACTCGCTCTACGCGGACGTCCGGCCCGAGGACCTGTTGAAGTTCGGGCTGATCCCGGAGTTCGTCGGCCGCCTTCCCGTGATCGCCACCGTCGACAAGCTGCAGGAAGTCGACCTGATCCGCATCCTCAACGAGCCGCGCAACGCCTTGACGAAGCAGTACCAGAAGCTGTTCGAGCTCGACAACGTCGACCTCGAGTTCACCCAGGACGCGATCGAGGCGATCGCCGCCCAGGCCATGCTGCGCGGAACCGGAGCGCGTGGCCTGCGCGCCATCCTCGAGGAAGTGCTCCTCAACGTGATGTACGACGTGCCGTCCCGCGAGGACGTTGCCAAGGTCGTGGTGACGGGGGAGGTCGTCTCAGACAACGTCAACCCGACCCTGGTCCCGCGCGAAGAGCCGGCCAAGAAGAAGAAGTCCGCCTAGTCCGGCAGGGCCGCCGCGCCACGATCTGCATGCGCCAGCTCAGCGAGATCGGACGACGCCGAGCTCTCCTCTGACGGCAGGGCTCGCCATCCGGGCAACGCCAGCGAGAACGTGCTGCCGTTGGGTGGCGTGCTCTCCACCCAGACCCGCCCCCCGTGCGCCAAGGCCACCTCCAGACAGATGGCCAGCCCCAGCCCGCTGCCGGTGATCGCCCGACCTCGGGCGGCGTCGACGCGGTAGAAGCGGTCGAACAGCCGCGCGCGCTCCTCGGGCGGGATGCCTGGGCCCTCGTCGGTGACGGAAATGCCCACCTCGTCGGCGGTCCGCCAGGTCCGGGCACCGACCGTGCCACCGGCGGGGGAGAACTTCACGGCGTTCTCGAGCAGGTTGATCACGGCCTGGTTCATGCGCTGAAGGTCTGCGCGGGCGACCACGTGGGCGCCCTCGACCAGGAGGTTCACGTCCTTGGCTGCCGCGAGCGGTTCCAGCTGGCGAGCGGCGTCTTCGAGCGTCGCGCGGAGCCGGACGGGTTTGGTGAGCAGGCCGAGCTTGCCCTCGTCAGCTTCGGCGAGGGTCAGGAGGTTGTCCACGGTCCGACTCATTCGCTCCACCTCTTCGCGGGTGCTTTCCAGGACCTGCCGCGCATCATCGGAGAGGTCGTCACCGCGGAGGCTGACCTGGATCTCCGCGCGCATGACGGCAAGCGGTGTACGCAGCTCGTGCGAGGCGTCCGCAACGAGGCGGCGCTTGGCCGACACCCCGCTCTCGATGCGGTCCAGCATGTCGTTCAGGGTGACAGCGAGCTGTCCGATCTCGTCCTGGACCTTGGGCACGGCGACGCGTTCGGCCAGCTGTCCGGCCCCGATGTCCTTCGCGTCGGACGTCATCCGTACGACCGGTCGCATGGCTTCGAAGGCGAGCCAGTAGGCGACGGCTCCGGTCGCGACCAGCGCGACGGGGCCGGCGATCAGCAGGAGCAGGAGGGCACGCTCGACGGCGTCGTCAACCGGGTCGAGGCTCTCCGCCACCACCATGTAGTGCGGTCCGTTCCGCAGGGTGAACGCCGTGACCCGCACGCGGTACCGCTGGTCACCGTCGCCCAGTCCCGCGGTGAACGAGGTCGCCCCGTCGGTCAGGGCGGCCGCACGGCTCTCGGCGGTTGACAGCGAGCCGGTCTCGGCGGCCGGCCCGTACCGGATCAGTACCTGGCCGTCGGGATCGACGACCTGGGCTGCGGCGGCCCGGTGTGTCAGCGCAGCCCGAGCCGCGCCGGCGAAGTCCTCCGTGAACTCGGGGGAGCTGATCGGCTGCGACGGCGGTGTGTCATTGTTCTCCGCGCGGACCGCCCGGATGAGGGTGCCGGAGGTTGCGCGGACCTCACCGTCGACCTGGTTCTGCAGGTCGCTGCGCAGCTGCCAGACCACGAATGCGCCCAGCACCGCGATGAGCACGGCCAGGAGAGCCGCATACCAGGCGGTCAGCCGAACCCGGATCGGAAGGTTCACGGCGTCTCCAGCACGAAGCCCTTGCCACGGACGGTCCTGATGAGCCGTCGGCCGCGGGGACGCTCGAGCTTCTTGCGCAGGAAGCCGACGTAGACGTCGGCGATGTTGGCCGCCCCCGCGAAGTCCGCATCCCACACCGCCGCCACGAGCTCGGCACGCGTGACCAGCTGGTTCGGCCGACGTGCGAGCACCTCGAGCACGTCGAACTCGCGGGCCGTGAGCTCGATCTGCCGTCCTCCGCGCGTCACGATGCGGGTCGAGGCATCGAGGTGGAGCTCGCCGATCGTGACGAGGGAGGCCTGTCGGGTCGGCCCACGACGCGTCAGGACGCGCAGTCGCGCGAGCAGCTCACCGAAGTCGAACGGCTTGACCAGGTAGTCGTCCGCGCCTGAGTCCAGACCCTGGATCCGATCCTTGACGTCGGTGCGCGCCGTCAACATCAGGACCGGCGACCAGCGCTCGACGCGGCGCAGCGCCGCACAGACGTCGAAGCCGTCCATCACGGGCAGCATCACATCGAGCACGATGACGTCGTAGACCGTCTCGGTGGCCCGGGCGAGCGCTTCGTCGCCCCTGGTCGAGACGTCGACGTCGTACCCCTCCTGCCCGAGCCCCCGTTCAAGGGCGCGCAAGAGCTTGGTGTCGTCCTCAACCACGAGCACACGCATGGTGCCTTCATGGTGACACATCTGGGGGGTTGACACCTTCAACTTCCGCAGGCACCCTCGACTCAAGATTAAAGAAATTATGAAGAACAAATCAAAAAACTCTTAATTTCTGGCTGCGCGCCCCGGTCAAGGAACAGCGACGAGGGAGGCCACGAGATGGGTTGGCTCATTGGATGGGCGCTGCGCTTCAGACTGTTGGTCGTGGCCGCGGCGGTGGGGCTGATGGCGACAGGGGCGATCCTGCTGCAGCGCGCGTCGGTGGACGTGCTCCCGGAGTTCAGCCCGACGTACGCCGAGGTACAGACCGAGGCGCTGGGTCTGTCTGCTGAGGAGGTCGAGCAGCTCATCACCGTGCCGTTGGAGGCAGACCTGCTCAACGGAGTCGAGGGTGTCGAGGTGATCCGGTCGGAGTCGCTTCCGGGACTCTCCTCCATCACGATGGTCTTCGCCGCCGGCACCGACGTGTACCGCGGCCGTCAGCTGATCGAGGAGCGGCTCACGCAGGCACATGCCCTGCCGAACGTCTCCAAGCCTCCAACGCTCCTTCAGCCCATGTCGTCATCGAACCGCGTGCTGATGATCGGCATGTCGTCCGACGAGCTGAACGAGATCCAGCAGTCGGTGATCGCGCGCTGGACAGTCCGGCCACGGCTGATGGGTGTCGAGGGCGTCGCCAACGTGGCGGTCTGGGGTATGCGGGACCAGCAGCTGCAGGTCCAGGTGGACCCGCAGCGCCTACGCGACAAGGGAGTGACTCTCGGCCAGGTCATCGAGACTGCGGGCAACGCCCAGGTGGTGTCCCCGCTCAGCTTCCTGGAGGCATCGACCCCAGGGACCGGTGGTTACATCGAGACGCCGCAACAGCGACTCCAGGTCCGTCACCTCATCGAGAAGATCGCTGATCCGAAGGAGCTCGGGAAGGTACCGGTCGCCGGCACCGGCGGGCAGCTCCGCCTGTCGCAGGTTGCCGACATCGTGGTGGGCCACCAGCCCTTGATCGGTGATGCCATCGTCAACGGTGGGCCCGGCGTCATGCTCGTGGTCGAGAAGCTTCCCCGGGCCAGTGCCGCAGCGGTCACCGAAGGCGTCGAGGACGCTCTCGAAACCTTGCAGCCCGGCCTCACCACGATGGCGATGGACACGTCCGTGTTCCGACCGGTCACCTACATCGAGGACTCACTCCACAACCTCGGGATCGGGCTGCTCATCGGCGGCGGCCTGATGCTGCTCGCCCTTGCGGCCATTCGTCACCGGTGGCGGTCTCTCGTCATCATCGCGGTCACGGTCCCGTTGTCGATGGTCGCGGCTGCTCTGGCGATGTACCTGATGGGGCAGTCGTTCAACACCCTGACGCTGGCTGGACTCGCCGCCGCGGTCGTGATCGTCGTGGATGCTGCCATCGTGCCCGCGGATCTGATCCATCGACGACTGAGGGACCCTGACCGACGCGGCTCGGATGCCGGCGTGGCTGCAGTGGTGCGACAGAGCATCGGGGAGGTGCATCGACCGCTGACGTACGCGACGGTGATCGTGCTGCTGGCGATCGTGCCGGTAGCCGTCATGGGCGGACGTCCCGGTGCGTTCTTCGCCCCGCTGGTCTGGGCGTACGTGCTCGCGGTGCTGGCCGCCACACTTGTCGCACTGACGGTGGCTCCGGCGCTCGCTGTCCTCCTGTTCTCACCGACCTTGCCGCAGCGCGACCAGACTGCTGCCGGCCGGGCGTTGCAGCGCGTCGATCAGAGCGTCCGCGCCCGCTACCTGGCCGGGCTCCGGGCGTTCAGCGGCCGTCTTCGCGTCGCTCTGGTCGCGACGATGGCCATTGCCGTGGTCGGCCTGGCCGCCTTGCCGTTGCTCGGAAGCTCCCTGATTCCCACGTTCCACGACCCGAACGTCCTGGTGCGGCTGGATGCGCCTCCCGGCACCTCCAACCCCCGGATGACCGAGATCACGACGGACGTGGCGAAGAAGCTCGAGGCGGTACCGGGTGTCGCGAACGTGGGAGCACACGTCGGTCGCTCGGTGACTGGCGATCGACTCACCAACGTCAACTCCAGCGATGTCTGGGTAGCTCTGGAGTCGGATGCCGACTTCGACGGCACGATGGACGCCATTCGCGACACGCTGGCGTCGACCCGTGGCGTCGAGCACGAGGTGGTCACCTACTCCGCCCAGAAGATCCGCGATGTGGGCGCGGTTCGACAGGGCGGAAACGAGGTAACTGGGGACGGCCTGAATCTGCTCACCGGTGTGAGCCAACCGGTCGTCGTGCGCCTCTTCGGACAGGATCCGGAGATCCTGCGTCGCGAGGCCGGGCGGGTACAGCAGATGATCGCCGACATCGACGGCGTCGTCGACCCGGCCGTCGACCTGCCGGCGACCGAGCCGACCGTCGAGATCGAGGTGGACCTGGAGAAGGCGCAGGGGTTCGGTGTCACGCCGGGAGACGTTCGACGTGCCGAAGCAACCTTGCTCCAGGGGATCCAGGTCGGCAGCGTCTTCGAGGAGCAGAAGGTCTTCGACGTCGTCGTCCAAGGTGCACCGACGACCCGGGGCAGCGTCAGTGACATCGAGAACCTGCTCATCGACCGTCCGGGCGGTGGCTACCTTCGGCTCGGCCAGGTCGCGGACGTGACGCTCGCCGACACCGCGTCGGTGATCAAGCGCGACGCCGTGTCGCGGCGGTTGGACGTCCAGGCCGGAGTCGCCGGTCGCAGTGTTGGCTCGGTCCTCGCGGAGATCGACGACCGGCTGAAGCAGATGAGCTTCCCGCTGGAGTACCACGCCGAGGTGTTGCGTGGCACCACCGGCGACGAGGTCGGATACGGCCGCGTGACCGGCTTCGCCGTGGCCGCGCTGATCGCAGTCTTCCTCCTGCTGCAGGCCGTCTTCAAGAGCTGGCGCCTGGCGGGGCTCGTGTTGGCGCTCCTCCCGGTTTCGCTGGTCGGAGGGGTGGTTGCCACCTTGTTCCCGGGCGGCGCTGAGATCACGTTGGGAGCACTGGTCGGACTGCTCGCGGTCTTCGGCCTCGCCGTGCGGGCGAATCTGCTGCTGATCGAGGAGATCCGGTGGCGTGAGCGTGACTTCACCGGCGACTCGTGGACCGACAAGGTACTGCGGGGCGCGCGCGCCCGGCTGGGCCCGATGGCCGCCTCGGTGGCAGCCTTGGCGTTCCTTGCTGCCCCCTTCGTCGTCCTCGGCCCACGGCCCGGGCTCGAGGTGCTGCATCCGATGGCGGTGACACTGATCGGCGGCCTTGTCACCACGGCGTTCGTGACGCTGTTCGTGCTGCCGTCGCTCTACCTGCACGTCATGGAGGCCGAGGAGCGGAGCGAACCGGGAGAAGACGCGTCGACCGATCCGATACTCGCGGCTGACGAACCGCGGATCGGGCAGCAGCGAGGATCCGGTTTCGTCGTGAGCCGCACCGAGATCGCGGAGTCGTGACATGGGTGGCGACTCGGGTGCGCGCCGGCTCACCGTCCTCGCTCTGATCCTTCCGCTCGTCGTCACGCTCCTGGTCGGGTGCAAGGAGGTCGAGGCCACCAAGGCCGCCGGCTACCAGCCGGCCACCGTCGAAGAGACAGACGAGGGAGTTGCGGTGGTGACCTTCACCCAGGAGGGGGTCGACCGCCTCGGCCTGCAGACGGCGTCCGTCCACCGTCGAGGCGCCAACCTCGTGGTGCCGTATGCCGCGCTCATCTACGACGCCGCGGGAGCCGCGTGGGTCTACATCACCGACGGCGGACTCACGTATCAGCGAGTGCAGGTCGTGGTGGATCGGGCTGGGGACGACGAGGCATACGTCTCCGATGGCCTGGAGGCAGGGACGCACGTCGTCACGACCGGCTCGACCGAGGTCTACGGCGCCGAGCTCGGCATCGATGGGAGCCACTGACGTGATCGACATGGACGTCCACCGCTCCCGGTCGCTCTTGGCCACCGGTGAACACACGCGACAGAGGGGGCAGCAGCGATGATGCGCTGGATTGTGGGGAAGAGCCTGGAGTTCCGGTGGCTCGTCATCTTTGCCGCGACGGCCGCGATGGTGTTCGGCGCCGCGCAAGTACAGCAGACAAAGGTCGACGTCTTTCCTGAGTTCGCACCACCACGCGTGGAGATCCAGACCATCGCCCTGGGCAACTCGTCCAACGAGGTCGAGCAGCTGATCACCGTGCCGATCGAAGAGCAGCTGAACGGCATCGAGGGCCTTGATGAGATGCGCTCCAAGTCCGTGGCCCAGCTCTCGTCGATCACGTTGATCTTCGAGCGCGGGACGGACGAGCTGCGCGCACGGCAGCTGGTGTCCGAGCGAATCAGCCAGATCACAGCGACGCTGCCGACCTGGGCGAGCCCGCCGTTCATGATGCCCGCGCTCTCGGCGACCAGCCGGATCATGAAGATCGGCATGACGTCCGACGAGCTCGACCTGATCGACCTGTCGACGATCGCCTACTGGAAGATCAGGTCGCGGTTGCTCAGGGTGCCGGGCGTGGCCCAGGTGGCGATCTGGGGAGAGCGGCTTCCGCAGCGACACGTCCAGGTCGACCCGTTGCTGCTCGACAAGCACGACGTCACCCTGCAGCAGGTGATGGACTCCGCAGCCAACGCGCTCGACGCCGGCCTGCTGAAGTACTCCGACGGCGCAGTCGTGGGAACCGGCGGCTTCGTCGAGTCCGGCGACCAGCGGTTCAACATCCGCCTCGTGCAGCCCATCACCGGTCCCGAACAGCTCGCTGCCGTACCTGTCGTCGAGCGCAACGGCAAGACCGTCCGGCTGGCCGATGTCGGCGATGTCGTCGTGGACTCCGGTCCCATCTGGGGGGACGCGGTCATCGATGACGGGCCGGGGTTGATGCTCGTGGTCCAGAAGTTCCGTGGCGCCAACACCATGGAGGTGACGCGCGGCGTCGAGGACGCCATGAAGGCGATGGCGCCAGGGCTGCCCGACGTCACCATCGACACGACTATCTTCCGGCCCGCCACGTTCATCGAGCAGTCGATCGACAACCTGACCCGGGCCCTGCTGATCGGCGTGCTCCTGGTCATCTTGATCATCGTGGCGTTCCTGTTCGAGTGGCGCACCGCCTTCATCAGCCTGGTCGCGATCCCACTCTCGCTGGTGTCCGCGATCCTGGTGCTCGACCTGACGGGGTCGACGGTCAACGTGATGATCCTGGCGGGACTGGTCGTGGCCATCGGGGTGGTGGTCGATGACGCCATCATCGATGTCGAGAACATCGTCCGACGGCTGCGGCAAGCGCGGGCCGAAGGTCGGGAGATCTCCACGTTCAGCGTCGTGCTGAACGCGTCTGTCGAGGTGCGCACGGCCATCACCTACGCCACCGTCATCAACATCGTTGCGGTCGTCCCGGTGCTCTTCCTGGAAGGGCTGTCGGGCTCGTTCTTCCGTCCGCTGGCGCTGTCCTACGGCCTCGCGGTGCTGGTCTCCATGGTGGTCGCGCTGACCCTGACGCCCGCGCTCTGCCTGGTGATGCTGTCACGAGGTCACCTGGTGCTGCGGGAATCTCCGTTGCTTCGGGTTCTCAAGCGTGGATACCGGGCTCTCCTCACTCCGTTGATGCGCCAACCGGCTCCGGCCATGGCCACCGCCCTGGTGCTGTCCGTGGCCGGTCTGGTGGCCTTCCCGACCCTGGGCAACCAGCTGCTGCCGAACTTCAAGGAGCGCGACTTCCTCATGCACTGGCTGTCGCAGCCGGGGACGTCGGTGGGCGAGGAGACGCGGATCTCGGTGCGCGCCTGTAAGGACCTGCAGCAGATCCCCGGCGTCCGGAACTGTGGCTCACACATCGGTCAGGCTCTGCTCGCCGACGAGGTGTACGGCGTCGACTTCGGTGAGAACTGGATCAGCGTCGACAAGTCCGTCGACTATGACGACACCCTTGCCGCGGTCCAGCGCACGGTCGAGGGCTACCCCGGCATCTACCGCGACGTCCAGACCTACCTGCGTGAGCGGATCAAAGAGGTGCTCACCGGCACCAGTGAGTCCATCGTGGTTCGCATCTACGGTCCCGACCTGGCGGTCCTACGGGAGAAGGCGCACGAGATCGAGGCCGTCATCGCGGGCGTCGACGGTGTGATCGATGCCCACGCGTCACTGCAGACGGACCTTCCGCACATCGAGGTGGAGCCCAACCTCACTGCTGCTCGCAAGGTCGGCCTCACACCCGGTGACATCCGTCGGCAAGCGGCCACCATGATCGCGAGTGAAGAGGTCAGCGACATCTATGCGGGAGGTCGGGCGTATGACGTCCACGTGACCGCGATCCCATCGGCTCGGGACAGCGTCACGGACGTGGAGAACATGCGGATCGACACGCCCGACGGTCGGCGGATCCGCTTGTCCGACGTGGCCGACATCCGGGTGGCTCCGACCCCCAACGCCATCGAACGCGAGCACCAGTCGCGGCGCATCGACGTCGGAGCGAACGTCGAGGGCCGCGATCTGGCCTCGGTCGTCGACGACGTCGAGGACAAGCTGGCAGGGGTGAAGTTCCCGCAGGAGTACCACGCAGAGGTGCTGGGCGAGTCGACGGAGCTGAACGCTGCGCAGGACAAGCTGTTCCTGTTCGGCGCGTTGGCGCTGCTGGCGATCCTGCTCCTGCTGCACGCCGCCTTCGCGAGCTTACGGCTTGCCCTGCTGACGTTCCTGCTGCTGCCGATGGCGCTGGTCGGTGGGGTGCTCGCGGCGTACCTGACGGGCGGCGTGCTGTCGCTCGGCTCGCTGGTGGGCTTCCTGGCGGTGTTCGGCATCGCCGCCCGGAACGGGATCTTGATGATCAGCCACTTCGAACGGCTGCAACGCGACGAAGGCATGCCGTTCGGGCCCGAGCTGGTCCTGCGGGGAGCCGGCGAGCGGCTGGCACCGATCATGATGACCGCGCTGGCGACAGGCCTGGCGCTTGTTCCGCTCGCCGTCGCCGGCAGCATCCCCGGCCACGAGATCGAGCACCCGATGGCGGTCGTGATCCTGGGTGGCCTGTTGACGTCGACGCTGCTGAACCTGTTCGTGCTGCCTTCGCTGTACCTGCGGTTCGGTCGTGGGCGGCAAGATCGGACCCCCACGGCGGTGACGGCCTAGGAGCCCCGGAGGGGACGGGGCGGCGGTCAGCGAGCGAGGGCGCGGACCGCCGCCCCGAACAACGGCGGCATGACCCGCGCGCCCGGCACGATCAGCGCCGCCGTCATCCGGTGGTTGCGCGTCCAGAGCAGCGACTCGGTGATCCATCGGTAGCGTCGGCTGGCTGACAGCCACGTCTGCTCGTATGCCGCCGGGTCAGCTGCGGCCACGGCGTCGACCAGGGCGCGGGCCGACGCCAGCCCCACCGCGATGCCCTCACCGGTCAGCGCGTCGACGTAGCCGGCGGCGTCGCCGACCAACAGCACGCGGCCGGCGACCCGGGAGCGGCTGCGCTGACGAAGCGGTCCGGCTCCGCGGGTGGCGGTGGCCGGGTCGAGGGCGCTGCTGCCCAACCGCGCCGCCAGCGCCGGGAAGGCGGCCAGCTGTTGCTCAAACGGTTCGCGACGGCTCGTGAGCAGCGCGAGCCCGACGAGGTGGTCCCCGACCGGCGTGACGTAGGCCTCGAGGTCACGACCCCAGTGCACCTCGACCAGATCGGTCCACGGTGGGACGGCGAAGTGGCGGCGCAGCCCGAAGCGCGGTCGGGGGTCAGGCGGCAGGGTGAGCCCGCTCAGCCGGCGTACGGCCGAGTGAAGGCCATCGGCGCCGGCGAGGTAGCGGGCGGTCAGTCCACCTGCACGCACGGAGTCGCCGTCCTGGTCGATCGCGTCGACCGTCGCCTGCACGATCTCGATGCCGCGCGCCGACACGGCGTCGACGAGGCAGGACTGCAGCGTCGTGCGCCGGACACCGAGTCCGGGACCCGTGGTGAAGTGAGCCTGCGCCGACCTCGGGCCGCGGACGTACCGGATGCCGCGGAAGCGGCGCCCTTCGGGTGCCACACCGAGGTCGCGCAGAGCGGTGACCGCACCCGGCATCAGCCCTTCGCCGCAGGCTTTGTCGACTGGTGACGAACGCGATTCGACGACGATGACCGACAGCCCGGCTCGGTCGGCATACAGCGCCGTGGCCAGGCCCACCGGGCCGCCGCCCACCACGACCAGGTCACGCATGTGCCGCCTCGGGGAGCGCGGTGGTGAGGGCAGCATTCTCGACGCGGATCCGCACGGTCAACAGGGCGGCGTTGAGCACGGTGAACACGGTCGCCGTGAGCCAGGCGGTGTGGACGAGCGGCAGCGCAATGCCTTCGAGGACGACCGCGACGTAGTTGGGGTGGCGTAGCCATCGGTATGGTCCGCTGCTGACGAGCGACCTGGCCGGCGCGACGATCACCCGGGTGTTCCACTGCTCGCCCAGCGTGGCGATGCACCACCACCTCAACGCCATCGCGGCTGCCGCTACTGCCAGCATGGGCCAGCCCAGCAGGGGCACGAAGGGCCGGTTCCCGACGGCCGGTTCGAGGAAGCACCCGGCGAGGAACGCGGCGTGCAGAGCCACCATGACCGGATAGTGCTTCGCGCCGTACTCCACGCCGCCGCTCGCCCGCATCGCTGTGGCGTGCCGGGTCGAGATCACCAGCTCACCCAACCGCTCGACGCAGATGAGCCCGATGAGGATCAGGTATGCCGTCATCAGGGCACCGCGCCGGCGCTTGTCACCATCGCAGCAGCACCAGCTCGGAGCAGAACCCCGGGCCCATCGCCAGCAGGAGCCCCGGCGACCCGGGCGGTGGCCGGCGCTGGTCGAGGGTGTCGCGCAGGACGTGCAGGACCGAGGACGAGGACAGGTTGCCGATCCGGTCGAGCGAGCTCCAGGTCAGCGCGAGCTCGTCACCCACCAGACCGAGGGCGTCGCGCATCGCGTCGAGAACCTTGGGTCCGCCGGGATGGGCAACCCAGGCCGCCACGTCCTCGATGGACAGGTCGTGGGACTTGAGGAACTGTCGGACGTCCTCACCGAGATACTCCGTCACGAGGTCCGGGACCTCCGCGCCGAGCACGATCTTGAGCCCGGTGGCGCCGATGTCCCAGCCCATGGCGCGCTGGGTGCCGGGGTACAGATGCGCCACGCTGTCGACGATGACCGGCCCCGGCTCGGTCCGGTCGTCACCCACGGCCACGACGGCGGCCGCACCATCACCGAAGAGGCCGCTGGCGACGAGATTGGCCGTGGACGGATCATCGCGTTGCACGGTCAGCGAGCACAGCTCCACGGACAGCAGGACTCCGACGGCGCCTGGGTCACCACGCAGCAGGTCGTGCAGCCTGGCCAGACCGGACGCTCCGGCCACGCAGCCGAGACCGAACAGCGGGATGCGGCGGACGTCGGGACGCATCCCGATGGCGGTGGCGATCCGGGCCTCGATGGACGGCACCGCCGCACCGGTCACGGTGGTGGACATGACGTAGTCGACCTCGTCGGGCCGCACCCTCGCCTCATCGAGGGCACCGAGGATCGCCTTGCTGCCCAGGTCGACCGCGACCTCGATGAAGGCGTCGTTCGCGGCGCCGAAACCGTCGAGCTCCGGATAGCGGTCGATCGGAAGGGCCAGATGACGTGTGGTGACCGAGGCGCTGCGATGCAGTCGACGGAGCAGTCCGTGCTTGGTGGCGCTCGCTGACGTGCCCTCGCCCAGGCAGTAGTCGGCGAACCGCTCGGTGATCTCGGTCTGGCTGTAGACGTGCTCGGGGAGAACGGGGTGTACGGCCGCGATCCGAGTCATGCGTCGAGCCTACGTGGCGTCGTTGCCCGTGGCTGCTGGTGAGTAGGTCCTGTCTCGGCGTGCGGGTCACCGCACCGAGAAGCGCGGCTCACCCCGAGGGGGCTCGTCGTCTACGTCAATGGAGGAGACCCGTGCGGACGGAGGGCCGCTGCGACACCACTCCACCAAGCGTCGTACGGCGTCGGGGGATCCCTCGAAGACGGCCAGCACGGTGCCGTCCGGCTCGTTGGAGACCCACCCTGTGACGCCTTCGGCGGCAGCCGTCTGCCGGCAGCTGTCCCGGAAGAAGACGCCCTGCACGCGGCCGTGCACGACGACCCGGCGACGGATCACGGTGTCATCCACGAGCTGACCCTAATCCTCGCTTCCGGCGACCGCCCCGGATCTCAGTTCATACGGCCGGGTCAAGCGTCGGACGTCGCCTCGATCGCGTCGAGGTCTCGTACGGCGTAGCGGTAGTGCTCCCACTCCTCCTCGAAGATCGTGTGCAGGCAGGACAGGGTGGTCTCCTGGTACTGGGGGTCCCACGGGTTCGAGCGCGTCGCGGCCAGCGACTCTGGTGTCACGGTCGCGAGAAAGTCGCGCACCATCGAGACGCGGTCCGCGCGGACCGCGAGCACCTCGGCGTAGGAGGGTGTGACCGTTGTGAAGACAGCCATGTCGTTGCCGTCGGTCTCGTACTCGGCGTTCGGTTGGCCGAGGGGGTGGAACGGTTGTTCGACTCTCAGGATCGCCCCGCGCAGCCAGACGTCCGTGGCCATGACCAGGTGCCGCAGCGTCTGGGCGAACGACCACTCGCCGCCAACCGACACGTCGACGGTGCCTGCCGGCATCGCCGCGACACGCTCGAGAGTGGCCCCCCAGGTGCGTTCGAGTGTCGCCCAGCCCGCGCGCAGGTCATCGGGAGCTGTGGCGCGCCGGTCGGCGCGGCCTGGAAACCGTCGGTTGAGCTCGGCCTCGACCAGCGGGGCCACGTCGACGCCGTTGACGAGCAGGGAGCTCTCGCCGTCGAGGAGCCACGGTGCGTCGATGTCCGCCCCGCTCACGTCGACGGCTCGCATGACGACGCCGGACAGGTCAGCCCTGACGAACCGGGCTCTTCGCAGGTCCGCGTCCACGAATGCCGCTGCCTCCGGCTCGTCGGATCGGTCGGAGGTTGCCATGAATTCTCCTTGTCCGTGCATGCCTCGGCCACATCATCGACCACGAGCGCTCAGAGCGCATTCTGCACGGGCACAGGGCCGGTCGGGACGCCTCAGGGTCGTGCCTGCCCAGGACCGCAGGCGTCGCGGGTCAGGTCGTGGCGGGAGAGAGGTCGCGGGCCCGCCGCGAGAAGGACTGGACCATCTCGTCCAGGAGGGCGGGATCACCTTCGATGTGGACGCCGTCATGACGCCCTTCGATGACCAGGTAGTAGAAGCTGGTGGGGTCGGCCTCGACGAGCAGGTCGAGGTCGGGCACGATGCCGGTCACCACCTCACCGTCGACGAGAGACGCCTGGTCGTTACCGATCCGGAAACCGATCCGAGCCTGGGGTGAAACCGGTGACAGGCCCAGGTCGAGAGCGTGCTCGAGCCAGCCGTTGCTGAGCGCCTCCGCCGGAGGTGGTCCGATGAGTCGGGCGCCGAACCGTGCGAGCTCGTGCAGCACCGGCCGCAGCAGCCGCCCCTCGTCAGTCAGCTCGTAGACGGTAGAGGCAGCAGGCGGTGGGAGCCGGCGCTTCTCGATCAGCCCGTTCGTCTCGAGCTCCTTGAGCCGAGCGGCCAACACGTTGGTGCCGATGCCGGGCAGGCTGTCGACCAGGTCGGTGTAGCGCTTGGGCCCGTAGAACAGCTCCCGCACGACCAGCAGGGTCCAGCGCTCGCCGACGAGGCCCAGCGAGTGGGCGATCGGACAGTACTGGTCGTAGGTCTTCATTACTTCCTAGTTTGCATCGGGCACTACTGGATTGCAAATTAATCACTTGTCTATTGAAAGTAGCGACTGTAACTTCGGAAGGAATCGCTCTTCCACAGAAAGTTTCCCTTCCATGATCACGTCACCTCACCTCAAGTGGTTCGGACTGGCCCTGCTGAGCGCAGTGCAGTTCATGGTGGTGCTCGACGTCGCCATCGTGAACGTCGCGTTGCCCTCCATCCAGACGGACCTGAGCTTCTCGCAGGCCAACCTGCAGTGGGTCATCAGCGCCTACGCGCTGGTCTTCGGCGGCTTCCTCCTGCTCGGCGGTCGGACCGCTGACATCCTCGGCCGACGGCGGGTCTTCGTCGCCGGCATCCTCGTCTTCACCCTCGGGTCGCTCCTGTGCGGGCTGGCCTGGTCGGAGACCTCACTGATCGCTTCCCGTGCGCTGCAGGGCCTCGGCGCCGCCGCCATCTCGCCCGCGGCGCTCTCGATCCTCATGACCTCCTTCAAGGAAGGTCGCGACCGCAACATCGCCCTGGGCGTCTGGGGTGCCGTCGGTGGTTTCGGTGCTGCGGCCGGCGTCCTGCTCGGTGGCGTTCTCACCGACTCGCTGTCGTGGGAGTGGATCTTCTTCGTCAACATCCCGGTCGGGTTGCTCGCGCTGGCGCTCATCCCTGTCCTGCTGAGCGAGAGCCGCGACTCCCGCGTGCGCAGCTTCGACACGCTCGGAGCGGCCCTGATCACCGCCGGGCTCAGCACCCTCGTGCTTGCCATCACCCAGGGCAACGAATGGGGCTGGGGCGCCGCCAGGACGCTGGCGACCTTCGCGGTCGGCGCTGCGCTGCTCGGGGGCTTCGTACGTCGGGAGAACCGGGTCGCCGAGCCGTTGATGCGGTTCGGCATCCTGCGGACTCGTACGGTGCTCGGTGCCAACGTGGCCGGCTTCATCCTGGGGACTGCACTGTTCTCGATGTTCCTCATGCTGACCCTGTACATGCAGGAGGTGCTCGGCTACTCGGCCATGAAGACCGGGTTCGCCTACCTGGCGGTCGCCGGCACGTCGATCATCTGGGCGAACGTTGCGGCCGCTCTGGTCGGTCGGGTCGGCGTACGGCCCCTGATCGCCACCGGGATGGCGTTGCTGGCAGTGGGGTTGCTGTGGTTCACCCGCATCGACGTCGGCGACTCCTACGCCACGGCGCTGCTGCCCGGCTTCCTCGTCGTGGCGCTCGGCATGGCGTTGTGCTTCGTGCCGATCTCGGTGGCCGCGCTGGCCGGCGTACGTCAGGAGGAGGCCGGGCTCGCCTCTGGCCTGATCAACACGTCGCAGCAGATCGGCGGCGCTGTCGGTATCGCGCTGTTGTCGTCCATCGCCATCTCGGCGACCGACAACAAGCTCGGCGCAGGCGTCCAGGTTCCGGACGCGCTGGTGGCCGGCTTCCAGGCCGCCTTCTGGGTCGGGGCAGCGATCGCGGCCGTCGGCTTCGTGGCAGCGCTGGTCCTGGTGCGCGACGAGGAGCTGGCGCCGATGGCGCTGCCGGAGCCCGAGCCCGTGCTCGACGCGGTCTGACCGGACTACGACAACAGGCCGTGCCGGCTTGGACGTTGCGGGGGAACGTCCAGGCCGGCACTCCGCGTCCGATCACCGCCTGACCAGGCGACGTTCGGTCAGGTGGTGGCCGGGACGAGCTCTGCGGTGACCTCGAGACGGTGGTCGTCACCTTCACGCGGCGTCAGGACGATGTCGCCGACGATGCGGCCGGCGGCCTTGAGGTCGGCGAGCCCACGCTCGACGAGAGCGAGCCGGGCGGCCGGCCCGGTGATCGTGGCGGCTGACACCTCGGTGCGCATCGACACCTTCGCGGTCGACTTCGCTCCGCGTATGCCGGCCAGCGCCTCGGCTACCGCGACGAGCAGGTCGGGGTCCTGCGGGACGCTGGGCAGGTCGTCATCCTGGGCCGGCCACGGAGCGCGGTGGATCGAACCGGTGTTGGACCACGACCACACCTCCTCGGTGACATACGGGAGGAACGGCGCGAGCAGGCGGAGCTGCACCGACAAGGCTGCGGTGAGCGCCACCCGCGCGGAGTTGGCCGCGTCGTCACCCCGTCCCCCGTACGCGCGCTCCTTGACCAGCTCGAGGTAGTCGTCGCAGAACGTCCAGAAGAACTTCTCCACGGTTTCGAGCGCCGACGTGTAGTCGTAGGCCTCGAACGCTCGGGTCGTCTCCTTGATGACCTGACGGAGTCGCCGGATCATTGCCAGGTCGACCGGGTCGGTGATGCTCATCGTGTCGCCGTGTGCCTCGCCCATGCTGAGCACGAACTTCGACGCGTTCAGGATCTTCATCGCCAGCCGGCGACCGACCTTCAGCGGCTTCTCGTCGAAGGCCGAGTCCTGCCCGGGCCGGAGCGACGCCGCGCGCCAGCGGATGGCGTCTGATCCGTACTGCTCAAGAAGCTCGGCCGGCGTGGTCGCGTTGCCCTTGGACTTCGACATCTTCTTGCGGTCGGGGTCCAGGACGAACCCGGAGATCATTGCGTGCCGCCACGGGGCGACGCCGTGCTCGAAGTGCGAGCGCACGACCCGGGAGAACAGCCAGGTGCGGATGATGTCGTGCGCCTGCGTGCACAGATCCATCGGGAAGACCCGCTCGAACAGATCCGGGTCCTGATCCCAGTGGCCACCGATCTGCGGTGTGAGGGACGACGTCGCCCACGTGTCCATGATGTCGGTGTCGCCGACGAACCCTCCGGGCTTGCCCCGCTGTGACTCGTCGTACCCGTCGGGGACATCGGTCGACGGGTCGACCGGGAGCCGGTCCTCGCCGGCGACGAGCATGTCGTCGTGGCGGATCTCGCCGTCGGTGTCCACGCGGTACCAGACCGGGAACGTCACGCCCGAGAAACGCTGGCGCGAGATCAGCCAGTCGCCGTTGAGACCTTCGACCCAGTTCGTGTAGCGGTGCTCCATGTAGGGCGGGGTCCACGTGAGCTCGTGACCCCGGTCGACGAACGCCTGGCGAAGCTCGGCCTCGCGTCCGCCGTTGCGGATGTACCACTGCCGGGTCGCCACGATCTCGAGCGGCTTGTCGCCCTTCTCGTAGAAGTTGGCCATCCGGGTGGTGGGTGTCGGTTCGCCGTCGAGGTCGCCGGAGTCACGCAGCAAGGTGACCATGGCTTCGCGGCTGCTGAACATCGTCTTGCCGGCGAGCTCGGCGTACGCCGACTGACCGGTTGGGTCGGTGATCCAGTCCGGGGTCTCGCGCTGGATGCGGCCGTCCCGCCCGATGATGACCCGCACCGGGAGCTGCAGCTCACGCCACCACTGGACGTCGGTCAGGTCGCCGAACGTGCAGCACATCGCGATGCCGGCGCCCTTGTCGGGCTCGGCTGCGGGGTGGGCGAGGACGGGAAGCTCGACCCCGAAGATGGGGGAGCGCACGGTCGTGCCGAACAAGGACTGGTAGCGCTCGTCGTCGGGGTGGGCGATCAGCGCGACGCAGGCCGCGATCAGCTCGGGGCGGGTTGTCTCGATGTGGATCGGGCCGCCGTCTCCGTGGAAGGCGATGCGGTGGTAGTGACCGGGGTACTCGCGTGCCTCGAGCTCTGCCTGGGCGACCGCTGTCTGGAACGTCACGTCCCACAGCGTCGGGGCCTCGGCCTTGTAGGCCTCGCCGCGAGCCAGGTTGCGCAGGAAGCCGCGTTGGGAGATGGCGCGAGCTTCGGTGCCGATCGTCGTGTAGAGGTAGGACCAGTCGACCGACAGGCCGAGGGTGCGGAAGAGTTCCTCGAACGCGACCTCGTCGATCGCGGTGAGCTGTTCGCAGAGCTCGATGAAGTTTCCCCGGCTCACGGGGACCTGCCGCTTGGCGTCGGGCTTCTCCGGCGGGGTGAAGTCGGCGTCGAACGGCATGGACGGATCACAGCGGACGCCGTAGTAGTTCTGCACGCGGCGCTCGGTCGGCAGGCCGTTGTCGTCCCAGCCCATCGGATAGAAGACTTCCTTGCCGCGCATGCGTTGATACCGCGCGATCAAGTCGGTCTGGGTGTATGAACAGACGCTGCCGAAGTGAAGGGTGCCCGAGACCGTTGGCGGTGGCGTGTCGATCGCGTAGACCTCCTCGCGCGTCTTGCTGCGGTCGAAGGCGTAGACCTGCTGGTCCTCCCAGATCTGTGACCACTTGGCCTCCAGACCCTCCAGCGCCGGCCGCTCCGGTACGACGGCCGCGGACGAGGCGGCCGGCGTGTCAGGAGCATCCGGGCGGAGTGTGTCTGTCATAGCGGGAAATCTTACGGGGGTCGAGCGCGGCATCGCGAACCCGTTCCCAACTCGACATTGTTCTAGTACGATGCAAACTATGCTCATCCGCGTCGACCCCGACAGCCCGATCGGGCTCGCCGAGCAGATCGCCGGACAGATCCGGGGCGCTCTCGTGGCCGGGGAGGTCGCCGCAGGGGAGCGGCTGCCACCGGCCCGCGAGCTCGCCGCCGGCCTCGACGTCAACATGCACACGGTGCTGCGGGCCTACTCCGCGCTGCGCGACGAGGGCCTGATCGACCTGAGACGCGGGCGCGGTGCGCAGGTGCGCGCCGGCATCGACCTCGGCGTCACCGAGCTCGAGCAGCAGATCGACGAGCTGTTGCGCTCCGCCGGTCGGCTCGGCATGTCGCGCGACCAGCTGGCGTCGCGGATCAAGGGGGAGTCGCCATGACAGACGATGTCCCGCGGTCGAGGCCGCTGCTGGCTCTGCTCGTCATCGCCGCCGCCCCTGTCACCGTGATGCTCACGTACTTCCTGGTTCGCAACACCCTGCCGGACCGCGTCCCCGACGGACCGGGCTGGTTCGCGTCTGGGTCGCCTGAGCGCCCCGTCGTCGTTGCCGGACTGCCGGCAGCCGTCGCACTCATGGAGGTCGTCATCATCGCCATCCTGTACGTCGGCGGTTACAAGCGCGCCGAAGGACGCAGTTGGTTGGCCACGGCCGCATATGCTCGTCTGGGTATGGCCGGCGTACAGGTCGCGCGGCTCTGATCGGATCGGTAGGCGCGCCGACCTACGAAGCGGCGGCTGGTCGAGGTTGGGCTCTTCTGATTGAGCCCGGTCATCGCGCTCGCTCCGGTGATCTATGTCGGCAGGCGCTTGACCGGTCCACCGGTATCGAGCAGCAGGCGACCCATCCCCGACTCAACCCTGCAACTGGCGAGATCGAGAACGCGCGGTGTGGACGGGCTCTGCACGTTCCAGGTCTGGGTTCCTGCTAGGGCTCGCCCTCCTGGCCTTGGGGGTGGCGCTCATGGTCGTCTGGTCGGCTGCTCCGCTGGCGGCGCTCCTCGGCGTCGTGGCAGTTCGGCACAGCATGGTCCGCGTCCGCGTCGACGGCGAGTGGCGTGCATCCACGATCGCGCTGGCTGAGGTCCCGACGGCTCGGCCATTCCGCTGGGGGCATCGCCTCGGCTGGCGTGACGAACCACCTCTCACGGCTTGGCAGGACTACAGCCGCATCGACATGGGAGAAGAAGGATCCGGAACGTGACGCAGTTCCGGGTGCGGCCGGGACCTGCTTTGTCGCTGACCCTGCACAGCGGCAAACGGCACTCGATCTCGCTCGACCACGCCGACGAGGCCGCGGACGTCGTGAACGCGCTGGTGGCTCGCCACCGTCGCTTGACGGCCGACGCGGCGGCGGCCGCAGAACCGGGTTCAGCGCGTCGATAGACTTCCGGACACGATGCCCGCTTCCCCTGAGTCCTCGGCTGCAGCCGACATTGACGAGCTGTACCGCGAGGTCGAACGCGCCATGCTGGCCCGCTGGCCCGAGACGAAGCTCGACCCGTCCCTCGACCGGATCGCCGCGCTCTGCGACCTGCTCGGCCAGCCACAACGTGCCTACCCCGTCATCCAGCTCACCGGCACCAACGGCAAGACCACCACCGCCCGCATGATCGACACGCTCGTCCGGGGACTCGGACTGCGCACGGGCCGCTTCACCAGCCCGCACGTCGAGTCGATGACCGAGCGCATCAGCATCGACGGCGAGCCGCTGAGCAGGCAGCGGTTCACGGAGGTCTATGACGAGGTGGTCCCGTACGCGGCGATCATCGACCGGTCCGGCGGCATCTCGATGTCGTTCTTCGAGCTGGTGACAGCGATGGCGTTCGCGGCCTTCGCCGATGCGCCCGTCGACGTAGGGGTCATCGAGGTCGGCATGGGCGGTACCTGGGACGCGACCAACGTCGCGGACGCAGCGATCGGCGTCATCACCCCGATCGGCGTCGACCACGAGCGCTACCTCGGGGACACGCCGGCGGACATCGCGGTCGAGAAGGCCGGCATCCTCAAGGCCGGCACCTTCGGCATCATCGCGCAGCAGCCGGTCGAGGCGGCCGAGGTGCTGCTGCGTCACGCGGCTGAGGTCGGGGCGACGGTGGCGCGCGAGGGCTTGGAGTTCGGCGTACTCGACCGGGTGCCGGGCGTTGGTGGCCAGATGGTCACGTTCCAGGGACTTCGAGCGACGTACGACGAGGTGTTCCTGCCGCTGCACGGGGCGCACCAGGCGCACAACGCAGCCTGTGCGCTGGCCGCGGTCGAGTCGTTCGCCGGTGGGACCGGCCAGGAGGGCGGCCTCGACCTCGAGCTCGTGCGGCAGGCGTTTGCCCAGGTGACCTCGCCGGGGCGGCTCGAGGTCGTACGCCGGTCGCCGACGGTGGTGCTCGACTCGGCGCACAACCCGCACGGTGCACGCGCGAGTGCTGACGCGGTACAGGAGGCGTTCTCGTTCAGCCCGCTCATCGGGGTGGTCGGGGTCATGACCGACAAGGACGTCGAGGGAGTGCTCGAAGCCTACGAGCCGGTGATGTCGCACCTCATCTGCACACAGAACTCCACGTCGAGGGCGATGCCGGCCGAGACGCTGGCGGACATCGCCCGGGGCATCTTCGGGGCGGACCGGGTCGACGTACACGCGAGGCTCGATGACGCCATCGAGGCCGGGATCGGGATGGCGGAGGACTCCGGTGGTGACGGGTTCGCGCTCGGTGGGGGAGGCGTGCTCGTCACGGGCTCGGTGATCACAGCCGGGGAGGCTCGCACCTTGCTGGGCGGCGGTCGCTGATGCGGTCGCCGCGGCGGATGATGTGCGCGTCGGTGCTCGGGTTCGAATGCGTCGCGCTCGGCCTCATGACGCCGGTGCTGATCACGGTCGAGAACGTCTCGACGGCGGTGGCGGTCGCGATCGGGATCGGGCTCGCAGTGGGTTCGCTGGTGATCGCCGGACTGCTGCGCTTCGAGTGGGCGTACGTGCTCGGCTTCGTGCTGCAGGCGGTGGCGCTGGCCATGGGGTTCGTGCTGCCGGCCATGTTCGTGCTCGGTCTGGTCTTCGGGGCGCTGTGGACCACGGCCTACGTCCTGGGCCGCAAGATCGAGGTCCAGCAGGCGGCGTATGCCGCTCGGTCCGGCGGCGGCTGAGCGTCCGAGGTCGAGTACGCCGTCCGGGTTCGGCCTGGTTAGGCTGCACGCCATGACTCAGCGCACGCTCGTCCTGCTCAAGCCCGACACGGTCCGACGCGGGCTGGTGGGACAGGTGCTGTCACGCTTCGAGTCCAAGGGGCTGGCGATCGTCGCCATGGATCTGCGGCACATCACGGCTGAGCAGGCCGACCAGCACTACGCCGAGCACGTCGACAAGGACTTCTACCCGCCGCTGCGTGCCTTCGTGACGAGCGGCCCGATGGTAGCGCTCGTCGTCGAGGGGGACGAGGCGGTCGAGGTCGTCCGGGCGTTGAACGGTGCGACCGACGGTCGCAAAGCGGCTCCGGGAACGATTCGCGGTGACTGGTCGCTGTCCAACCGCGAGAACCTGGTGCACGGCTCGGACTCTCCCGAGTCCGCCGCCCGCGAGATCGCCCTCTGGTTCCCCACCCTCTGACCTCCCGCCCCTCCTCGTTGAACCGTGAGTTGTGGCTCCTTGAGCCGTGAGTTGTGGTTCCTTGAGCCGTGAGTTGTGGTTGCTAGAGCCGAGAACCGAACGAGCTCAGCTACTCGGTTGAGTCGCAGCAACCGCTTCTACCTCGACCAACTGGTCGGGGTAGCCCAGCACAGAGACCCCCAAGAGCGTGCTTGGCGCGTCATGGTCGCCGAAGTGCGATGCCACCTCTTGCCACACGGCTACCAGGTCGGCGCGTGAGGACGAAGCGACATACACGGTGGTCTTGAGGACATCAGTGACGACCGCCCCCGAGGCCCGCAGCGTCACGTCGAGGTTCTGCAAGGTACGACGGGCCTGCGCGACGAAGTCGCCGGGTGCGACGGTATTGCCGTCTGCATCGAGGGGGCAGGCGCCGGCGGTGAACACGATCCGTGACCTGGCATCGACCGCGGAGGCGTAGGCGTACGGGACTCGTTCCGTGAGTTCGGTACTTCGGAGAAGTTGCACCGGCGAGGGCTCAGAACCAGACACGGGCACACACTATGCGGACGCCGTTGACGTCGGCCACTGCTCAAACACCACCACAACCCACGGCTCAAGGAGCCACAACTCACGGCTCAAGGAGCCACAACTCACGGTTCAAGGAGCCACAACTCACGGTTCAAGGAGCCACAACTCACGGTTCAAGGAGCCACAACTCACGGTTCAACGATGGGGCGGGAGGGGACAAAGTTACGGTCGCGTCGAAGTGTCTCCCGGAGTTCGGGCGCCGCTCGACCTAGCCTGAACTCGCGGTGGCGACAGCCTCCGAGCTCGGGTGTCCCTCAACCACGCCTGCGCGCGGCGGCCGTCTGGACGACGAGGGCGTGGAAGGGACCGGAAACCCGATGGCAAGCAACATCATCGGCCGTGACATGGCGGTCGATCTGGGCACAGCCAACACGCTCGTCTACGTCCGCGGCCGCGGGGTCATGCTCAACGAACCCTCCGTGGTCGCCATGAACGCCCAGACCCGCGAGATTCTCGCCGTCGGCGCCGAGGCCAAGCGCATGATCGGCCGTACGCCGGACAGCATCGTCGCGATCAGGCCGCTCAAGGACGGAGTCATCGCCGACTTCGAGGCCACCGAGCAGATGCTGCGTTTCTTCATCCGCCGCGTCCACCGCCGCCGGTCCTTCGCCAAGCCGCGACTGGTGGTCTGCGTACCGTCCGGAATCACGCCCGTCGAGCAGCGGGCCGTCAAGGAAGCCGGCTACCAAGCCGGCGCGCGGCGCGTGTACATCATCGAAGAGCCCATGGCCGCCGCAATCGGGGCCGGGCTGCCCGTCCACGAGGCCACCGGCAACATGGTCGTCGACATCGGCGGCGGCACGACCGAGGTCGCGGTCATCAGCCTCGGTGGCATCGTGACGAGCCGCTCGATCCGGACCGCCGGCGACAACCTCGACCAGGCCATCATCACCTGGATGAAGAAGGAGTACTCCCTCATGTTGGGGGAGCGCACCGCCGAGGAGATCAAGATCGCGCTCGGGTCGGCCTTCCCGCTGCCCGACGAGCCGGAGGCCGAGATCCGCGGTCGCGACATGGTCAGTGGTCTGCCGCGCAACGTCGTCATCTCGTCCGCCGAGGTCCGCCAGGCCGTCGAGGAGCCCGTGCACGCGATCATCGACGCCGTCCGCTCGACGCTCGACCAGACACCGCCCGAGCTTGCCGGCGACATCATGGACCGCGGCATCGTCCTCACTGGTGGCGGTGCCTTGCTGCGCGGGCTCGACGAGCGCCTGCGTCACGAGACCGGTATGCCGATCCACGTGGCCGACGGCCCCCTCGACTCTGTCGCGCTCGGCGCCGGCAAGTGCGTCGAGGAGTTCGAGGCACTTCAGCAGGTGCTCGTCTCCGAGCCGAGGCGCTGACGTGGCTCCCGATCCCGGTCGGTCGCGGACCTTGTTGGGCCTGCTGGTGCTTGCCTCGGTCACGATCATCACCCTCGACGCGCGCCACGACACCGAACCGTCGCCGGTCGATCCGCTGCGTAGCGCCGTCGGCTCTGTGTTGGGACCGGTCGAGCACGGAGCCACCGACGCACTTCGCCCGTTCACCAACATCCCGGACCACTTCCGGACCGTCGACGGTTTGCGCCGCGACAACACGGCACTCACCGCCGCCAACAAGGAGCTCGTGCTCCAGCTCCGGGCAGCACAGGCCAACGAGCACCGATCGACCGAGCTGCAGGGGATCTCGGCGTTGGCCGACACGTCGGGCTTCGACGTCGTCCCTGCTCAGGTGATCGGCCTGGGCTCGGCCCAGTCCTTTTCCCGCACCGTCACGATCGACGCGGGTACCGCGGACGGGGTGGTGCCCGACCTCACCGTCATCAGCGCCGACGGCCTGGTCGGTCGGGTGATCGAGGCCACCACCCGAACCGCCACCGTGCTGCTCATCGTCGATCGCAAGTCGACGGTGGGCGGCCGGCTGGGTGACTCGATGGAGCTCGGGTTCCTCGACGGCGACGGCAGCCTGTCCGGTGACGGATCCCTCGACCTGAGCCTGGTCGACCACACGACTTCCCCACAGGCGGGTGACGAGGTCGTCAGCTGGGGGTCGCGCAACAACGCACCGTACGTCGCCGGGGTGCCGATCGGGCGCGTGGTCAGCGTTCACTCGTCACCGGCCGAACTGACCGAGATAGCGACCGTCGATCCGTACGTCGACTTCTCGGCTCTCGACCTGGTGGGCGTGGTCACCCGGGCACCTCATCGCACCACCGACCAGGCCCGCGGCGCCGTGGGCGGCAGCGCGAGCCCGACAGCAGCGGGAGCCGGTCGATGAACGCCGCCGTCCGGCTCGCCGCCGTGGCTGCGCTCATCGTGCTGACGGTGACCTTGCAGATCAGCACGTTCAGCCATTTCGCGATCGAGGGTGTCGTCCCGGACCTGGCCCTGCTCCTGGTCATCGCGGCCGCGCTGGTCCGCGGGCCGGAGTACGCGGCGCTGGTCGGCTTCGGCGCCGGACTGGTGCTCGACCTGGCCCCCCCGGCCGACCACACCGCAGGACGGTGGGCGCTGTCGCTGGTGATCGTCGGCTACCTCACCGGACTGGTCAAGGGCGAGACCACCAACGCCCTCGGCACGATCGTGACGGTCGCGGCCGGTGCCTTCATCGGTACGTCGGTGTTCGCCCTGACCGGGCTGATCCTGCAGGACCCGGGGGTCACGGTGGGATCGGCCCTGGAGGTGGTGCCGATCGCCGTGCTGTACGACGTGGTGCTCACCCCGCTGGTCATCCCGCTGGTGCTGATCCTGTTCCGCCGCCTCGAACCGGCGGAGCGATGGTGAGCGGCGCGGAGCCCCCATGCTGAAGACCCGGTCGCGACTGCGCCTGCTGGTCGTCCAGGTGATGGTGCTCTCGCTGTTCATCACGCTGTTCGCCCGTCTCTGGTACATCCAGGTTGTCGGCGGCGAGGGCTACCAGGCGGCGGCCCAGAGCAACGCGGTCCGCGGCATCGAGGTTCCGGCACCGCGAGGACTGATCGTCGACGCGATGGGGCGCCCACTGGTAGCCAACCGCACCTCCTGGGTCGTCACCGTCGACCGCGACGTGCTGCACAAGCTCGGCGACGCGACCAGCAACGCGGTCCTTGCCCGACTGGCGAACCGGCTGGGCCTGACGAAGAACGAGCTCGTACGGCGTACGAAAACGTGCGGTGAGGACGGGGCCGCGAAGCCGCCGCTGTGCTGGAACGGATCACCCTACGAGCCGGTGCCGGTGGCCGAGGACGTCACCCAGTCACTGGCCGCCAGCATCCTCGAGCAGAGCGAGGACTACCCCGGCATCACGGCGGCGCCGAGCAAGGTACGGGCGTACCCCTCGCCGTTCGGGATCAACGCCGCCCAGGTTCTCGGCTACATCTCGCCCATCACCGAGCAGGAGCTGACGAAAGCCAAGGACCAGGGCAACACGTCCGTCGGACCTTTGTCGCTGGTCGGCCGGTCCGGGCTCGAGTCGGAGTACGACCGCTACCTGCGCGGGCGAAACGGCGTGCAGAAGGTTGCCGTCGACTCGATGGGGCGCGTGCTGGGGTATGACGGCAGGGTGGCGCCCAAGCCCGGCGACACCCTCGTGACGAGCATCGACGCCAAGGTGCAGGCGGTCGTCGAGCACGAGCTGCAGCGCTCGATCAAGGTGGCCCGGCAGACGACCGACCCGGTCACGAACCGGAAGTACGCTGCCGACTCGGGCTCCGTGGTGGTGATGGACGCGCAGAACGGGGGGGTGGTCGCGATGGCCAGCTACCCGACGTACGACCCGGACCTGTGGGTCGGCGGTATCTCGTCCGGCGACCTCGACCGGCTCTACAGCGCGTCCGCGAACACTCCGTTGCTGAGTCGGGCGATGCAGGGTCTGTTCGCGCCGGGGTCGACGTTCAAGCCGTTCACGACCGCCGGCGCGTTGACCCACGGCTATACGACGAGCGACCGTCTCGACTGTTCGTCGAGCCTCACCGTGGGCAGCCGCGTCTTCAAGAACTACGAGTCTGCGGCCTACGGGCCCCTCACGTTCGCCCAGGCGCTGCAGCTGAGCTGCGACACCTTCTTCTACCGGATCGCGTACGCGAAGTGGCTCGCGTCCGGCGCCAACGACAGCAATGTCCACATCAAGGACGACCTCGTGCAGAACGCCAAGTCCTTCGGTTTCGGCAGCAAGACCGGCATCGACCTCCCGGGCGAGGTGAGCGGGCGCATCGCGGACCGCAAGTGGAAGCTCTCCTACTGGAAGGCCAACAAGGGCTACTACTGCGCTCTCGGCAAGAAGCCGGGCTCGGACTTCCTTCACGTGTTTGCGCGCGAGTTCTGCACCGACGGCTACCGCTACCGGGCCGGTGACGCCGTCAACTTCGCGATCGGGCAGGGCGACACCGTGCTCACCCCGCTCCAGCTCGCAGTCGCGTACGCCGCGATCTCGAACGGCGGCACGCTCTGGGAGCCACGCGTCGCCAAGGCAGTGGTCAACGCGAAGGGTCATGTGGTCAGGCGGATTCCGGCCAAGGCCAAGGGCCACGTCCCGGTGCCCAAGAAGGACCTGCGCTACATCGACCAGGCTCTCCTCGGAACGGCCAAGGTCGGCACGATGGCCTGGAAGATGGTCGGCTTCCCGCTCGACAAGGTGCACGTCCGGTCCAAGACCGGCACAGCCGAGGTCTACGGCAAGCAGACCACGTCGTGGGTGGCCAGCTATGACAAGCGGTACGTCGTCATCATGCAGATCTCGCAGGGCGGCACGGGTTCGGGAACCTCCGGTGACTCCGTCCGCAGGATCTGGGAGTCCCTGTACGGCGTCAACGGTGAGAAGGTCAACCTGGCCAAGGCCGCTGAGCCGGGCGCCAAGCCGCCGGTCGGGCTGCCGGTCTTCCGCAAGGACGGGGAGATCACGCCCCCTGCCCTGCGGTCGCCCGCTCGCCACTTCGACGTCCCGCTGCACAGGTCGTCAGTCGTGGCGCAGGGCCGAAACCGTGGCGGTCCGCCATGGTGATGACCGCCCCGGTCGCGACGAGCCGGACCACCCGCCGTGTCAACGTCACCGAGCGACGGTCGCCGTGGCGGCGCCTCGACTGGGCGTTGGTGACGTCGGCGGCGGCATTGCTGGCGATCGGCACGATGCTCGTCTGGTCGGCGACGGCCGGCAACGAGGCGCTCACCGCGGGAGATCCGACGGCATACGTCGCCAGGCACCTCACGAACGTCGCGATCGGCCTCGTGCTGGCGTTCCTGATTGCCGCCACCGACCACCGGTGGGTGCGGATCTGGGCGCCGTTGGTCTACGTCGGTGCGGTGACGGGACTCGCTCTCGTGCTGTCCCCGGTCGGTGCCGTGATCAACGGCTCGCGCTCGTGGATCCTGGTCGGTGGCATGTCGATCCAACCGGCCGAGTTCGCCAAGCTCGGCGTCGTGGTGGGGCTGGCGCTCGTGCTCGCCGAGAAGACCGAGCACCGCAGCGGGCTCGCGCAGCTGCGGGACCGTGACGTCATCGCCGCCCTGCTCATCGTGGCGGTCCCGGCGGCGCTGATCATGGCGCAGCCCGACCTCGGGACCATGCTCGTGCTGACCGTGACGGTGTTCGGGCTGTTGGCGGTGGCAGGGACGCCGAAGCGTTGGCTGTTCGGCATGGCCGCCGCCGCGGTGCTCGCGGCCGTCGCGGCTGTTCAGCTCGGCGTCCTGAAGGGCTATCAGCTGCTGCGGTTCGAGGCGTTCATCGACCCCACGCTCGACCCTCGCGGTGCCGGGTACAACACGACGCAGGCACGGATCGCGATCGGCAACGGCGGACTGTTCGGGCAGGGCCTGTTCCACGGGTCGCAGACGCAGTCCGGGTTCGTCCCCGAGCAGCACACGGACTTCGTGTTCACGGTGGCGGGGGAGGAGCTGGGGCTGGTCGGGGCCGGCGCGATCATCGTGCTCTACCTCGTGCTGTTGTGGCGGGCGGTGCGGATCGCCACCCTGGCCGACGACATGTTCGGGCGGCTGGCCGGCGCCGGCATCGTCTGCTGGTTCGGTTTTCAGGCGTTCCAGAACATCGGGATGTGCCTGGGGATCATGCCGGTGACGGGCGTCCCGCTGCCGTTGGTGTCCTATGGCGGCACCTCGATGTTCGCGTCGTTGATGGCGATCGGGCTGCTGCTCAACATCCACCTGCGGACCGAGCGGTCGCTCGGCCTCGGCGTCGTCCTCCGCGGTCGTTATGCCCGCTCCCGCCGCATCTAGCCTGGCCCTTGGCGTTTGCCTTGTTCACAAGCCAGGTGGCTTGTGAACAAGGCAAACGTGCCTTGGGGAGTGGGTATTTGCCTCGCTGACCTGTCGTTGGCCGCCCCCTCGTACGCTGAAGGCGTCACCCGGCGTACGACGAGAAGGGCAGGGCCATGACCACACGGACTATCGGGGTACTCGGCACCGGCATGGTGGGGCAGACCCTCAGCCGTCGCCTCGCCGGACTGGGGTATGACGTCATGGTCGGCGCGCGCTCACGTGACTCCGAGAGTCTGGCCGCCTTCGCCACGATGGCGGGCGTCCAAACGGGATCGTTCGCCGATGCGGCCGCCTTCGGCGAGCTCGTCATCAACGCGACCAACGGACGCAACTCTCTCGAGGCGCTGCGCCAGGCCGGAACGGACAACTTCGCGGGCAAGACTGTCCTCGACGTCGCCAACGAGCTCGAGCCGGTGGAAGGCGGGTTCCCGCGGCCGCTCGCGACCAGTGACGACTCGCTCGGACAGCGCATCCAGACCGCCTTCCCCGACGCGCGCGTGGTCAAGTCGCTCAGCACGATGAACTGCCAGGTCATGGTCGATCCGGGCAGCGTTGCTGGCGATCACGTGGTCTTCCTCAGTGGCGACCACGCCGACGCCAAGGGCATGGTCGCCGACATGCTGTCCGACTTCGGCTGGCGCCCGGCGCAGATCTTCGATCTGGGCGGAATCGACAGCGCTGCCGCCGCCGAGATGACGATGAGCCTGTGGCTGCGCATCATGATCTCCCGCGGGCCCGATGCGCCTTCGTTCAACTTGGCGATCCACTCCGGCTAGGGCGTCAGCCGCGCGGACGCCCGCCCATCGCCGCGCTCAGCTCTTTCCCGGGATCCGCTCCAGTCGGTGGCGCAGGGTCGGCCGAGCCGTGTCGGAGTGAGCCGCGGCGGGGCGGCGTGATCGCGACGGTGGCGATGCCGGTCGTCACAGCGGATCGTCGATTGATGGTCGGCTTCAGCATCCGTCCCCCTGGATAGGTGTCTGAGCACTGTATGGCCCTCTTTCTACCGTTTTGAAGTGCCGAGCACGTGACGCGTACCCTGAGTCGTTGATCCCGCCCAACCTCTGGAGCCCACCCGCCATGCCTGTCGAGTCCGTCTTCGCGAAGCTCGAGCCACTGTTGCCGACCGTGCAGAAGCCGATCCAGTACGTCGGCGGCGAGCTCAACTCGACCGTCAAGGACTGGGACTCGGCCTCGGTGCGCTGGGCGCTGATGTACCCCGACGCCTACGAGGTCGGACTGCCCAACCAGGGTGTGCAGATCCTCTACGAGATCCTCAACGAGCGCGACTGGATCCTGGCCGAACGCACGTATGCCGTGTTCGCCGACATGGAGCAGGTGATGCGTGACAACGCGATCCCGCAGTTCACCGTCGACGGACACCGTCCGGTCGGCGAGTTCGACCTCCTCGGTCTGTCGTTCGCGACCGAGCTCGGCTACACCAACATGCTGACGGCGCTGGACCTCGCCGGCATACCGCTGCGGGCGGCCGACCGCGACGACACCCATCCGCTCGTGGTCGCCGGCGGCCACTCGGCGTTCAACCCCGAGCCGATCGCGGACTTCGTCGACGCCGCGGTGCTGGGCGACGGCGAGGAGATCGTGCTGGCGATCAGCGACCTGGTCCGTGAGTGGAAGGACGAGGGGAGTCCGGGCGGCCGGGACGAGGTGCTGATGCGGCTGGCGAAGTCCGGCGGGGTGTACGTGCCGAAGTTCTACGACGTCGACTATCTTCCGGACGGTCGGATCAAGCGGGTTGTCCCCAACCGGTCCGGGGTGCCGTGGCGTGTCCACAAGCACACGCTGATGGATCTCGACCAGTGGCCGTACCCCCGCAAGCCGCTCGTGCCCCTTGCCGAGACCGTCCACGAGCGGTACTCCGTGGAGATCTTCCGTGGCTGCACCCGGGGCTGCCGGTTCTGCCAGGCCGGGATGATCACTCGCCCCGTCCGCGAGCGGTCCATCAAGACCATCGGCGACATGGTGCAGAACGGCATCGAGAAGTCCGGCTTCGAGGAGGTCGGCCTGCTCTCACTGTCCAGCGCCGACCACAGCGAGATCGGCGAGGTCGCCAAGGGCCTCGCCGACCGGTACGACGGCACGAACGTGTCCCTGTCGCTGCCGTCCACGCGAGTCGACGCGTTCAACATCACGCTGGCCAACGAGTTCTCCCGCAATGGCCGCCGCTCCGGACTCACCTTCGCTCCCGAAGGTGGCTCCGAGCGGCTGCGCAAGGTCATCAACAAGATGGTGTCCGAGGAGGATCTGATCCGGACCGTGTCGGCGGCGTACTCCCATGGCTGGCGGCAGGTGAAGCTGTACTTCATGTGCGGCCTGCCGACCGAGACCGACGAGGACGTGCTCGAGATCGCCGACCTGGCAAAGAAGGTCATTGCGACCGGCCGTGAGGTCTCGGGCCGACGCGACATCCGCTGCACCGTGTCGATCGGCGGGTTCGTGCCCAAGCCGCATACGCCCTTCCAGTGGGCGGCGCAGCTCGACCACGAGACCACCGACTCGCGGCTGCAGAAGCTGCGCGACAACGTGCGCGCCGACAAGCAGTACGGCCGCGCCATCGGCTTCCGCTACCACGACGGCAAGCCCGGCATCATCGAAGGTCTGCTCTCGCGTGGAGACCGCCGCGTCGGGCGCGTCATCGAGGAGGTCTGGCGCGACGGTGGTCGGTTCGACGGCTGGAGTGAGCACTTCTCGTACGACCGGTGGGTCGCGGCCTGCGAACGCGCGCTGGCGGACGAGCCCGTCGACCTCGACTGGTTCACGGTGCGCGAGCGCGAGTACGCCGAGGTCCTGCCCTGGGACCACCTCGACTCCGGGCTCGACCGCGACTGGTTGTGGGAGGACTGGCAGGACGCGCTCAACCCCGCTGCCGCCGAGGTCGAGGACTGCCGGTGGACCCCGTGCTTCGACTGCGGCGTCTGCCCCGAGATGGGGACGGAGATCCAGATGGGTCCGACCGGTCACCAGCTGCTGCCGCTGTCCGTCGTCTGAGCCCCACGGAGCCAGGGGCACCATCGTCTCCGGTGGTCACTGGCCTGACCCCCATGAGCACGCAAGACCTGATCGAACGCTTCTTCACCACGCTCGAGGCACGTGACTGGGACGCTTGGGTGCAGACGGTCCATCCCGACGTCGTCTATGTCGTTCCCCAGACGCGTGAGCGCGCGCGCGGCCGAGACACCTACCTCCGCTTCAACCGTGAGTTCCCTGGTGACTGGCACCTGCGGCCGAAGCTCGTCTTGGCCGACGACGAGCACGGGGTGATCTGGTACGCCGCTCGCTACGGGCTGATCGCCTCCGTAACCGACTTCTGGCCGGCGCCGTACGACCCGCCGCCGGGTCGTGAGCACCTCGTCGAACGCTGGTGAGCCCGCAGATCAGGACCGCGACGCGCGCCGACGCGTCAAAGCTCGCGTCCCTGCGGCGTGCGTGGACCGAGGAGTACGCCGGGGAGTCCATCGACGACGACGGCTTCGCCGACGAGTTCGACGCGTGGTTCGCGCGCGAGGCCGACCAGCGCGTGATCTGGCTGGCCGAGCACGGTGGAGACGCGGTCGGCATGCTGAACATGCTGGTCTTCACGCGGATGCCGAGGCCGCGTCGTCCCGGCGAGCATCGACCCTCGCAGTGGGGCTACATCGCGAACGTCTTCGTCCAGGCCTCCCGGCGCAACGCTGGGATCGGCCGGGGATTGCTCGACGTGGCCCTGCAGTACGCGGTAGACCATGGCTTCGTACGCATCGTGCTGAGCCCGAGTGAGCTCTCGGTCCCCTTGTACGCGCGGGCTGGTTTCGTGCCGGCCACCTCGCTCATGATCCGACCGATCTCGCCAACCCCCTGAGCCGGCCAACTGCTTGAGGCGGCCAACCCCCTGAGGCGGCCACCGGCATACGGGCGGTGTCGCCGCGGGCGCGGATGCTTGAGCACGCAAGCAACCGAGGCAGTCATCAATAGCCAAGCAATACTCACAAGCAACCAAGGCAACTCTGCTGTCCCCAAGGGAGGTTTGCCTTGTTCACAAGCCACCTGGCTTGTGAACAAGGCAAACGCGGAGGGTCAGGTGGGCAGCAGCGGGGTGGGGGTGGAGGGGGTGGTGGGGGAGGAGAGGTCGTCTTCGAGGTAGCGCGGTTTGGAGACGAGGACGCCCGCCACCGCTTGCGGGACCAGCAGGGCCACCAGGACCAGCAGCGGCACGGTCCAACCACCCGTCGCGCCGTACAACGCCCCCATCATGAAGGGACCCACGGCCGCCAGCAGATACCCGACGCTCTGCGTGAAGCCGGACAGCGCTGCCGTCCCGTCGCTGGTCCTGGCACGCAGCCCGATCAGGGTCAGCACGAGCGGGAACATCCCCGTTCCGACACCGATGAGCAGCGCCCACGCCAGCGCGCCGGCCGACGGCCACAGGATCAGCCCGGCGTAGCCGACGGCGTAGCTCGCGCATAGCGAGAGGATGAGCGGCGCCTGATTGGTCAGGCGGACCGCGACCGAGGGCAGCACGAACGAGATCGGGATCGAGATCGCGGTGGACGTGCCCAGCAGGAGACCCGCTGTCTGGGCCGAGAAACCCGCGTCCCGAAAGATCTGGGGAAGCCACCCGAAGACGGCGTACGCCTGCATCGACTGGGCGCCGAAGAAGATCGCCATCATCCACGCCAACGGAGAGCGTGCCGTCTCCCGCGCGCTGATGCCGCGGCTGCGTCCCGACTCTGGCCGCACGTCGTGTCGCAGCAGCGCCAGCCACGGGATGGCCGCCACCAACGCGGTGGCCGCCCACAGCGCGAGTCCCCAGCGCCACGAACCGAGTGCGTCCGCGACCGGCACGGTCAGGACGGAGGCGAACGTCAGACCCACCGACAACGCCGTCGTGTAGATCGCGGTGACGAACCCGATCCGGTCGGGGAAGTGCAGCTTGACCAACGAAGGGAGTAGGACGTTCGCCGTAGCCATCCCTGCCAGCGCCGGGATGGTGGTCACGACGAACAGTGCCGACGAGTCGACGCTCGAGCGCAGCGACAGGGTCACCGCTGTGAGCAGCAGCGAGGCCAGCATCACCCGGTGCATCCCGAAGCGGCGACCGGCCCAGGGTGCCAGCCCGCCGAAGCCGGCGAAACACAGCACCGGGAGAGTCGTCACGACGCCGGCTGTCGTGGTCCCCATCGACAGGCCCGATCGGATCTCGTCCAGCACCGGTCCCACGCTGACCGCGGTCGGCCGGAGGTTGACGGCGAGCACCGTGAGGCCGATCAGGAGGAGCAGCTGCTCACCACGTCGTGTGATCACGATCCCCGATTCTCGTCCCGATGGGTGTGGACCCGGTGGCCGGGGCGCAGCAGTCAGGCGCGGGCACGCACGGCGTAGTACCTGCTCGCGTCGGATCGGTACATGAACACCAGCGCGCCGATCGCTATCCCGAGGTTGAGCACGGTGAAGAGCACCGACAGGAGCGTCCCGCTGCCGCCGACCAACGTCAACATCGAGAGCAGAATGTTGAAGGCGCCAAGCACCGTGGCCACGGTTCGGGCCCACCTCTTGCCCTTCCCGTTCGCCGAGGCCATCCACAGCCACAGCGCGATGCCGATGAGACCGAACACCACCACCGAGACGAAATAGGCGGTGAAGGCAGAGTCGAGCTGCGACTGGGTGTAGTTGGCATCGGACTTCTGCAGCTGAGCGCGGATGTCATCCTTCAGCGACCCGATGAAGATCAGCGTGGCAACCAGGTAGACCGCGCTCAGCACGGCGCCGACACGCATGAGCATCACCGCTGTCCGGATCGACGGCGGCTGTTCGGTCGGCGGGGCCGCGGCGTCGTACTCCCGGTTCGCTGCCTCCTGCGGGTACGGCTGGAAGGGTTCCTGGGACGGTGGCTGGTCGGTCACGCGGCCGAGCCTAGAGCACCGCCGAAGGCTGGTTGGGGAGACGGTTGCCGACGAAGATGTGAGAGGTTACTCTCGAGAGATGTCTCTCAAGAATCCGCTGGGCGATGTCGAGATCACTGACTCGGACACGATGCGAGCCCTGTCCCATCCGGTCAGGCTGGCGATCCTGAGCCGGCTGCAGCGACACGGACCTGCCACCGCTACGCAGCTCAGCTCCCACGTCGACGCCACCCCGTCGGTCGCCAGCTGGCATCTGCGCCACCTTGCCCAGTTCGGCCTCATCACCGAGGCGGAGAGTCCGGACAAGCGGCAGCGCTACTGGCAGGCCGTGTCCCGTGGCTTCCGGTTCGAGATTCCGGACGACGCCGAAGGACGAGCGGCGGGCCACCGGCTCCGCGACGCGATGCATGCCGCCAACCTCGCCCAGCTGAGCGGGTGGGTCCAGAACATTCAGCCGCACCTCCCGCCCGAGTGGGACCAGGTCGCCGGCGCCTCGAACACCCGCGTCGACGTCACGGCAACGGAGGCGGCGGGCATCATCGAAAAGTTCGAAGAGATCCTGGCGCCCTTCGTGAACCGGGACGGCGCCGACCTTCCCGCGGATGCGCGCTCCACCCGCTTTCTGCGGTACTACATGCCGGCGGCCGACGATGCCGACTGAGCCCGAGGCCGCCGCTCACGTCGAGGCCCGCGGCGAGGCCCAGGTCGAGCCTCAGGTCCAGCCTCAGGCCGACGGTGACGACGCCGACCGCGTTGACGAGGGAGCCCCGGCGTCCGTGTGGCGCAACCCGGTGTTCCGTCGGTTCTGGTACGGCCACTCCGTCTCTCAGTTCGGCGACCGGGTCTCCGAGCTCGCGTTGCCGCTCATCGCCGTCGTCGTGCTGCACGCCACTCCCGGTCAGGTCGGTGCCCTGACCGCGGCGCTGTGGCTGCCGAGCCTGCTGTCGATCGTGGTGGGAAGCTGGGCCGATCACCGGCTCCAGAAGCGCCGCATCCTCGTGTACGCCGACCTCGGCCGCGCCGGGGTGCTGCTCACGGTCCCCTTGGCCTACGCCTTCGACGTGCTCTCGCTTCCGCTGCTCTTCGCCGTCGCGTTCGCGGCCGGCTTGGGCCAGGTCTTCTTCAACACGTCGTACCCGCCCTTCTTCGTGAGCCTGGTCCGGCGCCGTGAGTACGTCGACGCCAACGCCAAGCTGAGCCTCAGTCGATCGGCCTCGTTCATCGCGGGACCGGCGGCCGGTGGCGCGTTGATCCAGATCCTGACCGCGCCGGTCGCCGTGCTCGTCGATGCCGTCACCTTCCTGTACTCCGCCCTGGTGATCGGTCGGCTGGACGTCACCGACCGCCCCGTCGACGCCGACCCTGGCGAGTCGTGGCGCCAGCGCGTCGTGAAAGGCGCGCGGTTCGTGCTGGCTGACCGCTACCTGCGCGCCGGCCTGGGCTGCTCGACCACGATCAACTTCTTCACGTTCATGTCGTTCGCGCTGCTCATCCTCTTCGCCAGCCGGGACCTCGGGTTGTCGGCGGGCGCGATCGGTCTCGCGTTCGGCGTCGGCTCGGTGGGGGGTCTGCTCGGTGCTGCTGTGGCACCGCGGCTGTCGCGTCGGTTCGGGGTGGGGCCGATGGTCGTCGCGGGGGCGGTCCTGTTCCCGGCTCCGCTCGCGCTCGTGGCGGTGGCCGGCGGTCCGGTGTGGATGGCGGTGACGGTCGTGGCCGCCGCTGAGTTCCTGTCCGGGCTGGGGGTGATGATCTTCGACATCAACCTCAACTCGATCCAGGTGAGCGTGATCCCCGACGGGTTACGCAGCCGGGTCTCGGGCGCCTACACCACGGTCAACTACGGCTGTCGCCCGCTCGGCGCGTTCATCGGGGGTGTCCTGGGCAGCACGATCGGACTGCGCGAGACGTTCGTCGTCGCCGCGGTCGGTGGTGTCCTCAGCACGCTCTTCCTGGTGGGCTCACCCATCCCGCGGGTGCGCAGCGTCGACCGGCTGCGCCCGGCATCGGGTTAACAGTGCGGGCCGTGGCGCCGATATCGTCGCGGCGTGCGTGAACAACCCGAGCAGCAGCCTCCTCCGGTACAGAAGCTGCGCATCCGGTACGCCAAACGGGGTCGGTTGCGTTTCACCAGCCACCGCGACTTCGGGCGTGCGTTCGAGCGCGCCGTGAGCCGGGCCCGGCTGCCGATCGCCTATTCCTCGGGGTTCAACCCGCATCCGCGCGTCTCCTACGCCAACGCCTCGCCGACCGGAGCCGCCAGTGAGGCGGAGTACCTCGAGATCGGGGTCACGCGCGAATGTGACCCCGACGTCGTACGCCGGGCGCTGGACGAGGCGATGCCGGACGGTCTCGACATCCTCGAGGTGGTGGTCTCCACGCCGGGGTCGCTCTCCGACCGGCTCGAGGCCGGCCAGTGGACCGTGGCACTGCCCGGCGTCAGCCTGTCCAGCACGGCGGAGGCGGTCGAACGGTTCCTGGCCCGCGACACCGTCGAGGTCGAGCGGATGACCAAGAAGGGGTTGCGCAGCTTCGACTGCCGGGCCGCCGTGGTGTCGCTGTCGGCGCGTGGTGGAGAGTACGACGGGCAGGAGTGTGCGATACTGGACCTGGTCGTACGGCATGGAACTCCCGCCGTCCGGCCCGACGACATCCTCGCCGGACTCCGTGAGATCGCTGGCCTCGTCGCCCCGGTTCCGCCGTTGCAGACCCGGATCGCGCAGGGTCCTCTCGACACCCAGTCCGGCCGCGTGGATGACCCGTTCGGTCACGATCGCGACGCCGCCGCACCTCTGGGCGACGACCGCTGAACGGTCGGACGAGCGCCACGTGCCAGCAACGGCGGATGTCGCCGCCTCGGTAACACGCTGGTCGCGTCGCGATCAGCGCATGACTGAGACGCCATCGCAAGCTTGCGCTGCGACGCGGTCGAATCGACCACGGCACAGCGACCGAACCGCCTCCGCGCGGCGCTCAGCGCCCGGAGGCACCTGAGGAGCGCACATGCTCGACGAAGAATCCACCACCACGTCCGAATTCGCGGCGCCTGCCGCCGCGGACTCCGGAGCCACCGCGCCGGCGACCAAGAAGGCCGCGGCCAAGAAGGCAACCGCGAAGAAGGCTGCCAAGAAGTCCACCAAGAAGGTCTCCGGGGCAGCGGCCGAGACCGCTGGGGGCGCGGCCGACGCCGACGGCGCCGCGGAAGCACCGAAGGTCGCTGCCAAGAAGACGGCGAAGAAGTCCACCAAGAAGGCCAGCAAGCAGGCCGCAGACGCCGACGCCTCTGACGGGTCCGCCCGGCAGTCCCAGGCGGGCGCGACGCTCGAGCCCGGCGTGGGTCAGTCCACGGTCAGCGCGTTGAGCATGCCGCTGTTCCAGGCCCCCGACCCCGAGGCCGCGAAACCACGCAAGCGGTCCGCCAAGAAGGCGGCCGAGACGAAGCCCGTCGAAAGTCCTGAGGCCGGTAGCGACGAGACGTCCGGACCGGAGACCGCTGCGTCGTCCGACGACCAGGGCGACGAGGCCGGCTCCAACCGTCGCCGTCGCTCCCGAGGAGGACGCAACCGGCGCAAGTCCGGCGGCGAGACCGACGGGGACAGCGTCCCCGCCAAGGCTGACGGCCGCGACAAGGGCGACAGCAAGGGCGACGACAAGCCCGACGAGCAGGCCGACGATGCAGCCGGCGACGAGGCCGGGACGTCTCGCCGCCGTCGGCGGCGGCGCCGCGGCGGTGAGGACGCGGCCGGGGACGACTCGGGCGGTAGCACGACGACCCGCGTCCGTCAGCCCCGCGCCAAGAAGGAAACGATCACGTCGGTCGAGGGTTCGACCCGGATCGAGGCCAAGAAGCAGCGCCGTCGCGAGGGTCGCGAGGCCGGCCGTCGTCGCCCTCCCATCCTGAGCGAGTCGGAGTTCCTGGCCCGCCGTGAATCGGTCGAGCGGGTGATGGCGATCCGCCAGCGTGGCGAGACCACCCAGATCGCCGTCCTCGAGGACAACATCCTCGTCGAGCACTACGTGGCCCTGGAGTCACAGAGCTCGATCATCGGCAACGTCTTTCTCGGCCGCGTGCAGAACGTGCTGCCGAGCATGGAGGCCGCCTTCATCGACATCGGCAAGGGCCGCAATGCCGTGCTGTACGCCGGTGAGGTCAACTGGGACCTGCGCGATGACCGCAACCAGCCGCGTCGCATCGAGAACGCCCTCAAACCGGGTCAGTCCGTCCTCGTGCAAGTCAGCAAGGACCCGATCGGCCACAAGGGCGCCCGCCTGACCAGCCAGATCAGCCTGCCCGGCCGCTACCTCGTGTACGTGCCCGGTGGTGGCACCAGCGGCATCAGCCGCAAGCTGCCCGACACCGAGCGAAACCGGCTCAAGAACCTGCTCAAGGACATCCTTCCCGACGAAGCCGGCGTCATCATCAGGACGGCGGCCGAAGGCGCGAGCGAGGACGAGCTGACGCGCGACGTCACTCGCCTCACCGCGCGCTGGGAGGACATCGAGAAGAAGTCCAAGAACGGCCAGGCGCCGCAGCTGCTGTACGCCGAGCCGGACACCACCCTCAAGGTCGTCCGCGACCTGTTCACCGAGGACTTCGCCAAGCTCGTCATCTCCGGTGACGACGCGTGGGACATGGTCGACGGCTACGTCCAGCACGTCGCGCCCGACCTGATCGAGCGGCTCGAGCGCTTCGAGGGCGACGGCGACGTCTTCTCGAGCTACCGGATCGACGAGCAGATCGCGAAGGCGCTCGAGCGTAAGGTCTGGCTGCCCTCCGGCGGGTCCCTCGTCATCGACCGGACCGAAGCCATGACCGTCGTCGACGTCAACACCGGCAAGTTCACCGGGTCGGGGGGCAACCTCGAGGAGACCGTCACCAAGAACAACCTGGAGGCGGCTGAGGAGATCGTCCGCCAGCTCCGGCTCCGCGACATCGGCGGCATCATCGTCATCGACTTCATCGACATGGTGCTCGAGAACAACCGTGACCTGGTCCTGCGTCGACTCGTGGAGTGTCTGGGCCGTGACCGTACTCGTCACCAGGTCGCCGAGGTCACCTCGCTCGGTCTCATCCAGATGACGCGCAAGCGGATCAGCACCGGTCTGCTCGAGGCGTTCAGCCACGCGTGCGAGCACTGCCAGGGCCGCGGCGTGGTCATCGAAGCAGAGCCGGCCGGCGCTCGTCAGGACGACCACCAGCACGGGTCCAACGGTTCACGCGGTGGCTCCAAGCGGTCCAGCAACCGTCGGCGTGGCGGCAAACGGGGTGCCGACGACAACGGCCAGGACAACGGATCCGACGGAGCCGACAGCCAGGACCGAGGTCCGCGGCAGGCATCCGCACGCGGTGGCCAGGACGCGAGCGACACCGTCGACGCTGCCGACTCGGCCGACTCGGCCGACACCGTCGGAACGAAGGACACCGCCGGCGCCGCTGACAGGGCCGGCACGGCTGACACGGCCGGCGCTGCCGACCAGCGTCCGGACCCAGCTGCTTCCGACGGGGCGACGGTCAACGGCTCAGGCCCCGACCATGCCGCCTCGGAGCCCGGGAGAACACCCGACGAGGCACCCGCCGTCGAGAGCTCGCAGGACGCACGGGCAAACGAGGCACCGGCAAACGTGGCACCGGCAAACGAGGCGCCCGCAGCCGAGCCATCGGAGGTGTCGTCAGAGGCCCCGACGGCCGCTCCGCGTGGACGTCGCCGGCGGCGGGCATCACGGCCGACAGGCGCTCCCGAAGCGGGAACTCCCGCTATGGCGGTCACGGCGGTCGGTGGCTCAGAGGGGGAGTAGCGGACCGCAGCGCACCGTTTTGACCGCGGTGGGGTGCGATCCGTAGACTTGATCCTCGGTGTGCCGTGGCATGCTCGTCCATCCGGACGCCTGGCGCCCTCGGGCGCAGGGCCCGGCCCGTCGTACTCCCGGGTAGCCCCGGACGTACGGCCGGTGCCGACCCACCCAGTTTTGCAGTGAAGTTCGACGTCCTACCGAAGAGAGCGAGTCCAGGCGTGTACGCGATCGTGCGCAGTGGCGGCCAGCAGCAGAAGGTCGCTGTCGGCGACGTCATCGAGATCGACAAGGTGGCGACGGCGCCCGGCGAGAGCCTGTCGCTGCCGGTCGTCCTGGTCGTGGACGGCGAGACCGTCACGTCTGACGCCGACACGCTCTCGAAGGCCGACGTCCAGGTCGAGGTTCTCGGCGCCACCAAGGGCCCCAAGATCCACATCCTCAAGTTCAAGAACAAGACCGGCTACCGCAGGCGCCAGGGTCACCGTCAGCACTACACGCAGGTGAAGGTCACTGCCATCAACACTGCGTCCGGCTCCACGAAGTCTTCCCAGTAACCGAGGCGAGGTTCAGTCATGGCACACAAGAAGGGCGCGGCCTCCACCAAGAACGGTCGCGACAGCAACTCACAGCGCCTCGGCGTGAAGCGGTACGGCGGTCAGCTCGTCAACGCCGGCGAGATCATCGTCCGCCAGCGCGGTACGCACTTCCACCCCGGCACCGGGGTGGGGCGTGGTGGCGATGACACGTTGTTCGCCCTCGTCGGCGGCAACGTCGAGTTCGGCACGCGGCGTGGTCGCCGTGTCGTGAACATCGTTCCAGCGGCGGACTGACCCGCCCGTACGACGCATGAGGGGCGTACCGCGGGAGCGGACGCCCCTCGTCGCATTTCCCCACCGTTTCCCCCGGGATTGCGGGAAAGTGCAGGCCTCGACCGGCGTGTCGACCTGAACTTTCCCGCAATTCGCGGAGGAGCCGCCGAGACAAGAGGAGGCAGGTCGTGGCCGTACCCACGTTCGTCGACCGGGTCGTCCTGCACGTCGCGGGTGGCAAAGGCGGTAACGGCGTCGCCTCGGTGCATCGCGAGAAGTTCAAGCCGCTCGGCGGTCCCGACGGTGGCAACGGTGGTCACGGCGGCGACGTCATCCTGCGAGTCGACCCCGACGTCACGACCCTGGTCGACTACTACCACGAGGCCCGTCGCTCGGGCACCAACGGCAAACAAGGGATGGGCGACAACCGCGCCGGCGGTAACGGGTCCTCGCTGACGCTGCTGGTGCCTGACGGGACGATCGTCTCCACCCAGTCGGGCGAGGTGCTGGCCGACCTGGTCGGAGCCGGCACCGAGCTGGTCGTCGCGGCAGGTGGCCGCGGTGGCCTCGGCAACGCCGCGCTCGCCAGCAAGGCCCGCAAGGCGCCCGGCTTCGCGCTGCTCGGCGAGGTCGGCGAGTCGCGGACGGTGGTCCTCGAGCTCAAGGTCGTCGCCGACGTCGGACTCGTCGGATATCCCTCGGCCGGCAAGTCGAGCCTGATCGCGTCGATCTCGCGGGCGCGGCCCAAGATCGCCGACTACCCGTTCACGACCCTCGTTCCCAACCTCGGAGTCGTCACGGCGGGCGAGGTCACGTACACGGTCGCTGACGTGCCCGGCCTGATCGAGGGTGCCAGCGAGGGGCGCGGTCTCGGCCACGACTTCCTGCGCCACATCGAGCGCTGTGCGGCGCTTCTCCACGTCATCGACTGCGCGACCATCGAACCCGGGCGGGACCCCCTCACCGACCTCGACGTGATGGAAGCCGAACTCGCGGCCTACGGCGGTCTCGACGACCGGCCGCGGCTGGTCGCGCTCAACAAGATCGACGTCCCCGACGCGCGTGAGCTCGCCGACATGGTGCGCCCCGAGCTCGAGAAGCGCGGTCTGGACGTCTTCGAGATCTCCGCCGCCTCGCATGAGGGGCTCCGGGAGCTCACCTACGCCATGGGCGAGCTGGTGGCCTCGTCGCGGTCGGCGCCGCGCGACGTCGCTCCCCGGCGCATCGTGCTGCGACCCACTGGGGACGCCGATGACGAGTTCAGCATCCGCGAGATCGACGGTGCCTGGCACGTGCGCGGTGAGAAGCCGCAGCGGTGGATCAAGCAGACCGACTTCAGCAACGACGAGGCCGTCGGCTACCTGGCCGACCGCCTCAACCGGCTGGGCGTCGAGGAGAAGCTCCTCGCGCTGGGAGCCCAGGTGGGCGACGACGTCGTGATCGGTGACGACGACAATGCGGTCGTGTTCGAGTTCGACCCGCAGGTCCAGGCCGGCGCCGAGACGCTGCTCGGCCGGCGCGGGCAGGACCTGCGGCTCGAAGGTCGATGACGGTGTCGCCGTCCTCGTCGTACGGCGCCGAGGTGATGGCAGGTGCGCGCCGCGTCGTCGTCAAGGTCGGGTCGTCCTCACTCACCACCGATGCCGGCGGCATCGACGACGCGCGGCTGCGGGCGCTCGTCGACGCGCTGGCTGTGCGACGACTCGCCGGCCTGGAGGTCGTGCTGGTCTCGTCCGGGGCGATCGCTGCCGGTCTCGCACCGCTGCGGCTACGCACCCGGCCGCGTGACCTGGCCCGGCAACAGGCTGCCGCGAGCGTCGGGCAGGGCCTGCTCATGCACCGCTACACCGCGGCGTTCGAGAGGCACCGGATCCCCGTGGGACAGGTCCTCCTGACCGTCGACGACGTGACCCGTCGTGCGCACTACCGCAACGCCTACCGCACCCTCGCCAAGCTGATCGAGCTCGGCGTGCTGCCGATCGTCAACGAGAACGACACCGTCGCCACGTCTGAGATCCGCTTCGGCGACAACGACCGGCTGGCGGCCCTCGCCTCGCACCTCGTCCATGCGGACGCGCTCGTGCTGCTGTCGGACGTCGACGCGGTCTACGACCGGGATCCCGGCCATCCGGCGGCACGGCGGCTCGACGTCGTGCGCGCCGAGGACGAGCTGGCGCACGTCGACGTGGCCGCGGTGGGTGCGTTCGGCACCGGCGGGATGGCGACCAAGCTCGAAGCCGCCCGGATCGCGACCGGTGCCGGCATACCTGCGGTGGTCGGCCATGCGGACGACGTGGCGCGGGTGCTCGAGGGCGTGGCGGGCACCTGGTTCGTCCCGACCGGCAAGAAGCGTTCGACCCGGCAGCTCTGGCTCGCCCACGCCACCGAGGCCAACGGTGAGCTCGTGCTCGACGCCGGTGCTGTCCGCGCCGTCACGACGCGGGGCACGTCGTTGCTGCCGGCCGGCGTCGTGGCGGTGCGCGGGACGTTCGTGGCCGGTGACCCGGTCGACCTCGTCGACGAGTCCGGCCAGGCGGTGGCCCGGGGACTGGTGAACTACGACTCAGGGGAGATTCCGGTCCTTTTGGGGCGTACGACGTCTGAGCTCGCGGCCTCGCTGGGGGAGTCCTACGAGCGGGAGCTGGTGCACCGCGACGATTTGGTGCTCGTGCGACGTTCGTGACGCCGCTGCGCCGCTGTGAACGCACCGAGTTGGTCAAATCACGTGCAGTAAGGCGCTGAGAGCGGCAGACTTGAGGCGCACCCGCCCCCTCCGGCCAGGAGCCGTCTTGACCCTCCCCGTTCGCCTGTGGCACGTCACCGTGACCGTTGCCGGTGAGCCGCACCAGCTTTCTGAGACCCATGAGGCGCTGACCCGCCTGGTCCAGGAGCGCCCTTTCATGACCTCGCTGCGCTATGACTCCGACCGCGCCGAGCTCAGCTACTGGGAGGAGGGCGAGGAGATGGTGGATGCCGCCTCGCTCGCGCTGCGCCTGTGGAACGAGCACCGCGAGTCCGCCAACCTGCCGCCGTGGAAGGTCGTCGGCCTCGAGGTCATCGAGCAGGAGACCTATCAGGCGCGCAACCTGGTCACCCCGCTCGCCACCGCCGTTGCCGCCCCCCGCCGCTTCACCCGTTGAACCGTGAGTTGTGGCTCCTTGAGCCGTGAGTTGTGGCTCCTTGAACCGTGAGTTGTGGCTCCTTGAACCGTGAGTTGTGGTCCGTTGAACCGTGAGTTGTGGCTCCTTGGGTCGAGGGTTGGCGTCGGGCGGCTGGAACCTCCGGCTGCCGAGATGGCCGCCGTCGTACGCCGATACCGCCGTACGCTGGTCGCATGAGCCGAGCCGACGTCCACCAGGCGGCCGAGCGAGCCCGGGAGGCTTCTCTGGTGCTCGCGACGACGCCGCGCGGTGTGAAGGACGAGGCGCTGCGCGCGATGGCGTCGAGCCTGCAAGCGCACGGCGACGACATCCTGGCCGCCAACGAGCACGACGTGAGCGCCCAGACGTCGGCGGGTACGGCGGCCGCGATGGTCGACCGGCTCCGTCTCACGCCTGACCGGGTCGCAGGTATGGCGGCTGGTCTGCGCGACCTGGCGGTTCTGGCCGATCCGGTGGGAGAGGTGGTCCGAGGATCGATGCTGCCGAACGGCCTCGAGCTGCGACAGATCCGAGTGCCGTTCGGTGTGGTGGCGATGATCTACGAAGGGCGTCCCAACGTCACGGCGGACGCGGCCGGCATCTGTCTCAAGAGCGGCAACGCGGTGCTGTTGCGTGGGTCGTCGTCGGCGCGGCAGTCCAACACCGCGATCGTGGCCGCGCTGCGCGAGGCCGTCGAGGGCGTTGGCTTGCCGGCGGACGCGATCCAGCTCGTCACCGGCGACCGCGACGACGTCGGCCATCTGATGAACGCGCGCGGCCTCGTCGACGTCATCATCCCGCGCGGGGGCGCGGGGCTGATCGAACGGGTCGTGACCGGGTCCAGCGTCCCGGTCATCGAGACCGGCGTCGGCAATTGCCACGTGTACGTCGACGCGGACGCCGACCTCGACATGGCCGAGCGCATCGTCGTCAACTCCAAGATCCATCGTCCCAGCGTGTGCAATGCCGCCGAGTCGCTGCTCGTGCACTCCGCGGTGGCCGATGAGTTCGTGCCGCGCATCGTCAAGGCGCTCACCGGCGAAGGCGTCACCGTGCACGGGGACGAAGGGGTACGGCGCGCCAGCCCCGACGTCATACCGGCGACGGAGGAGGACTTCGGCGCGGAGTACCTCTCCCTCGACATGTCCGCAGCGGTGGTCAGGTCGCTTGACGAGGCCGTCGCCCACATCCGGCGGTACGGCACCGGGCACACCGAGGCGATCGTGACGCGTTCGCAGGAGGCGGCCCGACGGTTCACGGCGGCCGTGGACGCGGCCGCGGTGGTCGTCAACGCGTCGACGCGGTTCACCGATGGTGGCGAGTTCGGCTTCGGGGCCGAGATCGGCATCTCGACGCAGAAGCTGCATGCGCGCGGGCCCATGGGGCTGCAGGAGATGACATCGACGAAGTACGTCGTCACCGGTGACGGGCAGACGCGCTCCTGACGGACGCAGCGTCCTGCAGTCCGGCGGCCCTGGCGACCAGGGTGCAGGACGTTGTTGGACGTTGCGAACGAGTGTCGCGTCAGCCGGCGGCGTCGACGGCCGTTTTGACTCATCGGAGAAGAGATGAGTTTCGTAGACGCCATCCGTCGTACGAGCATGACGACATTCAGTACTTCACAGTGCCAGGAAGGCAAACCGCGCCCGGGGCGGCGAGGTACCTCCGCGTGAGCGACAATCGCGTGGTGGACGCTCCTCCTCTCGACGCCGAACGCACGTTTACCGAGGCGGCGGATCGGCACCGTCGCGAGCTGCACGTGCACTGCTACCGCATGGTGGGCAACTTCGAGGAGGCCGAAGACCTGGTTCAGGAGACGCTGCTGCGAGCGTGGCGCTCGCGGGACTCGTTCGACCGAGGCACCGCGACCGGGGCGGCGGGCAACTTCCGGGCCTGGCTGTACCGGATCGCGACCAACGCCTGTCTCGACGCGCTGCGGGGATCGTCGGCCCGGCGGGTCACGTCGTTGGACTCCTTCGCCGAGGTGCCGTGGCTGCAGCCGTATCCCGATCGGTTGCTCGACGACGTGACCACGGACAACGAACCCGAAGCGGCAGCCGTGGCCCGCGAGACGATCGAGCTCGGCTACGTGGCTCTGATCCAGCTCCTCCCGGCCAAACAGCGTGCCGCGCTCGTTCTCCGGGACGTACTCGGGTGGTCGGCCGCCGAGACCGCCGACCTCCTGGACACGTCGGTGGCGGCGGCCAACAGCGCCCTGCAGCGCGCGCGGGCCACGCTGCACGAGCACCGGCGGGATCGTGAGGCCGCCGGCCGCTCGTGGGATGCCACGGCGGACGAGAAGCGGCTGCTCGCGGGATTCATCGACGCACACGAACGAGGCGATTTCGCGGCCTCGATCGCCCTCATGCACGAGGACATCCGCGTCACGATGCCGCCGCAGCCCATGGTGTACGACGGCGTCGCGGCGATGCGTGGCCTCATGGAGGTGGCCTTCGGAGTTGGCGGGATGGGCGAGTGGCGGCTCGTGCCGGCGTGGGCGAACCGTCAGCCGGCCGCGCTCAGTTACCTGCGCCGTCCGGGCGACTCGCAGTTCCGAGCGTTCAAGCTCGACGTCATGCGAGTCGAAGGAGGCAAGATCCGCGAGGTCACGACCTTCGACCCCCGGTTGTGCGCCGCCTTCGGCCTCCCCGAGATACTCCCCGCCGCGAGCTGACCCGTGTGGCCGTTGGCGTTTGCCTTGTTTACAAGCCAGCTGGCTTGTAAACAAGGCAAACGTGGCGTGGTGACGTAGTAACTGCCTTGGGCACCTTTGGTTGCGTCAGTCGCCCGTGACGCCGTCAGCCAGTTCCCTCAGGATGTCGAGGTGGCCGTTGTGACGGGCGTTCTCCTCGATGAGGTGCAGGATCACCCAACGCAACGTCGGGTGCTCGCCCGTACGAAACGGCGCCTGCGACCGGTCGTCGAGGTCGAGTCCGGCGATGATCGCGTTCGTCCGGGCGCGCTGCTCGGCGTACTCCGACAGCAGCTGCCCAATCGACGTCTCGGCGCCGAGGCTGAACTCGCGGTCCGGCTCCTCGTCGGTCCACGGCCCGAGGTCCGGCCCACCGACGAAACGATTCTCGATCCATGAGTGCTCGACCCAACGGATGTGGCTGACCACGCCGCCGATCGACATGAGCGGTGAGGTGGGCAACGGGGCTGCGCCCACCTGCTCGGCCGCCAAGCCCTCGCATTTCGCCACCACGGTGTCGCGGGTGTAGTCCAAGAACGTCAGCAGCATGGAGCGTTCGTCCCAGGCGGTCGGCGTGTCGGTTCGTGTCATCGCTCAGCAGTCTTGCGTCCGAGCCTGCCGGCTGTCGACGGGTTTCTCGCCATACGGCGCCCGTGCGAGAGGTCGCCGAGGCAGACGTGCTGTCCCCAAGGCAAATTCCCCTAGTACAGAAGCCACCTGGCTTGTGAACAAGGCAAACGCGGAGGGCCAGGGATGGCGGGTGGCGCGGCAGGGGACAGCAACCGATAGCCTGGGGGCATGGCACTGATCTCGCTGGCGGCTGAAGAGAAGCTGCGCGACCTCCCGGCTCCACCGATCGTGTTCGGGCTCCTCGCCTTCGCAATTCTGATCGTCCTCATGGTCGGCCTGCTGATGTTCGGCAAAGGCAGAACTCATTCCTGATGGCCCCGCGTTGATGGACGTCCCCTGATGGACCAGCGCCCCCGCAGGGTGGGGGTGATGGGCGGTACGTTCGACCCCATCCACCACGGCCACCTCGTGGCGGCGTCGGAGGTGCAGGCCTGGTTCGACCTCGACGAGGTCGTCTTCGTTCCGACCGGTCAGCCGTGGCAGAAGAGCGACCGGGAGGTCTCTCCGGCCGAGGACCGATACCTCATGACGGTGATCGCCACCGCCTCCAACCCCCACTTCTCGGTCTCGCGCGTCGACGTCGACCGGGACGGACCCACCTACACGATCGACACCTTGCGCGAGCTGGGTGCGGCCCGGCCTGGTGCCGAGCTCTTCTTCATCACCGGTGCCGACGCGTTGGCACAGATCCTGACCTGGCACGACGCCGACCAGGTCTTCGAGCTCGCCCAGTTCGTCGGCTGCACCCGGCCCGGTACGACGATCGACGACTCCACGCTCGCCGGCCTGCCGTCGGACCGGGTCACGATCCTCGAGATCCCGGCCCTGGCGATCTCCTCCACAGAATGCCGCGCGCGGGCCCACAAGGGGGAGCCGGTCTGGTACCTCGTCCCCGACGGCGTCGTGCAGTACATCGCCAAGCGCGGGCTCTACCAGCCTCCGAGCGAGGTCACCGTGCCACCGCAGTCCCTCGCCGGAGCCGCGAGCACCCCGGCCGGCCGGGACTCCTCAACCACCGCGCCCCGATCGAACCCAGTGGAACCCGCACCCCGCACGCCCCCAGCCACCCAAGGAACCCCGTGACCGCAACCGAGCGAGCCGTCGAGCTCGTCGTCATCGCCGCCCAGTCGGCCTCCGACAAGCTGGCCCAGAACATCGTCGCCTTCGACGTCTCCGAGCAGCTCGTCATCACCGACGCGTTCGTGCTGTGCTCGGCGCCCAACGACCGACAGGTCAAGTCGATCGTCGACGAGGTCGAGGACCGACTGCGCGCCGTCGGTGCCAAGCCGATCCGGCGCGAGGGCGAGCGAGACGGGCGCTGGGTGCTCATCGACTACGGCGAGATCGTCGTCCACGTCCAGCACGAGGAGGAGCGCGCGTACTACTCCCTCGAGCGGATCTGGCGCGACTGCCCGGCCATCCCACTACCCGACTCGGTCACGAGCGGGCAGGGCGCGGCGGCATCAGCGGACGCCGGTCCGGCACCGACTCCCTCGTCCACGACGTGATCGGGCTCGCCGCCGAGGGACACGAGGTACGGCGGCTGGTGCTCTGGCGGCACGGCCGGACCGGCTGGAACAAGATCGGGCGTGCCCAGGGCCACGCCGACGTGCCCCTCGACGACGTCGGTGAGGCCCAGGCACAACGATCAGCCACGCTCCTCGCGGCGTACCGGCCGGCGTTCGTCTGGTCCAGCGACCTGCTCCGCGCGCAGCAGACGGCGACCGAGCTGATTGCCCTCACCGGACTCGAGCCGGTACTGGACGCGCGGCTGCGTGAGTACGACGTCGGCGCGCGCCAGGGCATGACGCGCGACGAGTTCAAGGAGGCATTCCCCGACCTGTTCGCCCGCTATCTCGCCGGCGAGGACGACGTCGTCATACCCGGTGCCGAGGTCACTGCCGATGTCCGGACTCGGATGCTGGCCGTCCTGGAGGACGCCACGCGGGCCCTCGAGCCGGGACAGACCGGTGTGCTCGTCGGACACGGTGCCTCGTTGCGTACCGGCGTGCTGGCGTTCTTCGGCGTCGAGGTCGGCGGCGACGACAGTACGCCGGCCGGACGGCGACGCGAGATGCTCGCGGGCATGGCCAACTGCGCATGGACCGTGCTCGAGCAGCACCCGTCATACGGCTGGCAGATCGTGGACTACAACGCCCAGAACCTGCCCGAGCCGGTGTCGCTCGACGACTCGCCGTTCGCACGCTGACCGTTCCGCGAATTGCGGGAAACCGCAGCCTCCGTCCGGCGTGTCGACCTGCACTCTCCCGCAATTCGCGGGGACGGTGGGGAGGCCACGTCAGGTCAGCCAGGTCAGACCAGGGCGGTGAGGCCGCGCTTGGCCAGCTGGTCGGCGATCACGATGCGCTGGATCTCACTCGCCCCCTCCCAGATGCGCTCGACGCGCAGCTCGCGGGCGAACCGCTCGGCGACGTTCTCGCGCATGTAGCCGCGACCACCGAAGATCTGCACCGACCGGTCGGCGACCCGGCCGGCCATCTCCGACGCGTACAGCTTCACCATCGAGCACCGTGCATGCGCGACCTTGCGATCGATGCCCTCGTCGATGGACCGGGCGGTCTCGTAGACCATCGATCGCGCCGCGAACAGCTCGGTCAGGCTGTCGGCCACCATCGCCTGCACGAGCTGACGGGAGTACAGCGGCTCGCCTCCGACGATGCGGTCCTGCGCGAAGGCGGTCACGTCGGTGACGAGTCGCTCAGCCGCGCCGAGGCACCGGGCCGCGATCATCAGCCGCTCGAACCGGAACCACTCGTACGAGAACGCCATGCCATCACCCTCGCCACCCACCAGGTGAGAGGCCGGCACCCGCACGTCCTCGAATGCCACGATCGGGTGGTGGTGCGCGATCGTGTGCGTGTACTCCGGGGTCCGCACCACGCGCATCCCTGGCGTGGGGATGTCGACGACGAAGAGCGCGTGCTCACCCGCATGGTCGCCGTCGGTCAGGATCCCCTGGAAGAAGACGTATGCCGCCTCGTTGTACGACGTCACGTGCCACTTCTCACCGTTGAGCACGTACGCGTCCCCGTCGCGACGGGCCGTGGCTTCGAGGGCAGCCACGTCCGACCCGGCGTCGGCCTCGGTGATCGCGTAGCACTCCGCCATCTCACCGCGGACGGTCGGAATCAGCCAACGGTCGCGCTGGTAGTCGCTCGCCACCTCGGCCCACCACGCGGGCGGCGTGCCCATCACCCAGGCCAGCGCGTTGGTGACGCGACCTGCCTGCTCCTGGACGAGCACCTGCTGGATGGTCGTGCACCCCCGGCCCCCGACCGTGGTCGGCATGTTCGTCGCGAACAGCCCCAGCTCGATCGCCCGCGCGCGCTGGTTGTCCACCATGCCCGCGGCCAGCTCGCCACGGTTCAGCTCGGCCTCGACCTCGAAGGGGATGAGCTCATCAGTGAAGGATCGCGCCGTCGTCTGCAGCGCGAGGTCGGCGTCTGACAACCCGTACATGGCACCTCGGTCTCATCGGTCGGGGGACATCCGTGATGGCTTGACTGACTGTTCAGTCTATGTCAGCGTGGGGTGTTGTGACCAGCACGAGCGACCTGCCCAGCTCCGCCGACGCCGTGGTGGTCGGCGGCGGCACGATCGGCGCCTGGTGCGCGTGGTTCCTGCGTCGCGAAGGCCTCGACGTGGTGCTGGTCGAGGCGGGGACGCTGGGCAAGGGCGCCAGCTCGAGGGCTGCCGGCATGGTGCGCGCGCAGGGCGGGACCGAGACCGCGGTTCGCCTCGGCCTGTACACGCAGGGCTTCTATCGCACGCAGCGCGACTTCCTGCCCCTCGACTCCGGCTTCGTCGAGCAGGGCTACTTCATGCCGTGCTTCACCGCGGACGACGTGGCGATCGCCAAGGCTCGGATCGCCATGCAACAGGCAGTGGGGCTCGACGTGCGTTGGGTCGAACCGGCCGAGCTCGACGCGATGAACCCCGTGATGGCACCGGGCATGACCCTCGGCGGGTCGTACGCCCCTGGGGATGGCTACATCGACCCACCGACCAATGTGCTGGCCTACACCGCCGCTCTCGTCACCTCGCACGTTCGCGTGCACGAGCACACGACGTTCACCGGCCTCACCACACGGCACGGCGCGGTCACGGGCGTGCAGACCTCGGCCGGTGAGATCGCCACGGGTCGGGTCGTCCTGACGGGCGGCCCCACCCTGGCTGCCGTCGGGCGAAGCGTCGGCGCGAGGATCCCCTCAGGTGGCGCCCGCCACCAGGTGGTGGTGACCGAGGACCACCCCGACCTGGCACCGGAGCGGCTCCCGATGCTCTTCGACGTCGCGTCCGGGATCTACTGGCGCCCCGAGGAGGGCGGACTCATGTGGGGCATGAGCAACCCCGCGGAGTCACCTGGCGTCGCGCACGAGTTCGACTGGGAGTACTACGAACACGCTCGTCGCCGGATCACGGCACTGCTGCCTGTGACGGAGCGCCTTGGCGTGCGCCGCGTGTGGGCGGCCACCATCGACTTCACTCCTGACCACCTCCCGATCCTGGGTCCGGTGATCACTTCCGACGGGCCGGTGTCCGGCACGACGGTGGCGGCCGCCGGCGGGCACGGGATGATGTGGGGACCCGGTGTCAGCCGGGCCGCGGCCGACCTCGCGCTCACCGGAGCGACCGAGGTGGTGGATGCCACAGAACTAGGGCTCGACCGCTTCGACGAGCACGGGCGGAGCAGGCTGCAGGCGGACCCGATCGCGCTGCCGTTTCCCGACGTGGTCGAGCACGTCGTGACCACGTGAGGTCAGCTGCTGTCGGGACGGCGTACGGCGAGGCAGTCCACGGCCGTCGCACCGGTCTCGCCACAGATCAGCGGGTTGACGTCGAGCGCCTCCAGCGCGTCCCCGAGCTCGACAGCCAGCTGTCCGATCGCGACCACGGCTCGCACCACGGCGACGCGATCGACCGGGGGGCGGCCGCGGACCCCGCCGAGCAACGCCCGTAGCGCCGGCACCCGGTCGAGCGCAGCGCCCGCCGTGGACATCGTCAGTGGCGGCAGGACGATCTGACGCTGGGCGATCACCTCGACCAGCGTGCCGCCGATCGCGACCACGACCAGCGGACCGAGCAACGGGTCGCGAACGACACCGAGCGCGAGCTCGACGCCACCCCCGAGCTGCGGTTGGACGACCACCTTCGGCCCGAGACGCCTCGCGACCTCGTCATACGCGCGCGTGAGCGCGACGCCGTCGACCAGCCCGAGTCGTACGCCGTCCAGCTCGGTACGGTGCTGGACGCCAGAGGCGTCGGACTTGAGCACCACCGGATAACCCACCGAGTCGGCGGCTTCGCGCGCCTGCTCCGCGGTCGACGCTGCCACCGATCGGGCGACGGGGATGCCGTAGTCGCGCAACAGCTCCAGGCTCGCCCACGTGTCCAGCTCGCCTTCCGCCAGTCGAGCCCGCCAGCGACCACGCCGTTCCACGTCCACCTCGACCGGGGGACGTCCTGCTACCGGGACCGCCTGGTCGAAGAGGTGGCGCAGCGCGCGCAGGCCGGACTCGGTGCCTTCGAGGACGGGTACGCCGAGCGCACGCAACCGGGTCGCCTGGTGCTGGTCGAGCGCGGCGGCCACGTTGGACAGCACGATCAGCGGCTTGTCGGTCGCGGTCAGCACCGTCTGCACCGCACGAGGGTAGGAGTCGTCGCCGTCGTACTCCTCGACGAGGTCCAGACCGACCGAGACCACCCCGACTCCGTCGTCATCGGCCAGCGCCCGCAGGCAGGTCTCGAACAGCAGCTCCGTCTGAGCGCCGCGACCCCACACGTCGAGCGGGTTCGTCGGCATCAGACCAGGGTCGAGCACCGAGGCAATGCGCTCCTGGGTGGCGGCGGACAGGTCGGCGAAGGTGACACCGAGGGCATGGGCCCGGTCAGCGATCAGGGCACGCTCGCCGCCGGAGTCGTGCACGGTCGCCAACGTGGTCGGCGACCCGGGTCGCAGCCGCCTGCCGATCGCGAACATCTCGAGCGTGTCCACGAGCTCGTCCAGGCTCTCGACCCGGTGGACGCCGTACGCCGAGAACAGGGCTTCCCACGCCGCGTCGTCCCCGGCGACAGCGCCCGAGTGAGCCGCCACCAGGGATCGTCCGGTGGGGGAGCCGCCCGCCGTGAGCGCCACGACGGGGATGTCCAGCTCCACGGCCCGGGCAAGCCCTGCCGTGAACCGCTCGGCGTCGCGCAGGGTCTCGACGAAGAGTCCGACCACCCGCGTCTCGTCGAGGTCGAGCGCGTAGTCGAGGTAGTCGGCCATGGTCGTGACGAGCTCCTGCCCCGCGGAGACGGCGACCGAGAGCTCCAACCGGCGATGAGTCCGCAGGAGCGCCGAGAAGACCGACCCGGAGTGGGTCACGAAGGCCACCCCACCGGGGGTGAGCGGGAACCGCTCGACGTACCCGATGGCACGGACGCCACGGGCGACGTTGACGTAGCCCATCCCGCCGCCGCCGCACACTGCCATTCCCGCCTCGCCGGCGATGGACGCCAGTTCCGGCCCGAGTCCCGGGGCGCTGCCGAAGATCAGGCCGGCGCCGTCACCACGACGCGCCGCCTGACGCAGCTGTTCGGGGAGGACGCCGTCGGGTACACCGAGGACGACGAGGTCCACCGGCTCGTCGAGGTCTTGGAGGGACGGGACGCAGGGATGGCCGTGCACGGACGTGTAGCCGGGGTGGACCAGCGAGATCTTCGGTGCCGACGGGCTGCGTAGAATCTCGGTCGTCATCCGGTTGCCGAACGAACCCGGGCGTTCGCTGGCGCCCACGACGGCGATCGAGCGGGGCTCCAGGAGCCGGCGGAGGCGAGCCGTGCGGTCAGACGTCATGCGGCGGCACCTCCCGACAAAGGCTACAATGCTGACTGACTGTTCAGTCTATGGAAGTGATAGCGTCCTCGACAAGGTTGAGCCCACGTGAGAGGTCCGATGACAGCCAAGAGCGAAGAGAACGGATCGGCCGGCGAGATCGTCGACAGACGGCGGGAACAGATGTTGCTGGCCGCTGCCGAGATCATTGCGGAACGGGGTTTCTCCGAGACGCGGATCGCCGACGTCGCCCGAAGGGTGGGTGCCTCACCGGCGCTGGTCATCTACTACTTCGGCACCAAGGACGATCTGCTCACCGAGGCGCTCCGCTACTCCGAGGACCGCTTCTACGTCGTCTGCGCCGACATGCTGGCGACCACGGCTGCACTCCGCGACCGGCTCGAGAAGCTGGTCCGGTTGACGTGCGTCCCCGACGGTGAGGACCAGATTCCCGGGGCCTGGGGGTTGTGGTTCGACCTCTGGGCGCAGGCGTTCCGGCATCCCCTGGTGGCGAAGGACCGGCTCGAGCTCGAACGACGCTGGAGGTCGACGATCGAGGGCGTCGTGGCGGACGGGATCAAGGCGGGTGAGATCAAGCGCGTCGACGCCGAGGACTTCGCCGTCACCTGGGCTGTGCTGCTCGACGGACTGTCGATCCAGGTCGCTCTGAAGGACCCGATCGTCGACAGCGAGCGCGCGTTCACGATCGCGATGACGTTTGCCGAGCAGGCGCTCGACCTGCCCCCGCGACGCCGGGCAAGAGAAGCCCCGCGCCGACGGAGGACTGGCAAGCCTGTTCGATGAGGCGAGGAGATGGCTAACTGAATAGTCAGTCACCTATGTCGAACGGACGTTCTCCTGTCTAGACTTCCCGCATGGTCAGAGAAGAACCTGCGACAGCCCACATCGGTGGATCGATCTCGATCATCGGGCTACGCAAGGAGTTCGACGGTGTCACGGCGGTCGACGGGATCGACGTCGAGATCAAGCCCGGCGAGTTCTTCACGCTGCTCGGTCCGTCCGGATGCGGCAAGACGACCACCCTGCGCATGCTGGCCGGGTTCGAGCAGCCTACGGATGGCCAGATCCTGATCGATGGCGTCGATGTGGCGCAGACACCTGCGCACAAGCGTCCTGTCAACACCGTCTTCCAGAGCTACGCGCTCTTTCCTCACCTCGATGTGGAGAAGAACGTCGCGTACGGTCTGCGGTGGCGCAAGGACATCGACAAGGCGACCCGGGAAGACCGGGTCGCCAACGCCCTCGGCCTGGTTCGACTCACGGAATACGCCAAGCGGCGTCCCCACCAGCTCTCCGGTGGTCAGCAGCAAAGAGTTGCCCTCGCCCGAGCCCTGGTCCTCGAACCGGCGGTTCTGTTGCTCGACGAGCCGTTGGGTGCTCTCGACGCGAAGCTTCGACACTCGCTGCGCGCCGAGCTGACTGCGCTGCAGAGCGAGGTCGGGATCACGTTCGTCTTCGTCACCCATGACCAGGAGGAGGCGCTGGAGATGTCGAACCGGTTGGCCGTGATGGACGGCGGCCGGATCATGCAGCTGGGCACGCCGGAGGAGGTCTACCGGGAACCGCTCACCGAGTTCGTCGCGGACTTCCTGGGCGTCGCCAACCTCTTGGACGTCGAGTGCCTGTCCGGCAACGGCTTCATGCGTAACGTCCGGTTCGGCGAGTACACGCTCGAGGCGCAAGTACCTACCGGCCAGACGCCGGGAGCGGGTCGAGCCGTGATTCGACCCGAGTGTGTCGAGCTGGCCGAGGCCGGGCTCACGGGATCCAACCGGCTGCCAGGCATGGTCGACAGAACTGTCTTCCTGGGGTCGACCACCCAGGTGATGGTTCGCCTTCCTCATGGTGCTGTCGTGCAGTCGCTGGTCACGAACAATCGCGTTCAGGACGAGCTGTCGACCGGTGACCCGGTGACCGTCTGTCTCCCGTCGCACGCGCTTCGAGTGCTCGTCCCGTCGAGCCAAGCGACCGCGACCACGCGCACCGAGGACGCCGGCTTGTCCTCCCGTTGATCAGCCGTAGTCCGCCAGGTCGTCCAGTGCCGATCCCGAACCGCGCGAGCGCGCACGCAGGCCGAGGAACGCGAGAAGCAACGCGAGGAACGACCCGGCCAGGAGCAGCGTCGCGAGCGCATTGAGTGCTGGCGTGGGAGCTGATCGGACAGCGTTGTAGAGCTTGATCGGGACGGTGATGTTCGATGCGTCGCCGAACAGGAACTGGCTGACCACGAAGTCGTCGAGCGAAGTCGCGAACACGATCATCGCGGAGGCAAAGATCGACGGCATCAACAGCGGTATCAGGATCGTTCGAATGGCCTGCAGGGAGTTTGCCCCCAAGTCCCTGGCCGCCTCTTCGTAGTCACCCCCGATGCTGAGCAGCCTCGAACGGACGATCACGAGCACGTACGAGATCGAGAACGTGACGTGGCCCAGCAGCATGGCCTGCCGACCCAGCGGGACGAACTGGTAGAGGTTGACTATCACCAGGTAGAGCGCCGACCCGACCACGATCTCGGGCGTCACCAGCGGGATCAAGGCGATCCCGTTGGCCACTCGACTGCTCCGCGAGCGCCACCGGGTGAGTCCCATCGCGAGCATGACGCCCATGGGCGTCGCCACCAGGACGGTCGCCACACCGAGGATCAGGCTGTTCTTCAGCGAGAGCAGAAGGCTCGGATCCTCCCACACCGATCCCTCGACGCAGCAGTACCACTGGGTGGAGAAGCCCTGCCAGGTGCTCCGGGAACGACCGTTGTTGAAGGAGAACTGGACTGCGACTGCGACCGGTACGAGCGACCACAGGATGTACAGCCACGTGATCGTGCCGAGCACGTACGGGCGCCGCCACGGGTTGCGCCACGGCGGCACGCGCTTCCTGACGGAGGTCTGCTCGGACCCGGGACGAGGCGACGTCTGGGTGGTGGTCATCGCGCATCCCGGCTCGCGCGCTGGGTCAGGATCAGGTAGTAGGCCATGAAGAACATCAGGAGCAGCGAGAGCATGACCACCAGAGCTGCCCCGAAGTTCTTCAGCGGGCCCTCCAGCAAGAACAGCTCGATCTGGTTGCCCACCATGGTGGTTTTCGGCGAGCCCGAGACGATCGCGTTCGTGTAGTAGTCCCCGGCCATGGGCAGTGCCGTGATGACCAACGCCGTGATCAGGCCCATCCGCGACATCGGCAGCGTCACGTGGAGGAACGTACGAATGGACCCGACCCCCAGGTCCCGTGAAGCCTCGAGCAGCCGCTGGTCGATCCGGTCCAGGGACGCGAACAGCGGAATGATGAAGTACGGCAGGTAGCCATAGGCGAGCGCCACCACCACCGTGAACGAGTTGCCGGCCAGCCAGGACGTCGGGGCGACCCCGAAGAGCCCCAGGAACTTGTTGACGTACCCGTCGTCCTGCAACAGGTTGACCCAGGCGAGCATGCGGGTGATGTAGTTGATCCACCACGGCGCGAGGATCAAGGCGAGGATGAGGCCTCGTCTCTTGCCGGCCAGTCGGGCCGTGTAGTACGCCACGGGGTACCCAATGGCGACACAGATCAGCAAGGCCCAGAACGAGTAGGTTCCGGTGCGAATCCACACCCCTCGGTACGGTCCGGAAAGGGAGTCCGACACCACAGACCGGAATGTGGAGAACTGCCAGTCGAGGGGGTTCCATGCCGGGATCGGCTCGCCGAAGATGTTGATGTTGCCGCTGAACGCGACCGCCATGACGGCGTAGAACGGCACCACGAACAGTGCAACGAGCCAGAACGTTCCGGGCAGTGCAAGGGCTGGCCACAACCGTCTGGTCGCGCGGTCGTGTCCCGCCTTCGGGTCAGGCACCGGCCTTGAACTCGGACCAGGAGGTCCGCCAGAGCGCCTCTGTGCTGGGGCTGACTTCGTAGAACGTGAGTCCGGAGTCGAAGTCCTCGGGCAGCACGATGGCGTTCATCAGGTTCTTCGGGATGTATCCCTGATCGATCAGGTATGGCGCCGAGAGCTTCGTCAGCGGCGGCTGATAGCCGTTCCAGCCGAAGTTGCGCAGCCCGATCTCGTTGTCCAGAAGGTCGTTGATCAACAGGTGGGACAGGACAGGCTTGTTCGCACTCTTGGGAATGGCGATGTTGTCGCTACCGATGACGCGTTGTTTCGGGTCGTCGGGACGCCAGTACGCGAGGACGTCGGGAGTCTCACCTTTGGGCAGGTAGTACTGTCCGGCGATCGGGTCGCCCGACCAGGCCTGGTGAATGGTGGCGGTGCCTTCGGGGACCTCCGAGTAGGCGTTGACGTTGGCCTGGATGTTGACCAGGTCGATCAGCTCGATGAGGGAGTCGGTTGCCTTGCGGACGAGCGCCGGATCGCTCGTGTTGATGTCCGTGCTGATGTTGTTGCGCAGCAACGACATGCCGATGGCTTCCTGCATGTCGTCGAGCAGGTAGACCTTCCCGGCGTACTGCTTGTCCCAGAGCAGGTCGTAGCCGACCTCCGGAACGGCACTCACGCGGTCGGCACGGTACATGACGCCCGTGCCGTAGATCGTGTACGGCACGGTGTACCGCGCCCCCTGGTCGTACCAAGGATCCTGGTACTCCGGCCAGACGTTCTGGATGTTGGGCACGTAGGACTTGTTGAGTGGCTGGATGAGCTCCGCGAAGACCATCTTGCTCAGCACGCTCGGACCCGGGAAGACGAGGTCGAACGACTCGCCCGGGGCGCGGATCTTGGACAGCATCTCGTCGTAGTTGCTGTAGGGCGTGACCTGAACCTTGACCCCGTACTTCTTGCCGAAGCTCTTCATGACTCCAGGGGCCATGTACTGGTCGTAGTTGAGGATCTTGAATGCGCCACCGGTCTCGGGATCGAGTCCGTCGTCGATCGGTGCGTTGCTGTCCTTCAAGGGCAGCGTCACCGGCCGGTCCGGCCGGGCGAGGGCATAGGGCGCCGAGCCGCCCTGAGGCGTCGAGCTGCTACTGCTGCAGGCACCGAGCCAGGGCGCAGCGCCCAAGCCGACGGTCAACCAGAAGCCACCTCGGAGGATGTCGCGTCGCGTGAGCTGCGGTCGTGGCCGCCGGGGGCGCAGGGCCGGATCAAACGGGTCGAAGTTCACAGCACAACCTCTTCACCATCGGACGATCGCCAACCTCCCCGAGCGGTGCTGACCTAACTGACTGTTCAGCCAACACGGTCATTGTCCCTTTCACAGTCGCGGATGTCGAGGTCTCGCGTGCCACCTGCTCCGGTCGGCAACTTGTCATCGACCTCGTGCCGGGCATCAGCGGCCGTCCTCGCCACGTACCAACGCGTCCGCAAAGGACCCGACGTTCGCGACGAAGCGGTCGACATCCTCCGTTTGGTGCTGGACCGAGATCAACCATTGTTCGGTCTTGCCCCACGGGGGTAGGAACACACCGCCGTTGTGCTGGACCAGCCAGTGCGCGTGGCCGTAGCGGTCGTCGATCGCGAAGAAGTCACGGAGGTTGCGAGTGGGCTCGGGGAGGAAGGTGATGCAGCCCTTGGCTCCCGCTGTCGTGACGTGCCAGGGGAGTCCGTGCTTCTCGATGACCCGGTTGATGCCCGCCGTGATCCGGTCACGGAGCGTCGTGATGTGGTCGTAGGCCGCGTCGTCCATGATCGCCGTCAACGTGGCACGGGCGGCCGCCATCGCGAGGGGGTTTCCGTTGAACGTTCCCACCTGCTCGTATCGACCGTCTGCGATCATCGCCATCACCTCTTCGGTGCCGCCGATGGCAGCCGTCGAGATCCCGCCTCCGATGGCCTTGGCCAGGCAGATCAGGTCGGGCGTCACCCCGGACAGCTGCGTCACGCCACCGGGGCCGACGGTAAGACCGGTCTTCACCTCGTCGAAGGTCAGCAGTGCCCCGTGAGCGTGCAGCAGCTCACGCAGCGCCTCCAGGTAGCCCGGATCGGGGTGGATGATCCCGGCGTTCATCATGATGGGCTCGACGATCATGCCGGCGACTTGACCGGGGTGGCTGGTGAGGACCCGGTCGACTGCGGTGAGGTCGTTGAAGCCGACCACGCAGACGAGGTCTCGGATCTGGTGGGGGATCCCGCTGTTGCCGGCAACGTTGACGGGCGCATCGGCGGGTCCGACCTCGTCGGCCTCCGGGAGCACGGAGACCTGCACGGAGTCGTGGTGGCCGTGGTAGCACCCCTCGACCTTGATGATGAGGTCCCGGCCCGTGAACGCGCGCATGAGGTGGATGGCGTCCATCGTGGACTCGGTGCCGGAGTTGGCAAACCGCCATTGGGGGAGCCTGAACCGCTCCCTGAGGTTCTCGGCGACGACGATCGCATCGTCGGTTGGTTGGGCGAAATGAGTCCCTCGCCGTACCCGCTCACTGACCGCCGCGACGATCGCCGGGTGCGCATGCCCGACCAGGTTGACGCCGTATCCGCCATGGAAGTCGCTGTACTCGAAGCCGTCCACGTCGAAGATCCGAGATCCTGACCCATGGGTGAGCCAGACGGCCTGCGGCTCCGCAATCTGCCAGTTCGAGGTGGCTCCACCGGCTAGGACATTCCGGGCGCGGTCGACCGCGGCCCGGCTGCGGGGCTGGCGTTCGAGGAAGGTCTCGGTCTCGGTCGCGATCAGCCCGTCGAGGGCTGAAAGCACCGTCTGTTCGGTCGTAGGCGCGGACACACCGAGCTCCTTCGTGGTCATTGACTGATTGTTCAGTCTAAGTCTTCGGACAGATCAAGGACAAGGCCGCCGTTCACCGTGCACGCAGACGGGATGGACTCGGAGCGGGTGTGGCCGTAGACTGACTGTATGTTCAATCAGAGACTGGCCCCTGCCCCCATGGACCAGGACGACCTCGCCCTCGCGCTCAAGCCCTTCGGTTCGAGCCGGATGCTGCCCAAGGCGGCCTACGTCGACTCTGCGGTGTTGGCCTGGGAACGAGCGCACGTCTTCTCCGGCTGGATCTGTATCGGCCGCGCCTCAGAGGTTCCCGAGCCACGGACGTCCAAAGCTTTCGACCTGGGCGAGTCCGGCGTCCTCGTGGTGCGCGGTGCGGATGGAGTGCTGCGCGCGTTCGAGAACGCCTGTCGGCATCGCGGCCACGAGCTGCTCCCATGCGGTTCGACTGCCCAACCGCGACTGATCATGTGCCCCTACCACGCCTGGACGTACGAGCTCGACGGTTCACTGAAGAACGCTCCACACTTCAAGGACCACGGGGACTTCGACAAGGCGGACTTCGGTCTGTTCTCGATGCCGGTGACCGAGTGGCACGGCTGGTTGTTCGTTGACCCGAGTGGCCAGGCCGGTCCGTTCGCCGACCACATCGGTGAGCTCGAGGACATCGTCATCCGCTACGACGGAGCCACGCTCGAGACGCCGGTCACGCACACCTATGACGTCACCGCCAACTGGAAGGTGATCATCGAGAACTACCAGGAGTGCTACCACTGCTCGATGATCCACCCGGAGCTGTGCAAGGTGAGCCCGCCCGCCAGCGGTGAGAACATCGACCGCAAGGGTGCCTGGGTCGGCGGCTGGATGGATCTGCGCGAAGATGCGGAGACCATGTCGCTCGACGGCAGGAGCCGCGGTGCTGTGATGGCTCGCCTCGACGAGCAGGAGCAGCACACCGTGATGTACATCGCGGTGCTGCCCAACCTCCTGATCAGTCTGCACCCCGACTACGTGATGAGCCACCTGCTCGTCCCGATCACGCCCGACCTGACGCGCATCTCGTGCTCGTGGTCGTTCCCGGCCGAAGTCGTCGACGCCGACGGTTTCGACCCGTCATACGCCGTGGACTTCTGGGACCTCACCAACAAGCAGGACTGGAATGCCTGCGAGGGCGTGCAGCGGGGCATCAAGGCCCCGAGCTTCACTCCCGGTCCGCTCGCGCCGGAGGAAGACGGGGTCTACCACTTCGTCAACCTGATGGCTCGGATGTACGCCGGGGAGTCGCCGGAGTGAGCGTTCGCTGACCCGGTACCTCGATTTCGCGATGCCGACGCACGCCCGCTAAACTCGTCGGGCCCACCAGGGTTCCGGCTCGGCCGGATCCTGCGGGCGCACCGCACAGCGGGGCTATGGCGCAGTTGGTAGCGCGCCTCCATGGCATGGAGGAGGTCAGGGGTTCGAATCCCCTTAGCTCCACCAGTGGTACGGCTGGCAAACACCAACCCTTCGGATGCCTTCTCGGCATCGTCAGCGTGCGCGGCTTCACTGGTGGTGACCAAGTCCGACAGCGCGCGGACTCCACCGAGTGAAAGAGAGGAGTATGTCCGGCCACCTCGCCTTGTCGCTTTGGCGGCCAATTGACCTTCGGATGCCTGCTCGGCGTCGTCACCGTGCGCGGCTTCACCGGTGGTGACCAAGTCCGGCAGTGCCGGACGACTCCGCTTGAACGAGGGGCGGATGTCCTCGAGGTCGCGTACCCGCCGTCGCGGGCCTTGTTCGAGGGGGCCTGGCTTCCTTGGCAGCGGGCAGCCGCATGCCTGTTTCGACTAGCGCCTTGCGGTCCGGCACCGGTCCATCCTGATGCGTTTACCCGGCGGTTCGTGGAACCGTGCCCAGCCATTCAGGCCCACAGGTCGCTTGGTTCTGCCACCATCTTGGTGAACGCTGGCGCAGGTCGTGTCAACCGGCAACCGCGCGCGGGGAGTCACACAAGTTGGGAACAGTCAGCAGGAAGGAGCCACGAGTGACCGTACCGGAGCGACATCGGTGACGCGCTCGGAGCCTGCCCGTGGACAGGAACGCCGCAGCGAAGGTCGAACTACCGTGGAGCACGACGCGATCATGCGGCGCACCCGGCAGCGGCGGCGTCGCCGCAGCTTCGGCAACGCCGGCATCGTCGCGGCTACCTGTGTACTCGCGGCAATCGCGGTCGCCGGCGTGGCCGGTCTCGTCGGCAGGGGCGCCGGGTCCGAGCCTGCCGGGACGGGCGACATCAGCATCGTCGTCACCGGGATTCCCGCGGCGCCGATCGCCGGTCGCGAGGACGCCGCGCAGACTTGGGCGGGCAGCCGGCTGTTTGTCTGGGGCGGCGGCATGACCAACTGGGATGCGGTGACCTCGCCAGCGTCCAACCGGTTCGTGCACCACTTCCTCAACGATGGCGCCCTCTATGACCCAACCACCGGGGCCTGGACGCCGCTGCCCGTGTCGCCGCTGTCTCCACGGATGTCCGCGGTCGCGCTGTGGGACGGCACCGAGGTGGTGGTGCTCGGCGGCCGGAACGCACACACGACGGTGCCGAGTGCGGCAGCGTACGACCCGCGCACGAATGCCTGGAGAAGCCTGCCCGACCCGGCGAACTGCCCGTTCCTCGGTGCCATGGTCGGCGGCCGCATCTATGCCTTCGGTGCCTGCACGGGCCGCGGCGCGCAGACGCTCCGGGGGTTCGATCGTGTCTCTGCATTCGGCGGGGGCATGGACAGCTCTGCCGGGGCCGCCGCTTCCTGATGTGCAGCAGCTGGAGGTCTGGGACCGGTCCCTGCTGGCGGTCAGCACGAACGGGCGGCTAGCCCGGCTGACCGCGGACTCCGGTGGATGGCAGAGCATGCCGACCGTCCCGGACGTCCCCGCTGCCACGTACGCCGCTCTGGTGGTGGCCGGTGGCGACTTGTATGCCATCGGCCGCGCCAACACCGATGATGCAAACACGTCGGTCATCTGGCGGCTCGATCATGGCCGCTGGGGTCAGGTGGCGACGGCGTCGGATGCGCCGGACGACGTCGGCGGCCCGGTGAGCGCAGCTGCTGTTGAGGGCGGTTTCGTCTACCGGTCGCAGTCGTTCGGCGTGTGCAGCTACACGTTCACGACTGTGACCGCGACCTGCCGCACGTTCGACTCGCCGCTCCCAGCCTTCAGCCCGCTGGTGGAGGGTGGCGACGGCGGCGCCTACCTGTGGGGCGGGCGCACGGTGACCGACGGCGGCGCGGACCCATCCGTCAGCCCAGATGTGACCACGGGGATGCGTTTCCAGCTGCCGTAGCACGCCGCCAGTCGCTGGCATACGGGCTACCAGGCTTCACCTACGAGTCTCAGGCCTTCGCAGTGACTCAATCACGCGGTGGGTGGTGCTGATCGTGTCGCCGATATCGCGCCGATGGCGAGCGCGACTGCGAAGAGCAGGAACGCGCCGGTGAACCGAGACGCTTCCAGGTGCGAGGTGCTCAGCAGAACGCCGCCGACCGCGCCCCCGATGAGTCCGCCGAACGACTCGGTGGAAATCGCAGCGCTGGCGACAGCTTCTTCCGTGAGCGACCCGCTGGGGGTCGTCGCCCGCAGGTAGACGGTGGGGTAGAAGAGTCCCACTCCGACACCGGCGGTGACCCACAGCGACGCGCCGAGCAGGAACGGCGCGCCGGCTGGACCCAGAACACCAGCGCCGCCGATGCACACGGCGGAGATCAGCAGCGCGATCCCTGGCGGAACTTCGTGGTGGTTGCGTTCCAGCCGGGTGAGGATCAGGCTGGTCACCGCCCACGCCACGGAGGCGGCGCCCAGTGCAAGGCCCGCCAGCGCCAAGGACGCTCCGTACGCGCGAGTGAACAGCAACGTGACCAGCGCACCCGCGCCGAAGTAGCCCAGCCCGAACGCCGTCAGGCTGAGCAGCCCCGCTGGTGCGCCTGGACGCATGGCCACGGTGCCCGGCGGCATGAGCGCCACGAACCCGACCCCCGCTAAGGCAAGGGCTGCCCAGCCGACCAGGTTGGTGTCAGCGACGAGGAATCCCGCCACACCGAGAGGCACCAGCAGGGTGCGGAGGACGGGTCGCGCCCCCGGCTTTGGTTTGCGGTGAGGAACCGCTCGCGTGATCAGCACCCGGGCACCGATGATGAAGGGGATCGGCGTCAGCAGCGTCCACCGCCACCCGAGCAGGTGCTCGAGGCCAACGATGGTCACCGGGCCGACCAGCCCAGGCAGGATCCACATGGCTGACGACAGCGCAATCACGGTCTTGCGAATGTCATCCTCGAGATACTTGACGGCCGCACTGATACCGAACACGGCGAGCAGCCCGGCAGCGAACCCCGCTACGAACCGACCCGCAGCGAAGAGCCAGACGCCATCCGCCGTCGCGGACATGATCCCGCCGACCGCCGTCGCCAGCACGCCCACCAGCAGGGTCGACCGCGAACCCAGAACAGCGAGGAGGTAGCTCGCCAACGGCATCGCGACGAACAAACCGACGGTCGAGCCGCTCACGAGGACGCCGACGTCGGACGTGGCGTGAAACGACGACACGATGACAGGCAGCAGCGTCTGGGCCACGAACGTCGATACCGCGGCGGCGAACTCCAACACCACGATGCTCGTCCCGAGCATCCGGGCAGGCCGGTCGGTCAATCGACGGGCCTCAACCATGTGACGCACCGCCTTCCCTGTCTGCCACAGCCGTGCTGCCTAGCCTAGGATGCTAGCAAGGTAGGGACCACCCAGGTCCTGCGCGGCTCACTAGGTCGAGCAGCCCCCGTGCATCAACCAGTCGTGGCCGGCCCACTCGCGCTGATCAGCCGCTGACCTATGGAGCGGGCCGCAGCCTGAACTTCGGGACAGTGCACGATCCGGTAGGACGCCGGAATGCGCGCCAGCTGCTCGGCGTACCAGGTGGGGTTGCTGGTGCTGCCGACCAGACGTGCCGTCTGTGGATCGACTGCTTCGAGTCTGCCGATGGCCCGCGGAATGCAGCGCACCACGGTCTGCAACGGCGCGTCGATGACGACTTCGACGTCGTACTCCCAACCGATGGCGAGGTGCTCCTCGAGCACGGTGACCGGGTCGAGGTCGGTGGGCATGGTGAAGCCGGCATCGAGCTCCTCGACGTCGCGGACCCGGTCGATCCGGTACGCCCGCCGCGCTGCGGCGGGGTAGGTCTGGCACAGCAGGTACCAACGTCCGTGCCGTACGACGACGGCCCAGGGTTCGACCTCGGTGGACCACTCCGACCCAGCCTCAGAGCGATAGTCGAGGCGTACCCGCCGGCGGTTCGAGCAGGCCTGCACGAGCGCCGTCGTGGTCGCTGGATCGGGCCGGGCGGCGGAGCGGTCGGGTGCTGGCGCCGTATGACGGCGAACGGCATCGGCCTGCGCGGCCACGGGCTCCGGGAGGGCGCGCACGATCTTCGCCAGCGCGCTGCCGACCAGGTCGGTGGGATCGCTCGCAGCGTGATGGCCGTCGAGCACGGCCATCACCAGGCCGAGGGCCTCTGCGGCGCTGAACGTGAGGGGTGGCAGCCGCAGCCCGCGGCCCAGCCGGTAGCCACCGTAGGGTCCGCGCACCGAGTCGATCGGGATCTCGGCCTCGCGCAGGATCCCGACGTAGCGTCGGGCGGCCCGCTCGGAGACGCCGAGCTTGTCGGCGAGCCGGTCCGCGGTGATGCCGGGGCTGCTCTGGATGAGTTCCAGGGCCAACAGCGCTCGTGCAGCTGGGCTCGTGTCAGGTTTCACCGCATGCCTCCTTCAATCCGGTGGCCGAACGTCCGGAATGGAGCCTAGCCTCGCAGCCATCACCGACAACGACGCAGCGCTGCTCACGTGCCACCGGCCGTCGCACACGGCCGCCCTTATGGTGTGGGCATGAACCTGGAGTTCAGCGGCACGGTCTGGTTCTGGAAGGGCCCAGCACCCTGGCACTTCGTGACCGTTCCCGAGGACGAGTGCGGTGAGCTCGAAGACGCGTCCGCCTTCGTCACCTACGGCTGGGGCATGATTCCGGTGTCAGCGCAGCTCGGGGACACCGAGTGGAAGACGTCGTTGTTCCCGAAGGATGGGCGCTACATCGTGCCCCTGAAGACGTGGGTGCGGCAGGCCGAAGGGATCGAGGTCGGCGACGTCGTGTCTGTCCGCCTGGCACTCGACGTCTGACTCAGCCGCTGCGTCAGTCGACGCAGAGACAGAACGGGTGTCCCGCCGGGTCGAGGAAGACCCGGAAGCTGGTGCCCGGCTGGTGCTCGTGCTTGGTCGCGCCGAGGCCGAGCACGGCTGACTCGGCGTCGTCGAGGTCGTCGACGATCACGTCGAGGTGCATCTGCTGCGGCGCCTGCTGGCCCGGCCAGTCGGGCGGCGAGTAGTCCGCCACCTGCTGGAACGAGATGCATTGACCGTACTCGGCCCGGATCTCGGCCCAGTCGGGATCCACCTTGATCTGCCAGTCCAGCATGGTGCCGTAGAAGTTCGCCAGAACGCCGGGGTCGGGACAGTCGAGGACGAGACTTGGGTAACGTGCGATAGCCATACGTCAGCACGCTACCCGTGACCAACGACAGAGGCATGCGGCCGGCTCCGTCGCCGTACCGGCTCCGCGGCCTCAGGAGTCGCGGGTCGGGTTCACGAGACCGTGGTCGACGGCATACAGGCTGGCACCGACTCGGCTCTTCACGCCGATCTTGGCGAACACGTGCTCGAGGTGGTTGCGGACGGTCTTCTCCGACAGCGACAGCGATCGCGCGATGTCCTTGGTGCCTTGCGCCTGGGCCACCAGACGCAGGATCTCGACCTCGCGGTTCGTCAGTCCGTCCGGCCAGCTGCCCCTGCGGGGACGGTTCTGACCCGCCGCCTGCAGCACGGCATCGGCGGCGTCACCCCGCAGCTGCTTGGCCGTGACGGCCTCGCGCACGCGTTGGGCAGCACCAGCACGGTCGTATGCCGACCGGTACGGCCGTGGTTCGAGCGAGGAGTGAAAGAGATCAGCTGCCGCGAGGATCTGCTCGTGCAGCGTCAGCTCCGAACCGGACAACCCACGTGGGTAACCGCTGCCGTCCAGTCGCTCGTGGTGGTTGGCCGCCAGACCCGCCTCGCGGCTCAGCCCCTTCACCTGGCTGAGGATGCGCCCCGTCAGGTAGGGATGCAGCTGGACGCGCTCGCGCTCGGCGGTCATGAGGGGCGTCGTCTTCTCCCAGATGAGGTTGGAGACGCCGATCCTGCCCAGGTCGTGCAGATGTCCTGCTCTCGTCAACAGCGACACGTCGCTCTCGGACAGGCCCGCATGGGCGGCGGCTGCTCCCGCCAGGTTCGCCACTCCGCGGGAGTGACCGGCCGTGAACGGGTTCTTGAGGTCCACGAAATCACCCAGCGCCCCGACAAGTGCGGTGAGCTCTCGAGCCTGGACCGGACGCTGGGCATCAGGTGCCCGCTCGACCGCAGCCTGCCACGCGTTCAGGTCCCCTCCGACGAGGATGCTCTCGGGTTCGGCCACCAGGGCATCGACCACTGCGGGGTCGAACTGCCCACCGCGGCGTTGACGCGCGGTCTCGACGGCGCCGGAAATGCCGTGCAGCCGGTGATGGACCTCGCTGACGTCGGCGACCTGGGCGATCCTCAGCGCCACCGGGATCGCATCCCCGCTCACCCCGTCAGGAAGGCCCTTGCCGTCCCAACGTTCGAAGGTGAACGCGAGCGCGTCGCGCACCTGGTCGCCGAGACCGATCCGCTCAGCCAGCAGGCCTGCCGAGCCACAGTGGGACTGAACCATCCGGGTCAGGTTTCCCCGCGTGTTACGCAACAGCGCCCCCGCGATGAGGATCCGGTGGGGGAACGGCTGGCCACGGCCGACGTTCTGCAGCAGGAATCGCGCGTAGGGCAGCCCGTTCCAGTCGACCAGGTAGCTGTCGCGGCGTACGGCGATGTCGTCACCGAACCACCGCGAGTACTCGTGGGAGTCGGCATGGCAACCCACCCACATCACCATCGTCACGTAGAAGGCCGCGGCCCTTTCCTGCTCGTCGCAGCCCAACCGCGCGGCGAGTCGGTCCGCGATCAGGGCACTGCGCAGCACGTGCTCCAACGGCAGACCCAGCCCCAGGTCGATCGCGAGGGAGAGCGCGCCCAAGATCTCGGCCCGGGTAGGTGCCGATGAGCCCTGCGCATCCTCGCGAACCCGCTCCATCTGTCCATCGTGCCACCGACAGAGCAGCCGGACTGCGAGAAGGCGAGCGCTCGACGTCGTCAGTAGCTGAAGGTGGTCGCCGCCTCGTCGCCGATCCACTGCCACAGCTGCACGGTCCCGCCCAGCGACGCGTTGTCGACGAGAGTGCCCGGGTCGAGCGACCTGGAGTCGAAGCAGATCGGACAGACCTGCAGCACGCCTCCTGCCATGGAGAACCGCTTCATGAGCGAGGGTAGGTCGGGGCATCCGTCGCAGGCAGTGCCGACCGCGACCCCTTGGGTGGCGAGCCGGACGGCCTCCTTCGTCAGGAACATCAACGTCGGCCGGCCGGCTTCGGCGGCCCCCACCGCGACGAGAAGCGCGACGGTGACGCGCTCGGGATCTTCCAGCCCGGTGGTCAGGCTGATAGCGGCTTTGTTGCTCATGGCTTTCGTCTCCTCTGGTGAGTTGTCAGACGTGCTGCGGGTCGGGGCGGAAGCCGCTGCACAGCAGGTCGAGCTGTCCGATGCCGCCGCTCTCGACGATGTCCGCGAGTACCTGTTGCTCGATGACGAGCCAGCCCTCGCCCTTGGCCGGCTTGATGACGCGCACGCGCCAGCGCAACAGCGCTCGTCCGGCGATGTCGCCGATGGCGGCGTCGACCAGCTCGAAGGCCTCGACGTCACCGAACCAACCGGTGAACGCAGCGATGACCTCCCCGGCACCGTTGAACTCGACGAAGCCTCTTGGCAGGAGGGCACGCATGCAAACGTCGTCGTCGAGCGTGGCGGCGACCAGGCCGAAGTCCTGTGCGGCGATGCCTTCGACGAACGTGCCGGCACGGGCGAACCTGCCGGCGTCGGCGGTGGAGATTTCGGAGGCGGTTGTTGTGTTTGTCGGTGATGGCGGTTGTGGTGTCGGTTGTCGGTGTCGGTTGCGCGGGTCTTGAGGTCCATGTCTCAGTGATACGCGGGCGGCCGTGGCGCCGTCGTGAGGCAGATGCCCCATCTTTGTGACCGCGAATTGCGGGAAGGTGCAGCCTCGGATCGGCGTGTCGCGCTGCACTTTCCCGCAATTGCGCGGGGGGAGGGGGCGCCAGACGGGTCAGGGGGCCGGTGAGCGCAGCCAGACGCGAAGGGGGCCGATGGGTCGGAGGCCGGCGGCCATCGGCGGCCCGAGTGACTCCATGGGCTCGTAGGCGACGACGGTGAGGTCCACTGCACGGTCGAACCCCGTCGTGGCCAGGCCGAGTATGTCCCGCCACAGCTCACCGTTGCCACCGCCGGTACCGCTGGTGAAGGCGTTCGAGACGGCGACGACCTCGCCGGTGCGGTGTGCGACGAACCCGGCCGCGGGCGAGCCGTCATCGCGACGCCACAGCCGTGTGTCGTCATCGTCGAGGAGAGCCGGTCGCAGCGACGGCACGTCACCGTGTGCCGTGCGCCAGCGCTCGAACTCGTCCGCGTCGCGGACCACGTGCCACAGCTGGGGCGGCGTCCGCTCGGTGGGCACTGACCCCGCCAACCATTGGGCCTCGAACAGCAGCGCGAATCCGTCGGCGGTGAGGTCCAGTCGCGCATAGCTGTCCTTGACCGAGCAAACGTCGCGATCGCGAAGCTGCTCCGACACCTCCGTCGACGTGATGCTCGGGTCGAGGGTGATGAGATCCGGATAGTGCGTGGGGGCGGGTCGAAGCGTCCGCGTCCAACCGCCCGCCCGTTCGGTGCCGATGCCGTGCGATCGACAGACGAGGGCACACCAAGAGGCGTTCTCGGCGACGCAGGCCGCGACCAGCTCAGCCGTCATACGCGGAGCACGATCGCGGGGCGCCGCCACTCGGGCGCATGCCGACACCCTAGAGGTGGTTGGCTGGGTACCCCGAAGAGATCTCACTGAGGAGCGCACATGACAGAGCAGGACCGTCGCGAGGCTGCGGCGACACAAGAGCTTCTCCGGGACTCATTCGACAGGGTGCGCGAGCTGGTCGCCGCTACCTGTGACGGGCTGACCAGGGATGATGCGGCATACCGACCGGCTCCCGATGCCAACTCGATCGGCTGGCTGGTCTGGCACCTGACCCGCATTCAGGACGACCACCTCTGCGGCATCACCGGATCGCAACAGGTCTGGACGGCGGACGGGTGGTACGAGCGGTTCGGGTTGCCGTTCAAGGCGACAGCGCACGGGTACGGCCACAGCTCGGCCGACGTGGCCAAGGTGCGCGTCGAGCCAGAGCTGCTCGACCGCTACCACGCGGCCGTGCACGAGCAGACGCTCGCCTATGTCGGCACCATCGATGCCGACGAGCTGGCGCGCGTGGTCGACGACGCCTGGGACCCGCCCGTGACCGCAAGCGTCCGGCTTGTCAGCGTGCTGGGTGACTGTCTCCAGCATGTCGGCCAGGCGTCGTACGTCCGCGGCCTCCTGCCCACCACCTGACCTCCGCGAATTGCGGGAAAGTGCAGGCCGCCAACGGCGTGTCGCGCTGCACTTTCCCGCAATTGCGAGGGGGAGCCGGGGGAGCGGGTCAGCGGATCTCGGCATCGACCGGCTTGTTCGCGCGCGTCAGCAGGGACAGCGCGCTGGCCGGGAAGACGAGCACCGAGACCAGCCCGGCGCAGACCAGCGCGGCGGCCGTCACCGGACGCATCAGCCCGGTCAGGACTCCGATCTGCGTGGCGGTGACGATGAACGGCAGCGAGGTGGCCTGCATCAGCCCCGCCGCCATCGTCGGCAGGACGCCGAGCCGACGCAGGTACAACAGGGCGGGGATACCGCGCACGGCCAGCAGCGCCAGCAGGAAAACGGGCACCCGCGCAAGCGCCGACGGGCTGGACGCGAGCTCGGTGATGTCGAGACGTACGCCGCTGGACACGAAGAAGACGGGGATCACGAACCCGTAGCCGATCGCCTCCAGCTTGGCGCGGAAGTTCGGATGCGACGTGGACTCGCGGTCGAGCAGGCCGACTGCGGCACCGGCCATGAACGCACCCAGGATGCTCTCCAGGCCGAACCGTTCGGCGAGCACGACGAACGCGATGAGCAGCGTCACCGCTGCGCGGACCCGGATCTCCGCGGTGCTGTCCTGGAGACGAAGCAGTACGTCGGTGAGCCGCATCGAACGTTCGGTCAGTGAGATCGACACCGCGGTCACCACCACCAGGCCGGCGAAGAGCCCGAGCAGGATCAGCTTGCTCCCGGTGCTCGAGTCCGAGGAGGAGAACAGCAGGGACAGCATGAGCACGGCGGCGAAGTCGGCGACGGAGGACGCCGCGATGGTGGTCTGGCCGACCGGGCTGTCGACCTGGCCCGCGTCCTTGAGCAGGGGGACGACCAGGCCGAGGGACGTGGCAGACAAGCAGATCGCAAGCAGCAGCGGACTCTTGAGCCAGCCCGCGGCGTCGAATCCCACTCCGGCCGCGAACCCGATCACCAGCGTCAGGCCGTAGCCGATCACCGCTGCACGCAGCACCGGACCGCGCAAGGCACGGACGTCGATCTCGAGGCCGGCCAGGAACAGGAGGAACGCCAGGCCGAGCAGGGCGACGATCTCGACGACAAGGTCCACCTCGACCCAGCCGAGCCCGGAAGGTCCCACGACGATGCCGAGCACGATCTCGAGAACCACCGCGGGTATGCGTAGCCGCGGCACGAAACCGAGGCTCAGCGGGGCGAGCACGGCGATCGCCAGGATGATCAGCAGGTTCACGAAGTCGGTCTCAGGCACGGTCGCTCCTCAGCGGGGTGTTCCTGAACAGTCGTGTCCCGACGGCCGGTGTTACAGCAACGACAGGAACGGCCCGTCCGTGCCGGAGTCTCGTCCGTCCCGCCAGCCACGGAAGGCGGCCAGCAGCTGGTCGCGCACAGGCTCGTCGAGCGACTCGGGTGGAAGCGTGCCCAGCGCCGCGATCGTGGTGCGGAACTGGGCGAGGTATGCCTCGCAACCTGGGCAGGAGGTCGCATGCAGGACGAAGCGCGCCTCGGTGTCCCGGTCGAGCGCCCCCTCGAGATAGTCGGTGATGAGCTCGACCAGCTCCGCACAGGAGAGGTCGGCGGGCACGTCGGGGGCGCTCATGTCGCTGCCCTCCAGTGCTTCGTGCGGCCGAGATGCGTCTCCAGCAACGTCCTGACCGCGGCCCGACCCCGATGAAGGATGACGCGTTGGTTGGCGGCGGAAAGCCCCAACAGCTCGCAGACCTCGTCGGCCGTGAAGCCCTCGATGTCGCGCATCGTCACCACGAGGCGCTGCCGGCGTGGAAGCGACCGGAGGGCGGCAGCGATCGTGAGACGAAGCTCGCTGCGGACGACCTCGGTCTCGGGGGTGGTCAGATCCGGCCAGGGCGCCGGCGGAGTACGCCAGTGTCCGGGGTAGTCGTCGTCGTCACCGCGGAACCGGTGCGGTGGGACCGTGCCCACGGCACCATCACCCAGCAGCGGCCGTACGACGACCCGGCGCTCGCGGGTTCCGGTCGTCTTGGCGATGTTGGACAGGATGCGGAAGACCCACGTCCGCAACGACGACCGGCCTTCGAAGTTGTCGACGCCGCGGAGGACCGCGAGCCAGGTTTCCTGGACGACATCCGCGGCGGACTCCTGGCTGTGGACGTGTCCGCGGGCGACCTTGAGCAACATCGGGGTCCACGCGTCGACGAGCTGGGCGAAGCTGGCCTCGTCACCCGCGCGCAGTCCAGCGAGCAGTGTCGCGTCGTCCGGCAGTCCGGTCGCACGCCCGGCGGGGCGTGATGCGGTGCGACCCGCCTGGGGGCTGTCCATCTCGCACCTCCCCAATGGGCCTCGGGGCCACCGTAGACCCGATCGGCCACCCGCGGCGATGGCCCGATCGGACAGGATCATGGACGACGTCACGCTCACAGCAGCTCGGCGTCCTGCTCGACGCACAGCAGCGCCGGACCGCTCGTTGCCAGCCACGTCGTGACGGACTCCTCCAGCTCCCCTCGACGTTCGACCCGGATCCCGGTCGCGCCGCACAGCTCCGCGTACGCCGCCCAGTCCGGGTTGTGCAGTGAGGTGTGCCAGACCGGGAAGTGGCCGGCGAGCTGTTCCTTGCCGATCTTCCCGAGCGCGTGGTTGTCGAGCAGCAGGTGCTTGATCGGGATGCCGTACTTGACCGCCGTCGTGAGCTCGGCGGCGTACTGACCGAATCCGCCGTCACCGGTCACGGCGATGATCGGCCGCCCCGGTGCCGCCGCCCACGCCCCCATCGCGGCGGGGTAGCCGAAGCCGATGGACCCGAGGTATCCCGACATCAGGACGGGTTGGCCCTTCGACTCCAGGTACCGACCCAGGGAGTACGCGTGGTTGCCGACGTCGACGGTGACGACCGCATCGGCGGGCAGGTGCCGCGACAGCACGTCGAAGACCGCAGCCGCCGAGACGCCCTGACCTCGGTCATCGTCAACCCGGCGCTGCTTCTCGGCGCGCCACAGCCCCCAGCGCGCCGCCACGTCGGCGGTCTGGTCCACCGCGGCCGCGTCACCGAGACCGGCCGACACGTCGTCGAGGACGAGCCGGGCGTCGCCGAGCACCGAGGCGGTCACGGTGTGGAAGCGGCCGATGGCCTGCGGTCGGTCGTCGATCTGCACGATCGGCTTGTAGGACGCCACACCGGTGTGGTTGGAGAAGGACGCCCCGACGACGATGAGCAGGTCCGACTCGTTCATGAGCCAGCTGGCCACGGGAGTGCCGCTGCGGCCCAGCACGCCGGCTCCCAGTGGGTGCGTGTCCGGGACGAGACCCTTGGCCTTGAACGTCGTGAGAACCGGCGCACGGAGGCGTTCGGCCAGACGGGTCAGCTCGCTCTCGGCGCCCCGTGCGCCGTGCCCCGCGATGATCACCGGCCGCTCGGCGGATCTGATGAGCTCGAGGGCCGCGTCGACGGACTCGCGACCCGGGCGGACACGGAGGTCGGCGTAGCGCCCGACGGGACCGCCCACCTCTTCCGCGGTCGCCTGCTCCTGCACCTCGTCCGGCAGGACGAGATGGGCGACGCCGCGCCCGTCGGTCGCGTGCTTGACGGCCAGGGCAGCCAGCTCAGCATGGTCGCTGCCGGCCAGCACGGTGGTGGTCGTGACGGCCACGTCACGGAAGACGGCCGTGAGGTCGACGTCCTGGAACGCGCCGCGGCCGAGCACGCTGGAGGGCACCTGGCCCGAGATGGCCACCACTGGTGCGCCGTCGAGCTTGGCGTCGTACAGGCCGGTGAGCAGGTTGGTCGAGCCCGGCCCGGCGATCGCGAAGCACGCCGCGGGACGGCCGGTGAGCTTGCCGTAGGCGCTCGCAGCGAACGCGGCCGCGCCCTCGTGCCGGATGCCGATGTAGGTCAGGTCACCACGCTCCTCGGCTCTGCGCATCGCGTCGGCGAAGCCAAGGTTGGAGTGTCCGACCATGCCGAACACGTGCGTGATCCCGTGCGCGACCAGGGTCTCGACCATGACATCGGAGACCGTCCGCACCTGGGCCGGTCGTTCCGGGATCTGTACGTACAGCCCGTCCTCGCGGTCGTCCACCGCGTACGCCGTGACCGCGTCACTGAACCCCTCGGGTGGTGTCCCTGTCGTGGGGTCGTAGTCGTACCCGTGCCACGGGCAGCGCAGCCAGCCGTTCTCGATCGAGCCCTCACCCACCGGGCCGCCCTGATGCGGGCAGCGGTTCTCCAACGCGCCGAGCACGCCTCCGCACCGGGTCAGCGCCACGCTCGAGCCGTCGACGACGACACTGCGCACGCGACCTTCGTCGGGCACGTCGACGGGGTCGACGCGGTGCCAGCCGTCGTTGGTGTCCACGGTGTCCATGGCGTCCACGGTGTCCGCGGTGTCCAGGGCGCCCGCGGGTTTCACTGGGGTTGTCATCTGTAACGCCTCCTGCTTCGGCGAGACCATTGCATCGCGAAGAACAGTCGTGCGAGCCGCCACTGCGTTACAGGCGTCAGTCAGCTGAGGTGGCGCAGCGCCGGACGTGACCATGAAGGAGTACACGATGGACGACCCCGGATACGCATCGATCGAGAGCCTCGAACGCACCCGACGGTCCCTGCACGCCGTCGCTGAGCTGGTCATGGCGGGACCGCAGTTCGACCGCAGCCAGAGCATCGAGCTGCGCGTGTCCGAGGGGGGCTTCACGACCAGCGCCGACCCGGACCTCCGTATCGACTGCGACGCGCTCGTCGCCGGTGGGCGACGGATCGCGCTGCACGGTCGGACGGTGGCGGAGGTGGCCGCCGACGCCGGGGTGCCGGTCAGGCCGCTGCGCGACGTGTATGCCGTCGGACCGGATCTCGGTGCGGACGACCGACTCGACGTCGACGAGGCGGCGGCCCGTCAGATCGCCCGCGCGTTCGCCCTCGGGGACCAGGCGATGCAGACGGTGGCGCCGGAACGTCCGCGCATCCTCTGGCCCGAGCACTTCGATGTCGGCATGGACCGTGACAGTGTCAACTACGGGGTGTCGCCCGGCGACGGCTTCTGCTCCGAGCCGTACGCCTACGTCGGCCCGTGGAACTTCGCTGACCGGGACCCCGGCGACGCGGACGCGACCTTCTGGAACGCACCGTTCGGCGCCTCCCGCACGATCCGCGAGCTCGGTGACGAGTCCGGGCTGCTGGCCTTCTTCGAAGAGGGGATGCGCCGGGCCTGACCCGGTCTCGACCAGCCTCAGGTCACAGCGCCGCGAGGGCCTGCGCGATGGGCGTGTCACCGCCGACGACCTCGAACTGCTTGCCGATGGTCGAGTCGTCCTCCAGCGCCGCAAGCACGACCGCCGCGACGTCGGCACGTGGGATCTGGGCGCGCTCGACGTGCTCGGCCGCCGTGACCGTGCCGGTGGGCTCCCCGTCGCTGAGGCTTCCTGGCCGGACGACCGTCCAGGCGAGTCCGCTGCCGCGCACGAACTCGTCCGCCGCCGCCTTGGCCTGCAGGTAGACCTTCATGACGTTCGGCTCACCGTGCTCGTCGGTGTCGCCCATCGCGTCGGCGCGCTCCGTTCCGATCGACGAGATGACGACCAGGCGGCGTACGCCGGCGAGATCGCAGGCGTTGGCGAGCAGGATCGCGCCGCCGAGGTCGACCGTCTTCTTGCGCTCTACGCCGCTGTTGGGACCGGCGCCGGCGGCGAACACGGCGGCGTCGGCCCCGGTCAGGGTCTCGGCCAGCGCTTCGACCGTGTCGGACTCCAGGTCGACGACGGCAGCGTCGGCACCGGCAGCTGCGAGGTCGTCCGCGTGGTCGGGGTTGCGGATGAGCCCGACCGGCCGGTGGCCGCGCTCGGACAGTAGTCGCGCGAGGTGCAGGGCGATCTGGCCGTGCCCGCCGGCGATGACGACACGCATCTGTCCTCCTTGACTAGACGAAGCCCTCGATCGGATGGGGAACGTACGGAGCTTCGAGCGCCTCGACCTCCTCGTCGGTGAGCTCGATGTCCAACGCGGCCACCGCGTCTTCGAGGTGGTGCGCCTTGGTCGCTCCCACGATGGGTGCCGTCACGGGAGCACGGCCGGCGACCCAGGACAGCGCGATCTGCGCTCTCGGGACCCCCCGCTGCTCCGCGATCTTCGCGACCGCGTCGACGACCTGCCGGTCGCTCTCGACGGACTGGGTGTACAGCGACTTGAGCACCTCGTCCTGCCCGGAGCGGGTGGTGTCCTCGTCCCACGCCCGGGTCAGCCGGCCCCGTGCCAGCGGGCTCCACGGGATGACACCGACGCCCATGTCCTCGCACAAGGGCAGCATCTCGCGCTCCTCCTCACGGTTGAGGAGGTTGTAGTGGTTCTGCATGGTGGCGAAGGGCGTCCAGCCGTTGAGGGCAGAGGTGTACAGCGCCTTGGAGAACTGCCAGGCGTACATCGACGAGGCGCCGATGTGCAGGGCCTTGCCCGCCTTCACCACGTCGTGCAGCGCCTCGAGCGTCTCCTCGATCGGTACCTCGTAGTCCCAGCGGTGGATCTGGTAGAGGTCGACGTAGTCGGTGCCGAGTCGGCGCAGCGAGTGGTCGATCTCGGCCATGATCGCCTTGCGGGACAAGCCGGCACCGTTGGGTCCCGGCCGCATCCGCATGTAGACCTTGGTGGCGATCACCACCTCGTCGCGGTCGGCGAAGTCCCGCAGGGCGCGGCCGACGATCTCCTCGCTGGTCCCGTCGGAGTACATGTTGGCCGTGTCGAAGAAGTTGATCCCGAGCTCCAGCGCCTGCTTGATGAAGCGCCGGCTGTCCTCCTCAGCGAGCGTCCAGGGGTGGGTACCGCGGTCGGGTACGCCGTAGCTCATGCAGCCCAGCGCCACCCGTGACACGTCGAGGCCGGTCGAGCCGAGCTTGATGTGATCCATCCGCTTCCTCCTGGTGGGTGCGTGCGCGAGATGTGGGCAGACTCACTCTCTCAAACACGCTTCCGGTTTGGGGCTGCGGTCGACGCCTCGATAGCCTGATCGGGTGCCTGTTCCGGCACCACCCCACAAATTTCACCCCGGCGTCCCTTGTGACGCCCTTCCCGTGTTGGAAATGGACTCATGTCGGATGACGGTCGCAAGCTGGAGCTGAGCCCAGCCCAGATCCTCGGCGGGGCGCTGGCTGCGGCGTCCGCAGCGGTGGCGTCGTCCTGGCTGGGTACGGCGGGCACGGTGATCGGCGCGGTCGTCGTGAGTCTGGTTGCCTCGATCGGTGGCGCCGTCTACACACACTCCCTGCGCCGCAGCACGACCGTGATCCGGCAGACGCTGCCAGTGGTACCGGTGCGCGGCCTGCGTTCCGGGTCCGCCGATGTCTCCGATGCCACCGCCGTGCTTCCGGCGGTGAGCCCGAACCCTGACCCCGAGCAGTTGCCGCCCTACACCGCTCGCGCCGAAGGGCGGGGCATCGCGTGGCGCCAGGTCATGGTCGGCGCGGCGGCCATCCTCGTGCTGGCGGCGGTCGCGCTGACCGGCTTCGAGCTCGTGGTCGGCAAGTCGGCGTCGTCGTTGGCCGGTGGTGGTGGCGGCGGGCGCCCAACCATCGTCGAGCTCGTTGACGGTGGTAGCGGGTCGGCGCCGACGGGTCCGGGTTCCGGCGGGGACAACGGTCCGACCGGTACCGGTGGGACAACCACGGCACCGACCCCGACACCGACCTCGCCGGCGGCTACGTCACCCGCGCCGACGACCCCCGTGCCGAGCCCCACGCCGACACCTACTCCGACACCGACGCCGACCGCGCCGACACCGACGCCGTAAGATCGGGCATTCGGGGGAACCCGTTGCGTTTCGGGCGCGTCTCACCGTCATCGGACGAAGGAGTTGCTCGGATGTTTGGTCGCTCGCCCACCCGCACCGGTCTCGGCGCCCTGTTGGGCCTGTCCCTGCTCGCGCTCGCGGCCTGTGGCAGCGGTCATACCGACGGTGGGCTCGGTCCTGATCCGGGCGCCGGCGGTGAACTGCTTCAGTCGAACGTGGCCTGGGCCGCCGCGACCCCGTCCGTGGACTTCACCGATGCGACGAGCGGCCTCCTGCGGCTCGGTCACGACCTGTCGACACACCTACCCGCAGACTCGGGGCACGGGGGAAACCAGGTGTTCTCACCCGCAAGCCTCGCGATCGCGTTCGCGATGCTGCGCGAAGGTGCCGGGCGGGCCAGCGCCGCCGAGATCGACAAGGTCCTCGGCCTGCCGGCCGATCGTCAGGCGGCATACAACGCCCTGCTGCACGCGCTCGCCAAGGTCGGCGCCGGCAACAGGCTCGAGGTCAACGACGCGTTGTTCGTCGACCCCGGTCTGACCGTCAAGCGGCCCTACCTCGACGCGATCAAGTGGTGGTACGGCGCGGGCTTGCACCAGACGAAGTTCCCGGATCCCGCGCTGACTGACATCAACGGCTGGGTCAAGGCGCAGACCCACGGTCGCATCCCGCACCTGCTCGACCAGCTCGACCCGTCTGCTGTGTTCGCGCTCGTCAACACGATCTACCTGAACGCGAAGTGGGAGACCCCGTTCGATCCCACCGAGACGAAGGATGCCCCGTTCACGACGGCAGCGGGTTCGGCCGTGACGGTGAAGATGATGCACAGCCAGACGCAGTACGACTACGCGTCGGGAGACGGCTGGCAGGCCGTTCGCCTGCCGTACGCCGGCGGCGATCTGTCGATGTGGGTGCTCGTGCCCGACAGCAACGGGGATCCGAAGGACCTGCTGGCCCCGGACGTGCTGTCCGGTGCGGTCAAGGAGGCGAGCGCTACGAGTGTCGAGCTGAGTCTGCCGAGATGGAACACCGAGACGATGGCCGACCTGACCGACGTGCTGGGCCGCCTCGGCCTCGACAAGACCTACGCCCCGGGGCGGTTCCCTCGCATCACGTCAGACCCCTCGTTCTTCATCTCCCAGGTGGTCCAGCAGGCCAACATCACCGTCGGTGAGAAGGGCACGGTGGCTGCCGCAGCGTCGGCGATCGTCGGCGAGACGTCGGCCCCCGTTCCGGCGAAGATCCAGATCGACGCGGACCACCCCTTCGCCTTCGCGATCGTGCACGACGCGTCCGGGGTCCCGCTGTTCGAAGGTGTCGTCGGGGACCCTTCCCAGAAGTAGCCTCCCGAAAAGATCCGAGTACCACGTGGCCCAGACCGCGTAGAACTCGGATCTTTGCGACTGGTCCGGCGCTGGGAGCCTGCGGTACGCTGGTGCCATGCAGAAGTTCCTGCTCCTTAGATCGCCGCGCTGATCACCGGTCCACCTCAGCGCGGCTGCCCCTCATGTCTGAGGGGCTTTTTTGTGCCCGGATGTGACCCATCGCGGTGCACGACCGCCGGCGGTCCGACCGACCAGCCCGGCACCTGACCGGCCCGTCCTTTCGAGCAGGAAACCCCCGCACAGGAGAGCAGTCATGAGCGAGCAGACCGACCAGCCTGTCGATCCGTCCGAGCCCGCGGCGTACGACGTCGACGCCGTCCAGACCAAGTGGCAGAAGATCTGGGCCGACCTCGACCCGTTCAAGGTGCGTGACGACGACAGCGCCGAGCGTCGCTACGTGCTGGACATGTACCCCTACCCGTCCGGCGACCTGCACATGGGTCACGCCGAGGCGTGGGCGATCGCCGACGTCATCGCCCGCTGGTGGTTCCAGCAGGGGTATGACGTCCTGCACCCCGTCGGCTGGGACTCCTTCGGGCTGCCCGCCGAGAACGCCGCAATCAAGCGCAACGTCAATCCGGCCATCTGGACCGACGCCAACATCGAGACGCAGGCCGAGTCGTTCCGGCGCTACGCGATCAGCTTCGACTGGTCGACGCGGCTGCACACGCACGACCCGTCGTACTACAAGTGGACGCAGTGGCTGTTCCTGAAGCTGTACGAGCACGACCTGGCCTACCGCAAGGACTCCCCGGTCAACTGGTGCCCGAACGACCAGACCGTGCTGGCCAACGAGCAGGTCGTGGGCGGTCACTGTGAGCGCTGCGGTGCCGAGGTGACCAAGCGCAACCTGACGCAGTGGTACTTCCGGACGACCGCGTTCAACCAGCGGCTGCTGGACGACATGGCGGCACTGGAGGGCAAGTGGCCCAACCGCGTCCTGGCGATGCAGCGCAACTGGATCGGCCGCTCCGAGGGCGCCTACGTCGACTTCGCGATCGAGACTCGTGACGAGCCGGTGCGGGTGTTCACCACACGGCCCGACACGTTGTTCGGCGCGACGTTCTTCGTCGTGGCCGCCGACGCCCCTCTGGCGGCCGAGCTGGTCACCGACGCGCAGGGGGAGGCGTTCGAGCAGTACCTGGCCGAGGTGCGACGGATGACCGAGATCGAACGGATGTCCGAGGGTCGCGACAAGACGGGCGTGTTCCTGGGTGTGCACGCGACCAACCCGGTCACCGGCGAACGCATCCCCGTGTACGCGGCGGACTATGTTCTGGCTGACTACGGCACCGGCGCGATCATGGCCGTTCCCGGCCAGGACCAACGTGACTGGGACTTCGCGACGAAGTTCGGGCTGCCGATCGTCCGCACGGTCCAGCCGACTGCGGACTTCGACGGCGAGGCGTACGTCGGGCCTGGACCCGCGATCAATTCCGCCAACGACGAGGTCAGCCTGGACGGGTTGGGTGTCGAGGAGGCGAAGACTCGGATCATCGACTGGCTGGAGTCGAAGGGGACGGGCACGCGCACCGTCATCTACCGCTTACGGGACTGGTTGATCAGCCGGCAGCGCTACTGGGGGCCGCCGATCCCGATCGTCTACTGTCCGGTCGACGGTGAGGTACCGGTGCCGGTGGACCAGCTGCCGGTCGTCCTGCCGGAGCTGCAGGACGTCGACATGCAGCCCAAGGGCGTCTCGCCGTTGGCGTCCGCGACCGACTGGGTCTCGGTGTCCTGTCCGCAGTGTGGCGGCCCGGCCAGACGCGACACCGACACGTTGGACACCTTCGTCGACTCCTCGTGGTACTTCCTGCGCTATCCGACGCCGAACGACGACACTCAGCCGTTCGACGTCGAGGCGGTCCGTCGCTGGGGTCCGGTCGACCAGTACGTCGGCGGGGTCGAGCACGCGATCCTGCACCTGCTGTACTCCCGCTTCGTCACCAAGGCGCTGCACGACCTGGGGTACCTGGACTTCATCGAGCCGTTCACGGCGCTGATCAACCAGGGCGAGGTCATCAACGAGGGCAAGGGGATGAGCAAGTCGCTGGGCAACGGCGTCGACCTGGGCGAGCAGATCGAGCAGTTCGGTGTCGACGCGATCCGCCTGACGATGGTGTTCGCCGGTCCGCCGGAGGACGACAAGGACTGGGCCACCCTGTCGCCCGGCGGGTCGTTGCGCTTCCTGCAACGTGCGTGGCGGTTGTCCGGTGACGTCACCAGCGCGCCCGGCACCGATCCGGCGGGAGGTGACGAGGGGTTGCGCAAGATCACCCACACGGTGATCCACGACGCGACCCAGCTCCTGGAGATCCAGCGGTTCAACGTCGTGATCGCCCGGGTGATGGAGCTGGTCAACGCGACCCGTAAGGCGATCGACTCCGGCTGCGGACCGGCCGACCCGGCCGTGCGCGAGGCGGTCGAGACCGTCGCGATCGTGCTGAGCCTGGTCGCGCCGTACGCGGCAGAGGAGATGTGGGAGCGGCTGGGGCACCAGCCGACGGTCGCCCATGCCGGCTGGCCGGTCGCCGATCCGACCCTGCTGGTCGTCGACTCGGTGACGTGCGTGGTCCAGGTCCAGGGCAAGGT
>CAWFGV010000007.1:0-107061 GCA_963815445.1 uncultured Actinomycetota bacterium
GTACCGGCCAAACGCTACGAGCGCGGGCTCGTGGCGGCGCTGCGCCTGCAGCTGTTGACGCCGCGGCCCTACCCCGCCACGGCCGCCGGGCGCCGCCTCGGCTCGTTGCGCCGTACGCCGTCGAGGGAGACTGAGATATGCGTCAGCTCGTCCCGCATCCCGACGTGGGCGCGGAGCCCCGCTGCGTGCACCAGGCGCAGCACCGCCGGGTTGTCCGGATGCACGGTCATCGCCAGCTCCTCGAAGTCGCGCCGACCCGCCTCCCTGGCCGAGGCCAGCAGCAAGCTCGTACCGACTCCCTGTCGCTGGAACTGGTCGGCAACGAGCTGGCCCATGTCTCCACGCAGCGGGCTGTGCGGGTCAGAGACCTCCGCCCAGGAGTCGGCGTCGACGTAGGGCGCGACCGTTGCGATGCCGGCCAGGACGCCGCCCCGTTCGGCGACGAACGAGAACCCGCCCGGAGGGCAGAGGAGGCGACCGGCGAGCCGCGCGTCGAGAACAGGCATCGGGGCCAGGTAGCGCCGGGTCAGGCTCAGCTGCGAGCAGCGTCCGTGCATGCGGACGAGTTCACGGACGTCGTCGGGAGCACCAGCGCGAAGGGTGAGCCGTGGCGAGCTAAGCATGTACCCACCGTGCCGGACCGACGTTTCCCGGCGAGGTCGCCGACGTAACGCCTGGGCAAATTCTGCAGCGCCGCACCACCGTGTTCACCAGCGTGTTCACCCCAGCGCTCACCACAGCGGCCGGCCGGACACATGAAACGGCCCGGCCCCCGAAGGGACCGGACCGTTTCGAAGCCTGAGCAGACTCAGGCAGGCTTGACCTCGTGTGCCTCGCGGCCCTTGGGTCCGTCGACGACTTCGAAGCTGACCGCCTGGCCATCCTCGAGCGACTTGTACCCGTCGGACTGGATCTTCGACCAGTGGACGAACACGTCATCCTGACCATCGACGGCGATGAAGCCGTAACCCTTGTCAGCGTTGAACCACTTCACGGTGCCCTGCACCATCGCTACTCCCGTTGTTCGTTCGAAAGCCCTCGGTTCGGACCCTCTAGTGCTGCACTCACGCTTCACCGGGATCCTTCTGGGACAGGTGTTGCGATCTGCACGTAGGACCTTATCTCACCAAACCACGTTGGTTGGGGCAGGATCTGGCCCGAATTCGCCCACCGAACGGCCTCGGCGGGTCTGTGACGATCCGCCCCTGACGCGCGACTGAACGTGACCGAACGTGGCCGAAGCCTCCTCGCCGAGACGCGACGTGACTACCGCCGGATAGCCCGTTCGGGTGGTATTGCCCTCAGTCGCTTGAAGGTGGCCCGTCGGCGTGGATACCTTTACTACACCTCGTGGGTGCGACGAGGTTTTGACTGGGGCGCGGTTACCGCGCCCCAGTCTTCTTTTTGCCCTGGGGCGAGTGGCCGACCGGAACGCACCCGTCTCCTCAGACCACGTGGTTGGTTGAGCCGCCGGCGACGGCCGGGATCACCGACACCTCAGCACCATCGGCTACCGATGTGGCCAATCCCTCCAGGAAGCGAACGTCATCGTTCCCGACGTACACGTTGACGAAGCGCCGCAGGTCCCCCTGCTCGTCGACGATCCTGCCCTTGATGCCGTGATAGCTGGCGTCGAGTGAGTCGAGCACCTCGCGGAGCGTGCCGCCCTCGGCCGTGACCTCCGACTGACCGCCGGTGTAGGTGCGCAGGATGGTGGGCACTCGGACGTTGACACTCATCGGGGCTCCTCCGCTGGCAAGTGGTCGCACGGACTCATCGGGCTCACAGACCGGTGGCCCTGAACGCAGCGTACGACGGGTCGATCGTCGCCGCGGGTGCCACCCGGTCGGCAATGGCATCGAGAGTCTTGAGTCCGTCGCCGGTGTTGAAGACGACGGTCTCGAGGTCGGGGTCGAGCCGCCCGGTCTCGACCAGCTTCTTCAGCGTCGCGACCGTCACGCCCCCGGCGGTCTCGGCGAAGACGCCCTCTGTCCGCGCAAGCAGCTGGATACCGTCGCGGATCTCGTCATCAGTGACCGCTTCGACAGCTCCACCCGTACGCCGGGCGACGTCCAGCACGTAGGGACCGTCGGCCGGGTTTCCGATCGCCAATGACTTCGCGATGGTGTCCGGCTTCACCGGGCGCACCACGTCATGGCCGTCACGGAAGGCCGTGGCGACCGGCGAGCACCCTGCGGCCTGGGCTCCGAAGATCGTGTAGGGCGTCGGCTCGACCAGCCCGAGCCGACCTAGCTCGGTGAAGCCCTTGTCGACCTTCGTCAGCTGCGAGCCGGAGGCGACCGGGATCACGACCTGGTCCGGCAGCCGCCAGCCGAGCTGCTCGGCTACTTCGTACGCCAGTGTCTTGGAGCCCTCGGCGTAGTAGGGCCGCACGTTGACGTTGACGAAGGCCCAGTCCGCCTCCTCGCCGGCGATCTCCGACGCGAGCCGGTTGACGTCGTCGTACGTGCCACGGACCGCGACGAGGATGCCCCCGTACACCGCGGTCGTGAGAATCTTCGGCCGCTCGAGGTTCTCGGGGATGAGCACGACGCTCTTGATGCCGGCGCGGGCGGCGGCCGACGCGACGGCGTTAGCCAGATTCCCGGTCGAGGGACAGGCCAAGACGCTGAGCCCGAGCTCGCGCGCAGCCGCCAGCGCCACCGCAACGACGCGGTCCTTGAATGAGTGGGTCGGGTTGCCCGAGTCGTCCTTGACCCACAGGGACCGGAGGCCGAGCTCGCGGGCCAGGTTGTCGGCCTTGATCAGGCGGGTGCCGCCGGGCTCGGTGTTGGGGATCGTGGCGATGTCGTCGCGGACGGGAAGCAGCGTCCGATAGCGCCAGATGTTGGGTGGACCCGCGGCGATCTGCTCACGCGTGACGGCCGGAAAGTCGTAGCCGACCTCCAACGGGCCGAAACACTCCTGGCAGGCATAGAAGGGGCCGAGCTCCTGCTCGGCGCCGCAGGCCCGGCACACCAGGGCACGGGCGTTGCCGAACGCCGGGATGCCTGTGCTCGTGTGGTGGACACGATGGACAGCGGGAGAGATGACGGGGGTGCTGACGGTGCTCATGAAGCCTCCTTCTCATCTTTCTCGCAACGGCTCTCGCCACGAGTCGGAATTGGCACCGTCGTCATGTGCGCCGCGTGCTCCATGCGTCGCACGTATGACGGGGTTGCCGGGGCTTCACCGGGCCGTTCCCTCTGCCCCTCTCGATGAGTTGCCGACAGCCTAACCGGAGTCGTCTCGCATGTGGGGACTGCCGACCGCCATCTGAGATGGCCGTCTTGCGGCATGATGGGAGGGTGACGTCGGACCCGTGGCGCCTGCGCTCCATCGCGAACTGGCTCAACTTCTCGACGCCACTCGGGCTGCTGGTGGCGCGGCTCGGCCACGCCGACGTCGAACGTCGTGACCGCGGCCTGCGGCTCGCGACCGGCTACCGCTTCGCGTTTCCGGCCGCATCAGCGTTCACCATCGGCGCGGTGGTGATCAGCACCCACAGCCCGGAGTACTTCGTCGAGCGGCCGGAGCTGCTCATACACGAGGGTCGGCACGCCTGGCAGTACGTCGCCTGCTTGGGCCTGCCGTTCATCCCGCTCTACCTGGCCGCCGCGGGCTGGTCCTGGCTGCGCGCAGGCGACTGGGCCTCACACAACCTGTTCGAGCGACTGGCCGGCCTCTCCGACGGTCACTACGCGGTTCCGACTTCCGAGCAGGTCGCCGCCGTCCACGCCCGACGTCGCCGTGCCTTCCGGTCCATGCTCCGCTGAGCCCCCCAGCCCTGCTCAGATCAGGCCCCGGAGCCGTCGAGAGCAGCCACCAGGTCATCGAGCAGGAGTGCCACACCGGCTGGCCCGTCGACGACGATGTCGGCACGTTCGGCGAGTGCGGTGACCTCGTCGGATCCCGAGCACACCAACAGCCCAAGGGTCCCAAGTCTCCGCTGGCGATCCACCTCGTCGAACGCCGCCAGGTCCCCCAGGTCGTCACCGGTGAACATGATCGACCGGGCGCTGTGCTCCTCGACGAGGCCGCGCAAGGCCTGACCCTTGTCCATGCCGGGAGGCCGGAGCTCGACGACCATCCGGCCCGGCTCGGCCGTCAGCAAGTGGCGCTCGGCCAGGTCGACCAGCGGCTGCTTGATGGTCGCGTACGCTGCGGCGGGGTCGGTCATCCGGCGTACGTGCACCGCCACCGACAAACCTTTGTCCTCGACCACCGCCTCGCTCAACCCCAGCCTGCCGAGCACGTCCGGCAGCTCGCTGCGTACGGCGTCGAGGCCGGGTGGTGGTGATGCCGCGGTCAGCTCGCCGGTAGCCGCGTCCCAGCGCTCGAGACCGTAGTGACCAACGACGACCAGTGAGTCGAGCCCGGACACGTCCGCCAAGCCGGCCAGCTCAACGGCGACCATGGCGGGTCGACCGGTCACGATCGCCACCCCGCCAACCGCCGCGGACAGTCGAACCAGCGCTGCCACGACTCGCGGGTGCGGGTAAGCCTGGGCGGGATCGGGCACGATCGGAGCCAGGGTGCCGTCGTAGTCGAACGCGGCCAGACACCCTGCCGGGTCGGTCGTGATGGCGTCCAACCCGGTGACGCCGGCAGCGGTCGTGGGCGAGATCGACATGCAGATCAGTCAACCATCACGACCGCACTGCCGCGGGCGGGCTGCTCAGGGGGCCGAGGTGAGGATCACGGTGAGTCGGTCGAACTGCATGGGCGACACCGCTGGCCGGACCCGGGTGATGTCGAGGACCTTGGCGAGCTGCCGTGCATCCGCGCGTAGCTGACCCGGGTAGTAGACGGTGTTGGCCGGGATGTTGCCGTACCAGTTGTCGGTGGCCGTGACGTTCCAGCCGGCCCGCTCGAGGACCTTCGCCCGGCTGGCCGCCAGACCTGTGATGCCGGAGTTGTTGTAGACCTCCACGAACACCTTGGGCACCGGTGTACGTCGCTCACGTGGCTGCTTGACGCCAGGCGTCTTCGTGGGCGCCTTCGTGACTGTCTTGTCGGGCTGCGTCGGCGTCTGGGGGGAGTGCGAGGTCGTGGGCTGCTGGGCGACCGGCTTGGTCGGCGACGGGTCGTCACTGGCGTTGGAGGCGACCGCAGCAAGGCCGACCCCGGCGGCCACCACGAACGCGACGCTGCCGAGGGTGAACGCCGACGGCAGCGCCATCAGATCTCGATGCCGAGCCGGCGTGCCGAGCGCTGCCGCTGGCGGGCCGACCTCAGCCGCCGAAGCCGCTTGGTCAGCAGTGGGTCGAAGGCGAGGGCCTCGGGTCGGTCGATGAGTGCGTTGAGCACTTGGTAGTAGCGCGTCGCGGACATGGCGAACTTGTCGCGGATCGCCTTCTCCTTGGCCCCCGCGTACTTCCACCACAGCCGCTCGAAGCCCAGGATCTCCTGGTCGCGCTCGGAGAGGTCGTCTGCCGCCCGGGCTGACTCACCCGAGGTGACCATCGGGGTCGTGTCGGCCGTGTGCAGACCGTTCGCGGCGTCCATGCGGGTCGACTCCTGTGACGTTTTCGGGAATGGGGTCTCGCGGCTAGCCCCACCTCTGCCCACATCGTAGGCGACGAACGACAACGATGTCATTTAACCCGGGAGGTCGGGCTCGGCGTGTCCGAGCCACTGTCAGCTGCCCCTTCCGCCGCCCAGACGAGAACTTCCTCGACGGGCACCGGGTGGCCGATGTGATAGCCCTGAACGTAGTCGACGCCCTGACCGAGGCACACCTCGAGGATCTCCTCGGTGGCCACGAATTCCGCGATCGTGCGCTTCCCGAGTCCCCGGGCGATGCCGACGATGGAGGCGAGGATGAGGCGATCGGTCACGTTGGACGGGCTCTGCTCGACGAACTCGCCGTCGATCTTGACGAAGTCGAACGGCAGGTGCTTGAGGTAGTAGAAGGAGCCGAAGCCGGCGCCGAAGTCATCGAGGGCGAAGCGACATCCCAGTCGTCCGAGGCGGTCGGCGAAGGCACGGGCCGTGTCGATGTTGGCGACGGCAGCGGTCTCGGTGAGCTCGAAGACGAGCTTGTTGGCATCGATCGAGCTGGCCCGGATGAGCTGCTCGAGCTCAGCTGCCAACGACGGGTCGCCGATGGAGTGCGCCGAGAGGTTGACCTCGATGTGGAACCTCGGGTCGATCTCCCGCAGCCTCTCGAGCAGGTCGACGGCCTGCCCGGCGACCCAGCGGTCCAGCGGCGTGATGAGTCCGAGCCGCTCGGCGATGTAGAGGAACCGGCCGGGCATGATCAGGTCACCGAGCTCGTCGCGGATGCGAAGCAACAGCTCCGCGCCGACGATGCGGCCCTCGGCGACGCCATAGATCGGTTGGGCATGAAGCACCAGCCGGTCCTCGTCCATGGCCTGCTCGATCCGTAGCCCCCAGGCCAGGTGCGCGCCGCTGGTCGGGCCCGAGACGTCGAGCGAGTCGAGGATGACGTAGCGGTTCCGGCCGGACTCCTTGGCGTCGTACATCGTCATGTCGGCGGTCGACACCAGTTGGCTGGGCGTGACGCCGCCGCGGTCGATGAGGACCACCCCGATGCTGGCTGTGATCCGCCGCGGCCGGGAACCGTCCGCGAAGCAGGCGCGCGCCTCGACCAGCTTGACCACGTCCCGGGCGACGTTCTCGGCGGAGAGCCGGTCTGCTTCGGGCAGCAGGATCGCGAACTCGTCTCCGCCGAGGCGGGCCACCAGGTCGGACTTGCGCATGCGTGTGCGCAGCAGCTCGGCCACCGAGACGATGAGCTGGTCGCCGGCGCCGTGACCGAGGCTGTCATTGACCTCCTTGAAGTGGTCCAGGTCGATCATGAGCAGCGCGCCGCGCGCCCCGTAGCGCTCGCACAGGTCGAGGTGGCGCTCGAGCTCGTGGTCGAAGCGCCGACGGTTGGCCAGACCCGTCAGCGGGTCATGCTCGGCGAGGTGGGCCAGCTGGGCCTCGAACCTCCGCCGCTCCGAGACGTCCACGGCGTTGAAGAGCAGCTCCTCAGGGACTCCGTCGCGGTCGTGCATCACGATGCCCTCGAAGGCAACATCGACCCAGTGCCCGTCACGATGTCGAATCCGCGTCTCGGCAGCTCCCCGGCCGGCTGGGTCGGTCGTGAGGTCCGAGCAGATGCGGGCGACCTCGGCGGGCTCGGTGCCGAACGGGAACACCGCCGATCCGACCAGGTCGTCGCGTGTGTAGCCGACGAGGTGGCAGGCAGCCGGGTTGACGTCGGTGACCCGTCCTTCGAGGTCACACACCACGATCCCGAACGGCGCCTCCTCGAACAGGCTCGCGAGTCGCTCCTTGGCGCCGGCGAGCTGCTGTTCCCGCTGTCGGGCCTCGGTGACATCGCGCGCGACGATGAGTGCCTCGATCCGGTCGCCGATCTCGGGCAACGGAACGGCGGTGAGCTCGTTGATGCGGTCCACGTGGCTCGCTCTGAACTCGACCGACGCCTCCTCGCCGGCGAGAGCCGCCCGGTATACCGGCTCGAGCTTGCGAATATTTTCCGGGCTCGAGGTCTCGTACAGGGTCTTGCCCTGTGCGGTCGACATTCCTTGAACCTGCAGACCGGCGCCCACGGCGATGACGTGACGCAGGTCGCTGTCGATCGTGAGCACGGACGTGTCCGGCAGATGATCGAGCAGAGCACGCCACCGCTGTTCGGCCAGCGTGACCTGGGTCAGGGCGTCCTGGAGCTCGGTGGCGAACCCGGTCTGGTGCTGCTCGCGCTCGTGCAGTCGCGCTACGACCCCCTGCACGACCGGACCGACGGTCGCCGCCACCACGGTCCAGACGAGAGCCCGGTGCCAGTCCGACGCCGGGTAGTCCGGTCCACCGAGCACGAAGATGGGCAGCAGAAAGACCAGCGAGGTGGCGGCGGTCGCCAACCACATCTGCAGGTGAGACCCGTAGAGGGACAGCCAGAGGACCGGCAGCATCACCAGCGGCGCGAGGCTCGAGGTCGAACCTCCGGAGCCGTCGCGCAGGATCATCACGACGATGAAGAACGTGAACGGCGGCACCACCTGCAGGGCGGACCGGCCGAACGTCGACCCCTCGACGACCAGGATCACCACGACCAGCGCGAAGGCGACGACGACGTGCCCCCACGCGTGGCCGTACGGCGGTATCACCAGGGTGCACACACCGACCAGGGCACAGACCGCGAACGGGATCAGCCCGCGGCGCTGCGTCGGAGTGACCAACATGTCCACCAGTGTCCCTTGCTCTCGGGCCAGCGAGCCGTTTTGCCGACGAACACGCCGGACCATCGGTTTGCGGGAACTCCTGGAACACTGTCCGAATGGACCGCGTTCGTTGGGGAATCATTGCCACCGGCAAGATCGCCCGCACGTTTGCCGCCGACCTTGCAATCACCCCCGGAGCGGAACTGGCGGCGGTCGGCTCGCGCCGGCTCGAGTCCGCTCAGGCCTTCGCCGACGAGTTCGGCGGCCACGGGGATCACAACACCGCAACCCGCGCGTACGCCGGTTACGAGGAGGTGGCGGCTGACCCAGGGGTCGATGTCGTCTATGTCGCCACGCCGCACACTTTTCATCTCGACAACGTGCAGCTGTGCTTCGCCCACTCCAAGGCCGTGCTCTGCGAGAAACCGGTCACCCTCAACGCCCGGGACGCCGTTGTCCTGACAGAGGAGGCTCGCCGACGCGGTCTCTTCTTCATGGAGGCGATGTGGATGCGCTGCAACCCGGCCATCCGGGCTGCCGTCGACCTCGTCGCCACTGGCGCGATCGGGACCGTGACCCAGGTCAGCGCCGACTTCGGGTTCGTCCCCATTCAGCCCCCCGGACATCGCCTCTTCGATCCCGCTCTGGGTGCCAGCGCGCTGCTCGACATCGGGATCTATCCCCTGACCTTCGCCTCGCTGTTCCTGGGAGAACCCAAGTCGATCTCCTCGGTCGGGACCTTGTCCGATCGCGGCATCGACCTGTCCTGCGCGAGTCTGCTCTCGTACGACGACGGCGCCTCGGCCACGCTCAGCTGCACGCTGCTCGCCGACACGCCCAGCCGGGCCGCCGTCTCGGGGACTCTCGGCAACCTCGAGCTCTCCCGGCGATTCCACTGCCCGACCGGCTTCACGGTCACGACCGGAGCCGGCGAGACGACCTACGAGCACGAGGTCATCGGCAACGGGTACGTGCACGAGATCGAAGAGGTACAGCGCTGTCTGCACGACGGCTTGACCGAGTCGCCGTTGGTTCCGCTTGACGACACCCTGTCCCTGATGCGCCAGCTGGACCTCATCAGGGCACAGATCGGGACCAGGCTTCCCGGCGACGACTTCTGATAGCGCCTAGGGTTGACGCGTGGCCGCCTCCGGAAAGAGCCCGTTCGTCGTCGTCGCCAACCGACTGCCCGTCGACCGGGTGTCCGGGCCGGACGGCGACAGCTGGCGAACATCGCCAGGAGGGCTCGTCACCGCGCTCGACCCCGTGCTTCGGTCGCAGGACGGCGTGTGGATCGGCTGGCCGGGGTCACGCATCGACAAGCACGAGCCGTTCGTGGCCAACGGCTTGTCGCTGGTCCCGATCGAGCTGAGCGACCTCGAGGTCGAGTACTACTACGAGGGCATGTCCAACAGCACCCTGTGGCCTCTCTACCACGATGTCGTCGCGAAGCCGGCCTTCCACCGTGAGTGGTGGGATGCCTACGTCCAGGTCAACCAGAAGTTCGCGGACGCGGCTGCCGAAGCAGCCGCCGAGAACGCAGTCGTCTGGGTGCACGACTACCAGCTGCAGCTCGTCCCGTCGATGCTGCGCGAGCAGCGGCCCGACGTGCGGATCGGGTTCTTCCTGCACATCCCGTTCCCCCCGTCGGAGCTGTTCAAGCAGCTTCCCTGGCGAGACAAGATCCTCAACGGCCTGCTCGGGGCCGACACCGTCGGCTTCCAGCGGCCCGGCGGCGCTGCCAACTTCGCTCGGCTGGTGCGCGCCCGACTGGGTCACAAGACGCACCGAGACCGGATCATCCTCGACGACGGCCGACATGTGTCGGCGCGCGCCTACCCGATCTCGATCGACGCCGCGACGTTCGAGAAGCTCGCGGCGACCCCCGAGGTCGAGGCGCGAGCCGCCGAGATCCGCGCCGAGCTCGGCAATCCGCGGTGGATCCTCCTCGGCGTCGACCGGCTCGACTACACCAAGGGGATCCGACAGCGGCTGCGCGCGTTCGGCGAACTCGTCGTCGATGGTCGGGTCACGGTCGAGGAGGCGGTCTTCGTCCAGGTCGCCTCGCCGAGCCGCGAGCGCGTCGACCAGTACAAAGAGGTTCGGGACGACATCGAGCGCTGGGTCGGGCGCATCAACGGCGACCTCGGTCGGATCGGGCACGCACCGATCCACTACCTGCATGCGTCGTTCCCACGCGAGGAGATGGCTGCGCTCTTCAAGGCTGCCGACGTCATGGTCGTCACACCGTTCGCCGACGGCATGAACCTCGTCGCCAAGGAGTACGTCACCTGCCGCCTCGACAACCACGGCGCGCTGGTGCTGTCGGAGTTCGCCGGCGCCGCCGACGAGCTCAAGCAGGCCTATCTGGTCAACCCGCACGACATCAACGGCGTCCGCGACGCGATGTATGCCGCCATGAACGCGAGCCCGCGCGAGAACGCCAGACGTATGCGGTCGATGCGCAAGCAGGTCCGGGAGAACGACATCGACGCCTGGGCGACCCGGTTCCTCGAGGACTTGCGCGCCCCGACCCCGTAGTACCCGCAGGTCACCAAGATTTCTTTTCTGGCGATGTGCTCTGTTCAAACGCCCGATTGCGGGTTAACTTCCCGACAACACCCGGACAGTCCGGGTCGATCAGGGGGAAGTTCCATGTCTGTCTCTGTGCGCGTCGCGACCGCTTGCGGGCTCGCGGTCGCCCTCGCCTGTCCGGCTGCAGCGGCCTCAGCCGATCCGCCGTCATCGAGTCCTGCCCGCCCGGCGAGCAGCAGCACTGCTTCTCAGCCGGCCACAGCGCGGCTGCCGGTGCCGCGGGCTGCCCTCATCCGACTGGAACGAGCTCGCGCCGCGGCGACTCGGGCCGCCCTTCGCCTTCCCGGCTCGGAGCGGCTGATCGTCAAGGACGTGATCCGTGACGCGGACGGTGCCACCCATGTGCGGTACGACCGCAGCTATCGCGGGCTCCCGGTCGTGGGCGGGGACCTCGTCGTTCACCGTTCACCCGCCGGCGCGATCCGCTCCGTCACCTGGGGCTCGCCTGCCGACCTCGCGTCCCTCGGGTCCGTGCGGCCCGACATCCCCGACACAGCGGCGATCCGGACCGCACGTACCACTACCGGACTTGGACGGCCCGTGGCGAAGCCGGCGCTTGTGGTGTGGGCACTCGGCAACACTCCGCGGCTGGCCTGGAAGGCCGTCGTCTCAGGGACCCGGGCCGGCGGTCCCGCACGCGACGCTGCGTACGTGGATGCGACGAGCGGCACCCGGCTTGCCCACTGGTCGGAGCTGGAGACGACGGACGCCGTCGGGGTGGGCAGGACCCGCTACTCGGGCTCAGTGAAGATCCATACGTCGAAGGTCAGTCCGCACGTCTACAGGATGAGAGACCTCAAACGCGGCGGTCACTACGTCGTTGACATGAACAACACCGCGAAAGAGGGCGGTGTCTACACCGACAGGGACAACATCTGGGGCAACGGTCGGTCGGCGAACGACCAGACTGCGGCCGCCGACGCCCAGTACGGCGCGGCCGTGACCTGGGACTTCTACAAGAACACATTCGGTCGCCACGGGATCGCCGACAACGGCAAGGCTGCCTACAGCCGGGTGCACTACAAGAAGAACTTCGACAACGCGTTCTGGGATGACTCCTGCTTCTGCATGACCTACGGGGACGGCGCCGACTTCAGACCTGTGCTCTCACTCGACGTTGCAGGGCACGAGATGAGCCACGGCGTCACGTCACACACTGCGGGGCTGCTCTACTTCGGCGAGTCCGGCGGGATCAACGAGGCCACCAGCGACATCTTCGGCACCGGCGTCGAATTCTCCGCCCACAACAGGAAGGACAAGGGCGACTACTACATCGGCGAGAACATCGTGCCGTTCGCCCCACACTTCCTGCGTCGCATGGACAACCCCAAGGCCGATGCGAAGCTGTATGGCGGACGGGCCCACAGCTACAACTGCTACGCGCCACTGATGGGGCGCGACGACGTCCACTTCACCTCAGGTGTGGCCAACCACTTCTTCTACCTGCTGGCCGAAGGCACCGGAAGCAAGACGATCGGCGGACGTCCGCACACGAGCACGACCTGCACGGGCTCCTCGCTCAGCGGCATCGGGCGTACCAAGGCGCTGCGGATCTGGTACCGGGCGCTGACGGTCTACATGACGTCGGGGACCGACTACCAGGACGCCCGCGATGCGACGATCCGAGCCGCCGCCGACTTGTACGGCAGCGCGAGCGCGGCCTGTGCTGCGGTAACAGACACCTGGACCGGCCTGAAGGTCGACCCACTCGCGTGGACGTGCGCCGGCCCGATCGCGACCGGCACCGGCAACCTGATCACCGATGGCGGCTTCGAGGCGGGGAATGCCAACTGGGACGCGGACCCCGGAGTCATCGTCAAGCAGCCGACGCTGGCTCGGTCGGGTCGGCGGTACGCCTATCTCAACGGGTTCGGCCACGCGAGTGTCAACCAGGTGCAACAGGACGTCTCGTTGAGTTCTCTGCCCGGCGGCACGACGCTCACCTTGACCTATTACCTGTTCGTCGACAGTTCTGACCCGCGTACCGACGTCGACACCTTCAAGGTGCAGGTCGACACGGGCAGTGGCTTCGTCACCCTTGCCACGATCGGAAACAGTGGGTGGGATGACACCTACCACCGGCATGTCCTCGATCTCACCAGCTATGCCGGGACAGACGTCACCCTGCGTTTCCTGGGAAGGGAGAACGCCACGAATCAGACCGGCTTCGTGCTGGATGACGTGTCGATCACGACGGGCTGACGATTCATCCGCGGACGCCTCGAGCAAAATTCACCGACACGACGAGTGTGCTACGGGCAGGGGACCATCGCGTTCGCTACTGTGCTCACAGGTTCGCAGCCCCGATCTGGCCAGATGTCATGGCCCGAACAAGGGCGAAGGCTCCGCAAAGTATGAGTTTGCGGAGCCTTCTTTTGTCCCGGCCATGACGATCCGGAACGACACGCCTTCCCTCCGGCCCACCTCGCACGTCATCGCGAAGCCCGAGCGAGTTACCCCGCCTGGTGCCGGTGAACCGAAGTCCACCCACCTGACCGGCCTTTCGGCTTGTCCCGAACTCCGTTGCCGAGGTTCGTAGGAGATTTCTATCCTCTGGTCAAGCCGACGCGCAATGGGTCGGGGCAACAAAAATGGAGCAGTTTTCGGTCCGCGGCGTGTTCAGATCAACACGCCGCGACAGCACTGAGTTGCCCCCAGCTTTATCCACATGTACGGCACAGTCTGTGGAATGAATCCGGCACCCCTGACCGATCTGGTGGCCGCGGACTGGGCCCGCGAGCTCACGCCGGTCGAGCCGGTCGTGGCGCGTCTTGGCACGTTCCTCCGCGAGGAGTCAGCGGCCGGCCGGCGCTTCCTGCCGGCCGGACCGAACATCCTGCGGGCGTTCGCGCGGCCCCTCGAAGAGGTCCGCGTGCTCATCGTGGGGCAGGATCCCTACCCCACCCCGGGCCATGCCGTCGGGCTCTCCTTCTCGGTGGACAGCCGGGTGCGACCGTTGCCCCGGAGCCTGTCCAACATCTACCGCGAGCTGCAGCAAGACCTCGGCGTCATGCCGCCCGAGCACGGCGACCTGTCGGCCTGGGCGGACCGCGGTGTGCTGCTGCTCAACCGCGTCCTGACCGTGGGCGTGGGCGCACCGGGTTCACACCGAGGCCGTGGCTGGGAGGAGGTCACCGACCGGGCGATCAGTGCGCTGGTCGCCCGCGGCGGCCCGCTGGTCGCGATCCTGTGGGGCCGGGACGCGCAGTCGCTGCGACCCGCGCTGGGCAGCATCCCGATCATCGCCAGCGCTCATCCCTCGCCGCTGTCGGCCGCGCGAGGGTTCTTCGGATCGCGACCGTTCAGCCGGGCGAACGCCGCACTCGAAGAGCAGGGCGCGGACGCGCTGGACTGGACCCTGCCGCAGGACGCCTGACAGGGCGGCGGGACGAGACGGCCGTCAGCGGCAGGAACTCTTCGTCTTTTCTCAGGTTTCCCCTCTGGACAGCGTGACGTGCGCTCCGAAAGAGTCCCCTACGTCCAACTTGCCGGTCTCGCACCAGTCCGGGCCCGCACCGGCCCACCCCCAAGGAGCAACTTGTGAAGACACGCCTGCTCGTCTCGAGCCTCGCGGTGGGAAGCCTGGCTGCCGCCGGCCTCGCCGTGAGCCTTCCCGTCGCCACCGCCGCGACCCACTCGGCCTCCCAGAGCCGTCACGCCGTGCGCGTGTGCGCTGTTCCCGTGGCCAAGGCCCCGACCGCCGCCTGCTCGTCCAAGGTCATGGTGGACGGCTCGGGTGCGGTCCCGCGCTCCACGACGCCGCCGTCCGGGGCGCTGACCCCGACCCAGCTCAAGAGCGCCTACAAGCTCACCGGCCTGTCCTCCGGCGGCCGCACCGTGGCCATCGTGGACGCCTATGGCTACCCGAACCTGGAGAGCGACCTCGCCACCTACCGCTCCTACTTCGGCCTGCCGGCCTGCACGAAGGCCAACGGCTGTCTCAAGATCATCGACCAGAACGGCGGCAGTTCGCTCCCACGCTTCAACGTCGGCTGGGCCGGTGAGCAGGCGCTCGACGTCGATGCGGTGTCGGCTGCGTGTCCCGACTGCAAGATCACCGTGGTCCAGGCCAAGACCCCCAGCTTCGCCAACCTCGGAACCGCGGTCGTCACGGCATCCAAGCAGGCCGGCGTCGTTGCGATCTCCAACAGCTATGGCGGAAGCGACGCAGCGGACACCACCTACGGCACCTACTACAACCACCCAGGTATCGCGGTGACGGCGTCGACCGGCGACAACGGCTACCAGGGGGGCAGCTACCCGGCTTCATCGAGCTACGTCACAGCGGTGGGAGGTACCTCGTTGGTCACCGCGTCCAACACCCGCGGCTGGAGCGAGACCGTGTGGAGCGGCGCTGGGTCCGGCTGCTCGGCATACAACAACGCGCTGGCCGCCGCCGCCAGCTACAACACCGGCTGCGCCAAGCGAGCCATGGCAGACGTCTCGGCAGCCGCCGACCCGGGCAAGGGCGGTCTGGCCGTCTACTGGCCCACCAACAGCAAGTCCTCCACCTGGGCCCAGGTGGGCGGCACGAGCGAATCGGCACCGATCATTGCCGCTGTCTACGCGCTGTCGGGCAACACCAGTGGGTACGCGAACGCGATTCCGTACTCGCACGCGACGGCGTTGTTCGACGTGACCTCCGGCAGCAACGGCACCTGCCCCACGACCCAGTGGTGCAACGCCCGAGCGGGCTGGGACGGGCCGACCGGTCTCGGGACACCGAACGGCGTCTCCGGGTTCTGAGCGGCCCTGCGCGGGGCCGTCACCAGCCCGGTGACGGCCCAGCGCGTTGCGCCGCAGCTCATCATGCTTTGTCGTAGGTGACAGGCATGAATGCCGTTCGAACGGGTATTGTCCGGCTACCTCCAGCGGCGTCGGCAGCGAGCCCGCCAGGCGCCGCCGGAGGGCCAGCTCCCGGCGACCGACCGCTGGCCCGAGCGGTGACGCGGACCCCGTGGCAGGGTAGAGACATGACCGAGTCATCCTTCGAGTCCAGCGACCTCGTCGATGCAGCCGAGCTGTCCGAGGTGCCCGACCCCGAGGAACAGCTCGACCAGGAGCAAGCCTCCGACAGTCTCATCGACCGCGGCGTCGATGACGTGCTCGACGAGGGCTACTCACCGGCCGAGCGGTACTCCTCGGCCGAGCGCTTCGGCAACACCGCCACAGAGATGCGCGAGGGAGAGACGTTCGAGGAACGCCTCCGCCAGGAGGAGCCCGACCCGGGCGCGCGCCTTGGTGACGAGGCAGACGACGACCGCGGCCGCGACCCGCTCGAGATCCGCCCCGAGGATGACTTCCTCGGTGACCGGGAGGTCGGCAACCGACGTGCCGGTCGGCTGGTCGACCCGGACGAGGGCCTGGGCGAAGACGAGGAGAAGGACCTGATCGGTGACGACGTCGGCATTGACGGAGCCGCCGCCAGCGCGGAGGAAGCCGCCGTCCACATCGTCGACGACGAGTACTGACCACGCAGGTGACAGACCGGACATCCGCTGCGTCAGCCGAGCCGACCCCAGCTACGCAGCCGAGCACCTCGACCGCTGACGAGTCCACGGGCACGGTGCTCCTTGCCGGCACGGCGAACCTCGCGATCGCGATCGCAAAGGCGGTCGGCGGCCTGGTGTCGGGGTCGACAGCCATGTTGGCCGAGGCGGCACACTCCGTGGCCGACACCCTGAACCAGGTGTTCTTGTTGGCCGCTCTCAAACGCAGCCAGAAGCCCGCCGACGTCCAGCACCCCTTCGGGTACGGCATGGAACGGTACTTCTGGTCGCTGTTGGCCGCCGTCGGCATCTTCGTCCTCGGCGCCGGGTACTCCATCTACGAAGGGATCCGGGCAATCCTGAAGCCGGAGGAGCTCACCGGTCTGTTGATCGTCTATCTCGTGCTGGCGATCTCGTTCGTGATCGAGGGCATCTCCTGGCTCAAGGCGGTCCGGCAGGTGCGGGGCGAAGCCAAGGAGAACGGCCGGGGTACGTTCGAGGAACTTCGTCATACGACCGATCCGACGGCCAAGACGGTGGCGTTCGAAGACACCGCGGCGCTGATCGGCATCGTGCTCGCGGCCGTCGGTGTGACGTTGCATGCCGTCACCGACCAGGGCTTCTGGGACGGTGCGGCCTCGGTGGCGATCGGACTGCTGCTGATCGGCGTGGCGTACACGTTGGGACGCGAGAACAAGGCGTTCCTGATCGGCCAGTCGGTGAGCGAAGAGCTGCGCACCGGGATTCGTGACGAGATCCTCAGAGCTCCCGGCGTCGACGAGATCGTCGAGGTGCTCACGATGCGGCTCGGCCCCGACGAGGTCCTCGTGGCCGCACGCGTGGACCTCGACGACCACTCCAGCGGCGGAGACCTCGAGCAGTATGCCGATGAGGTCGACCGTCGGGTACGGGAGCGCTTTCCCGAGGTGCGGCACATCTTCCTCGACCCCACCGACGCGCCCCACTAAGCGCCGCCCCAGCCGGGGGCCTCGAGGTCAGCTCAGGTGGTAGGGCTGGACGTCGGACTTGTGTCCGGCGTCTGACCCGACCGCGTCGCCGGCTCCGTCCGACGCCTGCCCGCGTCCGGGGTCGGCCTCGAGGCGCACGATGATCGACTTCGAGGTCGGGCAGTTGCTGCCGATGGCCGTGGAGTCCAGCGGGACCAACGGATTGGTCTCGGGGTAGTACGCAGCCGCGCAGCCGCGAGGCGTGTCGTAGGTGACGACGCGGAACTGCGGAGCCGTGCGTTCGGTCCCGTCTGTCCACTCACTGACGAGGTCGACCAGCTGTCCGTCCTGCAGGCCGAGGGCGGCGACGTCATCGGCGTGGACGAACACGACTCGCCGGCCGTTGGAGATGCCCCGGTAGCGGTCGTCGAGACCGTAGATCGTGGTGTTGAACTGGTCGTGGCTGCGGATCGTCTGCAGCAGCAGCCGCCCCTCGGGCACGTGCAGGACGTCGAGTGGGCTGACCGTGAAGATCGCTGCCTTGTCCTTGGTGGGGAACGTGCGGCTGTCGCGGGGTGGATGCGGCAGGACGAAGCCGCCGGGGCGGTCGACCTTCTCGGCGTACGCCGCGCAACCGGGCACGACGCGGGAGATCGCGTGACGGATCTCGGTGTAGTCGCGGCGGAAGGTCGACCACGGGATCTTGCCGACGGCAGGCACCGTCGCCTCGGCGATGCCGCAGACGATGTCGACCTCGGAGCGAAGGTGATCACTGGCCGGCTTGAGCGGGCCTTTGGAAGCGTGCACGGCTGACATCGAGTCCTCCACGGTCACCCGTTGCGGGTTGCCGCCGGTCAGGTCGCGCTCGCTGCGTCCGAGCGCCGGGAGAATGAGCGCGGTGTCACCACAGACGGCATGCGACCGGTTGAGCTTGGTCGAGACCTGGACGGTCAGCGTGGCCGACCGCATCGCGTCCTCGGTCACGACCGTGTCCGGGGTGGCGGAGACGAAGTTCCCTCCCATCCCCATGAACACCTTCGCCTTGCCATCTCGCAGCGCCCGGATGGCGTCGACGGTGTCGTAGCCGTGCTCGCGCGGCGGGTCGATCTGGAACTCCTTCTGCAGCGCGTCGAGGAAGTGGTCCGGCGCCTTCTCCCAGATGCCCATGGTGCGGTCTCCCTGGACGTTGGAGTGACCGCGCACCGGGCACAGGCCGGCGCCGGGTTTGCCGATGTTGCCCTGCGCGAACGCGACGTTGGCGATCTCCTTGACGGTGGCGACCGCGTTGCGGTGCTGGGTGATGCCCATGGCCCAGCACGTCACAGTCGCCTTGGAGGCGGCGAACATGTCGGCCGCGGTCTCGATCTGCGCGCGCGACAGGCCGGTCGCCTTGAGCACGGCGGCCCAGTCGAGGTCGACGAGGCTCTTGGCCCAGTCGTCGAAACCTGTCGTATGACGCTCGATGAAGTCCAGGTCGAGGACGGAGCCGGGCTTGCCTTGTGCTGCTGCCGCGGCCTCCTTGTCGAGAAGGAGCGCACCTATCGCCTGGAAGAGCGCGAGGTCACCGTTGATCTTGATCGGCAGGTGTGCGTCGGCCATGCCGGTGCCGAGACCGACGAGCCCCTTGGCGTTCTGCGGGTTCTTGAACCGTTGCAGCCCCGCCTCCGCCAACGGGTTGACGGACAGGATCTTGGCGCCGTTCTTCTTGGCCTTCTCCAGCGCGGTGAGCATGCGCGGGTGGTTGGTGCCGGGGTTCTGCCCGCAGATGACGATGAGCTCGGCGTCGTAGATGTCTTGCAGGCTCACGCTCCCCTTGCCGATCCCGATGACCTCGGCAAGCGCCACCGAGGTGGACTCGTGGCACATGTTCGAGCAGTCGGGCAAGTTGTTGGTCCCGAAGGCACGCGCCATCAGCTGATAGAGGAACGCGGCTTCGTTGGACGTCTTGCCGGACGTGTAGAAGATTGCCTCGTCGGGACTGGCGAGCCCGTTGAGCGTCGAACCGATCAGCTCGAAGGCCTCGTCCCAGGCGATCGGTTCGTAGTGTGAGCCGCCCGCGCGGCGTACGACCGGGTGGGTGATGCGTCCTTGCTGGCCCAGCCAGTAGTCCGTGTGCGACTCGAGCTCGGCGATGCTGTGGCTGGCGAAGAACTCCGGCCCGATCCGCAGCGTCGTCGCTTCCTCGGCGACGGCCTTGGCGCCGTTCTCGCAGAACTCGGCCGTGTGCCGGTGCGACGGATCCGGGTCGGGCCAGGCGCAGCCCTGGCAGTCGAAGCCGTCGACCTGGTTGAGCTTGAGCAGGGTTCTGGCCGTGCGGCTGACTCCCATGGCCTGGATGCTGCGCTTCATCGAGACCGCGATGGCGGTCAGTCCCGCGGCCGCGTGGGCGGGCCGGTCGACGTCCAGCTCGGACTCGTCGATGTCGTGGCTGGGAGCCGACGTACGCCACTGGACCATCTCGGGACCTCCTCCACGGGACGCATCGGTCTGATGCGCACACCTTCACCGTACCCACGACCGACCGCGGCAACACCCCCGGTTGAGCGCAGCACCTTCGATCCCGTTCGACCTGCCCGTTCGACCTGCCCGGACGACCGGCCTCGACGATCGGCCTCGACCTGCCGGACGCCCGGCCTGGACGATCGGGCCCGGGTCACGCTGCCGCGGTTGCCGATCGGCGGATTTGATCGGGCCAGGTCCTAGGATGCGACGGTCATTCGGGGTGATCACCCGGTCTTGCCGAGCCGGTGGCGGCGATGCGGTCAGCCGGCCTGGTCGGCGACACGCGAAGCGAGCGGTTGGCCTGGCGGCGGTGGCCCCGCGGCGTTTACGATCCTTGTTCGATGACCGACCCGCAGCGAGACGATGACCCGTTCGAGTGGTCCGCAGAGCCCGAGCCTGAGCCGGCGCCCACGAGCGATCTGCGCAGGGTCGGGCAGGTGCTGGGTATCGCCGTGGTCCTGCTTGTCTTGCTGCTGGCGCTGCTCGCCAAGGTCGCCGGTGGCGTCTTCGCCGACATGTGGCACTCGGTGTTCACGTTCTGACCCGGCGAGGGACCTGAAACCCCGTCTTGCGAGCCGGCGGGGACTCCAACCCCGCTGAGAACCGGCGAGAGAACCCCACCCCCTCACCCCCGCTGAGAGCCGGCGAGAGAACTTCACCCCCTCACCCCCGCTGAGAGCCGGCGAGAGAACTCGACCCCCCTCACCCCCGCTGAGAGCCGGCGAGAGAACTTGACCCCTCTCACCCCCGCTGAGAGCCGGCGAGGGGACTCGAACCCCTAACCCCTTCATTACAAGTGAAGTGCGCTGCCAGTTGCGCCACGCCGGCCGTGTGCGCAGCCATCGTAGATGCCTGCCCCCGTTCGCCCCCACACCCACCCGCCGTAGCGCGTTTGCCTTGTTCACAAGCCAGCTGGCTTCGTCACAAGGCAAACGCGCCTTGGGGAGTTGGGCTTTGCCTTGCACACCTCCCCAGGATGGCCCGCTTGGGGCCGTCACCCGCTTGATCCTGGTTCTTGTCGCGACGCAGCGCCACCCGGCCTCACACGGAAGCCCTGGACCGACCGCACCCGTCCGCTGTCTCGCCACCCTCGTACGCCGGGCGCAGGCGACGCCGGGCGCAGCCCGCCGTGCTCCAGCATACGCGTCCACGCCCACGGCTCCAACATTCGTCCACATCGCGATGCGGTTTGTCCTCAACGTAGGTCGTCACCATTTCACCGGGGACCTCGTTTGCCGTCATACGCGCGATCCACGGACAGCCTGGCAATGTGGCGTCCGTCTGCAGCGAACCGCGTGCCGAGCCGAAGATCGGGGCAGCCGCCAGCATGTCTACAAGGCAAATCCCCAGTGGCCAAGGCGTGTTTGCCTTGTGCACAAGCCACCCGGCTTGTGAACAAGGCAAACGCGGAGGGTCACGGGCGCCAACGACGGTGGCGGACGCCGGCTTCGCCTTCGCGGATCAACGCCAGGCGCGGCTTGGGGCCGTCGGTCCGACCGGTCTGTGGTTTGCGCCGTCCCGGCAGCCACGGCGACGGCCAGCGTGCTCCCGGACCGCCATACCCCTGCTCGAGCGCGGCGTGCAGCGTCCACATCGGGTCGTACAGGTGCACCCGGCCCAGCGCGCAGAGGTCGGCCCGCCCGGCCAGGATCAGTGAGTTCACGTCGTCGTACGACGAGATGACGCCTACCGCGATCGTGGCGATGTCGACCCGGTTGCGGATCGCGTCGGCGTAGGGCGTCTGGTACGAGCGACCGAACGCCGGACGCTCCTCCGCAATCACCTGCCCGGTCGACACATCGATCGCGTCGGCGCCGGCAGCAGCAAACGCGCGCGCCACCTCGACGGCTTCGTCTGTGTCGACGCCCCCCTCGGCCCAGTCGGTGGCCGAGATGCGCACGGTCATCGGTTTGTCGTCCGGCCATACCTCGCGGATCGCCGCGAACACCTCGATCGGGAACCGCAGCCGGTTCTTCAACGAGCCGCCGTACGCATCGGTCCGGTGATTGGTCAGCGGCGAGATGAAGCTCGACAGCAGGTAACCGTGCGCGCAGTGCAGCTCGATCAGGTCGAAGCCGGCCCTCTCCCCCCGCACCGCGGCGTCGACGAACTGCTGGCGGATCGTCGCCAGGTCATCGACCGTCAGCTCGCGCGGAACCTGATTGACGCCGGCGCGATAGGGCAGCGGCGAGGGCGCGACAACGTCCCAGTTGTCAGCCGGCAGCGGTTCGTCCATGCCCTCCCACATCCGCTTCGTCGAGCCCTTACGACCCGAGTGGCCGAGCTGCAGGCCCATCGCCGCGTCGGTGTGCTCGTGCACGAAGTCCGTGATTTCGCGAAACGCGGCCGCCTGGGTGTCGTCATACAGGCCGCAGCAGGCCGGACTGATCCGGCCCTCCGGCGAGACGCACGTCATCTCGGTCATCACCAGGCCGGCCCCGCCGAGCGCCTTGCCGGTCAGGTGCGTGAAGTGGAACGGCCCAGGCAAGCCGTCCACGGCCATGTACATGTCCATGGCCGAGACGATCACCCGGTTGGGCAGCGTGAGCCCGCGCAGCCGGAACGGCTGGAACATCGGCGGCCGTACGTCGCCGTTCGCCATACCTCGCCGTGTCTCATGGTCGGCGAACCACGCGTCGGCGGCCTCGACGAACTCGTGGTCGCGCACGCGCAAGTTGTCATACGTGACCCGCCGACTTCGGGTCATGATGTTGAACGCGAACTGCATGGGTTCCTGATCGGTGTACTGGCCCAGGTTCTCAAACCACTCGAGGCTGGCCTGGGCTGCGCGCTGCGTCGAGAGCACGACCGGTCGGCGCTCATCCTCATACGCCGCCAGCGCGGCCGGCACGGACTCCGCCTCGTGCAGACAGGCGGCAAGCGCCAGCGCGTCCTCCATGGCGAGCTTGGTACCGGACCCGATCGAGAAGTGCGCCGTGTGCGCCGCATCGCCGAGCAGCACGACGTTGTCATGCCGCCACGACGCGTTGCGGACAGTGGCGAAGCTCACCCATCGGGAGTTGTTGGCCATCACCTCGTGTCCGGCGAGGACGTCCGCGAACAGCTCGCGCACGAAGGCGATGGACTTCTCGTCGGAGTCGCCCGGCTGCGGATCCGGCGGCGCCATCGCAGCAAACCCGGCGCGCTCCCACACGTCATCGTGCATCTCGATGATGAACGTGCTGCCGTGCGCGTCGAACGGGTACCCGTGGATCTGCATCACGCCGTACGGCGTCTCGCGGACCACGAAGGTGAAGGCGTCGAAGACCTTGTCGGTACCGAGCCACATGTAGCGGCAACGTCGGGTCTCGATGGTCGGGCCGAAGCTGTCGGCATACGTCGCCCGCACCTGCGAGTTCAGGCCGTCGCTGGCGACAACCAGGTCATATGACGCGCGGAGCTCCTCGACCGGCGGCGCCCCGGTCCGGAACAGCACCTCGACCCCGAGCTCGTCGCATCGCGCCTGCAAGATCTCGAGCAGGCGACGTCGGCTCATCGCGGCAAACCCATGGCCACCACTGGTGATCACCTGCCCGGCGAAGTGCACGTCGATGTCGTCCCAGCGGGCGAACTCCTCCTCCATCGCGGCGTGGATCGCCGGGTCGGCGTGTTCGATGCCACCGAGCGTCTCGTCGGAGAACACCACGCCGAACCCGAAGGTGTCGTCGGCGGCGTTCCGCTCCCAGACGGTGATCTCATGATGAGGGCCGAGCTGCTGCGCGAGCGCGGCGAAGTACAGGCCGCCGGGGCCTCCGCCGATCACCGCGATGCGCACGCGCGTCTCCTCCAAGGCCGGTCAGTTGTTCCGAGCGTATGTCGTATTTGCAACGGTCGTCAACCATACGCGAGACTTCAAGGTCAGCAAGGCAAATCCCCAGTGGCACAGGCGCGTTTGCCTAGTTCACAAGCCACCTGGCTTGTTCACTAGGCAAACGCACGGCCACGGCTACGCTGAGCGCGTTGCCCCGATCGAGCCAGGAGGTCAGCCGAGATGAGCCCGTTCCGGGGATCCGTGCCGTTCACGGACGAGTGGCGGCACTTCGACGTGTCCCGCGATGACGGCGTTGCCACGATCACGTTCAACCGGCCCGACAAGCTCAACGCGCTCACCTTCGAGGGGTATGCCGACCTGCGCGACTTCTTCGCCGAGATCGCCCACCGTGACGACACCCGCGTCGTCGTCCTCCGCGGCGAGGGCCGGTCGTTCTGCTCCGGCGGCGACGTGCACGAGATCATCGGCGCGACTTTGACCATGCGCCCGGACGAGCTGCTCGCCTTCACCCGGATGACAGGTGACGTCGTCAGAGCGATGCGCGAGTCGCCCGTCCCGGTCATCGCCGCCATCCACGGCACCGCCGCAGGCGCCGGCTCCGTCCTCGCGCTCGCCGCCGACTTTCGGATCATGACCCGGTCGGCGAAGTTCGCGTTCCTCTTCACCAGGGTCGGCCTGGCCGGCGCCGACATGGGCGCGGCCTACCTCCTGCCTCGGCTCGTTGGACTCGGCCGCGCCACCCAGCTGCTCATGCTCGGCGACACGCTGCCCGCCGACAAGGCGGACGCCTGGGGCCTGGTCAGCGAGCTCGTCGACGACGACCAGCTCGACGCGACCACACAGGTGCTCGCGGAACGACTCGCCACCGGCCCGTGGCAGGCGTACTCCGCCACCAAGTCCCTGCTCACCCGCGAGCTCGACCTCGGCCTCACCGGCGCCGTCGAGCTCGAGGCGATGACGCAAGCCCTGTTGATGAAGGGCGACGACTACGCCGAGTTCCACGCAGCCTTCACCGGCAAGCGACCGCCGGAGTGGACGGGTCGCTGAGATGGCAGACACCGGTCTTTTCGACCTCACCGCCCAGCAGCATGAGCACCTCGCGTGGGTCAAGGACGTGGCCCGCGACGCGCTCGTCCCGATCGCCGATCGGGGCCGACCCGGGCACGTCAACCACCACCTCGTCACCGCGATGGGCGATCTCGGGCTGCTGCGTCGGCTCTTCCCCGGCGTCGGCCACGACACGACCTCCCGCGAGGCGGCTGCCCTCGACCTGTGCCTGCTCCGCGAAGCTCTCGCGACTGTCTGCACCGAGGCCGAGACGGCGCTCGCGTTGCAGGGACTCGGCACCTATCCCGTGCTCCAGTCCGGCTCCGAGGAGCTGGTACGCCGCTGGGTTCCGGCCGTCGCGCGCGGGGAGGCGATCGCCGCGTTCGCACTCACCGAACCCGATGCCGGGTCCGACGCAGCCGCCCTCTCCTTGGAGGCCGCGTCCGATGGCGACGGCTGGCGGCTCACCGGTGTGAAGCTGTGGATCTCCAACGCCCCGGAAGCCGACTTCTACACAGTCTTCGCTCGCACCACCCCGGACGCCGGCTCACGTGGCGTCAGCGCGTTCGTCGTACCGGGCGAGGCGCCCGGCGTCTCCGGTGACCACCTCGACATGCTGTCGCCCCACCCGATCGGTCGGCTGGTCCTGGACGGCGTACGAGTCACCCGGGCCGACCTGCTCGGGGCCCCGGACCAGGGCTTCGCCGTGGCCATGCGAACCCTCGACCTGTTCCGGCCCAGTGTCGGCGCGTTCGCGGTCGGCATGGCCCAGGCCGCGCTCGACGCGGCCGTGGCGCACGCGAATGACCGGCAGGCCTTCGGCGGACCACTGCGGGCCTTGCAGTCGGTCGGTCACACCTTGGCCGAGATGGCCACCCGGGTCGAGACCGCACGACTGATGGTCTACCGCGCCGCAGCGGCGTACGACGACGGCCGGCCGGGCATCTCGACCAGCTCGGCGATGGCCAAGCTCGTCGCCACCGAGACCGCTCAGTGGGTCGTCGACCAGGCGATCCAGATCCACGGCGCGCGCGCCCTGCAGCGTGGCCACCTGCTGGAGCACCTCTACCGCGAGGTCCGCGCCCCGCGCATCTACGAAGGTGCCAGTGAGGTGCAGCGGTCGATCATCGCCCGCGACCTCTACCGCTGACGCGGGGCCGTCGACGTTCTCGTTGTGGCTGAACCATCGTGCGACCGGTCACTCGGCCCGTCAGCCACCAACCGGGTGGTTCGGCCGTCAGGCCCTTTCACGGAGGCGGAAGCGCTGCAGCTTGCCCGTGCTCGTGCGCGGCAAGGCATCGACGACAAGCACGGCCCGCGGGTACTTGTACGGGGCGATCTCGGCCTTGGTGAAGTCCTGCAACCCTTTGACGAACGTCTCGTCCGCGTCGACTCCCTCGCGCAGGACGACGTATGCCGTCACCAGCTGTCCACGATCCTCGTCCGGCACGCCCACCACGGCGCACTCGACCACGTCGGGATGCCGAAGCACCGCCTCCTCCACCTCCGGGCCGGCGATGTTGTAGCCGGAGGAGACGATCATGTCGTCGCTGCGCGCCTGGTACCAGAAGTAGCCCCGGTCGTCGCACACGAACGTGTCGCCGGTGAGGTTCCAGCCGTCGTGGACGTACGCCGACTGTCGCGCGTCGGCGAGGTAGCGACACCCGGTCGGACCCTTGACGGCCAGTCGCCCGATCTCGCCCGCGGGCACCGGCCGACCCTGCTCATCGACCACGGTGGCTTGATAGCCGGGCACCGGCTTTCCGGTCGAGCCCGGCACGATGTCCTCATCGGCCGCCGAGATGAAGATGTGCAGCATCTCGGTCGCCCCGATCCCGTCGATGATCTTCACGCCGGTCGCGTCGGCGAACGCCTGCCACGTGGCCACCGGCAGGTGCTCCCCCGCTGACACACAGCGGCGCAGGCTGGTCAGGTTGCCGACCACGCCCGCCGCCAGCATGGCCTTGTATGCCGTCGGGGCGGTGAAGCAGATCGTCACGTCGTGGGTGGCGATGTGCTCGGCCAGCTCGGCGGGCGTGGCCTTCTCGATCAGCAGGGTCGAAGCGCCGACCCGGAGCGGGAAGACAACCAGCCCACCGAGCCCGAACGTGAACGCCAGCGGCGGAGTACCCGTGAACACGTCGTCGCCGGTCGGTTTGAGCACATGTGCCGAGAACGTGTCGGCGTTGGCGAGCACATCGCGGTGGAAATGCATCGTCGCCTTCGGCCGGCCCGTGGTGCCCGATGTGAAGGCCAGCAGCGCGACGTCATCGGCCGCTGTCTCCACGGGCGTGAACTCATCCGACACGTCGGCCGCACGTCGGCTGAGGTCGTCGGCGTCGTCTCCGCCGTACGCGACGATCGGCACCGTGGCCAGCGCGGAGGTACGCAGGTCGTCGAGGAAGCGGTGGTCGCACACGGCCACGTCGATCCGGGAGATCTCGTGGATCGTCGTCAGCTCGCCCGCGCGCAGCAACGGCATCGTCGTGACCACGACCCCGCCGGCCCGCAGCACGGCGAACCAGCACGCCACCAGCCACGGGTTGTTTGGGCCCCGCAGCAGCACCCGGTTGCCCGGCACCACGTCGAGCTCGTCGACGAGGACGCGCGCGATCCGGTTGGCCATCGACCGCAGCTCGCCGTAGGTCCAGCGTTCCCCGCCCGGAGCGAGCAGACAGGTCCGGTCGGCGCCCTGCTCGGCGATCGTGCGATCGAGCAGCTCGACACCACAGTTGAGTCGGTCCGGGTACTGCAGCTCGGGCAGCTCGAAGACGAGGTCCGGCCAGGAGTCCTCCGGTGGCAGGCTGTCGCGACAGAACGTGTCGACGTGGGCCGACGGGGTCAGCGGCATGGGCAACCCTTCGCGCAGGGGACGACTGACCCCAGTATTCACCGCTCGTGACGACAGTCAAGACACCGCGAGACGGCGACCGCCCCGGACGAGTCGGTATCGTGTTGCGGTGACGACGATCCGAGAGGCTGCACAGAGCGGCCCAGCGGCACCCGGTCCGTCGTTCCCTCCGCGGGCGCTGATCGTGACGATCTACGGTCTGTACGCCCGAGAGGGAGACGGCTGGTTCAGCGTCTCGACCCTGATCCGGCTGATGGCGGAGCTCGGGGTCGACGAGCCGGCGGTCCGCTCCTCGATCTCCCGCCTGAAGCGACGCGGGATTCTCCTCGCGCACAGCCGTGACGGCGTCGCCGGCTATGAGCTCGCTCCGTCCGCCAGGTCGATCTTCGACGAGGGCGACCGGCGCATCTTCGCCCGCCCGCGGGCATCGGTCGACAAAGGCTGGCTGCTGGCCGTGTTCAGCGTCCCCGAGTCGCAGCGGGCACGCCGGCACGCACTGCGTTCTCGGTTGAGCTGGCTCGGGTTCGGCACGGTGGCGGCCGGGGTCTGGATCGCGCCCGCGCACCTGGAGGCCGAGACCAGGGACGTGCTCGACCGCGACCACCTGGCGCCCTACGTGGACCTGTTCCGTGCCGACCACGTGGCCTTCGGCGACCTCCGCGCCCTGGTGGACCAGTGGTGGGACCTCCGTGCCCTCCAGAGCCTGTATGACGACTTCCTGGCGACGTACACACCGGTCCGGGCAGCCTGGAGGCGCCGGCGCTCGACAGCGGAGTCGGCGCCGGGCAACGCCTTCGCCGACTACGTGCAGGCGCTCACCTCCTGGCGACGCCTCCCGTACCTCGACCCCGGGCTGCCCGACGACGTCCTGCCGAAAGGTTGGACCGGCACGCGCGCCGCGGAGCTCTTCCTCGACCTACGCGAACGGCTTGCCGGTCCGGCCAAGGAGTTCGTGGCCGCGATCCGCTGACCGGCGTGCGCGTCCCGAGCGGGTCAGAGGACGGCGAAGCCTTGCAGCTCGACGACGGCGGCCTTGTCCCAGAGACGCGTCACGCCGATCCCGGCCATCGCCGGGTACTCCGCACCGACCAACCGTTTCCACACCCGACCGATCTCGGTGGCCTGAGCGAGGTAGTCGTCCATGTCGACGATGTAGATCGTCATCGACGCCAGCTGATCGGGCGTGCCACCGGCCTCCGCCAGGGCCACCAGCAGGTTGCCGAGCGCCTGCTCGAACTGGGCGACGAGGCCACCCGCCACGACGTTCCCCTCGGCGTTCAGTCCGGTCTGCCCGGCGAGGAACACGACCTGCCCTGATCCGACGACCGCATGGGAGAAGCCGCGCGGTCGGGCCAGTGACCCTGGGTTGATCCGTTTCAGGCTCATGACTGCACCGCTCCCCCGTCGACGTTGATGCCCTGCCCGTTGACCGACCCGTTCACGACGCACAGCCATACCGCCGAGGCCACCTCCTCGGGGGTGACGAGCCGACCGTTGGGCTGCTTGTCGGCCAGGATCTGCCGGGCCTGCGCCTCGGTCCGCCCCGTCTTCGACACGATGCCGGCCACGGTGGCGTCGGTCATCGGCGTGTCGACGTACCCGGGACAGATCGCATTGATCGTGACCCCGCTCCGCGCGACCTCCGCGGCTGCTGACCGGACCATGCCGAGCACGCCGTGCTTGCTCGCGGTGTACGCCGCGATGTAGGGCTCGCCGATCTTGGCCGCCACGCTCGCGATCACCACGATCCGCCCGCGCTCGGCGTCGAGCATGCTGGGCAGGGCGCGGCGTAGGCACCGGAAGGGCGCGGTGAGGTTGAGGTCGAGCATGCGCTGCCATTGCGCGTCGCTGGTGCGGTGCAGCCGAGCCGACACGCCGGCACCGGCGTTGGCCACCACCACCTCGACCGTTCCCCAGGCGTCCTCGACCGCGGCAAAGACGTGATCGGCGGCGTCCGGCCGCGTCATGTCTGCAGGGATGATCATGGTCTCGCCGTCACAGGCGGCCGCCGTCTCGCGCAGGTCATCCTCACCCCGCGCCGTCAGGGCTACCCGCAGCCCTTGCCGGCTGAGCTCGACGGCGACCGCGCGTCCGATCCCGCGGCTCGCCCCCGTCACGACGGCGACCCGGTTCGTCCATTCGCTGTTCTGCCCTGGCATGGCCGCGAGCCTACCGACCACCGGCTGACCCTGGCTGTGGCTAGGGTCAGGGCATGGGCAATCCTGTGATCGTCATCGTGGGGGCAGGGCCTGGGCTGGGAGCGGCCATCGCGCACCGGTTCGGGCGTGAGGGGTACGCCGTCGCGCTCATCGCGCGGAGCGAGTCGCAGGTCGAGCTGCTCGGCAAGGAGCTGCAGGAGGCCGAGATCACGGCCGGCTGGACCGCGGTCGACATCACCGACAGCACCGCCTTCCGAGCCGCCGTGGACCGGTTCGGCGGCTTCTCGGGCACGATCGACCACCTGCACTTCAACCCGAGCCTGTTCCGGGACAAGACGCCCCTCGAGCTCAGCGTCGACGAGCTGCTCGAGGACGTCCGGCTCGGGGCCGGGAGTCTGCTCGACGCCGTACAGGCCGCTCACCCGCACATGACGTCGGGAGGTCGCATCACCGCCACCGGCAGCATGGCCGCCGACAAGCCGTGGAACAGGGCCGCCTCGCTGGGCGTGCAGAAGGCCGGCCTGCGCAACCTCGTGCAGAGCATCGATGCGACCGTCCGCGACGACGGCATCAGAGCGATGTCGCTGACTGTCAACGGCACACTTGGTCCGGGTACGCCGTTCGACCCCGCGCTCGTCGCTGACGCCCTCTATGCGGCGTCCCTCCGCCCGGACGCCGACTGGACCACCGAGGTCGCCTTCGACGGTGCCTGACCCGGCGCGTCAGGGCGTCCATCGCCTGGCGTGCAGGCGTTCGTACAGCGGGAGACACTCAGCGGCGACGGCGGCCGGCGGACCGGACAGGTTCACCTTGCGGGCGCGGTACGGCGCGAACGCGGTCGAGGCCCACACGGCGTCGTACCAGTAGGGTCCCCAGACCCCGTCGGTGTCGCGGCGCCCGGCCGGCCAGCTGAGCATCGACTTCACGAAGTCGACCCCCACCAGGTCGCACAGACCCCGCAGGTAGGTCTCGGGGTCACCGAGGAAGTCGGCCGCGTCGATGACGTGCGGCACCATCCCCCAGGAGGTCCACTCGTCATAGAGCATGGTCTGCTGGGGCAGCCCGATGTCCTCAGCGCTCACCTGCTCACGAGACTTCACGTATGACGCGACGACCTCGCCGGGGTCCCTGATCAGGAGGACGTTGGTGAGGCCACGCATCCAGCCGTGTTCCATGCCGGGCACGACGTGGTGTGCCATGTGCTTCTGGAAGAACACCGCACTCCCTGACGGGACAGATCCCAGCAGCTGGTCCACGACCACCCGCCAGTCGGTCTCGCCCACCGCCAGCACCTCGTCCCGGCCGGGATGGTCGATGCCCGTGGCCGCCAGGAAGTGCGGGTACAGCGGCTCGTCGACGACGACCGTGTCGGGCCGGTTCTCCCACGACCGCATCATCGCCGTGGAGATGTTGCGCGGCCCTGACCACACGGCGAGCCGGACCGGTTCACGACCACCAGACCCGCCGACCATGCCGCCACGATCTCATGTGGACAGCTGGATCAGCGATGGGACCGCTCGACCCGCCCCGAGTCCGTCCAGCGGCTCGAGCAGACCACGCTCGTGCCGGCGCCGAAGTTCAGCCCCTCCCGGAGAGGAAGTCGCCGATCGACCGACGCAGGCCGGCCGCGTCGATACCGTGCTCGGCCTCGTGCTCGGCCGGTGTCCCGTAGCGCCGCAGCTCGATCCGAGGGACACCGATGCACTTCAGCCGGTGCGGCACGTGGCTCAGCGCGTCCGAGACGGCGGCGGCTGACGTCCCCACGGCATACGGCTCCACGATGACGACGTCGGCCGTGCCGAGCGTGCGCGCCAGCGTGTCGGCATCGAACGGCCGGACGGTCGCGGTGTAGAGCACCGTCAGGTCGAGGTCGCCGACCGCCGCGATGACGTTGTCGAGCATCGGCCCGACCGCGATGACTGTGCCGCGCCCGCCGCGGCGCACCACGTGGAAGCCACCGGTCGGATGAGCCTCCTTGTTGGATCGCACACTGGTCCGGAGGTAGACGCGCCCGGAGCCGGCCACGGCTTCACGAAGCAGGACGTCGAGCTCGGCCGGGTGCCCGGGCACGTGGATGTCCCAGCCGGGGAGCGTGTCGATCAGCGCGACATCCCCGGGGGACTGGTGCGTGCGGCCGCCCTGCGAGATGTCGTACGACCCTCCGTTGCTCACCAGGACTCCCCCGACGTCCTGGTGGCTGAAGCCGAGCTTGATCTGCTCGAACGAACGCTCGACGAGGAAGGAGGCGATCGTGTGGACGATCGGCCGCAGGCCCGTCAGCGCCATACCGGCACCGACGTTGACGGCCAGCTGCTCGCGGATGCCGACATTGACGACGCGGTCCGGATGACGCGCGATCGCCTCCGGGAACATCGCGACGGAGATGTCGGCCAGCACGAGCGCGACGGACAGGTCCTGATCCAGCAGCTCCGTGGTCGTCGCAACGAACTGCTCGCGCATCGGTCCGGTGCCCGGCGGCCGAGTGAGTGCATGAAGGGTCGTCATCATTTCTCCTCGACCGCGGCGACGACGAGCGTCGGGGCGGAATCGTCGGTATGGCGCAACGCACTCCGCAGCGCCGCGTGATCACGTCCGTCGACGCGCTGGGTCGCCCAACCCTCGACCTCGAAGCGGCGTTCGAGGCCGCCGCGCCAGCCCAGCGAGGCCGAGCTGTTGTCGATCGCGACCACGGTCAGCCGGTCGAGCCCCAGCGCACCGGCCGTCGCGATTGCTTCGGCGTTCGTGCCCTCGTCGAGCTCGGCGTCACCGACGAGGGCGACGATGCGGGAGCTGAGGCCCTGCGCGCGTAGCCCGAGTGTCGTTCCCACGGCCAACGGCAGCCCGTGACCCAGTGAGCCGGACGAGATCTCCACACCCGGCAGCAGGTTGCGGTCCGGGTGGTACCCCAGCGGCGAGTCGAACCGGCCGAAGCCGGACAGCCAGGCGGCCGGGATGAACCCTTTCGCCGCCAGCACGGCGTAGTACGCGACCGGGCCGTGACCCTTGCTCAGCAGGAAGCGATCGCGACGCGGGTCATCGACCCTGTCCGGTGCGATGTCGAGCACCTGGTCGTAGAGCACCCAGAGGACGTCGAGTGTCGAGGTCGACGACTCTTCGTGCTTCTCGTCGCCGGTCTGCAGGGACATGAGGTGCCGGAGGTCGTCATACGCGAAAGTCCGCGCGAGGTCCGGCCTGGTCAAAGTCGTCATGGAAAGACTGTGCAACCTCAAGTAAACTTGAAGTCAAGGAGCCAGTTGGCCAGAATATGTGAGGCGCTTCTCATCGCGCTCGTGCATGTCGGCCACGCGGTTGGGTACGGACCCGTCAGCACGATCGTCGGCACGCCAACCGCGTCCGGCGTCATACGTAGGCGACGGAGGTTTCTGAGATGAGCAATGACGACAAGCTGAAGAACAAGGCCGAAGAGGTCAAGGGCAAAGCCAAGGAGATGACGGGCGACGCCACCGGCGATGACAGCATGCGCCGCGAGGGCCAGACGGACCAGAGCAAGGCCAACCTGAAGCAGGCTGGCGAGAACGTGAAGGACGCGTTCAAGAAGTAACCACCTGGAGGTGGCATGCCGCGGATGCCCGACCACCTGACGATCGGCGAGCTCTCGTCTCGCTCAGGGGTCGCGGCATCCGCCTTGCGCTTCTATGAAGAGACGGGCTTGCTCGAGGCGGAGCGCACGACCGGCAATCAGCGCCGCTACCCACGTCACATGCTGCGGCGGGTCGCCTTCGTCCGGGCGGCTCAGCGCGTCGGGCTGAGCCTCGAGGAGATCTCGGCTGCCTTGGCGACGCTCCCCGACCGTCGTACGCCGACCAAGGCCGACTGGCAGCGCGTGTCCCGCAACTGGACTGCGCGCATCGACCAGCAGATCGCCGACCTCGAGCGCCTCAAGCGCAAGCTCACCGGCTGTGTCGGCTGTGGCTGCCTGAGCCTGCGGACCTGCTCCCTCAGCAACCCCGACGACGCCGAGGGCGAGACCGCACCCGGTCCGGCCTGGCTCGCCACCGAGGAGAACCACGGCGTCACCCGCGACTGAGCAGCAGCGGACACCATGGCTGAAGTCGGGCACGCCCTGGGCGGACCGCTGACCGGTGGAGCGACCACGCATCGACGCGATGAGGTCCCGACGTCGCCGGCCGTGCGAGGATCGGCGTATGGCCCTGCGCATCGTCGCGACCAGTCCGCATCCGGCGCTGCTGACGCTGCCGTGGCACCGGCCGCTGGAGGAGTGGGACGGCCCGTTCATGGTGCCCTTGCCCCGCGGGCTCTCCCGCCACGTCGTCCGCTTCGTCCGGCTCGATGAGCAGGTCTTCGCCGTCAAGGAGACCCGTGAGCCGATCGCCCTGGCGGAGTACCGCTTGCTGCGCGACCTGCGTCGAATGCGCGAGCCCGCCGTCGAACCGGTCGGCGTCGTGACCGGACGCGAGAGCCCGGATGGTGACGAGATCGAACCCGTCTTGGTGACCCGCCACCTCAAGCACTCGATGCCGTACCGCGAGCTGTTCTCCCGTGGCATGCGTCCGGACAGCATCCCGCGCCTCGTCGACGCGTTGGTCGTACTGGTCACCCGGCTTCACCTCGGCGGCTTCTTCTGGGGTGACTGCTCGTTGTCCAACACGCTCTTCCGCCGGTCAGCCGGAGAGTTCGCGGCGTACCTCGTGGATGCAGAGACCGGAGAGCTCCATGAGCAGCTCAGCAACGGGCAACGCCTCCATGACATCGACATAGCCACCGCTAACGTGTTCGGGGAGCTCCTCGACCTGCAGGCGGGTGGTTTCCTGGACGAGAACTTCGAGGTGGACGAGCTCGTCGAGACGTTCCAATCGCGCTATGAAGCGCTGTGGGGCGAGCTCACCGGGACCGAGGACTTCGGTACCGACGAGATGTGGCGGATCGAGCAGCGGATCGAGCGGCTCAACCAGCTCGGCTTCGACGTCGACGAGCTGGACATCATCACCGATTGGGACGGCGCCTCCGTGCGCATCCAGCCCAAGTACGTCGAGCCAGGTCACCACTCCCGTCGCCTGCAGGGACTGACGGGGATGGACGTCGAGGACAACCAAGCGCGGCGTCTGCTCAACGACATGGACGCCTTCGCGGTTGCCAATGACCTCCAGGCCGAGGATCCAGCGCTGATCGCGCACCGCTGGTTGACCCAGATCTACGAACCGATCGTCGCGATGGTGCCGCGCGAACGACAGGCGACCCTCGAGCCGGCGGAGCTGTTCCACGAGATCCTCGAACACCGGTGGTACCTCTCGGAGGAAGCCGGCCAGGAGATCAACATCTTCGATGCCGCCGACACGTACGTGTCGCTGGGCATCTCCCCTGCCTCCGACGACGTGACCCAAGCGGCCAAGCTCGTCCACGGATCCAACCCACCGAGGTGACCCGTTGCCCGCGATGGGGAGACAGGAGGTTCACCTCTGGGGTGGCGTCCCGCACCGACGGCAGGTCCAGGCGATTCGGGTCAGCCGATCGCCTCGACCAGGTCGGCACGCCACTCGGGAGCCTCGAAGCCGCGTGTGTAGTAACGCGTCTCGCGGGCGATCAGCGCGTCGTCGTCGAGCTCGAAGACGACCAGGACGTGCCAGGGCTCGTCCTCGCCGTAGTCAGAGAGCGCTTGAGCCATCCAGACCTTGCCACTTCCCACGACTCGCTGGAGAACTATCGATGGTGGCGCGGTCGGGAACCGCCGTTGAAGCTCGCGCATGGCGTCCCGGCCGCGGATCCGCTCGCCGGACTGCGGCATGTCCATGACGAAATCCGGCCGGCGCAGCAGGTACTCCGCCTCGGACGAGAGCCCTGCGGAATCCGCGATTCCGAACAGCAGCTCGAGACCAGCACGCATCGCGCCAGGGTCGTCGTTCGCCATCGCAGTCCGGAAGAGATCCGGAACCGACTGACCTGTCATCGCATCTCCCATCGGCAAGCAGGTTCGCTCAAGCAGGTTCGCTGAGGTGAGTCTTCCGCTACGACGCACAGCCGTAAAGTCCGCGGCAGAAATCGGCAAACACGCCGCGATGCCTTGTGGGCTCGGTGGCTGGGGCGTGAGCCGATCGCGGTCGATGAGTGCGTCGCCCCGGCCTACTGGACGAGCAGACAGAACGGATGCCCAGCCGGATCGGCGAGCACGTACAGGGGTTCTCCCTCGTCCTCCGAACGGTCATACAGCAGTCGAGCACCTAGCGTCTCGGCATGCTCTCGATGCCGCTCCAGGTCCCCGACGGTAGGGACCTTGAAGTCCATGTGCATCTGCATCGGAACTTCCTCGGACGGCCACGTCGGGGGTGTGGTATCTGTCTTCTCCTGGATCGTCACCACTCGATTTCCGTCGTCGTCGAGCAAGACAAGCCAGTCCGCGTCATCAGCGCTCCCGTCGGTTGGCGGCTCTTCTCCCTCGCGGTAACGCAACCCGAGGAGCTGCCGATAGAACTCAGCCAGACCACGGCAGTCGCGCGCGTCGATTGCGGTGTGAAGCAGGACGGGGTACTGGGACACGGACGCCTCCTTGTTCTTGCCCGGCCAAACTGTATCGAGCGCGCGACCCGCTCGCCGATCGGCAGAGTCGAACGCACTCAGCGGGCACGCGACGCGGCAGCAAGCGGATGCCGGCGGCCGTGTGGCAAGATCGCGCAAACCAGAACAGGCCAAGGGGGACTCCGATGCACATGAAGCTGGAACTGATTCCGCTCCCGGTCACGGACGTGGACCGCGCCATCGCCTTCTATGCTGACAAGCTCGGCTTCAAGAAGGACTTTGACGTGCAGCCCAGCGAGGGCGTCCGGGTCGTCCAGTTGACACCAGAGGGCTCGGGTTGTTCGGTCGGTTTCGGGGCAGGGCTCGATGTGTACGCGGGAGAACCGGGCAGCGTTCGAGGTGTGCACCTCATTGTGGAGGACATCACCGAGGCGCGTGCCGAGCTTGTCCGCCGAGGTGTAGAGGTCGGCGACATCCAGGACTTCGGGGGCGGCGTCAGAGGAGCAGACTTCTCCGATCCTGACGGCAACACGTTCGAGCTGCAGGAGATGGCGTGGCGCAAGGGCGCGACGTACTAGGAGCCTGCTGACTCCGCAGCCGGACACCACACAGCTCTGGTCAAGGGGCGAGGTCGCTCAGTAGGGAGCGGGCGATGACCAGGCGCTGGATCTGGTTGGTGCCCTCGAAGATCTGCGTCACCTTCGCCTCGCGCATGAAGCGCTCTGCCGGGAAGTCGCGCGTGTAGCCATACCCGCCGAGCACCTGCACCGCATCCGTCGTGACCTTCATCGCCGCATCGGTCGCGACCAGCTTGGCGATCGACGCCTGTCGACTGAACGGGCGGCCCGCGTCGCGCAGCCGCGCGGCCAGCAGGTATGTCGCTCGGGCCGACTCGACCGCGGCCGCCATGTCCGCGAGCAGGAACTGCAGCCCTTGGAACTCCGCGATGGCCCGCCCGAACTGCTGTCGCTCCGCGGCGTACGACACGGCCAGGTCGAGCGCCGCCTGCCCGAGCCCGGTGGCACTCGCGGCGATCCCGAGACGACCGGAGTCCAGGGCGGACAAGGCGATCGCCATCCCCTGTCCTTCCGCGCCGATCAACAGATCAGCGGGCAGCCGGGCGTCGTCGAAGATGAGCGCGCTCGTGGTCGACGCATTCATCCCCATCTTCTTCTCGGGGGCACCGAACGACAGACCCGGCGTACTCACCGGCACGTGGAACGCCGACAGGCCGCCTTTGCGATCGGCCGAGGTGCGCGCAAAGAGGAGAAAGAAGTCGGCGTGCGGCCCATGGCTGATCCAGGCCTTGGTCCCGTTGAGCACGTAGTCGTCGCCGTCGCGCACCGCCTTGGTGGCGATGGACGACACGTCCGAGCCGGCTTGGGGCTCGGACAAGGCATAGGCGCCCAAGAGGTCACCACCGAGCATGTCGGGCAGCAACGTCGCCCGCTGCTCGTCGGATCCGAAGCGGGCCAGGGCCGACGATGCCAGGGTGTGTACCGACACGTCGACGGCCACACTCATCCAGGCCGTCGCGATCTCCTCGAGCACCTGGAGATACACCTCGTACGGCTGTCCACCCCCGCCGTCGGCCTCATCGAACGGCAGCGACATCAGTCCCGTCTTGCCCAGCAGCGAGAAGACGTCCCGCGGAAACGTCGCCTCCGCCTCCGCCTCCGCAGCACGCGGGGCCAGCTGCTCGCTCGCGATCTCCCGGACCAGGTCGAGCAGGGCATGGGCTTCTGCGGTGGGGAGCAGGCGTTCGACAGGCATCGGGTGGGTGAGCTCCTTGCTCGGAAACGGGACAGGGCCAGCCTAGTCGTCGCCCGAGGGGCCGTACGACGACAGGAGGACAACCACACGGGCCAGAGAAGGAGCCACAACTGACGGTTCAAGGAGCCACAACTCACGGTTCAACGACGGCGGCGGAGGCGGTCGATCTCGTAGAGGGCGATGCTCGCAGCGACTCCTGCGTTCAACGACTCGGTCGTCGCGGCGGTCGGGATGCGGACGAGCACGTCGCAGGTCTCGCGCACGAGCCGCGACAGACCCTTGCCCTCGCTACCGACCACGAGCACCATCGGCTCGGTGGCGATCTCGAGGTCGGCGATGTCCACGTCCCCCGCCGCGTCCAGGCCGGCGACCATCAGGCCGGCGTGCTGGAAGTCCTTCAGCTGGCGTGTCAGGTTGGTCGCCCTCGCAACCGGCACTCGCGCGGCTGCTCCGGCGGCGGTCTTCCAGGCGCTGGCGGTCATCCCGGCCGCGCGCCGTTCAGGGATCACGACGCCGTGGACGCCGAAGGCGCCCGCCGAGCGCACGACCGCCCCCAGGTTGCGCGGGTCGGTCACCGAGTCCAGCGCCACGACCAACGGCACCTCCGCTCCGTCACGAGCCGCGTCGAGCAGGTCGCCCGGGTCGGCGTACTCGTACGCCGGCACCTTGAGCGCCAGGCCCTGGTGCACAGCGCGGTCAGTCATCCGGTCGAGCTCGTGCTTGGTGACCTCGAGCACCGAGATCCGCTGGTCGGCCGCCAACCGGAACGCCTCACGCAGGCGGTCGTCCCGATCGGCGGTGTCGGCGACGTACATCGTCAAGACCGGGATCTTGGCCTGCAGGGCCTCGACGACGGAGTTGCGGCCGGCCACCCACTCCGCGACAGACGCCTTGCGGCCACCGGAGGATCGACCGGAAGCCGAACGGCCAGCCGAGGATCCCGCCGCCTTGTCGGTGGTCTTCGACGTCCGGTTCGCCTTGTGCTTCTCGCGTTCTGCGGCCTTCGGCGTCGGGCCCTTGCCCTTCAGCGCCTTGCGGCGTCGACCGCCGGAGCCGGCGGTCGGGTTGCCGCCCTGACGCTTGCGTACCGCTCCGGTTCGTTTGCTGTTGCCTGGCATCAGTTCCACCTCAATCGGGGACCGTCCGGTGAGTCCTCGATCTCGAGCCCCGCAGCCTTCAGCTGCTCTCTGATGAGGTCCGCCTTCGCGAAGTCGCGATCGGCTCTCGCCTGTTCGCGCTGATCGAGGAGAGACTGGGCCAGCTTCTCGACGGCCTCGCTGGCGACCACGGCTCCCCCGTGACCCTGCCAGTGCTGAGACATCGGATCGAGACCAAGCACACCGAGCATGGCGCGTACTGAGGCAAGCTGCGCGCGCACCTGTTCATTGCCTCGCGCTGCTAGTTGCACATTTCCCTCGCGGACCGCCTCGTGGACTACAGCGAGAGCCGCGGGCGTTGCGAGGTCGTTGTCCAGCGCAGCCGCGAAGTCGTCTGGGAGTTGGGCGATGGGCGCCGTCTCCCCAACGAACTCCGTCGCTCGCGTGACGAAGCCCTCGATGCGGACAAACGCCGAGGCGGCTTCCTTCAACGACTCCTCGGTGAACTCGATGATCGAGCGATAGTGCGGCGCCAACAGGTAGTAGCGCAGCTCGATCGGCCTGCAGAGCCCTCGCTCGGGCTTGACGACTTCGCTGACGAGCAGCGAGTTGCCGACCGACTTGCTCATCTTCTCGCCTGCGAGGTTGACCATGGCGTTGTGCATCCAGGTGCGGGCGAAGTCACGTCCGGCAGCACGCGACTGGGCCAGCTCGTTCTCGTGGTGCGGGAAGCGCAGGTCGAGGCCACCGCCGTGGATGTCGAACGCGTCGCCGAGGTACTTGCCGGCCATCGCCGAGCACTCGAGGTGCCAGCCGGGTCGGCCGAGCCCCCACGGCGACGGCCATGCCGCGGTCTCCGGCTCCACGTCCTTCTTGAAGCCCTTCCACAACGCGAAGTCGCGGGGGTCGCGCTTGCCGCGCGGGTCGGCATCGGCCGCCGGCTCCATGTCCTCGACACGTTGGTTGGACAGCTCGCCGTACGACGGCCAGGAGCGCACGTCGAAGTACACGTCACCCGAGTCGTCGGCGGCGGCATAGGCATGCCCGGTGGTGATGAGCTGCCCGATGAGCTCGAGCATCTCGGGGATGTGTCCGGTGGCACGCGGCTCGTACGTCGGCGGCAGGCACCCGAGCACCTCGTACGCCTGGTGCAGCGCCCGCTCGTTGGCATAGGCGATCGACCACCACGGGCGGCCCTCCTCGGCCTCCTTCGCGAGCACCTTGTCATCGATGTCGGTGATGTTGGCGACGAGCGTGACGTCATACCCGCGGTGCTCGAGCCAGCGGCGGAGCACGTCGAACGTGACCTCCTTGCGGATGTGGCCGATGTGCGGCGGCCCCTGCACGGTCAGGCCACAGTGGTAGATCCCGACCTTGCCCGCCTCGAGCGGGACGAAGTCGCGGACCTCACGGGTGGCGGTGTCGTACAGGCGGAGCGTCACGCGAGCAAGGGTATCGACCAGCCTGCGGCAACGACGAATCCCCGAGATTGCCGTCGCGCGCCTCTACCCTGGGTCGATGCGCACCCGCAGTCTCGCTCTCGCCGTCGTCGTCGCCCTCGGTACTCCCATCGTGGACACTGCTCCGGTCCACGGCACCAGCCTGGCGAGCACGGCTGGGCAAGAGCGGCCCGGGACCGGCGGTCGGGCGGCCAAGCTGATCGACCTGACACGTTGGCGAGGCTCCGGTCTGGACAATGGATCCTTCTCGCACGCGAAGCCGGGCCGGGGCGGAGTCATGATCGGAGCCCAGCCGACGCGGGTGATCTACAAGGACCCCTATGGATCCAGCGGACGACGCGCGTTCGACCGGGGACGCTGGACGAGTCCGTGGGTGCGGCCGGGCTTCGGGTTCGACCAGCTGATCGCGTCCTACAACGCGTCCACGCCGGTCGGCACGTTCATCGAGGTGTCGACCCGAGCGAGGAGCACGGCGGGTCGACCTGGCTCGTGGGACTCACTCGGCCGCTGGGCCGGTCACGACCGTGGCTTCCACCGGATGACGCTCGGACGCCAGGCCGACGACGTGGCCCGGGTCGCCGTCGACACGCTGGTCGCGAAGTCCGGCACACGCCTGGGCCAGTGGCAGCTGAGGTTGTCGCTGTTCCGTCGCAGCGGCACGAGCAAGACACCGGTTGTCTCGATGGTCGCAGCCGTCGCCTCGCACCTGCCGAACCACGCACCGACGAGCAGACCCGGATCCGGTGCCGGTCACAGCCTGCCCGTTCCGCGGTACTCCCAGGAGATCCACCGCGGCGAGTACCCGCAGTACGACGGCGGCGGCGAGGCCTGGTGCAGCCCGACCTCGACGTCGATGGTCCTCGGTTACTGGGACCGGCTGCCCGCACCACGGGACTACGCCTGGGTCGACCCGTCCTACGAGGATCCATGGGTCGACCATGCAGCGCGCGGCACCTTCGCCCACGGATACGACGGCACCGGAGACTGGCCGTTCAACACGGCGTATGCAGGACGCTTCGGGCTCGACGCGTTCGTGACGCGGCTGCGGTCGCTGAGAGAGGCCGAGCTGTTCATCAAGGCCGGCATCCCGCTCGTCGCGTCGATCTCCTTCGGGCCGGGCGAGCTCGACGGCGCGCCGATCCGCTCGACCAGCGGGCACCTGCTCGTCATCCGTGGTTTCACCGCGACCGGCCGCGTCGTCGTCAACGACCCCGCGGCGTCATCCTCGCGCGGCGTCCGCCGCGTCTACCGGCGCGGCCAGTTCGAGAACGCCTGGTCCGACAACGGCGGTGTCGTGTACGTCATCCACCCCGCCTCAACGCCGTTGCCCCGACCACACAGTCACAGCAACTGGTGAACCCCGTTCCTGACAGACCGGCCGTCGACCCGGCCGCGCAGCAGATCGGTTACCGCCAGTGGAGCTCGCCCGACGAACTGGCCGGCGGCGCGTTCGACGGCACGCGGCTCGAGGACGGCCGCGTCGTCCTGGCCGCCGGTGACGCCAAGGCGACGCGCACGTGGACCGATCCGTACGGCGACGGCGCGCCCGTGACGTACCACGTCGGGACCTGGGTCTCGCCGGTCGTTGCACCGGGGTTCCGCTTCACCGAGCTCGTCGCGTCGTGGAACGCCCGCACGCCGCCGGGCACCTGGCTCGAGGTCGCCGTCCAGGTCGGGACCGACGAGGGCGCCTGGTCGACGCCTCATGTCCTGGGGCGATGGGCCGAGGGCCTCGAGGCAGTGCACCGCGCCTCGGTTCCGGATCAGTCCGATGCGGTGGCGACCGTCTCGGTCGACATCCTCACTGTCCGGGACCATCGCCGCTGCACCACCTGGCAGCTCATCGTCTCCCTCTTCCGCCGGAGCGGGACCGTCGAGACACCATCCGTCGACATGGTCGGCGCCTTCGCGTCGGCGCTCCCGGACCTCAGCGACCGTTCCGCCCTGCCGGCCGGCCCGGTCAACGGCGGCGCCGGTCTCGAGCTCGACGTTCCGGCGTACTCACAGGAGATCCACCGCGGCGAGGATCCGCAGTACAGCGGCGGCGGAGAGGCGTGGTGCAGCCCGGCCTCGATGGCGATGGTCCTCGCGTACTGGCAACAGCAGCGCTCCGCGGCCCATGGGCCACAGCCCGAGGACTACGCCCACGTCGTGCACGCCGACCCCTGGGTCAACTACGCCGCCGCGCAGACGTTCGACTGGAGCTACCAGGCGTGTGGCAACTGGTCGTTCAACACCGCGTACGCCGGTCGGTACGGCCTCGAGTCGTTCGTGACGCGGCTTCGCTCGCTCACGGAGGCCGAACAGTTCATTCAGGCCGGAATTCCACTCGTCGCGTCGGTCACCTTCTCAGCGAGCGAGCTGACCGGGGCGGGCTACGGAACAGCGGGGCACCTGCTGGTGATCCGCGGATTCACCCGCGCCGGCGACGTCATCGTGAACGACCCCGCGTCGCACCTCGAACCGAGCAACGCGTCGGTACGCACGGTCTACGACCGCCAGGAGTTCGAGAGCTGCTGGCTCCCGGCGACGGGCGGCATCGTCTACGTCACGCGCCCACCGGAGGTACCGCTGCCGTCGCGGCCTGCCCAGCCCAACTGGTGACGAGCTCAAGCAGTCGTCTCAGTCGACAGCGAGCAGTCGGCGGCTTCCGATGACCGCGGTCAGCGCGGTCGAGAGCTGCAGCAGCACGGGTGCGGCGTCCGAGAGGTGCCAGTCCTGCGGGGCGCCGTACCAGTAGAGCGGCTCGTCGGGCGTGTCGTCGGTGTCCATGGCGGCGAGCGAAGCGGCCCAGCGTTCGCCCAGTCCGAACACGAGCGCGTACGGGAAGATGCGCGAGACCAGCTCCTCGCGCTGCTCCGACCGGATGTCGGCGCTGCTGCTGTCGGTCAGGAAGGCACGGAAGTCATGCAGCTCCCGCAGCACCCGGCTGCCGCTCGCCGTCCGCGCCGGAGCGACCTGACCGGCGGCGGTCAACGCCACCCCGGCGAGCACCACCGCGAGCCCGACGAGCCCGAACGTGCTCACCCACGCGAGCACCCCGGTCAGCACGACTCCGGCGGAGACCAGCACCCACCCCGACGTGGTCCAGCGCGACCGTACGGCGTCGGGGCGCTCCGCGAACCAGCCCTGCCGAACCATGTCGTCATAGAGCAGCGCCTGGATGGTCGCGAGCCGTGGCCGCAGCCGGGTGGCGAGCGCGCTGACGGCGACGGTGTCCTCGAGTCCTGCGGCGCTTCCGGCCGTGAAGATCGCTGCGAACACCTCGCGCTCGTACGGCAGGAGCTCGTCACCGGGGTCGTTGCGCCGCCGTAGCCGCCAGTCAGCGGCACCGACCGGTGGCCTGGGCAGCTCCTCGACGAAGAGGTAGTTGCGGACCGCAAGGTCGATGATGGTCGACGACACATCGATGAGGTCAGCCCGTTCGTCCACGAGCGTCCCCATCTGCCCGGGGCGGATCCCACTGGGCGGAGCGAAGCCGAGCGTGCCGTCGCCGACGTCGACCAACGGCGCCACTTGCACACTCCCCCGGTGAGCGGTGTCGCGACCGCGCGTCCACCACAGCAGGGCTGCCCCCATCACGCCGAGCAGGAGGACCACCAGCGCCACGGCGAGCGGGGCACCCGAGGCAGTGAACGCCCGGCTGATGCTCCAGCGGGCGCGCAGGTCAGTGCTCGGTGCGACACCGGACCCGGAGTCGAGTCCGAGGATGCCGACCATCTCGTCACCGGGCTCGAGCGCGAGCTGGGTCATGGTGGGGGCAGGCACGTCGACCAGTTGGGACGACGTGCACGGGCGACTCGAACCGCGCGGACCGGCCAGGCAGGAGAGCCAGCTCGCCCCCGGCGCGTTCCACTGCACCCGGGCGCGCTCGATCGGTACCCCGAAGCCCTGGATGACCGGCCAGCGCACCTCGAGTCCGTCGGCCGTCGCCGCGACAGCACCGTCGACGTCATACGTGAACGTGACCGTCACCGGGCCGCTCTGCGCAGCGGAGAATCGCAGGCTCATCGTCCGCGTGGTGTCGGTGCTCGCGACCGTGGCCTGCCCCGCCGGCTGATCCGCATCGATGGAGACGTTGCTCAAGGAGTACACCCGGTCGTTGGTGGCGTCGTACTGCTCCCGGGTCGTGATCACACGCTCGACCCGGTCGGTGGGGATCCCGCCGAAGTCGTACCGCACGGTCTCGACGACGTGCAGGGTGCCGTCCTGGTTCACCCGCACCGTCGCCTCGTCGTCGCGGATGACCGGCTGGCCGGCAGCTGCGGCCGCAGCGGTCGTGCCCCACGTCAGCCCGGCGAGCGCGGTGACCAGACCGACCGCTAGGGCCAGTCGGCGCAGGACAGGTCCCGGCCCCGGCAGGCGGCCGGCCCGACGAGACCGTCTGACCGGCACCGATGACATGCCGTCAGGGTAATCTGCGCACAGGTGGCCACGCAGGACCGGCAAGGCCGGGGAACGGCAGGATCGGAGATGTCAGACGCCGCGCAGGGGCCGCCAGGTCCACCGGACCCGCGCTACCGTCCGCTCCCGCCCGCGCCAGTGCTTCCACCGCCGCATGCTCCGGCATGGCGGCCCGCCGGGCCGCCCCCACCTCAGCCGTACGCCGGGTTGGCTCCCTATCCGCCGGGCCATGGGTCATCCGGGCCGCCGCCCTGGGGCTGGCCGCCGCCACCGCCGCGACGACGCAGTCGGTTCGGCGCCTTGCTGCTCGGCCTGGTCGGTCTGGGGGCGGCCGGGCTGTTCGTCCTCATCCTCATCGGCGCCGCGACAGACCAAGGCGCCATCGGTCGCGCCGGCTCCGGCACGACGGTGGACCACAGCCCGGCAAGGGCCGAGCAGCCCGGTACGACCCCGGTGGACCCGAGCAACGCCCAACGCGTTGTCTCCGACAACACCCTGTACGGCCAGGGCGGCCTGGCCAACGGCAACTGTCCAGCCCGCGACCTCGGAGACGCGTCCCGGGCTCGCCAGTCCGCGTTCTACACGTCGCTCATGGCGTGTCTCAACGCCGAGTGGGGACCAGCCGTCGAGGGTGCCGGCTATGCCTATCAGGAACCTGGCCTCGTGGTCTTCGACAGCCCGGTCGACACCCCGTGCGGCAGCGCCTCGCCCGAGAACGGTCGCACGTTGGCGTTCTACTGCCCCGGTGACTCCGTGATGTATGCCGACGTCCCGCAGATGCGGCGGTTCTTCGACAACATCGACGTCGCCTACGCCATCGTGATCGGGCACGAGTTCGGTCACCACGTTCAGCAGGAGACCGGGATGCTGCAGGCGTACGACGACCTGATCTACGACAACTTCGGCAACCGCCTCGAGCTCAGCCGCCGCGTCGAGCTGCAGGCCAGCTGTATGGGCGGCCTGTTCCTCGGCGCCGTCGCCAACACGTTCCCGATGGACAGCCCCCGGGTACGCCAGCTCCAGCAGGTGGCCGGGTCGTTCGGTGACGAGCCGGGCAGCGCTGCCTCCGCGCGAGACCACGGGTCCGGTGCCTCCAACCGGCAATGGATCTTCGCCGGCTACGGCGACAACGACACCGCCACGTGCAACACGTTCACGGCCTCGGCCGACAACGTCGACTAGGAGCCCGTATGACCGATCCGTTCGGCCGCTGGATCGGCGCCGTGCTCGACGTACCCGCCGGGCAGGTCGAGGCCACCGATGCGTTCTGGAGCAACGCGTTGGGCTGGGACATCGGCGATCCGTGGTCGCGACACCCCGAGTTCCACTCCCTGCTGCCGCCGGAGGGCAACAGCCATCTCCTGGTCCAGACCATCGACGGTCCAGGCGGCGTGCATCTCGACCTGTACGCCGCCGACGTCGCCGGCGCGACCGAGCGGATCGTCGGCCTTGGCGGCCGGCGGGTGTCCCAACATGCCCACTGGCAGGTGCTGACGAGCCCCGCCGGTCTGCCGTTCTGCATCGTGACGTCCGACCACCGGCGGGAACGTCCGCCGACGCAGGCATGGCCGGGCGGGCACCGCAGCCGACTGGTCCAGGTGTGCCTCGACATCCCGCACGGACAGGTCGACGACGAGAGCGCGTTCTGGCGGGCGGCCACCGGCTGGACCTTCCAGGCTTCGGAGTCCCCCGAGTTCGCCGGCCACCTCAAGCCGGGTCCCGGCGGCAGCATGCAGCTGTTGCTCCAGGAGTTGGGACCTGACGACGGGACCGTCACCGCGCGCGCCCATCTCGACCTCGGGGCCGGACCCGACCGGGCGGCGGAGGCGGAGCGCCTCGAAGCGCTCGGCGCTGAGCGGGTGCGCGAGCACCCGGGCTGGATCGTCATGCAGGACCCTGCGGGGATGACGTTCTGTGTGACCGGCCAGCAGCCTGACCAGCCGCCACGCCACTAGGACACGTCCACCGAGATCGTGTCCCACCCGGTGGCGCCGTCCGGCACCACATCGACACGCTGACCCGTCTGCGTGTAACCGCTCGCGTCGGTAGCCCGGACCGAGAGCTGATGACTCCCCTTGACCGCGGCCCAGGTGTACGACCACTGCCGCCAGCTGTCGATGGACGGCTCGATGGCCAGCGTGGCCGGCTGCCAGGCTCCGTCGTCGACGCGGACCTCGACCTGGTCGATCCCGGTGTGCTGCGCCCAGGCGACGCCCGCGACGACGACGTCTCCGGCGGAGACATGAGCGCCGCTGTGGGGTACGTCGATGCGCGACTCGGTCTTGACCGGCCCCTGTGGTGACCAACCCCGATCCGTCCAGAACGCGGAGAACTGGTCGAACCTGGAGACCTCGAGGTCGACGACCCACTTGGTCCCCGACACGTAACCGTAGAGTCCCGGCACCACCATCCGGACGGGGAAACCGTGCTCGGGGGTGAGTGGCTCACCGTTCATCGCGAGAGCGAACATCGCGTCGCGGCCGTCGGTCAAGGCGCTCAGCGGAGTACCGGCCGTCCAGTTGTCCGCGGACGTCGAGAGCACTGCATCGGCGTCCGGATGGGTCCCGGCATCGGCCAGGACGTCCGCGATCAGCACGCCTGCGAAGCGCGCGTTGGAGATGAGGTCGCCGCCGACCGGGTTCGAGACGCAGCAGAGCGTGATCCACGCCTCGTGCAGCCCGCGGTCGAGCAGATCCTGATAGGTCAGGGTGAGCTCCCGGTCGACCATGCCATGGATGCGCAGCTCCCAGTCCTTCGGCAGGATCTGCGGAATCGCCAGCGCGGTGTCGATCCGGTAGAAGGTGTCCTGGCTGGTGACCCACGGGGCGACCCCCTGGATTCCCAGGCCGGCCCCAGCGGGAGCCGACCGCGGGCTGATGGGGAGGCGCAGGGTGCGTCGCGCCGCTTCGACTGCGGCCCGACTGCGGGCCAACACGCGTCCGCTTGCTCCGGCGACAACCGCACCGGCTGTGATCAACCCAGCGGCCACCAGGAACCGACGCCTGCTCAGGGCACGCGCCTCGTCGGCGCGCGGATCACGAGCCCTGGTGGCGTCGGGTTGCTCCCAGGGGGCCAGCTCACGCACCCGGGAACCATCCGCCTGCTGCGCCAGCGGAGCCAGCAGCGCGAGTGCGGCGATCGCGACCACGACACCGAGCACGGCCGGGATGTAGGTCGCCGTCGACGGAGTCAGCCGGTCATGGACGGCGCCCAGCAGCACGGCACCCATCACGAGGAAGACGCCCTGCGCGGCGAGCACGCTGCGAAGGGCGAGGACTCCGACACCTGCGCTGATCACGGACAGGCCGACCAGGGTCAGCGTGATCAGGACTGCCTTGTCGTGGTGGCCGACCAGGCCGATGACGCGCTCGACGACGGCACCGGGGGTCAGCCGCAGGATCGACTCGGCCACGGCTACCACCGGGGAGACCCGCTGGTGCAACAGGCCACTGGCGAGCTCCGAGACCGCGAGACCGCTCCCGGCGCCTACCAGGCCGAGCGCAGCGCCGAGAAGTCGCCGCTGCCGCCCCGCGTTCGTCATACCTCGATGGTGCCTCAGCAGGCGGGCCGATCCCCGGGCCGCTACCAGATGTCACACACTCGTCATACCTGCGCGATGATGCTTGCGTGACCTCTGAGCCCACCCAGCAGACGCCGCGCGTCGGTGTCGCCGTCGACGTGCATCCGCTCGTCCAGGGACGAGCCCTCTGGGTGGCAGGACTGCACTGGCCGGACGAGACGGCGGGGCTGGCCGGGCACTCGGACGGCGACGTGGTGGCGCACGCGGCCTGCGACGCGCTGCTCTCGGCAGCCGGCCTCGGCGACCTCGGAAGCCAGTTCGGGACGGCCGACCCGGACTGGGCCGGCGCGAGTGGGGTCACCCTGCTGACCGAGACGGCCCGACGACTCGCCGAGGCCGGCATCGTGCCCGGCAACGTCGCGGTCCAGCTCATCGGCGAGCTTCCCCGGCTGGGCCCTCGCCGAGCCGAAGCCGAACGCGTCCTCTCGGCCGCCGCCGGTGTCGACGTGTCCGTCACGGCAACCACCGCGGACGGCCTGGGACTCACCGGCCGGCGCGAGGGGATCGCGGCGATCGCGACCGCGCTGGTCTACCGCTGAGGTCCGTCTGCGCCCACGATGAGCTCGGCCAGCTGGAGATCCAGCAGCCGGGTGATCTTGAAGCCCGCAGGGTGCCCGTCAACCAGGGTCACGTCGATGCCGAGGCGCTCCACAAGGCTTGCGTCGTCGGTCGCTGGATCGGCTCCCGCGTCCGCCATCTCGTGGGCGCGGCGCAACACCCCGGCGGTGAAGCCCTGCGGCGTCTGGACGGCCCGTATGAAGGTCCGGTCCACGAGGTTGCTCGACCCTTGCTCGTCGACGAGCCGCAGCGTGTCGGCCACGGGAACGACGGGAACCACCGCGTCGGAGCCGGCGCGCAGAGCCGCCAGCACCCGATCGGTGACCGCGGCCGGCACCAACGGCCGGGCCGCGTCGTGCACGAGGACGAACTCAGCAGAGCTCTCGACGGCGGCCAGTGCCCGGCGGACGGACTCCTGCCTGGTCGAGCCGCCCTCGACGACGACCACGGGGACGCGTACGTCGCTGAGCGCGGTCGCGACCGTGTTCACCAGGTCTGCCGCGGTCACGACGACGACACGGCCGACCTCGTGCTCGACCGACCGGATCGCATGCCTGATCAGTGGCTCGGAGCCCAGCTGCCGCAGCGCCTTGGCAGGACCCTCGACTGCCTCATCGGCCGCGAGCCGGCTCCCCGAGCCAGCCGCCGGGATGATCGCTGTCACCGAGTGCACGCGGCCAGCATCGCAGACCGTGGTCCGCTGTTCGGGCCTCGCGCCCGTCAGCGTCCGGCCGGCGCTCGGTCAAGGTCGGGGTCGGGGTCGACCACGCCGGACATGCCAACGGCCCCGCCAGAGGGCGGAGCCGTTGGATGCAGGTTGCGCGACCGTGTCAGGAAGCCAGGACCTCGTCGAGAATCGTCTCGGCCTTGTCTTCGTTGGTGTGCTCAGCCAGCGCCAGCTCGGAGACGAGAATCTGACGAGCCTTCGCCAACATTCGCTTCTCACCGGCCGACAGGCCACGCTCACGCTCGCGGCGCCACAGGTCGCGGACGACCTCAGCCACCTTCATGACATCGCCCGAGTGCAGCTTCTCGAGGTTGGCCTTGTAGCGACGTGACCAGTTGGTCGGCTCCTCCGTGTGTTCTGCGCGCAGAACGTCGAACACGCGTTCGAGGCCCTCCTGGTCCACGACATCGCGGACACCCACGAGGTCGAGGTTGCAGGCAGGTACGCGAACGACGAGGTCGTTCTGGGCGACAATCCGGAGGACGAGATAGAGCTTGTCCTCACCTTTGATCTTGCGGGTCTCAATATCTTCGATGACAGCGGCCCCATGATTGGGATAAACCACCGTCTCGCCGACCGTAAACGTCATGTGTCAGCTACCCCTTTCCACGCCTTAAGGATACCACGTTCTCAGGGTCGTCGAAATCGCGTTTTGCCTGTTCAGAGCGTTATTTGGGGCTTGACAAACGTGTGTTCTCGTGCGTGTCGGCGGTCCGCTGCAAGGTCGCCAGGCACGTTTCGCTACGCTGATCCTGCCGTGCCCGGGGGCCGCTCGCGGACCCCGCTGACGGCCTCTGTGATCAGATCCGCCACAAGGAGGACACCTCACGTGGAGAACACGCCACTCTCCCCGATCGGTCGTGTCGAGGGCAGCACGCCTGCCCGTCCGCGCCGCCGCGGTGTCCGACGGCTGGCCACGGTGCTGATCGCCGCGTCTCTGGTCGCCGTCACGGGGTGCGCGGCCAACTTCGGTGCCGAGACCCAGGCCATCTACCAACCTGCCGTCGGCTCAGACGACCGGACCGGTGACGTGTTCGTCCTCAACGCCCTCGTGCTCGGAGACGGCCAAGGAGACGGCACGCTGGTCACGACGCTGATCAACCAGACCAGCCCGACGGACTTCCTGACCGGGGTGACCGCCACCGTGCTCGGCGGCGGCGGAGTGGACGTCGGCGCCCTGCCTCCCGTGTCGTCAACGGTCGCGAACGCCCCGAGCACCGGGCTCGAGCTGGCCACCCAGGCGGCGGTCAAGCTTCCCGAGGACGGCGTGATCCAGCTCAACTCCGCGGACCTGAAGCCAGGCGGGTACCTCACCCTCACGCTGACGTTCAAGGAGTCGGCGCCGCTCGACATCGACGTGCCGATCATCGCCGAAGGCCCCATCTATGACGGGATCACGGTGGGTCCGATCGTGAGCGCTGCCACGACGCCGGCATCCTGACCGGCGATACCGCACCGCTCGCTGCACGTCGGAGGGCGCGGGCAACCCAGCCTCAGGCTGACACGGCCGCCTGAGCGTCGTACTTGTAGCCGAGCCCGCGGACGGTGACGAGCAGGCTGGGATTGGCGGGATCCGGCTCGATCTTGGCGCGCAACCTCTTCACGTGGACATCGAGCGTCTTGGTGTCGCCCACGTAGTCAGCGCCCCAGACCCGATCGATCAGCTGTCCTCGGGTGAGCACCCGGCCCGCGTTGCGCAGGAACATCTCCAGCAGCTCGAACTCCTTCAGCGGCAGCCTGATCTCGCTGCCTTTCACCGTCACCACGTGACGATCGACGTCCATCCGGACGGTGCCGGCCTCGAGGGTGGCCGGGGTCAGGTCGGGCTCGACCCCTCGGCGGAGGACCGCGCGGATCCGGGCCACGAGCTCGCGTGGGCTGTAGGGCTTGGTGACGTAGTCGTCTGCGCCGAGCTCGAGCCCGACCACCTTGTCGACCTCGGCATCCTTGGCGCTGACCATGATGACGGGTACGGACGAGACCTGGCGGATGCGCCGGCAGACCTCGGTGCCGGGGATGCCGGGGAGCATCAGGTCGAGGAGCACGATGTCGGCGCCACTCCGCTCGAACTCCTCGAGGGCGTCGGGTCCGTTGCCGGCCAGGGCCACGTCGAAGCCTTCCTTGCGCAACATGTACGCGAGGGCGTCGCTGTAGCTGTCTTCGTCCTCCACGACGAGAACACGCGTCACGAGGCCTCCTCCGGGTGCGTTGAACGGGCAGGAACGGTCGATCGGTCGTTACGGGGCACCGGCTGCTGCATGGTCCTCTCCTCCGCCGGCTCGGAACGGTCGTCGCGGGCCAGCTCGGCGATCGGCTCGTCCAGCACGCCGGAGACGCGCGGCCCGTCGGCCTCGCGGGCACCCGCCGGAGCGCTGCGGCTGACCGGCGTACCGGTCTCGGCGTCGACCCTGGCAGGCAACGTCAGGGTGAAGGACGAGCCCTCGCCCTCGACGCTCCAGACCTTCACCTCACCACCGTGGGTGGCCGCGACGTGCTTGACGATGGAGAGTCCGAGCCCGGTCCCACCGGTCGCACGGGCTCGTGCCGGGTCGACACGGTAGAAGCGTTCGAAGATGCGGTCGAGCTCGTCGGCCGGGATACCGACCCCCTGGTCGGTCACCACGATGTCGACCATCGACTCGTTGGCGCGTGCGCTGACCGTGACCTTCGAGTGCGTGGGGCTGTAGGCCACGGCGTTCTCGACCAGGTTGCCGAGGGCGACGAGCAGCTGCTCACCGTTGCCGAGGACCTGGAAGCCGTGCTCGCCGGCGAAGACGAGCTCGATGTCCTTGTCGAGGGCGTCCACGCTGATCCGGTCGATGGCGCGTTCGGCCAAGGCGTCGACCGACACGGGTTGGGCCTCGTCGAGCGGGTCATCGCCCTGCAGCCGGGAGAGCTCGATGATCTGCTGCACGAGGCGGGTGAGCCGGTCGCTCTCGGTGCGCATCCGGGCCGAGAACCGCAGGACGGCGTCAGGGTCTTCGGCGGCCTCCCCGACGGCCTCGGCCAGCAGGTTGAGCGCACCGACGGGCGTCTTGAGCTCGTGGCTGACGTTGGCGACGAAGTCGCGTCGGATCGCCTCGACCCGGCGCTCGCGCGTCCGGTCCTCGACCAGCACGAGGACGAGCTTGCTGCCCAACGGGGCGACGCGTGCTGCGACCTGTCGCGACACCATGAGGCCACGACGCAGGGTCAGGTCGGCCTCGCGGATCTGGCCATCGCGGCGTACCTGTCGAACGAGCTCGAGGAGCTCGCCCACCTCGACACGCGAGCCCCGCACCAACCCCATCGCGTGCGCGGGGGCCGTTGCCTTGAGCACCTGGTCGTCCGTCCCGACGACCAGGGCGGACGAGCGAAGCACGGCCAGGACCGCCGCGACGCCGTCGGGAACCAGCACCGGTTCGGGGTCTGCCTGGACCGGCGCACGACCCTGGTCACGCTCGCTGATCCGGAAGGCGAGGACCGCCGCCGCGCCGAGCAACGCCCCGATCGCGCCACCGAGCACTGCGGCCGTCGACGAGTCCATGCGTCCGATGGTACGCACGAGGTGGCCTTCAGACGTGAATCCAGCAAGGCGAAAGGACCGTTCCTTACGCGAGCGTTCATGCTCCGTTCACGTCGCTCCGCATGTGCGTTACTCAAGCGGTCTAGGTTTGATCCATGCGAGTCCAGTATCAGCAGCAGCTCGACAACGTCCTCAACGAGCTCGTCGAGATGACCGGCGGGGTGCGTGCCGCCCTTTCCCAGGCCACCGACGCGCTCCTCAACGCCGACGTGACGGCTGCCGAGCTCGTCATCAGCGGTGACCTCGCGATCGACGAGGCGCGCGAGCGGATCGAGAACGACAGCTTCGAGATCCTGGCCAGGCAGGCCCCGGTCGCGCGTGATCTGCGGACGCTGGTGTCCTCGCTGCGCATGGTGGCCGACCTCGAACGCATGGGCGACCTCTCGGTGCACGTGGCCAAGGTGGCACGGCTGCGCTACCCGACGAAGGCGGTGCCCCCGGAGCTGGAACCCGTCATCTCCGAGATGGCCAAGACAGCCGATGAGATGATCGCGTCGGCGGCAGACATCGTCTCGACTCGCGACGTCCACGCGGCGCAAGAGCTCGAGGAGTCCGACGACGAGATGGACCGGCTGCGGCGCTCGATGTTCCGCATCCTGCTCAGCGACGACTGGGACGCCGGCGTGGAACCCGCCGTCGACATGGCGCTGATCGGCCGCTACTACGAGCGGATCGGGGACCACGCGGTCTCGATGGCGCGCCGGATTGTCTTCCTGGTGACCGGGCAGCACCCCGTCACCCTCTGACTGACCCGCTGCGCTGACCCGACCCGCTGCGCTGACGCTCCCTGGCCGTACGTGTTTGCCTTGTTCACAAGCCAGGTGGCTTGTAAACAAGGCAAACACGCATGGGGGACTAGGGATCTGCCTTGGCCACCCAGCGGTCCACGGGACGGTGCCGGGCGGATGACCTCTGGCCTCACCCGCCGCTGGTGGGATCACTCCGCCCGAGTATGCCGACCGGCGCTAGGGTCGTCGTCATGACCGAATCGCCGTACCGACTGCTGCTCGTCCGCCACGGCGAGAGCGAGTGGAACGCCAAGAACCTCTTCACTGGCTGGGTCGACGTCGCGCTCAGCGCAAAGGGCAGCGACGAGGCCGTCCGCGCGGGCGCGCTGTTGGCCGATCGCGGCGTCCTGCCCGACGTGCTGCACACCTCCGTCCTGCGCCGCGCGATCCAGACCGCGCAGCTGTGCCTGGACGCCATCGACCGGCACTGGATCCCCGTACGCCGGACGTGGCGCCTGAACGAACGCCACTACGGCGCACTGCAGGGCAAAGACAAGAAGGCCACCCTCGAGGAGTACGGCGAGGAGCAGTTCATGCTGTGGCGCCGCTCGTACGACACGCCCCCTCCGAAGATCGCCGACGACGACGAGTTCAGCCAGGCCGGTGACCCCCGGTACGCCGCTCTGCCCGACGAGCTCCGTCCACGCACCGAGTGCCTCGCCGACGTCGTCGACCGGATGCTGCCCTACTGGTATGACGCGGTCGTGCCCGACCTGCTGACCGGACAGACCGTCATGCTGACGGCGCACGGCAACTCGCTGCGGGCTTTGGTCAAGCACCTCGACGGGATGAGCGACGACGCCGTCGTCGGGCTCAACATCCCGACGGGCATCCCTCTGCTCTACGAGCTGGACGCGGATATGCGGCCCACGACGACGGGCGGCGAATACCTCGACCCCAAGGCCGCGGCAGCGGCGATCGAGGCCGTGGCCAACCAGGGTCGCTGACCCCGAACACACAAAGATCCGGCCGGATCATCGCGAGTGCGACGACACGGCCGGACCTGGGTAGCTGACGTCGTGAACCTGGCTCAGCGATGCGCGGCCAGGTACCCGTTGACGCGGTCGATGCGACGCTCGAGGCGGCGCTGACGACGAGCGAGGCGGGCGGCGGAGATCAGTTCTGACTCCCGCGCCTCGGCTCGCCTGGACACGCCGACCTCGCGCGCGACGTCCGGTGCGGTGAGCATGACTTCCTCCGTGTTCTGCCGGCGGTGCCGGCGACTGGTGTGGACCTTCTGACGGATCCGCATTGGTGACTGACTGCCCTCGGCCTGTAAGAGACTCACATGCTTGGCTGCCTCTTACATTTTAGAGTCATCGACCGTATGGTTCCAAACGTGGACGATGTGATCCTGCGCACCACCCCTCGGACCGGGCAGCTGGGCCGGCGGACCAACGTGAATGCCGGTTCGAGAACTACTTCTGGTGGACACGACGGAACGGGGCCTTCGCGGTGTCCGCGCAGGGTTCGACCTCAGCCCGGCGGCACGTGACCACGCTCGAGCCAACCGCGGAAGGCCTCGAGGTTGCGGGTCGACTCGCCCCGTGACAGCCGCCACTCCCACTCCTTGCGGATGGAGGAGGCGAAGCCGAGCTCGAGGATCGCGTTGAAGGACTCATCGGCATACGTCAGCACCGCGCCGAGCAAGCGGTCGACCTCCGCAGGCGTGACGGACGCGAGCGAGGAGCGCCCGTCGAGATAGATGTCGCCGGCGTGGTCGACTCCGAACGCGACGCCGTACAAGCGCAGGTTGCGCGTGAGCAGCCAGCGGTAGACCGCCTCATGGTTCTCGTCGGGGTTGCGGCAGACGAACGCATGCACAGCCAGTGCGTGATCTCCGACCACGAGCTGGCAGGGGGTGGACAGCTTGCGCTCGCCCGGCAGGTCGAACACGAAGACACCGCGCCGTGGCTCCGCGGCGTCGAGCTCGGCATCTGCCAGTGCCTGACGGATCGTGGCGATGGCCGCCGCTTGCAGGCCCGTCGGGTCGTCCGGATGGACCGGATCAGTCGGATCCGGCCCGTGGGGTGCGGGATGGTCCCCGGTCATTCCGCGGCCGCGAGCGCCTCGGCCCGCATGGACATGGCAGCGTCATGGTAGGCGTCGAGCGTGAGCTGGGTCGTGCGGGCCCAGCCGAACTGCTGTGCGTGGTCGCGGCACTTCTCACGCAGCGCATCGAGTGCGGCGCGATCGGTCAAGAGTCGTTCGAAGGCGTGGGCGTAGTCGGCCGGGTCGTGCCCGTCGATGAGCACCCCGCTGACGCCGTCGGCAACCGCGGTCGGTAGTCCACCAACGTTCGCGGCGACCACCGGAGTGCCGCAGGCCTGCGCCTCGATCGCCACCAGGCCGAAGGACTCGTTGTACGACGGCACGCACACCACGGACGCCGCACGGTAATAGTCGACGAGGCGGACCTGCTCGACCGGGGAGACGAACCGCACCACATCGGCGATCCCGAGTCCGGCCACCAGGTCGATGAGGCCGTCGGGGCTGTCCAGCCCTGACCCTGACGGACCCCCGATGACCGGTACGACCAACCGTTCGCGCAGGTCGGGACGGCTCCGCACCAGCTCGGCGGCTGCTCTGAGCACCACGTCGGGCGCCTTGAGCGGCTGGATACGGCCGACGAACGCCACGACGAGGTCATCGGCACGCAGACCGAGGCGGCCGCGCGCGGCCTCGCGGTCGCCTGGAGCGAAGACGTTGAGGTCCACGCCCGGCGAGATGACGCGGAGCCGGTCGGGGTCGGCGTCGTACAGGTCGATCAGCTGCTGCCGTTCGTCGCTCGTGTTGGCGATGACCAGGTCGGCCGCATCGACCACCTGCTCCTCGCCGATCACCCGCGCGACGGGTTCGGGCGTGTCACCCGCCGCGAGCAGGCCGTTCTTGACCTTGGCCATGGTGTGCATCGAGTGGACCAAGGGAATTCCCCAGCGGTCGCGGGCGAGTGCGCCGACCTGTCCGGACAGCCAGTAGTGAGAGTGGATCATGTCGTAGTAGCCCGGCGCGTAGGAGGCTTCTGTGCGAAGCACCTCACGGGCGAAGGTGCACAGCTGGCCGGGCAGTTCACCCTTGCTCAGTCCCTCGAACGGCCCGGCGACAACATGCCGGACCCGGACCCCGTCGCTGAGCTCGACGACCGGCGGCAGCTCGCCCGAGGTGGCTCGCGTGAAGATCTCGACCTCGATGCCCTGGGCAGCGAGCTGGCGGGAGAGCTCCACGACATACACGTTCATCCCGCCGGCGTCACCGGTACCTGGTTGGTCCAGCGGGGAGGTGTGGACGCTGAGCATGGCCATGCGCCGGGGCCTGCGGCCACGATCGACGGAAACGACGTTGGCCAGGGTCTCGCTCACGTAGTCATCCTGTCGTCGGCAACATAGCGCCCGGTGCGCGACCGAGTGCGGTCCGAAAGGGGTCAACAACCAGCAAGTCTGCCTCCATTCCCTGCCGGCCGCGACTTGCGCCACCGCCTGCCTGGATCCGGGGTCCGGGCGGTGGGGTCGGCGAGTCGGTGCAACGATGTGGCATGTCCGTTTCAGTACCTGATCGTGCCGGTGCCGCGCGGCTGGCGGTCGTCACCGGCGCCAGCAGCGGCATCGGCGCCGCGACCGCGCGTGCACTTGCCGCCGCCGGGTTCCACGTGGTCTGCGCAGCTCGGCGCACCGACCGCATCGACGACCTGGCGGCCGAGATCGACGGCACCTCGGTTGCCTGCAACGTCACCGACGAGGCGCAGGTCGTGGCGCTGGCCCGCGCGGTCGGTCCGCGGCTCGACGTGCTCGTGAACAACGCCGGCAGTGCGTTCGGCGCGGAAACGGTCGCGGAGGCCGATCCTGACGACTGGCGGGCGATGTACGACGTGAACGTCATCGGCACGCTCAACGTGACCAAGGCGTTGCTGCCGGCGCTGGTGGCCAGCGGGGACGGTGTGCTGGTCAACATGGGCTCGACGGCTGGGCGCACCGCGTACGAGGGGGGTGGCGGCTACACCGCCGCGAAGCATGGCGTGGCCGTCATGACCGAGACACTGCGGCTCGAGCTGTTGGGTCAGCCGGTGCGCATCACGGAGGTCGCGCCCGGCATGGTGGCGACCGAGGAGTTCGGGCTGGTGCGCTTCCGGGGGGATCAGGCGCGGCGGGACGCCGTGTACGCGGGCGTCCGCAACCCGCTGACCGCCGAGGACATCGCCGACGCGGTGGCCTGGATCGCGACGCGACCGGCGCACGTCAACATCGACCTGATGGTGATCCGGCCACGGGCTCAGGCCACGCAGCACAAAGTCCACCGCGAGCCCTGACCCGCCCTTGCTGCCCAGCGTGGCCGAGACGGCCAGGAGCAAGTGTCAGGTAGAGCGGCGGGCACGCAGGAAACGCCGCTCGGTTTCGTTGTCGGTCAACGCGATCGCCTGGTCGTATGCCGTTCGTGCCTCCACCTGCCGACCCAACCGCACCAGTACGTCGGCCCGGGTCGCCGACAGGTAGGCGTACCGCTCCAACGTCGGGTCGCGCGCCAGCACGTCGAGCTGGCCGAGCACATCGCCGAGATCGGCTCCTGGCACGAGACTCGCCGCCGCGAGCCGGTTCAGGGCCACGACCGGGCTGGGCCACTGCAGCAGCAGCGCGTCGTACATGCGCACGACCTGCGGCCAGTCCGTCGTCTCCCACGACGGCGCCGACATGTGCAGCCCGGCGATGGCGGCCTGCAACACGAACCGTCCGTTGCCCTCCCGCAACGCCTGCGTCGCCAGCACGAGACCCTCGTGCGCCAGGTCGTGGTTCCACCGAGCCCGGTCCTGGTCGGCGAGCAGCACGAGATCTCCGGACGGGCCGAGGCGCGCCTCGCCCCGCGCCTCGGCGAACAGCAACAGCGCCAACAGCCCGCGCGCCTCCGGCTCCTCGGGTAGCTGCGCCACGAGGAGCCTCGCCAGCCCCACCGCACGGGACGTGAGATCGGGCCGGATCAACGCATCGCCGGCCGCCGTATGACCTGCGGTGTACGCCAGATGCACCACCGTGAGCACGGTATCGAGACGCGCCGACAGCTGCCCGTCGGACGGCAGTCGAAACGGCACGCCAGCCGCCGCGATCTTCTGCTTCGCCCGGGTGATCCGGGCGGCGATCGCGGTGTCCTTCGCCAGCAGCACCTTGCCGATCTCGGCCGTGGTGAGACCACACATGAGCCGCAGGGTCAGCGCCAGCTGAGCGTCGCGCGCCAACGCAGGGTGGCAACACGTGAAGACCAGCCGAAGGGGGTCAGCGGGCACCTCGCCGTCCCCCCGGCCGTCTTCGATGAGCAGCAGCGGCAGCTTGCGCCGCAGCGTCGTCTCGCGCCGCAGCACGTCGAGCGCTTGCCGCCGCGCGACCGTCGTCAGCCACCCGACGGGGTTGTCGGGTACGCCGTCCGGCCAGGTCCGTAACGCCTGGACGAAGGCCTCCTGCGCGCAGTCTTCGGCCAGGTCGATGTCACGGGTGAGGCGCACCGTGGCCGAGAGGACCGTCGCCCAATGCCTGCGGTGCGCCTCCTCGACGCGGCGGACGACGTTCCGCACATCGGTCACGGGAATCGCGCCCTCAGCGCCCGGTCAGCCTCGGTCGACGTTCGTGTCCATCACCGGTCGGACCTCGATGTTCCCGGAGGGGCAGATCTGGGCCAGTTCCAGCGCCTGGTCGAGATCACGCGCCTCGATCAGGTAGTACCCACCAAGGGCCTCCTTCGTCTCGATGAAGGGTCCATCGCTGACGACCGGCGCCGCGTTCGGGCTGTTCCAGTCCTTCTTGAGCGTGGTGGCAGTGCTGGTGCGCTCGAGCGCCCGTCCCTCGATGACGCGCGCCCCGGCGGCCTCGACCGCGTTGGCGAACTCACCGTGCAGCTTCATCGTCGCCTCCCACTGGTCGGGAGTCACTTCGTCATACCAGCTCTCGTCGTCGAAGAGCATGAACATGTACTCGGCCATGGTGGCCTCCTCATCTGGTGTTCGACTGATGATCTGACGAACGGCCCTGCGCCGATTCGACAAACCTCACGAACCTGCAGCCCAGCCTCGCGGAACCGCGCTCCCCACGTCCACGATTCGGCTCCCAAGGCCTGCCGCGGATAAACTCGGGCCCGCACGTCGCGCGAGTTCGTCGTCCGGCGTCCGGCCGCGTCCACCGCGGCCCTCTCCGCCCACCGACAGGACTCTGCAGATGCCCGCCCCCACGCATGCCCCCGAGACAACGACGATGTCGCGAGAAGACCTGCGCAACGTCGCGATCGTCGCGCACGTCGACCACGGCAAGACCACCCTGGTCGACGCCATGCTGTGGCAGTCCGGCGCCTTCGGCGAGCACCAGCATGTCGACGAGCGGGCGATGGACTCCGGCGACCTCGAGCGCGAGAAGGGCATCACGATCCTCGCGAAGAACACCGCGGTGCACTACAAGGGTGCGGCGGCTGACGGCAAGCCGATGACGATCAACATCATCGACACCCCTGGCCACGCCGACTTCGGCGGTGAGGTCGAGCGCGGCCTCGCGATGGTCGACGGCATCGTGCTGCTGGTGGACGCCTCGGAGGGACCGCTTCCCCAGACCCGCTTCGTGCTGCGCAAGGCGCTTGCGGCCAAGCTGCCGGTCGTCCTCGTCGTGAACAAGGTCGACCGTCCCGACGCCCGCATCGCCGAGGTCGTCGAAGAGACCTACGAGCTGTTTCTCGATCTTCTCGACGACTCCCACGACCAGGACTCGCTCAACTTCCCGGTCGTCTACGCGTCCGCCAAGGTCGGTCGGGCGTCCACCGGGCAGCCGGCAGACGGGGGTATGCCGGACTCACCTGACCTCGAGCCCTTGTTCCGTACGATCATCGAGACGGTGCCGGCGCCGACATACACCGAGGGCGCACCGTTGCAGGCGCACGTGACCAACCTGGACGCCTCGCCGTTCCTGGGCCGACTGGCGTTGTGCCGGGTCCACGAGGGAACCCTTCGCAAGGGTCAGAACGTCGCCTGGCTGCGGCGGGACGGGTCTCGGCAGAACGTCAAGATCACCGAGCTCCTCGTCACCGAGGCGCTGGAACGGGTGCCCGGCGAGTCCGCCGGACCGGGTGACATCATCGCCGTCGCCGGCATCCCGGAGATCAACATCGGCGAGACCCTGGCCGACCCCGAGAACCCGGTGGCGCTGCCGCTGATCACGGTCGACGAGCCGGCAATCTCGATGACGATCGGGACGAACACCTCCCCGCTCGCGGGCCGCGCCAAAGGCACCAAGGTCACCGCCCGACTCGTCAAGGACCGCCTCGACCGAGAACTCGTCGGCAACGTGTCGATCAAGGTGCTGCCGACCGAGCGGCCCGACACGTGGGAGGTCCAGGGACGAGGCGAGCTGGCGCTGGCCATCCTCGTGGAGCAGATGCGCCGCGAGGGCTACGAGCTCACCGTCGGCAAGCCTCAGGTCGTCACCCGTGAGATCGACGGCAAGCTCCACGAGCCCGTCGAGCGCCTCACGATCGACGCGCCGGAGGAGCATCTCGGAAGCATCACCCAGCTCCTCGCGGTCCGGAAGGGCCGGATGGAACAGATGATCAACCACGGGACCGGCTGGGTCCGGATGGAGTTCCTGGTGCCGGCTCGCGGGCTGATCGGCTTCCGCACCGAGTTCCTCACCGACACGCGCGGGACGGGGATCGCCCACCACGTGTTCGACGGTTACGAGGCCTGGGCCGGAGAGCTTCGGACGCGCTCGAGCGGTTCGCTGGTGGCCGACCGGACTGGCGCGGCGACGTCATACGCGATGACGAACCTGCAGGAGCGCGGGACGCTGTTCGTCGAGCCCACGACGGAGGTCTACGAGGGCATGATCATCGGTGAGAACTCGCGCTCGGACGACATGGACGTCAACATCACCAAGGAGAAGAAGATGACGAACGTCCGGTCGAACGCCGACGAGTTCGAGAAGTTGGTGCCGCCGCGCAAGCTCTCCCTCGAGCAGTCGCTGGAGTTCTGCCGCGAGGACGAGTGCGTCGAGGTCACCCCCGACTCGGTTCGGATCCGCAAGGTGGTGCTCGACCAGACCCTGCGCGCCCGCTCTGCTGCCAAGGCTCGCCGCCCCTAGCCCCTGGCCGTCCCGCGTTTGCCTTGTTCACAAGCCGGGTGGCTTGTGAACAAGGCAAACGTGACTGGTCGACTGGGTATCTGCCTCGCTGGCTCATCCGCCTGCCGTATGCCGTATGCCGTATGCCGGTAGGGGCGGCAGAGCGCGCGCGCAGCGACTAGCCGAGCGCAGCGGTCAAAGCGTCGTACGCCGGTGCACCAAAGGCCATCAGCCGAGCTTCGCGGACGCGGGTGGTCACGAACCGCAGCGTGTCCACCGCGGCAGCCGCGGCGTCCTCCAGCGGCCAGGCGTAGACACCGGCCGAGATCAGCGGAATTGCCATCGTGGCGACCTCGAGCTCATCGGCGACGGCCATGGCCCGCGTGTAGCAGGAGGTGAGCAGTGCCCGATCTCGCTCGCCCGCCCCATAGTTGGGTCCCACCACGTGGATGACCCAGCGAGCGGGGAGATCGCCCGCCGTGGTCCAGCCCGCGTCCCCGGTCGCGAGTCCACGCGGAAACCTCACCACACAATCCGCGAGCAGAGCCGGTCCGGCGGCACGGTGGATGGCGCCGTCGACGCCGCCACCCCCACGCATACCGCGGTTTGCGGCGTTGACGATCGCATCGACGTCCTGGGTGGTGATATCGCCCTGCACAATCGTGAGTTCCATGACCTCTCCCGGAGTGACCTAGGCGGATACCCACTTCCCAAGCCAAATCTGCCTAGTTGGGAAGCCATCTGGCTAGTTAACTAGGCAAACGCGGAGGGCCAGGCGGGGATAAAACCCTGGGAAGGCGGGCTGTCAGGCGTTGAGGAAGGTGGCGATGCGCTGCCGGAGGGCGGTCCGGTGGGTCCACATCAGGCCGCGGTCGTCGTAGATCTCGAGGTCCCCGTTGGGCAGCAACGCTGCCAGCTCCCGCGCCGTCGCGGCGGGATGCGCAGCGTCCCCCTCCTGCCCCACGACGAGCACCGGGCACCGGATCGCCGCGAGCTCGCCCCGCGACGACAGCGGATGCTGCGGTGGGAGCTCGCGCAGCGCACGCGCCACCGTGGTGGAGGTGAGCCGGCGCGCCTGCCGGTCAGCCCACAGCCGGACGTCCGGCCGCAGGTGGACACCGGCGGGCTGCTCGGCCACCAGCGACGCAGCCAGCCCCGCGACATCACCGTGCTCCACGAGCTCGGCACGCTCGCGCAGCAGATCCACCGCCGCATCGGTCCGGGGGCGGTCGATCGTGGCCGGGAGCACGAGCACCAACCGGTCGAAGGCCTCGGGGTCCGAGACCGCCGCCACCATCAACGCGCCGGCGCCGAGCGAGACGCCCAGTCCACGCCGCGCGCCGTACGCCGACACCACCGCCTCGAGCTCCGCCGCGGCCACGCGGTAGCTCCACGCCGTCTCGGACCCGATGGTCGCGCCGTGGCCGCGGAAGTGGAAGAACACCCGCGTGCCACGCACACCAGACCCGAACGGTCGGGTCTCGTCGATCGATCCCGCCAGACCGTGAGCGAAGACCGTGACCGGTGACCCCGACCCCGTGACCAGGCTCTCGATCGGTCCGTCCGGACCACCGATCAGCGGCATCAGGCAGGGAGCTCAGTAGCGCCGCATCGCGCGCAGCGTAGGACGCACATCGGCCAGGTACACGAAGGCCACCACGGTGCCGATCAGGTTGAGGATCTGCCGCGGGTCGCGCAGCAGGAACTGCAGCGCGAAGAAGATGACCAGCAGCAGGAGCCAGAACGCCTTGTTCTGCTTGTCCGCTGCAACATAGGACTCGTCCTTGTGCAGGAGCGCATCGACCAGCGCCCAGAGCTTCACGGCCAGCAGCACGACGTAGAGCAGGAGCAGCACCCAGCTCTCCACGGTGAGCACGGCGTAGACGTCAGCTTGGTTGAGCACAGAGCAAGCCTAACCGCAGTCGTGATGGAACAGCCCCGCAGAACCGAGCTCTGCGGGGCCGTTGATCCGGTACAGGTGCGCGGGTCAGTTGCCGACCTTCGACGCGGCGTCGCCGGCAGCCTTGGCCGCGGCGGACGCCGTCTTCTTGACACCGGTGTTGGTCGACTTCGCCGACGTCCTCGTCCTGGCAGCGGACTTCTTCGCCGTCGTCGTCGCCGACTTCGCAGCCGTCTTCGTCGAGGCGGCGGACTTCTTCGCGGTCGTGCTGGCCGACTTGGAGGCCGTCTTCGTCGCCGCGGCGGACTTCTTCGCGGTCGTGGTCGTGGCCTTCGCGTGGCTCACGGTGGCAGCGGCCTGGGCCTTGAGGTCCTGGGTGGCTTGCTGGCCACGGACGCGGGTCACGAGGTCCTTGCCGCGCACGCTGAGGTCTTCGTACGTCGCGAGGGCGCCGGCCACGGCTTCGCCGAGGGCAGCCTGCGCGTGGGCCGGAAGCGACTTGACGAGCTCCGGCGCAGCCTTGACCAGGTCGGGTGCGTGCTTGACGTCAGCCTGAATGCTCTCGGCGCGCGCACTCAGGTCGGCGCGGGCCTCGCGGAGCTTCTTGACGGCCAGATCGCCGGCGCCGACGACAGCGTCGAGCGCGCCGGAGTCGGTCAGGGTCTTCTGGATGTCCTTGCGGGTCTTCTGGAAGGTGGAGGCGAGTGCCATGAGGTTTCCTCTCGGATAGTTCTGTTGGGGTCTGGTTTCGGAACCTGGGTCGACGCGCTCTGTCAGCGGATCGGCCGCGGTGTGGTCAGCGCGGGGTGGTCCGGGGTGGTCATGGTGCGTTGCTCTGCTTGAAGGAGGCGTAGATCTCCAGCAACATCTGCTTCTGCCGCTCGCTGAGCTCGGGGTCGGTCAGCACGGCGGTCTGTACGGTCGCTGCGCCGCGCTCGTTCGGGTCGAGAATCCCGGCCCGCACGTACAGCGTCTCGGCCGAGATGCGCAGCGCCTTGGCCAACTGTTGCAAGACGTCTGCCGACGGACGGCGCAGGCCTCGCTCGATCTGGCTGAGATAGGGATTCGACACGCCAGCCTGGTCGGCCAGCTGACGCAACGTGAGCTGGGCGCCCCGGCGCTGGTCACGTAGGTAGTCGCCGAGGCTCTGCGCCGTGCCCGCCACGCTGGCGCGGGCGGATGCGGTGACCCGGGCGGCTGCCCGCGGCGCTCCCTCGGCAAGGGGCTTGCCTACTTTCAACTTGGCCATAGGGCCACCTTGCTAGCAATCGCTTGCAATTGCAAGCAGAGACGATGCTTCGACACGTGAGACGCGTCACCTGCCCGAGGTCCTCAGGCGTTGACCGCCACACCCATGGACTCGAGCAGCCGGCGTACCCTCGCCTCGATGTCGGAGACGATGTCGCGGACGACGGCGACCGGCCGACCGCCGGGATCGGCCACGTCCCAGTCCTCATAGCGGGTACCGGGATAGAACGGGCAGGCGTCGCCACACCCCATCGTCACCACCACGTCGGCAGCGATGACGTCGGCGTCGGTCCAGGCGCGCGGCGGATCCACTGCGGACAATCCCCGCTCGGCCAGCACCGCCGCCACCTCGGGATGGACTTCAGCGGCCGGCTTGCTGCCGCCGGACCGCACCGAGACGCGCTCACCTGCCAGCGAGCGGAGCAGGGCTGCCGCCGCCTGCGAGCGTCCGGCGTTCTGCACACACGCCACGAGCACCGTCGGAACGGCAGGTGCGTCAGACATGGGCCAGCACCGCGTTCCCGAAAGCGCCGGTGAGCCCCTCGAGCCGTTCGGGCACGACGGAGTACCAGATCCACGTGCCGCGGCGCTCACTGGTGATCAACCCGGCTTCCCGGAGGAGCTTGAGGTGATGGCTCACCGTGGGCTGGCTCTTGCCTGCGATCGCGACGAAGTCGCAAGCACAGATCGGCCGTGCCGGATCGTGGGCGAGCGCTGCGAGCATCCGGACCCGGACGGGATCCCCCAGCGCCTTGAACAGGCTCGCGAGGTCATCGGCCACGGCGTCGTCGATCGAAGCGACACCGGGTCCGCAACACGTTTGAGTCATGTCCCCAGCCTAGCGACTACATTGACAATTTTCGATACAAGGCTATATTGAAGTTCTTCGATTTAGCGAAAGGACAGGCCATGACCACCACGCAGACATCACCAACCCGGCTCGAGACCTCCCGCGTCCAGCTTGCGCTCAACGTCGACAACCTCGAGCAAGCGGTCGCCTTCTACTCCGAGCTGTTCTCCGCGCAGCCGCACAAGCAACGCCCGGGATACGCCAACTTCGCCCTGACCGAGCCGCCGCTCAAGCTCGTGCTGATCGAGAACCCGGGCCAGGGCGGGTCGCTCAACCACCTAGGAGTCGAGGTCGGTACGACGGGCGAGGTGGCAGCCGCGACTCAGCGCCTCACCGACGCCGGTCTGGCCACGGCGGTCGAGGACGCCACGACCTGTTGCTACGCCGTCCAGGACAAGGTGTGGGCCACCGGCCCCGGCGGGGAGCAGTGGGAGGTCTACACGATCCTCGACGATGCGCCGCTGCTGACCGACGCGGGGATGAACCCGGACGGCACCTGCTGCACCTCCGGCAGCGGCTGCTGCTGACCTCCCGACCACGTTCGGCGGCGGCGCGGCTCAGAAGACCGGGCGCAGCTCTCCCACGGGCAGGCCGCCGCCGAGCAGCAGGACCGAGCCCGTGGACGCGACCGCGTCGTTGTCGACGCCCATCCGTCGCAGTGCGGCGGCCATGACCACCGGTCGGGCCCGCGGCGCCCCGTCCTCGATCTTCAACGCCACGGCGCGGCCGTCCGGCAGGGCCAGGGCATAGCTCGCCTCGGCGCCCGCTTTGCCGAAGGCACCTGGGAGCGCACGGAGCAGGATGGCCTCATCGCGGCGGGTGCCGGATGCTGACTCGGGGTAGTCCGCGAACGCCTGGGCAACCCGCCGCTCGAGGCTGCCCGGCGCGGCGACCACCAACGTCCGAAATGCGGTGGCCAGTCCGCGCAACGACGCCGACAGCAGGGGCGCGCCACAGCCGTCGACTCCGACGCTCGCGACCGGCTCCGTCGTCAGCTCGGAGAAGGTCTCGGCGATAGCGACCTGCAGCGGATGTGTCGGCTCCCGGTAGGTGCCGACGTCCCACCCGTTGACCACCGACGTGGCCAGCATCGCGGCGTGCTTGCCCGAGCAGTTCATCGCGATCGGAGCCCTCTCGAGGCCGGCCCGCAGGTAGGCGGTTCGCGCGGTCTCGTCGAGCGGGTAGTCAGGAGGCGTCTGGAGAGCTGTCTCGTCGAGTCCGACCGACGCGAGGATCCGGCGTACTCCGGCAAGGTGGAACGGCTCCCCGGAGTGCGACGACGACGCCAGTGCCAGCAGGTCCCCCTCCAGGTCGAGGCCCAAGCGCAGCATGGCGAGCGCCTGCAGCGGCTTGTTGCACGAGCGCGGATAGATGGGGCTCTCGATGTCGCCCAGTGCCCAGTCGACGTGACCGTCGGCCGTCAGCGCCACCACCGAGCCTCGATGATGGCCTTCGACGAAGCCGGACCGGACGATGTCGACGAGGATCTCCGAGAACGTCACGAGTCGTGAGCGTACCCGTGCCCGGCGCGCGGGCCACGGGCGGACGAACATCACTGCGGCCGGCGTCAGCGACCCCGCGCGGACCGGTCGCCGCCGCGGTGAGGTGACACAATCGCTCGGTGTCCTCTCCCGCACAACCCAAGGTCCCGGTCCCGCAGTGGACGCCCATCCAGCGCGAGCTCGATGACCTCGAGCTCCTGGTCGCCGGGTCGTTGGCACCACCGCCGCCCGGCTTCGTCGAACCAGGCGCCGGCTCCCTGCCGGTGACCCTGACCGTCTCGAAGACCACCGCCGAGGTCGCCGGGGCGGTCGGCGTGCTGGACCTGGTGGACCCCGAAGGCGCTCCGCTCGCCCGGCTCACCGTTGAGCGAACCTGGACCACCACCGAGGAGGACCGCGTCGGTCTTGTCGGGCCGGTGACGAAGCTGGCCCACAACGAGTTCGGTCCGTTCCGTCGGCTGCACCTCCCACCTGCGACGCTGCACGAGTCGCGGTCCGCCGACTCCCTGCTGGCGGTGCCGGTCCACCGGCCCCTGACCGATCTCGACCTCGATGACATCGCCCAGGTCGCCGCCGGCGAGGGCCGCGCCCCTTTGTTGCTGGCCTGCGTCGGTGACGGTATGGCGGACGGAGTGTCCGGCCCAGCACTGGTGCGAGCCACGATGGCGGCCGCGACAGGGCTCGACGGGGGGACCGCCCTGGCTGTCTCGCTGGCCGACCACGGCTGGGGTGCCGATGCGAGTGGTGAGTCGCCCAACGACCGCCTGCTCGACAGCGTCGGAGCCGCCTATGCCTCGGCGGTCTACCGGATCCCCCGTGCAGCCAGTGGTTCTCAGCCGGCCCCGGTCGCCGCGATCGTCGAGCGTGACCGTCCCCCGCGCGATCGGCAGGGTGCCGTGATCTTCTTCACCGGGCTGTCCGGGTCGGGCAAGTCCACCCTGGCGCGGGCTCTGGTGGACCACATCCTCGAGCAGGGCGAACGGACCGTCACCTCCCTCGACGGAGACGTGGTGCGCCATCACCTGTCCAAGGGACTCGGCTTCAACCGGGCCGACCGCGAGACGAACATCGTGCGGATCGGCTTCGTCGCCGCCGAGATCGCGCGACACGGTGGGCTGGCCATCTGCTCACCGATCGCTCCGTTCGAGTCGACCCGCGCCGAGGTACGTCGCATGGTCGAGCGTGCGGGCGGGGGCTTCGTGCTGATTCACGTCGCGACCCCGCTCGAGGAGTGTGAGCGACGCGACAGGAAGGGGCTCTACGCCAAGGCGCGGGCCGGGGAGATTCCGGACTTCACCGGCATCTCGTCGCCGTACGAACCGCCGCTGAATTCCTATAAACTCGACACAACCAATAGAGATATAGCAGAATGTCTGTCTGAGCTGCTCGGGCACCTGGTATCCGAGGGCTGGCTTCATCCCTGACCCGTACCGGAGGATCCGTGCTCCACGCCTCACAGCAGCTGCTCGCGGACGGCGCTGCCTCGATCACCGGGATCGAGATCAAGACCGCGGTGGCGGCTTTCCTCGTCGGCATCGTCGTCGGCATCACCGGAATGGGGGGCGGCGCCCTGATGACGCCCGCCCTGATCTTCCTCGGAGTCGGTGACGCCTCGGCCATCGTGACGGCGGACCTGACCGCCGCCGCCGTGTACAAGACCGGCGGTGCGATCGTGCACAGTCGGGAGGGCTCGCCCAACCTTCGGCTGGCCGCCTGGTTGATCTGCGGATCGGTACCCACGGCGTTCATCGGGCCGCACCTCGTCGGCTGGGTCGCTCCTGAGGCGGACGTCGACAAGTTCCTCAAGCTCGCAATCGGTTTCACGCTGCTGCTGGCCGCGACGACGTACGCCCTGCGCCTCTACATCCAGCTGCGTCGCACGACCGGCGGGACCTGGAAGCCGACCGGACCGCCCGTCGTCCGGCCACTTCCCACGATCCTCGTCGGTGCGGTCGGCGGCCTGCTCGTCGGCATCACCTCGGTCGGTTCGGGCTCGGTCATCATGGTGGCCCTGCTCATGCTCTACCCGACGCTGTCAGCGGTGCGACTGGTCGGAACCGACCTCGTGCAGGCGGTGCCGCTGGTGATGTCCGCGGCCATCTCCAACATCTTGGTCAACGGGCTCGAGTGGGGCATCGTCATTCCGCTGGTCATCGGTTCGGTCCCCGGCGCCATCATCGGTGCGAAGATCGCGCCACGCGTGCCGCAGTCATTCATCCGGCGGGGCATCGTCGTGGTGCTGACGATGTCGGGGCTGGCGCTGCTCGACAAGGCGGGCTGGGCGCCCCTCGGCGCCGGCGACGACCAGACCCACCCTGTCTTCATCGCGCTCGTCGGTCTTGCCCTGGTCTTCCTCGTGCCGTTGGTGTGGGGGGCGCTGCGCGTCGAGCGCGGCCTCAAGATGTTCGGTGCGCCGACGGTGGCGCAGATCGAGGAATCCGGGAGCGCCGACCCGCAACCGGACCGGGTCGAAAGGGTCAGGGACCCCGATCCTGTGGAGTGACCGACGGCCGAGGTCCGGTCACTGAGATGTCGGCTGCGCCACAGCCCCCGCCCAGGGTGGTCGGACCAAACGCCCGATCATGGTTAGGATTGGCGCGAATCTCATGCTTGAGGAGTCCCCACGGATGACCGTCCACGCTGACTACCGCCTCAGCCAGCTCGATGAGCTGGAGGCGGAGTCGATCCATATCTTCCGCGAAGTCGCGGCGGAGTTCGAGAAGCCGGTACTGATGTTCTCCGGCGGCAAGGACTCCATCGTGATGATGCGGCTTGCCGAGAAGGCGTTCTTCCCCGCGAAGATCCCCTTCCCCGTGCTGCAGATCGACACGGGGTACGACTTTCCCGAAGTCCTCCAGACGCGCGACCACTGGGTCGACCGCCTCGGGGTACGCCTCATCGTCGCCTCCGTCGAAGAGGCCCTCAAGAACGGCGTGGTCGTCGACGACGGCAAGACCAGCCGCAACCGGCACCAGACCGGCACCTTGCTGCACGCCATCGAGGAAGAAGGCTTCACCGCTGCCTTCGGTGGAGGGCGCCGCGACGAGGAGAAGGCCCGCGCCAAGGAACGTGTCTACTCCCACCGCGACGAGTTCGGCCAATGGGACCCGAAAATGCAGCGCCCGGAGCTCTGGTCCCTCTACAACGGTCGCATCCACGCCGGTGAGCACATGCGGATCTTCCCGCTCTCCAACTGGACCGAGCTCGACATCTGGCACTACATCGGCCGTGAGGGCATCGAGATCCCCAACATCTACTTCTCCCACCAGCGCCGGGTCTTCGAGCGCGACGGGATGCTGCTCACCGAGAGCGAGCACAACCCGCTCAAGTCCGGTGAGAAGGCCGAGGAGCGCACGGTTCGCTTCCGCACCGTCGGCGACCTCACGCTGACCGGCTGCGTCGAGTCGTCGGCCTCGACCGTCGACGAGATCATCGAGGAGATCGCCGTGGCCCGGGTCACCGAGCGCGGCGCCACCCGTGGCGACGACCGGTTCAGTGAGGCCGCCATGGAAGACCGCAAGCGAGAGGGCTACTTCTGATGGCTGTTCCTTCCATGGACCTGTTGCGGTTCGCCACCGCCGGTTCGGTGGACGACGGCAAGTCGACCCTGATCGGGCGGTTGCTGCTCGACTCCAAGGCCATCTTCGAGGACCAGCTCGAGGCCGTCGAGACCACGTCGAAGTCCCGCGGCTACGACTACACCGACCTGGCGCTGCTCACCGACGGACTCCGCTCCGAACGCGAGCAAGGCATCACGATCGACGTCGCGTACCGCTACTTCGCCACGCCCAACCGCAAGTTCATCATCGCCGACACCCCTGGGCACGTGCAGTACACCCGCAACATGGTCACCGGCGCGTCGACAGCCGACCTCGGCCTCGTGCTCGTCGACGCCCGGCAGGGCCTGACGGAGCAGTCGCGCCGCCACGCCGTGATCCTGTCGCTGCTGCAGGTCCCGCACCTGGTGCTGTGTGTCAACAAGATGGACCTCGTCGAGTTCTCCGAGGACCGGTTCAACGAGATCCACAAGGAGTTCACGTCGTTCGCGACCAAGCTCCGGATCCCCGACCTGACGATCATCCCGATCTCGGCCCTGCAGGGCGACAACGTCGTCGAGCGCTCGGCCCACATGTCCTGGTACGAAGGTCCCTCGCTGCTGCACCACCTCGAGAACGTGCACGTCGCGTCCGACCGTGATCTCGTCGACGCGCGTTTCCCGGTGCAGTACGTCGTGCGACCCAAGTCCGACGAGTACCACGACTACCGCGGCTACGCCGGTCGCGTCGCAGGTGGCGTGATGAAGCCTGGTGACGAGGTGCTCGTGCTGCCCTCGGGCATGACGTCGAAGATCTCGCAGATCGACCTCTTCGACCAGGAGCTGGAGGCCGCCTACCCGCCGATGTCGGTGACGATCCGTCTCGAGGACGACGTCGACGTCTCGCGTGGTGACATGATCTGCCGTCCGCAGAACGCGCCCAAGCCCAGTCAGGACATCGACGCGATGATCTGCTGGATGTCCTCGACTCCGCTGCAGCCGCGGCAGAAGCTGTCGATCAAGCACACGACGCGCACCGCACGGGCGCTGATCAAGGACGTGCAGTACCGGCTCGACGTCAACTCGCTGCACCGCGACCTCGAGACCAAGGAGCTCGCGCTCAACGAGATCGGCCGCGTCCAGCTGCGCACCACGGTCCCGCTGCTGTGCGACTCCTACGAGAAGAACCGCAGCACTGGCTCGTTCATCCTCATCGACGAGGCGACCGGCGTCACCGTCGGCGCCGGGATGATCAACGCCTCCAGCTGACCTGCCGGCTACCGGAAGAACGGCCCGGGCGACGGCGTGACCGCCCATCTCGGCACGTCGGCCTCGCGCAGCGCCTGCGCAGCGCTCGGCGCCTGTCCTCCGAGGTGTGCCGGGTGCCACGGCGCACAGCGTCCCGGCCGCGGCTGCTCCGGGTGCCGACGCTGCACACGCTCGACCAGCTCCTGCAGGCGTGCTCCCATCGACCGGGTCGCGGTGACGACATCACCTGCCGGCCGCATCGGCGGTCCGACCTCGATCGACACCGACCGGCCCCGGCGCAGGCTCACCGGAAGACCGGCCGTGGCGATGCGCTGCGGCCCCCACAACGCCATCGGCACGACAGGAGCTCCTGTCTCGTGCGCCAGGGCGACGGCGCCGGGCATGAGGGACCGGACAGCGAACGACCGGCTGACGCCGGCCTCCGGGAAGATCCCCACCACCTCGCCACGGTTCAGCGCCGCCCGGGCGGCGAGGTAGGCCGCTGCAGGCGCAGCCCGGTCGACGGGGATGTGCCGCATCCCTGTCAGCAACGGGCCAGCCGGGCTGTGCCAGACGTCATACCTCGTCAGGAAGCGCACGTACCGCTTCGAGTCCCGAGCCGCCAGGCCGACGAAGACGAAGTCGAGGTAGCTCACGTGGTTGCTCACGAGCAGGGCAGGACCGTGTCGCGGAACGTGGTCGGCCCCCTCGACGCGGATCTTCAGGCCGAGCGCGGCGAACACCAGCCGGGCAGCGCCGATCACCGGCGGATAGACGAGCTCCACGAAGACAGGTCAGAGCCGGGCGCGGACGTGCAGCCCGACCTCGGGGTCCACCACGGTCTGCTGCGCGGCCGCGATGCCGTCGGCGACCAATGTCGCGGCAAGCGGCACGTTGCGTTTCACCAGTGCCAGCCCGATCGGACCGAGCTCGTAGTGCCGAGCAGACGAGCCGACGAAGCCGACTGCACGGCCGTCCAGGTCGACAGGAGCGCCCTGCGCAGGCAGCGTGTCGACGGACCCGTCGAGATGCAGAAGCACGAGCCGACGCGGCGGCCGACCCAACGTGTGGACCCGGGCCACCGTCTCCTGCCCGCGGTAGCAGCCCTTGTCGAGATGGACGGCGGAGCCGATCCAGCCCACCTCGTTCGGGATCGCCTTGTGGTCGGTGTCGATCCCCAGCCGGGCCTCGCCGCGGGCGATGCGCAGCGCCTCGTAGGCCCACAGACCGCAGGGAGTGCCGCGCGCCTCGTCGGCCAGCTGGGTACGCCGGACGAGGTCGACCACGCTCTCGCCGCGTGCCAGTGCCGCCCAGTCGGCCGAGACGTCGGCGACCTCGACCCGCATCATGAACCGCATGGCGTCAAGCCAGGAGACCAACGCCGGCGCGCGGCCGGGTTCGACGTGCGCCCAGAACGTCTCACCGTCGTCATAGCCGGTCATCTCGTGCTCGACGTGACCAAGCGGGGAGAGCACGAGCGTGGTGGTGGCGACGTGTGGCGCCAGGGACTCGAGGTGTTGCGTGGTCAGGGAGTGCAGCCAGGTGAGCCGGTCGGGTCCGCTGATCGCGACGACGCCACGCTGGGACAGGTCGACGAAGCCGTCGCCGGCCACGAGCGCCTTCTGCTCGCGGAAGGGGTCCCCGTAATGGGCCGCCACCCCGGCATCGATGCCGTCGGCGTCGACCGCGCCGGGCAGCGCGAGCAACGGACTCCGATAGCCGTCGGCCCCAGGCTGCACCGGAGTGCCGGTCGGCATCGCCGGGTCGGGCTGGTTGTCCATGGTCACGCAGTCGGCTCCCGTGCTTCGTCGTGGCGGCACTCGCGGCAGGTGCCGAAGATCGTGAGGTGTCCAACGTCGGCGGCGAAGCCCTCATTCCGCTCGAGCTGGTCCACCAGTGAAGCGACCGCGCCGGTCGGAACCTCTGCGACCTTGCCGCATCCCCGACAGACCAGATGGACGTGCTCAGGCGCCGCGGCCGCGTGGTACGTGGGTGCACCGTGGCTCAGATGAGCATGCTTGACGAGGCCGAGCTCCTCGAGCAGCTCCAGCGTGCGGTAGACCGTGGAGATGTTGACGCCGGACGAACGCTGTTGGACCCAGGCGAAGGCGTCCTCAGGCGTGGCATGACCGAGCTCGGTCACCGCGTCGAGCACGAGCTGGCGCTGCGGCGTGATCCGGTATCCCTTCGCGCGCAGCGTCTCCTGGAGCCCCATCCCGCCAGTGTAGGACCGGGCACGGCTCCCCTGACCTCCACACGGGTTCAGGAGCGGGTCAGGCGGGCCCAGATGTGAGACTGCAGCTCCTGGCCCATCGCCGCCATGTCGAAGGTCCAGAGCAGGTCACCCTCGACCAGGCCGTAGAGCCGCTGGCCGGCGGTGTACTCCTTCGCAGACTCGGTACGGACCACCGCATCGGTGGACAGCTCGACCTTCGCTCCCTCGACCGTGCCGTGGTAGATCTCGACGAAGCCGGTCGGATGGGTGAGCAGCAGCTCGACGGCGCCACCCGGACGAGGACGGACGAAGCCGGTCTCCAGAGCCAGCGGCCGTCCGTCGTTGCCATCGGCATCGAGCAGCCACGTACGGCTGAAGTAGTGCAAGAAGGGTCGTCCATCGTGGGTGAACGCCACCTCCTGCCCGAACTGGAAGGCGTCGATCGTGGGGTAGTCGCCGTGTCCGTTCCCGTGCCAGTGGCCGAGCAGGAACGCGATCGGTGTCAGGTCCGGATGGAGGTCGGACGGGATCTCGAACGGCATCGGTGCCCCTGTCAGCTCTGGCCGCGGAACAGCTTGAACACGACGAGTCCCGCGAGACCCGCGATCAGGATTCCCACGAGCACGAGCAGGCCGACGTAGAACGCTTCCACGGTCGGGGAGTCTATCCGGCCGGCCCGGACGCCTAGGCTGCCCGCATGACCGAGCAGTCAGAGACCCGTCCCCTCGTCGTCAAGATCACCGCCGGTGAGGAAGCCGCCGAACGGTGCAGCCAGGGGTTCACGGTGGCCGCAGCGGCCGTCAGCGCCGGAGCGCAGGTGTCGGTGTGGCTCACCGGTGAGGCGGTCTGGCTGGCGGTTCCCGGCCGGGCGGCCGCGTTCTCGCTGCCCCAGGCTGCGCCACTGGAGACGGTGCTGGAGCTGTTGTTGCTGTCGGGGCGCATCACGGTGTGTACGCAATGCGCGGCCCGCCGCGAGCTCAGCGCCGATGACCTGCTGCCCGGCGTGACCGTGGCCGGTGCCGCGTCATACGTCGAGGAGATCCTGGGAGCCCGCACGCAGGCAGTCGTCTACTGAGGGTCAGCGCTGCTTGACCTGCAGGAAGTCGCGGGCCTCGTCGGTCGACATCGCGGGGCGCTGCGCCAGCTCCGCCAGCCTGGCTGCCCGGCTCACCAGCTCGTCGTTGTGGGAGACCGGCACCCCGCGGGACAAGGTCAAGGTGTCCTCCATGCCCACCCTCAGGTGGCCGCCGCGCGACAACGACGCCAGCGCAACCGCCAACGTCGTCCGGCCGATGCCGGTAGCCGACCATGACGTCACCCCGGCCGGCAACGCCTGGACCGCGGCGACGAGTGCGTCGGTCGTCCCGGGCATGCCACCCGGGACCCCCATCACCAGGTCGCAGTGGACGCGGCCGCCGTACGGCGGGCCGTACGTGTCGAGCAGCCGGTGCAAGGCGTGCACGTGGCCGAGGTCGAAAAGCTCGAACTCGGGCACCACCTGGCGGTCCTGGGTCTGCCGGTAGAGCTCGGCCACGAACGGCCACGGGTTCATGAAGACGTCGTCGCCGAAGTTCGTGGTTCCCATCGTCAGCGAGCAGGAGTCCGGTTCGGCGTCGAGCACCTTCAGCCGCTGCTCGAGGGGATCGTGCACGGATCCGCCGGTGGACAGCTGCACGATCAGTGTGGTGGCCGCGCGTATCGCGGTCACGGCGTCGGCAAGCCTGCCGATCTCGAGCGTCGGCTGGTGCTCGTCGTCACGGATGTGCAGGTGAATCATGGCGGCTCCCGCGGCCTGGCACCGCACGGCGGTCTCGACGAGCTCCTCGATGGTGGTCGGCAACGCGGGAACGTCGGCCTTGGCGGTCTCGGCGCCGGTCGGAGCGACGGTGATGAGCGTGCTCGGGTGAGGCAGCCGTGGTGGGGCGGTCATGGCGTCATCGTGCCAGACTCGGGCGCTGCACCGGTGCCCTCTCCCCGACACCGTCACCTGGAGGAACGAGACGATGCGAGCCGTCGTACAACGCGTGAGCGACGCCTCCGTCCAGGCTGACGGTGCGGTCACCGGATCGATCGAAGGCCCCGGCCTCGTCGTGCTGCTCGGCGTCACGCACGACGACAGCCCCGCAACCGCGGCCGCGCTCGCCGCGAAGATCTGGGGGCTCCGGATCATGCGCGACGAGAGGTCAGCCTCCGACCTCGGCGCACCCCTCCTCGTCGTGAGCCAGTTCACGCTGTACGCCGACACCCGCAAAGGCCGCCGCCCGTCGTGGTCAGCCGCTGCCTCGGGCGATGTCGCGGAGCCGCTCTACGAGGCGTTCTGTGCCGCTCTCACGGACCTCGGCGCCGTGGTCCAAACCGGCGTCTTCGGGGCACATATGGACGTTCGTCTCACCAACGACGGGCCGGTGACGCTCATCCTGGATACCGACCGACCGTGAGGGCGCCGGCAGGCAGTCTGAAGAAATGCTGAGGAAGTTCAGCCAATCCTCGCTGGATTTCACGCCGGCCCGGATTGTTGGCACACTTGACTCCGCCTCGGACCTGCGCCCCTGCCCCCCTGCGAACACGAGAGTTGGATGAGCGACAACCGCACGCCTCACGACGGCGGCTCGAACGAGCCCCGTTCGCGTGTCGGCGACCCCGAACTCATCTCGCCGTCGGATCCCGCCGCTCGCGTCGATGACGGCCAGGGGCTCCCACCGGGGCGTCGCAAGCGGGTGCCCAGCAAGGGGCCGGTGCGCCGCCACCCGATCTTGTTGGCGGTGGCGACCGTGCTCGTGTTGTTGACCGGCACTACCGGCGGCTACCTGTGGTATCTCAACCACCAGCTCGGCAACATCCAACGCGTCGACGCCGGTATCACCGAGAACCCCGCCCTCAACGGCCACGAGAACGGCAAACCTCTCAACATCTTGCTGCTCGGCGCCGACAACGGAGATGGCCAGACGCAGTCCGTCGCCCAGGACATGGCCGACGGAAAGTGGACGCAAGGCGCCCACCGCAGCGACACCATGATGATCGCGCACATCCCGGCGGACCGTAAGTCGATCCAGCTCGTGTCGATCCCGCGCGACACCTGGGTCAAGATCAAGGGCTACCCGTACAACAACGGCTTCGCCAAGATCAACGCTGCGTTCTCGTACGGTGGCCCACCCATGGCCCGCCAGACGGTCGAGAGCCTCACCGGCATCCACATCGACCACCTGGCCATCATCGACTGGGCAGGTTTCAAGGACCTGACGACCGCGCTGGGCGGAATCCGGGTCTACATCCCCGAGACGTTCTACGACGACTCGCAGCGGATCACCTGGGAGAAGGGCTGGCACACGTTCGAGGGGCAGCAAGCGCTTGCGTACGTGCGCACCCGACACGGACTGACCAACGGCGACTTCGACCGGATCAAACGGCAGCAGAACTTCATCCGCGCCACGATGAGCAAGCTGCTGTCGGGTGGCACCACCCACAACCCGATCCAGCTCAGCAAGGTGGTCGGTGTCATCACGCGCTACCTGACGGTCGACAACACCTGGGACAACGGCGAGATCCGCAGCCTGGCGCTGGCGATGCGCAACATCCACACGCAGAACGTCGACTTCCTCACAGCACCGTTCGGCTCGTACGACACGAGCAACGACGGGCAGAGCATCGTGCGTCTCGCGCCGTCGAAGAGCAAGGCGCTGTTCGCAGCCGTGGCAGCGGACGACGTGCAGAGCTACCTGGACAAGTACCCGAAGGCAGCGCTCGCCGGCTCACGCACGATCAACTGACCTCGAGGTCTCAGTCGGACCGGGAGCCAGACCCGGTGTGCCGCCCGTAGTCGTCGTCGAGCCGCTCGATGTCGTCCTCGCCGAAGTACGCGCCGGTCTGAACCTCTACGAACACGAGGTCGACGGCACCGTCGTTGGCCACCCGGTGGGCGGTCCCGACAGCGATCTCGACCGTGGAGCCGAGATCGAGGCGCAGATCGGCCCCGTCGATCGTCGCCACCCCCGAGCCGGCGACGACGTACCAGTGCTCCGATCGCTGCATGTGACGCTGGTAGCTGAGCCGCTGACCAGGCCGCACGCAGATGCGCTTGACCCGGAACGCGTCCGCGGCGTCCACGACCTCGTAGTACCCCCACGGGCGGTCATCGCGTTCGATGGCCACGTCGTCCCTCATCTCCGTCTCCGGGGCGGCCGCAGATCAGCCGGCGCCGTTCGTCCGGCGCACAGTCTAGGCCCGCGGGTCGCCCCGGTGGCGGCAGGTCAGACGCTGATCCGTACCTCGGCGATCGTCCCGGTGGCGGCCTCGACGCTCTGGTCGACGGGCGCGGCACGCGGCGCGAGCGTCCGCAGCGTCCAGGTGCCCGGCGCAGCGAAGAACCGGAACTGCCCGGTTGCGCTCGTGGGCACCTCAGCCGTGAACTCGCCGGTGCGGTCGAGCAGTCGCACATAGGCACCCCCCACGGGATGGTCCTCGTGCACGACGACACCCTGGATGATCGACTGAGTGGTGACGTCGACGCCCTCGAGGCCGGGGCCGCCCGTCGTCGCTCCGCACACGTCAGGCCTCGCCCGGCTCGTCACCGAGGGCGACCGGTACGCCGACCAGCGACCCGTACTCCGTCCACGAACCGTCGTAGTTCTTCACGTTGGCCTCGTCGAGGATCTCGTGCAGCACGAACCAGGTGTGCGCGCTGCGCTCGCCGATGCGGCAGTACGCGATCGTGTCCTTGGCACCGAACTCGACACCGGCGTCGGAGTACAGGGTCCTCAGCTCGTCGTCGGAGCGGAAGGTGCCGTCATCGTTGGCTGCCTTGCTCCACGGGATGTTCTTGGCGGTCGGGACGTGTCCGCCGCGCTGGGCCGACTCCTGCGGGAGGTGTGCGGGCGCCAGCAGACGGCCGGCGTACTCATCAGGCGACCGGACGTCGACGAGGTTCTTGCTGCCGATCGCGGCGACGACCTCGTCGCGGAACGCCCGGATGTCGAGGTCGGGCTCCTGCGCGGTGTAGGTCGCCTTCGCGCGAGACGGTGGCTGCTCGGTGAGCTCGCGGGAGTCGAGCTCCCACTTCTTGCGGCCGCCGTCGAGCAGCAGCACCTTGTCGTGCCCGTAGAGCTTGAAGTACCAGTAGGCGTACGCGGCGAACCAGTTGTTGTTACCGCCGTAGAGCACCACGGTGTCGTCGTTGCCGATGCCTCGGCCGGACAACAGCTGCTCGAACTGCTGCTTGTTGACGAAGTCCCGGCGTACCGGGTCCTGGAGGTCTTCCTTCCAGTCGATCTTGACGGCCCCCTTGAGATGGCCCTTGTCGTAGGCAGAGGTGTCTTCGTCGACCTCGACGAGAACGACGTTCTCGTCGTCGAGATGGCTCTCGACCCAGTCGGCGTCGACAAGGACAGCGTCGCGGCTCATGCGGTTACCTCCGTGGTGGTGGTCGAAGTGATGGTTGGGAACTGCTCAGGTGTCGAGGTAGCGGTCGTCGCGGTTCCGGCGCTGCGGCGCCGCGTGAGGCGGAGGACGGAGACATAGAGCTCGCAGCCCAGGCACAGCCCGAAAGCGGCGTTGAGGAACGCGGCGGCAAGGGCGAGACCGATCGCGACCAGGGCGACCGTGGTCGCGCCGGCAACGAAGGCGATGAGCCCGGCAACGGCGAAGCCGAGCCCGACAAGCTGGGCGAACTGTGGGGGACGCGCGGCCTCCGTCTGGCTCGGGGGGCCGATCCGCGGGCGGACCAGGCGCGCGAAGACGATCGCGTACGGCGACCGGCGGACCCCGAGGAAGGCTCCCGCGGCGAACACCACCGTCTGGGCGCCCAACAGCCAGCTGTTCTGGCTCAGCAGCACCGTCGCCAGTACCAGGGTGGTAAGGGCGGCGGCGAAGCGCTGGCCTCGCGGGTCTACACGCGAAGCGGTCGCGACGAGGTCGGTGGTCGGCATGGACGAAGTGGTGCTGAGGATGGGGTTCCCGGCGGGGGTCACGGTGTGCTCCTGTACGACGGACGCGTCTGACGAGCCGCTGCAGACCAGAAGTCCACTGCCGTGCTCGATGTGGTCAAGGCGACCAGGGAAGGCTGTCAGGGGCGCGGACAGAGCGCGGTCGCGCAGAGGCCGTGGTCGACCGCGCGGCGTCTGGTCAGGAACGTCGATGCCATCTGGCCAGGCTAGGGGACGCCCTGGTGACGGATGACCGGCGTGACCGCATGGTGAGACGAAGTCTTGTTTTTCGAGACGGACTCAGTCGACCGCGCGGCCCAGCGCCGCCAGCACGGCCGCCTTCGTCGGCTGGCCGGACGCTCGGGTGACGATGGCCCCCGCGGCATCCAACACGAAGGTCGTGGGCGTCCGGCGCACGCCCAACCGGCGTACGAGCTCGAGGTGATGCTCGGCGTCCACCTCGACGTGGGCCACGCCGGGCACCATGGCCGCAACCTCGCCAAGAATGCGGCGCGTGGCACGACACGGTGCACAGAACGCGCTCGAGAACTGCAGCAGGGTAGCGGTCTCGCCGAACTCCCCCGGCACGTCTTCTCGGCGGAGCGACTCACGCTCGAGACCCTTGTCGCGGGCCACGGCGGCGCTTTCGTCAACGACGCCGGCGGCGCCCCGAAAGTGACCGTTGTAACGCCGGATTGCAAACCCGCTCACCGTGGCTCCCCCCAGAGCGACGAGCAGCACGACGACGTTGAAAGCCATGAGACCAGGCTAGCGATAACCTCAAACGGCGACCCTGCCTCACGAAGGGACCTCCCCGTGACCATCGAGCTGAACCACACGATCGTTCACTGCCGCGACAAGCAGGCGTCGGCCCGCTGGTACCAGGACATCCTGGGTATCGACGCGTCGCGAACCTTCGGGCCCTTCCGGGTCATGGACCTGGACAACGGGGTCTCGCTCGACCTGATGGACCACGGACCGGGCGACATCGGGAGCCAGCACTACGCGTTCCTGGTGTCCGAGGACGCGTTCGACTCGATCTTCGCGCGGATCCGGCACCGCGGTCTCGACTACTGGGCTGATCCCGGCCATGGCGAAGCCGGACAGATCAACACCCACGACGGCGGGCGGGGCGTGTACTGGGACGACCCCGATGGCCACATCCTCGAGATCATCACGCGTCCGTACGGCAGCGGGGACTGAGGTGTCCTACCCGACGTACGGCGGTGACGAGCTGAGCCGCTATCCCGAGGCGCGCTATGCGGGAGCGGGTGGCGAGGTCAGCGCGTCGTTGCGCCGCGCGGAGCAGGAGCCGGACCTGGTCTACCCGACCGGCGGCTCCGTCCACTACCTGGCCCGCGGCACGGGCACCGCCGGCCAGTTCGGCTTGTACCGGTGGGAGATGACGGCCGGTCCGGGCGGACCTGACCCGCACTTCCACAAGACGATCTCCGAGTCGTTCTTCGTGCTGTCGGGGACCATCGCGCTGTTCGACGGAGAGACTTGGATCGACGGCCATCCCGGTGACTTCCTCTTCGTCCCGGAGGGTGGTGTGCACGGATTCCGCAACGAGTCGGGCGAGGCGGCGTCGATGCTGATCCTGTTCGCCCCGGGCGCACCGCGCGAGGACTACTTCGAGACGCTGGACGCCATGGCCCGGGGCCGACAGCTGAGCGACGACGAGAAGGCGGAGTTCTTCCTCCGCCACGACACCTTCTGGGTCTGACCGACGCCTGGGCCAATGCGGTGAGAGGCCGTGAGTGACAGCCTCAACCCCCGGCGAACGGCGGGAGCACCTCGACAACGTCACCTGCGGAGACAGGTACGTCGTCGAGCTGGTCACGCTGCACCGGGCGGTCACCGAGCAGCACCGACGAGATCGCGAGTACCTGGGCGAACCGGACGTCGTCGGGGTGCAGCCGACCAGCGGCGTCGAGGGCCTCGCGAACCGTCGTGACGTCCTCGACGTGGTCTTCGGCCCGGCCGGCGGCGGCCCGGGCGGCTGCCCAGTAACGGACCGTCACCGCGAGGCCGCCCACGTGTGCCGCCGTCTCACCGCCGGTCGTACCCGCCCCGAGATCGTGCATGTCCGGTATTCTGGCAGCAAGCGATGGGGCCCGGGCGATGAGCCGCGGGCCTCGCGTGCTTTCGGACCGGCCGGGAGGAGACGCAGGTGAGCAGTCTGCTGTTGCTGACGAATGCGCTGCAGTCCTCGGCGGAGATGTTGCCGGCGCTGGGACTGCTGCCGCACCAGGTCCGGATCCTGCCCGCAGAGCCGACGGTGCTCATCGAGGCCCCTGACTGCGACGTCGTCCTCGTGGACGGCCGCCACGACCTCGCCTCCGTCCGCAGCCTGTGCCGCTTGATCCGCACCACCGGTGTCGACGTCCCTGTCATCGTGATCGTGACGGAGGGCGGCCTGACGGTGGTGGCCGCCGACTGGGGCGTCGATGACGTCCTCCTGACCACCGCCGGTCCGGCCGAGGTCGAGGCGCGTCTTCGGCTCACGACGGGTCGCCTCGCGCTGTCTCGAGACGACAACGATCCCGACGGGTCGATCATCCGCAGCGGCGCCGTCGAGATCGACGAAGCGTCGTACACCGCCAACCTCGACGGCCGCAGCCTCGACCTCACGTTCAAGGAGTTCGAGCTGCTGAAGTACCTCGCCCAGCACCCCGGCCGCGTCTTCACGCGCCAGCAGCTTCTCCAGGAGGTGTGGGGTTACGACTACTTCGGGGGCACTCGCACGGTCGACGTCCACGTCCGACGGCTGCGCGCGAAGCTCGGCCCGGACCGTGAGGTCCTGATCGGCACGGTCCGCAACGTGGGCTACCGGTTCGTCCTGCCCTCCGAAGGCTCGCGACCGGACGAGTCCGAGGACTCCGAGGTCGACGGGTCCGACCCGGCACCGGGTCGGGTCGCACGGTGACCGAGCAGCTCACGCTCGACGTCCAGACTCTCGGCTCCATCAGCAGCGCTGAAGCTGCCGAGGTGCTGCGCATCGACGAGGCAGCCACCCGCGCGGATGGTGTCGCGCCCCTCGACGACCAGGTGCGCCTCGACCTCGACCACGCCGATCCCGACGCCGCCACTGTGCTGCACGTGCTGGCGCGTAGCGACGGCGAGCTCGTCGGCTACGCCCATGCTCGGTCGAACGACGACGGACCGCTCAACGCCCATCTGGTCGTCGCCCCCGAATCCCGACGTCGGGGTGTCGGGACGGTCCTGGTCCAGCGTCTCATCGAGACGGCCGGCCACTCCGTCCTGCGCGTCTGGGCCCACGGCGACGAGGCGGCCGCCGGTCTGCTGTCGGAACGGCTCGGCTTCGCGCGGGTGCGCGACCTGTGGCAGATGCGGCGTCGGCTCGACCTGCCCATCGCTCCCCCGGCATACCCGGCGGACGTGCACGTCCGGACGTTCGAGGTCGGCCAGGACGACGAGGCGTGGGTACGGGTCAACGCCGCTGCCTTTGCCGGCCACCCCGAGCAGGGTGCCCTGACGGTCGACGACCTGCGCCAGCGGATCGCGCAGCCCTGGTTCGATCCGCTCGGCTTCTTCCTGGCCGTACGCGCCGATGAGCTGCTCGGGTTCCACTGGACGAAGGTGCATCCGGCCGAGCCCGACCACACTGCCATCGGCGAGGTGTATGCCGTCGGGGTGTTGCCGCAAGCGCAGGGGCTCGGTCTCGGAAAAGCGCTGACGACCACCGGACTGCTCCACCTGCGCTCACGCGGTCTCACCGATGTGCTGCTGTACGTCGAAGGCGACAACACGGCCGCGATCGCGGTCTACGAGAAGCTCGGTTTCACGAGGTCAGCGCTCGACGTCATGTACGCGACCAGTCGGGCGTGAGTCTGGCGGACTTGTCCGCCCGTCGACTGCGATTCCGCTCCAGCTGCCCGACCGCTGCCTTCGTCACCCTGCGTTCACGAAGAAGTGACACCATGGACCGCATGGTTCCCGACTCCGTAGCCGTGTCAGCGACCCTCGACGACGAGTCGGGCGTTGCGACCACGCGCTCGGCGAAGACCGACACGTTCGATGTCGAGCCACCCTACGAACCACCCGACGACGACCTGCCCGACGGAAGGTTCCTCGACCGGGAGATCTCGTGGCTGCGCTTCAACGCGCGCGTGCTCGAGCTCGCCGCCGACGCCGACCTTCCGCTGCTCGAGCGGACCAGGTTCCTGGCGATCTTCGCGAGCAACCTCGATGAGTTCTTCATGGTCCGGGTGGCCGGTCTCAAGCGTCGGCTCGCTGCCGGTGTCGCCGTACCCGCCGCGAGCGGCATGATGCCGCGAGAGGTCCTCGAGTCGATCTGGCGCGAGTCGCGCGAGCTGATGCGCCGCCACGGCGAGCTCTTCCGTGCCGATGTGATGAACAGCCTGGACGCGCACGGCATCGCGCTGCTGCGCTGGGGCGACCTCGGTGTCGAGGAGCAGAAGAAGATGCAGGAGCTCTTCACCGACCGGATCTTTCCCGTGCTCACCCCCTTGGCCGTCGACCCGGCCCATCCGTTTCCCTACATATCAGGGCTCTCGCTCAACCTGGCGGTCACGATCCGCAACCCCGACACCGGCAAGGAGCACTTCGCCCGCGTCAAGGTGCCCCCGATCTTCACCCGCTTCGTCGCACTCGGAGACCAGCGATTCGTCCCGCTCGAGGACGTCATCGCGGCCCACCTCGACCAGCTCTTCCCCGGTATGGAGGTGCTGCAGCACCACACCTTCCGGGTCACCCGCAACGAGGATCTCGAGGTCGAGGAGGACGACGCCGAGAACCTGCTGAAGGCTCTCGAGAAGGAATTGCAGCGCCGCCGCTTCGGCTCGCCGGTGCGCCTCGAGGTCGAGGAGTCCATCGATGCCCACGTGCTCGACCTGCTGGTGTCTGAGCTGGACGTCTCGCCCGCAGAGGTCTTCCACCTGCCGGGCCCGCTCGACCTCACCGGCCTGCACGGGATCGCCGACCTCGACCGGCCGGAGCTCAAGTACGCCGCGTTCGTCCCCTACACGCACACACACCTGGCGGAGGTCGAGTCGGCCAGCCCGGTCGACATGTTCTCGGCGTTGGCGCGACGCGACGTCCTGGTCCATCATCCGTACGACTCGTTCGCCACAAGTGTCCAGCGCTTCATCGAGCAGGCCGCGGCCGACCCGCACGTGCTGGCGATCAAGCAGACGCTTTACCGCACCTCGGGTGACTCGCCGATCATCGACGCCCTCATCGACGCTGCCGAGGCGGGCAAGCAGGTCCTCGTCCTGATCGAGATCAAGGCGCGCTTCGACGAGCAGGCCAACATCCGATGGGCGCGCAAGCTCGAGCAGGCCGGTTGCCACGTCGTCTACGGCCTGGTCGGACTCAAAACCCACTGCAAGCTGGCGCTCGTCGTCCGCGACGAAGGTGTCGGCATCCGCCGCTACGCCCACATCGGGACCGGCAACTACAACCCCAAGACCGCTCGCCTGTACGAGGACCTGGGGTTGCTCACCGCCAACGAAGGTGTCACGTCCGACATCTCCAACCTGTTCAACAACCTGTCGGGGTTCGCCAGGCAACGCGACTACCAGCACCTGCTCGTCGCCCCTGAGTCGGTTCGCTCGGGGCTGCAGCAGCAGATCGCCCGCGAGATCGACCACGCCCAGGAGGGTCGTCCGGCCCGCATCCGGATCAAGCTCAACTCGATCGTCGACGAGTCCCTGATCGATGCCCTCTATCGCGCCTCGATGGCCGGTGTCCCGGTCGAGCTCTGGGTCCGCGGCATCTCCGCGCTGCGACCTGGCGTCCCGGGCCTGTCGGACCACATCGAGGTACGCAGCGTGCTCGGTCGGTTCCTCGAGCACAGCCGGGTCTTCTGGTTCGAGAACGGCGGAGAGCCCCAGGCCTGGATCGGCTCGGCCGACCTCATGCACCGCAACCTCGACCGGCGCGTCGAGGTGCTGGTGCAGGTTCCGTCGCGGGGCCACGTCGACGAGCTGAGTGCCCTGCTCGATCTCGGGTTCGATGACAGCACCGCGTCGTGGCAGCTCGAGGCCGACGGCGACTGGACACGTCGCTCCGCACCTGACGGTGAGCCGCTGACTGACATGCAGTCCCAGCTCATCGCCATGCATCGCAAGCGGCGCGAGGCCGCCTCGGCGACCCGGCGATAGCCGCTTCCGGGGTCAGCAGCTGGCGAACAGGAGTCCACCGCGCCCGAGGTCGCGCAGCAGCTGCGTGTCCGGGGTACGTGGATCGAGCACCAGGACGAGGTCGGACCCAACGGTGTCGGCGCTCGCGATGCTGAAGCGTTCGTCGAAGGTTCCGCCCTGGTCTGGAGCCACCCCGCGCGCCAGCTCCTGCCGCGGCGCCAGCTCCTCGGTCGCCTGATCCGCAGACGCGAAGTTCATCACGACGGTCAGCGACCGCGCCGCGTCGACCGACAGCGTCAGCCCGTCGGTCTCACTGACACCGCCCGCCTGCCGGATCCGTTGCCGGGCCAGTTCGCGCTGAACCGCATCGGCCCCACTGAACCCGGCGGCCGTGCACGAGTACGAGCCGACGTCGAGCAGCGCCGAGACCGACGTGTCGGTGAGGGCGGCCGACATCGCCCGAACGCCGTGGTCGCCGTCGTACAGCGAGGTGGCCGAGCCGTGGATGGTGTCGACCGTGAGACGCGTGTACGCCGCGGCGTCACTCGTGACGATGAGGCCGTCGTCAGGCAGCATCGCGATCGCCGTGAGCTGGGGGGTCAGATCCGGGGCGATGGCCGAGAGTGTCGACGCGTCGGCGACGCGCACCCCGCCGGCCGCCGCGACGTAGCCAAGCGTCGTCAGCGCGCGGTCGGCAGCCCCGAAGTCGAAGCCGGCGGGCATCCGGAGGACAGCCACGGACCCGTCCCGGCTCTGCCCGTACATCTCCCAGGTGGAGTCGAGCACGGTCCAGCCGAACGTGTCCGCCATCTCCGGATCGAACACCCCGAGGACCGACGCGGTGGTGAAGTCACGGTCGTAGGCCCGCGTGAACAGCCTGGCCCGCTCGCCGGCCGGTGCTGCCGACGACAGGTCCGGCCCGAGAGCGGACCGGATCGAGGCCCAGTCGGTGAAGTTGGCAACCAGCGTCTGTGCGGGCAGCGTGCGCAAGGCGCTCTCGACACGACTGTCATGGTGGAGGATGCGCGAGGCCACCAGGCCCGCACCCAGGGTCAGCACGACGACGACCAACGCCACCGCGATGACCCGGCTGCTCCGCACAAGCACGTACCCTATGCGCCTGCTCCTGTCGTGCACCGGCCACGGCCAGGCGTGCAAGACTTTGCGCGTGCCGTCATCGCCACCCGTCCGCGCAGCCGGCTGCGTCGTGTGGAGGAGGGGCCGCAGGGAACCTGAGGTGCTGCTGGTCCATCGCCCCAGGTGGGAGGACTGGTCGTTCCCCAAGGGCAAGCTCGACCCCGACGAGCGGTCCTACGCCGCAGCGTTGCGAGAGGTCTTCGAGGAGACCGGGCTGACGGTCCGGTTGGGTCCGCGGCTGCCCGATACGACGTACATCGTGTCGGGAGGCCAGTCGAAGGTCGTCAACTACTGGTGCGCCAAGACGGTCGGTGGCTCGGACGTCTCGACATACGAGCGGAACGCGGAGATCGACGACCTGGCCTGGCTCCCGCTCTCGCGCGCCGCCCGTGAGCTGTCCTACCCGTATGACGTCGACCTGCTCGAGGAGTTCGCGACCACGGCGTACGACACGTCACCACTGATCGTGATCCGCCACGCACACGCGCGCAGCAGACGAGCGTGGCGGGCCGACGACAGCGAGCGGCCGCTGAAGGCGGACGGGAAGGAGGAGTCCCACCGGTTGGTGCCGCTCCTGCGGGCCTACGGGATCAAGCGCGTGGTGACCAGCGACGCGATCCGCTGTCTCGACACCGTGCTCCCGTACGTCAACGACGTCGACACGAAGCTGCGCATCGATCGGAGCCTCTCAGAGGATGCGTTCGACGCCGATCGCCTGACGGCGCGCATCCACAAGGAGCTGGCGGCGGCGCGGCCCGTGGCCGTCTGCTCGCATCGTCCGGTGCTTCCCGCCATCTACGAGGCCCTCGGGATCGAGAGCGAAGCGCTCGAACCAGCCGGACTGAGCGTCATTCACCGCAGCAAGGGTCGGGTACGCGCCGTCGAGCACTACTCCGCGCCCTGAGGTCGCTGCCTGTCCTCAGGGGAGGAACACGTGCGACACCCCATAGACGGCTGCCGCCGCGAGCCCGGCCGCCGGGAACGTGAGCACCCACGCGCCGATGATCGAGCGTGCCACGCCCCAGCGAACGGCGGACAACCGTTTCGTCGCACCGGCGCCCATGACCGATGAGGTGATGATGTGGGTCGTGGAGATCGGCGCCTGGTAGACGAATGCTGTCACGTACAGCACCGACGCAGCGGTGGTCTCCGCGGCAAACCCACGGGGCGGATCGAGATGGATGATCCGCCGTCCCAGGGTGCGCATGATGCGCCAGCCGCCGGAGTAGGTGCCCAAGGAGATGGCCGTCGCGGCCGACACGATGACCCACCACGGCAAGCCGTCACCCTTGGCCGCGTGGCCCGAGGTGACCAGGGCCAGGAAGATGACGCCCATCGTCTTCTGCGCGTCCTGGAGCCCGTGGCCCAGCGCCATCGCTGCCGCAGAAACGGTCTGCGCGAACCGGAAGCCGCGGTTCACCCTGCCCGGGCTGGCCCGCCGGAAGGTCCACAGGATCACGAGCATGACCGCACCGGCGACCACGAACCCCACGAGCGGGGACACCACCATCGGGATCAGCACTTTCTCCTTGATCGCCGACCACGCGACGAGGCTGTCGGACGCGAGCGCAGCACCGACGAGCCCGCCGATCAGCGCGTGCGAGGAGGAGGACGGCAGCCCGAAGTACCACGTCGTGAGGTTCCACAGGATCGCGCCGACCAGCCCAGCCGACACGACGACCAGGCCATGGGAGCCGGCGGGCGGAGTGATGACGTCACTGACCGTGGAGGCGACCTCCTGCCCGAGGAAGGCGCCCGCGAAGTTCATCACCGCCGCGAGGAGCAGCGCGATTCGAGGAGTAAGGGCCCGTGTCGACACCGAGGTGGCGATGGCGTTGGCCGCGTCGTGGAACCCGTTGGTGTAGTCGAACACCAAGGCCACGACGATGACCGCGATGACGAGCGCGAGCTCCACGCTCAGGACTCCTTGACGGCGATCTGCTCGACGATGTTGGCCACGCCCTCGAAGGCGTCGATGGCGGCCTCGAGGGAGTCCACGACGTCCTTGAGCTTCATCACGGTCAACGCGTCATACCGGCCGTTGAACAGCTTGGCGACGATCCGGCGGTAGGACTTGTCACCGTCGTTCTCGAGCCGGTTGATCTCGATCCAGTACTCCTCCAGCTTGCGCATCGTGCGCAGCCGCGGCATGGCGTCGGCGGTGAGCTCCGCGCAGCGCTGAAGGACCTCGACCTGGTTGGCGAGCTCGCTGGGAAGCTCGTCGATCTCGTAGAGCACGACCATGTCGACCGCCTCCTCCATGAAGTCCATGACGTCATCGAGGCCGGCCGCGAGGCGATAGATGTCCTCGCGGTCGAAGGGGGTGACGAATGTCGTGTTGACCTTCCGGACGATGCTGTGCGTCGTCTCGTCGCCTTGATGCTCGGCCTCGCGCATGAGGGACGCCAGCTCGGCTCGATCGGCTCCGCTGGGCAGCATCTCAGCCAGCAGCTGCGCGCCATTGACCAGGTTCTTGGCCGACTCACTGAACAGGTCGTAGAACGACGTGTCTGTAGGGCGAAAACTCAAGGGCACGGCAAGACTCCCGTCGGACGCCAAAAGATCAGGGCAATGCTAGGGGGTGACGGGGTTCGGCGCGCAACTGCGGGGGCCGTGAGGCGCCTGGATCGATGCGGCGGTGGCGGCCGGCTGGCTCAGACCGGCGGCGCGTCGTCGAGGACGCCCAAGATCTCGTCGATCCTTGGCTGCGGCAGCGGGCCGTCCGACTCCGACGTCGCAATGATCAGATTGGTCATCATCTCGATCTCGGACAGCACCTCGTTGTCGTGAACGGTGACGTCGAGTTGATCGTTCACTGACGTGTCGCCTTTCGGGGCTCCGGCCACGTGACTGGCCGCATCGTTCGCAGGCAGACCTGCGCTGTTCACCATCATGTCGCGAGCAAATGGCGGCCCCGGCCGCTGGGTCGGGGTCACGATGGCCAGGCCTCCGTCGGGGACAGAACCGGGGAGATCGGGCCAGCGCTCCATCGAGGATATCGGCGCCGGCGGAACGGCCGCAGCGGAACCGGCCAATTTCTTCCCTAAGGCTCGAGACCGTGCAAGAAGGTGGTCCACGACACTGTTGCGGCCAGTCACCATCGTCACGACTCCTGCTCCTCACCGTCCACCAAGGGGAATGTACCCGCCTGGCACAGGCCCCTGTTGCGGCTCATGAGTTGATTGTGGGCAGGGGATGCAAGCACCTCCGCCGGGCCGCGCCGTGGATAGCCCAGTCGTGCTATGCCCACCTCCGTCGAACGGCCGGACAAAACCACCCACGCCACCGGCCGGTCGGGCTCCGTCGCCGAACCGGTCAGCTCCGGTTACCGATCATCGCGGCGATCGGCGGGATCACGGCGGCGATCACGCTCATCACGATGGCGGCCGGAGTGGAAAAGAGCCGGACGACGAACCACGCGAGGACGATCAGCGAGATACAGGTCCCCATCAGCACGAAGTAGGTGGCCTTTCGGTCCATCATTTCATCGTAGGCGGCCACGTTCTGCCTGGGTACACCGCTCGCTCCGGCTCGGCAAGGCTCACGCGGAGGTCTCGACGCGAACAAGCTCTCGATACCGGTTCAGCAGATCTCGCCAGACCGGTCCGGGCGCACCGGTCCCGATCTGGCGACCGTCGATGCGCGTGACCGGCACCAGCTCGCAGACGGTGCCGGTGAGAAAGACCTCGTCGGCGCGATACAGGTCGAACAGCGTGAGTGCTCGTTCGTGGGACTCCGGCCCGGCGGGCTCGCGGTCCTGCCCCAGTCCGTGCCCGAGCCCGAGCCCGATCACGATCTCGCGCGTGATGCCGTGCAGGCACGCCGTGGCCGGCGGGGTCCACAGCTGACCGTCCACGACACAGAAGATGTTCGCGGTGTCGGCCTCCGCCACGAACCCCTGCACGTCGAGCAGCAACGCCGCATCGACGTCCGGATCGTCCACCACTTCGAGCCGCGCCAGGATGGAGTTGAGCTGGTTGGCGTGGTGGATGCTCGGGTCGAGCACCTGCGGCTGCGGTCGCCGGATGCTCGCGGTGCGCAGGCGCTGTGGGGCGGGCGCCGGGTCGACCGGCTTGTGCTCGGGAACGATGACGAGGGTGCCGGCGGCGGGTGCGTTGCGGGGATCCATGCCGGACGTCGACCGGGTCCCGCGGGTCACCATGAGCCGTACGTGCGTGTCGTCGACCAGGCGGTTGGCGGCGAGGGTCTCGTGCAACGCGTCGCGGATGCGCTGGCGGCCGCCCGGCAGGACGATGCGCATGGCCTGGGCAGACTGCTCGAGCCGGTCGAGGTGCTGGTCGAGCCGGAAGACAGTGCCGGCGTACACGCGCAGACCCTCCCAGATCGCGTCGCCGGACTGGAAGCCTGCGTCGAAGACCGAGACGCTGGCCCGCGACGACTCGACCAGCTGGTCCCCGACATAGGAGACGATCGGCGGCCTCACCCGCGGCTGGTTCACCGGTTCTGCACGACGCGGGGATGCGCGCCCGGTCGCAGCCACTGGACGAGCCACTTCATGTTCTCGACGCGACCGATCTGGGTGCAGCCGAGCGTCGCCGCCCACCGGTGTCCCGGCCGGGACGTGTGGTAGAAAATCCCGCTGCCCTTGCCGGCTCGGGGTTTGGGGCCGACGTACGGCTGCAGCCGGACCCGGTTGAAGTCGACCACGAAGCCGAAGCGCATCGACGGGCGGTCACCATCGGTGCGCCCCCGCTCCTCGATCCAGGTGTTGTAGAGGCGACCAGGACGAGCAGACACGCTCGAGGTCGGGAGCCGGCGTTTCCAAGGCATGGCTCCGGGTGCATCCGGCCCCGTCGAGAACGTGACCTTGATCCTGCGGACGCCGTTGGGGGACCGCAGGTCCCCCTCACGCTTCTTGTCCCAACCACGGGCGCCGATCGTGGACCGGAAGTGCCGAACGACGCGCCATGCCCCCCGTTGCTTCTGCCAGGCCTGCGTCACCGTGCAGTACACGCGCTGACACCAGAAGTCGCTGGAGACCGTCCGGACGACCTGCTTCGTCGTGCGGGGGAGGCCGCGGGCCCACGCCGGCGTTGCGGTGGCGGCAGCGAGTGCGGGTGCCGCCCGCGTAGGCATCGGAGGTCTGGCGTGGGCGGTCGTCGCCCCGGCAGGAGCGGCGGCGAGGCTGATCGCCGTCAACGCCATGACCGTGACGACGTGGCGGACCGCCAGGTTGCGCATAGTCGCCCATCCTCGCGTTCCGCGGCCCGGCGCACAATGTTCCGCGCCCGATCACCCGCCGGCTCACGAAATGTGTTCTTCTTCTCCCGGCTCAAACAGGTTGCGCCACGGGTCACAGGAACGGGCTCGCCACGAACCGCGCGGAACGCGGCATGAGCGTCTTCGAGAATGACGTGGGCGGGCAGTACTCCCGGACTCATCTCTTCAGTCCGATTCGCAGACGCAGAGCTGGATCGCCGCATCCCCGGTGAACGGTCGACCGGACCAGTCGCCGAAGCGCTCGACGAGCCGAAGCCCGCCCAGGGAGAGCAGCAGTGGCAGCTCCTGCGCGAAGATGCTCCTGAGCTCAAGCGGGGCGACGACGAAGTCGGTCTCGAAGTCGGCGGAGAAGTGCCACGTCCCGCGGGTCACCTGCGCGGCAGCATCGTAGGTCTCGGCGACATCAACCCTCACGTTGCCACGGTCGGGATCTACGAACGACAACGCATCGCGGGTGCGTCGAACGCCGTCGGCATCGGCAAGGAAACGCACGTTCGGGTTGAACACGTCGAAGATGAAACGCGCTCCGGGTGCCAGGTGCGCTCGCACAGATCGGAAGCAGCTCAGCAGATCGGCGGCCTCATGCAGATGGAGCAATGAATTGGCTGCGATGAACACGAGGTCGAACTGGCGGCCGAGGTCGAAGTCACGCATGTCGCCCTGCACCCACTCCACCGCTAGCGCGCGCTCGTCCGCCTTGCGCTGAGCTTCGGTGAGCATGTCCGCCGAGAGTTCCAGTCCGGTGCACGGATGCCCGTCGGACGCGATGGGGATCAGCTTGTGTCCGGTGCCGCTCCCGAGTTCCAAGACACACCCGCCTTGCCGATCGGCCTCGGCCCTGTAGAAGTCGACGGCCGGCTCGCCACCCGGGAACAACCGGTCATACAGCCTCGCATCCGAGTAGAACCGTTCGCTCATGAAGCGCACCCTCCTTAGCCGGGTTGGAACCACGCGAGCGGCCATGGCATCCCATGCACGTACCCCATTGTCGTGATCTGGCCGGAAGTCCTCCACCGCCTTTTGTCCACGCGCCCGCAGATCGGCTACTTGTTTCCTGGTCACGACCAGGCAAGCGGCATGGTTAGCCGGGTCGGGGTTTGAAGCGTTGGTGGCGGATGGGTCTTCGCTGCGGGTCGATGCGTGCCGGTGGGATGACTTCGGTGATGCCGTCGGGGGCGAGGTCCAGGTCCCATTCGCCTTGGTGGATGAGGTGGTGGTGGAAGCTGCACAGGAGGCAGCCGTTGTCGATGTCAGTCGGGCCGCCTTGGCTCCAGGGGATCCGATGATGGGCCTCACACCAGGCGGGGGGTCGTTCACAGCCGGGGAAGACGCAGCCTTGGTCGCGGGTCATGAGCGCGATGCGCTGGTAGCGGTCGAACAGACGCTTCGTCGTGCCGAGGTCGAGGATGCGGGAGTCACCCGCGAGGACCATGGGGAGCAGCCCGGCGTTGCAGGCCAGGCGGCGGGTCTCACCGACAGAGATGCTGCCGCCGGTGTCGAGGGTGGCTTCCCCGGCGCCCGCGCGGAGTCTGGTCTCGTCGACGGTGACCACGAGCGAGATGTTGGTGGCCCCGTGCTGGGGGTGTCCGTCTGTGGGGAGGTGTTCGATCAGCTCACACAGGGCCCGGCCGAGCCGGTTCCCGTAGGGCAGGTCCTCGACGGTGGTGTCGGTCGTGGCGTCAGCGACCGCGTCGCTGTCGACCCCGGTGGCGACGCGTCGGCGCGGGTGCGGACAGCGCGTCGAGGTGTTTCTTGAGCATCCCGAACGTCAGGTTCGGTAACGCGAACCGGCCCCGCGCGATCCCGTCGGCACCGTACTGGCCGGTGAACCACGCCGACGCCAACGCCTTGCGTTCCTGGGCGGCGAGCTGCTGCTCCAACGTCTGGTCGACGGTGTCGGGGTCGACCACCTCGACCAGATGGTTCGCCGCCACCTGCAGCTGGGTGAACGACAGTGTCCGCGCATGCGTCAGCAGATCGTGCTGAGCCGCCTCGACCCGGTCTTGGTCCACGGTGGGTGAGAGCCGGTTGACCGCGGCCGCGACCACCACCCCTTGCTCGGCCGACACGTCTCCGGCGGCGACCGCACGACGGGTCGGTTCGGTCACACCGGTGCTGTGCAGCTGCTTGGCGGTCCGCACCGTCCGGGACGCTTCCCCCGCCGACATCCGATGGGTCGTCATCAGGTGCGCCCTCGTGGAGGACGCACCGTGGCGATGGGCCAGGTTGCGGTCATCAGCCTCCGCGACCAGCCGGGCGACCAGCTCATCGGCAGCGGCCCGGACCGCGAGGGCCTCCCCGATGCGGTGGTCGAGACGGGTGTCGTCCAACGACCAGGTCGCAGTGTCGACCAGGTCAGCAAGCACTCGACGCGCGCCCGCGAAACCACGACCGAAGGCATCGTCGATGCCCACGGTCGGTGGCGGTCCCTGCGTCGTACTCATGGGCCCAACCTAGAACCCGCCACCGACACTTTCGGAACAGTGACCGACACCAGAACCCGTTATCCACAAGGGTTTCTAAAGATATCTCTGAGCGGACGCTCCTGACCGTGATCAGTCATCAGACTGCCGGCACGGTCTCGACCGGATCTGCCTGTTGGTCTGAATCGGGACACACCCAAGTCAGACCTGGGCCGTAGCGTGCCAGGACTCCGTGCGGAACTTGGTCACCCAGCCCATCGACGCGTACAGGCCGTCGGCGCCGGTGTCGGAGTCCGCATCGACCTCGAGATCGACACGGTTGCCGCCGCGCTCCAGGACGTCACGAATGACGGTGTGCAGCAGCGCCTTCGCCACACCTCGGCCACGAGCCGTGCGATGCACGCCGATGTAGTCGACATAGCTTCCCTGGCGACCTGCCTCATCGGCCGGCAGCACCGAGCTGACAAGTGCACCACCCGGTCGCTTGTCGCCGTCGATCTCTACCTCGGCGATCCACCAGTGGTCCCACCGGTGCCCGGGGTCCTCTCGGAGCCGCTGGACGAACTCGGGGAAGCTCTCTCGATAGGAGTTGAAGTGGTCCGCGAACGACTCCTCGAGCATCTGGTGGACCACGTGGAGATCTTGGGCGACCGGCAGTCCGTCGTCGTGCTTGGCGACCCGCCGGACCTGCACTCCGGGCCGCGCAGCCAGGACCTTGTCGGACTCCCCGACAGGTCTGCTCATGTGGAGCCAGGTCCGCGTCCTGCGATAGCCCGCGTCAGCAAGCCAGCGCTGCTGCCGCTCGTCACCGACGTAGGCGCTTGCGTCCAGCTGGGTCTCGGTCAGCTCGCGCAGCCGCGCCAGGTCACATCCGACGCCCTCGGCCCAGCGCAGGAGGACGCCGGCCACTTGGTCGCCTGCCTCGCAGCCGGGTGAGACGGTGACGTCGACCACGGTCCGCCCCGCGGCGCGGTCGTGCACCCACGCCCAGGCTCCGATCGCGCCGTCCGGAGCGTCGAGCACCACCTGACGACGCGTCCACGAGCCGATACCGGTGACCGAAGCAGCCACCGACGCTTCGTCGACGCCGGTCCGGCCGCGTGCGGTGCGCTGGTGCGTTTCGACGAGCCGCGCCAGGCCTGACACGTCGTCCGCGCCGGGGACGCGGGCGGTCCATCCCGCTGGCAAGCCGGAGGCGGGAGGCAGGGCGACGGTCATCCGTCCAGTGTTCCAGGGACAGCATACGGATCGCGGGCGCCGTTAGCGTGATACTATTTGAACGTTCGCTCAAATACTTAGGAGTTCACCATGCTCAGCTGGGCGCTGCTCATCGCAGCGATCCTCACCGAAGTGACTGCAACGATCGCGCTGAAGATGTCGGATGGATTCAGCCGGCTGGTGCCCTCCGGTGTCGTCGTCATCGGGTACCTGCTGTCGTTCTGGCTGCTCGCGGTCCTCTTGACCCGCGGGATGAGCATCGGCGTCGTGTACGCACTGTGGTCGGCCATCGGGTTGTCGCTGATCGTCATCGCCGACGTGCTCTGGTTCGGGGAACGGCTGACCTCGGTCCAGACTGCCGGACTCTTCGCCATCGTGATCGGCGTGGCAGCGCTCGAGCTGGGTGGCGCTGCGGGGTGAAGGCGGTGGCCGCGAAGACGCGTGTCGACGGGCGCCAGGCCCGCGGTGAGCGAGCCCGGGCCGCCCTCATCGAGGCCACCCTCGACGTCATCGAGCGTGAAGGGGTGGGCCGGGTGACGCACCGCAACGTGACGCGCGTGGCAGGTGTGCCGTCGACCTCGGCGGCGTACCACTTCGCGTCGATCAACGACCTGCTCGAGGCCGCCTTGCTGCACGCCGACGAGCAGAGCCACCTGGCCCTGGTGGAGATCAGCGCCGCCGACGATCCGGTACATGCGCTGGCGGACTGGCTGGTCACGGATTTCGAGACCAACCGGTCGCGCTGCATCGCGGAGTTCGAGCTGTTCCTGTACGCCGCTCGCACGCCGGCCCTGCAGCCGGCGGCGCGGCGCTGGATGACCGACCTCGCCGCACTCGTCGGATCCTGGACGGACGACCCGACAGCCGTCGTCACCACGTGCGCCTACGTCGACGGGCTGATCCTTCACGCACTCGTCACCGGCGAGGCGCCGCACGTCGATCAGCTGGCCGGGACGATCCGCCGGCTGGCTGCCAGCGGGGCCGGCACGGGTCCGCTGGCAAGCTGAGGCAACGGCCGTCGCGCCGTCAGACGAACCGCAAGCGTGGGGCGGAACTCCTCACGGCGCTCCGCCCCACCCTCACGCCACCTACGCCCCTCGCGTGGCGGCGGAGTCCGGCTCTTCTTCGGTCACCAGCGTGGCCCAGACCGTCTTGCCGTCCGGGAGCGGGATCGACCCCCACTGCTCCGCCACGGCATCGACGACGACGAGACCGCGGCCCCCGGGTGTTCCGCTGTCAGTGCGATTGATGGCGGGAGGGGCGGGGGAGCCGTCGGTCACCTGGACCAGGACGACCTCACCGTTCCAGCTGACGTGGACGCTGAACGACGTCTGGGCGTGGATCACGGCATTGGTACTGAGCTCGCTGACGACGAGCACGGCGGAGTCGACTGCAGCGGGAACGTGCCACTCGGAAAGGCGGTCGGCAACGAAATGACGGGCTGCGGACACATGATCGTGGCGCGCCGACCAAGCCTGGCGCTCGAACAAGGCGACGCTCTCGGTCATGGAGCTCCCGGGTCATGAGTCATGGACTTGGGCAGCGTGAGTCCAGACGGCAGCAGGGTCCCGGCGATCGTACCGCTCAGAATGCCTCACCAGCGTGGACCGGCACGGCCTACAGTGTGAAGAGTTCCCGCATGTCTTTTCCGGCCTGCGGTCAGTGATCATCGGCGGTGATGGATGGCGGGCCCACAGACGCCGCCAGAGGGAGCCGACTCCTCCGGTTCCCAGACCGAGATCGCGCGTATCCGCGTCCCGTGCATCGATGACGTCCACGTGGACGGCGGCGGTGTCTCTGTGCTGACCCGCCGCGGCTTCTCGGGAACGGTCTGGGTCAGCGATTCCATTCGCAGCACTTTCGAAGTGCTGCAGTTCACCTGGGCGAGGGGCCGGGCTTCTCGAGCAGCGGGCCACAGGTACATGCCGAAGCGGCTGCGCGCGGCTAGGTTGTCCACGTGAGTGCTCGGGACGGTCGCTCGACCATCGTCTTCATGCCCGAGTCGGCGTACGGGCCGACGAACAACTGCATCGGGATCGGAGCGGTCCTGCGCCGGCGCGGACACCGCGTCGTCTTCGCCGCCGAGTCGTCCTGGCGCGGCAAGCTCGCGCCGATGGGCTTCGAAGAGGCGCTCGTCGATCTGGCGCCTCCGCCCGCTGACGACGAGCCCCAGGACGCGGGGGCGTTCTGGAAAAACTTCATCCGCGAGACCGCTCCGGAGTTCCGGAAGCCGACGCAGGACCAGCTGGCGACCTTCGTCCAGCCCACCTACGAGGCTCTCATCGATGGCGCGATGTTCTGTCAGCCGCAGCTCGAGGCGATCCTGGCAGACGTCGGCCCGAACGCGATCGTCCTCGACAACGTCGTGAGCTTCCCGGCCTTGATGACCACGGATGCCGCGTTCGTGCGGATCATGTCGTGCAACCCGCTGGAGATGAAGGGCCCGGGCGTTCCGCCGACGTTCTCCGGCCTCGCCGCGGACGCTCCCGAGTCCTGGTCGGTGTTCCGAGCGGCCTACGAACAAACCCACCGGAGCATGTGGGAGAGCTACAACGCCTGGGTCCAGAGCGTCGGCGCCCCGGCTCTCACCGAGCTCGACTTCGTACACGAGTCAGCGGACCTGAACCTGTACGTCTATCCCGAGGCGATCGACTACGTCGACGCCCGGCCGCTCGACTCGACGTGGCACCGGCTCGACTCGAGTGTGCGTACGACTGACGAGACGTTCGTGGTGCCGGAGGAGCTGCGGCAGCGGCCGGCCGGGTCGGCGCTGGTCTACCTGTCGCTGGGCTCTCTCGGTAGCGCCGACGTCGAGCTCATGCGACGGCTGATCGACGTGCTGGGACGCACCGAGCACCGCTTCATCGTCTCGATGGGACCACAGCACGACGAGCTCACGCTGGCCGCCAACATGTGGGGCCGCGAGTTCCTGCCGCAGACCAGTGTGCTTCCCCAGGTCGATCTCGTCATCACCCACGGCGGTAACAACACGACGACCGAGGCCCTGCACTTCGGCAAACCGATGATCGTGCTGCCGCTCTTCTGGGACCAGTACGACAACGCCCAACGCGTGCACGAGACCGGATACGGGGTGCGGCTGGACACCTACCGCTTCACCGACGAGCAGCTCAGCACCGCCATCGACAGACTCACCCGCGACCGGCAGCTGGCCGAACGGATCGCGGTGACCTCCCGGGCGATACAGCGCCGGGACGGGTTACGCCGTGCGGCGGACCTCATCGAGGCGGCAGCACACTCTCGATGAGCTCTCGGCCGGTCGCAGCCGAGTGATCGTGGTCGCACCGGCATCACCTCAACAGTCCGCCTGGACCAACGGATCGCGCGGGTGCACGCTAGCGACGTGCGATCACGCGCGGCGCTCGCCCGAAAGGCCGAGTCGAAGGTAAACCGAACAGCAACCCCAGAGCGATCTAGGGATATGACACGACGCACGGCTCGGCAGGAGCAGCCGGTCCTCGAGCTGGTCGACGCGTTGCCGGCGGACATCAGTGCCGGGCAGGTCGAACTCACCGAGGATGGCGGAGGTCAGCCGGAGTCGTTCGACACCTTCTACTACCGGGAGTTCCCGCGGCTCCTGACACTGGCGCGGGCTCTGGCCGGAGACGCTCAGGCGGGCGACATCGCTCAGGAATCAATGGTGGTGGCGTACCAACGCTGGGACACCGTTCGTACGTTTGCGTCACCCGCCGGGTGGGTCCGCGGTGTCTGCTCCCACAAGGCCGTCTCCCTCATCCGCCGCAGCAGGTCCGAGAACCGTGCAGTGGCGCGACTCAGGTTGCATCGGCCGACACAAGCGGAACCGGGCAATCCCCTTGCAGACAACGAGTTCTGGCGCGAGGTACGACGTCTCCCACGCCGACAGGCACAGGCCGTCGCGCTGTACTACGTCCTGGACCTGAGCGTCGCCGACGTCGCGGAGACGATGGAGTGCGCCGAAGGAACGGTCAAAGCTCACCTGTCCCGGGCACGCGAGGCCTTGTCGAAACGGCTGTCCCCCGAGGGAGAGGAGCGATCATGACCATCGATGACCGCGCCCGCGCAGCCGGCGCACGGTTGCGCTCAGAGGCCTCGCTCGGCGCTGACCTGGATACGAGCTTCCAAGCCCTGCTCGACACCGTGCATCGTCGCCAACGCACACGCCTCATTGCGGTTGCGGCTGCCGTGAGCCTGATCGTCGGAGGGCTCACCTTCGGACTGACCAGCATGTGGCGCGCGACGGAGGCTGGGCCTGCGGACCACTCGAAACCAGCTGTCTCGTCCAGCGCTATATCCTGCGGCCTCGCTTACTTCACGTGCACCGGGCAGCGGATCACGGTCAACATGGCGGTTCCGTTCTCATGGAGCCCGTCCAGCCACTTTGACCCCTACCTGCACTACGTCCCAGACCGGACCGACACGCGGTTGCTGCTGGTCCAGTCGGACCGTTCCGACTCAGGAGTCAGGGGTGGGGTCACCGTTCTCGAGGACGTTGAGCCGCTGAAGTACACGCGCCTGACCGTCGAGGACACGACCGCCGGGAAGGGTGCCAACGCACTGGCTGCCTGGCTGAGCAGACGTCCCTACCTCGACACCTCCCCGCCCAGGCAGACCAGCGTCGACGGACTCCACGCCTGGACGGTCCAGGCGCGCCTCAAGCGGGCGCGGCAGCAAGGTCCGTCAACCTGCAACTACGGGTTCGTCTGCGCCGCACTGTTCGCGGCCCGAGACGGAGAGGGGGCGTTCCTCGGGATCTGGAACGACCTGGTCGGGAACTACACGTTCGTGGACGTGCCGGGTGCCGGTACGACAGTCATCTGGTCATGGACGTTCGGCGACAGCGCCGCGCTGGCCGGCAACCAACCCCTGGTCAACAGCATCCGCTTCACCGCGGGTTGAGCAGGGACGTGGTCCTTCCTGGCGCCAGGGCGGCCGCTGGACTGTAATGAGGGCATGGATCACCCGCTGCCCTCCCGCACGGTGACGATGCTGTTCTCCGACATCGAGTCCTCCACCCGACTGCTGCAACGTCTCGGTGAGCGGTACCGGCAAGCGCTCGACGAGCAACGCCGGATCTTGCGGGGTGCCTGGAGCCGGTGGGACGGACAGGAGATGGGCACCGAGGGCGACAGCTTCTTCGTGGTCTTCGATGTCGCACGAAACGGGGTGAGCGCCGCGGCTGAGGCGCAGCGAGAGCTCGCAGCAACCTCGTGGCCCGATGGCTCCCACGTGGCTGTGCGCATGGGCCTTCATACCGGCGAACCGATCCTCCATGACGGTGGCTTCGTCGGTATCGACGTCCACCGTGCCGCTCGTATCGCAGGCGCGGCACACGGTGGTCAGGTGGTGCTGTCGGACTCGACCGAACGACTGGTCCGGGACGGTCTGCCCGCCGACCTCGGCCTGGTGGACCTTGGGTCGCATCGACTCAAGGACCTGGACGGGCACGAGCATCTCTATCAGCTCACCGCCCCGGGAACACCCGCCACATTCCCACCGGTCAAGAGCCTGGGTTCAGCGTCGAGCCTCCCGGCATACAACACACCACTGATCGGGCGGTACGACGACATCGCCGTCCTGCGCGACATCGTTCTCACTCCGGACGTTCGCCTCGTGACCCTGACCGGAGTCGGAGGCTCGGGCAAGACACGTGTCGCCATCGCGCTGGCAGCTGGGCTGGTCGAACACTTCCCCGACGGGGTCCACTTCGTTTCGCTGGCCACGGAATCCACGGAGTCGGCGATGTGGAAGCGAGCGGCGGACACCCTGGGTATCCCGGCCGAGAGCTCGCCCCGAGACGCCTTGCTGGCCCAGGTAGCCCACACCCGACGGCTGGTCATCCTCGACAACCTGGAACAGATCGCCGGCGCTGCCGAGGTCGTCGCCGATCTGCTGAGCTCGGCGCCGAACGTCAGCGTGATCGCGACGACGCGAAAGCCACTGCACGTGCTCGGAGAGCACGAGCACGCGATCCCACCGCTCGCTGTGCCGGCGGAGGGCGCTGAGGTCGGCGACTCCGCAGCCGTCGAGCTCTTCTGCCACCACGCGCGGATGGTCAAGAGCACGTTCGCGCTCACCGACGAATCCGCGGCAACGGTGGCCACCATCTGTCGACGTCTCGACGGGCTGCCGCTGGCGATCGAACTCGCAGCGGCCCGCTCGAAGACGCTCTCCCCCAAGGCCATGCTGGCGAGGCTTTCGTCAAGCCTCGACCTGCCGCCGGTGGGGGCCGGCCGGCCGACCCGGCAGCGAACGATTCGCGAGACCATCGCCTGGAGCTACGACCTCTTGCCCGAAGACCAGCAGGTGCTGCTGCGGCGGCTGAGCGTGTTCGCTGGCGACTCCGACCTCGCCGCGGTGGCTGCGGTGACGGGGTCCGACGCAGAACCTGTCGACGAGGTGTCCGAGCTCGTCGATGCCTCCTTGGCACTGATCTCCGAGGGACCTGACGATGAACCTCGCGTCGGACTGCTGCGGACGGTCTCGGACTTCGCCTTCGAACGGCTCGTCCAGTCAGGCGAGCACGATGACGTCAGGGATGTGCATGCGTCGTACTTCCTCGGGGTCGCGAGAAAGCTGGGAGAGCAGATGTGGGGCGCCGACCAGCGAACCGCCATCGCCCTGCTCACTGCTGACCAGCCGAACTTCGCGGCTGCACTCGATTGGACCCTGCCGCCGCCGGACGGCCCGTCCTCACAACCCGGCAGGGCGCGGATCGGGTTGCGCCTGTGCTCTGAGCTGCGCTGGTTCCTGGAGAACCACGGAAACATCGGCGATGCGGTGCGCTGGGCCAGTCGTGCTCTCGAGCTCGACTCAGGCGAGGACAGCGTGGAGAGATGCGGCGCGTTGCAGATGTGGGCCGACATGAGGGCGGCCGGGTCCGAGGCCGAACACCTGCAGGCACTCGAGGAGGCAGTCGAGATCAGTCAGCGCCTCGGAGATCCGCAGGTGAAGGGCGGCGCGTACCGCGACCTCGCCGCTTGGCATCGAGACCACGGACGGCTCGAAATCGCACGTGAACTGTTCGACGAGGGCATCGCCGCCGACCCGACGGATCTCTGGCTGTTCAATCACAAGGGGGGTGTGCTCTGCTTGCAGCGCGAGTACACCGAGGCCATCGCGACGTACGAACACGCCATCGAGCTGGCCCGCCAGTCCGGTGACGAGATCTCGTCGATCTGGGCTGCGTTGGAGATCAGCAACATCTTGGTGATGCTCGACCGGGTGTCAGAAGCCCACGCGCGGCTCGACGGCATGATCGCCGACGTACTGCGACTTCGTCATCGCATGATCTCATTCGACCTGGTGGCCGCGTTCGCCGTCGTGCACGCCGCTGAGGGAGACGCTGAACGCGGAGCCCGGCTGCTCGGGGCAGTTCACGCCTATGCGTCCTCCCGAGGTGATACCGGCAGGCACATCGACGACGAGACCTGGATGCAGCAGACGGGCCTGGCCGACGCCCGCGCATCGGTCCCGCCCGATGCCTGGGAACGGAACTTCGCGCGTGGTTCCGAGTACTCCTTGGAAGAGGCTCTCGCCGACGCCGCGGGCTCAGCCGACTGAGATGGAGAGCGGATAGCACGGCTCGATCCCAGGTTTGGAACCGTATTGCGCTCGCGGTCGAGTGTTCAGCGCAATAGCGTTCCAAACACGCACCCGTCGCACGGCCGCAACGGGTGCGCCGTCAGAAGGCTGACACTTCTCGCGGCGCACGATCAGGGCGGCTGAGAACGCGTACCAAGGCGTCCTGGCCGTGTCGGCGTACGGCGATGCCCGTGAGCAGGCGCAGCACGGGGTCGAGAACGCTCTCCTCGAAGCGCGGGGGGTCGACCTCGACGCTCACGGCGAGGTCGTCGGCGTGCACGACCATCTCCATCAGCCTTGTGACCAGGAAGTCGTCGGTCGCCAACGCCCAGCCCTGCCAGGGGATGTAGGTCGTCGGTGGCGCGTCGGCGAGCACGGTTTCCAAGTCGACGCGCGCCGCGGCAAGTGCGGCCACCGCAGCCGCCGGCCCGGTGCTCGCTTGGCCGTCTGCCGACTCGCGGATGCTCCGGTTGGCCTCTCCGTCGAGGTCTTCACGCAGCCAGGCCGCGCGGGCGTAGTGCTCGAGGACAGCGATCGTCTCCACACCCGGTGGTATTGGGTCGTCGGCGCGCAGCAGCAGCAGCACGACGTTGACCGCCTGATCGCCCAGGTGCCTGGTCAGACCGCCCACGCTCATCCCCGAGCAGCTCGACTCCTGCGTCCACGCGTCAGCGACCTCTGGTCGCCCAACGAGGTCAGCGACATGCTCAGCGGCTTGGATGACCGCACGTCGGTCCAGCTCCGCAGCAAAGCTCAAGGTCACGATCGAGAGTCTAGGTGCGCGTCACCGATAGCTTTCGGGGTGGGATGCTCGACGACACGCCGGCTCGTCCTCGCGTTTGGAACGGTATTGCGCCCGCGGCCGTGTTTTCACCGCAATACCGTTCCAAACGCGAGACCCTTTGTGGTTAGTGGTTAGCGGGCCGGGTCCTTGAACACGAACCGGACCCCTAAGCCGACCCGCTGGGTGCCGTGCCGATGCCCGTAGGAGTAGGTCAGCCCTATCCCGGCCACCCGCACGACACCTGGCCTGGTGGCGGTGATCGTCAGCAGCAGCTGCTCCCACGGATCACCATGCAGCGTCATGTCGGTGTCGGCGGCGTCGGCCAGCCGCGTGCACCAGCGCCCCGCCAGCCTGCCACTCACCGACCCGATCACACCGAACTTCGGGTCCGGACTGAGCGCACACACTGACACCGTGATGGTGGCGTCGGGGGTGTTGGTGACCACGTACGGGAGCGCGCTGTCGATGTGGATGACTTGCGGTGTGTCGTGCGCGCTGCGGCTAGGGAACGTCATACCCGCGGTGATCGTCGTCCCGTCCCGGAAGTGTCCACCGTAGGTCGGGCTGAGGTCGGTGAGGGTGTCGAAGGCGTGCGGGGCGCCTGCCAGGACTGCCAACCCAGCGCCGCAGCCACGGCTACGGCGAGGACCGCGACCATCACCATGACCCGCCAGAACATGACGGCGACGCCCACAGCTGGGGCGGTTGGGTCTGGCTGCCTCCCGTCCGGGTCCTCAACGTCAGTTGTGTCGCCCGGGTCTGACCTGGGGATGCCAGGGGTGGTGTCCATGGGTCCTCCGCTGCGGCCGGGGGTTGTTATCGATCAGTGTCTTCGAGGAAGCGGTCGCCCAGGCCGTCCCGCGGTTCGCTCACCCCAACCGGGCCCCCGCGAGCCGGGGCCACCTGGGTCGGGTAGACGGCTGTCGCTTCAGCCGGGCGGCACCCGGCCATTGCGCGTCGCCGCCACTCGCGGGCGCCCACCAACACCAGGACGAACACGGCCACATATCCCAGGCCAAGCGGCCATGGCGTTCCGGACACGAACACCAGCAGCACCATCGCGATCGCGATTGTGCTGAACGTCGCCATGGTCAGCTCCCGAACCGACGCCCCGCCCAGAAGCCTGACCAGGACGGCGCCGTCGTCATCGTCGGCCGGTACCGGCAGCCGGGCCAAAAGCCATTGCATGATCAGTGCCGCCATCGCCGTCACCGCCGCCAACGCTCCCGAAGCAGTGACGGCAACGGCTGCCTCGGTACTGAGCCGGCCGCCGTCGTCGCCCAGCGCACGGATTCCGACCAGCACCGCCGCCCACCCCGATGCCGCCACCGCGAGCTCCAACGCCAGCTCCGTACGCGACAACGTCCCCGCCAGAGGAAACTGCACCATCGCGCCGGTCGCCCCACCTCCACGTGGCCGTCTGACCACCGCGCACGCATGCCCTACAGCGTGACCGGCCACCCACGCCATAACCATGGAGACCCCGGCGATGCTGGGGCCGGTGTCCCCCGGCAGCAGGAACGTCGCAACAAACATGACCGCCACCGCGGTACCGGCGAGCACTGCCCCCAACCGCTGCCGGAACCGGGCCTCGGTCCGCAGCAGGTCCAGCTGCGGACCTGTGGGGGTCAGCCTGTACCACTCAATCAGCTGGTCCAGCTCACGTTCGCCGTCGTAGATGGAACCGCGGCCTCGCGACAGGAGTAGGTAGTAGCCGTAGCCGATCAAAGCACCGATGCCGAGCACCACCAGCCACACCACCAGCGACCGCTCCGACATGTCGACCCCCTGGTTGCTGCTGTCCGTAGGATGCCCGAGGCGGACCCAGTGGCACAATCCCCAGACGGCGACCTCATGATCCGCAACGGCCCGGACACGAGCCGGGACCTCACCGCTCACCGGCGAGGAAGCTGTCACTGGTATCTCTAACCGGGTGGCTCCGTAGAGCGCAGGTTGCTCCAGGTGGCTGGGATTGCTGCGCGTTGTGCCCCGTTGACGGCGGCGCGGCAGTGGGGCTTTGGGCCTGGCGGCCGGAGCCGGCTTCGAGGGGCGAAAATTTT
>CAWFGV010000008.1:0-142271 GCA_963815445.1 uncultured Actinomycetota bacterium
TCCGGAGTACACGCGCAGGTAGGTCAGCTTGCCGAGGTGCGGGTCGGCCATGATCTTGAACGCCAAGGCCGAGAACGGCTCACTCTCGTTGGGTTGCCGCTGCACCGAGACCTCGTCGTCCTTGATGTCATGGCCTTCGATGGCGGGGACATCAAGCGGTGAGGGCAGGTAGTCGACGACCGCATCGAGGAGCGGCTGGATGCCCTTGTTCTTGAACGCAGTACCCGTGAGCACTGGGGTGAGCTTGCTCGCGATCGTGGCGCGACGGATCGCATCCTGCAACGCCTCCACCGTGGGCTCTTCACCCTCGAGGTAGAGCTCCATCATCTCGTCGTCGGCCTCGGCGATCGTCTCGAAGAGACGATCACGCCACTCGCGGGCGGCATCGGCGTGGCTGGCCGGGATGTCCTCGACGTCGTAGTCCTCGCCCTTCATGGTCTCGCCACGCCACGTGAGCGCGCGCATCTTGACCAGGTCGACGACGCCGATGAAGTCTGCCTCGGTCCCGATCGGGATCTGCAGGACGAGCGGGACCGCGCCGAGCCGGGACTCGATCATCTCGACACAGCGGTGGAACTCCGCGCCGGTGCGGTCGAGCTTGTTGACGAAGCACATGCGCGGGACCCGGTAACGGTCCGCCTGGCGCCAGACGGTCTCGGACTGGGGCTCGACACCGGCGACACCATCGAAGACAGCGACGGCTCCGTCGAGCACCCGCAGGGATCGCTCGACCTCAACGGTGAAGTCGACGTGACCGGGCGTGTCGAGGATGTTGATGGTGTGGTCTTTCCACATGCAGGTGGTGGCCGCTGAGGTGATCGTGATGCCGCGCTCCTGCTCCTGCTCCATCCAGTCCATCGTGGCAGCGCCCTCGTGGACCTCGCCGATCTTGTAGTTGATACCGGTGTAGAAGAGGATCCGCTCGGTCGTCGTGGTCTTGCCGGCATCGATATGAGCCATGATGCCGATGTTGCGGACTCTGCCGAGGTCGGTGGTGATGTCGGTTGCCACGGTTGGCGTTCCCTAACGGTATATGGGCGGATGGAAATACGGATCGATGGACGGCGTCAGAGCCATGACGACAACGAGCTCCACTCCGAACATCGGCGTATTACCAGCGGTAGTGCGCGAAGGCCTTGTTGGACTCGGCCATCTTGTGCGTGTCCTCGCGACGCTTGACGGCCGCGCCGAGACCGTTCGAGGCGTCGAGCAGCTCGTTCATCAGGCGTTCGGACATGGTCTTCTCGCGCCGGGCCTGTGAGTACTGGACGAGCCAGCGCAACGCCAGCGTGACCGATCGGGTCGCACGGACCTCGACCGGAACCTGGTAGGTCGCGCCACCGACGCGGCGGCTGCGGACCTCGAGGGTCGGCTTGACGTTGTCGAGCGCTCGCTTGAGCGTGACGACCGGGTCGGTGCCGGTCTTGTCGCGGCAGCCCTCGAGCGCGGTGTGCACGATGCGCTCCGCCACCTGCTTCTTACCGTCGACGAGCACCTTGTTGATCAGCTGCGTGACGAGCTGGCTGCCATAGACCGGGTCGTTCTCGATCGGGCGCTTCGGGGCCGGGCCCTTACGAGGCATTAGCTCTTCTCCTTCTTCGCGCCGTAGCGGCTGCGAGCCTGCTTGCGGTTCTTGACACCTTGGGTGTCGAGCGAGCCGCGGATGATCTTGTAGCGGACACCCGGCAGGTCTTTCACCCGACCGCCGCGCACGAGCACGATCGAGTGCTCCTGCAGGTTGTGGCCGACGCCTGGGATGTACGCCGTCACCTCGATCCCGCTCGTCAAGCGCACGCGCGCGACCTTGCGGAGAGCGGAGTTCGGCTTCTTGGGCGTGGTCGTGTAGACACGCGTGCACACGCCGCGCCGCTGAGGAGATCCCTTCAGGGCCGGCGTCTTGGTCTTCGACACCTTGTCCTGGCGGCCCTTACGGACCAGCTGCTGGATGGTGGGCACCGCGTCGTTCTCTTTCCTGTCGGTCGTGCTTGAGGGGTTCTACGCGTGGGCATCTGCAGCGGCGACCCCCGTGGTCGGGCGTGTCGCCCCGGCCACGAACACATCGTCGACCTGCTGAGACGAACGTGAGTCACGTACAGACTTTCGCGGCAGGAGGTGTCCGGGAGGTACGAGTCGTACCCGTCGGCACCAGCGGCACACGAAGGGGCCTGGACAGCCCAGGCACAGTGCTCAAGATTACCGGCTGCGCGGAGCAGGGTCAAAACGGCGTCCGCACAGCCGGGTCCGGCGATCAGGAACGCGCGGGAAGGGTCAGGCGGGACCGCGCTCACGGACCGCCTGGACATTCTCCATGGCTCCGCGCAGCTCTGCGAGCCACTCTTCACTGTGCTGGCCCACCAGCCGCACACACCAGCTCAGCGCGTCGGCTCGCGAGCGTGCGACTCCGGACTCGACCAGGGTGTCGAGCACGTGGCGCTGCGGCTGCCGCAACCGGGTCATGACCGGCACCGCGAGATGCGTGAACAAGACGCTGTAGTCCGCGATACCGGCCCCCCAGGACACCTTGCGCTCGAAGCGGGACTCGGCTTCGCGGGCCACCGCGATCCGGTCTGCTCGAGTCTCCTCACGCCAGGCCGAGACACGCCCTGCGGCGGCTTCTCGGCGAGCGTCTTCGGTGGCGGCATCGCCGAGCTCGACCGGGTCGAGCGTGATCCGCACCGTGATCTCTTCACGGTCGATCGTGATGTGGGGCTGCTGGGCAGTCCATGCAGCGGGCAGCCGGCCCGCGAACCAGGCAGTGATCGCCTCGTCGGTGGCATTGCTTGTAATCATGTAATCCAGATTACCTCGCGCTTGCTCATTTTCCAGCCCATCCACTCGTCAGTCGAGGTCCAGCGCGCGCCGCGCGACGGCGGAGGTCCGGAAGCCCTTGCTCCTCACCTCGGTGACGGTGAACCAACCCACCGCATCGGTCGTGCCGTTGACCTCCACCACTCGTGGCTCGTCGGAGTCTGAGGTGACCGACGCGTCGTACACGAGGTGGATGCCATGGAAGTCCTCGAGCACCCCGGAGGGAGACACTCCTGTGAAGTGGCGTGAGACAACGGTGCGTACGGCACCGACCTTGATCTGGAGGCCGGTCTCCTCGTACACCTCACGCCGCAGGCTCTCCTCCGGGTGCTCCCCGTGGTCGACTCCGCCGCCAGGCAGCGTCCAGACGCCCGGTGCGGTGGCACTCGACGTGGAGACCCGAGCGAGCAGGACCTCGTCGCCACGCCGCAGAAGGGCCCTGGCGGAGACCCGTTGGCGCTGGACCGGGGCACCAACACCGGGATCAGGCACGGACCTGCTCACCACGCCAGGGTCTCAGTGTCCGCGCGCGGCTGTCCCCCAGGATCGGGGGACGCATCATCGCCGCCGACGCGGTACGGCCTGTCCCCTCCTCCGCCGCTGGAGCTGTACGCCGACAGCCGCGGCCAGCGCCAACGTCCCGGCGACCCCGAAGGCCATCGACCACCGCAGCGGATGTTGCCCGCTCAAGGTCACGACCGCAGACACCGGAACGACCGCCGCGCCCACCAGGCTCAGCACCGCGAACCCGACAAAGGACGTGTAGGCGTGCGCCAGTGCGGCCAACACGGCTATCAGGAGGCCGAGAACCATCGCGACGCGGATGTCAGAGCGGATGCTCGTCGCATCAGGACCGTTGATCCCGGTGGATGACTGGTTGGTGACGGCCACGGAGAACGCGAAGTAGACCGCGTCGACGTAGATGACGACGATCATCGACGTCAGACCGATCCCCAGACCCAGCATGCCGAGCAGACGCCGGCACCCGAATCGCCACCCCGCCGCCGCGACAACCAACCCGTAGACAAGGAAGGCGACGCCGACCGACAGGGCAACGCTGGACCCCGGATCCCCGCCACTGATCACGTCGCTGGCTGCCTGCCCGAGCACCAGCGCGCCCCCGATCACGGCGACGGCGGCGAACAGCTGTCCTTCCAGGATCCAGAACCCGGCGACGCCGCCCGCGACCATGAGCAGCCCCGCGACATACGTGAGCACGTCGGCGTCCCACAGCACCACAAGCCCGAAGGCCAGGGCTGCGAGCGCCAGGGCTCCGAGGACCCCGGCGGTCCACATGGCCCACGGGACCGCTCCCAGCCGAACGGCGGAAGGCGGCCGCGGCGGCGCCGAGCACGAGCGTGACGCCGAGCAGGATGAGCAGGGTCTTCCAGCCGAATCCCTCGGTCCCGTCGACAGCGGTGGCAAGGAGGTAGCAGGCACCCAGCAGTCCGCCGGCGAAGACCGACAGGGCCGCCCACCCGCGCGACGGTTCCCACCCGCCGGAGTCCGCCGAGACCGGCGATCGACCGCGTCGTGGTGCATGGACCGCCCGGTAGACCCGCTCGGCCTGCCCCGGCGTCAGCGTGCCGTCCCGGACCAGGGGATCGAGGGAGTCGAAGAGCGTGTCGGGACGACGGAGAAGACTCATGGCTCAGACCTTAGTGGTGCAAGGTCCCCAGATCGGGCAGCGCGTGGATCGCGCTCGGCAGCGATCCACGCGATCTACCTTGTCAGGACTCCCCACCCAGGATCACCCGGGCGAGGAGGTCCGCCGCCTCATCGACGTCCCACTCCAGCGTGCTGGTCCCTACCGTGAACTCAGTCCAGCTCGAACCGGGGATGTCACTGTCACCCCACGGTGGTGTCAAGGCGGTCCCGTCCGTCGCCATGAAGGCGAGCAGGCGCTGCATCACGACCTCATGAGGCACCGGCGCCGAGATCCGGAAGGCATTGGTGTGCGGCGGATCGGGAAAGACCCCGATCCCTCGCGCGGCGAACGCCTTCGCCAGCTCGAGGGCTCGTTCGTAGCGCGCCGCCATCGTCGGCAGCTCCTCGCGCAGACCTCTCAAGGCGCTCACGGCGTACGGCAACAGCGAGAACAACGTGCCGCCCATCCGCTGGCGCCATTGGCGGGCTTCGTCGATCACGTCCTCCGGACCAGCGACGGCGGCTCCACTCAGGCCGCCGAGTCCCTTGTAGAACGACACGTAGACGGTGTCGGCCAGCTCGGCGATCTCGCTCAGCTCACGGCCGAGGCATGGCTGCGACTCCCACAGTCGAGCGCCGTCGAAGTGGAGCGGGACACCCCGCTCACGGCACGCTGCCGAGAAGGCGACCAGGTCGTCCCAGCTCGGAAGCAAGTAGCCGGCGTCACGCAACGGCAGCTCGAGCAGCGCGGCGGCAAGAACGCCGGGAACGGCGGACAGCGCTCTCGTCGTCGGCAGCTCGCGCTCCTGGCTGAGGCGTTCGTAGCTGAGCCCGTGCAGCAGGGCCGGACCGTCGAGCTCGTGCCACAGCAGGTGCGACTGGCCGGGCAGCGCCACCCGCTTGGAGGCCGACCGGTCGCTCCACACCCTGAGCACGGACTGCTGGGCCATCGTGCCACTGGGAAACATGGCCGCAGCTGGTTTGCCGAGCAGCCGGGCGATCTCGTTCTCGAGCACGGCTACCGGACCCGATGCGCCATAGCGATCCCAGGTGTCCGGTTCCGTCAACCTGTCGATCTCGAGCGTCAGGCTCGTCAGCTCTTCGCGCGGGAGACGGGGCACGCCGCCGGCGAGCCGACGGGTGGCCTTGGCCGCGAGAGTCCTGAACTCTTCGGTCACGTCCGGCTCTGCGCCGACGGGTGCTGACTCGGCAGGTCCGGGTGCGACTGGATCACTCACGTCGGCATCCTGCCATGACGAGGGGCGGGCAGGGACCGGTGACCGGTCTCTGCCCGCCCCTCGTGCGGCAGTCGCTTCGTCTAGTTCTGGAAGGAACCGAAGTCGAAGTCGTCCAGCGCCACCGACTGACCCGTGGACTGACCGAAGTCGTAGTCGTAGGTGTCGTAGTCGATGGAGTACGCCTGGGCACGAGCCTCGTCGGTCGGCTCGACCCGGATGTTGCGGTAGCGCTCGAGCCCCGTACCCGCCGGGATGAGCTTGCCGAGGATGACGTTCTCCTTCAGGCCCAACAGCTTGTCGGACTTGCCATGGATCGCCGCGTCGGTGAGAACGCGCGTCGTCTCCTGGAAGGACGCCGCCGACAACCACGACTCCGTGGCCAGCGATGCCTTGGTGATGCCCATGAGCACGGGACGTCCGGAGGCCGGTGTACCGCCCTCCGCGACGACCCGCCGGTTCTCGGTCTCGAACTTGGTGCGTTCGACGAGCTCGCCGGGCAGCAGGTTGGCGTCGCCGCTCTCGATCACCGTGATCCGACGGAGCATCTGCCGGATGATGATCTCGATGTGCTTGTCGTGGATGGCCACGGCCTGACGACGGTAGACCTCCTGCACCTGGTCGACCAGGTGCTCCTGGGTCTTGCGCGGACCCAGCACCCGCAGGACGTCCTGCGGGTCGGCCTTGCCGACGGTCATCTGCTGCCCGACCGCGACCGGGGAACCGTCCTCGACGAGCAAGCGGGTGCGCTTGCTGACCGGATAGGCCTGCTCCTCCGAACCGTCGTCGGGGATGACGACGATCTTGCGGGTCTTGTCGGTGTCCTCGATGCGAACCCGACCAGCCAGCTCCGAGATCGGCGCCTTGCCCTTGGGCTGACGCGCCTCGAACAGCTCGACGACACGAGGCAGACCCTCGGTGATGTCATCAGCCGAAGCCACGCCACCGGTGTGGAACGTCCGCATCGTGAGCTGCGTGCCGGGCTCACCGATCGACTGCGCCGCGATGATGCCGACGGCCTCGCCGATGTCGACGAGCTTGCCTGTTGCCAGCGAGCGGCCGTAGCACTTGGCACAGGTGCCGGTCTTGGCGTCACAGGTAAGCACCGACCGGACCTTGACCTCGTGGATGCCGGCGTCGATGAGGTTGTTGATCATGACGTCGCCGATGTCATCGCCACCGACAGCGATGACGTCGCCGGTCTCGGGGTGAGTGACGTCGACCGCGAGGTTGCGGGCGTACGCGGACGTCTCGACATACTCGTCCTTGGTGACCCGGCCGTCGTCGAGCTTGACGCCGATGACCTTGTTGAGGCCACGCTCGGTGCCGCAGTCGTCCTCACGGATGATGACGTCCTGCGACACGTCGACCAGACGACGCGTCAGGTAGCCGGAGTCAGCCGTGCGCAGCGCGGTGTCCGCGAGGCCCTTGCGAGCACCGTGGGTGGAGATGAAGTACTCCAGCACGGACAGACCTTCGCGGAAGTTCGCCTTGATCGGCCGTGGGATGATCTCGCCCTTCGGGTTGGCCACCAGACCGCGCATACCTGCGATCTGACGGACCTGCGTCATGTTTCCACGCGCACCGGAGTTGACGATCATGTAGATCGGGTTGGTCTTCTCGAACGTCTCTTCCATGGCCCGAGCAACCTCGATCGTGGCGGTGTTCCAGATCTCGATGAGCTCCTGACGACGCTCTTCGTCCGTGATCAGACCGCGCTCGTACTGGACCTGGACCTTGGCCGCCTGGTCCTCGAACTTGGCCATGATCTCGGGCTTGCCGGGCGGCGTGACGACGTCCTCGATGGAGATGGTCACACCGGACCGGGTGGCCCAGTAGAAACCGGTGTCCTTGAGCGCATCGAGCGCCGTGGCGACCTCGACCTTGGTGTAGCGCTCGGCGAGGTCGTTGACGATGACGCCGAGCTGCTTCTTGCCCACCTCGTTGTTGACGTAGGGGTAGTTCGACGGCAGCGCCTCGTTGAAGATCGCGCGTCCGAGGGTGGTCTCCAACGTCAGCTGAGTGCCCTGTTCCCAGCCTTCGGGGGTTTCCAGGCCGGACGGCGGCGTGACCTCGGGGAAACGCAGCTTGATCTTGCTCTGCAGCTCGATCTCCTTGCGGTCGAAGGCCATCGAGCGCCTCGGACACCGAGGAGAACGCCCGACCTTCACCCGGGTGACCGTCACGGTCGAGGGTGAGGAAGTAGATCCCGATGATCATGTCCTGCGTCGGCATCGTGACCGGACGGCCGTCCGCCGGCTTGAGGATGTTGTTGGTCGAGAGCATCAGGATCCGCGCCTCGGCCTGCGCCTCGGCGGACAGCGGCAGGTGCACTGCCATCTGGTCACCGTCGAAGTCGGCGTTGAACGCCGAGCAGACGAGCGGGTGGATCTGGATGGCCTTGCCCTCGATCAGCTGAGGCTCGAACGCCTGGATACCGAGCCGGTGCAGCGTGGGTGCGCGGTTGAGCAGCACCGGGTGCTCGGTGATGACCTCTTCGAGGACGTCCCACACGACCGGGCGGCTGCGCTCGACCATCCGCTTGGCGCTCTTGATGTTCTGCGCGTGGTTGAGGTCGACCAGCCGCTTCATCACGAACGGCTTGAACAGCTCGAGCGCCATCTGCTTGGGCAGACCGCACTGGTGCAGCTTGAGCTGGGGGCCGACCACGATGACCGAGCGGCCGGAGTAGTCGACGCGCTTGCCGAGCAGGTTCTGGCGGAACCGGCCCTGCTTGCCCTTGAGCATGTCGGACAGCGACTTCAGCGGGCGGTTGCCCGGGCCGGTGACGGGACGTCCACGGCGGCCGTTGTCGAACAGCGAGTCGACGGCCTCCTGGAGCATCCGCTTCTCGTTGTTGACGATGATCTCGGGCGCACCGAGGTCGAGCAGGCGCTTCAACCGGTTGTTGCGGTTGATCACGCGGCGGTAGAGGTCGTTGAGGTCCGACGTGGCGAAGCGGCCACCGTCGAGCTGCACCATCGGCCGCAGGTCCGGCGGGATGACCGGGACGCAGTCGAGCACCATGCCCTCGGGGCTGTTCGTCGTCGTCAGGAACGCCGACACCACCTTGAGGCGCTTGAGCGCGCGCGTCTTGCGCTGGCCCTTGCCGGTGCGGATCGTCTCGCGCAGCGACTCCGCCTCGGCGACCAGGTCGAAGGTCTGCAGACGCTTCTGGATCGCCTCCGCGCCCATCGCGCCCTCGAAGTACTTGCCGAAGCGGAACTTCATCTCGCGGTAGAGGATCTCGTCACCCATCAGGTCCTGGACCTTCAGCGTGCGGAAGGAGTTCCAGACCTCTTCGATGCGGTCGAGCTCGCGCTGCGAACGGTCGCGCATCTGCTTGACCTCGCGCTCGGCGCCTTCCTTGACCTTGCGCTTGGCGTCGGCCTTGGCGCCCTCGGCCTCGAGTGCACCGAGGTCTTCCTCGAGCTTGCTCATCCGAGCCTCGATGTCGGAGTCGCGTCGCTGCTCGAGCTGCTTGCGCTCGATGTCGATCTTCGCCTCGAGCGAGGACAGGTCCTTGTGCCGCGCGTCGTCGTCGACGGCGGTGATCATGTAGGCCGCGAAGTAGATGACCTTCTCGAGGTCCTTCGGCGCGAGGTCGAGCAGATAGCCCAACCGGCTCGGGACACCCTTGAAGTACCAGATGTGTGTCACCGGTGCGGCCAGCTCGATGTGCCCCATCCGCTCACGGCGGACCTTCGAGCGAGTGACCTCGACGCCGCAGCGCTCGCAGATGATGCCCTTGAAACGGACGCGCTTGTACTTGCCGCAGTAGCACTCCCAGTCCCGCGTGGGACCGAAGATCTTCTCGCAGAAGAGACCGTCGCGCTCCGGCTTGAGCGTGCGGTAGTTGATGGTCTCGGGCTTCTTCACCTCGCCGTGGCTCCACTGGCGGATGTCGTCAGCGGTGGCCAGACCGATTCGAAGCTCGTCGAAGAAGTTGACGTCCAGCAAGACTGTTCCTTCGTCTGATGTTGCTGTGGGTGGTGCTCTTTCTTAGGACCCGAGGGTCTTGTTCTCTCGATCAGGCCGAGGTGCCCTGCGTTGCTGCGTCGGTGCAGGACCCGGGCCGGACTGGCTAGCCTCACGAGCAAGCTCGCTCGGCCGTCTCGTCGGTATGACGAGCGCTCGCTTCGCGAGCGTTCGTCATACCTCCTCGACCGAACTGATGCCTTCGTTGGGGCGCCGTGCCAGGTCGATGCCGAGCTCCTCGGCCGCCCTGAAGACGTCCTCGTCGGTGTCGCGCATGTCCATGGCCACCCCGTCGCTCGACAGCACCTCGACGTTGAGACACAGGGACTGCATCTCCTTGACGAGCACCTTGAACGACTCGGGGATCCCCGGCTCCGGGATGTTCTCGCCCTTGACGATGGCCTCGTAGACCTTCACGCGACCGAGCACGTCGTCGGACTTGATCGTCAGCAGCTCCTGCAGTGCGTAGGCGGCGCCGTAGGCCTCGAGCGCCCACACCTCCATCTCACCGAAGCGCTGACCACCGAACTGTGCCTTACCACCCAGCGGCTGCTGCGTGATCATCGAGTACGGACCGGTCGAACGAGCGTGGATCTTGTCGTCGACCAGGTGGTTGAGCTTGATGATGTAGGTGTAGCCGACCGACACGGGTGCGGGGAACGGCTCACCGGTACGACCGTCGAAAAGCCGCGCCTTGCCATCGCCCTTGACCAGCCGCTCGCCGTCCCGGTTGGGGAGGGTCGAGGCCAGCAGACCCGAGATCTCGTCTTCCTTGGCACCGTCGAACACGGGCGTCGCGACGTTGGTGTCACCCGGCGCCTGGCTCAGACCGATGCTGCTCAGCCGCTTCTTCCACTCGGCGTCGTCGCCCTCGACCTGCCAGCCATTCTTGGCGACCCACCCGAGGTGGGTCTCCAGCACCTGGCCGATGTTCATCCGGCCCGGCACGCCGAGCGGGTTGAGGATGATGTCGACGGGCGTGCCGTCCTCGAGGAACGGCATGTCCTCAGCCGGCAGGATCTTCGAGATGACGCCCTTGTTGCCATGGCGTCCGGCGAGCTTGTCACCGTCGGAGATCTTGCGCTTCTGAGCGACGTACACGCGGATCAGCTGGTTGACACCGGGAGGCAGCTCGTCGTCCTCTTCACGATCGAAGACGCGAACGCCGATGACGATGCCGCTCTCGCCGTGCTTGACCTTGAGCGACGTGTCACGGACTTCGCGTGCCTTCTCTCCGAAGATCGCCCGCAGCAACCGCTCCTCCGGGGTCAGCTCGGTCTCACCCTTGGGCGTGACCTTGCCGACCAGGATGTCGCCAGGAACGACCTCGGCACCGATGCGGATGATGCCGCGCTCGTCGAGGTCGGCGAGCATCTCGTCTGAGACGTTCGGGATGTCCCTGGTGATCTCCTCGGGACCCAGCTTGGTGTCGCGGGCGTCGACCTCGTGCTCCTCGATGTGGATCGAGGTGAGGACGTCTTCCTGCACCAGCCGCTGGCTGAGGATGATCGCGTCTTCGTAGTTGTGACCTTCCCAGGGCATGTACGCCACGAGCAGGTTGCGACCGAGCGCCATCTCCGCGGAGTCGGTGCTCGGGCCGTCAGCGATCGGCCATCCGGTCTCGACCCGGTCGCCTTCGGCCACGGTCGGCCGCTGGTTGACACAGGTGCCCTGGTTGGAGCGCCGGAACTTGGCGAGACGGTAGGTCTCGTAGTGCCCGTCGTCCTCCATGACCTCGACCGAGTCCGCCGACACCTCGGTGACCACGCCGCTGGCCTTCGCCACGACCACGTCTCCTGCGTCGACTGCCGCGCGATACTCCATACCGGTCCCGACCAGCGGTGCCTCGGCACGGATCAACGGCACGGCCTGGCGCTGCATGTTCGAGCCCATGAGGGCCCGGTTGGCGTCGTCGTGCTCGAGGAACGGGATCAGGGCGGTCGCGACCGACACCATCTGGCGCGGCGAGACGTCCATGTAGTCGACGTCGGCGCCGGTGAGGTTGTCGACCTCGCCGCGGCGCTCACGCACCATGACACGCTCCTCGGCGAACGTGTTGTCCTTCGTCAGGATCGCGTTCGCCTGGGCGATGACCACCCGGTCTTCTTCGTCGGCCGTGAGGTAGTCGATCTGGTCGGTGACCACACCGTCGACGACCTTGCGGTACGGCGTCTCGACGAAGCCGAACGAGTTGACGCGTCCGAACGTCGCCAGCGAGCCGATCAGACCGATGTTCGGGCCCTCAGGAGTCTCGATCGGGCACATCCGGCCGTAGTGCGAGACGTGCACGTCGCGGACCTCGAAGCCGGCCCGCTCACGGGACAGCCCACCGGGACCGAGCGCGGAGAGACGACGCTTGTGCGTCAGACCGGCCAACGGGTTGATCTGGTCCATGAACTGGCTGAGCTGGGACGTTCCGAAGAACTCCTTGAGCGCGGCTACCACCGGGCGGATGTTGATCAGCGTCTGCGGCGTGATCGCCTCGACGTCCTGAGTCGTCATCCGCTCGCGGACGACCCGCTCCATGCGGGCCAGACCGGTGCGCAGCTGGTTCTGGATGAGCTCACCGACCGTGCGGAGACGGCGGTTGCCGAAGTGGTCGATGTCGTCGGACTCGACGACCATCTGGCCACGCGGAGAGGACATCTCCTCACGCCCGTCGTGCAGGGCCACGATGTAACGGATGGCCGCGACGATGTCGTCGATCGTGAGCGTCTGCTGGTCGAACGGCTCGTCCTGGCCGAGCTTCTTGTTGATCTTGTAGCGCCCGACCTTGGCGAGGTCATACCGCTTCGGGTTGAAGTAGTAGTTCTCGAGCAGGGTCTGCGCGGCTTCGCGCGTCGGGGGTTCGCCCGGACGCAGCTTGCGGTAGATGTCGAGCAGTGCGTCGTCCTGGCCGGACGTGTGGTCCTTCTCCAGGGTCAGCCGGATCGACTCGAACTCGCCGAACTCCTCGATGATCTGCGCCTCGGTCCAGCCGAGCGCCTTGAGCAGCACGGTGACGTTCTGCTTGCGCTTGCGGTCGAGGCGGACCCCGACCATGTCGCGCTTGTCGATCTCGAACTCGAGCCAGGCACCGCGTGACGGAATCATCTTCGAGCTGAAGATGTCCTTGTCAGAGGTCTTGTCGATCGAGCGCTCGAAATAGACACCGGGCGACCGGACGAGCTGCGAGACAACGACACGCTCGGTCCCGTTGACGATGAAGGTGCCCTTGTCGGTCATCAGGGGGAAATCACCCATGAAGACCGTCTGGCTCTTGATCTCGCCGGTCTCGTTGTTCATGAACTCCGCCGTCACGAACAAGGGCGCGGAGTACGTGAAGTCGCGCTCCTTGCACTCCTCGACGGTGTTCTTGGGGGGCTCGAAGCGGTGGTCCCGGAACGAGAGGCTCATGGTCCCGGAGAAGTCCTCGATCGGGGAGATCTCCTCGAAGATCTCCTCCAGACCTGACCTCGTCGAGACGTCTTGACGTCCTTCCGACTGGGCCTGCTCGACCTTGGCCCGCCAGGAATCGTTACCGACGAGCCAGTTGAAGCTGTCGGCCTGGAGGGCCAGCAGATCGGGAACCTCGAGAGTTTCGGCGATCTTTGCGAACGACACCCGTCCGGTGTCATTGGCTTTGCTGGTACGGCTGGTAGATGGCGTGTTGCTGGCGTTGCGCGAGGCGGCCAAGAGTGGTCCTTCCGAAGGCTCGCGGACTCATCCCAATAGCGCTCCTCCATCACCCCATGCAAAGGGGACCCGAAGCCGGGTCGTTAGCAGGTGGAAGGCAGCGCAAAGAAGCAGTTTACCCCAGGGGCCGACTGCTTGTCGAACTGGGCCTCGAGGGACATCGCGCGTGGGTGTCGCGCCGTCGTCCGTCCTCGCCGCAGTCCGCGATCGGAAACTATGGCGAGGATGCCCCGCCGGGGGGCCTGAGTCAAGCAAACACGCGGTATTGGTCACCTTCGCGCGGCCATAACGCCCGATTATGACATGGTTTGGGCTGTGGAAAACTAGCCGTTCGGTTCGGCAACAGGGAACCTGGCCAGACCCACCACGGCGCCAGGTTCGGACTACAGCGCGGTGACGTCGGAGACCAGCCATCGGTCGCCCGACCGCACCATCGTGAACACGACTCGGTTGAGATAGGTCTGCGGCTCACGGTGGGCTGTCGTCGTACTCGTCATGTCAACGAACATCATCACATCGACCTTGGCGGGCGTCGCCGACACGACCCCGGACGCCTTGACCGAGGCGGCCACGTGCGCCTTGACCTGACCGGCCGGCTCCGTCAACAGCTGCTCGACGGTGCGCTGGAACTGCTGCGCATAATCGGGCGTCATGTAGCTCTCCGCCTGGTCGGCGTCGTGTTGCAGGGTCTTGTAGTCGTAGCCGAGCACGTGGTTGGCGGCCGTCTCGGCCTGCGCCGGCGCCTGGCTGAACGCGGACGTGATGGCTGCTGACGTTGTCGTGCGCTGCTGAGTGACCCGGTGGGTTCGGAACCCGACGACCAGGTCGAAGGCCACCGCGGCGATCAGCAGGACGGCAAGACCGCCCAGCAGCCATCCTGGGATCGGACGCGGTGCGGGGTCAGCGGAGCCGGGCGCGGGTCGTCGCGCATCGGGCGACCGACCAGCCGATTCTGCGGCATCCGCGACCGGCTTCGACACCCGGGCCTCGGTGACGGGCGCGCCGGGCGTGCCGGTCGGTGGTGTCACCTGCGATCGACGCTCACCGGCGATCTTGCGCCGCCGTACGGGCTTGGAGTCATTCATGCAGTCGCTCCTCACGCCACCGAGGTGAAGTCGTCGACGAGCCAGTGGCCGGCGGTGTCCGGATCTGCCACGAGGCTCACCTTCCAGCGGAAATGTCGCACTCGCTCACCGAAGACCGAGGTGGCGTGCACGTCCGCGATGACCAGGGCAGTCGCAGAGGAGCTGTCGATCTGCGAGACAGCCGTCCGCAGCACCTTGGCGTCGGACTTCAGCTTGGTCGTCTTCATCGTTTTGACGATGCTGTCCACGAAGAGCCGGTTGGACTGAGCGAAGCTCGGCGTCAGCAGCCCGTCGAGCCGGCTCCGGTATCCGGCGATGTCATCGGAGGCGTAGGTGTTCACGTTCGCGACGAACGTCGCAGCCGCCGTCTGAACCGCGCTGCGCGCCTTCAGCTCCTGGGCCATCGAGGCGTCGACCCGGCTCCCATCGGTGCTCGTGCCGCCGCGGCCGTCGACATACCGGACGCTCAACACGATGCCGGCGACGATGGCGGCCACGAGCGCGCAGGCGAGCACGACAGCCAGGACCAGGGCGGTCCGGTCAGACAACCCAGGACCGACGGGGGTGATCTCGTCCGTCTCCCGGGCTCGCGTCTGGACGGCACTCATCGGCTCGTCCTCGCCAGCGGACCGAGAAGCAGCCACTTCCACGAGTCCTCTCCCAATAGTTGCTGCTGACCGCCGACCTCGTGCCTGTTGGCCCCGGGTGCCGACGTCGCCGGCCTGAGTATGCCCGTCTCGGGATCGTACGCCGCCACGACAGGGCTCCGTCCCTTGCCCGGCGCACCGTAGGCAGGGGCGTTCTGTGCTCCCCGGGCGTCGCTCTGAGCCTGAGGTTCGGTGCACCGGGCGTTCATGTTCATTGGCACCTCGGAGGTGTTGTTGGGGTCGCGCTGCTGGGTGTTGTAACCGCGGTGACAGACCGGAGGGTCGTTGGTGAGAACCAACCCGAAGTGTGCGTCGTACAGACCGGTGGTCGGATCTTTGGCGACCACTGTGTAACCGCCTTCGACGACGTACGGGTAGACGACCAGGATCTGTTTGATGCCGTTCACCCGCGCCGAGGTGATCTCGTTGGTCGTGATCAGGTTGTTGATCAGCTCGGCCAGCGCCGCCTGGTTGTCCTGGATCAGGTTGCGGACGTCACGGGCCGCGACGCTGCCCTTGTCGATGACCGTGCGCAGGTCAGCGTCGCTGTGCACGAGTGTCGTGCTGAAGCGGGCGAGGTCCTTGCTGAACGACCTGATCGCGGACTCGCTGTCGAGCTGGGTCTGCAGGGCGACCCGGCTGTTCTTGATGAGATCCCTGGTCACGCCGAGCTTGGCGTAGGCGGTCGTGATGAAGGAGTTGCTCGTGTCGATGATGGTGGCCAGGTCCGGGCCGGTGTCCTGGAAGGCCGTGCCGAGCTGGTCGATCACTGTGCGCAGGTCCTGCTTGTCGACGCTGTTGACCAGCTGGTCGAGGTCGATGAGCAGCGGTGTGGCCGCCAGCGGTGTCTTCGTGTCGTCGCGCGCTATCTCAGAGCCCTCGTGAAGGTAAGGCGCCTGGTCGGTCCGTGGTTGCAGGTCGACATACTGCTCGCCGATCGCAGACCGGTTCGCCACGACGGCCACGACGTCGGCCGGAATCTTGTTCTCGCTGTTGTCGATGCCCAGGTCGGCGTACACACCGTCCCCGGCCAGTCGCATGTCCTCCACACGACCGACGGACACGCCCCGGTAGGTGACTTCGGCGCCGACGAAGATGCCACCGGACTCAGCCAGGTCGGCCGAGACCGTGTATGTCTCATCGGTGAAGAGCCGGTCGAGCTGCGCATACCGTGCTCCGACGTAGGAGATCCCGACCAGCGTGATCACCGCGAAGATGAGCAGCTGGATCTTGGTGGTGCGCGTGATCACCGTCGGCTCACCCCTTGTAAGAGCAGGAGGGCCAAGTCCTGGTCGAGCCCCCGGCGGCTGAACGCGTCCCGAAGATAGCCGGGCTGGGGTCTGCACAGCACCGGTGCCATCGTGCACACCGGGTCGACCGGCCCCCCGCTGCTGCCTGTCGACGCCGTCGAACCCGCTGAGCCGCTGCACCCGAGCGGCAGCAGGCTGCACAGGAGCGTCACGAGGTTCTGACACCGCTTGGAGTCGGGGAAGTTCTGGCAGAACTTCTTGACCAGCGCCTTGCACTTCGCACTGAGCGGGTTCTTCTTGCAGAACTTCTTGATCGGCTTCGAGCACCGCGGGGCGGTCGGGTCCTTCAGACACTTCACCACCGACGGGATGATGGTCGTGATGTCGGTGGGGACCGGGTTGGTGACGGTGGGGAGGGTGGGGAGCGTCGGCAAGGTGGACCCGGTGGGAAGGGTCGGGAGCGTCGGGCACGTCGGCAGCTGGGGAGCAAGGTCACAGGGGTCGGTGGGTCCGCCTGGGCCGGTCGGTATGCCGTCGAGGGTGATCTTGAGCTTGGCGCTGAGGTTGGTGTAGTCCCCCTGGTGGAGGTTGCGCGCTTCGGTCGGGCTGCTGCCGATCGCAGCATCGACAAAGGGGTAGGTCAGCAGCGCCTGGAGCGACTTCGGGATCGCGTCACCGGCCCTGGCCACCTGGGTGAGGATCGGATCGAGGGCCCGCAGGTTGGCCAGCGTGTCCTGCTTGCTCGCCTTGATGACCCGGACCGCGATCGGGCTCAGTCGATCAAGCCCCTCGAGCATCTTCACGAGCCCCGACCGTTGCTGGTTGAGCACCTTCAGAGCCCCAGGAAGCTGGTCGAGCGTGCGGACGATGGTCGCCTTCTGGGCCTTCACCGCGACCGCGAGCTTGTTGACCGACCGGATGGCGACGACGATGTCCTGCTTGTTCTGGTCGAGCTGACCCATGAACGTGTCCAGCTGGCTCAGCACGCTCCGTACCTGAGGTTCACGACCGTCGAGAGCGTTGTTGAGCTCCTGCGCGATCGTCTTGAGCTGGGCTACCCCACCGCCGTTCAGCAGTAGGGAGAGTGCCCCGAGCACCTCTTCGACCTCGGGATTGCGGCCTGTGCGTGACAACGGGATCGTGGCACCGTCGACCAGGATGCCGGTGGGCGCCTCATCGGTGGGCGGTGCGAGGTCGACGAACTTCTCGCCCAGCAGGCTGGTCTGCCGGATCAGGGCGACGCTGTTGGCGGGCAGCGACACGTCCCCGTTGAGCCGGACCGTGACCACCGCGGTGAAGCCGTCCAGGCCGACGCTGTCGACCTTGCCCACCGTCACTTCGTCGACCTTCACGGCGGACTGCGGAACAAGGTCGAGGACGTCGCGGAACTCGATGCTGACGGCATAGGAGTGATCGCCCACGTCGGCACCGCCAGGCAAGGGCAGGCTCGAGACGGAGAAGTCGCAGGCGCCGAGCGTGAGGGCCAGCACCACAGCCACTGCGACGGCTCGTAACATCGCTTTCACCGCTTGACCTCGATGAGGCCGGCCAGCGTCTTGTCGATCTTCTCGACCTGCACCGGCCCGATCTGCTTGTACACGAACGGGGCCCCGCGGTTGAGACTCGACTTCGGAAGCGTGGCGAAGATCCGTTTGATGGCGTCACAGGTCTGCGCCGGGTTGCCGCCCTGCTCGACGATCGCGCACAGCACCAGCGCAGGGTCGTTGGTGAGCTGGTTGAGGTTCTCGCCGATGTTGCTGCGCTGGTCCAGGGTCCCGCTTCGCGGGTTGTAGGCCAGCATCAGGTTGTTGAGGGCCAGCGGTGCGACGTCGAGCGACTCTTTCAGGGCGTCCCGCTGGTGGACCAGGATGCGTGTCACCTTCGTCAGACCTTGGATGTTCTGGCTCAAGGCGTCCTTGTTGTCCTCGACGAACTGCGACACAGCCGTCAATGCCGTACCGAGGTTGTCGAGGGCGAGTGCGAGATCCTTGCGTTCATCCGACAGCAGACCCGCCACGTTCTCGAGGTTGGTGTTGAACGAGCGGACGCTCTGGTCGTTCTTGGCGAGCATGCCGACGAACCGATTGAGCTGGGTCACCGTCGAGAAGAGCGCGTCCTTGTTGTCAGACAGCGTGCTCGTGAAGGTCCCGAGGTTCTTGATCGTCTCGTGCAGCTGGGCGCCGTTGCCATCGAGGTTGGCCGCCGAGACGGAGATCAGGTTGTCCAACGCGCCCTGCTTGTTGGCGCCGTTGGGCCCGAGGGCCACGCTCAGGTCGTCGAGGCTCTGGTAGATCTCGTCGAGCTCGACCGGCGTGGCCGTCCGGTCGGTGTCCAGCACCGCGCCGTCAGCCAGTCGCTGACCGCCGGTGTAGACCGGTGTGAGCTGGACGAACCGGTCACCGACGATGGCCGGTGAGATGATGACCGCCTTGGCATCGGCCGGGACGTCGTAGCGGCTCTCGTAGTTCATGGTGACCTTGACACGGTCACCCGCAGGTTCGATCGCCTCGACGTGCCCGACCGTGACACCGAGGATCCGAACCTCGGAACCAGAGTAGAGCGCCACCGTGCGGGGGAAGTACGCCGTCAGCTCGTTGGTGGCGGGAGCGGGGCGCATCGTCCAGAGCAGCGCCGCGACGAGCGCGACGAGCAGGGCACCGACGACGAGCCTGGGGACGGCCACCAACCGATCGATCAGGGAGGGCCTCGACACAGCCATCATGGCCCCCCCGTCGTACCGGCGAGGTTCGGCACCGGCGGCAGGTTCTGGACGTAGGTGTCGAACCATGGTCCGGTGCCCAGCGTGTTCGCGAAGACGCGGTAGAACGGCGCCATCAGGCGCAGGCTGTCGTCGAGCTGCTCCTGCCGGTCGTTGAGCAGGTTGACGACGTTGTGCAGGTGGTCCAGGGCGGGTTTGAGGTCGGCACGCGTGTCCTTGACCAACCCGGTCAGCTGTCGTGACAACGTCGTCGTGCTGACGAGCAGGTTGTGGATGGCGTCCCTGCGGGCATAGACAGCCTGCAGCAGCACGTTCCCGTCCTTGAACAGCAGCCGGAGGTTCTGGTTGCGGTCGGCGAGGACCTTGGAAAGCTTGGCTGCGTTGGTCAACAGACTGTTGAGCTGCGCGTCGCGGGCGGCCACGTTGCGGCTCAGCCGGGACAGGCCGACCAGGCTGCCCCTGACCTCGTCAGGAGTGTTGCGAAACAGGTCCGCCAGCGTGTTGAGCGACGTGGCCAACCGGCCCGTCTTGATGCGCTGCTCGGTGCTGGCCAGGCCGCTGAACGCCTCGACCACGTCGTACGGCGAGGCCGTGCGCGACACGGGGATCTCCGCCTCGGCAGGGAGCTGGCCGTTCCCGGCAGGTTCGAGGGCCAGGTACATCGCGCCAAGCAGGGTCTTGACCCGGATCGAGGCACCCGTCTGGCTTCCGAAGTCCGTGCCACTGTCGACGCGGAACTTCACGAGTACATGCCCGGCGTCCAACGTGACGTCCTCGACCTGCCCGACGCGGACGCCGGCCACCCGCACCTCGTCGTTGACCTTCAGCCCGCCTGCCTCGCTGAACTGGGCGTAGTAGACATCCCCGCCACCGATGAGGGGCAGGTCCTGGGCGCGGAACGCCGCCAGCATGAACAAGGCGATGACGACCAGGCCGGCCGCGCCGATGGTGACGGGGTTGCGCTCACGGAAGGGCCTCACCCGAGATCACATCGCGGCGTGTTGGTGTTGTAGTCAACGGGGATCGTCAGCTTCTTGTGAGCGACTCCAGGGAGGGTGACCGTGCCCCGGAAGTTGCACAGGTAGAAGTTGAACCAGGAGCCATAGGCAGCGGTGCGCCCGATCTTCTGCAGCTTCAGGGGGAGGATCTGCAGCGCCTTGTCGATCTCCGGCCGGTTCTTGTCCAGGGTCCTGGTCACCCTGCGCAGCTGCGCGATGTCGCGGGCCAACGGTGCTCGCGCGTCCTTGACCAGACCGGCCGTCTGGACGGCCAGGTCGGACACGTCGTTGAGCGAGCCGAGGATGGCTTCGCGATCGCCCTTCAAGCCGGACACGAACTGCTGGAGCTCGACGATCAGGCTCGACAGCTCCTGATCGCGGTCGCCGAGCGTGACGAGCACGTCGTTGAGGTTGGTGATGAGCTGGCCGACGACCTTGTCACGATCAGCCAGCGCGTTGGTGACCGACGCCGTCGACTGGAGCAGGCTCTCGACGGTTCCGCCCTCGCCCTGGAACACCTGGATGATCTCGTAGGACAGCTTGTTGATGTCGTCGGGTGACAGCGCTGCGAACAGCGGTTTGAACCCGTTGAACAGAACGGTCAGGTCGAGAGCCGGCGAGGTCTGCGACAGCGGGATCGTGTCACCCTCCGCGAGCGGCGCCGACGAGCCGGATCCCTGAGTGATCGCTATGTAGCGCTGTCCCACGAGGTTGCGGTAACGGATGGTGGCGTCGGTCGCCTGGTTGAGCTGCGAGTCCGAGTCGACGCTGAAGGTGACGAGAGCGTCGTTGCGCCGGTAGATCTCGATCTTCTTCACAGACCCAACGCGAACGCCGGAGATGCGGACGTCATCACCTTTGTTGAGCCCGGTGACGTCGCTGAATACGGCCTTGTACTGCGTCGTCTGCCCGAACGAGATGTTGCCGATCGTGATCACGAGCAGTCCGGTAGCCAGCGAGGTCACGACCATGAAGATCGTCAGCTTGACCGCGGCGATGGTTGTCTTGGTGTCGAGCAGCTTCACCGCACGCTCACCTGCATCCCACGCATGATCGGCCCGAGCAGCAAGGTCGCGATGTCGGGAACATCGTCGGCGCTGATCTTGAGCACCGGTCCGGCGAGCGCGTCGATGACGTGCTGTTCGGCTGCCGTTCCGGCGTATCCGGAGGTGAGGTCGTAGTTCGGCGTGGGCCGGTACTTGCCGTGCGTGGTCTTGACCCCGTCATCCACTTGGCCGGGCGCCGGCTGCGGTCCCGGGTTTCGCTGGGAGTACGGCGGACTGGGCAGTGTCTCGCAGTGCGGCCCGTTGTCGGCGCCGTAGACCGGGTCATCTGCCGGGCTGTAACCGGTTGGTTGGTTGGGGAGGGTCTCGACCGTGATGTGCAGGGTGTAGTCGCGGTAGGCCTCGCTCATGCGCGGGATCCAGTTGGCTATTCCCTCGGCAAGACAGGGGTACTCCGGTGCGTACTCCGCGAGCGCGTTGACCGTCGGGAGTGAGACCCGACCCAGCCGGATGATGTTGTCACCGTTGGCCTGCAGGAAGTCGCGGGTGGTGCCCGACAGGCCCGCCACGTCGTCGAAGAGCGCAGCGAGCTCCTGCTGCTTGTCGACGATGGTCTGGCCGGTGACCACCTGGTTGTCGAGCGTGCGGGCCAGGTCGGGAAGCACCCCGCGGTACTCGTCGGACACCCGCGACAGCAGTGTCAGGTCCTTGACGATGGAGGGCACCAGCGGGTTGAGCTGCTTGAGATAGCTGTCCAGCCGCACGAGGTTGTCACCGAGCTCGTTGCCGCGTCCCTCCAGGGCGGTCGACAGGGCGTTCAGTGTGTAGGACAGCTGGACCGGCCGGACTGCCGTGAGCAACGGATAGGTGTCCGACAGCACCTTTTCGACCTCGATCGAGACCGCAGACTGCTTGATCACGTCCCCGGCCGCGATCGGTCTCGCCGATGGATCGGCCGGGATGTCGAGCTCGACATACTTCTGGCCGAACAAGGTCTTCGGCAGGATCCGCGCGGACACGTTGCTCGGGATGGAGCCGACCTCGCCCGCTGAGAGGGCCAGGTCGAGCCGGGCACCATCGCCTTCTGAGGTGATCGAACGGACCTCACCGACGATGACCCCACGCACCTTGACGTCCGCATGCAGCGGGAGCTGCAGGCCAGCCCTCGATGCGGTCACATCGACGTGAACCACGTTGGCGAACGTCTTGTTGAAGATGGCATAGGTCAGCCAGCTGGCCGCCAGGAGCAGACCGATGAACACCACACCGAGAAGGCGATGCCGGAGCGTTGCCGCCATCAGCCGGCCAGCCGCACGGTGGTGGTCGTGCCCCAGATCGCCATGGACAGAAACAGGTCGATCACGTTGATCGCGACGATCGACGTCCGGACGGCCCGACCGACCGCTACACCGACGCCGGCCGGGCCACCTGACGCGTGGTAGCCGTGGTAGCAGTGGATCAAGATGACGACCACGGCGAAGATGAGCACCTTGCCGAACGACCACAAGACGTCGCCGGGTGGCAGGAACAGCGTGAAGTAGTGGTCGTAGGTGCCCTGACTCTGGCCGTAGAACTTCGTCACCACGAGCCTGGTCGCGAAGTACGACGACAGCAGTCCGACGATGTAGAGCGGGATGACTGCGACGAGTCCGGCGATGATGCGCGTCGTGACGAGGAACGGCAGGGACGGGATCGCCATGACCTCGAGGGCGTCCACCTCCTCACTGATCCGCATGGCGCCGAGCTGCGCCGTGAAGCCGCACCCCACCGTGGCTGCAAGCGCGATCCCGGCGACGAGCGGCGAGATCTCGCGGGTGTTGAAGTAGGCAGACACGAAGCCCGAGAACAGGGCCGTCCCGATCTGGTTGAGTGCCGCGTAGCCCTGCAGCCCGACCTCGGTGCCGGTGAAGAACGCCAGGGCGGTGATGACGCCCACGCTGCCTCCGATGACAGCGAGTGCACCTGAGCCCAACGTGACTTCGGCGAGCAGCCGTAGGATCTCCTTGCGGTAGCGGCGCAGCACGCGCGGGGTCCACGCCAGCGCACGCAGGTAGAACGCCAGCTCGCTGCCGAGGTTGTCCAGCGCCGAAAGCGGCCGGCGGTAGACGGTGCGCAGGTCAGCCATTCTCACCCTCCCTTCGGAGGCACGAGCTGGAAGTACACGGCACTCATCACGAAGTTCGCGATGAACAGCAGGATGAACGTGATGACCACGGACTCGTTGACGGCATCTCCGACACCCTTGGGTCCGCCTCCGGCGTTCATGCCCTTGTAGCAGGCGACGATGGCCGCGATCAGGCCGAACACGAGCGCCTTGACCATCCCCTGCCACAGGTCGGGCAGCTGGGCGAGTGCGGTGAAGGAGGCGAGATAGGCGCCCGGGGTACCGCCCTGCAGGATCACGTTGAAGAAGTAACCACCCATCACGCCGACGACGCTGACGAGTCCGTTGAGAAAGACCGCGACGAGCATGCAGGCGAGCACGCGGGGGACGACCAGTCGCTGGATCGGGTCGATCCCGAGCACCATCATGGCGTCGAGCTCCTCGCGGATCTTGCGCGCGCCGAGGTCGGCGCAGATCGCCGAGCCACCCGCACCGGCAATGAGGAGCGACGTCGCGATCGGCCCCGCTTCGCGCACGACCGCGAGAACGGCTGCTGACCCGGTGAACGACTGCGCCCCGAACTGCATGATCAAGCCACCGACCTGCAGCGCGATGACGGCTCCGAAGGGAATGGCGACCAGTGCGGCCGGGACGATCGTCACCGAGGCGATGAACCATGACTGTTGGAGGAACTCACGCAGCTGGAAGGGTCGACGGAAGACGCCGCGCATGACGTCGAGCCCGAACGCGAAGAGCGTCCCCGTCGCCCGGAGCGGAGCTGTGGCCCGCGACAGGCTCGTGCTCGTGGTACTGCTCATGGAGCCATCACCATCGTGGGCTCGAAGGAACCATCAGGCGGCGTCACCCCGTTGTCGCGGCACCAGGCCCCGGGTTCGCGTTGGGTGGCGCGCGGCACCCCGTCGGACGGCTCGAGCTGCAGGGGGATCGGCGGCAGCGGCGGGAGCTCCTGCCCCTCCTCGGCTGCCAGCTCGTCGGCGTCCTTCTCCTCCGACATCCCGATCGGACCGACGCGCTGGGCGTTGAGGAACTGCCGGACCACCGGTTCCTCGCTGGACAGCAGCATCTCGCGGGGGCCGAACATGGCGAGGTGCCTGTGGTACAGCAGCCCGATGTTGTCCGGCACGGTACGCGCGGTGTTGATGTCGTGGGTGACGATCAGCATCGTCGCCTCGATCTGTGCGTTGAGGTCGACGATGAGCTGGTTGAGGAACGCCGTCCGGACCGGGTCCAGACCGGAGTCGGGCTCATCGAACAGCACGATCTGGGGGTCGAGCACGAGGGCCCGCGCGAGACCGGCTCGTTTGCGCATGCCGCCGGAGATCTCACCCGGGAGCTTGTACTCCGCGCCGAGGAGGCCGACGAGCTCCATCTTCTCCATGACGATCTGCCGGATCTCGGACTCGGACTTCTTGGTGTGCTCTCTCAGCGGGAAGGCCACGTTGTCGTACAGATGCATCGATCCGAACATCGCGCCGTCCTGGAAAAGGACGCCGAACAGCTTTCGGACCTCGTACAGGTCACGTTCGCTGCAGGTGGCGATGTCGACGCCCTCGATGACCACGTGTCCGCGGTCAGGCTTGAGCAGGCCGATGAGGACCTTGAGGAAGACCGATTTGCCCGTTCCGGAGGGCCCGAGCATGACGCAGATCTCGCCTGCCGGGATCGTCAAGGAGACGTCGCCCCAGATGAGCTGCTTGCCGAAGGACTTGGTCAGCCCATCGACGGTGATCTCGACTCCCACGAGTGGGCCTCCCTACCGCGCCTCAAGGTACAAACGACCTGCGTAGCGAGAGGTTACGCAGGAGTTTGTGAACCCGCATGTGGGCTGAGGGCTGGTATCCGCGGGGCGCGGGCCGGCGACTCCGCAGGCCCGGCATGCCGAAGGGCGGCCACCGTGTTCAGTGGCCGCCCTCAGACGGTGGTACGGGTCGACGCCGTAGCGTCTGGGTGCAGCTTTAGGTCACTTGACCGAGACGGTGGCGCCGGCGGCCTCGAGGGCCTCCTTGGCCTTCTCGGCGGCGTCCTTGGCAACCTTCTCCAGGATCGGCTTCGGGGCACCCTCGACCAGATCCTTGGCCTCCTTGAGACCGAGGCTGGTGAGCGAGCGCACCTCCTTGATGACCTGGATCTTCTTCTCGCCGGCGGACTCGAGGACGACGTCGAACTCGTCCTGCTCCTCGGCGACCTCAGCGGCCGCGCCGCCGCCTGCGGGGGCGCCCGCGGCTGCCACAGCAACCGGAGCCGCAGCGGTGACGCCGAAGGTCTCTTCGAACTGCTTCACGAACTCGCTGAGCTCGAGGAGGGTCATCTCCTTGAACGCGTCGAGGAGATCGTCGGTGGTGAGCTTCGCCATGGGGGCGTTCCTTCCTGATTACGGTGTCGTGCTGGCCGATGCGTTGAGCACGGCCGGATTCCTGGATGGATAGGTCGGTCCGGGAGCGTCAGCCCTCGGCGGGTTCCTCAGCTGCCACATCGGTCGCCTCGTCGGCGGCGTCGGTGGTCTCATCTGCTACGACGTCAGCGACCTCATCGGTCGCGTCTGCTGCAGCATCGGTGGTGTCGTCAGCCTCAGCCGAGGGTTCCTCCGAAGGCGCCGGCTCGCCGGCGCCACCTCCGAGGATCGACGGGTCCTGCTCAGCCTTCGCCTGCAGGGCGCCGACAACTCGGGCGGCCTGGGACAGCGGGGCGTTGAGCAGGAAGACGGCATTCTGGAGCGATGCCTTGAACGCGCCCGCGAGCTTGGCGAGGAGAACCTCGCGCGACTCGAGGTCAGCGATCTTGGCGATCTCGGCAACAGTGAGCGGCTTGCCGTCAAGCACACCACCCTTGATGACGAGAGGTGAGTTTGCCTTGGCGAAGTCACGCAGACTCTTGGTCGCCTCGACCGCGTCGCCCTTGATGAAGGCGATGGCGGACGGACCCTGGAGCAGGTCGTCGAATGAATCGACACCCGCCTCCTTGGCGGCGATCTTCGTCAGGGTGTTCTTCACCACGGCGTAGCTTGCGTTCTCACCGAGGGCACGCCGCAGGTCCTGCAGCTGCTTCACGGTGAGCCCGCGGTACTCGGTCAGCACAGCGCCTTCGGAGCTGCGGAACGCGTCCACAAGCTCTGCGACGGCTGCTGCCTTGTCCGGCCGCGCCATGGGTCCTCCTTCAGCGGATCACAATGGGTTGCGAAGCCGCCGGGCCTGGACCCAACAAACAAAAACGCCCCATGCAGGCGCACAGGGCACGACCTGGATCGGGTGCGATCTCCACGGTCGGACTCGGTTCACCTGCGCGGGTCGCCCCCTCTGCGGGGCCTTCGACTGGCTCCAGGAGGTGCACCTGAGGTCAGCAACCAGCGGTCTTCGGTGGCACCACAGTACGACGAGCCGGTGTCGTCGGCCAAATCGACGCCTTGCCGCGCCGTGGGTGGAAAGCGACCGGGGACCGGCACCACGTCAGGTCAGAAGCTGAACTGTCCCACCTGATCCTTCGGCGGAGCCACGATGGTGACCGGCTTGCCGTAGTCGGAGAAGTGCACCTCGAAGGCTCCCACGGCCGCCAGGTCGACCTTGATCTCGATCGGCCGGTTGGCCTTGTCCACGTAGACCTCACTCGTCAGCGCGTCGGGCAGCCCCAGCGTCGCCGCGTCCTGACCCTTGAAGGCCGGGTTGGACTTCAGCATCGCCTTCGCGTCGACGGTGACGGTGTAGTGCGTCGTACGCACGCCGTCGACCGTCGCCTGACCCTTGTCCTCGAAGCGGGTGACGCCCTCGAGGTAGGCCGCGAAGTTGCCTGGGTTGGCCGCCTGGAAGATCTGCCCGAGCGGGTTCGTGGGGTCGGACAGGTCGATCTTCATCCACTTCTTGTCCTGCGCGCCCGTCAACGGCCCGCCGGAGACGTAGAGCACCTGGTCGACGACGCGCATCCGGAACTGCTGAGCTCCCGCGTCGGCGGTGAACGCGATCTCAGGGGCAGTCGGCCTGTCTAGGTGGGCGACATCGCCTGCCAGCTGGAGCGGCTGACCTTGAGACTCGACCGTGACCGCGACGTGGGCAGAGCCCGCGGCCGCGAGGGCGGCGCGGATCTCGCTTGCGAGGTTGTCCTTGGTCAGGACCGCCACGGCCGCAGCGCCGCCGCCTGCCGCACCCGACGCACGCGTCGTGTCGCTGGTGCTCCCACATGCCGCCACGCTGGCGAGCAGGCCGGACATCATCACGGCTACCGCCGCCCGTCGGAAGTGCACTGGATCCCCTCGAGTCGATGGGCGACACCGGTGCGGGTCGCTTGCTCCAGCGTACGTCGTTGTCCTGGTCACTCCTGGCCGGCGGTGCTGCCGGCAGCCGCACGCACCTCGCCACCCACAGCGCCGGCGGCTTCGGCGCGCTCCCTCAGACGCCTGGCGCCGAGCTGATCCGCGATGACAGCTGCCTCCGAGACCAGCGCAGCGGCGGCCTCGTCGTCCATTGTCTGCATGAACTCCGCCTGGTCGATCAGCCCGTGCGCCAGGTGGTAGGGGCTGCCGCAACGTCGCACCGCCTCGATCGCTGCAGTGAACCGCGAGGGTGCCGAGTCGTCGCCCCTACGACCGGCCCGGCGCGCAAGGGCCAGCTCTCGCTCGGCCCGCAGTAGCGGGGGAACGTGCCCGATCGGATGTGCGTCGAGAAGCGACAGGACATGGTCCAGGGCGGTGTCGTCGGCGAGGAGGTGCGCCATGTCGGCAGCCACCGGCCATGACCAGAGCACCGCTTCGTTCTGCAGGCCCAGCCCGGCAACGTGCTCCAGCGTGGCTCGGGCCGCCCGTAGTGCTCGGTCGGCATCTCCTTCACCGGCAGCGGCGACCGCCACGATGGTGCTGTTCGCCGAGATGTCCTGCGGATCCTCACTGGGGCGTCGGGCGGCTGCTGCCTCCCACTCGTCAGCCAGCAGGTCTCCGCGCAACGCGGACAACCACGCCTGACCCTGGAGGATGATGCCGTCCTCGAGCCCGTCGCGACGAACGACATCGTCGAGCGACTCCTGCGCGGTGTCCCACCTCCCCACTCCCAGCAGCGCAAGCACTCGGTTGAACAGGGATACGGACAGCTGTGAAGCGGCGCCGATCCGGCGCGCCTGGGCGATGCCGGCCTGGGCGGTCCGCGCGGCGGCCTCCGGTTCCCAGGCAAGCTGGCAGGACGCGAGGTTCAGCAACGCACGACCCCACTGAGCGCTGTCGTGGGAGCGCTCCGCCAGACGGACGGCGTACTCGAGGTTGGCGACTGACCGAGGAGCTTGGTTGAGTCGCTGATGCGCCAGTCCCCGGGTGATGAAGAGGCCGGCGAGACGAGCCTCGTTCACGTCGAGGTCGATGCCGAGCGCCAGCGCCTCCGACGTCAGCTTGCCGACGTCGGAGTCGGGGGCGAAGACCTGGATCACGGCGTACTCAGCAAGCGCGTCGACCGTGTCGTGGTCGGGCAGTGGACGTAGCACCTCGATGGCCTGCTCGAGACGCTGACGGGCGTCGGTGTAGCGACCGAGCTGTCGGAGAGCGCGACCCGCCACCGTACCGAGACGGGCGACGGCACGATCGTCGGAGGCAATCGCATACGACGCAGCCGCGCGATCGGCCAGCTCGACCGCCCACTCGAACGCCGCCGCCGTACTCGCCGCGGCCGCGGCAGCCTCGAGAAGCTGGGCCGAGTCCTCGGCGACGTCCGCTCCAGTGAGCAACGCCGCCTCTGCGAAGCTCGAAGCAGCGCGGCTGGGCGCGCCTGATCGCAGCGCTCGCTCGGCCGCCCGGCGTAACGCGTGGATCGCCTTGGCCCTGACGTCCGCGGCGTCGGCGTCGGTGGGGCCGGCTTCGAGGGCATCGCGGTAGTGCTGGGCGATGACCTCCGACACCTCCTCGCCATCGCTGGCGAAGGCACCGCGCAGGTGCGCCGCCACGGCAAGGTGCCGCCGCTTGCGCTCGGGTTTGGACAAGGTTGCGTACGCGACCTGCCGCAGCATGTTCTGGGAGAACTGGTAGCTGCCTTGCTCGGGCGAGAGCGGGTCGGACGAGACGTGCAGCACCTCACGACGCAACAGCTCACGGAGCCCGGCTTCGACCTTGTCGACGGGACGCCCGGACACAGCGACCAGAGCCTCGGCGGAGAATGCCCCACCCAGCACGGAGGCATCCGCGACCAGGCCTCGAAGCTCGTGGTCCAGCGCATCGAGCCGTGCGGCGAGCAAGCCGTGGAGGGAGTCGGGAACGCTCAAGTCCCCGACGTCACCGACGAGTCGGTACTCCCCTTCGAGAGGTACGACGACGTCACGATCGATCAGAGTCCGGATGGTCTCGACTGCGAAGAGCGGGATTCCCTGCGACTGGGCCGAGATCCGCTCGCGTGCGGAGTCGGACAACCCGGGAACAAGCGCGTCCAGCAGGCTGTCCATCGACCTCCGGTCGAGCGGGTCCAGCGCCAGCGTCGTCCGGTTGCGCCCGACCCCGAATCCCGGTCTGGTGTCCTCGGTCTCCGGCCGGGCGAACACGAGCACGAAGATCGGCGCGTCCCGGGCCCAGTCGACCAGGTGGTTGAGGAACTCGATGAGACCCTCGTCGGCGTACTGGGCATCCTCGACCAGGATCGTCACCGGCTGACGCGACGCGAGCCGTTCGAAGAAGAGCCGCCAGCCGGCGAAGAGCTCGTCACGGTCGAGGGCGACAGCGCCAGCTTCGCCACCCGGAATACCAAGCAGCTTGTTCACGCGCTGCGCTATGTAGGCACGCTCGTCGGGATCGTCGACAAAAGCCTCGAGGCCCTCGCTCACCTTGGCCGAGGCGTTCTCGGGGAGGTCGTCCTCAGCGATACCCAGCCGTTGCCTGATGACCTCAGCCAGTGCCCAGAAGGCCACCCCGTCGCCGTACGACAGACAACGGCCACGATGCCAGAAGACCTTCTTGGCGAGCCCGTCGACATACTTCTCGAACTCCCAGCCGAGCCGTGACTTCCCGACGCCGGCCGGACCGGTGACGACCACGAGCCGCGGACTACGGCGATCGGCCGCGGCATGGAAGAGATCCTTGACGAGCCGGAGCTCCGGGTCGCGCCCGAGCATCGGCGCTTCGAGTCCGTCGACGCGTTGGGCACCGCCGATGTTCGACAGCACCCGGGTCGCCCGCCACAACCGGACGGGCTCCCGCTTGCCCTTGAGCTCGTGCTCGCCGACGTCGGCGAAGCCGATCCCGTGCCCGGCCAGGCGATGGGTGGCTTCGTCGACCCAGACCGAACCCGGCTCGGCTGCCGTCTGGACCCGAGCGGCGGTGTTGACGGGATCTCCTGCCGCCATGCCCTGACCGGTGGCTCCGAGCGTGACAGCGACCTCGCCGGTGACGACCCCGGCCCGCGCCTGCAGGCTTTGGGCTCCGACGTCGTCAGCCAGTTCCGAAACGGCCGCCAGCACGTCGATCGCCGCACGGACGGCGCGCTCTGCGTCACCCTCCACAGCGACGGGCGTGCCCCATACGGCCATCACCGCATCCCCGATGAACTTCTCGATGACCCCGCCGTAGCGGGCGATCACGGTCGATGCCGACTCGAAGTACCGCGACAGCACGTCGCGCACGTCCTCGGGATCCATCGACTCCGACAGGGGGGTGAAGCCGACGAGGTCGACAAACAGCACGGAGCAGATCCGACGCTCGGCGACGGGCTGTGAGCCACCGTTGCTGTTGACGGCAGCCTGGACAGGGGCACTCGGCGGAGTACCACCGTCGAGGGGAGCCGCGCAGTTGCCGCAAAAGCGCTCGTCGGATTCATTGGCGGCACCGCACGTAACGCAGGTGACCCCGAGGGGAGCAGCGCACTGGGCGCAGAACTTGCGGCCGGGCCGGTTCTGCGTACCGCAGGCTCGGCACACCAGGTCCACCGGCCACCTCCTAGCTCTGGGCCGGGGATCCGTCACGACGAGCGTGCGACACCGGCGTTCGAGAGCGACGATAGACCTTCACGGCCGCGCATGGCCGCGTTCCGCCGCCAGGTTTCGCCGCCGAATGCCACGAACCGCCCCGGACCTCACGGTCAGGGGCGGTTCGGGTGGTTCCGGGGGTCGGATCTCAGCGCAGTCAGGCCTCGCCAGCGTCCTCCGAGGTGAGGTTGCGGACGCGGTTGGGATCGACCTGGACACCGGGCCCCATGCTCGTGGAGAACGTCACCTTCTTGAGGTAGCGGCCCTTCGAGCTGGACGGCTTGAGGCGGAGTACCTCATCGAGGGCGGCGGCGTAGTTCTCGACGAGCTGCTCGGTGGAGAAGGACGCCTTGCCGATGATGAAGTGCAGGTTGGCGTGCCGGTCGACGCGGAACTCGATCTTGCCGCCCTTGATGTCGCTCACGGCCTTGGCGACGTCGGGCGTCACCGTGCCGGTCTTGGGGTTGGGCATGAGACCACGTGGACCGAGGACGCGGCCGAGCCTGCCGACCTTGCCCATCATGTCGGGAGTGGCGACGACGGCGTCGAAGTCGAGCCAGCCGCCGTTGACCTTGTCGATGAGCTCGTCGCCACCGACGACATCGGCTCCGGCGGCCCGCGCCTCTTCAGCCTTGTCGGCGTTGGCGAAGACGAGAACCTTTGCGGTCTTGCCGGTGCCGTGTGGGAGGTTGACCGTGCCGCGGACCATCTGGTCGGCCTTGCGAGGGTCGACGCCGAGACGCATCGCGACGTCGACGGTGCTGTCGAACTTCGATGAGCCGCCGCTCTTGGCAAGCTGGACGGCGTCCAGCGGAGCGTAGAGCCTGTCCTTCTCGATCTTCTCGGCTGCGGCGTTGTATGCCTTGCTGCGCTGCATGGCTGGATCCTTTCGTGATCACCAGGTGTGGTCTCGTGGGCCAGCGCGGCCCTGCCACGTGTTTCGGGTGCTGCTGGGTCGGACGGCGATGACTAGCCGACGACGTTGATGCCCATCGAGCGGGCGGTGCCCTCGACGATCTTCATCGCTGCGTCGACGTCATTGGCGTTGAGGTCGGGCATCTTGGTCGTGGCGATCTCGCGCACCTGGTCGCGGCTGATCCTGCCGACCTTGTCGGTGTGCGGGGTCGACGAGCCCTTCTGCAGGCCGGCGGCCTTCTTGATGAGCTCGGCCGCAGGCGGGGTCTTGGTGATGAACGTGAACGAACGGTCTTCGTAGATCGTGATCTCGACCGGGATGACGTTCCCGCGCATCGCCTCGGTCGCGGCGTTGTAGGCCTTGCAGAACTCCATGATGTTCACGCCGTGCGGACCGAGCGCGGTACCGACCGGCGGAGCAGGGGTCGCGGCTCCGGCCTGCAGCTGCACCTTGACGAGCGCTGCGATCTTCTTCTTGGGAGGCATTCTTCGGGTTCCTTGGGTTCTCAGTGGTACGGAGTCTTCTGGGAGTGGCTTGGCCTTGCCAGCAGGCTGGCTACGGCCTATCCAGTAGGTCTGAGGCGGAGCGCGCTCCGCCTCAGACCTTCTGGATCTGATTGAAGCTGAGCTCGACCGGGGTCTCCCGGCCGAAGATCTCGACGAGCGCCTTGACGCGCTGGGCGTCGATGTTGATCTCGGTGATCGTCGCATGCAACGTGGCGAACGGACCATCGACGACCATGACCGAGTCGCCTGCGTAGAAGTCGGTGAACTCGACCTGCTTCTGCTTGCCCTTGGTCGGCGATGCCTGCCCGGCCTCAGCCTCTTCGACGATCGCCGGAGCGAGCATCGCCTCGACCTCGGCCAGGCTGAGCGGGACGGGCTGATGGCTGTGACCGACGAAGCCGGTGACCGACGGGGTGTGCCGCACCGCCGACCAGGACTCGTCGGTGAGCTCCATACGCACCAGGACGTACCCCGGGAGCACGGTCCGACTCACCTGGCGGCGTTGGCCGTTCTTGACTTCCCAGACGTCTTCCTGCGGCACGTGGACCTCGTAGATGAAGTCCTCCATGTTGAGGGAGGTGATGCGGTTCTCGAGGTTGGTCTTGACCCGCTTCTCCATGCCGGAGTAGGTGTGGATCACGAACCAGTCACCGGGCTTGGTGCGGAGCGCCTCACGAAACTCCTCGAGCGGGTCCGGAGCCGGCGCCTCGGCCTCTCCCGCTGGTTCGCCCTCGGCACCCTCGTCGGTAACGTCAACCGACCCATCCGCCTCAGCGGACTCGTCAGCGTCACCAGAGACTTCGGTCTCGGCCGAATCATCGGCGGCACCAGCGACCTCGGTCAACGACTCGGGGGCGACATCGGCTTCCTGGCTCGTCTCGGCGTCGCCGGACACGTCGACCGAGGCGTCAGCCGCGGTCTCGGGGGCTCCGGGCTCGAGGGATGCGACGTCGGCGGTGGTGTCGACGCTTTCGTCGACTGACTCTGACACAGAAGGCTCCGTCACTGGTTCGGTCATTGTTCGTACTGGGTCGGGGATCACATACGGTCCGGCTGGTGGTCAGCCGAAGATCTTGAAGGCGGCCTTGTTGAACGCGAAGTCCAGCACGGACACCAGGGCAATCATGAAGATCACGAAGACGAGCACCACCATGAAGTAGGTGACCAGCTGGTCGCGCGTGGGCCAGATGACCTTGCGCAGCTCGGCGATGACCTGCCGGAAGAAGAGGGCAGGACTGGTGCGACCGCTGTTGCTCGGCTGTCGCTCACTCGAGGAGCTCGTGGAGCGGGTCTCGGTCACCGTTGTACCTTCCTGATGGTCATGCCGTGCCTACTGGGTCCTGCTCGGTCGTACTGGGTCCTACTGCTCGGACTGGTCGTCCTCGCAGGGCAGGAGGGACTCGAACCCCCAACCGCCGGTTTTGGAGACCGGTGCTCTGCCAATTGAGCCACTGCCCTCCGGTGGAAGAGTGTCCGCACCGGGGCGCCTTGGGGTGGCGCCTGGTCCCGGTTGACCGGCCTGGACCGGGTCGCGGGCACGCGAACGAGAGGTGCATCTGCCACCAAGGAGACGAGTGTACGGGGTGCAGGCCACGTCAGTCGAACCGAACTGCCGCGCCCTGTCGGGCGTCCGCGTGATGGTGCGAGGATGGTTGTCATGAGTGAGTCCACCTCCACGGTACGCGAGCCCGGCACGCAACAGGCGCAGCAGCCGCGCCAGACGACGGGGAGACCATCTCGGGTCTCCCGCCGGATCGGAAACATCAGCGAGTCCGCCACCCTGGCCGTCGACGCCAAGGCGAAGGCTCTCAAGGCGGCGGGCCGACCGGTGATCGGCTTCGGCGCCGGCGAGCCCGATTTCCCGACGCCTGGGTACATCGTCGAGGCCGCGGTCGAGGCGGCGCGTGACCCGCGCAACCACCGCTACACCCCTGCGGGCGGACTGCCCGAGCTCAAGCAGGCGATCTCGGACAAGACTGCGCGCGACTCGGGCCACCAGGTCCCTCCCTCCCAGGTGCTGGTGACCAACGGTGGCAAGCAGGCGGTCTACGAGACGTTCGCCACGTTGCTCGATCCCGGCGACGAGGTGATCCTGCCTGCGCCGTACTGGACGACGTACCCCGAGGCGGTGGCGCTGGCCGGCGGCAACAGTGTTCCGGTGCTCGCGGACGAGACGCAGGACTACCTCGTGACCGTCGAACAGCTCGAGGCGGCCCGCACCGACCGCACGAAGGCACTGCTGTTCTGCTCGCCGTCGAACCCGACGGGGTCGGTCTACACACCCGCACAGGTCCGAGCAATCGGCCGGTGGGCGTACGAGCACGGCATCTGGGTGGTCACCGACGAGATCTACGAGCACCTGGTCTACGGCGGGGCGGAGTTCAGCTCGATCGTCGTCGAGGTGCCTGAGCTCGCTGACACCTGCGTCGTCCTCAACGGCGTGGCCAAGACCTATGCCATGACGGGTTGGCGGGTCGGCTGGATGATCGGTCCCGCGGACGTGGTCAAGGCGGCCACCAACCTCCAGTCGCACGCCACGTCCAACGTCTGCAACGTGGCACAGCGGGCGGCGCTGGCGGCGGTCACCGGTGACTTGTCGGCGGTCGAGACCATGCGCGCCGCCTTCGACCGGCGTCGGCAGACGATCGTGTCGATGCTCAACGACGTCAACGGCTTCGTGTGTCCTGAGCCCAAGGGCGCGTTCTACGCATACCCTTCCGTCGCAGCCGCGCTCGGCCGGCCGATCGGCGGGAGCGGCCGCTCCGCGCAGTCGTCCGCCGAGCTGGCCGAGATCATCCTCGAGGAAGCCGAGGTGGCCGTCGTCCCCGGCGAGGCCTTCGGCAGTCCCGGTTACCTCCGGCTCTCGTACGCGTTGGGAGACGACGATCTCGCCGAAGGCGTGAGCCGCATCCAGAAGCTGCTCGGCTGAGTGCCCCGACCCACCCCAGTGCACCGTGGCGCCTGAGCCCGCCGGCACCGGTCAGCGACCCCTGGCGTCGCTGCCGAAGGCACACCTGCACCTGCACTTCACCGGGTCGATGCGGCACGCCACCGTGCTCGAGCTGGCCGCTGAGCGCGGCCTGCATCTACCCGAGGCGCTGACCGACGACTGGCCACCGCAGCTGTCGACCGCCGACGAGCGCGGCTGGTTCCGCTTCCAACGGCTGTACGACATCGCCCGCTCGGTGCTGCGCAGCGAGGACGACGTACGACGGCTCGTGCGCGAGGCCGCCGAGGACGACGCTCGGGAGGGGTCTCGGTGGCTCGAGCTGCAGGTCGACCCCAGCGGGTACGCCGCCAACTTCGGCGGCCTCACCGCCTTCACCGAGCTCGTTCTCGATGCGGCCGGCCAGGCGACCGCCTCGACGGGCGTGCAGGTGGCCGTCGTCATCGCCGCGAACCGCACCCGACACCCGCTCGATGCGCGGACGCTCGCCAGGCTGGCGGTGCAGTACGCCGGGCGCGGAGTCGTCGGGTTCGGTCTGTCCAACGATGAGCGACGGGGCGAGGCGCTGTCGTTCGCCAAGGCGTTCGAGATCGCCGGCCGTGCTGGGCTCATCGCGACACCTCATGGGGGTGAGCTGGCCGGTCCGGAGAGCGTCTGGTCGTGTCTGGACGGGTTAGGGGCCCGGCGGATCGGTCATGGCGTGCGGTCCATCGAGGACCCCCGGTTGGTAGCCCACCTCGCCGAGGCCGGCATCACCTGCGAGGTGTGCCCGACGTCCAACGTGGCACTGGGTGTCCATCCCGACCTGGCGGCAGTGCCACTGCGAAAGCTGTACGAAGCAGGCGTGCCGATCGCACTCGGCGCCGACGATCCCTTGTTGTTCGGGACGCGGTTGGTCGACCAGTACGAAGCGGCCCGGCACGCCCATGGGTTCGACGACGCTGGCTGTCGCCGAGCTGGCGCGCATGTCGATCCGCGCATCCGCGGCGCCCGACGACGTACGGCGGGCAAGCTGTCTGTCCGACGTCGATGCGTGGCTGGCAGCGCCTGCTGCGTCGGCCTGACGATCCTCCTGCGTGCCTGGTCGTGGGATTCATCCCCTTGCACTCCGACGATGGCCGCAACTGCGGATCCGTCCTGGGACCGGGCCGGCACACGAGCGAGATCTGCCGGGACACCCGCTCAACCTGGTTGCCCGTCGTGGTCGCGCTGCTGGCGCTCTCAACGATCTTGCTGGTGTCGGCTCTCGTGGTGTGGTGGCGACGGACCAAGCCTGCGGACGAAGCCTGAAGACCCGCGTTCAACCATGGGCGATGCTCGATAGCCTCCCTCCATGACCGACCATCCCCCTGCCGCCGGACCTGTCGGAGACCTCCTGCACTACCTGCAGGACGCGCGCGATGCCGTGCTCCGAGCGATGGACGGGCTGAGCGAGTACGACGCCCGCCGACCGGTCACCCCCAGCGGAACCAACCTGCTCGGGCTCGTCAAGCACCTGACAAGTGTCGAGTTCGCGTATCTCGGCGACAGCGTCGGCCGCCCGACGCCGGTCAGCCTGTCGTGGGTGGACGACGGCTCGATCTGGGACGGCGCGGACATGTGGGCGGCGGCGCAGGAGTCGCGCCAGCACCTCGTCGAGCTCTACCGCGCGGCGTGGCGGCACTCGGACGAGTCGGTCCGGCACCTGGGCCTCGACGCACCGGCGCACGTGTCCTGGTGGGAGGCCGGACGTCGTGACACCACCCTCGGCTCTCTACTCGTGCGCGTGGTCGCCGAGACGGCCCAGCACGCCGGCCACGCCGACGTCGTTCGCGAGCAGATCGATGGACGCGGTGGCCAGGACCACGATGAGGCGGGCGACGATGCGTGGTGGGCTGCCTATGTGCAACGCATCCAAGACGCCGCCGACGCTCATCGGCAGGACTGAGCCCGTCTGCCGCGTAGCTGAGGCGACTTCGCCGTCAGCCGCCGCTGATCACGACGACACGTCGGAGAGCACGGACCGCGCCATCGCGAGTCGGCTGGCGCAGCGATCCGGCATCGTGTGCCAGTAGTAGGGGAACGTCATCACCGCCAGCGCGAGCGCCCAGGCCCGTCCCCGCAACCAGGACTCCTCGTCGACGGCGACAGCTTGGCGGAAGGCGTCGCGCGACGAAGCGTCGAGCAGCTCCCACGCGACGACGAGGTCGACCGTCGGATCGCCGACCGACAGTCCGCCGAAGTCGAGCACGGCTGCCAGCCGCCCGTCGCGGACAAGCAGGTTCTCCGCCAGTAGGTCTCCGTGATACCAGCGAGGACCCAGCGCCTGGTTCGTGCCCGGCAGAGCCATGGCCTGGTTCCACACCCGGAGCGCGGCGTCGAGGTCAAGATCCAACTCGTGGATGGTCCGGCAGGCTTCGATGTTGCGCCGGGTCAGGGCATCCAGAGTGGCCAGCGGTTCGCCGCGGTACCAGCGCAGCGCCGGGTCGGCGAGCGCCTCGGGTGGCACGTCGATGTCGTGCAGCGCGGTCACCACGGCAGCGAGATCCTGTGCCAACGGCAGACGCGGCACGACCTCTGCTGAACACGGGTCGACAACGGTGGGGGTCTGTCCGATGAGCCACGTGACGACGGACCACTGCTCGGGATATCCCAGGTCCGGCTCTCCCACGGTGACCACCTGTGGGACCGGTACGGGGAGCAGCGGTGCGATCCGCGGCAGCCACCGGGCTTCTTTCGCGATGGTCGTGGATCCACCTGGCTGACGCGGAAGCCGGACCACCAGCTCAGCTCCGAGCCTGAAGAGCGCATTGCTCGAGCCGGACGAGGCCATCCGCGTCAACGGCAGGGACGCGCACTCCGGCAGTGCTCGATCCACCAGAGCCCGAACGAGGCTCGGGTCGATCGGCAGCTCGTCATCGTGCAGTACGCCGTTCACGCTGCTGATTCCATCGGGCATGGTGGGTCGCTGTCGACTCGGTATTGCGCTGCCCGGTGATCGGACCTGCACACCCTCCCCGCTGCTCGCTGCGGGGCGACTGGGAGCGGCGGACCATCGGCTGGCTGAGGCCGCGCTGCTAGCTGCGCCCGCCCGACTGATCGAGCCCGCCGAGGTGAAGGGGGGTTCGACAGCCTCAACCGCCCGGTGGACCGCTGATAGGGCTTGCCGAGGTCGAGGCCTCCCCGCTCAGGAACTGGGAGGTTGTGCAGGTGCCGGGGCCGTCCGGACCTGGACAACCTCCCACTCGACGGTGTTCGCGGGTGGCCCCCTGATCGAGCCTGCGAGGTCGAGTGCCGTTTCAGGCAGCCGGGAGCGGCTGACGGGCCGGCAGTGCCGGGAGGGCTGGGTGGGTGCCGGTGTGGTCGACGAGGTGGTAGCGGCCGTGGGGGCTGCGCCAGACGAAGATGCCGGTGAAGGGTTGGGCGACCTGCCATCGGCCGTGGGTCTTGATGCGGTGGTGGGTCCGGGTCAGGGGGCCGAGGTTGTCGATCCCGGTTTGGCCGGGTGGTCCGCCGTTGTCGGGGGAGACGTAGGGGGTGGTGTGGTCGAGGTCGCCGGTGCGTCGGGTGGAGGTGGCGTAGGGGAAGCAGTCGACGGGGGTGCGTAGGTGGACGGCGTCGCGGATCCGGTCGGGGATCTCATAGGCGTCGACGGGGATCTGCTGGTTGAGGTCGATCACCGGTTTCACGACGACGTTCGCGTGACTGAGCCATGTCTTGACGCGGTCGAGGGTGACGGGTCCGACCTGCTCCACCCGCGCCACCCCGGTGCCTGACGTCAACGCCTGCATCGGTGAGGTGGACGTACAGCGTGACGTCGGGTCGGGTGTCGACCCGGCCGCGCCTTGGTGACGAGGTCTCGGCCGGCAACGTCGGACTCGTCGGCCGGGTCGTCGGGTCCGTCCGTCGGCTGGGTCGGTGCGTGGCGTGGTGGCGGTGTGGAGGTCGGTGTACAGGTCCAGGGCGTGTTGGGGGTTGGCCAGGATCCCGACCGCGGCGGCCCGACGGACGTCTACGGGGCGGGTGTCGCCGAGGACGCCGAGGCCGGTGGCGAGGCCGCTGATGGTGGCGTTGAACCGTAACGCGTCGGGTGCTTCGGCCCGGATGAAGATCTCCCGGGTGCCGTGCTCGCCGGGCTGGTGGTCCTTGACCCACACCCCCAACGACCCCTGCGCCTGTGCGTCGGCTTCGGCGGCGGCGTCCGGGTCGCACTGCGAGCCAGCACGCGGTGATGATCGCCTCGATGCGTCCCCACGACAGCGAGTGGGCATATTTGGCGATCCGGCGGTCCACCACCGCCACGGTGGCTTCGCTCAGGTGGCGGGTGGTGTCGGCGGTCTTGCGGCCGATCCACGGCTTGACCTCACCCGCACAGATCCGTGCCCACAGCGTGGGAGCCGGTGGCGCAGGTCCAACGCGTCCGCGACCAGCCGTTCGGCGGCGTGGCGTGGAGGTGGCGAGCACGACGCCGAGCTCGGCCGGTGCGAACTCCGCCACGCCCGGTGTGCCGGCGCCGCCGAACCGGACCAGCTGCTCACTGCCGGGCAGCAGCGGGCTCGTGGCCCGGGCGAGCTCACTGTGCAGGTCGGCCCAGTGCGCGGCGGTCTGCAACAACCGGACCTCGCCCTGCTCGACGACCGTGCGGGCTTGCTCGGCGGCGGCCAGGGTGGCCAGCTCGTCGAGTGCGCTGAGGTCGGTGTCGAACATGTGTTCGATTCTACCTGCCATGTCCGACAATCGCCAGACCGTTTCGCGTTGTCCACAAGGGTTTCCAGGGTTTCAACAAGCCTTTCCTCAGACTCACCGGCTGGCTCGACTGCCGAGACAGAGCTCCACCGCAGGCGTAGGGCGCTCGGCTCTCGAGTCATTCAGAGGGTGCAGCCGACGAGCACGGGTTCGGGGTGCAGCTCGATACCGAACCGCGACCGCACACCGTCGCGCACCTCGGCAGCAAGCGCGAGCAGGTCAGCCGTCCGCGCCTCGCCACGGTTGGTCAAAGCAAGCGTGTGCTTGGTCGACAGGCTGGCCCGCGCGTTGCCATAGCCCTTGGCGAAGCCGGCGTGCTCGACCAGCCAGGCGGCGCTGGTCTTCACCGTCCCGTCCGACTGCTCGTACGCCGGGGCGCCCTCCGGCACCTGGTCCTGAGTCACGAACGGGTTCGTGAAGAACGAGCCGGCGCTCCACGTGTCGTGGTCTGCCGGGTCCAACACCATGCCCTTCCTCCGCCGCAGCCCGAGCACCGCTTCACGGACCCTGCTGGACTCAACACGCTCACCGACCTCGACGCCGAGCGACCGCGCCAGTTCGGCGTACTGGATCGGCGCTCCGAGATCGCCTGGGCGCAGCTGGAACGTGACGGCCCCGACGACGTACCGACCGAGATGCTGCTTGAACCGGCTGGTCCGGTAGCCGAACCCGCAGTCTGCGTTGAACATCGTCCGGGTACGACGCTCGAGGCGGTCGTAGACGTGTACCTGCGCGATGGTCTGCGCGACCTCCTGGCCGTACGCGCCGACATTCTGGATCGGCGTGGCGCCGATCGTCCCGGGGATCCCGGCCAGGGCCTCGACGCCGATCCATTCCGATGCCACAGCGCGCGCGACCAGCTCATCCCAGCTCTCGCCGGCCTCGACGACGACCTCGACCCCGCCGCACGCATCACCACCCGCGGAGACACCCGCCGTCGCGACCCGGACCACAGTGCCGGCGAAACCCTCATCGGCGACCACCACGTTGCTGCCTCCACCGAGCACGAGGACCGGCTCACTCGCCTGGTCGCACGATGCAACGACGTCGTAGAGCTCATCTCTGCTGGTGACGTCCACGAACCGGGCCACGGGACCACCGACCCGAAGTGTCGTCCAGTCCGCGAGGCGCTCGTCGGCGCGGAGCAGAGCACTCAACAGCGCACCGTGGCCTTGCTCATCCCGAGCACCTTCTGGTCGGCGTTGGTCACCGTCAGATCGATCGTGGCGACACCGTCCACGACGGACTTCACCACCCCGGCCACGGTCACGGTGGTGCCACTGTCGTCGTCCGGGACGATCACCGGCTTGGTGAAGCGAGCGCCGAGGCTGAGCACGGCCGCGGGATCCCCCACCCACGCCGCCACGGCGTTCCCGGCCAGGGCGAGGGTGTACATGCCATGAGCGATCACACCGGGCAACCCCACCGACGTGGCGACCCGGTCACTCCAGTGGATCGGGTTGAAGTCGCCGGACGCCCCGGCATAGCGGACCAGGTCCGTACGTCGTACGTCGTACGACGCCGGCTCGAAGGCGTACCCCGGCTCCCAGGTCATGCGGCACCGTCCTCGACCGGGGCCCGATGGACCAGGGTCGCGAACGCTGTAGCCACCGCTTCACCCTCGACCGTGGTGATCTCGGTGCGCGTGCCGATCATGTCCATACCCGCAGCAGCGCGCAACGAGTCGACCGTGATCGTGGCGGTCAGCACGTCCCCGGCCCTGACCGGCCTCGTGTACTCGAACCGCTGGTCGCCATGGACGACGTTCCGGAGCTCGATCCCCACGCTCGGGTCGGTCATCAGCTGCGTCATCGCGCCGAAGGCGACGACGATCGGGAACGTCAGCGGTGCGGTGTCGCCGCCGTCGAGGGCAGGTGAGCCGACGGCGGTGGCGAACTCGGCGATCTTCTCCCGGCTGACGGCGTACGGCCGCGTCGGGTCGAACGTGCGGCCCGCAAGGCCGGGGTCGAGGGACATGGCCAAGACGCTACCAAGCACGAAACCCGCACCTGCCAGGCAGATGCGGGTTGACCGAGCGCGATCGGCAGACCACGGGTCAGCGGGCGGCAGGGGGCGGCAGTGGTCAGCGGGTCTCGCGGTGCGCGCGGTGACACCGGCAGCGCGGGCAGTACTTCTTCAGCTCGAGCCGGTCGGGGTCGTTGCGCCGGTTCTTGCGCGTGATGTAGTTGCGCTCTTTGCACTCGGTGCACGCCATCGTGATCTTGGGGCGGATGTCTGAGCTCTTGCTGGCCACGGGATTGCCTCGTCTCGAAGGAACTGGGTTGTTGCGGTCCTGCTGGTCGTGCTGGTCGCGCTGGTCGTGCGGGTCGTGCGGTGCTGCTGTCGTGCGGTGCGTGGTAGCGGGGGCGGGACTTGAACCCGCGACACCACGATTATGAGCCGTGTGCTCTGACCACCTGAGCTACCCCGCCGCCGGACTCGGGGCGCTCACCCGGACGACCACGTCTGCGGTCCCGATCGGGTGAGGCTCCGACTCCAGAGCCCCAATACGGAATCGAACCGTAGACCTTCTCCTTACCATGGAGACGCTCTACCGACTGAGCTATTGGGGCAAGCGACGTATGAGAATACACAGCCTCGCGCCCGGAGTGTTAATCGGACCGAGCAGCCGGTTTGCGTCATCTCTGGCATAGCGGAAGCGTCGGTCGCTGCCTACGCTCGCAGCATGACCGACGCCACCCGGCCTGCGACATCTGCGGCCGCAGCGCATGCCACCTCTGTGGCCCCGTCCGAAGCGCATACGTACGCCGACCGACCGGTGCGCATCGCCCTCCAGCTGCAACCCCAACACGCCGACTACCCGGCGATCCGGCGCACCGTGGCCGAGGCGGAGGCGATCGGGGTCGACATCGTCTTCACCTGGGACCATTTCTACCCCCTGCACGGCGACGCGGACGGCAAGCACTTCGAATGCTGGAGCATGCTCGCGGCCTGGGCGGAAGCGACCGAGTCGGTCGAGCTCGGTGCGCTGGTCACCTGCAACAGCTACCGCAACCCGGACCTCCTGGCCGATATGGCCCGCACCGTCGACCACATCAGCGACGGCCGGCTCATCTTCGGCATCGGCTCCGGCTGGTTCGAAAGGGACTACGACTCCTACGGCTACGAGTTCGGCACTGCCGGAAGGCGTCTGGACGCCCTCGGTGAGTCTTTGCCGCGCATCAAGAAGCGCCTCGAGGTACTCAACCCGAGCCCGACCCGCCGGCTCCCGATCCTGATCGGGGGTGGTGGCGAAAGGAAGACGCTGCGGCTCGTCGCCACCTACGCCGACATCTGGCACGGCTTCGGCACTGCGGAGACCGTGGCGCACAAGCATGAGGTCCTCGACGCCTGGTGCGACAAGGTCGGTCGAGACCCGGCAGGCATCGAGCGCTCAGCCGCCGTACCCGGGAAGGAGGTCGCCGAAGGAGCACCTGCGCTGTATGACGTAGGGACCCGGTTGTTCACCGTGTCGGTCAGTGGCCCCGACCACGATCTCGGTCCGATCCGGGAGGCCGTGGCCTGGCGCGACAAGGTGAACGCATGAGGCCGACCTCGAGGGGATGGAGCGCTCGTGGCTGCGCTGCGTAGCCGTTGAGCCGGCCGCTGCTGCTCGGGGGGATTGCGCAGCGGTGACAGCTTGAACGGACAGCGCAGCCACGAGACGTGGGGGTCGGCGCCTGCCGTGACTGGGAGTTCAGCCAGACTTGGCGGCACCGAGACTGAGCACATAGACGTCGACGGAGCCCGACGCCCACACCTCTGAGGAGACGTGGTCACCAGCACGGGCGGACACGGTCAGGTTCGAGATTCCGGAGCCATTCGGCGCTGCCGGTCCGGCGTCGTGCTGTGCCGCCGACCGCGACGGCGAGACCCTGCGAACGGCCGGTTCGTGGTGCCGACCGAGGAGCCCTCCGCTCACGAGTCCGCCGGTGGACGAGAGCAGTGAGGGCCGACTAACCGAACTGGACACGCGAACCTCTTTCGGACCGGTGCCTCTGTCAGCACCTTTCCGCAAGCATCGCGGGTCTGAGGGTGCCATCCCGTCCACATGACAGCCCTGTCACGCGACGGTCACCCAACCGTCAGGCTCGTGCCGGATCCGTCACCAGACCGTCACGCTGCGCGCGCGACCGTTCGGGGTCGGCGCGGCCACGGGCACCGTGAACACGACGTCTGCCCCGCCTTCGTCAGCCCGGCTGGCGTAGGCATCGCCCCCGTGGGCGTTGGCCGCCGCCTTCACATACGGAAGTCCCAAGCCGGTTCCCGACGTGTAGGCGCCCCCGCGCCAGAATCGGCGGAACACGTGCTCCAAGGCATCCGTGTCGATGCCGGACCCGCCATCGGCGACCCCGAGCACCACAACATCTCCGCGCGGATCCATGCCACAGTGCAGCCTGACCGGATCGTCGCGATCGGTGGCCCGGATCGCGTTCTCGAGCAGCGCGTCGAGACATCTCCTGACGACCTCGCCGTCAGCAAGGCCGACGAGCTGCGGCTCACAGTCGATTCGCCAGTCACGCACCAGGGTGGTCGACCATCGCGAGAAGACGTCATTGACGAGCGCACTCAGGTCGCAACGGGTCAGGACCAGGGTCCGACTTTGTTCGAGCTTGGTGATCGTCAGGAGATCCGCAGCCATCTGCGCCAGCCGATCCAGCTCACCGAGGACGATCTCGGCGTCCGCGGAGAACGCAGGGTCGTCGCTCTGCTCCACCATGAGCTCGACGTGACCACGGGCGATCGTCAACGGCGTCCGCAGGGCGTGGGCCGTGTCTCGGGCGTAGTCGTGCTCACGCAGCCGACTGTCTCGCTCAGCCAGGTGCAGGTGCTGCACCTGAGACAGGAGCGTGGCCCGACGTCGGGCATGAAACACCATGGCGATCAGAATCGTCGGCATCAGAACGGCCTCGGAGGCCTCGTTGACGTCGATCAGACCCTGCAACCACTGCGTGACGAGAATTCCACCCGTGCCAACGATGAGGTAGAGCAGCGCCAGGATCGTCACATTCAGCGACCACACGCGGTAGCCGTAGACGGCTGCGAAAAGGACGAAGATCAGGTGGTACGGGATCGTCGCCGCCTCGCCGAGCTGCCACATGAGCAACAGGCCGGACAGCGAGCCGACGACGAAGATCGCATCGACGAGGGGATCAATCCAGTGGCCGTCAGACCGGTCGCCACCTTCCCGAGCCGGCGAAGGTGCGGTCGTGATCTGTGCGGTGGTCGCGAGCGCCATGTCAAACGACGAGCGCATAGCCGACGTTGCGGATCGTCTCGATGTGAGACGTCCCGAGCTTGAGCCTCAACCGTCGTACGGCGACGTCGACAACGTTGCTACCCGGGTCGAAGTCCATCCCCCAGACCTCGTGCAGGAGGTCCTCTCGCGAGCAGACCACGCCTGGTCGGTCCATCAGCCGCTTGACCAGCATGAACTCGCGTTGGGTCAGCTCGATCGTGCGATCGTCGATCGTGAGCGCTCGTCGTTGGATGTCGAGGTAGAGGCCCCGCACGCGGATACCGGTCTGAGCGCCGGCCCGGGGGGCGCCGTCCAGTCTGACGCGGACGCGCGCCTGCAGCTCACGGACGGCGAACGGCTTAGGCATGTAGTCGACCGCACCACGCTCGATGCACTCGGCCTTCATGTCGGCGTCCTCGATCGCGGACAGGACGATCACGGGCTGGGTGTTGCGGTGCTCCATGATCGCGTTCAGGACGGAGACTCCGGAGAGGTCCGGCAACATGAGATCCAGCAGGATCAGGTCCCAGGTCTGCTCCGTTGCCAGGCGCAGGCCGTCCAGAGCAGTGGCGGCGCCGGTGACGTGGTGCCCAGCATTTTCCAGCACCCGTCGCACCAGCTGCCTCACCCCTGCTTCATCGTCGATGCACAGAATCCGAGCCATCAAGTCCCCTCGAGACAGTGAGTCGATGGCGAAAACCTCGCAATCCACCCACGCCAAGTCTGGAAGGTGCAGCGTCCCGGCGGGGGCAAATGCCGGATCTTGCCTGAGAAATCTCAGATATCAGCCGAATGGCCCATGAAATACTTACCGGCCGTAACGGACACCTCTCTCTGGGTTGACACAGCCTGCCGCTGCGCCTGACCTCGACGACCAGAACAGCGCCCGGTCCGAGGACCGAGCGCTGTGCCGTGGCAGGTGTAGGGTTCGAACCTACGTAGGCTGAGCCGGCAGATTTACAGTCTGCTCCCTTTGGCCACTCGGGCAACCTGCCAGTGCCGCGCGGAGTTGGTGACTCATCCGCAGCGAGCAGCAAGGATACCCCTAGCCCAGGGGTCAGATGCAAAGCGCCCTCAGTGGCGCGCGACGACGTGAAAGGCTGGACGCATGGCCGCTGACGCTTCCTTCGACATCGTGAGCAAGATCGACCACCAGGAGGTCGACAACGCGCTCAACCAGGCCGCCAAGGAGATCTCTCAGCGGTTCGACTTCAAGAACACCGGCGCAAGCATCGGGTGGCACGGCGACGCCTCGATCACCGTGACGGCGAACGCCGATGAGCGCGCGCTGGCGGTCGTCGACGTGTTCAAGGAGAAGCTGATCAAGCGCCAGCTGTCGCTGAAGATCCTCGACGTGGGTGAGCCCCGGACCTCGGGCAAGGAGGTCAAGGTCGACATCGACCTGAAGGAAGGTATCTCGCAGGAACAGGCGAAGAAGGTCTCCAAGCTGATCCGTGACGAAGGCCCGAAAGGCGTGAAGGTCCAGGTGCAGGGCGAGGAGCTGCGAGTGACGAGCAAGAAACGCGATGACCTCCAGACGGTCATCGCACTCGTCAAGGAGCAGGACTACGACTTCGCTCTTCAGTTCAGCAACTACCGCTGACATTGCGCGCCCGCTGTGCAAAACTGACCCTACTCATTTATCCTCCCGTCTCGACGGGGCGCACACCGATGGAGATGTCATGAGGAAGCGGCTGATCGCGCTCGCCGCGGCCACTTGCGCGGCCCTGATCTGCTGGGGAAGCGTCGGCTCCGCTGCTTCGCACGCCGGCGGAAACGACTGGGAGTTCGCCCCCCGCTCATCCCACGCCAAGGCCGGTAACGACTGGGAGCTCACGACCACCCAGTCCCGCGGCAACGACTGGGAGCTCACGACCACCCAGTCCCGCGGCAACGACTGGGAGTAGTCCCTCCGAGTGCAGATAGCACGAGTTGTCACCCGGCTCAACGTCTACGTCGCTGCGCTCCTCGTCGCGACAGCGATCACGGTTGCGTTCGCGATGGTCCTGGACGTCGGACCACCGGGCTCGCCCGACTGGGAAGCGCTCCCCCTTCTCGCCGTGGCGCTTGTCGTCGCCGGACATCTCCGGGTCCGGTTCCGCCGCGGTGACGACGTCGATGCCATCACGCTGTTCGAAGCGGTCCTCGCGCCACTGATCTTCACGTTCCCCACACTCACCGTCGTCGCCACCGTGATGGCGGTGCAAACCGTGACGGGCATGCTTCGTCGGGCACCGCTGGTCAAGAGTGCGTTCAACCTCGCGCAGTGGTCTCTGGCGGCAGCAGTGGGAAGCCTGGTGCTCGACACCCTGCGCAGCGATCCCGGAGTCACCGGCCGGTCCCTCGGCGAGACGGTGGTCGCGCTCGTTGCCATCGGACTCGTCAACAACACCGCCCTCACCATCGTCCTCGCCATCTCCGGCGGCACGTCGATCGCGTCCGTGCTGGGCGGCCTCAAACCGATCCTCCTGCCGGGATGGTTGGTCGGCTGGGCGGTCAACACCTTGATCGGGCTGCTGTTCGTCATGGCCTACGCGACGAGCCCGCTCGCGGTGGTGCTCTTCCCGGTGCCGTTGCTCGTCCTGCACCTGGCCTACCGCGGCTACGCGACCGCCCGATCGGACCGCTTCCGGCTCTACGGGGTACGCCGAGCCGCGCAGACGCTGGCGGCGCCGCTGCATCACCGAGATGCCATCGACGACTTCCTGTCCGACGTCCGCACCGGTTTCGAAGCCCGCGGCGCCGTGCTCGTGCTGGTCACGGACGCCAACGAGCTCGAGGTCCACCAGCTCGGCCATGACGGCACGGTTTCGATGCACCACGAAAGTGCCGACGACGCCTCGCTCACGGCGTTCCTTTCCCGTCAGCAGGCACCTGCGGGCTTCGCCGGAACCGAACCCGACAGGATCGGCAGGGTGCTGCGCACCGCCGGTTGGCGCGACTGCATCTCGGCTCCGCTCATCGACGAGCACCGCCGGTTCGGTGCGCTGGCCGTGTTCGACCGGAGCGGCATCGAGGGCGATGCCGTCTCAGACCTCGCGATGCTGGAGACGTTGGCGCGCGAGACCGCCCACACGATTGCCCGCGGCCGGCTGTTCGATGGTGTCCTCGAGGAACGGCGCAAGCTGAACGTCATCGTCGACACGACCTCGGACGGCATCTTCACCCTCGCCGACGACGGCACCGTCCTGACGTGGAACACCGGATGCGAGGCCATCACCGGGCTGGCGGCGACAGACGTCGTCGACCGACACGACATCCTGACCCGGCTCAAGACGCGCACGGCGGGCGGCGTGTCCATCGACTTTGCGGGCTGGGCCGCCGACTCCGCTCTGCCGGCGGAGGTTCTCATCACCCGACCCGACGGATCGCACCGGCGCCTCTCGTGCTCGGTCAGCACCGCCACCGCCACCGACCTAGAGACCAGGACCCTGGTGGTGGTCGCCCGTGACATCACGCCCGCGGAGGAGTACGAAGAGCTGCGCGAACAGTTCAGCCGGCTCGTTGAGGCGCAGGCCGCACAACGGTTGGTCGTCGAGCATCTGCAGCGGGCCGTCGCGCCTGAACCACCCGGCATCGACGGCGGCGACATCGCCGTGGCCTACGTCGCCTCCGACGCGGCGTCACCAACCGGAGGCGACCTCTTCGACTGGCACATGCTGCCGACCGGCGAGCTCCACATTGCTGTCGTCGACCTCCTCGGGCACGGGGTCGAGGCCACGAAGCACGCCCTTCTCGTGGTTCATGCCTTGCGCTTCGCGGCCGTCGACGGTACACCGCTCGAAGAGATGGTGGTGCGCGTCGACGAACTGCTCACGGCTCAACGCTCCGAGGTGGTCGCGACCGTGGTGATCGCGCGCTACCGCCCTGAGACCGGTGAGCTGCAGGTGGTTTCCGGAGGCCACCCCCCGGCACTCGTCGTCAGTGCCGCGGGAGTGGTGACACAGCTGGCAGCCTGGGGTGGCGCCATCGGCTGGCCAGGTGTCGGGAGCGACAACATCGTCTCCACCGTCCTGCAGCCGAACGAGTCGCTCGTGCTCTACACCGACGGGCTGATCGAGGCCCGCAAGAACGTCATCGACGGGATGGACTCACTCGTGCGCCACGCCAGCGACGTCGCCTCGCTGCCCGCGGCACAGTTCGCCGACGAGTTGGTACGCCGGTCCCTCGAAGGGGCCTATCGCCGCGACGACAGCCTCGCTCTTGTCCTGCGGAGGACCCAGGTGGCAGCCGTGCCCTCTAGGATCAGCTGGGACGTCGAGCCGGGCAGCCAGACAGCCATCCACGCCGCCCGCCAGGGCCTGAAATCGTGGCTCACCGCGCACCGCTCGACCGCCGACGACGCGGTGCTCGTTGCTGCAGAACTGCTGGCCAACGCCGTCGTCGTCGCCCGCTCCAGCGTGGTCCTCAGCGCCAGGTTGGAGGGTGACCAGGTGGTCGTCGAGGTCTCGGACGACGGCCATGGAGACAGCCATCTCGACGAGCTCGGGGGGCGGCTGCCCCGCAACGAGAGCGAGCACGGGCGTGGCTTGTTCCTCGTGCGCGCACTCAGCGACGACGTGTCGATGCTGAGCACCGACGAGGGCACCGTCGTCACGTGCGTCCTGCCCACGAGGAAGGCACGCCGGCCAGTCAGCACGCAGCACAGGTCGAGGGGCACCTGAGCGCCGAACGACGGACTTCCGGTCGCGGCTAGGAGATCGCCGAGAAGAGCAGCCCGGGAAACACCGACAGCACCACGGCAGCCGCGAGCGTGATACCGACGACGAACTCCGTCGACCACGGAACGGCCCGGTCGAGTCCTGCCCAGCGCTCGTCGAGGTCGTTGGCGCCGACCCCACCCGGGTCGGCCACGTCGTAGGGGGCCGGCTGCACCAGGACGGCCAGGAATCGCAGGTAGTAGACGAGACCGATCGCCACGTTCACGCCTACGATCACGGCCAGCCAGATCAGGTCGCCCTCGACAGCGCTGCGGAAGATCGCAACCTTGGCGATCAGACCCACGACCCCGGGCGGCAGTCCCGCCAGGCAGAGCAGCGCGAACGCGAGCGACCCGCCGATCCACGGATGACTGCGGGCGAGACCCACGCAGTCGGCGATGTCTGACTTCCCCCAGCTCGCCACAGCCAGTGCGGCCGCGAAGGCGGTGAGGTTCACGACGGCATACATCAAGGCGTAGGCCTGCAGAGCGGCGACGTCGGCCGGCAGGCCACCTGCCGCGAGCGGGACCAGCAGGTAGCCGGCCTGGGCCACCGAGGACCAGGCGAGCAGGCGGACGACGTGCCGCTGGCGCAAGGCGCCCAGGTTGCCGACCGTCATCGTCAGTGCCGCCGCGACACCGACCATCGTCGACCACGTGTCGACGTACGACGACAGGAACCGGCCTAGCACGATCGTCAGGCCGGCGAGGCCGGCCCCCTTGCTGACGACCGACAGGTATCCCGCCACCGGGATCGGCGCACCGACATACGTATCGGGCACCCAGGCCTGAAAGGGCACGGCTGCCACCTTGAATCCCAGGGCGACCACGGTGAGCACCATCCCGACGCCGATCACTGGTGTGACCGCCTTGCCGCTCGCGATCGAGGCCGCAACCGGGCCGGCAGCAACAGACCCGGTGGCACCGTAGACGAGGGAGATCCCGAGCAGGCTCAACGCAGTAGCCACCACCGATGCGATGAAGAACTTCAACGCTGCCTCGGCACCCCGACGATCGACCCGGCGCAAGCCCACCAGGGCGAAGGCAGGCAACGACACGGTCTCCATGGCAACGAGCAGCGTGATCAGGTCTTGCGCTGCCGCCACCGCCAGAGCACCCGCTGCCGAGGACAGGACCAGGAAGTGCAGCTCACCTGCAGGCAGCTCGCCGGAGACGGCGTCGGGCCACAGCAACAGCACGACCAACGCGGTCGCGATGAGCATGATCAACCACCAGGCCGACGTCACGTCGTCGACCAACCACGAGCAGCTGGTCGGGACGTCCCCGCCTGCGAAGCAGAACGTCGATCGGGTGTCGTTGCGGCCAGAGACCGTGAAGCCGAGCGCAACGGCGACGCCGCCAAGGCCCACCAGGCCGGCGAGGGCACGTGCTCGCGGCCACGCTGCATCGACGAGCAACCCGATCAGCGCAGCGGCCACCAGGGCGAGCGGAGGTGCGATCGCCACCCAGTCGACAGGTTGCGTCATCACCCACCTGCCAGTGTCGACGCCGAGCCGGACCACAGCATGATGACCGGGAAGATGCCAAGTGCGAGCACCGAAGCGACCAGCGGCGACCAGGCGACCCATTCGTCGCCGCCGACGTCGGCGACCGCGCCGCGATCCGGAACACCCTGGCAGACACGGCGGATGGCGACGACGAAGTACGCCGTCGTGAGAACGGCCCCGAGCCCGGCGACCACCATGAACACCAGATACGTGGCCCGCGGCAGCGCGGCCGCAGGTGAGTATGCGGCGAGCATCGACAACATCTCACCCCAGAAGCCCGCGAGGCCGGGCAGACCGAGACTGGCCACGGCCGCGAAGCCGAACACGGCACCCAGATGGGGCGCCCGCGCATACAGTGCCCTTCCGATGCCCGCGAGATCCGTGGTGCCCACGCGGTCCTTGACCGCCCCGACGACGAAGAACAACAGGCCTGTGATGATGCCGTGGGCGACGTTGGCGAAGTTGGCGGCGAGCCTGCCCTGCTCGGTCAACGTCGAGATCGCGAGCAGGACGAATCCCATGTGCCCGACACTCGAGTAGGCAATGAGCCGCTTGAGGTCCGTCTGCGCCAGACACGCCAACGCGCCGTAGACGATGCCGACCACCCCGAGCGCCCCGAGGTAAGGCGCGACCGTGGCCGCGCCGTCAGGCACGTCGTCCCAGAACCGCAGCAGGCCGTACGTGCCGAGCTTGAGGAGCACTCCCGCCAGCAGGACCGACCCGACGGTCGGCGCCTTGCTGTGTGCATCGGGCAACCAGAAGTGCAGCGGCCACATGGGCACCTTGGCGCCGAAGCCCACCAGGAAGAGCACGGCCACGAGCACCTGGGTGCCGCCGCCGACCTGGCCCGCGCGGGACGGCAGCTCGGTCAGGTCGAACGTCCCGGTGCGGGCGTGCAGCAGGAGGAAGGCCACCAGCATCAGTGCCGAACCCGTCACCGTGGTGACGAGGAACCGGGTTGCTGCCTGCCGCCGTCCAACCGCATCATGCTCGTCACCCCAGTCTGCGATCACGAACCACATCGGGATGAGCACCAGCTCGAAGAAGACGAAGAACACGATCAGGTCGAGGGCGGCGAACGTGCCGATGCTGGCGGCCTCGATCACCAGGACGAGTGCGACCAGACCGGGCCGCGCTCCGCACGACGGCGCCCGGCGCACCAGCGCCACCAGGCAGCACCACGACAGCAACGCGGTCAGCACGACCAGCGGTGCGGACAGCCCGTCAACACCGAGCGCCCACCGCACGTCAAGAGCCCGGATCCAGTCCGCGTCCGACCGGGCCACGAACCCACCGCCGCGGTCAATGGTCGTCACCCAGGGCACCACCGAGCCGGCCAGTGCCGCGGTGCCGAACGCGACACCCACCCAGACCGCGAGCGTCTCGCGAGCAGACAGCAGCAGCACGACCACCGCGCCCAGCAGCGGCAGGCCGATGACGATCTCGAGGCCGCCGATCATGACGGCCCCACCACGCCGATCACGACGGCAACCGCAACGGCGCCGACCACGACGACGGTGACGTATCGTTGCGCGTTTCCGTTGTGAGCCCACCGGACGAGGCGCGCGGCCCACTGGCTACCCGAGTCGGCTCCCCCGACGTAGGTCTCGACGACTTCCTCCTCGTTGAGGCGCGTGAGCCGTGCTGTCCAGCCAATCGGTCGCAGGACGAGGGCTGCGACGAGATCGTCGTAGCGAACCTCGCGCGCGAGCACGGGGCGTAGCCCTCCCAAGGCCACCGCCGGGTCCGTTCGCTGCACGCGCAGCCATCCGAAGACGGTCGCAACCACTCCGACCAGCACCACGGCCAGGCTGATCAGGACGACCGGAAGATGGGTGGCCTCGGCCTCGACCCCGAGGTATCCGGGTCTGACGACGGCGGTGCCGCCGACGACGCACAGCCCGGCCAGCAGCACCATCGGCCCGAGCATCAACCACGAGGACTCGTGCGGAGCGACGTCGGTGACAGCACCACGACGTGGACCGAAGAACGTCAGCAGCCAGGCACGGGTCGCGTACGCCGCGGTCAACCCGGCCACGAGAACTCCGACGACCAGCACGAGCCAGCCGCGCGTCGCCGAGCCGTGCGCCGCCTGGTCCGCCGCCAACCCGAGCACAGCGTCCTTGGAGAAGAAACCGACGAACGGGGGGAGACCCGCGAGCGCCGCGAAGCCGATCGTCATCGTCACGAACGTCACCGGCATCGACGATCGCAGTCCACCCATGCCGTCGAGACGCTGGGTGCCGACAGCGTGGATGACCGAACCAGCCGCGAGGAAGAGCAACGCCTTGAACGCACCGTGCGAGAGCAGATGCTCCACGCCAGCGGCGTACCCTCCGAGCGACAGGGCGGCGAACATGTACGCGAGCTGGCTCACGGTCGACCATGCAAGCACCCGTTTGAGGTCGTCGGCCGCCAGCGCGAACAGGGCGGAGCCGAGCATCGTGAGGCAGGCGATCGCGGCGAGCAGGTTCATCGCTACCTCGGACAACATGAACACGGGCAGCAGCCGCGCGACCAGGAAGACGCCGGCCGCCACCATGGTGGCGGCGTGGATCAACGCGCTGATCGGAGTCGGGCCAGGCATTGCGTCAGGAAGCCACGAGTGAAGCGGGAACTGCGCGGACTTGCCGACGACCCCGCACAGCACCAGCAGCGCCGCGGCCGTCGCCTCATGCCCCGTGAGGTCGCCACCTCGCGCCGTCGCCACGATCTCGCTGATGCGATAGGTGCCCGCTGCCTTGCCCAGCACGAAGAAACCGAACAACAGACCGATGTCGCCGAGCCGCGTCATCACGAAGGCTTTGACCGCCCCGGATCGTGCCGGCTCGAGCTCCCAGTGGTGGCTGATGAGGATGTAGGAACAGACCCCCATCACCTCCCAGCCCACGAGCAGGACGAAAAGATCGTCAGCCATGACGACCAGCGCCATCGCGGCAGTGAACACACTGACGAACGCGGTGTACGACGGATAGCGCGGGTCGCCACGCAGGTATGCCAGGGAGTAGACCTGCACGAGGAGGGCCACCGACGTCGCGAGGACGAGCATCGATGCGCTCAGCTGGTCGACCCGCAGCGTGACGCTGATGGGGAGGCCGCCGGTCTCGACCCGCCCGGTACCGGTCTGTGTGGCGGTGGCATCCATCCCCCACCGCTGCATGCCGATGACGATCGAACCGATCCACGCGACCACGGACCCGACCACGCCGAGGAGTGGAGGGAGTCGGTCATCGCGGTGCCCGACCGCAATCGACAAGACCGCCCCGACCACGAGCGACAGGAGGACCAGCAGGGTCATGACGAAGGCCCGCTCACGGCCTCGGGCTCCGATTCCGATGCATCTCGATCGGCCAGCTCACGCAGCTTGTCGACATCGACGTGGCGATGCGTACGGAAGACGACCAGCACGATGGCCAGCCCCAGACCTATCTCGGCCGCGGCGATCGCGATCACGAACAGCGCGAGCACCTGGCCGGAGTCGAACGTGTCGTGCCACCAGGCGTCGAACGCGACCAGGTTGAGGTTGACGGCGTTGAGCATCAGCTCGACTCCCATCAACACCAGCACCGCGTGGCGACGAGCCAGTACGACGTACACGCCGATGCCGAACAGCGCCGACGACACCACGAGTGGGAACAGGAGAGGCACTAGTCCGGCACCTCCTCCTCACGGCGCCGCGACAGCACGATCGCCCCGACGAGGGCCGCCAGCAGCACCACAGACACGAGCTCGAACGGCAGCACCCAGGAACCGAAGATCGTGGCGCCGACCGCCCGAGTGCTCCCGATGTCGGCAGCGCCGACGTCGATGCGCGACCCCTGGAAGCCGGCCGCGAACGTGACCACGAGCATCGCGGTGGTCGCTACCCCGGCAATGGCGGCGACGATGCGGTTGGGACCATCGAGGTCCGGCACCACTCCGATGGGGGCTCGGGTCAGCATCAAGGCGAACAGCAGGAGGACAACGACAGCGCCCATGTAGATCAGCACCTGGACCCATGCGACGAACTCGGCGGCCAGCAGGAGATAGCAGCCGGCGAGGGCACCCAACGTCACCACCAGCCAGAGTGCGCAGTGGACCAGGTTGGTGCTGAGCGCGACGAGCAGGGCGGACCCGACGGCGAGCACGCCCATCAGGACGAACAGCACCTCCACGGTCGTCACGGCGTGTCCTCGTCAGCGGATTCGGCGGGGCCATCGGAGGCCGCCGCCAGCCGGACCGCTGCCTTCTCAGCGGTCGCGATCTCCTTGGGATCCGGCCCGCCGTGATCAAACGCCGCGGGCGGCGGCACCGTCCACATCCACTCCTCGAGCCGAGACTTCTCGTGGGTCAGATCGCGGATGTCGAACTCGCTGTACTCGAACTCCGGTGACCAGTGCAACGCGTCGAAGGGACAGACCTCGATACAGATGCTGCAGTACATGCACAGCGAGAAGTCGATCGCGAACCTGTCGAGCACGTTGCGGCTGCGCTCCCGTCCACCCTCGGTCGCCGGCGGCACGGTCTCCTTGTGCGAGTCGATGTAGATGCACCACGACGGACATTCCCGGGCGCAGAGCATGCAGCTGGTGCAGTTCTCCTCGATGAGGGCGATGACGCCGCGCGAGCGCGGGGGAAGGGCTGGCAGCTCGTCCGGGTAGTGCGCCGTGACCGAGCGGCGGGTGAGGTTGCGCAAGGTGACCCGGAGCCCCGTCGCCAGTCCCTTCCCGAAGATGTTCACGTGGCCACGACTCCGACCGTGGTGATGCCGAGCTGGAGGAGAGCCAGCGGGACGAGTCCGGTCCAGGCCAGCCGCTGCAGCTGGTCGGCGCGCAGCCGTGGGTACGCCACCCGCAGCCAGATGACGACGAACGACACGGCTCCGATCTTGAGGAGCGTCCACACCCAGCCCAGCGTCGCAGACCACGGCCCCTGCCAGCCTCCGAGGAACAGCACCGTTGTCAGCGCCGCGAGCACGACGATGCCGGCGTACTCCGCGAGCAGGAAGACGGCGAACCGAATCCCGGTGTACTCGGTGTACGGGCCGAAGATGATCTCCGCGTCAGCGACAGGCATGTCGAACGGTGGCCGCGCAAGCTCGGCGAGACCTGCGACAAAGAACACGACCAGCCCCGGCAGCTGCCACAGCAGCCACCACGGGGTCCACGCGTCGGCGATGACCGCGAGCGAGACGGACCCGGCAGCCATGGCCGCCGAGGCCGCTGCGAGCACGAACGGCAGCTCGTACGACATCAGCTGAGCCGCGACCCGCAGGCCGCCCAGCAGCGAGAACTTGTTGGCACTCGACCAGCCGGCCATCAACGATCCGAGCACTCCGATGCTCATGACCGCCAGGACGAAGAAGAGGCTGGGGTCGAGGACCGAACCTGCACCATCAGGAGACACCGGGATGGCGACCATGACGACGAGGTAGGGGATGAGCGCCACCGCAGGAGCCAACCGGAAGACCACCTGGTCGGCTGCCGCTGGGACCACGTCCTCCTTCTGGACGAACTTGACTCCGTCGGCGACGAGCTGGGCCCACCCGTGGAATCCGCCGGCGTACATCGGTCCCACCCGCGACTGCATGTGCGCCATCGCCTTGTGCTCGGTCTGGCCGACCAGCAGCGGCAGCACCAGGAAGGCAACGAGCACCACCACGAGCCGCAGCGTGAGCTCCCACCAGTCGATCACGCGTCTGATCCTGGCATACCTGGTGTCGACCGGGACCCCATGACCACGCGCTGTTCTCGCGACTGGTTCAGTGGGCGGCCACCGCTCGTCCGAGATCGACCGCGACCCCAGCTCGCTGGCGGATGGGGACGCTCGACAACAGGACCGCTACCCGCTTCCCTTCCCGGACATCGACCTCAGACCAGACCTCGCTCGGGAGGTAGGTCCTGGTCCCGACGTACGTCGAGGCAGCGCGGGCGGTCACGTGCACCACGAGGCCTCCCGGGCCATCAGGGGCCCGACAGTGGGCCAGCATGGCGGTGAGGCCGCCGAAGTACGCGACTGCGGCTGCCTGCGAGCCGAAGTCGAGCACGACGACCTGCGCCGGCTCCGCTCGAGGACCGTGATAGCTCCCCTGCAGGGCATGCACCGGAACAGGCAGCGTGACATTCAGGCGATGCAGGCACCCCAACGGGAGTACGCCGAACGCCGCCTCGTGTGCATCCCGTCCCCGGACGAAGGTGCCGTTACCGATCCAGCCGGTCTCCGCCCCGCCGGGATCGGCGTAGGTGTGGAACCCCGGTCCCAGGACCGAGGGTGACGGTACGTCGGCCGAGCTGAGGGGACCGGCCCGGCGCGGAGCCGGCTGCGTCGGCGGGGTGTAGCCAGGTGCCACCGCGGCGTTGGGAGCCGCGCGGTCGGGGGCTGCCGTCGCGGAGGCGGCGGCGGTCCCGTGCGGACGTCCTGCTCCTGGAGCACCATCACCGGACGACATGCCGGCGAAGACTGCGGTGAGCACCACCGCGCCCGTCGTGGCGGCGCCCCCTAGGACGGCGGTGGCGCCGCGGCGGGTTCTTGTTCTCACCACGGGTCGAAATGCTGGTAGTCCGGATGTGACCACCGGCCACCCCACTGGAACCCACGAGCAAGCAACAGTCTCGTGACCAGTGAACGCCGGAACAGCATGCCGGGATGGGGTTCGCTTCTGTCACGGAATCGAGCGCCGCGAACGTGCGGCCACCAGCGGCCGCTGGCGTCCGCATAGGGGTTGCGAACCGTGTTGATGTCGATGGCCGTGCCGTACGCATGGGGCGACAGGCTCGTCGGATCGCCCGTCACATGACGGCAGTTGAACGCACTCGTGTTGTCGTGCAGCATCGACTTGGGGTCAGAACCGTTGTACCGAGCAGTCGGGAAGATCTTGCCGAACGGAAACCGCTGCGCAAGTGCCCGTCGCCACACACTCTGCACGTCGTCGGAGATCGAGCTCCTGACCACGAGCGTGCCTCGCGCCACTCTCGGCCCGTACGTCTTGAACGTCAGGTTGACATTGCGCAGCTGTGCCGGCCCCACCGGACAGCCCTGGTGGTAGCTGCCGCCGAGCTGCGCCGCGCTCACTCGCGTGATGACTGGCTGCAGCACGGCGCGAACGAGGTAGCGCTGTCCGGTTGAGACTTCCCGTGTGCCGTGCTGCGGCCGGGCGCCCGTGGTCATCGCCCGGACCCGCCATACGCCGGGCGTCGTGTTCGGCAGCCTGGCCTCCCACGACCCGTCGGGGCGCGTCCGCGTCGAGCCGACCGCTGACCAGCCGCGCGGTCCCCGCTTCTGCAGGTGAACGCGTATTCCTTCGGCCGCCGGCTGCACCCGACCGCTGGCCCGCACCTGGCCGAACGTGACGAAGTGCGCCCGTACCCGCAGCGCGACCGCACGGTCCAGCACCGACAACGTCACCTCGTTCGACGTGTGCTCGCCGGGGTCTCCCCCTCCACCGCCTGCGGTGTACCGCGCCCGCAAGGTCACCTGCCCAGGATGCGCGAACTGCAGCGGCACCACGAACGAGCCGTCCGGCTCGCTCGTCACGGTCGCGATCGGGCGCCAGCCGGTCGCGACCTGGCGGTCGAGCTGGACCTCCTCAGCCGCAGAGGACGCCTCGATCCGGCCCGTCACGGCGCCTTCCCGGTCCTCATAGACCGGTCTCGGATCGTCCAGAACGACGGCACCCGAGGGATCGGCCGACTCGGGTGGTGGCTCGGCGGTCGGCGCGCTGGTCGGCTCCGGGCTCGGCGGAGCGGGCGGGTCCGTGGTCGGGTCCGTGGTCGGGTCCGTGGTGGGTTCCGGCGGTGCGGTCGGGGAGGTCGGAGAGGTCGGAGAAGTCGGGGCAGTCTCGAGCGCGGCTGCCGCGTCACCTGCCCCGGCGAGCACGAGAACGAGGACCGCCACCGCTGCAGTGGACGACAGCCGGCCACGGCGGAGCAGCCCACGACCTACGGGTCGAGACCGACCGGGCCGCGAACGGCCCGGTCCCGAGGTTGGCATCCGCTGTGATCCGTCCGGTACGAGTCAGTTACTTTGAGTAGCGATAACACTACTTCAAGTGACGAATCGCCGCAGATCTCACCTTGCGTGACTCCCGTGACTCCCGACTGCGTCAGTCCGGCGACGGATCGGTCCGCGCCTCCGGACCCCACTCGTCCGGGTCGGGGACCCCGGGCGGACGCATGCGGCGGCGGCTCGGGGACGAGTCGTGACTTGACTCGCCCGGCTCCTTGGCCCCGGGCCACGGCTTGGCCGCGCGCGATGCGAGGACGAAGTCCTTGCGCAGCGGATGTCCGTCGAAGCCGTCGGGCAGGAGCAATGGGTCGAGCGCCTCGTGACCGGCGAAGTCGATGCCGAACATCTCGTGCGTCTCCCGCTCGTGCCAGCCCGCCCCGGCGTACACAGCGCACAGGCACGGAACGGTGGCCGTGTCGCGTGGCACCCGGGTACGTACGAGCACCGACTCGACGTGACCGATCCCTCGCGAAGCCACATGGAGCACGACCGCGAAGCCGTCCTCGAGCTCGTCAACCGCCGGTGAGGAAGTCGAAGTAGTCACAACCGAGCGAGTCACGAGCGGTGCGGGCGGACTCGACCCAGGCCTCGACAGGCACGTCCACCGTGGGCGGGCCGAACCCCGCGTCCACTTCGCCGCCGTACGCCGATGACAGTCTCTCGAGCCAGCTCATGCCGACGGCTCTCCCCCGGCTGGTGCACTGGGCGGGCGGAGCATGGGACGGGTCAGCCGCGAGACCAGCGAGCGCTTGTCCTCGACGTGCGCGCTGTAGCGCTCCGGCAGGGACTCGGCGGCAATCTTTTCCTGCAGCTTCACGATGCCCTGCAGCAACGACTCCGGCCGCGGCGGACACCCGGGGACGTACACGTCGACGGGGATGATCTGGTCAACTCCCTTGGTGACGCAGTAGGAGTCCCAGTACGGACCTCCGGAGTTGGCGCAGGAACCGAAGGAGATGACGTACTTCGGTTCCGGCATCTGCTCGTACAGCCGCTGAACCGCCGGCGCCATCTTGTCGGTCACGGTTCCCGACACCACCATCAGGTCGGCCTGCCGCGGCCCCGGGGCGAACGGGATCACCCCGAGCCGGATGAAGTCGTGGCGTGCCATCGACGTCGCGATGAACTCGATGGCGCAGCAGGCCAGCCCGAAGTTGAAGACCCACAGCGAGTATCGACGGCCCCAGTTCAGCACGTAGCGCGCCGGTGCCGGGGCCAGCTTCTGCAAGGCGCCGACGCGCGGCATCGGCAGGTCGACCCGCGTCAGGGACGGCGCCGGGGTCAGTGCCTGCGCACCCGTCACGTCCACGTGAGCACACCCTTGAGCCAGGCGTAGCGCGAGCCCCACCGCCACGATGCCGACGAAGACGCCCATCTCTGCGACGCCGGCCCAGCCCAGCCCTTCGAAGACCGTGGCCCAGGGGAACAAAAAGATCGCGTCCACGGCGAACACGACGTAGAGGTAGGCGAAGACGTAGTAGCGGACGTGCATCTGCGCCCAGCCCGAACCGACCGGGTCGACACCGCACTCGTACGTCAGCAGCTTCTGGGAGGTCGGCTTGGTCGGTCGTAGCAGCCGGTTGCCACCGAGCATGGCCACGACCAGGCCGATCCCGACGCCGATGATGACCAGGACGGGGACGTACGACGCCAGGTAGTCCCGGTAGGCGTCAGTCATCGTGGGACCGCCTCACGTGGTCGACGACGGTCGGGCCTGGCATGCCTCACACGGTAGTGGCCCCGGGACGGATCCGTCTCGGGGCCACTCCACGATCCTGCAGTGCGGACGCTCAGGTGGTCGCGTCCTTGCGCATGAACGCCAGCGCAGCCGCCCCGAGCGAGCACAGCAACGCGAGCCAGTACCCGAAGCCGTGGCCGGTGTCGTAGCCGGGCGCGTTGATGTTGCCGCCCGGCGTCACGAACAGCGCCAGGATCAGGCAGACGGCCGCAGCCCCGAAGAGCGCCAGCACCATGAGCCGCGTCGAGGGCACCGCGACCTTGAGGAACAGCACTGCCACCAGCACTCCCGCTGCTCCGAGGGCGAGCAACACGCCGAACCAGCCGAAGAAGCCGTGCCAAGCGTTGGCGGACGCGCTCGCGGAGAAGCCACCACTCTTGAACGACGCCGTGTAGAACGGCATCAAGGAGGCGATGAAGATGAGCAGGCCGAGGCCGATCTGAGCCAAGTCGAGCTTGTCGGCCGCCTGGACGGCTCCCTTCAGCTGGTCACCGCTCATGCCTGTCGGGCGGTGCGGAGGCTGTCCGGAGTCGGGTGGGGGCGGAGGAGCGGAATCGGACATGAGATCTCCCTCTTCTTGGCTGTGGTCCACGTCTGACGCCTCAGGAGGACGATCTGCCACCTGGGACACGCCTGACGGGATCATGGTCCCACCGGGGGGTCCACGTCGGTCAGTAAATCTGATTTAACCGTTTTAGGCGAGTCGTGGGACCGGCGTCCTACGCCAGCAGGGCGACGACCATCCGGACGAGTCCGAAGGCGATCCACCCTGCCACCAGCACGCGCAACACGAGGCTCCGCGCCCGACCACCGACCAGCTCGAGGTACGACGGCACTGTCCCGCGCTGGACGACGACCCACGCGACCGTGCCGACCAGCAGCACGGCGAGCGCCAACGCGACGATGCCGAACGGGTTGGCGGTCAGCGCCTCGACGAGCTGGCCGTGCAACAGGTGGACCCAGGATCGCGTCAGCCCGCATCCCGGGCACGGAAGGCCGGTGGCCAGCCGGAAGGGACAGATGACCGGGCCGGCGTCGACTCGCCGTGGATCGACCAACCGTGCCGCCACGAGCGCGCTCAGGGAGAGTCCAGCCGCGAGCCCCACCGACGGGCCGGCCGTCGGCGAGAAACCGGCGACCCACGTGGGTGGAGCCTCAGCGGAGCGGACGGCCATGGGAGTCAGGAACGGTGCGCATCGCGATCAGGATGATGTCGATGATGGCCCAGATGCCGAGGCCCCCGCAGGTCAGCAGCTTGAGGATCCCCAGGCCGGTGTAGCCGAGGTAGAACCGATCGACCCCGAGCGTGCCGAGAAAGACCGACAGCAGCAGCGCGACCAACCACTCCTTGTCGGAGAAGACGCCGGGCACGTCCTTGGCCTGGAACCAGCCCCCACCGCTGGCCCGGCGCAGTGACGCGTCAGCCCGCAGCTGGCGCCCGGCAGCCATCACGCGCAGGTCGTTCCAGCCGTAGGGCCCGACCTCCTGGCCCATCGAGTGCACGAAGAACTGCTCCTCGGCGGGGTTGCCCGGTGGTGGCGCGTACGACGGGGTCTGGGTCATGTCGAGCACCTTAGGGCGTGGACCGTCGCAGGCGGGGGCGGACTCGCCTCACCGAGATACGGACTCTGTCACAAACAACAAACTCACCGGCGTATGCTCGAAAGAGCAGGAAATTCAGCAGCAAACCGTTCGGGATTGAGGATGCAGTGACCAAACAGGTCAAGCAGCTCGACCGAGTGATCATCCGCTTCGCCGGCGACTCCGGAGACGGCATGCAACTCACCGGCGATCGCTTCACCCAGGAGACAGCCGCGTTCGGCAACGACCTGTCGACCCTCCCCAACTTCCCGGCCGAGATCCGCGCCCCAGCAGGCACGCTTCCAGGGGTCTCGTCGTTCCAGCTGCATTTCGCCGACCACGACATCCTGACTCCGGGCGACACCCCGGATGTGCTGGTCGCGATGAACCCGGCTGCGCTGCGGGCCAACCTCAGAGATCTGAGCGCAGGCGGCACGCTGATCGTCGACACGCACGACTTCTCCGACCGTAATCTCGCCAAGGCCGGGTACCAGACCAACCCGCTCGAGGACGGTTCGCTCGAGGGCTACAACCTGCATGACATCGACCTGACCGCGCTCACGGTCGAGGCAGTCAAGGTCTTCGGACTGAGCCGCAAGGACGCGGGTCGGGCCAAGAACATGTTTTCCCTCGGGTTGCTCTCGTGGCTCTACGGCCGCCCGGTCGAGACCACGGAGCGGTTCCTGTCGACGCGCTTCGCCAAGACGCCCGACATTCGCGACGCCAACATTGCGGCGTTCAAGGCGGGCTGGAACTTCGGTGAGACCACCGAGACGTTCGCCGTCTCCTACGAGATCAAACCGGCGCCGATGCGTACGGGCACCTACCGCAACATCTCCGGCAACCTGGCACTCAGCTATGGACTGGTGGCCGCGTCGGTCCGGTCCGGTCTGCCGCTGTTCCTCGGGGCCTACCCCATCACTCCGGCCTCCGACATCCTGCACGAGCTCAGCAAGCACAAGCGGTTCGGCGTGATGACGTTCCAGGCCGAGGACGAGATCGCGGGCATCGGCGCGGCGCTCGGGGCTTCCTTCGGCGGTGCGCTCGGCGTCACGACGACATCGGGGCCGGGCATCTCGCTCAAGAGTGAGACCATCGGCCTGGCTGTCTCACTCGAGCTGCCGCTCGTCATCGTCGACGTCCAGCGCGGTGGTCCGTCCACCGGCCTGCCCACCAAGACCGAGCAGTCCGACCTGCTGCAGGCGATGTTCGGCCGCAACGGTGAGGCACCGCTCCCGATCGTGGCGCCGCAGTCGCCCGGCGACTGCTTCGACGCGGCGCTCGAGGCCGCTCGCATCGCGTTGACCTATCGGACACCGGTCATACTGCTGTCCGACGGCTATCTGGCCAATGGATCAGAACCGTGGCAGCTTCCCGACGTCGACGCCTTGCCGCTGATCGACCCAGCGTTCGCCACCGCACCCAACCACGAGACCGAGTCGGGTGACCGTGAGTTCTGGCCCTACCAGCGCGATCCCGAGACACTGGCCCGGCCGTGGGCAGTGCCGGGCACTCCGGGACTCGAGCACCGCATCGGTGGTCTCGAGAAGGCCGATGGGCACGGGAACATCAGCTACGACCCCACCAATCACGACCTGATGGTGCGCACCCGGCAGGCGAAGGTCGACCGGATCGCGGACACGATCGGACCTCTCGACGTCGATGACCCCGACGGCCAGGCTCGGGTGCTCGTCCTGGGCTGGGGTTCGACGTACGGACCGATCGGGGCGGCCTGCCGGCGGCTTCGGAACCAGGGACTGCACATAGCCCAGGCCCACGTTCGCCATCTCAACCCGTTCCCGACCAACCTCGGTGACGTGCTGCGCCGCTACGACCGGGTCGTCGTACCGGAGATGAACCTCGGTCAGCTCGCGCTCCTGCTCCGGGCCAAGTTCCTCGTCGACGTGGTCGCCTACAACCAGGTACGCGGACTGCCCTTCACTGCGACCGAGCTCGAAGCCGTCCTCAGCTCGACGATCGACTCTGTCGACGGCAACGGAGGTGACCGGTCATGACCGCCGACCTACCCATGCCGGGGCTGCGAGACGTTCCCGCGTCCGACGCCCCGATGACTCGCAAGACGTTCACGTCCGACCAGGAGGTCCGGTGGTGTCCCGGCTGTGGCGACTACATCATCCTCGCCGCCGTGCAGAGCTTCCTGCCGTCACTCGGGCTCAAGCGCGAGAACATCGTCTTCGTCTCCGGCATCGGCTGCTCGTCACGGTTCCCGTACTACCTCGACACCTACGGCATGCACTCGATCCACGGTCGGGCCCCCGCGATCGCCACCGGGCTCGCCACGTCACGGTCGGATCTCTCGGTGTGGGTGGTGACGGGTGACGGCGATGCGCTCTCGATCGGGGGCAACCACCTGATCCACGCGATGCGGCGCAACGTCAACCTGACGATCCTGTTGTTCAACAACCGGATCTACGGGCTGACCAAGGGCCAGTACTCCCCCACGTCCGAACCTGGCAAGATCACCAAGTCGACACCGATGGGGTCGGTCGACTTTCCGTTCAACCCAGTGTCCTTGGCCCTTGGTGCCGAGGCGACCTTCGTGGCTCGTACGCTCGACAACGACCGCGCCCACCTGACCGAAGTGCTCCAGGCGGCGGCGGCGCACCGCGGCACCGCTCTTGTCGAGATCTACCAGAACTGTCCGATCTTCAACGACGGCGCATTCGAGATGCTCAAGGACAAGGACGAAGCAGCGGCGCGCCTGGTACGGCTGAAGCACGGCGAGCCGGTGACCGTCGGCGACCGGACCTGGATCCATGACGCACACGACGACAATCCCGCCCGCGCATTCGAGATCTCACGCCTCGACTCGCTCAGCATGGAACACGTTCCCATCGGCATCTTCCGCCAGGTCGACCGGCCGACGTACGACGACCAGGTACGCGCGCAGGTCGAAGCGGCACGTTCTGAGCACGGCGACGGCGACCTCGCGGCGTTGATCGCAGGCACCGACACCTGGCAGGTCGGCGCCTGACCCTGCTCGGCTGCGACTGGTGCAGAGCGGGCGGAACTGCCGGAGCGTCGATACTCTCGGCACATGCCGGACAGCACCCTGGAAGGCCTCGACGCGTCCCCGGGCGAGTCCATTCGACGGATCGGCGCCCTGATCGGACTTCTCGCGCTCGTTGCCGTGGTGGTCGCCGGGGCCAGCTCGCTACTCGGCGTACGCACGGCGACCGCGACCGGGTCTGGGTCGGGCTACACGCTCGAGCTGAGCTACCCGCGCGTGGCGCGGGCCGGCCTCGACGTGACCTGGCAGCTCAACGTGCATCACCCGGGCGGCTTCGCGAAAGCCCTGACGTTGTCATTGTCAGCCGACCAGTTCGACATCTACGAGCATCAGGCGTTCTACCCCGAGCCGACATCCCAGACGCGTACGGCTGGCCAGCTGCTGCTGACGTTCGAGTCGCCTCCCGGGGACACCTTCGTGCTGTCGTTCGACGCGTACGTTCAGCCGTCGAGCCAGGTCGGCAAGACTGCGACGGTCGCCGTACTGCGCCGGGGCGAGCCGGTGGCCGCCGTTCACTACTCGACCGTGCTGGCCCCCTAGGAGATCGCATGGAGATCGTGGTCCGAGCTGTCATCGTCTTCGCATTCCTGTGGGCCGTCACGCGGATCGCTGGACGGGCGACCCTCGGGGAGCTGAGCACCTTCGAGCTTCTCCTGTACGTGACCATGGGCGACCTCGTCCAGCAGGCGGTGACGCAGCAGGACTACTCCGTCACGTCGGCCCTCCTGGCGGTCGGGGTCTTCGCCTTGGCGACCATCGGCCTGTCCTGGCTCTCGTGGCGATGGCCGGCATCGAGACCTTGGATCAACGGCGTCCCCATCGTGATCGTCAAGGACGGACAGCTCCAGACGCAGGCCATGCGGCGGCAGCGGCTGAGCTTCGACGACCTCGCCACATCCGCCCGACAGCAGGGGATCCGCCGGATCTCCGAGATCGAGATAGCTGTCCTGGAGACCGACGGGCGAATCTCGTTCTTCACCCTCGATGTCGAGAAGTCGGGCGCCCCGGACACGCCGGCTGCTGGATGACCGAAAGGCGGCAGCGGTGGCCGGTCGGCGACTGGCTCGACGGCTCAGCTGAGCTGGGTGGTGAAGACCCCGGTATAAGACCTGATGAACCGCTTCTTGGGCGGCACGCTGGCTCGCCACCACCAACGGCCACTCCGCGGAGCCGGTACGTAGAAGCGGAAGTGGCCCCGCTTCCCCGTCTGGGCGGAGCGGGCGCGGTGCCAGCTGCAGGTGGCGCAGGACCGTTTCTCGAGGTAGATCACGCGGTGGACCCAGTTGGGACGCACGGTCCCGTGAAAGTTGCCTGACACGTCCTCCAGCCTCGCCCGCATCTCGCGGTGCACCAGCAGGGTCGTGGTGGCCGACGAGCGCCTCAGCTTGGAGTTTCCGCGGAAGACCACCTTGTAGTCGGCGTTGCCGACTGCCGTCGGCCGGAACACGAACTTCGGGGATGATCCTGAACCTGCTCGTGTCCGAGCCAGGTACGTCCACGAGGAGTGCCCCACCAGCCGCCGGAACAAACGGACGTGAACATTCTTGACCGCACCCCGCCGCCCAGAGACGACAGCCGTCACCTGACCAGCGATGCGGGCGTGCGTGTGCCACCGCCGGGTATGGCCGAAGTCGAGGAAGCGGATACTGGTGCGGTGACGGGCCGCAACGGTGGCGAGGGCCGCCGGCGTACCCGCTGTACCTGCGGAGGCGGTCGGCGATGTCGCCGGCCCGGGCGATGCGGCGGAGACCGCCGTGACGCCTGGCGCTGACAGCAGCGCCACCGAGGTCAGCGAGGCCGCAAGGAACCGCAGCGACGAGACACGCGACATGGGACAACCCTTCTGGATCGGGCGGTTTCACACCGAGGTTGGCCCCGGACCGCCCTCACGGTAGGCAGATCCGTCCGGGTGAAGCAACCTGCTGAGCCAGGCTATGTTTCGCTTGCTACGCTCCGAGCCGGCACCGATGTCTCGTTGGATCGTCGGCCGGTCGCTGCCACCAGGGGGAAATCACCGTGCAGAGAACGTCACTCGTCGCCGTCACGTGTGTGCTGGCCCTGGCCCTCGGCGCGGGCGCGGCGCCGGCGCTGCCGCATCCGGCCGCCCCGGCCAGTTTCGCGGCTCCGCCGTACGCGGCAGCCCGCTCGACGCCGGTCGAGGATCCGTACTACCCGGCGCACGGAGACCCAGGTGTCGACACGCTGCACTACGGGCTAGACCTGCGCTGGGCGCCGCGCACCCGCGTGCTGTCCGGAACCGCCAAGATCGCCCTCCGGGTCACCAGGGCGACGAGCTCGGTCCAGCTCGACCTCGGGGCACCGTTGCGGGTCCTACGCGTCACGCTGGACGGACGCCGGGCGCGCTTCACCCACCCGGGCAACGTCGTGCGTGTCCACCGCAAGGGGCTGCACGCCGACTCGCGCCACCGCCTCGTGATCACCTACCGCGGTACGCCTCGCCCTGTGCACGCCCCCACGACCCGGTCGGACTTCGAACGGCTGGGCTGGACCATCCGCCCCAACGGAACCGTGTGGACGATGCAGGAGCCGTTCGGTGCCTTCACGTGGTATCCGGTCAACGACCAGCCATCTGACAAGGCGTACTACGACTTCCGCATCGACGTGCCGGCTCGATGGGTCGGCATCGCAAACGGCAGGATGGTCAACCGGCATACGGTCAAAGGCCGGACCGTCACGCGGTGGCACCTCGCATCGCCGGCCGCGAGCTACCTGACCACGATCGCCATCGGCGACTACCGGCGTTTCGCCGATACGGGTCCGCACGGACTACCCCTGACGTACTGGTTGCCCAAAGGTTCACCAGCAAGCTGGCTGCGCATCCTCCGTCGGATGCCGCACATGCTGCGCTGGTTGGAGGCCGAGCTCGGGCCGTATCCGTTCGACCGGGCCGGCGCCGTCGTCGTTCCGTCGCGGTCCGCGATGGAGACGCAGACCCTGGTGACGATGGGGTCCGGCGCGTTCACCCGGTCCGATCGGGTGGCGGTCGTCCTGCACGAGCTCGCCCACCAGTGGTACGGCGACACGGTCACCCCCACCACCTGGAAGGACCTGTGGCTCAACGAGGCTTTCGCGATGTACATCCAGGCCCGCTGGGAGAGCGAGCACGGAGGCACCCGGATGGCTCGTTGGGTGGACTACTGGACCTCGAACGACCAGGCGTACCGGGACTCGGACGGACCGCCCGGCGCCTGGCGCCGTGATCGGTTCGGCGAGACCTGCGTCTACTACTGCGGAGCCCTGGTCCTGCACAAGCTGCGGCACCGGATCGGCCCCGAGACGTTCAACCGCGCGCTGCGGGCCTGGCCGCAACGCCATCGGTCGGGCAACGCGTCCCGGGCGTCGTACATCCGGTGGCTCGGCCGCTTCTCGCACCGCCACGTCGGGCCTTGGCTGAACCACGTGCTCGACGCCAGGAACTCACCCTTCGACTGAGCCGCGTCGCCCTGGAGGCTCCAGCCGACTGACAGGAGTCAACCCGGTGGACGGTTCTGACCCGGGTTAGGCTCGCTCCCATGCACGAGGAGCGACGCGGTATGGCGCTGGGCGCCGCGGCGTTCGGGCTCTGGGGCCTGTTCCCCCTCTACTGGCCGTTGCTCGAGCCCGCCAGAGCCACCGAGATCCTGGCCCACCGCGTGCTGTGGTCGCTCGTCGTCACGACCGTCATGCTGCTCGTCACCCGCCGCACGGCGGCGCTGCCGGCGATGTGGCGCAACCGGCGGGTTCGCTTCGTGATGATCGGCGCCGGCCTGACCATCGGGATGAACTGGTACACCTACATCTGGGGCGTCAACAACGGCCACGTGGTCGAGACGTCGCTCGGCTACTACATCAACCCCCTCGTCACGGTGCTGATGGGTGTCGTCATCCTGGGCGAGCGACTGCGCCGTTGGCAGTGGGGCGCCCTCACCATCGCGTTCGTCGCGGTCATCGTCCTGACGCTCGAGCTGGGTCGACCGCCCTGGATCTCGCTCGTGCTCGCGTTCAGCTTCGGCACCTACGGTTTGTTGAAGAAGCAGGCGGCCGTGGGACCGATCGAGGGGCTGACGTACGAAGGTCTGGTGCTGGCGCCGCTGGCGCTCGGCTACGTGGTGTGGCTGTCGGTCGTCGGGCAAGCCACCGCCTGGACGCAAGGCCCCGACCATGTCGCCCTCCTGGCCACCACCGGTCTGGTGACGGCGGCTCCCCTCCTCTGTTTCGCCGGCGCCGCCAACCGGATCTCGCTCACGACCCTGGGGTTACTGCAGTACATCGCTCCGACCCTGCAGTTCCTGCTCGGCGTACTTGTCTTCGACGAGCCCATGCCCTGGATGCGGTGGGTCGGCTTCTCGCTGGTGTGGGTCGCCCTGGCGATCTTCACCGTGGAGTCGCTGGCTGCGTCACGTCGCCGCTCCCAGACCCAGACCACTCATGGGGCGGCCGTCGAGGCCGGCGTCGTCCTCGACCCTGACTGCCTCGGTGATCGACCAGGCCCAGCGGTGTCGCCAGGGCAGACCCATCGCCCGCCGGAGCACGTCACCACGATCCGCGAGGACGTCTGACGGGTGGCAGGCCTGCGAGTCGCGTGCTGCGTCAGTCGAGTGGGAGCTCGACGAGGAAGCTCGCGCCGCCATCGCCGTCCACATAGCTGACCTCGCCGCCGACGGCGTGGGCAAGCCGCCTGGACAACGCCAGACCGAGGCCCGCGCCCGGGCTGTCGGGGTGTCGCTCACCGGCCGAGAACGCCTCCTCCGGAGTGACCGTCCCGAGACCGGGACCGTCGTCATCGACCAGGATGCGAGCGAGGTGCGTGTCGAGTTGACCGGTGACGCGTACCTCGTCGAGGTGGTAGCGCAAGGCGTTGTCGAGAATGGGCGACAGGATGCGCACTGCCACCGACTCGGGCACGGCCAGCTGGACGTCGGCGATCTCGTCGGGCAGCGTCACGGTCAGGTTGCGGAGCGCGTCATGTGCCGACACGCTGGCCAACGCACCCTCCACGGCAGTTGCGAGGGACACCGACTCGTCGAGCCGGGCCGGATTGCGACTCATCGCCATGAGGGTCGCGATCGTGGCGCCCATCTCGGTGGACGAGCGGACGACACGTTCGAGGCTGGACCTGGCCGCCGCGTCGAGGCCGTCGCGCGCCAGCGCCAGCTCCGCCTCTCCCCGCACGGCCGTGAGCGGCGTACGTAGCTCATGGGCCAGCTCGGAGGACAGGCGCTGCTCGGCGCGTATCACCCGGGACACCCGCTCGAGCAGCGTGTCGAGCGTGTGTCCGAGCTGGGTGATCTCGTCACCGCCCGAGCCGAGGTCGAACCGTCGCGACAGGTCGTGCTCGTTCCACTCCTCCGCGCGTCGTGCCATCGTCGCGACAGGTCGAAGGGCTCGCCCAACCGCCCAGCCGACGAGGCCGGTGACGCCGGCGACCACGACGACGCCGAGCAGGACGCTGACCACGAGGGCGTGCTGCTCGGTGCGTTCGTACGGCGCAAGGCGCTCTGCCACGACCAGTACTCCAGCCCGCCCGCTCGACCCCTCGATCGGAGTGGCGAGGATGCGGTAGTCGCCGGTGTCGACCGTGGTTCGTTGGGTCGTGGAGCTCAGACTGCTGAGCTGGGTGCGGATCTCAGGGATCGCCGGGCTGCCGTCGACCAGGACCCCGGTCGCGTCGTAGATCCAGCTGCCGTCGTCGGGTACGCGCGACCGCGGTTCGAGTGCCTGCAGTGATCCCTGCGTATCCACCAGCGTTGAGCTGATCGCGTCCGTGCGGTCGGCGAGGACGCCGTCGATGTCGTGGTTGACGATCAGGGAGAGAACCACCTGCAGGAGGACAGTCAGCGTGAGCATGCCAACCGTCGTGGCGATCGCCGTGCCGAGCACGACCCGTCGCCTGAGAGAGAGGGTCGCGGCCGATGGCCATCTCATCGGAGCACGTACCCCACGCCACGTACGGTCTTGATCACCGCCGGCGCCCCCGTCTGCTCGAGCTTGCTACGAAGCCGCCGAATATAGGAGTCGAGGGTGTTGTCGTGGACGATGGCGCCGTCCGGCCAGCCGGCGGCCACGAGCGTCCGACGGCGTACGACCTCCTCGGGCCGCGCGATAAGCGCAGCGATGAGGCGGAACTCGGTCGGGGTCAGGACCACTGAACCCGTCGGCGAACGCAACGCGAACCGTTCGGGATCGAGCTGCAGGGCCACCGGGCCGGTCGGCGCCGGGCGCGTGCGCTTGACCAAGGCATCGACGCGCACGAGCAGCTCGGACAGCGCGAACGGCTTGGTCACGTAGTCGTCGCCGCCGGCGTGAAACCCCGAGACTCGCTGGTGCACGGCATCGAGCGCCGTCAGGAACAGCACCGGGGCGTGTTGGCCTGCCGCGCGCAGCGCCTGGCAGACGTCACGGCCGTCGGAGTCCGGCAGGCCGATGTCGAGGATCAGCACCTCGATGGCGCGGTCCTCCGCGAAGAGCTCGACGGCCTCTCGGCCGTTGCGGGAGATCCGGACCCGATGGCCGGCGCCACGCAGCGACTCGGCGACCACCCGCCTGATCGCCTCGTCGTCCTCGCATACTCCGACCGTTGCCACCCCCACATGGTGCTATGGATGGCTGAGACGGACCTGAGCGATCCGACCGACGCCAACGTCCTGGCGCTCGTTCCCCGGACCGCGGGCGCACGGATCACGATCAGATCGGTCACCTCGCGCTTGGACCGTCGTTGCATCGCCATACCCCTGACCGAGAGGTGAACGAGGCAAACCCCCAGTGCCCAAGGTGAATTTGCCTAGTTCACAAGCCTTCTGGCTTGTGAACTAGGCAAACGCGGACGGCCAGGGGGGGTCAGGAGGTGCGCGTGGTGACGAGGTCGCAGAGGGCGATCAGGGCTTCGCGGGCGGCGATGTCGGGGAGGCCGGACAGCAGGTCGCGCGCCGCGTCGGCCCGGCGGAAAACCTCGGCCCGAGCCAGGTCCATGGCCGGGTTCTCCCGCAGGAGGTCGAGCGCCTCGGCGTGCAGCCGATCGTCGACGATGGGACCTCGCAGCAGCTCGCGCAGCCTCGCGTCGCCTTCGTTGGCCGACTGCTGCGCGATCAGCGTGGGAAGGGTCGGCACGCCCTCACGAAGATCGGTGCCCGGTGTCTTGCCAAGATCGTCGCCCTCCGAGGCGACGTCGATGATGTCGTCCGAGAGCTGGAACGCCGTGCCGATGACTTCACCGAACTCGGTCAGTACGTGCTCCGTCTCGGCGTCAGCGCCCGACACCCGGGCGCCGAACCGTGCCGAGGTGGCGATCAGCGATCCAGTCTTGCCGGCCACGACCGACAGGTAGTGGCGCAGCGGGTCCTCTCCTTCGCGCGGTCCGACCGTCTCGCGGATCTGACCCTGGACGAGTCGCGCGAACGTCTGCGCCTGGATCTTGACCGCGGCCGGCCCGAGCTCGGCAACGATGTCGGAGGCACGCGCGAAGAGGAAGTCGCCGGTCAAGATGGCCACCGAGTTGTCCCAACGGGCGTTCGCACTTTGCGCGCCCCTCCGGAGGTCGGCCTCGTCCATCACGTCGTCGTGGTACAGGGTCGCGAGATGGGTGAGCTCGACAACGAGGGCCGCCGGTACGACGTCCGGCGCACTCGCGTCGCCGAACTCTGCTGCCAGCACCACCAACAGCGGCCGGAACCGCTTGCCGCCGGCATCGAGCAGGTGCCGAGCTGCCTCGTTGACGAAGTCGATGTCGGAGGCGACGGCCGTGGCCAGCTCCTTCTCGATCTCGAGCAGCCGCGTACGCACGCGCGCCTCCAGCCCGGGGTCGGCCATCGACAGACCCCAGGTCGAGTCGGACGCTTGGCTCGTCATGTGCACCAGCTCACCTAGTCACCTAGCGGATGAACTCGCCTGCCTGGCGGGCGAGGTCGAGGACGGGCTGCGGGACGACGCCCAGCAGGAACGTCATCGCGGCCCCGATCGTGATCGCCACGGTGGTGAGGATACTGGGCACGGCAACCGTCGGTCCTTCACCGACCGGGTCGGAGAAGAACATCAAGACGATGACGCGGACGTAGAAGAACGCCGCCACCACGCTCATCAGGACGGCCACGATGACCAGCGGCCAGGCGCCGCCCGACCAGGCCGAGGTGAAGACCGCCCACTTTCCGGTGAAGCCGCTGGTCAACGGAATCCCCGCGAACGCGAGCAGGAAGAACGCAAACACCCCGGCGATGACGGGGGCCTCCTTGCCCAAGCCTGCCCAGCGCGACAAGTGGGTTGCTTCACCGCCGGCGTCGCGGACGACAGTCACGACGGCGAACGCACCGATCGTCGTGAAGCCGTAGGCCACCAGGTAGAAGAGGACGGCCTGCAGGCTGGTGATCTCCTTGCCGGCCACCGAGATGGTCTGCGTCGCACCCACGAACCCGGTGATGAGGAAGCCGGCGTGCGCGATGGACGAGTAGGCCAGCATCCGCTTCACGTCGGTCTGTGTGATCGCGATGATCGAACCGATCGCCATCGTCAAAGCGGCGATGATCCACATCATCGGTTGCCAGTCCCATCGCGCGCCGCCGAGCGAGACGTAGAAGATGCGCAGCAGGGCACCGAACGCGGCCAGCTTGGTGCAGGCCGCCATGAAGGCGGTCACCGCGGTCGGGGCACCCTGGTAGACGTCCGGCGTCCAGGCGTGGAACGGAGCCGCGCTCACCTTGAACAGCAGACCGACAGCTACGAGGCCCATGCCGATGAGCAGCAGCGCGTTGTCGCCGGACTGGAACGAGACCGCGGTGTCGATGTCAGCGAACGTGAAGCTCCCGGCGAAGCCGTAGAGCAGCGCGATGCCGTACAGGAAGAAGGCCGACGAGAAGGCACCCAGTAGGAAGTACTTCATCGCCGCTTCCTGGCTGATCAGCCGACGACGACGTGCCAGACCGCACAACAGGTAGAGGGGCAACGAGAAGACCTCGAGCGCAACGAACATCGTCAACAGGTCGTTGGCTGCCGGGAACAGCATCATGCCGCCGATCGCAAACATGACGAGCGGGAACACCTCGGTGTGCTCGATCCCCCGCGCAGACGCCTCGCGCTCTGCCTCGGTCCCGGGCAACGCAGCAGCCTGACCCGCGAACGCGGTGACACCTCCCTCGAGCTGACGCTCGGCGAACAACATCACGCTCATGATCGAGAACACCAGCAGGGTTCCCCAGATGAACACGGACGGACCGTCGACGGCGATCGCGCCCATCGCCTCGACCGAGCCGCGAGCCGTGCCGTCGTTGTGGGTCGCCAGGTTGGTGGCCACGACGATCACGCCGACGAAAGCTGCGACCAGACCGACCAGCGCCAACGTCGTCTGGATCACGTACCGGCGCTCGCGTGGGGCGAACGCCTCGACCATCACCCCCATGAGGGCGACGCCGAACACGATCAGCAAGGGAAAAAGCTTGTCGTACGCGAGGTGCGGCGCGTTGAACGTCGTGTCAGCAGCAAGAGTCGTCACTTCGACGTTCCCTCCGTGTCAGCGGCGACCGTGGGTGTCGGATCCTCGACGCCTACGTGCTGCAGGATCGAGGACACCGACGGGTTGAGGACATCGAGCGCCGGCTTCGGATAGAACCCGAGCACCACGATCAGGGCCAGCAGCGGCGCCAGGGCAGCGATCTCGCGCGGTCGCAGGTCGGTGATGTGCTTGGTCGACTCGCGCACCGGCCCAGTCATCGTGCGTTGGTACATCAGCAGGATGTACAGAGCGGCCAGCACGATGCCGAGAGTCGCGATGACGGCCGCTGTGATCGACTTCGTGAACGTGCCCGCCAAGACCATGAACTCGCTGACGAAGGGCGACAACCCCGGTAGCGACAGGCTCGACAGACCAGCGACGAGGAAGATGCCTGCCATGACGGGAGCGACTTTCTCCACGCCGCCGTAGTCGGTGATCATCTTCGACCCCCGCCGGCTGATCAGGAAGCCCGTGACGAGGAAGAGCGCGGCCGTGGACAACCCGTGGTTGAACATGTACAGCATCGATCCGGCCTGTCCCTGGCTGGTCAACGCGAAGATACCGAGCACGATGAAGCCGAAGTGCGAGATCGAGGTGTAGGCGATCAGCCTTCGGATGTCGTTCTGACCGATGGCCAGCAAGGCGCCGTACAGCACGGAGAACACTGCCAGCGCGATGATGACGGGTGTGGCCCAGCGCGACGCCTCGGGGAAGATACCGAGGCAGAACCGCAGCATCCCGAACGTGCCGATCTTGTCGAGGACGCTCACCAGCAGCACCGACGTACCCGGCGTCCCTTCGCTGGCGGCGTCGGGCAGCCAGGTATGCACGGGCCACATCGGCGCCTTCACGGCGAAGGCGATGAAGAAACCCAGGAACAGCCACCGTCCGGTGGTGGTGCTCATGTCGGCCTTCATCAGGTCCTCGAGCAGGTATGACGGCCCGCTCGCCGACTTGGCCGTGACGACGTACAGGCCGACCACCGAAGCCAGCATCAGCAAGCCGCCGAACAGGCTGAACAGCAGGAACTTCACGGCGGCGTAGGAGCGCCGGGCACCGCCGAAGCCACCGATCAGGAAGTAGATCGGGATCAGGGTCGCCTCGAACAGCACGTAGAACAAGAACACGTCCGTCGCGGCGAAGACACCGACGGCAAGCCCCTCGAGAGCGAGCATCCAGGCGAAGAACGAGTTGACGCTCCAGCGCCCGTCGTCGGCGTCGTTCCAGGAGGCGAGGATGACGACCGGCGTCAGGATCGTCGTCAGCAACACCAGCACGAGACCCAGTCCGTCGATTCCGACGGCGTAGTGCGCGCCGAACGACGAGATCCAGTCGTACTGCTCGACGAACTGGAAACCGCCGGCGTTGTCGTACTTCAAAGCGATCACGACGGAGACGGCGAAGGCGACGAGCGAGAAGCCGAAGGCGACCTGCTTCGGCAGCACGTCGGCGACCGAGTCTCGTCTCGGGAGCAGCATGACCAGGACAGCGCCGACAAGGGGCAGCGCTGCCAGGATGGTCAGCCAGGGCACAGACATCTCGCTTCCAGTCATGAGAGCTTCACCGCCAGGAGACCCAGCACGATGAGCGCGGAACCACCGAGCATCGACAGCGCGTAGGAGCGGACGAACCCGGACTGCCAACGACGGATGCGGCCGGAGCTACCGCCCACCAGGGCAGCCAGCCCGTTGACGGCGCCGTCGACCCCGCGGTTGTCGATGTAGACCATGGACCGGGTCAGGTACTGACCAGGACGCATGAACAGGGCTTCGTTGAGCGCGTCGCCGTAGAGGTCCGCTCGGGCGGCTTTGGTGAACACCGAGACCCGCATCGGCGCGACCGCGTCGATCCGCTCCCGGGCGTACAACATCCATGCGATCCCGGCGCCGATCGCGACCAGCACCACCGCCAGGATCGAGATCGCGGCAGCCGAGATCGGCAGGTCCTGGTGAACCTCGGGACCGACCACCGGCTCCAACCAGTCGACGATCCAGCCGTTGAGCAGCAGGACACCGCCGAAGACCGACAACCCGGCCAGCACCATGAGCGGGATCGTCATCACCAGCGGGGACTCGTGCGGATGCACGTCCTTGTCCCACCTCTTCTCACCGAAGAACGTCATGAGCATGAGCCGGGTCATGTAGAAGGCCGTGATACCGGCCCCGACCAGGGCTCCGACGCCCACGAAGACGTTCTGCCCGAAGGCTGCCTCGATGATCTTGTCCTTGGACCAGAAACCCGCGAAACCGGGGAAGCCGATGATGGCGAGATAGCCGCAGGCGAACGTCACGAAGGTGACCGGCAGCATCGACCGCAAGGCCCCGTACCGACGCATGTCGACGTTGTCGTCCATGGCATGCATCACCGAGCCGGCGCCCAGGAACATGTTGGCTTTGAAGAAGCCGTGGGTCAGCAGGTGGAAGATCGCGAACGCATAGCCGGCGGGTCCGATGCCGGCAGCCAACATCATGTAGCCGATCTGACTCATCGTCGACCCGGCCAGGGCCTTCTTGATGTCGTCCTTGGCACAACCGATGACGGCACCCCAGAGCAGCGTGACGAGCCCCACGGCGATCACGGCCGCCTGCGCGGCGTCACTGTGCGCGTAGACGAAGTTCGACCGCGTCACGAGGTAGACCCCGGCCGTCACCATCGTCGCCGCGTGGATCAGCGCCGACACCGGTGTCGGGCCCTCCATGGCGTCGAGGAGCCAGCTCTGCAGGGGGAACTGCGCCGACTTCCCGCAGGCCGCGAGCAGCAGCAGGAGGCCGAGCGCGGTGGCGGTCCCGGTCGACACCTTGTCCATGCCCGACTCGACACCGGCCACCGAGGTCGTGCCGAAGGTGGCGAACATCAACATGATGCCGAGCGCCATACCGAGATCACCGACCCGGTTGACGATGAACGCCTTCTTGGCGGCCACCGCAGCGGAGTTCTTCTGCTGCCAGAACCCGATCAGCAGGTATGACGCCAGGCCGACGCCCTCCCACCCGAGAAACAGCGCGAGGTAGTCCGAGGCGAGGACGAGCGTGAGCATCGCGGCCACGAACAGGTTGAGGTAGGCGAAGAACCGGCGACGACGCTCGTCATGGGCCATGTATCCGATGGAGTAGACGTGGATGAGCCCGCCGACCCCGGTGATGAGCAGCACGAACAGGGCAGACAGCGGATCGAAGACAATCGCGTAGTCCACATGGAAGGTGCCGACGTCGATCCAGGTGAACAAGCGCTGAGTCAGCGCCTCCTCGCTGCCGCCGCGAAGGTCGAGGAAGGCGGCGAGCCCAAGACCGAACGACGCCAACGGGGCGAGCGTGCCCAGCAGGTGGCCCCAGGCGTCGGTGTACTTCCCGCCGAGCAACAGCACCGCTGAGCTCGCCAGCGGGATGGCGATGATCAGGAACAAGAGATCAGTCATCGGAACAGGCCATCCCTTAGTACTTGAGCAGACTGGCGTCGTCGACCGAGGCCGAGCGTCGCGTCCGGAAGATGGTCATGATGATCGCCAGTCCGACGACGACCTCGGCCGCTGCCACCACCATCACGAAGAAGGCGGCGATCTGTCCGTCGAGGTTGCCGCTCTGCCGCGCGAAGGTGACGAACACCAGGTTGGATGCGTTGAGCATGAGCTCGACACACATGAACACGACGATCGCGTTTCGACGGACCAGGACACCCACGGCACCGGTCGAGAAGAGCAGGGCAGACAGCACCAGGAAGGGAGTCGTGCTCATCGCTCGCCTCCTTCGTGGGGAGGCGCTCCGGCATCACCGTGCTCGACGCCTGCCGTCTCGTCCGGCTCGCCCGGTGACCCGTCGAGGTGGGTACGTTCGATCTGCTTGGTGCCGGCCTCGATCGCGGCCTCGATCACCCGGTCCGAGGTCACGTCGCGCACCGTACCGCGCGCGCGCATGACGCGAGAGATCGACAGCTCTGACGGCGTGCCGTCCGGCAGCAACGCCGGCGTGTCGACGGAGTTGTGCCGAGCGAACGATCCGGGGCTGGGCAGTGGCCCCGGGTGGACACCGTGCTCGGCGTAGTCACGCAGCCGCTGCGTCACGACATCGCGTTGGGTCGGCTTGGGAGTCAGCCGCTCGCGGTGTGCGAGCACCATCGCGCCGACCGCAGCGGTGATGAGCAGCGCGCTGGTGACCTCGAACGCGAAGACGTACTTGCTGAACAACAGCTGGGCAAGCCCCGGGATGTTGCCGTCCTTGTTGGCGGCGTCCAGACCGACGGCGGCGCCGATCGTGACTTGCGTGATGCCCGCGACGACGAGGATGACGAACACCGCCCCGACCACGATCGCCGCGATCCGCTGACCGCGGAGCGTCTCGACCAACGAGTCGGCCGAGTCGACGCCTACCAGCATGAGGACGAACAGGAACAGCATGAGGACCGCGCCGGTGTAGACGATGATCTGGACCGCGAACAGGAACGGTGCGTCCAGAACTGCGTACAGCACCGCCAGCGAGATCATCACGACCGCGAGAAGCAGGGCCGAGTGGACGGCCTTGCGCACGACCACCATGCCGAGCGCGCTCGCGACCATGATCGGAGCGAGAACCCAGAACGCGATCACGCCGGCACCTCACCCTCGCCCGGCGAACGGGTCGAGGCGGCGCCCGCACCACGGTAGTAGGCGACCTCGTCGTCGCCGAGCCGCATGGCGTGCGGAGGCTCCTCCATTCCGGGCAGCAGCGGTGCCAGCAGATCCTGCTTCTCATAGATCAGGTCGGCCCGGTTGTTGTCAGCAAGCTCGTACTCGTTCGTCATCGTCAACGCACGGGTGGGGCAGGCCTCGATGCAGAGTCCGCAGAGGATGCACCGGAGATAGTTGATCTGGTAGACGCGGCCGTACCGTTCGCCCGGGGAGAACCGCTTGCCCTCGGAGTCGTTGTTGTCGGCGCCCTCGACGTAGATCGCATCAGCCGGGCATGCCCACGCGCAGAGCTCGCAGCCGATGCACTTCTCGAGGCCGTCCGGCCACCGGTTGAGCTGGTGGCGGCCATGGAATCGGGGAGCCGTGGGCTTCTTCTCGAACGGGTACTGCTCCGTGACGACCTTCTTGAACATGGTTCGGAACGTCACCCCGAAACCCGCTACCGGGTCCCAGAGCTGTTCCTTCAAGCTAGCCACGGAGGGTCTCCTTGTCGGGCATGGGCGGAACCGGGAAATGGCCACCCTGCAGGTCGGGGCCGGCAGTCTCGTCGTCCTCCTCCTCGGCGGACTCGGGGATGAACCCGAGGCCGACGAAGATGACGACGGCGATCCCGGCCGCGACGAACAGGTAGCTTCGGTTGATCTGGCCCTCGAGGCTGATCGCGCGGATCGTGCCGACCGCGACGATCCAGAACAGGGAGACCGGGATCAGCACCTTCCAGCCGAGCTTCATGAACTGGTCGTAACGCAGGCGGGGCAGCGTGCCGCGCAGCCAGATGAAGAGGAACACGAAGATGAACACCTTGGCCAGGAACCACAGCACCGGCCAGTAGCTCTGGTTGGCACCCTCCCACAGCGACAGCGGCCACGGGGCTCGCCAGCCGCCGAGGAACATCGTCGTCGCCAGCATCGAGACCGTCACCAGGTTGATGTACTCGGCGAGGAAGAAGAAGGCGAACTTGATCGACGAGTACTCGGTGTGGAACCCGCCGACGAGCTCGCCCTCGGCCTCAGCCAGGTCGAAGGGAGCCCGGTTGGTCTCGCCCACCATGGAGATCATGTAGATGGCGAAGGACGGGAGCAGGATCACACCGAACCACAGGTCTTGCTGCGCGGACACGATGCCCGAGGTCGACATCGAGCCCGCGTAGAGGAACACGGCGACGAGCGAGAGACCCATCGCGACCTCGTAGGAGATCACCTGAGCGGAGGAGCGGAGCGCACCGAGCAGCGAGTACGTCGATCCGGACGACCAGCCGGCGAGCACGATGCCGTACACGCCCACGGAGGCGATCGCCAGGATGTAGAGGACACCGACCGGCAGGTCGGTGAGCTGCAGTGGCGTCGTCACACTGCTGAACGGGATCTTGGCCACGGGGCCGAACGGGATGACCGCCACCGCCAGGAAGGCAGGAATGGCCGCCAGCAGCGGGGCCAGGATGAAGACGAAGCGGTCGGCCGACTTCGGCACGATGTCTTCCTTCAGCATGAGCTTGACGCCGTCGGCGAGGCTCTGCAGCAGGCCGAACGGTCCGTGCACGTTGGGTCCGATCCGGTGCTGCATCCGGGCGACAACGCGACGCTCGAGCCAGATGATGAACAGCGTCATCAGCAGCAGGATCACGAACGCCAGGACGACCTTGATGATGATGACCCACCACGGGTCGTGCCCGAAGGCGGACAGGTCGTCGGCAGCGAGGCTCACGGTCGAGGCGATCACCGGGACCCTCCCTCGAGGCGGACGACGGAGCCGGCAGTGACCCCGAGGTCGTGATGGACGCGACATCCGGTCGAGCTCGTCGGCACCCAGACGACATCATCGGCCATGTCGCCGGTCGTCACGGGCAGCGTGATCGAGCCGCGGTCGGTCGACACGGTGACCGCGTCTCCCGCGCGCAGGCCGAGGCGATCAAGCGCCGCCCGCGAGATCACGGCCACGGCTTGCCTGCCGGTGGCGACCAGGTACGGTTCGCCGTCGACCGCCCGGCTGTCGTCGATGAGTGTGCGCCACGTCGAGAGCACGAAGTCGCCGGCTGCCGGCCCAGTCGGCGAGGCAGCGGCCACTGGCTCGAACGACGCCGGTTCACCGTCCCAGGGACCGACCTCACTCATCTCGGCCCACGCGTCCTCGACCGTGCGGAAACCGAGCCCGGCACCGAGCTCCTCGGCGATGCCGGCCAGCGCACGCACGTCTGTCAGCGCCGAGCTGTCGAGCACCTGGGTGAAGGGTCGGAGCCGGCCCTCCCAGTTCACGAACGTGCCGCTGCGTTCAGCGATGGAACCGACCGGGAGGACGACGTCGGCACGGCTTGTCACCTCCGACGACCGGACCTCGAGGCTGACGACGAAGTCGGCCGCGTCGAGGGCGGCCAGCGCGAGCGCACGGTCGCGCAGGTCGTCGACGTCGACCGCGCCGACCACGAGCGCCTTGATCTCCCCCTGCGCCGCTGCCGCCAGGATCTCATCGGTGCCGCGCCCCGGAGTCGAGGAGAGGACGTCGACACCCCAAGCTGCTGCGATGTCGACGCGGGCTGCCGCATCGGCCAGCGGACGGCCGCCCGGAAGCAGGTTGGGGAGGAGTCCGGTCTCGAGCGCACCCCGCTCGCCGGCTCGCCGCGGCACCCACCCGAGCTTGGCTCCCGTCGATGCCGCGAGCGCTGCGACGGCGCTGAGCAGCCCCGGGGTGTTGGCGGCGCGCTCACCGACCAGCACGACGCCGGCGCTGCCGAGCCCGATCTCGGCTGAGTTGCCGAGGTTCTCGACGACGGCGGCCTCGGCACCGGGCGTCGCTCGGATCAGGCTGCCGTGCAGCTTCTCGAGGCCGCGAGAGGAGTGCGAGCTGACGGCGTACACGCGGGTTCCATGGTGCTGCGCACCCTTGCGCAGCCGGAGGAACACGATCGGCGACTCCTCCTCGGGCTCGAACCCGATGAGGACGACGCAGTCGGCGTGCTCCAGGTCGGCGTACGACGGGGCCGGGCGCGTCGCGACGTGCGAGGCCAGGAACGAGGCCTCCTCGTGCGAGTGCGGACGGATGCGGAAGTCGACATCGTTGGTACCGATGACGGCGCGGGCGAACTTTCCGTAGGCGTAGGCGTCCTCGCTCGTCAGGCGACCGCCGGCGAGCACACCGACAGCGCTCTGTGCCGCTGCCAGACCACGTGCGGCGACCGCGAACGCCTCCGGCCACGAAGCCGGCCGGAGCTCCCCGGTCTCGTCGTCTCGAACCTGTGGCCTGGTCAGACGGTCGTCCATCCGGGTCGACACGAACGCGAACCGGCCCTTGTCGCAGTTCCACTCCTCGTTGACCTCGGGGTCGTTGCCCGCCAGTCGCCGGGTCACCTTGCCGCGGCGGTGGTCGGTGCGCAGCGCGCAGCCGGACGCACAGTGCTCACAGACCGACGGAGTGGAAACCAGGTCGAACGGACGCGCACGGAACCGGTAGGCGGCCGACGTGAGCGCACCGACCGGGCAGATCTGGATGGTGTTGCCCGAGAAGTAGGACTCGAACGGCTCCTTCTCGTAGATGCCGACCTGCTGGAGCGCGCCGCGCTCGACCAGCGCGATGAACGGGTCACCGGCGATCTGCTCGCTGAACCGCGTGCAGCGCGCGCACAGGACGCAGCGCTCGCGGTCGAGGAGAACCTGTGCCGAGATACTGATCGGCTTCGTGAACGTGCGCTTGGTCTCGGTGAACCGGGACTCGCCGCGGCCGTTGGACATGGCCTGGTTCTGCAGCGGGCACTCGCCACCCTTGTCGCACACCGGGCAGTCGAGCGGGTGGTTGATGAGCAGGAACTCCATGTTCCCCTGCTGCGCCTTGTCGGCGACCGGAGACGAGTGCTGGGTGCGCACGACCATCCCGGGCGCCACGGCGAGCGTGCACGATGCCTGCGGCTTGGGGATCGGCCGCCCGTTGCCGGCGTCGGGGATGTCGACAAGGCACTGTCGGCAAGCCCCGACCGGGTCGAGCAACGGATGGTCGCAGAACCGGGGGATCTGGATGCCGACCTGCTCGGCGGCGCGGATCACGAGAGTGCCCTCGGGCACCGTGACCTCGACGTCGTCAACCGTGAGGGTCACGGTCTTGACGGGCGGATTCCCGGTCTGGGTCTGCTCGGTTGTCGTCGTCATGCGGACGCTCCGGCGGTCGTCGCGGTGAACAGGGTGGACTTGGCCGGGTCGAACGGACAGCCACCGTGCTTCAGATGGGCGAGGTACTCGTCGCGGAAGTACTGCACGGACGACGTGATCGGCGAGGTGGCACCGTCAGCCAGGGCGCAGAACGACCGGCCGAGGATGTTGTCGCACAGGTCGACCAAGGTCTCGAGGTCGGCCTCCTCACCGTCGCCGCGCTCGAGCCGTTCGAGGGTCTGGACCAACCACCAGGTGCCCTCGCGGCAAGGTGTGCACTTGCCACACGACTCGTGCTTGTAGAACTCCGTCCACCGCAGCACCGCCCGCACGACGCAGGTCGTCTCATCGAAGATCTGCAGCGCTCGAGTGCCGAGCATCGAGCCGGCTTCGCCGATGGCCTCGAAGTCGAGCGGCACGTCGAGGTGCTCGGCCGTGAGGATCGGGGTGGACGACCCACCAGGAGTCCAGAACTTCAGCTCGTGCCCCTCGCGGACCCCACCGGCCAGATCGAGGAGCTGACGCAAGGTGATGCCGAGAGGGGCTTCGTACTGCCCAGGTTTCGTCACGTGGCCGGAGAGCGAGAACAGGCCGTACCCCTTGGACTTCTCGGTGCCCATGGCGCTGAACCAGTCGGCACCGTTGGCGACGATGCTCGGCACCGAGGCGATCGACTCGACGTTGTTGATCACGGTCGGGCAGGCGTACAGGCCGGCCACGGCAGGGAACGGCGGCCGCAACCGGGGCTGTCCACGACGGCCCTCGAGGGAGTCGAGCAGGGCCGTCTCCTCTCCACAGATGTACGCGCCGGCGCCGGCGTGCACCAGGAGCTCGAGGTCGTAGCCCGAGCCGTGGATGTTGGTGCCGAGGTGGCCGGCCTCATAGGCCTCTCGTACCGCGGCCTGCAAGCGGCGTACGACGTGAAGGACCTCACCGCGGATGTAGATGAAAGCGTGGCTGGCACGGATGGCGTAGGAGCTGATGATGACGCCCTCGACCAGGGTGTGCGGGCTCGCCAGCATGAGGGGCGTGTCCTTGCACGTTCCGGGCTCGGACTCGTCGGCGTTGACGACGAGGTAGTGCGGCTTGCCGTCACCTTGCGGGATGAAGCCCCACTTCATCCCGGTGGGGAAGCCGGCGCCGCCGCGACCGCGCAGGCCGGACTCCTTGACCATCTCGATGATGTCGTCCTGCTTCTTGCCCAACGCGGTCCGCAGCGCGGCGTAGCCGCCGGCGCTCTCGTAGGACGCCAGGGTCCAGGCGCGCTCGGCGTCCCAGTTGTCCGAGAGCACTGGCGTCAACGTGTCGACCATCAGCTGTCGTCCTTCGTGCCGTTGCTGGTGGGCTTGGCGGCTTCATGGGTGTCGGCGTCGGACTCCTCGACCTCGGCCTCCGCCTCGGCCCGGCTGGTGTCGGCCTGTTTCGCGGCCGCGACTCCGGACGCCGGACCCGTCGACCGCGTCGATCTGGTGCGACCGTCGCCAACGCCGTTGCCGGGGGCGGTCCAGTTACGTTCGCGCGCGAGCTCGAGGCCCACCAGCGACGCCGGGCCCGCCGCGGGACCTTCGTCGACGAGGCCGTCGGGGAAGCCGGCGAGCACTCGCTCGGCCGCGCGCCAGCTGACCACGGGAGCACCACGACTCGGGTCTACGCTCACGCCGCTCCGCAGCTCGTCGACCACGCGAACCGCCGACTCCGGGGTCTGGTTGTCGAAGAACTCCCAGTTGACCATCATCACCGGCGCATAGTCGCAGGCCGCGTTGCACTCGACGTGCTCGAGCGTGATGCTCGCCTCGCCGTCCCTGGTGGGCACGGTGGTCTCGTCGTTTCCGACGTCGAGATGGCCCTTGAGCCGCTCGAAGATCGCGTCGCCGCCCATGACTGCGCACAGCGTGTTGGTGCACACGCCGACGTGGTAGTCGCCGACCGGGCGGCGCTTGTACATCGTGTAGAAGGTCGCCACCCCGGACACCTCGGCCGCGCTGATCGACAACAGCTCGGCGCACACCTCGATCCCGCGCGGGGTGACACAGCCGTCGACGCTCTGGATCAGGTGCAGCATGGGCAGCAGCGCGGACCGCGGCTGCGGGTAGCGAGCAGCGATCTCTCGGAGCTCGTCCATCGTCTGCGGCGAGTAGGGCGCCGAGGCGAGCTCGGACTGTGCTGATGCTGACACGGTGGCCTGCTCCTGGGGGCTGGTCATCTGTCGACCCCTCCCATCACGGGGTCGATGCTGGCGACAGCCACGATGACATCGGCGACCTGGCCGCCCTCGCTCATTGCCGGGGCTGCCTGCAGGTTCACGAACGACGGGTCTCGGAAGTGGGCGCGGTAGGGCCGGGTGCCACCGTCGGAGACCACGTGACACCCAAGCTCGCCCCGCGGTGACTCGACCGGCACGTAGGCCTGGCCGGCAGGCACATGGAAGCCTTCGGTGACCAGCTTGAAGTGATGGATCAGTGCCTCCATCGACTCGCCCATGATGTGGCGGATGTGGTCCAAGGAGTTGCCCATGCCGTCGGAGCCGACGGCCAGCTGGCTGGGCCAGGCGATCTTCTTGTCACCGATCATCGTCGGCTTGCCCTCGAGGCCCTGCAGCCTCTCGGTGGCCTGCTCGACGATGCGCAGCGACTGCTCCATCTCGTCCAGCCGGATCCGGAACCGGCCATAGGAGTCGGCGGTGTCCCACGTACACACGTCGAAGTCGTAGTCCTCATAGCCGGAGTACGGCTGCTTCTTGCGCAGGTCCCAGTCATAGCCGGTGGCTCGCAGAACCGGGCCGGTGGCGCCGAGCGCGAGGCATCCCTCGAGGTCGAGGTAGCCCACGTCGACGAGGCGGGCCCTGAAGATCGGGTTGGCGTTGCACAGGTCGGCGTACTCGCGCAGCCGCTTTCGCATGATCCCGATGAACTCGACGATCTTCTCCAGCGCACCGGGCGGCATGTCCTGAGCCACTCCACCAGGGCGGATGAACGCGTGGTTCATCCGCAGACCGGTGATGAGCTCGAACAGGTCGAGGCACAGCTCGCGCTCGCGGAAGCCGATCGTCATCACGGTGAGCGCGCCGATCTCCATGCCGCCGGTCGCGATCGCGACGAGGTGGGAGGAGATGCGGTTGAGCTCCATGAGAAGGACCCGCATGACCTGGGCCTTCTCGGGGATGTCGTTCTCGATGTCGAGGAGCCTCTCCACGCCGAAGCAGTAGGTGGCTTCGTTGTAGAACGGCGCCAGGTAGTCCATCCGGGTGCAGAACGTCACGCCCTGGGTCCAGTTGCGGTATTCCATGTTCTTCTCGATGCCGGTGTGCAGGTAGCCGATGCCGCACCGGCACTCGGTGACGGTCTCGCCGTCGAGCTCGAGAATCAGGCGGAGCACCCCGTGGGTGGACGGGTGCTGGGGACCCATGTTGACGACGATGCGCTCCTCGGCCTCGACGTCGATGCCGGCGACGACCGAGTCCCAGTCCTGACCCGTGACGGTGAAGACCTTGCCCGCGGTCGTGTCCTGGGCGGTGGCGTAGGGGTCACGACCACCGGAGGTTCGGGTCTCGGTGTTCGCGGCGCTCGTAGGGTTGGCAGTCTCGGTCATCAGCTGTAAGACCTCCGACGGTCAGGCGGCGGGATCGTCGCACCCTTGTACTCCACGGGGATTCCGCCGAGGGGGTAGTCCTTGCGCTGCGGGTGACCAGGCCAGTCGTCGGGCATCTGGATGCGGGTGAGGGCCGGGTGGCCGTCGAAGATGATGCCGAAGAAGTCGTAGGTCTCGCGCTCGTGCCAGTCAGCGGTCGGGTAGACCGCGACGACCGACGGGACGTGCGGGTCAGCGTCTGGACAGGTCACCTCGACGCGGATGCGCCGGTTGTGGGTCATCGACAGCAGGTGGTAGACCGCGTGCAGCTCAGCGCCCTCCTCATGCGGGTAGTGCACGCCGCTGACACCGCTGCACAGCTCGAAGCGCAGCTCGGGATCGTCGCGCATCGTCTGCATCACCGCGACGAGCTTCTCGCGCGCCACGTGGAACGTGATCTCGCCTCGATGCACCACGACCTTGTCGATCGCCTCGGCGGCACCGTGGGGCTCGAGCGCCCGGCCGAGGTGATCGGCCACCGCATCGAACCATCCACCGAAGGGGCGCTGCGTGGCGCCCGGGATCGCGACGGGACGCACCAGGCCGCCGTACCCCGACGTGTCGCCCGACCCGGAGACGCCGAACATCCCGGTCCGGACGTCGACGACGTCGAGGTCCTGCTGGGGAAGCGGCCCAGGGTCATCGCTCAACACGATGTCGTCGTGGTGCAGTGACTTGTCCTCGATCGAACGCTCGTCGGCGGGCTTGTCCTCGAGGGAGCGCTCGCCGACCGGCTTCTCCGGGACACCGGCCGGCTGCCCCGCGGGAGGCATGGGGGGTGGCTTCTCGTCGGTCATCGGAGCAGGCCTCGCATCTCAGACGTGGGCTCCGCCGTGAGGGCGGCCTGCTCGCTGCTCTGCTCCTCGGCGATGCGGTTCGCCCCGAGCTTCGAGCCCTGGATGTCGGCGTGGAGCTTGAGGATCGCGTCGATCAGCATCTCGGGTCGCGGCGGGCAGCCGGGCAGGTACATGTCGACCGGCACGACGTGGTCGACCCCCTGGATGATCGCGTAGTTGTTGAACATGCCGCCGCTGCTCGCACACACCCCCATCGCGAGGACGTACTTCGGGTTGGGCATCTGGTCGTAGATCTGGCGCAGTACGGGGGCCATCTTCTGGCTGACGCGACCGGCCACGATCATGAGGTCGGCCTGGCGCGGGGAGGCGCGGAACACCTCCATGCCGAAGCGGGCCAGGTCATAGCGTGGCCCACCGGACGTCATCATCTCGATCGCACAGCAGGCGAGGCCGAACGTCGCCGGCCACAGGGACGCCTTGCGGAAGTACCCCGCGAGGCCCTCGACCGTGGTCAGCAGGACCCCGGACGGCAGCTTCTCTTCGATACCCACGTGAACTACCTCAGTCCCATTCCAGGCCGCCGCGCCGCCATACGTAGGCGTACGCGACGAAGACGGTGCCGATGAACAGGACCATCTCGACCAGGCCGAAGACCTTCATGCTGTCGAAGTACACGGCCCAGGGGAACAAGAAGATGATCTCGATGTCGAAGACGATGAACAGCATGGCGGTGATGTAGTACTTCACCGGGAACTTGCCTCCGCCGACGGGCTGCGGAGTCGGCTGAATGCCGCATTCGTACGAGTCGAGCTTGGCCCGGTTGTACCGCTTCGGTCCGATCAGGGAGCTGACGGCCACGGACCCGATCGCGAACAGCGCCGCCAACAGCATCAGGCCGAGAATCGGCACGTACTCACTCATCGCGGCTGCCTCCCGTCTGTCGTTGCGAGTGCGAACTGCGGTGCCCGCAGCATGCACGCACGTTTCGCCATCCTAGAACCGCGCATCTCATGCCGTGGGGGCGACCTTGGACAGGCCGTTGACCAGGCGGTCCGTCATGGCTCCGTCGCGGGCGTCCGTGAGGTTGGCCAGCAGCTTGAGTGCAATCCGCATGAGTGCCGGCCGAGGCAGCCCGTAGCGGGTGAGCGCCTTCATCACGCTGGGGTTGCCGATCGCCTTCACGAAGAGGCGACCCACCGTGTAGTAGCCGCCGTACCGCTGGTCGAGCGCGGTGACGTAGCCGTGCAGAGCACGCTCGCGACCCTCGGCCGTCGTACGACTCAGTGCCTGCGTCACGACGTCGGCAGCCAGCTCGCCGGACTCCATGGCGTAGGCGATCCCTTCGCCGTTGAACGGGTTGACCATGCCACCAGCGTCACCGACAAGAAGCATGCCGTTGGCGTAGTGAGGTTTGCGGTTGAAGCCCATGGGGAGGGCGGCACCGCGAACGGGCGAGACCATGTTGTGGTCACGGAATCCCCACTCCTCGGGCGTGTGGTCGAGCCAGCGCTTGAGCAGGTCCTTGTAGTCGACGTGCTGAAAGGCCGAGGACGTGTTGAGGATGCCGAGGCCGACGTTGACGGTGCCGTCTCCGACGCCGAAGATCCAGCCGTAGCCCGGCAGCAGCTTGCTCTTACCCGGCGTGCCGTCCCACAGCTCGAGCCACGACTCGAGCCAGTCGTCGTCATGGCGGGGGCTGGTGTAGTAGGTGCGCACGGCGACACCCATCGGGCGGTCGTCACGCTTCGGCAGGCCCATCGCGAGGCTCAGCCGCGTCGAGTTGCCGTCCGCGGCGATGACCACGGGTGCGCGAAACGTGACCTCGTCGCCGGCCTTTCGACCCCGCTCGTCAACGGCGCGCGCGGTCACGCCGACGATCCGGCCGGTCGCATCGAGGACCGGACCCGTTACGGCGGTCTGCTCCTGCAGGCGAGCCCCGACCTTCTGCGCGTTGCGGGCCAGGATCTCGTCGAAATCCATCCGCGTGCGGACCAGCCCGTAGTTCGGGTAGTCCGCGAGGTCTGGCCACGGGAGCTCGAGCCGGTGACCGCCACCGACGATCCGGAGGCCGCGATTCTTGATCCACCCGGGCTGGTCGAGGTCGATGCCCAGGGACACGAGCTGACGCACGGCGCGCGGGGTGAGCCCGTCGCCGCAGACCTTCTCGCGCGGGAATGCCGTCTTCTCCAGCAGCAGGACGTCGAGACCGGCCTGCGCGAGATAGGTGGCTGCGGTGGAACCTCCCGGGCCGGCGCCGACGACGATGACGTCGGCCTGCCGCTCAGACGCGGAGGGCTGTCCGGTCATGGCAGTTTCGGTCATGGCTGGCGGTTCCTTCGGAGAGGCCGTACGGAGTGGTCGCCGTCCAAGTGAAATTCTTCACGAGCCGGGCCACCGCACAGTCTAGGACGTGCTGCTCGCCGGTGCACCACCGCGTTCCCTGTCGCGCTGGGACGGTCTCAGCTGGTGATGTGCTGCCGCCTCGACACTCAGTGTTGCTCGTCGACCAGGTCCCGCGTCGTACGCCGCTCGAGCCAACGGTCGAGTGCCCAGAATGCTCCCGCCAGGGCAACCACGAGCATCGTGACCACCGTGGCGTTGACCAGGACCTGCCCGGTCCCGTGCTGGTCGGCGTCGAGGAAGGGGTAGGGGTACCAACCGCTGACCGCCCCCAGTGCCTGGGTGTAAGCGAAGTAGGCGATCGGCCAGCAGATCACGGTTGCGATCACCCGCGGGTCGATTCGACCCCATGGGCCGAACATCGCCCAGCCGACAACAGCGAGAGCCGGTGCGACGTAGTGGAACATCACGTCGGTGAGCCACGCGAGACCGTGGAGATCGAGGATCGGTCGTAGCGCGATGACGTAGACGACGAGCGTCGTGGTCATCCCGAGCAGGGCCGCAAAGCGAACAGCCCGCCAACCGCGACCGCCCCGGTCCGGCTGGGCGATGAGCAGAGCCGCCGTGACCACCGCGAGAATGTTGCTCTGAATGGTGAAGTAGCTGAAGAAGCGCAGGAGCCGTTCCGGCGTGCCGGCGCTCGTGCCGTCATCCTCGACGAGCACCCCGACTCCACGGACCACGAGCGTCACCTGGATCGCGATCGCCACCAGGCCGTTGACCACCGTGGCGCCGTGCCAGGCCCTGGCCAGCTGCGCGCGCGTCATCGACTGCTCCGCTCGCTCGCCTCAGCGCCGAGGGAGGCCGTAGGCATGCGTCACCCGTAGTCGGCCCACCAGTCGGAGGTCGGCAACCATCGCGGCCCGGTACTCGTCCCAGTCCGGGTGTTCCTTGCCCGCTACGAGACGGAAGACGTCGATGAGCTCCTCCACCGTGGCGTCGTGCGGATCCGCGGCCGTCGGCGACAGCTCCATGTCCCCCTCGACGACCGCGTAGGTCCACCCGTCGGCGCTCTGGACCAGCATCGAGGCGCGTGGATCCCGTCGGAGGTTGTAGACCTTGGCGCGGTTGTCGGTCAAGGACATGCGTACGACGTCCGTGTCAACGTCATACGTGTAGCTGACGTTGGAGAGCTGGGGTCGTCCGTCGCGCTTGAGGGTGGCCAGCGAACCGACCGTCCGTCCGGCGACGAACTCGCTCATGCCGCGGTCGATGGCCATCCGAAGCCTCCTTTTGTTGGCTGGTGTCAGGCACATCTAACGGTCTCCACCGTCCTCGGCGCCAGCGTGCGGACTGCTTCGCCCAAGATCCGACTCTCACGTTGCTCCGGCCACGCCGGACTCGGATCCTGCAGCCGAGGATCAACGGGTGGCGCGGTGGAGGGCGACGATGCCACCGGACAGGTTGCGCCACTCGACGCTGCGCCAACCGGAGTCCGCGATCTGCGCGGCCAGCCCTGCCTGATCGGGCCAGGCCTGGATCGACTCGGCGAGATAGACGTACGACTCGGGGTTGGACGACACGGCACGCGCTACGCCGGGCAACGCCTTCATGAGGTACTCGGAATAGACCTTACGGAAGGCCTGGTTGGTCGGCTGGCTGAACTCGCACACAACGAGCCGGCCACCGCGCCGCGTGACGCGGAGCATCTCGGTCAGCCCCAGCGGGCCGTCGTGCACGTTGCGCAATCCGAACGAGATCGTCACCGCGTCGAACGCCCCGTCGGCGAACGGCAGCGCGGTGGCGTCACCGGCGACGAACGGCAACCTGGGCCGCGCCCGCTTACCGACTTCGAGCATGCCAACAGAGAAGTCGCACGGCACCACCGTCGCGCCGGCCAGCACGAACGGCACACTGCTGGTGCCCGTTCCGGCTGCCAGATCGAGAATCAGCTCACCGGGTCGGGCCTCCACGGCTGCGAGCACCGCGCGCCGCCAGCGGCGATCCTGGCCGAGCGAGAGCACGTCGTTGGTGAGGTCGTAGCGTTCGGCCACCTCGTCGAACATGGCCGCGACATCGCGCGGCTGCTTGTCCAGGCTGGCTCGACTCATGGCACCTAGCCTCGCATGCTGAGGCCGCCGGGCAGGTCGTAGGCTTCCCCTGTGACGACCCCCGCGCCGCGATCGGCGTACGACGCCGACGCAGGGCAGCACCGCTCGCACCTCGCCCCTCTCGTGGCGCGTACCGTGGTCATCGACGATCCGGGGCCACTTGTCGAGCTGCTTCCCCGCAACGCGCCGTTGTCGTGGGTGCATCGCGGCGACGGGCTGGTGGCATGGGGCGAAGCCGCGCGGTTCGAGTGCTCCGGACCGGAGCGGTTCCAGGTCGCCGAACAGTGGTGGCGCGGCATCGCAGACCACTGCGTGGTTCGCGATGAGGCCGACGTCCCGGGCAGCGGCCTGCTCGCTTTCGGATCCTTTGCGTATGCCGACGAGCCCGGCCGCTCCGCGCTTGTCGTGCCGTCGGTCATCGTGGGTCGCCGCGGCGACCTGTCGTGGGTGACCACGGTCGCTCGCGGATCGTTGGAGCCGGCGCCGCGGCTCATCGGACAGCAACCGGTCGACCTGCCGGGTGAAGTGCTCTTCAGCGACGGCGCCATGAGCGGCGCGAGCTGGGAGCTTGTCGTGGCCGAAGCGGTTCGACGCATCCGGGGCGGCGGTCTCGACAAGGTCGTGCTCGCTCGCGACCTGATCGCCGAGCTCGACGAGGACCTCGACGTGCGGGCGCCGTTGCGGCGGCTGGCCGAGCGCTATCCGGCCTGCTGGACGTTCCACGTCGACGGGTTGTTCGGTGCCACGCCGGAGATGCTGGTCCGCCGGGAGCGTGGACTGGTCACCAGTCGCGTGCTGGCCGGCACGATCCGGCGTACCGGAGACGACGCGCACGACATCGCCCTGGCCGCGACCCTCGCGCGGTCGTCGAAGGACCTCGAGGAGCACGAGTTCGCCGTCCGCTCGGTGGCCGACGCCCTCGCGCCGTACTGCCTGAGCATGAACGTGCCGGAGAGCCCGTTCGTCCTGCACCTGCCGAACGTCATGCACCTCGCCACCGACGTCACCGGCGTGCTCGACGACGTCACCAGCTCGCTGGGGTTGGCGTCGGCGCTGCATCCCAGTGCGGCGGTGGGTGGCACCCCGACGCCCGACGCTGTCGCGCTGATCGCAGAGCTCGAGGGCATGAATCGCGGTCGCTACGCCGGGCCGGTCGGCTGGATGGACGTCAACGGGGATGGCGAGTGGGGCATCGCGTTGCGCTCCGCGGAGTACGACGGCCGACGTGTCCGGCTGTTCGCCGGCTGCGGCATCGTGGCCGACTCCGAACCCGAAGCCGAGCTGGCCGAGGCGGCAGCGAAGTTCATCCCGGTGCGCGATGCCCTGACGTCCTGACCTCTGGGATGTGCGAAGGCCCCCGCCCACGTGGGCGAGGGCCTTGCTGGTGGCCTTGGTCGTACCTCGGGCCGGGTCAGGCTTGGGGGGCGATGCCGAACTGCACGGCACCGGATTCGTCGACCTGGGCGTCGAGCACTTCGTTGGCCAGCGCGGCAGCGGCTGCTTCGTCGAGGTAGATGCGGGCGCCGTCGGTCTCGAGGACCTGGTCGCCGGGTTGCGGACTCTCGACCGGTGTGAGGCCGAGCGCACTGGGATCGGACTCCTGCTTGCTGATCCGCAGGCCGCCGGCCTCGGACTCGGTGGTCTGTTCGGTGATCGTCTTGACGACGTCGGTGGCGTTCTCGGTGAGGTTGAGCATGAGGCTCTCTTCCGTCGATTGCATGCCGGACCTATCCACCGTCCCTGATCCGGCCGCCGGACTCAAGTCGAGAGACGGGCGGCGCCCGGTGCTGCGGTGCTCGGGCCGGCCTGCCGCTCGGGTTGCTGGCGAGATCACGGGCCTGACGAGTCAGCCCTCTACCGCCGGGCGCGGGCTCCTCCGTCATACGCCGCTGAACACGGGCGGCTGAACACTGGTCGCTGAACCATGGCGGAAGGGCCAGGTCAGCAAGGCAAACCCCTACTGCGCAACGTAAATTTCCCTAGTTCACAAGCCAGCTGGCTTGTGAACTAGGGAAACGCGGAGGGCCAGGAGATCAGAAAGCCAGGAGGTCAGAAAAGGGTGGGGGAAGCCTGAGAGAGGTGGAAGCCGTGGCGGGAAGTGAGGGAGAGGCAGCGGATGCCGGTGATGCGGCTGGTGCAGCCGAAGTCGCCGACGATCGTCGAGGTGCCGTACCTCAGTACGCGCGCCCCAGGCGCGATCACCGTGTCGGTGACGCAGACGAACGCCGCCACGTCGGAGCCCGACACCGCCAGGCTCTGGCCGTAGTCACCGTGGCAGCTCCCGGGCCGGGTCGGTTCGCGGTAGACGTGCTGGCGGATGTCGCAGCGAGCCCCGTCGGCCGAGACCCGGCAGCCGATGTTGCGCGAGGGTGTCAGGAAGACCCGCACGGCACCGACGACGTTCGGCAGCCGCTGACGATTGGGCGACCGGGGCGGCGCGCTCGTGGACTTCTTCGTCGGAGTGGGGGACGAGGAGCGCGGCGTCGTGGGCGACGACTGCTTGCCGCCGGGACGAGGGCTCTGCTTGCCCGGCCGGTCGGAGGACGCGATGTCAGCGGCGGACCCACAACCGCCGACGCCCAGGAGCACCAACACGGTCAGTGCGACCAGCCAGGCTCGACCCTGTCGTCTGCCCACGTAGACCTCCCGCGGCCACTCGCCGTTTGTGCTCGACCACCCGAGCCTGCCAGATCATGGCAGGTCCGATCGATCGACATCCGAGGCACTCAACTGGCCCTCTGTGCTCAGGCGTGCTCGGCCACCCACCGCATAGGGTCACCGAACCCGAGGTCGTCGACGCCGGCCGCGGCCAACGCCTGCACCGCCAGCGTCCGCCGGTAGGCCGCGAACGTCAACACGTGGGCCAGCATGCCGCCGTAGGTGAACACCTCTGGCGGGTCACAGACCGCGTCGACGAACGTCTCGTCCAGTCGGCCCTGCTCGCATACCGTGCGGATGTGCTCGAGGTACGTCGGGCCGACCTCCCGGAGCCTCGACGTCATCGACGCGGTGGGCTCGGCGGTCTCGACGTCCCAGTCGTATGCCTGGTTGGCGATGGCTCGGTTCCACATGTCCATCTGGCCGATGAGTCGCGACAGCAGCGACCGCAGCGACGCGACGTCGTCTCCGTCGTCCACCGAGACCTCGATCGGTCGGTCCAGCGCATCGGATCGATTGCTGTTCTCGAGCCGGTCGGCACGGTCGACGAGCTCGCCGACCAGCCACACGTGGTGCTCGACCATCGTGACGAGAAGATCCATGGAGGTGACCTCGGTTCGGGCGGGCAGCCGGAGGCCGCCAGGCGGGTGGAAGTGGACGCCGTTCGGCGTGTCCAGCTGGATCGGGCGGTGCGGCCGCTTGCGCCAGGCCGCCGGACCCACGCCGTACACACGCTGGAAGGCTCGCGTGAACGCCTCGTTGCTGGAGTAGCCGGCCTCGACCGCCACGTCGAGCACCCCGCGCTCACTCGTGAGCAACCGGTAAGCCGCTCGCTCGAGCAGCACACGTCGGCGGAACCGCGTCGGTGTCTCGCCGGCCGTCGCCACGACGACCCGGTCGAAGTGGAACCGCGACAGGTAGGCCATCGACGCGAGATCCTCGCCCCGGGCGTCATGCTCGTCGAGCCGCGACGCCAGCGCGTCGACGAACGTGACGAACGTGTCCGGTTGGCTGTTCACCATGCCATCGTCGCCTCCACGTGGTCGCCTTCGCTTGATCGCTCTTGCTCAGCCCACCACGGATCGCAACGCCTCGCCGAGGGCGCGTCGGTGTGCCCGTGACAGCGGCACCTCGAGCACACGGATGCCGGTCTGGTCCTCAGCAAGCGCGGAGCGCAGCCGCTCGATGTCTTCGACTCGTTCGTACGCCGTCCCCGACGCCGCGCACAGTGCCGCCAGGTCGACGCCGTGCGGGGTGCCGAAGACGCGCTCGAAGGAGTCCGCATACTTCGGGCCGCCCTGCTCGAGCGTCGAGAAGATCGCTCCCCCGTCGTCGTTGGCGACCACGATCGTGAGGTCGGGACGGGGCTCCTCCGGTCCCAGGACGAGTCCGTTCGCGTCGTGCAGGAACGTGAGGTCGCCGAGGTAGGCCAGCGCGCGAGAGGAGCGACGACCCAGTGCCGCTCCGATCGCGGTCGACACGGTGCCGTCGATGCCGGCCAGCCCGCGGTTGCCGATGACCAGGCGACGCTCACCGGCCGGGTACGCCGTCGCCATGATGTCGAGGTCCCGCACCGGTTGTGAGGAGCCGACGACCAGAAGACCCTCGGCCGGCACCGTCGCGGCGACGGCCTGCGCCACCTGCAGCGGGAAGCCGCCAGGACCGGCAGCCACCGCGTCCACGCGCGCCGAGAGCGCCGCGTCCGCAGCGCGCCAGGCGTCGATCCAGTCGTCGGGGTCTGAGTCCTGAGCCGAAGGCATCGCGCCGAGGTGGCGGGCGACCCGACCCGGGTCGGTGCAGATGCCGCCGCTCCCGCGCACCGAGACGACCTCCAGGTCCGAACGCGAGATCAGCTGGGTCACCGGGCGGGACAGGGTCGGGTGGCCGGTCACGATGACGCGCTCGATCCGGCCGCCCAATGAACCGGCGACGAGCAGCCGCGCCGTGCGCAGGGCGTGCGTGCCTGTCCGTGCCCCCGACGTGGGTTCAGCGAGCAGCGGCCAGTTCCCCCGCTCGGCCAGGAGCCGCGCCGGTGGTCCCGCGTCATCGCCGGCGACCACCACGGTGCGTGGGCCTGCGGGCAGCACCTCGACCTCCGGCGCGCCGTCGTCGAGCCAGCGATAGCCGGGACTGTCTCCCGGCGCAGCCTCCGCAGCCAGCTCGCCAAGGAGCGGACCCGGGTCGGGCAGCAACGGCTCGGTGAACTGGAGGTTGATGTGCGACGGTCCGCCTCGCACCGCCTGCTGCACGGCCTGGACGGCAGCGCCGACGTCCCTCACCGCCACATCGACGCACGTCACCCGCTGACCGAACAGACCCGGCTGCTCTGTGGTCTGGTTGGCGCCCGTCCCCCGCAACGATGCCGGTCGGTCCGCCGAGAGCACGATGACGCGTTCGCCGACGTGCAACGCCTCGAGGACCGCTGGGTGCAGGTTGGCCACGGCTGTCCCCGACGTGGTGACGATCGCTACCGGACGATGCGACCCCTTGGCCAGGCCGAGCGCGAGGAAGCCGGCGCTCCGCTCGTCGATCCGCACGTGCAGCCGGAGCAGCCCGGCCCGGTCGGCCTCGTGCAGCACCAGGGCCAAGGCGGCGGAGCGCGACCCGGGTGCGAGCACCACCTCGGTGACGCCGCCACGACGGAGTTCGCTGACGACGGCCACAGCCAGCTCAGCAGAGTGGTTCATCAGCGCCGATCCTCCAGGAAGGCCCGACACTCGGCCAGTCGCTGCTGCCACCGGGCGGTCGTGTCCGGGTCTGCCCGGACCTCATCGATTGCAGCATCGTCGGGGTCGATCCGGCGGACGTCGAGGCCGCCATCGACAGGTCTTACGGGCTCGGTCACCACGTCAGCCGTGAACATCGAGGTGGTGGCCAGGCCGCAGGCATAGGGGAGGTCGGGCAGCGCGGCGGCGAGCGCAACCCCGGCGGCGATCCCGACCGACGACTCGAGCGCCGACGACACGACGACCGGCATACCGATGTCCTCGGCCAGCCGCAGGCACGCACGCACACCACCGAGCGGCTGGACCTTGAGCACGGCGATGTCCGCCGCGCCGAGCTGCCTGACTCGGGCCGGGTCAGCGGCCCGCCGGATGGACTCGTCGGCGGCAATGGGTGTGTCGACACGCCGGCGGACCAGCGCGAGGTCCTCGACGGAGGCGACCGGTTGCTCGACGTACTCGAGGCCGAACTCCGCGAGCACGCCGATGGCCCGGACTGCCTCGTCCACGCTCCAGCCGCCGTTGGCGTCGATGCGCACCAGACCTTCGGGACCGAGAGCGTCCCGGACAGCGGCGACGCGGGCGACGTCTGCATCGAATGACTGGCCGGTCTCGGCCACCTTGACCTTGGCGGTGCGACAGCCGTGCGGCGCGAGCACGATCGCTCGTGCCTGCTCGGGTCCGACCGCCGGAACCGTGCAGTTGACCGGGACCCGAACGCGGCGCGCGGTCGGAAACTGCACGTCCGCGGTCTCCAGGGCCGCTGCCAGCCAGGCCGCCGACTCAGCGACCCCGTAGTCCCAGAACGGGCTGAACTCGCCCACGCCTGCAGCGCCGCTGAGCAGCACGCCCTCGCGGCGCTCTACTCCGCGGAACCGCACGTTCATCGGCAGCGAGAAGACGTCGATCCGGCGGTCCTCGAGCTTCATCTCGGCTGCTCCGCGACGAGATCGGCCAGGCGTTGTCGGTCGACCTTGCCCGATGCCAGCATCGGGAGTGCGTCGACCAGCACCAGCCGTCGGGGCGCCCACGCGCGCGGGTGTGCGGCGGCGACGAAGTCGCGGATCTCCACCAATGCGGGCGTGACGGCCCCTTGTTGGACGACCGCCACCAGCTCGACCCCCCACTCGGCGTCGGGGCAGGCAGCCACCGCAGCCAGCTCCACGCCGGGCATCGCGTTGAGCCGCGCCTCGACCTCGGCGACGGAGACGTTCACGCCACCGGTGATGACCACGTCGTCGGTGCGACCGAGGATCATGAGGTGACCGTCGTCGTCGAGACGGCCGCGGTCCGCGGTGTGGAACCAGCCATCGCGCAGAACGGCTGCGGTCAGGTCGGGCCGACCGTCGTACCCGTCGAACAGGACGGGACCGCTGAGCCGGATCTCTCCGTGGCGACCCACCGCCACCCCGACCCCGTCCAGGGGGACCCCGTCGTAGACGCACCCACCACATGTCTCGCTCATGCCGTACGTCGTCACGACCTGGACGCCGCGTTCGCGGGCTGCCTCGAGCAGGCTGACCGGTACGCCAGACCCGCCGAGGAGCACGACGTCGTACGACGCGAGCGCGGCCGGGTCCGACGCCAGCCACCGGTGCAGCTGAGTGGGAACTGCCGCCAGGTAGCGGCGAGCCCCGGTGAGCGCTGCGGTGGCTGCCGTCAGGCTCGGGTGTTCGTCGAGATGGACCGGGGAGGTGCCGCCCAGCGCGGACCGGGACAGGACCTGGAGCCCGGCCACGTAGTGAGCGGGCAGCGCCAGCACCCACTGGCCGGGACCGCCGATGCGCGTGAGGGTGCCGGAGGCGGACGCGCGTACGGCGGCGGCCGAGAGCTGCACGTCCTTGGTTTTTGCGGTCGACCCCGACGTGCGCACCGTCAGCGGCTGTGGGTCGTCCGCCGCCAGCCACCTGGTCACCGCGGCCGCGATCGCGCGAGGCGACCCGGCGAGAGGGCGCAACGTTGCGTCAGCGGTCACGCGGCACAGACTACGGCCGCGCCTGATCGGGATCGGCGTGGCTGGCAGACTGGCTCCCGCCATGACCGAGCCCGCCACCCGCGCGACCCGCGCCGACTGGGTCGAAGGCGCCCGACCGCGCACTCTCCCGGCCGCCATCGCGCCTGTCCTGGCCGGCACCGGCACGGCCGTGTACGCCGACGGCTTCGTGTGGTGGAAGGCACTGCTGGCTTTGGTGGTCTCGTTGGCTTTGCAGGTGGGCGTCAACTACGCCAACGACTACTCCGACGGTATTCGTGGCACCGACACCGACCGGGTCGGCCCGCTGCGGCTGGTCGGGTCGGGTCTCGCGGCTCCGGCTCGGGTGAAGGCAGCCGCGTTCGCCTCCTTCACCGTTGCCGGCATCGCCGGGCTGGTGCTGGCCGCGACGAGCAGCTGGTGGCTCCTGCTGGTCGGCGCGGCCGCCATGGTCGCCGCCTGGTTCTACACCGGGGGATCACACCCGTACGGGTACCACGGCCTCGGAGAGGTGTTCGTCTTCGTCTTCTTCGGGCTGGTCGCGGTGGTCGGAACGGCGTACGTGCAGACCGGCGACGTCTCGTCGGACGGGGTACTCGTGGGCGGTGGCGTCGGAGCACTGGCCTGCGCCATCCTCGTGGCCAACAACCTGCGCGACATACCCACCGACCGCGAGGTGGGCAAGCGCACGCTGGCGGTTGTCCTCGGTGACCGCGGAACCCGGACGTTCTACGTCGCCTTGGTGGTGGCCGCGGCGGCGCTTGCGGTCGTCCTGGGCGTCGTCGAGACGCCGTGGCTGCTGCTGGGCCTGGTGGCGCTGCCGTTTGCCGCGCGGGCATCGGGCGTCGTGTTGGGGGGCGGAGTCGGGCCGCAGCTGATCCCGGTGCTGCGCGACACGGGTCTGACCGAGCTCGTCTACGCGGTAGGGCTGCTCGCCGGCTACCTGCTGGCTTAGCCTCCGACTCCACGCACTCTGCGGGTCGACGCCGTTGGCGGTCAGTCGTCCTCTCCTGACCGCCTGGCGTCGAAGGCCGCCTTGGCGCGGGCGGCGCGCTGCTCGACCGATGCGGCGAGATCAGCCCGCAACGACTTCAACGTGGCAAACGCGACCAGGGACGAGATCACCATCGCGATGATCGCGGTGTAGAGGGCGCTCAACGCGTTCCACGCGAGCCAGTGTCCGAACACCAGCCAGATCAGGCCGTAGGCGGCGGCAAACAGGCCGATCCGGGCCAGCGTGTAGACGGCAAAGACCTTCACAGCGTGCACCTTCATGGCCGGAACAGGGACGCCGTCCAGCCTAACGAGCCGGCAGCCGGGCCCGTCCACCGGCCGCGAGCCGCTCGGAACACGGTTGCGGTGACCGCTGGCGCTCAACGACAGCACGTTCCGAAGGCGCTCGCTCAAGCGGTCAGCAGCTCGGCCAGCGCGACCGGGTCGATGTTGCCGCCGGAGACGACGGCCACGGCGGGCCCTGCTGCGCAGACCTCGGGATGCGCCAGATAACCCGCCACGGCGACTGCCCCGCTCGGCTCCGCGACGAGCTTGGAATCCAGCACGATGCGGCGTACGGCGTCGCGGATCTGCTCTTCCGTCACGGTGACGACGTCATCGACAAGTGCGGCAATGTGCGGCCAGGCAACGGTTCCGACCGCCGGCACCCGAAGCCCGTCGGCCATCGTGCGGCCGGTCCGTGCTGTGTCCCAGGTGACGCGGCTCCCCCGTGCGAAGCCCTCGGCCAGGTCGCCGGCAAGCTCCGGTTCGACTCCGACCACGCGAGCATGCGGGCAACGGGCTTTCACCGCGACGGCGACGCCGCTGATGAGGCCACCACCGCTGACCGGGACCAGGACGGTCGCCACTTCGGGAAGGTCGTCGACGATCTCGAGGCCGACCGTGCCTTGTCCGGCGATCACGCGCCGATCGTCATACGCGGAGACGAAGACGGCACCGGTCCTGGCCCGGATACGGTCGACCTCGGCCGCGCGCTCCGCGATGTCGACGAGGACCACGCGTGCACCGACGGCCAGCGTCGCCTCGCGCTTCACCTGCGGCGTCTGCCGCGGCATCACGATGGTCGCCGCGACACCGGCGTCCCGCGCCGCCCGTGCCAGGGCCTGGGCATGGTTGCCGGAGGAATGGGTGATGACTCCGCGCCCACGCTCCTCGTCGGTGAGGCAGGCGATGGCGTTGGCGGCCCCGCGGGCCTTGAAGGCGCCTCCGACCTGGAGCGACTCGGCCTTCAGGTGCAGCGGGTGTTCGTCCCGGCCCCAGCCCGCGGAAAGCAGCGGTGTCCGTCGTACCGCGGACGCGATCCTGACGGCGGCGAGCTCGACTTCTGCAACCGTCACCAAGGCCGTGGTGACCGTCGTGGGAGCGGACTGCTCCGCGGGAGTCGAGGTCATCGTGTCACCCTACGTGCGCAACATTCCGCACCGCTTGGAAGACCCGTCTAGGCTGGGCGTATGAAGAGGTCGCAGGCTCGATGAGATACCTACCCGCAGTCTTGATGATCGTGCTCGCGATCTACAGCTGGGTGGAGATCGCGATGTCCGACCCGGCCCAGGTCCGCCAGCTGCCCCGCTGGGCCTGGGCACTCGCGGTGTTCGTCCCGCTCCTGGGAGCGGTCGGCTGGCTGGCGTTCGGTCGCCCCAACGGCACTCCCGCGATCCAGGTTGCGCCCAGGCCGCGGCCCAAGCGCACCCTTGCACCCGATGACGACCCGGACTTCCTGCGCAGCCTGCGCAAGCGCAAGCCGCCCGAAGACCCGTCAACGCTCACCTGACGGCGACAGGCCCGGGGCGCCAAAGCGCCTTGGCTCACATGCCCGAGTAGGCGTGCAGCCCTGAGCCGAACAGGTTGATCCCGACGAAGTTGAAGATGAACGTCGCGTAGCCCAGCAGGGCAACGTACGCCGCGGCGCGTCCTTGCCAGCCGGCGGTCGAGCGAGCATGCAGGTAAGCGGCGTAGGCGACCCACGTGATGAATGCCCACACCTCCTTGGGGTCCCAGCCCCAGAAACGTCCCCACGCATGCTCGGCCCAGATCGCACCGGCGAGGACCGCAAAGGTCCACAACGGGAATGCGAACGCGTGGACGCGGTAGGCCACCCTGTCGATCGCCTCCGACGGAGGAGTACGCCACAAGAAGCCGGTCCGCGGCCGGTCGGGGTGTGCCGCAGCCTTCAGCTCCGCCCGGCTACGCACGAGGAACAGGATCGAGCTCAGCGCACCGACCGTGAACGCCCCGCCGGCGATCGCCGCGGCCGACACATGGATGAGCAGCCAGTAGGAGTGCAGCGCCGGCACGAGCGGTCCGACCGGCCGGTAGAGCACGACGACCGCGAGGCCGAGCACGATGACGAGGAAGCCGGTGACGAGCAGTCCGAGCCAGCGGATCGCGTACCGGCGCACGAGGAGCACGTACGCGACTGACACCGCCAGCGATCCGGTGATCGCGAACTCGTACATGCTGCCCCACGGCACGCGCTGCGCAGCCAGCCCGCGCATCACGACACCGGCCGCGTGCAGCAGCAGACCGAGCACGGTCAACGACAGTCCGATCCGCCCGAAGCGGTCGCTGCGTTCCACGGCCTCGTCGGAGTTGACCTCCACCGCTTGATCGTGGCCGGCCGCCACTGGCGGCGCGAAGTCATCCGGGCGCGACAGGGCGGGTATCAGGGTCTGCGACGCTCGGCTCGGGGCGGCCGCGCTGACCAGTTCTCGTGCCATCGCCCACTCGACCATGTGTGCGAGCATCGCGAGCGTGTAGACGACCGTCGCGGAGATGATGGTGTTGTTGCTCAGGTGCGCGTACGTCTCTGTCACGGGCGATCCTCTCCGAAGTCAGGGCGCAGCGTCGCAGCGACTGCGTCCACATGCGCTGCGGGGTCCCCACCCGACACGCGGTCGAGCGCAGCAATCTCGACCACGGTACGCCCGCCTCTCGACCCGACCCGGACCCAGGTGCGCCTCGGTCGCACGAACAACGATCCGAGCAGACCCACGATGGCCAGGAGCACCCCGACCAGCGGCACGACCTTGCCCGGCTGCCTGTTGATCTGCAGCTTGACGAAGCGGTCGTACCCGTCGAACCGGATCGAGCCCATTCCCTTGCCCAGGCTGGCTTTCTGGCCCTCCTTGAGCAGCAGCGGGCGGGCGTTGCCGCCGGGTGTCTCGAACGGCTTGAGCCGGTCTTTGTCGAGAACATAGACAGACTGCGCGGCGCCGCTGTCGATCCCGAGGTCGCCGTGGTAACCGATGAGCGAGAGCACCGGGTTGTCCGCGTCAGGGAACAGGGAGCACGGCTGGCCGTCGCACAACGACGCGGTCGGAAAGAAGTAGCCCTCGAACCCGAGCTGTTGAGGCGCCGCGTCGGGGGCCTTGATGACGCCGTAGGACACCAACGAGCTGTCCTGCGGCAAGAAGACCACCGGGCCGGAGAACGCGACGTTGCCGTCCCCGTCGCGGACCGTGACACGTGGCGCATACCCATGGCCGGTGAGGAACACCGAGGTGCCGTCCACCACCAGCGGGTGGTTGACCCGCAGGTCGTAGCCGTGCGGCGTGGCGCCGGGCGTGTCCGTGACCGTGAGGTCGGCGTCATACGTCAACGGGGTCCCCGCACCGGCACCGGACTTCTTCCACGTGACGTGGAAGGCGTCGACGTTGAAGGAGAACGGCGCGAGGTCGGCGCTGCTGAAGCGCGCACCGGGTGTGAAGTCGTCGTACTGGATCAAGGTGTTGGAGAACCCGTCACCGGCGATGACAGCTGCGCTGCCCTTGAAACCGTAGAGACCCGTGACGGCGACCCCGACGAGGACGACGAGCAAGGCGTTGTGGAACAGCAGGTTCCCGGCCTCACGGAGGTAGCCCTTCTCGGCACTGACCACGACGGACCGCTGCTCACCACGACGACCAACGTCGACCCCGGTGCCTTCGTCGTAGACCTCGACCCGCCGCCGCTGGCCGGCCAACAACGTGCGGGCCCGCTCGGCCACCTCATCGGGGTCCTCGTCGGTCTCCCAGGTGTCGTAGGCCACCAACCGCGACAGGTTACGGGGAGCCTTCGGCGGGCGGGCGCCGAAGGCCTTCGCGTAGACGCGCAACCGCGGGATGATGCAGCCCAGCAACGACAGCATGAGCAGCAGGTAGATCGCGCTGAACCACACCGAGCTGTAGACGTTGAACATGCCGATCCGGTCGAACGTCGGCGCCAAGGACGGATGGCGGTCCTTGAACGACACCACAGCCGACGGGTCCACCCGCGTCTGCGGGATCAGCGAACCCGGGATGGCGGCAACGGCCAACAGGAACAGCAGGATGAGGGCGGTCCGCATGGACGTCAGCTGGCGCCAGATCCACCGCGCGAACTCGAGCGGGTTCAGGGCTGGCGCCACGCGACGCGGGTCAGACGGCTGTGACATAACCACCGACCCAGTCCTGGACGTGTACGACCATAGAGCTCCAGGCACCGCTCACGAGCAGGATGCCGACCAGGACGAGCATCCCGCCGCCGAAGCGCATCACGGCCAGCTGATGGCGGCGGACCCACCCGACGGCCGTCATCATCCGGCGGAACGACACTGCGGCGACGATGAAGGGGATACCCAGCCCGAGGCAGTAGACGAAGGCGAGAAACGCTCCCCGCGTGGGGCTGCCGTTCAGCCCGGACAGGGTGAGCACCGCCGCGAGCGTAGGACCGATGCAGGGTGTCCATCCCAGCCCGAACAGGACCCCGAGCAACGGCGCTGCGCCGAGCCCGACGGTCGGCACCGCGTGGATCCGGACGTCGCGTTGCAGCCAGGGCACGACGCCCGCGAAGACCAGGCCCAGCACGATCGTCAGGCTGCCGAGCACCTTCGTCAGGACGCGTTGGTGGTCGATGAGCTCGTAGCCGAGCTGTCCGAACGCCCCGCCGACGGACACGAACACGAACGAGAAGCCGAGAATGAACAGCAGCGTCCCCGTGACCATCCTTCCCCTCACGCCGGTGCTGCCGTTGGCGACGATGTCCGCACCCGACAGACCCGTGATGTAGGAGAGGTAGCCCGGGAGCAACGGCAGGACACAGGGCGAGAAGAACGAGACGAGGCCGGCTACCAACGCCACCGGGATCGCGAGCAGGACCGGCCCGTCGAGAGCGGTGTCGTGGAACCACGTCCCGATGGACGCGGTCATCGCGAACGCAGGCGAGGAGACGAGGTCGGGCATGGGCGACGTCAGCCGGTCTTCTGCTCGACGTCTTCGACCAGGCCCACCAAGGTGGAGGCCGTCGTCGGCCCAGTGATGACGGCAGCCATCTCGCCGTCCCTGTCGATGACCAGAGTCGAGGGTATGGCGTTGGCGGCGACGATTCCGTAGAACTTCAGCAGCAGCTTGCTGTCCTGGTCGACGAGACTCGGATAGGGCACCCCGAAGCGACGGACGTACGCGAGCGCCAGCGAGTCACGGTCACGGGTGTCGATGCCCACGAACGCTGTGTCGGGCAGCTGTCGCGACGCGGCGACCAGGTCCTTCGCCTCTCCACGACACTCACCGCACCAGGCGCCCCACACGTTGAGCACCAGCGTCTGCCCGGCGTAGTCCGCCGTGTCGAGGGTGCCGCCGCCGAGCTTGTCGCCCTGCAGAGTCGGGGCAGGCTTGCGGTCGGCCGGCGCGATCATGGTGATGCTGCCGTCGCCGCTGACGTAGCCGTTGCCGCCGCTCCGGTCTGCCCCGGCCGTCGTACAGGCCGTCGCTGTCGCCAGGCCGGCCATCAGGGCGAGGGCGGCGGTGACGGTGCGGGCAGGGCGGGCAGGGCGGTGGCGCATGGGTCAGGCGCCGGCCGTGAACTTCTTGGCGGCCTTGACCGGAACCAGGTCGGCGGCGGGTTCGGAGTACGCGACGACCGTGACGCGGTCGCCGGTGTACGTGAACGACGTCAGGCTTGCCAGGCTGCACTCCCGCTTGCGCGGGTCATGGAACAGCCGACGACCCTCGACGAACGAACGCACGATCCAGACCGGCAGCTGGTGCGACACGATCAGGGCCTCGTGGCCCGCCGCCGCCTCGCGGGCGTCGTGCATCGCGGCGAGCATGCGAACCACGACGTCCTTGTAGGGCTCGCCCCAGGACGGCCGGAACGGGTTGTAGAGGTGCCTCCAGGCCGCGGGCTTGCGCAGGGAGCCGTCTCCGACGCCGAACCGCTGCCCTTCGAACACGTTGCGCGACTCGATGACGCGCTCATCCGTGACGATGTCGAGGCCGAGCGCCTCGGCCGACGGCTGAGCGGTCTCCTGCGCACGTTCGAGGGGGGAGGCCACCAGGTGGGTGACGTCGCGACCGGTGAGAACCTTGGCCACGCGCTCGGCCATCTGGCGGCCGAGCTCGCTGAGGTGGTAGTCGGGCAACCGTCCGTAGAGGATCCCGTTGGGGTTGTCGACCTCGCCGTGACGTAGCAGGTGGACGACGGTGGTGACGTCGCTGTCGGCGGTGCGGCCGCCAGCCGAGGCGTCTGAGCTCATCGGGCCCCTTCCTGGTCGGGGGTCGGCCGAGGCGGCGGCCGCGGCAGCGCTGCGGCAGGGCGGCCGCGATCCGGTCGATCGCGCGATCGTCGTGGACCGCGCTCACGAACCAGGCCTCGAACGCGCTCGGCGGCAGATAGACGCCTTGGTCGAGCATCGAGTGGAAGAACGCGGTGAAGCGGTACAAGGCCTGCCGGTTCGCGTCGTCGAAGTTCCGGACGACAGGCACCTCACGTGGATCGACGAAGAACGCGCAGAAGAGGTTCCCGGCCGCCTGCATGACGTGCGGCACGCCGGCGGCGGTCAACGCCTCGCCCGTCAGTCTGCTGATGATCGCGGCCGTCCGGTCGAGGCGACCATAGACGTCCTCGGTCGCCAGTCGCAGGGTCGTGAGACCGGCGGTCGTGGCAATGGGGTTACCGGACAGCGTGCCTGCCTGGTAGACCGGGCCGACCGGAGACAGGTGCGCCATCACGTCTGTCCGACCACCGAAGGCCGCCGCGGGGAAACCCCCACCCATGACCTTGCCGAACGTCATGAGGTCGGGCTGCCAACCTTCGATGGCACCGTCGAGCCCCCAGTGGCCGGCCCGGCTGACCCGGAACCCGGTCATCACCTCGTCGCTGACGAACAGGGCGCCGTGGTCCCGGCACAGGCGGGCAAGGCCTGCGTTGAACCCTTCGACCGGGGCGACCGCGCCCATGTTGCCGGCCGCGGCCTCGGTGATGACACACGCGATCTGGTCGCCGTATGTCGCGAACGTCTCCTCGACGGCGGCCAGGTCGTTGTAGGGCAGGACGAGGGTCGCTGCGGTGGACGCGGCAGGAACCCCCGGGGTCCCCGGGATGCCGAACGTGGCGAGACCGGAGCCGGCCGAGGCCAGCAAGGAGTCGACGTGGCCGTGGTAGCACCCGGCGAACTTCACGACCAGGTCGCGTCCGGTGAAGCCGCGGGCCAGCCGGATGGCCGACATCGTCGCCTCGGTGCCGGAGGACACCAGGCGCACCTGATCGACCGGCGTGCGGGCCACGATCTCCTCGCCGAGCTCGACCTCCGGCAGGGAAGGCGTGCCGAACGACGTACCGCGCGAGACCGCCTGGGTCACGGCTTCGACGACCGCTGGATGGGCGTGCCCCAGGATCAACGGTCCCCACGAGGCCACCAGGTCGACGTACTCGTTGCCGTCGGCGTCATACAGGTAGGGGCCGGAGCCGCTGGTCATGAAGCGAGGGGTGCCACCGACAGCCCGGAAGGCGCGCACGGGGCTGTTGACCCCGCCGGGCGTCACCAGGCTGGCCCGGGCGAAGAGCTCAGCCGAGCGCGTAACGTCCACGGTTCCCGGAGGATCGCTCGGGTGGCTGTCACGAAGCTGGGCGCCGGAGGAAGTCACCGCCCCATTGTCGCCGAGCGGTCTACCCGGCACGAACCCGGCCCGGTCGCTGGCGGGCATGTCCCGGTGTGTCCTGATACGTTCGAAGGCGGGGACGCAGCGCCGCCGTGGCCGTAACTCCACCACCCGGCGTTCGTTGCATCCTGGACAGGCCTGCTCGTCGAGCAGCGGAGCGCACCTACGGAGGACTGCACCGATGGCGGCTCGGCACCGACGGCTATCCCGTACCAGCCGCTGGCAACGGGGGCTGGCTGTGGTCCCGCTGGCGGTGCTCGGCGCCGCTTGGATGGTCACGGTCAGCTCTTCGACCAACGCCGACGACGCCTCCCCTGAGCCCGGTGTACAGGTGGGGCCGGCGGCGGATGGCCAGGCGACCGGCCGGGTGGTGGCGATCTCCGCGACTCCTACCGCGACCGCGAACGGCGAAGGGGACGTTTCCTCGACCTCGATATCCTCCGCTGCTCAGGCCCCGAGCGTCGCGCCGGCCGGCAGCGGGCGGGCGTCATCGGGAGGCGGCGTGACGACTCCGGGCGTCTCGGGGGTGACGAGCACAACCGGCCCCAGCGACAGCAGCCCTCCCGCACGCTCGGCCACGAGACGCACGTCGGCCCCGCCCCCCGCGACGACCTCGCCCGTGCTCCAGCGGCTCGACGACGTGGCTGAGGCCACGGCGTACTGCGCGCAGAACCTTCCCGGCGACCCGACTGAGCAAATGGTCACGGCCTGCGGCGAGAGGCTGGTGGGAGCGACCAGCTCCGATGCCGCCCACATGCTGTCCGGCACGTTGGTTGAGGTGCTGGCCAGGTTGGGCCTCGCCAATCTCATCCCAGCCGCTCCGCCGGTGGGGTTGCCCTGTCTGCCGCTCAGCTGCCTGTACTGAGTCCGGCATACCCCGACCGGATCGCCGGGACCTCGGGCGCGACGTTGCCTGCGGGTTGGCCGCGGTCGACCCCGCCGCGGCGGCCCGGCATTCCTCCACCGCGCGGTAGGTGACCAAGGCAGATGCTATGTGCACGCGGCACGTTTGCCTTGTTCACAAGCCTTCTGGCTTGTGAACAAGGCAAACGCGGAGGGCCAGGGTTTGGGGTCAGGGGGTCAGCAGGGAGGCGGCTTCGGCGGCCCAGTAGGTGAGGACGATGTCGGCGCCGGCACGCCGGATCGACGTCAGCGTCTCGAGGATGGCGGCCTGCCGGTCGATGGCGCCCGCCGCTGCGGCAGCCTCGACCATGGCGTACTCCCCCGACACGCTGTAGGCGGCGACCGGTACGTCGGAGATCGTGGCTACCTCACGGAGCACGTCCAGGTAAGCCAGTGCCGGCTTGACCATCACCAGGTCGGCACCCTCGGCAAGGTCGAGCGTAACCTCGCGGATCGCCTCCCGGCTGTTGGCCACATCCTGCTGGTAGGTACGACGGTCGCCGTGCAACGACGAGTCCACGGCCTCGCGGAACGGACCATAGAACGCCGAGGCGTACTTCGCGGAGTAGGCGAGAATGGCGACCTCGGGGTGGCCGGCCTCGTCGAGTGCCGCGCGGATCGCCCCGACCTGGCCGTCCATCATTCCGCTCGGCCCGACGACGTGCACGCCCGCGCGCGCCTGCGCCACCGCCATCGCGGCGTACTGCTCCAGGGTCGCGTCGTTGTCGACCGTGCCGTCCCCGGCGAGCACCCCGCAGTGCCCGTGGTCGGTGAACTCGTCGAGACAGAGGTCGCTCATCACGACCGTGGCGTCCCCGACCTCGGCGACCACATCGGCGATCGCGACGTTGAGGATGCCGGCCGGGTCGAGCCCGCCAGAACCGGTCGCGTCCTTGACCGCGGGGATACCGAACAGCATCACCCCACCGACCCCGGCCTCGGCCGCCGCGACAGCAGCTTTGCGCAGCGATTCGCGGCTGTGCTGAACGACTCCGGGCATGCTGCTGATCGGTCGCGCCTCGACCAACCCCTCGCGCACGAACATCGGCAGCACCAGCTGCGCCGGCCGCAACGTGGTCTCAGCGACCAACCGCCGCAGGGCAGGTGTCCTGCGAAGTCGTCTCGGCCGAGACTCGGGAAAGCCGCTCATGACCAGGCTCAGGTGGCCCGACGCCGGTTGGGGGTACGCCGCTGGGACGGCTTGGTCACGGGCTCCCCTGCCTCGATGAGCTCGAGTCGGCGAGCCGCACCGAAGTCGGCCAGCGCGTCGGCAAGCTCCTCGACGGACGGCTTCGGCGCGAGCACGTCCACCCGCAGGCCGTGCTCCTCACAGGTCTTCGCGGTCGCCGGCCCGATGGCTGCGATGACGGTCGACGCGTGCGGTTTGCCGGCGATTCCGACCAGGTTGCGCACCGTCGACGAGGACGTGAACACCACCGCGTCGAACTTGCCCGACTTGATCGCGTCCCTCGTCGGCGCCGGCGGCGGGGCGGCCCGGACGGTCCGGTAGGCGGTGACGTCGTCGACCTCCCAGCCGAGCTCGTGCAGTCCGGCGACCAGGGTCTCGGTCGCGATGTCGGCGCGGGGCAGGAAGACCCGGTTGATCGGGTCGAGCACGTCGTCGAACGGCGGCCAGTCCTCGAGCAGGCCCTTGGCCGACTGCTCACCGGACGGGACGAGGTCGGCACGGATCCCCCACTCGGCGATGTTCTGAGCGGTCTTGTCACCGACAGCAGCGACCTTGAGACCGCTGAACGCCCGGGCGTCGAGGCCGTACTCGTCGAACTTCTCGCGGACCGCCTTGACCGCGTTGACCGACGTGAAGACGATCCACTCGTAGCGGCCCTCGACCAGACCGCGGACCGCCTTGTCCATCTGGAGCGGGTTGCGCGGCGGTTCGACGGAGATCGTCGGCACCTCCTCCGGCACGCCACCGTAGGTGCGCAGCTTTGCCGACAGCGACCCGGCCTGCTCCTTGGTGCGGGGAACCAGCACTCGCCAGCCGAACAACGGCTTGGTCTCGAACCACGACAGCGCCTCGCGCATCGCGACGACCTCACCGATCACGACGACGGCAGGCTCGTGGATGCGCGCAGCGCGCACGTCGGCGGCCACAGCCGCGAGCGTGGACACGACCGTCTGCTGATCGGTCGTCGTACCGATCGAGGTGACAGCGACCGGGGTGTCGTCGGCACGCCCACCCGCGATCAATGCCTTGGCGACGTCGCCCAGCGCCTTGACTGCGGACAGCAGCACGAGTGTCCGGCAGTCGGTGTAGGAGTTCCAGTCGATCTTGCTGTCGGCGACGCTGAGGACCGTGAGCTCGCGAGAGGTTCGCGTGGTCAACGGCACCCCTGCGTACGCCGGCACCGCCGTGACGGCGCTGATGCCGGGGACGATCTCGAAGGTCACGCCGGCCTTGGCGCAGGCAGCGGCCTCCTCGGCGCCGGTGGCGTACATCCACGGGTCGCCGGAGATGAGGCGGACGACGCTGCCGGGGGTCTTGGCGTGCTTGACGACGAGCCTGGCCCGGGAGGCGTGCGTCAGCGGCTGGCCGTCCTCGCCGTACCCACCGTCGATGACGGTGACCTCGTCGATCCGACCACCTACGAGCGACGCGAGCAGCGCCACGTGCTCGGGCGCCTCGGTGATCACGACATCGGCGGCCCGGATGAGCTCGGTTGCCCGCACGGTCAGCAGACCTGGGTCTCCTGGTCCGGTCCCGATGAAGGCGACCGATCCGACGGGCCGCGGTGCGGCGATCGGCTGGTCGAGGCGGGCCGTGGCTGAGCGGCTCGTCGACCTGGCGGCGGCTGTCTTCGACATGTTCTTGTTCACCGTCTTGCTGTTCGAGGTTTGCGTCTTGCTGGTCGTGGTCGGCGCGGTGGTCCGGCCGGTGCCGGTTGCTGTGCCGGCTGTTCTGCTTGCTGCTGTGGTGCGGGTCGTGCTCGGCCCCGGGTCGACGGATCTGCTCATGACGCCAACTCCTGCATCAAAGTCGCGGCCCCTTCGGCGAGCAGCTCGTCTGCCAGCCTGCGTCCGACACCGATCGGGTCGTCGGCGGGCCCGCCCGCGGACAGACGTACGACGTGGCTGCCGTCAAGCGCAGCAACCACACCGCGCAGCCAGATCTCCATCCCGTCCTCACCTTCCGCTACATCCGCCAGCGCGCCTACCGGCGCGCTGCACCCCGCCTCCAGCACCCGCAACAGCTCACGCTCGGCGGTGACCGCCGCGCGCGTCGGCGCGTCGTCGAGGACCTCGGCAACCGACCGGGCCAGGTCCTGAGCCGATGCAGCCACCTCGACGGCGAGCGCGCCCTGCCCGGGTGCAGGCAGCATCTGGATCGGGTCGATCGTCTCGGTGATCTCGTCGTGACGCCCGATCCGGACGAGGCCGGCGCGGGCGAGCACGACCCCGTCGAGCTCGCCGGCTGTCACCCGGGAGATGCGGGTGTCGACGTTGCCACGAATCGCGACGACGTCCAAACCGAGACCGAGGGCGAACAGCTGTGCCGCTCGCCGTGGCGAGCCCGTTCCGACCCTGGACCCTGGTGGCAGCTCCCCCAGCGTCAGCCCGTCGCGCGCGACGAGGGCGTCACGAACATCACCTCGGACCGGCACTGCAGCCAGCGTGACCCGGTCGTCGTCGGCCGTGGGCAGGTCCTTGAGCGAGTGCACGACCAGGTCGACATGCCCTGCCGCCAGGGCCTCACGCACCGCGCCGACGAAGACCCCTTGGCCACCGATCTCGGTCAAGGGACGATCTGTCTCATCACCTGCACTCGTCACGTTGACCAGCTCGATCTCGACACCGAGCGCGGCGGTCAGCGCATCGGCGACGAGCCGGCTCTGGGCACGCGCGAGGGTGCTGGCCCGGGTGCCGATCCGGATCGTGGTCATTCCTTCTCACCGGCCCGGGTGACGGCCTCGACCGCAGCAGGGTCGAGGGCGAAGAGGTCGGCCAGCGCATCGGCGTACGACGACTCGGGCATGCGCCCGGCCAGCTGCTTGACGCGGACCGTTGGCTCGTGCAACAGCTTGTCGGCAACCCGGCGCACGGTGTGGATGATCTCGTCACGTTGCGCGGGAGTCAGCCCGTCGAGGCGCCCCCACAGCCGTTCGAGCTCGGTCGCCACGATCCCGGTGGCCATGCTGCGCAGCGCCACGACGGTGGGTGCGACCCGGGCCGCGTCGCGGGCGGCGGCGAACGCCGCGACCTCTTGGCTCACGATCGCCTTGACCGCCGCCACATCGCCGAGGGCAGAGCCGTTGTGCACGCTCTCGGCGACCGATTGCAACGGGATCAGGGTCACGCCGGGAAGGTCGGCCGACGTCGGGGCCACGTCATGGGGCAGCGCGAGGTCGATGATGGCGATCGGTGTCGACTCGGCTCGCTGTGCGAGCGCAGCCGAGACGATCGCCTCCGGAACGACGACACCGGTGGCGCCGGTGCACGAGATGACCAGATCGGCGTCGATCAGCTCGTGTCCGAGCTCCGTCATGGCCACCGCGCGTCCGCCGGCGGACGCGGCCAGGCGTTGTGCGTTCGCGAGCGTCCGCGAGCAGATCGTGATGGTGCCGGCACCGGCCCGACGCACGGTGGCGGCGGCGAGCGCGGCGATCGAGCCGGCCCCGACGATGCACACGGTGGCGTCCTCCAACGACCCGATGACCTCGGCCGCCTCCTCGAGCGCGACGGACACGATGGACTGACCGGCATGGTCGATACCGGTCTCGGAGTGAGCGCGCTTGCCGACGCGTAGCCCCTGCTGGAACAGCGTGTTGAGGGCAGGGCCCACGGTCTCGTCGCTCTGGCCCCAACGGAGCGCCTCGCGAACCTGGCCGAGGATCTGCCCTTCGCCGACCACCATGGACTCGAGTCCGGTGGCGACCGAGAACAGGTGGTCGACGGCGGCCTCGTCGTAGTGGACGTACAGCGACGGCAGCACCTGGTCGACCGAGGAGTCAGCGACGTCGACCAGCAAGGCGGTCAGGTCCTCGACGCTGCCGTGGAAGCGGTCGACCTCCGCGTAGATCTCGACCCGGTTGCACGTCGCCAGGACGAGCGCCTCGCTGACGTGGTCGCTGTGCATCGCGGCCGTCCTGAGCTTCATCGCGCCGGTCTGGTCGACGGCGAGCCGCTCGAGCAGCTCGACGGGAGCGCTGCGGTGGGAGGCGCCCACGATCAGGATGCTCACATCGCACCGGCCGAGAGCTCGTCGAGAGGAGATGCCGCCTGACCGTGGGCCTTGCGCTGCTCGTGGTACGCCAGAATCTGCAGCTCGATCGACAGGTCGACCTTGCGAACGTCGACGTGCGCGGGAACGGACAGCACGATCGGCGCGAAGTTCAAGATGCTGCTGACGCCTGCCTCAACCAGCTGGTCGCAGACGTCCTGGGCGGCGCCGGCCGGGGTCGCGATCACCCCGATCGACACCTGGGCATCGTGCACGATGGCCGAGAGGTCGTCGAGGGAGGAGATCTGCAGGTCTCCGACCGGCTCGCCCACCCGTGCCGGGTCGCTGTCGAGCAGCGCAGCGACCTGGAAGCCGCGAGATGCGAAGCCGGAGTAGTTGGCCAGCGCGTGCCCGAGGTTGCCGATCCCGACGATGACGACGGACCAGTCCTGGGTGAGCCCGATCTCGCGGGCGATCTGGTAGCGCAGGTAGTTGACGTCGTACCCGACCCCACGTGTGCCGTAGGTGCCGAGGTAGGAGAGGTCCTTGCGAAGCTTGGCGGAGTTGACGCCGGCCGCACTGGCCAGGTCCTCGCTGCTCGCGGTGGCGACATTACGGTCCGAGAGCGTCGTCAGCGCCCGCAGGTACACGGGAAGCCGGGCGACCGTGGCTTCGGGGATACCCCGTTCCGCACGCTCGTCGCGGGCTCGGCCGCTCTTGCGGCTCCGTGCCGTGGTCATACAGAGGTCACCGTGCTCCTGGCTGCTCCGGGCGCTGCTCGTCGACTCGCACTCACGTGGGAACGACGACTCCCGACCACTCTAAGAGTTTGTGAACGTGAGAACAAAATCGTCTCACCCGGCCCTCGGGCGACGTGATCCTTGTCACTTCGTCACTGAGACGGGCCGGCTGGAAGGCCACGTGCAGGTCTGCACGACGGCCCGATCCTGCCCTCGCCCCAGGACTTGGCGGGGTGGGCCTGGGCGAGCTCAGGTGAGGGCGCGACGGAGCCGGTCGGCGTCGACCCGCCAGAAGTCGTGCTGCTTGCCATCCACGAAGGTCACCGGGATCTGCTCGCCGTAATCCCTCATCAGATCGGCGTCACCGCTGATGTCGACCTCGTCATACGTCGTACCGAGCTCGGCGCAAACCCCCGCGACGACGAGACGGGCGTCGTCACACAGGTGACATCCGGGCTTGGACAGCAGCCGCACCCGCGCGCTCATGCCAGACCCATGGCCCGGCGCGCCTCACCCGCACGCAGCCGCCCCTTGGCGACCTTGCCGGTGGCGGAGTGCGGCAGATCGGTCACGACCTCGATCACCGCCGGCAGCTTGAACCTGGCCAGGCGCCTCTCGCAGTGCTGCGCCACAGCGAGTCGAAGCTCCTCAGCATCGACTCCGTCGGCGGCGACCACGAAGGCGACGACTGCCTCCCCCGTCCTGTCGTCCGGCTGCCCGATCACTGCACACTCGGCCACGCCCGGCACCTCGCTCAGCACGTCCTCGATCTCGGACGGGTAGACGTTGAAGCCCGACACGATCACCAGCTCCTTGAGCCGGTCGACCAGGAACAGGTCCCCGTCGCGGTCGAGGAACCCGATGTCACCGGTAGCCAGCCACCCGTCGGCCCCGGGATCCTCGTCGCCGTGAGGCCAGTAACCCGAGAACAGGTTGGCGCCGCGCACCCAGATCTCACCCGGGTCGTCGGTGTGCACGTCCCGGCCCGACTCGTCCACGACCTTCACCTCGACCCCCGGGAGCGCCCGGCCGCTCGAGCCCGGCTTGTGGCGAGGGGTGCCGATGGTGGACGTGACGATGGGCGCCGCCTCGGTGAGTCCGTATCCCTGCTCGACGTCGACGCCGGTGAGCTCCTCGAACCGACGTGCCGTCTCCATCGCGAGCGGCGCCGCACCCGACAGGAGCAGCCGCACCGACCGCAGCTGGTCCCGCAGGCCAACCGCGTCACGGCTCATCCATGCGCTGATCACGGGCGGGGCCACCGGGACGACGGTCACCGCGCGTTCGGCAACCAACGACAAGGTGTCGGCCGGATCGAACCTCGGCCCCAGCACCAGGGTGGCGCCGTTGAGCAGGACCTGTCCGAGCACGGCGTTCAGACCGTACACATGACACAAGGGCACCACACCGAGCACGACGTCGTCCGCGGTGATGGGGGCAGGCCTGGTCTGAGCAGCCTGGTCGATGTTGGCCAGCAGTGCCCGCTGACTGAGCATGGCCCCGCGAGGTCTCCCACTCGTGCCCGACGTGTAGAGCAGAACCGCCAAGGACTCGCGGTCGCGAGGCGTCACGACGGCAGCATCGTCGACCGCCAGGTCGACATACCCGATCTCGCCGGGCTCGGGCGTCGCGCCGACGACCACGATCCGTGGCCGCTGCGCAAGATCCGGGGCGGAGCCACCGGGATCGGCCGCAACGGTTACGTCACCGGCCACCGCCGCCACCGCGGCCCGCACCGTTGGCAACGTCGTCTCGTCCGCGAAGCACAGTCGTGCACCACAGTCCGCGAGCATCCGGGCGATCTCGCCGGTCGTCGACGTCGGGTTGAGTGGAACCGCGACCATCCCTGCTCTGAGGGCTGCCAGATAGGCGGCCACGAAGGCGCACCCGTTTCCGAGCGCGAGCGCCACCCGCTGACCGCCCACGAGACCGGCGCGCGAGAGTCCCCCGGCCAGCCTGGCGACCTGTCCGTCGAGCTCGGCCCACGTCATGGTCAGGCCGGTGTCGCTCTGCACGAGAGCGACCTTGTCCGGGCTCCGCTCCGCGTTCAACCGCAGCAACTCGGCCACGTTGGTCGCAGGGATCCGCACCTTCACCGCATCGAGTCTGGCACACGGTCCCGGACCCTGATCGCGCGTGTCCGGGGCACGAGCAAGCCTCTAGGCTGGGGCCGTGACCGCGCCGGTTCCGTCCGAGCCATCGGCCCGCCTGCGCGCCCGATCAGTGATGGCCGGGCAGGCGGCGGCGTCGAACGCCGAGGTCGAGGCCGCGCTGGCGACGCCGCCCGACCCGTCGGCCGGAGCCTTTTTCGACGTCGACAACACGCTGATGCAAGGCGCGTCGATCTTCTATCTGGCGCGGGGGCTGCATCGCCGACGCTTCGTGACCACCAAGGACATCGTCAAGGCTGCCTGGGACCAGGCGTACTTTCGGGTGGTCGGGGTCGAGGACCCCGGGGCCGTCGCCAACGCCCGGACCTCCGCACTCGCGTTCATCGCCGGCCATCGGGTCGTCGAGGTCGAGTCGCTGTCGCAGGAGATCTTCGACGAGGCGATGTCGCACCGTATCTGGCCGGGCACGCGGGCCTTGGCACAGATCCATCTCGACCAGGGGCAACGGGTCTGGCTCGTCACCGCGGCCCCCGTGGAGATCGCCCGCATCATCGCCCATCGCCTGGGTCTCACCGGCGCGCTCGGCACCGTCGCCGAGCAGATCGACGGCGTCTACACCGGCCGCCTCACAGGAGACCTGCTGCATGGTGCCGCGAAAGCCGCGGCGGTCCAGGTGCTGGCGGAGGAGGAGGGCCTCGACCTCGCCCGCTGCTCGGCGTACTCCGACTCGGCCAACGACCTGCCGATGCTGTCGATGGTCGGTGACCCCTGCGCCGTCAACCCGGACGGGCGGTTGCGCGACCATGCACGACAGCAGGGGTGGCGGATCCGTGACTACCGGACTGGACGCAAGGCGGCGCGGCTGGGGCTGGTGGCAGCCGCCGGTGCCGGAGCGGTGACCGGAAGCGTGGCTGCGGCGGTGGCCCTGCGGCGCAAGATCCACTGATCGTCGCCCGGGGCAGAGCCTCGAGCAGGTCGAGCAGCCGCACCGCGGGCGCGCTGCGCACTGTTCCCACCCGGTTACGGGGTGTGTGACTCCGGTTACGCACAGGTTCCCAAGGGGAACACGGACCGCGTACGATCGGCGGATCGGAGGGTACCGGCGGTATGTCGCCGGAGAGGGAGTTGGCATGTCTTGCGGTCATTCCGCGCGCCTGACCGGGCTCGACGTCCTGCGCTGCGCGGTCGCCGACATCATGCTCGCCCGACCGCTGCTGGCGATGGCTGCCGGCCAGCCACCGGGCGGTGCGGTCGGCACCGGCGGCCCGGCTGACTATCCACCCGAGACCGACGACGACAGCCGTCGGCTCGCGGCTCTGGTCGACCTGGCCCGGGACGGAGACGCCGACGCGTTCGGTCTGCTCTACGACCACTACTGCTCGAGCGTCTACCGGTTCGTCTTCTACCGGGTCAGCTCTCAGGCGTTGGCCGAAGACCTCACGAGCGAGACATTCTTCCGAGCGTTGCGCTCCATGGCCGGCTTCCAGTGGCAGGGCAAGGACTTCGGTGCGTGGCTGATGACGATCGCCCGCAACCTGGTGGTGGACCACTACAAGTCCGGCCGCGCCCGGCTCGAGACCGTGACGGACGACTTCACCGGACAGGATTCGACCACAGCCGGGCCTGAGGAAGAGGTCATCGCCCGACTCACGGCCGAGTCCCTGCTCGAGGCGCTCGCAAAGCTGCCCGAGGAGCAGCAGACCTGCCTGATGATGCGGTTCCTGAACGAGAACTCGATCGCCGAGACCGCTCGCGTGCTCGGTCGCAGCGAGGGCGCCATCAAGCAGCTCCAGCTCCGTGCGGTCCGCAACCTCGCAAAGCTCATGCCGACAGGCACGCGATGACGACCCGGATGTACGCGTTGGTCCAGGCTTGTCATGGCCTAGATGAACTAGGTCAAGATGACCCATTCAGGGGCCTAACCCACCCAGGCCCTCGCTCGTTCAGCCTGTCGAGGCCCACGGGGCGGCCCGTGCGTGACCTCGCACGAAGATCGGGTAGCACGACCAGAAGGGGTGGGGACCGCCGATGATGCCGCTGGCAGGCGCGCGCAGGCGCGCCGACGAGTTCGCGCGGGCCGTTGACGGTCCGGGCACGCGGACCGTTGCCGCCGAGCATCGGGCGTTCCTCGAGCTGGTTGAGCAGCTGCGCGCCATGGACGGACCCACGATGCGCCCTGAGTTCGCGGCCGGCCTCCGGTCGCGGCTGCTCGATGCGGCCCCCGAAGCCATGTCCGCCACCCCGCGTGCAGCAAGGCGAGACGCGGCGCTGGTGAGCTTCCCCGCGAGTCATCGCCGTCGTACGGCGACCGCCGCGGCCGCCGCCTGCCTCGTTGTCGCCAGCGGAGTCGGCGTCGCCGCTGCGAGCCAGTCGGCCCTGCCGGGCGATGCCCTCTACCCGCTCAAGCGTGGGATCGAGCAGGTCGAGCTCCGCTTTGCCGGCTCTCAGGCCGACCGGGGCGGGGAGCTCCTCGACCAGGCATCGACCCGGCTGTCGGAGGTGACCGAGCTCTCCATCGGGCATGCCGGCGACCCGACGACACCGACGCTGGTGACCAAGACGCTGACCGACTTCATCGAGGAGTCGACCGCCGGTGGTGAGGCGCTGCTCTCGGACTATCGTGACGATCAGAGCGCCGGCAGCATCATTCGGCTGCGCGAGTTCACCGCGGAGTCCGGGCGGCAGCTCGAGGCCCTGACGTCCGCGATCCCTGACGACGCCAGCCAGGCCCTCGCCGACGCCGCGAGCGCCATGAGCCGACTCGACCAGCAGGCGCAGGCGGCTTGCCCACCATGCTCGACGCTGCCCTCACTGCAGCTGTCCAGCGGGCTGAGCGACCTGCAGCACCAGATCGAGAACCCGGCTTCGGGCACTGGGCTCGCGGCCGGCACCGGCACCGGCACCGGCGCCGGCACCAAGGCTGGTTCCAGGGGCGGCGGCACCGCGTCTGCCGGGACCGCCGGCAGTCTTGTCACCGTCCCGGGCGTCGGCCGCCTTGACCCGTCCGCCAGTGGGTCGACGTCCGAACCGCAGCCGACGGCCGAGCCGACCCAGGGTGTCACCGTGCCGGGCCTTTCCGTCGGCACCGGGCAGCCGAGCGCGCCGTCGGTCCCGCTGCCCTCGATCTCGATCTCGATCTCGATCCCGCTGCCGACGCTGACCAGCCTGTCCGTCCCCGTACCGCCGGTGCTGGGTGAGGGGACCGAACCACTCGGGCGGACAAAGCTCCCCTGACCACTGCCTGATCCCTGACCACTGCCTGATCGCAACGCCGCTGCAGGCAGGCTCAGGAGAAGACGCTGCGCCGCTGGATCAGCAGCGAGTACAGCGTGTGCTGGATCGTCTCCCGGACCTGGTCGGTCACGTTGAAGACCAGCATCGGGTCGTCGGCCGCGCCCTCGCCGTAGCTGTCGGTACGGATCGGCTCGCCGAACTCGATCAGCCACTTCGACGGCAGCGGGATCATCCCCAGCGGGCCCAGCCACGGGAAGAACGGCGTGATCGGAATGTAGGGCATGCCGAGCAGCCGGGCGACCGAGGGGAGGTTGCCGACAAGCGGGTAGATCTCCTCGGCCCCGACGACCGAGCAGGGCACAATCGGCACGCGGGTGCGCAGCGCGGCCGAGACGAACCCTCCTCGCCCGAACCGTTGCAGTTTGTAGCGCTCGGAGAACGGCTTGCCGATGCCTTTGAAGCCTTCCGGCCATACCCCGACCAGCTCGCCGCGCGACAACATCCGCTCGGCGTCCTCGTTGCTGGCCAGGGTGGCTCCACCCTTGCGCGCGAGGGTGCCTACGAACGGCAGGCGAAACACGAGGTCGGCCGCGAGGGCACGCAGGAACCGGTCGGCGTGGTCATGGACGACCAGACCGGTCATCAACCCGTCGATCGGAATCGTGCCGGAGTGGTTGGACACGACGAGAGCGCCACCCGACGCGGGGATGTTGTCGATGCCCCGCACCTCGATCCGGAACCAGTTCTCGGCAAGCGGGCGCAGCGCCGTCAGGAGGAACGTCTCGGTGACCTCGACGTCGAACCCGAACTCGTCGACCTCGTACTCCCCGGTGATGCGGCGCCGGATGAACGCAAGCAGTGCGGCGACCTGCTGCTCCCAGTCCGCCGCGCCGAAAACCTCGTGGGCTGCGTCGACGATGGCGTCGGCCACGTCGTCTGCCGACATGGCGTGGACCGGCGCCTCGGCTCGAGGGGCCGCGCTGCCGGAACGCGGTCGGCTGCCGGCCGGTCGCTGACGAAGCGATGGACCGGTGACGGAACCCGTGGTCGCGCGGGAACCAGCGTCACCAGCTGCTGACGCGGCAGCCGGGGAGTCAGCACGCTTGCGTGTGCGCGACTGCGGAGCCTCCCGGGGGTCGACCGTCTCCGGGGCGGCGGGCTTCGCCGCCGGGTGCCGGGGGCGGGGCGGCGTGCTGGGCGCGAGCGCCCGTGCGGCGGCGCTCGGTGACGTGCGTGAGCCGCGACCGGGCCGGCCGCGACCGCCGATCGGGATGATCTCAGCGTCCGGCATGCGGAACCACCTTGGCCATGGTCGCGGAGACACGCTCCTCGAGATCGGCCAGGCGTTGCGGGTTGAGCGGGCCGGGCCGCAACCGTTGGGCGAACGCCTCGAATGCCCCGGCCGTGGTGAAGGTGGGCTCGAAACCGAACTGCCCACGCATCCGCGAAGTGTCGATGCCTCGCCCGTAGGCCAAGAATGCAGCCTGCTCTGACGACAGCTCGGCATACCGGATCCGCGGGAACACCGCGCCGAGAGGTCCTAGTGCCATCGTCGGCACGGCCACGCTGGGACGGCCGAGCCGCCGGATGGCCTGAGACAGCATGAGGACCCCGTCCCCGGCGACGTTGAAGGTGCCATCGACGTCGGCGACCGTTGCGTGCTGAAGGGCCGCCAGCGCGTCCTCCTCGTGGCAGAACTGCAGCCGAGGGTCGAACCCGAGCACGGTGGGAACGACAGGCAAAGAGAGGTAACGGGTCAATGAGGTTTCGATGCGCGGCCCGATCAGGTTCGCGCAGCGCAACATCGTCACTCCCACGTCGGGACGACGACGAGCGAAACCGCGGACGTAGCCCTCGACCTCGACGGAGTCCTTGCCGAAGCCTGAGCGCGGCATCCGGCGGGGCGCCATGTCCTCGCTGAACATGGCGGGGTCCTTGGGCGAGGAGCCGTAGACCTGCGCTGACGACTTGACCACCAGCCGACTGACGCCCGGCGCCTTCTGGCATGCAGCCAGCAGCTGCATGGTGCCGATGACGTTGATTTCCTTCATCGAGGTCCGGCCGCCGGCGCCGCCGGGGGTGGCGATGACGCTCAGGTGGACGACGGTATCGACCTCTTCGGCCGCGATGACCTTGGCGATCACGGGGTTGCGGATGTCGGCGCGGACGAAGCGCACGTCGCCGAGGTCGTGGCGAGGAGGCACGACGTCAACCCCGATGACGCGCTCCACGCGCGGGTCGGCGGCGATCCGGCGGGCGAACCGACCGCCGAGATCACGGCAGACCCCGGTGACCAGGACGACGCGGCCCATCGTTGTGGTGCCTGCCTACTTGCCCTGGCGGCGACGCTGGATGCGGGTCTTCTTCAACAGCTTGCGGTGCTTCTTCTTCGCCATCCGCTTGCGGCGCTTCTTGATAACTGAGCCCACGGTCTACCTTTCGGGCGTTGACTGGAGTGTCCGGTACCGACGCGGCCCCGACAAGCTGGGTATCGCACGCGCGGGGCGTGACCGCAGAAGCCTACCCGTTGGTCGCTGCCCGACCCTATTCGGTCGTGGTGGCCTCCCCTGATGCATGTTTATGCATTCACTGTGTCGTGATGACCCTCCGCCTGACTAGCCCGTAGGGATGAGTCACCCTCAGCCGATCGGGGGAACCTCAATCCGAAAAATTTTCCCCCGATTCCCGTCTTAATCGGACAACAGGCAATTACTCTTCGTGATTGCGCTTGCACACTCCGCTACTAACCCCCAAACTCAGAACCGGTCCACTGAGGCCTTCGGACCAGCTACGTCCCTGGGGAGGGAGAATATATGAACGAGAAAAGCACGGAGAGCGAACCTACGGCGGTTGAACACGCACCGCACCTGGCTGCGCCCTTCATCAAGCCCGGCGGTCGGCTCAAGCGCCGCTTCGGCACCACCGCCATCGCCGTCATCGCAACCGCCGGCGTCGTCCTGCCCATGCAGGCACCCGCGCAAGCCGTCCCGGCCGCTCAGCCGTCCACCACGGTGTCCGCAGCCCCCGCGCTCACGGCTACGACGGCCGGCGTGCGGAGCAAGCAACCGTCGGGCACCAACCTCCGGCGGGACGTGTACGAGTCCCGCCTCCACACCTGGGCCAACCGGGTCCGGCACTCGCACGGCATCCGCGTCATCGCGGTCCGCCCGTGCCACGAGGGCTACGCGGAGCGCTGGACCGGCTACCTGGCACGCAACAACGAGTTCTTCCACCAGGACCTCGGTCACTACATGGACCAGTGCAAGCTCACCAAGGCAGGTGAGATTCTCGCCCTCGGCAGTGTCACGCCATACCGGATGATCCGCATGTGGCTCGGCTCACCTGAGCACCGTCGGATCCTGCTCGACCCGTCGTTCGCCCTTTCGGGCATCGCCGCCCGGCGGGACACCAACGGCAACTGGATCGGCTGCATCGACTTCGGTCGCCGCTGACCATCAGCCCTCCCCGGCCACCGCGGCACCCACGGGGGTAACAGTCGACGAGGCGGGTCCCCACCTGGGGGACCCGCCTCGTCGGCGTTTCCGGTGCCTCGTCACGCGAGTGCGGACTCTGCACCTAGGTCAACCTAGGTCAACCCAAATCAATCTAAATCAACCGTCACCCTGCCTGGAAGAAGGACTTCCGCAGGTACTCGTTGACGGCGTCCTCGGGGACGCGAAAAGAGCGCCCCACCCGGACCGCAGGCAGATCACCCGCGTGCACCAGGCGGTACACCGTCATCTTGGACACTCTCATCACCGTGGCGACTTCCGCCACCGTCAGGAACTTGACCTCAGAGATGCCGTCCCCGGTCGTGTTTGCGGCCATGACGCACCAACTTCCGGCACGGGCGCTCTTCGGCTTCCCCACCGAAGACACAATCGCTCGCGCGTCCCCGTGAGAGTAGTGGCAAATGGGGCTGATGGGAAAGCAAAGTGGGGAAATCGATGTCGCATCGGAAGCGAATCTGCGCGCCTCATCGGCGTGTCGCTTGCAAACCGCGGCAAATCAGCCCTCCGGGGGTGCGCGGACCGTCGCTCGCGTCTCGCTCAAGCGCTGCTGTCCCGACTCAGTAGTCGAGCGGAATGCCGTGCCACGGGAAGACCTCGCGTCGGGTCTGCTCGACACAGCGATCCAGCCACGAGTCGGGGTTGTAGCCCTGGTCCCAGGCGTCGTACCGCGGCTCGCGACCATCGGTCATGAGGATCGGCGCCCGACGGCCCGTCAGGGCCTCGACGTGTCGTTGCCACGCCTCGGGAGTCGACAGGTGCGGGTCCAACGGGCGTCCGGCCACCACCGCGAGCAAGTGCGTCCACGTGCGGGGTACGACGTCGACCACGGCGTACCCGCCGCCACCTGTCACCACCCATCGACCTCCACAGACCTCGTGCGCCAGCTCGTGCACGGCCAGATGAGCAGCACGCTGTCCGTCGATGCTCAGCATCAGGTGGGCGAGTGGGTCGTCCATGTGCGAGTCACAACCGTGCTGGCTGACGAGCACGGTCGGTTTGAACTCCCGGAGCAGCGGAGGGACGACGGCATGGAACGCCCGCAGCCAGCCGCCGTCGGCCGTACCCGGTGGCACACCGACGTTGACCGACATCCCTTCAGCGCCTGGCCCACCGCTCTCGGTGGCCTCTCCCGTGCCTGGGAAGAGCGTGCGCGCGCTCTCGTGGAGGCTGATCGTCAGCACGCGCGGATCGTCGTAGAACGCAGCCTGGACGCCGTCGCCGTGATGCACATCGATGTCGACGTAGGCCACCTTCTCAGCGCCGGCCCGCAGGAGCCAGGCGATCGCGATGGCCGGGTCGTTGTAGATACAGAATCCGCTGGCCGTCTCGGCCATGGCATGGTGCAGGCCGCCGCTGATGTTGGCGGCATGCAGCGCCTGTCCGGTCCACACCAGACGCGTCGCCTCCAGCGTCGCGCCGACGATGTGAGCCGATGCCTCGTGCATGCGTGGGAACGTCGGGTTGTCGTCCGTGCCCAGGCCGTGGGCGAGGTCCTGGTCGTGGGAGTCCACGATGTTCTTCACCGCGGCGATGTAGCGAGCCGAGTGCACCAGCTCGATGTCGTCCTCGCTCGCAACGGGTGCGGGGACGACATCGAGGTCTGCCAGCACTCCCATGGCACGGGCCAGTCGAACCGTGAGATCGACGCGGATCGGCGCCATCGGATGCCCGACGCCGAAGTCGTACGCCGTCAGCTCGTCGTCGAAGACGAGGCTTCCCTGACCGGCCATGAACTGACTCTAGACGGGCCGGACGGCGGCTACACCTCCTCGCCGTTGGCGAGCGCCCGGGACCGGTCCCGGGCGCTCTCCAGGGCGGTCATGAAGGCCGCGCGGACCTTGTGGTCCTCGAGCTCGCGAATCGCGGCCGCGGTGGTGCCGCCAGGTGAGGTGACCCGCTCACGGAGCACCGTCGGGTGCTCACCTGTCTCGCGCAACATCTTCGCCGAGCCCACCATGGTCTGTACGACGAGCTCGGTGGCCGTGGTGCGTGGGAGTCCCAAGTGGACGCCGGCCTCGATCATGGCCTCGACGACAAAGAACAGATACGCGGGGCCGGAACCCGAGATCGCGGTGACAGCGTCCTGCTGCTTCTCCGGCACGCGGATCACCTTGCCGGTGGCGCGTAGCAAGGTCTCGGCCTCGACGAGGTGCGCCTCGTCGCAATGTGAGCCGCGCGAGATGGCCGCCATCCCCTCGTCCACGAGAGCGGGGGTGTTGGGCATGACCCGGACCACAGGAACGCCGGCAGGCAGCCGTGCCTCGATCAGGGCGGTGGTGATGCCGGCGGCGAGCGAGATGACCAGCTGGGCCGGCCTGATGATCGGCGCGATCTCATCGAGCAGGTCGGCCATGTCCTGCGGCTTGACGACCAGGATCAGTGTGTCGGCCTTGGCGGCCGCCTCGCTGTTCGAGACGACGTCCACGCCGTACCGTTCGCGGAGCTCGTCGGCCCGCGCCGGTCGTCGCTCGGACATCAACAGCTCGGCGGGGGCGCGCCCCGCACGGAGCAGGCCCGAGACCACCGTCTCGCCCATCACGCCCGCGCCCAGGATCGCGACGGTCATCGCTGCCTCCCGTCCGGCTCCAGCCTCGCCGCCATCCCGCGGTGGACCGTTAGCCCTTGGTGATGACTGACCTGGCGAAGAATGCCAGGTTGGACGGCTTCTCGGCGAGCCGTCTCATCAAGTATCCGTACCACTGGTCGCCGTAGGGCACGTAAACCCTGACCTTCTCACCCAGGGCCGCCAGTCGCTTCTGCTCATCGGGTCGGATGCCGAACAGCATCTGGTACTCATAGCTGCCCTGAGCCCGCTCGTTGCCGGCCGCGAGTGCCCCCGCGATCTCGATGAGCCGCGGATCGTGCGAAGCGACCATCGGGTAGCCGGCACCGGCCATCAATGCCTTGAGGCAACGCACGTAGGAGAGGTTGACCTCGTGCTTGCCCTGGAACGCGACCGACTCCGGCTCCTTGTAGGCGCCCTTGCACAGGCGGACGCGCGAGCCCTCGTAGGCAAGGTCCTTGCAGTCCGCCTCGGTGCGATGCAGGTACGCCTGCACCACAGCCCCCGTCGAGGGGAAGTCCTGACGAAGGTCGCGCAGGATGTTCAGTGTCGAGTCGGTGGTGGTGTGGTCCTCCATGTCGAGGGTGACCGTCGTACCTGCGTTGCTGGCCGCTTGGCAGATCGTCCGCGCATGCTCGAGGGCAACGCGCTCGCCGTCACCGGGTAGCGCCTGCCCAACCGCCGACAGCTTGACCGAGACCTCGGCGCCCTGCGTCAGACCCCTCTCGGCGAGACGCCCGAGCAGCAGGACATACGCGTCGACCGTCGAACGCGCCTGCGCGAGGTCGAGCGTGTCCTCACCGAGATAGTCCAAGGTGACGCACAGACCGTCGGACACGAGATGCTGGGTGGCCTCGACCGCCGTGTCCACCGTCTCGCCTGCGACGAATCGCGCGACGATGCCGCTCGAGACGGGCATCGAGCTCACCAGGCGCTTGGTGGTGTCGCTCCGCGACAGCATGAGCAGCGAACGACGCAACAAGGAAGCTCCTTCGTCACGGCCTGCACGAGGCCTTCGATCCTCAGGCTCGGAGGCCCCGTCGGTGGCACCGACGCGCTGGACACGGTACGCCGACCGGACTCTCGAGGTGTCACTAGGCTGAGCCCAGACCACCGTCGCAGGCAAGGAGCCCCATGAGCCACCATGTGAACGCTGAGCTGGTCGCCAACGTGCTGAAGGTGTTGGTCGCCCCCGGCGACACAGTGGCGGCCGGCGACATGCTCGTCATCCTCGAGTCGATGAAGATGGAGATCCCCGTGAGCACCGAGGTCTCCGGAACCGTCACCGACGTCGGCGTCGCCGAGGGCGACGTGGTGACCGAGGGGGACCTCATCGCCGCCATCGAGGAGAGCTGAACCACCAAGGCCGGTTCATCGCGTCGTGGGTCAGGCAGCCAACTGCTCCAGCACGCGCAACGCCCGCTCCAACAACCCGTCAAGGCGGCTCTTCGCGGCACGATCGATCGCGCTTCTTGCCACCGCGTCCGCGCGTTCCGTGTCGCCGGCCGCCAGTGCTGCCTCTGCCTCGGCGACGAGGATGTCGACCACGACCCAGCTGTAGGAGTCGGTGACCCGGCGACACATCGTGCCGGCGTTGGCCATCCATTCCAGCGCCGCCTCGTGATGATGTTCGGCCTGGTGCGTCAGACCGACACTCTTCGCCGTGACCCCCTCCCAGCACGGGTCCTTCAGCTGTCGGGCCAGTGCGAACGAAGCCTCAGCGTCGACGCGGACGGCTTGCGGATCGTCGCCGTTGGCGAGCCTGGCGTGCGCGAGCCAGGCATCGGGCCATGGCCGGAACGCCGTCCAGTGCTCGCGGTCGGCCAACGCACGGGAGTCGCGGGCCCAGGAGATGGCCTCGTCGAGTCGACCCTGGACGAACAAGGTCCGAGCTCCCAGCCCCAGGCTGAACACTTCGCGTCGTACCGCACCCGCGTGGCGGCTCAGCTCGACTGCCTCGGCAAAGCGATCAGCACCGGCCTGGAGCTTGCCCCCGTCGCTCAGGTTCATCGCCTCGAACGCAGCCACCGCCGCAGCCAGGTGCGGATCGTCCACGGCCAGCTCGCCTGCCGCCTGCAAGTACTGCTCGGCACTCGAACGACGGCCGGCGAGAACGTCCACGTAGCCGAGCTCCGCGAGCGCCTTTGCCGCCGTCCTCTGCATCCCCGCGGCAGTCGCCAGCTCGACCGCCGCCCCGAGCATCACCGATCCTTCGTCGTCGTAACCCCGGACGCTGTGCACGAGAGCGGTCCCGAGCTCCAGGAGGCAGCGACTGAGCACCGCATCGTCAGCGGACTTCTCGGCTGCTGCGGTCGCCGATCGGAGGCACTCGATTCCTGCCTCGGAGGCGCCTGCTGACAGGGCTGACAGACCCGCCTCGCAGAGCGACTCTGCGGTCACCTTCGCCGACACGCCCGGCACGGGCGCGGCCACGGCCGGTCTCGCCGCGGCGCGGATCGCCGGGACCGCGTCGACACCAAACTCTTCGACGAACATCGCCTCACTGGTCCGAGCCTGACGTGCGGCAGCGGCTTCGTCGCCTGACGCCGCGAGTGCCTTGACCAGCAGGACGTGCGGACCTTCGTCCCACGGCGCCCGGCGCACCATCGCACCCGCGAGCATCACGGCCCGGTCGAACGCACGACTCGACAGGGAACGCAACGTCGCCTGACGCAGCGACGACAAGATCTCGGCATCGACGCGCTGACGTTCGATGAGCAACCATGACTCGAAGCCCGGCGAACCCTTCACCTCGATGCCTTCGAGGAACTGGCCCTCGGGGATCGCTTCCGCAACTGCGCCGGCCGCGACCTCGTGCACGTCGACGCTCGCCGCGTTGGGTGGTGGCATCGTCAGCGGATTGCCCTCGAATGCGCCCGTCAGTCGGGAGCGCCGCCGGAGCTCGGCCAAGCTCCACCGCAGCGCACCCAGCGGGTCGTCAGCCTCGCTGAAGAGCTCTGCAACGAGGACTTCACGGGCCACCGGATCCGACGAGCGCACCAACCGGCCCAACACAGCCCACGTCTTGTGGCCCCGGGGACCAGGGATGGGCTGACCGTCAGACTCGAAGCCGGGCTTCCCGATCAGGCGGATGTGCAGCACGTCGCTCAATGTACTGAGTCAGCCGGCGTGAACGGGTTCGCAGGAACCGCGCAGGCGCTGAAGCAGCTGCTGCTGGTCGCTGGTGGTCAGTGCGCCGAGCACTGCCCCGTGCACGATGCCGAAGGCGCGCAACCGGGCCACCTCAGCGCCCTCCCAGTCGGCCAGCGCCACTGCCGCGCCCGGGCACACGTCCCGTGCCGCCGCGGCCAACGCGTCGAGGATCCAGAGTTCGGTGGCCGTGCCACCTTCGGCGATGTCGTAGGCGACCCGGTTGAGCATCGTCGCGAGTTCAGCAGCTGTGGTGTCGTAGGTGTTCATGATGCGAGCCTCCGCCGCGCCCGTGTGACGAAACGGGTGACGCTGAGCCCCTTCTGGAGACTTCCGGTCCCGCGCGGCTCAGCCGACTCGATCCGAGGTGCTTCAGGCGGTACGACGTTTCAACGTGACGGCACCGAGAGCGAGCGCGGCCACGATGAAACCGACGATGACGAGCAGGTCGACCCCGAAGCGGGCAGTGAGGTCCGCTGAGTTCTGCAGGCGCTGCATCGCGTCGACCGCATAGCTCAGGGGTAGCAGGTCCGAGACCACGTGCAAGACGCCGGGCAGGTCGGCGCGGTCCACGAAGAGCCCGCACAGCAAGATCTGCGGGATCACCATGGCAGGCATGAATTGCACCGCCTGGAACTCGGTCTCGGCGAACGCCGACACGAACAACCCCAGCGCCGTACCGAGGACCGCGTCGATGACCGCGACCACGGCCAGCGCCCATACCGGACCGGCGACGTCGAGTCCGAGCAGGCCCACCGTCAACGAGACGGCAAGCAACGCCTGCGCGAGCGCCGCAAAGCCAAAAGCGACCGCGTAACCGAGCAGCAGGTCGAGCTTGCCCATCGGCATCGAGAGCAACCTCTCCAGCGTGCCCGACGAGCGCTCGCGCAACGTCGTCACCGAGGTCACGAGGAACATCACCGTGAAGGGGAACATCGCCAGCAGCGGTGGACCGGACCGGTTGAACGCGACGACGTTGCGGTCGAACATCCACCACAACAGCGTCAGCAGGAAGCAAGGAACCACGAGCATGAGCGCGATCGTGCGCGGGTCGCGACGAAGTTGTCTGAGGACGCGGGCGGCGACGGCCGCGGTGATCCGTGGGTTCACGGCGATGGCTTCCCTACGAGGGAGAGGAACGCCGCCTCGACACTCCTGGCGCCCGTCCGGCTCAGCAGCTGGTCCACGGAGTCGTCCGCGATGAGCTCCCCGGCCCGCATCAAGAGCAGTCGGTCACAACGCTCGGCCTCATCCATCACGTGGCTGGACACGATGATGGAGGTCCCTGCAGCGGCGAGCTCAGCGAACATCGACCAGAGCTGGTTGCGCAGCACCGGGTCGAGGCCGACCGTGGGTTCGTCGAGAACCAGGAGGTCGGGCTTGCTCAGCAGCGCGACCGCCAGCGACACGCGCGACTGCTCGCCGCCCGACAGTCGCGCCACCACGTCGTCGACGTGCTCGCCCAGCCCGACGGCGGCGACCACCTCGCTGGCTCCGGCCCGATCGACACCGAGCACCGCGGCGAAGAACGCGAGATTCTCGTGCACCGTGAGGTCGGCGTAGACGCTCGGTGCCTGCGTGACGTAACCGACCCGCCTGCGCAGACCCGGGCTGCCGGCCGCCTCGCCGAGCACCGTGACTGTGCCGGACCGGATGACCTGTGCGCCGACGATCGACCTCATCAGGGTCGTCTTGCCGCAACCTGAGGGACCGAGCAGCCCGGTGATCTGGCCGGTTGGCACGGAAGTCGTGAGGGCAGGGATCACCTCACGGTTGCCGCGTACGACGCGCAGGTCGGCGATCGTGATGGCAGCGGAGGTCGAGATCATGCGCTCCATGATTGGCCGAACCGGCGGTGAAGGCCAGCCCCACCGACAGCCGCGTCAGTGGCCACGTCGCCGCCGCGTTCCGGCAACCCCGCCGACAGGGGGCCGCTCCTTCCTGGTCTCGGCGAAAGCCGGGTCTACAGCAGCGAAGTGCAGCCGCGTGAAGGCCAACGACTCGGCCAGGTCGGCCTGCCGCGCCGCGCGGCTGTGAGCCTTGCGCGTGTTGATCTCGACGACGACGCTGCCGGCGTAGCCCTGACCGGCGAGGAGCTCGAGGAGCTCTGCGCACGGCTGCGTGCCGTGGCCAGGGATCAGATGCTCATCCTTGGCAGAGCCGCTCCCGTCGGCCAGGTGGATGTGGCGAAGCCGCGGTCCGAGCTCGGTGACCATCTGGATCGGGTCGCTGCCAGACGTGGAGCAGTGGGACAGGTCGATGGTGACGTGCGCGTAGGGCTGGTCGACCGGGTTCCACCCCGGGACGTAGGCCTGGAGCTCTCGTTTGGAGGCGCGCCAGGGGTACATGTTCTCGACCGCGACGGCGACGCCGGTGCCGCTCTCGAGGCGCGCCACCCCCTCGACGAAGCCGCGTGCGTAGTCGCGCTGCCAGCGGAACGGCGGATGGACCACGACGGTGTCCGCGCCCAGCGCCGCCGCCATCGAGGTGCTCCGCTGCAGCTTGTCCCAGGGATCGGTGCCCCACACGCGCTGGGTGATGAGCAGGCAAGGGGCGTGTACGGCGCAGACCGGGATCTGGTGGTAGTCGACGAGGTGCCTGATGGCGTCGACGTCCTGGCTGACGGGATCGATCCCCACCATGACCTCGACCGCGTCGTAGCCGAGCCGGGCCGCCAGCTCGAACGCGCTGGCTGTCGACTCGGGGTAAACCGACGCTGACGACAACGCCACCCGGGCGGCCGGCACCTGGACCGGGCTGGCCTGGCGCTGGCGCCGTCGGCGGGTGTCGTTGCTCACCCGATCAGCCTAGGGGCGAGCACTCGACGGGACGGCCGACGGCCGCCACCGGAGCCAACGCCCGTCTCACAGGGCGTCGAGCTTCTGCAGGATCACGCCTTCACGCAGCGCCCAGGGACAGATCTGCAGCTTCTCGATCTTGAACAGGTCCATGACCGCCTCAGCAACCAGGCCACCCGCCACGAGCTGATGTGCCCGGGCCGCCGAGACGCCCGGCAGCTCAGCCCGCTCGGCACTGGTCATACCGGCGATCTTGGGCAGCCACTTGTCCAGGTCGGACCGGGTGAGCATCCGGCGGACGAACGGGCCATCCTCGCTCGGCGCCGCGCCGCAGACACGAGCCAGCGACCGGAAGGTCTTCGAGGTGGCCACGGTGTGGTCGCCGACGCCTGCGCGCAGCAGCGGTCCGGCGTCCTGAGCCATCTGCGTCCGGATATGTCTGCGGAGCGCTCTGATCTGCTCAGGCTCCGGTACGTCGTCGGGCAGCCAGCCCCGGGTCAGCCGACCGGCCCCCAGCTCCAGCGACTGGCACACGTCCGGCCGCTCGTCGTCGCCGGCCGCGATCTCGAGCGAACCGCCGCCGATGTCGAAGACCGCCAGCCGACCGGAGGACCAGCCGAACCATCGCCGCACCGCCAGGAACGTCAACCTGGCTTCGTCCTCACCGGCGAGCACCACGAGGTCGACACCGGTCGCCTCCTGGACGCGCGCGATCACCTTGTCGGTGTTACTGGCCTCCCGGATCGCGGAGGTCGCAAACGCCATGACCGACTCGCACCCCTGGTCCTCGGCCTCCTGGAGCGCGACCTTGATGAACGAGATCAAGGAGTCGACGCCTTCATCCGACAGCGCACCTGTCGCAGTGAGGTGCTCGGCCAGCCGCAACGCCTGTTTGGTGGACGAGGCCGGCAACGGCGGCGCACCGCGATGGGCGTCGACCACGAGCAGGTGCGCGGTGTTGGAACCTACGTCCAGCACTCCTTCTCTCATAGGTCGAAGGCTAACGCCCGGCGAGGCCCCGCGGCGGTGTTCGCGGCGGCGACCTAGGGTGGACGCGTGCCTGAGGTTTCCCCCGACTTCCCCCGCGCGTTCGTCGAGTTCGACGACCCGAGCGACGAGTCCCAACGTTTCAAGGTCGATCTCACGTGGCTGACGTCCCGGTGGAGCTGCATCTTCGGCGCGGGGTGCCAAGGGATCTATGCCGACCGCCCGGACGACGGCTGCTGCACGCTGGGGGCGCACTTCTCGGACAAGGCCGACGAGAAGCGCACCCGCCAGTTCGTCAAGCTTCTCGGTCCTGAGGACTGGCAGTTCCGCGACGTCGGCACCCAGCACAAGAACGCCTGGATCGAGACCGACGAGGACGGTGAGCGCAAAACCGCCGTCCACGACGGCGGCTGCATCTTCCTCAACCGGCCGGGGTTCGCCGGCGGTGCGGGCTGCGCCCTGCACGGGTGGGCGTTGCGCAACGACCGCCACCCGCTCGAGACCAAACCCAACGTGTGCTGGCAGCTGCCGATCCGTCGACTGTTCCGCCAGGTCGAGCGTGGCGACAAGACGTCATACACCGAGGTGACCATCACGGAGTACGACCGCCGCGGGTGGGGCGAGGGCGGTCACGACCTCGACTGGTACTGCTCCGCCAACACCGAGGCGCACGTCGGCGCCGAGCCCGTCTATGTCAGCAACGGCCCCGAGCTCGTAGAACTGATGGGTCAGGCGGCGTACGACCTGCTCGTCGGTCACTGCCGCGACTACGAGCGCCGACGCTCGCAGCTCACCTTGCATCCAGCGACGGCAGCAGCCGGCGTGCCGCCGCCGGGAGCTACCAAGGGGCGCGCCCGCGCGACTCGTCAGTGACCGACGTCGTCCGACCCCGGTTGCCGGCGGCGGATCGACAGCGGCCACAATGATCCGCATGCATCTCGACCATCTCTCGTTCGCTGTCGGGCCTGACGGCCTCGGCGGCACCACCGAGCGGTTGTCCGAGCTGCTCGGCGAGCCGTTTGTCGACGGGGGCGTTCATCCACGGTTCGGGACTCGCAACCGCGTGCTTCCCCTCACCGATGGGCAGTACCTCGAAGTCGTCGAGGTGCTCGACCACCCAGCTTCTGACAAGGCCCCGTTCGGTCAGGCCGTCCGCGCCAGGTCCGAGGCCGGTGGTGGCTGGCTCGGCTGGGTTGTCGCAGTCGACGACCTCGCGCCGATCGAGAAGAGACTCGAACGCGAAGCCGTGCCCGGCAACCGGCATCGCCCAGATGGTGTCGAGCTGCGATGGAAGCAGGTCGGGGTCAGGGGCCTTCAGACTGACCCGCAGCTGCCCTTTTTCGTCCAGTGGGAAAGCCCTGAGGCGCTGCACCCGTCGGTTGGCTGCTCCGGCAAGCTCGCGCTGAGCAAGATCGAGATCGCCGGGGACTACCGTCGCGTCGCCGCGTGGCTGGACACACCGGTCGAGCACCGCATCGGCGACTTCGACGTCGAGTGGGTTGCCCCGCACGGTACGCCGGGCATCGTCGCCGCCACCTTCGCCACGCCCTCCGGCCCGGTCCGGATCTGACGCGCGGCGGGAAGACCACCCGTGTCGTGATGACCCGGCCCCCGGCCTTCCCGCGCGGCATCAGCGCTGGCGCCCTCCCGAGTCCGAACATCTGGAACGACCCGGCGACGTACGAGCTCGAGAACCAGGCCGTCGACCCCGACGGCGTCATCGAGCAGACCATGACCTCCATCCGCCCGTACACCGGCGCCGTGCTCCTCGACATCGGCTGCGGTACGGGCTTCCACCTCCCACGCTTTGCGTCCGTGGCGGCGCAGGTGATCGGGGTCGAGCCGCATCCAGCACTCGCCCTTGGCGCGCAACGGCGTACACGCGAGCTGCCGAACGTCGACGTACGGAAGGGCGTGGCGCAGGATCTGCCCGTCGACCCGTCCAGCATCGACGTCGTGCACGCCCGCTGGACGTACTTCTTCGGGCCCGGCTGCGAACCGGGGTTGCTCGAGATCAACCGTGTGCTCAGACGAGGAGGCGCTGCTTTCATCATCGACAACGACGCGTCGACGAGCACGTTCGGCCGCTGGTTTCGCTGGGCGCACCCCACGTATGACGCGGACGCCGTCGACGCGTTCTTCGCCCGCCACGGCTGGACCAACCATCGACGCCTGATGCGGTGGTCGTTTCCCGGTCGCAGGGAGCTGGAGGCCGTGGTGGGGATCGAGTTCCCTCCTGACCTGGCGCAGCGGATCCTGGCTGAACATTCGGGGACCGACGTCGACTACGCGATCGTGGTTCGCGCCAAGCTCCGCTAGTGCCTCGAGGCCGGCTTCAGGTGTCCGCAGGATCGGCCGACGGCACCGTGTCAGCGTGGCGATGCGCGACCTTCCACTCGCCGCCTTCGCGACGGTAGACCTGCGTCACGCGAAGCGTGTAGGCCCGCGGCTCTCCGTTGACGGATGCCTGGGTGTGCTCATAGCCGACGGTGTAAGCCATGTCCCCTACTACGTCAGCAGCCACGACCTCGTGTGCATAGGACGTGCAATCAGAGAAGGAGTCCTCCAACCGACGGAAGATCTCACCGACCTCCGTCTGACCCGTACCGGACAGCCACGCGCCGAGCACCGTGACCGGCTCGTTCGTGGACCAGATTGCGAAACGCGGTGCGACGTCGCCGTTGTGCACGGCTATCTCCGCCTCACGGAGCCGAGTCTCGACCCACGTCATGAACTCGTCCCGCTCCGGCACAGGTCACCTCCACGGCCGAGCCTGCTCGCTGGCATCTGACGACTGACCCTGACGCTGCCATTGAACATCTCACGTCAATGCCTCAGGACCGCCCTTGGCCGGACCGGCGTGGGTGCACCTGTCGAGCGCTCGCGGCGTGGCGGCGCGCGTTGTCGGCGCCAGCACCTAGCGTCGTCCTCATGGCCAAGACCCCGTCGCGCAGACCCACCGAGAGCTACCGCTGCGGCGAATGCGGATGGACCTCGATGAAATGGGTCGGCCGCTGTGGCGAGTGCCAGGCCTGGGGCACGATCGAAGAAGCCGGCAGGCCGCAGGTCACGCACGTCAAGGCCGGTCCCGTCACTTCTGCGGCCGTGCCGATCTCGCAGGTGCAGTCACAGGCCGCGGCCGCGCAGTCCAGTGGGGTGTCCGAGCTCGACCGGGTGCTCGGTGGTGGCGTCGTGCCCGGCGCGGTCCTGCTGCTTGCCGGAGAACCCGGCGTCGGGAAGTCGACGCTGCTGCTCGAGGTGGCCGCGCAGGTCGCTCGCCGCGGCAAGCGCACGCTCTACGTCTCCGGCGAGGAGTCGGCGGCCCAGGTGCGGCTGCGGGCAGAGCGCACGAACGCCCTCGAGGACAACCTCTACCTCGCCGCCGAGACCGACCTGTCGGCGGTCCTCGGCCACATTGACGCGGTCAAGCCGGATCTCCTCGTCATCGACTCGGTCCAGACGATCGCCACCGCCGACATCGACGGAGTGGCAGGGGGCGTCACCCAGGTCCGGGCCGTCACGGCGGCCTTGGTCCGAGTGGCGAAGGAGCGACATCTGCCGACCATGCTGGTCGGGCACGTGACCAAGGACGGATCGATCGCTGGTCCGCGCGCGCTCGAACACATCGTCGACGTCGTGCTGCAGTTCGAAGGCGAACGCAACACCCGGCTACGACTGCTCCGAGCAGTCAAGAACCGGTTCGGTCCGGTCGACGAGATCGGCTGCTTCGACCTCTCCGACGGTGGCATCGTCGAGGTCGCCGACCCCACCGGATTGTTCTTGTCCCGCCACTCCGAGCCCATGTCCGGAACGTGCGTGACCGTGACCCTGGAGGGTCGACGACCCTTGCTGGCCGAGGTGCAGGCACTCGTCACTCCCAGCCCGGTGCCGTCTCCGCGCCGCGCTGTGAGCGGCATCGACTCGGCCCGGCTGGCCATGCTGCTCGCGGTTCTGCAGCGCCGGGTCGGGATCGGCGTCTCGTCCGCTGACGTCTACGCCGCGACCGTCGGCGGTGCGTCCTTGCGGGGGCCGGCTTCGGACCTCGCCGTGGCGGTGGCCGTCGCCAGCGCGAGCGTCAACGTGCCGGTGCGCGAGGGCACCGTCGCCATCGGGGAGGTCGGACTTGCAGGTGAGCTTCGTCGCGTTCCCGACATCGGCCTGCGCTGCAGTGAGGCCGCTCGGCTGGGTTTCCGCTACGCCGTCATCCCCAGCCATCACGACGTGCCCCACGCGACGATTCCCAAGGTCGACGGCATGACCTTGATCGAGTGCCACAACCTCGACCGTGCGCTGACGGTGCTGGGCATCTCGCACCAGCCGCTCCGACAGGGGCCGACCGACCTGTTCATCGTGTGAGCCACCGGACCGGGAGCGTCAGCCCCGGTCATGGCACGCCCTACACTGAACCGCGCGCACACTGGAGTCTTTGAGGGGAACACGTGGCAGGCGACAGGCACAAACCGGGGGCACGGCTGCGGGCAACCATGGCGGCGGTCGCCCCGGGAACCGAGCTCCGCGAGGGCCTCGAGCGGGTGCTGCGTGGTCGCACCGGCGCACTCGTCGTCCTCGGCAACGACCGCACCGTCGAGTCGCTCTCGACAGGCGGCTTCGTGCTCGACATCGACTTCACCGCGACGGCCCTGCGCGAGCTGGCGAAGATGGACGGCGCGATCGTGTGCGACCGGGAGGCGACACGCATCATCCGCGCCGGAGTCCATCTCATGCCGGACTCGTCCGTGCAGACCCAGGAGACCGGGACGCGGCACCGCACCGCTGACCGAGTTGCCCGCCAGACCGGCTTCCCGGTCATTTCCGTGTCGCAGTCCATGCGCACGATCGCGTTGTACGTCAGCGACATGCGCTACGTCCTCGAGGACACCGGCTCGATCCTGTCCAAGGCCAACCAGGCGCTGGCGACCCTGGAGCGTTACAAGATGCGGCTCGACGAGGTGTCGGGCACGCTGTCCGCCCTCGAGATCGAGGACCTGGTCACGGTCCGCGACGTCGCCTCGGTCGCCCAGCGGCTCGAGATGGTGCTACGGATCGCCACCGAGATCGAGGACTACGTGCTCGAGCTCGGCACGGACGGCCGGTTGCTCTCACTGCAGCTCGACGAGCTCGTCGCCGGCGTCGACCACGAGCGCGAGCTCGTGATCCGTGACTACCTGCCCACCGGGCGCCGGGCCCGGACCGCCGACTCGGTGCTCGCCGACGTCGACGCGCTCGGGTCGAACGAGCTGCTCGACATCGCCACCGTCGGCCGCGCACTCGGGCTCGGCGGTGCCGAGAGCCTCGACAGCGCGGTCAGTCCCCGGGGTTTCCGCCTGCTGGCCAAGGTGCCGAGACTGCCCGGGGCAGTCGTAGAGCGCCTGGTCGACCACTTCGGGACCTTGCAGAAGCTGCTGGCCGCCAGCATCGACGATCTCCAGGCCGTCGACGGTGTGGGTGACAGCCGCGCCCGCTCCGTCCGCGAGGGGCTGTCCCGCCTCGCTGAGTCCTCCATCCTCGAGCGCTACGTCTGACCCCTCCTGGCCCTTCGCGTTTGCCTAGTTCACAAGCCAGGTGGCTTCTGAACTAGGCAGATTCAGCTTGGGTACAGGGCAACTGCCTTGCTGACCTCGGCCGCTCAGCGCCGTATGCCGATCGACCGGTCACTTCGCCAAGATGTCGAAGTACGCCTTGTGCGGGTCACCACCGATGAGCGCCGCCTGGACCCAGTAACCGCCGGGGGACGGCAGCGCGTCGACGGGCTGGCAGTTCTGGGCGGACCGCCGCCCGTCCCAGCGGAACTCGTATGCCGTGGGCGGGTCGGCCCGGACGACGACCTCCTTCGCCCGCAGCAGGTCGGGGCAGTCATCGCTGGACCAGACCACGTCCGCGCCCGAGGTGATGCGGACGACGAGGTCGTTCGGCGTGATGGCCAAGGTGCAGGCCGGCGTGTCGGTGCTGGTCAGCAGCAAGGTGGCGGTGTTGGACGCGCCGGGTGCGGAGTCGGCCACGTCGATCTCGATGCCGACACCCGTTGGGCTGCACGTTCCGGTGGGTCGCGCCAACGGCGTCCGCTTCGCCTTCGTTGGCCGGCGCGGCTTCGTCGCCGTGCCGGAGCCGTGATTCTGCGCGCTCGGCTTGACGTGCCCCGTGGCGGTGCCTGAGGTCTTGGGGCCGGCAGTCGTCACGGGCTTGTGCCGAGGCTGCTGCGCGGGCGATGTGGACACGGGGGTTGACGGCGACGTCGTCGCGCCCGGGGCCGTGGCCGCGGACGCCTTCGGATCAGCACTGCCCGAGCCGGCCAACAGCCACCACGCAACGCTGATCACCAGCACCACGACGAGCAGGAGCATGAGCCGCCGCACCCAGTACACCTTCGGCGGCAGCGGTCCCGCCGGCCGCATCATGGTGCTCATGGTCCAACGCTAACGTGGTGATCTGGCGATTCGTGGCAGCGCGCCGGGCAGCGACAAAGCGGCTGGTTCGGGCGCAGCGCGGCCCAAGGAGGGAACGTGGATGCACCCGGTTGACCTTCCCCACCTCCACGAACGCCTCCTGCACTGGTATGACGACCACCGGCGGACCCTGCCGTGGCGGGAAGCGGAGGCCAGCGCCTGGGCCGTCCTGGTCAGCGAGGTGATGCTCCAACAGACCCCGGTCGCGCGCGTCCTGCCGACATACGACGCCTGGATGAGCCGCTGGCCGAAGCCGTCGGCCCTCGCGGCCGAGCAGCCCGGGGAAGCCGTCCGGATGTGGGGACGCCTCGGCTACCCTCGACGCGCGCTACGCCTGCACGCGGCGGCCTCCGTCATCGACCGTGACCATGCGGACGTGCTGCCGTCGAGCTACGCCGAGCTCCGCGCCCTTCCCGGCGTCGGCGACTACACCGCCAACGCTGTGCTGGCGTTCGCCTACCGGCAACGCACCCCCGTTCTCGACACCAACGTCCGACGGGTCCACGCACGGATCATCAACGGGACCGAGTTCGCTCCCGTTGCCGTCACGGCGGCCGAGCGCGGTACTGCCGAGGCGCTGTTGCCCGCCGACAGTGAGACCGCCGCCACCTGGAGCGTCGCGGTCATGGAGCTCGGGGCCCTGGTCTGTCAGGCCCGTACTCCGAGATGCGCAAGCTGCCCGATCGCCGACCTGTGTGCCTGGCGTGCGGACGGCTATCCCCGCCATGCCGGCCCCCCGCGGCGTGGTCAGCCGTACGCAGGCACCGACCGGCAGTGCCGCGGGCGCATCCTCGGTCTGCTCCGAGAGACCGATGAACCAGTCGATCCCACCGTCCTCGAGACGCTCTGGTCCGAGGGCGAGCAGCGCGACAGGGCACTGCAGTCGCTCCTTGACGACGGTCTCGTCGTGCGACGCCCCGACCTTCGCCTGAGCCTCCCCTGACCAGCGGGGGCCGGACACGCGAACGCCCCCGCTCACCAACGTGAAGGGGGGCGTTCGGGGCCAGCGTGGCGTCAGGTCACGTGGCCGGTGGCGGCTGCACTGCCTCTTCGACCGGAGGCGCGTCGGGCAGCTCGGACTTGGGCATCCCATGGAACGTGAACGTCTGCTCGGTGCCCTCGCCCTCGACGTCGACGAGCACGATCTGGCCGGGCCCGACCTCGCCGTACAGCATCTTCTCGGCGAGCACGTCCTCGAGGTCGCGCTGGACCGTACGCCGCAATGGGCGCGCTCCGAGCACGGGGTCGAACCCACGCCTGGCCAACAGCTCCTTGGCCGCCGTCG
>CAWFGV010000009.1:0-89879 GCA_963815445.1 uncultured Actinomycetota bacterium
GTTCCTGACGACCGAGGCGGTCGTCGCAGACAAGCCCGAGAAGGCCGGTGCCGCCCCCGGTGGCGCCCCTGACATGGGAGGCATGGACTTCTAGTCCCTGCCACACGCGAAGGCCCCGAGCTGTTGCTCGGGGCCTTTCGTCGTACCCACCCTCGGTCCGAACACCTCCCTCCCACCGAATCGAGCCCTTTTGGGACCCCGTTCGGGGGACGGGAGGTGTTCGGTGGTCAGTCGGCGGTGAGCCGGTCGGCCAACGCCTCGAAATCGGGTGTGTGCTGGTCCGGTTCCAGGAACGCGGCCGGATACGGCGTCCGGCGGCGGTCGATCCAGATGCCATTCAGCCCGGCGCGCTGTGCGCCGTCCACGTCCCAGGGGTGGACGGCGGCCAGCGCCATCCGCCCCGGCGCGACGCCGCAGACCTCGGCCGCGTAGCGGTACGCGTCCGGGTGGGGCTTCCAGCGCTGCGGCGTCTCGACGGACAGGCGGTGCTCGAGCAGCGGGAGCACGCCGGCGTCGGTCAACATCCGGTCGGAGATCGAGGTGGCCCCATTCGTCAGCGTCACCAGCCGGATCCCTGCTGCGTGGATCCGTCGCAGGCCGGGGGCGACATCTTGGTGTGCGGGTAGCTGAGCGAAGCCGGCCAGCACGGTCTCGACGGCCTCCTCGGCCTGCTGACCCTCGACGTCGCGGTCGGAGAGCAACGTGCGCAAGGCTCCGGCGGCCACGTCCCGGAAGGGCGCGTACGTGTCCGCCGCGGTGAGCGCGAAACCATCGCGCAAGGTGGCGGCGAACCACACATCCAGTGAGTGCGCCGGAAGGCCGACCGACGCCAGCCGGTCGCGCATCGGTTCGAGGTCCGACAGCGTCTCGTTGACGTCCAGGACCAGGACCTCGGGTATGTCGTCCCCGCCGTTCATGGGCAGCTCCTGTCGGTGTCAGTTGTGTGGCCTCACGGTCCTTGCTTCCGGTATACCTCGCAACTGGAAGCGGGGCCGGTGTGCGCAGCTCAGGGGGAGAGGAAGGCGGCCACCAGAGTGCCGAGGGTGGGCAGGTGATAGCCACCCTCCTGGACGACGACGGTCGGCAGGTCGAGGTCACCGAGCAGCAGGTCGCCGGCTCGTGCGTAGCCGTCGTGCGAGACCTGCAGCGGGCTCTCGGGGTCATCCGCCGCCGCGTCCACGCCCAGGGAGACGACGAGCGCGGTCGACCCGTGCCGCCGAGCGGTTGCCATCAGGTGGCGTACGCCGTCGAGGAACGCAACGTCGCCCCCGCCCGGCGTGAGAGGCACGTTGACGGTCGCCCCGACGCCCGTTCCTGACCCGGTCTCGGTGGCGTGACCGACCACGTGCGGAAACCAGCCGGCTCCCGGGTCGACGTGCACCGAGCCGTAGAGCACGTCGCCGCGGTCGTAGAAGATGGCAGCGGTTCCGTTGCCGTGATGGGCGTCGATATCGATCACCGTCACGCGGTCGTGGCCTGCGTCGCGCAGCGCCTGGGCGGCCAGGGCGGCATTGTTGAGGTAGCACGAGCCGCCGTAGGCGTCGTGCGTGGCGTGGTGACCCGGCGGGCGACAGAGCGCGTACGCCTGACGTGTCTGCGTCGCGGTCACGAGATCGACTGCGGTGAGCGCACAGTCCGCCGCCGCTGCGATCGCGGCCCAGCTGCCCGGTCCGACCGTGGTCATCGTGTCGTAGCAGTACTGGCCGGCGCGGGCATGGACCGACGACGCGTCGCTCGGCGTTATCGTGCCGAGCATGGCGGCGGTCGGGAAGAAATAGGGGACGACGCGGTCCTGGCCGTGGTCGACGAACCCGCCGTCCTCCCAGGCGCTGTACACCGTGGACAGATGCCGGACGAGCTCGCGGCTGTGGACGCTCTCGAGAACGCTGTCGCCGTGCGCCGTGGAGTCGACGAGCGGATGTCCGGCATCGGTCAGTGCGTCGCGGATGACCGTGACACGCTCCGGGACCTCGGTCCCGTCCAGCGGGAGCCCGATCCACACCTCGCGATCGGGTCGGTGGGCCAGGGTGTCCTCCGACCAGACGACGGGGACGGCGCCGGTGTCCATGGTTCCCCTCCCGAGCGAGTTGCGGCAGGATCTGATCATGCCACGCGTTACTGACTTGCCGATCAGTATCGGTTCGCTGCCCGCGGGTCCGACGTGCTCGGTGCTGGATGTCGCCGGAGTCGGTGTGGGGCACGCGACCGTGTGGCGTGACGAGCCCGACCCGCCGCAGGGTCGCGGCGTGGCGCGGACGGGCGTCACCGTGGTGCGGCTGCGGGACGACCCGTTCCACGAGATGCTCCCCGCCGGCGGGGCCGTGCTCAACGGCGCCGGCGAGTGCACCGGCTTCCTCACCGCGGGGGAGTGGGGGACCTTGGAGACGCCGGTGTTCTTGACCTCCACCCTGCAGCTCGGCCGGGTGTATGACGCTGCGTGCGGGCTGATGCTCGAGCGCTGGCCGGAGGTGGCCGAGGACTTCATCATCCCCGTGGTGGGCGAGTGTGACGACTCGTTCCTCAACGACGCCCGCCGGATGCAGGTGAGTCACCACGACGTCAAGCGGGCCTGGGAAGAAGCCGACGCCTCGGTCGGGTCGACGACGCCGCCGGCCGAAGGCGCCGTCGGCTCGGGAACCGGCATGAGCTGCCTCGGTTTCAAGGGCGGGATCGGCACGGCGTCGCGCATCGTCGACGGCTACACGGTGGGCGTCCTGCTCATGACCAACTTCGGTACGCGGGACCAGCTGACGGTGGCGGGTGTTCCCGTCGGACGACTGCTCGCCCCAGCCGCGGCACCAGGGGAGGGAGCCGAGCGCAGGCCCCCCGCCGGATCGTGTATCGGACTCGTCGTGACCGACGCGCCTGTGGACGGGGCAGGCTGCGCGCGGCTCGCGCGGCGCATCGGTCTCGGGTTGGCCCGGACCGGGTCGGTCGCGCACCACGGAAGCGGTGAGATCTTCCTGGCGACGTCGACCGGCGTACGCGTCGGGCGTGAGGATCGCATCTCGTCGACCCCGGTCGTCACCGGATCCGCGTTCGACGGGCTGTTCGCTGCGGTGGTCGAGGCCAGCGAGGAAGCGGTGTTGAACTCGATGCTCGCGGCGACGACGGTCGTGGGACGTTCGGGAAACTCTGCTCCAGGCCTTCCCGTCGAGGACGTGCTGGACCTGCTGCGTCGCCACGGCCGGGTCGACGCGTGAACCGCCCCGACATCGACGAACGGTGCCACGAGGCCCGGATCCCCATGGATGACGGCGTCGTCTTGTCGGCCACCCTCTACCTCCCCGAGGGCCTCGACGGGCCGCAGCCGTGCATCCTCGAGGCGCTGCCCTATCGCAAGGACGACCTCACCTCGTCGTACCGACCCGACTACGTGCGCCTGCGGGACCAGCACGGGTACGCCGTCTGCCGGCTCGACCTGCGCGGTACCGGCTCGTCGGGTGGTGACGCCACGGACGAGTACCCACCGCGCGAGCAGCAGGACCTGCACGCGGTGATCGACTGGCTGGCCGCGCAGGACTGGTGCGACGGCAATATCGGCATGTACGGCACGTCGTACTCGGGGTTCAACTCCTTGCAGATGGCCTGTGAGCGACCTGAACACCTCAAGGCGATCATCGCGATCTACGGCACCGACGACCGCTACACCGACGACGTGCACTACCGGGGCGGGATCCTGAAGGTGCTCGACCTCGTCGACTACTGCCACTACATGACGCCTATGAACGCGCTGCCGCCCGTACCGGCCGTCTGGGGCGACGGCTGGCGGGAGGAGTGGGTGCGTCGCGTCGAGACGACCGAGCCGTGGGCGCTGACGTGGCTGCGCGAGCAGCTCGACGGGCCTTACTGGCGACACGGGTCGGTGCGTCCCGGCTATGACCGCATCGCGTGCCCCACGATGATCATCGCGGGTTGGGCCGACGGTTACCGCAACAACTCCTTCCGGATGGTCGAACGGCTCCGGGCGCAGGGCGTGCCGCACCGGTTGCTCGCGGGGCCGTGGGGGCATGCGGCGACGGAGTCGGCGATTCCCGGACCGCGGATCGACTCGATGCCGGAGATGGTCGCGTGGTGGGACCGCTGGCTACGCGGCATCGAGAACGGCGTCGACGACGGGCTGGCCGACGACCGGCCGGCCATGACGTGCTTCGTACGTTCGTCGACGCGCCCGTCGGCCGTGCTGGACATGCACGAGGGCGAGTGGGTGCGGGAGGAGTGGCCGTCGCCACGCAGCTCCGTCATCACCCGGGCGCTGGCGGAGCGACCCGCGTACGCCGTTCGACCGGACGTCGGTGTGGACGCCTGGATCGACTGCGCCGGGCACCTCCCGTGGGGACTCAGCCAGGACCAGCGGTACGACGATGCGGCGTCCCTGACATGGGAGTGGGGCGCCGAGTCCGTGACGCTGATCGGCCATCCGAGGGTGCGCTTGCAGGTCAGCGTGGACCGGCCGTCGGCGTTCGTGTCGGTGAAGCTCTGTGACGTGTTCGCCGACGGGACGTCCGCCTTGGTGTCGCGGGGGACGCTCAACCTCGGCTGCCGGACCGGTCTCGACCGGATCGAGCCACTCGTGCCGGGTGAGGTGTACGACGTCGAGGTGGAGCTCGAGGCCTGTGCGTACTCCTTCGACGCCGGCCAGCAGATGAGACTGTCGTTGGCAGGCGCCGACTGGCCCAACACCGCGGCGCCGCCCGGTCCGGTGGCACTGACGATTCATGGGGGCGAGCTGTCGCTGCCCGCGTGGAACGGTCCGTCCGGCCACGTCCCCCCGGTGTTGACGGCCGGCGGCGCGTCGGTCGAGGACCCTGCCGGCCTCACCTGGAGAGTCGAGCGTGACGTGCTCGCAGGAACGACGTCGTGCGTGGTCGACCACGGCTCGACGTACGAGATCCCGTACGGCGGGACCGCCACCGAGCACTACGAGGGACTGGTCTGTGTCGACCGCACGACGTTCGAGCAACGGTCCACGGCGACGACCACGTTGACGATCCGCTGGCCTCACGTCGAGGTGTCGACGACTGCGACGATGGAGGTGGCCTTGGGGGCGGACGCGATCACGGTGGCGATCGAGCTGGCCGCCCGTGAGGCAACCGAAGCGGGGACGACGACGGTGGCCACGCGGCGCTGGGAGGAGTCGGTCCCCAGAGCAGTCTGACGGGCTCTTGTCATATCGATTTTCGATGCTATCGTTTGTCAATAACATCGTTTGTCGATAAGGAGAAGGTCATGGCGTCTCCCACCGTGTCAGGCCCCGTGCGAACCGGTTATCTGCTCGTCACGGGCTTCTTGCTCCTCAGCGCCGCGTTCGGGTTGCTTGCCCTCGTGTCCGTCGGCGTTGGACTCGCGCGACACGGTGACTCCCTGCTGTATGGCGATACGTTGACGGTCCCCTTGCAGCTGTCTCCGGACGATGTGGGTCCGTTGCCGACGGGACTGCGGGTCGACTCCTGGCTCGATGCCCGCGTCAAGGCCGAGGTCCGGGACCCTTCAACGGAGCAGATGTTCTACCGGTCCGCGACGGACCTGGGTCCGCTTGTTCTCGTCGTGGGTGGCTTGTGGCTCGTGCGCGGACTGCTGAAGTCGGTGATGCGCGGTGACCCGTTCGGCCCGGACAACGTGCGGCGACTGCGCCGGCTCGGCTTTCTGCTGGTGGTGGGAGGTCCCGTGGTCGAGTTGCTGAACTATGGCTTTCGCAACGCCCTGTTCAGCTCACTGTCGTCGTACCCGAGCGTTGACCTGGGCGTTGCCGGCTACGAGATTCCCGGGGGTGCGCTGCTCGGGGGGTTGAGCGCCTTCATCCTGGCGGAAGTCTTCGCGTACGGATCCCAGCTGCGTGAAGACGTCGAGGCCACGATCTGAATGGCTGCCGACCCGTCGTCACACCGGATCGCGGTGCATCTCGACCAGCTGCTCGAGGAGCGTGGGATGACGCTCACCGAGCTGGCCGCACGCGCCGACATCACGATCGCGAACCTGTCGATCCTCAAGAACGGCCGTGCTCGCGCGGTGCGCTTCTCCACGCTCACCGCGTTGTGCGACGTGCTTGGCTGCCAGCCCGCTGACCTTCTCAGCTACGACGGGGACGCCTGAACTGCCCTCAGCTCAGGTCCCGATGCCCGTCTAGAGATCCGACTCCCACGTGGCCCTGGCAACGCCACAGTCGGATCTTGCGCGGCTCCTGCCGCGGCGACACAATCCGGACGGCGACCGTCCGCAACCCGTTCTAGGCTGCCGTCATGACGGATACCGAGACCGCCACTGACGCCTACACCATCAAGGCGCTCGCCCCCGACACGTGGGACGCCTTCGCCGACCTGGCCGAGCGGCACAACGGCGTCTGGGGTGGGTGCTGGTGCACCTGGTTCCACACCATGAACGCCGAGAAGTCCCGAACCGTCGAGGGCAACCGCGCCCTCAAGCAACAGCTCGTCCACGAGGGCAAGGCACACGCCGCGCTCGTGTTCGACGGTGACGTCGCGATCGGATGGTGCGAGTACGGCGCACCGGTGGAGCTGCCGAACATCAACCACCGCAAGGAGTACGAAGCCACGCTCGACCGGCTCCCCGACTACCGGATCACCTGCTTCTTCGTGGACAAGCGCTACCGGCGCAAGGGCGTCGCGAGGGTCGCACTGCGGGGAGCACTCGATCTCATCGCCCAGGCCGGCGGCGGCGTCGTCGAGGCGTACCCGCAGGACACCGGCGGCAAGAAGATCACGGCGTCGTTCCTCTACAGCGCCTCCCGGTCGATGTTCGCGGACGCCGGCTTCCAGTTCGACCGGCCGAAGGGCAAGAACCACACGGTGATGAGCAGGACGGTGGCGCCGGGCTCCTAGCCGCAACCCGGGCCTCGCCTGCCGGCCTCGATCGGGCTCCTGGGCCGTGAGTTCCGGCGCCGACAAGCGCTACAGGTTTCCGGCCGGCTCGTGGATGGGGAGGCCACGATAGGCGCGGGCGATCGTCGTCACGAACATGTGCACCGCGTCCTCGCTCGGGCTGAACGGCCCCGGCTGCACGTGCGGAGAGGCAAGTCCGCGTTGGACCGACTCACACGCGTTCCAGTCCTGCTTGTTGGTGATGTCCCAGAACTCCACGGCGTACGACGGATCGATCGGAGGATCGCCGCCGGTGTCCGGGAAGTACCACGAGCACTCGACCCAGGTCCGACCTGGCGACAGTGGCACCATGCGGTGCGCCATCACGTAGTCGGGGTGGGCCGAGATGAGCAGGTTGGGGACGAGCCCGAGGTACTCGACCGCGGTCGGGGACACCCCCGGGATCGGTCGTCCACGCGACTCGCCCGTGATCGACATCGTCTCCATGCCGTCGCGGAGGACCATGCCGCCGCCCACCCACGCGCCCGGCAGGTCGTAGTTGTCGCCAGAGCTCGGCGGCGTGACCTGGCACAGCTCGGGATGGATCAGCGGACAGTGGTAGCACTCGTGGTAGTTCTCCGAGATGACCTTCCAGTTCGCCTCGACGACGTAGGAGTGCCGGTCCCCCAGCACGAGCGCCTCGGGTGCGTACGCCGCCACGATGCCCTCCAGATCCCCGATGAACTGCTCGAACGGCAGCGCCTCGCCGGACGCCAACGACGTCGCGGCATGGACGAACAACCAGCCGTGCCAACGATGGACGGGGAGCTCCACGAGACTGTGCTCGGAGGGATCGAAGCCCGCCACCTCCTTGTAGCCGGGCGCAGTCCGCAGCTGACCGGACAGGTCGTACGTCCACGCATGGTAGGGGCAGACGATCGACTGCTTGCTGCTGCCGGCGTCGGCATCGCTGAGCTCGTGGGCGCGATGACGACACGTGTTGGCGAACGCCTGGACGTGGCCGGCCTGCGGCCAGGTGAGCAGCACGTGGACGTCGCCGACCATCACGGCGCGCTGCGTCAGCGGTTTGACCTCGTCCGCGGCGCTCCGGAGCTCGTCCTCGCGCCCGACACACGTGTACGTTCCCGCGAACAGATGGCGCTGCTCCCAGGCGAAGACCGCGTCGCTCGTGTAAGCCTCCGCAGGCATCATCTTCGACTGGCCGAAGGGCTGCAGGGTGGCCTCGAGTCCAGCGATCTCCAGCGTTGCCGGACTCCGGTGAGAAGTCGTCGTCATGGGTCTACTCCGGGGATAGGGTCTGGACATGGGACGTCGGAAGGTCGAGGTGCGACGCGAGGAGATCCTCACGGCCACGATCGCAGAGATCGAGAAGAGCGGCATGTCTGCGCTGCGCGTGTCCGACATCGCGACTGCTCTCGGCGTCAGCACCGGCTTGGTCTTCTACCACTTCGACACCAAGGACGCCTTGCTCGTCGACGCCCTCGAGTTCGCGGTGGTGCGCGATGCCGACCGACTCGACAAGGCGATCGCCAAGGCGGGTGAGCCGATCGAGCGGCTGCGGCGCGTGCTGGCGTCGTACGGTCCGACCGGCGCCGCACATGGCTGGACCTTGTGGATCGAGGCCTGGTCGACAGCCCTGCGCTCCTCGTCCATCCAGGCGTCGCTGCGCAAGCTCGACGGGCGGTGGCGCGACGCTCTCGAACGCGTCGTCATCGAGGGCGTCGACAACGGCGACTTCAGGTGCCGCGACCCGAAGAGCACCGTTGCCCGGGTGGGTGCGCTGCTCGACGGTCTCTCGGTCGCCGCCCTGGTGTACAAGACCGTGAGCCGCAAGCAGCTGCAGACCTGGGTGCGGGAGGCCACCGCCGACGAGATCGGGATCGACCGGGCCCTGCTCGTCGTTCCGACCGATTCCGCTACAGCCGTCAACCACGGCCGTCGTGATCGCCACGTCGCCGCTGCCCACAGCTGAGTACGCCGACATCGTCACACCAGCCAGTGCACCGGCTGGCCGGGAATGGTCAGCGCGGCGCGATCGAGCGAGAACGGCGTAATGTCCGCACCGCACTCGTCCGTGCTGGCCAGCTCGGCCAGCAGCCGTCCGAAAGTGGGAGCGAACTTGAACGAGTGGCCTGCGCCAAGTCCCACGAGGACGGACTCGTACCCCGGCACTGGGCTGAGCACGAAGTCGCGGTCCGGCGTCAACGTGTAGAGACACGTCTTGGACCGCACCGGCGGTCCGGATCCCGGCAAGATCGCGGCCATGAAGTCCGCCAGGCCTTGCAGGCGCTCCGGATCGGGCTCGAACGGCCGTTCGTCGCCTTTCACCTCGATCCCGCTGCAGTCCCGGGCCGCCTTGACAGTCGGCTCGCCGTAGCAGGGGAACCCGTAGTACGCCGGGTCGTCCATCCAGATCCACAGCGGCAGGCGTCCCGGCTGGAACGGCGTCGGATCGGCGGGCTGGAAGTACGTCACCTGCTCCAGCGTCACGGTCAACGGCAGCGCGAGATCGAGCCCCGCGACCACCTGGTTGGTCCAGGCGTCGGCGCACACCACGACGCGTCGGGCGTCGTAGGTCGCATCCGCCGTGACCACGCGTACCCCGCCGGCGACCGGCTCGAGTCCGACGACGGGCGTTCGGTCGCGCAGGGTCGCACCGAACCGCAGCGCCTGCGCCTGCATGGCCGCCGTGCCACGACCGGCCGGGACGATCGAGCCACGCTCCTGGTAGAGACCCACGGTGCCGTCGGGGACGGCGAACTGCGGCCAGCGGGCGGTGATCCCGGCACGGTCGAGCGGCTCGTAGGTCACGCCGCGGGCGGACATCGATGTCGTGTAGTCGTCGATCGGGATAGCGGCGGCCGGAGGGAACAGGTCGAGCCCCCCGACCTGGCTCACGAGCCGTTCTGCGCTGTCGGCCTCGAGAGTCGCCCAGTCGTCGTACGCCGCGAACGTCAGTCCGACGTAGCCGGGCGTGTGGTAGCTGTGGCGCAGGATCCGCGACGTGTCGTGCGAGGCACCGCGGTCGTGCCCGAGCTCGAACTGCTCGAGCCCCAGCACCCGGTGACCGCCCTTGGCGAGCTGGTACGCCGTCGCGCTGCCGAGGGCACCGAGGCCGACGACGACGTACTCGAACCCGGCGTCGGCGCGCGTCACGCGGAGTCCTCGAGACGCGGGAGCAGCCACCGGCGGATGTCGGCACTGGCGTCCTCCATGGGCGCGAACCAGCCCTGCCGGTAGGCGCGCGAGGACATGCCCCGTTGCACGGACTCGCAGACCGCCCAGTCCTGCCGGTTGACCAGGTGCCACAGGTCACCGGCGTCGTGCGGGTCGAAGTCGTCGGCCGCGATCGCTGCCGGCTCGAACAGCAGGTCGCAGCGGATCCGGGTCCGCCCGGTGTCGAGTGGCCACGACACGAACGACGCGACGTGGTCGGCCGCGCAGGAGAGCCAGAGGTTCGGATAGACGAGCTCGCCCTTGTGCCGCGTGCGTTCGTGGTCGTCGAGCTCGGGAAACGGCCGTCGGTTGGTGGTGCCGGTCATCGTGAAGGTCCAGGCTCCGTCGCGATGCGGGACGCCATCCTCCCAGGCGAGGCCGCCGCCGCCGCTGCCGAAGGACGGGACCAGGCGCGTCAGCTCAGGGTGTACAGGCCCACAGTGGTAGCACTCGTTGTAGTTCTCGGCCAGCACCTTGTAGTTGGCGTCGACGTCGTACGTCATGCTCAGGCCGGTCGTCAGGGCGGCCATCGGGTAGCGCTGGAGCCGATCGGCGAACGGTGCGATCTCGACGTCGAAGTCGCTGGCCTCACCGGGCGTGAGGTGGACGAAGACGAAACCGGCCCACGTGTGCACCCCGACGTCGTGCAGGCCGAAGTCCCCGGGCTCGAAGTCGACCACGGCTTCGGTGTGCGGCGCTTTGAGGAGGCGGCCGTCGAGATCGTAGGTCCAGGAGTGGTAGGGGCAGCGCAACGCCCCGATCTCGCAGGTCGGCCGACGGGTGCCCGGCTCGGTGGGCACGATCTGGGAGCCGCGGTGACGACAGACGTTGTATGCGGCGTGCAACCTGGCCGACCGGTCGCTCGTCACGAGGATCGACTCGCCGACGACGTCGAGCACGGCCAGGCGGCCAGGCGCGTCGAGACCGAGGTCATCGAGCCGCCCGACGCAGAACCAGCTACGGAACAGGACGCGGTCGCGTTCGGTGGCGAAGTGGCCTGCGTCGACGTACATCTCCTTGGGCAGGGCAGGCTGCAGGGCTTCCACCATCGTCGCAACCCTCCTCCGAACCGGCATCATGCTGACTCGCGAGTCAGTAACGAGCACTTCCTAGGGTGCCACCAGACCTGGCCGGAACGGAAGAGCCGGACGGGTGGTTTCGGCCCACGCGTCAGGGTTGGCAGCGAGGCAGCCAGCAGGCCGCCCGGTGGTCACCGGTGGCCGTGAGGACAGGAAGCGCCCGGGTGCGGCAGGCGCCGTCGATGCCCGCGGCCGCCGCTTCTCCCGTCAGCAGCGCCGGGCACCGCGGGTGGAACCGGCATCCAGGGGGCACGTGGGCCGGGTCCGGCGTCTCGCCCTCGAGCACGATGGGGTCGATCTCGTCGATCTCGGGCACCACGGACAGCAGAGCTCGCGTGTAGGGGTGCTGCGGAGAGGCGAGCACGTCTTCGGTCGGCCCGACCTCGACGATCCGACCCAGGTACATCACGGCGATCCGGTCGGCGATGTTCCAGGCCAGTCCGAGGTCATGCGTGACCACCAGCACCGAGAGACCGAGGTCTTCGCGCAGCTTGAGCAGCAGCGCGAGGATCTCGCCGCGGATGGAGGCGTCCAGGGACGAGACCGGCTCGTCCGCGATCAGCACGTCGGGCTCGAGCGCGAGTGCTCCGGCGATGACGACTCGCTGGCGTTGGCCGCCGGAGAGCTCGTGCGGGTAGTTGAGGAAGAAGCGCTCGGGGGGCCGCATACCTGCTCTCGACAGCGCCCTGGCGACCAGGTCGGCTTCGGTGGCGCGTTCACCCCTGGCTCCGCTGCGGGCCTGGAGCTTGTGGATCCGGATTCCCTCCGCGACGGACTCGTACACGCTCTGCCGCGGGTTCAACGCACCGGAGGGGTCCTGCAGGATGAGCTGTACCCGGCGGCGGTAGCCCTTCAGGAACCGGGTGCCGTAGGCGAGCTGTTCTCCGTCATACGTGACGGTGCCCGCGCTCGGACGCTCGAGCCCGAGGAGAGTCCGAGCCAGCGTGGTCTTCCCGCAGCCGGACTCGCCGACCAGCGCGAGGATCTCAGCGGACCCGACATCGAGGTCGACGCCGTCGACGCCCTTGGCGTCCGGCCTGCCCGAGCGGCCGGCGAAGGTGACTTCCAACCCGCGGGCCGACAGCAAGTCCCCGCTCATCAGGCCTTCTCCTCACGTGGAACCCCGCGGACCAGGAGCAGCTTCATGTCACGGGTCGGATCGGCGTGGAGGCAGGCCACTCGTCGATCCGGGCCAGCGCCTGCGATCGTGTCGAGCGGGGGGTCCGTTGTCACGCACTCCTCGGTCGAGAGAGCACAGCGAGGATGGAATGCGCACCCGGTCGGCAGCGAATGCGGATCTGGTGGATCGCCGGGAAGCCCAACGGGTGCGAATCGCGCCACCGGGTCGCCGATGCGAGGGAAGGCGGCGGCGAGCGATCCGCCGTAGGGGTGGAGTGGTCGGTCGAAGAGCTCTTCGGCGGGTCCTACCTCCACGACCTTGCCCGCGTACATCACGTGCACGCGATCGCAGGTGGTGCCGAGCACGGACAGGTCGTGACTGATCAGCAGGAGGCCGAGGCCGAGGTCCCGGACCAGATCGGTGAGGACACCGAGGACCTGCGCCTGCACCATCACGTCGAGGGCCGTCGTCGGCTCGTCGGCGATGATCAGCTGCGGGCGGCAGGCGAGCGCCATCGCGATCATGACCCGTTGCTTCTGCCCACCCGACAGCTGGTGCGGAAAGGACTGGGCGCGTGACGCAGGCAGCCCGACCTGCTCGAGCAGCTCCCCAACGCGCGTCGCCGCCTTCGTCTTGCTCACCGCCTGATCGTGCAGTCGGATCGGCTCGCTGATCTGGGTACCGATGCGCTGCACCGGGTTGAGCGAGTGCAGGGCGCCCTGGAAGACCATCGCCGCCTCCGCCCATCGAATCGCTCGCAGCTGACCCCACGGCACGGTCAGCACGTCCTGCCCGTTCACCAGGACGGTTCCCTCGACACGCGCGCTCTTGGGTTGCAGCCGGAGCACGGTCGAGGCGAGAGTCGACTTGCCGCAGCCCGACTCCCCGGCAATGCCAACGCTCTGGCCGGCGTCGATGGACAGGGTGACTCCCCGGACCGCGGGAAGCTCCCGTCCAGCCGTCCGGTACGTGACGTGCAGATCGGAAATCTCGAGGAGGGAGCTCATCAGCGCTTCTTCAGTCGGGGGTTGAAGATCTCTTCCAGTGACTGCCCCACCAGCGTGAAGGACAGCACGACGAGCACGACACAGATGCCGGGTGGGAAGAGGAACCACCAAGCGCCGAGTGTGAGCGCGCCGTTGCTGAAGGCCGAGTCGAGCATGGTTCCCCAGGACACCCGGGTCGGGTCGCCGAAACCGAGGAACGACAGCGTCGTCTCGGCCAGGATGGCTCCGGCGACCGTCAGCGTCGTGTTGGCGAACACCATCGGCATCACGTTGGGCAGGATGTGACGCCCCATCTGATGCCAGTTTCCCGCGCCCAGGACGCGGGCTCGCTCCATGTACGGCCGGGACTTGATCGACAGCGTCTGTGCACGGATGAGCAGCGCCGTGCCGGGCCAGCTCGTCACCCCGATCACGAACCCGATGGTGTACAGCGAACCGCCGAGCAGGGTGGCGAGGACCAGCGCCAGCGGAAGGAACGGGATGACCAGGAACCACTCCGTGAGGCGGTACAGGATGCCGCCGGTCCGGCCTCCGAAGAAGCCAGAGGCGATCCCGATGACCGTGCCGAGACCCATCGAGATGACGGTCGCCATCAGCCCGACCAGCAACGAGACGCGAGCTCCCCAGATGAGCAGCGTGAGGACCGAGCGGCCGTACTCGTCGGTCCCCAGCCAGTACGACGACGACGGCGCTGCCAGCACGTCGCCCGTGGCCTTGATACGCGACAGCCCATCGGCGTCGGCGATGAATGGCGCAAAGATCGCCACGGACGCGAAGAACGCCAGCACGACGAGTCCCGCGACACCCGTGCGGTGGCGCCTGAACTCGAGCCAGGTCCGATGTGCGGAGTCGCGCCGTCGGCGCCAGGTGACCTGGCGCGGGCTCAGCGGACGAGGGCCCGTCACACCCTCGGCGCTCATACGCGCACCCGTGGGTCGAGGAACCCGTACAGCAGGTTGGAGACCAGGTTGGCCAGCACGACGGATGCGGAGAACACGAAGAACGTGCCCTGCAACATCGGGATGTCGGGGATCCGCAGCGCATCGGTCGTCAGCAGGCCGAGGCCCGGGATCGAGAAGACCGTCTCGATCGTGATGGCGCCCGAGACGATGAACCCGAGGTTCAGGGAGACCAGCGTCACGACGGGAAGCAGGGCGTTCCGGGTGGCGTGGCGACGGCGGACGAGGAGCTCGGTCAAGCCTTTCGCCCGCGCAGTCTGGAGATAGTCCTCACCCATCTCCTCGAGAAGGGCCGACCTCATGATCAGCCCGTACTCGGCGAGATAGGCCAGCGTCAGCGTCAGGACCGGGAGAACGAGATGCCATGCCTGGTCGATGACGCCGTTCACCGACCAGGGGTCGATCCCCGGCGATCTCAGCTGGCCGATGGGGAACAGGCGAGGGATCGGGCCGAAGCCGGTGGCGAAGACCAGGAACAAGATGAGCCCGAGCCACCACTCGGGCATCGAGTACAAGGTGATGGTCCCGGTGGTGGAGATCCCGTCGAACGTGCGGCCGCGGTTCCAGGCCGCGATCGTGCCGATCCAGACACCGATGATGATCGACAGGATCGTCGAGGTGCCTACCAGCACGACGGTGGGCCAGAGCCGGTCGAGCATGAGCCCGCGGACGGACTGGCTGTACTGGTAGGAGTCACCGAAGTCCAACGTGATGATGTTCTTGAGGTACACCAGGAACTGTTTGGGCAGCGGGTCGTCCAGGCCGTACTTGTCGATCACGGCCTGGATCTGCTCCGGCGTCTTGGCCCGGCCACGGGCCAGGGTGCGCTCGGGGTGCTTGTTGATGACTCGGAACAGGAAGAAGTTGACCACGACGATGAACCCGAGCGTTGCCGCCGATCCCGCGACCTTGCGCCCGAGCCAGCGCCAGCTTGCGGACCGGCTGGGTCGGGCCGGCCCAGCCGCGGGTAAATCCGGCTCCTCGTCGGACTCGTACGCGGTGAGGTCGATCGTGTGGCTCACTCGCGATCGTCCGCGTGGCGCCTGCGGTACGTCATCAACACCGCGACCAGGCCGCCCGCAACCACGACGACCACGACGAGGAAGATCATGACCTGCCCCGCATCGATCCCGCCGCTGGATGCTCCGGCGGCCTGCGGCGTGCCTTCAGAGGTTCCTGCGGGCTGCAGGTTCAGGTAGTTGGCGTGCCCGTACTGGAACAGGAGGATGCCGCCCGGGTTGGGTTGCGGCACGAACCCCTCCCACCGGTCGCTGCGGTAGGCCTCACCGATCTGGTTGTAGGCGGTGTTGAGGTAGGGGGCGTCGTCATACAGCATCTGTTGCATCTGCTTGACGGTGGCCTCGCGCGCGGACTGGTCGGTCGCGCTGTGCTGCTCCTTGTAGAGCTTGTCGTAGGCGGGGTTGCAGTACCACGAGTCCGACCAGTTGCCCCGCTGGTCGCACGTGAAGTAGCTGAGCATCGAGTCCGGATCCGGCTCGACGTACCAGCCCCAGCTGAACGTGTCGAACTCACCGTCGAGAATGATGTTGGTCAGCTTGCTGCTCTCGACCGAGACCACGGTCGAGTCGACCTGCACGGCTTTGAGCCACTCCTTGAAGAACGCCATCGTCGACAGCGACGTCTCCGACTCCGATCGAGCGAACAGCCGGAGCTTCCCGATCGGTGAGCCGTCGGGCAGGGTTCGCCAGCCGTCGCTGCCGACCTTGTAGCCCGCGTCGTCGAGCAGCTGCCTGGTCTTGGCCGGGTCGTACGCGTAGGCGTCACTGCTGGGCGGTTGCCACACGTAGCCCTTGTACGCGGGCGGGATGATGTTCTCAGCCGGTATGGCAGCGCCCTGGTAGGCCTTGGTCGCCAACGCCTGCCGGTCGATGGCGAAGTTCAGCGCGAAGCGGAACTTCTGGTCGAGGACCGCCGGGTTGGGATCGCCCATCGGCTTGCCGCTCTTGAGGTCGATGGAACCGACGTTGAACGCGATCTCGTCGAAGCCGGGGGAGTCGCCTTCTTGTGCCGTGATCCCGGGCTCGCCCTGCAGCGCTTTGATCTGCAGCGGGGTCGCACCCTCGGCGAAGTCGATCTCACCTGCTTTGAGCGCCTGGACGAGCGTGTCCTCGGAGCGGTAGACGCGCATGTCGACCTCGCCGACCTTCGGTTCGCCGGCCCAGTAGTCCGGGTTCCGGACGAAGCGGTACGTCGAGCCGCCCGCCTTCCCCTCGACGAGCTCGAACGGTCCCGAGCCGACAACCGGCTGGTCACCCGATGGTTCGTTGGAGTACGTCTTGACCTGCTTCTCGCTGACGTCTTTCCAGATGTGCTCGGGGACGATCGGCATCGGGAGGAGCGGAAGCACCGCGTTGGGCTCCTTGAGCGCGAGCACGACGGTCTGGTCATCGGGTGCTGTGATGGTGTCGACCGACAGCAGGTACGAACCCCAGGAGGCGGACTCCGGACCGCCGTCGAGGATGCGGTTGTAGGTGTAGGCGATGTCCTTCGCCGTGAGCGGCACGCCGTCGGTCCACGTCACACCCGTGCGGATGTGGAAGGTCCAGGTAAGGCCGTCAGTGCTGGTGTCCCACGACGTCGCGAGGCTGGGCTGCGGGCTCATGTCCTTGTCGGAGTAGCTGATCATGTAGTCGTACATGAGCGCCCAGGCCTCGTAGGACTCCGCCTCGATCCCGTTGAAGGGGTTGAACGAGTCGACCTCGTTGGTCATGCCGATGGTGAAGGTCGCGTCAAGCACCCCTGCTCGGAAGCCGGCACCTGCCGTCGTCGAAGCGCCCCAGAGAGCCGTTCCCATCAACAGCGTCAGCGCAGCGACGGCGCCGACCGCTCTGGGGGTGTGCTTCCGGAGGCGTCTCATCGTGATCTCCCTTTGCTGGTCGGCTGCGCTACCGGAGGGGTAGATTTCCCCGCGTGAGCGATCTTCCTGACTCACGAGTCAGTATCCCTAAAGCGCGTCGTCTTGAACAGGTCCGTGAGGCACACGGTCACCGCCGGGTCGACGGGTATGCCTGGCTGCGTGCGGTCGATGACCCGGACGTGTTGGCGTACCTGGCCGCGGAGCGTGCCTTCTACGACGCTTCCACAGCTCATCTGGGCCCCTTGGTCGAGAGTCTCACGGGCGATATGGCGGTACGCGTGCCCGACACTGACTGGTCAGTCAGTCATCCACGCACAAGGTTTTCCTACTACACCCGCACTCCTACCGGTAGTGACTACGAGCAATTGTGGCGTGGACTTGACCCGGCACCGGGTGATTCCGGACAGGCGTCCGGTGCGAGCGACCAGCTGTTGCTCGACCCGGCCGCGCTGAGAGGCGACTCGGCATACGTCAAAGTGGGGATCAGCCTGGTCAGCCCTGATGAGAGCCTGCTCGCGTACTCGGTGGACACCATCGGGGACGAGGTCTACCGGTTGCGCTTCCGCGAGCTGGACGGCGATGCGACGCGAGACCTCGACGACGTGATCCCGCGGTCGTACTACGGAGGAGCGTGGAGCGCCGACTCCCGGACGTTCTTCTACACGGTCCACGACGAGGCCTACCGGCCCTGTGAGGTCTGGCGGCACGAGGTCGGTACGCCGGTGCGTGACGACGTGCTGGTGTTGAGCGAGGAGGACGAGCAGTACGAGCTGGACGTGCGCACGACCCGATCCGGCGACCTCGTCGTCATCCACACGGCGAACCGGGACACCTCCGAGGTGTGGCTCGTGGACGCACACGATCCAGCGCGACCGGTGCGTTGTGTCGAGGCCCGTCGTCGAGGAATCGAATACTCCTGCGAGCACGTCCGGACAGCCATGGGGGACCGGCTGCTGATCGTCACCAACGACGGAGCGCAGGAGTTCCGCATGATGGGCGCACCGCTGCTCTCGCCGGGGCGGGACAGCTGGATCGAGGTGCTGCCCGAGGACCCGGCGGAGCGCTTGTACGAGGTGACGGCGTTCGCGGGCCACGTCGTGACGACGCTGCGTCGGGACACGCAGCTGATGGCGCGTTCCTACCGCCTCACCGACGAAGGCGCCCTCGCCGACGCCACCGACCTCGCGGCGTCGTACCCGTCCGGAACTCTCATGCTGGCGCACAACGAGCTGTTCGACACCGGCGAGGTGCAGGTGGTGGAGGAGTCCTGGATCCACCCGAAGTCCTGGTACTCGGTCGACCTGTCGGACGGAACCAGGCGGCACCTGCGCGACCAGGAGGTGCCGGCGTACGACGTGTCTCGTTACGTGACCGAGCGTTTCGACGCTCCCGGTGGGTGACGTGCTTGTCCCGATCACCGTGGTGCGGCGCGTGGACACACCACTCGACGGGTCGGCGCCGTGCCTCTTGTACGGCTACGGAGCGTACGAGTCGTGCGACGATCCCGAGTTCGACGCTGCCCTGACCGGTCTGCTCGACCGCGGCGTCGTGTGGGCGTACGCCGCGATCCGCGGTGGTGGCGAGCGGGGTCGGCGGTGGTGGTTGGACGGGCATCTCGAGCACAAGCAGAACACGTTCTCCGACCACGTCGCGGCCGCGGACTTCTTGGCCGACGGACTGGTCGACGGGTCGCGGATCGTCACGCGTGGTCTCTCGGCCGGCGGCCTCCTGCAGGGTGCGGTCTTCTCGCAGGCCCCGTCGCGATGGGCCGGGGTGATCGCCGAGGTGCCGGCGGTCGACATCCTGACCACGATGCTGGACCCCTCGATCCCACTCACGATCAACGAGTGGGACGAGTGGGGCGACCCGCGTAAGCCCGACGAGTATCAGTGGCTGCTCGCGTACTCGCCCTACGACAACCTGCCGCCGGCCGGTACCCGCCCGGACCTGCTCGTCACGGGTGCGCTGCACGACTCCCGGGTGATGTTCTGGGAGCCCGCCAAGTGGGTCGCGGCCCTGCGCGAGACGGACCCCGACTGGTCGCCGGGCTGTGTGTTCCGCATCGAGCTGGGCCAGGGCGCACACGCCGGACCGTCCGGCCGCTACGCGCACCTGCGCTACGAGGCCGAGATCTACGCCTGGGCGCTCGACCGGTTCGGCCTGGCCTAGCCTGGCGGCATGGCGGTTCCTGGACAACGCATCCCCGACAACGCACCTCGCGGACTGGCGGAGACCGAGCTGTTCGCGGTCGACGCCTATCTGCGGGCGTTCGAGTCACCCGTGACCGCGGTCGACGCCGAGCAGGGCCGGGTCGCCCTGCGGCGTACGGCGTTCTTCCCCGGCGGGGGTGGCCAGCCGTACGACGTCGGCTCGCTCCAGTGGTCGGACGGGTCGGGCGCGGTGAGCCGGGTGGCACGCGACCGTGAGACCGGCGTGATCTGGCACTGGCTCGAGGGTCAGGAGCTGCCCGAGCCGGGTGCCGAGGTCTCCGGCGCGCTCGACTGGGAGCGTCGGCACCTGACGATGCGCACACACACGGCGCTGCACATCCTCTGTGGTGTCATCTGGACGGAGTTCGGGCTGGCGGTGACCGGCGGCAACATGGACCCGGGCAAGGGCCGGTTGGACTTCCCGTTCGAGTCGATGTCGGTCGAGCTCGGCCAGCAGGTCGAACGTCGGATCAACGACGAGATCGCCGCGGCGCGGGAGATTCTCGTCGACTTCGTGGGGCGCGAGGTCGCGGACGGCGACGCAGCCCTGATCAGGACGTCGGCCAACCTCATCCCGCGCGAGATCGACCCGCTCCGGGTGATCGACATCGTCGGCCTCGACAAGCAAGCCGACGGTGGCACGCACGTGCTGAGCACCGCCGAGGTCGGGCGGGTCGAGGTCACTGGGACCGAGTCGAAGGGCAAGGGCAACAAGCGGATCCGCATCGAGGTCCGCGACTGACAAGTCGGTGGGTCAGAGGCCGAACAAGGGCCGACAGGCGTCGAACGCCTCGATCGTGATGCCGTCGGCCCCGCCCCGACGTTCCCACTCGGCACGGCTCAGCCGGAGATGGACCATGTCGTCGACCGGCTGGACGGGAGCCACCTGGCCTTCACGTCGATGTCGCTCGATGCCGTTGTCGACGTAGCCGAGCGATCGCGAGACTCCGAGTGACGCGGCGTTGTCGTGCCAGGCAGACGTGATCGCGTACTCCGCTCCGAGTGGTCCGAACGCCAGCGCCAGCACGGCGCGGCGCATCTGCTTGCCCCAGCCGCGACTGCGCGCAGCCGTGGTCAGGAACGATGCAGAGTCGACCGTGCGTAGGACGAGGAAGTCGTCTCCTTCGAGCACCTGTGCCCCGACCAGCTCCCCCTGGTGGAACACGCCGAACCGCACGGCCCAGGAATCCGGCGCCCACGTGCCGAGTGAGCGCCAGTAGGACTGAGCCAGGGCGACGCCGCGCTGCTGTCCGGCCGCCATCCCGTGATAGCGGAAGTCGGCCGGGTTGAGCTCGACATCGAGAGGGAGCACCCGGGCGAGCTCCGACAGGTCGGCCTCGGTGAGATGTCGCAGTGCGAGGTCGGGGGTGGCCAGCCGCAGGTCGAAGAGCGGCCACAACGGATGTTCCATCACCCGATCGTAGGGTGCCGCTCACCGGTGGGCTCCTAGATTTCCGCTCGGTGCCCGGGGAGCGATAGTCTGGCCAACGCAAAGGGCTCGTCCCGCGCATCACGCGCGGCGCGAACAGCGTCTGTGCGGTGGGAAGACGCGACGAACTGTCGCCTACCCGGAGCCCTGATGTCACCGCTCGCCGCTTATCGGCACCTCTTCCACCTGACCGGACCGTCGTATGTCGTCATCGCGTTCTTCGGTCGACTGCCGCTTGCCATGGCCCAGCTCGGCACACTGCTCTTCGTGGCCGGCTCGACCGGTAGCTATGCCGCCGGTGGGGCATCCGCCGGCGCCCTCGCCGTCGCCAATGCGGTGTCGGCACCGGCGGCCGGAGCGCTGGCCGACCGGCTCGGGCAACGCCCTGTCGTGCTGGTGCAGTCGCTGGGCGGTGCGATCGGGCTACTGGCGCTCGTGGCCGTCGCCTCCGGCGGAGCCGGCTGGCACGTGCAGGCGGCTGTCGCGGCCGGCGCAGGTCTGATGATTCCCCAGGTCGGCCCGCTTGCACGGGTACGTTGGCGGCCGATCACCGCTCAACGCGAGCCGGGTCTCGCCGAGCACAGACTGCTGGTCGACACCGCGTTCTCCTACGAGGGTGCCGCGGACGAGGCCTCGTTCGTGCTCGGCCCCGCCCTGGTCGGCGTCGCCGCGACCCTGTTCTCGCCGGGCGCCGCACTGATCAGCGCCGCCCTCATGCTCGGAGCCTTCGGAACCCTGTTCGCCCTGCACTCCACCGCCGAGCTGACGCGGCGCGGATCGGTGCAGGCGGGGGGCTCCGGCCGGCTGGTCACGGGTGCGTTGTTGCTGCTGTGCCTGGCGCAGTACGTGATCGGCATGATCTTCGGATCGGTCCAGACCGGAACCTCGGTGCTGGCCACCTCGCACGGCGTCCCCGGCGCGACCGGCTTGCTGCACAGTCTGCTGGGTGTCGGCAGCGTCGTCGCGGGGCTTGCGGTGGCCGTGCTGTCGCCGCGGTTCAGGTACGAGCGGCGGCTGCTGGTCTTCGCGGCCGGTCTGCTCCTGCTGTCGGCGCCGCTGCTGCTCGTGCAGAACCTGCTGGCGTTGGCGATCGTGCTGATGGTGCTGGGCCTGGCGGTGGCGCCGTACATGATCACGGTCTTCACCCTCGCGGAGCGCATCACGCCGTTGCGCCGGACGAGCGCGGCCATGACGCTGCTGGCCGGTGTCACGGGGCTCGGGTACGCCACCGGATCGTCGGTCGCCGGTCGGTTGGCCGACTGGAACGGGTACACGCCGGCCTTCGCTGTCACGGTCTGCGCGGGCGGACTCGCGGTGGTCGTGGCGCTCGTCGCGACCCGGTCGCTGGTGGCCGCGCAGCGGATCGCCACGCGAGCGTCGGTTGCGGAGCCCGTTGTGGGTGCTTAGGTGGAGGTTGACGGGGTACGTCCTGTCGCAGACCGCACCCATCGCACCTGGGAGGCACCATGCCCCACGTCCCGCTCGGTCCACGCCGACACCTGAAGCAGTACCTGAACCGGAGTGCCCGTCGCAGCATCGCGCTCGGTGGGTGTGTGGTGCTGGCCGCCACCTTGCCGTCTCTGGGGCCGGTCGACCGCGCGCTCGGCGCGGCCTCGCCGACGGTGTCATCCGGACGGCCCGGAGCCCAGATCTCGGTCGCCGGGCAGAGCGACCGCCAGGCCGTGGCCCGCGGTCGTGGCGGCGCGGTCTCGTCCGTCGACCCGAACGCGAGCCGGATCGGGCTCGCGGTGCTGCGTTCAGGGGGCAACGCCGCGGACGCAGCGGTCGCGACGGCCGCCGCGCTCGGAGTGACCGAGCCCTACAGCGCGGGCATCGGCGGTGGCGGCTACTTCCTGTACTACGACGCACGTACGCAACGGGTGTCCACGCTCGACGGACGCGAGACCGCACCAGCCGGGATCACCCACGATGCGTTCATCGACCCCAGCACCGGGGACCCCTACCCGTTCTTCCCCGACCTCGTGACCAGCGGGGTCGCGGTCGGTGTCCCGGGTACCCTCGCGACGTGGCAGCATGCGCTGGACCGCTGGGGCAGCCGGCCGCTGTCGACCGCACTCGCGCCGGCGGCGCGGCTGGCTCGCAACGGGTTCCGTGTCGACAAGACGTTCCACCTGCAGACGAAGGAGAACGCAGCGCGCTTCCACGCCTTTCCCGCGACCTCTCACCTGTACCTCCCCAACGGCAAGCCTCGTCCGGTCGGCAGCATCCAGCGCAACCCTGACCTGGCCCGCACCTACCGCCTCATCGGCGACCGGGGTCCGCGAGTGTTCTACCGCGGCGCCATCGCCCGAGAGATCGCCCGGACGGTGCAACACCCGCCGCACCGCACGCACACCAACCTGCCGGTCCCACCTGGCTCGATGACGCGCCGAGACCTGGCAAAGTACGACGTGATCGCCCGGCGGCCGACCCAGGTCCGCTACCACCACCTCGACGTCTACGGCATGCCCCCGTCGTCCTCCGGCGGCACGACCGTCGGTGAGACGCTCAACATCCTCGACGACTTCCACCTCAACCGGCGCCACCACCTGCGCGGGCTCCATCTCTACCTGGAGGCCAGCGCTCGCGCGTTCGCCGACCGCGCCGCGTACGTCGGCGACCCGGCCTACGTGCACGTGCCGACGAAGCGGCTGACCTCGCAGGCGTTCGCCAACACCAGGGCCTGCACGATCAACCCGCGCAAGGCAGCCGGCAAGCCGGTGCCGGCCGGGGCGCTGCACGCGCCGGCACCGTGTGCACGGTCCCCCCGGGGAGCCCAGCAGCCTGACACCGAAGGCCTGTCGACAACCCACCTGGCGGTCGTGGACCGCTGGGGGAACGCGGTCTCCTACACGTTGACGATCGAGCAGACGGGGGGATCCGGCATGGTCGTCCCGCACCGGGGCTTCCTGCTCAACAACGAGCTCACCGACTTCACCGCCGTCTACGACAAGCACGACCCGAACCGCATCGACCCCGGCAAGCGGCCGCGCTCGTCGATGTCTCCGACGATCGTGCTCAGGAACGGCGAGCTGAGGTATGTGCTGGGCTCGCCGGGAGGGTCGACGATCATCACGACCGTTCTGCAGGTGTTGCTCAACCGGGTCGACTTCGGGATGACGCTGCCGCAGGCCATCCGGGCACCGCGTGCTTCGCAGCGCAACACGCCCGACGTCACGGCGGAGCGCGGCTTCATCCATCGGTACGGCTCTGCGCTGAAACAGTACGGTCACACGTTCGTGCCACCGGGCGCACCCGGAACCTCAGCGGCCGAGATCGGCGCCCTCGAAGCCATCGAGGTCACGCGGTCCGGTCGGCTCATCGCTGCCGCCGAGCCGCGCCGTCGTGGGGGTGGCGATGCCGAGGTGGTCCACCGCTGACACCTCGGTCAGGTGCAGGTGCGAAAGACCATGCCGGCGTACACCTGGGCGCAGGTCACGAGGTCGTCGACCGCGACGTGCTCGTCGGTGGCGTGGGCGTGGCGGGCCTCACCCGGTCCGTACTGGACCGTCGGAATCCCGGCCGCGATGTAGTGCCGGAGGTCCGACCCGTAGGGGCCGCCGAGCGCCGCCGGCCGTCGGCCGGTCCGCTCCTCGACCTCGTCAGCGATGACGTCGAGGAGCGGGTCCCCTGTGGGTAGCAGACCCGGGGCGAACCGGCCGCCTGGCCAGGTCACGGTCGCCGGGTGGTCGCGCAGCCACGGGTCATCGGCACACGTCGACGCAAGGACGGCCTCGAAGGCGGCCATCGCCTCGGCGACGGTCTCGTCGACGCGTACGCCATAACGTCCTGCGGCGACCAGCCGGTCCGGCACGGTGCTCGCCCAGTCGCCCGCCGACATGATGCCGACGGACAGTGGCCAGGGCAGGTCGAGGTGGTCGAAGTACGGCGCCGAGCGGGCGTTGCGGTCGGCTTCGAGGGCGCGCAGCGCGGCGTGCACGAGCTCGAACTTCTCGATCGCACTGACGCCCTGGGTGCGGGTCGAGCCGTGCGTGGCCAGGCCGGTGACGACGAGTCGAAACGTCAAGGATCCAGCGTTGGCCGGAATGACCGCCCCGCCGGTCGGCTCGGCGCTGACGCACGCCAGGGCGGTGTGCCCGCGGCGCAGCGTTGCGAACGCGCCCAGGCCACCGTCCTCCTCGGCCGTCACGAGATGAACGGCGAGCGGCCGCTGCAACGGCCTACCGGAACGGCGCACGGCCTGCACCGCGGCAAGGATCGCGGCGATCCCACCCTTCATGTCACAGCTGCCACGCCCCCAGGCCGACCCGCCCTCGAGGCGAAGCGCGAACGGCTCGCCAGTCCACCGGCTCAGGTCCCCGGGAGGCACGACGTCGGTGTGGCCGTACAGCGCGAGTGCCGGGGTCTCGCCTGCGGGCCCGAGCCGGCCGACACAGCCCAGAGCGGCCGAGCGTTCGACCTCCATCCCGGGGAACTCCTGGTCACGCCGGGCTGCCGCGACGTCGATGTCCCAGAGGTCGACCTCGAGGCCGAGGTCACGCAGTCGTTGCGCGCACCACCGCTGCACCTCGAGCTCGGCCGGTGTGCCGTCGACGGAGGGAATCCGCACGAGCTCGTGCAGCGTGTCGAGGATCTCGGTGGTGTCGATCAGGCCGAGCACATCGGCCGGTGGTCGCCGTGGCACGGACCGACTATCGCAGATCGTCGGGCAGCAGCCCCGCCGCACTGATGGACGACGGGGCTGCTGGCTTGCGGGATGCGGGTCTCGCGACGTTTTTTGCGCTTCGATTGGCCTGATGCAACCTAATCATGCGATTTCAGGCGGTCAAGGCTTCATCGAAGTCAAATATCCTGGTATCGACGGCAGCCGGATCACGATGGGCCGGAGGATCCGCCGCGCCACGCACCCGGGCGGCGGTGTGTTTGCCATGATGCAAGGCGTGACATCGACGCCCCCGACCTCCGGGCACGACAACCACACGACCGCCGCCGGCACCGTCGTGGGGATCCTGCTGGCGGCCGGTGAGGGTCGACGGTTCGGACATCCGAAAGCGCTACTGCGGGATCAGACGGGTGAGACGTGGTTGGCCCGCTCCGCCCAAGCACTGCTCGACGGTGGTGTGCGTTCGGTGTATGTCGTCCTGGGCGCCTCGATCGAAGCCGCGCGCGCTGAGGTTCCCGACTGTTGCGTCATCGTCGAGGCCGCGGACTGGGTGGACGGCATGGGCGCCTCCTTGCGCGCCGGTCTGCATGCAGTCGCCCTGACGCCGTCATCGGTGCATGCAGCGCTGGTGATGCTGGTGGACACTCCGGGCGTCGGTGCCGACGTGGTTGCGCGACTGGTCGCGTGGGGCTCGCCCACAGCGCTGGCGCGAGCGTCGTACGACGGTGAGCCCGGCCATCCGGTCCTGCTCGGGCGCGTGCACTGGGGACCGGTTCGCGAGCAGGCCTACGGGGACGAAGGCGCTCGCGCTTACCTGCGTCAGCACGACGTGATGATGATCGAGTGCGCGGACATCGGGTCCGGTCACGACGTCGACACCCCCGAACAGCTTCGCTGAGTGCCGGGCCACCTGGATCGCTGCGGAATACTCGGTGGATGGGCGGGGAGTTGTGGTCATGAGCGATGCTGGAGGTATGCAGACGCAGCCAGCGAGCGCCGTGACATCCGCCGCCGATCTCGCCGAGCGCCTCGGGCGCACCGGGTACCTGACCGATGACGGCCTGGCCACGATCGGCTTTCTTGCGCTGACGATGCATCGGCCACTGCTGCTCGAAGGTGAGCCCGGTACCGGCAAGACGGCACTGGCCGAGGCGGTCGCCGAGGCCCTCGACCTCGACCTCATCCGGCTGCAGTGTCACGAGGGCATCGACGCGAGCCAGGCCTTGTACGACTGGGACTTCGCTCGGCAGATCCTGCACCTGCGTACGGTCGAGGCCACGCACGGCGATGAGGCGGTCGACCAGACCGAGGTGGAGAAGTCGTTGTTCGACGAGCGTTTCCTGCTCGCGCGGCCGATCCTGCGGGCGTTGCAGGAAAGCCCCGTCGTGCTCCTCATCGACGAGATCGACCGCGCTGACGACGAGTTCGAGGCGTTCCTCCTCGAAGTGCTGTCGACCAACCAGGTGACGATCCCGGAGTACGGCACGGTGACCGCTGCGACGCCGCCAATCGTGATCCTCACGTCCAACCGGACGCGTGAGGTCCATGACGCGTTGAAGCGCCGCTGCCTGTACCACTGGGTCGACCATCCCGGTCTGCAGCGCGAAATCGAGATCGTCCGCCGACGGCTGCCCGAGGTTCCCGCGGCGCTGGCCGAGCAGGTGGCTCGTGCCGCGAGCCGGATTCGTGCCCGCGACGACCTCGTCAAGCCGCCGGGTGTCGCCGAGACCCTCGATTGGGCGCGCGCCCTGCACACCCTCGGATGCAGCGACCTCGATCTCGAGACCGCGGCGACGACGCTGGGCGCCGTGGTGAAGTACCGAGAGGACTCCGAACGGGTGCGCGCGGCGCTCGAGAACATCCTCACGACATGACGCCCGACACTGTTCACGTGCATGAGCAACCGGTGCCTTTCGAGCCGGCGCCTGTCGAGGTTCAGCACGACGCTGAAGAGGTCCTGGCTGCCTTTGCGACCGCCCTCCGCTCGGCCGGGGTACCGGTCACGATGGACCGCACCCAGTCCTTCCTGACGGCCGCGGCGACGGTCGGCGTGGATGACCAGACCGGCGTGTACTGGGCCGGCCGGTCGACGCTCTGCGGGTGTCTGGACGACCTCGAGCGCTACGACCAGCTGTTTCTGGCGTGGTTCGGCGGTCACGGGCTGCGCGGCGGCAAGCCGCGCGAGTCGTCGCGGCGGGTCGAGCAGGCTGACCTCGGCGATGACGGCGCTGGTGAAGACGGTGACAGTGAGACGATCCTCCGCGCTGCGGCCAGCAGCACGGAGGTGCTTCGTCACCGCGATGTGGCCGAGATGACGGCAGCCGAGCGGGCCGAGCTGAGCCGGCTGTTCGCGACCTTGCGTCCGGTCGCCCCCCGACGGTCGTCACCCCGACGGCGTCCGGTCCGCCGCGGCGAGATCGATGCTCGTCGGACGCTGCGTGAAGAGTTGCGACACGGCGGCGAGCCGGCCCGGCTCCGGCACCGAGGCCGCAGTACCCGTCCGCGTCGGGTCGTCATCCTGGTCGACGTCTCGGGGTCCATGGGCCCGTATGCCGACAGCCTGCTGCGGTGGGCGCACGTCGTGACCGCCGTGAACCGGGCGCGCACCGAAGTGTTCACGATCGGAACACGCCTGACGCGCGTCACCCGTGCCATGCGGCTGCGAGATGGCGACCGGGCGCTCGAGGCCGCCGGTCATGCCGTGCCCGACTGGTCAGGCGGCACGCGGCTGGGGGAGTCCCTGCAGGCGTTCCTCGACCGATGGGGGCAGCGCGGCGTGGCCCGCGGCGCGGTGGTGGTCATTCTCAGCGACGGCTGGGAGCGCGGTGACAGTGTCCACCTCGGTGAGCAGATGCGGCGCGTGCACCGGCTCGCGCACCGGGTGGTCTGGGTCAACCCGCACCAGGGCAAGGCGGGGTACGCGCCGGTGCAGGGGGGAATCGTGGCAGCCCTTCCGTTCGTTGACTCGTTCATCGCCGGCCACAGCATGGCGACGTTCGAGCGGGCACTGGAGGTGATCGCGGATGCGTGACGTCCTGGAGCAGCTGCTGCCGTGGTGGCGCGACGGCAGGTCCGTCGGCGTGGGGACCGTGATCGCGACGTTCCAGTCGGCCCCTCGGGCGCCGGGCGCGGCCATGTTGGTCGGCCCGGACGGTGAGGCGGTGGGATCGGTGTCCGGCGGCTGCGTCGAGGGAGCCGTGTACGAGCTCGCGGAGCAGGTGCTGGCGGACCGTGTGCCGGTACTCCAGCGCTACGGGGTCAGCGACGACGACGCCTTTGCGGTCGGCCTCACGTGTGGCGGGATCCTCGATGTCTTCGTGGAGGTGGTCGACCAGCAGACCTTCCCCGAGCTCGGCCGGATCGCCGCGGACATCGAGACGGGCCAACCGGTCGCCATCGCCACGGTGGTCGCGCACGACGACCCGGCGTGGCTCGGACGACGGTTGGTGATCCGTCCGGAAGGACACCCCGACGCCGTTCAGGGCACGCTCGGTTCGAGTCGAGCGGACGACGCCGTGCTGGCCGATGCGCGGGGCCTGCTCGCCGTCGGCCGCAACGAGACCTTGCACTACGGGCCGGACGGCCAGCGCCGCGGCGAAGGGATGTCGGTCTTCGTCTCGTCGTACGCCCCGAAGCCGCGCATGCTCGTCTTCGGCGCGATCGACTTCGCGGCGGCGGTGGCACGGGTGGGGTCCTTCCTCGGGTACCACGTGACGGTCTGCGACGCGCGCCCGGTCTTTGCGACCGCCACGCGCTTCCCCGAGGCGGACGAGGTGGTCGTGAAGTGGCCGCACAAGTATCTGACCGAAGAGGTCGAGGCCGGCCGCATCGACCCGCGCACGGTGCTCTGCGTGTTGACCCATGACCCGAAGTTCGACGTCCCCGTGCTGGAGGTGGCGTTGCGCCTGCCCGAGGTCGCCTACATCGGAGCGATGGGCTCTCGGCGTACCCACGACGACCGGCTCAAGCGGCTCGAGGAGGCGGGTCTCACGCCGCTCGAGATCGGGCGGCTGTCGAGCCCGATCGGTCTCGACCTGGGCGCCCGCACCCCCGAGGAGACGGCGATCAGCATCGCGGCCGAGATCATCGCGTTGCAGTGGGGCGGCAAGGGAGAACGGCTCATGGAGGTCGACGGCCCCATCCACCACCCCGGCTCCTGAGTCAGGACCGCGCGTCCCGCTGCTCGAGCCTTCCCGGTGCCTGAGAGTGTCGAGATCGCGCGGGACCCGGCTCACCAACTGCAAGGGTGTGCAGGTGTGCGGCCGTGAGGAGCCGTACGACTCCAAATTCGACGCGTTCGACTGGCTCATGCTGCACCAGCTACGCCAGCGGGCAGGGTCCGGTCAGGATCGACGCGCGCGGAGACGGTCGAACGCCTTGGGCAAGGTGAGTGCGACAAGCTCGGTCGCGATGGTCCGCGCGCACGTCTCCGGATCGGTGGTGGTCGTGTCGACCACGATGTCGTTGTCGTCCTGGGCGTGCACCTGCGACTGCGCCCGTGCCAGCCCGACTGGGCGGTCCCCTCGGGCACGCTCCCTCCTGGTGAGCTCGTCAGAAGAGCAATGCACGTCGACGAGGGTGACGTCGCAGCCATCGAGGACGTCGAGAAGGTCTGCCAGTCGCCAGGGCTCGCTGAGCGGGTAGTCCATGATGACGTCGTTCCCGACGGATGCCAGCGCTGCCACCGCTCGGTGGTAGCCGAGTCGCGTCCTGCGAAGTATGGCGTCGAGGCCGACATCGTTCAGCGCACGGGTGTGGTGGGTAGCACGCATGGCACCCAGGGAGTCGATCGGGAAGAAGAACCAGGGGCCGGCCAGCAGGCCTTGGAGCGCGCGACCGATACTGCTCTTTCCCGAGCTCGAGGCTCCATTCAACAAGATGACCCGGCCGCGGGGTTCTGCATGCACGGCGCACAATCTACCGACCACGGCCGTCGGTATGACGGGACAAGGTCCCCATGAGAATGAGACACATCCACGAACAGCAGGATGGGAGCTTGTGCACTTATCCGGATGGATGGGGTCCGCACAACCTCCCATTCGACGGTGCGCGCGGGTAACTCGCTGATCGGGCTTGTGGAGGCCGGGGGGTCTCAGGCAGCCGGCAGCGGCTGACGGACCAACAGTGCCGGGAGTGCTGGGTGGGTGCCGGTGTGGTCGACGAGGTGATAGCGGCCGTGGGGGCTGCGCCACACGAAGATGCCGGTGAAGGGTTGGGCGACCTGCCATCGGCCGTGGGTCTTGATGCGGTGGTGGGTCCGGGTCAGGGGGCCGAGGTTGTCGACCGCGGTCTGGCCCGGTGGTCCACCGTTGTCGGGGGAGACGTAGGGGGTGGTGTGGTCGAGGTCGCCGGTGCGTCGGGTGGAAGTGGCGTAGGGGAAGCAGTCGACGGGGGTGCGTAGGTGGACGGCGTCGCGGATCCGGTCGGGGATCTCATAGGCGTCCACGGGGATCTGCTGGTTGAGGTCGATGACGGGTTTCACGACAACGTTCGCATGGCCAAGCCAGCTGTGGACTCGGTCCAGGGTGACGGGTCCGACCTGTTCGACCCGCGCCACCCCGGTGCCGGTGACCAGCGCCTGGTCGGTGAGGTGGACGTACAAGGTGACGTCGGGCCTGGGTGTCGACCTGCTTCGTCCGACCTGCCCGGGCCTTCGGCGCGTCGTCCAGGGCAGTCGGGTCGGCCGGGTCGGACAGATCCGTCAGATCGGTTGGGTGGTGGGTGGCGGTGCTGGCTGCTTGAGCGACGTCGGCGAACAGGTCCAGGGCGGCTTGCGGGCGGGCCAGGACTCCGATGGCGGCGGCCCGGCGGGCGTCTTTGGACCGGTGGTCGCCGAGGAGTCCGAGCCCGTGGGCGGTGCGGTCCACCGTCGCGTCGAACCAGATCGCGTCTGCGGCTTCGGCCTGGATGAACAGCTTCTTGGTGCCGTGCTCGGACGACGGGCTCAACCACACCCCCAACGATCCCTGTGCCTGTGCGTCGGCTTCAGCGGCGGCGTCCGGGTCGCACGCGAGCCAGGTCGCGGTGATGATCGCCTCGATCCGTCCCCACGACAGGGAGTGGGCATATTTGGCGATCCGTCGGTCCACCACCGCCACGGTGGCTTCGCTCAGGTGGCGGGTGGCGTCGGCGGTCTTGCGGCCGATCCACGGCTTGACCTCACCCGCACAGACCCGTCGCCCACAACTGTGGGAGCCGGTGGCGCAGGTCCAACGCGTCCGCGACGAGCCGTTCCGCGGCGTGGGTGGAGGTGGCGAGCACGACGCCGAGCTCGGCCGGTGCGAACTCCGCCACGCCCGGGGTGCCGGCGCCACCGAAGCGGACCAGCTGCTCACTGCCGGGCAGCAGCGGGCTCGGTGGCCCGGGCGAGCTCACTGTGCAGGTCGGCCCAGTGCGCGGCGGTCTGCAACAACCTGACCTCGGCCTGTTCGACGACAGCGCGGGCTTGTTCGGCGGCGGCCAGGGTGGCCAGCTCGTCGAGTGCGCTGAGGTCGGTGTCGAACATGTGTTCGATTCTACCTGCCGTGTCCGACAGCCGCCAGACCGTTTCGCGTTGTCCACAAGGGTTTTTTGCGTGTCGGCACGGTCGACCGCGGGAGCAGCCGGTCGGCGGCGGAGGCTCCTGGCTCGGAGCGCCGACGCGTCGAAGCACCCGCTCGCGGCCGACGTCTCGCTCGGCTCGGCGCTCAGACTGATTCAAGTCCCCCGGAGGGTTGTCCCAGCGGCAAAAAAGAAGTCTGATGGGAGAAGACCCAACATCCGACCAGTGCAACGGTCGTGCCAGGCCGACTTCACCCATCGTCTGAGCAAACGACCGTGCTGAGGTGAGAGGCGCAGACGCATGGCCAAGATCAACGTCAAGGTCGACGGAGTCGCGTATTCCGACGACGTCGAGCCCCGCACGCTCCTGGTGCAGTACCTGCGCGAGCAGCTCGGAAAGACCGGCACGGTGGTCGGTTGCGACACCAGCAACTGCGGCGCCTGCACCGTCCATCTCGACGGCAGCAGCGTGAAGTCGTGCACGATGCTCGCCGTCCAGGCTGACGGCCACGAAGTCACCACCATCGAGGGACTCGCCACGAACGGTGAGCTGCATCCGATGCAACGGGCCTTCCACGAGAATCACGCTCTGCAGTGCGGATACTGCACCCCGGGCATGATCATGCAGAGCATCGCCTTGCTGGAGGCCAACCCGAACCCGGATGAGGCGGAAGTGCGTGACGGCCTCGAGGGCAACCTGTGCCGGTGCACGGGATACCAGAACATTGTCAAGGCCGTGCTGGCCGCGTCGAAGGCAGGTGCCTGATGACCGTGACCGAGGCACGTCCCGCCGGCGGCGAGGTCGGACGCGCGCGCAACCGCAAGGAGGACGGGCGCCTGATCACCGGTCGGACCCGATGGACCGACAACATCACCGTGCCAGGTCTGCAGCACATCGCCATGGTGCGCAGCCCCTTCGCGCGAGCCCGGATCACGTCCATCGACACCAGTGCAGCCAAGGCCGCTCCCGGAGTCATCGCGGTCATCACCGGTGCCGACATCGTCGATGAGCAAGGGGCGAGCATGCCCTGTGCCTGGCCGATCACGGCCGACCAGAAGGCGCCGCCGCACCCCGCGATGGCCGTGGAGAGGGTGAACTTTGCGGGCGAGATCGTTGCCTGCGTCGTGGCCCGCTCCGCCGCAGCCGCGCGAGACGCGATGGAGCTCGTCGACGTCGAGTACGACGACGAGACCCCCGTCCTCGACATGGCCTCAGCCGCTGAGGACACCGCGCTCACCCACCCCGACCTCGGGACCAACGTCTCGGCGACCTGGGTCTACGACTCGGCCGAGGCCGGTTCCGGGACCAACGTCGATGACGAGATCGCCAAGGCCCGCGAGAACGGGATCGTGATCGAACGCACGTTCCGGCAGCAGCGATTGATTCCGGCGTTCATGGAGCCACGGTCGATCGTCGTGGACCCGACCGGTGAGCAGATCGTCATGTGGTCCTCGACCCAGATCCCGCACATCCTGCGGCTGATGCTGGCCCTCACCTGCAACATCCCCGAGTCGAAGCTCCGCGTGATCGCACCCGACGTCGGCGGCGGCTTCGGGGGCAAGCTCCAGGTGACGCCTGAGGAGGCCATCACGCTCGTGGTCGCCAACCGGCTGGGCAAGCCGTGCAAGTACACCGAGACCCGCAGCGAGTCGATCATGGCCGGGCACCACGGCCGGGACCAGATCCAGACACTCACCTTGTCGGCGACCAAGGACGGCGTCGTCACCGGGTTCAAGGCCGACATCCTGGCTGACATGGGTGCCTACCTCGGTCTGGTGACACCGGGGATCCCGATCCTCGGTGCCTTCATGTTCAACGGCATCTACAAGTTCGACGCCTACCGCTTCACCTGTCGCAACATCTTCACCAACAAGAACTGGACCGATGCCTACCGGGGTGCCGGTCGTCCGGAGGCAACGTTCGCGGTCGAGCGGATGATGACGGAGCTGGCTGTTGAGCTCGGGGTGGACCCCGTCGAGATCCGGCGCAAGAACTGGATCCAGCACGACGAGTTCCCGTTCGGGACGGTTGCCGGCATGGAGTACGACTCGGGCAACTACGAAGCGGCCACCGACAAGGCGCTGGAGCTGTTCGGCTATGACGCGCTGCGTGCCGAACAGCAGAAGCGACGCGAAGACGGCGACCCGGTCCAGCTCGGCATCGGTGTCTCGACGTTCACCGAGATGTGCGGGCTCGCGCCGTCGCGCGTCCTCGGTGCGTTGTCCTACGCAGCCGGTGGCTGGGAACACGCCGCCGTGCGGATGCTCGCCAGCGGCAAGGTCGAGGTCGTCACCGGCACCAGCCCGCACGGTCAGAGTCACGAGACCGCCTGGAGCCAGATCGTGGCTGACCGACTCGGTATCCCGTTCGACGACATCGAGATCCTGCACGGCGATACCCAGGTCTCGCCACGGGGACTCGACACCTACGGGTCCCGGTCCCTCGTCGTCGGGGGTATGGCGATCGTGGCGGCCGCTGACAAGGTGATCGAGAAGGCGAAGCCGATAGCGGCTCACCTGCTCGAAGCCAACGTCGACGACCTCGAGTTCAAGGACGGCTCCTTCACTGTCAAGGGAACCGGCGCCAGCAAGGGGCTGGCCGACATCGCGTTCGCTGTGTTCTCGGCGCATGACATGCCGGACGGCATCGAGCCATCGTTGGACGCCGACGCGACGTACGACCCGGCCAACTTCTCGTTCCCGCACGGCACTCACCTGTGTGCGGTCGAGGTCGACACCGAGACCGGCGCCGTGCAGATCCGCAACTACACCTGCGTTGACGACGTCGGCAAGGTCGTCAACCCACTCGTGGTCGAAGGGCAGATCCACGGCGGTGTCGCGCAGGGCATCGCCCAGGCGTTGTACGAGGAAGCGCTGTATGACGATTCCGGCACGCTGGTGACCGGCTCTTTCGTCGACTACCTCGTACCGAGCGCGCCAGACCTACCTTCGCTCACGACCTCCCGCAACGAGACGCCTGCCACCGGCAACGCGCTCGGTGTCAAAGGCGTCGGGGAGGCAGGCGCGATTGCCTCGACGCCGGCCGTGGTCAACGCGGTGATCGACGCCGTGCGACACCTCGGGGTGAACGACATCGAGATGCCGTGCTCACCGCACCGGGTCTGGACCGCCCTTCAGCACGCCTCCTCGGGGGCTGCGACGCCGACCGACAACCCAACCGTCAACGACGGAGCACTGCCGTCGCACAACGCGGCGACCTCTGAAGGGGGAGCGTCATGATTCCGGCTGAGTTCGACTACACCGCGCCCGAGACGCTGGGCGGGATCTTCTCGGCGCTCGGCAGCGATGCCGACGAGATCAAGGTGCTCGCCGGTGGCCACAGCCTCATCCCGGTGCTGAAGCTCCGACTGGCAGCGCCCACGTTGTTGGTCGACATCGGCAAGGTGCCCGAGCTGCACGGGATCAGCGAGGACGGCGACGCGATCGTGATCGGCGCCATGGCCACCCACGACGAAGTCGCCAACCACCCACTGGTGCGCGATCACGCCTTGGTTCTCGCCAAGGCGGCGGGGACGGTGGCCGATCCACAGGTGCGGCATCGCGGCACGCTCGGTGGCGCGCTCGCCCATGCCGACCCCGCGGGCGACCTGCCGGCCCCTGTTCTGGCGCTGGACGCCGAGCTGGTCATCGCCAGCGCCGACGGCGAACGAACGGTGGCGGCCGCCGACTTCTTCGAGGACCTCTTCACGACTGTGCTGGGCGAGAACGAGATCCTCACGAAGATCCGGATCCCCAAGCACACCGGCTGGGGAGGCCACTACGAGAAGTTCACCCGGGTCGCTCAGCAGTGGTCGATCGTCGCGGTGGCCGCCGCGGTCCAGTCCGAAGGCGGCCACATCTCGGCCGCCAAGATCGGGTTGACCAACATGGGCTCGACCGCGTTGCGCGCCACCGCCGTCGAACAGGCACTGGTCGGGCAGCCGGCCTCGGTGGCGGCGGTCAAGGCAGCCTGCGCCCAGGCCGCGGACGGGACCAACCCGCCGTCGGACACCAACGGTGACGCCGAGTACCGTCGGCACCTTGCGAGCGTCCTGACGGGTCGGGCCGTCCTGGCCGCAGCCGGCACCTGAGCGACGTTCACTGCCCACCCCGGAAGGGAGCCCACCCCCATGGAGCTGACGCACACGTTCACCGTGCCCGCGGCCGTCGACGTCGCCTGGGCGGCGTTCAACGACCTCGAGCGCATCGCGCCGTGCTTCCCGGGGGCAGCGCTCACGTCGTACGACGGTGAGGCGTTCGAGGGGTTGTGCAAGGTCAAGCTCGGGCCGATCTCGCTTCAGTACAACGGCACCGGACGTTTCGTCGAACGCGACGAGGTGGCTCACCGTGCGGTGATCGAAGCCAAGGGCAAGGACAAGCGCGGGAACGGAACGGCTGCAGCCAGCGTGACGGCGACGTTGCAGAGCGCAGGTGAGTCCGCGACCGAGGTGGTCGTGGTGACCGACCTCAACATCACCGGTAAGCCCGCGCAGTTCGGTCGGGGTGTGATGCAGGACGTCAGCGACAAGCTGCTCGCGCAGTTCGCCGCCTGCCTGGAGGACAAGCTCGGCAGTTCCGAGACGGCACCGGAGCCGGAGGGCGACGGCACCGCTTCCGCTGACACCGAGGACACCCCGATCGCAGAGCAAGCAGCCCAAGCTGTCCTGTCGGCGTCGGGCCAGATCCCTGCGGCGGCAGCGGCTGGGTCGTCGCCACCCGCGTCCTCGACGCGATCGGAGGCGCGCTCCGCCCCGGCCGAGGCGCAGGCGGCCGAACTCGATCTCGGAGCCACGGTGCTGCCCGTCCTGATCAAGCGCTACGCCCCGTACGTCGTCGGCGCTGTCGTCGCGCTGTGGGTGCTGCGCAAGGTCTTCCGGCGGGGATAACCGGGCGGAGTCGTCGACGCACCGAGTGCGAGCTGGGCCATGTCCGCGAGCTCAGTCGGCCGGGAGACTCGACACCGGGAGCGACCCGAGCGGGGCCACGACGTGCCCTGACTCAGAGCACACCCAGTGTGGGTCCGGGCCGAGCTCGGGCTCGATCGACAGGCTGTGCTCGACCGGATCGGCGCAACCGGAGCACAGCGGCCACCGGCGAGCTTCGTCGAACAGCGTGTCCTGCACGTCCTGCGCCACGAGACCGTCGACGAAGGGCGCGCCCTTGGCCCACTGGGACAGCCACCACCTGCGTTGCGAGACACAGTCCTCGACCACCGACACGGTGTGCGGGTCGACGAGCCCCTGCGCTGCGAGATCGGCGAGAACACGTGCTCGCGCGGCCATCAGCGGGTCTCCCGAGGTCATGCCCCCCATCCTGGCACTCTGTTCAAATGAGGACCGAGTCGAAACGACCTCCGCTCGTCGAGGTTGTCGCGCTGCACCCGCAGGATGCCGAGCTGGCCCAACAAGGTGGTGCCCACCGGCTCCACGTCGTCGCCGTCGACGGGGAGGGGTTCCGCTCCGTCGAACCCGCCACCGTCAGCGCCATCGTGCGCGCCACCGACCTGCCGGTGCGGGTCACGTTGCGCCTCAGCGACGGTTTCACGACCCAGGGCGGTGAGTTCGCGCGCCTGCGCGGCCTCGTCGCCGACTACCTCTCACTCGGCGTCGAGGGGTTCGTCTTCGGCTTCCTGACGCGCGACCTCGACATCGACGTGGACACCTGCAGCGCACTCGCGGACGGGCTGCTCGGCAAACCATGGACCTTCGACCGTGCGTTCGACCGCATCCTCGAACCGCGACGGGCGGTCCGTCAGCTCGCCGGACTTCCGGGCCTCGACGGCGTCCACACCGCGGGAGCGGTCCTCGGCATGGACTCCGGCTTCGACGACCTGGTGACGCTGGCCCAGGGCTCGCCGGACTTCGCTGCGCTGGCCATCGCGGCTGACGGCGTACGACCCGAGCACGTCCCGTGGCTCGTCCAGGCCGGCGTGCGCGCTGTCCACCTCGGAGCGGTGGTGCGGCCTGGCGAGTCCTGGTCGAAGTCGCACGTCGACGCGGGGTTCGTGCGTTCGTGGCGGATGCTGCTCGACGACGCCTGCGACATCCGCCGGGAGACCGGAGCCGGCACAGCCTGATCGTCGCTGCGCCTGCTCTCGACGGCGCGACGTGGCCTGTGCGTCCGCGTGTGGCACCGTGAACCCGTGACCATCTACATCGACCCGGCTGCCTGGCCGGCGCACGGCCGGCTGTGGTCGCACCTCATCAGCGACGTGTCGCTGGACGAGCTCCACGAGTTCGCGGCGCGACAGGGAGTACCCCGGCGCGGGTTCGAGCGTGACCACTACGACGTCCCTGCGGAGGCGCACGACCGGCTGGTGGCGGCAGGAGCGGTACCGGTCTCGTCACGCGAGGTCGTGGCCCGGCTGTCGGACAACGGTCTGCGACGTCGAAAGGCGGTTGCTCCCGCTCGTCGGGCCGTGGGCAACGCGCTGCTCCGGCCGCGCCGGCTCGTCGTCGGTGACGCGGTCGGTGTGGTCGCGACGTCGGGCGTCGTACCGGAGGACCGGCTGCGCGCGGGGCTCTCCAGACTGAGCTCCTGGGGTCTGCAGGCGCGCGTGGGGCCGCACGTGCTGGGGCGTCATCCGTCGGTCAGCTACCTGGCCGCGTCCGACGAGGACCGGGCGGCTGACTTCGCGTCCGCGTGGAGCGACCCGGACGTGGCAGCGGTGTGGGTTGCGCGCGGCGGGTACGGCGCGCAGCGCATGGTCGACCTGCTCGACTGGAGACGGCTGGCGGAGGCCGCGCCCAAGGTGTTGGTCGGGTTCTCCGACGTCACCGCGCTGCACCAGGCCATCGCCACGCGGCTCGGACTGGTCACCGTGCACGGGCACGTCGTGACGTCGCTCGGCGGGGCGACCGAGACGAGCGCCGAGCAACTTCATCGACTCGTCATGGCGCCGGCCGCCGTCGACCTCCTCGCCGGGCACGACATCACAACGCTCGTGGGCGGTACCTCGACAGGGGTGCTCATCGGGGGCAACCTGGCCGTGTTGGCCGCCGAGGTCGGTACACCGTTCAGCCGGCCGGCAACGGGCGGTATCGCCGTCCTCGAGGAGATCGGGGAGGAGCCCTACCGGGTGGACCGGTTGCTCACGCAGCTGATCCGCGCGGGGTGGTTCTCAGGCGTCGCCGGCATCGTCGTCGGCGCCTTCACCGACTGTGGGGACTCCGAGGAGGTGGACCGGCTGATCGAGGAACGGCTGGTGCCGCTGGGAGTGCCGCTGGTGCGGGGCTTCGACGTCGGTCACACCCACTCGAGCGCGGCCGTGCCGCTGGGAGTCGCGGCGACCCTGGACGCCGACCGCCGCTCGCTCGAGCTGGCCGTGCCTCCGCTCGTCTAGGAGGCGTCCTGGCTGGTGGGAGTCTCACCCTGCGCGCGGGCTGGTCTGCGCGACGTGGCGCTCGGGGTGCGCGCTCAGGGTCGCGTTCAGTGTCGCGGTCAGCTCGTCGAGCTCAGCGGTCACGTTGGCGCGCGCTCGGGCCTCCCAGGTCGTCTGACCGTGTCGGGTCCGGAACAGGCTCGGGAGTCCGAGGAGCTGGCGCAGTACGGCGGAGCGTCCCGTGGCGAAGGTGGCGTCGTCGACGTGGCGGTACTCTGCCCGGACCCCGGCGACATACGTTGCGTAGCGGTCCGGGTTGCTGGCCAGGATCGCGAGGTCGGCGTCGCACAGCACCTCGCCGTTGGCGTCGCCGGGCAGCGGGTCGTGGCTCTCGGTGAGGCGGACGAGCCGGGCCACCTCCACGACGGTCGTCTCGTCGACGTCGTAGGTCGGGAGGACCGCCTCGACGAGCTCGGCAGAGCGCTCCTCGTTGTCCGCTGTCCGAACGTCATACACCGCGTCGTGGAACCAGGCGGCGAACCGGACGGCCTCCGCGTCGACCGCCTCGTCGGCCATGGCGTCGACGGCGTCGAGCACCTCCAGCAGGTGCCGGGCGTCGTGATAGCTGCGTGAGACCGAGCCATAGCGGCGTACGAGCTCCTGACCCAGAGCGGACAATCCGGGGAAGTCGCGCTCCCATCTCGCGATCGCGTCGTCGTCTGGGGGCTTCATGCCTCTATGATCCATCTTCGCTATTACAGTTCGCCTCATGACTGAGATGACGGGTCACGCACCCAACTGGTACCCGGATCCCTGGGGCCGTCACGAGCACCGCTACTACGACGGGCAGTCGTGGACCGAGCATGTCGCCAGCCACGGGCGGCAGAGCGTCGACGCACCCGGTGGCACGGCGCACGTCCCGACCGTCAACCGGGCAACTGAGAAGGTCCAGCGCGATGTGCAACGGGCCGGAGTCGCGGGTGTGGCCGACGGGGGAGGCACGCTCTTCTCCGAGTCCGTGCTGGTGGTCAACCAGAAGGCGAAGCTGATCGAGATCAACCAGGAGTTCGCGATCTACGACCAGCGCGGGCAGCAGATCGGCGCCGTCCGGCAGGTCGGTCAGAGCACGTTGAAGAAGGTGGCGCGCTTCGTCGCTGACGTCGACCAGTTCATGACGCACAAGTTCCAGGTCGTCGACCATGACGGTCAGGTGGTGCTCGCGTTGACCCGACCGCGCAAGTGGATGAAGTCGCGCATCATCGTCGAAGGCGGGGATGGGCGTGAGCTCGGGCAGATCGTCCAGCAGAACGTCATCGGCAAGATTCGCTTCTCCCTCGAGGCGGGAGGGCAGCGGATCGGCATGCTCAACGGCGAGAACTGGCGGGCCTGGAACTTCAACATCCAGGATCACACCGGCCGCGAGGTGGCCCGGATCACGAAGACGTGGGAGGGACTCGCCAAGACCATGTTCACCCAGGCGGACAACTACGTCGTACAGATCCACGAGCAGCTTCCGCAGCCGCTGCACAGCATCGTTCTCGCGTCCGCCTTCGGGATCGACACCGCGCTCAAGCAGGATGCCCGCGGCCTCAACGCCGGCGGCCTCTTCGGCTGACCAACCACCCCCACCCCCACTCCCACCCCCACCCCCACCCCCACTCCCACCCTTCAATCCCACCGCACGATCCCACGGTCTGCTCGCCCCTGGCCCTCCGCGTTTGCCTTGTGAACAAGCCACCTGGCCTCTGGACAAGGCAAATCTGCCTAGGAATCTAGGTATCTGGCTTGTTTACTAGGCAAACGTCTCGGCCAGAGGAGGAGAAGAGTCAGGCGCGGGGGATGGGGCGGGCATGGACGACGACGAGCGACGTCACGGCCCGCGTGAGGCACACGTAGAGGCGCCGCAGCCCGGTGACGGTGTCGGCCTCGGCGGCCGTGATGTCGGCCGGCTCCAGGAGCACCACGTGGTCGAACTCCAGACCTTTCACCAGCGATGCCGGTACGACGTCCACCCTGGCCTCGATGTCGTCGTCACGCCCCAGCACGCTGTGGTCGACTCCGGCCGCGTCCAGGGCGACGTTCGCCTGGTCGGTGAGGGCGTCGGGGACGATCAGCCCGATCGACCCCTCCTCGCCGAGCAGCCGCCGCACGGTGGCGACCCCGTCACCCAGCACGTCGGTCGAGCCACGGAGGTCGAGCTCCCCGCGGGCGCGGCGTACGGACGTCGGCTTGCGCAAGCTGGGCGCGATCACCGGCAGCAGCCCGGCCGCATAGTCGATGACGTCCCCGGGCACCCGGAAACCGACCGTGAGCTCCTCGACGTGCGCGGTCGGCTTGCCGAGATGCTCCAACGCGGTCTCCCAGCTCGAGACCGCCCACGGCGTGGTCGCCTGCGCCAGGTCACCCAGAATCGTCGCCGACCCGGTCGAACACTGCCGCCCGACGCTGCGCAGCATCATCGGCGACAGGTCCTGCGCCTCGTCGAGCACGACGTGGCCCAGGCTCCGGGTCCGGTCGAGGAGGTCGGCAACTTCGTCCACCAGCACGGCGTCGTGCAGCGACCACTTCGCCGACCCAGGCCCTTTCGGCGGTTTGGCCCAGCAGATCGCTTCCTGCTCGTCGGCATCCAGGATCCCGTCCGCCGCCGCCGCCAGCGCGTCGGCGTCACTGAGGATTCGCATCACCAACCGGCGCGGGTCGACCGCTGGCCACAACACGTCGGTCATGGCCTTGACGGGTCGGCTTCGCGCCACCGAGTTCTGCACGCGGTCGTCCGGCGAGTCACCGGCCAGCTCCATCTTCACCAAGATCGCGTGGGCGAGGCGCTGTGGCAACATGGCGCGGCCGGCGCCGTACCGGATGCCGCGCGCCCTGAGCTCAGCGACGATCTCGTCGGACTCGTACGTCGGTACGCGCCACCGTCGCGCGCCGATCGGCACCACGACGCCCTCCGGAGCCGGCGCCAGCATCGCCCACAGCGCCTTCTCGAGGACCGCCGCCATCCTGGCGTCCCCCTTGATGCGGGCAACGGGGACCGGGTCGACGGCCTTGACCGGAACGTGCGCGACCAGCTCCTCGACAGTGGTCTGCTTGGCGTCGATCTCTCCGAGCGCCGGGAGGACGTCGGCGATGTAGCGCAGGAACGACGCGTTGGGGCCGACCACGAGCACGCCCTGCCGGTCGAGCTGGTCGCGATGGGTGTAGAGCAGGTACGCCGCCCGATGCAACCCGACCGCGGTCTTGCCGGTACCGGGCGCACCCTGCACGCAGACCGACCTCGCCAGGTCGGCGCGGACGATGTCGTCCTGCTCGGGCTGGATGGTAGCCACGATGTCGCGCATCGGACCGGTGCGCGGTCGTTCGATCTCAGCCTCGAGGATCGCGCTGTGCGGCTCGCCCGCACTCTCGGGCGTGCCGGCGGTCTCGTCCCCGACCGGGCCGCTCGAGCGGTCGCCTGCGAGCGTCTCGTCCTCGTATGCCGTGACCTCGCCGTGCTGGAATCCGAAGCGCCGACGAAGCCGCACCCCCATCGAGGTGGACGTGGACGCGCGGTAGAACGGCCGCGAGATCGGCGCCCGCCAGTCAACGACCAGTGGGTCGCCTTGCTCGTCGGTGACATGTCGGCGGCCGATGTAGAAGCGTTCACCAGGCAGTCCCACGCTCTCCGACGAGGTGTCGGCCGCGCTGCCGTAGTCGAGTCGGCCGAAGAACAGCGGGACGTTGGGATCGTCCTCGAGGGCCTTCATCCGCTTCCAGAGGGTGAACTTGAGGTACTCGCCGCTGACCCGATCCCCGCTGAGCGCGTCCATCGACGCGGTCCGCTCGCGCATGCGGTGCAGGGCCTCCCGCGACTGCCGAAGGTGAACCTGCTCGCGGGTGATCTCGTCGTTCACTGGCCGGAGCCTAGCAACGGGCGCCGCTCCTGAACGAAGGCTTTTCTCCGAAAGGTGACGCCTCGGCTGTGATTCGCTCAGCGTGGAGGTTACGTCCGGGTAGGACAAGGGCCGTTCGTCCAGGCTGGACCAACCGATCGGTTGATACTCAGGGATTCGGGTGCCCTCAGTCACACTAAGTGCTGCAATCGATGGGTGAACGAAGACGTGAAGTCCCTCGCGGACGTCGTGGATGAGGCCGACGAGCGGCTCCGCGGTGGTACCCATGCGGCCGCCCGGGTGTGGCCCACCGGCTTTGCGACACTCGACGACCACCTGGCGGGCGGCTTCCGATCCGGCGATCTGGTGCTGCTCACCGGACCTCAGGGTCTCGGCAAGACGACCTTCGCTCTCCAGATCCTGCGGTATGTCGCACAGTCCGGCCGAGCCGTCGTCAACTTCAACTTCGAGCACGACCCGATCACCATGCTCCAGCGGCTGGTCGCGATCGAGTCCGGCGAGTTCGCGGGCATCCCGGCCGTGGGACTCGACCGGATCCGTCGGGCCTTCGAGGGCGTCGACGGCAGCCACGGCGACCTCCACGGACGACTCGCGGACTGCACGGGCGCCCCGGAGGCGCTCAAGGCCATCTCGACGTACTCCGACCGGCTCCTGCTGCACCGCTCCACCGGCACCACGACCACCATGGAGGTCATCCGCGAGACGGTTGAGACCGCGCGGGAGAAGACCGGTCAGCTGCCGTTCATCGTGGTCGACTATCTCCAGAAGGTGAAGGTCACGAACGCCCCGTCGCTCGAGGACGACCGCATCAGCCGGATCGTCGAAGGACTCAAGGACATGGCGATGGAGCTCGACGTCCCCGTCCTGGCGATCGTTGCCGCCGACAAGGAAGGCATGTCCACGGGCAAGCGGATGCGCACTGAACACATGCGCGGGTCGTCATCGCTGGCCTATGAGGCCGACACCGTCCTGGTCATGAACGAGAAGTTCGACGTCGTGGCCCGTCACCACCTGGTCTATGACACCCGCAACGCTGACCGCTACCGCGACTTCGCGGTGATCTCGATCGACAAGAACCGCAACGGGGTCGACAAGATCGACCTCGAGTTCCGCAAGCGCTTCAACCAGGGCCGCTTCGAGACGGAAGGCAAGCGCGTCGCCGAGCAGCTCATCGACGAGCGCGTCTTCGTCGACTAGGCGCCCACGTCAGGTGGGATTCGGGTCGGGCAGCGAGTCTGCGTCGACGATCGAGTAGGAGTAACCCTGCTCGGCCAGGAACCGCTGCCGGTGCTGGGCGAAGTCCGCGTCGACCGTGTCTCGGGCCACGACGCTGTAGAACCGGGCCGACCGACCGTCACTCTTGGGCCGCAACAACCGGCCCAGCCGCTGGGCTTCCTCCTGCCGAGACCCGAACGTGCCCGACACCTGGATCGCGACGGTCGCGTCCGGCAGGTCGATCGAGAAGTTCGCCACCTTGCTCACGACCAACAGCGAGATCTCGCCGTGCCGGAACGCGTTGTACAGGCGCTCGCGCTCCTTGACCGGTGTCTCACCCTTGATCAGCGGGGCGTCGAGATGTGCAGCGAGCTCGTCGAGCTGGTCGATGTACTGCCCGATCACCAGCGTCGGCTCGCTTCGGTTGGCGGCGATGAGGGTGTCGACGACATGCCGCTTGCTGTCGCATGCCGCCGCCAGGCGGTAGCGATCCTCGGGTTCAGCCGTCGCGTAGACGAACCGTTCGCTGTCGGTGAGCTGCACGCGCACCTCGATGCACTCCGCAGGTGCGATGTAGCCCTGGGCCTCGATGTCCTTCCACGGCGCGTCGAACCGCTTCGGACCGATCAGCGAGAAGACGTCACCCTCGCGGCCGTCCTCGCGGATCAACGTCGCGGTGAGACCGACACGCCGACGCGCCTGCAGGTCGGCGGTCATCCGGAAGATCGGCGCGGGCAGCAGGTGCACCTCGTCGTAGATGACGAGGCCCCAGTCGCGAGCCTCGAACAGCTCGAGGTGGGCGTAGACACCCTTCCGTCGCGTCGTCATCACCTGGTACGTCGCGATCGTGACCGGGCGTATCTCCTTCACCGCTCCGGAGTACTCGCCGATCTCGTCGGCGGTCAGCGACGTACGACGCAGCAGCTCTTCCTTCCACTGTCGCGCCGACACGGTGTTCGTCACCAGGATCAGTGTTGTCGCCTGCACTCTCGCCATCGTGCCCGCGCCCACCAGCGTCTTGCCGGCTCCGCACGGGAGCACCACGACGCCTGATCCACCGGCCCAGAGGGAGTCGATGGCGTCGCGTTGGTAGGGCCGCAACGACCACTCGGTCTCGTCGAGGGCGATCGGGTGAGCCTCTCCGTCGACATACCCGGCGAAGTCCTCGGCGGGCCAGCCCAGCTTGAGGAGTGCCTGCTTGAGGTTGCCACGCTCCGATGTATGGATGGCGACCGAGTCGTCATCGATCCGGATGCCGAGCATGGGCACGATCCGCTTGGCGCGCAGGACCTCCTCGAAGACTGCCTGGTCGACGCTGGACAACACGAGCCCGTGGGTCGGGTGCTTGTCCAGGCGGAGCCGTCCGTAACGCCCCATCGTCTCGGCGATGTCGACCAGCAGCGAGTTCGGCACGGGATAGCGGGAGAAGCTCAGCAACGCATCGACCACCTGCTCGGCGTCGTGGCCGGCGGCGCGCGCGTTCCACAGCCCCAACGGGGTGAGTCGGTACGTGTGGATGTGTTCGGGGGAACGCTCGAGCTCGGCGAACGCCGCGATGACCCGGCGGCACTCCTTGGCCTGCGGGTGGTCGACCTCGAGCAGCAAGGTCTTGTCGGACTGAACGATCAGCGGACCGTCGGTCATGTGTCGGTATCTCCCGAACTGTAAGGATGGATGGTCAGGCCACTGCGGGGGCCTGGATCGGCTCTCAGCGCGCCTCGGCCTTGCGGCGAGCACGGTATGCCGCGACGTTCGCTCGCGAGGAGCAGCGATCCGAGCAGTAACGGCGTGACTGGTTGGGCGAGGTGTCGACGAAGACGTTGTCGCACCTGTCGGCGGAACAGACGCCGAGGCGGGTGGGACCGAAGTCGACGACCAGCATCGCCAGGCCCATGATGCACTCGGCGGTGATCAGCGCCGAGACACTCGACCCGCGCTCGGCGACGTGGAGGTGCCACGACTCGGCGTCGTGGCCGGCGATGTGGGGCGAGACGGGGTACTTCGTGAGCAACGCGTTGACGAGAGCGACAACCTGCTCCTCGTCGCCGCCGTCGGACGCCTCGAAGATCGGACGGAGCTCGCGGCGCAGGCGCCGGAGGGGGGCGACGTCACGCTCGTCGATCCGGGGCAGCAGCCACTGTCGGCGCTCGAGGTAGTCAGCGAGGTCAGGCTGACTCTCCAGCGGGGCGTTGACGAGCCCGGCGGCGAAATCGGCGTAGCGAACGAAGTCCACACGGCAATGCTAGGTGGTCGGAGCCGGATCGCGTAATGCCCAACCTGACATTCAGGTCTTACGTCCCGGCGCGGATGATGTGGGCGGCGGTGATCCGGTGCACCGCGACCGAGAACTCCTCCTCCGAGCGGGTGTCTTGTGCTTGGAGCAGCCCGTCGTCGAGAATCCGGGCGCGGACGAGCCGCTCGCTGCTGCTCCCGGTCGGATCGACATACCCGACCCACACGACCTCTCCGGTCTCGACCGCCTCGCGCAGGGTCGACAGAGGAGAGTCGAAGAGGTGCTCGGTCGAATCTCGATCCGGCGAGGCGGTGCGGCGAGCCGGCTCGCCCGCGCGGCGCAGGCCAGCGACCAGCTCCGCCGCGAGCTCGGCGGTCATCCGGTCCTCCGACGTGGCGTCGTCGTCGGTCAGGGCCGCCCCGCGCTCGGGTTCGCGGTGGACCCGCGTGACGGTGGACTGGTTCGGTGCGGGGAGCCGCCGGTCGAGATCTTGGACGAGGTACTCCAGCGCCTGTGGAAGCGGCGTGCGTGACCGTCTGCGCAGCGTCTCGAGGATCTCGTCGACGCCCCACCCGAGGCCGTAGGCCCGGCCCAGCGACTCCGGGCTGATCCGGTAGACGGTGGCGCCGCCGCGCGACTCGATGTCTGCGACCGTGCCGAGGTCGTGCGCGGCGTCGGGGGTGAGCGGCCCGGGAGCGATGGCGGTCAGGTCGGCTTGCACGAGGACATGCGCGACCCGGGTCGGCAACAGCTCGTCGAGCGCGTCGGCATCGACCGTGGCCGCGTACGAGGCCACCGCGTCAAGGCCGATGACGCCGATCCAGCCGGCCTGGTCGAGCATCGCGGTGACCGTGCGGTCCGTCCGCGCCGGCCGCCGTGGACGGTGCCACGCGACCCAGCGCACCACGTCGTCGCGCTCGACGACGAATCCCTCGCCCGGGTCGCCGAACGCCTCGAGCACGGTGTGCTTCAGCCAGGGTGCGCCGCTGTCGGGGTATCGGTCGAACCAGGTGTCGACGACCACCGCCCACTGGTGGGCCAGCGAGAGGCGTTGCCACTCGTCGAAGGCCGCGGTCGGAAGCAGCACTTCGTGTGCGCGCTCGGCGCCGAGCCCGAGCAGGCCGGCTCGACGGGCAAGGTTGGCCATGACGGCGGCCTTGTCCGACGGTACGTCGATGAGGTTGGCGACAGCGCGCACTTCACGTGTCGACATACCGCCGTCGCGGCGCAGGACCAGAGGTCGGTGGTCGCAGTGTTCGAGGAGGACGTCCATCCGGCGGACGAACTCGAAGGCCGAGCCGGACGCGACGGCGTCGACGAGCGACGGTTTGCGGCGCTCGCGCGCCGGCACCGGCGGTGTTGCGGGTGGTTTCTCCGGCAAGGGCTCGCTCTCGAGGAGGGCTGACAACGCACGCACCGGCCGCAGCGCGCTCAGCTCGACCGGGTTGCCCCAGACGAGCCCCAGGTCCACCAGCTTCGCCAACGCTGCCCGGGCGGCGTCGCTGTCCTCAGCTGTCGTCAGCTGATCGAACGAGTCGAGTGAGAAGAGCCCGGGCTGAGCGACGACGTGGTGGGCGACCCACAGCTCGAACGCGTTGAGGGCAGCCAGTGCCTGCGACACCGAGTGCCGTGTCGTGGACCGCGACGCGACCTCGCTCAGATGAGCGGGCGGCGGGAAGGCGAGGTCGGGACGGTCGAGGAGCAGGCGTTCGAGCGCGGCGTCATCACGCTCGCGCAGCATCTGGGTGAGGCTGCGTGGAGGCGACGTGGGGCTGCTCATCAGGTCCACGGTAGTCCGATTGTGCCGAGGGTGTGGATGGCCGCCGGTCCATGCGCCCGGCATGGCAGGATTGCCCGGACACGAAGAAGGGGTGGGGCGATGGCGCTCATTCAAGCGCGAGATCTCGGCAAGACGTTCAGCGGCAAGGCTGCGGTGCGCGGGCTGTCGTTCGACGTCGTGCCCGGATCGGTCACCGGTTTCCTTGGCCCCAACGGCGCGGGCAAGTCGACCGCGATGCGCTTGATGCTCGGCCTCGACAACGGCAACGGTGTCACGACGTACGACGGGGTCCGCTACCGCGACCTCCAGCAGCCGTTGCGCCATGTCGGATCCGTGCTCGACGCCAAGCCGTTCCACCCCACGCGCAAGGCCGTCAACCACCTGCGGATGCTCGCGGTCTCCAACGACATCCCGAGGTCGCGGGTCGACGACGTGATCAACCTGGTCGGTCTCGGCGACGTCGCCAACGCGAAGCCCAAGACGTTCTCGCTCGGCATGGGACAGCGGCTCGGCCTCGCCACCGCGCTGCTGGGCGACCCGGGGACCCTGATCCTCGACGAGCCGGCCAACGGTTTGGACCCACAGGGCGTGCACTGGCTGCGCACCATGCTCAAGACGCTGGCCGGGCAGGGGCGGTCGATCTTCGTGTCCAGCCACCTGCTGTCCGAGATGGCGCTGATGGCCGACCACCTCGTCGTGATCGGACGCGGAGCCCTGATCGCCAGCGGCCGGATGAGCGACTTCATCTCGACGAGCAACCGCAACGCCGTCGTCGTCCGGGTCGATGACCTCGAGCGGCTGGCGCGCGAGCTGCGGGTGCGTCAGGCCGTCGTGACCACCGAGGCCGACGGCAGGCTCGTCGTCACCGGCATGGACTCCGACACGGTCGGCGGCATCGCCTACGAGCTCAACCTGCGGGTCTTCGAGCTGGCCAACCGCCACGCCACGCTCGAGGAGGCCTTCCTCGACGCGACCGGCGCGTCGGAGGAGTTCCGTGCCTCGATGGGATTCGGGCCGGGAGCGGCGGGATTCGGTGGGCCTATGCCCGGTCAGCCTGGGTTCGTGCAGCAGGGTTACGGCCAGCCACAGGGTTACGGCCAGCCGCCGTACGAGCAGCTGCCGGGTGGTGGGACACCGAGCGGACCGCCGCCCGGAGCGCCGCCCGGGCCGCCGCCACCTGACGCATCCGCCGATGGGGGTCACCGATGAGGGGCGCGCTGAGGTTCGAGTGGGTCCGGATCACCACGATCCGGTCCAGCTACTGGATGTCAGGGATGGCGCTGGTCTTCACGTCCGCGATCACGTTGTTGATCTCGGTGTTCGTGTCCGCCTCCGACATGACCGACATGGACATTCCCCAGGTGACCACGTACGCCGTCCTGGCCGGCGCGTCCGGTCCCGTCATACCGGTGATGGCGGCGCCCTTCTTCGCCGTGATGGGGTGCATGGCGGTCGGGCACGAGTACCGGTACGGCACCAACAAGGCCACGCTCACCGCTATCCCTGACCGGATCGTGCTGCTCACCGCCAAGCTGATGGTGTTGCTGGCGTGGGTGCTCACGGTCGTGGTGGCGACCCTGTTGCTCAACATGCTCATCACCTTGACGTTCCTCGACCAGGTGAACTTCTCGTCGGAGATGATGCGGCCGATGGTCACCTACACGATCTACTGCCTCGGTTTCAGCATCGTCGGCTTCGGGCTCGCGGCGTCGTTGCGCAACATGACCGGAGCGATCGTGGCGGCCCTGACGTATCCCCTCGTGGTCGAGCCCATCGTCTACGGCATCACCGTGGCGATCGGCACGAACAAGAGTTCCTCGGTCGGCACGCTCACCAACTTCCTGCCGGCGGCTGCCGGACGTCGCATGCTCTTCGATCCGTACAACATCTTCGCGGGGTTCGGGGCGACCAACCTCAACGTGTATGGCGTCGGTGCGGCCGTCCTCGTCTTCGTCGTAGGAGTGCTGGCTGTGCTGGCCGCCGGCACCACGCTGTTCATCAAACGCGACGCCTGACACGCCTGGGTCTCGCAGCGATCTTCGCGAATTGGTGGATCCGGTCGGTATCGCCCGGGTTTGTGATTGTCTTGTCTGGTGCTGTTTCGAGCCTTGCGTCGGGCGACGATCGCCGTACCCACGGCCCTGGGCCTGTTCGGGGCAAGTCTTGTCCTCCTGTTGGTCGGGCGCTTCATCCAGCTCGACGACACATCTGGGTCGGGGTACAACGACTCGGTGCTGCCGCTGGGTTACCTGGCGGGGGTCCTGGGCTTTGCAGGCGTCGTCGTGTCGTCGGCTGAGCGCACCGCCCGACGGCTGCTCGGCGGCGTGCTCCTGGTGCTTGTTGCCGGTGTGATCCTGCTGGCCGTCACGGACGACGGGTTCCGGTTCATCTGGAGGAATGACGAAGGGGAGCTGATGCTCTTCGTCATCACCGTTGGCATCACTGCCCTCGTGTTGCTGACTCCCCGGTTCACGGCTGCGGCCGCGACGACCGGATCGACGCAGACTGCCCCCGCATTCTCGGGCTGGGCGCGTGGGCTGATCTACCTGCTCGCGTCGATCGCGGTAACCGTCATCGCGTTCGGACTCGGAGCAGCTCACTCCGACAGCACCAGCTGTCAGGACACCTCTGCTGGTGAGTGTGACCTCTCCGGGGTCGAAGGTGCGGCCTGGGCCGCTGCGGCACTCGCCCTGATGATCATGGTGGTGATCCTGTCGGAGGCCGTCCGCTTTCGCAGACGTGCGCGCCGACAAAGGGAAGCGTCCCCAGGCTGAAGGCACACACGCGTGGCCGGCGAACCAGCGACTTCCATCAGTTTCGACAGCCCGGTCGGGCTCCTTACATCATTCGGTTCGGGGTTTGAAGCGTTGGTGGCGGATGGGTCTTCGCTGCGGGTCGATCCGGGCTGGGGGCAGTATTTCGGTGATGCCGTCGGGGGCGAGGGTCAGGTCCCATTCGCCTTGGTGGATGAGGTGGTGGTGGAAGGAGCACAGCAGGCAGCCGTTGTCGATGTCGGTGGGTCCGCCGCGGCTCCAGGGGATCCGGTGATGTGCCTCGGTCCAGGCGGGGGGTCGTTCGCAGCCGGGGAAGACGCAGCCTTGGTCGCGGACGGTCATCGCGATGCGTTGGTAGCGGTCGAACAGCCGCCTGCTGGTCCCGAGGTCCAGGATGCGGGAGTCACCGGCCAGGACCATCGGGAGGAGGCCGGCGTTGCACGCCAACCGCCGGGTCTGACTGATGGAGATCGCACCGCCGGTGTCCAGGGTGGCTTCCCCGGCACCGGTCCGGAGCTTGGTTTCGTCGACGGTGACCACGATGGACGCGTTCGCAACACCGTGGTGGGGGTGTCCGTCGGCGGGGAGGTGTTCGATGAGCTCACAGAACGCCTGTCCGAGCCGGTTCCCGTACGGCAGGTCACCGATGGTCGTCTCCGCCAGCGACGCGGTGGCCGACGCGTCTGCTGGTGCCGCTGACCGGCACCGGTGCCGGTGGCGGCACGTCGGGGTGAGGCCAGTGCGTCGAGGTGTTTCTTGAGCATCGCGAACGTGAGGTTCGGCATGGCGTAGCGGCCCCGGGCGATCCCGTCGGCGCCGTACTGGCCGGTGAACTCCGCCGCCGCCCACGCCTGCCGTTCCTGCGTCAGCGAGCTGCTTCTCCAACAGCTGGTCGGCGGTGTCGGGGTCGACCACCTCGACCAAATGGTTCGCGGCGACCTGCAGCTGGGTGAACGACAGAGTCTGGGCATGGCCGATGAGGTCAGCCTGGGCCACGTCGACCCGGTCGGGGTCGACGGTCGCCGAGAGCCGGTGGATCGCTTCCGCGACGACCACGCCTTGTTCAGCCGACACCTGGCCGGTGGCGACGGCACGCCGGATCGGTTCGGTCACCGCGGAGGTGCCGTGCAGCTGCCTGGCCGTGCGGACCGTGCGGGAGGCTTCACCGGCCGACATCCGATGGGTCGTCATCAGGTGGGCCCGGGTGGAGGAGGCGCCGTGACGGTGGGGCAGGTTGCGGTCCTCGGCCTCGCCGACCAGCCGGGCGGTGAGCTCGTCCACCTGCGCCTTCAACGCCAACACGTCACCGATCCGCCGGTCCAACCGGGCATCATCCAGGGACCAGGTCGGGGTGTCGACCAGGTCGGCGAGTCGGCTCCGCACGTCCGCGAAGCTGCGGCCGTAGGCATCGTCGATGCCCACGGTCGGTGGCGGATCCTGCGTCGTACTCATGGACCAAACCTAGAACCCGCCACCGACACTTTCCGGCCAGCACCGACCCTCAGACCTGTTATCCACAAGGAGATTCCGAGAAAGTTTCTGAGTGCTCGAAGGGTTCGACCGTAAAGGCGAGCACGGTGGAGCGGAGGGCGAGGACTCGCAGCGCCGTCAAGAGCGAAGCGAAGGCGCAAGAGCCCGACCTCCGCGCCGCCGGGCGCACAGCTCGGACGTCTCGACAGGCGAAGGCCCGCAGTCTCGAGAAGCTCGACCACGCAAGACCCGCTCGACCTGTCGAGGCGCGAACCCCTCAGGGTTCTCAACGGCTCAGGGATGGCCGGGTCGGGGGTTACCGTCCTAGGCTGCCGGTATGGCTGACAAGGCGCTGTCGTACACCGCTGGCCCCGCCGACGTACCCCTCCTCGAGGAGACCATCGGCGCCAACTTCGAACGGACCGTCGCTTCCCATGGTGACCGCGAGGCCCTGATCGAGGTCGCCACCGGACGACGATGGACCTATGCCGAGCTCGATCGGGACGTGAACGCACTGGCGCGCGGGCTGATCGGCACCGGGATCGACGCCGGCCAACGCGTCGGCATCTGGTCACCGAACTGCGCGGAGTGGACGATCGCCCAGTACGCCACCGCCAAGATCGGCGCGATCCTCGTCAACATCAACCCGGCGTACCGGACTCATGAGCTGGCTTACGCCGTCAACCAGTCCGGGCTGGCGCTGCTCCTCTCCGCAACCGACTTCAAGACCAGTGACTACCGCGCCATGATCGACGAGGTGCGCGACGACTGCCCGACCCTGCACCAGGCGGTCTACATCGGCACGGACGACTGGGACCGGTTGATCGCCGCCGGCGAGGCCGTCGATCCGTCGGCGGTCGCTGAGCGGATGAAGAGCCTTCAGCCGAACGATCCGATCAACATCCAGTACACGTCAGGAACCACGGGACGACCCAAGGGCGCCACGCTGAGCCACCGCAACATCCTCAACAACGGCTACTTCACCACCGAGCTGATCAACTTCAGCCACGAGGACAAGTTGGCGATTCCGGTGCCGTTCTATCACTGTTTCGGCATGGTGATGGGCAACCTCGGGTGCACGAGCCACGGTGCTGCGATGGTCATACCTGCACCCGCGTTCGACCCCGGGCAGACGCTGCAGGCGATCAGTGACGAGCGGTGCACGGCGGTGTACGGCGTGCCGACCATGTTCATCGCCATGCAGAACCATCCCGAGTTCTCGTCGTTCGACCTGTCCTCGCTGCGGACCGGGCTGATGGCGGGGTCGCCTTGTCCGGTGGAGGTGATGAAGCGCTGCGTGGCCGACATGCACATGGCCGAGGTCGGCATCGCGTACGGGATGACCGAGACGTCGCCCGTCTCGACGCAGACGCGGGTCGACGACGACCTCGAGCGTCGTACCTCAACGATCGGCCGGGTCCACCCGCACGTCGAGATCAAGGTGATCGACCCGGTGACGGGGGACACCCTTGCCCGCGGCGAGCCGGGCGAGCTGTGCACGCGGGGCTACTCGGTCATGCTCGGCTACTGGCAGCAGGAGGACAAGACCAGCGAAGCGATCGACGCCGATAGCTGGATGCACACCGGCGACCTCGCGGTGATCCGGGACGACGGCTATGCCAGCATCGTCGGCCGCATCAAGGACATGGTGATCAGGGGCGGCGAGAACGTCTATCCGCGTGAGATCGAGGAGTTCCTCTACACCCACCCCGACATCGCCGACGTCCAGGTGATCGGCGTACCGGACGAGCGGTACGGCGAGGAAGTGTGCGCCTGGATCCGGATGCGGGCGGGCGCGACACCGCTCGACGCCGAGGCGGTCCGGGCGTTCTGCTCAGGCAAGCTCGCGCACTTCAAGATCCCGCGCTACGTGATGGTGGTCGATGACTTCCCGATGACGGTGACCGGCAAGGTTCGCAAGGTCGAGATGCGCGAGAAGTCGGTGGCCGAGCTCGGCCTCAGTTGACGGTGAGGAACGTTCGCTGGCCGGAGTCGCCGTAGCCGACCACGCCAAGCCATCTCCGCGCCCCGTCGAGTCGCTGCCAGCTGAGCGTGAGGCCGAACGGCTGGCCACCGGTGACCGCGACCGGGGAGGGTGCGACCTGCAACGGCTGACTCACCTCGTCGCCGACGGCGTGGTCGTGTGGCCCCCGGAGCAGCCAACCTGTCAACGACCCCAGGGTCACCTCACCCAACGCCGATGCAGCGTGGATGTACACCTCGTAGTGGCCGGCCTTCGGGTCGGTCAACGTGACGAGCTCGTCGCCACCCGGAGTCTCGGCAGCGACGACGAGCGAGCCGCTCCGGTAGACATAGAGGTCGAGGTCATCGCCGGGGCTCGCCGTGCGGGCGTCGAAGCGTGCGGTCGTCGTGCCCTTCGGCACGCGGAAGTCGAACCGACTCGTGCTGGCAGCGGCACGCGGTGCCGCCGGGTCGAAGACTCCCGTCTTGAGGACGAAGCCATGCGGCGCTGCCCCGACCAGACCGCTGGAGGCGGCGTCGATCGTCCCCGTCACGCCCGCCTGCGCCGTCAGGCCCAGTGAGCCAGTGAGGTCCGTCGCGGCCAGCTCGGTCGGTGCGTCGACGAGCTCAGGACGTACGACGACCGGACTGGACACGACATGACCGGCCGATCCCCGCCACGTCAGCTCACCATGCGCGAAACGTCCGTACCGCGCATTGTCCCGGGCGCTCAGGGTCACGTCGAACGTGGCCGACTGATGCGGCTTCAGCGTGATCGAGGGGGTCGAGACGGATGCTGCGATGCCACGAAGGCCCGTCACCTGGGCGGTGTAGCTCTCGGTCGATGCGCCGACGTTCGTGACTGTGCGGGTGACGGACTCCTCGCCCACGAGGGACCCGACCGCGATCGAGGCAGCGTTCAGATCGACCGGCTCGACGCTGGATGTCGTCGCGTCGGCCAGACGTGCCGCGGTCGGGTCGTCGCTGCCGCGCAGGTAGCCGAGCCAGTCGGCGTACCCCGCGTCGTACACCAGACCGGGGTCGAGCATCGACGTCGTCCCGACCTCACCGGCGCCTTGCTGAAGCGGCAAGGGGACGGTGCCGATGGGACGTGCGGTCGTCATCAGCGCAGACTTCGTCATCGCGGGCGTCCACCAGGGATGTCGACCGGAGATGATGGCCGCCAGCCCCGCCACCTGGGGCGCCGCCATGGACGTGCCGGAGTACAGGTCCCAGAGGTGACCGAAGTTCGAGGGCGGAGCCACGGCCGCCAGCACGCTCACCCCCGGCGCGGTGAGATCAGGCTTGAGGATGTCGCCGCCCGTCACGCGCGACGGGCCGCGCGACGAGAAGCCGGCCATCGCCGGAGCGCGTTGACGCTCGCTCTCGGCGTCGAGGCCGGCGGTCGGGTGCTTGGCGGTCCGCAGGTAGGCGAGGATCTGCCTGCCCTCCGGCTTGGTCACGTGCACCGTGGGGACGGCGTGGAGGTCCGCGTCCGTGCTGCCTCCGGAGCTGTTGACGAGCACCATGGCCGCCCCGCCCGCCTGCGCGACGGCCCGGCTCTTGGTGACGCGTCCGGTCAGGCCGCGGGCGCAGACCACGATGGCGCCCTCGACCCGGTTTGCGGCCAGCGATCCGGGGAAGCAGTGGTCGGCCCGCGACGGGGCAACCCCCGTGGCCGGTACGGTCTTGGCCGCCAGCAGTCGCCGCTCGCTGACCGAGCGGTTGGAGACCATCGAGCCGGTGAACGTCTTGCCGTTGCCCAGCGTCACTGCTCCCTGGAAGCTGTCGGTTCGGCTCGCGCCCACTGTCGTCACCCACGGGCCCGAGTGCGAGACCGTGCCCGCAGCCGGGCCGTCGTCGCCCGCGGCTGCTGACACGAAGACTCCGGCCGCAGCGGCATTGAGGAACGCGAGCTCGATGACGTCCGTGAGCCTGCTGTCGTGACTGCTCACGGAGTAGTTGAGGACGTCGACCCCGTCGTGCACCGCCTGGTCGATCGCCTTGGCGGTGTCCGGGGTCGCGCAACCGTCGTTGGCCGGGTCGGGTGCCGCCCAGCAGGCCTTGTAGATCGCCACCGCTGCACCCGGCGCGACACCGGAGACATGGCCGAAGTGCTGGCGGTCCACGGACACGTCCACACCAGCGTTGCCGGCGGCGATCGCAGCGGTGTGCGATCCGTGGCCGCTGCCGTCGCGGGGGGATTCGAACTCCGCCGAGGACAGGTTGTCGGCACCGAACCCGTTGTCGAAGGAGCGAGCAGCGATGACCTTGGCGTTGCACAGTGAGGCGCTCCAGCGCTCACCGGAGTCACAGGTCCCGGTGAAGCCGGGGTAGGTGGCGCGGGTCGTCGCGGCATCGAGCGGGACGGCGGCGAAAGAGGGGTTCTCGGGCCAGATGCCCGAGTCGACGACCCCGATGACGGTGCCGCGGCCCGCATCCTCAGCGCCGCCGACCGACTGCCACAGCCCGTCGCGGCCGGCGAGGCCGAGCTGGTCACGGGAGCGGCCGCCGGAGATGTGCTCGACGCGGCTGCGCTCGACCGCGAGGACATCCGTGTGGTCCCGGAGCGCCGCAGCCTGGTCGTCGCTCAGCTCGGCTGCGAAGCCGTTGAGCGCCGTCGTGTAGTGGTACAGCACGGGCGGCGAGCCGAGGTCGACGAGCACCTGATCCTGCTCGCCGAGCAGGTAGTCGTGGTAGGCCGAGACCGCAGGGCGGTCAGCGTGGAAGCGGTGTCCGTCACGCGGAGCGGTGCGGGCCAGACCGGAGATGTCGCCGGCGTACGTCGCCAACGGTGGCGACGCGAGCACGACCAAGTACGTGTGCTGTGTGGTCGCACCCACGGCGCTGGTTGCCTGCTGCGGGCCGTGTGCGGTCGCCGCCGACGGCACGGCGAGTGCGGCGATGGCCGCGAGTGCTACCAGACGGAACGGTCGGCGGCGACCCCCCGCGCGATGGCCCGGAGTGGACGCGCGGGGGCTGAAGACAGATCGCACGGTCACCTCCAGGCACATCACATCGGTGTTCACGGCGTCCACGCCGTCGGGCATCCAAACGTCCAGGCTGACGAGGGCAGGTGGCCGAGTCAACCCTGAGCGTCGTCGACCAGGTCGTCGCGTGCTCGCCGGACAGTCGCGGTGGCTCAGGATGCGTGCCCTCGCAACGCGGCAGGCGGCTCGGCTGGAAACGGGTCGGGCCCGGTTGCTCGATTACAGTCTAGGTGTGCCTGAGCCCCTCGTTGTCGGTTTCGACCTGGATATGACCCTTATCGACAGTCGGCCCGGCATCAAACGGGTCTGGCAAGAGCTGTCCGCATCGACCGGGGTCCACATCGACAGCGAGCTGGCCGTCTCACGCCTCGGGCCGCCGCTGGAGGCGGAGCTGGCGCACTGGGTTCCCGCAGACCAGATCGACACGTTCGTCGGCCACTACCGCGCGCTGTATCCCGACTACGCGATCACGGGGTCCGAGCCCTTGCCCGGCGTCAGCGACGCACTGGCGGCGGTGCGGGCCGCGCGTGGCCGCACCCTCGTGGTCAGTGCCAAGCACGAACGTCACGTCCGACAGCACGTCGACCATCTCGGTCTTGACGTCGATGAGGTCGTGGGCGGCCTCTGGGGGACCGGCAAGGGAGCTGCCCTGCGCGAGCACGGTGCGGCGATCTATGTCGGTGACCACGTGCACGACGTGGAGGGCGCACGGGCGGCCGGGGCTGTCGCTGTCGCCGTCGCCACCGGGCCGTGTTCGGCCGACGAGCTCGTTGAGGCCGGTGCCGACGTGGTGCTCACCGACCTGCGGGAGTTCCCCTCCTGGTTCGAGGAGCATGTCCGTCGAGTCCGGCTGGCCGACCTGGAGCTACGGCTGGCGCAGCTCGGCAGCCTGGTCGTGGCCTTCAGCGGGGGAGCCGACTCGGCGTTCCTGCTGGCCGCGGCCGTCCGCGTGCTGGGTGCTGACCAGGTCATCGCTGCGACGGCCGTGTCCGACTCGCTGCCGTCCGCCGAGCAGGCTGCCGCAACCGCGTTCGCCGCCTCGCTGGGTGTACGACATCTGACGCCGTCGACACATGAGATGGAGCGAGCGGGATATCGGGCGAACGGTGGCGACCGGTGTTACTTCTGCAAGGCCGAGCTGCTCGACGTCCTGGTGCCGCTGGCGGACCAGCTGGGCTTCGCCGGGGTGGCGACGGGGACCAACGCCGACGACGCGATAGCCGGGTTTCGGCCCGGCATCCGGGCGGCCTCCGAGCGCGGCGCAATGACTCCGCTGCTCGACGCCGGACTGACAAAGGCGCAGATCCGGGAGCTGTCACGGCGCTGGGAGCTGCTCACCTGGGACAAGCCCGCGGCCGCCTGCCTGTCGTCGCGGATCGCCTTCGGCATCGAGGTCACTCCATCCCGGCTGTCCCGGGTCGAACGGGCCGAGGTGTCGCTGCGCAACGTGCTGGCGGCATACGACGTCGACGCAACCGACCTGCGCGTGCGTGACCTGGGTGACCGGGGCCGGATCGAGGTCGATGCGTTTGCGCTCGCCCGCGTCGAAGCCGACGCGGCGTTGGCGGCGGCCTGCGTCCGAGCGGTGGTCGAGGCGGGGTTCGACGACGCTGTTGTCGACCCGCAGGGATTCCGCTCCGGCGCCATGAACGAGCGTCTTGCGGAGCCGGAGCTGTTTCGCTGAGGTTGTAGTCTTGGGGCGCGCCTCCGGAGCCTCGGAGGTGCATTGTGTTGAGGCGAAGAAACGGTTGGTCGAGCTGTGGCGACAGGCAAGGTGAAGTGGTACGACGCCGAGAAGGGCTTCGGCTTCCTGACCACCGATGACGGCGGCGACGTCTTCGTGCGTTCTGACTCGCTCCCCGCCGGGGTCGAGGCACTCAAATCCGGGACCCGGGTCGAGTTCGGCCTGGTCCAGGGCCGCAAGGGTGACCAGGCGATCCAGCTCACCGTGCTCGACCCCACCCCTTCCGTGTCCAAGGCGCTCCGGAAGAAGCCCGAGGACATGGTCAACATCGTCGAGGACCTGATGAAGCTGCTGGAGAACCTCGAGCAGACGTTCCGCCGCGGTCGTCATCCCGAGCCGCGGGCGGCCAAGCAGACCGCGCAGCTGTTGCGCGCCCTCGCCGCTGAGCTGGAGCTCTAGGACCCTTCCTGCCTCACGTGGCAGGCCGGGTCCGGGCCGGGCGGACCAGGCCACGCACGACCAGGAACAGCCAGACGACCAAGATGCCGGCGATCGTGAAGAGGCCGAGCCGTGCCACCAACGGCATGACGACGCCGAGGAAGCCCCCGACCACCCACGACAGCTGGAGCAACGTCTCCGACCGAGCGAAGACGCTCGTCCGCACGTTCTCGAGCACGTCGCGCTGGATCAAGGCGTCGAGAGACAGCTTCCCGAGCTGCTGACTCGTACCGGCCACGAGACCGAGAAGCATCGCCGTGAGCACGCCGAAGAACAGCGCGCAGAACACGGCTGCCGCGGCGTCAGCGATCAAGACGATCAGGACAGTGGACTCGGGCTTGCGGTCCTTGAGCACGGATCCCAGGCCCGTGCCGATCGTGCTGCCCAGCCCGACGGAGCCGATCACGAGTGCCAGCAGCAACGTCCGCCTGCCCTCCCAGCCCGCCATCGGGTGCTCGCGCAGGAGGAAAGCCATGAACATCGTGAGGAAGCCGGACAAGAAGCGGAGACCAGCGTTGCACCGCAGGCCGGTCACCACGCTCGGGTGGATCGCCACCCGCCGCTTCGACTCGGTGACGTCGCGCAGGCCGACCTGCTCCTCGCCCTCGGCGGAGTCCACCCGTGCCGGCAGCAGCACCGAGAGCATGACGCCGCCCGCATACACCAGTGCGCCGAACCGGAGTGACCACTCGGCGCCAACGATCGACAGCAGGGTCGCGATCGGCCCGGCGATGACCGCACCGGAGATGGCGGCGATCGAAAGTCGCGAGTTGACCTTCACCAACGTCAGCTCAGGCGGCAGCAGGCGGGGCACGGCGGAGGCGCGCGTCACGCCGTACGCCTTGGAAGCGACCAGACAGGTCAGTGCCGCGGGATACAGCCACGGGGAGTCGTGCGCGACAGCACCCGCGAGAGCCCAGCACCCGAACGCACGCAGGGCAAAGGTGATCCCGATGGCCCACCGCCGCCCTCGTCGAAACCGGTCGAGGAACGGACCGATCAGCGGTGCCACGACCGCGAACGGGAGCATCGTGATGCCGAGGAACAAGGCGACCTGGCCGCGCGCCTGGTCGCTCGGAGCCGTGAAGAACAGCGTGCCTGCCAGGGACACCGTGAGTGCAGCATCCCCGGCGGCGTTGAAGGCATTGAGCTCGAGCAGCCGGGCGAGACCGGTCTCCCCGGCGCCGGAGGAATGAGAGGCGCGGCGGGCGATCCGCAGGGCCCCGCTGGCTGCGCGCCCACCGGCGGCGGCGACGCGCTTGCCCGTGCCGGCCGCCCGTCGCGCTCGAGTGGGGCCGACCTGGCCGCGGTCGCCGGCGGGGTGGCCGGACTGCCCGTGCTCCGGCCGTGACCCACCCAGTGGGCGCTGGCGTCGCGGCGGCGACACGTCGCGGTCAGGCTGCTCCCTTGGCACACCCCTATCCTGCCTTGCACCCACCGGATCATCGCCATGCCCGGGATGGCGCGCGTGCTGTTTGTGTTCCCGATTCGTCAGCGCGCGCGCCGATGGGTGACAATGTCGGGGTGATGAGCCAGGTCAGGACCGCCAAGCCCGCCAAGACCGACGCCGTCCTCGCCGCTGCCGTGGACGTTGCGCGCACCGCCCTGGTCGAGGCCGTGCCGGAGGCTTTCGTTGGCGCGCACATCGGGTCCGAGGCCGAGGCCGAGCGGGTTGCCACCCACTTCTTCGAGTCGGAGCAGGCCGGATACGCCGACTGGCGCTGGGCCGTCACGATCACCCGTGCGCCACGGCAGAAGCAGGTCACGATCAACGAGATCGTGCTGATCCCTGGCGACAGCGCACTCGTGGCCCCGCAGTGGATCCCCTGGAAGGAACGGGTCGGCAAGGATGATCTGGGCCCTGGGGACCTGGTGCCGGTCCTGGATGACGACCCACGCCTCGTCGCCGGGTACCTGGTCGGCGACGCGGCTCTCGACGCCACCACGGCTCGCGACGAGCGCGAGGTGGCACGTGAGGTCGGTCTCGGCCGCGAGCTGGTGCTGTCGGTCAACGGTCGCGATCTCGCGGCCGACCGCTGGTATGCCGGTGACAACGGGCCTGATGCGCCGATCGCGCAAGCAGCGCCGGCGCGGTGCGGCACGTGCGGCTTCCTCGTCCGGATGGCCGGCCCCTTGAGCTCGGTCTTCGGTGTCTGCGCCAACGGCTCGTCGCCGAGCGATGGTCAGGTCGTGTCGTTCGACCACGGTTGCGGCGCACACTCCGACGTACGGGCCGAGCCGTCACAGCACACACCGTCGACCTCGTCGCCCGTGCACGACACGATGACCTGGGCCACGTGGGACACCCGAGAAGACGCCTGGGCAGACACTGACCTCGAGGTCATCTCGCACTGACCCCGAGGTCGCTCAAAGGCCGGCCGCTCCGAGCGGGCTCGTCTCGACCTCTTGCGGAGGAAGCAGGGCCAGCCGGTTGCGCCGTCGCCGGCAGTACTCGAGGCCCAGCAGGCCGAGCCCGAAACCCGCCATGCACGTCCAGAGCCACCACCCTCGCCCGTGATCCTGCAGCGTCGAGTAGAACGGCAGCAGCGCGACGAGCGCGATGAACCACAGCACAACGCCGACGGTGACGGTGCGGACACCGGTCACGTCGAGCGGATGGACCGCGGTGGCGGTGACGTAGGTCTTCTGCCGGATCTCGATGGACTCGATCGGCGGGTGGCCTCCGAACGGGTCCGGATCGGGGAGCGCCTTGAGCTCGCGCATGCGGTCGACGGGGCCGGGCCGGTTGGCTCGGCCGGCGCGACGATCGGCGCGCCGGCCGCCACCACCGGAGTCCGGTTCACCGCTGTGTTTCGACACGAGACCAGCCTACGCTGCGCGCGGATCCCCGACCGGCACCCCCGCGGGCTCTACGCTGAGCCGCGTGAACACCTCGAACTCCGGCGCCTCGTCACAGACAGGCACCCGCCCGACCGGGCTCGACAGCTTCTTCAAGATCACCGAGCGCGGCTCGACCGTGTCTCGGGAGATCCGCGGTGGGATCGTCACGTTCTTCACGATGGCCTACATCGTCGTGTTGAACCCGATCATCCTCGGTGGTGCGCTCGACGCGACCGGCAATTCCATCACCGGCGGCGACACGGCTGACTTCGCCCAGATCGCCGCCGCCACTGCACTGGCGGCCGGCGTCCTCACGATCCTGATGGGCGTGGTCGCGAACTATCCACTGGCGCTGGCCACGGGGCTCGGGCTCAACGCCTTCGTGGCCTTCTCGATCGCCAGCCAGATGACCTGGGCCGACGCGATGGGGTTGGTCGTCCTCGAAGGTCTCGTGATCCTGGTCCTGGTGCTGACCGGATTCCGCAAGGCGGTGTTCGCCGCCGTACCCGCCGAGCTGAAGGTGGCGATCAGCGTCGGTATCGGGCTGTTCATCGCGTTCATCGGGTTCGTCGACTCGGGGTTCGTGCGCCGCACGGAGGCGCCGCCCGTACCGGTCAACCTCGGGATTGGCGGCTTCCTGTCCGGGTGGCCGACGCTCGTCTTCGTGTTCGGGCTGCTGTTGATGATCGTGCTGTATGCGCGGCGGGTGAAGGCGGCGATCCTGATCTCGATCGTGACCACCACCATCGTGGCGATCATCGTCGAGGCCGTGGCCAACGTCGGCCCGGCCTTCGGGGCGGACGGGGCGTTCAACCCGAAGGCGTGGAACCTCAACGTCCCGGCCTGGCCGGACAAGCTCGTCGACACGCCGGACTTCGGGCTGCTCGGGAACTTCTCGTTGCTCGGCTCGTTCTCGGAGGTCGGCACGGTCACGACGCTGCTGATCATCTTCACGCTGCTGCTGGCCGACTTCTTCGACACGATGGGCACCATGACGGCCATCGGCGCGGAAGCTGGTCTGCTGCAGGAGGACGGGACACCGATCAACACCCAGCGCATCCTCGTCGTCGACTCGATCGCGGCGGCTGCTGGTGGCGCCGCCTCGATCTCGAGCAACACGTCGTACATCGAGTCGGCGTCGGGTGTCGGCGAAGGCGCGCGCACCGGTCTCGCCAGCGTCGTGACCGGAATCCTCTTCCTGCTCACGACCATCTTCTCGCCCGTCGTCGACATCATCCCCAACGAGGCGGCGACTCCGGCTCTGGTCGTCGTGGGCTTCCTGATGATGACTCAGGTCACGAACATCGACTGGAATGACATCGAGGTGGCGCTGCCGGCATTCCTGGCCATCATCCTGATGCCGTTCACCTACTCGATCTCGGTGGGGATCGGAGCCGGCTTCATCGCCTTCGTGGTGCTGAAGGGCGTGCGGGGCAAGGCTTCCCAGGTCCACCCGCTGCTCTGGTTCGTGGCCGCCGCATTCGTCCTGTACTTCGCCATCGACCCCGTGACGAACTGGCTCACGTAGTACACATCACTTTTTCCTTAGCATGGCTAATGAGTTATGCTAAGGAACATGCCAACCGAGGTAGCGAAGCTCAGCCGCACCGACGCGGGGCTGGCCAGTGCGCTCCGGATCTCGGTGATGAGGCTCTCCCGCCGGCTCCGCAACGAGCGTGACGCCGACGACGACCTGACCGCCAACCAGTTGGCCGTTCTCGGCACGCTGATCCGCAACGGCGCGTTGACGATCGGCGACCTCGCCGCGGCCGAGAAGGTGCAGCCCCCGTCGATGACGCGGACCGTCGGCTGCCTGGCCGACAAGCACCTCGTCAGTCGCGATCCGCACGCGACCGACAAACGGGTCGTGGTCGTCTCGCTGACCGACGCTGGTCGAGAGGTCATCGCCGAGTCGCGCCGCCGCAAGGATGCCTGGCTCAACCACCGGCTCAAGGAGCTCAGCTCCACCGAGCGCCAGATCTTGCGAGAGGCGGCCTCGATCATCGAGCGGCTGTCCCACGCATGACGCCGACGTTCCGAGCCCTCGAGGTGCGCAACTATCGCATCTACGCGAGTGGCAGCCTGATCAGCAACACCGGTACCTGGATGCAGCGCGTGGCGCAGGACTGGCTGGTCCTCGAGCTGACACACTCCGGGACAGCCCTGGGCATCACGACCGGACTGCAGTTCCTGCCCTTCCTTCTCGTCACCCCGATGGCTGGGTTGATCGCCGACCGCTACTCCAAGCGCCGGCTCCTGGTCTTCACGCAGGCATCGCTGGCCCTGAGCGCCGGTGTCCTGGGTCTGCTCGCGGTCACCGGGGTGGCGCACCCGTGGCATGTCTATGTGCTGGCGTTCCTGTTCGGATGCGGGACCGCCTTCGACACCCCCGCGCGCCAGGCCTTCGTCGTCGAGATGGTCGGTCGTGACCACCTCCCCAACGCGGTCGGCCTGAACTCGGCGTCGTTCAACCTCGGACGCATCGTGGGGCCGGCCGTCGCCGGGTTCATGATCGCCGCGCTCGGGTCCGGTGTGCAGGCGACCGGTGTGGTGATCCTCGTCAACGCTGTCACCTACCTCGCCGTCATCTACTCGCTGAAGGTGATGGATCCGGCTGCGCTCGACACACCGGTCCCGGTCGCCCGCGCCAAAGGGGCCCTTCGCGACGGCGTTCGGTACGTGCGCGAACGACCTGACCTCGTGTTCGTCTTCGTGGTCGCGTTCTTCGCCGGCACGTTCGGGCTGAACTTCCAGATGACCAGCGCGCTGATGGCGACCGGCGAGTTCCACAAGGGTGCCGGCGAGTACGGAGTTCTGGGAACGTTCCTGGCCATCGGCTCGCTGACCGGGTCGCTGTTGGCGGCTCGCCGGGCCCATTCTCGCCGGTTGCTGCTGGTGCTGGCCGCACTCTCGTTCGCCCTGGCGGAGATCACGGCCGGGCTCATGCCGTCGTACTGGCTGTTCGCGCTCTGGCTGCCGGTGGTCGGACTCTGCGCCCTCACGATGCTGAACGCGCTCCAGACAGCGGTTCAGCTGACGGTGAGCTCGGACATGCGGGGCCGCGTGATGGCGCTGTACATGATGGTGCTGATGGGTGGCACCCCGGCCGGGGCGCCGGTCGTCGGCTGGATCGGCGAGACGTTCGGACCGCGGTGGACCCTGCTCGGCGGCGGCGGAGTGACCCTGGTCGCGGTCATCGTGGCCACCCTGTGGGTCATGCGGACGCAGGACATCGACGTTCACGGGCTGTCGGTGCATCCTGCCAAGATGGCGGCATGACGACTCACCTGACTCCTGAGCGCTCGTTCGAGCTGATCGACCGCGACACCGACCGCCTCATCGCGATGGGCGAGCGCGGCCTTCGGGCGGAGGTTCCCGCCTGTGAGGGCTGGGACGTCGGCGAGGTGGTGTGGCATGTCGCCACCGTCTATGAGCACAAGATCCGGGTCATGGCCGACAACGCCTGGCCCGACCCGTGGCCCCCGGCCTGGGAGTTCGCGGACGACCAGGAGGTCGCCTTCCTCCGCGACGCCAAGGCGCGTCTGTTCGAGGAGTTCTCCCGCCACGAGCTGTCGGAGCAGACCAAGACGTTCGGCGCCGACACGACGATCGCCTTCTGGGTACGCCGGATGGCCTGCGAGATCGCGGTGCACCGCTACGACGGCGAGGCGGCCCATGCGGACACCACACCGATCCCCGATGACATCGCGCTCGACGGCATCGACGAGATGCTGCACGTCATGCTGGCCGGCGACTGGTGGACGGAGCGCGTCCAGACCGCGCATCCGGTCGACGCCCAGGTCGCCATCGAGGCCGGCGGGCAGCGCTGGCTGTGCGATGTCCGGGAGAAGGCGGTGAGCATCGCCGACGAGTCTCAGGCGGTCGCCGACGCGACCGTCTCGGCGCCCCCGATGGATCTGTTCCTGTGGCTGTGGGGTCGGGTCGGCGACGACCGCGTCAGCGTGTCCGGCGACCGGGCGCTGGCCGGAGAGCTCCGCGCTCGCTTGGCTGAGTGCGGGGCCTGACCGGAGTTCGCGTCCGCGCCTCCAGCGGGACGGCCGGCCGCCGTCGGCCAGCGGGTAACCTCGCCGCATGCACCCCCGCTACCGTCGACTGCTCATCCCCGGCGTCCTGGTGCTGCTTCTCGTCATCGTCGTCGCGGCGGCACTGCGATGAGCCCCGATGGGGCGTCGGGTGAGCTCGACGTCGTGCGCGACGCCGTTCTCGATGAGGACCTGCTCGTCCGAGCCCTGGTGTCCGGGCGCCAACGCAACCAGACCGTCCCCTATCGCCGAATCGAGCTGCGCTACGTCGACGTGAAGGCCGGGCGGCGCCTCCAGGTGACGGCGTACGACGACTCGCAGTCCCACACCCGAAACGTCGAGCCGGGTAGCCCCGCGCGCACTGCGGTCGACGAGCTGTTGGCCGCTGGGTACGCCAACTGGCACATCGAGACCCGTGTCGAGACGCTGCAGGTGCGGGTGACGAAGAAGGGTCGCTGGCTGGTGCATCGGGCCGCGCGGACCGAGCCGGCCGACATCGACCGGGCCCACGACCGACCCAAGCGCCGCAAGCTCGACGAGACCGACGCCCTGTTCGAGACCTTGGGCATCACGACGTCGGATGGTCACGTGAAGCCGAGCCGGATGGCGAAGTTCCGTCAGGTCCAGGACCTCCTGGCCGCTCTTGAGCCGCTCGTCGACGCCGCGGTCGAGCTCGGACCTGGCGACGCGCTCTCGGAGCGGCGGCCGTTGCGTATGGTCGACCTCGGTTGCGGCAACGCCTACCTGACGTTCGCCGCCTTCCGTTACCTCACGGTCGTGCGGGGGCTGCCGGTCGAGGGGACCGGCATCGATGTCAAGGCCCAGGCGCGCACCCACAACAGTGAGGTGGCGGCCGAGCTCGGGATCGCGGACCGCCTACGGTTCGTCGAGGGCACGATCGGCGACGCCGAGGTGGTCGACAGGCCTGATCTCGTGCTGGCGCTGCACGCATGTGACACCGCGACCGATGACGCGCTCGCGCGAGCCGTGTCGTGGCACGCACCGGTGATCGTGGCGGCGCCCTGCTGTCATCACGACCTGCAGACCCAGCTCGAGTCCGCTGCCATCCCGGACCCCTACCGGCTGGTGACCCGACACGGGATCCTGCGCGAACGGATGGCCGATGTGCTCACCGACTCGCTGCGCGCCGCGATCCTGCGGCTGGTCGGCTATCGCGTCGAGGTCATCGAGTTCGTCGACTCCCGGCATACGCCGCGGAACGCGCTGATCCGCGCCGTTCGCACCGAGGCTGCGCCCGACCAGGCGACCCTCGACGCCTACTACTCGCTGGTCGCGCAGTGGGGGGTCCGTCCGGCCCTGGCCACGTTGTTGTCGTCGCGGTATCCGCTGCTCGACCTGCCCGCAGACCGAACGGTCGGATCGGAGCTCGGTCGAGGGTGAGCAGGGCGATCGCGAGACGACGGCAGCGGTGGTGGACCGGCTCTGTGGCGGCTGCGGTCCTGGCGACGGCGCTCGTCCTGCCGGTCGCCGGCGCGTCCTACCCGGGGGTGGTGACCGGCCGCGAGCACGTGGTCTTCACGATCCGCGCGCCGGAGATCGTCGAATCGAGCTCGCTGGCGATCAGCACCGTCGATCCCCGGCTGACCTACACCACCAACGACTCCGGTGACGCCGGGACGGTCTACGTCCTTGACTCGAAGACCGGAGCGTTGGTCGGACGCACGACGTTGGCCGGCGCCGCACCTCTGGATGTCGAGGCGATCTCCGTCGGGACGGATGGGTCGCTGGTGGTGGCCGACATCGGGGACAACAACGCCGACCACTCGACGGCCGACCTGTACCGGATCGACCAACCCGGACGCGGCGACCACGCCGTGACCCCTGACCGCGTCGACCTGACGTACCCCGGCGGACCACGCGACGCGGAGTCCGTGGTGTACGACGCCTCGACCGGTCGTGCCTACATCGCGAGCAAGGTGTTCGGCAGCGCTCATGTGTACGTCACGCCGCCGCATGTCTTTCGCTTCGACCAGGCCCGGTTGCGGGTCGTCGGGAAGGCTCCGCCGCTCGCGACCGACGCGACGCTGCTGCCGGACGGCGACCATGCGGTGATCCGCACCTACTTCGACGCGTCCGTCTACACGTTCCCGGCCTGGAAGGAGATCGCGATCTTCAACCTGCCGCCGCAGCAACAGGGGGAGTCGATCGCGGCGCCCGCGTCTGGCGACGTCGTGTGGGTCGGTTCAGAGGGGGTGCGGTCGCGCGTGACCGCGGTGCCGTTGCCCGATCTGACGGCCACACCCGATGGTGGGTCGGGTACGGCCACGGCGGGGGGCAGTGGCGACAACGCGGCGGACGGGACCGGCACGTCGTCCCCGAACGAACGGGGGCGGGAGCTCGCGACGGTCGTCTTCATCGGTGGCATCGTCGGTCTGGGCGCCCTCGTCCTCGTCACCGCCTTCCTTGCCCTGCGCCGCCGCCTCACCCCCTGACCGCCCTCGTTGAACCGTGAGTTGTGGTCCCTTGAGCCGTGAGTTGTGGCGCCTTGAGCCGTGAGTTGTGGCGGGCTTGAGCCGTGGGGTGTGGCGGGCTGAGCCGTGGGGTGCTCGTCGTACGGACAGGGGAGTCGGACGACGACGGCGTGCACTTCTCAGCGCAATTTTAGCCGGAGTTGATCCGCCCTTTGGAGCCGGCGGGAGACGGTAAGGACGGTGCCGTCACCCGACGACGGCGGGATCGAGATCGCCGTGACTGCGCTGTTTCAGCGGGATGCCCCCCCTCCGCGACGACCGCGGCGGATGCGTGGCGCCGGTGTACGGGCGGCGTGTATGGCCGGGCAGGTTGCTGCTCACATGTCACGGTTGACCGGGCGAGGCACCGGCGGCGTCATCGGTGGCCGGGTCACTCTCACGTTGTCGCCCACTGCCGCCCGGAAACTGGCGGCCGGCCGTGACGTTGTCATCGTGAGCGGGACCAACGGCAAGACAACCACCACCAGCCTGTTGGCCGCCGCGCTGGGCGTGGTGGAGCCGGTGGCCAGCAACTCCAACGGCGCGAACACCCCTCCGGGCTTCGTCACCGCCCTCGCTGACGGGTTCACCTCTCACGTGGTACTCGAGGTCGACGAAGGCTGGCTGTCGTGGGCGGTGGCTCAGGTCGCACCGTCCACGGCTGTACTGCTCAACCTCTCCCGTGATCAGCTGTCGCGCCACCACGAAGTCGGACATCTCGCTTCGGCCTGGCACAAGGCGCTGACGGAGGTAGGCACGGTGGTGGCCAACGCCGATGACCCTGCCGTGACGTGGGCGGCACTCGCGGCAGAGCGCCGGGTGTGGGTGGCGGCGGGGCAGCGCTGGACCGACGACTCGCTCGCCTGCCCTCGATGTGGGGCTCTGTTCCGGCGGGAGGGCGCTACCTGGGAGTGTTCGTGCGGCCTCCAACGACCCGATCCGGACTGGTGGCTGGACGGCGACGACCTGGTTTCGCGGGACCACCGACTTCAGTTGGCTCTGACGCTGCCGGGAGCCCACAACAGGGCAAACGCCGCCATGGCAGTTGCGACCGCAGCCAGTCGCGGCGTCGACCCGGCCGCCGCGGTGGCAGCGTTGCATGACATCGGCGACGTCGACGGGCGCTACGCGTGGCGTCGAGTGGGTGCGCACGAGGTTCGGTTGTTGCTGGCGAAGAACCCGGCGGGCTGGCTGGAGATCGTCGACCTGGTCGGTGACAGTGATCACCCGTTGGTGCTCGCGTTCAACTCCGACGGCGTCGACGGACGGGACCCGTCGTGGTTGTACGACGTGTCGTTCCGCGCCCTGGTGGGTCGCCAGATCGTCGTCATCGGTCGGCGGGCTGCCGACATGCGGGTGCGGCTCGAGCTGGACGGGCTCGAGCCGACGGTCGTCGTCGGAGGCGTGCGCGACGCGCTCGCCACCCTGCCGACGGGCCGTGTCGACCTGCTGGCGAACTACACCGCATTCCAGGACGCCAGACGCGAGCTGACCCATGCCACGTGACAGCGAGCTGACCGTCGTCCTCGTCTATCCCGAACTCCTCGGGACCTACGGGGACCGAGGCAACGCGCTTGCACTGGTTCGTAGAGCACAGCTGCGAGGACTGCCGGTACGCATCGTGAAGGTGCCGCTCGGCCGCGGCCTCCCGTCCTCGGGCGATGTCTACTTGCTCGGTGGCGGCGAAGACGCCGCGGAGGTACTGGCACTCCGATCGCTGCGGGCTGATCGATGCGCCAGCCGGGTCCTGACCGAAGCGTCCGCGTGTCTTGCCGTGTGCGCGGGGCTGCAGATCCTCGCGCGCGAATTCCGTGCCGCGGACGGACATCGTGAGCCCGGCCTTGGACTTCTCGACGTGACGTGCGCGCGACTGCCGGGTCCACGTGCGGTGGGGGAGGTGTTGGTTGAGCCACTGGGCCTTCCGGGTCTGCCGCTGCTGACGGGATACGAGAATCACCAGGGAGACACGCAGATCCTTTCCGGCGCACAACCGCTTGGCCGGGTCGTCCATGGTGTCGGCAACGGATTCGACCGCATGGACGGCGCGGTGCAGGGTCACATCGTCGGAACGTACCTTCACGGGCCGGTGCTCGTCCGCAACCCAGCCCTCGCCGATCGGCTCATCGAGTGGTCGGTCGGACCCTTGCCGGCCAGGTATGACGAGGCGGTCGAGCAGCTGCGCGCCGAACGGCTCGCCTCTGTTGGCGGGAAGCGCTTCGCGTGGCGGCGGATGGTCCGCGGCTGAATCTCTGACCGCGAGGGCGCCGGCTCGTGGACGCCCCCGGGGCGGACTGCCCGAGCGACATACGCGCTGATCCGCAGACCGGCTGACCGACATCCTGGGCGACCGGCGGACGGGTCCAGCGACATACGGGCGGACTGATATGGGGGTTGAGCGGCCCGCTTGATCCGCCTGATCCGCCTGATCCGCTAGATCCGCTAGATCCGCTAGATCCGCAGGATCGGCGAGGTCAGCAAGGCAGACCACTAGTGCCCCAGGGAGGTTTGCCTAGTTCACAAGCCCTCTGGCTTGTAGACAAGGCAAACGCAGCCGGCCACAGATGAGCGAGCGGTCTAGAGGTGGGAGATGGTCCAGTCGATGCAGGCCGTGAGCGCTTCGACGTCAGCGGCATCGACGGCGGGGAACATCGCCACCCGGAGCTGGTTGCGGCCCAGCTTGCGGTACGGGTCGGTGTCGACGATGCCGTTGGCGCGCAGCACCTTCGCCACCCCTGCAGCGTCGATTGACTCGTCGAAGTCGATCGTGCCGATCACCAGTGACCGATCTGCAGGGTCGGCCACGAACGGCGTCGCGTACGCCGACTTCTCCGCCCAGCCGTAGAGAAGGTCGGACGACTCGGTCGTCCGCTCGACCGCACCGGCCAGTCCTCCCAACGAGTTCAGCCAGTCCACCTGCTCGGCCAACAAGTGGAACGTGGCGAGCGATGGGGTGTTGTACGTCTGGTTGAGGCGGGAGTTGTCGACCGCGGTCTGGAGGTCGAGGAACGCCGGGATCCACCGGCCCTCCTCCTTGATCGCCTTGGTCCGTTCCAACGCGGCCGGCGACATCAGCGCGACCCACAGACCGCCGTCCGCGGCGAAGCACTTCTGCGGGGCGAAGTAGTAGACGTCTGTCTCCTGCAGGTCGACCGGCAGCCCACCGGCCCCCGACGTCGCATCGATCAGCATGAGCGCATCGTCAGCCGCTCCGTCGACACGCCGGACCGGCGCCATCACGCCGGTGGAGGTCTCGTTGTGTGGCCAGGCGTACGCGTCGATCCCGGACTCGGCGACGGCAGTCGACCGCGTGCCTGGATCGGCCTTCCGCACGCTGGGGTCGCCCAGGAAGGGCGCGTCCGCGGCGGCGGCCGCGAACTTCGCCGAGAACTCTCCAAAGGACAAGTGTTGGCTGCGCTCGCGAATCAGCGAAAACGTCGCGACGTCCCAGAAAGCCGTGGCTCCGCCGTTGCCGAAAACCACCTCGTAACCCTCGGGCAGGGAGAAGAGCGTCGCGAGTCCCTCCCGGACCCGACCGACCACGTCGCGCACCGTCGCCTGTCGGTGCGACGTACCGAGGTATGACGACCCGGTGGCGGCCAGGGACTGGACGGCCTCGACTCGCACCTTGCTCGGACCGGCACCGAAGCGACCGTCGGTGGGCAACAGCTCGGACGGGATGGTCAGGTCAGACATGCGGGGCCTCTCTCGAGCAGGTCAGGCAGGCAGGGTGTCATCGGTCTGACCACGATGTCAGGACGTCATTCTCGCAAAGACCGGTCGGGCCGCCGCAACCCGTCTCACCGGCCCCGCCGATTGCGGGAAACCGCAGCCCGACATGCCGCCAGGGGCCTGCGCTTTCCGCAACTCGCGGGAGAAGGGACCGGAGGCGTCGGTCAGCGCACGTCAACGCGCCGTGTCAGTCCGCCCAACCGGGGTTCCAGCCGGCGACGGAGTCGGCCGGTCTGCTGTCGGGTCCCGAGTAGTGCGCCGACGGCCGGATCAGTCGCCCCGTCTTCTTCTGCTCGAGGATGTGGGCGCTCCAGCCGGCCGTGCGGGCGCAGGTGAACATCGACGTGAACATGTGCGGCGGCACCTGCGCGAAGTCGAGCACGATCGCCGCCCAGAACTCCACGTTGGTCTCGAGCACCCGGTCGGGGCGGCGTTCGCGCAGCTCCGCGAGCGCCGCCTTCTCGAGCGCCAGGGCAACCTCGTAACGCGGGGCCGACAGCTCTCTCGCCGTACGACGCAGCACCCGCGCTCGCGGGTCCTCCGCCCGGTAGACCCGGTGGCCGAAACCCATCAGCCGCTCGCCCTTGTCGAGGAGCTCCTTGACGTACTGCGACGCGTCATCACGCTTCTCGACCTCGCCGATCATCCCGAGCACGCGGGAGGGAGCGCCGCCGTGCAACGGTCCACTCATCGCTCCGACCGCGGCAGACAGGCTGGCGGCGGCGTCGGCGCCGGTCGAGGCGACGACGCGGGCGGTGAAGGTGGAGGCGTTCATGCCGTGCTCGGCCGCCGAGGTCCAGTACGCGTCGACCGCCTTGACGTGCTTGGGATCGGGGTCGCCCCGCCAACGGCGCATGAAGCGTTCGGTGATCGTCGTCGCCTGGTCGATCTCACTCTGCGGCACCATCGGCAGCCCGACACCGCGAGCCGCCTGGGCGACGTACGACAGCACCATCACGGCCGTGCGCGCGAGGTCGTGTCGAGCCTCGTCATCATCGATGTCGTAGAGCTGACGCATGCCCCACGCGGGAGCGATCATCGCGATCGCGCTCTGCACGTCGACGCGGATGTCGCCGGAGTGCACGGGGATCGGGTAGGGCTCGGCCGGCGGGAGACCGGGGTCGTAGGTGCCGTCGACCAGCAACCCCCAGACCTTCTCGAACGGGACCCGTCCGACGAGGTCCTCGATGTCGACGCCGCGGTAGCGGAGCGCCGACCCTTCTTTGTCCGGCTCGGCGATCTGGGTCTCGAAGGCGATGACGCCCTCAAGACCCTCGTGGACCTCGACCATGCGTGACTCCCTTGTCCGCCCGTCCGATGCGACACCCGTGCAGCATGCTTGCAGCACGAGTGCAGCACGTCATTCTTACCGGTCCCGCGACGGGAGCGCCTGCTGGGTCAGGGTGCCAGTCGCTCGACGATCCACGTGGCCTCGTCGGCGCGGTCGTAACGCACCCGATCGTGCATCCGTCCTGGCCGGCCCTGCCAGAACTCGATGTGGTGCGGTCGGACCAGGTAACCACCCCAGTGGGGCGGCCGCGGAATGTTGTCGACGCCGTCAAAGCGCTCGGACACCTGGAGATAGCGGTCGTCGAGATAGTCGCGACCGGTGACGATCTCAGACTGCGGCGACGCCCAGGCGCCGAGCTGCGATCCGCGTGGTCGTGAGGCGAAGTAGGCGTCCGCCTCGGAGTCGTCGACCGGCCCGGCCCGGCCTTCGATGCGCACCTGACGCTCGAGCGGGTGCCACGGGAAGAGCAGTGCGCACTGCGGGTTGGCCCGCAGCTCAGAGCCCTTCCGGGACATCAGGTTGGTGTAGAACACGAAGCCCCGCTGGTCGATGGACTTGAGCAGCACCATGCGTGACGACGGGGAGCCGGCGGTGTCGGCCGTGGACACCACCATGGCGTTGGGCTCGTGCAGACCGGCGACCCGGGCGGCATCGAGCCAGCCGATGAAGGCGGCGATGGGGTCTGGGCCGAGATCGTGCTCCGTGAGGCCCAGATCGGCGTACTCCTCGCGCCACGACGCGATGTCGCGGGGAGGATCACGCTGCTGAGAGGTCATACCTGAGAAATGTAAACGAGGTGGAGCCAAACGTCGTCCAGACACGGCGAGACCCGTGGGCGGACGTGGCGAGCCACGGTCGGGCGGACGTCTCCGACACCCACGGGTCCGGGTAGCTGACTGGTATTGCTACGCCGTCCAGGTTGCGACTGCCTAGCGGCCAGCCACCTCACAAGTCCGTTGAGAACACATCTGTCGGACCACCTCCCTTCGTGTGTCCATTCACGGTACGACGCGAGGGTTGTCCCGACAAGGGGATTACAGTGACGGCGTGCCGCGTGGTGTGGGTCGACTGCTGACGGACATTCGGCCCCTTCAGGTGTCGCGCGACTACCGTCGGCTCTGGATCGGCAACACCGTGTCGCAGCTGGGTCAGCAGATGACGGCGGTGACCATCGCCATCCAGGTCTATGCGCTGACCACGTCCACCTTCTCGGTCGGGCTGGTCGGCCTCTTCGCCCTCGTGCCGCTGATCGGATTCGGCCTTTACGGGGGAGCGGTGGCCGACGCGATCGACCGTCGCCGGCTCGCGCTCGTCGCATCGTTCGGGCTCTGGTCGCTCTCACTCGTGCTCGTCGTGCAGGCGGTGCTGCATCTGCAGTCGGTCCTGCTGCTGTATGTCGTCGTGGCCCTGCAGTCGGGCTGCTTCGCGGTCAGCAACCCCACGCGCGCCTCGATCATCCCCCGCCTGATCCCGAAGGAGTACCTGCCGGCGGCGAACGCCCTCAACATGGCCTCGTTCAACCTGGGGTTCACCGTCGGTCCACTCCTCGGAGCGGTGGCGATCAGCGTGGCCGGGTACTCCTTCGCGTACGGCATCGACGCCGTGACGTTCACGGCCGCGCTCTACGCGTTGTTCCGGCTGCCGCCGATCCCGCCACAACCCCTCGAAGGTGCGGTGCTGCAGCGGCCGGGGCTGCGGTCCGTCATCGAGGGTTTCCGGTTCCTCCGGAACGCCCGCAACCTGCGAATGACCTTCATCCTCGACCTGTGCGCGATGGTGCTCGCCCAGCCGCGGGCGTTGTTCCCCGCGGTGGCCGGTGGCTTCTTCGGTGGCGGCGTCCGCACCGTGGGTCTCCTGCAGGCGGCCCCGGCGATCGGTTCCCTGATCGCCTTCACCTTCTCGGGATGGGTGAGCAAGATCCGGCGGCAGGGGCTCGCGATCGCCGTCTGCGTGATCGTGTACGGCGCCTCGGTGGCGGCGTTCGGCTTCGCCCGCGCCTTGTGGGTCGGCGTGCTCTTCCTCGCGATGAGCGGGGCCGCCGACATGGTCAGTGCGGCGTACCGCTCGACGATCCTGCAGGTGGCGGCGCCGGACAACCTGCGTGGTCGCTTGCAGGGGGTGTTCACCGTCGTGGTCGCGGGCGGCCCGCGGATGGGCGACTTCGTGGCGGGTTCGACCGCCGCGTTGACCACCCCCACCATCGCCCTCGCCGCCGGCGGCCTGGCGTGCATCGCCGGCGTGCTCATCGCGTCGGCCCGAGAGCGCTCGTTCGCGGCGTACGACGCTCTTCATCCCAGGCCATAGGCCGGGGACCACAACTCACGGTTCGAGGGACCACAACTCACGGTTCGAGGGACCACAACTCACGGTTCGAGGGACCACAACTCACGGTTCGAGGGACCACAACTCACGGTTCAACGAGGTCAGGCGAAGTCGGCCGGGTCGATCGCGATCCAGACGTGCTCGGCCCGGGCGACCAGACCGCCCTCCGCGTCGTACAGGGCGCTCGCCGTCAAGGTCTTGCGGCCCTGCTCGGAGAGCAGCCGGGCCACGATGACGTACGGGGCCGCCGCGAGCGGAGCGGAGTGGCACCTGGCGGTCATCCGGCCGAGCACGACGGGGCGAGCCTCCAGATCCGAGGTCCAGGCACTCGGGCAGTCCAGGGCCGCCCAGACGAACGGGACCGCCACCTGACCGGACTCGTCGGCGAGGCTCGGGTGCGGTGTCCACGTGCACGCGGTCACCCCCGCGGTGTGCGGACCCGGCGCGAGCCGTAGCCCGTCACCTGCCGCCCGCTCGGTCCCGCACACGAAACAGGTCGGAAACGGGTGGTTGTGCTGGCCGGCGTAGGACGACTCGGCCGCCAGCGCCTCGGTCGGCGACACTGGCGCGACGGCGTCCGCCGCGAACGCGCCGACCGTGGCCTCTGCCACGACGGTGTCACCGTCCATGAGGAGGGTTACCGCGTCATGGGCCTGCGTCGAGGCCGGCGTCACCACCCGCAGTGACGTGTCGATCGGCGGTGGACGTCGCAGGGTGACCGTCACGGTCTGGTCGGGCGAGTGCGGGACGTGCTCGGCGAGGAGACCGGCCGTGTAGCCGCCGTTGCCCGACGACGGTGGGCCGACGAAGCGGCGAGCGATGATGACGACCTCGGGGGAGCTGGTCACGGCGGTCGAGGCTACCCGGCCGGCCGCAGGCTCGTCTCGGACCGTTCGCCTGCGACGGTCACGAGCATCTCGAGCACCGCCGTGATGACCGGGTCGGTCTGGGCGCCTGCCCGAACCGCGGCGAAGATCCGCCGAGCGGCCGGGGTGGCCACCACCGGGCACACCACGATCCCCTCCACCCGGAGCGGCTGGGCCAGCCTGGGGATGAGGGCGACCCCACAGCCGGCGGCGACGAGCGACGCCACGGCCCCCCACTCGGTGCTCCAGTGCACCACGTCGGGGCTGAAGCCGGCCGCGGCACAGACCGCTCGCAGGATCTGCGAACAGGGGTCCTGCGGCGCGGAGCCGACCCAGGGCTCAGCCGCCAGGGTCTCCAACCGAAGGCCCCTTCGACGAACCAGCGGGTGGGCGAGCGGGAGAACGGCGTCGAGGGGGTCGGCCAACAGGTCGACCCGGTGGTATCGAGGGTCGTGGCGGGACGGTCCGTCGGCATAGTCGGAGGACACCACGACGTCGAGGTCGCCTGCGTCGAGCGCGGTGAACACCTCCGGGGGTTCGGCCTCGAGGATGCGCAGCGTGATCCCCGGACGCTCCACGGCGAGCCGGGCGAACGCCGGCGCGACCAGGGACGTGACGCCCGTCGAGAGCCCGCCGACGCGGACCTCGCCGATCGTGCCCTCGTCCCAGGCCGCCAGATCGGCGCGTGCTCGCTCGAGCTGTTCGTGCACGACGACGGCGTGGGAGAGCAGGACGCGCGCCTGTCCGGTGAGCCGTACGCCGCGGCCGTGCTTCTCGAGGAGTGGAGCCCCGACGTCGCGCGCGAGGCCGGCGAGCTGCTGCGAGACCGCCGACGGCGTCAGGTGCAGGGCCGCTGCAGTTGCCGAGACGGTGCCACGCTGCTCGAGCTCGCGCAGGACGCGGAGGCGGCGCAGATCAATTGTGAAGTCTTTGCTAACTGAAACCATGAACGAATAATAGATGGACTAACTGGTTTTGGCGAGGGAGAATCATGGGGTGAATCGTCGTGCCACCGTCCTCTTCGTCGCTCTCGGCGTCGCCTGGGGGATCCCGTACCTGTTGATCAAGGTCGCCGTCGACGAGCTGTCGCCGGCCGAGCTGGTGCTCTCCCGGACCGCCCTCGCTGCGCTTCTGCTCATGCCGATCGCGATCGCCAAGGGCGCCGTTCGACCGGTCCTCGCCCGCTGGCGGTGGTTGGTGGTCTTCACGATCGTGGAGATCGCGGTTCCGTGGGTCTTCCTGGGTAGTGCCGAGACCCAGCTGCCGAGCTCGACCACCGGGCTGCTGATCGCCGCAGTGCCGCTCGCCGGGGTGGCGCTCGCCTTTCTCACCGGTCGCGCCGAGCACCTGACGGCGACGGCCTGGCTCGGCATGGCGTTGGGAATCGCGGGCGTCGCCGCCCTGGTCGGTCTCGACGTCAGTGGCTCGAACCTCGGCGCCGTGGCCGAGCTCGCGATCGTCGTCGTCGGCTATGCGATGGGCCCGGCCATCCTCGCCCGGCCCTTGCGCGGGCTTCCGGGCATCGGCGTGATGGCGTCCGCGCTCACCCTCACCGCAGTGGCGTACATCCCCATCGTGCTCGTGGCGGACGGGGTACCGACCGGCCTGCCGTCCGCCGACGTCGCCTGGTCGGTGGTCCTGCTGGCCACGGTCTGTACGGCGGCCGCGTTCATGCTGCTGTTCGCCCTGGTCGGAGAGGTCGGGCCGGTCCGTGCCACGACGATCACCTATCTCAACCCCGCGGTTGCCGTCGTCGCGGGCGCCGTGATCCTCAGCGAGCCGGTGACCGTGTGGACCGTGCTCGGCTTCGCCCTCGTGGTCTCCGGCTCGTATGTCGTCAACCGGCGGCCATCGGCCGCACGCAAGCCCGTCGTGCCGCCCGGAACCGTCGTCGCGGGTCAGCCGTTACGCAGCCGGTCATAGCGAGCCAGCGCCTCGACCCGTTCCTCCGCGTGGTCCACGATCGGATCCCGCGGCTGGTGGATCTCGGCGGTCGGCACGTCAGCGAGCTCGGGGACGTACCGACGGATGTAGTCACCGCCGGGATCGAACTTCTTGCCCTGCAGAATGGGATTGAACACCCGGAAGTACGGCGCCGCATCAGTGCCGCAGCCCGCGGTCCACTGCCAGCCGTGGTTGTTGGACGCGAGGTCACCGTCGACGAGCCAGCGCATGAAGTGGCGGGCGCCGTGCTGCCACTCGATGTGCAGGTCCTTGACGAGGAAGCTGGCCACGATCATCCGGACGCGGTTGTGCATCCATCCCTCGGCCCGCAGCTGGCGCATTCCCGCGTCCACGATCGGAAATCCCGTTCGGCCGTGCTTCCAGGCCTCGAACGCCTCGCCCGGTTCGTCATGGACCAGTCGAGCGAACTCCGGTCGGTAGTAGTCGCGGGCGGTCTCCGGCCTTCGGGCGAGGACGTCGGCGTAGAACTCACGCCAGGCCAGCTCGGTGCGGTAGGTCGTCACCGCCTTGCTGTGCCCGGCCGAGCGCAGGTCGGCGAGCATGGTCCGCGGGTGGATCTCGCCCCATTTCAGGTGCACCGACATGTGCGAGGTGGCATCCAGGTCGGGGCGGTCCCGATCGTCGGCGTAGGAGCTCAGCCGGTCGTTGACGTACGCCGTCCAGCGTCGACGGGCAACGTCCTCTCCCGCTGGCGGCAGCTCCAGTCCGGCGGGCACGCTCGCGGTCGGCATCGCGTCGCTACGCAACCCGGTCTCCCAGTCGACGTGCTCGGGGGCAGGCGGCGGTTCACGCCACCCGTGGTCGAGCCATGCCCGCGAGAAGGGGGTGAAGACCTGGTAGCCGTCGTCGGTCTTGGTCCGCACCCGGCCCGGCGCGACGGCGTACGGCGATCCGGTACGCACGAGCGGGACAGCGTCCAAGGCCTGCTCGACGGCGACATCCCGCGCACGACCGTACGGGCCGAAGTCCTCGGCGACGTGGACGCTTTCTGCGCCGGCCTGCCTGACGACTCTCGGCAGCACCGAGACCGGGTCTCCCTCACGGATGACGAGACCGCCGGTCGACTCGGCCAGCGAGGCAAGGCTGGCGACCAGGTAGGCGCGGCGAGACGGCCCCGCCGGACCCCAGAGCCGCGGGTCGAAGACGAAGAGCGGGACGACGGAGCCGGCCTGACCCGCCCGGGCAACCGCCTCGAGCAACGCAGGGTTGTCTGCCAGCCGCAGGTCCCGCCGGAACCACATCACGGTCGTGTGCGCCGACTCGTCTTTCGGGGCAGTCATCCTCCCATCCTGGCGGGCCGGCGGGCTCACGGCTCGTCGAAACTTGTGCATGCGCGCCCGCAGGCTCTGGGTTGGTGTCGGTTGGCCGTGGGGTCGCGATGAGCCACAATGACGAGGCAGCACCGACAGGGGCGACGACGACAGGGTGGACCGACCACACGTGACGGATCTGATCGACACGACGGAGATGTACCTCCGCACGATCTATGAGCTCGAGGAGGAGGGCATCGTCCCGCTCCGCGCCCGCATCGCCGAGCGACTCCACCAGTCGGGGCCGACCGTGAGCCAGACGGTCGCGCGGATGGAACGCGACGGACTGGTCAGCGTCGAAGGCGATCGTCACCTCGAGCTCTCCGACGAGGGGCGGACGCTCGCCATCCGGGTGATGCGCAAGCACCGACTCGCCGAACGCCTGCTCATCGACGTGATCGGGCTCGAGTGGGAAGACGTTCACACCGAGGCGTGCCGGTGGGAGCACGTGATGTCTGAGACCGTGGAGCGGCGGATCCTCGAGATCCTCGACCACCCGACGATGTCCCCGTACGGCAACCCGATCCCGGGGCTGTCCGAGCTCGACGACGGGGCGGGCCGGGTGGAGGAGGCGTTCCTGTCCGGGGTCGAGTCTCTCGACTCCGTGGTGGGTGATGGCGAAGAGGTCAGCGTCATCATCGGCCGGATCGCAGAGCCGGTCCAGACCGATGAGCAGCTGATGTCCGTGCTTCGTCGCGTAGGCGCCCGACCGGGCCAGGTGGTCACTGTTGCGCGAACGGTCGACGGTGTGCTGATCGCGAGCGGCGGCGAGTCCGCTGAGATCGGCGCTGACGCCGCCAGCCACTTGTTCGTCCGCCGGCTCTGAGCCCGCCCGCTCCATGACCGACTGGCGTCGCTACCTCGGGCAGTTCCACGCCCGACGTCCCGGTATCACCGAGGACGTGCTCGCCCGCTCGACGGCCGATGGGGTCACGCCGTACCAGTGGTTGGCGCGGGCCCTGGCCGTCGACGGAGGCCGGGTGCTCGACCTGGCCTGTGGCAGTGGAGTGATGGCCCGGGTTCTCCGGGCCGACGGGTTGGACCGAGCGAGCGACGTCGTGGGCATCGACCTGTCCGAGGCCGAGCTTCGGCGTGCGCGGCGGGAGAGCCCCGGCAGCATGCTCGTGCGTGGTCGGGCGGAGACGTTGCCGTTCGCAGACGACAGCGTCGACGCGGTCGCCTGCTCGATGGGCCTGATGGTCTTCGAGCGCTACGAGTCGGTGCTCGGCGAGTGCGCCCGCGTCCTGCGCCCCGGCGGGCTGATCGCGTTGACCGTGCCGACTGCCGTCGCCCTACGCCTGCGCGACGTTCTCCTGTTCACGCTCTTGGCGGCCCGGTTGCGTGCCATGCCGCAGTTTCCCGTCGGCAGTGAGCTGACGGCTCTCCGCGACGCTCTCGAGCGCGTCGGTTTCCGACTGCTCGAGGACGCGCGCGAGCGGTTCACGTTCACCGTGCGGACCGATGCTCACGCGATGGCCGACGCCGACCTCCTGACCAGCTCCTTGTACCTGCCTGGCACGACCGACAGCCGACGTCGTTCCGCTGCCTCGTGGCTGGCCAGGCGTGCGCAACAGGCATCCGAGGGCGTCGACGTGGCGGTCCCGATCCGCCGGGTGGTCGCAGCCCAGGTGGGCGTGCGATGAAGCGGTTCTTCGTGGGCCTGCCGCGCGAGGTGGCGGTGCTGGCGGCCGTCGCGGTGGCGGTAGCGGTCGGTTTCGGCGTCGTAGCCCCGGCCATCCCGGAGTTCGCGCGCTCGTTCGGTGTCGGCAAGTTCTGGGCCGGTGCGGTCATCTCGGCCTTCGCACTCATGCGCTTCGTGTCGGCCCTCGGCGGTGGACGGCTGGTCGACGTCTTCGGCGAGCGGATCATCCTGGCCACCGGCATCGGCATCGTGGCCGTGTCGACCGGGTTGGCAGGCCTGTCGCAGAGCTATCAGCAGCTGCTGATCCTGCGTGGCCTCGGTGGAGTCGGTTCGGCGATGTTCACCGTGTCGGCGATCGCGCTGCTGTTCCGCGTTGTCGACGACGGCAACCGCGGTCGGGCCAACGGCCTTTTCCAGGCAGGCTTCCTGCTGGGCGGACTGCTCGGGCCCTTGGCGGGTGGCTTCCTCACCGACTACTCCCTGCGGCTCCCGTTCTATGTGTATGCCGTTTCCTTGATCGCCGCGGGCAGTATCGGCTTCGTCTTCCTGCAGAGCGCTCAGCCGCGCGAGCCCTCGCAGCATCCAGCGGGTCCCGGGGCGCCGGCGACCGAACCGGGCGAGGTTCACGTCGACGCGCCGGGGACGCCGGTCGCCGGCGTTGTCGACGGTCCTGCCGTCGAGACGACCGTGCCGCCACATGACGGGGTGACGTCGACCTCGCTGGCGGAGGCGTGGGCGCATCCGGCATACCGCTCGGCGATCCTGGTGAACTTCGCCAACGGGTGGGCGTTCTTCGGCGTGCGAGTCAGCATGATTCCGCTGTTCGTCACCGAGGAGATGGGGGAGCGGGCCATTTGGATCGGGTTCGGTTTCCTGAGCGCGTCGGTGGCGCAGACCGGGTTCCTGCTCTCGGCCGGCCGCTTCGTCGACCGTCGTGGTCGTCGACCGGCGATGATCGCCGGGTCCGCCATTGCCGCAGCCGCCTTCGTCGCGCTGGCTGTGAACGAGTCTCGGCCGGTCTTCCTCGTCGCCATGGCTGCCACCGGCGTCGGCGCCGCCTTCGTCGGTACGGCGCCGGGGGCTGTCGTGGGTGACATCATGCGGGGTCGTGGCGGCCGCGTCGTGGCGGTGTTCCAGATGGCCTCCGACGCGGGAGCAATCCTCGGCCCTCTCGCGGCCGGCTGGCTGGCCGACCAGGCGTCGTTCGCTGCGGCCTTCGTGGTCGCGGCGGTCGTCCTCGCGGTCGCGACGGTCGCATCCATCCGGATGCCTGAGACGCTTGCCGCAGCGCACCGGACGCGATGACACGGCCGGTGCCGGACCCGCGACTAGTCTGGGCGCCTCAGGCGTCAGGAAGGCGTGACATGGGTGCAGGCAGGCGCCGACCGAGCAGGCCGGTGTTCGTGCGCTGGCCGCGTCGGCACCCCGCCGCGGCGACAGCGGTGCTCCTCGCCTTGCTGGCCGCCGCCTGTACCGGCACCAGCTCTGATGACACGCCGCCGACCGGCCCCGACCAGTCGCCGCCGTCGCCTCACTCCGGGGGGCAATGCGGCTCGTTCCGCATCGCCTACGACCCGAGCAACGGCTACGAGGCGAGCGCCTTTGTGGTCGGGTCACTTGCCGAGGACGAGCTCGGCTGCGAGGTCACGTACGTCAAGACGACCTCGGCCAAAGCGTGGCGGGCCGTGGCGAACGGCAGGGCGGACGTCTACCTCGACGCCTACGGGCGTCCCGCCCTCGAGGCCAAGCTGACCCGACCTGACGGCCCGGTTGTCCGGCTCGGACCGACCGGTTTCAGGGGCGGCATCGACCTGTTGGCACCGGCGTTCATGGGTGACCTCGGGTTGCGGACCTACCGAGACCTTCCGGACATCGAGAGCATCGGCTGGGGTCAGGTGACTCCCGCGATCACGACCGTGCCCGAGCTGCTGCCGTTGGCTCACTCGTTCGTCGAGTTCCAGCACCTCGACTACACGGTGCGCGACTACAGCCAGGTGGGAGTCGGGGTCGGGATGCGCGATCTGCTGCAGCAGGCCAGGCTCGACAACGAGGCATCGCGGCCGAACCTCTACCTGGCCGCAGGACCACGTGAGCTGCTCGGAGACGGACCTGGACGCACGTCGGTCGAGATCCCCGGGTCAGCGGCTCAGAACTGCGTCTTCAACCGAGCTGCCACGCTGTGCTCGCTGGCCAACTTCCACTACCAGAAGATCGTCAACCGGGCTTTCGCCGACTCTGGCAGTCCGGCGTACAACCTGGTCTACCGCTACAAGCTCGCCCGCGACGAGGTCGACAACCTGATGGAGATCGTCCAACTCAGCGGGTACCAGGTGACGGGTGCCGACGTGGCGTCCTGGATCAACACCCACCCGAACGTGTGGAAGCGCTGGCTCGACTAGCGAGCCAGCGCTTCCGTCAGGCCGAGACCGTGGAGGTCAGCGGCGGCGACTGACCAAGCTCACCCCTCCCGGGCCGATGAGCAGCCCGACGACGATGAGCACGAGTCCGAGCAGGATGCCCCCGTTGATCAGGGTCACGATGCCCCAGATCACGAGAATGACGGCAATGATCCACAGTAGAAAGTCCACGATGCCTCCTTCGGGGAGTGCAGTTCCCCGCCCGGCCACGTTCAAACCCGGGGCGGGCAGCAGCGTGGTGCGTCATCAGGACCAACCGCGGCCGGCCTCAGCGCCTGGGAAGGTGACGGATCGACGCCAACCGGTAGGTTTCGTGCCCGCCGCGGACCGTGTTCTCGCTGACCGTCCCGATGTCCCGCACGTACTTCTTGTGATCAACGACACCCGGCTCGAGTGGGGTTGTCTCCTTGCTCAGCAAGGCGTGGTGCGTGCCGACCGCGGGTGAGACGGCGTGAGCGTTCAGCGACAGGATGCGGAAGTGGTCCTGGGCGTGGCCCGGGAAGTACTCCTGGGTCGCGGCGAACCCGACCCTCGGATGCGCCGGCATGAAGATCCCCGCCTCCGCTCCGTTGCGGCCGGACTGGAACGACCCGTCCCGGCTCACGACCTGACCGGTCGGGCTCAGGGTCGCCGTGCGCTCGCCGAAGTACCAGACCGTGCCGCGCTTTGTCTGGGCGTACCAGTCGATCGTCCGCTCCCGGACCCTGCCGTGCTTGATCACGCGGTCGAAGACCTGCCGGCACACGATGCCGTCGACCATCTTGGTCCTGTACGTGACGACGAAGATGTCGGTCGCGGGGATGCCCTCGTCGTTGCCGCGGTAGACCAGGCGGGTGCCGGGGCGCAGCGGGAACCACTCGTTGTCGACGCGGCCACGGGTGAAGTGCGAGGCCGGCGGGTGGTGCGGGTGTTGGCGCCGAACCTGCATCGCGGCAGCCGGCCGAGCTTCGGCTCCGACGCGTGCGGCGTGTCCCGTGGTCGCGTCGGCCGGTGCGACCAGTGCCAGCCCAGCCGCGGTCAGCGTGACCACGGTGACTGCTGTCAACGTGCTTCGGAAGCGCTGCATGACTCCTCCTCGTGATCGGACGAGCGACCGCTCGAACGCCTCTCAGGATGCGCGGTCGCCGCTGTGTGGACGCTGAGTACCCGTGCCGGTGGCCGTCGCCGGTGGCCGATCCCGTCGGTCCCACCTAGGGTCGACAGCCCACGTGCAACAGAAGGAGACCCCGGTGACTGCACCCAAGGCCAAGCGGCAAACGTTCATCGTCGACACGTTGATCGAGTCGTTCGAGCCTTTGATGGAGGCGGATGCCGCAGCCTTCCGGGCGAAGTTCCGCAAGATGGCATCGGACCCGTTCGCGTTCTACCGCGGGAGCGCGTGCGTCTTCTACGCCGACATGGCAGCGCGACGCGAGCACCGGTCCGACGCGCAGACCAGTCGCGTGTGGATCCACGGCGACCTGCACGCGATGAACTTCGGGACGTACATGAATGCCGAGGGCGTCCTGGTCTTCGACGTCAACGACTTCGACGAGGCGTACCTCGGTCACTTCTCGTGGGACCTGCGGCGGTTCGTGGCCAGCCTCGCGCTGCTCGGATGGCAGAAGGCGCTCCCCGAGGACGCCGTCAGGTCGCTGGCTCGCGACTATCTGGGCGCGTACGTCGACCAGGTCCGCCACTACGTGGGCGAGCAGCGAGACGAAGATTTTGCCCTGCGGCTGGACAACACCGACGGGCCCATCCACGAGGTGCTCATGGGTGCGCGAATGTCGACGCGAGCCGACCTGCTGAACGCGATGACCGAGATCGTCGACCGGGATCGCCGCTTCATCCGGGGCCCGGACGTGCGGGAGCTCAGCAAGACCGAGCGGAAGAAGGTCCAGGGTGCGTTCAAGCGATACCTCGGAACCATTCCGGACACCAAGCGCGAGCATCGCCAGGTGTTCTACGACATCAAGGACGTGGTCGGTCGGCACGGCTTCGGTATCGGGAGTGCGGGGCTGCCGGCATACAACGTGCTGATCGAGGGCTTCAACCAGGCGCTCGAGAACGACATCGTGCTCACGATGAAGCAAGGAAACACGCCGGCCGTGAGCCGCGTGGTCCGGGTGGAACGCGCGGAGGACTTCTTCGAACACGAAGGGCACCGGACCGTCGTGAGCCAGCGCGAGCTGCAGGTGCACACGGATCCGTTCCTCGGGTGGACCACGATCGACAAGGTCGGCTTCGTCGTGTCGGAGCTGTCGCCCTACGAGGCGGACATCTCGTGGGACGATCTCACCGAACCTGACGAGATCTCTTCCGTCGCCGGCTTGCTCGGCCGGGCCACCGCGAAGATCCATTGTGTGTCGGACGCCGACAGCTCTGAGGAGCTGGTGGACTTCCAGACCGAGGAGGCGATCGCCGACGCCATCGGACGCGACGCCGAATCTTTCATCGACGATGTGGTGGACTTCGGCATCGACTACGCCGGACGTGTCCGCACCGACCACGCCCTCTTCGTCGACGCGTTCCGTGAGGGTCGTTTCGACCTGGTCTCCGCCGTGAGCTGAACTGCTCGCTCGACCTTCGTGGCTGCATGGGGCGGCTGCTGGCTTTGGCGACCGGATCAACGGGGAGTGCTGGCCCTTCTCGGCTGTGCGCGTGCCCGCGTGCATGCGCTCGCGTCGATCGCGGGTGTGGGTCATCGAGTGCGGGCTCGGACCGGCGCGCAGCGGTGATCCGACAGACATGTCCATAGCGTCGTCCAAGGGCTCGGATCAGCGAGGCGGTCAGCCGGGTCGGGGTTTGAAGCGTTGGTGGCGGATGGGTCTTCGCTGCGGGTCGATGCGGGTTGGTGGGATGACGTCGGTGATGCCGTCGGGAGCGAGGACCAGGTCCCATTCGCCTTGGTGGATGAGGTGGTGGTGGAAGCTGCACAGGAGGCATCCGTTGTCGATGTCGGTCGGTCCGCCGCGGCTCCAGGGGATCCGATGGTGTGCCTCACACCAGGCGGGGGGTCGTTCACAGCCGGGGAAGACGCAGCCTTGGTCGCGGGTCATGAGCGCGATGCGCTGGTAGCGGTCGAACAGGCGACGGCTGGTGCCGAGGTCGAGGATCTTGGAGTCACCCGCGAGCACCATCGGCAGGACGCCGGCGTTGCACGCCAACCGCCGGGTCTCACCGACCGAGAGGCTGCCGCCGGTGTCGAGGGTGGCTTCCCCGGCGCCGGTCCGGAGTCTGGTCTCGTCGACGGTGACCACAATGCGACGATGTTGGTGGCCCCGTGCTGGGGGTGTCCGTCTGTGGGGAGGTGTTCGATCAGCTCACACAACGCTCGGCCGAGCCGGTTCCCGTAGGGCAGGTCTGCTCGACGGTCGTGTCGGCGCGTGGGTCGCTCGGTGGCTCGGCGGCGTCTGCCGCAGTGTCGGTGCCGTCCTCGATCCCGGTGACGCCGGTGGCGGCGCGTCGGGGTGAGGACAGTGCGTCGAGGTGTTTCTTGAGCATCCCGAAGGTCAGGTTCGGTAACGCGAACCGTCCCCGCGCGATCCCGTCGGCACCGTACTGGCCGGTGAACCACGCCGACGCCAACGCCTTGCGTTCCTGGGCGGCGAGCTGCTGCTCCAACGTCTGGTCGACGGTGTCGGGGTCGACCACCTCGACCAGATGGTTCGCCGCCACCTGCAGCTGGGTGAACGACAGTGTCCGCGCATGCGCCAACAGATCGCTCTGAGCCACCTCGACCCGGTCCGGATCAACACCGGCTGAGAGCCGGTTGACCGCGGCCGCGACCACCACCCCTTGTTCGGCCGACACGTCTCCGGCGGCGACCGCGCGACGGGTCGGTTCGGTCACACCGGTGCTGTGCAGCTGTTTGGCGGTCCGCACGGTCCGGGACGCTTCACCCGCCGACATCCGATGGGTCGTCATCAGGTGCGCCCGCGTGGAGGACGCACCGTGGCGGTGGGGCAGGTTGCGGTCATCAGCCTCCGCGACCAGCCGGGCGACCAGCTCATCGGCTGCGGCCCGGACCGCGAGGGCCTCCCCGATGCGGTGGTCGAGACGGGTGTCGTCCAACGACCAGGTCGCAGTGTCGACCAGGTCAGCAAGCTCTCGACGCGCGCCCGCGAAACCACGACCGAAGGCATCGTCGATGCCCACGGTCGGTGGCGGTCCCTGCGTCGTACTCATGGATCCAACCTAGAACCCGCCACCGACACTTCCGGATCAGCACCCGACCCCAGAACCCGTTATCCACAAGGGAATCCCAGAAATTCTCGACGGTGACCACGATGGACGCACCGATGGCGCCGTTGTGAGGGTGCCCATCGTTCGGGAGGTGTTCGATGCAGCGCACCAGGGCCCGGCCGAGCCGGGTCCCGTAGGGCAGCTGCTCGACGGTCGTGTCGGCGCGTACGTCGCTCGGTGGCTTGGCGGCGTCTGCCGCGGTGTCGGTGCCGTCCTGGCGATTCCGGTGGCGACCCGGCGGGGTGCGGACAGGGCGTCGAGGTGTTTCTTGAGCATCCCGAAGGTCAGGTTCGGTAACGCGAACCTTCCGCGCGCGATCCCGTCGGCACCGTACTGGCCGGTGAACCATGCCGACGCCAACGCCTTGCGTTCCTGGGCGGCGAGCTGCTGCTCCAACGTCTGGTCGACCGCGTCGATGTCGACCACCTCGACCAGATGGTTCGCCGCCACCTGCAGCTGGGTGAACGACAGTGTCCGCGCATGTGCCAACAGATCGCTCTGAGCCACCTCGACCTGGTCCGGATCAACACCGGCTGAGAGCCGGTTGACCGCGGCCGCGACCACCACCCCTTGCTCGGCCGACACCTCTCCGGCGGCGACCGCGCGACGGGTCGGTTCGGTCACCCCGGTGTTGTGCAGCTGTTTGGCGGTCCACACGGTCCGGGACGCTTCACCGGCCGACATCCGGTGGGTCGTCATCAGGTGCGCCCTCGTGGAGGACGCCCCGTGGCGGTGGGGCAGGTTGCGGTCATCAGCCTCCGCGACCAGCCGGGCGACCAGCTCATCGGCTGCGGCCCGGACCGCGAGGGCCTCCCCGATGCGGTGGTCGAGACGGGTGTCGTCCAACGACCAGGTCGCAGTGTCGACCAGGTCAGCAAGCTCTCGACGCGCGCCCGCGAAACCACGACCGAAGGCATCGTCGAGGCCCACGGTCGGTGGCGGTCCCTGCGTCGTACTCATGGATCCAACCTAGAACCCGCCACCGACACTTTCGGATCAGCGACCGACCTCAGAACCCGTTATCCACAAGGGAA
>CAWFGV010000010.1:0-84326 GCA_963815445.1 uncultured Actinomycetota bacterium
TCATCCCCGGACGATCCGCGCGGTTTGGCCGGGAAGGATGACGGCATGTCGGCCGAGGCATGATGCCGACGGTGGCCTTAAGGCGGCAAGCATGCTCCTCATGCTCTGGCGCCCGAGGTAGCGACGAGGTACGTTCGTTTGTCTCGTGTCCACGGGCATTGAAATCAGGTGCGGGGGTTGCGCGGTGGGTTCTAACACGTCCCCAAGCCGTCGCTTGGCGCTAGCGGCCTCGTTGCTGTCGCTCGATGCCCTCGCTCTGCGAGTCATCCGACTCTTCGAAGACGGCGACATACCCACGATTCTTCTCAAGGGTCCCGTCACGGCGTCATTGCTGTACGACGAGCGTCTCGACCACCCGTACACCGACGTTGACTTGCTGATTGCTCCGGGCGACGGCGGCCGAGCTTCACAGCTGCTCGATGTGGCTGGTTTCCACAACTTCCACGCATCGACGCTTTCCATCTACAGACCGCCTGGGGAACGAGCGTGGGTCAAGCCTGAAGGCGTCGTCGATCTGCACACCAGCATTCAGGGCATCCCCTTGCTCCAAGCAGACGCCGGCTGGCAGATCTTCTACGGGGAGGCCGTCGGCTTCGAGCTGCATGGCCATTCGTTCGCACGCTGAACGCAAGGGCCCGAGCGCTGCACCTCGCTTTGCACGCGGCGCAGAAGCAGTCGGGCAGCAAGGCTGTGCAGGACCTGAAGCAGGGACTCAGCCGGCTGTCGGAGGACGTGTGGAAGGACGCGGCACGGCTAGCCTTCGAGCTCGATTCAGGCGCCGCGTTCGTTGCCGGATTGTCGCGGTGCCCAGAAGGAAGTCGGACAGAGCTGCGAAACTTGCGCCCATGCAGCTCCGACGGTCTCGTCTGTTTTGCAGTCGAGGGGTGCCAGTCCTGAGGCGCTCGCAATCGCCCATGTTGCTTCGCTGCCATCGGGACAACGATGGGCACACGCGCGGCAGCTGGCTGTCGCTCGACGACAAGACAGGGAGTGACGCGGCCGCAGTTGCTGCTGAGGCAAGCTGAAGGTCATCGCACGAATCCCGATGGGGGCAGCGCAGTGGTGGTCGGCTCGTCGCCGAAGTCGAAGTGGCGCGATTGCTCCAACTTCACCGTCTGGTCGACCTTGATAGCGTCTGGCGTGTGAACCGACTTCGTGCAGATCAGCTCGCCTGGCAGAAGGTGGATGACGAGGTCGTCTGTCTCGATCTACGCACGTCGCGCTACCTGTCCATCAACGCCACGGGCTCCGTGCTGTGGGAGATGCTCCTCGAGGGCGCTGACACAGAATCGCTGACGCGTCGTCTCGAAGGGGCGTTTGAGATTTCCGCAGAGCAAGCGGCGGCGGATGTAGCACTGTTCATCGCAGATCTTGAGCAGCGAGGACTTCTTGCAGATTTCTGACGTCGGCAAAGCTGCGGCGTTCCCGCTCTCCTCAGTCGAGCTGGCAACGGCCCTGGTCTATGGCGAAGTGGAGCCCGAACGGCACCCCTCGACCGCGGCATGATCGCTCGGTGCGATCAGTACTCGAATCCGTGGTCCTTTCGGCCTTGAAGACAGGCCCGGTCTTCGTCAGCTTCTCGGGAGGACGAGACAGTTCCGCCGTCTTGGCGATCGCAGCCCACGTTGCTCGGCAGTCGGGGCATGAGTTGCCGATACCCATCACGCTGCGCATCGACGGCTCGGCGGCCGCCGACGAGACCTCGTGGCAAGAGTTGGTCTTCTCTGCGCTGCGCATCACAGAGCGGCAGGTCATCACCATCAGGGACGAACTAGACCTCGTAGGCCCGGTCGCCTCGAGCACGATGCGGCGGCATGGTCTGTTGTGGCCGCCCAACGGGTACATGCACGACGTCATGCTGCAAAGGTGTGCCGGTGGAACGTTGTTGACCGGCGGTGGAGGTGACGAGATCTTCGATGACAGCGAAGCCAGTCACACGCAGAAGGTCCTCTCGCTGCGTGCGTGGCCGCGCCCGCGGGACATCGCCCGGCTCGCGAGCTCGACGCTCACGCCTCGATGGTACGACCGACGGCGGGCTCGCTTTATACCAAAGCTCCCGTGGCTCTCGGTCACCGGACAAGCGGCCTTTTCTCGGAGCCATGTCGGCGATCTTCCGCCGCCCTACCGGTCCTGGGCGCGGTCGGTGGGAGACTTCGTCCGCGCGCGATCCATGGCGGCCCTACGGGTCGGCCAAGAACTCCTTGCCACCGACCATGACGCTCGAATCGTGCACCCGTTTCTCGACCCGACGGTGCTGCAGGCGCTTGCCATCGCCGGAGGTAGCCGGGGACTGGGTGGTCGTACAGCGGCCATGCGATCGATCGTCGGAGACCTGTTGCCGGCGACATCCTCAGCAGGAAGGACAAGGCGACGTTTGGCGACGCGCTTTGGACGCGCCGCAGTCTGGCGGTGGCGCGGTTGGATTCGACTCTGGACGTCATCCAGAGCGATCCGAACCTGGCACCTCTCATCGATCTCGATGGGCTGCGAAGTGCTTGGCGTAGCGACACGCCTCACCACATGACGACATCCCTACTCCAAGCGGCGTACATAGCCCGGGGCATGCACCTTGAGGAGTGCGACCTGTGAGCGCCGACGACGGCAGCGAGCACGACCCCTACGTCGAGGCGTTGCAAGCCAAGCTTAAAAAGCGGTCCGTCGGCGCGCTGCCTGCCGCATTGCGGGACGCCCTGAGTTTGCTCTGGGCAGTCTCACCACGGTCAACCGTTCTCATCGTGGCGGCGCAGCTTGCTGCGGCCGTCGGCATGGGAGCGGAGGTACTCCTCACCAAGCACGCGTTGGAACTACTGCTCCAGGGCCAGAAAATAAGTGCGACGCTCCCCATCTTTCTTGCACTCGTGGTCTTGAATGCCGTGGTGAGGTCTGTGGCGACCATTCAGACGCAGCACCAGGCTCTACTGGGCGAACTCGTCACGCGTGGGACCTGGGAGCGCCTTCTCGGGGTCACCACGTCCGTCCCCTTGCTGACGTTCGAACACGCAGATTTCTATGACCGCCTGCAGAGGATACGCAGCTACTCGCTCACCAAACCGCTCCAGCTCGCCCAAGGCGTCATCGGCCTCCTGGGCGGTGGTCTGGGTATCGTCGCGCTGGTGCTCGCCCTGCTGTCGATGCAGCCGCTTGTGTTGCCCATCTCCCTCGCGGCTGCGGTCCCCTTGCTCTTCCTCGCGCGACTTGGCGGCCGTATCGAGTTTGAGTTCGCGCTGGCACAGACACAGAATCTGCGCGAGCGCTTTGCTGTCTTGGACGTGCTGACCGAGCGGTCGTCAGCCAAGGAAGTTCGCGCCTTCTCGCTCCAGGGGTTTTTTCGGCGACAAGTTCGCCAGCGGTTACGACCGATACGTTCATGCTTTCCGGCTCAAGACTCAGCGCCGTATACGTCTGCTCCTCCTTGCGAGTCTCTGCAATGCGGCTGTAAGCGCCGCCGCCATCACGGCCCTGCTGCTCCTCATCTCGCACAATCACGTATCGCTGGCAGTCGCGGGAGCCGCGGTGGCCGCCGTGATGCTCTTGGCCGGCCGGGTTGAGCAGTTCTTCGGTGGCATATCGGCGGTGCTCGAGTCAGGGCTGTACGTCCAGGACATCGATCGAGTTCGTGGCTCTCGCGGAAAAGACGGCACCCCCCATGCCATCGCCGCTCCTCGACTTCCAAGAGATCACGCTCGAGAATGTGTCATTCGCGTATCCAGGAAACGCCACTCCCTCGCTCATCGACATCAACCTGACCCTGCCAAAAGGTCGCGTGTTGGCCGTCGTTGGCGCGAACGGATCTGGCAAGACCACCTTGAGCAAGATTCTGGGCAACCTCTACGCCCCGTCCGCCGGCCGGGTGCTGTGGGATGGCATAGAGGTGCCCGCCCTCGACCAGGCCGAGGTCAACCGCTCGATCACCGTGCTTTTCCAGGACTTTGAGCGGTATGAGCTGACCCTGTTCGAGAACATCGCTGTCGGGAACCCATGTGATATCGAGAACGACGAGCGGGTACGAGCGTCGGCGCGCACGGCCGGCGCCGATGAGGCGGCAGGGGCGCTGCCGCATGGATACTCGACCTTCATGTCCACGCGGTTTCCCTGGTGGCGTGGACCTCTCCACCGGTCAATGGCAGCGCGTCGCGATGGCCAGAGCGCTCTTTCGTGACGCTCCGCTGGTCATCCTCGACGAACCTACGGCATCGCTAGACGCGCGAGCCGAAGCCGAGCTGTACGAAACAATGCGGGGCGTTCTCGCTGGTCGCACGGTCGTTCTAGTCACGCACAGGTTGGCCAGCGCCCGTCCGGCGGACCAGATCATCGTGTTGGACGCGGGAAGGGTCATCGAGCAGGGAGGACATGACGAACTGATGCGGGCGGGCGGCTACTACGCTCACATGTTCACACTGCAGGCTGCGGCCTACGCCCTGGACGAATCCACGTCACCGGACGGGCCAGGTCCGCCCGCAGACAACAACCGGCGATAGCCGGCGGACTCTGGGTCCAGCGACTGTCCATCGATGTCGAGCCAGGCGTGCGCCATGAACTGTTTGACCTTGCCGCTTCACTCCGATGACCAGCTCGGGGGAGCGATGCCTCAGCAGGTGCCCGGCGACAAGGCTTTTCCTCAGGCAGTGCCCGTCCACCGGCCAGTACCTGTACACGCGGTCGATTGCGCGCAGGGTCGAAGCGTCGTCGTACGAAAGAAGCAGCGGACTGAGCGCAGTGCGGGGCAACACACCGCTTCTGGCTAGGGTCAAACCTAGGGACGAGCAGAGATTCTCCAGCGGTTCACGGCGAACTCTCCACTCGAGGACGATCGCCCAGCCCAAGACCGTCGTCAAGCGCCTCACGCGGGCAAGTTTCTGGCTCGAGGCGAGGCGATAAAGCGACGTCCGTGCGATCCGCTCCTTGACGAGCGGGTTGCACGGACGTCGACGTTGACCGAAACGGGAGGTCAGGGGTAATTGACCAAGCTTCCCACGAGCGGCGTGTTCGCCGAGTAGATATCCGTCGCGGCGCCGATCTTGTTCTTGCTCTGAGTGAGTTCAGCGAGGGAACCCAGGTCGGTGACCTGTGGTGCCTCGTACGTGTCGTCGCCTGGTGCCTCGGACATGATTTCCCCTCATGGCTCGAATAGCGTTGCCCTAAGTGGACACCATGGGCGCACGCGCGTCAAGCGGAAAGGCCGGTGCATGACATTCAAAGATCTGATGCATGCACAGAGTGATCCTCCAGCGTTCGCCGCCCCGCGGCGCATACGGCATGGCTATCGCACCAGGCCTTGGCTACGGGCACGCTTCGCTGCCCGTGGCCGAGTCGGGTTGGGCAGCTTGGTCGATACGCTGGACCTCACAGGAATCTCCGACTCCCAGCCGAGGGCATCATCAGCCTCCCGCTCAACGTCGGCGGCCGGCTCGACGTCGACATGGAGAACAGGGCGGCACTGATACGCCACCAGCGATCGCCCAAGTGAATCGGCCGTCATGCACCCTTGGTTGTCGACTATTGCGATGATTGCCGCGCGTGAGAGCGGGCTGGACACCTTTCACGGCGGCGGAGTGGTCATCGACGGGCGTCTGTGGGCCATCCTTGGCTCGAAGCTCGGGGGCAAGACCACAGCGTTGGCCTGGTTTGCGTCCAACGGTTTTAGCGTCACCTCGGATGATCTCGTCGTGCTCGATGGCGACACCTCGTTGTCGGGGCCCGGCTGCCTCGATCTGCGTGCTGGCGCGGCTCACCACCTTTCCATGGGCGAGCGTCAGGCCCTCGTCGCTGGACGCGTCCGGTGGCGAGTATGGCTGCCGAGCCCCGCTGCGACTGTTCCGTTCGGTGGGTTCGTCCTGCCGGAGTGGGGGGAGGACATCCGGGTTTCCGCGCCCGCGGGAAGCGAGCGCCTAAGACTGCTTATCGAGCACCGGGCTGCCCAGACGACTCATGGACGAGAGACGCGGCTACTGGAGCTGTTGTCCCGCCCCATGGTGCGCTGGCAGCGCCCTCGCGACTTCACGCGCCTCGACGAGGCCGGTTCAGCGCTCATCGCCGCCGTCCGCGCGCATTCTGAGTCGTCCAGCCCGTCTGACGACTCGCAGGAGTGATTGTGCAGATTGGGCGATAACTGGCGGAGAGGCGGCCTCTGCGCAACCTCCTACACCTTGCTAGCATGAATGGAAGGAATCCGCCCTTCAACGCCATGACGATTAATACACTTGTCGCGCATCACCGGTTCCACCGGATTCAGGCAGTGAATGTCTCCGGCACGAATGGCCGAACCGCGCAATATCAGCGCCCTTCCTCTGCTGGCTTAACACGTGCTCTTCGCGAAGCCTCAAGCGAAGCGATCCGGTGGGCGACAATGCGTCACGTCTCCCGGACCATAAACGCAATATATTCCTCTTCGCGAGCCACCGCAGTGGAAGCACATGGCTAATGCAAGTGCTTGCGAGTCAAAGCGGACTCAGAGCACTAAACGAACCATTTTCCGGTACACCAGGGCGGGGCTTCATGCCCTGTCCGTGTCCCGCGACCGCGGGCGGGCAATTGATTTCCTTCTCCAACCCCGACGCCGAGGCACGCTTTCGTAGGTTACACCGAAGATCTGTTGTCCGGGGCCGTACCGGCAGGAGCTCCGACTGCGCTTTTGGGCGCACGATCACCCACGAAAAAGCGAGCGAATTTTGATCAAAGACTTACACGCGAAGGCATTCATCGATTGGTTCGACAGCAATTTCGATCTAGATATCATCTATTTTGTGCGCCATCCTATTCCTCAGGGCGATGTCTTGTATTCGAAATGGCTGGGGAGCCAGTGCATACGCATACTTACAGGATCTCGCATTCGCTGACATCCTCGGATCGCAACTGAAAGAATATGGTGAGCAGATCATGCGAGAAGGCACTTTACTCGAGCGTCACGTCCTCGGCTGGGCACTCGAGAATTATCATGCCTCTACGACTTCTACCTACCAAGCCAAATTGGGTATTCGTGAGTTATGAACAGTGCGTCCTAGAGCCCGATAAGAGCGTGCAGGAAATTGCGAATCATCTCGATTTGAGCGAAATAGATAAAATGCACTCTGCCTTGAATTTACCCTCAAATTCGTCCATAGATGTCGCTACCGGAGACACGCAAGAAAATACTTCACGTCGAAGACGAGAAGCATCCTAGAATAATGGCGACATGCGTACTCTCGGATGATGAAGAGAAATCTTTGCTCATGATCCTTGACCGCTTTGAAGTGCCGCTTTATCGCCCGCACTCAGAACTGCCAAAAGTTAATGCTCTGACGTGCTGGGCAAGCGCCGTGAATCCACCGTACTTCATTATTTTCTCAGTTGGGCGGCGGGTCATCAGGCACCAAATGGAGCGGGTGTCGTGAGCGCTAGTGGGACGTCGCCGAAGTCGTGGTCTGAACTGCGATCTTTCCTCGCGATTGAAGAAGAATTGAATGACGACTGGCAAAGCAGGTTCACTATTCGATTGTTCAGATGGGGACAATGGTTAGTACGAAAGCGTGGTATTTTTTGGCTTCTCCTGCTAAAGATATGGTGGGCGGCTTCTTTATTGCTTTTGGTTTCAAACCTTTCTGGGTGCCGACCTGCCCCCACTTGCTGACCATCGGCGTCGGTGTCCGATTCGCCCATGCTGGGCGGTCAGTCGTGCTGCACCCCCGGACCCGTGTGGGTGAAGCGTGCGACTATTTACCACGGAGTCACCGTAGGCATGCGAGGCAGCATGGATGTCCCGGAGATCGGCGACGATGTTGTACTGGGCGCTGGATGTGTTGTCGTTGGGGACGTCACCGTCGGGGACGGCGCTGCAATCGGGCCCAACACGGTGGTCGTAAAACACGTAAATTCTGATAGCCACGTCGTGGCAGCCGCGCCGCAGATAGTCTTGCAGGGCCACTGATGTTAAGTAAGGAGCGGCGGTCTAATTCGGGCCGAATCCATGGCCAGAACAGACAGGCGGTAGCCGCCACGTGGAGGGCAAGCCATCGGATGACCTGTAAGTTTGCCCGCACCCCCGCAAGACCAGTTAAGGGCGATCCGTGCAACCGTGGGTCGGAGCGTGTTGACCCAGCCTGCACTTCAGCCGAACCGATTTGCCTCGTTCGCTAGGGGCCCGCACACTTATGGCGTGCTCGAAATCGGTGGATCCATGACCTTCGCTGGTCCTTGCTCGGGTTGCGCTGGTGCTATGCCGGCTGTTGGCCGCCTGCTCCGGCGAGAACGCAACGCGATCCGTGGCCCAACGGCGAACAAGCCGAGACTCCGTCCAAGTCTGAGACCAAGATCCCAGCAGCCGGAGCTGCCCTCATTGCGCCAGCCGGGGGCGCCTTCCGCGCCAGCACCTGGACAGCGGACGTCACCCATGCGCCAGTGAATAAGCTGTCGAACGCACAGATCAGGGGCCTCACCGACGCCTGGCCAAGCTCTATAGCGGGAACGCAGCTTTCGACGTATATCAGTAGGGCGTGTCATGGGTAACGGACAGCAGGGACCAGCCGCGAACTACGGTGCACTGCGACGACTGCCAAAACAAAGGCTACACACCACCCGGGCTGTACGGCCCTTCCGGCCAGTTCGAGAACGTTCCCATTCCCGATGACGCCACGCCAACCGAAGGCACGGACCAGGAGCTGAGCATTTATCAGCCGAGCACAGACACCCTGTGGGACTTTTGGAAGCTAGAGCACGGGAAGAACGGCTGGCGGCGATGCTGGGGCGGGCGAATCGAAATGTCGCAGCCACGGTGCCTTCCCCTTCCCCTATGGGGCCAGTGCTTCCGGGCTAGCCGAGAGGCCGGGATGGTATCGATCAACGACGTGCGTTCCGGGCGTATCGACCACGCAGTCGCGCTGGCGATTCCACTGGATCAGGTGGCCAGCGGCTTCGTGTGGCCGGCGAAGCGTTCAGACGGCGAGTCTACGGCCGCCGATGCCATCCCCGAGGGTGCCCGCCTTCGCCTCGATCCATCACTCCAGGTCGAGAGCCTCGGCCTCACACCGATTGGCACCATGGTGGCCCTGGCCGCCCAGCAGTACGGGTTTATCGTAACCGATCGTTCCGGCACAGTGGCCGTTCCAGCGGAGGGCCCATATGCCTACCGGGCCGCAGTGGGGGTTGATCCTTGGAGGCATCTCAATGGCCTTTGACCTTCGTCTGTTTTCGCGGGGTTCCCCTGGGACCGCGTGCAGGTGCTGAACCCAACTGGCGGCCGCCGAGCGGGACTCGCTGTCACACCGACCAAGACGGGAACGGATGCCCAACCATCCTCCGCAACCGCCGAGCCTCTGGAGCCAGTAGTTCCGCGAAGTGCGCACGACGTCCTCATTTATGCTGCTGTCAACGGTTACCTCTCGGGTCAGGAGACGACGTGCCGGTGTCAGAGATCGCCGACCTCAACTCCGGGCTAAACCAACCGATCGTTCGCCGATAGGCCGCTGACATGGCGGATCCGGTCCGCGGTGGCCGAGTATTGCCGTTGACCATCGGTCTCGTTGAGGCTCCGCTCCCAGTTCGGAGACGTAAACCCAGCGTCCACTCCGAGAAACTCGAAACATCGCTGAAGAAGAGCGACGCGGTCCGCAAGCAGGTCGGTTTGGTCCAAGACCAGGATTCGGCTCACACTAAAGTATTCAAGGTACTGATCTAGCTGAGTCGCATAACTGGAGGCAGCGATATATCGCTCGGTGGGCTCGTCGGGCTGGGCAATCACCTCAGCAAGCGACCTCCGCTCTTCACCGAGGACGATGCGGTGACGGTAATGGCTGATGGCGCGGTCGACAGGATCGCGCACCATATAGATAAACCGCGCGTCGGGCGCGGCACCATGGATCCGGCGGGAACTCCATCGGGATAGGGCCAAAACGAATAAGTGACGCTGGACTCCCCGCGAATCGGCAGCCTCGTCTCGAACAACCTCTCGTAAGCCGCCTGGTCCCTGATGACGTGGAACGGCCCATCCGTCCGATGGGCGTAAGAGAAGAAGTTTGGCTCCTTCTCCCGCGACATGTGCACCTCCGGATGCTGATCCAGGTAGTAGTGCAAGGACGTGGTTCCACTCTTGGCTGCCCCGATGACGAACAGGTTGGGAAACACTCGCAAACTCTAGTCCGGAGAGTCCCGACTGCAGAATCAGCCGCAATCTGCAGTACCCGTGCCCACGTCGCGGAAGCCGCTCCGATGTTCAAGGGCGCACAGATACTCCCAGGCCGTCGATCTTGACGGTTCGGCCACTGGTGGTCACGATCCGCACCGTCCCAGTCCGGGAGCGCAAAAAATGTGCCAACTCCACGATGCGTGTGCCCCCGTTGCCACGGGTCCTCACCGTGCGGAGCAAGACGTGGCGGAAATAGACCTTTACCGTGCCGTAGCCGTGGCCTGTTCGGACCAGAAGCGCCAGCCGACGGGCGTCCGTAACCCGGTAGCGGAGGGCCACGTTCTCGGAGGAGGTCTGCGTGTACGTGCCACGATAGGCCGCGCCGAACCTCTTCCGCTTCCAGTTGCCCGTCATGCGCAGCTTGCCGTCGTCGATCGGGACCGTGAAGCGGCGAGCGCAGGCGTCTCATCGCGCCCTCCGTCTCCCGCCACCGCGCCGACCGAGAACTGATGCGAGCCCTGCAGAGAGCCCTAGAAGGCGGGCGAGTCGTTCGGACAGCGTGACTTTCACCGTCGAGCCGGCAGACGAAAGGTGCGTCCGGTAGTGAGGAGGACAAGCGGAACTTTGCTGATGTGCCGAGAAGCCAGCGGGAGGGACCGGAGAGGATCCTCGTCTCAGCGGGGGTCACCGGGAGACCTTGGCCGTAGTTCATCGGGAGTGCCTGCAACCGAGTCCACGGGAAGTTCTTCATGATGAGATAGGCGGGCTTCCCTGCCATCAGCTTCGTCCACGGATTGGTCCCTGTGGCCTGCGTTGCGGCTTGACCACTCTCAGTGCTGATGGTGAGGGTGCCCGCCCGATCCGTCACGATGAAGCCGTATTTCTGCGCGCTTCGGGCGACCGCCGTGGCGATCGGCGTCAAGCCAAGGGAAGCAACGTCAATACTTGGGTCGAGACGAAACCGCTGTCCCTCCATGATTGCGTCTGGTGCCTCCATCGGCTCCTTTCCGTCGCTTCGCTGAGCCGGGTAAGACCATGCTGTGCGGTTAGCGATTTTGGGAAGTCCAATACGTAGGGCGTGGTGATCACGCCTTGCTGCATCTCATCAATGCCAATGACCCCTGGAGCAGCGCTAGACCAGATGCCGAAGCGCCCATGTCTCTCCGAAATAGCCAGGGCTGTGCGACCAGTTGTCGATGCGACCGCCCCAGCATGCGTGCCAGCCGTCGCTCGACTTGTGGGCCTTCCAAAATTCCCACAACTGGTCGGTGGAAGGACTCCAGATCGTCAGCTCCCCGTCTGTGCCGTTAGCCGGAACAGCGTCATCGGGTATCGGGACTCCGACGAAGTGTGCGCCATAGGCCGGATCGTAGAGTTGGGGCGGCACTTTCGGCTTGTTCTGGCAGTTGTCCCAGATCACCGTGGTACGAGGGGTTTCCGCTGACGCAGTAAACAGCGAGACATTGTATGAGTTCCAGTTGAACGCCGCGACTCCGTTGTAACGCGTCGCCACTTGTGATGCCAGATTGGCGACAAGGCCGGCGCTGTCCGCCGCGACGGGCGCATCGGAGATGTCTCTCGTCCACTCGTTCTGGGGGCCGCTAAAGCCTGACACGGGGATTTCGCCCACGGTCGACGGATATGCGTTCACATTGGTGACTGCTGCTGCGCCGCCTGCCTGAGCATCGCGCCTATAGGGCTCCGCCACGGCGACCGAGTCCACGGACGCGACATAGACTGCACACATTGCGACGCAGAGTGCTGCGAGGCTGCTGACCTTGACACGCCGCGACCTATATCGGGAGGACGCACGGCGCGAGGATCACCCGACATGGATTCACCTTTCGATCCACAGAGCGCTACAACTGCGAGGGGGCGATTGACGACGTGCCCCCCACGTGCTCTTGCGGCACGCGGGTGAGGCGATATAGCCAAGCGTAGTTGAGCCGTTACTTTCTGTCATAGGATCGGCGAACTCATCTATGACGTGGATGCTGGGGTTCGACGCGATGTGCCGAGGCATCTAGCTGGTCGTGCTCGACCAAGTCGCTCGCTCACAGTCGCTGGAAGCGCCTGCGGGCCAGAGGAGTTGGCCGGACGCGCACAGCTGGTGCGGGGGCCGCCGCCGATGGCAGGATCCGGACTAGGGCTCCGCTCCCTGCCTCTCATGCGACGCAGCCCGCCATGAGATTGACCTATGATCCTGGAGGTTCACGAGTGAGCCTCGGAAAACCCGGGCGGCCGTCACTACCGCGTACGTTGAGAACGTCATGGACCGTATTCGATGGCACTGCAAAGGCAGCCCATGAACAGCACTTTTCCCGGTCGGCGGATCGCGTCAAGATTCTCTATATCGCTGGTGCTGGGCGAAGTGGTAGCACTGTGCTCGAGCAGTTGATGGTAGCGTACCAGGGCATTTTGGTGTAGGCGAGATTCGGTACTTCTGGGAACGCGGCGTCAGCAGGAATGAGTACTGCAGTTGCGGGCAGCAGTTTTCGAGCTGCCCGCACTGGGCTGACATAGTGCAAGACGTGCAAGAAACGAATTCAGTACCCGGGAGATCGAGGACATTCGACAAAGCGAGGTTGCTCTCTTGCGAATGCGACGGGTTCCTGCGATGAGATACCCGCAGTTGCAGGACGCCATCAATCGATCGGCACCTGGAGACCATGTGGCGTTGGCACAGCTTTCTCTATCGATCCATCGTGGCCCGCACCGGCTGCTCAGTCATCGTGGACTCCTCGAAGTTCGCCAGCTACGGACACCTTCTGGCATCGAATCCGGCTCTTCGATGTCAGAGTCATTCACCTGGTCCGTGACAGCCGCGCTGTCGCTTACTCGTGGCAACGACGCAAGAGGCGTCCGGAAGCAACCGTGGCCGACGAATTCATGATGACCATGACTCCCCTACAAGCCTCCCGAGTCTGGCTGGAGGACAACGCACTCTCTGGCGGACTACGCCGACATGTTCCGCGGTCGATCCTGCTTCGATACGAGGACCTCGTGACGGAGCGCTCGCTGACGCAGACGTCGTGACCGCGCTCGGCTTGACGCCTCGAAGGGACGCAGCCAATCTTCGACGGGAAGCATGCACTCCGTTTCCGGGAATCCAGAGCCGAATGACCGGCGGGGTCGAGACATTGAAATACGACGCCGCGTGGCTTTCGAACATGAAACGAGTGGACCTAGCAACCGTCACCGCGGTGACGGCACCCGCGTTGATGCGCTACCACTACCCGCTGTGGCCAAATCCACCGCGTTACGCCGTGACTGAGGAGCACCAAAGGCTACGTGGGCGGTGGGAGCGAACGCCCCCAGGCATAATGACGCGGTGCACGCGGATCGGGCTCGAGCTGGCCTCTCCGCAAGTATGCGTCGCTACGTCTGCGCTGGATTGTTCGTAGCCGTCGGGCGCCATCTGCCGTGGTCACCACGACCGGGTGGGCGCATAGCGCGGCGGTTCCGCGCCGCGTTGGCCAAAGGCATGCTCGATTCCTGTGGCGAAGCTGTCAACGTGGAGCATGGTGCCAGCTTGGGGGCGGTACAGGCATTCAGTTGGGTGATCGTTCGGACCTCGGCATGGATTGTCTGGTGATGGGTCCGCTCACGATCGGCAATGACGTCATGATGGGGCCACGATGCGTATTGATTTCTTCAGCCCACGCAACACGTTCGACAGAAGTTCCGATGAATACCCAAGGCTTCGCGCCAGACCGTCGAATCGTGATCGGCGATGACGTCTGGATTGGAGCCGGTGTCACGATTCTTCCCGGGGTGCAACATAGGGAAAGGCGCGATCGTGGGCGCTGGCTCGGTCGTCACAAAGGATGCTCCACCCTTAGTGTGGTAGCTGGAAATCCCGCAGCAGTGAAGCGATGGCGCCAGAAGCCTGGGTGACCTGCGTAACCTTGCGATGATTGCTGCTATTATCTCCGAACGATCATTCAGCATTCCGGTGATGCTTCTCAGTTCGCGTAGATGCTGCGGCCCGGTAACCGCAACGACCGCGAGATAGACCAATGCCGCCGTCGGCAGAGTTACGGCCAGCGTCGTCCAGGGTGACCCCAATGCATGCCACCTGGACCAGGAACTCAGTGACCACAGCAAGCACTAATGACCCGAGAGCAGGCGCGAATACCGTGCGGAGGACCGCTTTCACAAGCCCCGGACCGAGCACCCTGCGTACCAACCCGACTGCCACGGGGGTCATCACGCACGCACGCATGAGGAATGACGCGGCAACCCACGTGGTGCCATGTTGGACGGCGAGCACGACCATCACTATCTGCAGCACGGTACCGACGGAAGCGAGCCAAAAGACGGTCCTGGCGAATCCGACCGCCTGAAGGAACACCGTGTTGTAGGTCAGGAAGGCTTGAACGGCGCCGTAGGCGCAAAAGACTTGCATGGCAGGAACCGCGGCGAGCCACTTGGCTCCGAACAACACGAGGACTAGATCGTGCGCGGCCACACCGGCGACGACGAAGATGGGCATCGAGACGGTGGTGAACGTTCGGATAGCCATCAGGTAGCCGTTGGCCAAGCGTCCCTCGTCTCCCTGTGCACGCGAAAATGCGGGCAGGGCTACGAGTTGAACCGAAGTCACCAGCACGTCGAGCATGACGAAGATCAGGCGATACGCCACCGAGTAGACCCCGAGAGTCGCCGCTCCGAGCTCGCGGCCGATCGCCGCTTTGTCGGTCTGCGCAGAGAGGAACGTCATGAGTCTGTCGCCCATGAAATGCCGACTCACGCGGAAGAGAGCTCGGAACCGTCTGGCGCGACACCCGCATGCCAGGGCGATAGTCGCTGAGGGACCAAAGGGCGACGCTGGTCCAAAGAGGAACCATGAGGGTCTGGATGATCAGCGACCAGTACCCGGCGCCTGCCACCGCCGCAGCGACCCCTACGACCGTGGCGGCAAGGTTACCGCTGACACTGACCCGCGCCAGTGTGGCAAATCGGAACTCGCGTTGCAAAAGGCCCGTTTGAGGGCTTGTAATGGCGATCGCCAAGAACATGGGTGACAACACCCACATCACCGGCTCTGAGCTCAGGTAACCGGAAGAAGTCCGCCAGCGGCCACGCCAGGATGACCGTCCCCGCCGTGAGTGCGACACCGACGAGCATGCCCACCCAGAAGACCGAGTCGAGGTCCTCCTCTTGGAGAGTCTCCTTCTGCACGATTGCCTGGGAGAAACCCCCAGCGGCAAGCAGCGCTGCAAGGGCCGCGAACACACCTGCGATCGCGGCGACCCCATAGTCGTGCGGCGTGAGCAGGCGAGCGAGGACGATGAACGTCACGAGGCTGAGAAGCCTCACTGACACGGTCTGGAACCCAGTCCACGCGAAGCTGCGGATCGCTTGCTGCTTCAGTCCGACGGGCGCTTGGTCTCCGAGCCTCAATTGCGGGTATCGGTGCGCCGCGTGGTCGCGCGACTCACCCGAGCGTTCATCGCCCCGAGGCCGGCGATGTCGACCTCGTTCAGACTTGCCCACGTGACTCCGCATTCGAATGCTGCGCAAAGCATTGGTGCGAGAGCGAGCCCACTGAACAACCACACCAAGGTGTTGGGTAGGGGGTAGGGCACCGGACTGGTCATCACCGCGATGACCCACGCGCTCGCCGTGCCGATCACCACGAACCGCCACGTCCGCGCACTGGAGGTAACGCGGGCGGCGCACTGCGGCCAGAACTGGCCCCAGGATCACGGAGAGCACCCAGAGGAAGCCACCGGGGAGTCCGAGCTCGGCGGTCCGCGACAGGACCACGTTGTGAACCTCGATGTCGGTCACCGTGACGGGGTAATCCGGATTCTGTCGCACATAGTCGCCGGACACGGAGATGAACTGCACCCAGCCCACCCCCGTGAGCGGGTGCTCTTCGATAGCCCGTACTGCGGCGGCGTTGGTGTTGCGCCGATCGTAAACCGATCCAGCGTCGTTGAACCGGGAGTCGACCTTGCTTGAGAGCGATGACGACGACAGCAGCGCTATGCCCGCAATCGCGACCACAGCCAGCGCACCCGGGACGAGGAACCGGCGAGCCTTGGGATCGATCACGGCCAGGACGAGGGCACCGAAGAGCAGCCCGAGCCAGATGGATCGCGTCAGCGTGAGCAAGGATCCAACCACCGACAACAGAGCCGACGTAACGGCGACATAGCGCCAGAGTCGGGACGCAGTCGTCCGCGCCAATATCACCGCGCACCACAGCGCCGCGAGCAGCGTGAGACCGTTGGCCTCGGACTCGATGAACGGGCCTCGAGCACGTCCGAACTGGATGCCCACCGACGGGTCCATGATGTAGCGCGGGAAGACCAGCGCATGCGGGCCGAAGATCTCGGCCACGGCGGTGAGCCCTAGGTAGATCCCCAACACCGTGAGCGTCTTGAGGATGAGGAGCCGATCGGCCTCGCGCTTGAATGCGACGGGTGCGATGGTGAAGACGAGGTAGGGCACGACGAGTCGATCGAGCAGGGCGAAGAATCCGTAGCGGGTCGTCAGGATGTCGTGGTCGAGAGCCGAAAGACCGGCGATGCAGACGACTGCGAGCGCGACGAGGTGGACCGGTGCCAGCCGAAGCTCTCGCAACGAGTAGCGGCGGTCCAGCAGGAAGAGAACGGCGCTCGCAGCGAAGAATAGCCGATCTGGCGGCAGTGGCAGGCCGAGTGCGGTCCGGCTGGAGAACATGTTCGCGGCCAGGAACGCTACAAAGCACCAGACGAAGGCCGGGTGGCCCCGCTGGTTGTCAGGCTGGTCTTCGTCGCGGTTGTTGCGCTCCGAGGGAGGCGCGGCAACTGCGATTCGCCACGGGCGCGCCTTCCCTTCCTGAGTTCGGCCGGAGGCGCCACTGTTCGCCGGACCACGAGCCGCAAACTGGTCGCAGGTCCTCCAACCGCGGCGGCGTCCCGCCCCTTCCACCTGGGCGCTGGGGGCGAATTTAGCAGACGTGGGGCAACCGGGTGCTTCCTGCCAAGACGGTGAGACATCAAGCCATGCCTGACGATCGGGTCTGACATACTCTTGGCCGCGTCCTGAAAGTGCAATCCAAGAGTGGGTATCCCATGGCCACGAATCAATCTCCAAGCGGTCGACCCGTTCGCCTCCAGCACTCGGGGCCCGCTCGCAGCCATGCGGGACCGGTGGGTGATGTGCGTGATCCTGGCGATCGTCCTCGCGGCAGCGGGTTTCGGGCTGTCGACGAGGCACCAGACGCAGTTCACGGCAGAGTCCCGTCTTGCCGTCGGCTCGAACAGTCTCCAGGCGTATCAGGTCGCCGGCTTCGCCGTCGCGTCGCAAGCCCTGGCGGCCAACTATGCACGATTCGTGAGTGGATCCCTCAGCCACCTCAAAAGCACTCGAGGCACTCGCTTCACGATCGCACCAAGGACATCATCTCCATCTCCGCCTCGCCGATCCCAGACTCCAACGTCATCCGGATAGAAGCGACCGCGACCGCCCGCAAAGTCGCGATTACGGCGTCCAACGCAATCGCCAAGAGCTTGGTCGAACAGGTCAACGCAGTGTCCAAGCCGACCCCGCAAAAACTGCTTGCTGAACACCACTCGCTCACTGTCGCCATCATCGAACAGGAGGCCAAGATCCGTCGGTTGCCCAAGAGCGCAACCGCGGCAGCCGTCGCGCAGGAACAGGCGACGACTGGCCACGCCTTCGACTTCGTCAGACGGCTATCGGCGTTGCCTATCAGCAGACGCTCACTCAGCCAGCGGTCGAGAACGACCTTCGCGAGATCCAGCCAGCGGCTGTGACCGGCAATGACAAACGGCGCACCGAGGAGCTGTACACAATTTCCGGCCTCCTCGTCGGGCTGGTGCTCGGCCTGGTGCTGTCCAACCTCCTGGCGAGTCGTGCCAGGCGCCGGGCGGCGAGGCGCCTCACTCGGTCGTCCCCTGAGGAGTTCGAGCCGATCAACAGCAGCCGGCACCGCGATGAGTCGGCAGTAGAGCCTCCAAGGTATGGGTAACGGGCGTGCGTGCCTCCGTGGTGATCCCCGCCTACAACGAGGGACGCGTCATCGACCGCTGCCTCCAAAGACTCGCGGCCGAATCTGACGTCAAGGTGATCGTCGCGGCAAACGGGTGCACGGACGACACAGTCGAGCGGGCGGGGCACCACGGCGTCGAAGTCGTAGAGGTCAGGTTGCCCTCGAAGGTCGCGGCTCTCAACGCGGGAGACGAGCGGGCCGGGGACGTGTTCCCACGCGATCTATCTCGACGCTGACATCGAGCTCGAGCCGGGAGCCCTGGATGCTCTTGTGAGCGCGCTCACGGCAACCGAGGATCCAGCGGTCGCCATGCCGCGGCTCCGCTTCGACGTTGCCGCGAGTTCCTGGTTCGTCCGGGCGTTTTACCGGGTTTACACAAAGCTTCCATACCTGACCGACGGTCTGGTCGGTGCCGGGTGCTACGCGGTGAACCATGCGGGCAGAGCCCGCTGGGGCGTGTTCCCCGACATTGTGGCCGACGATCTTTTCGTGCAAGGGAGATTCGCGCGCACCGAGCGATTGACCACCGACGGCGTATGCGTGGCGTACGCACCGCGTCGAGCTGGAGGGACTGATCAAGGTGCGGACCCGGACCTACCATGGCAACCGCCAGGCCGCCGCCCTGGGACTGGGCGGGGAGATGACCGGTACGAGTGGTAAATCCGTCAAGGCACTGATGCGTTTGGTTGCGGTTCGGCCCTGGCGGGCACCCGACGCGCTCGTCTACGTGCTCGTCAACGTGATCGCCAGACGTCGCGCCGCTCGCATGGCGGACGACGCTGCCTGGCTCACCGACTCCAGCAGCCGGTCGTGACCGGATGACCCGTGGCCGCAAGCCGCTCGAAGTGGCGTACCTCGTGAGTCAGCACCCCGCCCCATCACAAGCATTCATCCAACGCGAGATCGATGGGCTGAGGACGCTCGGCGCGCGGGTTGACACCTTCAGCGTACGGACGGTCCCCCAAGATCTCCTGCTCGACCAAAGCATGCACGACGAGGTATCACGAACAACGGTCATCCAAGCTGACCGTCGTCTCGTCGCTTCGGCGGTTGGAGCCCTGATGCGGCACCGGCCGCGAGCCTTCGCCACCGTGCTCGGCCGAGCGCTGCGTACCGGCCAGCCTCACGTGCGCAACCGACTGTGGCAGGCAGTTCTACCTCGCCGAGGCGGCATACCTCCACCAGCAGATGGCGCATCGAGGGCTGCGGCACCTTCATGTGCACTTCGCGAACAACGCCGCGGACATCGCGAGGCTCGTGGTCGCCATCGGTCGCGCCGTGGATGGCACCAAGTCCAACTGGCGGTGGAGCTTCTCGATGCACGGCCCGACCGAGTTCGAGGCAGTGGATCACTTCGACCTCGCCGCCAAGGTCATGGCTGCCGACAGGGTCGCCTGCATCAGTGACTTCGCGCGAAGCCAGCTGATGCGTTTGGTAAACCCCACGGAGTGGCCCAAGCTGGACATCGTCAGGATGAGCGTCGACCTCGACCGGTATCGGCCGCCTGCGAGTCCGCGTTCGCACGACGGTCCGCTTCGCATCCTGTCGGTGGGTCGTCTTGTCCCCGAGAAGGGGGCGCCGGTGCTCATCGATGCGCTGGCTGACTTGGTATCGCGCGGTGTGGACGTCGAGGCCACGTTGGTGGGGGCAGGTCCGCTCGAGCCGCTGCTTCGGGAACGGATCGAGCAGAGGGGGCTTGGCGACCGGGTCACTCTGACAGGCTCGATAGGTCAAGACCGGCTGCCCGATCTGTACCGCAGGGCCGATGTCTTCTGCCTGCCGTCATTCCAAGAGGGTCTACCGGTTGTCCTCATGGAGGCGATGGCCACGGGGCTCCCGGTGGTCACCACGGCGATCGCCGGTATTCCTGAGTTGGTCAGCGATGGTGAGTCGGGCCGGGTCGTCCCACCCGGCCGTGCCGGTTTCGTTGCGGACGCGATCGCCGAGCTTGCCACAGCCCCGGACCTGCGACGTCGCCTCGGTGACGCCGGTCGTGCTCGGGTGGAGGCGGAGTTCTCTGTCGAGGTCACCGCGCGTCGGCAGTTGGACTTCCTGGCTTCGGTCCATCCCCAGTGGGAGATCGTGGCGCGTTAGCGGTAGACCGGCGACGTGACCAGTCGGTACCAAAGAGGCCCACTTGTCGTCTATACAAGGTCCCACCCCTGCGCATTCGTCTCGCCGTAGCAGCCGGATGATCCTCATAAATGAGGCGTCTTCGTGCCGTGTTAAGAGTTGATGAACAGGACATTGCGTGCATCTCAGCCGGTCACGCTGCGAGGGACCCTCCAGTATGCTTCGATCGAATCTCGGGAGGCAGTGGCGTGACGGTGTCGATAGACCTACTGGACGTACCCGTCCATCCACACAGCGAAGCCACATTGCTCGACGCATTCGACTCAGGCATGTTGGTCTTCCACAATCTTGACACGATCTACAAGGCGCAGTCCGACGAGCGTTTCCGTGAGATCTGCCGGTCGGCCGAGTTCTCGGTGGTCGACAGTCAAGTGGTGCGATGGCTAGTCATGCTTATGGGCGCAGGCCGTATAGACAAAGTTTCCGGTTCGGACTTCTTGCCTGCGTTTTGCCGCCGTCACGCAGCCGACCCCTCGGTCCGAATCTTCCTGCTTGGTGCAGGCCCCGGCGTTGCGGAAAAGGCGCGCATCGCCCTTAACGAGGCTGCGGGACGCGAGATCATAGTCGGAGCGCACTCCCCGTCTTTCAACCTACTGCGCGACAAAGGTGAGTCAGCGGATGTCGTCGACATCATCAACAAGTCCGGAGCGACGGTCCTGGCGGTTGGTATGGGCGCACCCAAGCAAGAGATCTGGATGGCTGGACATCGGGATCAGATGCCCGGCGTCACTCGGCTCATGGCGGTGGGAGCTACTCTCGACTTCGAAGCCGGGCGTATCAAGCGGGCGCCGGCGTGGGTCAGCGCCGTGGGCATGGAATGGCTGTTCCGACTGATGCTCGAGCCCAAACGGCTCTGGCGCCGGTACCTCGTTCAGGGTCCGCACGTCATCTTCGCGATGCTTCGATCGGGCCGACCACGGCCAATGGGCAATCGACGGGCAAGTCTCCCGTCGCTGAAACGTAGAAAGGGAGCGTGAGCCGTGGAGAGCGAGGCCTCACCCGTGCGCTCCGTGCGCGAGATCATTCAAGAGTCCTGCGAGGTGAAGCAGGCTCTGCTTGCAGATCCGCATCTGATCCAGGACATCGGCCTGGCAGCCCAGATCATGATCGAGTCCTACAGATCGGGGGGCAAGACACTGATCTGCGGCAATGGAGGTAGTGCCGCGGATGCTCAGCACTTTGCGGCAGAACTGTCGGGACGTTTCCTGTTCGACCGAGATCCGCTTCCGGCAGAGGCACTCCACGCGAACACTTCGTACCTCACTGCCGTCGCGAACGACTACGACTACGACGTCACTTTCGCTCGGGCGGTCCGCGCTCTGGCGCCGCTGGCGACGTTCTGGTGGCGATCTCGACCTCCGGCAGCTCTTCCAACATCGTGAAGGCTGCGGAGGTCGCGCGCTCACTCGAGCTGAAGATCATCGGGCTCACCGGTGAGAACGGGGGTCCTATCGACGACTTAGCCACGCTCTGCATCAAGATCCCTTCAACCGTGACAGCGCGGATCCAGGAGTCGCACATTGCCGTCATCCACGCGATTTCCGAGATCGTGGAGGCCACCCTATTTCCGCACCCCACTGAGAGCCGCTGATGCAGACACTGGACACTGAGCAAGGGCACCTACTGGATCTCGAGCCTCCGGTGGCGGTCTTCTTGGACCGCGACGGAGTCATCAATCGTCACATCCCCGACGACTACGTGCGGACGTGGGATGACTTCCACTTCTTACCTGGAGCCCTCGAGGGGTTGGCCGTACTGGCGGAGCGCGCAGAACACGTGGTTGTCGTCACCAATCAGCAAGGCGTGGGCAAGGGCCTCATGACGGAGGAAGCCCTCGTCGAGATCCACCAACGCATGGTGGCTGAGGTCCAAGCACACGGAGGCCGGATCGACGATGTGATGGTCTGCCCACACCTGGTGAGCATGGGTTGCACGTGCCGCAAGCCGCGCCCAGGGCTGGTGTTGGACTGGCTAGGCCGTCACCCGGAAATCACATCGCGCCACTGTCTCATGATCGGCGACAGTGCCAGCGACATGGAGCTCGCAGAAGCGTGGCCGGGCGGGCGGGCCCGAAGCGTCCTGATCAGTGACAGTCTCGAACGTACTTCACGAGCCGATCTGGTGTCAGCCTCTCTGCACGACGTCGCCCTACGGTTGCCCCGTCGGGAGACGAGCGCCCCAGGAGATGGCGCATGAAGATCCGCGCACGGGCGCCACTGCGGCTCGGCTTGGCCGGGGGCGGTACCGACGTTTCACCGTACTGCGACGAGCACGGCGGCCTCGTTCTGAATGCGACGATCGACAAGTACGCGTATGTCACTATCGAGGACTCTCCAGACGGGAAGCTTGACGTTGTCTCGGCTGACCGGCAGCTCCAGAGCGCAGTCGACCCACGGGACTTCGAGAAGCTGAGCGGCGACTTCGCTCTGCACATGGGCGTCTACCGGCGCATGATCGAGGAGTTCAACGGGGGCGTTCATCACCCCCTCAAGATCACGACGCATACGGACGCGCCGCCAGGCTCGGGTTTGGGTTCGTCATCCACGCTGGTCGTCGCCATGGTCAAGGCCTTTACGCACTGGCTCCGGCTCCCATTGGAACAGTACGACATCGCTCACATAGCGTGGGAGATCGAGCGAGAGGAACTTGGTCTGGCGGGCGGCCGCCAAGATCAGTATGCCGCCGCGTTCGGCGGATTCAACTTCATGGAGTTCCAGGTCGGCGGCGGGGTGGTCATCAATCCATTGCGGGTCCGACCATGGATCGTGTCCGAGTTCGAGGCATCCCTTCTTCTGTACTTCGGCGGTGTTTCGCGTCAGTCGGCTCACATCATCGAGCAGCAGGCTGACAATGTCCTTCGTGGGGTGACGGCTGCCCTGGAGGCGACGCACAACCTCAAGTCGGAGGCGGTCCGGATGAAGGAGGCCCTTCTCAAGGGCGACTTCGACGGAGTCGTGGACTCACTGCAGGCCGGTTGGGTGGCCAAGCAACTCCTCGCGGACAGCATTACCAACCCCGACATCGAGCGAGCGCACGACGTGGCGACTTCATGCGGCATGCGTGCCGGCAAGGTCTCCGGCGCCGGCGGTGGTGGGTTCATGATGATACTCGTGGATCCCGTGCGTCGCATGGATGTCATGCGCGGTCTCCAAGCCGTCGGAGGCACTGTCTCGACGTGTCACTTCACGGCAGAGGGCGCCGAAAGTTGGAGAGCAAGCTGAGGGCATCCGGAGTTGCCGGCTTCAGTACGCGCCATGGGAGCCAACGACCGCACGCATCGTCCTGAGCAGGATCAGCAGATCACTGACCATCGACCAGTTGTCGACGTAGTAGAGATCTAGGCGTACGGTCTCACGCCAGCTCAGTTGGGACCGGCCGGACACCTGCCACAGACCGGTCATGCCCGGACGCACCAGCAGCCGGCGCCGCACATCATCACCGTAGGCATCGACCTCATTGGGCAGCGGCGGGCGGGGGCCAACCAGACTCATGGTGCCGCGCAGCACGTTGACCAACTGCGGCAGCTCGTCAACGGAGTAGCGCCGCAGGAGTGCGCCGATCCGCGTGACCCTGGGGTCATTGCGAATTTTGAACAACACACCGTCGCCGTCGTTGAGCTCACTCAGCGCCCCCCGCCGCTCCTCCGCATCGATGCACATCGATCGGAACTTGAAGCACTCGAAGGCGATACCGTCCCGGCCGATGCGAACCTGCCTGAACAGGACAGGTCCCCCGTCTTCGAGCTTGATCAGAATGGCGGCAATCAACATGACGGGTGCGAGGATCAGCAATGCGACGCAGGCCCCCACGACGTCGAAGGCCCGTTTGCTCCAGCGGCCGGCAGCATCGGCCTGCGGCGGTTCAACGTGCATGAGCGGCAAGCCCGCCACTGGACGTAGGTGAATTCGAGGACCGGCGATATCGGCGAGGCTCGGGATCACGACGAGATCGATGTCCGACCGCTCCAACTGCCAGCCGACGCGGCGCAGGTCAGTTGACGAAGCGAAGGAGCCACCTGCGATGAGCACCGTGTCTGCACCCGCTAACTCGCACACCCGTCGGGCTTCAGCGGGCGTCCCCATCACAGGAACGGGAACGTCGTGCGCATCAGCCATCAGGTGATCAGGAACGCAGGCACCGACGACCTCATAACCGACGTACCGTTCCCGCTGCAGGATGTTGACGAGTTCGTGGATGGCGCCAGGACCGCCCACGGCGACAACGCGATGCAAGAATCGGCCGCCGCGCCGGAGCTTATGGACGATCTTGCGGCCGGCGTAACGCTCGAGAAGCAACAGGGGACAGCCGATCAAGAAGGTGAGCACCACGAAACCACGGGCCAGATCGATCTTGAACAGGTAGCAGATCATCCCAACGGCGCCAGCAGTCAACGCGGACGCCAGCAGGACGCCCTTGAACTCATCCGGTCCACTTCCGAAGACGCGCACGGAGTAGACGCCCTGGATAGCGAGCCAGGCCATCCAGACGACCAGGATCCCCGCGAAGTCAAGCAGCCACAGATCAGCCCCGCCAAGCACCTTGTCCCAGACACCCAGACTGGCCCGCAGATGCCAGGCCACCATGAGTGACGTCATGATGACAATGAGATCTGCAGCCGCCAGAGCCAGCAGGACCCGTCTGATCTTCGTTCGGACCGACGATCGCGCCTTGTACTGCGTCGATGGAGCCGAGGTCGACTGCTGGTGTTCGGATTGGCGTAGCAAAATTTCCCCTGAGTGCGATATCTGTCCGGTACATGTCAGTGCTTTCGTCCCGGACTCCCTGAGGTTATACCGATAAAGCCAAATCGGCACAACGCCACCGTGGGGTATTCGCCGGGCAAAATCAGGCTAATGGATCCATTTGTTAACACCATGTTTACGCGAGATAACGCCGCTGACCACATCCACCGCCGAGCTTGGGCAAATGCGCCGCCCGCTCGTGGACCACCTCGTCGCGGCCGTACCGGTCCCAACGTCATACTCCGTCAGGGTGGCTGATCCCCTAGACGGCCGAGGTCAGTCGGTGTAGTTCAGCGAGCTCGGGTGAGCGCTGTCGAGCGGCAGCCAGACGTCGGTGTGGTTGAAGGCTATGCGGACCTTGATCGTGTGTCCGGCCAGCACCGTGCGGTTCGCGCTACCGACCGTGACCGTGCGCTTCTCCCACGTCGTCGTGGTGCTCCAGTTGTTGACGTGCACGTTGACGGTCGAGGCGATGAGCGAGCACCCGAAGAATCCGTTGCAGTCATAGACCCAGGACGCATAGTCGAGGTCGTGGTTGGCCTGGTTCTTCAGCGACGTCCACAGATCCATCGTGATCGGCCCGTTCATCACGACGTCGCCGGCAGGCACCGGGTACGACCATTCCTGGTACTTCAACGGGTCGGTCTCGGTGGCCTTCATGTCGCTCGACTTGATCGTCAGACCGGGGTTGCCGTCGAGGTCGTAGTCGGCGATTCCGTTGAGCGGCGGCGTTGTCGTGAGCGAGCCGGTGGTGTACGTGCCGACGGGTTGCATGAACAGCTGGATGATCGAGGTCGGCAGCAGGGTCACCGTGATGGTCATCGTGCCGGTGGCCGTCCCACCGTTGCCATCGGAGACGGTGTAGTTGACGACTTCGGTGGTCGGAAGGACGGGGACGTAGGTGAACGACCCGTCCGGGTTGATGTCGACGGTGGGGCTGTCGTCGCCGGTCACGATCAAGGTGTCACCGTCGACGTCGCTGTCGTTGGACAGCACGCCGTTGGCCGCGTTGACGTTCAGGACCGCGAGGGTGGTCGTAGCGTAGGCGTCGGGGCCGGCCACCGGCGCGTCGTTGACCGCTGTCACGGTCACGGTGGCGTTCGCCGACGCCGTACCGCCGTTGCCGTCGGAGATGTCGTACGCCAGTGCCTCGGTCCCGTTCCAGTCCGGGTCCGGCGTATAGGTCCAGGAACCGTCCACCTGCTGGGTGAGCGTGCCGTTGGCCGCACCCGTCACGTTAGTGACCGTGAGCGTGTCGCCGTCGACGTCGGTGTCGTTGCCGAGCAGGTTCAGCGGCGCGTCGATCGAATCCTCGGGCAGCGAGAGCGTGTCGTTGTTGGCCACCGGCGGGTCGTTGACCGGCGTCACCGTCACGGTCATCGTGGACGAGTCCGTGCCGCCGTTGCCGTCCGAGACCGTGTAGGTGAGCGTCTCGGTGCCGTTGAAATTCGCGTTCGGCGTGTACGTCCACACGCCTCCGGGAGACGTGACGGTGCCGTTGGCCGCACCGGTCACCGCGGTGACGGTCAAGGTGTCGCCCTCGACGTCGGTGTCGTTGCTCAACAGGTCGAGCGGCGCCGGGCCCGAGTCCTCGGCGATGGTGAGCGTGTCGGGGTTCGCCACCGGAGCGTCGTTGACCGAGGTCACCGTCACCGAGATGGTCGACGTGTCCGTGCCGCCGTTGCCGTCGGAGACCGTGTAGCTCAGCGACTCCAGGCCGAACCAGTTCGGGTCCGGGTCGTAGGTGAACGAGCCAGCCGCCGAGGTTGGCGATCGTGCCGTGGGCGGCGCCGGTCACAGACGTCACGGTCAACGTGTCGCCGTCGACGTCGGTGTCGTTGGTGGTCACGTTCAGTGCCAGCGGTCCGGAGTCCTCCGCGATCGAGAACGTGTCGGCGTTCGCCACCGGGGCGTCGTTGACCGGGGTGATCGTGATGGTCACGTTGGCAGTGTCTGTACCCCCGTTGCCGTCGGAGATCGTGTACGACAGCGTCTCGACGCCGTTCCAGTTGGCGTCCGGCGTGTAGGTCCAGCCACCGCCGGACTGCTGGGTGACCGTGCCGTGCGCCGGAGTCGAGACCGAGGTGGCGGTCAGGGTGTCGCCGTCCACGTCGGTGTCGTTGGCGATCAGCTGCAGCGGCACGTTGACCGCGTCCTCGGCAGCCGTGACGGCGCCGTCGTTGGCGATCGGTGCGTCGTTGACCGGGGTCACGGTGATCCTGACCGTGGACGAGTCCGTGCCGCCGTGGAGGTCCGAGACCGTGTAGGTCAAGGTCTCGAGGCCGTTGTAGTCGGCATTCGGCGTGTAGGTGAAGACGCCACCGGACGGCTGCGCGACCGTACCGTGCGCGGCGCCGGTCACCGACGTCACCACCAGCGGGTCGTTCTCGGCGTCGGTGTCGTTGCTCAGCATGTTCAGCGTGATCGTGCCCGAGTCCTCGGCCATCGTCGCCGTGTCGGGGCGGGCCACCGGCGCGTCGTTGACCGGCTGCACGGTCAGCGACGCGGTCGCCGTACTGATGCCGCCGTTGCCGTCGGAGACCGTGTAGGTCAGCGTCTCGGGACCGTTGTAGTTGGCCGTCGGCGTGTACCCCCAGTCGCCGTTGGGCAGGTGGGTGACCGTGCCGTTGGCCACGCCGGTCACCGACGTCACGGTGAGGTTGTCGCCGTCGACGTCGGTGTCGTTGCCGAGCAGGCGGAGCGGAGCGTTGACCGCGTCCTCGTCGACGACCTGGGCGTCGTCGTTGGCGACGGGCGGGTCGTTGACCGGGTTCACCGACACCGACACGTGCGCCGTCTTGAGGCTGCCGTCGGAGTCGCGCACCGAGTACGTGAAGCCCTCGAGGCCGTTGTAGTTAGGAGCCGGGGTGAAGAGCACGTCGTTGCCCACCAGTGAGGTGGAGCCGTGGGCGGGCGCGGTGACGCCGAAGATCTGGACGGGTCCGTCGGTCGTGTCGTTGGCCAGCACGTTGTACGTCCGTGCGGTGTCCTCTGAGGTCGACTCGCTGTCGTCCCGCAGCGTCAGCGGGGTCGCGGCCGGTGGCGGTGGTGGCGTGGTCGGCTGCGGCACGGGCGTGGTGGGCGGCGGTAGCACCGGGGTGTCCGGGATGAACGGCGGCGGGCTCGGCTTCGTCGGGGTCGGCGTGGGCGTGGGTGGAGCCGGGGTCGGCTGGGTGATCGGGGGCTGCGCCTGCGGGATCTTGGTCGTCTCCGCGTGGGCGATGCCGGGCGACATGTTGAGGGCCACCACGGTGGCGGCCGCACCGACCGCACCGGCTGAGGCACCGAGGACCTGCCCCAGGATCGGGCCGGGGCGGACCATGAAGATCTGGGCCAGCCACGCGAGCGGGCCGGACGAGCGGCGCATGCCGCCCAGCGAGATGTTGAGGAACGCGCGCACGATGTCGGGGTCGAACTGCGTGCCCGCGCAGCGGGTGAGCTCCTCGCGCGCCGCCTGTGCCGTCATCGGCCGCTTGTAGGGGCGGGCCCCGGTCATCACCTCATAGCTGTCGGCCACGCTGACGATGCGGGCGCCGTAGCTGATCTCGAGCCCGGCGAGTCCGTGCGGGTAGCCGCTGCCGTCGTACATCTCGTGGTGCTGCTCGATCGCCAGCCACCACGGACCCAGCCACTCCCGCAGCGGCTCGCAGATCTCCGCGCCATGACGGGGGTGGCTGTGCAGCACCTCCCACTCGTCCTCGGTCGGCTTGGCCGGCTTGTTCAGGATGTCGTGCGGCACCTTGAGCTTGCCGATGTCGTGGATCAGCGCCGCCCACATGAGGCGGCCCTTGTCCTCGGTGTTGAGCTTGAGCTCGTCGGCGAGCATCGTGACGAACACCTGGGTGCGCTCGGAGTGGCCACGGGTGCGGGTGTCGTAGTCGCCGAGCGCGCCGACCAGGGCGAGGATCGTCTCGGCTGCTTCCTGGCGGTCCGACGCCATACCGGCCTTGGCGAGCTCGGCCGCGATGGCCCGGCTGCCCGAGACCTTGCGGGCCACCTTGAGGCGGGACGGGGCGCGGTCGGGGAACAGGATCGACAGCTTCATCAAGGTCGCCAGCGGCAGCACCTTGCGGGTCAGCCGATCGGCGGCGTACACCGCGATCGTCGACGAGGCGAGCACCGAGACCCACCAGATGACCAGGCTGGTCTTGGAGTGCGGGGCGGGCATCAGGGCGCCGACGACGATGCCGACCGCGATCGAGAAGGCGAGGGGGGCGGCGAAGGCGAGGGTCCGGAGAGCGGCCGCGCGCACGGGATGGGACCGCCACTGGCGGCCCACTGTCCGCTTGCGAGCGCTCCACGCTCCCGCCTCTCTCCCGCACGAAATACTCGTCGCACACCGTGACAACGCCCTCTCAACGTGTCACAGGAAGCGTCCCAAATCACCAGAATCGGTTGCTATCAGCCGAACGGTCGGTGGGCGGCTCCACTGACCGGCGACCGGGCGTCACCGACAGGCTCAGGTCCGAAGCCGTAAGGCAGGGCAATCGGGCGTTTTCGCATCGCCGGCAATTGCGTGGACCGGTGGCGTGGCCGCGTGGCATGCTCCGCTCGATGACCGCCTCCGAAGGCACTGCTGCCGCCTCCTCCGCCGCTCTGCTCGACCGCCTCGAGCGCTACTACGACGCGGTGCCGCGGGGACGTGCGCGGGCCGAGGAGGTCGGACCGTTCACGCTGTTCGTCGCCTCATCCGGCTGGCCGTACTACGCACGGCCGCGGCTCGGTGGGTCGGGCGCCTTCGTGGCCGCGGATGTCGAGGTGGTGCTGGCGCGGCAGCGCGAGCTCGGCGTACCCCAGGCCATCGAGTGGGTCGACGAGACCACGCCGGGCTTGTACGAGCCGGTCGCGTCGGCCGGGTTGCCCGTCGAACGCTGCCCGCTCCTGGTGCTGTCCGGGCCGCCGCGTGGTGCCGCCGGGACCGCCCGGGTGCTCGACCCGGACGTGGCTGCAGACGTGGCAGACCTGGCGTCCTCCCGCGCGGCCGTGTCGGTCGGCTTCGCGAACCCCGGCACCGGCGTCGGGGAGGCCGGGGTCGCGGCGCGCGACTCGGCGCTCACGTCGAAGTACGCCGCCGTCGCCGAGACCCTGCTCGACTCGATCCGGGCCGGGCGACTCGTCCAGGCCGCGGTGTATGACGCCGATGACCCCGCGGCCGGCCCGGTCGGTGGGGGCAGCTACTCCCCCGTCGGTGGGGTGGCCGAGATCGCCGGGGTCGGCGTGCTTCCGGCGTACCGCCGACGTGGTCTGGCCGGGCAGCTGACCCATGCACTGGCGGTGCACGCCTTGGCGCACGGGGTGTCCACCGTGTTCTGCTCGGCGCAGAGTGACGACGTGGCGCGGGTGTATGAGGCGATCGGGTTCCGACGGGTGGCGACGGCCTGTGTCGCCGAGCTGCCCGAGGCGCCCTCCGAGTCCTGAGCTTGGGGTCTGTGGCTGGACCTCGCGCTGACGGCCGTGGCCGGGCGTGGCCGGCGCTGACGGCCGTGGCGGCCGGCGCTTGGCCGGGCTGGTCGGCGTACCGAAGAATTTGCTAGGGATTTCCCCCGCCGTGCTGCTGGGGCGCGGCGGCTTGTTTCAATGGTCCGGTGACCAGGTCAAAGGCGATTGCCCTCTCCCTCCTCGGCATCGTCGCGTTCGTCGTCGAGGTGTTGATCGAGTGGCCCCTGGAGGGTCCGGTGTTGCTGAAGTTCGGAGGGCAGCACGGGGTGCACCTCTCCGACGTGGTGACGCTGGCGTTGCTCGTGTGGCTGTTCGCCTGGGTATGGCGCCCGGTCCGCCGCCCCGCCCCTCCCCGCGAACCCGCCTCGTCCACCCCCGCCGACCACTGACCCCTGCCCCCCCTGCGCCGATTCGGAACAGGGTTGTTGCCTCGGGGCGCCTGGTGGCAACAACCCTGTTCCAAACTGGCGGCGGCTAGCGGCGAGTCAGGCTCCACGCCGTCCAACCTTCGGTCGCGGGCCAGACCTCTCCGACGCGTGCGGGTCATCCGGTCGACCAGGGCACTGCGTGAGCCGGAGAGATCGAGGCGGGTCACGCGGACACCCACGAGCCCATGCTCTTCCAGGAGTTCCTCGCGCACGTTGTCGGCGGTGTGGTTGACCAGGTCGCGGTGATCGTCGCCGTCGTACTCCAGGAACGTGGCAGCCTCCGGGTCGAGCGCGTCCGGAATCCCGAGTAGCCGTCCCCTTGCCCCGTAGACCGCAGGATTGACGAGTGGCGGCGGCAGACCGGCGTCGAGCACCCACACCAGCCGCATCCTCGTTTCGGGCGGGCTCCGCGAGCCCTCGACCGCCAGCGAGACAGCCCGGCGCGCCCGCGCGATCCCGCGCCAACCCGCAAAGCGACTCAGGGCAGCCCGGAGCTCCTCCAGCCCGAGCAGGCCGGCCGTCAGCATCATGTCGACGTGCACCACGGCGTCTCGAAGCGTCGGGGCGAGGCGGGCTCCGTCGAGGGCGGTTCGCGTGGCCGTCGTACACCGGACGCCGCGAACCATGGTGACGTCTGAGTCAGGAAGTCGTTCGCGCGACACCTCGATACCAAAGCGCCTCCGGACCTTGCCGTCGACACCGCAGTTCACCAGGACAGGCAAGAGGTCCTGACCCGAGCGTCCACCTCCGTCGAGCAGCCGGACCCCCATCCAGTACGCCGCCGACCAGCCACCGATGGCGGCGTACGACGGCAGGCTGGCGGCTACTTCGATGACCCGTTGCTCGGGAGTCTGCGGCGCGTCGACCGGGACGTACAGACCGGGGCTCGACCGTCGCCAGCCCCGTCCCCGCAGCTGCGCGTGCGAGGGCCGGCCGGTGTCATCACGCCGCTCGCCTGCCATCGCCCAAGGGATCGGCGTGATGCCCGGCGGCGGCGGCCGCAGTCGGCTGTCCCAACGGTGCATCGGGGGATGCAACCACGTCTCGCCGAGCCTGCGGGGCGCTCATCCACAGGGGCCTGCCGGTCCCGCCAGTTCGGAACACCGTTGTTGCCTGGGGGCAGTCCGGGCAGCAACCCCGTTCCGAACCGCGGCCGACTCAAGAGGTGATGGAGGCGAGACGCTCGCGCACACGCGCCATGCTCGCCACGTCGCCCTTCCCCTCATGGATGCGCAGCGCGGTCTCGAACGCCTCGACCGACTCCGCCGGCTTGCCGGTCAAGGCAAACGTCTCCCCCGCCAGCTCGAACGTGACACCCCTGATCCAGAAGAAGTCGACCTCTCCCGCCGCCGCGACGGCCCGCCGGATCAGCCGCTCTCCGCCCTCGAGATCGCCCGAGCGTGCTTTCAGGTAACCCTCCAAGGCGTCGATACCGATGAGGTTGACCAGGTCGCTGGGCCCGGTGGTGTCTCGCACCACCCGCACAAGGACAATGACTCGTCATACCGGCCTTGTTGCTGCAGAATGAGGGCCGCACGAGCACCACGGTCGCGTAGTACGCCCGGTCGCCCAACCGTTCCAGTTCCGCGGCACCCTCCCGCACCGCCCGTTCGGCTGCTTCAGGTCACCGACGGCGATCTCGACGTACGCCAGACCCATCGACCCAGAGCCGCGAGCACGAGCATGCCGGCCTCTCGCTGGATCGTCATCGACTGCGTGACCATCAACCGTCCACGATCCGTGTCGCCCATCAGCCCGAGCGCTTCGCCCAGGAGTCCGTTGATGGTCGCGCAGATCACCTCGTGTCCTGCGTGCTGGACCAGCAACGCCTCGGCCGTCTGGATCGTGTCGGTGAAGGGGCCAGGTCCGTAGAACGATGCGCCCAGTCTCGACATGTCCAGCACCGTCGCCAACCCTTGGTCACCACTGGCGCGGGCACTCTCCGCGCCACGAATGGCGGGCTCGCTCGCTTCTTCCGCGCGGCAGAATGTCCACGCGGCCCACCAATGGATCAGCGCTGCCCAGGCGATCCCGAAGTCGTCGTCAACGCCGGCGAAGAACTCGTCGGCTGCGGCCAACCGCGCCTGGTTGCGCACCGGATCGAACGTTCCGTCAGTACAGCTCCGTCTGGCTCACCGCGAGGCCGGCGAAGGCCTGCGCACGGGGCTGATCGGCCGCCGCGAGCAGACCCGAGACCTGCATCGCCTCGGCCGACCGGCCCGCGTTGTTCAGCGCCCAGGCCAGCCGGATGAGCGCCTCGACCCAACGGTCGTCGTCCGGCGACAGGAAGGTGACGGCCCGTTCGAGCAGTCCGGTCGCCGCACCCCAGTCGCTGCGCTCGGCCGCTCCCTTGGCCGCCAGGTGCAGCACGCCACCGGCTCGGTTGCCCAGGTCGTCGAGGCGGGGATCAGAAGGGTCGAGCTCGGCGAGGTTCCGGTAGGCCTGCTCGAGGTGGTAGCCGACGATCTCCTCGAGCTCGACCAGATCGCCCCGGGCCTCGAGCCAGGTGGCGAAGCGTTCGTGGAGCTCGGACCGGATCTCCTTCGGCAGCGAGTCGTATGCCGCGTCGCGGATCAGCAGGTGCCGGAAGCGGAACGCCTCCTCGTCGAGCAGCTGCGCCGGCTCGGGACGGATCAGCTCCTTGCGGATCAGTGACAGCAACCGGGTCGGTACGTCGAGCCGCTCCAGCTCCGGTGCCAGCTCGAGCACCGCGCTGCGGTGGAACACCTGGCCCTCCACAGCACCCCGGCCGATCACCGCCCGCTCCTCGGGAGCCAGCCCGTCCAACCGGGCCTGGAGCAGCGCCTGGATCGTCGGCGGGACGGTCACCTCGTCGGTGCCCGCCTCCCCCACCATCGCGACCATCTCCTCGATGAACAACGGGTTGCCGTCGGCGGACTCGAGGATCCGCCGCGCCAGGTCCGCAGACATCTCGAGACCGCCGGCGAACTGCTTCAACAGCTGCTCACAGTCCTGCGCCGACAACGACTCGAGCAGGATCGTGGTCGCGTTGACCTTCCCGCCACCCCAGCCCTCACGGACATCGAGCAGCTCCCGACGCGCCACACACAACAACAGGATGGGTGCACCTCGCGACCAGTCCGCCACGTGCTCGATCAGGTCGAGGAACCCAGGCTCGGCCCATTGGATGTCGTCGAACACCACCACCTGCGGCCGGTCCGCGGCACGCGCCTCCAGCAGCTTGCGAAACGACAGCTGGGTCTCCGCCGGCGACCCCCCGATCACGGTCCCAGGTTCGACACCGAGCTCGATCAGGATCTCCACGAGCGGCCAGTAGGTGATGTCGTCGCCGTAGTGCAGGCACCGGCTCCTCAGGACATCCGCCTCGCCGTCGACCCGGGCCAGGAACTCCGCCACCAGCCGCGACTTCCCGACCCCGGCGGGCCCCAACAACGTGAACACGTGGCACGCCCGCTCCGACACCACGTCCTCGAAGACCCCGAGCAGCCGCGTCAGCTCCCGCACCCGTCCCACCAAGGGCGCATCCAGGTGTCGGGCGATCGCCGCCGCCCCCAAGTCGACGGAGATGAGCCGGTACGCCGCGACCTTGTCGCGCTTGCCCTTGAGCTCCAACGGCTCAACCGGCTCGACCACCACCGCATCACGCACCAGGGCCAACGTGTCCGCGCCGATCAGGATCTCGCCGGGCGTCGCCGCCTGCTCCAGCCGGGCCGCGACGTTGACCGCGTCGCCGGTCGCCAACGTCTCACCCTCACCGGTCACGACCTGCCCCGTGTTCACCCCGGTCCGGAACGACAACGCCAGCGAGCGTTGCTCACCCAGCTCGGTGAGCCGCTCGCGAATCTCAGTCACCGCCCGCACCGCACGAAGCGCGTCATCCTCCTGCGCGACCGGTACCCCGAAGATCGCCATCGCCGCGTCCCCGATGAACTTCTCCACCGTCCCGCCATGACGCTGGATGATCCGGCGGATCTCCGCGAAGTACTCCGCCATCGTCCGGCGCAACGCCTCCGGGTCGAGCTGCTCCCCCAACGCCGTCGACCCCGAGATGTCGGTGAACACCACCGTCACGGTCTTGCGCACCTCGCGCGCCGGCGCCGCCGCGACCAGCTCAGCCCCGCAGGCACCGCAGAACCGGAACCCGTCCGGGTTCTGCTGGCCACACGTCCCGCACTCAGGCATGCCGGGAGCCTAACGCTGCCAGGCACCGCCGAAGGCCCCGGTTCGGAACACCGTTGTTGCCAACCGGCCATGCTGGCAACAACCCTGTTCCGAACCGGCCGCCGTCAGGAGCGGTTGATGGCCGAGGTGACGGCCTTGAGCGAGGCAGTCACGATGTTGGGGTCGAAACCGACGCCCCACAGGACCTGGTCGCCCACCGCGCACTCCACGTACGCCGCCGCCGTCGCGTCGCCACCCGCGGACAACGCGTGCTCCGCGTAGTCGAGCACCCGGACGTCATACCCGACCTCGGCGAGAGCCGAGACGAACGCCGCGATCGGCCCGTTGCCCGAGCCGGTCAGCGAGTGCAGCTGGCCGTCGGCATACACGTTGACGGCGAGCTGGTCGTGCTCGCCCTCGGCCGATGACGTGTGCACGGAGTTGAGCTCGAGCGGCGTACGACGGTCGAGGTACTCCGCCCGGAACGCGGCCCAGATCTCCTCACCCGAGATCTCACCGCCTTCTTCATCAGTCAGCCCCTGGACGATCCGGCTGAACTCGATCTGCAACCGCCTGGGCAGCTCGAGCTTGTGCTCGGCCTTGAGGATGTAGGCGACGCCGCCCTTGCCGGACTGCGAGTTGACGCGGATCACGGCCTCGTAGGAGCGCCCCACGTCCTTGGGGTCGATCGGCAGGTACGGCGCCTTCCAGTCGATCTCGCCGACCGGGCGGCCTTCCTTGCTTGCCTGGATGTCGAGGGCCTCGAGGCCCTTCTTGATCGCGTCCTGGTGCGAGCCCGAGAACGCCGTGTAGACGAGGTCGCCTGCATACGGGTGGCGCGGGTGCACCGGCAGCTGCGTGCAGTACTCGACGGTGCGCCGGATCTCGTCGATGTCGCTGAAGTCGATCATCGGGTCGATGCCCTGGCTGAAGAGGTTCAGGCCCAGCGTCACCAGGCACACGTTGCCGGTGCGCTCACCGTGCCCGAACAGGCAGCCCTCGACCCGGTCGGCGCCGGCCATGATCGCCTGCTCGGTGGCGGCCACGGCCGTGCCGCGGTCGTTGTGCGGGTGCAGCGAGACGACGGAGTGCTCGCGGCGCGTGAGCTGCCGGCTGAACCACTCGATCTGGTCGGCGTAGACGTTCGGCGTGGCCATCTCGACGGTGGCGGGCAGGTTGAGGATGATCTCGCGGCCGGGGCCGGCCTGCCAGACATCGGTCACCGACTCGCACACCTCGACGGCGAAGTCGAGCTCGGTGTCGGTGAAGATCTCCGGGCTGTACTGGTAGCCGAAGTCGACGCCCCGCAGGTGCTCGTCGGCGTACTTCATGACGATCTCGGTACCACGGGTGGCGATCGCCCGGCACTCGTCGCGGTCGACCCCGAACACGACCCGGCGGAACAACGGGGCGGTCGCGTTGTAGAGGTGGACGTTGGCGCGGTCGGCCCCGACGAGGCTCTGCACGGTGCGCTCGATCAGGTCCTCGCGCGCCTGCGTCAGCACCGAGATCGTGACGTCGTCGGGGATCTTGTCCTGCTCGATCAGCTGGCGCACGAAGTCGAAGTCGAACTGGCTCGCCGACGGGAACCCGACCTCGATCTCCTTGTAGCCCATCGAGACGAGCAGCTCGAACATGCGCTGCTTGCGGGTCGGCGTCATCGGGTCGATGAGCGCCTGGTTGCCGTCACGCAGGTCGGTCGAGAGCCAGCGCGGGGCGTGGGTGATCGTGCGGGTCGGCCAGACACGGTCGGGCAGGTCGATCGGGGGGAAGGCGCGGTAACGGCCGAACGGCATACCGCTGGGTTGTTGAGGCTGGATGGCCATGAGGGCTGCTTTCGAAGCTCGAGAGGACGCCGGCGGGACAGCAGCAGGTCTCCGCGGCGAGGGGTCCGGCTATCGAACCTCGCCGCGGCACCGAAGAAGCAGGCTCGAGCCTGCGTAGGTCCCTGGCATGTCCATCATGACGTTCCCAGGCTAGCACTGGTACTCACCGCCCCATCTCGTTGAACCGTGAGTTGTGGCTCCTTGAACCGTGAGTTGTGGCTCCTTGAACCGTGAGTTGTGGCTCCTTGAACCGTGAGTTGTGGTTCCTTGAACCGTGAGTTGTGGTTCCTTGAACGGCTGGTGAACGTCCACGTCGTGTTGCCGCCGTGACGGTTTGGTCGTTTGATGACAGTCATGGATGTGCAGCGCATCGACCCGCTGAGCCTCGACGCGCGCACCTCCGACCAGCTCGCCGAGGCGAAGAACGCGAGCGCCAAGACCCTCGGCCTGCACATGGTCACGATCACCGGAGCCAGCATCGCCGCGGAGGCGCGCTACACCCATGACAACCGCCCGTACGACGCCATGTGGCTGGTGCGCGAGGACGGCGACGCGGTGGCGATGGCGTCGCTCGAGCTGCCCCGCTGGGACAACCCCCACATGGCGCTGGGCTTCTGCTCGGTGCACCCCAACGTGCAACGCCGCGGCATCGGCACCCAGCTGCTGCGCGCGCAGACCACGTGGTGCCGCAGCCACGGACGAAGCCTGCTGCTGACGTTCTGCCACCGCGGTGCCCCGGGTGAGGACCTGCTGCTGGAGTACGGCTTCGAGGTGGCTCAGCCGATGGCGCAACGACGGCTATACCCGCAGCGCCTCGACTACGACCACATCCAGGCCCTGGCCGAGGACGCGGCCGGCAAGGCCGGTGACTACGAGCTGATCCGTCTCGACGGCCCGGCGCCCGACGCATGGCTGCCCGGCCTGGTCAGCCTCTTCGAGGCGATGAACGACGCGCCCCAGGACGACATGGACACCACCCCGGACTCCTACTCGGTCGAGCGGCTCCGCGCGTACGACGCCGCCATGTGCCGGCGACGTCAGCACCTCTACCGGCTGATGGCTCGCCACGTCCCGACCGGGCAGTGGGCCGGCCACACGATCGTCTGCGTCGACGAGCACTGTCCGGGCATGGCCATGCAGGAGGACACCACGGTGGTCGAGGCCCACCGCGGTCATCGGCTCGGCATGTGGCTGAAGGCGGAGATGTTGCTGTGGCTGCGCGAGGAGCAGCCGGGGCTCGAGACGATCGACACCTGGAACGCAGAGTCCAACGACCACATGATCGCGGTCAACGACGAGCTCGGCTGCGTGGTCAATGCACGGGGCAGCGCGCTCCAGCTCCACCTCTGAGCCACCTCACCGGCCCGCCCCTGAAGCTCTGCCGCCCCCTGTCCCGCGAATTGCGGGAAAGTGCAGGTCCCGCTCGGCGTGTCGCCCTGCACTTTCCCGCAATTCGCGGGGGCCACCTCACCGGGGCGCCTCCGGGAGGCTCCGCCGGCTCTCGTTACAGTGGTCGGACCATGCTGAGCCCCCTGCATCGCACTCGTGGCACCCCTTCCCGAACCGCCCTGGCCGCCGGGCTGCTGGTCGTCCTGGCCGGGTGCAGTTTGTCGTCTTCGTCCAGTAACTCCGGCGCCACGACCGATCCCACCAGCGGCCCGGGCAAGGTCCGGCCGTCCGGCGGCGCGGTCGCCGCCGCGGGTACGCCGGACCCGGCCCCCCGGTCCGACACCTGCCACGAGCTGACCTTCGGCCAGATCGGCCGCTACTCCAACGAGGCGACGAGCGTGCCCTGCGCGAAGCCGCACACGTCATACACGTTCGCCGTCAAGTCCCTGCCGGGTGACGTGGCTTTCAAGGGCGTCGAGATCGGCAACGACGCGGTGCAGGAGGAGGCCTCCCTGCAGTGCCGCTCGGCGTTCGCGTCGTACGTCGGTGGCAGTGCCGCCGTCCGTTCGCTCTCGCGGCTGTCGGTGACGTACTTCCTGCCGAGCCAGGCGGACTACGACAAGGGCGCCCGCTGGGTGCGCTGCGACGTGATCGGACTGCAGTCGAGCCGCGTGCTCGCCGACCTCCCGCTGCGGCTCAAGGGGTTCAACACGAGCGACACCGCCCTCGCCGACTTCGGCCTGTGCTCCCAGGGCGACCCCGGTTCGACGGACGCCATGCTGGTGATGTGCAGCCAGGACCACACCTATCGGGCATTGAGCGCGCTGCGCCTGGGCGCGACCGATGCGGCCTACCCAGGTGAGAGCGTTGCGATGTCGGAGGGTCAGAAACGTTGCGACAAGCTGGTCTCCGACACCCTGGGCGTCAGCGGCGGCTACTCGTACGCGTGGACCTACCCGTCGGCCGACGACTGGGCGAACGGCCAGCGCTTCGGGTTCTGCTGGAACAAGTCCGCGAACTGACAGCCGCGCGATCTCGACGTGCGGCTGGCCGCGTCGGATGGGTCAGCGGACACCCTGAGGCAGGTCCGTCAACGCGTCCCGCATCGCCTCGATGTGTGCCGGCGTCGAGCCGCAGCACGCGCCGATCAGGTCGATCCCGAGTGCGCTCAGGGCAGTGGCGTGTGCGGCCATCTCCGAAGCGGATGCGTCGTACTCGAAATGGTCGCCGACCACCTGGGGAAGCCCGGCATTGCTCTGGGCGACGAGCAACAGTCCCTCGGGCCGGGCCTCGACCAGCTGAGCCGCGATCGCCGCCATCTCGTCGGGGCCGCGGCCGCAGTTGGCACCGACCGCCTGAGCGCCTGCTGCCGCGAGCTGACGGACCGCGTCGGCGGGCCGAACGCCCATCATCGTGCGCAGATTGGTGTCGAAGCTCAGGGTCGCGATGACCGGTGCGTGCGGGACCACGTTGCGGGCCGCCGCCATGGCCGCCTCGACCTCGGCGAGATCACTCATGGTCTCGATCAGCACGACGTCGATCCCGCCGTCCCTGAGGCCGGCCAGCTGCTCCTCGAAGTAGCCGGTGGCCTCGTCGGAGTCCATCGTCCCCAGCGGCGCGAGGAGCTCCCCGGTCGGGCCGAGGTTGCCGGCCACGAGGAGGCCGCGCGGATCCGCAACGGACCGGGCGATCTCAGCGGCCGCCTGGTTGAGCTCGTGCACACGGTCCTCGAGCCCGTGCATCCGTAGCCGGGGGCGCGTGCCGCCGAACGTGTTGGTCGTGAGGATCCGCGCGCCGGCTGCCGCGTAGGCCTCGTGCGCGTCGCGGATGACCTCGGGGCGGTCGACGTTCCAGAGCTCTCCGGCCCCACCGCCGACCAGGCCGAGGTCCTGCAAGAGCGTTCCCATGCCACCGTCGAGCATGATCGGCGTACCCACACCGAGGAGATCCGAGAGGGAGTTCACCGCTGCGTCCTTGACGTCCACGAATTCAGTCACCGTCCGAGCCTAGTAGCCCCGGGGTGTCGCTTCATGCCGTCGCCCAGAGGATGGTCACGACGCCGGGCTAGAAACCCAGCCGGCGGAGCTGCTTGGGGTCACGCTGCCAGTCCTTGGCGACCGTGACCCTGAGGTCGAGATAGACCGGCGTACCGAGGATGGCCTCGATCTGCTGCCGGGCTCTGGACCCGACGTCCTTCAGCCGAGCGCCTTTGTGACCGATGACGATGCCTTTCTGGCTGTCGCGTTCGAGGAACAGCTTGGCGTGGATGTCGAGCAGCGGCTTGTCCTCGGGACGGTCCGGCCGCAGGCCCATCTCCTCGACCACGACCGCGATGGAGTGCGGGAGCTCGTCGCGGACGCCTTCGAGGGCCGCCTCACGGATGAGCTCGGCGACCAGCGTCTGCTCGGGCTCGTCGGTCAGGTCGCCGTCGGGGTACAGCGGTGGGCCTTCGGGCAGCTGGGCGATCAGCAGGTCCCGCAGCAGCTCGACCTGGTCTCCCGACACGGCCGAGACCGGCACGATCTCGGCCCATTCGATCCCACTGTGGACGCCGAGCTCGGTGATGCTGTGCAGGTGTGCCGCCATCCGGTCGGGTGTCACCAGGTCGGTCTTGGTGGCGACCGCGAACTTGGGGGTGCGCTTGACCTTGGCGAGCTCGCTGACCAGGTACCGGTCTCCGGGGCCGACCGGCTCGTCGGCCGGGAGACAGACCGCCGTGACGTCGACCTCGTTCCAGGTGGTCCTGACGATGTCGTTGAGGCGTTCGCCCAGCAGGGTGCGTGGCTTGTGGAGGCCCGGGGTGTCGACCAGGATCAGCTGCGCGTCCGGACGGTGCACGATCCCGCGGACGGCATGGCGGGTCGTCTGCGGTCGTGACGACGTGATCGCGACCTTCTGGCCGACCAGCGCGTTGGTCAACGTCGACTTGCCGGCGTTCGGCCGCCCGACGAAGCTGGCGAACCCACTGCGGAAGGCCGGTCGGCTCTCGGGCTGATCGCTCACGTCCTCGATTGTGTCCTACGCGGGGTACGGCGCCTGCACTGCGCCGTACCCCGCGCACCGGGGTGTCAGCGGAACCGAGCCACGTCCACCTTGACCGAGACGACGTTCGGCGTTCCCGTCGAGGTCGAGTCGCAGTTGCTCTGCACCTGGGCGGTCAAGGTGCGGTTGGTCGACGTAGGCGCGATGAACCCTCCGCCGACGGTCAGCATCGGGGCGGACTTCGTGACGGTACCGGTGCCCGGGTCACTCATGAATCCACTGCCGACGGACTTGCCGTTGACGAACAGCTCGACCGTGGCACTTCGGTTGCCACCCGAGACCGGGAGACAGGTGCTCGGGAACGTGACCTTGAACGTCCCGAAGTACAGCTCGGAACTGCCGGCAGGCTGCTTGTAGTGAGCGCGCGTCAGCGGGTACGGCGTCGACGCGGGCGACTGCGGGGCCGAGACGGTCAGGCCACCGTGGATGTGGTTGCTGACGCGGGTGACGGCCAGCGACGCCTCCTTGACGTCGGCACCGGTCAGGCTGTTGTCGGCGACCTTCGAACTGATGACGGCATTGCTGCCGATGTCGACGCGCTTGACCTGCCCGTTGACGATGTCCGCGCTGCGAACCTGCAGTGCTGCCGAGGCGGGCACTGCGGTCGCGAGCGCCAGGGCGAGGTAGGCGACGACGGTGCTGTGACGCGGCACCCGAGGTTTGAGGATGCGGAACCGGGATAAGAACGACATGGCTGACCTCCTAGGTCACGGTGGGAGACGGTTCGCGCACTAGGAGTCGCCGGCAGTCAGGCAGATACCTCAGGTGTTGGCCGGGGCGGGGCGTTCGGGGCTCGGCCTCCTCCGCGAATTGCGGGAAAGTGCAGGCGTCGCCCGGCGTGTCGACCTGCACTTTCCCGCAATTCGCGGGGAGTCGCGGGTGGGGCTGGGGAGGTGGTGGCGCGTGGTCAGGAGGTGACGGCGTCGGCCACGGTGCCGGCGGCATCGGCGCGGTACACCGGGACGCCGCTGCCCGCGAAGTCGCGGACGACCGCCAGATCGGCGTCGGTCACGCCGAGCCGGTCGGTCACGATCAACGCCGCTTCGAGACCCTTGACCCCGCTGCTGATCGCCATCGCGACCGCCACCTGGAGTGCCGAGAGCTGCATGGATGGCAGGTCGACGTTCGTGGAGGAGTACGTGCGTCCGTCGGTGTCACGGATCGCGGCGCCCTCGGCAGTTCCGGCCCGGGCGCGGCTGGCGCGGGCGAGCGTGAGCAGCTTGGCGTCCTCGGGATCAGTCAGCTCGACAGCCATGCAGCCAGCCTAACCAGACCGCGCGCGGTTGGAACGGTGTGGCATCCGGTCGGCCCTTTCGGCTGCGACAGCGTTCCAACCGCGTGCGTCAGGCGCTGGCGGCGGTCTCAGGTCGCGGGGAGTCGGCGCCGGGGCCGCCGTCGCTGCGCGGCTCGTCGGTGGTCCGGCCGGCGGCCGGCGGGACCCGGTCATCGGACTGGTCGATGCGGCGTACGACGACGGTGACGACCTTGTTGCGACGACCGGCCAGGCTCTCGGCCTGGAAGTGCAGCCCTTCGCAGACCACCTCGGCGCCGGGGATCGGGACGCGCCCGAGGTGCTTGGCCATCAGACCACCGACGGTCTCGACGTCCTCGTCGTCGAGCTCGACGCCGAACAGGTCGCCCAGCTCGTCGACGGGCATCCGGGAGCTGACCCGGACCGCGCCTCCGGTGAGGCGCTCGACCTCGACCGGCTCGACGTCATACTCGTCGGTGATCTCGCCGACGATCTCTTCGAGCAGGTCCTCGATCGTGACGAGGCCGGACGTGCCGCCGTACTCGTCGACGACGATCGCGACGTGCGTGCGCTTGGCCTGCATGTCGCGCATGAGCTCGTTGGCCGGCTTGGTGTCGGGGACGTAGATGCACGGGCGCATCACCGTCTCGATGCGCTCGGTCGTCTCGGCCTCGTGGCGGTCGAAGACCCGCTTGGTGACGTCCTTGAGGTAGGCGATGCCGACGATGTCGTCGAGGTCCTCCCCCACCACCGGTATGCGCGAGAAGCCGCTCCGCAAGGCCAGCGACATCATTTGTCGCAGCGTCTTGTAGCGCTCGATGAACACCATGTCGGTGCGCGGCACCATGACCTCGCGCACGATCGTGTCACCGAGCTCGAAGACAGAGTGGATCATCCGGCTCTCGTCTGACTCGATCACCCGTGACTGCTCGGCCAGGTCGACGAGCTCGCGCAGCTCGGCCTCGGTGGCGAACGGTCCTTCGCGGAAACCGCGGCCGGGCGTGATCGCGTTACCGATCATGATCAGCAACTGCGGGATCGGGCCGAGCACGGCGGTGAGCGCGGAGAGCGGCCGCGCGGCCAGCAGACCGACGCGTTCGGCGTGCTGGCGACCCACGGTGCGGGGGCCGACCCCGATCGCGATGTATGACGTCACGATCATCACGCCGGCCGCGAGGACGACCTGGACCCACGTGGGGTTGAGCAGGTCGACGATGACCAGCGTGACGAGGACCGTTGCGGAGGTCTCGCAGAGGATGCGCAGGAACAGTGCCGTGTTGAGGAACCGGGGGGCATCACGCAGGATCTCGACGAGCCGGTGGGCGCCGCGGCGGCCGTCGCGCGCGAGCTCCTCGGCGCGGACCTTCGAGATCGTCGAGATGGCAGCGTCGGTGCTCGCCAGCAACCCCGCCAGCACGACGAGGATCGCGGCGATCACGACGAGGGACAGATGGTTGGAGGTCATTCGACCTGGTCACCGCTCTTGACGCCGAGCCATTCCGCGAGCAGGCGGGCCTGCAGGGCGAACATCTCACGCTCCTCGTCGGGCTCGGCGTGGTCGTAACCGAGCAGGTGCAGGATCCCGTGGATCGTCAGCAGGTGCAACTCGTCATCGACGGTGCGCGAGTAGGTCGGCGCCTGCGTGGCGGCATACTGCGGGCACAGCAGCATGTCGCCGAGGATGCCCTCCTCTTCGGGCTCGACCTCGCTGCCGGGCCGTAGCTCGTCCATCGGGAACGACAGCACGTCGGTCGGGCCGGTCTTGTCCATCCAGCGCTCGTTGTACTCGGTGATGGTCGGCTCGTCGACCAGGCGGACGCAGAGCTCGGCCTCGGGGTGGACGCGCATCCGGCTCATCGTGAACCTCGCCAGCCTGGCGAACTCGGCGACGTCGAGCTCCATGCCCGACTCGTTGAGCACCTCGACGCTCATCGGCCCTCGATCACCGACGTCGGTCCGTGGGGTCGGCTGGCCTGCTGATCTCGCGCCTCGTAGGTGTCGTAGGCGCCGACGATCTTGCCGACCAGCCGGTGCCGGACCACGTCTTGCGCCGTGAGGCGGTTGAAGCTGATGTCCTTGATGCCCTCGAGGATCTCCTGCACCACGCGCAGTCCGCTCTTGGTGCCGGTGGGCAGGTCGACCTGGGTGACGTCGCCGGTCACGACCATCTTGGAGCCGAATCCGAGGCGGGTCAGGAACATCTTCATCTGCTCGGGCGAGGTGTTCTGCGCCTCGTCGAGGATGATGAACGCGTCGTTGAGCGTGCGCCCGCGCATGTAGGCAAGTGGCGCGACCTCGATCGTGCCGGCCGTCATCAGCTTCGGGATCAGCTCGGGGTCGAGCATGTCGTGGAGAGCGTCGTACAGCGGGCGCAGGTAGGGGTCGATCTTCTCGCTCAGCGTGCCGGGCAGGTAGCCGAGGCGTTCACCGGCCTCGACGGCGGGCCGGGTCAAGATGATGCGGTTGACCTGCTTGGCCTGCAGCGCCTGGACGGCCTTTGCCATCGCGAGGTAGGTCTTGCCGGTACCGGCCGGGCCGATGCTGAAGATCACGGTGTGCTTGTCGATCGCGTCGACATACCGCTTCTGGTTGAGCGTCTTGGGACGGATCGTGCGGCCGCGGTTGCTGAGGATGTTGAGCGTGAGTACGTCGGCGGGACGTTCTTCGGTCTCGGTGCGGAGCATGCCGATGACGCGCTCGACTGTCTCAGCGGTGAGGCCCTGGCCGGTGCGCACCATCGTGACCAGCTCGTCGATCAGGCGCTCGATGAGGGCGACCTCGCCCCGGTCTCCGAGGAGGCTGATCTCGTTGCCGCGCACGGCGACTTCGGCACGGAACTCGCGCTCGATGATGGTGAGGAACTCATCACTGGGGCCGAGCACGGACACGACGGGAACGCTGGGCGGGATCACGATCACATGTCGTGGCAGCTGCGGTTGGGTCATCTTGGCGTCCATGCTACGGGTTCAAGGTGGGGGGCTTCACCGCATATGCGGGATACGGCCTGTTCGGACGAGCGGGCCTTTCCTCCGTTTGCGGGAGAGTTCAGGGCGACACGCCGCGTCCGGCCTGCACTTTGCCGCATTTCGCGGGGCCGCTTGGGCGGGCTGGCGCGGGACACCAAGCCGGGTGGCCACAACTCACGGTTCAAGGGACCACAACTCACGGCTCAAGGAGCCACAACTCACGGCTCAAGGGACCACAAGTCACGGCTCAAGGGACCACAACTCACGGTTCAAGGAGCCACAACTCACGGTTCAACGAAGAAGGGTCAGCCGGGTGGCCAGGTGAACGGGCGGCCGCCGAGGACATGGACGTGGGCGTGGAACACCGTCTGCTGAGCCGGCGCGCCGTTGTTGCAGGCCAGCCGGTAACCGTCGCCGACCCCGTCGCCGATCGCCACCTGACGGGCCGTGGTCAGCACGGCGACCGCATGCTCGGGGTGTGACTCGGCGAGCTCTGGAAGCGTCTCGACGTGGACCTTCGGGATCACCAGGATGTGCGTCGGCGCCTTCGGGTCGATGTCGCGGAACGCGATGACGTGCTCGTTCTCCGCCACCACATCGCTCGGCACCTCCCCACTGACGATCCCGCAAAACAGACACCCGTCCATCCGTCCCCCTCCTCCTTCTTCGTTGAACCGTGAGTTGTGGCTCCTTGAACCGTCAGTTGTGGCTCCTTGAACCGTGAGTTGTGGCTCCTTGAACCGTGAGTTGTGGTCCTTGAACCGTGAGTTGTGGCTCCTTGAACCGTGGGTTGTGCCGATGGCGAAGCCGTGTTGGTACGACGAGCCCTGCCGCCGTACGCCGATCATGGACTCGACCGTGTCAACCAGAACGCCGTGCTGAGCGTGTCTACGGTATGACGACCTTATCGGGACGACGTGAGCTGGCCGGGAGCCCCGGCCGCCGCGACGCCACCCCGTGGTGGAGAGGGGCGACCGTGGCCGAGAGCCGCTGGGACGCCGACGACGCCGTCACGCAGCTGTATGCCGCGCACTACACCTCGCTCGTCCGACTGGCCGCGCTGCTGGTCCGCCACAGCGGGGAGGCCGAGGAGATCGTGCAGGACGCCTTTGTGGCCATGCACGACAAGTGGCGCCGAATGCGCGACCCCGACAAGGCGCTGGGCTACCTGCGGCGCACGATCGTCAACCGGGCTCGGTCGGCCCACCGCCACCACCTGGTCGTCGTCAAGCACGCCACCGACAAGATCGAGGACGCAGCCAGCGCGGAGTCGCACGCGATGGCTGCCCACACCCGAGCAGAGGTCATGGCGGCTCTCCACAACTTGCCGACCCGGCAACGCGAGGTCCTGGTGCTGCGCTACTACAGCGACCTCACCGAAGCCCAGATCGCCGACACCCTGGGCATCAGCCCGGGCGCCGTCAAGAGTCACGCACACCGGGGCATGTCCACGCTCCGTACGACGCTGGAGGAGCACCGATGAGCACCGACAACCCGACGCCCAACACCGGCGACGGCCGCGACCGCACGGCCGAGCTGCTGGCACAAGCCCTGAACGAGGAGGCCGCCATGGTCCACACCGACCCGTCCGCACTGCACGACATCCAGCAACGCACGCAGCGATCCAGCCAGCACCGCCCTTGGGTCTACGCCGGCGTGGGTGCAGCCGCGGCAACCGCCGCCGTCCTCGTGGGCGTTGCCGTGCTCGGCGACCACACGCAGAACTCGTCCGGCGGCCCCGCGTCAACCGGGAAGCCGACCAGTACGTCGGCAGTGCAGACGCCGCCCGTGGACGTCACAGTGACCTACCTCGGCGCCGCCGACAACGGCTACCGGCTCGTCACGGAGCAGCACAGCGTGGCGGACCGCCCCGGAGCCGCACCCAGGTTGCTCTCGCTCATGGCGTTCATGAGCGAACAACCCACGGACTCCGACTACAGCTCTGGCTGGCCTGCCGGCATCGAGGCGAACAGCCTGTCCTGGTCCGGCAACACCGTCGGGGTCGACCTCACAGGTCCGGCCGGCGCCCTTGACAACGTCGATCCGTCGTACTCCGACGCCGGACGCGCGCTGGCAGTGCAAGCCCTGCTTCGCAGCGCGGGCGCGCAACCGGGCGACGAGGCCACGTTCACGTACAACGGCCAGCAGCTGAGCGAGGTCCTCGGCGTGCAGCTCCCCGTCACCGTGGCCTCGGACGACGAGACCCGCGCCTTGATCTCGATCGACAACGTGACCGACGGCCAGACGATGACCAACCCGGTCACCGTGAAGGTCTCGGGCAACGTCTTCGAGGGCAACGTCAACTGGCAGCTCCTCGACGACGCCGGCACGAAGGTCGACGAGGGCTTGGTGACCACCTCCATGGGCCAGTGGACGCAGGCAACGATCGACCTCGGCACCCTCGACCCGGGGACGTACACGATCCGCTGCCTCGAGTACAGCCCGAAGGACGGCAAGCCGGGCAACGTCGACGACAAGACGTTCACCGTCTCCAACTGACCGACTTGTCAGAAGTAGGGGCGGCTCCGGCCCTCCCTACTTCTGACAACTCGGTCTAGGGCCAGCGGGTGCGCGACAGTATGACGGCAGCGCCCGCCAGTCCCGCCGACGACGAACGCAGCACCTCGGGGCCGAGCCGCACCGGTTCGGCCCCGACCGAGGCGAACCCCGCCAGCTCCTCGTCGGTGACCCCGCCCTCAGGCCCCACCACGAGCACCAACCCGTCAGCGAGGTCGTCCGGCACGGGTATGACGGCCAGCGGGGTGCGCGCTGTCTCGTGCAACACGTACGACGCGGCCGTCCCGGCGATCAGCTCGAGCACCTCGGCCGTGGAGTGCAGGTCGAGCACGTCGGGAAACCACAGCCGCCGAGACTGCTTCGCGGCCGCCACGGCGGTCGAACGCCAACGCTGCAAGGCCTTTGCGGCCCTGTCGCCCTTCCACGAGACCACGTTGCGGGCGGCCGCCCACGGCACGATGACGTCCGCCCCGACTTCGGTGAGGAGGTCGACGGCGCGTTCGGCGTGGTCGCCCTTGGGGATCGCCTGGACCACGGTCAACCGGGGTACGGCGCGGGCGGCCACGCGCCGTACGCGCACCGCGGCATGGAGGGACGACTTGCCGAGCGAGGTCACCTCGCAGTCGGCCGCCTGGCCACGTCCGTCGGTGAGGACGAGGTGCTCGCCGACGCGCAGCCGGCGTACGACGACGGCGTGGTGGCCCTCGTCGCCGGCGAGCTCGACCACTTCATTCGCGAGCGCTTCGGTGTCGACCACGAACACGGGCAGCGTCATACGGCCAACCCTCTCACCGACGCAGGCACCGGCGAACGGCCGCCGGCGACCTCACACCCGAGAGCCCGCCTCAGCGCCCGAAGGCGTCGCGGAAGCGGCCGAACATGCCCTTGTGGCGGTTCTCCTCCACGGCGGCGACGGGGTTCTCCTCGTCGCGCATCGCGGCCAGCTGCTTGAGGAGCTCGGTCTGCTCGCGGTCGAGGCGGGTCGGCGTCTCGACGACCACGGTGGTGATGAGGTCACCGCGGCCTGTGCCACGCAACCGGGGTACGCCACGACCGCGCATCACGAGCTGTTCGCCGGACTGGATGCCGGGCCTGATCTCGAGGTCGATCGAACGTTCGACCTCGGAGCCCTCGAGGGCGGCGACATCGGCCTCGAGCGTCGGCAGCTCGACCGTCGTACCGAGCGCAGCCGCCGTCATCGGCAGGGTGATCGTGCACAGCAGGTCCTCGTCGCGGCGGTTGAACACAGCATGCTGGGCGACGTCGATCTCGATGTACAGATCACCGGCGGGGCCGCCGCCCGGGCCGACCTCGCCCTCGCCGGACAGCTGAACACGGGTGCCCGCGTCGACGCCGGCAGGAATCGTCACGTTGATCGCCCGTCGCGACCGGACGCGGCCGTCGCCGGAGCATTCGGAGCAGGGGTTGAGGATGACCGTGCCGAAGCCGCGGCAGGTTGGACAGGGCCGCATCGTGCGCACCTCGCCCAGGAACGAACGCTGCACATGACTGATCTCACCGCGTCCACCACACGTCGTACAGCTCGTCGGCGACGTACCTGGCGACGTGCCCGCGCCGTGGCAGAGGGTGCACGTGACGGCAGTGTCGACCTTGAGCTCCTTGCTGACGCCGAACGCGGCCTCGCCCAGCTCGAGCTCCAGCCGGATCAGCGCGTCCTGGCCACGGCGGGAGCGCGGTCGGGGGCCGCGGGTGCCGGCGCTCTGGCCGAAGAAGGCGTCCATGATGTCGGTGAACGAGAACCCCTGGCCGAAGCCCTGCGCCCCCGCCGCCGACAACGGGTCGCCACCGAGGTCGTACATCTCGCGCTTCTTGGGGTCGCTCAGGACGTCGTACGCCCGCGTCACCTCCTTGAACCGCTCCTGATGGGCGGCGTCGGGGTTGACGTCGGGGTGCAGCTCGCGGGCGAGTTTGCGGTACGCCTTCTTGATCTCCTCCGGACTTGCGTCGCGGGAGACTCCGAGGACGTCATACAGATCAGTCGACATGCTCCGACATTCGTTGAGTGCGGGTGGTGGTCAGGGTCTGCAGCGGAGGACGTTGCGGGGTCACGGTCAGGAGGCGGCTCGGTCCGGCGGTCATCGTGGTCATCGTGGCGGTCAGGCGTCGGAGAGGATCTGGCTGACGTAGCGGGCCACGGCGTTGACGGCTGCCATCGACCCTGGGTAGTCCATGCGCGTCGGGCCAACGACCCCGAGGGTGGCCAGCGGATGCGCGTCGGGGCCGTATGACGTCGCGACCACCGACGTCGCAACCAGCTGCGCGTGGGGGACCTCGTGTCCGATCCGCACCGTCACCAGGCTGGGGCTGGTCGCCTCACCGAGGAGGCGAAGCAGGACGACGTGCTCCTCGAGCGCCTCGAGCAGTGGCTTGATCGAGCGGTCGAAGTCCTCGCCGAACCGGACCAGGTTGGCCGTACCGCCGATCGCGACCTTCTCGTCGGACCGCTCGTCCGCGACCGCACCCGCGAACGCCGCAACGACCTGCGTGACGATCGCCTTGTCGTCGCGGTGGAACGCCTCGGGCAGTGACGTGACGCGGGCAGCGGCATCCGTGAGCGGCTGGCCGACCACGGCGGTGTTGAGCCGAGCGCGCAGGTCGGCCACGGTCTCGTCGTCGAGCGCCCGTGGCAGCTCGATGACGCGTTGCTCGACGCGCCCCGAGCTGGTGATCAGGACGAGCAGCAGCCGGTCGCTGGTCAGCATGACGACTTCGACGTGGCGCACGGTGGAACGCGACAGCGTCGGGTACTGCACGATCGCCACTTGCTGGGTGAGCTGGGCGAGCAGCCGGACGCTGCGGTGCACGACGTCGTCGAGGTCGACCGCCCCCTGCAGGAACGTCGCGATCGCGCGCTTCTCGGCACCGGTCAGGGGCTTGAGGCTGGTGAGCTTGTCGACGAACAGGCGGTAGCCCTTGTCGGTCGGGATGCGTCCGGCGCTGGTGTGAGGTTGGGTGATGAACCCCTCCTCCTCGAGGACCGCCATGTCGTTGCGAACCGTGGCCGGGGACACGCCGAGGCCGTGCCGCTCGACCAGGGTCTTGGACCCGACCGGCTCCTGGGTGCGGACGTAGTCCTCGACGATCGCGCGCAGGACGTCGAGCTTGCGGTCGTCGAGCATGCTCACCTCCGCTGTCGTCGGTCGTCGGTCGTCGTCGGCCGTCGTCGGCTGTCGTCGCTGGCACTCAGGTTCTGTGAGTGCCAATGCTACTAGGCGGATGGTCGATGGGCGGCGGCTAGTGTGCGCGTATGACGTATGAGTCCGGCGGCGGGTTCGTCGAGGTGGCCCCGGGGGTGTTCGCCGGGCGTTATCCACAGTGGGATACCACGATCGGCGTCGTCCACGGATCGGACGGGCTGCTTGTGGTCGACACCCGGGCGGCATACGTGCACGGGATCGAGCTGCGCGACGACGTACGCCGGCTGGCTCCCGGCCTGCCGATCCGGTGGGTGGTCAACACCCACGAGCACTTCGACCACGCGATGGGCAACCTGGCGTTCGAGGGGGCGACGATCCACGCGCACGAGAACGCCGCAGCCGGAATGGTCGCCGCAGGTGACCGCATCAAGCAGGCCATCCGGGCCGACCCATCGTTGGACCCCGACGAACCGGCGATCACTTCCGAAGTGCTGCAGGCAGTCCTCGAGACGGAGTACCGGGTGCCCGACGAGACGTTCTCGTCGGTCTCGGCGATCGACCTCGGCGGCCGGATCGTCGAGCTGGCCCACCCCGGGCGGGGTCACACCGACGGCGACATCGTGATCCGGGTCCCGGACGTCGACGTCGTCTTCGCCGGCGACCTGATCGAGCAGTCGGCGCCGCCGGCGTTCGGTGGTGACTGCTTTCCGCTGGAATGGCCGGGCACGCTCGACCTGCTGATCGGGATGCTCACGCCGGACTCGGTGGTGGTGCCGGGTCACGGGACGCCGGTGGACCGGGTGTTCGTCCAGGACCAGCGCTCTGACGTGTCGGACATCGCGGAGCTGATCCGCTCGCTGTACGGCCAGGGGGTGCCCGAGGCGGAGGCGTTGGCCACCGGTGGTGAGAGCTGGCCGTGGGAGGCGAGCCGGCTCGTCGAGGCGGTGGCCCGTGGGTATGCCCAGCTGGCCGCTGAGTCGACCGCCTTCGTGGCCGCCGGCAAGCCGGACCCCCACCTCATCTCCGCCCAACCCACCTCGACCCAACCACCCCTCAACCTCCTCCCCTGACCCCTCTTTCGTTGAACCGTGAGTTGTGGTCCCTTGAACCGTGAGTTGTGGCTCCTTGAACCGTGAGTTGTGGTCCCTTGAACCGTGAGTTGTGGCTCCTTGAACCGTGAGTTGTGGCTCCTTGAACCGTGAGTTGTGGTCCCTTGAACCGTGAGTTGTGGCGGCGTACGGCGTTGCACCGCGCCATGACACGCACCGCTGGCTAGCGTTCGCCACATGTCTTTCGACCGGTATGGCGCCGACGTCCTGCAGTCCGATTGGCGCGCCCCCAAGCGCGGCCGCTCGACGCCGATCGAGGCCGATCTGGGACTGGTCGTCGAAGAGGTGACGACGGACTGGTGTGGCGAGATCGTCCGCGTCGACCGCGATCTGGACACCGTCGATCTCGAGGACAGGCGCGGCAAGCGCCGCACATTCCCCCTCGGCCCGGGTTTTCTGCTCGAGGGCCGGCCAGTGATCCTCAGCGCGCCACCGCGCCAAGCCCCGAACCGGCCGACGCGCACGGCCTCGGGCTCCGTCGCCGTACCTGGCAAGAAGGCTCGGGTCGCCCGCGCCAGCCGCATCTACGTCGAAGGCCGGCACGACGCCGAGCTCGTCGAGCGCGTGTGGGGTGATGACCTGCGCGTCGAAGGGGTGGTCGTTGAGTATCTCGAGGGCGTGGACGATCTGTCCGACCACCTGCGGGACTTCCAGCCCGGCCCAGAACGTCGAGTCGGTGTGCTCGTCGACCACCTGGTCGCGGGCTCGAAGGAGAGCAAGATCGCCGCGTCGATCGCAAAGAGCCCGCTTGGCAAGCACGTGCTCATCGTGGGTCACCCGTACGTCGACATCTGGGCGGCAGTGAGGCCGGAGCGCCTCGGCATACCAGCGTGGCCGAGCGTGCCGCGCACGATGTCGTGGAAGCACGGGGTCTGCCAGCAGCTCGGCTGGCCGCATCGCGATCAGGCCGACATCGCTCGCGCGTGGAAGCACATCCTGTCGAGGGTCGACTCGTACGCCGATCTGGAGCCTTCGCTCCTCGGTCGGGTCGAGGAGCTCATCGACTTCGTCACCACCTGAGCGGTTCGGGCGCCATACCTCCCGTGGATCAGCGCCACAACTCACGGTTCAAGGAGCCACAACTCACGGTTCAAGGAACCACAACTCACGGTTCAAGAGACCACAACTCACGGTTCAACGATCACGGGAGGAGGGTCCGGACGACGGCGTCGGCCAGGAGGCGGCCGCGCCGGGTCAGCACCACACGCTGCTCCACAGGAGGCGCCACCGCCGAAGGCACGTCCACAGAGGACCCCACACGCTGGTCGGCGGCCGCTGGGCTGGACTTGTCAGAACCCAGTAGCACTGTAGGGCGGCTGGGTTCAGACACGTCGAGCTGGTCGGACACGTAGGCGCCCTCACCCAGGTCGAGCTGGTCGGAGCACGTCGGCGCCTTCGGCCTGGTCGGTGGAGACGAGGCCGTCGGCCACCAGGGCGGGGACGGCAGCGCGGCCGGCATCGTCCAGCACGTCCACCGACAGTCCGGTCACCAGCCGCGTCTCGAGCAGCACACGTTCCACCCGCCGTGTCTCGGCGTCGAGCACCTCCCGAGCGGCGGCTGGACTCGCCCCGACGGCAATCCGCTCGGCGTACGGCGTCGGGTGCTTGACGTTCCACCACCGCACTCCGCCGACATGCGAGTGCGCGCCCGGCCCCACGCCCCACCAGTCCGCGCCCGTCCAGTAGCCAAGGTTGTGACGACACCACGCCTCGCGCGACCGCGCCCAGTTCGACACCTCGTACCAGCCGTATCCCGCGGCCGCCAGCTTCGCGTCCGCGAGCTCGTACTTGTCGGCCAGGTCGTCGTCGTCGGGCATCGCGACCTCACCGCGAGCGACCCGTCGGGCCAGCGCGGTCCCTTCTTCGACGATCAGCGCGTATGCCGACACGTGATCGGGGTGCAGCGCCAACACCGCATCGACGCTCTCGTGCCAGTCGGCCAACGACTCCCCCGGGGTCCCGTAGATCAGGTCGAGACTCACCTGGTCGAAGCCCGCCGAGCGAGCCCAGTCCACCACCAAGGGCACGCGTGCCGGGTCGTGCGTCCGGTCGAGCACCGCCAGCACCGACGCCACCGCGGACTGCATCCCGAACGAGATCCGGTTCACCCCGCCGGCCCGCAACGCCGCCAGGTCGTCGACCGTCACGCTGTCGGGGTTCGACTCCGTCGTCACCTCGCAGCCGGCCGTCAGCCCGAACTCCGACCGGATCGCGTCCACCACCGCCACCAGGTCTCCGGGTGGGAGGAGCGTCGGCGTACCGCCCCCGAAGAACACCGTCTCGACCGGCACGTCGACGTCACCGAGCACCTGACGTGCCAGCCGGATCTCGGCGATCGCCGCCTCGGCGTACGACGACCGGGACGCGCCGCGCACGTCGCCGAGCTCGGACGCGGTGTAGGTGTTGAAGTCGCAGTAGCCGCAACGCACGGTGCAGAACGGCACGTGCACGTAGAAGCCGAAGGGCCGGCCGCCGAGTCCGGCCAGCGCAGCCGACGGCAGCGCGCCATCGACAGGCGCGGGATCACCGGCAGGCAGGGCGGAAGGCACAGCTCATCCTCTCAGCCGTCAGGCCGCCCGCGAATTGCGGGAAAGTGCAGGCCGACACGCCGGGCGGAGGCTGCACTTTCCCGCAATTCGCGGCAAGCGGGCGAGGCAAGAGGCCAGGGAGGCGGCGGCACGGTCCCGTCAGGAGTACAACGCGTCGAGCTCGTCCTTGTGGTGCTCCTCGACGACCTTGCGCTTGACCTTCATGCTCGGCGTGATCTCGCCCTCCTCGATGGAGAGGTCGTGGTCGAGCAGGATGAACTTCTTGATCTGCTCCCACCGGTTGAGCTTGAGGTTGAGCTGGTCGACATACCCCTGCACCATCTCGCGCGCCGCGTCCGACGACACGATCTCGGCATACGACTTGCCTCCGAGCCCGTGCTGCGCCGCCCACCCCTCGATGGCCTCCTCGTCGAGCGTGATGATCGCCGACACGAAGTTGCGCTCGTTGCCGTGCACCACGAACTGGCTGGCGTACGGGCAGACGGCCTTGAACTGACCCTCGATGATCTGCGGCGCGACGTACTTGCCGCCCGACGTCTTGAAGAGGTCCTTCTTGCGGTCGGTGATGCGCACGAACCCGGCGTCGTCGATCTCGCCGATGTCGCCGGTGTGGAACCAGCCATCCTGCAACGTCTCGTCCGTCGCCTGCTGGTTGTTGTGATAGCCGTCCATCACGCCGGGGCCCTTGATCAGCAGCTCACCGTCCGCGGCGATCTTCATCTCGGTACCGTCGAACGGCAGCCCTACCGTGCCGATCTTGTATGCCGCCGGGCGGTTGACGCAGGTGCCGGCCGACGTCTCGGTCAGGCCGTACCCCTCGAGGATGAGGATGCCGGCCGCGTGGAACCACTCGGCGATGTCACGGTTGAGCGCCGCCGCCCCCGACACGAAGAACCGCAGCCGGCCACCGAAGCGCTCGCGGATCTTCGCGAACACGAGCCGGTCGAACAGCGCGTGCTGCAACGACAGATGGGGCGGCACCGACTGGCCGGCCAGCCGGCGGCGCGAGACCTCCAGACCGACGCGGAACGCCTGGTCGAAGATCAGCTTCTTCACCCCGCCCTCATCGGCCGCCATCGTGTTGATGCGGGCATGCGCCTTCTCGAAGATCCGCGGCGCAGCACCCATGAACGTCGGCTTGATGACCGCCAGGTTTTCGATGATCTTCTCGACCGTGCCGTCGACCGCGGTCGGGAACCCGATCGCCAGCTGCGCCGACAGCAGCACCTTGCCGAAGGAGTGCGCCAGCGGCAGCCAGAGGAACTGCAGGTCGTCGGGCGAGAGGATGTGGACCGCGTCGACGGCGTACCCCTCGTAGGTCCAGGCCGAGTGCCGCAGTCGCACGCCCTTCGGCCGGCCCGTCGTCCCCGACGTGTAGATCAAGGTGGCCAGATTGTCGGGCGAGGTCGACTCGACCCGCTCGGTCACGACCTCGCTCTGCTCGGTCAGCAGGTCGGCGCCGAGCTGCTCGAGGTCGTCGAGGCTCATCACCCAGTCATCGCCGGCGCTGCCGTCGAACGTCACGACCTTGGTCAGTGCCGGCAGGTCGGCCCGCCGCTCCCGGAGCTTGGCGACCTGGACGTCGTCCTCGGCGAAGACGATGTGCGAGTCGGAGTCGCTGAGGATGTACGCGACGTCCTCGGAGATGCTGGACGGGTAGACCGTCGTCGTGGCTGCGCCGGCCGACAGGATCGCGAGGTCGGCCAGGATCCACTCGTAACGCGTGCCGGACGCGATCGCCACCCGCTGCTCCGGCTCGACGCCGAGCGCGATGAGTCCGGCCGCCAGCCGTGTGACACGCTCGCCCGCCTCGCCCCAGGTCATCGAGGTCCAGCCGTCGGCACTCGGGTAGCGGTAGGCCTCCCGCTCCGGCGTCGCGGCTACACGGTCGAAGAACATCCGCCCCACCGAGGCCGGACGGGTCTCCAGGGTCGCCAGGGCTCCAGACGGGTCAACCATGGAGAGAACCGTAGATCAGTTGGCTACCGATCGGTAGGGCGACACCGACGCGGCGGGTCATGACGTACGACGATGGACGCTCACGGCGTACCCCTCGTCCTCCACGTACGGCTGGCGGTCCCACGTGCCGAAGCGCTCGACCAGCTCGAGCCCATGCGCGCTGCACCAGGCGTCGTAGTCGGCCAAGGTCACGGGTACGTCGTCGAGCGGCAGGTGCTCCACGTCCAACCCGAACCCGGCCACCACCCGCCCGCCCGGACGCAGCGCCCCCGCCAAGCACGCAATCGCCTGCTCCTCGTGGCCTTCGGCCAGCAGCGGGACGACGTTGCCGGCCATCACGACCAGGTCGAACGGGCCGCCCAGCTCGGCGTCGTCAGGTTCGAGGCTCGACAGGTCCCGCTCCAGCCACGTCAGCGCCGGGGCAGTCTGCCTCGCCACGGCCAGCATCGACACGTCAGAGTCGGCGCCGATCACCTCGTAACCGCGGCGCGCGAGCTCGATCCCGACCCGTCCCGTGCCGCAGCCCGCGTCCAGGATCCGAGCACCGCCGTCTACGAGGGACGAGACGAAGTCCGCCTCCCCGTGCATGTTCCGGCCGTCAACGGCCAGGGCGTCGAAGCGCTGCTGGTAGTCGCGCCCGGAGGCGTCGCCGGCAACGGCGGCCCAGCGCGTCATACGCCGGCCAGGTATCTCTCGGCGGCGGCCCGCGGCTTCGGCGGCATGGCGGCACCGGCTTCGAGCAGCCGCGGCAGCAGCTCGCGCTCGGTCGTGAAGGCCCGGAACATCAGCTCGACGGTGATCTCGTGGTCGGGGCGGTGGACGACCTCGATCTCGTCACCGGTCGTGATCTCACCCGGCTCGATCACCTGCAGGTACGGCCCGGGGCGCGCCTCGATCGTGAAGCGCTTGACCCAGGCGGTCTCGTCATACCCCGACAGGCCCATCCAGCCCTTGAACACGCTGCAGGGGATCCGGACCTCGGCCACCTGCAGGAGCGTGCTGCCGATCCGCCACTGCTCGCCGATCAGCGCGGCGTTGACGTCGATGCCGCCGGTCGTGAGGTTCTCGCCGAACTGGCCGTTGGGGATCTCCCTGCCGAGCCGCTCGACCCAGACGTCGATGTCCTCGCGGGCGAAGGCGTAGACGGCCTGGTAGGTGCCGCCATGGTCCTTGGTGTCGGCGACCTGGTCACCCTCGACGCCAAGCTCGCCGACCCGGACCGGCCCGGTGACGGCGTGCTTGATGATCGCCGTACGCCGCAGCGACCCGGCCCAGTCGGCGTCCACGGGAGTACCGACGTTGATCGAGAGCAGCCGAGCCGTCATACCGCCATCCTCCCACCGAGTTGTCAGAACCCAGTAGCGCTATAACCCTCCACGGTTCTGACAACTCGGTGGACATCAGCCGGCGTAGGCCTTCTCGAGGTCGGCGACGATGAGCTTCTTCATGCCGAGCATCGCCTGCATGGCCCGCTGCGCGCCCTCGGCGTCGTCGCCACCGAGGCATGCGAACAGCTGCCGCGGGATGATCTGCCACGACAGGCCGAAGCGGTCCTGCACCCAGCCGCAGGCATCCTCGTGTCCCCCGTCGACGAACGCGTCCCAGAAGTGGTCGACCTCAGCCTGGTCGGCGCAGTCGACCTGGAGCGAGATGGCGGGGGTGAAGTTCGCGTGGGCAGGTCCGCCGTTGAGCGCGGTGAACGGTGAGCCGTCGAGCTCGAACGACACCGTCATCGCCGATCCCTCCGGACCGGGCCCGGACTCGCCGTACCGTGAGATCCCGGTGATCGAGGAGTTCTTGAACAAGGAGACGTAGAAGTTCGCCGCCTCCTCCGCCTGGGTGTCGAACCACAGGCAGGGTGTGATCGTGGACATGGTGGTCTCCTTCAGCGGGTCTCGGGTTCGATGTCGTCACCAGGTATGACGGTCGGGCCCGGCGCAACTCATCGCGCTGGCCACCGAGTTGTCAGCTGTCGACGGTCAGGGGCGGGAGCTTGGCCAGGCGAACGGCGCCCGCCGGCGGCAGCACGCGGACCGGGTCACCCCAGTGGTCGAAGCCGGCCACGACGTGCACGTGTGATGCGTAGTCGTCCAGGTCGATCTCGACGGGAAGGCCGCGGCCGTCTCGCGAGACCCAGAGCGTCACGGTCGCGTCCGAACCCTCGGCGGTATCCGGCATGGCGCCACGGATCCCCGTGACACGCACACCGTTCCGCACGGTCGGCTTCACCAGGTGCAACGGCTCAAGCGGCAACAAGCCGCGAACTGTGTCGATGAGACTCGACAACTTCACCCCCGACGTCACCTGGTCAAAGCCCGGATCGCCGTCGAGCAGCTCGTACCACCGGTTCGCGATGCGCTGGGCGGTGGTGTCCGGAAGGTTGAAGTACCCGGTCAGCGTGACACGGTCACCGCGAGCAAAAGTCCTGTCACCGACGACCCGCACCCAGGCGTGCAGATCGTCGATCCTGATGCTCTGCCAGCCACGGTCGGCTGCAGCGTAGGTGGTGTTGCGGAGGTGATGGCCCTGCTCCGCGTAGCGAAAGTCGAACCGGACCGAACCGCTGCGGCTCAGGGATCGCATCGCACGGTCGAGCACCGCGCCCGGATCATCCGCGGCACTGGTTCCCTGCGGGGCCGTCGTGGGCTCTCCGGCGGATACGGCCGTACTGCCGGTGCAGCCGGCCGCGGCCAGGACGGACATCGGCAGCCCAACGGCTCCGAGTAGCCATCGCAGCCGGCGCCGCGACCGCGCACCACCCGCGCTCTGCCCCGTCACCATGGCTGCACTCTAGGGCGAGGTGCGGGCGCACGGCCCGCTTTCCGCCAGCCAGCTCTCGGGTCCCCCGTCGGCGTTTGCCTTGTTTACAAGCCAGCTGGCTTGTAAACAAGGCAAACGTGGGGCGGGAGAGACAGACCCGGCACACACGAAACGGCCGCCCCTCCCTGCTCGAGGGAAGGACGACCGCGCGTGGATCTCGACCGGCTCGATCACCGAGCCGGCGAGAGGTCAGCGACCGCGACGGCCACCGGTACCGGCCGAGAACGACGCTGCGCTCCCGGATCCGGATCCGTTGCCACTCCCGGAACGGCCACGTGAAGGGGCGCCCTCGCGGCGGGACGACGAGCGCCCCGACCCGGGTTGCGACGAGCCGCTGCCGCGGCGACCCGACGTCGTACGACGATTGCCGCCGCCTCCGCCCGAACGGCGCGGCGCACGGCCGCCACCGCCCTGCCCACGACCGGACTGCCCGGCCGGGACCGGAGCCGCGGTCACGAGGGTCCGCTCGCCCGGAGCGATCTCGGCGAGCAGCGGGTGGCCCGCGCCGAGCTTGGTGATGGTCGGCTTGATGCCGGCCCTGCGGGTCAGGTCGCGCACATCGCGGACCTGCGCGTCAGTCATCAGCGTGACGACCGTGCCGGAGTTGCCGGCGCGTGCCGTGCGACCCGAGCGGTGCAGGTAGGCCTTGTGCTCGACGGGAGGATCGGCGTGGATGACCAGGGCGATGTCGTCGACGTGAATGCCGCGCGCTGCGATGTCAGTGGCGACCAGCGTCGGCGCCGTGCCATCGGAGAAGGCCGCGAGGTTGCGAGTGCGTGCGCCCTGGGACAGGTTGCCGTGCAGCTCGACAGCCGGCGCACCGGCAGCGGTGAGCTTGCGCGCCAACATCTTCGCGCCATGCTTGGTGCGCGTGAAGACGAGCGTGCGACCCGGGGCCGTCACCAGGTCGACGAGCACAGGCACCCGGGTGTCGTGCGCGATGTGCAGCACGTGGTGATCCATGGCGGCGACCGGCGACTGAGCCGAGTCGACGCTGTGGGTGACCGGGTTGTGCATGAAGCGCTTGACGAGCACGTCAACGGCCGCGTCGAGGGTGGCGGAGAACAGCAGCCGCTGGCCTTCGCGCGGAGTCTGATCGAGCAGGCGACGTACGACGGGGAGGAACCCGAGGTCGGCCATGTGGTCGGCTTCGTCCAGCACCGTGATCGCGACCCGGTCGAGCTTGACGTGACCGCTCTGCAGGTGGTCTGCAAGCCGGCCCGGGCAGGCGATGACGATGTCGACGCCGTTGCGCAACGCGCTGATCTGGGGGCCCGCGCCAACGCCGCCGAAGACGGTGAGGGTACGCAGGTTGAGCGCCTTGGCCAGCGGGGCAAGGGTCGCGTCGATCTGGCTGGCCAGCTCGCGGGTAGGCGCGAGGATCAGGGCGCGAGGCCGACCGGGCGCGCGCTGGCCGCCGTCGGTAGCCAGTCGCTGCAGGACCGGGATCGCGAACGCGTAGGTCTTGCCGGAGCCGGTCCGGCCGCGGCCGAGCACGTCGCGTCCGGCGAGCGAGTCCGGCAGCGTGGCCGACTGGATCGGGAACGGGCTCGCGATGCCGGCCCGGAACAGGGCGGCGGTGAGCCGCGGTGAGACGCCGAGGGCGGCAAAGCCGTCGCCGGACGGGGCTGGAGTGGCTGAAGTGGCTGCAGTGACCTCAGTGGTCGCAGCGTGGGATGCATTCAAGATGGTGGTCATGATGGTGGGCGGCGGGAAGAACCCGCCGAAATACTCCGAACGTGAGAAAGGTCGTCCTGCCCGGCGCGGGCTGCGGAGTCTTGGTGATCTCCGTGCCCAGCGGCGCGTGGTCGGTGTGACGACTGAGTCTTGAAGTCGAGGCCTCCGACCAATGTCTGGGCGGGCTCGGTGCGAAGAAACAGGGTAGCCCGAGGCAGAACTGTGCGGGCCAACGAGGTCAACACTACCGGAGCCGAACCGATTCCCTTGCATCGCACGCCCGCAATTGCGGGAAAGTGCAGGGCGACACGCCGAGGAAGACCTGCACTTTCCCGCAATTCGCGGTGGGGATTCGCGGGGGGCGGGGAGGTTGGGTCGCACGGGTCAGTCCTGCACCGCCTTGGCTGTCGCGACGCAGAGAGTGATCCAGTCGCGCTCCTCCGCGTCCAGGTCGCGACCGGCCCGCTCGGCGTCCTCGATCGACCAGTGCGCGTTGATGATGCTGCGTACGACGACCCAGTCCCGGGCCCGGTCCTCATCGAGGCCAGCCACGTCGACCAACGTGTGAAAGCGCCGCCGGACCCCGTCGCGCACGTCGCCGGCCTCGAGCAGCTCGTCCCAGCGGTTCCACAGCATCGGCGCAGGTTCGTAGTGGGGGTCCCCCGACATCGGCTTCGGGTCGATCACCAACCAGGGCTCCCGCTCCGCCGCCAGCACGTTCTCGTAGTGCAGGTCCCCATGCGTGAGGCGGCCGGTGCTGGCCGGGTCGACCACCAGGTCCCGGCCCAGCGACAGCGCCTGCTCGACGAGTCGGCGCGGCAGCGGAGCATCCCTGGACAGCCCCGCCAACGCCTGCAGCCACTCCTCGAGGTAGGACGTCACGGTCCGGAGCTGCGGCAGCGCCGGGATGTGCAGCCGGCCGTAGAACGCCGCCACGACCTCGCAGGCCTCGACATCTCCGACGTCGGTCAGGTCACGCGGCTGGAGCCGCTCCAGGAGCAGCACACGTCGACCCGGGTCCGCGCGGAGCAGTCGGACGGTCCCGCGACCACCCCAGTGCTGCAGGGCCAGCCCCTCGTGCAGTGACTCGTCGTCACCGTCGAACGTCAGCTTCAGCGCTGCCCGTTCGTCATCGTCAGTCAGCACCGGTACGACGAGCGAGGCGAAACCGTTCATGGCGGCCCCATCGAGGGCGAGGCCCCACTGGTCGAGCATGGTGGCGACCAGACCAGGCAGCCGCTCGAACCACGAGGCCCAGGCCTCGCCAAGACCCTGCTGGGACGACACCCATCGAGCCGGGATCACCAGTCCAGGCGGTTCGAGAGACACAGCTGAGCACTCCTCTCGCCCCGCAATTGCGGGAAACTGCACGCCCGGCCCGGCGTGTCGCCCTGCACTTTCCCGCAATTCGCGGAGAGAGGGGGCAGGTGGTTACTTCTTGGTCTTCTCGGAGGGCTCGGACGTGTTGAGCGCGGCGATGAAGGCCTCCTGCGGCACCTCGACGCGGCCCACCATCTTCATCCGCTTCTTGCCTTCCTTCTGCTTCTCCAGCAGCTTGCGCTTACGGGTGATGTCACCGCCGTAGCACTTGGCCAGCACGTCCTTGCGGATGGCGCGGATCGTCTCGCGGGCGATGACCCGGGCGCCGATGGCCGCCTGGATCGGCACCTCGAACTGCTGCCGCGGGATCAGCTCCTTGAGCTTCTCGGTCAGCCCCACCCCGTAGGAGTACGCCGCGTCGCGGTGCACGATCGCCGAGAACGCGTCGACCGGGTCACCGTGCAGCAGCACGTCCACCTTCACCAGGTCGCTGGCCTGTTCGTCGATGGGTTCGTAGTCGAGCGACGCGTAGCCCTTCGTCCGCGACTTCAGCGCGTCGAAGAAGTCGAACACGATCTCGGCGAGCGGCAGCGTGTACCGCAGCTCCACCCGGTCCGCGGACAGGTACTCCATGCCCTGCAGGGCTCCCCGGCGGGTCTGGCACAGGTCCATGATCACGCCGATGTAGTCCGAGGGGCTCAGGATCGTGGCACGCACGACCGGCTCGTACACCTCGGCGATCTTGCCCTCCCCCGGGTACTCGCTCGGGTTGGTGACGATGACCTCTGACCCGTCCTCCATCACCACGCGGTAGACGACGTTCGGCGCGGTCGAGATCAGGTCGAGGTTGAACTCACGCTCCAGCCGCTCACGGACGATCTCCATGTGCAGCAGGCCCAAGAACCCGCAGCGGAACCCGAACCCGAGGGCTCCGGAGGTCTCCGGCTCGTACATGAGCGCCGCGTCGTTGAGCTGCAGCTTGTCGAGCGCGTCGCGCAGCGTCGGGTAGTCGTCGCCGTCGATCGGGTAGAGCCCGGAGTACACCATCGGGTTGGGGTGGCGGTAGCCGCCGAGCGCCTCGGTCGCCCCGTGCACCGCCGACGTGACCGTGTCACCGACCCGGGACTGTCGGACCTCCTTCACGCCGGTGATCAGGTAGCCCACCTCGCCGACGCCGAGCTCGGCCTCCTTGCGCGGTTCGGGCGAGATCACGCCGACCTCGAGCATCTCGTGCACGGCGCCGGTCGACATCATCTTGATCCGGTCCCGGTGGGTGAGCAGGCCGTCCACGACCCGCACGTAGGTGATGACGCCACGGTAGGTGTCGTAGACGGAGTCGAAGATGAGCGCCCGGGGCGGCGCGGCTGCGTCACCGACCGGTGCCGGCACGGTGGCCACGATCTCGTTGAGCAGCTCCTCGACGCCCTCGCCGGTCTTCGCCGAGACCCGCAGGACGTCGCCGGCGTCGCAGCCGATGATGTGGGCGAGCTCGGCGGCATACTTGTCCGGCTGCGCGCTCGGGAGGTCGATCTTGTTGAGGACGGGGATGACGTCGAGGTCGGCCTCGAGAGCGAGGTACAGGTTGGCCAGGGTCTGCGCCTCGATCCCCTGGGCTGCGTCCACGAGCAGCACCGCACCCTCACAGGCCTCGAGCGAGCGGCTGACCTCGTAGGTGAAGTCGACGTGACCGGGGGTGTCGATCATGTTGAGCACGTACTGCGTCCCGGCGTCCGGTCCCTGGCTCGCCGTCCACGGCAACCGGACGGCCTGGCTCTTGATCGTGATCCCGCGCTCGCGCTCGATGTCCATCCGGTCGAGGTACTGCGCGCGCGCGTTGCGGGCGTCCACGACTCCGGTGAGCTGCAGCATCCGGTCCGCCAGCGTCGACTTGCCATGGTCGATGTGGGCGATGATGCAGAAGTTGCGGATGATCGACGGATCGGTCCGGCCGGGCTGCGGCGCAGAGTCGAGCATCTTGGACGGGTTGGCCACGAGGTGGGAGTTCTTCCGTTCGTTGAGCGGACGGCGCCGTCTGGTCTGAGGGAACCTGGCTGGCTGGGTCCGTTGCGGGACGATGCCTCGCGTGCGGCGGTGCGGCCGACGCAGCAAGTGCCGAGGCGTCCCCATCATCCCACGCCGGATGGCCGGCTCGTGCCGGTCACCCGCGTGCGGGTGAATCTGCCGGGACTAGCCCTTGACGTCCTCGTCGACGGTTTCGTCGGCGGCGGCCGGCTCATCGGCCTCAGCCGCGTCGGTCTGCCCGGCTGCCTGCGCCGCCGGGGCGGCCTCCGCAACGTCGGCTGCCTGGGCGGTCGGGGCGTCTGCTGCCGGCTGTCCCGCCTCGCCGCTGAGCCCGAACAACAAGCCACTGGGGGCGGCACCGGACAACGTGGCCAGCATCTGGCGCACGTTGCTGAGCTGGGCGTTGATGCTGTCGCGCCGTTGGGTCGCCGCGGCGAGCTCGCGGTCGGACTCCGTGCGGATCCGGTCAGCGTGCGCCTGCGCCTGCGCCACGGCGGCGGCCGCGCGCTGCTCAGCGTCCTCGAGGAGGCGACGGGCCTGCACCTCGGCGTCCGCGCGCTGGTTGTCGACCTCGGCCCGAGCCTGCTCGACCTGAGCCTCCATCGACGCTAGCTGCTCGTGCGAGGAGGACAGCTGCTGGGTGAACTCCTTCTCGGCGGACTCACGACGCTGCGCGAGCGTCATCTCGAAGTCCGCGGCAGCCGCAGCGGCCTTGGCGCGCTGCGTCTCGTAGACGGCCTCGGCCTCCTGCCGGCGTGCCGACGCATCGCGGTCGGCCCCGTCGAGGAGCTCCTCGGCCTGCCGCCGCGATGCCTTCAGCACGGTTTCGGCCTCGGCATCAGCGGTTCCGCGCCGGTGCTCGGCATACTTGTCGGCGTCGCTGCGGATCCGCTCGGCAGCCTGGTGGGCGGCGTGCTGGAACGCGTCGGCCTCGTCCTTGGCGCTGGAGCGCAGCTCGGTCGCCTCCTCGTCGGCCAGCGACAGCATCTGCCCGATCCGGCTGCCCAGCTCTTCGTACGACGTCTTGTCAGCGCCCTTGGCGTGCTCGACCTGCTGCATGAGCTCCTGGTTGGCCTGCTCGACGTGGTGGAGCCGGTCGGTCAGCTCCTGGATATGGGCGCGCGCGACCTGCTCGGCGCGCGCGAACTCCTCCAGGCGGCGGTCCACTTCGGAGGGTTCGTAGCCACGCAGGACCTGCCGGAACTGCTCATTACCTGCGTTCATCAGTCTCACCCATCCTCGAACGGTCGAAGCGGTCCTCTTGCGGCGCACCGTCATCGGCGGACGAGCCGGACGTCGACTCGACGTGCTCACTTCGGGTGCGTTGGCGAACATTAGCGTTCGGTGTTCCCAGGCCTGCGGTCGGTACGGCGAGCGCGGCGATCACGCCGGACACCTCACCGAGCTCGTGCACGATGTCATCACGACGCTGCGTCAGCGACGTCACCTCGGCGCGAGCCTCATCGAGCATGGCACGGGCCCGCTCGCGCAGTCGATCGGCCTCCTGGCCGGCTTCTTCGGTGACGCGACGGGCCTGCTCACGGCTGTGCGCCAGCAGCTCCTGGGTCTCACGCTGGGCGCGGACCACCTCGGTGGCCACCTGCTCACGCAGCAACCGGGCGCCGGCCTCAGCCTCGGCAATCCTGGCTTCGGCCCGGACGTCGGCGTCGTCGCTGACCTTCTGGGCAGCCGCCCTGATCTCGAGCGCGTGGTGACCGGCCTCGGCCCGCAGCCGCTCGGCGTCGGACTCGGCCTGCGACATCGTGCCCAGGGCCCGCACGTGCAGCTCGTCATTGTCACGCCGGGCCTCTTCGGCCTGCGCTGCCAACCGCTGGGCGAGCGAGTGGATGATCACCTGGACGCGTTGGTGGATACCCGCCAGGTGGCGGGCTGCCCGCCCGTGCCCCGCCGCCACGATGTGCGTGGCTTCCTGCTCAGCGGTCCCCAGCAGCGCGTCGACCGTGCGCTTCGTCCACTCCATCTGCTCGGCGGCGGCGGCGAGCTCCCGCTCGACATCGGCACGGGTCTCGGCCAGCAGGCGTTCGACCTCGGCGGTGGCGAAGGCCTGTCGGCCCTCCTCTTCCTCCAGCAGCTTCGCCGCCTGCGCGCGGGCATCGGCGAGGATCGAGGCGGCTTCGGCGGTCGCGTTCTCGCGCACCTGCGCGGCCTCGGCGATCGCTGCGTCGAGATGGGCCCGCGCCGCACGGTCAGCCTCGGCGAAGCGGGTCTGCTCCATCTCGCCGAGACGAGCGTTGGCCTCGGCCTGTTCGCGCCGCGACGCCATCAACGCCTCGTCGACCTCGGCCCTGGCCTCGGCGCGGAACAGCGTTGCTTCCTCGCGGGTCTGGGTAGCCTCGGCGGTCGCGGTGTCGAGCAGCTGTGCGGCCTCTTCGCGGACGCCCGCGAGGATGTGCTCGCGTTCTTCGCCGGCGGCCTTGATGAGCATCGCGGCCTGTTCACCCGCGTCGCGCACCAGCCGACCTGACTCGGAGGCGGCCTCGAGCCGAGCGGCCTCGGCCTCCTCCTTCAGCCGAGTCGCCTCGGCGTGCATGGCCATCGCCTCGGCCCGGAGCTGGTCGGCCTCGGCCTCGAGACGCTGAGCCTGCTCAGTGGCCCGCCGGGTCTCCCGTTCAGCCTGCTCAGACAGCTGCTCGGCGACTTCTTGTGCGCGTTGTAACACGAGGGCTGCCTGTGGGGCCGAGCCAGCCAGGGCGCCTCCCCCAGTCGCAAGCCGGTCCCCAACCTCCATGTCCGTATCATGTCAGACGCCGCCTGCAGTTTGGTTACCTCCGCCCGCCTGCTGGGCGCTTTATTTGTCATCAGCCCGAGCCGGTCCGCGGCGGGCTCGGCGATGAAACTCACTGGAGCCGGCAGCAACCTGTCCTGGACAATCAGGCGGCATGGCAGGCATCAGTTCCAGCACCCCCGGAGCCGACTGGGAAAACGACCAGGTCAGGCTGTCGTCGGGGGTTGCCGTGCCGGTCCGGGCGACGGCGAGACGCCGCGAGTGGGACACGATTCCTGGCGCCGTCCGGCTCGAGATCGAGGCGGCTGCAGGCGCCGGAGTGGTCTCCGCCACGACCACCGGTACCGGGTTCACCCCCGGCTTCGCGTCGCGACTCCGCCTGGCCGACGGACAGACCATCTTCGTCAAGGCCGCGTCGACCGAGGACGACCGCACCCACGGCTGGGAGCTGAGTGCGGCATACCGGGTCGAGGCCCGCAACCTTCGCCTGCTGCCGGCCGGGATCGGCGCCATCCCCCTGCTCTGGACGCTCGAGCTGCGCGACCGGGACGACGACTGGATCGTGCTCGGTTTCCCGTACGTCGTGGGACGTCCGCCCCGGCGGCCCTGGCTTGCCCCGGAGCTGCGCCGGGTGACGGACCGCCTGGCCGAGACCGCCCACGCGCTCAGGTCAGCACCGCTGGGCCTGGATCTCGAGCCCTCCGCGGCCGCCTTCGGGGACTTCCCCGACTGGATCGAACGGGTCCGCGAGCGGGACGGCGGGAGTGCCTGGCTCGACACCGTCAGCACCCTTGCCGCTGAGTCGCCCGCGCGGTGTGGCGGCACTGCCATCGCGCACCTCGACCTGCGCGACGACAACGTGCTGCTCGCCGACGATGGCGAGGTCTGGATCTGCGACTGGAACTGGCCGATGCTCGCCGCTCCGTGGCTCGACCTGGTCACGGTGCTCATCGCGGCGTTCGGAGACGGCCTCGACACCGACCGCATCGTCGCTGAACATCCGCTGACCAAGGACGTCGATCCGCGGTCGGTCGACGCCTGGCTGGCCAACCTGTGGCTGTACTTCACCACCCGCATGGAGGACGAGGTGCCTGCCTCCTCTCCGCATCTGCGCGACCACCAGGCGTGGTACGCCGAGGCCACGCGTGGCTGGCTGGCGCACCGCCTGGCGAACGCCCCGGGAGTGGCCCGGTGACGCCAACGCCCGCGCATCCGAAGCGGCTCACCGGGACCCGGGCGCCGTACGCCGACATGCCACCAGGCGTACGCGCCTGGGTCGACGAGCAGCTCGGGTCTCCGGTGACCACGGTGATCCCGCGGACCGGCGGCATGAGTCCGGCGGTGGCGGCCACCGTCGTCACCGCCGACGGAGCGCGAGCCTTCGTCAAGGCGGTCAGCGCTGACATCAACCCCGACACCCCGACGCATTTCCGTCACGAGATCGACGTCCTCACGACGATCGGTCCGGCGGCGTACCGCGCCGACCTGCTGGCGTCGTACGACGACGGCCACTGGGTCGCGATCCTGCTCGAGGACGTCGACGGCGACCACCCCGACTGGGACGACGCGACAGCCATCGACGCGGTGCTCGCGGCGGTGCTGGAGCAGGTGGCGGAGCTGACTCCGATCCCGCCGACGCTCCGGACCGACTCCGTCGCCGACATCATGACCAAGCACCAGGACCTGATCCTCGCCGAGCCACCCGCCGAGCTGTTCGCGGCGCTGCCCGCGTGGACCCGGACGTCGTACGCCGATCTGATGTCCTTCGTCACCGGCGGCGGACCCGTCGACGGTGACACGTTGTGCCACTGGGACATCCGATACGACAACCTGCTGGTCCGCAAGCGTGACGATCAGGTCGTCATGCTCGACTGGGGCGTCTCGCGGCGTGGTCCCTGGTGGGCGGACGTGTTCGTGCTGGGCGTCGAATGGGCGGAGCTCGACCTGTTCGACGACCTGCTCGGCCGTGCCGGCCTGACAGACGACGAGCATCGCGACGCGACGCGGCTCCTCGCATCCTTCGGGTGCTACCTGCTGATGTCGAGTGCGCTGCCGGCGCCGCCGGGACTCCCGCAGCTGCCGGCCTTCCGGGCCGACGTGGGCTCGCGCTGCCTGGTCGGGGTGCGCCGCCGCCTCTTCCTCTGACCAGACACCTCCCGTCCACCGTTTCGAGCCGGCTTCGCGGCTGAAACGGTGGACGGGAGGTGTCTGGTGGGGTCAGCCGGTCGCGACGTCGACGGCACGCCAGGGGTCGCGACCCAGGGCGGCGACCAGCCGGTCACCCGGCGAGGCCCAGGGCGGTACGGCCACGACCGGTGCGAAGCGCGTCCCGCGATCGACCTCGGACACCAGCAGCGGCACCAGCGGCAGGAGCGCGCCGGCGAGCGCCGACGGGATCGGCAGCTCGCATCCGCAGGCACGGGCGACGTCCCATCCGTGCACGGCGATCTCGAGGGCACCGGTACTGATGAGCGTCCCGGCGGCGAGCGGGCGACCGGCCACGAAGACCACGTCGGCGCCGTCGTTCATCGCCCACGCGCCGAGGAGTGCGCCCGCCCGCCACTTCACGCTCTGCACCGCATGCTCGGCATCGCCGGCTGCCGTCGGGGTCAGCGACACGTGCCCGACCTCGGCGGCGGCCTGCAACGTGTGCACGGAGTCCTCGAGGTGCGCGAGCAACGCAGCGAGGTCCCAGCGGTTGCAGGGCGTGGGTCCATGCAGCGAGTCCGGCGTGACCCGCTGCAGACAGAGCCGGGTATACGCGACCGCACGATCGAGCAGCTCCAGGGCGGCGTTCGACGGCGGCCCGGGCTGCACCCCGGCCAGGTTGCCTGACATGACAGTCAGACGGTCAGGCTGGCTCGGCCGGCAGGTACGCCGGTAGGCCGAACCTCTCGAAGAGACCCACGTCGAAGAAGGCAGTCACGTGGTCGACGCCGGTGCGGCCGATCGAGAGCACTTGCAGGTGGAACGGCTCGAACCGGCCAGCCCCGCCGGCGCGCATGTACAGGCCGAAGGCGGGCTGGCCGTTGGCGCGCGTCGGCACCAGTCGCATGTCGTGCGACCGGCCGGGGCACTGGCGGTCGATGAGCCTGCTGATCGCCTCAGGTCCTTGGTACCAGCCGTTGAACGGTGGCATCTCCCAGACGGCGTCCTCGCTGAACATCGACGCGATCGCGGCGACGTCCTTCTCCCAGAACGCCTCGACCCAGCGGTCGAGCATCGCCCGCTGCTCGGCCGACTCAGGTTCGACGATGGAGTCCTCCGTCAGGTTGGCCTTGGCCAGCTGTGCGTGGGCCCGCTGCAGAATGCTGTTGACGGCGGCTGTCGAGGTCTCGAGCGCTTCGGCCACCTCAGCGGCCTTCCAGCGCAGGACATCGCGGAGCACGAGCACGGCCCGCTGACGCGGCGGCAGGTGCTGCAGTGCGGCGATCAGAGCCAGCCGGATGCTCTCGCGGGAGGTCACGATCGAGGCGGGGTCGTAGGGGTTGTCGCCGAACATCGAGTCAGGGGCGGGCTCGAGCCAGGGCACCTCGCCCTGCTCGACCAGCGGGGAGTCCGGGCTGCTGCTCGGCTGGCCGAGGCCGGTCGGGAGCGGGCGGCGCGACTTGCCGTCGAGCGCGGTCAGGCAGGCGTTGGTCGCGATGCGGTAGAGCCAGGTGCGCAACGAGGAGCGGTTCTCGAACTTGTGGTAGTTGCGCCACGCCCGCAGATACGTCTCCTGCACCAGGTCCTCGGCGTCGTGGACGGACCCCATCATGCGGTAGCAGTGCGCGAGCAGCTCGCGTCGGTAGGGGTCAGCCAGCCGAGGAAAGTCCTCGTCGGAGACCGGTGCGGCCGTCGCCTCGGCGGTGTCCTGGGTCATCGCAGCCACCATAAGCCTCACGCAGCAACCACCGACAGGACATTTCCAGCCGGATCGGTGAACCAGGCGATGTCGGGACCGTTCCCCCGCATGATGCCCTTGTCGTCCTGCGGGAAACCGTCGTAGCGCATCATGGCGACACCCTTGGCGTTGAGCCCGTCGACGGCGGCCTCGACGTCGTCCACGGGAAAGTTCAGCACCGTGAACGTCGCCGGGACGTGCCCATCCTTGGGATAGACCAGCACGGTGGTGTCACCGGCGAGCTGGAGCTTCAGCAGCCCGTGCTCCTCGACGACGGGGACGCCGAGCACCTCGTCGTAGAAGCGACGGGCGGCGACGACGTCGTCGACCGCGAACCCGCTGAAGGCCGGTGAACTGGTGAACATCCTGTCCCTCTTCTCAGTTGTGATCGTCCCCGGAGGGACCGCATGCCCGTACAGACCGGCAGCCGCGCCAGAACTCATCGCGGGGCCGAAAAACTTCTGCGCGAGCAACGTGGACAGCGTGAGCCGGCCTGCTCGGGCAGCAGGTCAGGCCTTCGAGCTCTCCAGGGACGCGGTGAACCGCTCACGCAGGTCGGCCACGACGGCGGTGGCCGCCGCCTCGGGGTCGGAGCGCTCGGCGACCGCGCGCTGCCGCGTGGCGCCGGTCCCGCGTGCGAGCAGCGCCTCGGCTGACGTCTCGACCAGGTCGAGATCGCCGCTGGCGTCCAGGGACCGCCGGCATCGCTCGATGACCGTCTCGATCACGGTTCGAGCAGGTGCGACCTCACCGGTCAGCGGGTCGAGCAGGTCCCGGCTCAGGCCATCGCGGGAGGCTCGCCAGTGGGCGGCACGGACGAGGTCGGTACGCCACGAAGGTGCACCGGGCACCGCCTCGGCGTCGGTCGCAAGCGTGTCCACCAGGGCACGGGCGAGCGCGGCGAGCAGCCCGATGTCGTCGACCTCGGTGACCACGTCGAAGACCCTCAGCTCCACGGTGGGATACGCCTGCGAGGGGCGCGCGTCGAGGTAGAGCATCCCGTGGTCGAGCGCAGCACCGGACCCGATGACGGCCTCGGTGGCGCGCCGGTAGCCGGCCAGGTCGCCATACGGCTCGCTGGGGCCGGCGCTCGGCCAGCGTCCCCACACCTGGGTGCGCCAGCTGGCGTAGCCGGTGTCGCCGCCGTACCAGTAGGGCGAGTTGACGCTCAACGCCCGCAAGACCGGAAGCCACGGTCGCAGGCCGTCGATGACGCGGACCGCCTCCTCGTCGTCGGCCACGTCGACGTGCACGTGCATGCCGCAGACCGAACCCTGCCGGCCGATCTCCCCGAACTCCTCGACGATGCGTTGGTAACGGTCCTTCGGTGTCACCTGGCGGTCCTGGCCGCCGAGCACCGGCGTACCCACGGCAACCAGGTCTGCTCCCGCGGCTCGGGCGGCGTCGGCGGCGGTCCGACGGCAACGCCGGATGTCCGCGACCAGCTCGCTGATGTCGTCACACGGCGCGGTGCCGGTCTCGAGCTGCTGCAGGAACAGCTCCTGCTCGACCGCCTGTGGGGCGTCTGCCTCCGGTGCCTCCGCCTGCTCGCGGTGGGCAGCCACCGCGCGGTGCGAGACCGCCAGCAGCTGTCCGGTGTCGGCATCGACGAGCATCAGCTCTTCCTCGACACCGACCTTGCGTCCTGATCGGGGTGCGGTCACCGTCGCAGTCTGCCCGAGTCTGCCCGGGTTCGCCGTGGCAGGCTTGGCGCATGACCGGCCCCGCTGCCCGCACGTCCGTGCTCATCACCGGCTGCTCGACGGGGATCGGTCGCGCGACCGCTTCCCGGCTGGCTGCACGGCCGGATCTTGCGGTCTACGCCACGGCCCGCCGGCTCGACTCGATCGCCGACCTGCGCACCCTGGGGTGTACGACGCTGAGCCTCGACGTGACTGACGAGGACTCGATGGCGGCCGCCGTGGCGGCGGTCGAGGAGGCGGCCGGCTCGGTCGGCGCCTTGGTCAACAACGCCGGCTACAGCCAGAGCGGTGCGCTCGAGACCGTGTCGATGGAGGACCTGCGCCGACAGTTCGAGACGAACGTGTTCGGGCTCGTCCGGATGTGCCAGCTCGTCCTCCCGGGCATGCGTCGGGCGGGTCGCGGCCGCATCGTCAACATGAGCTCGATGGGCGGGCGGCTGGCCTTCCCCGGCGGCGGCGCCTACCACGCGACCAAGTACGCCGTGGAGGCGATCTCGGACGTGCTGCGCTTCGAGGTCAGGGACTTCGGCGTCGACGTGTCGATCATCGAGCCCGGGCTGATCCGCACGAACTTCGCCGAGACCGCGGTGGGCTCGGTGGCCGCTGAGAGCGACGGACCGTATGCCGCGTTCAACGCTGCGGTGTCCGCGAGCACGGCCGGCGCGTACGAAGGGGCCATCGGCAAGCTGGGTGGCGGTCCGGAGGCAGTGGCGAAGGCGGTCGAGAAGGCCGTGACCGCGCGGCGACCGCGGACCCGTTACCCCGTCACGGCGTCGGCCCGGCTCTTCATGGGCCAGCGCGCCCTGCTGCCGGACCGGGTCTGGGATGCCGTTGTCGGTTCGTCGTTCCCGCGCCCTTCGTGACCGAGACACGCATCGGGATATCGGGCTGGGTCTACCCCGCCTGGAGAGGCACGTTCTACCCGAAGGGCCTCCCCCACCGTCGCGAGCTCGAGTATGCCGCCGGCCACCTCACGTCGATCGAGATCAACGGCACGTTCTACGCGCTCCAGCGGCCGAGCAGCTTCCAGCACTGGCACGACGAGACCCCTGCCGACTTCGTGTTCGCGGTCAAGGGTGGTCGCTTCATCACCCACCTCAAGAAGCTGGGCGAGCCGGAAGCGCCGCTGGCCAACTTCTTCGCCTCGGGCGTCCTCGCGCTCGGCCGCAAGCTCGGACCCGTGCTGTGGCAGCTGCCGCCGACACTCGGGTACGACGAGAAGCGGCTGACGCACTTCTTCGAGGCGCTGCCCCGGACCACGGAGGCGGCCGCCACCGTGGCCCGTCAGCACGACGACCGGCTGTCCGAGGACCGCGTGCTGACCTCGACGACCGTCGACGAACCGATCCGGCACGCGCTCGAGATCCGGCATCCGAGCTTCGCCACCGAGCGGTTCGCCGACCTGCTGCGCGCGCACGACATCGCCGTGGTCGTGGCCGACACGGCGGGGCGGTGGCCGATGATCGACGCGGTGACGGCGGACTTCGTCTACGTGCGGCTGCACGGGGCCGACGAGCTCTACGTGAGCGGCTACACCGACGCGGCGCTCGACGCCTGGGCCGGGCGGGTTCGGCGCTGGCGCGATGACGGACTCGACACCTACGTCTACTTCGACAACGACGCGAAGGTGCGAGCGCCGTACGACGCGATGGGTCTGATCTCCCGGCTCACCTGACGCCGTTCCGGCTGACGGGTCAGGCGCCGAGCCAGAAGGCGACGACGAACCCCAGAGCGGTCGCCAGACCGACCCACCAACCCCCGTCGCGGTAGGCCTGCGGGATCAACGAGTCGGTCAGCACCGCGATCGTGGCGCCGCCGGCGACACCCTGGGTCACCGCGATGGCGTTGGCCGACACGACGTCTGCGGCGGCGTTGCCCAGCACGGTCACGCCGACGAGGACCGCGGCCGTGACCAGCCACATCAGCAGCACCGTGCGGTGAGTCGAGCTTGTGCTGGCCACGCATCTCCGCAGCCCCGCTGATCGCCTCGGGCAGGTTCCCGATCGCCACCGCCACGAGCAGCACGACCCCGCCGGTACTGGTGAGCGAGACTCCGAGCGCGGTGTTCTCCGGAACCCCGTCGAGCACGGTGCCGAGCATCAGCGCCCAGCCCAGTGAGGCAGGTCCGAGCCGCTGCTCGATGAGCTTGTCAGCACCGACGTAGATGCCGGCGCCTGCCAGCAGCGCGAGGGCCGCAACGGCCCCGCCGAGCTCGTCGAACGCCGGCTGGAACAGCTCGGACGAGACGGCGGCGATCATGGTTCCTGCGCCGAAGGCCATCAGGGCGGCCAGGACCGGCCGGGGCAGCTTCCAGCGCAGCCCGATCGTCGCGCCGACGACGAGCGGCGTCGCCGTCCCTACGCCATACAGCGCCGCCCTCAGCATGGCTGGCCCTCAGACGAACTGCGGGAACGTCGGCGGCGGGAGCGCTCCCCCAGCAGCGTCGCGGGCCAGCTCGTACCCGTGACCGATGTTCAGCAGGGTCTCCTCGCTGTGCCCGGTTCCCCAGAACGAGACGCCGACCGGGAGACCGTGCGAAAGTCCGGCCGGGACCGTGAGGATCGGGTATCCGGCCATCGCCGTCGGCTGCGTGCAGGACCCGTGGTGGAGCTCGTCGTTGACGAGGTCGATCGGAACGGCCGGCGCGTAGGCGGGGGTGACGAGCGCGTCGAGCCGGTGCGCCCGCAGCACGGCATCGATCCCGTCGTCGCGGCCGGCTCGCAGACACTTCGCCCGGGCTTCGGCGTACTCCGGCGAGTCCGGTCCGGGCGTCGTGAGCGCCTGCTCCAGGAATGACTGCCCGAACCACGTGAGCTCGGTGTCGGCGTGCTCGCGGTTGAAGGCGACCACCTCGGCCATGCTCTTCGGTCCGTCGCCGGCCCGGCCGGTCAGGTAGGCGTCGAGCCCGACCTTGAACTCCGCAAGCAGCACGAGCAGCTCGTCGTCGAAGCCGTAGTCGACCATCGACTCCAGGTCGGTGCCGTCCACGATCTCGGCACCGGCCGCCGAGAGCACCGTCAACGCCTCTTCGACCACGGCGTCGGCCTGGGGGCTGTAGCCCCAGAAGACCTTGCGTGGAACCCCGATCCGCTTGCCGTGCAGACCTCCGTCGACGGGTTGGTAACGGTGGGCTCCCGCACCGGTGAGCACGCCGAGCAGAGCGGCCGCCTCGGCCACGGTCGCGACGAGCGGGCCTGGCGAGTCCTGCGACGACGAGATGGGCACGACGCCGCTGGTGGAGACCAGTCCGACCGTGGGCTTGAGCCCGACACATCCGTTGAACGCGGCAGGACACGTGATCGAACCGTCCGTCTCGGTCCCGACGGCGTACCGCGTGAGGCCGGCCGCGACGGCGGCGCCGCTGCCCGCCGAAGAGCCACCGGCGGACCGGTTCAGCCCGTAGGGGTTGCGGGTCAGACCGCCGTACGCACTCCACCCGGACGTCGAGCGTTCGTCCCGCAGGTTCGCCCACTCGCTGAGGTTCGTCTTTCCGAGCAGGACCATGCCGGCGTCGCGCAGGCGCTGGACCAGCGGGGCGTCAGCGGCAGGCGGTGGGATGTCGGTCAGCGCGAGCGACCCGGCGGTGGTGGCCAGTCCGGCGGTGTCGATGTTGTCCTTCACCAGGACGGGCAGACCGTGGAGGGGTCCTCGGGACCGGCCTGCGACGGTCTCGGCGTCACGGGCGGCCGCCGTCTCGAGCGCGGTCGGATCAAGGGTGCAGACCGCATTCGTCAGCGGGTCGACGGTCTCGACGCGGTCCAGCGCAGCTTCGACGAGCTCGGAGGAGGAGGGGGCGCCGGACATCATGGCCAGCATCTTCGCACCCGGACGATTTGGCCGCCCCTCGACGCCGCTGGTAATCTTGGCGGTCGCGTCTTGACGCGCTCAGCAGGCAGGTCCGCGCTGACGCCCGAGGCGATCACCGATCCAGCCCCAACGTCGAAACCAGAGGCATTACCCCGTGGCCAACATCAAGTCCCAGATCAAGCGCAACAAGCAGAATGACGCCGCGCACGAGCGCAACAAGGCGGTCAAGTCTGCGCTCAAGACCTCCATCCGCCGCTTCCGCGAGGCCGCCGAGACCGGCGAGAAGGACCAGGCGACCGAGCTGGCCAAGGCCGCGAACCGCCGCCTCGACAAGGCCGTCTCCGCTGGTGTCATCCACCAGAACCAGGCGGCGAACAAGAAGTCGGCCATCTCCAAGAAGGCCGCCTCTCTCTGACCTCCTCCGCAGCGCCGGACTCACCTCACGCAGGTACGTGGCCGGCGGCGGAACAGCGCGAACGACGGGTTGATCTGGATCGGGTCAGCCCGTCTTTGCATGTCCGGACCTAACGTCAGTGCAGGGCCCGAGCCCGGAGCACTGAGATGACCAACCGCTCACAGGTCCACGACGGGTCACCACCCGCACCCTTGACGTCGGCGTCGGCCTGAGCGGCCGCCTGGATCGCATGCGCAAGGCCGCGTGAGGACCAGCCGCGCGACTGCGCCGCGATCGACCTCAGCTTCCACGGGGGTACGCCGACCTCGCGCGCCAGATCGCCTTCGCGCAGCCCGCGTGGCGCGTCCTGGTAGCGCGCGATGGCTCGCAGCCCGCTGGCGAACGCACTCGTGATCAGTACATGGGCGACCCGGCCGTTGAACGCCCAGCGGAGCTGCTCCATCGCCTGGGTCGTCTTGCCCTCGATCGCGGCGTCCGCGACGGCGAAACCCTTCACCTCGGCGCGCCCGCCGAAGTAGGCGCGCACGGTCTGCTGCGTCACCGTGTCGTCGGGAAAGTCGGTCGCCAGCTGGCTGGCAGCTCCGGCCAGGGCTCGCATGTCCTCACCGAGTGCGTCGACGAGGGCCACCGCCCCGTCCTTGTCGATCTTCTTGCCGTGGCTGCGGAACTCGGTCTGCACCCACCCCGGCAGCTCATAGCGCTTCGGCCCCTGTGCCTTGACCTCGGTGACACCGTGCTTGCGCAGCTTGTCGAGGACGGCTTTGCCCTTGGTGCCGCCCGTGTGGTGCAGCACGAGCGCCACGTCGCCGGACTGCTGTCCGACGTACTCGATCAACGGGCCGACAGCCTCGTCGGGCAGGTCCTCGAGCCGGCGTACGACGACACAGCGGATCCGCGCGAACAACGACGGGCTGGCGATCTCGGCGAGTGCGCCGACGCCCAGCTGTGCCGCCTCGAGCTCCGACAGGTCGGCATCACTGTCGGCCGCTGCGACCAGGGAATTGAGGTCGGCGATCGCGCGCTCGGCGATGAACTCGTTGGTGCCCGTGATCAACGTCGTGGTGCCGAGGACGTCGGCCGCCTGCTGCTTCGCCATGGTGGCCACAGCATGCCACGGAGCGGGGACGACCGACCGTGGCGGTTGGCGCTCCTCCCCGCGATTGCGGGAAAGTGCATGCCGACACGCCGGTCCGGACCTGCACCTTCCCGCAATTCGGGCGGACGAGTCACATGGCTGACGGGAAAAGCCGTGGTTGTCAGCACGACGCTCTGCCACCATCGTCCCCGTGACGTGGAAGGAGCGCCTCGGCCGGCTGCGCGTCGACACGACACCGCTGCGTGAGTCGCGCGACTTCCGGCTGCTCTTCTGGGCCGGGACGGTGTTCTACCTGGGCGCGATGGTGTCGTACGTCGCGGTGCCCTACCAGCTCTACCACCTCACGGGATCCAACCTCGCGGTCGGCGCCCTCGGCGTGGTCGAGCTCCTCCCGCTGGTGGTCTTCGGCCTGTGGGGCGGCGCGCTGGCCGACCACGTCGACCGGCGCCTCATGCTGGTGACGACCGGCCTGGCCCAGATCGCCCTGACGGCCTGCCTGATGCTCAACGCGTTCCTCCCCGATCCGCACGTCTGGCCGCTGTACGTCATCGGCGCGTTCCTGTCAGCAGCGCAGTCGCTCCAGCGACCCTCTCGCGAAGCCCTCATCCCCCGCACGGTCAAGCACCAGCAGCTCACCGCCGCCGTCGCCGTCGCCGGCGTGGGCATGGATGCCGGAGTGCTCGTGGGGCCGGCGATCGGCGGCGTGCTGATCGCCACCATCGGGGTGCCCTGGTGCTTCCTCATCGACGTCGTCGGGCTGATGGTCGCGACGTCGCTGTTCGCAGCCATGCGGCCCTATCCCCCGCTCGATGAGGGGACGCCGCCGAGCCTGGCCGGCATCGTCGAGGGCATCCGGTACGCGCTCGGACGTCGCGACCTGCTCGGCACATACGTCATCGACGTGGTGGCGATGTTCATGGCCATGCCCACGGTGCTGTTCCCGGCGCTGGCTCAGGATGTCTTCGCTCAGCCGTCGACGCTCGGGCTGCTGTACACGGCAGGCACCGCCGGCAGCCTGTTGGCGACGCTGTTGTCGGGGTGGACCTCGCGGGTCGATCGGCACGGGCGGGCGATCGTGCTGGCGGCAACGGTGTGGGGTGGGGCTGTCGCGCTCGCCGGCGTCTCGCCCCAGATCTGGATGGTCCTGCTGTTCCTGACGGTGGCCGGCGCGGCGGACTGCGTCAGCGCCATCTTCCGCTCGACCGTCTGGCACCAGACGATCCCCGACTCCATGCGGGGTCGGCTCGCCGGGATCGAGATGCTGTCGTACTCGCTGGGACCGCTCGGTGGTCAGACCAGGGCAGGTCTGGTCGCTGACGTGTGGTCCGTCCGCGCCTCCATCACATCCGGTGGCATCCTGTGCGTCGCCGGTGTCGCTGCCACCGCGGCCTGGCTGCGCCAGTTCTGGTCGTACGACGCGCGCACCGACGAGCACGCCGTCCGCGAACGCTCCCGACGCGAAGCCGCCGCAGAGCTCCTCGACTGACCACTCTTGGCTCCATTCATTGCTCGATTCATTGGTCCATTCATTGCTCCGTCGCCACGGCGAGCTGGCCGGCGCGGTCCACCACGGCGATGGCGCCGTCCTGGTCGGTCCGGTAGGTGATGGCTCCGAGGTCGTCGAGGAGGGCGAGGGTCTGCGCCGCCGGGTGGCCGTAGTCGTTGTCTGCGCCGACCGAGATCAACGCGAGCCGGGCACCGGTGCCCAGCACGAAGTCCGGGTCCTGGTTCGCGGAGCCGTGGTGAGCCACCTTGAACACGTCGACGCCGAGGGCCACGTGCTCAGCGAGGATGTCGTCCTCCTCTTCGGGCTCGGCGTCGCCGCTGAGCAGGATCCGATATCCCTCGGTCTCGAGCATCAGGACCACCGAGGCGTTGTTGGGTGCCGATCCCTCGGTGCTGCTGCCGTCCGGCGCTGGAATCGTGACCGGTCCGAGCACGGTCCAGCTGAGGACACCGACGCTTCTGGTCTCGCCGAGGGTGGACACCGTGACGGGCACGCCTGCCTCGCGCGCCCATCGGTCAACCGCCGACGCGCCTTCGGACGGGTCGCGCAGCGGGCTGGTCTCGATCTCGGCCACCTGCCGACCGTCGAGGACACCAGGGAGGCCGTCGACGTGATCGGCGTGGAAGTGGGTGAGGACGACCAGGGCGATCCGGCGTACTCCCAGCTGATCGAGACACCGGTTCATCGCGACCGGATCGGGACCTGTGTCGACCACGACCGCGAGACCGTGGCCGGCGTTGAGCACCATCCCGTCGCCCTGCCCCACGTCGCACATGACCATGACCCAGCCGGCGGGCGGCCAGCCCGGTCGACCGAGCGGGTGGAGGACCACCACCACCAGGACGACCGAGCACGCGACGGATGCCCAGGGGCTGAGCAGGATGCGTGGCAGCACGAGGATGACCGCGAGGCAGCAGACCGCCAGAGCCGCGAGGCCCACGGGTCCGACCGGCCAGCCGAGGCTCGCTCCGTCGTACGACGCGCAGTGCCGTGCGGTCCACACGATCCACCACGCCGGGATACCGGCGAGGCGTCCGGCCAGGTGCGCGACCGGATCGCTGACGAGCGCGAGCAGTCCGGCGATCAGGCCCATGACGGTCGCCGGACCGACGGCCGGTGCCGCGAGCACGTTGGCGAACAGCGCGACCATCGATACCTGCCCGGAGATCGCGGCGATCGCCGGAGTGCAGGCCAGCTGCGCCGCCAGCGGTACCGCCACCGCCTCGGCGAGCGGTCGGGGCAGCCATCGGGCCAGGCTGTCGCGCCACCGCGGCCCGACCAGCAGGATGCCTGCTGTCGCGGTCGTCGACAGCAGGAAACCGACCGAGCGAGCGAGCTCTGCGTCGAGCAGGACGAGGGAGGCGACAGCGATGGACAGCGCTCGGGTCCCTCGGGCTCGAGCCCCGGAGGACAGGCCGGACAGCGCCACGACGCCCATGGCCGCAGCCCGCAGCACGCTGGCCTGGGGCCGGGCCAGCAGGACGAAGAAGACGATCGCCCCGGCGCCTACCAGTCCCGTCCAGCGTCCTCGGACGCCGGCGTAGCGAGCGACGACCAGTACGAACGCGAGCACCAGGGTCAGGTTGGACCCGCTGACGGCGAGCAGATGGGTCAGCCCGGTCGTCTTGAAGTCCTGGACCGCGTCGGGCGGCATGGCGGAGTCGTCACCGTCGACGAGAGCCGGAACCAGCGCCCGCTCCGCACCCGGTAGGGGTGAGGCGGCCTCGACGAGTCCGTCGCGAACGGCGCCGACGCCGCGCTGGAGCCAGGAGGCCGGTCTTGTCACGTCCGGGGGTGTACCGGCGAGGAGGACGGCTGCGAGATCGGAGCCCATCGCCGGTCCGAGTCGGCCGCTCGCACTCACCTGCTCGCCCAACCGGACGCGGAGCCAGGACTCGTCCCCGATCACCAGCACCGGCGAGCGAACCCGGGTAACGACGCCGCGCGACTCCACGGTGTCGACACGGATCCGAATGAGGCTGTAGGGCGCGAACGTGCCGGGGCGACTGACCGGGTCGCTGGTGACGACCGCCTTGATGCTGACGTATGTCTGTCGTAACGCCAGGTCATGCAACGGGCCGGCCTCGACAGCGGACGTTCGGAGGCCCGCGACAGCGAAGCCCGCAGCCGCTGCCACCAAGGTGGCAAGGACCGCCGCACGCTCCGGTCGGCGGCGTCGCCGCCGGGCGGACGCATCCGGACCAGACGAGGCTCCGCCGCTTCGGCGGCCCCCGACCCTTGCGACGACTGCGGCACCACCGAGCAGCAGGGCCGCGCCGGCCATCGCGTGGACAGCCGTCCACCCCAGCCCCAGGGCCGCCGCGGCCCACACCCCGAGCGCCGTCGGTGCCAGCCTCAGGTCGAGCGGCTCGCGCGTCATACATGGACGTAGGGTGCGATGTCCGCGAGGGTTGCGTCACCGATGCCCGAGACATCGAGCAGGTCGTCGACGCTGCCGAACGGTCCGTTCTGCGTGCGCCAGTCGATGATCGCCGTGGCCGTCACAGGTCCGATGCCGGGCAGGGTCTCGAGCTCGGGCTGGGTTGCGGTGTTGATGTCCACGCTCGCCGGCGTTGTCGTCGACGGCGCTCCGGCGGCAACCGGCGGCGCCCCAGGAGGAACGACGAGTCCTACGACGATCTGTTCGCCGTCCACGAGGACGCGGGCGAGATTGAGGGCCGCGGTGTCGACGCCGGGGCGCACGCCTCCGGCCGCTGCGAGGGCATCGACGACCCGTGAACCGACCGGGAGCTCGACGATGCCCGGATGTCGCACCTTGCCGGCCACGTCGATGACCAGGTCTGCGCCGGTCGTGGTCGAAGCGGGCACGCCACCGGAGGGGGTCGAAACCGGTGGCGTGCCCGGGCTCAGCGGTGTGGACGGCTGACCTGCGGTGCTGAGGGACGCCGTGGTAAGCGGTACGGACTGCACGTCGGGCGCGGCGCGGAGCGCCCACCACGCCGCCGCCGCGACCAGAACCGCCGCCAGCACGGCCAGGACCGCGACGTGATGAATGGTCAGCCGCCGGCGCCCCCACTCCCATGCCCCGGTCTCTCCGCGATGTCGGCCGCCTTCGAAACCGACGCGCAGCGGAGGGGGCGCAGGCCGCACAACCGGCGGGGGCGCCGGCGAGCTGGTGTCGTCGGGCCGACGACCTCGATCGAACTCAGCAGCGATCGCCGCCAGCCGACGCCGTGCGACTGCTGCCGCGTCACTGTCACGGGTGGTCCGTCGTCCCAACATGTCCACCACGCTAGGAAGCCCGATGGACCGACGACACCCTCGATCGACGGCCTGTGGACAGTTGCCGAACCGGGTCGGTCCTGTGGAGGGTCAGCGCGGTGCGATGACGACCGCGAGCATCCCTGGTCCGACGTGGGCGCCGATGACGGCGCCGACCTGGTTGACGACGAGTTCACCGAGTTGGGGCAGCCGCCCCCGGAGTCGCTCCGCCAGTTCGGTGGCCTTGGCCGGACTGGCGAGATGGGAGACGGCAACATCGACGTCACGCTCCCCTGCGGCTGCCACGGCGAGCTCCTCGAGCCGGGCCAGCGCCCGGGCCGCCGTACGCACCTTTTCGAGCGGGACGATCGTGCCGTCCTTGATCTCCAGCAGGGGCTTGACGGCCAACGCCGAACCCACCAGTGCGGCGGCCGCGCCGACGCGCCCGCCGCGACGGAGGAACTCCAGGGTGTCGACATAGAACAGTGCGGTGGTGCCTCGAGCTCGAGCGCGCGCAGCGTCTGCAGCCTCGTCCGCCGAGGCTCCCCGGTCGAGCGCGGCGGCCGCGGCCGCGACGGCGAAGCCGGTTCCCATCCCCAGGTGCCGGCTGTCCACGACGTGGACGGGAATCGGTGCGTCCCGTGCTGCCAGCTCGGCCGACTCGACGGTGCCCGAGACCTCGCCCGACAGGTGGATCGAGACGACAGCCTCGGCGCCGTTGCGCGCTGCCTGCTCGTAGACCCGCAGAAACGCCTCGGGTGCTGGGCGGCTCGTCGACACTGCCTGACGCGCCTCGAGGGCAACGGCCACGTCGTCGGGTGTGGCCGCACCTCCCTCGTCATACGCGGTGGAACCGATCACGACCTGCAGCGGTACGACGATCACGTCAAGCTGCGCGGCCAAGTCCGGGTCGACCGACGTGGAGTCAGAGACGAGGGCGGCGGCGCGAGTCATGGGGGGAGATTACCCGCTCGTAACCTGCGGAGCGCAGACGTCCGGCGGGCTTCTCCGGCGTACCAGAGGCCTGGTCGGAGCGTGCGCAGGGTCGGAGAGTGCGCAGGTAGGAGGGTGCGCAGCCTCGGAGAGTGCGCAAGGCAAGTACCCAGTCCCCTAGCCACGTTTGCCTTGTTTACAAGCCACCTGGCTTGTAAACAAGGCAAACGCGAACGGCCAGCGGGCGTCGCAACCGTCCGGTCAGGCGGTGACGATGTTGACCAGCTTCGGGGCGCGGACGATCACCTTGCGGATCGCCGTGTCACCGATCGCGCGCACCACGTTCTCGTCCGCACGAGCCAGCGCCTCCAGGTCGGCGTCGGAAACGTCCGGCGAGACCTCCAGCCGCGCCCGTA
>CAWFGV010000011.1:0-1201297 GCA_963815445.1 uncultured Actinomycetota bacterium
GGCTGGCCACCATGAGCGACGAGGCTGCTGCTGGGAGATCCGGGCGGGGCCAGACAGGCTCTGTTCGCCGCGCAGGCGGCCACCAACTCGGCCAAGCGCAACACCGGCGGCCCCGTGTGGTGGCTGGCCGGCAAGCTCCCTGTCGTCGGTGACGACGTCACCGCGGCTCGCACGGTCATCGACGTGGCTGACACGGTCACCCAAGGCATCCTCCCCGACCTGATCGACGCCAGCGAGTCACTTGCACCCGGTGATGTCCAGCCCAAGGGTGGCCGAATCCCGCTGGCCGGGGTCCGTGAGGTGGCTCCTCGTCTGGTCGCCGCAAACGAGGCGCTCGGGGTGCAGGTGCAGCGGGTCGAAGGCATCGACACGAGCTCGCTGATGGCGCGGGTTGCTGCGCCGGTGGAAGAGCTCCAGCCAAGCTCTCCGACGCTCACACGGTCACCTCGCGCGTCGCACTGGCCGCCCAGCTGATGCCGACCATGCTCGGGGCTGACGCACCGCGCAGCTACCTCGTGATGTTCCAGAACAACGCCGAGGTCCGCGCCGGCGGCGGCATCCCCGGAGCCTTGGCCATGGTCGACGCCAAGAACGGCAAAGTCTCGCTCGGCCGCCAGGCAAGCCTGAGCGACATCGCGGCTCAACCGTCAGGTGCTGCCGCTCACGCAGGGGGAGGAAGCCCTGTTTGGCACCAACCTCGCGCAGTACGCCGCCAACGTCACCTTCACGCCTGACTTCGAGCGAAGTGCTTACCTGATGCGCGAGATGTGGCGCTCCGCACCGGGCAGGAGGTGGATGGGGTGATCTCCGTGGATCCGGTCGCGATGTCCTACCTGCTCAACGCCACCGGTCCGGTCACGCTCGCCAACGGCAAGCAGCTCACGGCCGACAACGCGGTCGACTACCTGCTGCACGACGTCTATATGGGGACCCCGGACCCCGAGAAGCAGAACGCGATCTTCGCCGACGCCGCGAGCAAGGTGTTTGCAGCCCTGACGACCGGGCAAGGTGACGCCAAGGCGCTCTTCGACGGGCTGGTCCAAGGTGCGCAGGAGCACCGGATCCGGATCTGGTCGGCTGACCCCTCCGAGCGCGACCTGCTGGCGACGACACCGCTGGCGGCCGGATGCCGAAGGAAGCCACCTCGACGCCGGAGCTCGGCGTCTATCTCAACGACGCCACCGGCGCCAAGATGGACTACTACCTCAAGTACGGCGTCGACGTCGCCCCGCAGTCCTGCACCGCGGACGGCCGGCAGACGCTGAAGGTGAGCATGACTTTTGAGTCCACAGCGCCTAAGAACGCTGCGCTCTCCCGGAGTCCGTCATCGGTCCTGGCTACGGCGCCAAGCCGGTGACATTTGCTGAACGTGCTGCTCTACGCACCGTTCGACGGCAAGGTGAGCAAGCCGCTGTATGACGGCAAGAAGTCGTTCTTCGCGCCCTACCGGCATGAGGGCAGGGACGTCGCTGCCCAGACCGTCGAGCTCGCCCCGGGGCAGTCCCACTCACTGACCTACACGGTGACCACCGGAGCCGACCAGACCGAAGCGCCGAACGTGGATCTGACGCCGGGCTTCGCCGACACCGGTGCCGTCAAGGTCTCCGGCTCCGCCTGCAGCGGCTGACGCCCGGCCGGGTACAGCTAGTCGGCGGGGGAGAGCGGCGGCTGCTTCCTCCGGCGGCCCTTGTCCGGTGCGTACCCGTATCCATACCCGTAGCCGTAGCCGTAGCTGTCGCCGCGGGCACGGACCATGTTGAGGACAGCTCCGAACGTCTTCGCATCGACCGCACGCAGCCGATGGCTGGCTTCGGCGACCTCCTCGCGGTTGGTCTTGCCGTAGCGGACGACCATGATCGCGCCGTCGACCTGCGTGGCCAGCACGGCGGCGTCGGTCACGGGGAGCAGCGGGGGAGCGTCGATGACGATGAAGTCGTAGCGGCTGACGGAGCTTGTCGAGCGTCGTCTGCATCGTCTGCGACTGGAGCAGCTCGGCGGGGTTGGGGGGAACGGTGCCGCTGGTGATCACGTCGAGCCCGGTCTCGCGGTAGGGCTGGATCGCGCTGTCCACGTCGATCGCGCCGACGAGCACGGTGGTGAGGCCGACCGTGGGCTCGAGGCGGAGGTAGGTCGAGACGCGCGGTCGGCGGAGGTCGGCTTCGATGAGCAGGACCTTCTGTTGCCCCTTGGCGAGCGTGAGCGCGAGGTTGATCGCGGTCGTCGACTTGCCCTCACCGGGCACGGCGCTGGTGACCACGAACGTCTTCGGTGGCTCGTCGACGTCGAGGAACTGCAGGTTTGTGCGCAGCATCCGGAACGACTCGAGCCGTGGGGCGTGCGAGTCGAGGCTGGTGATGAGCGGGTTCTTGCCGGCTTTCGAGTCGTACTGGATGCCGCCCAGCACGGCGAGGCCGGTGGACTCGGTGAGTGTGTGAGCGGACTTCACGGTCGTGTCGAGGATGTCGCGCAGCACGGCCAGACCGACGCCGAGCATGAGACCGAGCACGAGCGCCAGCCCGAGGTTGCGGACCGGTCGGGGAGACACAGGGCTGGTCGGCAATTCCGGTGACTCGATGATGCTGGCCGTCACGAGGGGGTTTCCGTTGTCCGATCCCCGTTCGAGCTGGGGGACGTAGGCGACGAACGCCTCGGCAGTAGCGCGCGCCAACAACTGGGCGCGACCCGGCGTCGGGTCGGTGACGGTGACTCGGAGGAGGGAGGTCTCGGGTACGACGCTGCTGCTGACCTGAGCGGCCAGCGACTCGGCAGTTTCAGGAATCTGGAGGGCATCCTTGACGCGCGCTCCCATGTCGACGCCGGTGATGATGCTGGCGTAGGACTGAACGCGCTGCTGGGAGAGCAACCCGCCTTGGTAGGCGGCCGAGGTGTCGCCCGTTGTCGGAGTCGAGATGTACATCGTGGCCGACGAGGCGTACTGCGGAGTCGCGCTGAACGTCAATCCAGCCGCGGCGCCGACGACGACGAGCGTGCAGAACGTGATCAGCAACCAGCGGCGCCGGATGATCCGCAGGTAGTCGCGCAACTCCAAGGGAAGAACTCGATTCGAGATGTGGGCAGATACCTGCCAATATGTCACAGGGGCGGCCTCAGACGTGCCCAGGGCGGTCTGATCGTGACTGTCGGTGGCAAGAAAAATCGTCTGATCGGGCTCAAGCTGAGGGCCATCTCATATGTCAGCCTGAACCCGTGCCAGCCGTGACGCGTTGGGATTATAGTGGCGACGCCCAGCAATTCATGGCAGGCACGACTCAAAGCATGCAAGCGCAACAGGGGGCGCGTTTTGTACAGGGACTTCATTGGTGGCACGCGTACCCATCGCCTGCCCTTGATGATCGCGTTCGACCAGATTGCGTGGTTCGTGGCCTTGGCCGGCGGCACGCTCCTTCGGTTCAACTTCGAGATCAGCGCCGTCGACTTCAACGCCGTGCTTCTGCATTGGGCGATCGTGGTGCCCGTGTTCTTCGGCCTCGGCTGGCTGCTCCGGCTCCATCACGGGCGGGCGGCCGTGGGTTCGCTCGACGAAATGATGATCCTGGGTCTGGTCGTGGCGACCACCGGCCTGGCACTGTTCGCCATCAACCTGCTGCCGGGGGTGACGCCGCTGCCGCGGTCGGTGCCCCTCGGGGCCGCTGTCATCGCGCTCGTCGCGATGGCTTGGGGGAGAGCCACCTGGAGACGAGTCCGCGAAACCGCCGGCTTCCTTCCGGCAGGCCCGCACACGAAGCGGGCACTTATCGTCGGGGCCGGGGATGGGGCACAGCAGCTCGTGCGCTCGATGCTGAGCGATCGCTCGGCCACCTGGACGGCGGTGGGACTACTCGACGACGACCCATCGAAGCGCTATCGGCGGATCCACGGCGTGCCGGTGCTGGGCACGACTCGTGATGTAGAGGCGGCCGCCGCCCGAACCGACGCCGACGTCTTGGTCATTGCGATCCCCAGCGCCGACGCCGAGTTCGTCCGGGAGCTGAGCCGGCTGGCTGCGGACGCGGGTCTCAAGATCAAGGTGGTGCCAGGGCTCGACGAACTGCTCGGCGGCCGCGTGGACATCCACGATGTGCGCGACATCGACGTCACAGACCTCCTCGGCCGCCACCAGATCGAGACCGACATCGAGTCGATCGCCGGCTACCTGACCGGGAAGCGCGTCCTGGTCACCGGGGCAGGTGGCTCCATCGGCTCGGAGTTGTGCCGCCAGATCTACCGCTTCGGCCCTGGCGAGCTGATCATGCTCGACCGTGACGAGTCGGCGCTGCATTCCGTGCAGCTGTCCATCCACGGGAAGGCGATGCTCGACACGAATGAGGTCGTCCTCGGCGACATCCGAGACACCGCCTTCCTCAACGACCTCTTCGAGTGCCGCCGGCCGCAGGTGGTCTTTCATGCCGCCGCGCTCAAGCACCTGCCGATGCTGGAGCAGTACCCGGGTGAAGCCGTCAAGACCAACGTCTGGGGCACGTTGAGCATCCTGGAGGCAGCGAAGGCGTATGACGTCGAGAGGTTCATCAACATCTCTACCGACAAGGCGGCTAACCCGATCAGCGTCCTCGGCTACACCAAGCGGATCGCCGAAGCGCTGACCGCATCGGTAGCGAGGGAAACCCGCGGCACCTTCCTCAGCGTGCGTTTCGGCAACGTGCTCGGCAGCCGCGGCTCTGTCCTACCGCTTTCACCGCTCAGATCGCAGCCGGCGGACCCGTGACGGTGACCACCGGGAGGTCAGCCGGTTCTTCATGACGGTCCAGGAGGCCGTCCAGCTCGTGATCCAGGCTGCCGCCATCGGCCGTGATGGCGAGGCTCTCGTGCTCGACATGGGGGAGCCGGTGAAGATCGATGACGTAGCCAGGCAGCTCATCGAGCTGTCCGGCCGTCCGATCGATATTGAGTACACAGGGCTGCGCCACGCGGAGAAGATGAACGAGGAGCTGTTCGGTGACGGTGAGCGTGATGTGCGCCCTGTGCACCCGCTTGTCTCTCACACCTGCGTACCCCCGATGGACCCGCTGGACGCGCGCGAGCTCGACCCGTGGGCACCGGGGGATGACCTCGTCTGGTCGCTGGCGAAGCGCTGTGAGCAGCTCAGCCTGGCGCCGCCGGAACTGGTGACCAATCTTGGCTGACACCATCCTGCTTTCGCCACCGGACACCGGAGAGCTCGAGGAGCGCTACGTGCTGGCGGCGATGCGGTCCGGCTGGGTTGCGCCAGCCGGACCGGACCTGAGCGCGTTCGAGTCGGAGATGGCTGACCGCGTGGGCGTCGGGCATGCCGTTGGTCTCGCGTCTGGCACAGCCGCCCTCCACCTGGCCCTGGCGTCATGGGGGATCGGTCCCGGCGATGTCGTGCTCGACCAGCACGCTCACCTTTGCGGCGACCGCCAATGCCATCACCTACACGGGTGCGACGCCGTACTTCGTCGACTCGGACCCGGAGACAGGCAACATCGACGTCGAACTCCTGGGCGAGGCCCTGCGTCGTCTGACGGACAGCGGACAGCGGCCCCGAGCAATCATGCCGGTTGACCTTCTTGGCAAGTGCGCGGACTACGACGAGATCGAAAAGCTCGCGATCGAGTTCGACGTCCGTCTGCTGTGCGATGCCGCCGAGTCTGTTGGCGCCCGGTACAACGGGCGGCCGTCAGGGTCGATCGGGGACGCCGTCCGTGATGTCGTTCAACGGCAACAAGGTCATGACCACGTCAGGTGGCGGCATGCTCCTCACCCCCGATGCGGAACTGGCAAATCACGTGCGGTACCTGTCGACGCAGGCCCGACAGCCGGTTGTCCACTATGAGCACACCGACATCGGTTACAACTATCGACTTTCCAACATTCTGGCCGCGCTGGGGCGTGCGCAGCTGGTGCGCCTAGACGAGATGATCCACCAGCGTCGTCAGTGGCGCGAACGTTATCGGCAGATCTTTGGGTCTGCAGCCGGCGTGCGAATCCTGGGTGGAGACGACGATACCGACGACAACTGCTGGCTCACGGCCATCGTCGTCGACCCGCGGGAGGCCGGCTGGTCGACGAGCGAGCTTGTCGGCGACCCTGGCGAGCCGAGCACATCGAGACCCGTCCGGTGTGGAAGCCGATGCATCTACAGCCGGTCTTCCGAGACGCTCCCGGTCTCATCAACGGTGTCTCGGAGCGGTTGTTCGAGAATGGCTTGACGCTTCCGAGCGGATCGGCGATGACAGAGGGGCAGATGGACCGCGTTGCGGACGTCCTAGACCGGTTTCTCCGGGAACGTGGATAGTCTGCCCTGAGATCTCAACCCACCGGTCTTGAAACGGCCAGGACAGTCTCCTCGAGCTTCTTCGCTCGAATCAGAAAAGGAATTCTGTGAGCAGCACGAACGACACGATGTCAGGCTCACCCGTTGATACTGGGCGGGTGCTTGTTACTGGCGGCACTGGATCGTTCGGCTCAACCATGGTGAGTCGTCTGCTCGAGACGAACGTCGATCAGGTCAGAGTGCTGAGTCGCGATGAGGCGAAGCAGGATGCGATGCGGCGCACATTGTCCGACAACCGGGTCAAGTTCTTCCTCGGCGACGTTCGCGACGCCGACAGTGTGCGTGATGCAGTCAGAGGTACGGACTTCGTCTTCCATGCGGCGGCGCTGAAGCAGGTGCCCAGTTGTGAGTTCTTTCCGACGCAGGCAGTCCGCACCAACGTTCTCGGGAGTAGCAATGTCGTTGAAGCGGCTGGAGCCGCCGGGGTCCAGTCGGTGGTGTGTCTGAGCACCGACAAAGCGGTCTACCCGATCAACGCCATGGGCATGTCCAAGGCGATGATGGAAAAAGTCGCACAAGCGTATGCCCGCAACAACCCCGATTCTGAGACGATCGTCTCCGTTACTCGCTATGGGAATGTGATGTGTTCGCGCGGTTCCGTCATCCCGCTCTTCATTGAGCAGGTCGAAGGCGGGAAAGCCCCTCACTGTGACGGAGCGGTCGATGACACGTTTCCTCATGTCGCTCGAGGAGTCGGTTGCGTTGGTGGAGCATGCGTTCGCCAGCGCACAACCTGGCGACCTTTTCGTGCGCAAGGCACCGGCATGCACGGTGGAGACGCTGGCGAGGGCGGTGGCGATGCTCTTCGGCGTCGATAATCCATCCGCTGCAAGTCATCGGCACAAGACACGGAGAGAAGCAGTACGAGACGCTCCTGAGCCGGGAGGAGAAGGCACGCGCTGAGGACGGCGACGACTACTTCCGGGTGCCCCTCGACGCACGGTCCTTGCAATACGAGCTGTTCTTCGAGGAGGGCATGCCCGAGGAGCGCTTCGTCGAGGACTACACGTCTCACAACACTCGACAGCTCGACCTCACCGAGGTGCAGAAGACTCTGCTGGAGCTTCCAGAGATCCGACTGAGAGCTGGGCTCCATCGGCCGACTCGAGTCCGCTTTCGAATGCGTGTCGTGATGGAGAACGCCTTGGGCCGGATCGCCATTACCGGCGCGGCAGGCTTCCTCGGATGGCACCTTCGTGTTCGACTCCGAGCCGAGCACGGGGTTGCGGCGGTGAGTGTGAACCGAAGCCGAGTTCGCGGATGCGAGCGGACTCCGGGCGGTGCTTTCCGAGGTCGACACGATCATCCACTTGGCGGGTGTCAACCGTGCCGAGTCAGACGACCTTGTCGAGGCAGGCAACGTCGGCATTGCGAATCAGTTGGCTGCGGCGATCGTCGATCTGGGCCGTCCGGTGCATCTCGTCTACGGAAACTCGATCCAGGCATCGCTGGAAAATCCCTACGGTCGAGGAAAGGCCGCCGCTGCCGAGACGCTCGCACTCGCGGTGCACAAGGTCGGTGGAACCTTTGTCGACGTTCGGCTTCCGAACCTGTTCGGGGAGCATGGCCGACCGCATCACAACTCCTTCATTGCTACCTTTTGCCATGAGATTGCGAACGGCCGGTCGCCAGTCAGTGGCGACCGATCGAGAGGTGCCGCTGCTGCACGCCCAGTCGGCCGCGGCCGTCTTGATTGAGGCGGCCAGGTCGAGGCAAGGCGCACTGCTGTCGCCAGAAGGGGACTGCCGGCTGGTGTCGAGCCGTGCGCGACAAGATCCATGGATTCCACGAGTTGTATGCGCGTGGAGAGATCCCAGCGCTCACGACGCCGTTCGATGTCGATCTTTTCAACACCTATCGGTCGTTCACCTTTCCCAGGGATGTTCCCGTTTCGGGTGGATGCGAATGCCGACCACCGGGGTGACCTTTACGAGGTACTACGGATGCATGGCGGCACCGGGCAAACGTTCGTGTCCACGACGGTCCCCGGAGTCACCCGAGGTGAGCACTATCCATCTCCGCAAGATCGAGCGCTTCTTCGTGCTGAGTGGCACCGCGGAGATCGCACTCCGGAGGGTGTTCAGCGATGAGATCATTCGATTCAAGGTCAGTGGGGCGGATCGCGCCTTCGTGGACATGCCCACGATGTGGGTGCACAACATCACCAACGTTGGGGATGACGAGTTGCTGACACTCTTTTGGTCGGATCAGTTGCTGGCCGCGTCGGCGCCCGACACGTACTGGGAGCCCGTCGAGCCGAGCGAGGATGTCCAACCCAGATGAAGGTCATGACCATAGTCGGCACTCGACCGGAAATCATTCGGCTCTCTCGAGTGATCGTCCGCCTCGACGAGATCGGTCGATCACGTGCTGGTTCACACAGGTCAGAATTACGACCACTCTCTCAACCAGGTCTTCTTCGATGATCTTGGCCTGCGTGCGCCTGACCACTTCCTGAACATCGACACGTCGTCACTAGGTCGGGCGCTGGGAGATGTGCTGGTCAAGACCGAGGAGGTACTGAAGAGAGAGGAGCCGGACGCAGTCCTCATCCTGGGCGACACTAACAGTTGCATCTCAGCGGTCATGGCGAAGCGGATGCGGATCCCCGTCTATCACATGGAGGCCGGCAACCGTTGCTTCGACGAGAACGTGCCCGAGGAGACTAACAGGCGACTCGTCGACCACGTTGCAGATTTCAACCTTGTCTACACAGAGCATGCTCGACGCAATTTGCTGGCAGAAGGGCTGCACCCGCGCCGCATCATGTTGACCGGATCGCCAATGCGCGAGGTGCTCGACTTCTACCGGCCACAGATCGAGGCATCCGACGTCTTACGTCGTCTTGGACTGTCCCCACAGAAGTACTTCTTGGTGTCCGCGCACCGCGAGGAGACCGTCGACTCACCGGCCCGACTGCGTGCACTCATGGCGTGTCTTGAGTCCGTCCAGGATGAATGGAAGCTTCCGATCCTGGTCTCTACTCACCCGCGAACCCGCAAGCGACTCGCGGAGTCGCCTGAGTTCGCACTGCCAAAAGAGATCAGCTTTCATGAGCCATTTGGCTTCTTCGATTACAACTCATTGCAGATCAATGCAAGTTGTGTCCTCTCCGATAGTGGAACCATCTCTGAAGAGTCGGCCATTCTAGATTTTCCCGCCGTCACGTTGCGGGAATCGATCGAACGCCCAGAAGCGCTGGACGCCGGCACTGTCATTATGACGGGGCTGGAGTCAGACGATGTCTGCCGTGCCCTGCGAAGTCTGCAGGCCCTGGAATCGAGACGGTCTGTCACACCTGTCCCTGACGACTATGCGGTGACGAACACCTCGACTCGCGTTCTTCATTTCATGCTCTCGACGGTTGGCCGGCACCACGAGTGGGCGGGGATAAGGCCACGCGACTGAAGCTCGAACCGCGGATACCGAGCTACAAAGAAGGCGGCGACGTCGATCCTTGGACCGTGTCGGCCCGGACGCCCACGCGTTTGCGCCCACCGGGAAGCGCCTATTGGGACGATATGGGACTCTTGAAGGCCCGTTTAGGTCGCGTCGTGTGGCGCCGATCCTGGCCGCTCAACTAGGTTCCCTGAGCCCCAGATCCTCAAAGATCGAGGTGAGCCGGTTCCTGTACGTATGGTCGCGCGCAGACCGCGTCGCCGCAGCGTCGGCTATGGCGGCCCCATAAGCTCGGTCGCTCAAGAGACGGCGACATTCGTCGAGTAGCGTCGCATAATCGGCAAATCGAATCACCTCCACGCCAGGCTGGAACAACGCCGACATTCCCGGCCGCCACTCGGTCAAGGTGGCTGCCCCAGCTGCTGTCGACTCGAAAAGGCGGCAGTTACTTCCAGCGAACTCAGCTGGATGCAAGTTATTCAAAACCCCTCTGGCAGCCCGAAATACTCGCGCCTTTTCCTGTCGCACAATAAACTTCTTGCGGTGCGCCGCGCGGACCCGAGGGAAATCAATCCACGAGGGTAACTCCGGGCCGTAGATATCAAGAGGAATATCGTCGGAAAGAAGTCTGTCAAGGAGAACCGCGCGAGACGGATGCAGGTTTCCCGCAACAATGATTCGGCGCACGGCCCCATAGGTCCCAATGGGACGGTGCCAGTCGTCGTTCGCGGCCTCGGGTAGATATCGTACGGGGAAGCCATACAAGGTAGTTAGTCGGTCGACTAGAATAGGATTCTTTAGATAAATACGATCGTACCCGCTGATAAAGAGTTCATGTCCGCCACATATTAGCAACGTGATCCGGAAACCAGAGGACGACTTTAGCTCCAGACTGCCGCAGGGCTCGAACTGTTCGTGGCCGCAACCGGCGGTCCACAGTGATGACCAGGTGGGGTCGAACGCGCCGAGCGAATCGCCAGAGATGCGCCTGTTGGGCGGTGTCAAGAGATTGGTTGATGTCGCTAGCTAGTGAAAACGCCGAGGCCAGCCTGCGCGCTCGTGGCGAGAAGCGCCGAGCTGGCCCCCCTGAGATGGCCTCGTGGCCCATGCTTCGTAAGCTCGCGATCACGTTATCTGCAAACGAATCACGCTCAGTCGGGCCGATGACTAAGATTCTCATTTGGTTGGGCAATTCCTTTTCACGGTAAACACGAAATATCAACGGGAAGTCAGCGGCAAGGTTACGGGGCGGCGCAGGATTGAAACTCTCAGTCAGGCCGACTCACGCTGCAAAGTGAAGTCATGCGACAGAGGGGCGCGTGGTCGATAGCACGCCGACATAGTAGGTTGCGAGCAAGACGGGGATGCCAGCAAGCAGACTGGCCGCGTCCAATTCCTGTTTAACAATAATCGCGAACAAGACTAGGGCCAGAAGGCCGGCACGGTATGGTTCGAAACGAACGATTGTTTCATCGATGCCGCGTATGAACCAACCAAACAAAAGCATGCCGACGAACAGTATTGCTGAGCCGCCATACATATACAACGATCCTTGCATAGTGATGGCACTAGAACTCAGGCCCTGGCCGCCCCAATAGGTCTTATAGAATTCTAGGCCGCCAAGCCTTGCTGGCTTATCAGGCCAGAGGAAGCGAGGTACAACGCCCAACACGGGGGCAGCCACCATTTCACCACCATCGCGATAGGGAATCGTGGTGGGAGTTTTATCTATGATGATAATCAGATTATCGATCAGCCTTACTCGAGACACCGTTGTTTGGGTGGGATCTGCCGAGCCAGTCCTCTCGGTGCCGTAAAAGAACTGTCGACTCGTCAACATATTGAAGCCGATGGCGATGCTGGAGGTAAGATCCAGACGTTTTTCCTGCGTACGTATTGATTCGCGAAAGGCCGTCACAAAAGGCGTCACGACAAAAATGAAGATAAGTAGCGCAACTACCAACTTGACAAATGGGAGACGACGTCGACGAAGCAGAAATGGAACGCCTATGGCGATGAGAACCATCAGGTATTCCTCCTTGCGGCCGCTCAGGAGGCCAATAAGGAATTGGACTGAACCGAGGACTAGCACCAGGGCTCGATCCCCCATTCGGTCTTCTTCCGCAAGGCGTGTTGCCAAACCGTATAGCGCGATCGTACTCAATGACGTGAATACAGTGAGAATTTGGGCATAGATCGGAACGTCGCTGTTACTGGTGATGTCAGCGCCGCCAGCATAACCAAGTCGGCCCTCACTAACGGCTTGGAAAACTAGAAAACCCACCCCACTAGATAGACGCAAACCAAACCAACAGTGTTCCTCACAATTCTTAGGGATCGAAGTGGCCCTATCGTTAGAATTGTGGTGACTGCCTTCGTGGAAAGCGTCGTTGGTCCAGTTCGATATGCGACTGTCATTACGGTGAGTGCGATAGCCGACGAAAACAATTGCCCGAACAGTCGTTTCGCGGTTGAGCACGGCCTGGAGGCCTTCTTGCGGGCTTGCGAGTGTGACAGTGGCGAGGCCATAGGCGAACACAGAATAGAATAAGAGCCAAGAAGCCAGACGGAGTCGCGGAAGTCCGAATTGTTCTTCCGCTGGCGCTATGAGTGCAAGCAAGGCGAATAGGTACGCTCCCAGGGCCAATGAAGCAAATACGATCCTTGTGTCAAGAGACGGTGTGATGGCGGCACCGAACGCGCAGACACCAGCCGTCAAGGTGGCAGTTATCCAGGCGGTGAGCGACAGTTGTGCTCGCGGGCTAATTCGCGGGTCCGGACGCGAGGCAATCTGAATTGGACTCGTCGGGCCACGACCCGGAAAGACGGGATGGGACATCACGCGTACCCTGCTAGTTCTTCCTGGCGCACCGCGACCCTCCGGTCTGCCCTCGGGGACGGATAGGAATCCTCCAGCATCAGCCAGATCGTACAACGGCTAGGCTTCGTGGGGACACAGCGAGCGGGAGACGAGTGAGATGTTGTTGTCCGACTGTTCTTTGCCATCGTTCAGGAGCTGGTCTGTGTGCGCGTAGGGCTTCTGGTCCCCGAGTATCGGACGGACGCGGGCGGCCAAGGCGGGGTAGCATCTGTCGCCGATTTCCTCACCGGCGCGTTCACAAGTGTTTCCGCCTGGGACGTTGAAATTGTCTCCGTGAGGATGTATTCCCGTGCCGAGGAGAGCCGACAACTCCTCCGGCCAGGGTCCTGGTTTCTGGCCCCGCGAGCCGTAAGACGGGCAGGCGATCTGGCAGTCCCGGTCACGGACGTTGGTGCCCACGCTGCTGAAATTGAGGCGGTACGCTATCTGCCCCGACGCTGTCTGGACGAGGAGTTGCGGCGCTTCGATGCAGTTGTGATCGTCGCTGGAAGTCCGGCAATCGCGTTGACAACTAGACGCCTTAGCTCCCCGGTGATTCTGCAGGTCGCCACGATGGTCAAGGAAGAGCGTCGGCGGCTGCTTGCCGAGAGTCGCGGTTGGCGTCGCCGGCTTACGAGGTTGAATACGTGGGTCACCGACAAGCTCGATCGCCGTGGTCTCCGCCTCCCTGCCGTGGTTGTCGTTGAGAACCCCTGGATGGAGAAGGAATGTCGGAGGGGTGGCGCTCGAAACGTTGTGCTGTGTGCTCCCGGCACGGACACCAACTACTTCACTCCCGCGAGCGCACCGCCAGCTCGGCGACCCTTACCTTCTTACGGTTGGGAGACTTGCTGACCCACGCAAAGACATCCCAACGCTGCTTCGGGCCTATTTGCATGCTCGACGGGCGGGTGTCTCCCACACACTTGTGCTGGCCGGGCACGGTCGACCCTCGGATCAGGATCTCGAAATTGTGGACGAGCTGGGCCTGGCCCCGTACGTCAAAGTTCTGAGCGACGTTCCCAGGCCGGAGCTTGTCAAGCTCCTTCAAGTGGCCGATCTCTTCGTCAGCTCTTCCTCGGAGGAAGGCTTGGGCATTGCTCTCATCGAAGCGATGGCCTGCGGCACGCCGGTTGTGTCGACGGCGACCGCTGGTGCGAGCTCACGTCATCGCTGACTCAGACGCTGGGCTGCTCGCCCCGCTGGGGTCAAGCGAGGATCTCGGGAGACGCTATCGCGGACCTCCTGTCGGATGACCTGCGGCTCCAGCATGCCGCCGCGGCTGCGCGCCAGCGGGCGAAGGCCGTGTTTTCGCACGAGGCCGCCGGAGCCAGATTCATGGAGATCATTCAAGCTGAGGTTGGCTCTCTGCAGTGCGACCTGATCGGCTACGTGATCCGCTTAAGATCGCGGTGTTTGCGCCGCTGTTTCCACCGGCTTTTAGGGGCGGGGGTCCGATTCGATCGATCTACGCTCAGGTAACATCCAGTCGCACCAACGCGGAAATCACCGTCCTTACGTCGGACCGTGACCTGGGCCAGAAGGAGCGTATGGAGGTCCAGTCGAATCGCTGGCAAAAGATCGACGGAGTTGACGTCAGGTACATGACGACGCGGTCTCCGATATCGGTAGCCAAGAGTCTTTGGAGTCTTCGCCAAAGGCGCCCACATGTCATCTACTTGAATGGATTCTTCGATCCGCCATTCTCCATCCTTCCGCAACTCTTGTACTTCGTCGGGTGGTGGGGAAGGGCCACTCGTCTGATCGCAGCCAGAGGAGAATTTGGCACGGCAGCCTTGGGAATTAAATCGAGGAAGAAGCGTGCGTATCTCCGTGCCTACAAGTTTCTAGGGCTTAGCCGTGGAGTCGTGTGGCACGCTGCCTCGGCCAGCGAGGCAAAGGACATCCAGCGCGTGATGGGAGATTCAGTCGCAAATCCTTGTAAGGGCAGATGAGACCATATTGCCTGAGCAGAGCGAGAAAAGAGCGATAGCGAACAGTCAATGCAAGGCGATCTTTTTCGGCCGGATCGTCCCGATCAAGGGGCTGGATCTTCTTCTGAGAGCCCTCGCAGACGTAGACGTGCGGATGACAGTGGATGTCATCGGGCCAGAAGAGGATCGAGGTTATGTCGCACGCTGCAGGTCACTCGCCGCCGGCGTGCCAGCGCATATAGACCTCACTTTCAGGGGCGAGATAGATCATGCGCAGGCGAGAGCGGTACTCGGTGAGTACGACCTGCTCCTGATGCCCAGCCGCGGGGAGAGCTTCGGACAGGTCATCGCGGAGGCTCTGTCCGTGAGCCTGCCAGTCATGGCTATGGACGTAACGCCCTGGACCGAAGTGCTGAGGGATGGAGGCGGTGTCGTGGTCCCGACTGCGGTCGTGTCCTCCTGGAGCCGAGCCATCGCAAACTACTCTCGCTTGTCCGCCGAGGAGCGGGGTGGCAGTCGTATGCGAGCGGGTGAGGCCTACGATCGTTGGCATGCCCGGAGGGACAACGTTCACATCTTCGAGGACCTCCGCAAGCTCATGGAAAGTAAAAGTTCGCAATGATCTTCAGGTCGTCAAGATTTAGCAGGGCTTCGCGTCGGCCATCGAGTCTGTTTCTGGTGTCGAGCACAAATGCGTCCGCCTCGGCCACCATCTCATAGTCGAAGGCGTCGTGGTCGGTAAGGATAACTACGGCATCTGCTCGACTGACTTCCTGCTGACTCAAGTCGACCCGCGTTAGCGTTGGTGGCAGGAGATGGCTCTCTACGTAGGGGTCCGCGGCAATGACAGTCGCGCCGTACGCTTGGAGTAGTTCGGCCACCTTCAGTGCCGGCGATTCACGGGGGTCACCGACGTTCTTCTTGTAGGAAAGACCGATGAGGAGACATCGGCTTCCGTTCAGCGCCTTTCGTTGTGCGTTCAAGCCAGCCATGACTCGCTGCACAACGTAGTCCGGCATGTGCTCGTTGACGTCGTTGGCAAGCTCGACAAAGCGAAAAGCTTTTCCTAGTGTTCGCCGAACCTGCCAGGACAGATAGGACGGATCTACAGGAAGGCAGTGGCCGCCAACTCCGGGGCCTGGTGTGAAGCGCATGAAACCGAAGGGTTTGGTGGATGCAGCGTCGATAACTTCCCAAATATCGATTTCTAGGTCTTGCGCAAAGATGGCTAGCTCATTGATGAGGGCGATATTGACATGCCGGAATGTGTTTTCCAGCAGTTTGGTCAATTCAGCTTCCTTCGGCGTGCTTACTGGCACGATGGTGTCGACGAGCCGTTCATAAAGATCCGCGATTGCCTTGGATGAGCCTTCGTCGATGCCAGCAACTACCTTCGGTGTTGACACGAACGTGTGCCATTCGTTTCCGGGGTCGATGCGTTCGGGAGAGTAGCCCAGGTGGAAGTCAGTTCCCGCTGTCAGGCCGCTTGCGGCTTCGAGCGCTGGCGCCAAGAATTCTTGCGTTGTACCGGGGTAGGTTGTCGATTCGAGCACGACGGTGGCACCGGGTCGAAGGTGCCCACCAATAGCTCTGGCGGAAGCCTCGATGAAGGAGAGATCCGGAGTGGCCTCGTGAAGCGGCGTCGGGACAGTGATGAGGGCAAAGTCAAAGCCTGAAAGTGCGCTGGGCTCGGCGGCAGCGGCGTAGCGCCCAGACGCGAGCGCCCAGCCAAGGACCTGATCACTGACGTCTTCGACGAAGGACCGACCCAGCCTGCAGGCTCGACACACGGACTGGGTCTATGTCGTAGCCCACAACGTCGAATCCGACCTGAGTCGCACGCATTGCTATCGGCAGGCCAACATAGCCTTGACCGACGACGACGAGCTTATGGGGGGTCACAGGGCTCTGCTTCCGATTGGTAGGGTGCGTCCCTAGGAGCGGTATGGAACATAGTCTTACATATTGGTTTTGCCCGGCGACTCTCACCCTTAGCAGCCGATCGTCCCTTGGTGTCACCGCCTCCCGCAAAAAGTCAGATAGCTCCCGAGACCAAGATGGCGGGTCACCCTCCCATGAGCCATCGCGTGCCTACTCAGATGCGAGGGTTCCGTGCCGATGTCTGGCTATTCTGCTCCTTTGGGTGGTTTGGAAGAGAGGCTGGAGTGGCTTTGCAGGAGCGGCAGGCTGAGCGGCCCTGGGGTCGGTGGCTGGTGCTGGATGAAAGCGCAGGTTATAAGGTGAAGAGAATCGAGGTCGAGGCGGGAAAGCGCCTCTCCTACCAGGCTCATGAGCACCGCTCCGAGCATTGGGTCGTGCTCGACGGTGTGGCTCAATGCACAGTGGATGGCGTTGTCAGTCAGATAGGGGTCGGGCCAGTCTATCGATATTCCTGCCGGTACCAAACACCGTCTTGGTAATCCGGGCTCGGGCGCGTTGACGATCATCGAGGTACAGCGAGGTCCCTACACCGGTGAGGACGACATCATCCGCTTCGAAGACGACTACGGTCGTGATGGGTCCTTGGGTTCTCCCGGGCTGTGCGGATGAGAACGTCTGCCAGGTGCCCGACGCCCGAAGCGCGGGACATATGAGTTTCGTAGTAATCCCTGGCTCGACGTCCCAGTTCTTGGCGACCATCCGGCCTTGTGGCATGTGCCTGTCGAAACGCGCTCGCTAGCGCCCCGACACTCTCGGGCTCAACTGTCCAGCCCGCACCGGCCGAGCGAACAACGTCCGCAGCATCACCGCCCACCGAGCAAATGACGGGCATTCCGCTGGCCATGACAGACCCCAACTTGCTTGGGATGGTCCCTCGAAGAAAGGGAAGATCGCGTAGACAGACGAGTTGGACATCAGCCTCATGGGTGACGACATTCATCTTTGACTGATCCTGCGGCCCCGCGAAGAAGACGTTGGTGGCACCAAGTTCGACTGCGAGCATCTCGAGGGACTCACGGGCGACCCCGTCACCCACGAGGACGAGTCGGAACCCTCGAAGGTCGCGGACCTCGGCGGCGGCCCGGATAGCAACGTCCAGGCCTTGCAAGTCACCCATGTTGCCAGCGAACATGACCGAGAACGTCCTTCATCCGGTGCAGCGTTCCCGGAGGATTCGCCTTGCTCAAGGGGCTCGAAGATCGTTTCGTCAGCCCAGTTTGGAACCACATGGACGCCTGATCTGGGAGCTCCACGCTCCTCGAGCATGGCGGCCATCGTGGGTGCGATGGCGACAATGGCCGAGGCGCCGGCATAGATCTCGTTGCAGGTCTTGGTGAGAACTCGCTCAGCGACGTTGGCGCTGCGCCGAGCCAAGAGCCCTGCTTGAACCACGGAGTCGGGCCACAAGTCCTGCACATGCAGCACGTACGCAGGTCCGCCAAGCTTTCTGCTGAGCCAGGGTCCGATCGCAGCTGTCAGAGGCGGATGGTAGACGTAGATGACGTCTGCGCGGCGGAGCAATGACCACCCGAAGAGGGTGGAGCTCAGCATGAACGAAAGATAGTTGGCAGCGCGACGAACAGGGGATCGATCGTGACTCGGATACAGGCAGACTCTGCGGACTCCATAACCATCTGGCGCTCATTGACGACGGGTCGTTGGCGCCACCCTTCGAAGATTCGCCCAGTAGGGTAGTTGGGGAAACCCGTCAGAACTGTGACGTCGTGGCCCGCCGCAGCCAATCCCGCAGCGATGTCTGCCGGGAGGGCGGCCTTTTCCGGGGGAAACCACTGCGTAAGGACCACAACACGCATGTCTTGAAGGTCTCCGCTCGCGATCGGTGGGTGCCAGCGACGGTAGAAGGAGATAGCCGCGCCGCTCGGTCCTAGATCTTGTCGTTACGCTGTCCGAGTTGTGTTGGAACTCTAACCGAACCACGACAGCTGAGAGCGAGGGCTGAGCCCCGTTGATCACCAACGATCGCAGCGCGCGTACCGAAATCGACGAGGCATTGAAACGCGCACTCGACGTAGGCCTGTCCTGCTCTGCCCTGGTCGTCCTGTCACCGCTGCTCGGAGGAGTTGCTGCTGCCGTTCGTCGCAATCTGGGTTCTCCCGTCTTGTACCGACAGACGAGGCCCGGACGGGACGGAATCCCGTTCACGATGTACAAGTTTCGGACCATGACCACACAGTGCGATTCGGCGGGAAACCTCTTGCCAGACTCCATGCGGCTCACTGGCTTCGGTAACTTCCTTCGTCTGACGAGCCTGGATGAGTTGCCGACTCTGTGGAACGTCATCCGAGGCGAGATGAGTCTCGTGGGACCGCGACCGCTCCTCCTGCAGTACACAGAGTTCTTCGAGGGAGAGGAAGCTCATCCGGATGACCGTTCGTCCCGGGATCACCGGCTGGGCGCAGATCAACGGCCGTAACGACACTCCTTGGGATGATCGCCTAGGCATGGACGTCTGGTACGTACGGCATCGGAATGTCTGGCTGGATCTCCGAATTATTGCTATGACTCTCGCGCAGGTCTTCCGACGAGAGGGTGTCATCGTGGATCCCGGCTCCGTCATGCTCAACTTGGATGACGAGCGCCGGCAGAGATCAAGATCATCGTGACCGTTTCCATTCGGGCTTGACGCCACTCGATACACATCCAGCAGTCTGCTCTGGTTGCAGAAACCTTCGGCACGCAACTTCAGCCATTCTTGCCGTACGGTCAGCCTCGTGCCGGGGCGTACTTGGCTGCCGTCCTGGTAGCACCAGAGAACCTGACCGGCTACTCACTCTACGGGGCGAAGACAGGTACCGGAGAGCTGGTGGGTTTCGCAGAGTTCCGAGCGTCATCGCCTACAACGGCCCTACTCTCCTACATCTGCGTCTCTCGAGGTTGGAGAGGGCAGGGCATAGCACGGGGTCTGATCATCCAGCACTTGAGACGATTCCCTGATGTTGCGACCATCGAACTAGACGTGTTCAGTACCAATGCGAATGCCCGCCGCTTCTATGACAATCTCGGCTTTGAGACGGTGAGCTCGAACCACTGGTGGATGCGCGAGCTTCCCGGACCGGCCGAGACAGGATGATATCGACGACAGGGAAAGCTTGTCGCTCGTCGACTGGCCCCTAGCGGTGGCCTCCCTCAGAACGTATGGATTCTGTATGTTGAACGTCATCTGGCGCGGTGAAGAGATGCGCCTTGCCATCCCCAGCGCCACTCACGTGCGTGTGCCCACGCCGCAGCATCTGGCTGATTCCGAGTTGCTCGAGTCCGTCGGTGCTCTACTGCCAGGACTTGAGGCGGCCTTCGTTGTGGCAGCAAAGGATGCTGACTTGAGCCCGCTTGCACACGTTCTTGACAACCACCGCTTGGCAGCGCCGGCCGTCCGACTGAGGCAGCGATGAGCGAGATCGAAAAGGGGGCCAACAAAGTCACGAACTTTCATCACCAGGCGTTCTTCTATGAGTCTGCGAGGCAAGGGTTCGAGGATTTCCTCAAGAATGCGCCACTTGCTGACACTCGCGATGTCCTCCTGCCAGCCTTCGTCGGGTGGTCATCACGCGAGGGTAGCGGTGTCTATGACCCGGTCTCGAATTTGGACCTTCAGGCGACCTTCTATCCGCTCAACCGAGATCTAACCGTGGACCTCGACAGGTCTCGCTAGGTGTCTGGAGGCCACTTCGTATCGAGCAGTTGTTCTTATTCATTACTACGGGCGCACCGATCCCCAACTTGAGGACATCGGGAGACTCGCCCGACGGCATCACGTTCCACTGGTCGAGGATTTGGCACACGGCTTCTTCACGGCCAGCACTGGTTCTCTGGTGAGCAGGGTCGGACAACTATCCATGTTCAGCATGCACAAGATGCTGCCGATGAAGACCGGCGGGATGGTGACCTACCGAGATCCGTCGCTGATCGGTGCGCAAGTCAGTACCGCGCGTTCTCTTGCCGCCGACGTGATGTCCTATGACTGGCCATCCATCGCCACGAGGCGGCGCGACAACTTCCGGCTCACAACACAGCTGCTTGGTCAGCTCCAGGAGCGCGGTGCGCCGTTAGAGCTCGTGTGGCCGGACCTCAAGGACGACGTACCGCAGACCCTGCCCGTGTATGTGCCCCGGGAGTCTCGGGATGCCATCTACCACGCGATGAACTCTCAGGGCTACGGGGTGGTCAGCCTTTATCACACACTGATTCCGCAGCTAGCCGGGAAATTTCGTCAATCCGACTGGTCTGCTGCGCACATCCTCAACCTTCCGGTGCATCAAGACATTGAGTCTGGCCAGATCGCGGATCTTGTCGACGCCTTTAGCTCGAGCCTGAGTCAGAACTCGGACTGGTCACCGTGATACGAGTCCTCAGTAGCAGAGCAGATCGCCAAGCATGGTTGGACGTCTGGGCCGCGACCGGCCGTGAGCCCTTCGCTCACCCGTTTATGCAGAAGCGATAGGTGCATCGAGCGATCAGCCGATCGCTCTGGTCATCGAGGTGGATGACGGACTCGCGCTAGTTCCTCTTTTGCTGCGTTCAATTTCGTTGGGTGGGATCGACGCCCAGGACGCCATATCGCCCTATGGTTATGGCGGCCCGTTCATGCGTGGAGATGTCAACGGCAACCATCTCTTGGCCATCATTGACGGCTGGGCAAGAGACCTGGGCCTTGCCAGCCTCTTTATACGCCTCTCGTTGGACTTCGAATCGCAGAGCGCACCTGTGTTGCCTGCCGGCCTCAGTATTTGTGATACCGGTGACAACGTGATCGTTGACCTGAGCCGGTCCGAAGACGAACTATGGAGTGGCTACGACCGAAAGGTTCGCAAGAATGTCCGAAAGTCGCTCCGAGGTGGGTGTCAAGTAAGCAAGCACGTGGATGCTTCGCAGCTCGACGCTTTCATGGACGTCTATAGCTCCACGATGGAGCGTCGAGGTGCACGGTCGTGGTACCGATTTGGCGAGAACTTCTTCGGTCAACTCGTGGAAGGTCTCATGGGGAGTCTTTCCATTTTTACGGTTGCCGATGACGATGGTGAAGTTGTCTCCGCTGAGATTGTCTTGGAGAGCGATTCGTGGTTGTACTCGTTCCTGGGTGGCACGAAGGAGTCGGCTTTCCACCTCGCGCCCAACGACTTGCTCAAGCATGAGGTTGCCGTGCACGGGATCCGGACCGAGCCGGCGTGGGTACGTCCTGGGTGGGGGATACGGTCGTAACGACGGAATCTTCCGGTACAAGCGCTCCTTCGATCCCGACTGGGGTCCGAACATTTCGCACAGCTCGCTTCATCGGTGACCAACGGCTCTACGACGACTTGGTGGAAGCACGGATCGCCGAGGTGTCCGGCGACCTAGAAGGAGGGTTCTTTCCTCAGTATCGTGCCGAAGCGGCGTCGCCTCCGGACTTGTGATCGAGCCGTCCCGATCCATCGTTTGGGTTCCAAGAGTGCATCATTGCGAGCCAACTTCGTATCCATACGGGACACTAGGTCCATGCTGGTCTCGGAGCACATTGGACAGTTCTTCTTCGAGGGCGCGCGGCTGGAGTACACCGAGTACGGTGCCGGCGACCGCGTCCTCATCCTCATGCACGGCCAGCTGATGCCGCGTCGCATGCACGACCCGCTCGCCCGGCGCATCGCGTCCGAGGGCTACCGCGTCGTCACGCTCGACCTGCTCGGCCACGGCCGCAGCGACCGGCCACGTGACCCGAGGCGCTACTCGATGACGGCGTTCTCCCACCAGGCCGTCGGGCTGCTGGACCACCTCGGCGTCGAACAGGCCGTCATGGGTGGCACGTCGCTCGGTGCCAACGTCACGCTGGAGGTGGCGAGTCACACACCTCATCGGCTGCGCGGCATGGTGCTGGAGATGCCGGTTCTCGACAACGCGCTCGAGGCCGGCATCGTCGCGTTCGGGCCGATGCTGTTCTTCGGCCGGGTCACGCCCTGGGCCGTCACCGCGCTGAGCGCCGTCACCCGCAAGATCCCGCGCGGCCTCGTGCCGTTCTGGGTCGGCATCGCGCTGGACACCATGGACCAGCAGCCGGGCCCGCTGGCCGCCACCGTCCACGGCATCTTCTTCGGGCAGATCGCCCCCTCGTCGCGCCAGCGCAAGGCCATCGAGGCGCCGGCCATCGTGATCGGCCACCCCAACGACCCCATCCACCCCGCCGCCGACGCCGCGATGCTGGCCGACGAGCTGCCCAACGCCACGTTCATCGAGGCCGAGTCGATCATCGAGTGGCGCAGCCGGCCCGACCGCATCACCGGTGAGGTGCTGAGGTTCCTCGACAGCTGCTGGCCGACGGCGGTGAAGAAGACCACCCGGCCCCGGCGTACCGCGGCCAAGCGCGCTCGACCCGCCACCAAACGCGCGCCCAGGCGCACCGCAACCGACTCCGCCCCAGGCACAATGGAGGGGTGAACCTCTACCGTGACGAGGCCGTCGTCCTGCGCACGCAGAAGCTGGGCGAGGCCGACCGCATCGTCACGTTCCTGACCCGCCACACCGGCCGGGTCCGCGCCGTCGGCAAGGGCGTACGCCGTACCAAGTCCAAGTTCGGGTCGCGGCTCGAGCCGTTCATGCACGTCGACGTGCAGTTCGCCCGCGGCCGCACCCTCGACGTGGTCACCCAGGTCGAGACGCTGGCGCCCTACGGCGAGATCATCGCCAGCGACTACGTCCGCTACACCGCCGGCACCGCGATGCTCGAGACCGCCGAGCGGCTGGTGGCCGAGGAGATGGAGCCGGCCGTCCAGCAGTACCTGCTGCTCGTCGGCGGCCTGCGGGTGCTGGCCTCGGGGGAGCGCGACCCGGGCCTGGTGCTCGACTCGTTCCTGCTGCGCTCGCTGGCGATCGCGGGCTATGCGCCGACGTTCGACTCGTGTGCGCGCTGCGGGGCCGAGGGGCCGCACCGCAGCTTCAGCGCGGGTGCGGGCGGCATGCTCTGCGCGGACTGCCGCATCCCCGGCACCGCCAACCCGACCATCGAGACCGTGGCCCTGCTCGGGGCGTTGCTGGCGGGGGACTGGTCGACGGCCGAGGCGGTCGAGCTGCGCTACCGCAAGCCCGCCAGCGGGATCGTCGCGGCATACCTGCAGTGGCACCTCGAGCGCAGCCTGCGCTCGCTCGTGCACGTCGAGCGCTAGGGCCGCGCGGTCACCGGACGCGGAACAGGCGCACCGGGTAGTGGACGGGGTCGATGAGCCGGCCGCGCTGGCGGATCCCGGTCACGGTGACGTTGTAGGTGCCCCGCGTCGGTGGCCGCTTGAAGTCGAACGTCAGCGTCGTCATCCGGCCGTAGTACATGCTGCGGGTGAGCCGAGCCAGCGCCACCCGGTGACCGGCGCGGGTGACCCTGACCCGGGCGCCGTTGAGGTCGACGTCGTTCAAGCGGGTCGACGAGAACGACCAGCGCCCCCGTGGCTCGAGGTTGGACGGGAAGTAGCCGGCGCTGGGCCACCGCATCCAGCGCGGCGTCGGGTTCGACCGGGCCGACTTCGAGACGACGTACAGCGCGTTGAACGTGCCGACGCTCCCGGTGCCCATCTGCACCTGGCTCGGGTCCAGGATCCAGCTGCGGTGCCCCACCGGGCGGTTGCTGTCGCCCGGGTCGGTCATGTACAGGCCGACCGTGTCGGAGGGGGCGCTGCCGTACGCGAGGTTGGAGTGGCCGGCGGCGCGTGAGCCGACCCGGGTCCAGCATTGGCTCGACCGCGGCGGGAAGTGGTTGAGGTAGCCGAGGTGGTACTCGATGAGCGCTGCGGCCGCCGCCCGTTCGGACAGCAGCGCGCTCTGCTTCACCGGCGCCACTCCGGCCAGGGACCGCATGAAGTTGACCTGGGTGATCTGCCGCGCCCGCTGCCGGGCGTATCCCTTGCCGTACACGACCCTGCAGGGGCGGTCGCGGCGCGGGACGAACAGGCGCTGGCCGACCAGCAGCGGCCGGTAGCGGGTCACGTATGCCGAGCGCACGGCAGCCCGGCTGGAGGTCTTGACGGCGTTCGCGGCACGACCCGCGGTGCCACCGGACGACATCGTGACGTCGCCGACGTCGACGGCCTGTCCGGCGGTCAGCGGCACGGGCGCGAGGGTCCTCGCCCGCAGCTGGCCGTACGCGACGTCGACCAGGTGGACGACCACGGACTCCGACACGTCGGTGATCGTCAGCGTGAACCGGCCCTGACCGCCGGTGGCGGCCTCGGCGATCACACCGGTGGAGTTGGTCGCCTCGACCCGGAGGGCGTTCACCGGAGTCCCGTCCCCGTCGAGCACGCGGCCGGTGATGGTGGCGGTCGCGGTGCCCGCTGACGCCGGCACGGTGATCTCCGCGGCCGCCATACACAGCAGCATGGCGGTCACCAGCAAGCTGTGGAGGAGGCGCATTCGGCCACGATATGGGCCGGGCGGGTCGCCTCGTGGCGAAATCGGGTGGAGCCTGCCCGGAAGTACCATGTCGCCTCGCCACCAGGCATTCGCGCGCCCCTTGCGACGTACAGAGTCCCCGTGGACGGTTCCCCTGCGCGGACTCGAAGATTGCTCAGTGGTTTCATGTCGAGAAGCGCTGACCGGCTCCGCTCACCAGGTGAAGGCCACGACAGACGCGGCCCATGACACACAGGAGACCACCATGCCGAAGTACCTGCTGCTCAAGCACTACCGCGGCGGCCCGGAGCCGCACCACCCCTTCCCTCCGATGGACCAGTGGGCCCCCGAGGACGTGGAGGCGCACATGGCCTTCCTCCACCACGTGAGCGACCTGCTCGAGGAGAAGGGCGAGCTCGTCGACGCGCAGGCACTCACGCCGGCGCGTACCTGGGTGCGCTACGGCGGCCCGGACGCCGCGCCCGTCACCACCGACGGCCCGCTGCCCGAGACCAGCGATCTCGCAGCCGGCTGGTACATGATCGACGTCGAGTCGTACGAGCGCGCGCTCGAGCTCGCGGCGTACGTCTCCGCCGGGCCTGGCCCGGGCGGCAAGCCGATGTTTGAGTGGATCGACGTCCGGGAGGTCATGTCCGAGGAGCCCCCGGCGACCGACCCGGCGTGATGGACGAGCCGACGCGAGGGCTGGACGAGGGCGCGCTGCGTGCCCTCGTCCCGCGGGTGCTCGCAGGGCTGGTCCGGCGAGGGGAGGACTTCGACGCCGCCGAGGACGCGCTGCAGGAGGCGCTGCTGGAGGCGCTGCGGGTCTGGCCCGAGCATCCGCCGCGCGACCCGCGTGCGTGGCTGATCACGGTGGCGACCCGTCGGCTCGTCGACGTACGCCGCAGCGAGGTCGCCCGTGACCGCCGCCAGGAGCAGACGTACGCCGAGCCGCGGGCGGTCGCCACCGAGGAGGGCGACGACACCCTCTTCCTGCTCTTCTGCTGCTGCCACCCCGAGCTGACACCCGCATCCCAGGTGGCGCTGACCCTGCGTGCGGTCGGCGGCCTCACGACCCGCGAGATCGCCGACGCCTTCTACGTCCCGGAGGCGACGATGGCGCAGCGGATCAGCCGGGCCAAACGCGCCCTGCAGGGGCACCGCCTGGACCAGCCCGGCGACGTCGCCGTCGTGCTGCGCGTGCTCTACCTCGTCTACACCGCCGGCCACGCGGGCCGGGTCGACCTGGCCGGAGAGGCGATCCGGCTCGCTCGCCAGCTCACCCTCGCCACCGAGGAACCGGAGGCGCGCGGGCTGCTCGCGCTGATGCTCCTGAACCACGCGCGCCTCCCGGCGCGGGTCGACCCCGAGGGCCGGATCGTCACCCTCGACCGGCAGGACCGCGGGTTGTGGGACCGGCGCGAGATCGCCGAGGGCGTGCGCGTCCTGCAGTCGGCGCTGGCCATGCAGACGGAGAGTCAGCGCCCCGGCCGCTACCAGGTCGAGGCCGCCATCGCCGCCGTGCACGACGACGCGGCCAGCGCTGAGGAGACCGACTGGCCGCAGATCCTCGCCTGGTACGACGACCTCGTCTCCCTCACCGACGACCCGGTGCACCAGGACCCGGCCGCGGTGCTCGGGCGTGCGGTCGCCGTCGGCCACGCCCTCGGCGCCGCGGCCGGGCTGCGCGAGACCGACCGGCTGCGTGACGTGATCGGCGATCGGCACCGCTGGCACGCCGTCCGCGGCCACCTGTACGAGCTGGGCGACGACCTGTCTGCCGCCGCCGCGTCGTACGCTGATGCCGCCCGCCTGGCCACCAACGTCGCGGAGCGCGACCACCTCGTCCGCCAGGCCGCCCGCGCGGGCCGCCGCGCCAAGGAGGAGCAGTTGTGAATCACGTGATGGAGATCCAGGCCAGAACCGCAGCCAACCGCCGTGTGTTGGCTGACTTCTTCGATGGCCTCGATGACGACCAGCTCCAGACGCGCAGCCTGTGCGACGCCTGGACCGTGCGTGAAGTCCTCGGTCACCTGGTGATGCCATTGGCCGGCAGCGTAGGTGGGTTTCTGCGGCAGGTCGTCCGGGCGCGCGGCTCGCTCAACCGCGCCAGCGAGGCGGTCGCGGCCGAGCTGTCGCAACGGCCCGTCAACGAACTCACCGCGCTGCTGCGAGACATGGCCGATGAACACGGCAAAGCTCCAGGTGTGGGACCGATGGGGCCGATGACGGACGGATGCGTGCACCTGCGTGACTGCGCCCGGCCGCTTGGCCTCGCCGACGACGTGAGCGTCGACGACTGGCGGATGGTGTTGGACTGGCTGCCCTCAGGCGTCCCCGGGCTGGTTCCGAAGCGCCGTCTCGAGGGCCTGGCATTGGTGGCGACCGACCAGGAGTGGTCATGGGGGGCTGGAGCCGACGTCACTGGGCCGAGCGAAGCGCTGGCGTTGGCCGTGACCGGGCGCTCGGTGGCGCTCAACGATCTCGGCGGGCCTGGCGTCGACCTCCTCGGGCAGCGACTGCGCGGCCGCTAGCCGAAGGGTGACCGCCGCCGTGGAGCGTGACGGGGCTCGACCGCGCTTGCCGAGGTCCCGGGTCCACCCTCAGGAGGTTCGCCGTTCTGCTCTGGCGGGACAATCCTGGATTCCCACGCGAGCGCCGATCCGGCTGTGGCGAAGCTCGGCTTGGTGGACCGGGCGATCACCTACGAAGCTGTGGCCGGTTTCCCCGTTGAAATCAGCCAGGCGCTATCGGTGGGGACGATGGCATTGTCATAGCCGCCGACGACAAGTAGCGAGTTGCCGCCTACCGGACTGGCGGTCACGAAAGACCGTCGGCCCATGTGCGGCCGTCGGAGTGCTGTGATCTCGTTGGATCGGGGGTCATAGATGTCGACGACGTCGCCTCCGGCGATAGCGACGCGCCCGTCGTCCAGGGGCACGACGGCACCGTCGAGTTTGTACTCGCCTTCGGAGAGGCCTGGTCCGTACGTCGACCGACCGGTTCGCAGAGACAGTATCTCGGTGCTTGCCAGCTTTTCCCGGCCTTCGGTCGACGACGCGCCACCGACGACCAGGACCCGCTGCGCTGACAAGACGGCCGCGCCGAGCTTGACCCGCGGAGTCAAGAGATCCGGCCCGGGCGCCCATGTGCCGTCCGTGAGCACGTCGGTCGTAGCGAGTGCGCTGCCGGACTCCGTTCCGCCGATGAGCACGACCTGGTCCTCGACCAGCGTCGCGGTTTGGCCCGCACGAGGTTGGCTCATGCGTGGTCCGGCCGCGAACCGGCCGGTCTGCGGGTCGTACAGCTCGGTCGTAGCCAGGGCGACGCCGCTGCCATCGACGCCACCGGCGATGAGGACTCGCCCGTCTGCCATGACGGTCGCGGTCTGGTCGGCGCGCGCGGTGGTCATCATGCCGCCGGGCACGAAGTGGTTGGCCCTCGGGTCGTACAGCTGTGTGCTGTTGGTCGCCGGTTGCCCTTCGCCGGGGTAGCCGCCTGTCAGCAGAACCCGCCCGTCCTTCAACAACGTCGCGGTCCCACTCGCGGTCGGCTGCAGCATCAAGGGGCCAACGGAGAAGGCGCGCTGCAGCGGGTCAAACAGTTCCGACCGGCGGCCCTGCTCGAAACCGCCACAGCCCGGCGCCGTGCATCCCCCCGTCAACAGCACCCGCCCGTCGTCCAACGTGGTTGCGTGGTGAACAGCGCGGGGCGCGGCCAACCTCACACGACACCGACGGACGCGTTGGCGCGCGGGACGTACACCGGCACAGTCACGCACACCACGCCAGTAGGGTCGAGAGACCCGGAGTACTCAGGAGGCCTGCCATGATCGCTCGCGTTGCCGTATGGGAACCGATGCCCGATGACGATCGTCAATGGGTCATCGATGCGGCCAGGACGGTGCCCGGCGTGCTCGATGCCTACCACCTGGTCGACCCACAGACAGGTAACGGCCTGTCCATCGCCTTCTTCGAGGACAACGTGAACGTCGCAGAGGTCAAGGCTGCAATCTCGAAGAAAGCCGGCGAGATCGGCTGGAACGACGTACCCCGACCAGCCCCGAAGGGCGAAACGATCTATCGCGTCTTGCGGCGAGGATAGGCGATCTGCGCACTCCTCGGGCCTTGCGACGGGAGGGTCACTGGCCCGTGCGGCCGTCGATGCACTCGCGCAGCAGGTCGGCGTGGCCGCAGTGACGGGCGTACTCCTCGATCATGTGCACGATGACTCCGCGCGCTTGCCACGGCTCACCCGGGATGAAGGTCTCGCCGAGGTCGTCGTAACGTGCATAGACCTCGCGCGCGTGCGCCACCTCGCGTCGCCACGACTCCCACGCATCCGTCACGCACTCGTCGGTCCCGACCGCAGCATCGAAGTCGAGGTCGGGGTCTTCCTCGGTGAAGTAGAGGTGAGCGAGGTCCGTCCGCCCCGCAAGCGTGCGCCGGAACCAATGGTGCTCAATCTTGGCCAGGTGCCGAACCAGCCCCAGGAGGCTCATCGTGCTCGGCGGGACCGACCGGGTGGCCAGCTGCTCCGGGGAAAGGCCATCGCACTTCATCTCGAAGGTCATCCGGTAGCGGTCGAGGTACTGACGCAGAGTCGTCATCTCGTTCCCGGGTAGTTCGCCCGTGTTGCGCGGGTCGCTTGCTGGGTCGACCCAGAAGGCGCGGCGGGTGGCTGCAGATTGCTCGGTCATGCACGCAGCCCAGCAGGTGCCGATCACCTTGGCAACCGCAAGCCTGAACTGCGCGAGGACCGAGCTCGACCTACGGGAACCTGGGTTTCGCAGATGAGGCCGAACCTGGAAGGCTCCTGCGCATGCGCTCGATGGACAGCCGAGACGTCGACCAGGCCGTGGCCGAGATGGTGCGAGTACTCACGCCGTACGAGTCGCGCGACTGGCAGGCCCCGGCTGGGTCGCTGGAGTGGAGCTGCTGGACGACAGCGGCCCATGTCGCACATGACCTTGTCGCCTATGCGGGACAGGTTGCGGCTCAGCCGGGGAGTGCCTACCTGCCGTTCGATCTCGTCATCCACGCCGACGCGCCGCCGCGTGACGTGCTCCAGGTGGTCATCGCCTCCGGAAGGCTCCTGAGCAGCGCGCTGGCCGCGGCCGGACCCGACGCTCGCGCCTGGCACTGGGGACCGACTGACCCAGGCGGCTTTGCAGCGCTGGGAGTCAACGAGACCCTGGTGCATACGTATGACATCACGCAGGGACTCGGGATCAGCTGGCTTCCCCCTGAATCGCTCTGCGCCGCGGTGCTGGCCCGGCTGTTCCCCGACGCTCCGGAAGGTGACCCGGTCCAGGTGCTCCTGTGGTCAACCGGGCGAGCGGAGCTCGAAGACCGACCACATGTCACGTCATGGATCCCGAAGGCTGCTATCGATTGATGCAACGCTGCCTACCGGCAGCCGGCAAACACGTCCGTTCACGGCCCTGGGTGTGCGCGGAGGTGCCGAGCCTCGGCGTCACTCCATCAACTCGACCCACTTCGATCGCCACGCCGGCGGCTCCCACGGCTCAGTGATGTAGATCCGCTCCCGGAACACTTTGCCGTCCTCGAACTCCATGATTCCGGCCACCATCATCGGCACTCCGTCGTCGTACTGAATGGTGTACTCGTTGATCCACAGGTCGCCGCTCCCGACGGTCCGGCCAACCTCCAACTTCAGTTTGGCTGGATACTCCGACCGGAAAGCAAGGATGTTCTCTCGTCCGCGAATCCGTTCGCCGCCTTGAGGGAACTCGAGGACCGCGTGATCGGCGTAGATAGCTGCCGAGCGCTCTTGATCCTCTGGGGTCGCGTCCAGACCCTGAGGTGCAGCGAAATGTTCCTCGATGAGGTGCCGAATCCGTGAGTCATCCATGCGCCCAATGCTGTCCCGATGGCGCTGCTCCGGGCAAGAGCTCATCCGCACATGCCGCTTACACGCTTGGGCGTGCCGTGTGCCGTCCTCAGGTGCGGAACCGCTGCGGAGCCTGTCGCGTCACATGCAGCATGAGACTCGTCGGCCTACTCCTCGGCAGATGCGTCCTCGGGTGTCTCCTCGTTGTCGGGTTGGGCGGCTGCACGGATGCTCAGCGGCCGGCAAGCTCGCCAGCGCCATCGACAAGGCCAGCGGCGGCCGCAACGACGACTCGATGACAACGTCGTCGCGACCCTGAAATTCTCGAAGTGGCTGTTGCACGCTGTACCGATGCCGCCGAGCGCGCGGGAATGGAGCCACTCGCCCACCTCTGGCTACCGGCATGCGTCGGTTGGCATCGGGCCTTCGGACCCGGACTTCACCCGCACGACCTGGTGGACGGTCGCGCTCACGCGCGAGGCGTTCGTCTCCTGGCTCCAAGCCCATGCCCCGGAGGGCGTACGAGCGGAATCCGACTCGGGGGGCCAGGTGGAGTCAAGGGGCGTCTGGGAGCAGGACCAGGACTTCTACGCCCCGAGCACGACGGCTCACACCAAGGGGTGGGTGAACTTCGCATTCATGCCGCACGGTGACGGGCTCGTCGTGCGGGTGGACACGTTCGTCGGCGCGCGGTTCGCCCGGACCGTGCTGGTGCCGAAAGACACCACGTCTGTGACGATCCGGCGGACCGAGCGGTCGCTCGAACCACACTCCCGGCCGCACACGACCGTCCGCACCATCACCGACACCGGAGCGGTCGCGGACCTCGTCGAGATGTTCAACGGACTGCCAGGTGCGATGACGAGGCCGTTCGTCTCCTCCTGCCCGGCAAGCGTGACGCGGCAGAGGTACTCGATGACCTTCGCCTCTCCGCACGGCACCTACGTCGGCTCTCTGCCGACCACCACCTGCTGGCCCCAGCTCATGCTGAGGCACAACGGCGCCAACGCGGGTCCTCCCCTCGACCCAGGCGGGATGTTCACCACGTCCGCCGACAGCTACCTGAAATGAGCGAGCGGTCTGTTGCAGACAGTTCTGCCCTGTTCAACACCGATGAGTTTGGTGGTGGTCCCCGGTCTGTATGCCACACTCAGCCGTCGCACTCGATTCTGGAGGCATCTTGAAACTTCTTCTCACGTCCGGAGGCATCACGAACACGAGCATCCGCGATGCGCTGGTCGGTCTGCTGGGAAAGCCCATCGCCGACGCCAACGCCCTGTGCGTCCCGACGGCGCAGTGGGGCCACCCGATGCTCGGACCGGTCTCGGTGCAGGGCTTGGTCAGCGGCGCGCCCCCGTGGGGTGGCATGACCTCCATGGAGTGGAAGTCGCTGGGCGTCCTCGAGCTGACCGCGCTGCCCACGATCGGCGAGGAACGCTGGCAACCGTGGGTGCGGGAGGCCGACGTCCTGCTCGTGGATGGTGGCGACGCGGCATACCTGGCTCACTGGATGCGCACGTCAGGGCTGGCTGACCTGCTCCCGTCGCTCCCGAACACCGTCTGGGTCGGGGTAAGCGCCGGGAGCATGGTGATGACCCCGCGGATCGGTGACGACTTCGTCCACTGGACGTCCCCCGACGGCGACCGCACCCTCGGGGTCGTCGACTTCTCGATCTTCCCGCACCTCGACCACGAGATGATGCCGGACAACACCATGGCCGAGGCAGAGAGATGGGCCGCCGACATCGCGGTCCCGGCTTACGTGATGGACGACCAGACGGCCATCAAAGTCGTCGACGGCGATGTCGAGGTCATCTCCGAAGGGCACTGGCGACACCTTCCCTCTTAGCGGCTGTCGCCGAGACCGACTCGAGGGCGCTGCACCTCGAGCGTCAGGCGCGCACGGCGTCGGACGCGCCGGTTGGCTCGTCGGCACCGGCATCCGCATGGGTCGCCTCGTCGGGCACGAGGGCTGGTTCGGGTTGGCGCGTGTCGAGCCGCTGCTCGCGCAGGAACAGCACGATCACGAACCCGAGCAGTGCGAAGGGCGCCGCGGAGAAGAACACCACCTGCATCGAGTCGGCGAAGCCGTTGACGACGGCGTTGTGCAGCGCCTCGGGCAGGCGCGCCACCTCGTCCGGCGTACCGATGCGCAGGTTGCCGGGCGTGAGCTGCTCGGCCGGCACCTTGAACTGGCGGATCCGGTCGGGGATCGTGCTGGCGTTCTCGTGCCGCAGCAGCGCCCCGAACATCGCCACCCCGATCGCGCCGCCCATCGACCGGAAGAACGTCGCGCCGGCGGTGGCGACCCCCAGGTCGGACCGGGGTACGGCGTTCTGGGTGGCCAGCACGAGCACCTGCATCGTCATACCGATCCCGATGCCGGTCACCGCCATGTCGACGCCTGCGATGACCATCGACGTGTCCGCGTGCAGGCGCGACATCAGCACGAGGCCGACGGTCAGCACGAGGAGTCCGCCTACCGGCCAGGCCTTGTAGCGGCCGGTGCGGGTGATGATGCGGCCCGACAGGGTCATCGCGCCGATCATGCCGAACATCAGCGGCAGCGTGAGCAGGCCCGAGGTCATGGGGGAGTGGCCGCGGACGATCTGCAGGTACTGCGGCAGGAAGATCATCGCCCCGAACATCGCGATGCCCACCGCGAGTCCGGCCACCGCGCAGATGACGAACGTGTGGTTGCGGAACAGGTGCGGCGGCATGATCGGTTCGTCGGCCCGGCGCTCCTGCCAGACGGCCAAGGCCAGGAACGCGACCGCCAGGAACACGAAGGCCCAGGTCCAGACCGACATCCACGCGAACGTGTCACCGCCGAGCGACAGCACCAGCAGGATGCTGCTGACCCCGGCGACGATGAAGAACGCGCCGAGCCAGTCGACCTTGTGCTCGCGTCGGGGGAACGGCAGCTGCAGGACCCGCTCGGTGACGACCAGCGCCACCAGGCCGATCGGGATACCGACGAAGAAGGTCCACCGCCACGACGTCTGCTCGACGATGACGCCTCCGATGAGCGGGCCGAGCACGGTGGCGAGCCCGAACGCGGAGCCCATGTAGCCCTGGTAGCGGCCGCGCTCCCGCGGCGAGACGATGTCGCCGATGATCGCCTGGCCCAGCGACATCAGGCCGCCGATGCCGAGGCCCTGGATGGCGCGGGAGCCGATGAGCATGCCCATGTTCTGCGAGAAGCCGGCGGACAGGGAGCCGACGATGAAGATCCAGATCGCCGACTGGTACATCAGCTTGCGGCCCCACAGGTCGGACAGCTTGCCCCAGATCGGCGTCGACGCGGTGCTGGCCAGCAGCGTCGCCGAGACGACCCAGGAGAGCTGGTCCTGACCGCCGAGCTCGCCCACGATCGTCGGCAGCGCGGTGGCCACCACGGTCTGGGAGAGCGCGGCGACCAGCATGCCGAGCATGAGTCCGGTGAGCACGGTCAGCACCTGGCGGTGGGTGAGCTCAGGCATCTCCGGAGCGACCGGGCCGGTGGGCGTGCTGGTGCTCTCGCTCACGAAGGGGAGCTCTCCTCTGGAAAGTTGAATGTGCCATGCAAATAGATAGAGAGACTATATAAGTCACCTGGCGACGCGGCAACTCGGGTCCAGTGCCAGAGTTGGCGCCGTGACCTCGTCCGCCTTCGAGCACCCGCCGGACCTGCCGCGAGAGCTGGTTCCCCGCCACGTCGCCGTGATCATGGACGGCAACGGCCGCTGGGCGGCGGCGCGCGGGCTGCCCCGGACGGCCGGGCACGAGAAGGGGGAGGCGGCGCTGTTCGACGTCGTCGAGGGCGCCATCGCGGCCGGGGTCGAGGCGCTGTCGGCATACGCGTTCTCGACGGAGAACTGGAAGCGCTCACCTGACGAGGTGCGGTTCCTCATGGGGTTCAACCGTGACGTGATCCGGCGGCGGCGGGACGAGATGCACGCGATGGGGGTCCGGGTGCGGTGGGCCGGCCGCAAGCCCAAGCTGTGGGGGTCGGTGGTCAAGGAGCTGCAGGTCGCCGAGGAGATGACGCGGCAACAACACGACGTTCACGCTGACGATGTGCGTCAACTACGGCGGCCGCGCCGAGATCGCTGACGCTGCGGCTGAGCTGGCACGGCAGGCGGTCGCCGGCAAGCTCAAGCCCGACAAGATCGACGAGGCGCGGCTGGCGAAGGCGCTGTACGTGCCGGACCTGCCCGACGTCGACATGGTCCTGCGTACGTCGGGGGAGCAGCGGTTCAGCAACTTCATGCTCTGGCAGGCGGCGTACGCCGAGATGGTGTTCATGGACGTGCTGTGGCCCGACGTCGACCGGCGCACGTTGTACGAGGCGATCGACATCTACGCCCGCCGCGACCGCCGCTACGGCACCGCCTGACCGACTTGTCAGAAGTAGGGGCGGCTATAGCCCTCCCTACTTCTGACAAGTCGGTGCGGGGTTAGCGCAGAGGGTCGTACCGCACCGCCACCACGTCGTGGTTGCTGCCCCAGTTCAACGAGAAGGTCCAGCAGCCCGCCCTCGGCACGTTGATGATCGATGGTCCCGGACCGCCTTCGACCCGACGCTGCACCTGGAGGTCTGTGCCGTTCAACGACGCAGAAACCATGAGGTCGTCACGCCCCGGGTGCTTGGCAACCCACAGGATCTTGTTGCTGCGGTCGCGCGCCGGGGGTGACACCAACGGTCGTCCGAACACGGCGCCCTCGATCTTGTGCTCAGCCCCGACAACGACGCGCTTCTGCGCGCCGCCGTCGCACGGCAAGGAGATCGGAGTGGCAGCGTCGCGTGTCGGCTGGGGCGTGGACGACGAGACCGGCGGAGAAGGGCCAGGCGACTTCTGCTCAGTCGGTGACCCGGTGCACGACGTCAGAGCCAGAGCGATCGCGGAAGCTATGACAACAGCCCTCATCCAGCCAACGTATCGCGATGCGCTCGAGGAAGGCGTGCGTCATGTCACGGGCTGCCGGGCTGCCTCGTCTCGGTGAGGAGAGGTCAAAACGGATGGAGGAGCGTGACGTGATGCGAGTGTTCGTGGCAGGCGGAACCGGGGTCATCGGCGCGGCGTCCTGACGTGCTCGCCACGCTGTGGGCGCCGTGGGCACGAGACGTTGACTGAAGGCGGCATTGCTCCCGGTGAGATGCCGACCGTGACCGCGGAACCCGGCCGGTGGTGTCACTGAGCTGGCCGTAACCACGGCGGTTCGACAGATCAATCGCGGTCACCTGGCAGCGTCATCCTGGTCAACGGTCACGTCGGGTACGCGTCGGCTGGTACGGCGAGTCCGCTGGCGACCGCGGCAGAGGCTCGGCATCGACCAGCGCACGCTGGACAGGCTCGAGGTCGCGTCGTGGAAGCCGCTGCCGGGCTCGGCTGGCCAGGGGTGCGGCACTCCGTGTGCCGCGACGCCGATCCTGAGTCTGTTCTCGACCGTCGACGAGGTTCTTCGACCGCTCGGTCCACCGGATCCTGGTGGGCTTCGACCAGCTCGGTCAGCTCGAACCGGCGAGCTGCTTCATCCCTGCGTCTTTGACCTGGCTGACGAAACCGTGCCACCGCCGATGGCCCCTCGGGCTCCTTGTGGATGGACTGCACCCGCGGACTGAACTTGGGGTCGTTCGTCCCGCTCGGCGAGGAACGTGTACACCTCCGCGATCGGGCGATCTACCTCTGCGGACCCGCTGAAACGTCCTGACATCCGATTCCTTCCCACCGTGTCCCCGTTGGGCTGTACACCTGCCCACCCATCATGCTCCTCCGACCGCGCCCGCGACCCCGACCGCGGTCCTGGAGCGCCGTGGCGCCGAACTCGTGTCCACGACCTCACCGAACGTGCGTGCCGTTTGCTGGTTCAACGCGTGTAGACGAAGTCGGTGACGTCGGGCATGCGGCGGAAACCAGCCGATGCGTAGGTCGCGACGGCGCCTTCGTTCGAGGTCGGGGTGGCGACGAGTGCACTGGAGGCGCCGACGTCTCGCAGGGCCGCGGCTGCGGCGAGGCAGATGGCGGTGCCATGGCCGTGACCTCGGTGGTCGCGGTGTACGCCCATCGGTTCCAACAGACCCGGCCGGCCAGGCCCGGCCGACCACACCGTGACAGCCGCGACCGCGTTGTCCTGCCCGTCGTACCCCACCAGGCAGCGGGCACGTGAGTATGCCGGAGCCTGCGACATCTCGTTCCACAGCTCGGCGGTGAATGTCGACCGGACAAAGGCCGCTCGGTGCACCGCTACCCGGTCATCTACGCGGTCGGGCCCGACGACCTCCACCCGTAGATCACTGTCCGCGACCGGGTCGCTCAGGTCACGGACCAGTGGGGTCCACGGGTCACCGTCAACCCAACCATGGAGCTGCAGCAGTGAGCGGAACGCGGTGCCGAAGCGGGCTTCGACGGTGAGCTTGTTCCCGTTGAGGATGCCCCGTGTGGGGTCTTCAAGGTCGCGGACGAGTGCCTTCGCGAGCTCCTCGTCGTTGTCTGCCGACGGCGCCACCGCCATGCGGATCAGGGGCGCAGTGTCGAGGAACCCGATCGCCACGGTCTCGTTGCCGACGGTCCACGCTCGCAGCTCCTCGGCGAGCCGGGTGGACCCGAAGCGCCACTCCCATCCCAGATCACCCGGGTGCAGCTGGATCGGAAGACCATCCTGCTGCCAGGACGCCAGGTCGTCCACGAGGGCGCCGAGCTGGTCCGGTGCCGGCGTCGACAGTTCGAAGGACATCCGGCCATTCAATCCGAAGATCAGTCCTCCCTGCACTCCAATATCCCCGCGACGGCACCGCTCAGTTGACCGAGTTGTCAGAAGTAGGGGCGGCTATAGCCCTCCCTACTTCTGACAACTCAGGATGACGAGCTGCTGGGTCGCCCGCGTCATCGCGACGTAGCGATCGACCGCTCCCTCGATGCCCTGGCCGAACGACTCCGGGTCGACGAGGACGACCAGGTCGAACTCGAGGCCCTTCGACAGCTCCGGAGTCAGCGAACGGACGCGGGACGTCGCCTGGAACGTGGGGGAGCCGATGACGCAGGCGATCCCGTCGGGGTTCGCGGCGAGCCAGGTGTCCAGGATCGAGTCCAGGTCGGACGCGGATCCGTGGACGACGGGCAGGCCGCTGTTGCGGATGGAGGTCGGCACGTTGGCGTCCGGCAGCGCAGCCCTGATGACCGGCTCGGCCTCGACCATGACCTCTGCCGGCGTCCGGTAGTTGATGGTCAGGCCGGCGAGGCTGATGTTGTCCAGCCCGACGCGCTCGAGCCGTTCCTGCCACGACTCCGCGAACCCGTGCCTGGCCTGGGCGCGGTCCCCGACGATGGTGAAGCTCCGGGACGGGCAGCGCAGCAACAACATCTGCCACTCCGCGTCGGTCAGCTCCTGGGCCTCGTCCACGACGATGTGCGCGAACGGACCGGCGAGCAGGTCCGGGTCGGCGGCGGGCAGGACGGTCTCGTCGACCAGGGCGTCGTGGAAGTCCTCGCCGCGCAGCATCGTCACCAGGCCTACGCCGTACTCGTCGTCGGCGGCCGCGCTGAAGTCGTCCACGACCCGGGCCATCTGCTCGCGCTCGGCAGCGGCAACGGCCTTGTGTCGACGCGTACGTCGTGACGCCTCCGGGTCGCCGAGCCGCTGTCGCGCTGCGTCGAGGAGCGGTAGGTCGCTCACGGTCCAGGCCTGCGGGTCCGCGCGCTGCAGCGCCTTGACCTCGTCGGGTGAGAGCCAGGGAGCGCACCTGCGCAGGTAGGCGGGCACCTCCCACAGGTCTCCGACGAGGTCGGTCGGCTCGATCAGCGGCCACGCCCTGTTGAAGGCGTTGACCAGCTCCTTGTTCTGCAGCAGGGACCTGCGCACCAGGTCAGTCGGGAGGTCGTCGCCTTCGTACTCGACCTCGTGCTTGTCCAGCAGGATGGTGAGCAGCTCCTCCCAGACCTCGTCGCGCGCCTCGTTGTGCGGCGCACCGAGGTCCGCAGATCCGAAGGCCTCTGCCCAGTCGGCGGGGCTGAGCGAGATGGCGGACCAGTGGGTCTGGACCGTCATCCCCGTGGTGGGCGGCTCCTCGTAGAGAGCGACGGCGGGCTCGATCGCCTTCACCAGGTCCGCGGACGACTTCAGGCGCGCCACGGTCGGGTCGGTCTCGCTCGTCGCTGCGGCCCCTTCGGGGATGAGGTCGCGCAGGGTGCAGGTCTGCACGCCTTCCTCTCCGAGGCTGGGAAGGACGTCGGCGACGTACGCCAGGTAGGGCTGATGCGGACCGACGAAGAGCACGCGGCCACGGCGATGACCGAGGCGGGGGTCGGAGTACAGGAGGTAGGCCGTGCGGTGCAGCGCGACGACGGTCTTCCCCGTACCCGGTCCACCGTCGACGACGAGGGAGCCGCGGGACCCTGCGCGGACGATGGCGTCCTGGTCGGCCTGGATGGTGCTGAGCACGTCACGCATCCGGCCCGACCGCGTAGCGCCGAGGCTGGCGATGAACGCGGACTGGTCGTCGAGGGCAGCGTGCCCCTCGAATCCGTCCGGGGTGAACACCTCGTCCCAGTAGTCGTTGATCCGGCCGCGCGTCCAGCGGTACCGCCGTCGACTCGCGAGTCCCATCGGGTTGGCGTGGGTCGCCCCGAAGAACGGCTCCGCCGCGGGAGAGCGCCAGTCGACCAGCAGCCGTCGGCCCGTGTTGTCTGTCAGGCCGAGTCGTCCGATGTAGACGGGCTCGGGGTCGTCGTCGCTCACGATGCGGCCAAGGCACAGGTCGAGGCTGAAGCGACGCAGGACACCCAGGCGAGCGGTCAACCGGTGCACCTCCAGGTCGCGGTCCATCGCCTCCTGTCCGGTGCGGCCGGGCGCCCTGCGCTCGTCATCGAGGCGCTGGGACAGGTCGGCGGTCGACTGCTCGAGGGTCTCCGCGATAGCGGCGAAGTGCTGCTCGTCGCCGGCGATCAACGCCGGGTCAGCCTTGGCGGTGAGGTGGGCGGGAAGGTCGAACGCAGTACGCGTGAGGGAGGCCACGTGGTCAGCTCCAGTCTGCAACGTGTCGGCTGGTCCCCGAGAGTCTGCGTCACGACGGGGGTCTTGCCGCAAGCCCCCCTGTGCGCTATACGTTGGAAGTGGCGAGAGGTTTACCCCCTCGCCACTTTCATGTCCTGGGCGCGACGAGCGAGCTGGTCAGTAGCTCGAACCCGAGCTGCTCGCTGCGCCGATGATGAGGACGACGACGACGACGCTAAGGATCCCCACACCGATCCAACCGAGGACGATGCCTGCGATGGCCATGCCATCTCCGCCTTGGTTGCGTTCCCGGATCTGCTTGCGCGCCACATAGCCGAAGATCAGGGCCAGGATGCTCCCGATCCAGTAGATCCAGAGGATGCCCAGCACCATCGACGCAATCGCCAGCCCGTTCGTGGATCGCGCCGGAGCGTAGTGCTGCTGCGGATACTGCGGCGGATACTGAGGAGATTGCTGGGGGTACTGCGGTGGCTGCTGTGGCTGCTGTGGGTACTGCGGATATGCCGGTGGCTGCTGCGGGGATCCGTTGGGTTGCTGCTCGTCCTGGGACAAGGTGATGGCTCCGCTCGTCGGGGTGGAACAATGACAAGATAGACGAATCGCAGAGATTGCCGCGCCTCTCTTCGCGAGACTCTAGCCAAACGGCCACCGATTCCAGCCGATCGACACGATGCACGAACAGAGGATCGCCGAGCACGAGACGCTCGACAGAGTCGGTCGCATTCTCGAAGACTGCTGGGGGCGGCGGACTTGCGGCAAGCCCCGGGTCGTCCCTCAGAATCTCTGGCCGAGGCCAAACCCGCGGAAGTCAGGGACGCGTCCGCGCCGCTGGACACCGCGGGGCAGCTGGCCGACATACAACCGTGTTGTAGGGGGAGCTTGTGTTTGACGTGATCGTTGCCGGCGGCGGACCCACCGGCGTGATGTTGGCCAGCGAGCTGCGGCTGCAAGGCGTGCACGCGCTCGTGTTGGAGAAGGAAACGGAGCCGACCAGGATTGTGCGCGCGCTCGGCCTGCACGCGCGCAGCGTCGAGGTGATGGACCAGCGCGGGCTGCTGGAGCGGTTCCTGGCGCTCGGCCAGCAGTACCCGCTTGGCGGCTTCTTCGCCGGCATCAACAAGCCTGCGCCCGACCGGATGGACACCGGGCATCCGTACGTGCTCGGCATCCCGCAGACGACGATCGAGCGTCTTCTGAACGAGCACGCCACCGAGCGCGGCGTCGAGATCCGGCGCGGCTGCGAGCTGGTCGCGTTGAGCCAGGAAGACCACGCGGTGACCGTCGAGCTGGCCGACGGCACTAGGTTGCGCTCACGCTTCCTCGTCGGCTGCGACGGCGGCCGCAGCGCGGTGCGCAAGCTGCTCGGCATCGGCTTTCCCGGCGAGCCCACCAGCGTCGAGACGCTGTTGGGTGAGGTGGAGCTGACCGCGGCGCCGGAGACCCTGGCGGCTGTGGTGGCTGAAGTCCGCAAGACCCAACTGAGGTTCGGCGCCGTACCCCTCGGGGACGGCTTGTACCGCCTCGCCGCGCCCGCCGACGGGGTGGCCGAGGACCGCACGGTCCCGCCGACCCTGGACGAGCTGAAGACGCAGGTGCGCAAGCTCGCAGGCACCGACTTCGGCGCGCACTCACCGCGCTGGATCTCCCGCTTCGGTGACGCCACCAGGCTGGCTGAGCGCTACCGGAGCGGCCAGGTGCTGCTGGCCGGCGACGCGGCGCACATCCACCCGCCGGCCGGCGGGCAGGGGCTCAACCTCGGCCTCCAGGACGCGTTCAACCTCGGCTGGAAACTGGCCGCCGAGGTCAACGGCTGGGCGCCGGAGGGGCTGCTGGACAGCTACCACACCGAACGGCACCCGGTGGCCGCCGACGTGCTGGACAGCACCCGCGCGATGATGCATCTGATGGCCAGCGAGCCGGGTCCGCAGGCAGTACGCCGGCTGGTGTCGGAACTGATGGACTTCGAGGAGGTGAACCGGTACCTCATCGAGAAGATCAGCGCGATCGGGGTCCGCTACGACTTCGGCGAGGGGCATGAACTGCTCGGCCGACGGCTGCGCGACCTGGAGCTGAAGCGGGGGCGGCTCTACGAGCACATGCGCGGCGGTCGCGGGCTGCTGCTGGACCAGACCGACCGGCTGTCGGTAGATGGCTGGGCAGATCGGGTCGACCATGTCGTGGACGTCGGCGGGGAGCTGGACGTGCCCGCGGCGCTGCTGCGACCGGACGGCCACGTGGCATGGGTCGGTGAGGATCAGTCCCTGACAAGTCGGAACCTGGCCATTGTGCCGGCGCGACCAGGACACGGCTGCGGGCCATGCTGATCCGGTAGCAGCTGCCGTGCCGGCGGCCCCCCGATACCCCCGAAGGGTACTTGCGTCAGCGGTACGGCAGGTGATATCTATACCCCCTAGGGGTAGTTGCCGACCAAGGAGGACATCATGAGCGACCACCCACACGTACACGGTCGAGGGTATGACGTGCGACCACTGCCGGCGTGCCGTCACCACGGAGCTGCTGGCCCTCGACGGAGTCCAGGGAGTCGAGGTCGACCTCGCCTCCGGCACCGTGGCCGTCGAGGCCGCTGAAGCCCCCGACCGCGAGCAGGTTTCCGCCGCGGTCGAAGAGGCCGGCTACGTCCTCACCTGACCGTCACGAGAGCCCGTCGGTCCCACCTTTGATCCGCAGCTGAACCAGGAGACGCCATGACCACGACCGTTGAGCAGACTGCCCCGTCCGTCGACGTGTGCACGTTCGACATCGCGGGTATGACGTGCGCCTCCTGCGTGCGGCGGGTGGAGAAGGCGCTGACCCGGGTCCCTGGTGTCTCGGACGCCTCGGTCAACCTGGCTGCCGAGACCGCGACTGTCACGTTCGACGCGGGCACGGCAACGGTCGACCAGCTGAGTGACGCGGTCGCCGCGGCCGGCTACAGCGGAACACCGCGCCGGGCAGCCGGCGACCCCGCCGCGAGCGCTCCCACAGACCCGACGGATGCCGCCGAGGTCGAGCGCGAGCGGTTGCTCCGCGGGCTCAAGCGACGCTGGCAGGTGGCCTTGACCACCGGGCTCGCGCTCATGGCGGTCATGTACGTGCCGATCGGGCTGGACACGATGGACTGGCTGATGCCACTCCTGTTCGTCGTAGCGACGATCGTGCAGTTCTGGGCAGGCGCGTCCATCTACCGGGCCGCCTGGGCCGCGGCCAAGCACCGCACGACCACCATGAACACGCTCGTGACCCTGGGCACCGGTGTCGCGTACGGCTACTCCGCCTTCGTGACCCTGTGGACCGGCCTGGCCGAGCGCTGGGGGCTGCCCCTGCACGTGTACTTCGAGACCGCGCTGGTCATCACCGCGCTGGTCCTGATGGGGCGCTGGCTCGAAGCGAAGGCCAAGAAGCGCGCCACCGCCGCCATCACCGCCTTGGTCGGGCTGGTCCCCGCCACCGCCCGCGTCGTCCGTGCTGACGGCGAGGTCGACATCCCGCTCACGGACGTCGTCGTGGGGGACCGGGTCCGGGTCCGTCCAGGCGACAAGGTCCCCGTCGACGGCACCGTGGTCGACGGTCAGTCGCGGGTCGACGAGGCCATGCTGACCGGCGAGCCCGTCCCCGTGTCCAAGACCGCAGGCGACGTAGTGTTCGGCGCCACCGTCAACGGCTCCGGCACCTTGCTCGTGGAGACGACGGCGGTCGGGCACGACAGCACGCTCGCCCAGATCATCCGGCTCGTGCAGGAAGCCCAGGGCTCCCGCGCGCCGATGCAACGACTGGCCGACCGGGTCTCGGCCTGGTTCGTCCCCGCCGTCCTGCTGGTGGCGGCCGGCGTCTTCACCGGCTGGCTGCTGTTCGGACCGGCCGACCACGCCATGACGCTCGCGATCTCCACCACGATCGCGGTACTGATCATCGCCTGCCCGTGCGCGCTCGGACTCGCGACTCCCACCGCCGTGATGGCGGGCACCGGCAAGGCTGCTGAGCTCGGCATCCTGATCTCGGACGGCCTCGCCCTCGAGACGACCAAGAAGGCAACGGTCATCGTCCTGGACAAGACCGGAACCCTCACGCACGGCCGCCCAGCGCTCACCGACGTCACCACCGTCGGTGCGTACGACCCGGACAACGTGCTCGCGCTGGCCGCTGCTGTCGAGGTCGGGTCGGAGCACCCGGTTGCCGACGCGGTCGTCGCCGCAGCCCGGACCCGGGCGTTGCCCCTGTCACGGGTCGAGGCCTTCGAGGCCCTCCCCGGACGTGGCGTGACCGGCGAGGTCGAGGGCCATCGGGTGGCGCTCGGCAACGCGGCGTTGATGGTCGAGCTCGGGGTCGACACCGCTGAGCTCGCCCCGTTGGCCACGCGTGCCGCCGAACGCGGCGAGTCCCCGATCCTGGTGGCGGTCGACGAGCGCCCCGGCCGCGGTGCTGGTGGTCGCTGACACGATCCGTCCGGAGTCAGAGGAGGCGGTGGCGCAGCTGACGGCGCTCGGCCTCGAGGTGTGGATGGTCACGGGCGACAACACCGCCACGGCACACGCCGTCGCTGAGACGGTCGGCATCGCCTCGACCCGGGTCGTGGCAGACGTGCTGCCGGCCGGGAAGGTCGACCAGGTACGCCGGCTCCAGGCACGCGGTGATGTCGTCGCGATGGTGGGCGACGGCATCAACGACGCCCCGGCCCTGGCGCAGGCGGACGTCGGCATCGCCATCGGAACCGGTGCCGACGTGGCGGTCGCCGCCTCCGACGTCACCCTGGTCGGCGCTGACCTGCGCAACCTCGTCGCGGCGGTCGCACTGGCCCGCCGTACCGTCACCACCATCAAGCAGGGTCTGGTGTGGGCGTTCGCGTACAACATCCTGCTCATCCCGGTCGCCGCCGGAGCCCTGTACGGCATCAACGGGGTGCTGCTCGACCCCGTCCTGGCGTCCGCCGCGATGGCGATGAGCTCGGTCTCCGTCGTGACCAACGCGGCCCGGCTTCGTCGCTTCCGGCGACCGGCGAGCGCGAGTGAGATCCTGCGGCCGTCGTTGCGCTCGCGGGTCTCGTTGTACGCCTACCTGGTCATGACCGCGGTCATCGCGATCACCCTCGGGGCCGGCTTCACCTGGGCGAGCCACACCGACCGTGCCGAGCGCGGGATGAACGGCGTCCTCGCCTGGACCCAGGAGATGGGGATGCCGATGCGGCCGCAGATGTCGGTCATGGAGACCACGGACGTGCCTCCGGTCGACTCGCACCACGCCGGCCTCGATGTCGCCGTCACGATCCCCGCCGGCGCCACACCCGGCGTGCCGGTGCCGCTCACGTTGTCGGTGCGCGACGACACCACCGGCGACCCGATCAGTGACCTGACGCGCAGCCACACCGAGTGGATGCACGTCATCGTCACCCGCGACGACCTCGCCACCTTCGCGCACGTCCACCCGCAGCCGACCGGTCAGACCGGGGTGTACACCGTCGAGGTGACGTTCCCCACCGCCGGGACCTACCACGTCGACACCGAGTTCCTTCGTCGCGGCGCCATGGCCGACGTCCTGCACCGCGACACCGTCACGGTCGCCGGCACTGCGCCGTCGGCCGAGCCGGTCGCCGCCGCGTCCGCCCGCACGTTGACGGTCGACGGCCTCGTCGCGACGCTGGACGGCGCGGCTCGCGTCGGCGAGACGAGCGACTTCCGGCTCTCGTTCGCGGACGCCACCACGGGTGCGCCGGTCGACAACCTGCAGCCCTTCCTCGGCGCAGCCGGCCACGTCATCGTGATGAAGGCCGACGGGAGCACGTTCGCTCATCAGCACGCTGAAGAGCTCGACGGCAACGGCGACCCGGTCTTCGCCTTGCCCGGTACCAGCTTCGGGCCCGAGCTCGACCTGCACACCACCTTCACCTCACCCGGGTTGTACCGGATGTGGGCACAGGTCCAGACGTCCCAGGGCGACGTGGTGACGTACCCCTTCGTCGTCCGGGCCACGGGCTGAGCGTTCGCTGGTCCTGCTCCGCGGTCGAGCGGGTCAGACGTGGAACTCCACCTGGTCGGCGTTGATGACCGACGTGGTGACGCCGGGGTACTCGGTGTCGGCGACGAAGAAGTTCGTGTAGGCGACCATCGTCTCGCCGCCGATCGGCACCGTCCGTCCGTCTGGCAGCGGCAGGTCCCACGGCCCCTCGTCGGTGGTGTGCCCGTCGGCAACAAGAGTGGTGTCGTACCCCTCGATCAGGGCCCGCGCGGACGTCGTCCGGATGCACGCGTCAGTCGCAGCTCCGCAGATCACCAGGTGCCCGACGCCGAGCTCGTCGAGCTCCTTGCGGAGCGGGGTGTCGGCGAAGGAGTCGAGGTACTGCTTGCCGATGACGGTCTCGCCCTCGGCCGGACGGACCTCCTCGACGATCTGCCAGGGGTCCGACCCCGGCTTGAAGGGGCCCGCCTCGTGCTGGATCCAGAGCACCGGTGCGCCTGCGGCCTTGGCCCGGTCGATGAGCGTCCGGATCCGGTCGATCACGTCGTCACGCTGCCAGCCACCCTCGGTGTTGCCGTTCTGCACGTCGACGACGAGGAGCGCGCTGGTGCGGGATTTGCTGTCGTTGGAAGTCATGACGATCAGCCTAGAAGTTGATCCGGCCAATTATCGACCGGATCAACCGGACGGGTCAGATTGCCCTCTGACCTGCAGGCTTCGCGGTTGGAACGTTGTGGCACCAGGGCGGCGGTCCTGGGTGAGAACGCCGCCGGCCGCTCCCGTGAGCCGCTCGTGACCGGCCGCGACTTGAGGTGTCGACCCGGCGGAGCCGGCCGGCTCCTGGCCTCGACCTGACTCAGCTCCCTGCGGGCGGTGCGGGCTGCGCATCCCACCCGAGGGCCCGCGTGGAGGCCCGCGAACACGGCCAGCTCTACCTGCAAACCGTGGTGACGGCGGTCAACGCGAGCTATTGCGGCGAAGCTTCGACGGCGGTCATCCACAGTCCAGTCAGACTCAACGGCCTGGGCCTCGTCGTCAACCAAGAGGCCTGGGAGCCGGGTCCCGCAGGAACCTTCGTGCGCTGTAGCACGGAGGTCGGCTGCAACCCGCCCGACGACCGTTGCGATCCCGTCTGGACGCATCTGCTGACGGCGGGCGCCGAGCTCCCGGAGCAGAGCGTGGACGTGGTGGCGTGCACGAGGCGCTGGCTCGTGCTCGACGTCGACGCCGTGGTCACCGGCTGCCAGTCCGTCGACGGATCCACACCACCGCCAGGGTGTGAGGGCCAGGGCGTGCATACACGCTGGTATGCCGAGCTCGGTGCGGACCGGCGTTGGACGATCGTCGCGAGCAGCGGCACGGCCGGATGCAGCGGCGTACTCAGCCAGGTGCCGGAGTTCCCGACGGTACTGTGCCGCGACCTGCCATCCCGCTGAGCTTGTATGCGGTTCGGAACGTGGTTGTGGTTGAAACGGCCTGCTGATCGCAAGGACGTTCCGAACCGGCCGCGCTTGGAGGTGTCACAGCCGGGCTCGCTGCTTTGTCTTATGGAGTGACAAGTAATCCGGAGACGAAGGAGTTGACGATGAGAGTGTTTGTCGCAGGGGCGACCGGGGCCATCGGAAGGCAGCTGTTGCCGCGGCTGGTCGAGGCGGGGCACGAAGTTCATGGCATGACGCGTAGTGCGTCGAAACAAGGGCTGCTCGAGGAGCTCGGCGCCGTCCGGTGGTCGCGGACGCGCTCGTCCCTGATCAGGTGGCTGAGGCCGTGGGCAGGGCGAAGCCGGAGGTGATCATCCATCAGCTGACCTCGATCGGATCACTGGACCCGCGCCACTTCGATCGTGACTTCGCGCTGACCAACCGGCTGCGGACCGAGGGGACCGATCACCTGCTGTCCGCCGGCCAGGCGGTCGGTGTACGACGGTTCGTGGCCCAGAGCTATGGCGCGTGGCCGTATGTCCGCACGGGCGGACTGGTGAAGACCGAGGAGGATCCGCTCGACCCGACCCCGGCGCGCGAGATGCGTGGGACCCTGGCCGCGATCCGTCACCTCGAGTCCGCTGTCCTCGGTGCGCAATGGACCGACGGAGTCGTGCTGCGCTACGGCGCGTTCTACGGGCCAGGCACGTCCATGGCCGCAGATGGGGAACAGTCCGAGCTGGTCCGCCAGCGCAAGTTCCCGCTGATCGGCGACGGCGCCGGCGTCTGGTCGTTCATCCACATCGCCGACGCGGCGGAGGCCACGGTTGCGGCTGTCGAGCACGGCCAAGCGCGGCGTGTACAACGTGGTCGACGATGACCCAGCACCGGTCGCCGAGTGGCTGCCGGCGCTGGCGCGACGAGCTCGGCGCCAAGAAGCCGATGCGCGTGCCGAAGTTCGTCGGGCGGCTGTTCGCCGGAGAGGCCGGCGTGGTCATGATGACCGACGCCCGCGGCGCTTCCAACGCCAAGGCGAAGCGCGAGCTCGGCTGGCTGCCGGCACACCCGAGCTGGCGGCATGGTTTCGTAGCGGCATGACCGACCGGGAACGCCTGCTCGACGAGCTGCGGCCGTCTCGTTTGCGATCGCGTACCGGATGCTCGGCAGCGTGTCGGAGGCCGAGGACGTCGTACAGGAGTCGCTGCTGCGGGTCCATCAGGCACTGGACGCGGGGGAGCAGCTCAACTCGCCGCGAGCGTTCGTCGCCACGGTGACCACGCGGTTGGCGATCAACGAGCTGCGCTCGGCGCGGGCTCGCCGAGAGCGGTATGTCGGTGAGTGGCTGCCCGATCCGATCATCACCGGCGGCCGCGATGATCCGGCCGCGCACGCTGAGACGGCCGATTCGCTGTCGCTGGCCTGCTGGTCCTGCTGGAGAGCCTCTCGCCGGAGCAGCGAGCCGTGCTGCTGCTTCGCGACGTGTTCGACTACGGGTATCCGGAGATCACGGCGATCGTCGGGAAGAGCGAGGACAACGTGCGCCAGCTCGCCACCCGCGCCAGACGCCACGTCGCACAGCGGCGGCCGCGCTTCCAGACGACCGCGTGAGCAGCGCGACGAGCTGGCACCGGACGTAGAACGTCCGAAACAGCCTTTACGGTGGCTGGCATGACGAAGACGGACACCACCAACAGGGACATACTCAGCACCGAACAGATCCTCGATGCTCACCTCGATGACTGGCGCAAGCTCAACCAGGCCTTCCACGGTCGGTTCCGGACCGGGGACTTCGCCACCGGCCTGCGGTTCGTGGCCGCGGTGGGTGACGCCGCGGAGACGGCCGGCCATCATCCGGACCTGAAGCTCACGTACGAGTTCGTCGACGTGACGCTGCTCAGCCACGACGCGGTCTACCGCCCGGATGAAGGTCCCGAGCGAGTCGTCCCGTGGGTGACCCAGCGCGACGTCGACCTCGCGCGACGCATCAGCGCGATCGCGGCGGAGCAGGGGGTCGCAGCGGAACCGCAGGCAGTGGCCACGATCGAGATGGCGCTCGACACCGCCGACATGGCCGCCGTCGGGCCCTTCTGGGCGGCGCTCCTCACTGGAGTCAGCGGTGTCTTCGCGGGGGGCGACGTCAGGGACCCCACGCGTCAGCTGCCGATCCTCTGGTTCCAGGAGACCGACGCGCACGAGACTCCGCGGCAACGCTTCCACCTCGACGTGTGGCTGCCGCACGACGTGGCCGAGCAGCGCATCGCGGCCGCTGTCGCCGCGGGAGGACGCGTGGTCAATGACGAGAACGCGCCGTCGTACACCATCCTGGCCGATGCCGAGGGCAACAAGGCCTGCGTCTGCAGCTTCCTCCGCTGAGGCTCTGCCTCCGAGGTTGGAACGCTGTTGCACCGGCAAGCCCGTTGTGGGTGCAAGAGCGTCCAAGCGCGACCTCGTTCAGGAGGCGTGTCAGAGGTGTTGGGCGCAGGTGTGGCAGGTGCCGAAGATCTCCAGGGTGTGCTCCACCTTGTCGAAGCCGTGTGCGTGTGCGGTCTTGGTGGCCCACGTCTCGACGGCCGGGCCTTCGATCTCGACGGTGAGCCCGCATCCGCGGCATACGAGGTGATGGTGGTGGCCGTTGCTGCACTGGCGGTAGACCGACTCCCCGTCCGGCGTACGCAGCACGTCGATGTCTCCACCGTCGGCCAGCGCCTGCAGCGTGCGGTAGACCGTGGTCAGACCGACGTCGTCACCGCGTTCGCGCAGGGCGGCGTGGATGTCCTGCGCGCTGCGGAACACGTTGCTGTCGCCGAGCGCGGCCACCACGGCCTTGCGCTGCCGGGTCGGGCGGGCGCCGATCGTGACGCTGCCGTTGGCGTCTGACTGCTTGTCCATGGTCGCCCCCTCAGTGCTCGTCGTAGTGGTCGCCGTGCATGGCGTGCCGGTGGCCGTCGTGGACGTAGTCGATGTGGTCGCCGTGCTCGACCGCCTGGTGTCCGCAGTCGTCGCCGTGCAGGTGGCCGTGCGTGGGTGGTACGACGTCGTGCGGCATGTCCTCGTCGCTGACCGGGAACGGTTCGGCCAGCCGCCGCTGACGACGCAGCAGCGCCCCGAACGGCCACGCCGCCACGAACCCGGCCAGCGCGATCAGCACGATCGTCGACCCGGGCGCAACGTTGGCGTAGAAGCTCGTCACGACTCCGGCGATCGAGGCCAGGGTGCCGAGCAGCATGGCGACCACGATCGTCACCTTGAACCCGCGCGCCACCTGTTGCGCCGTCGCGACCGGCACCACCATCAGCGCGCTGACCAGGAGCAGCCCGACCGTGCGCATCGCCACCGTCACGGTCACCGCGGCCATGACCGACGTGGCGATCGTGTAGACCCGCACGCGCATTCCCGTGACGCGGGCGAACTCCTCGTCCTGGCAGACCGCGAACAGCTGCGGCGAGAAGCCGATCGCCACGAAGATCACGATCGCCGCCAGGACCACGACCGTCCAGACGTCGGAGGAAGACACGGTCGTGATCGAGCCGAACAGGTAGTTCTGCAGGGTCTGGGCGCTGCCGCCGGCCAGCCCGGTCACCATCACGCCGCCGGCGATCCCGCCGTAGAAGATGAGCGCCAGCGCCACGTCGCCACTGGTGTTGCCCCGCTCGCGCACCAGCTCGATGAGGACCGCGCCGAGGACTGCCACGATCACGGCCGTCCAGACGGGGGAGTGGCCGGTCAGCAGGCCGAGGCCGACACCGGTCACGGCGATGTGGCCGATGCCGTCGCCCATCAGGGCCAGTCGGCGCTGGACGAGGTAGGTGCCGACCGCCGGCGCAGCGAAGCCGGTGAACGCCGCCGCCAGCAGCGCGCGGACCATGAAGTCGTAGGCGAGGAGGTTCACAGGTCCCACCCGCTCTTCATCGGGACGTGGTCGGAGCGCAGCCGCGGCCGGTGGTGGTCGTGGAACGCCTCGAGCGTCGCGTCGTCCGGCGGTGGGCCGTCATACACGACCCTGCCCTCGCGGAGTACGACGGTCCGGTCGATCAGCGGCGTCAGCGGACCGAGCTCGTGCAGCACGAAGAGGACGGTGGCGCCGCCCGTGACCATGGGGCGCAGCGTGTCAGCGAGACCGATCTGGTTGTGGTGGTCGACGCCGGCGTTGGGTTCGTCGAGCACGAGCAGGTCGGGCTCGCCGGCCAGGGCGCGGGCGATGAGGACACGCTGCTGCTGGCCACCCGACAGCTGGCCGACGGCGTCGTTGGTGCGGTCGGTCAGCTCGACGGCGGCGATGGCGTCGCGAACCGCCTGGCGGTCGCGCCGGCTCATCGGCATGAGCAGTCGGCGTCGCGACAGCCGGCCGGAGCTGACCACCTCGGCCACCGTCGCGGGAACCCCACCGGCGGCGGTGATGCGTTGGGGAACGTAGCCGACCCGGTGCCACTGCCGGAACGACGCGAGCGGATCGCCGAACAGACGTATGTCGCCCGACGTCCACGGCGTCAGCCCCATCAGGCCGCGCACGAGCGTCGACTTGCCGGAGCCGTTCGCCCCGAGGATGGCGACGACTTCGCCGGGTCGGACCGCGAGCTCGATGCCGCGCAGGATCGGGCGCCCGCCGAGCGCGACGTTGCCCTCGTGAACGGACACGACCGCGTGGCCGGCCGGCGCGGCTGGTGGCGGAGCGGCGTCTGAAGGTCCTGGCTCGCCGAGGGGTTGGTCAGGGGGTTGGCTGGGGGAGGTCATGAGCAGCCGTTCGCCTTCTCCAGAGCCGTGAGGTTCTGGCGCATGAGGGTCAGGTAGGTGGCACTGGGATCTGAGCTGGACAGCCCCTCGACCGGGTCGAGCACGGCGGCGGTGATGCCGAGATCGCCCGCGAGCGTGTCGGCGTACTTCTTGCTGCCGAGCGCCTCGGAGAACACCGTCGTGATCCCGTCGGACGTGATCAGGTCCTGGATCTGGGCGATGTGCTGCGGGCTGGGCTCGACGTCGGGGGAGAGGCCGGCGATCGGGATCATGGTCAGGCCGTAGCGCTGGGCCAGGTAGCCGAAGGCAGCATGGCTGGTCACGAACGCCGTGCGCTCGCAGCTGCTCAGGCCCTGCTTGAACGCGGCGTCCAGACGTTGGAGGTCGGCGTCGAGCGCCCGGGCGTTGCGGCGGTAGTCGTCGGCATGCTTGGGATCGACCTGCGCCATCTCGGCGGCGATCTTGTCGGTGACCTTCTGCAGCAGGGTCGGGTCGAGCCAGATGTGCGGGTCGCCGGCCAGGTTGGTGCCGGCTTCGGTGGGCGCGCCGGTGTTCTCCAGCGGTACGACGGAAGTGACGTCGAGGGTTTCGCCCGACGCGTTCTGGTCGACGGCCTGGTCGACGGAGGGCTGGAACCCCTTCTCGTAGATGACGAGGTCGGCGACGCTCAGGTCGGCCACCTGACGCGGGGTGAGCTCGAGGTCGTGGGGCTCGAGCCCGGGCGTGGTCAGGTTGGTGACGGTGGCGTGGTTGCCGACGACCCGCTGGGCGACATACGCATAGGGGTAGAAGGCCGCCTCGACCTGGATGCCCGAGCTCTCCGAGCCGGTCAGGCCGCCGCACCCGGCCAGGACCGGGAGGAGAGAGGCGACGGCGACCAGCCCGATGACGCGCTTCATGAAAACGATTATCAACTCATATGAAAACCATTGTCAACTGGCGTCTCTGGTCTGCGTCCTGATCGATTCGGAACGCGGTTGCTGCCACCAAGGCCCGGAAACCACAACCAGGTTCCGAGACGCGGCGGGCTCCGGCCTGGTGAGACGATGGCAGGAATGAGCTCGCACCCGATCGCGCGACACCTGTTGCGTGCCAAGGACCTCGCAGACGCGCGGTATGCCGAGCCGCTCACGGTGTCCGATCTCGCGGCGGCCGCGCGGCTGTCTCCGGCGCACTTCAGCCGGGAGTTCCGCCGTGCGTTCGGGGAGACCCCGCATGCGTACCTGCTGACCCGACGGCTGGAGCGGGCGGCCGCCCTGCTGCGCATGACCGACCACTCCGTCGCCGACATCTGTACCGCGGTCGGGTTGTCGAGCATCGGGTCGTTCACCACGACGTTCACGCGGGTCTACGGCAAGTCGCCGGCGGCCTTCCGGGCAGGCCTGCCGCCCGCCTCGGCGTACGCGGTCCTCCCGGCCTGCATCGTGCGCGCCCACGGGCGACCGCAGAACCGCACGTTTCGAGAAGACACCCGGTCCGGCTGATCCCTAGTGTCATCGACACGAAGACGACCTACGAAGGAGATCACGATGCGAGTCGCGAGCACGCAGGTGTGGGTGCACGACCAGGACGAGGCGCTGGAGTTCTACACGAAGCAGCTCGGCATGGAAGTCCGGCAGGACGTCACCGTGCCGGAGATGGGCAACTTCCGTTGGCTGACGGTCGCGCCGCCGGGGCAGGACGAGTTCTCGATCGTGCTGATGGCGATCATGGGGCCACCGTTGTTCGACGCCGAGACCGAGCAGCAGATCCGGGACCTGCTGGCCAAGGGCGGGACCAGCACGGTCTTCCTGACCACCGAGGACTGCCAGAAGTCCTTCGAGGAGCTGTCGGCGAGAGGCGTGGAGTTCCAGGAGGAGCCGACCGAGCGCCCGTACGGCATCGACGCCGGCTTCCGTGACCCGTCCGGCAACAACTTCCGTCTCACCGAAGTGCGCGACCTCGTCTGACCCCCGTCTGACCACCGTCTGACCACCCCGGCAATTGCGGGAAAGTGCAGGCCGACACGCCGTCGACAGCCTGCACTTTCCCGCAATTCGCGGAAGGAGCGGAAGGAACGGGGCGGCCGGGTCCGGCTAGGACGTGAGGTGGTGGCGCAGGAACGCGATGGCGGCCGGGAAGGCGTCCAGCCGGTTGGCCCGCTTGGCCAGGCCGTGACCCTCGTCGTCATACACGCGCAGCTCACACGGCACGCCCTTGGAGTCGAGCGCCGCCTTGATCTGCTGCGCCTCCGACAACGGCACCCGCGGGTCGTTGGCGCCGTGGATGACGAACAGCGGCGCACGTATGTCGGCGAGGTACGTGATCGGGCTGGCCTTCTCGAGGAACTCGCGGTCGTGCTCGAGGCTGCCGTACTCGCGCTCGCGGTAGGCGCGGCGGTATGCCGAGGTGTTCTCGAGGAACGTGACCAGCGAGCTCATCCCGACGATGTCCACGCCCGCGGCCCACAGGTCGGGCTGCATCGACACACCGGCGAGCACCATGTAGCCGCCGTAGGAGCCGCCCCAGAGCGCGCTGCGTTCCGGGTCGAGGCCGAGCTCCGGCAGGTGGGCGTGGATCGCGGCCAGGTCGGCCACCGAGTCCAGGCGCAGGTCGACGTCGTCGAGGCCGACCCACCGCTTGCCGTAGTGGCTCGAGCCGCGCACGTTCGGCACCAGCACGGTGAACCCTGCGGCGGTCAGGGCCGCGATCGTCGGATTGAACAGGCGCATCGCCGGGGCCTCGGGACCGCCGTGGACATGGACGACCGAGGCGCCGGCCACCTCGGCGGACGCGCCGTCGGCCGGCCGGTAGACGAAGCAGGGGATCTGCTCGCCGTCGGGCGTCGGGATGCGGTGGATCGTCGCGTCACCCAACAACCCGATAGCGGCGGGGTCGGCGTCGTCGCGCGAGTCCGCCACGATGCGGGCCGCACCGGTGGCCGTGTCGACGATGTAGATGCTGCCCGGCACCTCCGGGCCCAGCACGGTCACGGCCAGCCGCGACGCGTCGGGCGACCAGGAGACCAGGGGCGCGCCGTTCGGCGGCAGCGGGATGTCGCAGCGCCGTCGTCCGTCGATCTCGTGGACCGCCAACGCGAACACGCCGTCCTCATGCCGCCCGACCACCATGGCCGAGGCGTCCGGCGAGACCCAGACGTTGAGCTCGTGGGCGTCGTCCTCGACCAGCCAGGTCCAGGCCGGACCGTCCAGGTCGATCCGGGCGATGCCCTTGAACTCCCGGTCGTGGTTGGACGAGACGACCAGGGATCGACCGTCCGCCGACCAGGCCGCGTCACTGTGCTCGGCGTGCTCGTCGGGAGCGGTCACCGCCAGTGATCCGTGCGGGACGGCGGGACCGGTCACGGTGACCTGGGTCGAGGCGGCTTGCAACGTCAGCTGGGTGACGGCGACGGAACGCAGGTCGGGAGAGATGGTCGTCTCGACGACGTACCCGCCGGCGTCGTACACCGTGGCCTCCTCTCCCGTGGTGAGGTCGCGGACGACCACGTCGAAGTCGACGCCGTTGCGCCGGTTGGTGTTGTAGACCAGCGAGGAGGCCGTCACGTCCATGAGGGCGTGGATGTATGCCGGGTCGGCGACCAGCGGCGTCAGCCCGTCCAGGCCGACCGGGGCCGCCGGCGGAGTGGCCAGGTCGAGCACCGAGAGCTGCATGTTCTCGTCGCCGCCGGCATCGTGCTGGACGATCACCTGGCGACGACCCGGGACGTAGCGGCCCTGGCAGGCGCCGGGCAGTGCCGTGAGGGGAGTCCTGGCCCCGTCGAGGCCGATCTCGACGAGCTGGATGCTGCCGAGATCGTCCCAGCCGGCGAGGACACGGCCGTCGTCGTCGATGTCGAACGCCCGCCAGGTGCGGACGTCGTACAACCGGCTGACGACAGCAGCGATGGGGTCGGGTCCGGGGTAGGCAGAGGGGGAGCCGGTCGGGTCGGGGGACGCAGGGACGGGAACTGCCGAGTCAGGGTGCATGCCGAGGAATCTACGCCCCGGAATTGCGGGAGAGTGCAGCCACGTTTCGGCGAGTCGACCTGCACTTTCCCGCAATTCGCGGGGGAGGGGCGGCCCGCCTAGGCTTGAGCGTGTGAGGGACGAGATGGGCGACCGGCTGTTCCGTGAGCCCGGGCTGGACTGGAGGCCGGTGTCAGCGCGGCTGGTCATCGAACGCCGGGTCCCGGTGGCGGCCGTTGGTCTCGTGGGGATCGCGCTGGTGGCCGGGGCGGTGGTGGTGGCCGGGCGCGGGTCGTCATACCTCGGGCTGCTGATCCCGGGTGTCGTCGTCCTGACGCTGGCTGCGGTGAGCTGGTTCTGGGTGATCCCACGCGTCGTGTCGTCCTGGATGTATGCCGAGCGGGAGCAGGACCTGCTCGTGACGCACGGGCGGCTGCGCCGGTCACTGTCGGTGGTGCCGTACGGCCGCATGCAGGTCATCGAGGTCTCGGCCAACCTCATCGCCCAGCGGCTCGGCATCGCCACCGTCAAGCTCGTCACCGCATCGGCATCGACCGACGCGACGATCCCCGGCCTGCCCGTGGCGGAAGCACACGCGTTGCGCGACCGGCTGGCGGCCAAGGGCGAAGCGCTCTCGGCGGGACTGTGAGCGTCGACGCGACTGCCTTCGAGCCGGCAGAGCGCGCCGGCGTCGAGCTGCGTCGACTCCATCCGCTGACGCCGCTGTTCAAGTCCTGGCGGCTCGTCGGGCTGGCGGGGGCGCTCGGGTTCGGTGCGTTCCGTGACGACGCGGCCAAGCTCGTGTGGATCTGGCATGCGCTGCACGGTGACGCCGAGGTCGGTGTCATGGTGCGAGCGTTCCTGGTCGTGGCGGCCGCGGCCGCGGTGTCGGTGGGCCTCGGCTGGGTGGCCTGGCGTACCACCGGGTTTGCGATCGTGGCTGAACCCGGAGAGCCCGGGACGCTGCTCTATCACCGCGGGATCATCAACCGGCAACGCAGTCAGGTCCGGCTCAAACGCGTGCAGTCCGTCGACGTCAACCAGCCGTTCGTGCCGCGGCTGCTGGGACTTGCTGCAGTGAAGCTCGACATGGCGGCGGGCGAAGGCGCGTCGGTCAACCTGTCCTACCTGGGACTCTCCGATGCCTGGGCGCTGCGCGAGGAGATCCTGCGGCATACGTCGGTGAACGCGGTCGAGACCTCGCGCACCTCAGGAGGCGAGCCGGTGCCCGTCGTGCCGGATCAGGTCATCGGGCACATCGACACCGGGCACCTGGTGAAGGCGAGCCTGCTCGACGGCGCGTGGGTGTGGCTGCTGCTCGTCGTGTGGCTGGTAGCGGTCATCGTGCTCGGCGCGGTCTTCGGGTGGCAGGCACTCGCGGCGGGCGCGGCCGGCATCATTCCCGTGTCGATCGCGATCCTCGTGCAACTGCGCCAACAGGTGGCGACGATCCTGCGCGACGCCGACTTCACGGTGATGCGTACGCCGACAGGCATCCGGACCCGGGCCGGCCTGACGTCGACCACCAACCGCACGATCGACGTGGACCGGGTGCAGGCGCTACGGGTGGAACGGCCGTTGCTGTGGCGGCGGTTCGGCTGGGCGCGCGTGAGTGTCGACGTGGCCGGCGCGGACGAGGCGACCGGCGCATCGCTGATGCCAGTGTCCGACGATGCCGTGGCGCTACGCCTCGCCAGTGACGTCGCCGGTGAGGCGATCGAGTCCGGCGAGGTGGTCGGACCCGGGATGCGGGCGCGGCTGTTGGACCCCTGGGCCTGGCGCTGGCTGGGTGTGACGCTGCTCGACCACGGAGCGGTGAGCCGGACGGGGTGGTGGACGCGGACCGTGAGCTACGTGCCGTACGCGCGCGTTCAAAGCGTGTCCGTACGGCAAGGCTGGGTGCAACGGCGGCTCGGCCTCGCTACCGTGTTTCTCGACATGCCGAACGGCGCGCGTCGCTGGCTCGGACCGCACCGCGACGTCGGTGAGGCGGCCGACCTCGTGGGGCGGCTCAGCGAGGCAGCGCGGCAGCACCGGTTGGCTCGGGTGATGACGCCGATGACAGCCAGGGGGAACACCGATGGCCGGACACCTCGCGAGACCGAGGAACTTTGAAGCCGACCGGCGGCGCAACAGGCTGCTGATCGGTGTCGGTCTGCTCGTCGTGCTGCTGGCGGTGATCGCGTACTTCGCGTTCCGCTCCGACGGTCAGGACACCCGGTCGGCGTACTGCGCGAAGGTCAAGACGTTCGCCGCTGCCGGTGGCCTCGAGGCAGGTCTGCGAGCCGCGAACCGGGCCGGGCTCGACGCGATCACGGCGCTGGCCCCGCGGACGGTGACGACGGCGTGGAGCGACGCATCGAAGTACGTGCTCGCCAACGACCCGTCCACGGCGCCGGGATTCAACGCTGCTGCGGCGAAGTTCGAGAGCGACATCGAGGTGATCAAGCAGGACGCCGCCGACAGCTGTTCGATGCGGGTCCGCCGTTAGGTCGCCACGGTTGGAACGCTCTTGCGGCCGAAGGCTCAGGTCGACTGCAACATCGTTCCAACGGCGACGTCAGAGCCAGCCGCTGACCCGGCCCACGGCAGTCACGAGCACCGCGGCGAGCAGGACGACGCGGATCGTCCGCCCGCGCGCATCGAGGGCGGGCCAGGACAGGTAGGCCAGCCACGAGACGAAGCCGGCGATCACGACCAGAGCCGGAAGGGCCACATAGAGCGGGGCCATCAAGCCGACCAGCATCAGCACGAGCATGGCCGTGGGGACTGCGAGGGCCGGCAGCTGGGACAGCCGGACCAGCGGTCGGCGGCTGAGCTCGCTCACCCGCTCCCGCACCGGCGAGGCCGGCGGCGTGGAAGCGCTCGGGCGCTGCCGAGCGGCCGGGTTGCCGGAGCGCTTGGGACGGGGTTTCGACACGCGGGCCATGGTAGTCGCGGAGCGCTGATGCACCGAAACGTCAGACTCCTTCGCGGCTCCGGCGGCTGCCGGACGTGACCCCCCGCCCAGCCGTGAATTGCGGGAAAGTGCAGCCGGCGTACGGCGTGTCGGCCTGCACTTTCCCGCAATCGCGGGGGTGGGGGGAGGTGAGGGTGGGGTGGGGCTACTTCACCTCGGAGCGGAGCACCAGCGCGAGGCCGACGACCAAGGGGACCAGCAGCCAGATCGTGCCGGACACCCCGATGTTGGCCCACTGCTCACCCGTGACGTCCCCGTTGAACAGCGCGCCCTGGGCGAAGTTGAAGTCCACCCACGGCTGCAGGTCACGGAACCACGCCTGGTAGCCGGCCAAGATCCCGAAGATGCTCGGGAACACGAGCGAGTAGACGAAGTACGACACGATCGCGCCGGACGAGTTGCGGATCAGCACTCCCAGCATGAACCCGACGAGCAGGCCCAGCACGTTGCCGATCACGATGTACAACAGGTCGGTCGCCGAGACGTCCCATACCCGGGGAGTTCCGGTGATCGCGGTGCCGATGACATTGCCGACGGCTCCCACCGCGAACGCGATCAGCATCGAGACCACGCCGACGGCGACCGACGCGATCGCCTTGGCCGACACGACCAGACCGCGCCGCGGCACCATCGTGAACGTCGTGAGGCCGCTGCGCTGGCTCCACTCGCTCGTGACCGACAAGATCGCGACCATCGGGAGGATGACCGCCATCGGGAAGCCGATCGCCGTCGCGAATGTCGCGAAGGTGAGCTCGCTGTCGGGGGCGAAGAGGATGACCGCGCCCGTGGCCAGCACGGAGGCGATCACGATGCTCGCCATCAGCCAGAAGCCTGACCGGGTGTCGAACATCTTGCGCAGCTCGACCCCGACCACCCGTCGCAGGGGCAGCTGCGGCCGGGCAGCGCGCGCTACCGGGGCATCGTGTACGGCGATGGCGGTCATGCCAGGGCTCCTTCTCGTTGGGTGTCAGCGGTGAGCTCGAGGAACATCTCCTCGAGCCCGGCGCCATCGGCGGGGCGCAGCTCGGTCAGTGCGACGCCGGCCGCGAGCGCGACCTTGCCGACGAGGTCCGGGTCGGCGTCGGTACGCAGGACGTCGTGGCCAGAGAGGACGGCGCTGACTCCGGAGCCTTCGAGCACGCGAGCCAGCTCAGCGGCCTCCGACGTTCGCACGTACGTGCCGGCGGCACGCAGGAGCTCGGACTTGGTGCCCTGGGCGACGATCCGGCCGTTGCCGATCACGACGATGTCGTCGGCGATGACTTCGATCTCGTGCAGCAGGTGAGACGAGAGCACGACGGTCCCGCCGCGGTCGGCGTAGTCGCGCAGCAGGTCGCGCATCCACCGGATACCGGCCGGGTCGAGCCCGTTGGCCGGCTCGTCGAGGATCAGCACGTGCGGATCGCCGATGAGCGCCGCGGCGATGCCGAGTCGCTGCCGCATGCCGAGGGAGTAGTTGCGCACCCGGCGGCCGGCCTCGGTGGAGGTCAGGCTCACCAGCTCGAGCATCTCGTCGACGCGGCGGGCAGGGAGGCCCATCGTCCGTTGGGCCAGGGTCAGGATCTCGCGTCCGGTCCGACCCGCGTGCTGTGCGGACGCGTCGAGGAGGACGCCGACGTCGAGACCCGGGTTGGGGAGGTCCGTGAACCGCTGGCCGTCGATCGTGGCGGACCCTGAGGACGGCGGTGTCAGACCGACCATGATGCGCATGGTGGTGGACTTGCCGGCGCCGTTGGGGCCGAGGAACCCGGTCACGCGACCGGCCTCGGCCGTGAAGCTGATGTCGTCGACGGCGGTGAAGCCGGCGTAGTTCTTTGTCAGTGACTCGACTTTGATCATGTCCATCAGCCTGGCTGTCAGGGGAGGCCGGCCACATCGGGGAACCCGCTGAGCGAACCCGGCTCGGACCCCTGACCCCTCTCAGGGTCAGACCCGGCGGCGACCCTGGCAGCCGCCCGACAAGTGAGGGCTTTCGCCCCTACGCGTCAACGGTCGTCGATGCTGGACTGTCCTCGGAGGTGATGTGGCGATGGACGTACGTCAGGACGGACCCGTGGGGGACGCGAGCGTGTCCTTGTACTGGCTCCCGTTGGGCGCCGGTGGTCGGTCCGTTCGATGGAACGGCCGCCTTTTCGAGGCTCTGGCGGCTCGGCACGAGCATCGCGAAACGCGCGATCTCTACCACTCGGCCCTCGAGGTCTCGCTCGCGGGTGAGCGCTTCGTCATCGAGATGACTCCGGCCTGGGGTGGGGGGTCTGCGGATCGGGGGGTCGTCGCCGAAGGACCGGTGGGACTTCGAGGTCTGGGACGGTTCAACCTGTTTCGCTATGAGATCCGCCGTTGGGGTGGCGGCGTGATTCCCGATGTCGCGGAGGCCGTCGAAAGTCCGCAGGAGGTGGGTCGGGATGCTCTCCTCGCGCGCAAGTTGCTCTCCCTTGTGCCCAGCACCCCGATCCTGACGTGGGGCCGCGACGAGGCCGGGGCAGGTGACATGTGGAACTCCAACTCACTGGTCTCCTGGTTGCTCGCGAGCAGTGGCCATGACGTCGGCGGCATCCACCCGCCCGCGGGCGGTCGCGCTCCCGGGTGGGATGCCGGGCTCGTGGTCGCAGGTTGCCGGCGGATGCCCACTGGGCCGGTGCGGCAGAATCAGGGTCGTGTTGGTGATCTCGCGGTTCCGGTATGACGACGACCTGGTCGACCGGGCCACGTCCGAGCTCGGGACGTGTCTCGAGGCGCTCGGCCGCCAGGTGGGTTTCGTCGACGGGTCGATCGGCCGGGCGATGGACGACCCGACGTTGTGGGTGCTGACCTCGTCGTGGCGAGACGTCGGGTCCTACCGCCGGGCCCTGTCGTCATACGAGATCAAGGCGACCGTGGTGCCGCTGCTGTCGAACGCGGTCGACGAGCCGTCGGCATACGAGGTCATCGTGGGAGAGGGCGCCACCGAGCCCAACCAGCCACTGCCGCGCAGCACCTGACCGGGGTCTCGAGTCTGGGGCTCAGGTCTGGGGCTGGGTCTCGGCGGCTCGTGCGGCGCGACGGCGACGCCAGGCGAGCGGGGCCCGCCACAGTCGCCCGACCAGGATCGTCGCGATGATCCACAGGGCCCACGCCAGCGGCGTCCAGGCACCACCGACGAACGTGCCCTGGCCGTCGGTGTAGGTGTAGGTGACGGTGGACTGAACGAAGTCGAGGCCGCCCCACGTGAACGTGCCCGAGACATGCGGATCCGCCGCGGTCAGGCCGTCGCCGAACGCCACCGCAGCCTCACGAAGGAACTCGGTGAAGAAGAGCTGCGCGGTGAGGAAGAAGATCGCGGCCGCCCACCAGGACGGCCGGGGCTCGTCGCCGAAATGCGCGGAGAGGTACTCCGACGCCAGCGCCTGGCTGTTGCCGAGCCGCTTCAGCGCCGGTCCGGTGCCCATGTCGGCGGCGGCAGTCCGGAGGTTGTCGCGGACCTCGCGCCTGGTGGCGATGCGGACCTTGCGGGGGAGGTCGTACAGACGCTGGTCGAGGGACCAGACCACCCGCTCGATGCGGATCCGGTCCAGCCAGGTGACGGGTTGAGCCATGTCAGACTCCTTCGATCGGTTCGGGCGGCACGGGACGGTCTAGGACCGCCCCGACGCTGTCGGCGAGAGAGCCCCAGCTGGTCTTGCCCGCGGCGAGTGCCGCGTAGCCGTCGGGGGTGGGGCGGTAGTACTTGCGGGCCGGGCCTGCGTTCGAGGCCACCAGCCGTGCGGTGATGCGGCCCTCGCGCTCGAGCCGGGCCAGGGCGGGATACACGGTGCCCTCGAGGACCTCGGTGAGGCCGATCTCGTGCAGCCGTCGGACTGCCTCGTAGCCGTAGGACTCCTCCTCGGCGAGCAGCTGCAGCAGCAGCAACGACAACACGCCCTTGAGGAGCTGGGAGTCGGGTGCCGTGGCCATAAGGATCAGAGTATGCCCAGTACCTTGTTTAGTCCAGTAGTTCAATGCGGACCACCGGTGGGCCGCATCGAGGGGGCAGGACGACGGACTGTGGCGGCCGGTCTCCACCCGGCCCGGCTGCTACGTTGGCCGAATGGCGGACTCGTCCTATGAGGTGCGGCCACTCGACGAGTCCACGTGGCCTGCCTTTGCCGCGTTGGTGGACCGTAACGGCGGGATCTTCGGCGGCTGCTGGTGCATGGGATTCCATCCGGAGGGCGTCGGGAAGGACAGCAGCGCGGCGCAGAACCGTGAGCGCAAGCTCGGCCGTGTTCGTGCGGGTACGGCCCACGCGGCGCTCGTCTTCCAGGGCGAGGACTGCCTGGGCTGGTGCCAGTTCGGACCGCCTGACGAGCTGCCGCGGATCAAGAGCCGGGCGGCATACGAGAAAGGTCAGACGGGCTCGCCGGATTGGCGGATCGGATGCTGCTACGTCGGAAAGGGAAACCGACGGCAGGGCGTGGCCGCCGCAGCGCTGGCCGGGGCGCTGGACCTGATCAAGGCGCTCGGCGGGGGCACCGTGGAGGGCTATCCCGAGCCTGCGGAGTCGGTGCCTGCCGGGTTCTTGTACAACGGGGCGCTGTCGACGTACGAGCAGCTGGGGTTCGCGCGGACCCGGCAGATCGGCAAACATCGCTGGGTCGTCACGACAGAGGTAGCCGGGCAGTCGTCGTAGACCGGTCGTGACCCGAACGCCGATCGGCCGGACGCGGCCCGATAGGCTGCAGGCTGCTTCCTACATCGGGGAGTTGACCACCGACCACCAGCCGGATGGAGATTCACATGGCTACCTCTGTCGTTGACGCTGTCGTCAGCCTCTGCAAGCGCCGGGGGTTCGTCTTCCCCTGTGGCGAGATCTACGGGGGCACCCGCTCCGCCTGGGACTACGGTCCCCTCGGCGTCGAGCTCAAGGAGAACATCAAGCGGCAGTGGTGGCGCTACATGGTCACCTCCCGCGACGACGTGGTCGGTCTCGACTCGTCGGTGATCCTGCCGACGAAGACGTGGGAGGCGTCCGGTCACCTCGCGACGTTCACCGACCCGCTGACTGAGTGCCAGAGCTGCCACAAGCGGTTCCGCGCCGACCATCTGCAGGAGGCGCAGGCGTCGAAGAAGGGCATCGACAACCCCGACGACGTACCGCTGGCCGACATCGCGTGCCCCAACTGCGGGACGCGCGGCGCCTGGACCGACCCGCGGCCGTTCAACGGCATGCTCAAGACCTACCTCGGTGTCATCGAGGACGAGTCGGGTCTGCACTACCTGCGGCCCGAGACCGCCCAGGGCATCTTCCTCAACTTCATGAACGTGATGAACGCCGCCCGGAAGAAGCCGCCGTTCGGGATCGCCCAGACCGGCAAGGCGTTCCGCAACGAGATCACCCCCGGGAACTTCATCTTCCGCACCCGCGAGTTCGAGCAGATGGAGATGGAGTTCTTCGTCGAGCCGGGTACGGACGAGGCCTGGCACCAGACCTGGATCGACCTGCGCACCGACTGGTACGTCGGCCTGGGCATCAACCGCGACAACCTGCGCCACCTCGAGCATCCCAAGGAGAAGCTGTCGCACTACTCCAAGCGCACGGTTGACATCGAGTACCGGTTCAACCTGCCGGGCCGTGAGTTCGACGAGCTCGAGGGCATCGCCAACCGGACCGACTTCGACCTCAAGGCGCACAGTGCCGCGTCCGGCCAGGACCTGTCGTACTTCGACCAGGCGACCAACGAACGCTGGACGCCATACGTCATCGAGCCGGCGGCCGGGCTGACGCGTTCGCTGATGGCCTTCCTCATCGACGCGTACGGCGAGGACGAGGCGCCCAACGCCAAGGGCGGCGTCGACAAGCGGGTCCTGCTCCGGTTGGACCCCCGTCTCGCGCCCGTCAAGGCCGCGGTGCTCCCGCTGTCACGCAACGCCGACCTCTCGCCGAAGGCGAAGGACCTGGCCACCGAGCTCCGGCAGAGCTGGAACGTCGACTTCGACGACGCGGGTGCGATCGGGCGGCGCTACCGCCGGCAGGACGAGATCGGGACGCCGTTCTGCGTCACCGTCGACTTCGACACGCTGGACGACAACGCCGTCACGATCCGCGAACGCGACACCATGAAGCAGGAGCGGGTCGCACTCGACCAGGTCCGTGCCTACATGGCAGAGCGCCTCATCGGCTGCTGACCAACCGAGTTGTCAGAAGTACAGCGGGCCATAGCCCTCTCTACTTCTGACAAGTCGGCGGAGAGAAGGGTTTCTGACATGCGCGCACCGAAGGCAGTTGTCGCGGGGGCGATGGTCGTGGCGCTGACGGGGCTGGCCGGCTGCAGTGGCGGGTCGGGCTCGGACGGTACGCCGACGACCGGCTCGCCGGCGACGACCGCTGCCGACGGGTCGACCGTGCCCGGCACCGATCTCGAGCTCGGCGCGAAGGCGGTCGTGGCGTTCAAGGCTGACAAGAAGCACCGGTCACAGATCAAGCTCGCCGTCACGAAGATCACCAAGGGGAAGACCAAGGACCTCGCGCGCTTCAAGCTCGGCAAGGCGGCGCGCAGCGCCACCGTGTACTACGTGTCGACCACCGTGAAGAACCTCGGGCCGGACACGCTGACCGGAGCCCGGATCACCTTGTACGGCAAGGTCTCCGACACTCTCGTGGTGCCGCCGGTCCGGTTCGGGTCCCCCTTCCCGAGGTGCCAGCAGGCGCCGCTGCCCCCGAAGTTCACCAGCGGCAAGAGCGTGAACGGCTGCATGGTCATGCTGGCGCCCAAGCACGGCAAGGTGTCGGAGGTGCAGTGGCGGCCCGCCAACGGCGCGCTCCCGATCTCATGGATCGTCAAGTAGTCACGGCGTCGGCGTCGGCGTCGGCGGCGTGCGGCGCCGGCGCTCAAGCTCGGGCCGCTCGAGGTCGATCCCCCGGTCGTCCTGGCGCCGATGGCGGGCGTGACCAACGCGGCGTACCGGTCGCTGTGTCGCGAGCAGGGCGCCGGGCTGTACGTCTGCGAGATGATCACCAGCCGGGGCCTGGTCGAGCGCGACGAGGTCACCGAGTCGATGCTGGTGTTCGACCCGCACGAGGCGGTGCGCTCGGTGCAGCTGTACGGCGTCGACCCGTCCTACGTCTCGCGGGCTGCCACGATCCTGTGCGAGGAGTACGGCGTCTCGCACATCGACCTGAACTTCGGGTGTCCCGTCCCGAAGGTGACGCGCAAAGGTGGCGGTGCCGCGCTGCCGTGGAAGCGCCGGCTGCTCGGGGCGATCCTCGAGGCCACGGTGGCCGCCGCGGCGCCGTTCGGCGTCCCCGTCACGATGAAGACGCGCAAGGGCATCGACGGTGACCACGAGACCTACCTCGAGGCGGGTCGGATCGCGCAGGAGTCGGGGTGTGCCGCCATCGCCTTGCACGGCCGGACGGCTGACCAGCACTACAGCGGTGAGGCCGACTGGGCGGCGATCGCGGCGCTGGTCGAGCACGTCGACATCCCGGTGCTCGGCAACGGTGACATCTGGGAGGCGTCCGACGCGTTGCAGCTGATGGACGAGACCGGGTGCGCGGGTGTCGTGGTGGGGCGTGGCTGTCTCGGGCGGCCGTGGCTGTTCCGCGACCTGGCGGCGGCGTTCGCGGGGGAGCCGGCGCCGGCGCTGCCGACGCTGGGCGAGGTGGCCGCGATGATGCGCCGCCATGCCGAGCTGCTGGTGCACTACATGGGGGAGGAGCGCGGCTGCAAGGAGTTCCGCAAGCACATCGCGTGGTACCTCAAGGGGTTCCGGGCCGGGGGCGAGCTGCGGCAGTCGCTCGGCCTCGTCGACACGCTGGCCACCCTCGACGGCCTGCTGGGCCGGCTCGACCCGACGGAGGAGTTCCCGGTCGCTGAGCTCGGGAGCCCGCGGGGGCGGCAGGGCAGTCCGCGACGGGTGGCGCTGCCGGACGGCTGGTTGGCGGATCGCGACGACCTGGTGATCGACGCGGCTGCTGAGATCGGCGTGTCGGGCGGCTGACCTGCTGTCGCGCCAGTCGATCGGCGTACGGCCGAGGTCACCGAGGCAAATACCCAGTTCCCAAGGCGTGTTTGCCTTGTTCACAAGCCACCTGGCTTGTGAACAAGGCAAACGCGGAGGGCCAGAAGCATCGCGTGCGGATGTGGCAGGGGCGGTCTAGGTTTTGTGACAACGATTCGCCGGGTGGCGTAACTCACGTCATGTCCACTCGTTGAGTCTTCGGTCGCCCGGCCTCTCCGGGCCGTCACGGAGGACGAAGCCTTGATCCGCACCCGTCATACCCGCCCACGCCATATCCGCACGCGGCAGACGTGGGCCGTCGCAGCCGGACTCACCGCCATGGTCGGGCTGGTCTTCGCCGGCATCACCTCAGGCCCTGCTGACGCGTCCAACCCCAGCAGCGGCACGGTCTCCGACACCCAGACCAGCCGCACCTGGACCGGCGGCCCGTTCGTCACGCCGAACGTCACCGCCCAGGCGGGCGACCAGCCGATCTGCGACGTGCCTGACTCCTGTGACGACTACAGCCTCACGGTCAGCACCCCCGCGGGGTACGGCAGCACCCACAACCTCCGGGTCCAGGTGTCGTGGCCGACAGCCGCTGCCGACTTCGACGTCTACCTGCTCGACGCCCAGGGCAACGTCGTCTCGACGGCCGCCTCGAGCGCCGACCCCGAGACCCTCGTCGTCCCGCCCGACTCCGGCACCTACACGGTGCGCGTGGTGCCGTTCGCGCCGCTCGGACAGAGCTACTCCGCGACCGCGTCGATCGTCACCAAGCCGACCAACCCGCCGCCTGGCACGTCGCCGGCACCTGGCTTCACCAACTACAAGGCGCCGTCCTCCTTCACCGACGCGAACAACGCCGGTGAGCCGTCCATCGGCAACGACTGGAACACCGGCTCCGCCTTCTACCAGGCGTACACCTCCACCTACAAGGTCGACTTCAACGACTCCGTGTCGCCGGCCACGGCTACCTGGAAGGACGTCTCGGCCAGCGCCGCCAAGGGATGTCCCAGCGGCAGCACGACCAGCCTCGACCCGATCCTGTACACCGACCACGAGACCGGTCGGACGTTCGAGTCGCAGCTGACCGGTGAGGACTCGCTGACCTGCTTCACCGACGACGGTGGCACGACGTGGCTTCCGAGCCAGGGCGGCGGCATCCCGAGCGGTGTCGACCACCAGACGCTCGGTGGTGGCCACTACTCCGCGTCCGGTGTCGGCGGTACGCCGCTCTACCCGAACGCGGTCTACTACTGCAGCCAGGACATCGCCACGGCGTTCTGCGCCCTCTCGCGCGACGGCGGTATGACGTTCGGCGCCGGTGTCCCCGTGTACAGCCTCCTCGACTGCGGTGGCCTGCACGGGCACGTCAAGGTCGCGCCGGACGGCACGGCATACCTGCCCAACAAGGGTTGTGGCGCTACGGCAGGCCTGGTGGTCTCGAAGGACAACGGGACGACCTGGTCCGTCAACCACGTCACCGGCAGCACGCCCGGCGACTCCGACCCGTCGGTCGGCATCGGCTCCAACGGCACCGTGTACTACGGCTACGTCGGCGCCGACGGTGCGCCGGGGGTGGCCACCAGCACCGACCAGGGCAGCACGTGGAAGTACTCCCAGCAGGTCGGGACGGAGTTCGGCATCAAGAACGCCGTGTTCCCCGCGATGGTGGCCGGTGACGACGACCGCGCAGCGTTCGCCTTCCTGGGTACGCCGACCGGTGGGAACTACCAGGACGAGGCGAACTTCCATGGGATCTGGCACCTCTACGTCAGCTACACCTACGACGGCGGCAAGACCTGGGTGACCAGCGATGCCACACCCAACGACCCTGTCCAGCGCGGTTCGATCTGCACCGGCGGTACGACGTGTGGCAACGACCGCAACCTGCTCGACTTCATGGACATCACGACCGACGACCACGGTCGCGTCGAGGTCGGGTATGCCGACGGGTGCATCAACGCCTGCGTGACCAGCTCAGCACCGGCCGACAACGGCCGAGACGCCTACGCCACGATCGCGCGGCAGTCCTCGCAGCGGGGACTGTTCGCGGCATACGACCCGGCCGCCAACCTGCGGTTCGCCTCGACGTCGGTTACCTCCACCAACAAGTCCCTGACCGACACGGTCAAGGTCGTCAACGACGGCGGCAGGGTCGCCAAAGGGGTGCGGGTACGGGTGCTCGACGGTTCGAGCATCGTCGGCACCACCACGGCCGTCACTTTGCAGCCAGGGCAGAGCGTGACCCAGAAAGTGACGTGGTCGGCGAAGAAGGGCACGCATACGGTGACCTCGATCATCGACCCGACCAACGCGATCGCGGAGTCCAACGAGAACGACAACAAGTCGGTCACCACGTTCCGGCTGCGCTGACCGCACGGCTTCGCACCCCGACGTCGGGTCCGGGCACGCCCCGGGCCCGACGTCGTGCGATGTCCGCTGACCGACTGGTACCGCGCTGACGCGGACCACCCTGAAGGAGCTTGCGTGAAGACCCCATCCTTGGCCGGCCTGAGCAGCGCCGTCGTGTTGACCCTCGCCCTCGCCACTGGAGTTGCCGGCTGCGGAGGCTCCTCCTCGTCCGACGCCGGTGGTTCTGAGGCGACTGGCGCCGAGACATCTGGCGCCGAGACGAGCTCGGGCGAAGGGCTCGACAAGGCGGTCGACGAGGGCACCTGCAGCGACGAGGCGACCCCGCTGGACCAGGCGTCGTACGGCGACACGTTCCCGGCCGACTGGCCGTTCCCGGCCGCGACCGTGGTGTACGGGTTCGAGGATCGTGGCAGCTCCGGTGCGATCGTCACGGCGGTCACGGCGACGCCGTTCCAGGACGTGCTCGACTTCATGAACCAGGACGTCGTCTCGGCGGGCTTCGAGATCGAGCAGGGTGAGACCGAGGAGCACGACGCGGAGGCCGAGTGGCGTGGCACCGACTTCCACGGTCGCTGGGCGATCCGGGACTCCAGCACCTGCCCTGGCGAGACCGTCATCCAAGTGCTGGCAGGCCCCAACTGACTGACCGACCGACTGACCGACTGACCGACTGACCTCCACGTGGCCCTCCGCGTTTGCCTAGTTAACAAGCCAGGTGGCTTGTGAACTAGGCAAACGCGGCTTGGGAACCAGGGGTTTGCCTTGGGGACCTGTCTGGTGATCCGTCCCGCGGACACGGCAGTGGCGGGGTGCTCAGCGACCGCCTGCGGTCGACCAAGGTGACATTCGGCGCCAAGAGCTTGGGCGAGCGCCTACGCTTCTGGAGTGTTGCTGACCTTCCTGACCACCGGTGTTCCGTTGCTCGCCGGGATGCTGTTGGTGTCCTTCCTCGCGTGGCGCGGCAACACCGTCGCGCTGGTAGCCCTGGTGTTCCTGACTGTCGTGTGGCTGCGCGTCGACAAACACTTCGAGGGTCCCCACGTCGTCCGCTTCAACCAGGACCACGGACTGGTCCTGAGTGATCTGGTCGGGCTGCTCATCTTGGTCGGTGCCGGCCTGGCCTGGCTGTCCGCGCGCCGGACCGTCCGGCGTACTCCGGACGAGCCCGAGCAGTCGGTCGTCGGCAGCTGACCCCGCGCCGTACGCCTCGCTCCGGCCGTTGGCCGGCGCCGGCCAGCATTCGGGTCACAGTGGGCAAGGCAAGTACCTAGTGCCCGCGGTGAATTTGCCTAGTGAAGAAGCCACCTGGCTTGTGAACTAGGCAAACGCGGAGGGCCAGAGGGGCAGCAGGGGCAGTAAGGTCGGGCCCGATGGACACCGCCCGCCCGCCGTACGCCGCCGCCGACGTCGAGCGCTTCCTCCCGGAGCCGAGTGAGTCCGTCCGTACGCCGTTCGAGCGCGATCGCGCCCGGATCGTCCACTCCGCCGGGTTGCGCCGGCTCGCCGCCAAGACGCAGGTGGTCGGCCCGTCGACCGACGACTTCACCCGCAACCGCCTCACCCACACCCTCGAGGTCGCCCAGGTGGGTCGCGACGTGGCGGTGGCCCTGGGGTGCGACCCGGACCTCGTCGAGGCCGCGTGCCTGGCCCACGACCTCGGCCATCCGCCCTTCGGCCACAACGGGGAGCGCGCGTTGGCCGAGCTGGCCGGCGAGGCCGGCGGGTTCGAGGGCAACGCGCAGACGTTCCGGCTGCTGACCCGGTTGGAGTCCAAGACCTTCCGGCCCGACGGCACGGACGGACGACCCGGCCAGAGCCTCGGACTCAACCTCACCCGCGGCGTCCTGGACGCGGCCACCAAGTACCCCTGGCCTCTCGAGGACGCCCCGGTCCCGGCCGGACGGCATGCGGACGGTCTGCCGCGCGCGGTGCGCAAGTTCGGGGTCTACGAGGACGACCGTCCGCTGTTCGACTGGATGCGCGGGGACGCACCGAGTCGCAAGACCTGTATCGAGGCGCAGATCATGGACCTCGCCGATGACATCGCCTACAGCGTCCACGACGTCGAGGACGGCATCGTGGCCGGCCGGATCGACCTGGCCACGCTGGCCGACCCGGGCCTGCGGGCCGAGGTCTGGGCGACCGTGCAGGACTGGTACGCGCCGGAGACGACGGCCGACGAGCTCGAGGCGGCGTTCGGTCGGCTGACCGGTCTCGACCCGTGGCCGCAGACGGCGTACGACGGGAGCCGGCGGCATCTCGCCGGGCTGAAGAACCTCACGAGCCGTCTCATCAACCGGTTCTGCAGCGACGTGCAGCAGGCCGCCGCGCTGTCCGGTCTCGGGCGGCCGATCGTCCGGTACTCCGGCCGGATCCTGGTGCCCTGGGAGGTCGCCACCGAGATCGCGCTGCTCAAGGGGATCGCGGCCCACCTGGTGATGAAGGCCGATGACCGGGTCGCTGCCCTGAACTACCAGCGCACACTCATCGAGGAGCTCGTCGACGCAATCTGGGCCGGTGCGCCGGGCACGCTCGAGCCGATGTTCCGCGACGACTTCGCCGACGCGGCCGACGACGCCGCCCGCCGTCGCGTCGTCATCGACCAGGTGGCATCGCTGACCGACCTCAGCGCTGTGGACAGGCATCGGGCCCTGACCACGGGTGCGTAGACTCGCGACGTGGCAGGCCGGATCAGGGAGGACGACATCGCGCAGGTGCGCGAGCGCGCCCGGATCGACGAGGTGATCTCGTCCCACGTGACCCTGAAGAACGCCGGCTCCGGCTCGATGAAGGGGCTGTGTCCGTTCCACGACGAGAAGACACCCTCGTTCAACGTCAACGTCTCGCGCGGCTTCTTCCACTGTTTCGGGTGTGGCGAGGGCGGTGACGTCCTCACGTTCGTGCAGAAGGTCGAGGGGGTCGGTTTCACCGAGGCCGTCGAACGGCTCGCCGACCGCTACGGCGTCCAGCTGCGGTATGTCGACGAGGGTGTGACCGGGGCACGTCGCGACCAGGGTCACCGTGGCCAGCGGGTCCGCCTCATCGAGGCCCACAAGGCGGCGGCGGCCTTCTATGCCGAACAGCTCGGGACCCCCGACGCACTGCCCGGCCGGCAGTTCCTGACCGAGCGTGGCTTCGACAAGGACGCGGCCGACATGTTCGGGATCGGCTTCGCGCCCCGCGGCGGCGAGGCGCTGCTCGGTCATCTGCGCGGCCGCGGCTTCTCCGACGACGAGCTGTCGGCGGCCGGGCTCGTGGCACAGGGAAACCGCGGCCCCTACGACCGGTTCCGCGGGCGGCTGCTGTGGCCGATTCGTGAGCTGTCCGGCGATGTCGTCGGCTTCGGCGCCCGGCGGATCTTCGACGACGACCGGGTCGAGGCGAAGTACCTCAACACCCCCGAGACCTCGATCTACAAGAAGAGCCAGCTGCTGTACGGCGTCGACCTGGCCCGCAAGGAGATCGCCCGCAGCAGCCAGGCCGTCGTGGTCGAGGGGTACACCGACGTGATGGCCTGCCACCTGGCGGGCGTGACCACCGCGGTGGCTACGTGCGGCACCGCGTTCGGGGAGGACCACACCCGCATCCTGCGGCGACTGCTGCTCGACCACGACGAGTTCAGGGGCGAGGTCATCTTCACGTTCGACGGTGACGAAGCCGGGCAGAACGCCGCCTTGCGTGCGTTCCAGGGTGACCAGCAGTTCGTCGGCCAGACGTACGTCGCGATCGAGCCGGACGGCCGCGACCCCTGCGACCTGCGGCTGGCCGAGGGCGACGCGGCCGTGCGCGAGCTCGTCGCCCGGCGGGTCCCGCTCTATCGCTTCGTGCTGAGCAACGTGGTCTCCAAGTACGACCTCGACCGCGCCGACTCCCGGGTCGACGCGACCCGGGAGGCCGCCCGGCTGGTGGCCGCGATCCGGGACCGCTCGAAGGTCGAGGCCTTCATCCGCGAGCTCGCCGGCATGCTGGGCGTCGAGATCGACGGGGTGCGGGCCGAGGTCAAGCGGGCCGCCGGCCGGGCCGCCTCCGGGGGTTCAGGCCGGGTCGTGCCCGGTCAGTCAGCCTCGGCGACAGCCGATCCGGCGGCCGAGGCCGGGGGAGCGGCAGGGCGCGCCGGCCCCGTCGACGTACCCGACCCGCGCGAGCGGCGGTTCTCGATCGAGCGTGACGTGCTCAAGCTCGCGCTTCAGCACCCCAAGGTCACCGCCACGTGCTGGGACGATGTCGAGGCCGACGACTTCGTGCACCCGTACTACCGGCAGGTCTTCGAGGTCGTCGTGAGCCAGGGCGGGCCCGAGGCCTCGGGACCGGAGGCCCTGCTCCAGGTGCTGACGCCGCCGTTGACCGGTCTGGTGTCGGCGTTGTCGGTCGAGCCGCTCCATGTCAGCGGCGACATCGACGAGACGGTGGTGTCGGCATACGTCGTACGCCTGCGCGAGTTGACCGCGTTGCGTCGCATCGAGCGGGTGAAGTCCACGCTCCAGCGGATGAACCCGGTGACCCAAACGGCGGACTACAACCGCATGTTCGGTGAGCTGGTGGCCCTCGAAAGTCATCGCAGGTCCCTTCGTGAGCAGGCGATTGGGACCGGTATCTGACGCAATACCGATGACATACGGGACGACTCGACCTCGTTTGCGAAAAGCACATGCGCGCGTTGCCCCAGCGCACCAGACTGGCCCCCATGGCAGGGCCACAGCTGGCCACACAGGGGACTCCACGGGGAGCCGTTGTCGCAGCGCGCCTGCCACGGCAACGTGAATCCGAGTCTCCTGACTCCGTCCGCCTGTACCTGCGTGAGATCGGCCGCATCCCGTTGCTCAACGCGGCCGACGAGGTCCGGCTGTCCCAGGCGATCGAGGTAGGGGTCCTCGCAGCCGAGGCGCTCGAAGTCCGCCACGACCTCGACTGGGAGACGCGCTTCGACCTTGCCCATCTCGCGGACTGCGGCGACCAGGCCAAGTCCACCCTCGTACGGTCGAACCTGCGGCTGGTCGTGGCCGTGGCCAAGCGGTACGGATCTCCCGGCATCGGGTTGCTCGACCTGATCCAGGAAGGCAATATCGGGCTGATCCGGGCGGTCGAGAAGTTCGACTACCGACGCGGCTACAAGTTCTCGACGTACGCGACCTGGTGGATCAGGCAGGCCATCTCGCGCGGTATCGCCGATCAGGGCCGGACGATCCGGATTCCGGTCCATGTCGTCGAGGCGATGCACCGGGCGATGCGGGTACAGCGGGCCATGTTCCAGCGGATGGGTCGAAACCCGTCCATGGATGAGCTGGCCGAGCAGCTCGAGGTCTCGCCCGAGCGCACGCGCGAGCTGCTCAAGCTCGCCGACGAGCCGATGTCGCTGGACATCTCGGTGGGGGAGGGCGACTCGGGTCAGCTGGCCGACCTCATCGTCGACGACAGTACGTCGATGCCGGTCGACGAGGTCGGCATGCTCATGCTGCACAGCGATGTCGAACAGCTGCTGACGATCGTGACGACGCGGGAGCGGAAGGTCCTGCGGCTCCGCTTCGGGCTCGAGGGCGGCCGTACGCACACGCTCGAGGAGGTCGGTCGTGCGCTCGGTGTCACGCGGGAGCGGGCCCGGCAGATCGAGGCCAAGGCGCTCGCCCGCATCCGGATGACCCAGGGCCTGGAGAACTTCCGCGACTACCTCCACTGACCGGCTTAATACACTGCCCGACTCATATACTGCCCAACCCAAATACCCAGTGGCCGTAGCGCGTTTGCCTAGTTCACAAGCCACCTGGCTTGTGAACTAGGCAAACGTGCGGCCAGGGCTGCAGGGTTGCCTTGGGGACATCGGCGTGCCCGGCAAAGCCGCCCAGCCCGTGAAGCCGCCCAGCCCGTGAAGCCGCCCAGCCCGTGAAGCCGCCCAGCCGCCCAGCCCGTGAAGCCGCCCAGCCCGTGAAGCCGCCCAGCCCGTGAAGCCGCCCAGCCCGTGAAGCCGCCCAGCCCGCGAAGCCGCCCAGCCCGTGAAGCCGCCCAGCCCGCCGAAGCCGCCCAGCAGCCCAACCGCCCAGCCGCCCAACCGCCCAACCGGTCAGTCGGTCAGTGGGTCAGTGGGGCAGGCTGCCGGGGGGTGGGCGGTGGCGTCGTGCTGGGAGGATGGCGTCATGCCGTCCCGTCGCCGCACCAGGCTGCCCGCCGCCACCCGTGAGCAGCTCGAGCTCGCGACCGGCGAGCGCCCGCTGGCCTGGGCGACCGACCGCGAGGGGCGCTGGTATGTCGGCACCGACCGCGCCTTGCACCTCGCCACCGACGACGGGTTCCGGCGACTCGGCTGGGAGGAGGTGGAGCGCGCCGACTGGCAGCAGGAGGCCGGCCGGCTCGCGGTCGTCGAGGTCAGCCCGTGGGGCGAGCCCGAACCCCGCACGGTCATCGAGGTCGACGACGCCGGCCAGCTGCTCGAGCTGCTCCGCGAGCGGGTCACCAAAAGTGTGGTGGCGACCACGTACGCCCGGGTGCGAGGAAAGGCCGGGCTGAGCGTGATCGGCCGCCGCTCACCGGTCGGTCACGGCCCGATTCTGTGGTCCTACCTGCTCTCGGCCGGCTTGGACCCCGCCGACCCGGACGTCGCCACCGTCGCCGAGCAGACACTGCAGGAGGCGCAGCGCGAGCTGTCCGGGTTGTGACGCGATCGCGGACGAGCCCGAACCCCGCGCCGGTTTCGTCGTACGCCGGGAGGCTTGCTAACCTGTGCGGGCGCAATCCCGCGTAGCTCAATTGGCAGAGCAGCCGGCTGTTAACCGGCAGGTTATTGGTTCGAGTCCAATCGCGGGAGCCAGCTTCTTCCCCCTCACGACGACACTCCGGCGTAGATCACCGCGTCACCGGCCGCCAGCGGCGAGGCGGCTGCGTCGTCGTAGCGCAGCGTCGCGCCGTTGCGCAGCACCGCCAGCACGGGGATCGCCAGCGCGGCCGGGTTCTTTCCGATCTCGTCATCCCTGACCGCCCGCTGAGTCAGATCGAGCCCCTGACCGAACGACAGCAGGTCCTCGACCACGTCGACGGTCTCGGGGTTGTCGCAGGCGAGCCCGAGCAGCCGACCGGTGGTCTCCGACGACACGATCACCGAACCCGCGCCGCTTTGGCGCATGAGCTCGGCGTTCTGCGCCTCCCGGGCCGACGCGATCACCGACGCGTGGGCGTTCAACCGCCGCACGGTCAGGGTCGCGAGCACCGCACTGTCGTCGCGGTCGAGCGCCACGATCACCACCCGTGCGCGGGTGACGAGGGCACGCCGGAGGTCGTCGGCGCTCGTGGCGCTGCCCTGGACGGTCGTATGACCCGAGATGGTCGCGGCGTCCACCGCCGCTCGGTTACTGTCCACGACGACGATCTGGTCGGCCGGCGTACCCCTGAGCTCGAGCGCACGGGCGGCGTTGCGGCCCTTGGTGCCGAACCCGAGCACCACGATGTGGTCGTTCATGCGTTTCCTCCATCGAGCGATCCGGAACTCATGGCGTGACTGCCGGGTCAGGGCGTTGAGCGTCGTACCGACCAGCAGGACCACGAACGCCACCCGCATCGGGGTGACGACCAAGGCGTTGACCAGTCGCGCGCGATCCGTGATCGGGACGATGTCGCCGTAGCCCGTCGTCGTCAGCGTGACCGTCGTGTAGTACAACGCGTCGATCACCGACACGCTGCCGTCCCGAGCATCGGTGTAGCCGCCACGCTCGAGCAGCACGATCCCCCAGTTGACCAGCACGATGCCCAAAGCTAGGCCTGCACGGATGAGAACGGCCACGAACGGGTGGCGGTCCCGGGACTGATCCGGAAGCCGGACTGGTGCGAGCGGCTCGGGCACACCATGATGCTAGCGGGCCACTTCAATAGCCCTTTCCGACTCTTGACGGCCACCCGGCCGTCCCCTATTGTCTCCCGCAAGACGGAACTAAGTATCCACCATGCGGAAGTATGGGTTAGGGGCTCCATCATGTCATCAAGCACTTCGCCGTCCCCCGCGGCCTCCCGCCAGCGACGGGTCAAGCACCCCGTCGACGAAGTTCTGCCACCCCAGAAGCTGGCGATCTACGGCACTCAGCACGTCCTCGCGTTCTACGCGGGCGCTGTCATCGTGCCGATCCTCCTGGCCGGTGCCATCGGCCTCAGCGACGAGCAGCTCATCCACCTGATCAACGCCGACCTGTTCACCTGCGGTATCGCGTCGATCATCCAGTCGGTGGGCTTCTGGAAGGTCGGCGTCCGGCTACCGCTGCTCCAGGGCGTGACGTTCACCGCCGTCGCACCGATGATCGCCATCGGCAGCGCAGCCGGTGGCGGCAAGGAAGGCCTGGTCACGATCTACGGGTCGGTCATCGTCGCCGGCATCTTCACGTTCTTCATGGCCCCATACTTCGGCAAGATGATCCGCTTCTTCCCGCCGGTCGTGACGGGATCAGTGATCTCGATCATCGGCATCTCTCTGCTGCCCGTTGCCATCAACGATGCCGTGGGCTTCGGTGATCCCCAGCGGAAGGACTTCTTCTACGCGATCGGAACCCTTGCGCTGATCGTCATCATCCAGCGGGTCTTCAAGGGATTCATGGCGACGATCGCGGTGCTCGCCGGCCTGGTGCTGGGTACGGCAGCTGCGTTCATCATCGAAGGCAAGGACTACGCGAGCTTCAGCTCCGTGGGTTCGAGCGACTGGGTCGGCGTGACTACGCCGTTCTTCTTCGGCGCTCCGAAGTTCGCGGTCACCGCGATCATCTCGATGATCGTCGTCATGCTGATCACCGCCGTCGAGACCACCGGCGACGTGTTCGCCACCGGTGAGATCGTCGAGAAGAAGGTTGGAGCAGAGGACGTCTCCGCCGCGCTGCGCGCGGACGGGCTGGCGACCACCTTGGGTGGAGTCCTGAACTCCTTCCCCTACACCTGCTTCGCCGAGAACGTCGGGCTGGTGCGACTCACCGGGGTCAAGAGCCGGTGGGTGGTGGCCACCGCCGGTGCGATCATGATGGTCATCGGTGTGATCCCCAAGGCCGGCGCCGTGGCGGCGAGCATCCCGCACTCCGTGCTCGGCGGGGCTGCCATCGCGATGTTCGCCACGGTCGCAGTGGTGGGCTTCCAGGTGCTCGGTCGGGTCGACTTCAACGACCACCGCAACGTCGTGATCGTGGCGACAAGTGTCGGGTTGGCCATGCTCGTGACGATGAAACCCACGCTGTACCAGGTCGTTCCAGGTGGTCGCTGGAGTGAAATGTTCTTCAACAGCGGCATCACGCTCGGCTCGATCACCGCGATCTTGCTCAACCTCATCTTCTTCCACGTGGGCAAGAGCTTCGGACCAGCTGTTGCCGGCGCCCCCGGTACCGGCGTCATCCGCCTCGACCAGGTGAACAAGATGAGCCAGGACGAGTTCGCGAACACCTTCCAGGGGGTGTTCCAGGGCTCGCGGTGGGCCGTCGACGGCGCCTACGCCCAACGCCCGTTCGCCGACACGCAGGCACTACGGGCCGCGATGCAGGACGCCTTGTTCTCCGGGGACCCGGATCAACGGAACACCCTGCTGTCCTCGTTCCCCAACCTCGGTGCCGACGATCTCGAGCGCGCGGAGTCCACCAGGGACCAGTCGGTGCTCGGTCTCGACCGGCTCAACGACGAGGACTATGACGAGTTCTCGGAGCTCAACACCGCCTATCAAGAGAAGTTCGGGTTCCCGCTGATCATCTCGGTGCGCGATCTGGCCAGGCGTCACGAGGTGCTCGAACACGGCTGGGATCGGATGGATCACTCGCTTCACCAGGAGCGGGCGACCGCTCTGATCGAGGTCGGGAAGATCGTCAACCACCGGTTCGACGACCTCGTTGCCGACGCCAATCCGATCCATACGGCTCGCACCAACAGGTTCGACCAGTTGAGCCAGTGACATCACGCAACCCGGACGGTATGCCGCCCAGGTTGCACGACAGGAGGACGGTCAGGCCGGCACGGACAGGGAGACAGCGGTGGACATCGAGGAGTTCAACAGGCTCAACGACCACGCCGCCGGTTCGCTCCTCACGACCTGCCTGGCCGTCCCCCGGTGGGTCGACGAGGTGTTGAACGGCCGGCCGTACGCCACGGCACCAGCGCTCGTCGCGGCGGCAGGGGAGCTGGCCTCGTCGCTTACCGCAGCCGAGGTCGAGTCCGCGCTCGCACGGCATCCCCGGATCGGCGAACGAGCGGGCGACGGCCACGACGCCGAGTTCTCCGAGCGCGAGCAGTCCGGCTTCGACCACGACGACGCCGACCGCACGGCGGCAATGGCACAGGGCAACGTGGAGTACGAACGGCGGTTCGGTCGGGTGTTCCTCATCCGGGCCGCGGGACGGTCGGCCGAGGAGATACTGACCGAGCTGCGGCGCCGGTTGGCGAACGAGCCGGCCGACGAGGTGGCAGAGGTGGTCCGTGAGCTCGGTGAGATCGCCGCACTGCGTCTCGAGCAGCTGGTCAGCGACCCGACGCACGCAGCAGACAGCTACGCAGGAAAGGACAGGGACGAGTGAGCGACAAGCTGCCGGTCCTCACCCCTTTCGCATTCTCCATCGACAGAGGAAGTTAGACGTATGAGCATCGTTTTGGGACAGAACCAATACGGCAAGGCCGAGAACCGGCTCGTTCGGATCTACCGCGACACCGACCGACACGAGCTCAAGGACCTCAACGTCTCGACCTCGCTGCGCGGCGACTTCACCGACGCCCACCTGGCCGGAGACCAGGCCAAGGTCCTCCCGACCGACACGCAGAAGCAGACGGTCTATGCCTATGCGAAGGAGAAGGGCGTGGGGGAGATCGAGGAGTTCGCGCTCGAGCTCGCCCGGCACTTCGTCAACGACACCGATCCCGTCGTCGGCGCCAAGGTCGAGATCGAGGAGTTCGCCTGGGAGCGGATCGCCGTCAACGGTGTCGAGCACGACCACAGCTGGGTGCGCAAGGGTCAGGAGACGCGCACGACGGCCGTGACGATCGACGGCAAGGGTGGGCCGGAGCATGTCGTGTCCGGGCTGACGGACCTCGTCCTGCTCAAGTCGACCGGATCGGAGTTCCACGGCTTCCTCGAGGACAAGTACACGACGCTGGTCCCGACCCACGACCGGATCATGTCCACGTCGCTGGTCGCGCGCTGGCGCTACCTCGGGACCGAGGTCGACTTCGGGAAGACCTACGCCAGCATCCGGCAGCACCTGCTCGAGCAGTTCGCCGAGGTGCACAGCCTGGCGTTGCAGCAGACGCTGTACGAGATGGGCCGGGCGGTCCTGGAAGCCCACGACAGCGTGGCCGAGATCAAGTTCTCCGCGCCGAACAAGCACCACTACGTCTACGACCTGTCCCCGTTCGGGTTGGACAACCCCAACGAGGTCTTCCAGGTCGGGGACCGGCCCTACGGCCTCATCGAGGCCACCGTCGAGCGCGACGACGCGCCGCCGGCCGGGGCGGCCTGGGACACGGTCCCGGGCTTCTGCTGACCCGACCGCGCAGCGAGATTGAGGAGACGTGATGGAATTCCTGCAGCCCAGCACGATGGCTGAGGCACTGAGCGCCCGAGCCGAGCATCCCGGGGCGATCCCGATCGTCGGGGGCACCGACGTGATGGTCGAGATGAACTTCGACAAGCACCGTCCGCCGGCGCTGCTCGACCTGACTCGGGTAGGCGAGCTCGCCGAGTGGGACATGGTCGACGGCAAGGTCAGGCTGGGGGCCGGGGTGTCCTACACGCGGGTCATCGACGAGCTCGGCGACCGGTTGCCCGGGCTCGCGATGGCGTCCCGGACAGTCGGCTCCCCGCAGATCCGCAACCGGGGCACCGTGGGCGGCAACCTCGGTGCCGCTTCGCCGGCTGGTGACTCCCATCCCGCCCTGCTGGCGGCGGAGGCCGAGATCGAGCTGACCTCGCTCGAGGGCACTCGCGTCGTACCCGCCGAGGACTTCTACCTCGGCGTCAAACGGCATGCCGGTCGCCCCGACGAGCTCATCACCGCCATCTTCATCACGCCGCCCGCAGGCCCCCAGCAGTTCAGCAAGATCGGGACCCGCAACGCGATGGTGATCTCGGTGGCGGCGTTCGGGTTGGCGCTGCACCCCGACCGGAAGGTGGTGCGGACCGGCCTCGGGTCGGTCGCGCCGACGCCGCGCCGGGCCACGGCTGCCGAGGACTTCCTCAGCGGCGAGCTCGACAGCGCCGGGCTCTGGGAGTCCCGTGGGGCGATCCCCGGTTCCGTGGTCGCGGAGTTCGGCGACCTCGTCAGCAGTGCCGGTACGCCGATCGACGACGTCCGGGGCACGGCGGCATACCGCCTGCATGCCCTGAAGGTGATGGCCACGCGCGCCCTGACGTGGGCCTGGAACGACTACAGCAGCAGCAAGGAGGCGTGACATGCGCATCACGACGACGGTCAACGGTCAGGCGCACAAGGTCGACGATGTGTGGGAGGGCGAGAGCCTGCTCTACATGCTGCGCGAGCGGATGGGGCTGCCCGGGTCCAAGAACGCGTGTGAGCAGGGCGAGTGTGGCTCCTGCACGGTCTATCTCGATGGCGTGACCGCCTGCGCGTGCCTGGTGGCGGCCGGTCAGGCCGAAGGGCGCGACATCGTCACCGTCGAGGGGCTGGCCGACGAGAACGGGCTGCACCCCGTGCAGCAGGCTTTCCTGGAGAAGGGCGCGGTCCAGTGCGGCTTCTGCACCCCAGGTCTGCTCGTCCAGACCCATGACCTGCTCGAGCGGGTCGAGTCGCCGTCCGACCCGGAGATCCGGGAGGCGCTGGCCGGCAACCTGTGCCGGTGCACGGGCTACGAGAAGATCCTGGACGCCGTCCGGTTGGCCGCGGAGCGGACGGCCGGGAGCGCGACATGAGCTCGACCGGCACGGCACCGACGGTGGTCATCGACCGCTGTCACGTCGCCACCGTCGACGGAGCCAGGACCGAGCACGCCTCCGGGCACGTGGTCATCGAAGGCAACCGCATCACGGCAGTGGGGGAGGGCCGCGGGCCTGAGGGGCTCAAGGACGCCAGGTATGTCGACGGGACCGGCTGCCTGCTGACCCCTGGTCTCGTCAACACCCACCACCACCTCTACCAGTGGACGACGCGTGGTCACGCCGTGGACGGCACGTTGTTCGAGTGGCTGACCACCCTCTACCCGGTGTGGGCCAACATCGACGAGGACATCGTGCGCACCTCCGCGACCGGTGCGCTCGGCTGGTTGGCGCGCACGGGCTGTACGACGAGCACCGACCACCACTACGTGTTCCCGCACGACGGTGGCGACCTGCTCGGGGCCGAGATCGACGCGGCACGGGCCATCGGCCTGCGGTTCCACCCCACTCGAGGGTCGATGGACCTGGGGCAGAGCAAGGGCGGGCTCCCGCCAGACCACGTCGTGGAGGACATCGACGCGATCCTGGCCGCCACCGAGACCGCGATCGACACCCACCACGACACGTCGTTCGACTCCATGCTGCGGATCGGTGTGGCGCCGTGCTCGCCGTTCTCGGTGACCGGCGACCTCCTGAAGATGGCTGCCGAGCTGGCCCGCGCCAAAGGCGTCCGGATGCACACCCACCTGTGCGAGACGCTCGACGAGGAGGACTACTGCCGCGAGCACTTCAACAGCACACCGGTGGAGTACATGGAGAGCGTCGGCTGGCTCGGCCCCGACGTCTGGTACGCCCACGCCGTCCACCTCGACGACGCCTCCATCGCCAAGATGGCGGCCACCGGTACCAGCGCCGCACACTGCCCGTCCTCGAACGCGCGTCTCGGCTCGGGCATCGCCCGGGCTCGCGACATGCGTGACGCCGGGGTCGCGGTGGGTCTCGGTGTCGACGGGGCGGCCTCCAACGAGGCCTGCGCGCTGCTCGAGGAGGTCCGGCACGCCGTACTCTTCGCCCGCGCCCGCGGCGGCCCACGGGCGCTGACCGTCCGCGACGCCCTCGACATGGGCACCATGGGCGGTGCGGCGGTGCTCGGCCGGCAGGACGAGATCGGCTCACTGGAGGTCGGCAAGCTCGCCGACGTCGCGTTGTGGCGGCTCGACACCCTGCCGCACATCGACATCGCCGACCCGGTCGCCGCCCTCGTGCTGGGCAGCCAGCCCCCACTCGAGCTGCTCCTCGTGAACGGCGCGCCCGTCGTCGAGCGCGACGAGCTGGTCAACGTCGACGAGGACGTCGTGGCCCAGGACGTCCGAGCAGCAGCCACCCGACTTCTCTCCAAAGCAGGAGCACTGTGATGAGCACTCCGACCGAGGCAACCCCCCGTACGCCGACCGGTGCGCCCGGCCGGCTCGAGAACGACGCGACCGGTGGCATCGGCGACAACCCGCTGCGACCGGACGGCACGCTGAAGGTCACCGGAGAGTTCGCGTACAGCAGCGACCTCTGGATGGACGACATGCTGTGGGGGGTCACGCTGCGCAGCCCGCACCCGTTCGCCCGCATCCGCGCGATCAACATCGGGGAGGCGCTGGCGACCCCGGGGGTCTTCGCGGTGCTGACCGCAGACGATGTCCCCGGCAAGAACGTCTACGGCCTCGAGCTGTCCGACCAGCCCGTGCTCGCCAAGGACATCGTGCGCTACCAGGGCGAGGCGATTGCGCTGGTGGCCGCCGACCACCCCGAGGTCGCGCGGCAGGCGGCGAAGAAGATCCGCGTCGACTTCGAGGTCTGGGAGCCCGTGACGGACGCCCGCGACGCGCTCGGCCACCCGAACTGGAACCGGCTGCACGACGACCCGGCGGAGTCGACCGAGATGAGCCGGTCAGCAGCCCCGATCCATCCGAAGGGCAACCTGGTCCGCCACCTCAAGATCCGCAAGGGCGACCCGAAGGCAGCCGCCGACATCGTGATCGAGAACCACTACTCGGTGGGCATGCAGGACCAGGCGTTCCTGGGGCCGGAGTCCGGGTTGGCGGTCCCCGACGGTCTGGGTGGGGTCGACCTGTACGTCGCGACCCAGTGGCTGCACGTCGACCAGCGCCAGGTGTGTACGGCGTTGGGACTCAGCACCGACCAGGTGCGGCTCGCACTGGCCGGAGTCGGCGGCGCGTTCGGTGGCCGCGAGGACCTGTCGATGCACGTCCACGGCTGCATGTTGGCGCTGCACACCGGCAAGCCGGTCAAGATGGTCTACAACCGCGAGGAGTCCTTCTTCGGGCACGTGCACCGCCATCCCTGCGAGATGCGTTACGAGCACGGTGTCAACAAGGACGGCAAGCTCGTCTACGTCAACTGTGACCTCTACTTCGACGGAGGCGCCTACGCGTCGAGCACGCCGGCCGTGGTCGGCAACGGCGGCACGATGGGCATCGGTCCCTACGTCGTCCCGAACGTGCACGTGGACGCGTACGGCGTCTACACGAACAACCCGCCTTGCGGTGCCATGCGGGGGTTCGGGTCGGTCCAGACCGCGTTCGCGTACGAGGCGCAGATGGACCTGCTCGCCGTCGAGCTCGGCATGGATCCGATCGACTTCCGCAAGCTCAACGCCATGAAGGAGGGCGAGATCACCCCGCACGGGCAGGTCATCGACAGCCCAGCGCCGGTGGCCGAGCTGCTCGACCGGCTGCGGGCGCTGCCGTTGCCGCCCGAGCGCGACAGCAACGGTGGGCACGACCTGCGGATGCTGCCCGGAGGCGTCGCGAACTCCACCCACGGCGAAGGCGTCAAGCGCGGCGTGGGGTATGCCGTGACGTACAAGAACGTCGCCTTCTCCGAAGGGTTCGACGACTACTCGACGGCGCGCGTCCAGCTCGAGGTCGCCGGTGGCCGACCGGTGGCCGTGGTCCATACCGCCGCGGCCGAGGTCGGTCAGGGACTGGTCACGATCGAGCAGCAGATCTGTCGTACCGAGCTCGGTGTCGACAACGTGATCGTGCATCCGATCAACACCGACGTCGGCTCCGGCGGATCCACGTCCGCGTCCCGGCAGACCTACATGACCGGTGGCGCCGTCAAGCTGGCCTGCGAGGCGGTCCGGGACCGCCTCATCACGCTCGCGAGCGAGAAATCCGGGCAGTCCCTCGGCGATGACGTGTCCTTGGCCGGCGGCAACCTCGTGGCCGCCTCCGGCGAGGTGCTGATGCCGATCGTCGACGCACTCGGGGACGAGGTGATCAACGAGACGCGCGAGCACCACCACCGCCCGACCGAGGAGATCGACGAGGAGACCGGCCAGGGCTTCGCCCACGTGCAGTACTCGTTCTCCGCCCACCGCGCCGTCGTCGACGTCGACGTCGACCTCGGACTGCTCAAGGTCGTGGAGCTGGCCTGCACCCAGGACGTCGGCAAGGCGATGAACCCCGATGCTGTCGTCGGCCAGATCCAGGGTGGCAGCACCCAGGGCATGGGGCTGGCGATCATGGAGGAGATCGTGGTGCGCGACGGGAAGATCAGGAACCCGTCCTTCACCGACTACCTGATCCCCACCATCCTCGACACCCCACCGATGCCGATCGAGGTGCTGGAGTACGCCGACCCGCATGCGCCGTACGGGTTGCGCGGTGTCGGTGAGGCGCCGACGATCTCGTCGGGACCGGCCGTGGCGGCCGCGATCCGACAGGCGACCGGACTGGCGTTGAGACGGATGCCGGTGCGCCCGGAGCACATCACGGGCTCGTGACGTCGTGACCGGCAACCAGCCGGGCGCAGTGGGCCCAGTGGGCCAGTGGGCGCAGTGGGCTGCGTCGTCGGACTAGACGCCGGCGGCGAAGCCGTCGCGCAGCTGCACCGCGGTGGCCTGCAGGGCCCGCGCCATCGTCTCGGTCTGGTCGGCCGTCACCCGGCTGACCGGACCCGAGAGCGACACCGCGGCCTTGAACGGGAGGCCGTTGATCGGAGCCGCCACGCACCGGACGCCCTGCTCCTGCTCCTCCTCGTCGACCGCGTAGCCACGGGTCCGGATCTCGGCCATGGAGGCGAGCAACGCGTCGGGTGTCGTCATGGTGTGCTCGGTGCGGGCGGGCATCCCGGCGCGCTTGACGATGGCCACCACGTCGTCGTCGTCGAGCATGGAGAGGATCGCCTTGCCCACGCCGGTGCAGTGCAGCATCACGGCGTGGCCGACCTCGGTGAACATGCGCATCGACTTCGTCGACGGCACCTGGGCGACGTACACCGCGGACTCGCCGTCGAGCATCGCCATGTTGGTGGTCTCGCCGAACTCGTGGACGAGGCGGCCGAGCCGTGGCTCGGCCCACGAGCCGAGCATCTTGCCGGCCACGTCGCCGAGTCGGATCATCCGGGGACCCAGCGCGTACCGGCGCGAGGGCTCCTGGCGTACGTAGCCCTGGTTGACGAGGGACCGCATCAGGCGGTGGATCGTCGGCATCGGGAGCTCGGACCGGGCCGCCAGGTCCGACAGGGTCAGGGTGCCGCCGCCGTCGGCGAGGTGCTCGAGCAGGCTGAACGCCCGGTCCACCGACTGCACGCGTTCGGTCGCCATCAAACCTCCGTTGGGTGGAGACATCATTCCGTTGGGCGGAAGGCTTCCAGAATACGGCCTTGCCCAGCTGACGGCATCCCCGGACCGGATCGCGGACTTGACGCGCCTGTGCGCCACTCCTAGGATTCCGTAAAACAAAATAACAATTCCACTCTATGGAAACAAGAGGAGAGGCTCGGTCGTCATGACGCATCAGTTGCGGTACGCGGTGAACTGCTCGCTGCTGTTCACCGAGGTCGCGCTGCTCGAGCGGCCGGCGGCGGCCAAGGCCGCCGGTTTCGACGCCGTGGAGTTCTGGTGGCCGTGGCCCGACCAGCCGGTGCCGGCCGACCGCGACGTGGATGCCTTCGTGGCGGCGATCCGTGACGCCGGCGTCCAGCTGATCGGACTGAACTTCTTCGCCGCCCAGCTCACCGGCCCCGACTGTGGTGTGCTCTCGATCCCGGCCCGGTCGACGGAGTTCACCGACAACATCGACGTCACCGTCGGGATCGGCGAGCAGCTCGGGGTCGGCGCGTTCAACGCGCTGTACGGCAACCGGGTCGACGACGCCTCGCCGGAGGAGCAGGACGAGCTGGGTGCGGCCAACCTGGCCCGCGCGGCGGGGGCTGCGGCGACGATCGGGGCCACGGTCCTGGTCGAGCCGGTCAGTGGACCCAAGCCGTACCCGCTGCGCACGGCCGCCGACGTGGTCCAGGTCCTCGACCGCGTCCGCGGGCTGGGCGCCGCGAACGTCGGTCTCCTGTTCGACGTGTTCCATCTCGCCAACAACGGTGACGACGTCACCGCAGCGATCGCGGCGTACGCCGACCAGGTGGCCCACGTGCAGATCGCGGACGCGCCCGGCCGCGGCGAGCCAGGCTCCGGCCAGCTCGACCTCGATCGCTATCTGGACCTGCTCGAGGCCGCCGGCTACACCGGCTGGGTCGCCCTCGAGTACAACCCGACCACCACCACGACGGACAGCCTCGGCTGGCTCACCCGCGAGCGGCGCTCCAGCGCCGCCTCGGCGTGACGCGAGGCCTTCACGAAGGAGACAGCATGACCACCATCGCATTCATCGGCCTCGGCATCATGGGGGGACCGATGGCCGCCAACCTGGTGAAGGCGGGCCATGACGTCGTGGGCTACAACCTGCACCCCGAGCCCGTCGAGCGGCTGGTCGCCGCCGGTGGCCGAGGTGCGGGCAGTGTGGCCGAGGTCGTGGCAGGCGCCGACGTCGTCATCACCATGGTGCCGGACTCTGCCGACGTCGAGTCGGTCGCGCTCGGCGAGGACGGTATCTACGACCACGCCAAGCCGGGCACGATCCACCTCGACATGAGCTCGATCCGGCCCGACGTCGCAGCCAAGGTGGCCGAGCAGGCGCGCGAACGTGGGCTGCGTGCCCTCGACGCCCCGGTGAGCGGGGGAGAGGCGGGGGCGATCGAGGCCACGCTGTCGATCATGGTCGGCGGCGAGTCGGCCGACTTCGAGGAGGTCAAGCCCATCCTCGAGGCCGTCGGCAAGACCGTCGTCCATGTCGGCCCCAGCGGCTCCGGCCAGACCGTCAAGGCCGCCAACCAGCTGATCGTCGCCGGCACGATCGAGCTCGTCGCCGAGGCGATCGTCTTCCTCGAGGCCTATGGAGTGGACACGGAGGCCGCGGTGACCGTGCTCGCCGGTGGGCTCGCCGGCAACCGCATCCTGGACCGCAAGGCAGCGTCGATGCTGCGGCGTGAGTTCGAGCCGGGCTTCCGGATCGACCTGCACCACAAGGACATGGGCATCGTCACCGCCTCTGCACGCGAGAAGGGTGTCGTGATCCCGCTCGGTGCGGTCGTCGCCCAGCTGATCGCCTCGCTCCGTGCCCAGGGCCACGGCGGGCTCGACCACTCGGCGCTGCTGAAGATCGTCGAGCAGCTGTCGGGCCGTGCGGGCGACGAGGACTCCTGATGGCGCGCATGCGGGCCGCTGACGCGGCCGTCAAGATCCTCGAGCTCGAGGGCGCCACCCAGACCTTCGGGCTGCCCGGTGCCGCGATCAACCCGTTCTATGCAGCCATGCGGCGGCACGGGGGCATCGCGCACGTGCTCGCCAGGCATGTCGAGGGCGCCTCCCACATGGCCGAGGGCTACACCCGAGCCAGGGCCGGCAACATCGGCATCTGCATCGGTACCTCCGGACCCGCCGGCACCGACATGGTCACCGGTCTGTACTCCGCCATCGCCGACTCGATCCCGATCCTCGCCATCACCGGCCAGGCGCCGGTCGCCAGGCTGCACAAGGAGGACTTCCAGGCGGTCGACATCGCCTCGATCGCCGCACCGGTCACGAAGTGGGCGACCACGGTGCTCGAGCCGGCGCAGGTGCCGGGCGCGTTCCAGCAGGCGTTCCACCTGATGCGGTCCGGCCGTCCCGGTCCGGTCCTGCTCGACCTGCCCTTCGACGTGCAGATGGCCGAGATCGACTTCGACCCCGACACCTACGAACCGCTCCCGGTCTACAAACCGAAGGCGACGCGTGCACAGATGGAGAAGGTGCTGGCGATGCTGGCGGCGGCCGAACGGCCACTGATCGTCGCCGGCGGCGGCATCATCAACGCCGACGCCGCCGACCTGCTGGTGGAGTTCGCCGAGATCACCGGCGTCCCCGTCGTGCCCACCCTGATGGGGTGGGGCGTCATGCCGGACGACCACGAGCTGATGGCCGGGATGGTCGGGCTGCAGACGTCGCACCGCTACGGCAACGCGACGATGCTGGCCTCCGACTTCGTGCTCGGCATCGGCAACCGGTTCGCCAACCGGCATACCGGCGGGATCGACACCTACACCAAGGGCCGCACGTTCGTGCACATCGACATCGAGCCGACCCAGATCGGCCGGGTCTTCGCGCCGGACTACGCGGTGGTCTCCGACGCCGGAGCCGCCCTCGAGCTGCTCGTCGCCGTTGGCCGTGAGCACGCCGAGGCACTACGGCTGCCGGACCGCGGGGTGTGGGCCAAGGACTGCGCCCAGCGCAAGCAGACGCTCCAACGGCGTACGCACTTCGACAACGTGCCGATCAAGCCGCAGCGGGTGTACGAGGAGATGAACCGCACCTTCGGCCGTGACACGCGTTACGTCAGCACGATCGGGCTGTCGCAGATCGCGGGAGCACAGTTCCTGCACGTCTACCACCCGCGCCACTGGATCAACTGCGGCCAGGCCGGCCCGCTGGGCTGGACCATTCCGGCCGCGCTGGGCGTCTGCGTCGCCGATCCGGACGCGACCGTCGTCGCGTTGTCGGGCGACTACGACTTCCAGTTCATGATCGAGGAGCTGGCGGTCGGCGCCCAGTTCCAGATCCCGTACATCCACGTCGTCGTCAACAACGCCTACCTCGGCCTCATCCGGCAGGCCCAGCGCGGCTTCGAGATGGACTTCCACGTGCAGCTGTCGTTCGAGAACGTCAACGCGCCGGAGCTCGGTGGGTATGGCGTCGACCACGTGAAGGTGGCCGAAGGCCTTGGCTGCAAGGCGATCCGCGTGTTCGAGCCCGACCAGATCGGCCCGGCGCTCGAGGAGGCGAAGAAGATCATGGCCGACCTGCGGGTCCCCGTCGTCGTCGAGGTCATCCTCGAGCGGGTCACGAACATCTCGATGGGCACCGAGCTCGACAACGTCACGGAGTTCGAGGAGCTGGCGATCTCGGCCGACGACGCGCCCACGGCCATCTCCATGCTGGACTGAGGGCGAGCCGGTGCGGGTGGTCATCGCTCCCGACAAGTTCAAGGGCTCGCTGACGGCGGCAGAGGTGGCGGCGGCGGTCGCGGACGGGCTGACGCGGGTCCGACCGGACCTCGAGATCGTCACGCGTCCGGTGGCTGATGGCGGTGACGGGACCGTCGACGCCGTGGTCTCGGTCGGGTTCGAGCGGGTCCACGTCGACGCCGTGGGTCCAACGGGGGAGCGGGTCGCGACGTCGTACGCCGTCGCCGGTGAGCGCGCTGTCGTCGAGCTGGCCGCGGTCGTGGGGCTCGACCTGCTGCCTGACCGTAGGCCCGACCCGCTGGGCAGCTCGACCTACGGCCTGGGGATGGTCCTTGGGCACGCCATCGAGCAGGGCGCCCGCGAGATCGTCCTCGGCGTCGGCGGCAGCGCCTCGACCGATGGGGGCGCGGGAATGGTGCAGGCGCTCGGTGCCGACGCCCGCGACGCCGCCGGCCGGCCGCTGCCGCGCGGCGGCGGTGCGCTCGCCGACGTGGCGAGCGTCGATCTCACGGACCTGCATCGGCGGGTGGGCGACACCCGCTTCGTCGTCGCGAGCGACGTCGACAACCCGTTGCTCGGTGGTCGAGGTGCCGCCGCGGTCTTCGGGCCACAGAAGGGTGCCGGTCCGGACGACGTGGACCTGCTCGAACGCGCTCTGCGGCGGTGGTCCGACGTCGTCGGTGCGGCCACCGGTTCCGACCACACCGGTACGCCGGGCGCGGGAGCCGCGGGTGGGACCGCGTACGCCGCGCTCGCACTGCTCGACGCCGAGCTGCGCCCGGGCATCGGGCTGCTGCTCGACCTGGTCGGATTCGCCGACGCGCTCACGGGCGCCGACCTGGTGATCACGGGGGAGGGCTCGCTGGACGAGCAGTCGCTGGCGGGCAAGGCGCCGGTCGGCGTCTCGGCAGCCGCTGCCGCGGTCGGTATCCCGGTGGTCGCGGTCGCTGGGCGCTGCCTGCTCGACGAGGCGACGCTGGCTGCCCACGACATCGTGGCGGCGTACCCGCTGACGGACCTCGAGACCGATGTCGGGGTGAGCATGCGCGAGGCTGCCGCCTTGCTGCGTCGGGTGGGGGAACGCATTGCGGCAGAGTGGCTCGCATGAACAGCCACCCGGTGGACCTGGCGATCCGCGGCCGGCAGATCTTGATCGGCGACCGGTTCGAGCCAGGCAGCATTGCGGTCACGGACGGTCTCGTGGTCGCCGTCGGGGCTCTCGACGCGGCGGTCGAGGCGAAGGACGAGGTCGTCCTCGCCGACGACGAGGTGCTGATCCCGGGCCTCGTCGACACCCATGTGCACGTCAACGAACCGGGGCGCACCGAGTGGGAAGGCTTCGCCACGGCGACGCGCGCGGCCGCCGCGGGTGGTGTGACGACGATCCTCGACATGCCGTTGAACTCGATTCCGGCGACGCTCGACCCGGACTCTCTGCGGGTGAAGCAGGAGGCTGCCGCGGGGCAGTGCCACGTGGATGTCGGCTTCTGGGGCGGGGCGGTACCGGGCAACCTCGGCCGGTTGCGCAGCCTGTACGACGCCGGCGTCTTCGGGTTCAAGTGCTTCCTGCTGGACTCGGGCGTGCCCGAGTTCCCACCGCTGCTGGGCGATCAGCTCGAGCAGGCAATGACCGAGATCGCGACTTTCGACGGGTTGCTCATCGTGCATGCCGAGGACGGCGCCGTCATCGACGCGGCCCCGGCACCCGCGGGGGTCGACTACGCCCGGTTCCTGGGATCCCGACCGAAACAGTCCGAGAACGTCGCGATCGACCACGTCATCGACGCTGCCCGCCGGACGGGCTGCCGGGCGCACATCGTGCACCTGTCGAGCGCCGAGGCGGTGCCCCGGCTGCGGGCCGCCCGGGCCGAGGGGGTCCCGATCACCGTCGAGACGTGCCCGCACTACCTGACGCTGGACGCCGAGTCCGTGCCGGCTGGGCAGACGCAGTACAAGTGCTGCCCGCCGATCCGTGAGGCCGCTAACCGCGACGCGCTGTGGGACGCCCTGGCCGAGGGCGTGATCGACGTCGTGGTGTCGGACCACTCGCCGTCGACGGTCGACCTGAAGCGCCTTGACACCGGAGACTTCGGCACCGCCTGGGGTGGTGTGTCGTCGCTTCAGCTGGGGCTGCCCCTCGTCTGGACCGAGGCGCGACGGCGTGGCCATCACCTGACCGACGTGCTGCGGTGGATGTCGACCCGGACCGGCGACTTCGTCGGCCTGGCAGACCGCGGCCGGATCGCGGTCGGGTCACGCGCCGACCTGGTGGTGCTCGCGCCGGACGAGACGTTCGTCGTCGACCCCGCCAGGCTCTACCATCGCAACGCGATCAGCCCGTACGCCGGACGCGAGCTGAGTGGCGTCGTCCGGCGCACGTATCTGCGTGGATCGCCGGTCACCGGCGACAACCCCCGCGGCGACCTCATCGAACGAGAAGGAACCTGACATGGCAGATTTCACCGAGCTGACCGACCTGGCCTCCAGGGCCCTCGCAGGAAGTGTGGTCTGCGCCAACGACGAGCTGTTCGCCGAGCGGGAGAACCTCATCCTGCCCGGAGCTCCGACGCACGCGGTCGAGGACTTCGGCCACAAGGGCAAGGTGTACGACGGCTGGGAGACCCGCCGTCGCCGCGAGCCGGGGCACGACTGGGCGGTCGTCCGGCTCGGCGTGGCCGGGGTCGTGCACGGCGTGGTCGTCGACACCTCGTTCTTCAAGGGCAACTACCCGCCGGAGATCTCCGTCGAGGGTGCCTCGATCGAGGGATACCCAAGCCCGGCCGAGCTCGATGATGCGACGTGGGTGACTCTGGTCGAGAAGTCGGCCGCGCAGGGACACACGCAGAACAGCTACGAGGTCGCGGATCGTGGTCGGTGGACCCATGTACGACTGTCGATCTATCCCGACGGAGGTGTCGCGCGCTTCCGCGTGCACGGGGTGGCGGTGCCTGACCCGCGCTTCCTCGACGGGACGATCGACCTCGCGGCCGCCGAGAACGGCGGTCGGCTGGTCGAGACGTCCGACGCGTTCTACTCCTCGCCGGCGAACATCATCCAGCCCGGCCGTGCCCGGATCATGGGGGAGGGGTGGGAGAACGCGCGCCGCCGCGGCGGTGGCAACGACTTCGCCGTCTTCGCCCTGGCCGCCAAGGGGATGCCGCGTGACCTCGAGGTCGACACGTCGTACTTCGTCGGCAACGCCCCCGGGTGGGTGCGGGTGGCCGCCGCCGACGAGACGGCAGGGTCGCTGGACGACGAGGGCTCGTGGTGGGACGTCGTGCCGCGCGTCCGCGTGCAGCCCGACACCCGGCACCGGTTCCTGGCGGCCGACCGTCGGCCGGCCACACACCTTCGGCTCGACGTCTACCCCGACGGCGGGCTGACCCGGTTGCGCTGCAACGGCGAGGTCGAGCCGGCCACCCTTGCCGACCTCGGGCAGCAGTGGTGGGACCTGCTCACCGACGAGCACCGGGCGACGATCGGGGCCTTCCCGCTCTAACGGGGTGTGTCCCTATCGGCGGGATGGGTGTTGGGCTCGCTCCGACGCGCGGTCGTGCCGATGAGCGGACCGCCCGGCCGGACTCGCACTTGGGGGGCCGTCTCCCGATCGAGCCGAGTGCTCGCGACTCAGATACCGAACCGGCTTGCCGAGCGACTCTGCGTAGGCAATCTCCCGTCGGGTTGACTCACCTAGGTAGCCGCCCGGATCCACGATGTACACCTCGTCAGCCATACGAATCTTCTGGAAGTGCACGCTGCCGAGCCGCCCCTTCAGGTCCGAGCTGTCGGCAGTCCAGTCGTAGTCCGGCAGGTCGGGGAGGCTGAACATTCCGAGACTGATCACGACGCAACCTTCCAGCGTGAGCCGCTGGTTGACCTCCGCGAACTCAGCCTCAAACTTGGTCGAGCCGCAGAGCGTGATGACCTTCGCCTCACCCTCGGCCGACTGCGGCGCCTGCTCGTCATCCATGGGGTTCATGATGGGTGAACGGCAAGACGAATCTGTCGCCGCCCCCTGGACGTCCGCTCGTGCCGCTGTCCGCGCGGATCTGCCGATGAGCGTGCGTGCTCGCGTGGGGAAGACAGCTCGTCCCCAGGCGTACAATGATCGTGCTCGCACCCAGCAGAGGAAGCCCTTTAGGAGGCGCCGTGTGGTGGGTATGGGTGCTTGTGGTCTTGGCCGTTCTATTGGCGATCACTTTCGTCCTGACGAGGGGCATGCCAGGGCCCAATCAAAGGGAGATCAAGGAACATCGGCGTAGTCAAGCCGGCGGTGATCTTGAGAAGGGTGGCGGCAGCGGCAGCGGCGGCGCGATCCAATAAACATCAACCGCGCCGGGCGCACGGAACTGCCGGTCCGCCCGCGGGACCGCGACTCTGCCGCACCGCGCGCGTCCCGCGCGACCATGCGGCTCTAGGACTGACGCTGTTGGCCCGCCCCACCCTCACATGAACCCGTTGTCGCCGTGCGTTCCTGTTGCGGCCACCGCGCGGTCGCATGTTCCCCCGGTCTCAAGGTCAGGTGTTCAACTGCAAGTGTGGCCAAGCCATGGAAGTGTCGGCTGGGCAGGCATCGTTGGGTGAAGACGCACGACCACGAACGTTCCCCTGTCGTTCAAGGACTGGTAGTTGCTCCAGCATCAACCCGCCCCTGTCTCTGGTCCGATGCAGCCGACGGTCCGCAACAGGATCCACACGGTCGACAGGACGTTCGTGGCATTCCTCGACCCGAAGCGAAGCACCGTCCTCGATGGCCTCTCCTGGCGCGCCGTTAGCACGTCCGCATCTGCCGCGATCCGTGCGGGCATGTCGTTGAGCGGTGGTGGGACGATGCGGTCATGACTGATGCTCGGACGGTCGACCTGCCGGCCGAACTCCTGGACGAGGTGGCCAGCGTGGTCGGGGCGGAGGTCACTCTTCTCAGTCGCCTACCCGGAGGCGTCAATGGGGGTGCCTTTCACGTCCAGTTGGCTGGAAGGGCAACTGCAGTTCTCAAAGCAGTGCCCCGGGCACACCCCTACCACCTGGACGAGACGTTGCGAGCCCAGGGAGTGGTCGAGCACATGCGTAGGCGCGGGTATCCCACCCCGGCCTGGCTCGGAGTCGGGGCAACAGCCACGCATGTGTGGCATCTGATGGACTTCGTTGACGCGGCTCCCGCGCCAGAGTTGACCCCGTCCCTCGTTGAGCAATTGATGGAGATCATTGAACTCCAGGCTGGTCAAGCCTCCGAGCCCTACGACCACTGGTCGTACGCCTGGCGGGTCGCTACCGGTCAGGGATCGGCTGTCGCTGGGCTGGATTTCGACGAGACGCCGGAGCAGTCGCTTCTTCGCCAGTCAGTGGCCGGGCTCTCGGGGTATTCCTCCGTGGTGTCGGCCTTGGTCGAGCGCCTGCGGCTCGGGTGTGCCGGCGTCCCACCACCACGAGAGGCACCTGACATGGTCCATGCCGATCTCTCAACCCCCAGCAATGTCCTGGTCCGTGACGGAGCGGTGGTGGCGGTCGTGGATATCGGGAACGCAGGTAGCGGCACGCGGGCGATCGATCTCACCAGCCTCCTGTGGTACACCTTCCAGAAGCCATTGCTGGACGGTGTCCGAAGGCGGCTGTGGACGAGAATCCTCGACCTGGTCGGCTGGGAGGGGGCGGCGGTGCTCGCAGCAGCACAGATCCTCTACATGCTCGATATCCCCATAGGTCACGGGCGCCACGATGTCGTTCCAGGGGTGGTCGAGCGCGGCCATCGCGCCCTCGACGAGCTCAACGCTCTGCGCTAGGCGAAGCGCACGCTCATGCCGCAGACCGGTCGATTGATGCGGGTGGGCTCAGGCTGCGAAGAGGCGCTCCCGGATGTGCCTGGCTATTTCCTCCGCGGTGGCGAGGGAGGTGTCGACCTCCAAGTCGTACTCGATGCCCACGTGAACGAGATCGGCCTGCTTGTCGGCCATGCCGGTTGCACGGTCGGGGCGGGTCCGCTCCCGCTCGGCCGCCACCGCAGCCGAAGAATGAACGCCAATCCAGGCTGCGGGAACAGCGCCGAGTGCTGCTCTCCAGCGTTGCTGTGCAGACGGGCCACTGACGAAGTTGTCCTCGATGATCACCTGCGCCCCCGCCGCCGCCATCGCCGCGACGCCCGTCATCCATCTGCCCTCCACCTCGGCAAACGCAGGACCCGGGCTAACGCTCCCATCCTGGCTCAGCCGAAGACCCTCGCCTACCGAGAGCAGCCGCGGGGGCGCCGCATCGATCAGCGTGTCGACCCCAAGTCGGAGCCAGTACCCGGATAGCTCTTCCTGCAGCCTCCTGGCCAAGGTGGTTTTCCCCGAACTGGAGCCGCCGTTCAACACAAGGACGCGAAGGGCCGTGTGCGGTCTACTGTCGATCCAGCCGCTCATCGGTGAAGACCGTCCGCGTCAGACAAGAACACCCCATTCATGTCGACAGGATGGCACGGCGAAACCCGCATCTGCCGTGTTGAGGGCGGTTACGCTCGCCCGACATGCCGCCGATGGTGCGGGGTCGTGCCTCTGTCGGGACCCGGGCGAATAGGAGCACCCGTCACTAGCTGTATCCCTGCCCGTCTCGTCTTCGGGGGTAAGCAGCTTGTCTGAAGAAGAGAGTCGTGTTCAGCGGGGACCGCGTGGGTTATCCGGGGCGAGGTTTGAAGCGTTCGTGGCGGATCGGTCTTCGCTGCGGATCGATCCGTGCTGGTGGGACGACCTCGGTGATCCCGTCCGGTGCCACGGTCAGGTCCCATTCGCCTTGGTGAATCAGGTGGTGATGGAAGCTGCACAACAGACATCCGTTGTCGATGTCGGTCGGTCCGCCCCGGCTCCAGGGGATGCGGTGATGTGCCTCGGTCCAGGCGGGTGGGCGTTCACAGCCGGGGAAGACGCAACCCTGGTCCCTGGTGGCCAGCGCGAGCCGCTGGTAGCGGTCGAACAGTCTCTTGGTGGTGCCGAGGTCGAGGATCTTGGATGTACCGGCCAGCACGATGGGGAGGATGCCGGCGTTGCAGGCCAGCCGTCGACTCTCCCCGATGGAGATGGTGCCGCCGGTGTCCAAGACGGCCTCTCCGGCGCCGGCCCGAAGCTTGGCTTCGTCGATGGTGACCACGACCGTCGCGTTCGCGACGCCTTGCTGCGGGTGCCCATCGGCGGGGAGGTGCTCGATCAACTCACACAACGCCCGACCGAGCCGGTTCCCGTACGGCAGCTCGTGGGCCGTGGTCTCAGCCAGTGGGCCGGTTGGTGCTCGGTCGTCATCGGTGCCGGTGCCGGTGGCGACGCGGCGCGGTGAGCTGAGGGCGTCCAGGTGCTTCTTGAGCATCGCGAAGGTCAGGTTCGGTAGGGCGAACCGGCCGCGGGCGATCCCGTCGGAGCCGAACTGGCCGGTGAACCACGCCGACGCCAATGCCCGTCGCTCCTGGGCGGCGAGCTGCTGCTCCAGGGTCTGGTCGACCGTGTCGGGGTCGACGACCTCGACCAGGTGGTTCGCCGCCGCCTGCAGCTGGGTGAACGACAGTGTCTGTGCATGCTGCAAGAGGTCGGCCTGGGCGACGTCGACCCGGTCGGGTTCGACCGTGGGTGAGAGCCGGTTGATTGCGGCCGCGACCACGACCCCCTGTTCGGCCGACACCGTGCCGGTGGCGACGGCGCGGCGGGTGGGCTCGGTGATCGCGGAGGTGCCATGCAGCTGCCGCGCCGTGCGAACGGTCCGGGACGCTTCACCGGCCGACATCCGGTGGGCCGTCATCAGATGCGCTCTCGTCGAGGACGCACCGTAGCGGTGGGGCAGATTGCGGTCGTCGGCCTCGGCGACCAGTCGGGACGCGAGCTCGTCCACCTGCGCCTTCAAGGCCAACACGTCACCGATGCGGCGGTCCAAGCGAGTGTCGTCCAACGACCAGGTCGGGGTGTCGACCAGGTCCGCGAGCTCATGACGCACCGCCGTGAAGCGACGCCCGAAGGCATCGTCGATGCCCACGGTCGGTGGCGGTCCCTGCGTCGTACTCATAGGACCAACGTAGAACCCACCACCGACACTTTCGGATCAGCAGCCGACACCAGAACCCGTTATCCACAAGGGAATTCAAGAATATTTCCGCAGTGGCCTCGTGGGCGGCCGTTCACACGAACATGCAGAAAGCCTCGTCGATGCCGGAGACCTGGACTGCAACGTCATGGGTGCTCGCTGCCCACCGGTCAGCCGTCAGACGGAGCCGGTCGGAGACGAGGACCTCGTCGCCGCGCCGGTCTCGCGAGATGCCGTCGGGCAGATAGCCGAGCTTGCGGGACACACCCTGCGACTTGTGGTTGTCCTGAAAGACCTCGGTCGTGGCGTCCGTGGCGCCGAGGTGGTCGAAGGCCAGCGTCAGGAGCGCCGTGCGGGTCTCGGTGCCGTATCCCTGCGACTGGTGTGCGAGGCCGAGCCAGGACGACGTCGTGACCTCGCGGTTCACGCGGAAGTCGCGAGCTCGCAGGGTCGCGATGCCAAGTGGCTGCCCGGTGTGGAGGAACACGCCGAGCCCCAGCTGCCAGTTCTCGGGTGTCCAGGACGAGAGCCTGGACCAGTGTCCGCGCAGCACGAAGCGCGCGCGCTCCTCCGGCGTGCCCTCTGCCCAGGGCGTGAGAAAGGGCCGCTCATCGGGACCGTGCACGCCGGTAGCGGCCAGCCGGGCCAGCTCCTCGAGCTCGGCATCTGATGGAAGCCGGAGAACGAGCCGAGACGTGGTCAGGGAGAGTCCGAACGTAGGCCACAGGTCGGCGAGCATGGCGGACATACTGCCCGACGATCGAAGTCGAACGCTTCTCATTTTTCCCCGACATCGGTCCCTAGGTGCGCGGACCGCGCCGGGCAAGCGACAGCAGCGCGGCCGGGTCGATTCCCACCAGCTCGGTGACCTCGGACTCGCTGACCGCGCCGCAGTCGACTCCGCGCGCGAGAAATCCCGCCAGCGCCACGGCCGTGGCAGGCTCGTCGAGCACGGCCCCGGCCCGTTGCTCGAGGTAGGACCGCAGTCGCGTGGTGACCGCGTCGAGCCCGTCGCGGAAGAACGTGTACGTGGCGAGGTACCGGGTCGGCAGGTGTGCCGGGTGCATGTCCCAGCCCTGGTAGTAGCCACGTTCGAGCGAGCGGCGGACCAGACGGGCATGGAGCCGCCAGGCGGCGTGCACCTCGTCGGTGGAACCGATCGGCAGCACGTTGGTGGACCCGTCGCTGAGCCGTACGCCGGTTCCGGCGGCCGCGAGCTGCATGACCGACTTGGCATGGTCGGCGGCCGGGTGGTCGAGGCTCTGGTAGGCCGCCGCGATGCCGAGCGAGGCGCTGTAGTCGTAGGTGCCGTAGTGGAAGCCGCTCACCCGCCCGTTGCCGGCGTGCACCATGGGTGCCACGAGGGCGCGGCCGTCACCCCCCAGGATCGCCTGCGGCGTCTCGACCTGGACCTCGAAGCGGAGCATGCCGGGGGTCAGGCCATGCGCTTGCTCGAGCCGCTCGCAGGCCAGGACCATCGCCCTCACCTGGGCCACGGCGGTGACCTTCGGGAGCGTGAGCACGAGTCGGTCGGAGATCGCGCCGGCCGCGGCCATCGCGGTGACGAACAGGTCGAGCGTGCGCAGGCCGCGGGCCCGCGTGGGCTGCTCGAAGCACTTGAAGCGGATGCCGTAGTACGGCGATGTCGCGCCGGACTCGGCAGCTGCCGAGAGGGTCGCCGCCGCCGCGAGCACGGCGGCATCCTCCTCGTCGTCAGGCCGGGCACCGTAGCCGTCCTCGAAGTCGACGCGAAGGTCCTCGATGGGCTCGTCGCCCAGCTTGGCCACCACCGCGTCGTACACCGCAGCCACGTCCTCGTCCGCAAGGCCCGTCGCTGCCGCCAGGCCATCGCTGGTCGGCGCGTGGCTGGACAGCGCCGCGCGTGCCGCGGATCCCCAGGTCGCGATGGTGTCCGCCGCGAAGACGTCGCCGGGCACGTACACCGTGTGGACCGGCTGTCGGGCGGCGTGGTCGCCGGGATACAACCGGGCGAGGTCGCGGTCCGTGTCGGCGAGTCCGGCGTCGATCTCGGCGAGGTCCTCGGCGCTGAGCGCCGCTGCTGAGTCGGTCATGTCAGCCTGTCCTTGTCGTCGCATCCCGGCGGGCATTTCTCGTGGAGTGAACTCTATATTTCGTCTGACGAAATCGACAAGCGCGGCGGCAGTGTCCGGCGTCGACATCGTAGGCTTCCGGCATGGACGAGCCCGGTGACCTGCTGACACTGCCGGACGGACGCCGAGCGCAGTGGTGGGAGGGTGGAGATCCGCGGGGGGCCCCCGTCTTCTTCTTCCACGGATGTCCCGACACCCGGCACGCCGCGCGCAGCGGGGATGCTGCTGCCCGGGCATGCGGCATCAGGCTGGTGGCCGTGAACCGGCCGGGCTACGGGTTGTCTACGTCGGCGGAGTCCGACCATCTCTCGGTCGCCGAGGATGCCGGCGCGGTGGCAGACCTGCTGGGGATCGACCGCTTTGCCGTGCTCGGCATGTCGGTCGGCGGCCCGTACGCGCTGGCGTGCGCTGCGCGCCTCCCGGACCGGGTCGACTCGGTCGCGGTGGTGTCGGCCCCGGGTATGACGGTCGAGATGGATCCGCCCTGGCATCGCGACGACCTGACCCCCGAGCAGCAGGAATTCTTCGCCCGGCTCGCCACTGGCAGCGTGGCCGACGCGATAGCGATGATGCGTCCGGACTTCGAGCAGTACGTCGAGGACCTCGACCCGGGTGACCCGGACGACGAGGCGCTGATCACGCGGTGGATGCGTGGCATCGATCCCCATGACACCGGCCTGCTGGACTCGCTGTCCGTCGCCGAGCTGGCCCGGTCGGTCCGCGAGGCGCTCGAGCAGCCCGACGGGTACCTGCGCGACGCCGCTGTCACCTTCCGGGCCTGGGAGTTCCGCCCGGAGGTGGTCACGTGTGCGACCTCCCTGTGGTACGGCGCGCTGGACCGCAACCACCCGGTCCGCAACGGTGCATGGCTGGCCGAACGCATCCCCGCTGCGACGCTGACCGAGCTGGCCGAGACCGCCCATCTCGGAGCCTTGCTGACCCGGTGGAGCGAGATTCTCGGCCGGCTGAGCTGATGATCTTGTCGGCATCAGGAAGCCCGTCGCCTCGCGGCCACGGCGACATCTGGGACCTGTTGGTCGTGGGCGGCGGAACGGCCGGCATCATCGCTGCCAAGACAGCGGTCGCTCTGGGCGCCCGCGTCCTGATGGTCGAGCGAGACCGGCCGGGCGGTGACTGCCTGTGGACCGGCTGCGTTCCGAGCAAGGCACTGCTGAGCTCGGCTCACGCCGCCGCCGACGCCCGCACGGCGGGGCGACTGGGCATCCAGGTCGAGGCCGTGAACGTCGACTTCGCCGCCGTGATGTCCCACGTGCACAGCGCGATTGCTGCCATCGAACCCGATGACTCGCCCGAGATGCTGCGCGCGACCGGGGTCGAGCTGGTCTCCGGAGTGGCCCGGTTCACAGGGCCCGGCACCGCCGTGATCGGTGCGGACGAGGTTCGCTTCAGCCAGGCCGTGGTGGCCACTGGGGCCGAACCGGTCGTGCCGTCGATCCCAGGTCTCGAGGAGATGCAGCCGCTCACCAGCGAGACTCTCTGGGACCTCAAGGGGCTGCCCGCCCGTCTCGTTGTGCTGGGAGGGGGCACCACCGGCTGCGAGCTCGGGCAGGCATTTGCGCGGCTGGGCTCGCAGGTGACCCTCGTCGAAACTGCTTCGCGCCTGCTCACGGGCGAGGACCCCGAGGCTGCGGAGCTGGTCACCCGACAGCTGCGCGAGGACGGAGTCGACGTCCTCACCGGGTCCGAGGCCGTGGAGTTCACGACGGTGGCTGGGTCAGGCAGCGTGCGCCTGTCGGACGGAACACACGTCGAGTTCGATGACGTGCTGCTCGCGGTGGGGCGACGGCCGCGAACGACCGACCTGGGGCTGGACGCCGTCGAGGTCACCGTGGACCGCTCGGGCTACGTCGCCGTCAACAACCGGCTGCAGACGAGCAACCCGCACATCTGGGCTGCGGGGGACGTGACGGCGTACTCACGCTTCACCCACACCGCAGGGGTGCACGGCAGCATCGCGGCGACGAACGCGGTGTTGGGACTGCGCCGCACCATCGACGAGGCCGGGGCGGCACGCGTCACGTTCACGCAGCCCGAAGTCGCCGCAGTGGGGGTGACCGGGATCGCTGCCGAACGCGAGGAGTTCGAGGTCATCACGAAGCAACACGCCGGGCTCGACCGGGCGCAGGCCGAAGGACGTACGGCTGGGTTCTCCCGGCTCGTTCTCGATGCGAAGGGACGGATCGTCGGTGCCACGATCGTCGGACCTCGTGCCGGTGAGTCGTTGGGCGAAGTCGTCGTTGCAGTCCGGCACGGTCTGCGCGCTCGCGACCTCACCGGCGCCACTCATCCCTATCCGACGTACTCCGACGGCGTCTGGAACGCGACCATCGACCACACGATGCGCCGACTCGCGACGCCGCGGTCGCGGCAGGTCACGTCGACGCTGGCTCGGGCGCGTCGGTGGTGGGTTTCTCGCTGAGACCTGACGGAGGTCGGCCCTTCGGGTAGACCATCAGCCTGGCGAGACGCACCGCGACGTACGCGAGCAGCAGGCCGGCGATGTCGTCGGTCACGAAGTGCCAGCCGAAGTAGATCGTGGCCAGCAGCGTCCCGACGAGGAAGACTGCCACGAGCTGCATGAGACGACGTAGGCCGTAGTACCGCAGCATCAGTACGACCATGAACGTATAGCCGACGTGCAGGCTGGCGAAGGCCGAGATGCTGGCGAACGAGGTCGGCCGGGACGGATCCGCGAGCAGGTTGGTGCGCTGGAGCAGGTAGGTGTCCTGGGTCGAGCTGATCGATGTCTGCGCGAGCTGAGCGAACTCGTGCGGGGCGGATGCGAACGGGCCCAGTGACGGCACGAGGTAGTACGACGCCACGCCGAGGATCCACACCCACATCGCCGCGACCAGGAAGACGAAGCCGTCGCGAAGGCGGTTGGCGAAGACCAGGGCGGCCACGAAGGAGATCGAGACGAGGTTGGGGAACGACTCGTAGATCGCGGCCAGGACGTGAGCGGAGGCGTCGCGACCGAGCAGCTCGTGCAGCAGCACAGCCGGGCTGTGTCCGAAGAACAACCACGAGTCGATCCGGAGCAGGTCGTGGTCGAGCGGGGTGTTGAAGACATCCCAGCTCTTCAGGTTGCGGTAGCACACGTAGACGATGTGGTAGGCCAACAGCCCGCTGAGCGCAAGGGCGAGCCGGGGGGCCGGCCAGCGGGTCCGCAGCACGTCGAACGCCTTGCGAAAACTCCACCCGCGGAGTCCGACCCGCACGGCCGCGTCGATCAGCGCGAAGACGGCGAAGAAGGAGGCAGAGCCCAACAGCCGAGTGCGGAAGAGTCGTCCGCCGGGATCGCGGAGCGGGATGTCGACCTGGTAGGACCGCAGCGCGGTGATGAGCGCGAACACGGCGACCAGGGCCCAGATGCCGATGATCCAGCGGTAGTCGCGGCGGCGTGAGACCGCCGGCTCGGCAGCGGCAGGCTGCGGGCCTGACAACGGAGGCGACGAAATGGTTTCCTACTTCATGGTCCGGGGCATCCCGATGCCGGTGCATCCTGGCGGCCTCGACTTTAGCAGCCACGTCCTTGCGCTCCACCCGGGCCGGAGCCGGACGTGCGACGAGCGCCGACAGGTCCTGGGACAAAGACCTGCGACGCTCGTCGCCCCGCTGGGGGGAAGCGGGTCGGGGTGGAACTAGGTTTCGAGGTTGACGATCTCGGTGCAACCGAGCCTCGACTTAGGAGACGTCCACCCCTTCGTTCCGACAGCGTGGAGCGCTGCCATGACGTACGACGACGCGAGCCAGCAGGACGGCTCGATCGTCGTACGGAAAGAGAGAATGCGCAGAACGCAACGGTCGGCGGACAGGTATGCCGACGTCACGGTGCACCACCGCGAGTGAGATGCTCATCGGAGTCTCTTTCGGTAACTGGGCGACCTACGAGAGGCCCCTGGTTTTGCGTCCCCGCCTCGCGACGGGTTTGCCTTTGTCGGGTGAGAGCCCGGCAGCCCCGACTATGCCTCGCGGGTGGCGCATTGTCACGTTTTTGGGCAAAGATCGTCCGAAGGGTTGATGCCGATTCCGGGTGCCGGTACCGCGTCGGACAGCCCCGACGGGCGGGGGTGACTTGGCGGCTGCTCGGCCGGAGGTCATACCGTTCTCCCGTGCAAGCAGCAGGCTGGTATCCCGACCCGACCGGTCGTCATGAGTTCCGGTACTGGCGTCCGGGCTGGAGCGATCTGGCAGCAGACGGCGCGCACGAGGTCGACGACCCGTTCCGTCCACGCTGGCAGAAGGCGTTGGGCGTTGCCATGATCGCGCAGCTCGTGCTCATGCCGGTGATCGGGTTCGTGTTCATCCTGCACGGCGACAAACCACAGCCAAGAGCCGGCGTCACGTTGACCAGCACTCAGCCCGCCGCGCCCGCGATCGTGTACGCGCCGTGCCCCGGTGAGCGTATCCGCCGGGTCGTGGTGAGCCGGGCGGCGACGCAGGACACCCCGCAGACAGTCCTCTGGTCTGCGAAGGGTGAGGCGGCGGGCTCCGCACCGCTCATCATCGGAACAACGCCACCCGGTATGACGGTCACCCAGCAGCTGGCGCGCCCCATCTCGCCCGCCGCCGACCTGATCCTGGTCGTGGCGACCACGCGTATCCCTGACCCCGCCCAGCTGCGCGTCAGCATGCGCGACCTGGCGGCGGGCAAGGTGCTGTCGTTCGACGCCACGTACGACGTTGCAGCCTTCCCCGCCGCCGCGATGGAGACGACGCCCTGCGGCGCTGAGAAGGACAAACTCGAGGCGCTGCTGGCGAAGGTGCTCGTGGCTGAGGCTTTGCTCAGTGTCGTGGGCATCGCCGTCCTCAACCTCCCGCACTATCGAGGTCCTTCGTCGCCGTACGCCTGACCTGGACGTCCGGGCTGGGGGCCACCAGCATGCGTCAGCACGGTGTCGTGGCAGGAAAGGTCCGTGCAGACGCTGGGCGCCCGCGACAACATGCGCTGGCAGCAGTCGTGGTCTCTCCTTATACTCGCGCAAAGTCCGGGAGGAGATCGCAGTGGCCGACCTGTTCGTGCGACGCCCGCTGCGCCGGAGGATCGCCCTCCTCGTCGCGGCGCTGATGTCGATCCTGGTCGCCTGTTCCTCCTCCGATGACCCTGCTCCGGCACCGACCTCCTCCCCTCGCGGCCAGTCATCGACGTCAACCGGCACGACGGAGCCCACCAACGCGGCGGCGCCACCTACGACCTTCGCGCCTGGTGGCGAGATCGAGCGCGTGCCCCTCGACCGCGTCGAGGAAGACCGCGTCTCGCTGAAGGGCGGGGGAGGCCCTGACTGGATGACTGTGGGTTTCGGCTCGCTCTGGGTCAAGCGGGACAACAATGTGGTGGTCCGGCTCGCGCCCGACGGGAACATCTTGGCCACGATGGATCCCGGTGTCTTTCAGGAGCCGGTCTGCCAGGGGCTCGCTGCCAGTGACCATGCCATCTGGGGTTGCGCAGCCCCGGGCAAGCTCGCGCGCATCGACCCGCAGACGAACCAGGTCGCGGCCATCATCGACATACCCAAGGTCAACGAGCAGGGCCGCCTCACGCCATACGACGGTCGCGTCTGGGTGCTCACCGGGGACGGCGACCAGCTCGTCGGAGTGTCAGAACGAACCAACCGACCCGGCCCCCCCATCCCCCTCGGCGTCTTCTGCACCGACCTGGCCGACCGGCCCGTCGGGGGGACGCTCTGGGTGGCCTGCCCGTATGACGGCGTCGTCCTTCGGGTCGACCTCGACAAGCGTAAGGTCACCGGGCAGGTTGACGGGTTGCAGCAGGCCACGGGACTGACCGCGAGCGCTGAGTCGGTGTGGGTCTGCACCAAGAAGGGCATTGCTCAGGTCGATGTCGCCTCGCTGACGGTGACGACGCTCCAGCGGATGGCGGCCGGGTTCGCCTGCAATCTTCGGCTCATCGGCGACGCATTGTGGGTCCGTACGGGTTGGCGGACATCGCCGTTCCTTGCGCGCATCGACACGTCGTCCGGCCAGGTCGTGCAGACGGTCAGCCGTCCCGGGCGTGTCAGTGGCGGTGACTTCATCAGCTTCGCCGGCGCCCTGTGGGTCTCGTCGTACGAGCAGGAGCTCGTCTTCAAGCTGGACCAGTCCAAGCTCTGACTAGCTGTCCGGCGGCGGTGGCCAGACCTGGGCTCCGAGCTCCCGAGAGATCGCGCGTGCGGTCTCGCGTACAGCGTCGCGGATGTCGGCACGGTGCACCGAGTTGCCTGACGGGATCACCACAGCGATGGCGCCCACAGCCGTCCCCGTCGCATCGAAGACCGGGCTGGCAAGCCCGCTCTCGCCGATGACTGCCTCGTCCTGCTCGGCCGCGCAGCCGGTGGCGCGTACCTCGGCCAGCTGCGCTCTGAGGGCGTCAGCGGTGGTGATGGTCTCGCCAGTCATGCTTCTGAGCTCGCTCGATGTGAGTACGCGGTCCATCTCGTCAGGGAGGAAGGCAAGCAAAGCCTTTCCCAGTGCGCTGGCGTGAACGGGGATGACGATGCCGACCTCAGGCATCTGCCGGCTGCCGTCGGGTCGCGGTTCGTGGTGGATGATCACGACGTCGTCGATGAGGAGCACCCCCGTTCGCACGGACAGGCCGGTGCGCCGCGCCAGGTCCTCGGCCCAGGGGATGGCCTTCGAGCGGAGCTCGAGCGTGTCGAGATACACGTTGCCGAGACGGAGCACGGCCGGTCCCAGCTGGTAGCGGGTCGATCCATGCTCCTGGACCACCATGCCGTGCTCGACCAGCGTCTTGACGATCCCGTGCGTCGTCGACGGCGCGAGCTGCAGCCGGCTGGCGAGCTCGGACAGGCTCATCCGGCGGGCGCCCTGCAGCGCCGTCAGGACACGGATCGCACGGTCGACGGACTGAATCACTTCCACTCCCTCTAGCACAGGTGGGCCATTTTTGCGCGAAGACCCTTGCGCACTAGTGAATCACGGGCGTAACCTCCACGACACATTCGACATTATCGAATGTCATTCAGGTCTGAGGAGGATCTGCTCATGTTGGACGAGACAACTTTGTACCAACGGATGGCCGCGGAATTCATCGGGACGGCCTTCCTGGTGTTCGTCGGTGTCGGGGCTGTACCCGCCACCTTGATCGTCAACGGGGACGCACCCTTCACGATGGCCGACCTCGGGATGATCTCGCTCGCCTTCGGCACCATCGTCGTGGCGACGGTCTACGCCCTCGGTCACGTGGGGGGCAATCACATCAACCCGGCGGTGACGGTCGGCCTGGCGGCCTCGGGCAAGTTCCCCTGGTCGCAGGTGCCGGCCTACCTGGCGGCGCAGGTTGCCGGCGCCATCCTCGGTGCCGCCTCCATTCTCGGCGTTCTGGGCATGAAGGCCAGCGACGTCGGACTGGGCGTCGCCGCCTACGGAGACATCAGCTGGGTGCAGGCCTTCACGGCCGAGTTCGTCGGCACGTTCATCCTGGTCTTCACGATCTTCGGGGTGATCCACCGCAAGGCCGCGGCCGGGTTCGCCGGTGTCGCGATCGGCCTGGTCGTGTTCGCCGCCATCATCCCGGTGGCTCCTGCCACCGGGGCCTCGATCAACCCGGCCCGCACGGTCGGTCCCATGTTGGTGCAGCAGATCGCAGGTGGGTCCGTCCAGTGGAGCCAGCTGCCCGTCTACGTCATTGCCGAGATCCTGGCCGGGGTCGCGGCGGCGCTGCTCTACGGATTGATGACGCGCACTCCCGCGGACCACGAGACTGCCGGACCCGGGGTGGATCTGGGGGACCCCGAAGCCGTGCTCGCACGCGACACCAGCTCCGTCTGAACCTCACTCTCAACGACTTGTCGACGAAGGGAACCCCATGAAGAAGCTGATCAACGACCCGAACGATGTGGTGTCCGATGCGTTGCACGGCATCGAAGCGGCCCACACGGAGCTGAAGGTCGACCACGACAACAAGATCATCTACCGCGGTGACGCGCCCCGGCCTGGCAAGGTCGGCATCATCTCCGGTGGTGGCTCAGGCCATGAGCCCCTGCACGGTGGCTTCGTCGGCGTGGGCATGCTCGATGCCGCATGCGCCGGCGAGGTGTTCACCTCCCCGGTCCCGGACCAGATGCTGGCCGCGACCAAGCTCGTGGACGGCGGCGCAGGAGTCCTGCACGTGGTGAAGAACTACACCGGCGACGTGATGAACTTCGAGATGGCCTCCGAGCTGGCTGCGGCGGACTCCGGCATCGAGGTCGTCGCCGTGGTCACCGACGACGACGTGGCCGTCCAGGACAGTCTGTACACGGCCGGCCGGCGCGGGGTCGGTGTGACCGTCCTCCTGGAGAAGATTGCCGGTGCCGCGGCCGAGCAGAACCGCTCGCTGACCGAGGTCGCGGAGGTGGCCCGTGCGGTCAACGCCAACGGACGGAGCATGGGCGTCGCGCTCACCTCGTGCACGGTTCCGGCCGCCGGCAAGCCGACGTTCGATCTCGGGGACAACGAGATGGAGCTCGGCGTCGGCATCCATGGTGAGCCGGGCAGGCAGCGGCTGCCGCTGGCTCCGGCCCGCGAAATCGCGGCACTGCTGGTCGAGCCGATCCTGGCTGACCTGCCGTTCTCCTCCGGGGACGACGTGATCGCGTTCGTGAACGGGCTGGGCGGGACACCGCTGATCGAGCTGTACGTCATGTACAACGAGGTGAACAAGATCCTCGGCGCGCACGGCGTCCGAGTCGCTCGGTCTCTGGTGGGCTCCTACATCACCTCCTTGGAGATGGCTGGTACGTCGGTCACCCTCCTCAAGGTGGACCAGGAGCTGCTCTCACTGTGGGACGCGCCGGTCTCGACCCCGGCCCTCAGGTGGGGAGTCTGATCGCATGAACGGCAACGTGACCACGGCGGTCCTCGAGGACTGGGTGCGCAAGTTCGCTGAGCTCGTCGCTGCGCAGCGGGACTACCTGACCGAGCTCGACGCAGCGATCGGTGATGCCGACCACGGGTCGAACATGGATCGGGGTCTGCAGGCCGCCGTGGTCGCGTTGGACGAGACGAAGCCGGCAACGGTAGGGGCGCTCTTCAGCGGCGTCGGTATGACGTTGATCTCCACCGTCGGAGGTGCCAGCGGGCCCTTGTGGGGGACCTTCTTCCTTCGCATGGGCAGCTGTCTGGGCGATGCCGACGTCGTCTCCGCCGAACAGCTCGCCGCAGCCGTGCGCGCCGGGCTGGAGGGAGTCGTCGCGCGTGGCAAGGCTGAGCCGGGCGACAAGACGATGTTCGACGCGCTGGCTCCCTCCGCCGAGGCGCTGGAGACCGCCCTCTCTGCCGACCAATCCCTGTCTGGTGCGTTGGCGCGGGCGAGAGATGCGGCGGAGGCGGGCCGCGACGCGACCACCCCGATGCTGGCGCGCAAGGGTCGAGCCAGCTATCTGGGGGAGCGCAGCGTCGGTCACCAGGATCCCGGTGCCACGACGGTCGCCCTGCTGCTCAGAGCGGCCACCGAATCAGCCTTCTGAGCCATCCCCGGTGCCGCGCACGTGACGCGACGGCGCAGCGCGAGAGGAAACAGTCCTGATGACACACGTTCAGTCCGAGATCGACAGCGCCCCCTACGACGCAACCGCGTCCGTCGGCGTCGGCATCGTCGTGGTCTCGCACAGCCGAGCCCTGGCCGACGCCGCCGTTGCACTGGCGTCGGAGATGCTGCAAGGCGCGCCGGTGACGATCGAGGTTGCCGCCGGTCTCGACGACACCACGTTCGGGACCGACGCGGTCGACATCAAGGAGGCCATCGAACGGGTCAACGGGCCCGCGGGCGCGGTCGTCCTGATGGACCTGGGCAGCGCGGTGTTGAGCGCGGAGCTGGCGCTCGACCTACTCGATGACCCGTCCAGCCGCGACCGGGTGACGCTGTCGCCGGCTCCGATCGTGGAGGGTCTCATCGTGGCTGTGGTCGCCGCGGCCGGGGGGGCCGCCCGCGAGGAGATCGCAGCCGAAGCGCAGGCGGCGCTCCTTGGGAAATCCGGACACCTGGTGCTGCCCGTGGTGGACGACGCAGTGATGGTGGAGCAGCCGGACGAAGACGAGACCGTGGCGGTCTTCACGGTGACCAACGAGCACGGGTTGCATGCCCGACCGGCAGCCCGGCTCGTGACGCAGGTTCGCGCCTCGAGCGCGTCGATCCGGCTGCGCAACCTGACCACCGGCGCCGGTCCGGTCCCGGCCACCAGCTTGAGCCGAGTTGCGACGTTGGCCGCCCTGCAGGGACATGAGGTCGAGATACGGGCGTCGGGAGCAGCCGCCGCGCACGCGGTGGAGCAGCTGCTCGATCTGGCAGGGCGGCGGTTCGACGAGCCCGAGAACGTCCACGTGCCGGTGTCCTCGGCGGGTGACACCGTGTCCGGCCCGCAGCCGGCGTCCCCCGGGATCGCCATCGGACCGGTCCGTCGTCCGACGAGCGCACCGATCGACCTGGCGGGCATTGTGGTCGGGGACCCCGCCCAGGAGCGTCAACACCTGCGTGAAGGCATCCTCTCGGTGCAACGTGACATCGAGCGCGTACGGACGACCACGGCTCAAGCGCTGGGCGACGACGAAGCCAGCATCTTCGACGCCCACCTCACCCTGCTCGGCGACTCAGAGCTGCTGGCGGACATCGATCAGCGGATCGACTCAGGCGGCGGGGCCGCGACGGCCTGGGCGGATTGCCTGGCCGCCGTCGAACGGGAGTGGGCAGGTCTGCCCGATCCCTACCTGCGTGAGCGAGCCGGGGATGTACGCGCGGTCGCGGAGCAGGTGCTGCGCAGGCTGACCGGGTCACCGACATCGTTGGTGGTGTCCGGGGGAGTCCTCGTCGCTCGTGATCTGACGCCCTCCGAAGCCGCCGAGCTCGACCCCGACCTCGTGCTCGGCATTGTCCTCGCAGAAGGAAGTCCGAGCTCGCACGCCGCGATCCTGGCTCGAGCCCTCGACATCCCCGTGGTGGTCGGGGCCGGTCGTGATGTCCTTCGCGTGCCCGACGGGACGACGGTGATCCTCGATGGCGCGACCGGTGAGCTGTACATCGATCCGCCCCCCGGGCTGGTCCAGGAGTTCGCGCGGCAAGCCGAGGCGCTCGCCAACCGTCGCGCGCTGCATCTCGCCAGTGCGCAGGAGCCGGCAGTCTCGCGAGACGGCGTCACCGTGTCCGTCGGCGCCAATCTCGGGTCTGTTGCAGACGCCACGGCCGCGTTGGCCGCGGGGGCCGACAGCGCAGGACTCGTCCGGACCGAGATCCTGTTCCTCGATCGGGCGGTGGCCCCCGATACGGACGAACAGCAGGCGGCCTACGACGCCATCGCTGTCGGCATCGGCGGCCGGCGGGTGACGGTGCGGACGCTTGACGTCGGCGGCGACAAGCCGATCGCCTATCTCCGCACGCCGGTCGAGCAGAATCCGTTCCTGGGGCAGCGGGGCATCAGGCTCAGCCTGGACCACCGGGACCTGCTTCGTGAGCAGCTGGTCGCCATCTGCGCAACGGCCCGTCGCTTCCCGACGAGCGTGATGTTCCCCATGGTCTCCACACTCGCGGAGCTGCTGTCGGCACGCCAGATCCTCACGGAGGCGGCGGGACCGGGCGGACTGCCTGAAGACCTCCGCGTGGGAATGATGGTCGAGGTCCCGGCCGCAGCGCTGAAGATCGAGACCTTCCTGCCGCACCTGGACTTCGTCAGCATCGGGACCAACGACCTGACGCAGTACACCCTGGCGGCAGAGCGCGGCAACGGTGCCGTCGCGCAATTGTCGGACGCGCTCGATCCCGGCGTGCTGCAGCTGATCGATCACGTCAGCAGGGCAGCGCGAGGCCGGATTCCGGTGTCGGTCTGCGGTGAAGCTGCCTCGGACGAGGTGGCAGTTCCCGTCCTGGTCGGACTCGGCATCCGTCACCTCAGTGTGTCGCCGTCAGCCGTACCTCGCGTCAAGGCGAGCATCAGGCAGCTCGACCTCGAGCGTTGCACGATCATCGCGCAACGGGCGCTGACGCTGGCTGGACCCGAGGACGTCCGCAGCGTCGTGCTCGCGGAGCTGGCACAGTCAGCCGTCCAGAGCGCTGAGCCAGATCTTCTCCGGGTTCAGGTGCACTGACGCAACTAGCCCCTTAGGGCAATACCCGGCGGCGGCCACTGGCCTTACATTTCTTTTATGGAGGACAGTGCGGGACAAGGCGCGGTGCAGCCCTGTCTGGCCTGCGGAGCACCGTGGCTGCCAGACCTGACGTTGGCCTTCGGGGGCAGATGTTCAGCGTGTTGTTGGGAGCGAGACCTGGCGGCCTACCTGAGTGGTACCGAGCGACGCTTCACCCTCGACCGCCTGGGCAACGACTCCCACGAAGGTCGCTGACAACTCATTCCGCCTCCTGGCAATCTGGGTCACACACCGTAATCAGCCATGGCGATTGCGTCGATATTAGGACTAGTGCGGTCATGATTTACCGCCAATAGCCGACATGCGCACCTAACTTGTCGTTACCCATTGTTGGCGGGAGGCCGTGAAGTCGCGGTGCGTCTTGGCCGAAGGAACGCGCAGCCGGCCCGCCTTCGCCATAAGGAGTTCATGCATGTCCGCAGTCAGAAAAGCGCGAGTCGCCCTCGTCGTCCTGGGCCTGGCCGGCGGCCTCGCGGTCGCCCCGGCATCGGCGTTCGCTCGTCCCGCCAACCCGCCCGGCAACAACGGAACTGTCAAGATCGATGCTCGCCCGTTCGACGACGCACCGAACAACGAGCCGCACGTGGGCTGCAACTTCCAGGTCGACTTCTACGGATTCGACAAGGGGAACTACAACGCCATGGTCACGTTCAGCGTGCAACCTCCCACGGGTCACGGCACCGTCTTGCTGACCGACTCCGTCTTCATCGGTGGGGACGCAGCCGGTGGTGGGACCGACCTCGACGCATCCAAGACGTACCGGCTGATGCCGTTGCTGCGCAACAAGTATGTGCCGCATCCTCAGCAGGGCTACCACATCAAGCTCAAGGTCAACGCTCCCGGATCCATCGGGGCAGACACCAAGTTCAAGGTGTTCTGGGTGCAGCCGTGCGAGTCCAGCGGCGGCGAGACCGGCGGCGGGGAGACCGGCGGCGGCAGCGACTCCTGACACGCACGACCATCAGCACGCCCACGTCGCTTCATGACGTGGGCGTGCTGCGGAGCCGGACGGTCTCGCGCTCCGGCTCGAAGACGGCGATGGTGTTGCCATCGGGGTCCTTGAACCATGCGGACCGTCCGATGCCTGCCGACGTCACGACGTGGTTGACGGTCTTGAAGGTCGGGCTGTCGTACTCGTCGAAATCGACTCCTTGGCTGACGAGCTCTGCCACGTCCTTCTCGATGTTTGTCGACCAGAGGCGGGCCTGGGTGTGGTCCGCCTCTGGTTGCCGGCGGCACGTCCGTAGACGAGCAGCGTCGTCTCCTGACCGCAGTCGAACAGGAGATGATTGCTTGGCCTGTCATCGTCGTGCTTGTCCAAGCTGATCGACCACATGGAGCCTGCCCAGCTCCTGCGACGAGAGCCCCGCTCGCCCGCGATGCTCCGCACGGCGTACCTGCTCGGCTGTACCGTAGGTTGGTGCCGGGTGCTGGGAGGGGTCGACAATTGGGCAATGGCCGCGAAGCAGAAGTTATGCACGCCCCCCACGCGTACCTACGTTCAGTGCCGCTAGTCATAGGTTGCTAACCGTGTCCTTGCGGCCTCCTTCCATCTGGACCCAACAACCACCGACCCCCGCTCGCGATCGAGCGGGGGTCGTTGCTTGTCACCCGCTGGACCGGCGATACCGAATCCCAGCAGCTTGCTCGCTCGTGGGGCGGGCGGGGCTCGAACCCGCGACCCAAGGATTATGAGTCCTCTGCTCTGACCAGCTGAGCTACCGCCCCTTGACCGCCCAGATCATGTCACGTCCGCGGCCCCCTCCGTTCCGCACCCGCTCCAGCCTCAGCCTCTTAGGATGTCGGCAGGCTCACCACGGAGAGGGGGAGCGGTGAAGATCGCCCTGTATGGCGCCTCGGGCATGATCGGGTCGCGCATCGCGGCTGAAGCGTTGACCCGCGAGCACGCCGTCACCGCCATCACCCGCTCCGGCACAGCCCACGTCCCGGCCGGGGCGAGGCCGCGCACAGGTGACGCCGCGGACGGCGATGACGTCGCTCGCATCGCGTCCGAGCACGACGTGGTTGTCTCGGCGATCGGGCCGAGCCGCACCGGGGCTCGTCACCAGGTCTTCCTGCAGGCGCTGGCCACACTCGGTGAGAACGTCGGGTCGCGTCGGCTCATCGTCGTAGGTGGATCGGGCAGCCTGTACGCCGCACCCGGGCTGCGCCTCCTCGACACGAAGACCTACCCGTCAGGCGCCAGGGCCGAGGCGCTCACGCAGCTCGCCGCGCTGGAGCTGCTCAAGGACACCGGAGCACTGCTCGACTGGGTGTACGTGTCGCCGGCTCCGTTCACCGCGCCTGGGGAACGGCGCGGCACCTACCGGCGGGGCGGAGACACGGTGCTGGGTGAACAGATCAGTGCCGAGGACTTCGCGGTCGCGGTCGTCGACGAGATCGAGCACCCGCGCTACCACCGCGGCAGGTTCTGTGTCGCCTGGTAGCGCCTTCCACGCCGCCGGCGGAACCCGACCGCTCGGACCCGGCGACCGCAGACCCCGGAGGTCGTGATGGACGTGCGCTCGCTCGGCTACCGCACCGACCTCGCCCTGCTCCGGTACGGCGGTTCCCAGGTCGAGGATCGAGGCGACCACCTCGTGATCCGCTCGCCGCAGAACCCGACGTTCTGGTGGGGCAACTTCGTGCTGGCCCAACAGCCACCGGCGCCGGGACCGGAGCCGGCGCAGCGGTGGCTCGACGTGTTCGTCCAGGCCTTCCCGGATGCCGAGCACGTCGCGATCGGCATCGATGGCGTGGTCGGGACGAGTGCTGATCTCGCCGGCTTCGTCGAGCTGGGACTGAACGCCGACGCGTCCTCCGTGATGACGGCGCGGTCGGTCCACGAGCCGCGGGACCCCAACCGCGCGGCGTCGTACCGCCCACTCGCGTCGGACCAGGACTGGGACGACCTCGTCGACCTCACGGTGGCGGTCGAGGAGCGGCACGAGAAGGTCAGCTACCGCGTCTTCGCCGAAGCAAGAGCCCGCACGGCACGGAAGCTGACCGATGCAGGGCAAGGCGCCTGGTTCGGTGCTTTCGTCGACGGACGGCTGTTGGCGTCGATGGGCCTGGTCCGGGCCGATGAGGAGCTGGCGCGGTTCCAGGACGTCGGGACCCACCCCGTGGCTCGCGGCCAGGGCCTGGCCGGGACGCTCGTCCACCACGTCAGCGAGTACGGATTCCAGACCTTCGGTGTACAGACGCTGGTCATGGTGGCGGACCCCGAGTATCTCGCCATCCGGCTGTACCGCGCGCTCGGCTTCACCTCGTCCGAGACACAGCTCGGCGTCGACCGAAGCTGCACCTGACGCGATCGCCTACACGATGGGTGGCAAGGGCTGAGTCGGCGCCGTCCCCCGTGGACCGGTCGGGACGGGGTTGTTCGGTGACGGCGTCGGCGTGAACGTGGGCGCCGGAACCGGCCCGGGGCCGGGACCTGGTCCCGGCGGTGGTGGTGGCTGGTTCTGGAAGACCTGGACCGCGAGCCACAGCGCCAGCGACGCGATTGCGCAGACGACGGCGAACGAGGCCACGAAGGTCCAACTCCCGACAGAGGTCAGGCGCGCCGGCCACGGTAATGGCCAGATCCGCCAACGTCCGACGCCCACCCGCTCCCACCAGTGAGGTCGGAAAGACGGTCCGTGGACTACCCCCACGGAGGTCCGGTCCTCGAGGGTGACCGCACCGAGCAGCCGAGCGCTGAGGCTCCGACCGTCCGCCGAGGAAGGTGCAGACAGGGCCACCCACGGCGCCAGCTCGCCGTCGTCCTCGCTCGCGACCACCGTCGGTGGCTCGGTCTGCGTCAGAACCGCCACGGCTTCGCGGAACCGCGCCCGGGCGTACGAGTCGGCTTCCGCCCCCTCGCTGAGCATCACCACGGTGACCTCGCGGCCATCCAGCCGCCCGGCGTACACAAGGCCCGCGTCGTGGTCCGTGGAGAGGCGGCCTGTCAACGTGACGGCACCGAGAGCAGGAGGGTCACGGCGCAACAACGGACTCACCTGCCGCCGGCCCGTTCCGTCCACGGTCTCCGACATCGTCCTCCTGCCCGATTGATCTGCCTGGTCACCGGCAGGCCCACACCTACGCACGCCTGCCAGCACTCTTGGAGCAGTCTGTAAGACTGGGCCGCGACGACACTGCTGACCACCCGGCCTGCACGTCAGAGCCTACGACGTGACCAAACCCGTGAGGGGACGCCTCCATGACCACGAGCACGACCCACGCTTCCGGGTCTGCGGCGTCACCGTCCGACGGTCCCGGGGACGGTGCCGCCGAGCTGGCCCGCCTGGCCCAGCTCACGCAGCAGTCGATCGGCGAGGTCAAACGCGTCATCGTCGGCCAGGAGCACATGGTCGAACAGCTGATGGTGTCCCTGATCGCGCGCGGTCACTGTCTGCTCGAAGGCGTGCCGGGAACCGCGAAGACGCTCGCCGTCCGGACGTTCGCCGACGTCGTCGGCGGCTCGTTCACCCGCATCCAGTTCACCCCCGACCTGGTCCCTTCCGACATTGTCGGCACCCGCATCTACCGGCCCAGCAAGGAGGCCTTCGACGTCGAGCTCGGGCCGGTGTTCGTGAACTTCGTCATCGCCGATGAGATCAACCGCGCACCCGCCAAGGTCCAGTCCGCGATGCTCGAGCTGATGGCCGAGCACCAGGTCTCGATAGGAGGTCAGACGTTCATACTGCCCGAGCCGTTCATCGTCATCGCGACCCAGAACCCGATCGAGTCCGAGGGTGTCTACCCACTGCCTGAGGCACAGCGCGACCGCTTCCTGTTCAAGGTCGACATCAAGCATCCGCGTGGGCACGAGGAGTTCGAGATCCTCCGCCGGATGAGCGTGGACCCGCCCCGGGCTGTCGGCGTGCTCGACCCCGCGACGATCCTCGAGCTGCGCCGGGCGGCCGACCGCGTCTTCCTGCACAACCTCGTCTCGGAGTACATCGTCCGCCTTGTTCTCGCCACCCGGTCTCCGGCGGAGTTCCGCCTCCCCGAGCTCGCCGGTGTCATCGAGATCGGCGCCTCGTCTCGCGCCACGCTCGGGCTGGCCGCTGCGGCACGGGCGATCGCCGTGATCAACGGCCGCAACTACGTACTGCCACAGGACGTCGCCGGCGTGGCGCGAGACGTGATGGCGCATCGGCTCGTGCTGAGCTTCGACGCCGTCGCCGACGAGGTCGATCCCGGCGACGTGGTCGATCGAATCGTCGAGGCGATCCCGCCGCCGCAGCCCGTCTGGAGCGGGTCGGACCGGTTGGAGTTTCGCTGATCGTGGCGAGGCCCGACCCAGCACCGACGCTGTCTCTCTCCGAGCTCGCGCCCGAAGCTGCCCTGCGTCGCCTCGAGCTGCAGATCGTGCGTCGGCTCGACGGGTTCCTGCACGGTGACCACCTCGGCCTGCTGCCCGGGCCGGGCACCGACCTGGCCGAGGCCCGTAGCTACGTGCCTGGCGAGGACGACGTGCGCCGCATGGACTGGGCGGTCACCGCCCGCACCACGGTGCCCCACGTGCGCGACGTGATCGCCGACCGGGAGCTCGAGACGTGGAGCCTGGTCGACCTGTCGGCGTCGATGCATTTCGGCACCGTCTCAATGCAGAAGCGCGACCTCGCGGTCGCGGCGGTGGCGACGATGGGGTTGCTCACCTTCCGGGTCGGGGACCGTTTCGGCGCGCTGGTCCTGCGGGACGGGCAGCTACGCCGCTGGCCGGCGCGCTCGGGTCGTCCGGCGCTGTTCGGGCTGCTGCGGTCGCTCTTGCGCGAGCCGGTCGCGGGCGCGACGCCGGCGCCCGTCAGCCTGGCTGCCGCCCTCGAGACGCTGGCGCGAGCGCCGCGACGGCGCGGGCTGCGGGTGGTCGTCTCCGACTTCCTCGACCGGGCCGACACCGGAAGTGGTGACGGGGAGGACCTGGACAGCCCGCCGAGCTGGGAGCGCCCGCTGCGACAGCTCGCCGGCCGGCATCATGTGATCGCCATCGAGATCATCGACCCGCGGGAGCTCGACATCCCCGACGTCGGGACGATTCTGCTGCGGGACGCCGAGACCGGTCAGGTGCGTGAGCTGCGCACGTCGAGCCGCAAGGTCCGGCAGGCGTATGCCGTCGGAGCCAGGCGGCAGCGTGAGCGCACGGCCCGGGCGATGCGACGTACCGGAGTCGGCCACCTCGTGCTTCGCACGGACGAGCCCTGGCTGACCGCGTTTGCTCGGTTCGCGCTGACCAACCGCCGCGTCGCGGCCGACCTGCGCCGGCATCGGGCCGGAGTGCGACGGTGAACTTCTTCGACAGCGCCGACTACCTCGCCCCGGGCCGACTGTGGCTCCTGCTGGTCCTGCCCGTGCTGGCCGCGGCGTACCTCGTCCTGCAACGGCGCAAGAACCGCCAGGCCGTGCGGTTCACGAACGTTGCCCTCATCGACGTCGTCATCAAGCGGCAGGTCAACTGGATGCAGCAGGTGGCCGTGGTACTCGCTCTGCTCACGCTGGCGCTGGGCATCGTGCTGTTCGCCCGACCGACCAAGGTCCTGCAGGTACCGCTCAGCCTCGACAGCGAGGTGACCGTGGTGCTGACGATCGACACCTCGCTGTCGATGTCGGCGACCGACGTGCCGCCGGACCGCATCGGTGCAGCGAAGCAGACGGCGAAGGACTTCATCCAGCAGCTGCCCGTCAACTTCAAGGTGGGGGTCGTCAGCTTCTCCCGGGTCGCCACGGTCGAGATCCCGCCGACGAAGGACCACGAGGCCGCGATGCGGGCGGTGGAGGCGTTGCAGCTGTCGGAGTACACCGCCACCGGTGAAGGCATCTTCAGCGCGCTGGCGGTGATCGAGCAGGACCTGGCTTCCATCCAGCAGCAGCAGGACACCAAGCCGCCGGCGTTCATGGTGCTCATCAGTGACGGCGCACGCACGATCGGGCGGTCGCAGGTCAGCGCGGCACAGGCGGCCAAGGCCGACCGGATCCCGATCTACACCGTGGCCCTGGGGACGCCGACGGCCACGATCAGGACGCAGGGCCAGACGATCGCGGTTCCGGTCGAGATCGCCCAGCTGCAGCAGGTGGCGCAGATCAGCGGTGGCCGGTCCTACGTCGCCGAGACGCCCAAGGACCTGGGCAAGGCCTACTCGTCGGTCGGGCGGCAGACCAGCTACGTCACGCGCCGCGGAGACGCAACGTCGGAGTACATGGGTGGTCTGGTGCTGCTGGCGTTGCTCTCGACGGGGGCGGGGCTGAGCGTGGCCGCTCGGTGGCCCTGACGACTTCGCCGCGGTTGTCGCGGTTTGCGACACGCGTACGGATCACCTGGCCGAAGATGTGGTGCCGGTGGGACGGATGAGGCACAATGAAGCCTGGGTTCATCACTGATCCTCGTGAGTCGAGCTAGCTGGGGAAGGCGACGCTCGAGCCTTGAGGAGGATCGGTGAACCGCAGTATGTACACGGAAGGCTCAGCGGCCACAGGGGCCCGAGGAGTCCTGTTCGTCCACGCATCGCCATCGGCGCTGTGCCCGCACATCGAGTGGGCCGTCGGTGGTGTGCTCAGCGTGGGCGTCGACCTGTCGTGGATCCCGCAGCCGGCGCGGGCAGGCACCTACCGGGCGGAGTTCTCCTGGAGCGGACCGGCCGGGACCGCCGCGAAGATCGCGTCTGCGCTGCGCGGGTGGGACAAGCTGCTCTTCGAGGTCACCGAGGACGCGTCGTCGACGAGTGAGGGCGCGCGCTACTCCTTCACGCCGGACCTCGGCCTCTTCCATGCGGTGACGGGCTTGCACGGGGACATCATGATCCCCGAGGACCGGTTGAAGGCCGCCGTGGTGAAGTCGGCCATCGGTGACCTGCCGCTGCTCGTGGAGATCGACAAGCTGCTGGGCAAGGCCTGGGACGAGGCGCTCGAGCCCTTCCGTCACGCCGGCGACGGCGCCCCCGTCCGGTGGCTGCACCACGTCGTCTGACCTCGTTGAACCGTGAGTTGTGGTTCCTTGAGCCGTGAGTTGTGGTTCCTTGAGCCGTGAGTTGTGGCTCCTTGAGCCGTGAGTTGTGGTTCCTTGAGCCGTGAGTTGTGGGTCAGAGGGGGATGTTGCCGTGGTGACCGCGGGAGCTGGTATCGGCGGCTGCGAGGGCGGCGGCCAGCGCGGACCGGGTCGCTGACGGTTCGACCACCTCGTCAACCACGCCGATCTCGACGGCCTTCTCCACCCCGCCGGCGATCTTCTCGTGCTCGGCGGCCAGCTCGGCCTCGACCGTGGGCCGCAGGTCGGCCGCCACCGCGGCGATCTTGCGCCGGTGCAGGACCCGGACCGCGGCGATCGCCCCCATCACGGCCACCTCGGCACCCGGCCAGGCGAAGACCCTGGTCGCTCCGAGCGAGCGCGCGTTCATCGCGATGTACGCGCCGCCGTACGCCTTGCGCGTCACCAACGTCACTCGCGGGACCTGGGCCTCACCGAAGGCGTGCAGCAGCTTGGCCCCGCGGCGTACGACGCCGTCCCACTCCTGGCCGACACCGGGCAGGTACCCCGGCACGTCGACGACCACGATCAGCGGAACGCCGTACGCGTCGCACATCCGCACGAACCGCGCCGCCTTCTCAGCCGACGGCGAGTCCAGGCAGCCCCCGAGCCGCAGCGGGTTGTTGGCGATCACACCGACCGTACGACCACCGAACCGCCCGAGCGCGGTCACGATGTTGGGTGCCCACTTGTTGTGCAGCTCGAGCATGGAGTCGGCGTCGAGCAGCGTCGCCACGAACGGGTGCACGTCGTACGCCCGCTTCTTCGACTCGGGCATCTGGTCGGACAGGTCGACGTCCTCGACGGCTGCGACGTCCAACGTGCGTTGGTCACCGAGCAGGCCCACGAGCCGGCGCGCCTCACCCAGCGCATGCGCCTCGGACTCGGCCAGCACGTGGACGACACCGGACCGTCGACCGTGCGGTTCGGGCCCGCCCAGCCGGAGCATGTCGACGTCCTCGCCGGTCACGGACCGTACGACGTCGGGGCCGGTCACGAAGATGCGGCCCTCGGGACCCAGGATGACCACGTCGGTCAGCGCCGGACCGTACGCCGCGCCGCCGGCTGCCGGGCCGAGCACCACCGAGATCTGGGGGATCTTGCCGGACGCCTTCGTCATGGCGTGGAAGATGAGTCCCACCGCGTGCAGCGACAGGACGCCCTCGGCGAGCCGCGCGCCACCGGAGTGCCAGAGCCCCACGATGGGCAGCCGGTCGGCCATCGCCCGCTGGTATGCGTTGACCACGACCTTGCAGCCCTCGTTGCCCATCGCGCCACCCATGATCGTGGCGTCTGAGCAGAAGGCGACGGTGCGCACGCGGTCGATCATGCCGACCGCTGCCAGCATGCCGGAGTCGTCGTCGGCGCTGATCAGCTCGAGCGTTCCCTCGTCGAACAACGCGGCCAACCGCTTGTTCGGGTTGCGCGGGTCCTGGTCACGCGGCAGCTTCGGCGCCCGCTGCTCCGGCGTTGGCTGGGTAGGCGGGCCGGCCTGCTCAGGTGCGTTGGCGGGAGCGTTGTCGGTCGTGGTCATGGTGACCCCTTAAACGGAGCGGAAGGCGATGGCGACGTTGTGGCCACCGAAGCCGAAGGAGTTGTTCAGCGCCGCGATGTCACCGGCGGGCAGCGTGCGCTGCTCGGTGGCGACATCGAGCTTGACGCTCGGGTCGAGGTTGTCGAGGTTGATCGTCGGCGGTACGACGCGGTTGTGGAGGGCGAGCACCGTCGCGACGGACTCGAGGGCGCCGGCCGCGCCCAGCAGGTGACCGGTCATGGACTTCGTGGAGGTCACGACGACGTGGTCAATCTCGCCGCCGAGTGCGTTGGTGATCGCCAGGCACTCAGCCACGTCACCCTGTGGTGTCGAGGTCGCGTGCGCATTGATGTGGACGATGTCGCGCGCGGTGAGGCCGCTCACCGTCAGGGCCTGCTTCATCGCCCGGGTCGCACCGAGGCCTGCGGGGTCGGGCTGCGCGATGTCGTGCGAGTCGGCGGTGACGCCGGCTCCGGTGACCTCGGCGTAGATGCGGGCGCCGCGGCGTTCGGCGTACTCGGCGCTCTCGATGACCAGCGCCGCGCTGCCCTCACCGAGCACGAAGCCGTCGCGGTCGATGTCCCACGGGCGCGAGGCTTTCTCGGGGTCGTCGTTGCGCTTGGACAACGCCATCATCTGTGCGAACGCCGAGAGCGGAAGCGGGTGGATCGCAGCTTCGGTGCCGCCGACGACAACGACGTCGGCACGTCCGAGCCGGATCATGTCGATGCCCTGGGCGATGGCCTCGTTGCCGGAGGCGCACGCCGAGACCGGTGTGTGGACTCCGGCCTTGGCGCCGATGGCCAGACCGATGTTGGCGGCCGGACTGTTCGGCATGAGCATGGGGATCGACAGCGGGGAAACGCGCCGGGGCCCCTTCTCCAGAAGCAGGTCGTAGTTGGCGAGCAGCGTGGTGACCCCACCGATACCGGACGCCATCGCGACGCCGAGGCGTTCACCGTCGACGTCGCCGGCGTCAGCCGCGTCGGCCAGCCCGGAGTCGCGCCATGCCTCGAGGGCCGCGATCAGCGCGAACTGGCCGGACCTGTCCAGCCGACGCGCCTTGACGCGGTCGAGCACCTCGGTGGGCTCGACGGCGACGCGGGCGGCGATGTGGACCGGCAGCGGCTCGACCCAGTCCTCGGTCAGCGGGCGTACTCCGGAAGTTCCTGCCAGGAGGGCGTCCCAGGTCGTGGGCACGTCACCTCCGACAGGGGACGTCGCACCAAGTCCGGTTACGACGACGCGCTGGGAAGTCATGCGGTGGTCACCTCGTAGGTCTCGGCCGACGTGTCAGACGGACGGTTGCAGGTGGCCCGTCTGACACGTCGGTGTGTGAGTCAGGAGTTCTGAGCGTTCTCGATGTACGCGACGGCGTCGCCGACGGTCGTGAGGTTCTTGACCTCGTCGTCGGGGATCTTGACGCCGAAGCTCTCCTCAGCGGCGACAACCACCTCGACCATCGACAGGGAGTCCACGTCGAGGTCGTCGGTGAACGACTTGTCGAGCTGGACGTCTTCGGCCGGGATGCCCGCGACTTCATTGACGATCTCGGCGAGACCGGCGCGGATCTCCTCAGTGCTGGCCATGGATGTGGCTCCTTCGTGGTTGGGGTCGTGATGATGCATCGTGGCCCCCGACGGATCGGGGGCGTCCGCAGCGACGCTGCGGAAACTCGTGGGTGGTGGGTCTGCTCGACGAGAGCGTCATGGCAGCGTGACCACCTGGGCGGCATACGCGAGCCCGGCGCCGAAGGCGATGAACAGTGCGAGATCCCCGGACTTGGCTTCGCCGGACTCGAGCAGCGCCTCCGCGGCGAGCGGGATCGAGGCGGCTGAGGTGTTGCCCTGGTAGGCGATGTCGCGGGCGATCACGACGTCCTTGGGGAGCTTCAGCGCCCGGGCCATCGCGTCGGTGATGCGCATGTTGGCCTGATGCGGCACGAACACGTCGAGATCGTCGACCGTGACGCCGGCCCGGTCCATGGCCTCGGTCGCGATCTTGGCCATCTCGTATGACGCCCACCGGAACACCGGGTTGCCGTCCATGCGCAGGGTCGGCATCTCGGGCCGCTCCGTGGCCAGCACGTCGTTCCACTTCTCGTTCTGCCGGATGTGGTCGAACTTCGACCCGTCGGCGCCCCACACGACGGGGCTGATCCCTTCGACGTCCGAGGGTCCGACCACGGCTGCGCCGGCACCGTCGGCGAAGATGAACGCGGTACCACGGTCGGTGGGGTCGGTGATGTCGGAGAGCCGTTCGACGCCGATAGCGAGCACGTACTTCGCGCTGCCGGACCGCACCATGTCGGAGGCCAGCGCGACTCCGTGGCAGAAGCCGGCGCAGGCAGCTGAGATGTCGAACGCGGCAGCCGGTGTGCATCCGAGCTCGTCGGCGATCAGGGTGGCCACGGCCGGGGTCTGCAGCAGATGCGACACGGTGGCGACGATGACGCAGTCGATCTGGCCGGGAGCGACACCCGCCCGGGACAACGCCTTGCGGGACGCGGCAACGCTCATCATCTGCACGGTCTCGTGCGGCTCTGCCCACTTGCGCTCGATGATTCCCGATCGGGTGCGGATCCACTCGTCGCTGGAGTCGATGTGCTGGCAGATCTCCTCGTTGGTGACCACGCGGCTCGGGCGGTAGCCCCCGATCCCCTGGATGCGGGCGTGGGCGGCACCGCTTCCGGTGCGGATCTCTACGGTCATGCTCACTCGCTTTCGGGGTGCAGCCGCACCAGCGGCTGACCGGGGGAGACGAGGTCGCCGTCTTCGACGATCCATTCGACGATGGTGCCCCCGTACGGCGCCTCGACGGGCGTCTTGCCTCGCAGGTTCTCGACCTGTCCGACGCTGACACCGGCGTGCAGCAGGGTGCCCAAGGGGATGTCAGGCGACTGGTGGAACGTCCCCTTGGAGGGCGACACGAGCATGCGCCAGGTCGGGGTCGAATCCATGGGGGAGGCGTCGCCATGCTTGTCGGCGAACGCCCGGGCGTCGTCCAGCTGCTCGGGCGCCTTGAACGCAAACGTCTCGACGCCCTTGAGCTGCCGTTTCGCGAGACCCGTCAGGGTGCCGGCCGGCGGCATCTCGAGTATGCCGGTGACGCCGAGATCGGCCATCGACTGCATGCACAGGTCCCAGCGAACGGGCGAGCTCACCTGGCTGACCAGCCGGCCCAGCACCTCGCGGCCGGAGTGGATGACCTGCCCGTCGCGGTTGGAGATGAGCCGGGTACGCGTGTCATGGGTGGACATGGCGCGGGCCAGTCGGGCCAGCACGTCGACGGCAGGGCGCATGTGATCGGTATGGAAGGCGCCGGCGACGCTCAACGGGATGAGCCGGGCCTTCTCGGGTGGGTTACCGGCGAACTTCTCGAGCTGCTCGAGCGTGCCGGCTGCGACGATCTGCCCGGCGCCGTTGTCGTTGGCGGCGATGAGACCTTCGCGTTCGAGCGCGCCGAGCACCTCGTCACGATCGCCGCCGAGCACGGCCGTCATACCGGTGGGGGTCCTGGCCGACGCGGCCGCCATGGCGCGGCCACGCTCGCGGACGAAGACCATGGCCTGCTCGGCGCTGATGACGCCGGCACCGGTCGCGGCGGCGATCTCACCGACGCTGTGGCCGGCGACCGCGCCGATGCGCCCGAACGCGTCTGCGGGGTGCGGGTAGAGCGCGAGAGCGGCCAGCAGGCTCGAGGCGACGAGGAGCGGCTGAGCCACGGCGGTGTCACGAATGGTCTCTGCGTCGGCCTCGGTGCCGTAGTGGGCGAGGTCGATGCCGCTGACAGCGGACAGCCAGTTCAGCCGTTCGGCGAAGCCGGGGTCCTCGAGCCAGGGCTTGAGGTATCCGGGGGACTGGGCACCTTGTCCAGGAGCAACGATGACGAGCACACCCCCATCTTGCCGTGTCGGGCCGCGCGGTCCGCGGTTGCGTCGACACGAAAGTTGCCGGTGTGTTTTTGTATGGTTCCTACAAAAGCGCCTACTCGGCCAACAGGCGGCCAAGGGTCAGCGCCAGCCGCAGGGTGTAGGCGTCGCGCGCCTCCGATGCCGACAAACCGGTCACGTCGGCGATCCGTCGGAGGCGGTACCGGACGGTGTTCGGGTGGACGAACAGTGCACGTCCGGTCGCCTCGATCGAGCCCGAGCTGTCCAGGTATGCCGTCAGCGTCTCGAGCAGTCCGGAGCCGGCCTCGACGAGTGGCTGGTACACGGTGGAGACGAGCTGGCGCCGGGCGTGGCCGTCGCCGGCGAGTGACCGCTCCGGCAGCAGGTCGTCGCTGGACACGGGCCGGGGCGCCTCCGGCCAGGCGGGCGCGGCGCGTAGTCCGGCGATGGCTGCCCGCGCCGAGAGGTTCGCGGCCAGCAGGTCGCCGACCACCGGACCCGTGACGAGGGGACCGTCCCCGAAGTAATCGGCGATCGGGCTCGCAGCCTTGTCGGGGTCGTCGACGCCGCCGAGCACGACCACGAGCCGGTCGCCTTGCACCGCGCAGAGTGCGTCGAGGTGGTGGGCTCGCGCCGAGCGCTTGATCGCGTCGACCGCCGTGGCGGAGTCGCCCTCGGGGGTGTGTCCCAGCACGACGCAGACACCACTGGTGGACGCCCACCCCAGTGCGGTAGCCCGGGAGCGCACCGCTTCGTCGGCTTCGCCGCGGAGGACCGAGTCGACGATGAGCGCCTCGAGGCGGGCGTCCCAGGCGCCGCGCTGCTCGGCCGCCCGCGCATAGACCTCGGCTGCGGCGAAGGCGATCTCGCGCGAGTAGAGCATCACGGCCTCGCGCACCCGGGGGGCGTCCTTGGCGCTCACGACCTGCTCGACGTGGGTCTCCACGACACCGATCGTCGTACGGACCATCTCAACGGTCTGCTGAAGCGTCACCACCCCGGTCAGCTCCTGCGGGGCGGTGCCGAAGACGTCGGCGGTGACTGCGTGACCGGACGCCGGGTTGCGGAACCAGTCGACGAACGACGAGATCCCGGCACCGGCGATGAGGCCGATCCAGGACCGGTCCTCCGCCGCCAACGCGCGGAACCAGGGGAGGTCGTCGTTCATCTTCGCAATGGCGGCGTTCGTGAGGGTGCCGACGGACTGCTCGAGTCGCCGGATCGCCGTCGAACTGCCCTGGACCATGAGGTGAGCGTACTCAACGTCTTTGTCAGCCTTCAACAATCAGGCGCATCGTCAGCCCGCACCGCCGGCCATGGTGATGGTGGTGGCGGTGGGGCAGGATGGCAGCCATGGACGGGATCGAGGCGCTTTCGGAGATCGCCTACTGGAAAGAGCGGGGCCGCGAGGAGACTCGTCGGGTCGAGGCCTACCGCAAGGCCGCCTGGGCGCTTGCCGATCTGCCAGATGGAGAGCTCGAGCGTCGCATCGCTGACAAGACGCTGACCGAGGTGCCCAGCGTGGGTCCCTCGACGTCGGCGGTGGTGATGGAGGCGGCGTCCGGCGTCGTCCCGGCCAAGCTGGTCGAGCTGCGCAAGAAGGGGACCCGGCCACTGGCCGACGGCGGCGAGGAACTGCGGGCAGTGATCCGGGGGGACCTGCACGCCCACTCCAACTGGTCCGACGGTGGCTCTCCGATCGAGGAGATGGTTCGCGCGGCGCGGCGGCTCGGGCACGACTACCAGGCGCTCACCGACCACTCGCCCCGGTTGACGGTGGCGAACGGTCTGACGGCGGAACGGTTGACCGAACAGCTCGCCGTGGTAGCCGACGTCAACGCGCAGGTCAAGGCCGAGGGCGACGACTTCCGGTTGCTGCCCGGAATCGAGGTCGACATCTTGGAGAACGGCAGGCTCGACCAGTCCGCGGCGATGCTCGAGCAGCTGGACGTCGTGGTCGCCAGTGTCCACTCCAAGCTGCGAGCAGACTCCGAGACGATGACGGCACGGATGGTGGGCGGCATCTCCAACCGCTTCACGAACGTGCTCGGCCACTGCACCGGACGGCTCGTCGAGGGTGGACGCGGCACCCGGCCGGAGTCGACGTTCGACGCGGAGGTGGTCTTTGCGGCGTGCGAGCAGTTCGGCGTGGCGGTCGAGATCAACTCTCGGCCCGAGCGGCGCGATCCACCGTCGCGGCTCATCCAGGTCGCGCTCGAGGCGGGCTGTCTGTTCTCGATCGACACCGATGCGCATGCGCCGGGCCAGCTCGCCTTCCAGGACTACGGCTGCGCCAGGGCGGTGGCCAACGGCATACCCGCGGAGCGGATCGTGAACACCTGGCCCCTCGACCGCCTCCTGGAGTGGACCCACGCCACTCGTTGAACCGTGAGTTGTGGCTCCTTGAGCCGTGAGTTGTGGTTCCTTGAGCCGTGAGTTGTGGTTCCTTGAGCCGTGAGTTGTGGTTCCTTGAGCGCGCTTTGGTCATGCATCGGTGAGTGAGAGAGTCGGCCGTATGACGATCAGGGCGGTTGCCTTCGACATCGGCGGGGTGCTCGAACGCGTGGGCGACCTCAATGCCTGGCTTGGTGGGTGGCGGCAACGAATCGGCATGGACGTAGCCGAGTTCGGCGATCGTCTGAGCAGCGTCGACCCGCGCGGCCTGATCGGGACCGGTGGTATGTCGGAGGCGGAGTTTCGACAGGGTTACGTCGAGGCGTTCGGATTCAGCGCTGCCGAGACCGACGAGTTCATGGCCGCGATGTGGGACTGGTATTGCGGGGAGCTCGACACCGAGCTGGTCGAGTTCGTCCGGGGACTTCGACCGGCATACAGAACGGGGATCATCAGCAACTCAGCCGACGGGGCACGCCGCGAGGAGCAGGCGCGTTACGGCTTCGAGGAACTCGTCGACGACATTGTCTACTCCCACGAGGTCGGGCTGGCCAAACCGGACCCGCGGATCTATGAACTCGCCTGTCAACGGCTCGAGGTCCAACCGGCCGAGCTGGTGTTTCTCGACGACGTGCCGTACTGCGTCGAGGGTGCCGCGGCGGTTGGCATTCACGCCCTTCTGCATCGATCGACACCGGAGTCGATCGCCGCGATCACGGCAGCGCTCGCCTGACTGTGGCGAGCCACAACTCACGGTTCAAGGGCCACAACTCACGGTTCAAGGGACCACAACTCACGGTTCAAGGGACCACAACTCACGGTTCAAGGAGCCACAACTCACGGTTCAACGAGGGGTGGGGGAGGTGACGAGCCAGTGGGCGGACCAGGGGGCAAGCCAGAGGCGGTCGTCATCGGAGACCTCGAAGCGCATCCCGGTCAGTGTGTCGTGGGGATCGGCCATGCCGTGCTCGTGGAGCATCTCGAGGGGATACGGACGCCACTGTGCGGTGACGTTGTAGAGCGCGATCCAAGGCCCGAGCGGATGGCGTCGCAGGACCGGCAGCACCCCGGGGTCCAGGACCGGCAGCACCTCGGTCGCCACCGAAGCGTGCAGCTGCGGCGTCTGGGCGCGCACGCGGACGAGAGACCTCACCGCGGCATACACCCGGCCCTCGAGGGTGGCCTGGTCGTGGCGTCGGGCGGCGGCCGCCCAGTCCATGCGTGGCCGGTGCAACCACCGGTTGTCGGTCCCGTGACCTGGCTCATCCGCCCAATCCCTGTCGTTCGGAAGCCCGATCTCATCACCCATCCAGATCACGGGTACGCCGCCCCAGCCGAGGACGATCGCATGGGCCAACCGGATCCGGGCGATGGCCGACGCGACCTGGTCAGGATCACCGGTCGAGAGAGCCCGCGGGAGGCCGGCGAGGCTGGCCGTCATCCCACTGATCCGGCGGTCATGGTTCAGCTCGTTCTCCTGGAACACCAGGCCGTCGGCGAACGAGACGGGATAGCTGCCGCTGTAGAAGTCGGCGAGGAATTGCCGGTGCTGGTACCCCGACAGCCCGACCGCCGCTGAGTCCTCGTCGGACACGGCCCAGCCGATGTCGTCGTGGCAGCGCAGGTAGTTGATCCACGCGGTGGTGCTGGGGATCGGCGGCGCACCACCGAGCGCGGTCGCGGCCAGTCCGACCTCCTGGGTGGCCAACATCGACCACACCTGGACCATCAGGCTGTTGTGGTAGGCGAGGTCGCTGACCTTGGCATGGTGCCGCCCCTGGCCGAGGTAGCGCACGGCGTCGCGTGGCGCCACGATCGCCTCGGCCTTGAACAGCAGCGCAGGACAGGCGATCCGCGCGAAGGCGCGCAACGCCTGCGTGAGGTCGTGCACCTCCGGCTGGTTCTGGCAGTCCGTCCCCATCCGCTTCCAGAGGAACGCGATCGCGTCGAGCCGCAGTACGTCGACCCCAGCGTTGGCGAGATAGCCCACGATCGACGCGAACTCGTAGAACACCTCGGGGTTCGTCCAGTCCAGGTCCCACTGGTAGGAGTTGAACGTCGTCCAGACCCAGGCGCCCAGCTCGTCGTCCCACGTGAACGAACCCGGCGACGTCGCAGGGAAGACCTCGGGAAGCGTCTGCTCGTAGCGGTCCGGCTCCTCGCGATCGGGGAAGGTCAAGAAGTAGGCGCGGAAACGGTCATCTCCGCGCTGCGCCTGCTCCGCCCACGGGTGCTCGCGGGCCACGTGGTTGAGCACCAGGTCGAGCACGAGCGAGATGCCGCGTTCGTGCAGGTCGTCGGCCAGCCCACGCAGGTCGTCCATGGTGCCGAGCTGGGGAGACACCGTGCGGTAGTCGCTCACGGCGTAGCCACCGTCGTTCTCGCCCGGCCGCGACTGCAGGACGGGCATCAGGTGGAGATAGCTGACGCCGAGGTCGGTGAGGTGGTCGAGCCGGTGGCGTACGCCGTCCAGGGTGTCGGCGTACCGGTCGGCGTACGCGGCGTACCCGAGCATGCCGCTGTCCTGGAACCAGTCCGGGCGCAGCGTGCGCTGCACGTCGAGTCGGCGCAGGGCAGGCTTGCGGGCGGCATACGTCTCCCGTGCGAGGGTGAGCAGCCTGACGACGAGCCCCTCGACCACGTCGGCGGGATAGACCGCGCGCAGACCGCCCTCGAGCTCCGCATGCCAACGCTCGACGCGCAGCTCGAACCACTCGTCGGACTCCACCTGCGCCACCCTAGTGACTCAGCGCAAAGATCCGAGTCTCGCGCGGCTATGGCAACGCGAGACTCGGATCCTTGGTGGCGACGGGGTGATCCACAGCGGCGTCTTCAGCTCGGCTGAGTCCACAGAAGCTCGAGAATCCGGACCGCGAGCACAACCGGCGCGATCTGCTGCGTCCATGTCCACGTACAGCGACCCCCTCGCGGGTCAGAGCCCGCCGGCGGTCCTGGCGGCCCGGCAAGCTCAGGTCTGGCGCCGCCAGGACCTGTGTCTGCGGTACGGCGAGGCCCGCGTCCGTGCCCAGCTGGACGCCCGCCGTTGGCAGGCCCCCTTGTCACGGGTCCTCGTACTCCACAACGGCCCGTTGACGGCGGACCAGCGGATGTGGGTGGCTCTCACCGGTGGCCCGCCGGGCATCTTGCTCCATGGTCTGTCGGGGTTGGTGTTCGACGGTCTGCGGGGCCTGTCCCCGGACCGCCTCACGGTCGTGATCCCCGGCCCTTCCACCACCCCGCGGAAGGGGCGGCTGGCCACGCCGCGAGGTTGGGATGTCGCCGTCCGGTGGTCGACGAAGCTGGGCGCCGACGACGTGAACCCGCTCGTCGTACCACCACGGACCAGAGCGGCCCGCAGCGTGGTCGACGCCGCAAGCGAGCGCATCCCGGTTCGCCGTGCCCGGGTGATCGTGCTGGCGGCGGTTCAGCAGCGGCTCGTGATCACCCACCAACTGTGGGACGCCTTGAGCAGGCGGGGAAGGTGTCGCAACCGGGCCGTCATCGCCGAGTCGATCCAGGACGCTGACGGCGGCATCCAATCACTTCCTGAGCACGAGTTCGAGGCCCTGCGTCGTCGGCTGAGCCTTCCTGAGCCGCGGCGCCAGCGCATCGTCCGGCGCCGAGACGGCCGCTACTTCCTCGACGCCGAGTGGCCAGAGTTCGGCATTCGAGTCGAGATCCACGGCATACCGCACTCGCACGTGGCCAACTGGGACGACGACCTGCTGCGGCAGAACGACCTGGTGGCCGAAGGAGGTCTGCTCATCTTCTCGTCGTACGCCGTCCGGCACCGCCAGGAGCGAGTCGCGCACCAGCTGCTGGCCCTCTTCCGTCGGCGCGGGTGGTCCGGCTGACGCGCAAAGATCCGAGTCTCGCGCGGCTATAGCAACGTGAGACTCGGATCCTTGGGCACAGATAGGCAGGGGCAGGTCAGGCGCCGGCGCCCTCCTGCTTCACGTCGGCGACCGCGGTCGGGTCATCGATCCGGTAGCGCCGGATCGCCTCGGCGGCCTTGGATGCGTCGACCTCACCTCGTTGGGCCAGCGCCTCGAGCGCCCCCACCACGATCGACTCGGCATCGACCTTGAAGTAGCGCCGCGCCGCCGCCCGCGTGTCGGCGAACCCGAACCCGTCCGTGCCCAGCGCGTGCCAGTCGGCCTTGACCCAGTGGGAGATCTGGTCGGGTACCGCCCGCATGTAGTCGCTGACCGCCAGGACCGGTCCACGGGTGTCGGCCAGCTTGGCGGTGACGTACGGCGTCCTGGGCTCCTGCGTGGGGTGCAGCATGTTGTAGTCGTCGACGCGAACCGCGTCCCGGGCGAGCTCGTTCCAGGAGGTCACCGACCAGACGTCGGCGCGGACCTGCCACTCCTCGGCCAGCAGCCGCTGTGCCTTGATCGCCCACGGAACGGCGACGCCCGACGCCAACAGCTGGATCTGCGGGCGCGGGTCGCCGAAGCCGGTCTCGGCCGGTCTGGCCAGATGCAGACCGCGCAGGATGCCGTCGACGTCGACGCCGTCGGGTTCGGGCAGCTGCACAGTCGGCTCGTTGTAGACCGTGATGTAGAAGAAGACGTCCTCACCGTGCGGGTGCTCGTCGGTCGAGCCGTACATCCGGCTCAGGCCGTTCTGCACGATGTGGCTGATCTCGTAGGCGAACGCCGGGTCGTAGTGGATGGCCGCCGGGTTGGTCGCCGCGATGAGCGGGGAATGTCCATCCGCGTGCTGCAGGCCCTCGCCGGTCAACGTCGTACGTCCGGCCGTGGCGCCGATGAGGAAGCCGCGGCCCAGGTTGTCGGCGAAGGACCAGATCGAGTCGGCGGTCCGCTGGAACCCGAACATCGAATAGAAGATGTAGACGGGAATCATCGGCTCACCATGCGTGGCGTACGCCGTCCCGGCGGCGATCGTCGAGCCCATCGCGCCCGCCTCGCTGATGCCCTCGTGCAGCATCTGGCCCTGCACGGACTCACGGTAGGTCAGCAGCATTGCGCGGTCGACGCTTTCGTACTGCTGACCGTGCGGGGAGTAGATCTTCGCCGACGGGAACATCGAGTCCATGCCGAACGTGCGGTACTCGTCCGGCGCGATCGGCACGATGCGGTGACCGATCTCGGGGTCTTTCATCAGGTCGCGCAGCAACCGGACGAACGCCATCGTGGTCGCGATCGCCTGCTTGCCCGATCCCTGCTTGAGCTCGGCGTACACCTCGTCGCCGGGCAGCTTGAGCGGTGTCGGGTCGACCCGCCGCTGGGGGAGTGGGCCGCCGAGCAGGCGGCGACGCTCGAGCATGTACTGGATCTCGGGGGAGTCGTTGCCGGGGTGGTAGAACGGCGCGACGTCGCTGTTGTCGATGTCCTCGTCGCTGATCGGCAGACGCAGCCGGTCGCGGAACTTCTTCAGGTCGTCGTTGGTCAGCTTCTTCATCTGGTGGGTCGCGTTGCGGCCCTCCAGAGCGTCGATCGTCCATCCCTTGATGGTCTTGGCGAGGATCACGGTCGGCTGGCCGACATGCTCGGTCGCGGCCTTGAACGCCGAGTAGACCTTGCGGTAGTCATGGCCGCCGCGTGGGAGCAGCTGGATGTCCTCGTCGCTGAGGTCCTTGACCATCGCGCGCAGGCGGGGGTCGCCGCCGAAGAACTTGTCGCGCACATACGCACCGGTCTCGACGGAGTACGTCTGGAACTGTCCGTCCGGAGTGGCGTTCATCTGGTTGACGAGCGCGCCGTCGACGTCCCGCGCGAGCAGCTCGTCCCACTGGCGGCCCCAGACGACCTTGATGACGTTCCAGCCGGCGCCGCGGAACGTCGACTCGAGCTCCTGGATGATCTTGCCGTTGCCGCGGACAGGCCCGTCCAGCTGCTGGAGGTTGCAGTTGATGACGAAGGTGAGGTTGTCGAGCTCCTCGCGGGCGGCCACGCCGATGGCACCGAGCGACTCAGGCTCGCCCATCTCACCGTCGCCGAGGAAGGCCCACACGTGCTGGTCGCTGGTGTCCTTGATGCCGCGGTTCTGCAGGTAGCGGTTGAACCGAGCCTGGTAGATCGAGTGCAAGGCCGTGAGACCCATCGACACCGTCGGGAACTCCCAGAAGTCCGGCATCAACCGCGGGTGCGGGTATGACGACAAGCCCTTGCCCGGCCCCTTGGACACCTCCTGCCGGAACGCGTCGAGCTGATCCTCGCTGAGCCGACCCTCGAGGAAGGCCCGAGCGTAGATGCCGGGCGAGCCGTGGCCCTGGATGAAGACCTGGTCACCACCTCCGGGATGGTCCTTGCCCCGGAAGAAGTGGTTGAAGCCGACCTCGTAGAGGCTGGCCGCGGACTGGTAGGTGGCGATGTGGCCGCCGACCTCCAGCCCCTTGCGGTTCGCGCGCGAGACCATGACGGCGGCGTTCCAGCGGATGAAGGCCCTGATGCGTCGCTCGATGTCCTCGTCTCCGGGGAACCACGGCTCACGCTCCGGCGGGATCGTGTTGATGTAGTCGGTGCTACGCAGCGCGGGCACGCCGACGTTGTTCTCGCGCGCCCGCTCCAGAAGCTTGAGCATGACGTACCGTGCGCGGGTCCGACCCTTCTCGTCGAGCAGGGCGTCCAGGGAGTCGAGCCACTCCTGCGTTTCGTCGGGATCGATGTCGGGCAGCTGCGTCGGCAGACCCTCGTGGATCACCGGCGGACGGTCACTAGCCATGGCCACGTATGTCCTCTTCGTCGTACGGCGGGCAGGCGAAGGACGGCACTGACGATGCCGCCTCAGGTTGCATCCTCGCAGGTTTGCCCGTGGGACTCATCTCCCTGGTTCCAGCCTAGGCGGCGGGTCCATCTGGGCCAGATTGCCGGAATGACTTGCGCATGGGTCCAGATCGCGGTGGACTACCCTGCGTCGAGGGTGCAGGCCAATCAGGTGCTGTGCCATGGGGCCAAGGAGGCACAGGGGTGAGCGCGACCGCGGACAACGCGGCCAGCGGACCGGTCAGCCGGTTCGGATTCGAGTCAGGAATGGTCGTCCAGGAGCTGGGCTGGGACGAGGACATCGACGAGGATCTGCGGGCCTCCATCGAGAAGGCCGTCGGCGGGCAGCTCGTCGATGACCGGTACGGCGACGTGGTCGACGCTGTCATCTTGTGGTGGCGGCAGGACGACGGTGACCTCGTGGACGGGCTCGTCGACTCCTTGACCGACCTCGCCGACGGGGGAGCGATCTGGCTGCTCACGCCGAAGGTCGGGCGCGACAACTATGTCGATGCCAGTGCCATCGCCGAGGCGGCTCCGACTGCGGGTCTGTCGACGACGACGAGCCTGGCCGCCGGCCCTGAGTGGTCAGCCACGAAGCTCGTGTCACCCAAGACCGACCGGTCTCCTCGGCGCTGACGCGACCGTTCGCCTCCCATTCGCGAAGTTCTGCAGGGATGCGGGCGCGCTGGGGAATGTGCGTGGTCCGACTTACGATCGAGGCGAACCCGTTGGATTCGTCCAGTGCCCACGTGATTCGGAGCCCAGCGTCATGCCTCTCGAGATCGGTGCCCCCGCGCCTGACTTCAGCCTCAAGGACCAGCACGGACAGCCGGTCTCACCGTCGGACTTTCGCGGGGTGAAGAACCTCGTCCTCGTGTTCTACCCGTTCGCGTTCAGCAGCGTCTGCACCGGTGAGCTGCACGAGCTCCGTGACCACATCGCTGACGTCTCCAACGACGAGACGGCGTTGGTCGCGGTGTCGTGCGACCACATGTTCTCCTTGCGCGCGTACGCCGAGCGGGACGGCTACCCGTTCCCGCTGCTCAGTGACTTCTGGCCACACGGCGCGGTCTCTGCTGCGTACGGCATCTTCGACGACCGGGCCGGCTGCTCCGGCCGGGCCACCTTCATCCTCGATCGTGCAGGCATCCTGCGGTGGCAGGTCCAAAACGCCATCCCGAAGGCGCGTGATGTCGACGAGTACCGCAAGGTGTTGGCCGAGCTCGGCTGATCGCCACCACAACCTCCGCTTTCCGGACACGTCCGGCAGGTCCGGCAATGCCCGGACGTAAGTTCTGTCTGCCAGTTTGGGCAAAGCGATAGCGGACTGGGCGCTGCCAGTGTTCGATAGTCCACAGGACACGACCGCCAGCGAACCGAGACGTTGGCGGTCGTTGTCCTTTGTCCGGGCTCTTTTGTCCGAGGCCCTTCGCGGGCGTTAGGCTTTCCGCGCTTTCGGGGCGTATAGCTCAGCGGTAGAGCACCTGCCTTACAAGCAGGTGGTCGCAGGTTCGATCCCTGCTGCGCCCACCACCGACTCGGGCGTCCGGTCGGAACGGATGTGACGGAGGTGATGGCGATGTCGACCACGTCAGCTGGTGAGCACATGGGGGCCGAGATCTCGGCCCAGCCAACCGTATGGCGGGACCTGCTGGCGACGAGTCAGGCCGCGGGGACCCCAGTGGCGGACGTGGCCGAGCAGATTCTGACCCGACGGCCGCGGTTCGTGCTGCTCGCCGCCCGCGGCACGTCGGACCACGCCGCGCTGTACGCGAAGTACCTCGTCGAGATCCTGCTCGGGCTCCCGGCCGGACTGGTGTCCCCGTCGACGACGACGGTCTACGGTGCGCGGCCAGACCTGCGCGAGGTGCTGCTGGTCGCCATCAGCCAGTCCGGAGGCTCGCCGGACCTCGTGCGCACCGTCGAACAGGCGCGCACCCAGGGCGCCACCACACTGGCTGTCACGAACCATCCCGGGTCGGCACTCAACCAGGCCGCCGAGCTCGAGATCGACGTGGCGGCTGGACCTGAACGGTCGGTTGCAGCGACCAAGTCCTACACCGCCGAGCTGCTCGCCCTGTACCTGGTGGTGGCTCGGCTGGCCGGGCGAGACACCGCTGCCGCGAACAGGTTGCCGGAGTGGGGAGACCAGGTGCTCGCCGAGGAGCCCCGGATCCGAGAGCTGGCCCAGCGATATCGGTCGACGGATCGGCTGGTGGTGACCGGCCGCGGGTACTCGTACGCCACGGCGCGGGAGGCGGCGCTCAAGCTCATGGAGACGAGCTATGTGTCGGCTCAGGCGTTCTCGGGTGCAGACCTCATGCATGGTCCGCTCGCGCTGGTCGAGGCGCAGGTGCCCGTTCTCGCGATCACCGCCGCAGGTCGTGGGGGAGACGCGTTGCAGCCCACCCTCGAACGACTGGTACAGACCGGTGCCGACCTGGTTTGCGTCGGGGCACATGGCGCCTCGGCGTACTCCGCACCGGACGTCGCGCTGCCGGCAGACGTGCCGGAGGAGCTGTCACCGCTGCTCGAGATCCTGCCGTTCCAGCACCTGTCGCTACACCTTGCGCTGGCCAAGGGGGCTGACCCGGACGCCCCCCGCGGGCTCCGCAAGGTCACCGAAACTCTGTAGAAATCCCGGCGGGACTCTTGCGCAACCGGAATCGTGGGTCCATTATTCGTTAGGAAAGTTTCCTAACGAATAGGCGTCGGATGCGTCCACTTCGGGTCCCGGTCATCATCTCGGCCATCGCAGCCCTGCTCGGCGTCACCTGCCTTGCGCCCACCGGGTACGCCGAGAAGGTCCGACCGGCGACGCCCTCCGCGCAGCTCCGGCTCGACCAGCTCGGGTATCTGCCGCACGAGGTCAAGCAGGCCCGCCTCATGACAGCGCGGCGGATCGCGTCGACCAGGTTTCGCATCATCGACCGCCATGGCGACGTGGTCCTGCGCGGACAGGTGCCTGCGCGCCCGGTCGGGTCCTGGAGCTCGCGCTACCAGGCGGTGTACAGGTTGACCTTCTCGAGACTGACCGCACCCGGCCGCTACCACCTGGTCACCTCCGGGGGCGTGACGGCCACCTCTCCTCAGTTCCGCATCGGCGGTCCCTCGCTGGTGTACGGGACGCTCGTGCGGAGCGGTCTTCGGTTCGACCAGAGTCAGCGAGACGGGCTCGACGTCATACCCGGTACTCTGCATCGCCGTCCGGCGCATCGACATGACCGCCGCGCAGCGGTGTACGCGTGGCCGTCATTCGTGCCCGGGTCCGACACCATCACCGACCACGACCTCACCCGGATCGGTGGTCCGGTCGACGTTGCGGGCGGTTGGTTCGACGCAGGCGACTATCTGAAGTTCACGCACAGCACTGCCTACAACGACGTGCTGCTCTTCTTCAGCGCGTCACTGGTGCACGGTCGCAGCCGGCTCGAGCTGCTGGCCGAGGCCCGCCACGGGCTGCGTTGGCTGACGAAGATGTGGCGGCCTCGCGAGGGGGTGCTCTACCTTCAGGTCGGCATCGGATCCGGCAACCAGGCGGGCACGTTCCATGGCGACCACGACGGCTGGCGGCTCCCGCAGAGAGACGACCACGTGACCGCTCGGCTCGACCGATACGTGGCACATCGGCCGGTCTTCGCGGCCAACCGCCCGCACCGGCTGATCAGCCCCAACCTCGTCGGTCGGGTGTCGGCCGCCTTTGCCCTCGGCGCTCTCGCCGACGCCCGGTCCTACCCGGCTCGGGCGCGGCGTGAGCTGCGGCTGGCGACGTCGCTGTACGCACGGGCCAGAACCGCCCGCCCACCGAAGACACTCGTCACCGCGTTGCCTCACGCGTTCTATCCCGAGGACAGCTGGCGTGACGACATGGAGCTCGGCGCGGCGGAGATCGCGCTAGCGTCCCGTCGGCTCGGATACCCGGCTCGCCGGTACGTGGGTCAGAGCGCCACCTGGGCGAGCGGTTACCTGCACAGCAGGGATCGCGACTCGCTGAACCTCTACGACACGAGTGCGCTGGCTCATGTCGCGTTGGCCGAGGCCATGCGGCGAACGGGCAGCTCGACAGGTCTGCCCGTCACCCGGACCCGCCTCGTGAAGGATCTTCGTCGCCAGCTCGGGTCGGGCGTCAGGCGGGCACATCGGGACCCGTTCGCGGCCGGCGGCGCGTACGACGAGTTCGACGTCAACTCCCACACGTTCGGGCTGGTGGCCACCGCTGGCCTCTACCAGCGGCTGACCGGACGGACCGGCTTCGGCGCCTTCGCCACGGCTCAGCGCAACTGGCTGCTGGGCGAGAACCCGTGGGGCGTCACCGCGATGGTCGGGGTGGGCTCGACATTCCCGCACTGCATGCAGCACCAGATCGCCAATCTGGTCGGCAGCACGGACGGGTCCCCGCCCGTCGACGTGGGAGCGGTGGTCAACGGCCCCAACGATGCGCACATCTTTGCCGGCGGCCTGGGCGGCTACCAGGACGGCATGGTGCGCTGCCCCGGGCACGGCGTGGATCCCTATCGAGCATTCAGTGGACGAGGCAGCCGGTACGTCGACGACGTGCGCTCCTGGCAGACCGACGAACCGGCGCTCGACATGACGGGCGCGGCCATCATCGCCGGGGCAGCGCAGCTGGCGCTCGGCCACCGCGCGAGCGACGGTGTCGCACGATGACCGCCACTCCGGGAACGCCCCGGCTCCTTCGGGGCATCAACGACCGCGCCGCCCTGGACCTGCTGCTCGCGCACGGCCCGCTGTCGCGCAGTCGGCTCGGTGAGCTGACGGGGCTCTCGAAACCGACCGCGTCGCAGCTGCTGGCGCGGCTGGAGCGGGCGGGGCTGGTCCTCGCGAGCGGAAGCAGCGTCGGTCGTCCAGGTCCCCGGGCGCAGCTCTACGAGATCAACCACGCGGCCGCCTTCGTAGCCGCGCTGGACGTCACACCTGCCCGCATCCTGTCGGCGGTCGCAGACATCACCGGCCGCATCGTCGGTGAGTTCGAGCTGCCGACGCCGCGCCGGTCCGGCTCCGACGCGGTACGCCAGGTGCGGGCCGCCCTGGACGGCGCGCTGGCGGCCGCCGGGATCCCGTCGGCACAGCTGCACCGCCTGGTGATCGGGACCCCGGGCGCGTTCGACCCGAGCAATCGTCGGCTGCGCTACGCACGGCACCTGCCGGGCTGGCATGACCCGGACCTGCTCGACCGGCTGGCGGAGAACCTCGCCATCCCGTTCGACGTCGACAACGACGTCAACCTTGCGGCGGTAGCCGAGCAGCGAGCCGGGCGCGCGATGGGCTACCCGTCCTTCGTCCTGCTGTGGGCCGACGAGGGGCTCGGCGCCGCCATCGTCATCGACTCGGTGCTGCATCGCGGCGCGACCGGCGGTGCGGGCGAGGTGGGGTTTCTCCCACTCCCGGGAACCCCGCTCGTCCGGCATGTCCGTCGTACCAACGCCGGTGGCTTCCAGGAGCTCGCGGGTGGCAAGCAGGTGCTGGCGCTCGCGCGCAGCCTGGGCATCCGGTCCAGCACCCCTGAGGGCGCGGTCAAACGGGCGCTCACGACGCCGGGCGCGGGAGACGAGCTTCTCGATGCGCTGGCCAGCCGGCTGGCGCTCGGGCTCGCGGCCATCGTCTCGGTCGTGGATCCCGGGCTCGTGGTCCTCACGGGCCACGTCCTGACGGCCGGGGGGCAGCGACTGCTCGAGCTCATCCAGGCCGAGTTCGCGACTCTCGCCGTCGCCCGTCCGAAGATCGAGCTGTCCGGCATACCCGAGAAGAACGTTCTACGCGGGGGCCTGCACGTGGCCCTCGCGTCCGCCCGGGACGAGGTCTTCGACACCGTCCAGTCCACCTCAGCCGTGAGCAGCACCTGAGCACGACGTCACCACAGGAGAGCCGAACCATGTCACGAATCCATCGACACGTTGTCGCGACGACGGGTGCCGTCCTGCTGGCCCTGGTCGGCGCCGCCTGCACCGGCGGCACGAGCGGAGGTGCGACCGACGACCCCACGAAGGACACGACGATCACCTTCTGGCACGGCTGGAGCGCACCGAGCGAGGTCAAGGCGATCCAGGCCACGGTTGCCGCGTTCGAGACGAAGTTTCCGAACATCCACGTCAAGGTGGTCGGCAACATCACCGATGACAAGATCAACCAGGCGTTGCGGGCCGGAGGGTCGAGTGCTCCGGACGTGGTGTCGTCCTTCACGACGGACAACGTGGGTGAGTTCTGTTCGTCGCACGTCTTCACCGACCTGACGCCGTTCCTCGAGAAGTCCGGGATCGATCCACAGCAGACGTTCCCCGCCGCGTTGCTGGACTACACGCAGTACCAGGGCGATCAGTGCACCCTTCCCCTGCTCAGCGACGCCTATGGCCTCTACTACAACAAGGATGCGTTCCAGGCGGCCGGAATCACCTCGCCTCCGAAGACGCTGTCGGAGTTCAAGAAGGATGCGATCGCGCTGACGAAGTCCGACGGCGACAGCTATTCGCAGCTGGGGTTCATGCCGGACTTCCACGGCTACGAGTCGACGATGAGTCACTACGCCGCGCTGTGGGGACCTACCTACTTCACTGCCGACGGCGCCTCGAACGCGGCCAACGATCCCGCTCTCACGTCGATGTTCACGTGGCAGAAGAGCATGGTGGATGCACTGGGTGGTTACGCGAAGCTGGAGAAGTACCGGTCGACGTTCGGAGACGAGTTCAGCTCGCAGAACCCCTTCATGACCGGAAAGGTCGCCATGGCCATGGACGGTGAGTGGCGGGCCGGCATGATCGACGACTCGCGTGCCGGCCTCAACTACGGTGTGGCGCCCTTCCCCGTTCCGGATGACCAGGCGGACACGTACGGCAAGGGGTACATCACCGGAACCATCGTCGGTATCGCGAGCACCAGCCAGAAGCAGAACGCGGCGTGGGAGTTCGTGAAGTTCCTGACCACGGACACCGACGCGGTCGTCAACTTCGCCAACGCCATCCACAACATCCCCTCGACCAAGCCGGCGCTCGCCTCGCCAGGGGTCGGCCAGGACCCGAGCAGCAAGGTCTTCATCGAGATCGCGCAGAATCCGAACAGCAACACGACACCGTCGAGCCCCAACGGAGGCGCTTACCAGCTGACGCTGCAAGACGTCGGATACGGCTACGAGTCGGGCAAGATCCACGATCTCGCGTCCGCGTTGCAGGCGGCAGCCAAGCAGATCGACGCGGACATCGCCCAGGCGCAGTGATGGCGGCCACGGTCACCCTGCAGAGCAGGCGACGGCGGGAGCGGTGGCGCACCGTTGCGTTCCTGTCCCCGTGGCTGTTGGGGACCGGGCTGTTCTTCCTGTATCCGTTGGCGGCGACGGCGTACTTCTCGTTCACGAAGTACGACGGCTTCACCAGTCCGAGCTGGGTCGGCCTCGGCAACTGGGACTACGTCGTCCACACCTATCCGTTCTTCTGGCCGGCATTGCGCAACACGCTGTGGCTCGTCATCGTGGTCGTGACGTTGCGTGTGCTGTTCGGACTGGCGGTCGGGATGCTCGTCGTGAAGCTCAAGCGCGGTGTCGGCGTGTTCCGCACGCTGTTCTATGCCCCGTTCCTCGCCCCGCCGGTCGCGGCGACGATGGCGTTCGCGTTCATGCTCAATCCCGGCACCGGGCCGGTGGACACGATTCTCGGCAAGCTCGGCCTGCCGCAGCCCGGCTGGTTCAACGACCCGACGTGGGCCAAACCGGCTCTGACCTTGATGGCGCTGTGGGGGATCGGCGACCTGATGATCATCTTCATGGCCTCGTTGCTGGACGTGCCGCGCGAGCAGTATGAGGCGGCCGCGCTCGATGGGGCCGGCGCCGTCGGACGATTCCGCTTCGTGACGCTGCCGAACATCGCTCCCATCCTGCTCTTCGCGGCCGTCACGGGCGTGATCCAGGCGATGCAGTACTACACGGAGCCGCTCATCGCGGGCAAGGTAGCCAGCGGTCAGATCGGTGGAGCCGGTCAACAGGTCGAGCCCGGGTACCCCGACAAGTCGACGTTGACGCTGCCCCAGCTGGTCTACAACCTGGGCTTCCAGCGCTTCGACACGGGGGCCGCCTGCGTCGTCGCGCTGGTCCTGTTCGGCCTGGCGATGGCGTTCTCGGCGTTCCTGATGCGGCGAGGCAACGGGTTGTGGGCGGCGGGTGACTGACCGATGAGCGACGACACGCTGGTCGCGCCGGGCGTCCGGCCCGGCCTCCACGAGACGAGCCACGACCCTGGTCCGCCGAGCTGGCGACGCCAGGCGATCCTCGAGTGGATCGCCGTGCACTCCCTGGCCGTGGCCGCGGCCTTGTTCTTCATCCTGCCGTTCGTCTTCGTCTCTCTCACGGCGGTGATGAGCGACCAGCAGGCGCTGACCAAGGACCTGTGGCCGTCCACGTGGCAGTGGCACAACATCGCGACGGTCTGGAACACCCCGGGGTTCCTGACGTGGTGGCGCAACACGCTCGTCTATGCCAGCGTCGGCACCGCGTTGTCCCTCGTGTCCAGCATCCCGGTGGCGTACGCGCTGGCGCGGTTCCGCTTTCGCGGGCGCAACCTGGCCATGATGGTCGTGATCTCCACGATGATGCTGCCGCCCCAGGTCGTCATCGTGCCGATGTACCTGTTCTGGGCCCGGCAGATGCACCTGTCGGGGTCGTTGTGGCCGTTGATCATCCCGCTGGCGTTCGGTGACCCCTTCTCGATCTTCCTGTTGCGCCAGTTCCTGCTGACGATCCCCAAGGAGTACGTCGATGCTGCCAAGGTCGACGGCTGTGGTGAGCTGCGGGCGCTGCTGAGAGTCGTGCTGCCGATGGCCAAGCCGGCCATCCTCGCAGTCGGGCTGTTCCAGTTCTTCTCCTGTTGGAACGACTACTTCGGACCGCAGATCTATGCCAGTGAGAACCCTGGCGCCTGGACGCTCAGCTACGGCCTTGAGTCGTTCAAGAGTGCGCACCAGACCAACTGGAACCTGACGATGGCAGCGACCCTGCTCGTGATGGCTCCGGTCATTATCGTCTTCTTCTTCGCCCAGAAGGCGTTCATCGAAGGGGTCACCCTGACAGGAGTCAAAGGATGAAGCTGGCTGTCGTCGGTGGTGGATCCACCTACACCCCCGAGCTCGTCGACGGGTTCGCACGGCTTGGGTCGCGGCTCCCGCTCGGCGAGCTGGTGCTCATCGACCCGGCCACGGACAGACTGGAGCTGGTCGGGGGAGTGGCGCGTCGCATCATGAGGCGGCAGGGCCATCCGGCCGAGGTGACCCTGACCAGCGATCTCGATGCCGGTGTCGCGGACGCCGACGCCGTACTCCTGCAGCTGCGAGTGGGGGGTCAGGACGCGCGTCGAGGCGACGAGACCTGGCCGCTGGAGTGTGGCTGCGTCGGCCAGGAGACCACCGGGGCAGGCGGACTGGCGAAGGCCCTCCGGACCGTCCCCGTCGTCCTCGACATCGCCGAACGCGTGGCGAGGCACAGCCCGAACGCCTGGATCATCGACTTCACCAACCCGGTGGGGATCGTCACCCGGGCGCTGCTCGAAGCCGGCCACCGCGCCCTGGGGCTGTGCAACGTCGCCATCGGGTTCCAGCGCCGCTTCGCCGCCTTGCTGGGCGTCGATGCAGGCGAGCTGTCGCTCGACCACGTCGGTCTCAACCACCTCACCTGGGAGCGTGGAGTGCGCCTCGGCGGAGTAGATGTGCTGCCCGGCCTCCTCGCCGAGCACGGAGCCGACATCGCGAAGGACGTTCGGCTACCCGTCGACCTGCTGCGCCGGCTCGGTGTCGTGCCCTCCTACTACCTGCGCTACTTCTATGCGCACGACGAGGTCGTCCGCGAGCTGCTGACCGGTCCGTCCCGTGCGGCCGAGGTCGCCGCGATCGAGCGCGAGCTGCTGGCGCTGTATGCCGATCCGGCGCTCGACGAGAAGCCGGCTCTGCTGGCGGAACGCGGCGGCGCCTTCTACTCAGAGGCGGCCGTCGACCTCACCGCAGCGTTGCTCGCCGAGGGACCCGTCGACTCGGTCCAGGTGGTCAACACCCGCAACGACGGGACACTGCCGTTCCTGCCCGACGACGCCGTCATCGAGGTTCCCGCCCGGATCAGCAGCAACGGCGCGCAGCCGCTGCCTGTGCCGACCCTCGAGCCGTTGTACGCCGGACTCGTGGCCGCCGTCACGGCGTACGAGCAGCTGGCTCTCGAAGCGGCTCTTCACGGCGGGCGCCACCGGGTCTTCCAGGCACTGCTGGCCCACCCGCTGGTTGGCCAGATCGACCAGGCGAACGCGCTGACCGACCGGCTCATCGCGCACAACCGCGACTACCTGACATGGGTGTGAGATGAGTCCACCACTCACCGCGGGCTACGTCCCCGAAGGTCCCGCCGCCGTGCTGGCGATCGATGCCGGCAACAGCAAGACCGACGTCGCCCTGCTGGGCCATGACGGTGCGGTTCTCTCGGTTGCCAGGGGGCGAGGGTTCGTCCCGCACCTGGTCGGCGCGACCGTGGCCGTAGCGGGCCTGGTGCCGCTGGTCGATGAGGTGGTCGCGGAAGCAGGCCTGGTGACCCAGCCGGGAGATCATGTCGTCCGGCACGTCTCCGCATGTCTGGCCAACGCCGATTTCCCGGCAGAGCAGGGCCTGCTGCAGGAGGCGATCGACGCCCAGGGTTGGAGCCCGTCGAGCATGGTGCTCAACGACACCTTTGCCCTGCTGCGCGCGGGGCTGACGGGGCCTTCCGGAATCGCCGTGATCTGCGGTGCCGGCATCAACTGCACCGGCGCGCACGCGGATGGACGAACCGCTCGGTTCGCCGCAGTCGGTCGGATCTCGGGAGACTGGGGCGGCGGTGAGTTCCTCTGGCAGGTCGCGATGTGGTGGGCCGCGCGCGCGGCGGATGGTCGCGGTGCCGAGACCCGGCTCCGGACCGTCCTGCCCGCCCATTTCGGGCTCGACTCCATGGATGCGCTGATCGAGGCCATCCACCTGGGGGTCATTGCCGAGCACCGCGGACTTGAGCTGACGCCGCTGGTGTTCGAGGTTGCCGAGTCCGGTGATGAGGTGGCTGCCGGGATCGTTCACCGCCAGGCCCGCGAGATCGTGTCGCTCGCCGTCGCCGCGATGCGTCGCCTCGACCTTGTCGACGAGCCGGTCGAGGTGCTCCTGGGAGGTGGTGTGCTGACCGCCGGCCACCGCTTGTTGCTCACCTCGATCGACGAGCAGCTCGCGACGCAGGCTCCTTCGGCGGTGACCCGCGTGGTTACCGCGCCCCCGGTCGTGGGTGCTGCCCTGCTCGGGCTGGACCACATCGGGGCGAACGCGCGCGCGGAGTCACTGCTCCGGTCCGCCTTCGAACCACATGGGGTGGCTGCCGGCTGACCAGGCCGGCGCCGACGAGGCAGGCAGCCGCCTTGGTACTGCTGGATAGGGTGCGACTGTGACGACGCATCCGACCGTGGCTCAGCTCGTCGGCGTGATCGAGGGACGCTATCCCACCGAGTGGGCCACTGCTGGCGACGCGATCGGGCTGATCGTGGGCGATCCTGCGGCGACGGTCGACCGAGTTCTGTTCGCGGTGGATCCCGTCCGCGCAGTCGTCGACGAGGCGATCGCCCTCGGCGTACAGGCACTCGTCGTCCATCACCCGTTGCTCTACCGGGCGGTGCACTCCGTCGCTGCTGAGGAGCCCAAGGGTCGGGCCATCCACGATCTGATCCGCAACGGGATCGCCCTCTACGTCGCACACACCAACGCCGACTCACCCCGCCATGGCGTGTCGGAGTCGATGGCGATGGCCCTGGGTCTCTCCGATCTCAGACCTTTGTCCGCAGACCCGGCCGACCCTCTCGACAAGCTGGTCACGTTCGTGCCTGTCGCCGATGCGCAGCGCCTGGTCGACGCCCTCGCGGACGCCGGAGCCGGCCGCGTCGGCGACTACGACCGCTGTGCATTTCTGACGGTGGGGGAGGGGACCTTCCGCCCAGGCGCCGAAGCGCGTCCGACGATCGGTTCCCCCGGCCGGATCGAGGTCGTCGCGGAGACACGCATCGAGATGGTGCTCGCCAGGGCCCGGCGCGACGCTGTCGTGGTCGCGCTACGAGCCGCGCACCCGTACGAGGAACCCGCCTTCGACATCGTCGAGATCGCGACCTGGCCCGGTCCCCGGGGTGACGGTCGCATCGGCACGTTGGACCCACCGCGGACGTTGCGCGACTTCGCGGGGCAGGTTGCGGCCGGTCTGCCCTCGACAGCGGTCGGTGCCCGCGTGTCGGGCGACCTCGACCGCGAGGTGCGCACGGTCGCTGTGCTCGGCGGCGCCGGCGACTTCCGACTCGACGACGCCCGCTCGGCCGGGGTCGATGTGTACGTCACCTCCGACCTCCGGCACCATCCCGCGTCCGAGTTCCGCGAGCATGACGGTCCGGCGCTGATCGACGTACCCCACTGGGCCGCGGAATGGACCTGGCTGCCCGTCGCCGAGCGCGTGTTGGCCGCAGATCTGGCCGCTCGAGGATGGGATGTCACGACGGCCGTGTCGCGAATCTGCACCGATCCGTGGAACCATCGAGCCCCGAGTCTCGAAACGCCCACCCACGCATGAGGAGAAGACGCTGAAAGCCGACCCGTTCGCCCAGCTCAAGCTGCTCGACCTGCAGGCCGTCGACCGACGGCTCGACCAGCTCGCCCACCGGTTGAAGCAGCTGCCGGAGCATGCTGCTCTGGTCGCCCTCACCGAGCGTCGTACCGACGTGTCCTCCAGACTCGGCCGGGCCGAGACGGAGGTGGCTGACCTCGGTCGCGAGCAGCGCAAGGCCGACGCCGACGTCGAGCAGGTCAAGGCGCGTCGGACCCGCGACCGGGAGCGGATCGACGGCGGTGCCGTCAGCGATCCCAAACAGTTGCAGGCCATGCAGCACGAGGTCGTTGCGCTCGACAGACGGATCAGTGACCTCGAGGACGAGGAGCTCGTGGTCATGGAACGTCTCGAGGCGGCCCAGCGGCAGTACGCCGATCTTGCGGCCGAGCTCGCCGAGATCGAGAAGTCCGGAGCCGACCAGCTCGTAGCCCGGGACACGGCCGCGGCGGACATCGCGACCCAGGAGCAGGAGGCCCGTGCCGAGCGGGATGCTCTCGTCGGTGAGATCCCCGCCGATCTGCTCGCGCTGTACGAGAAGCTGCGCGGACAGCTCGGTGGCGTCGGTGTCGGCGCCCTGCACCAGAAGCGGTGCGGTGGATGTCAGCTCGATGTCGGTGCAGCCGATCTGGCACGGATGGCCACTGCCCCCTCTGACGAGGTGCTGCGTTGCGAGGAATGCGACCGGATTCTCGTCCGGACTGCCGAGTCAGGAATCTGAGGACGGCCGTGGCGCGCAGGAGCGATCACGTCCACGTGGTCATCGAGGCGGACGGCGGATCGCGGGGCAACCCGGGACCGGCCGGATTCGGTGCTCTGATCCGGGACGGCGACTCGGGTGCGGTGATCGCCGAGGCCGCCGAGTCGATCGGTCGCGCCACCAACAACGTCGCGGAGTATCGCGGGCTGATCGCCGGCCTCGAGCTCTTTCTCGAACACACGCCGGACGCCGAGCTCGAGGTCCGGATGGACTCCAAGCTGGTCGTCGAGCAGATGGCCGGTCGGTGGAAGGTCAAGCACCCGGACATGCGGCCGTTGGCCATCCAGGCTCAGCGGCTGGCGCCGTTCGGCACGGTGTGGACGTGGGTGCCGCGTGAGCGCAACAAAGCCGCTGATCGGCTGGCCAATCTCGCGATGGACGCGGCCGCGCGTGGTGAGGTCTTCCGGGTCGAGGGGAGACCAGACGCGGCTGACCCGGGGGAGCCTCACGGCAACCAGCCAGGCGATCCCACTCCGGACGCGATGGAGCCGTTGTGGGAGGACAGCCCGCCTACGCAGACGGCCCCGGTGTCCCCCCCGGTACACAGCCCGGTGCTGGGCTGGACCGGCCACGAAGGTGCCGCTACCACGCTCATCTTCCTGCGCCACGGGGTCACGGTGCACACAGCCGAGCGGAAGTTCTCCGGACCCGGGGGCGACGACCCGGGACTCACGGACGAAGGCTGGAGCCAGGCTCAGCGCGCTGCGCAAGCACTGCTGCGTGATGGCGGGATCGACGCCATCGTGGCCTCGCCGCTGCAACGCACCCAGGACACCGCCTCGGCTGTGGCGAAAGCTCTGGGAATCGAGCCGGTCCTGGAGGACGACTTCCGCGAGTGCGCCTTCGGGGAGTGGGACGGGCTTACGCTGCAGGAGGTTCGCGAGCGTTGGCCGGACGAGCTGTCCGCCTGGCTGTCATCGTTCGAGGTCCGACCACCCGGTGGAGAGGCCGTCGTCGAAGTCCAGCGGCGGGTCGAGGGTGCGCTGGGCCGGACGTTGACGGCATACGCCGGGCAGACCGTGGTCGTGGTCAGCCATGTCACACCCATCAAGCTGGCGGTGCGCTACTGCTTGGATGCTCCGCTGGCGTCGGTGAACCGGATGCTGCTGGCCCCGGCGTCGTTCACGACCCTGTCCTTCTTCGAGTCAGGTGCCTGTTCCATGCGGCAGTTCTCAGCCCTGCCGTAGCCTCGCCGGTCCCGACCGCAGCTCACTGACTGTCGACCGTGGGTCAACGGTTCCGGTGAATGGCGTCCTGATTGTCAGCCGTGGGTCGACAGTTGGCGGGGTGGGCGTCCCGGCCGTGGACCGTGCGTCGACGGTCGGCGGCGTGGCCTCCCGCCACCACCCGCGCCAACCCGCCGCCAACCCCCCGCCAACCCGCCGCCACACCTGCTGACGCAACGCCCGGCCACCTCGCTCCGATCAGGCCGCCGGCACCGGTTCGCGGCGCCGGATGGCCAAGGCGACGATCGCCAGTGTCGCCAGCAACAGGGCCGCCGCCACCAGGAAGGCACTGTGGGCTCCCGACACGAACAGATACTGAGCGCGATCGGCCAGGGTCGATCCGCGAGGCACGCTCGACGTCGCGTTGCGGCTGGCGGTCCCGAAAACCGTCACCAGCACGGCCAGGCCCAAAGCCGCACCGACCTGCTGCATCACGTTGACCAGGCCGGATGCCGCCCCCGCGTGGTGAGGCTCCACGCCGTGCAGCGCGGCGCCGGTGAGGGGAACGAACGCGCTGCCGTTGCCGAGGCCGACCAGCACGAGCGGCCCGAGGACACTCAGATAACCGCTGTCCGCGGTCAGTCGCGTCAGCCAGAGCAGCCCTACTGTTGACAATGCAACCCCGGCGATCATCACCGCGCGCTCCCCGAAGCGCTCGACAAGGATGCGAGCACTGGCTTGGCTCGCCCCGAACAGGCTGATCGTGATCGGGAGAAACCCGAAGCCGGTGGCCAATGCCGAGTAGCCGAGGATGTCCTGCATGAACTGGGTGAGGAAGAAGAACATCCCGGTCATGCCGGCGATGAGAAACATCCGGGCGAGGTAGGCGCCGGCACGCGTGCGGTCGGCGAACAGGCTCAGCGGCGTGATCGGTGCCTCGGCTCGCCGCTCGGCGGCGATGAAGGCCCCGAGGAGCAGGACGCCGACGGCAAACGACCCCAGGGTCTCGCCGTTGCTCCAACCGTGAGCGGCGGCGTGGACGAATCCGTAGACGAGCGAGGCCACGCCCAGTGTGGACGTCACGGCACCAGCCACGTCGAACTGCACCCGCTGGCGAGGCGTCTCATCGAGGAACAGCCGTCCAGCTGCGTAGACGGCGAGCCCGATCGGGACGTTGACGAACATGACCCAACGCCAGGATGCCCACTGCGTCAGCATGCCTCCGGCGACCAGCCCGACCGCCGCGCCGCCGATCGATACGGCGGTGTAGAGCCCCAGCGCGCGGGTGCGCTCGCGTCCCTCGGCGAACTGCGACGTCAGCAGGGCCAGCGTCGCAGGTGCGATCAGGGCACCACCGACGCCTTGTGCTGTGCGCGCAGCCAGCAGCACGCCGGAGGAGGTTGCGAGTCCGCCGACGAAGGAGGCGATCGTGAACAGCGTCATTCCGCCCAGGAAGGCGCGGCGCCGCCCGACGAGGTCACCGACCCGCGCCCCGAGCAGCAGGAGCCCACCGAAGGCGAGGCTGTACGCGTTCAGAACCCAGGACAGGGCGGAGGGGGAGAAGTCCAGGGCGGTCTGGATCTGCGGAAGTGCGACGTTGACGATGCTCATGTCGAGCATCACCATGAGCTGGGCCACCAAGATGACGGCGAGCATGGCGGTCGGGTTGCCCCGCTCGGGCAGCCGACGGTGGCGGACCGTGGCCGGCCGCTCAGGAAGTGTGGTCGTAGCCGTGAGTGTCACGAGTTGAATCCTTCGGGTACGCTGATGGATGAAAACGGAGGGCCCTCCGGAAACAATACGGAGGTCTCCTCCGGTTATCAAGGGATTAACGGAGGCAATCTCCGTTTCCACGTGATCAGCGCTGCGAGCCCCGCGGCTCCGGCCGGGACAGGCGAGACCGAAGGAGGTCGTCACGTGACTTCGACGGAGACGTCCGGTCGTCCACTGCGTGCGGATGCCCGACGCAACTACGAGGCCCTGGTCGACGCTGCCCGCACCGCCTTCCGTGAGTCCGAAGCGGACACCTCCTTGGAGGAGATCGCGCGTCGCGCCGGAGTCGGTATCGGAACGCTGTACCGCCATTTCCCGACCCGACTGGCGTTGCTGGAAGGCGTGTATCGCGACGAGGTCGATGAGCTCGAGCGCAAGAGCCATGACTTGCTGACCGCCGAGGACGCGGGAGCCGCGCTGCACACGTGGCTCGAGATCTTCTTGGACTACGCCGCGACCAAGCGCGCTCTCTTCCATGAGCTCGTGGAGGCGGTCGGGAGGGACTCCGACCTGCTCACCCATTCTCGGGCGGTCATCGAGGGTTCGGCCGAGTCGGTCTTGAGCCGGGCGCAGGCCGCAGGCGACGTGCGGACCGATATCGACGTGAGCGACATGCTTCGCCTGGTCGGGGGGTGCACGATGATGCCCGGATCGACGCCGGAGCAGCGCGACCGGCTGCTGGGCGTCGTCCACGACGGGCTGCGCGTCGGAACAAGGCCCTAGTCGCAGTCGTGCGGTCCGGGTCGGCTTACACGTCGGTGACGATGACGTCGTAGCTGAACGGCCGGTCGGGCGTCGGTTCCAGCTGCCAGCCGAGCCGGGCCAGCGTCGTGACGAAGGCTGCGGGCGTCCTCGGATCGGTGCCGTCCTCGAGCAGGCTCCGCACGATCCGGCCTTTGGTGGCCTTGTTGAAATGGCTCACCACCGACCGGGTGCCGTTCGCCTCGTGCAGAACGCGCACAGAGACGACCCGACGCTCCCTCGTCTTGTCCGGCCGCCAGAAGCCGCCGTAGGTGCCCGACCGCAGGTCGACGACCAGATGCCGGTCCACGACCGGGCGCATGGCCTCGTCCAGCACCTGTCGCCACACCGAAGAGATCGTGCCGACGCCGGGTAGCGAAGCGTTGCCGGACAGTCGGTATGCCGGGATGCGGTCCAGGGGCCGGACCACACCGAACAACGAGCTCATGACCAGCAGCCGTGACGACGCTCGACGCTTCGCCGCCGGGGACAACGAGCCGAGGCCGAGCGCGTCGTACAGCACTCCGGTGTAGATCCGGCCGGCAGGCGCGGCCGGAGCCTCCGGGAGGCGCGCGTTCCGCGCCACCTCGTGCGCCAGTCCCGGGGGCAGATCGAGCGTCAGTCGCGCGACTTCGGCGTCTCCCCGGCACAGCGTCACCAATGTCTCCAGCACCTGGCGCCGGGAGCTCGTCAGTGCCGGGAAGCTCAGCGCCGACAGGTCCACTGGACGGCCGCGCGAGGGAGTGAACTTGCCTTCGGACGGCGGCAGCAAGACGAGCACGCAGGCAGCATAGGGCGGCCGGTCAGGGGCTCCCGCGGCGCCGGGCACGCCGGCGCTGGACGGTGACGGCTCGCGTTGGCTGGCCCGTCGTGATACATCTGGACATTCCTGACAGATATGACACTCGGCCAGTTACGGACGCGACATGACAGGTCTCGATGCGCTATCGCCAGTTGTTCGCCCACCGGGAGTTCCGGGCACTCTTCGCTGCCGACGTGCTGTCCATCGCCGGGACCTACCTGGCGCGGGTCGCGGTGGCGAGCCTGGTGTTCCAACGCACCGGTTCGGCGGCCCTGACCGCGCTGACGTTCGCCATCAGCTACCTGCCGTTCGTGTTCAGTCCGTGGCTCGCGTCGCTGGCGGACCTCTTTGCGCGCCGATCACTCCTCATCGGTTGCGACCTCGCCCGCGCCGTGTGCATTGCCTTGATCCTGGTCCCCGGCATTCACCTGGCTGCTGTCTGGGCGCTGCTCTTCGCTGAGGCAATCTGGCGGATCCCGTGGGGTGCCGCCCGACTCGCGCTGCTGTCGGACATCCTCCAGGACGAACTCTTCCCGGCGGGCAATGCGCTGGTCTCGTCGAGCCGGCAGGCGCTCCAGGTCGGCGGGTTCGCCGTCGGTGGCGTCGCCGTGGCGGTCATCGGTGTCCGCCAGACCCTCGCGATCGACGCGATCAGCTACGTCGTCTCGGCAGCAATCGTGGCGGCCGCGGTGCGAGCTCGACCGGCGGCGTGGAGATCGGACGGCGTCGAGCAGGCCAAGCGCCCTGGCACGTGGCAGTCCACCCGTCAGGGCATTCGAACCGTGGTGGGGTCGCCGCAGCTGCGGCGGCTGTACGCGCTTCTCGCGCTCGGTCCTGCCGTGGTGATCATCACCGAAAGTCTCGCGGTGCCGTTCGCCGCTGAGCTCGGCGGTCGGGTAACGCTGGCCGGGCTCATCATGGCGGCGCCACCGCTGGGCACCGTCGTCGGCCTCATCGTGCTCGGAAGACTGCCGCTGTCGCGGCAACGGCAGCTGGTGACCCCGCTGGCGATCGGATGCGGAATCACGATCGCGCTGACAGGTTTCGTCGCAATGCTGCCAGGCGCCGCAGTCCTCGTGTTGGTGATGCTGGTGCTGGCCGGCGGTTGCGTGAGCTACATCAGCACGATCCAGGCCGACATCAGCGTGTTGATCCCGACGGCCCTCCGAGGCAGGTTGTTCGGGCTCGCGAACGCGGTCCTGCAGCTGGCACAGGGAGGCGCGATCGTGCTGGGCGGACTGCTGGCAGCCAACGCGCACGTCGACGAGGCGTTGCTCGTGCTGGCCGCCGTCGGAACAGCGGCGATCGCACTGGTCGTGCGGTCCGAGCGACAGCCGCACGCGGCGGCCGAGCCCGGCGGCTGACGAGGCGGCTGACCAGGTGAGTCAGCCGACGCCCGCCGGAAGCTTCTCGAGCGCAGCCGCGACCGCGTCGCGCAGCTCGGCGTCGCCCCAGTCGTGGTCGATGATCGAGCCGGAGAGATAAGCGTCGTACGCCGGCAGGTCCAGATGTCCATGACCGCACAGCGCCGTCAGGATGACCTTCTCCTCACCGGTCTCCTTGCACCGCACTGCCTCCTCGACGGCAGCCGCCAGAGCGTGGGTCGGTTCCGGCGCCGGCAGGATGCCCTCGGTGCGGGCGAACAGCACGCCCGCTGCGAAGCACTCCGTCTGCGGCTTCGCTGTGGCCTCCATGTGGCCTTCCTCGTAGAGGTGGCTGATCAGCGGGCTCATCCCGTGGTAGCGCAGCCCACCTGCGTGGATCGGGTCGGGCACGAAGTCGTGGCCCAGGGTGTGCATCTTCATCAGCGGCGTCATCCCGATCGTGTCGCCGAAGTCGTACGCGTAGGTGCCCTGCGTCAAGGAGGGACAGGCGGCGGGTTCGACCGCGCGGACGACCGGATCCATCCGACCCGCCCACTTCTCCCGCAGGAACGGAAACATCAGTCCGCCGAAGTTCGATCCGCCCCCCGTGCATCCCACCAGCAAGTCCGGGGTCTCGCCGATCTTCGCCAGCTGGAGAAGCGCTTCCTCCCCGATGATGGTCTGGTGCAGCAACACGTGGTTGAGCACGCTGCCGAGCGCGTAGTTGATGGTCGGGTCCTGCGCGGCCACCTCGACCGCTTCGCTGATCGCGATGCCGAGTGACCCGGTGGAGTCGGGATGCTGGGCCAGGATGCTCCGACCGGCCTCGGTCAGATCAGACGGGCTCGGGTGCACAGTGCCGCCGAACGTCTCGATCATGATGCGGCGATAGGGCTTCTGGTCGTATGACGCCCGCACCTGCCATACCTCGCAGGCCAGGTCGAACTGTGCACACGCGAACGCCAAGGCCGTACCCCACTGACCGGCACCGGTCTCGGTGGTGAGCTTTTTGATACCCGCCTTGGCGTTGTAGAAGGCTTGCGGCACGGCGGTGTTGGGCTTGTGCGAGCCGGCCGGTGACACGCCTTCGTACTTGTAGTAGATCCGGGCCGGAGTCCCGAGCGCCTTCTCGAGGCGGTGCGCCCGGAACAACGGGCTCGGTCGCCACAACCGATACACGTCGAGCACTTCTTCGGGTATGTCGATGTACTGGTCGGTGGAGACCTCCTGCATGATCAGGTCCATCGGGAACAGGGCGGACAGGTCGTCTGGGCCAACGGGCTGTCCGGTGCCGGGGTGCAGGACCGGTGGTGGCGGTGTCGGTAGGTCGTGGAGGACGTTGTACCAGCGCGTCGGCATCTCGTCCTCGTCCAGCAGGATCTTGTGGCGCAGGACGTCTGGAGCGGGGGAAGGGCTCACGGGGTTCTCCTGATCAGCTCGATGGCCGGGCCCTCAGCCTCGCATCACACCGGCGCCTCGTCCAGCGTCCGGGTCACGATCCGAGAGCACCTGGTCCGGTGGGCCAGGCTCGCCCACTAGGGTGGTGAAACGCTGCCGGTCACCAGTCAGGAAGGGGCTCCATTCGTGCCTCGACGTCGCGTCAAACTGCACGACGTGGACGGAGCTTCGTTCACCGAGGGAATGGCGACCATCGCGAAGGAGCAGGACGTCCCGAGCGAGTTCCCCGCCGCCGTGCTGGCCGCCGCTCAGCAGGCCGCCGCGAACCCGCGGCTCCCTGACCTCGACCGCACCGACGTCCCTTTGGTCACGATCGACCCCGATGACTCGATGGACCTCGACCAGGCTCTTCACATCGAGCGCAGAGACGGCGGCTACCGGGTGTACTACGCGATCGCCGACGTCGCAGCGTTCGTCGAACCCGGCGGTGTCATCGATGACGAGGCAAACCGGCGAGGTCAGACGCTGTACGCGCCCGGCTCCCGTATCCCGCTGCACCCGCCGGTGCTGTCCGAGGGCGCAGCCAGCCTGCTACCCGGGGAGATGCGGCCCGCCCTCCTGTGGACGATCGAGCTCGACGACGCCGGAGAAGGCACGAACGTCGACGTCAAGCGGGCTCGGGTCAGGAGTCGAGGGCGCTGGGACTACCCGGGGGTGCAGCGGGTTCTCGACAACGGCACTGCAGATGAGGTGTTCGTGCTCCTGAAGGAGGTGGGACAGCTCCGACTTCGCCGCGAGCAGGAGCGCGGTGGGGTAAGCCTGCCGCTGCCCGAGCAGGAGGTCGACGTCAGCCGAAACGGTTGGTCGCTCGTCTACCGCCAGCTGCTCGAGGTCGAACAGTGGAATGCTCAGATCTCACTGCTCACCGGTATGGGGGCAGCGGAGATCATGCTCTACGGCGAGGTCGGCATCGTTCGGACGTTGCCACCGGCTCCTGAGCACGCCGTGGCGCGGCTGCGCCGTACGGCCGCTGCCCTGCACCTGGAGTGGCATCCCGATGTCGAGTACCCCGACTTCGTTCGTTCGCTGGACCCCAACACGCCAACGGGTGCCGCGATGGTGCACGCCTGCACGAGCCTGTTGCGAGGGGCGGGTTACGCCGCCTTCGACGGAGGAATTCCCGACCACATCGAGCATGCAGCGCTCGCGTCGGAGTACGCCCATGTGACAGCGCCGCTCCGCCGGCTGGTCGACAGGTACGCAGGTGAGGTGGCGGTGGCGCTGTGTGCTGACGTCGACGTGCCCATCTGGGTCCGGACCCGGCTGTTGGACCTTCCCAAGGTGATGGAGGCGTCCGACCGTCGTGCTCACCAGTTCGAGAGTGCGGTCATCAGCCTGGTCGAGGCAGGGGTGCTCTCCGGACACATCGGAGCCACGTACACCGGCGTCGTGACCGATGTCGACCATGACGACCCGACCAGGGGTTCCGTGGTCCTGCACGATCCGGCTGTCGAGGCAACGCTGTCGTCGGCAGGGACTGCGCTGCCACTGGGCGTAGAAGTCAGAGTTCGTCTGGTGGAAGCCGACCTGGGCGCCCGTCGGGTGCGCTTCGAGCTCGTCCCCGACTAGTACCTCGGCCGGGCACGTCCTAGGACCAAGGTTCCATACCGGAACAGACCTCTCCTCCGCGACCGTAGGGGTGAGCCCGCAGTCCGGGCCGTCGATCCGAGGAGAGCCGTCATGAGAATCGTCACCACCACCGTCCGCAACATCGTCATCGCCGTGTCAGCGGTCGCCGCCTTGGCTGGTGGAGGACTCGCCGGCCCTCCCATCGTGGCGGCCGTGGTTCACGACGGTGCTCCGTCCGGCCAACAGGTCCACGAGCCGGGGGATGACCGTGGTAACCACGCGGAGCCCGGTGATGACCGTGGTAACCACGCCGGAGCCCGGTGATGACCGTGGTAACCACGCGGAGCCCGGTGATGACCGTGGTAACCACGCCGAGCCCGGTGATGACCGTGGCAACCATGCGGAGCCCGGTGATGACCGTGGCAACCATGCCGAGCCCGGTGATGACCGTGGCAACCATGCCGAGCCCGGTGATGACCGTGGCAACCATGCCGAGCCCGGTGATGACCGTGGTACCCATGCCGAGCCCGGTGATGACCACGGCACCGAGGTCGAGCCCGGTGATGACCGTGGCAGCCATGGCCACGGTGGCAACGACGACTGAGCTGGATGGCCGAGGATCCGACTCTCACGTGGCCAGGGCGACGTGAGAGTCGGATCCTTAGGCCGCGATAGGCTGCTGCAGCGGGCGAGCCGACCGGGCGGCCGCGGGGTCGGGCGACATCCTTCACGGACTGAGCCAGACCTCGAGGAAGGTCCGGACTCCCCAGGGCAAGGTGGTGGGTAACGCCCACCCGAGGTGACTCGCGGGACAGTGCCACAGAGACAGACCGCCAGCGGCCACGGCTTTGTGTCGACGACGTCGTCACAGATTCGTGGTGCGGGTAAGGGTGAAACGGTGGTGTAAGAGACCACCAGCGCTCCGGGTGACCGGGGCGGCTGGGTAAACCCCACCTGGAGCAAGACCAAGAAGGGCTGCCGGCGTCGCTGGTAGCCCGCGCAGACGCACCGGCCGTTCGCGGTCGGGTCGGGCGGCCCGCCTGAGTCTGCGGGTAGGTCGCACGAGCGTGCCGGTGACGGTGCGCCCAGATGGATGGCTGCTCAGGGCCAGACCGTGAGGTCAGGCTCCCAACAGAATCCGGCCTATGAGTCGGCTCGCCCGCACTCCGCACCGGCAGTTTGCTGCGGACCGTGAGAGTTTTGCCCACGAATGGGTATCTCAAGGCGTGAGGTTGCGCACGGTGTCCCCGAACCAGCCGGGCTGGACGCGACAGCGTGCCGGCAAGGGTTTCGTCTACCGCGACGAAGTGGGCGCGCGCCTCAACGGTCAAGACGTCGATCGGATCAAGTCCCTCGTCATACCGCCGGCCTGGCGGGAGGTGTGGATCTGTCCGCATCCCAGCGGACACATCCAGGCGGTCGGCGTCGATGACGCCGGCCGCCGGCAGTACATCTATCACCCGGTCTGGCGCCAGCAGCGCGACGCGGCGAAGTTCGACCGGATCCTGCAGATGGCCAAGAAGCTCCCGAAGGCGCGGGCCGTCGTCGCGGCCCATCTCCTGGACCGGGAGGATGAGTCGACCGTCACCCGCGAGCGCGTGATGGCGTGTGCGGTGCGGTTGATGGACATCGGCTACTTCCGCATCGGAAGCGACGCGTATGCCGAGGAGCACGGCAGCTACGGGCTCACCACGCTGCTCAAGTCGCACGTCCGCAGGCGGGACAGCGCGCTCGTCTTCGCCTTCACCGGCAAGTCGGGGATCGCCCACGAGATTGCGGTCGACGACCCCGACGTGAGCAGGGTGGTCGACCTGCTCCGTCGCCGGCGGGGCGGCGGTGAGGAGCTGCTCGCGTTCAAGGACGGCCGGAGCTGGCGCGACGTGACCGCCGACGGTGTGAACGCGTACCTCCTCGAGCTGTTCGGCGGTGATGTCACGGCCAAGGACTTCCGCACCTGGCACGCCACCGTGATCGCCGCCACCGCGCTCGCGGAGGATCCCAACCCCGGCACCACCAAGACCGCCCGCCGCAAGGCGATCCGGCAAGCCGTCGTCGAGGTGTCGGAGTATCTCGGCAACACGCCGGCCATCGCCCGGAACTCCTACGTCGATCCGCGGGTGCTGGACCTTTACGAGGACGGCACCACGATCGCTGCGGCGCTGCGGCGCGCACCCAAGCAGCAGCAGCGACGCCAGGAACACATCGAGCGGGCGGTGCTGCGGATGCTGTCGCGCGCACCGAGCTCGAGCGAACGCGCTTCCCGTGCCCGGCGGGCGGCGTGACCGCGGTGCGTGGCCGCCAGCCGGTGACACCACCGTCGGAGTACGCCGCGGCGTGGCGACAGCAGGCCGCAGAGCTGGACCAGGCCGCCCCGGCTCAGGCTCTTGGCCTGGGACGGGGGGAGGTGGTCCTCGTCCTCGGCGCCCACCCGGACGACGAGACCTTCGGGCTGGGAGCCACCATCGCCCAGCTGGCGTTCGAAGGGGTGGAGGTGCACATCGTGACGATGACGGTGGGAGAGGCGGCCTTGAGCCACATGGGCAAGCAGGTGCCCGGGCTGCCGTCGAGACGCCATACGGAGTTCGAACGAGCCTGCGCTGCGCTCGGCGCCGCCAGCTGGACGATCGTGGGGCTGCCGGACTCGGGGTTGGCGGCGCGGGCGGACGACGTCCACGCCGTCGTGAGCGCGTCCGTCCGCGTGCATGCCCCAGTCCAGCTGTTGACCACCTGGTGGCGGGATCCCCACGAGGACCACGCCGTCGTGGGTGAGGCCGCCCGACGTGTCGCAGCCGACACCGGCTGCGGGGTTTTCGGTTACCCGATCTGGGCACAGCACTGGTCCGACCCAGCACTCCTCACGGAAGCCGCCTCAGTGACCATGTCGACCACCTCGCCTGCCGCCCGCGACGCGCGCGCGGCCGCGACCGCCTGCTACTCCTCGCAGACCACACCGCTCGCCGACGACCTCGAGGCCATCCTGCCCGCAGACATGCTCGCCTGGGACCTCGAGCTGCTGGTGGGGACATGAGCCTCGTGGACGAGCCGCCCGCACGCCTTCCCGACTTCGACGCTCTCTACAACGCCGATCCGGATCCCTGGCAGGTCGCCTCGACGTGGTACGAGCAGCGCAAGCTTGCGGTGTTGCTCGCCGCGCTGCCGCTGCCGCGCTACGCCCGGACCTGGGAGCCAGGCTGCGGCCCCGGCGTCACGACGACGGCGCTGGCGAACCGCACGGGCGAGCTCATCGCCACCGACAGCTCGCCGGCCGCGGTCGCCCTCGCGGTCGAGCGATGCAAGGGACTGAGCCACGTCACTGTCCGCCGTTCGGCCCTTCCGGCGGTCCCGGTGACGCCACCGGTCGACCTCGTGGTGGTCGCGGAGTTCCTGTACTACGTCAGGGACCTGCAGGCTGCCCTCGAGTCGCTGTGGTCGGTCACGGCGCCTGGTGCACACATGGTGTTCCTGCACTGGGCGCATCGTCCGGATGACGCGTTCCGCTCCGGACCCGACATGCATGCCCAGATCGCGATCGACGCGGTGGACCGCAACGCGTTGAGGCTGGTGTCACATGCCGACCAGGACTTCACGCTCGACATCTACGAGGCGACCGCATGACCGGGAGCGTGCTGGGCCTGTGCGACGGCGCCGTGTCGGTCGACAAGATCCGCAGCTCCGCGGACGCGATGCGCGGCTCTCTCAACGAGCTCGCCGACCGCGGACGCGATCTGTGGACCGGTACGCTGGCCGCTCTCACCGACGCCCTGGTCGAGGTTGGTCGGACCGACCTGTGCCTGGCCCGGCTGATCGAGGGCCACAGCGACGGGCTCCGCATCCTCGACCAGGCCGGACAACGACCACAGCCGGGGGTGTACGGCGTCTGGGCCTCCAAGTCCGTCGGCACCGGTCTGGTGGCGGAGCCGGTCGAGGCGGCCGACGGGGTGGGGAGTGGTTGGCAGCTTCGTGGCGAGCTTCGATTCGCCTCGGGCGTCGATCTCATCGACCGGGCGCTGGTTCCCGCGATCGTCGATGGCGCGCATCACGTCCTGCTCGACGTGCCCGCCGACCTCGGCAAGCCCGACCGTGGCTCCTGGCACACCTCGGGAATGGACGCAGCCAGGACCTACACGATCCACGTCGACGCGCAGGTCACGGACGCGCACCGGGTCGGGGATATGGACTTCTACCTGAACCGACCCGGCTTCGTGGTGGGTGGACTCTGTGTGGCCGCCGTGTGGGCAGGCGGCGCGCAACACGTCCTGGATGTCGTGTCGACCAGCCTGCGCGCATTTCCGACGACCCCGCATCAGCTGCGGCGACTCGGCGTGATCGAGCAGGCGGTCTGGGCAGCCCGTGGCCTGCTCTCCCGGACCGTCTCGCGGATCGAAGGCCTGCCGCAGGACGCGGTGGGTCGTGAGGCCGCGATGGCCAGGACCGCCGTCGTACAGGCTTGCGACACCGTGCTGGACGAAGCTCGTAGCGTCGTGGGACCAGCCGGGCTGAGCCGGAACGTGCGATTGGCCCGCGCGCTCGACGACCTGACCATCTATGTCCGCCAGCATCACATCGATGCTGCCCTCGCCGCGCTGGGAGAGTCCGCGCTCACGAGTCACGAAATGTTGGCGGGTTGATACCGCCGGCGTCCGTCGTTGTGGTCATCCCTGCCCACGACGAGCGCGACGCGATCGGTCGAACGATCGGCACGGTGGTCACAGCGCTGCGACACGCTCGGTGGCAGGGACTCATCAGAACGGCAGCAGTCCGCGTGATGGCGCATCGGTGCACTGACGACACGGCGCGGCGTGCGCGGACCGGGCTCCGCCTCGTTCGTGGCGCCGCCGTCGTCGTGGACGACACCTCCTCGACGATCGGAGCGGTGCGCGACCGTGGTGCGCGGGACGGTCTGGCTCACCTGCGGTCGGCGCTGACGTCCACCTGGGTCTTCTCCACCGACGCAGACACCCGCGTACCCCGGGACTGGGTGGTGCGGGTCCTCTCGGCGGCTGCCCAGCACGAGGCAGCCGCGGTGGTGGGTCTCGCCGCATTGGACCGGTTCAGGGGTACACCGGGCGCGCTGGCGTCGTACAACGCGCTCCTTGCGGCGAAGATGCGCTCCGATGACGCCTTGCACCAGCACGACCATGTGTACGGCGCCAACCTGGCCGTGCGGGCGGACGCCTATCTCCGCGCCGGCGGTTTCCCGCGCATTCCGCACGGCGAAGACCAGGCCCTGGTCGACCGGCTCGTGGATATCGGGGTGCGGGTGTTGCGAACGCGCGACATCGCGGTCAGCACCAGCGGGCGACTCGACGGTCGGGCGGAAGACGGTCTGGCAGACCTACTGCGGAGGCTGGATGACAAGACTCACGTTTCCGAGGTCCCGAACTTGGGCACGACGGCGTGAGCACGTGAATATGCGCAACCTGACGCCTACCGTGAAGGAATGACCCCCATGAACGAAAGCACCTTCACCGTCCCTGGACTCTCGCTCCGCGACGGTCACAAAGTGGCGACGGCTCTGCAGGACCGCCTGCATGCCCTCAACGACCTCCAGCTGACCTTGAAGCACGCGCACTGGAACGTCATCGGCCGCGACTTCATCGGCGTGCACGAGATGCTCGACCCACAGATCGACCTCGTGCGGGCGGCCGTCGACGCAACGGCGGAGCGGATGGCCACGATGGGCATCGCTCCGATGGGAACGCCCGGCGCCATCGTCCGGGACCGCAGCTGGGACGACTACTCGCTCGGCCGCGCCGGCACCGCGGAGCACCTTGCTGCGCTCGACCTGGTCTACACCGGGGTCATCGCCGACCACCGCAAGGTCATCGAGATGGTCGGTGAGATCGACCCGATCACCGAGGACATGCTGATCGGTCAGACCGCAGAGCTCGAGCAGTTCCAGTGGTTCGTGCGTGCGCACCTGGAGTCGAAGGGCGGCGACCTCGAGACGGCCGGCGCAAAGACGGAGAAGGCAGCGGCCCGCAAGGTCTCTGGTGCCGGGAGCAAGCGGGGCAAGAAGTCCGCCTGACCGGACCTGCGCCGCCCCGGGGGCAAGACGTCCGCGTCGGATCGAGCTACGGCAGGGTCAGGATCTCGGCGCCGGTGTCGGTGACGGCCAGCGTGTGCTCGAACTGCGCTGAGCGGCGGCGATCCTTGGTGACCACGGTCCACCCGTCGTCCCACATGTCCCACTCGATCGTCCCGAGGGTGAGCATCGGCTCGATCGTGAACGTCATACCGCGCTCGATCACGGTGTCGAACCGAGGGTCGTCGTAGTGGGGGATGACCAGCCCGGAGTGGAAGGTCGTGCTGATGCCGTGGCCGGTGAAGTCGGTGACGACGCCGTAGCCGAACCGCTTCGCGTAGGACTCGATGACGCGGCCGATCACGTTGACCTGCCGACCGGGCTTCACCGCGCTGATCGCGCGGCGGAGTGCCTCCTCGGTGCGCTCGACGAGGAGGCGGCTCTCGTCGTCGACGTCGCCGACCAGGTAGGTCGCGTTCGTGTCGCCGTGGACGCCGTCGATGTACGCCGTCAGGTCGATGTTGCAGATGTCGCCGTCCTCGAGCCGGCGCTCGTCAGGGATGCCGTGGCAGATGCATTCGTTGACCGACGTGCACAGCGACTTGGGGAAGTTCTTGTAGCCGAGCGTTGACGGGTAGGCGCCGTGGTCGCACAGGAACTCGTGGCCGACTCGGTCGACCTCGTCGGTGGTGACGCCCGGCGCGATGACGGAGGCCGCCGCACGCATGGCCTGGGCGGCGATCCGCCCGGCGATCCGCATCTTCTCGATGGTCTCGGCGGTCTGCACGTCGCCGCCACGGTGTGGGGCCGGACGTGGCTTGTCGACATACTCGGGTCGCCCGATCTCGGCCGGCACCGAGCGACGAGGCGAGATGGGGGCGGCAGTCAGGACACTCACGGACTCGAGTCTAGTTGTGTAGTTTCGAGACATGGCAGACAACTACTACTACTGCGTCAAGCACCACGCTGTCGAAGGCGCCGACGGGTGTACGGCGATCGACCGGCTCGGCCCCTACCCGACTCGTGAGGCGGCCGAGCACGCGCTCGAGACCGCCAAGCGCCGCAACGAGGAATGGGACAGCGACCCCGCCTGGAACGACGACTAGTGCCCCGTCGCGCCGACCGCGCGCGGCTGCTGCCGTGAACCTGCCGTGAACCTGCCGTCGTTGCCGGCCGCGACGGGTTGGCGACGCTGGGGGCCCTGGGCCGCGATGGCGGGGATGGTGGTCGCGTTGTGGTTCTACGGATTCGTCGCGCTGGTGGCACCGTGGTGGGTGGTCCCGCTCATGCTGGCGCTGTGGGTGGCCCTGCTGTGGGTGGCCGTGCGGAGCTTCTCCCGCCGTCCGTGGCTGGCCGTGCTGACTCCGGTCGCGGCGATGGGGCTGTGGTTCGCGATCGTCAGCGCCGGCGGGGCCTGGTGGGGCTGGTCAGCCTGACGCGCTAGAAGGTGTGCTCGTCGCCGGGGAACGTGCCGGCCGTCACGTCGGCGGCATAGTCCTGGGCGGCTTTGAGCAGGACCCCGTGCAGATCGGCGTACTGCTTGACGAAGCGCGGCATACGACCGGTGCGGAGGCCGGCCATGTCGGTCCACACCAGCACCTGAGCGTCACAGCTCACCCCGGCGCCGATGCCGATCGTGGGAATCTCGAGCCGTTTGGTCACTTCGGCAGCAACGTCGCCGGGCACCATCTCCATGACGACTGCGAACGCGCCGGCGGACTGGAGGGCGAGCGCCTCCTCGATGACTCGGTCGCCGGCGTTGCCGCGTCCCTGGACGCGGTAGCCGCCGAGGTTGTGCTCGGACTGCGGAGTGAAGCCGATGTGAGCCATCACGGGGATCCCCGACTCGGTCAGCTTCTGGACCTGCGGCACGACCGGGAGGCCGCCTTCGAGCTTGACCGCATGGGCGTTGGCTTCCTTCATGAACCGGACCGACGTGTGGAACGCCTGCTCGGGGCTGGCCTGGTAGGAGCCGAACGGGAGGTCGGCCACCACGAGTGCACGCCGGACCGAGCGGGTGACGGCGCGGACGAGCGGGATGAGCTCGTCGACGGTCACGGGCAGCGAGGTCTCGTTGCCGTAGACGTTGTTGCTGGCCGAGTCTCCGACGAGCAGGACGGGGATGCCGGCTTCGTCGAACGTCTGGGCGGCGTACTGCTCGTAGGCCGTGAGCATGGCCCATTTCTCGCCGCGCTGTTTCATCTCGAGCAGGTGGTTGATGCGGATCCGCCTGACGCCGGTGCTGGTCGGCGGATCAGCCGGTTGCGGGCCGGGGGGTTGCGGGCCGGGGGGTTGCGGGCCGGGGGGTTGCGGGCCGGGGGGTTGCGGGCCGGGGGGTTGCGGGCCGGTGGGTTGCGGGCCGGTGCCGTACGGCGCGGGCATCTCGCTCATGTCGACCTCGTTGTCAGCTCTCGAGGCTCCCTGGTGAAGTCCCCGGACCAGTCTTCAGCCTGACACGCCCCCGCACCACCCCGCGACTCTTCCCCGCTGTCTGCTCCATCACATTCTGGCCGAGACGTTTGCCTAGTGAACAAGCCACCTGCTTTCTGACCTAGGCAGAGCCGCCTTGTGACGAAGCCACCTGCATTGTGAACAAGGCAAACGTCTCGGCCAGCAGGGGGGAAGGAGCACCGAAGAAGGGGTCCAGTGCTGGTCAGAGATGCTCGCGCCAGGCGTTGGTGATCGGGAGCCGGCGGTCGCGGCCGAAGTTGCGCGCGGAGATCTTCGGGCCCGGCGGGTACTGACGCCGCTTGTACTCCGCTCGGTCCACGAGCCAGGCGACCCGCTCGACCATCTCGGCGTCGAACCCCTGCGCGACCAGATCCGGCGCGCTGCGGTCCGCCTCGACATAGTCGTCGAGGATGTCGTCGAGCAGGTGGTAGTCCGGCAGCGAGTCGCTGTCGAGCTGGCCGGGTCGCAGCTCGGCCGACGGTGGTTTGGCGATGGCCGACTCCGGGATCGGTGGCTCCTCCCTCCGGCGTACGGCCTCCTCGTTGCGCCACCGGGCCAGCTCCCACACCAGGGTCTTCGGCACGTCCATGATCGGGGCGAACCCACCGACGGCGTCGCCGTAGATCGTCGAGTAGCCCACGGAGATCTCACTCTTGTTGCCGCACGCCAGCACGAGATGCCCGTGCTGGTTGGACAGCGCCATCCACACCACGGCTCTGATCCGGGCCTGCAGGTTTTCCTCGGCCAACCCGTCGACCTTCACGGCCGCGCGGAAAGCATCGACCATGGGCGCGATCGGTACCGTGTCGAGGCGTAGGCCGGTCCGGCGGGCGAGCTCCGCCGCGTCGGTGCGTGAGTGTTCCGTGGACCACTCGCTGGGGTTGGAGACTCCGAACACGTTCTCGGCGCCCAGTGCATCGCAGGCGATGGCGCCGACCAACGTCGAGTCGATCCCGCCCGACAGACCCAGCAACACGGTCCGGAAACCGTTCTTGCGGACGTAGTCGCGCAGGCCAAGCACCAATGCCCCGTAGATCTCGGCCCGGTCATCGAGGTGCGGCGCGATCGACGCGCGCTCGGCGTCGTATGCCGGAACGGTCTCGGTCGACAGCACCAGTCGCTGCACGCTCAACCCGTCGAACCTCGTCTCCGCGTCCGGCAGGTCCTCGGTCGCAGCCGGCAGCTCGAGGTCGACGACAAGCAGCTCGGGTACGAACTGCCTCGCGCGGGCCACCAGCTCGCCGGCCGCGTCGACGACGAGGGAGTCGCCGTCGAAGACGAGCTCGTCCTGGCCACCGACGAGGTTGACATAGGCCAGGGCACAGTCACCTTCACGGGCCCGGCGCGAACAGAGCTCGAGACGGACGTCGTCCTTGTTGCGTTCATACGGCGACCCGTTCGGGACGATGAGGAGGCCCGCCCCGGCGGCATCGGCGACGGCTGTCGGACCGTCCTGCCACAGGTCCTCACAGATGGCGATCGCGACGTCGACGCCGCGCACCCGGATGACTGAGATCGTGTCGCCCGGCACGAAGGTACGGATCTCGTCTCCGACGCCGTAGTTCCAGAGATGGTGCTTGGCCTGCGTGGTCACGATCTCACCGCGGTACAGGACTGCGACGGAGTCCTGTGGTGAGCCCTTGGGGACGCCGACCCGGTTGACGGGCACGTCGGCGCGGTCGAGGAAACCGACGACCACGACCATCTCGGCGTCTCCCTGGTCGGCCAGGCGGCCCGCCAGCGACGTCATGGCTGATATCGACGCGGCGACGAACGACGGCCGCAACGCCATGTCCTCGATCGGGTATCCCGTCAGGCACATCTCGGGGGTCAGGACGAGATGTGCACCGGCCGTCGCCGCGTCGCGCACCGCGCCTGCGATGAGGTCGGCGTTACCGGTCAGGTCGCCAACTGTCGGGTTGATCTGGGCCAGGGCCACGCGCAGCTGGGGCACCCTGTCAGCGTAGGCCAGACGCCGCGTCCCTACGTCCGAACACCTGCCGTCCACCGAATCACCGGGTCAACCGGCCAGAAACGGTGGATGGCAGGTGTTCGGTGGGGGTGGGGGACCGGGCGTGTAACGCGGCGGAAACATCGAACGGGCAGAATGCCCGTATGGGTAAACAGGAAGACTTCGTCCTGCGAGCGCTCGAGGAACGTGACGTCCGGTTCGTCCGGCTGTGGTTCACCGACGTGCTGGGTTCGCTGAAGTCCGTCGCCGTGGCGCCCGCCGAGCTCGAAGGAGCCTTCACCGAGGGCATCGGCTTCGACGGCTCCGCCATCGAGGGCTTCGCGCGGGTCTACGAGGCCGACATGCTCGCCAAGCCCGACCCGTCGACGTTCCAGATCCTGCCGTGGCGTGGCGAGGGCCCGTCGACCGCCCGTATGTTCTGCGACATCGTCATGCCCGACGGTGCGCAGTCATACGCCGATCCACGGTTCGTGCTCAAGCGGATCCTGAGCAAGGCCGCCGACCAGGGCTACACCTTCTACACCCACCCCGAGATCGAGTTCTACCTGCTCAAGGACCGGCCGCGCGACGGCACCGCACCCGAGCCGGTCGACCGCAGCGGCTACTTCGACCACACCAGCCAGAGCATCGCGCACGACTTCCGACGCGAGGCCATCACCATGCTCGAGTCGATGGGCATCTCAGTCGAGTTCAGCCACCACGAGGGCGGCCCTGGCCAGCAGGAGATCGACCTCCGGTACGCCGATGCGCTCTCCACGGCCGACAACATCATGACGTTCCGCGTGGTGATCAAGGAGGTCGCGCTCAGCCAGGACATCCATGCCTCGTTCATGCCGAAGCCGTTCACGGAGTTCCCCGGCTCGGCCATGCACACTCACCTCTCGTTGTTCGAGGGTGACCGCAACGCGTTCTTCGAGGTCGGAGCCGACTACCACCTGTCCAAGACGGGCCGCGCCTTCATCGCCGGGCTCCTCAAGCACGCCGCCGAGATCACGGCAGTGACCAACCAGTGGGTGAACTCGTACAAGCGGCTCGCCGGCGGGGGAGAGGCGCCGTCCTACGTCTGCTGGGGGCACAACAACCGATCCGCCCTGGTGCGCGTCCCGATGTACAAGCCCACCAAGGGCCAGTCGACCCGTATCGAGCTGCGCTCGGTCGACAGCGCTGCCAACCCCTATCTGGCGTTCGCGGTGATGCTGGCCGCCGGGATGAAGGGCATCGAGGAGAACTACGAGCTGCCGCCGGGCGCCGAGGACGACGTGTGGAGCCTCACCGAGGGCGAACGGAGGTCCCTCGGCATCGAGCCGCTGCCGCAGAACCTGCACGACGCGATCCGGGTGATGGAGCGCTCTGAGCTGGTGGCCGAGACGCTGGGGGAGCACGTCTATGACTTCTTCCTCCGCAACAAGCGCGCCGAATGGGATGACTACCGACGGCAGGTCACCCCGTTCGAGCGCGCGATGATGCTGCCGATCATGTGATGGACGGTGCCCAGCGGCGAAGCCGCGGGCACCGGCTCAATCAACCACCTGCCTACTTTGTGATGGACGGTGCCCAGCGGCGAAGCCACGGTAGCCTCGCTTCGTGACGAAGGCGTTGGTGATCCAGCACGAGGACGACTGTCCTCCGGCCTGGTTCGGTACGTGGTTTCGTGAGGGCGGCCTCGACTACGACGTCGTCCTCGGACATCGGGGCGAGCCGGTGCCGGGTGACCTGGGCGCGTATGACGCCTTGGTGGTTCTCGGGGGAGAGATGGGCGCCAACGACGACCGGGCGTGCCCGTGGCTCACCCCCACCAAAGCATTGATCCGCCACGCCGTCACCGTCGGTCGGCCGTTCCTCGGCATCTGCCTCGGCCATCAGCTCGCGGGCGCGGCACTGGGGGGCGAGGTCATCCGTAACCCCCACGGACGCGCCAACGGCCTGACTCCCGTACGACCGACGGCAGACGGCCTGGCCGACGAGCTGATGAAGGTCGTCCGCACCGGATCGCTCGCGGTGCAGTGGAACGACGACGTGGTCTGGCGGCTCCCTGGAGATGCCAGGACGCTGGCCACCTCACCGGACGGGACGGCCCAGGCGGTGCGGTTCGGTCCGGCAGCCTGGGGTGTGCAGTTCCACCCGGAAGCGGGTCCGGACGTGTTCGACTCCTGGATCGCGTCCACCGGAGGCGGAGACGAGCAGGAGCGTGCCCAGCAACGCGCGACGGCTGAGCTCGTGCGGGCGGCGGAAGGGCAGCTGCGAGGCGACTGGCGGCCGTTGGCGGTCCGCTTTGCCGAGCTCGTCGCCGCGTACCGGGACTCGTGAGCGCCGTACCCCCGTCCGGCGGAACGGGGCGGGGCAGCGAGGAAGGCCGGATGGCCCGGCTCGGGTTTGCCGATCCTGCCGCCGCCAGCACGAACTGGTTGGCCTTGGGTTGCTCTGACGACGAGCAACTGCTGACCAGCGTTGCTTCGGCGGCCGACCCGGACCAGGCGTTGGCCTCGTTCGCCGACCTGATGGCCAAGGCCCCCGACGCGGCGACCCTGCGGGCTACCGTCGGCGCGCAACCTGAGGTGGGGCGGCGGCTGGCGCTGGTCATGGGTGCCTCCACCGCGCTCGCGGATCATCTGCTGCGGCACCCCGAAGACTGGGCAGAGCTGGCCGACCCGGACCTGGATGCCGTCCGACCGACGGCGGCAGGACTCGCCCACGAACTGGCCAAGGCGCAGGACCGGGACGACCTCCGGCGGATCTACCGTCGGTTGCTGCTGCGACTGGCGGCCCGTGACCTGTCGATGGAGCTGCGGGTCGAGGACGCTGCCGCGGAGCTCGCTGATCTCGCCGGAGGCACGATCGACGCCGCCCTGGCGATTGCCGGTGAGGAAGTTCGCGAGCCCACCGACACGTTCCGGCTGAGCGTGATCGGGATGGGCAAGTGCGGCGCGCGCGAGCTCAACTACGTGAGCGACGTCGACGTGATCTTTGTCTATGAGCCTGTCGACGGGGCCGACGAGCTCGCGGCGATGCGGGCAGCGACCGCGGTGGCGGCGGCGATGATGCGGATCTGCTCCGACCACACCCGGGAAGGCACCCTGTGGCCGGTCGACGCCGCCCTGCGTCCCGAAGGGAAGTCAGGACCGCTGGTCCGGACGCTCGCAAGCCACGCGACGTACTACGAGCGCTGGGCCAAGACCTGGGAGTTCCAGGCGCTGCTGAAGGCGCGGCCCATCGCCGGTGACCCCGATCTCGGCCGGCGCTACATGGACACGATCGCCCCGCTCGTGTGGTCCGCCGCCGAGCGGCCAGGCTTCGTCGTGGACGTGCGCGCGATGCGGCGCCGCGTGCTCGACCACATTCCCTCGGGTGAGGCGGACCGGCAGATCAAGCTCGGTCCCGGCGGCCTACGGGACATCGAGTTCGCCGTCCAGCTGTTGCAGCTGGTGCACGGACGCTCCGACACCAGCCTGCGCTCACCCAACACCTTGCGCGCCCTGTCAGCGCTGACGGCCGGAGGGTACGTCGGGCGCGACGACGGTGCAGCGCTGGCCGACGCCTACCGGTTCCTCCGCACGCTCGAGCATCGGCTGCAGCTGATCCATCTGCGACGGACCCACACGATGCCCGCCGACGAGGAGTCGCTGCGGGCACTCGGACGCTCGCTGGGCCGACTGAATGACCCCGTAGCGGCACTGACCCGCCAGTGGAAGGCGCACGCCAGGGAAGTCCGGCGACTGCACGAGAAGCTGTTCTACCGGCCGCTGCTCGAAGCGGTCGCCGCTCTCCCTGGCAGCGAGGCGCGGCTCACCACCGACGCGGCCCGGGAGCGGTTGGAGGCCCTGGGGTATGTCGACCCCGGTGCGGCGCTGCGTCACCTCGAGGCGCTGACGTCCGGGGTCTCACGACGCGCCGCGATCCAGCGCACCCTGCTTCCCGCCATGCTCGGGTGGTTCGCGGACGCCCCCAACCCCGACATCGGGCTGTTGGGCTTCCACCAGCTCAGTGACGCGCTCGGGTCGTCCCACTGGTACCTGCGCATGCTCCGCGACGAGGGCGCGGCGGCCGAACGGCTGGCCACCCTGCTGGCGACCAGCCGGTACGCGACCGACTTGATGATGCGTGCGCCCGAGGTGAGCGGCCTGCTGGCCCATGACGGAGACCTCACACTGTCCGACAGCGACGCGTTGGTCGCCGAGTGCCGACGGGCCGCGCTGCGTCAACAGGATCCGGTCGAGGCCAGCACCGCCATTCGGGCCGTGCGGCGGCGAGAGCTCTTCCGGGTCGCCGCGGCGGACGTCTTCGGGTTGGTCGACGTCGAGACGGTGGGTCGGACGCTGTCGGGAATCGCCCGCGCCACGCTCGAGGGCGGGCTGGCGGCGGCGCAGGCAACCATCGCGTCCGAACGGCGAGGCGACCTGCCGACGCGGATCGCGGTGATCGCGATGGGCCGACTCGGTGGCCTGGAGATGTCCTACGCGAGCGACGCCGACGTCTTGTTCGTGCACGATCCGCTTCCCGGTGCCGATGAGCGAGAGGCCGCCGAAGTGGCCTTCGCGGTGGTCAACGAGATGCGTCGGCTGTTGGCAGTTCCGGGGCCGGACCCGGCCCTCGACATCGATGCCGACCTGCGGCCGGAGGGCCGGCAGGGGCCGCTGGTCCGAACCCTCGCGTCCTACGCCGCCTACTACGAGCGCTGGTCGCAGGTATGGGAGGCGCAGGCACTGCTGCGGGCAACGCCGGTGGCCGGCGACCCTCAGGTGGGGGAAGACTTCGCGGCCCTCGTCGATCCGCTGCGGTATCCCGCCAAGGGGATGGACGCCGCCGCCGTGGCCGAGGTACGCCGGATCAAGGCCCGGATCGATGCCGAGCGGTTGCCTCGTGGCGCGGACCGGTCGACCCACCTCAAGCTCGGGTCCGGCGGACTGGCTGACGTGGAGTGGACCGTGCAGCTCCTGCAGATGCGCCACGGTCACGACCACCCAGGCCTGCGGACCACGCAGACCATGCAGGCGCTCGAAGCTGGGGTCGCGGACCAGCTGATCAGTCGGGCGGATGCCGCGGAACTCGCGGCGGCCTGGCGGTCCGCCAGCAAGATCCGCAACGCCATCATGTTGGTCCGGGGTCGTCCGTCCGACAGCTTGCCCACGCAGGCAGCGGACCGCCGCGGAGTCGCCTTCCTGTGTGGGTATGCCGTCGATGACGCCGGCCGTCTCAGTGAGGACTATCGACGGGTCTCGAGACGGGCCAAGGGCGCCGTCGACCGGGTGTTCTGGGCCTAGCCGCCACGCGCGCGCCTCGCGCTGACGAGGCTAGTTCTTCGTGACGTGCTTGATGACGCGCTGCCCGGGGGCAGGGGTCTTCGGGGCATGGATGAGTCGGTCGCGTTCGCGGGGGGTGAGACCGCCCCACACTCCGTAGGGCTCCTGCACCATCAGTGCATGCTCACGGCACCTCGCCAGGACCGGGCAGTGCTCGCAGTACTGCTTGGCCTGGAGCTCACGCCGCTGCCGCACCGGGCCACGCTCGGAGTCGGGCGGGAAGAAGACCTCGGGGTCGATCTGACGACATACTCCGTCGTATTGCCACTCCCAGTTGTCGATGACCGGAGTGGGGAGACGGCTGAGGTTCGCCATGTCACATCTCCCTTCGAACGAGCCGAAGCTCGGGAGGATCTGCCTTCATGTCGCGCGGAGTACCCATGCTCCGCCGGGCTAAACCCCTGCTCAAGCCCGGTGATCGTTCTGCAGAGGTTTCGCGGGGAACGCCGTTGGCTCGCCGAGCGCCAGAAGGGCCCGAGGCCGCAACCCCCCGCAGCCTCGGGCCCCACTCCCTCTGGGGGGTGTGGCTGCAACCGGGTACGGGCTGCAACGCCTCATGGTGCCGCCGTCCGTCACCACCGAGACGATGACGGATTCACGCGCCGCCGCAGCGGTCGAGCACCTGACAACCAACCTAGGTGTGGGGCATCTGCTGGCGGATCGGTCGAAAGCACCGGCTCCCGGCCCGATGGGGGCAATACGAATGTCCGTTCACCCGATACCGGAGGGGTGGCGTCGCGCGGGTCCGTTCCGGGGCGAGTCCGTTCGGCTGATTGCGGGTAGTCGTTCGGCTCGAACCGGACGGAAAGGGTTTCGCCGGGTATCGGTGGATGGAACCCTCTTGTGCATGAGAGCGATCGGAGGAGAACGATGACACTTCGCGACGTGGCGGGGGACGTGATGCGCCGCCAGGAGCCAGCCCGGGCGCATGAGCAGGTCTGGGCCGAGCGCGGCAAGCTTCTCCGCACCGATCGGCTCACCGGCCTGAACAACCAGCTCGGATGGGACGAGGCGCTCGACGAGGCCATGTTCTCCGCGGCCCGATTCGGTGGCCCACTGGTCGTCGCCCGCATCGACCTCGACCAGAGCGCAGGGGAGGACCTGCGGTCCTCGACCTTCCCCGTGACCGCGTTCGCCAGTCGGGCCCGGCGCGCGGTACGCAACGCCGACATCTTCGCCCGGCTGGATGGGCACGCCCTCGTGGTGGCGCTGTCCCGGTGTCCGCGCCCTGTCGCCGCCAGCATCCTCGAGCGCATTCGGACCTCTGTCGGTGACGGCGAGACCTGCTCGGTCGGGTGGGCAGTCTGGGATCGGCACGAGCCCGCCGAGTCGCTCATGGCGCGGGCCCAACAGGCGCTCGCGCTGGCTCTGGACGCCGGCGGCAACCAGGTCGTCGCGGCCTGATCGGTCGCACCACAACAGCTACACGCCGACACGGCCCAACGACCAGAACGACCCACGCCACGCGACCTGTCAGCGTGAGCCGACGTCGCTCAGACCCAGTCGGTGCGTGCCTCAGTCCTGGGCGCCCCCAGGTACGTCAGGGATCTGCAGTGCGAAACTCACCAGCGCCAGGAGCAAGGCCTGGGCATGGTGCAGCTCCGGCGTCAACGCATCGCCGAACACCTCGACCAGCCACGGTGTGCCAGTGGTGTCGACGCCGCCGGCTGCGATTCCGACCCGGAAGCCCGTCTCCACGAGGAAACGTCGTTCTGCGTCGTCACCCTGAAGTGCGTCGGCGACGTACGAACCGCCGCGGACGGCATGCGCGCTCGCGGGAAAGTCGGCGAGCCGGTAGCCCCCGGTCACCAAAGTGGTCGGTTGCCACTGGCCGTCCCGGGTCTCCTCGTCGCGTGGAGTGCCGCAGAACCGGTCATGGATCAGCTCGCCGCTGACCTCGCTGACCCACCAGGCAGCGCCGTTGGAGGTCTCGCACACGGTTGCAGCCACCCGTGACAGGCGCTGGCCTACGGGTCCGGGCTCGGCCAGGATGCCCTCGGTCAGCGTGGTGACGGCGTCGGCCAGCTCGCGGAAGTCGGTAGCGGTCCGGCGAGAACCCGGCAAGCGCGCCCGGGTGGGCAGCGTGGTGTCACGCCCCGCCAGCTTGTGCCGGTACTGCTCGGCGTCCGCGAGACGCAGCAGTGCCCGGACCTGCTCGGCGGGATCGAGGTCGAGGCGGTTGAGCTCGGCGCGACTCGCGACACCGCAGGAGAGCCCGTCGCCCTGGCCGAGCATCGAGGCGGCCTGGAGCAGGTGGCCCATCTGCTCCTCCACGTCCTCCGGCGCCGCGTCGGGGATGGCCAACACGAACTCGTCGCCACCGATCCGGCCGGCGAGAGCTTCCGGGAAATGGCTCGCCGAGGTCGACACCAGGACGCCGATCTCGCGCAGGAGGCGGTCGCCGGCTGGGTGGCCCAGCCGGTCGTTGACGGCCTTGAGGTTGTTGACGTCGCACAGCACGACCGTCAGTCGTGGAGCCAGCGCAGGGTCCAAAGCCCAGGTCAGCAGCTGCTCGTCGACAGATCGACGGTTGGCCATCTCGGTGAGCGGATCGGTGTAGGCGAGGGTGTGCAGCTGGCGGTGGTAGTCCACGCGCGAGATACCAGCCGCCAGGTACTCACCGACCAGGGCACTCATCGTCAGGGCCTGGTCGTCGAAGCCGTCCTCACTCTTGCGTGTGAGGTAGAGAACGCCCCAGAGTCGGTCGGCGACGACGATCGGAAAACTGGCAGCCGATCCCTGCCCCGATGCCGTGAGCAGCTTGCGGTCGTAGTCCTGGAGGTCATCGGAGAGGCAGCCTGTCCACAACGGCGCGTCCTCAGAGACAGCTTGCGCCCGGCTCTGCTCGGCAACGGGGAAGGACTCGCGGCCCTCCCAGGGGTCCTGGTTGGCCACGGCACCCATCCGGGCGACGACGTCCACGCGACCGTGTCGGTGGTCGATTCGCCCGACGTACGCACCGTCGGCAGGAAGGTCGTTCTCGAGGTACTCCATGACCACGTCGAGGAGGTTTCCGAGGTCGCCGGCAGCGCGCGTGGCATGAGCCAGCGCGTGCAGCCGGTCCGGGACGTCGCCCATAGCCTAATTCTGCCGTCTCCGACCGTCAGAATGCGCGATGACCTCCGGATATGGGCCGTTGGGATGGTAGGCATGGGCCGTTCGTCGCCCCCGTCATCGATTAGCCTCGGGAGCCACACCCGGCCTGGACCATGGCCACAGACTCTGGAGGCTCCGCTGTGACCATCCTCTGCTACCACTCGGTCGACCCCGGCTGGGAGTCCCCGCTGTCGATCCGGCCGGAGGAGCTCGAGGCGCACTGCGCGTGGATCGCGCGGCGCCGCACGGTGCTTCCCCTTCCCGAGGCTGTGAGCAGGATGGATGGGCAGGGACGACTGCCGCGGCGAACGGCAGCGCTCACCTTCGACGACGGGTTCGCCGACAACTTGTCGCGCGGCTGGCCGATCCTGCGTCGCCACGGCATCCCGATGACCGTGTTCCTCGTGGCGCAGACCCTCACCGACGAAGGCTTGGGCGTGCACTGGGTCAAGACGCCTCCGTCCTGGCCGCTCACCACGCTGACGGTCGAGCAAGTGCTGGAGATGCAGGCGGGCGGGGTCGACTTCCAGTCGCACAGCTGGGCGCACCGCGACCTCCCCGAGCTCGGTTTCGATGCGTGTGTCGAGGATCTGCGCCGTAGCCGCGAGTTCCTCGAGGACCTCCTGCACGGGCCGGTGCCGTTTCTCGCCTACCCCCGGGGCCTGCACGACGAGCAGGTTCGCCAGGCCACCGAGAAGGCCGGCTACTCGCACGGGTTCGCGCTGCCGGAGGGACCCGAGAAACCGGGTCCGTTCGCCGTCCCGCGGGTCGGGGTCCACCGTGGCAACCGACCCGCCGTGTTGGCCGTGAAGTCGTCCCGCTCGTACCTCTCGCTCCGGAACGGTCGCCTCGGTGAACTGGTCAGATCGACTCGCCGCCGGCTGCGGTAGCGGGGTGTGATCAGGCTGTGGCCGGGTTGACTCACCGTGATCGGTGCAGGTCAATCGGGTAATCCAGGCGCGAAACAGCTCCTTTGACTCCTAATCTTCCCTCAACAGGTATACATACTCGGAGGGGTCCGTTATGAAGTTGTGTCGGTCTTTGGCTGCCGTCGGTGGCTTGGTTTTGTCAATCGTGGGAGCAGCGGCACTCGCCTCGCCTGTCTCTGCGGCGTTCTACAGCGATCCGTTGCCGAACCGCGCGTTTGTCGCCGACGGCCCGGTGCACAGCTCCGTGGGGAGCGCCACCACGGAATACGTGGGCGGACTCTTCTTGGGCGGGGGCGGCGTCGCTGCCCTCAACCCGGCGACCGGGGTCGCGAACTGGACGGTGGCCACGAACGGCGACGTGCGGGCGATGGCCCTGTCGTCGGACGGCGCCACGCTGTTCATCGGCGGCGCGTTCACCACGGCCGGCGGTGCCACGCACCGACACCTGGCTGCCGTGAACACCACCACGGGCGCAGTCATCACCACCTGGAAGGCCAGTACCGGTGGAATGGTCCGGGACATGGTGGTCAGCGGTGACACCCTGTACGTCGGTGGAACCTTCGGCGCAGTGAACGGCACCTCCGAAAAGGGTCTAGGCGCGATCATCGCGTCGACCGGCAAGTCGCTGCCCGGCTTCACAGCTTTCACCGACAAGAACGTCTGGGGCATGGCCCTCACGCCGACCGCGCTGATCATCACCGGGAACTTCACCCTGGTCAACAACCAGGCCCGGGCCTCGATCGCGTCGTTCACGCTGGGAACCAACCAGCTCACCTCATGGGCGCCGCGGCGCCTGTGCTCCGGCTGCAACTCCTACTGGGATGTCGTGGTCGACGGGACCAACGCGTATGTCGGGACGTCCGGTCCGGGCGGCAACCTGGGCGCGTTCAACCTCGTCACCGGCAACAACCCGTGGCGCTACGTCCACGCCGACGGTGACGTCCAGGCGGTCGGGATGACCGGCGACGGGCTCATCTACATCGGTGGTCACTTCGGGCAGTTCGTCGGCAACAGCGCCAACCCGCGCACCGTGCTCGCTGCGGTCAACGCGAGCACAGGTCAGGTCGACCCGAACTTCCACCCGAAGGTCTACGGGCTCTACCCCGGTGCATGGACGATCTCGTCGTCTGCCGGAGTGCTGTTTGGCGGCGGTGACTTCAACGGCGTGGGCACGGGGCCGAACGGTGCGAACAACAAGGTCCCCTACCTCACTGCCTTCGGCACCATCTGAGCCAGCAGGACCCCTCCTGCAGTCGAGCGCCCGATCGATATCCATCGGTCGGGCTCTCGGCTGTCTCGGGACTGGCTGGTCGAGACTTCGTACTGCCGCACGTCGGTGCGTAGGTCGGGCTCTTGCGCCTTCGCTTCGCTCTTGACGGCGCTTCGAGTCCTCGCCCTCCGCTCCATCGTGCGCTCGCAGATTGCTCGGAATTTCCTTGTGGATAACAGGTCTGGGGGTCGGTGCTGGCCGGAAAGTGTCGGTGGCGGGTTCTAGGTTTGGTCCATGAGTACGACGCAGGATCCGCCACCGACCGTGGGCATCGACGATGCCTACGGCCGGACCTTCGCGGACGTGCGGAGCCGGCTCGCTGATCTCGTCGATGCCCCGACCTGGTCCCTCGACGATGCCCGGTTGGACCGGCGGATCAGTGACGCGTTGGCGTTGAAGGCGCAGGTGGACGAGCTCACCGCCCGGCTGGTCGGCGAGGCCGATGACCGCAACCTGCCCCACCGCCACGGCGCCTCCTCCACCCGGGCCCATCTGATGGGCGACCCATCGGATGTCGGCCGGTGAAGCCTCCCGCACGGTCCGCACCGCCAAGCAGCTGCACGGCACCTCCGCGGTGACCGAACCGACCCGGCGTGCCGTCGCCGCCGGAGTCGTGTCGGCTGAACAAGGAGTGGTCGTCGCGGAAGCCATCCACCGGCTCTCGGCGACCGTCGACCCCGACCGGGTCGACGTCGCCCAGGCTGACCTCATCGGCCATGCGCAGACGTTGTCGTTCACCCAGCTGCAAGTCGCAGCGAACCATCTCGTGGAAGTGGTCGACCCCGACACCGCCGACCAGCTGTTGGAGAAGCAGCTCGCTACACAGGAACGGCAGGCGTGGGCGGCGGCGGAGTTCACCGGCCAGTTCGGTGCCGACGGGATCGCCCGGGGCCGCTACGCCATGCCGAACCTCACGTTCGCGATGCTCAAGAAACACCTCGACGCACTGGCCTCACCCCGACGCGCCGCCACCGGCACGGTAGCGACCAGGCCCCGGCGGACCCGTCGCTGGCGGAGACGACCATCGGTGACCTGCCGTACGGGAACCGGCTCGGCCAAGCGTTGTGTGAGCTGATCGAACACCTCCCCGCCGACGGACACCCCCACTACGGTGTTGCGAACGCGACCATCGTGGTCACCGTCGACGAAACCAAGCTCCGTGCCGGCGCCGGGGAAGCCACCCTCGACACCGGCGGCGCGATCTCCATCGGTGAGACCCGCCGGTTGGCGTGCAACGCCGGCCTCCTGCCCATGGTCCTCGCCGGTGACTCGAAGCATCCTGGACCTCGGCACCAGCAGGCGTCTGTTCGACCGTTACCAACGCATCGCGATGACCGTCCGCGACCAAGGTTGCGTGTTCCCCGGCTGCGAACGACCCGCCGCCTGGTCCGAGGCACATCACCGGATCCCGTGGAGCCGCGGCGGACCCACCGACATCACCAACGGATGCCTGCTGTGCAGCTTCCATCACCACCTCATCCACCAAGGCGCATGGGACGTGGTCCTCGCCCCCGACGGCATCACCGAAATACTGCCCCCAGCCCGCATCGACCCGCAGCGAAGACCCATCCGCCACCAACGCTTCAGCCCCCGAACCGAGTAGTCCCCGGTTGTCGGCAAGCCTGTCCTGAGCATGCCGACGGGCTCGGCCGCCGCGACCCACGGATCGAGCCTGTTATGAACTACCGTCGGACAGAGGAGGATTGGCTGTGTTCTCACCGGATGACGAGGATGACGACGTCAGCGTCTGGGACGTGGTGTTCGCTGCGGTTGGCTTCCTCGCTGGCTTCATTGTCGCGGAGATGTGGTTCGAGTCCTGGGTGTGGCGGATGGTCATCATTGGTGTGATCACCGCGGCTGTCGCGGCCGCGGCCAACAGGCTGCGGACGGCATGGCACCGGAGACGTGGGACGGGCTCCGAGGCATCATGAGGGCCTGCCCGGTCGGATCCGAAGCGCCGCGTTCGCCGCTTCGTTAGCCCGACCCCGGAGTTCGACGCCGCGACCGATCGGATCACCGCGCTGCCGTCAGACGATGAAGTACCCGAGCACGGGGATCTTGCGCAGCTCGGGAAACATCGTGGTCAGCTCGAGCGCATGTCGCGTCAGGCGAAGCACGACGAGTCCGCCGATGGTGCAGGCGACCGCGGCCACGATGAAGCTTGGTCGCAGCGCCAGCTCCAGCAGGATGAGGGGCACGAGGACGACGCCGATCACGAGGTATGGCTGCAGAAACTTCATCCGATGCCCCCCCACCTTCATGGTGCGACCGAGGACGTACTGGTTGACGATGTTCTGGGCGGCCATCGTGGCGCCGTTCGCGATGGCGGCTCCGGTGGCGCCGTAGCGCGGCGTCAACGCAAAGGCGAGGCCGAGGCTCACGACAGCGACGCCGACGTTCGAGTAGACCAGGAATCGCAGCTTCCCATAGACCTGGAGGACGTAGGTGTTGAACCCGAGCGCGATGCTGACGTAGTAGCCGATCGACAGCGCGAGCAGGACCGAGGCCGCCGAGGCGTACCGGGTACCGAACAACGTGACCGTGGTCGTGTGGGCGAACACAGACGTCATGACGAAGACCGGGAACGTCGACACCGCAAGGAAGTGCGACGTGTGCCAATAGGTGTCACGTACGCCGTCGTGGTCGTCTCGGGCGTGCAACCGCGCCGTCATCGGCAAGAACATGGTGACGAACGTCTGGTAGACGACCTGGTTGAGCCGCGCCGCCGGCAGCACGGCGCGGAAGTCGGCGACCTGACGGGCCCCCCAGTAGGCGCCCAGGATGAGCACGCTGCCGAGGTTGGTGGCAATGTAGACCAGCTCGCTCGTCAGGGTGGGAATCGAGAAGGAGAAAACTTCGCGGAACGGGATGATGATGTTGTCGCGGCGCAGGTGGTGGGAGATGCCGCGTTCTCGCAGAACCTGCCTCAGCAGGACCACGTAGATGCCGATTCCCAGAGCACTCGTCAGGACATAGCCGAGAGCGAGCAGGTGCACGTCTTTCGTCGTCAGCGCGATGGCGACGACGACACCGAGCCGCAGGGCAGGGGTAACGATGTACTTGCGGAAGAAGATGGCCGTCGGTTTGGAGAAGACCGCGAACAGCGACACGAACACCTGGTCGAGAGCGTCGAGTGGAGCCAGGAACATCAGCACCAACAGCACGTGGATGGCGCGAGGCTCATCGAAGGCGGCGCCCAGCAGCGGACGGGAGAAGAGCGCAAGCGACCCCAGCAACAACGTGCTCGTGACCGCGATGGTGGCGCCCGCGAGCAGCATGCTGCCGAACATGCGGGCGTAGTCCTTCTTCTCCTCGTACGTCGACATGAACCGGCTGAGCAGCTTGCCCTGCCCCAGACTGAGCAGGATGCGTCCGGACGCCGTCAGCGTGAAGGCGTAGGCGAACACGCCATAGTCGGCTTTGCTGAGTGCACGCACGATCACGACCTGCGTCGCGACGGTGAAGACGAGCGAGAGCAGCCGACCGACCAGCAGCAGCATCGAGCCCCGGACGTGGCGCTTGTTCATCTTCGTCGCGTCGACCTGCCGGCGCGCGCTGTCGGCGGCGACGTTGTCGGCCGCGGCAGCGTCTTCCGGCGGGTCGCCTTCCGGCGGATCGTCCTCCGGCGGAACGTCGGCCGGCTGCTCGGGGTGGTCGCGCATGAGATGTGACACGGACCGACGTGTGCGGCCCACCGTTTCCTTCCCTTGTGGCGTGTGGACGCCGCGGCCGGAGCCGCCACGTCGCCGGTTGGTTCCCCCTACGGCCTCGGATCCTGCCGACAGCCGTACCGATCCAGCATAGGTCTCCGGTGCCCGCATCGATGCCGATTTGCCTCAGTGCAGTGCGGAGTATCCATATCGCCGCAAGAGGGGCAACGTCGTCACCGCGACGGCGCGCTGGTCACGCTTGCTCATCGCGGTACGCCACTCCTCGTCGGCTCGAATCTTCACTGAGCCGACCGTGAACCGGCTGGGGTTGCCTGCCACGATGTGCCCGGGGTGCAGCCGGACCGTGTCGGCAGTCTCGAAGGGGGACGCACCCTCCTCGCCGAGGAGCCCCAGGATGGCGCCGAAGGCTTCCTCCGGGGCTGCACAGAAGTCCTCGTAGCGCAGGCGCAGCCAGCGCTCGGCCGGCACCTGTCGCCGCAGATATTCGGTGCCAAGGCCGCTGGCGTACCAGCGACGAACAGTCGACGGCAGGCGCCGGGTCCCCATCGTGTGGGTCTCGCCTCCGACCGTGAAGGTCTTCGCCCGGCGCCAGGAGTGGACAACCGCGCGTGGGTCCCGCACGACGTGCAGGACGAAGTGGGATACATCGGGCAGGCCTGCGGTGACGGCGGCGTCGTGCGGGCGCTTGGACGTGTCGATGACGACCCGGGCGTCGGTGGCGGTCGCGAAGGAGTGGCAGGCGAGTCCGGTGGCCGCACGTACCGTCTGGAGCGCCGGCCAGCTCGTCGGGCCGCCGGCGGCGCTGCGGAGGACCCGCGGCCGGCGGGACACGGCCGCGATCTCCGCCTGCGCCGCGATGATCTGCTCGATCGAGGGGCCATCGGCGCGCTCAGCCGCCTCGAGCTGCTCGGCGACCACGGGACCCCAGACGGGGCAGTCGGCGGGAGCCAGGCCACACGCACAGGGTCGTCGCTCGACGATGCCGCGCTGCCAGAGCCAGCGCAGCTCACCGGCACTCGCGAAAGCAGGCACCTCGCCGAGGATGCTGGCCAGGACCGTCGTGCCGCTACGGCCGGCGCCCACGACGGACAGCACCTTGATCGGACCTGCGGGCTGGCCCACCTCGATGCCTCCTCGTTCGTTCGATCGCACCCGGTGACAGGAGACCCCTGGAAGGCTGGTCCTGCCTGACCGACGCGCACCAGCCTGTCAGATTTGGCTGCGCCACGACCGACGATCTATATCATGGCTGAGTGGTGAAGGTCCCTGGCATGCTCGTCGAACGTTCCGACGACACCGCCCGCTCGAACGGCTCGCATCGCAAGAAGCGTCGGATTCGGCTCGTCTTGCTGGCGGTGCTGCTGACGGCGGGTCTGATTGTCACGCTCAGTTTTGTCCTGTTTCCGGACAGTAAGGACCCGGTCACGTTACCGCCCGTGACGCCTAAGCCCACCAGCGGGTACAACACGGCGCCGACCGACGCCACCGGCAGCCCGTACAGGGCCTTCGAGGCGAACTCGTGGTGGAACGCCCCCGTGCCGACCGACGCGCCGCACAACCCCGCCGAGTCGCAGATTCTCGACTACCTCCGCACCGGTCCGCAGAGTGGCGAAGGCTGCCTGCGGCTCGCCGGTGCGGATCACAACCCGTGGGGCCAACCGGTGTACTGGGCCAAGCCGGGGGACACCCGCTACAACCTGACCGGGCTGCCCGCGAGTCGTCCCCCGGAGCTTTCCGAGCTCCGGATCCCGCCGAAGGCCGAGCCGGCGAACAACTCAGACGGCAGCATGACCGTGTACGACCTCAAGGCCGGCTACGTCACGTTGTTGACCGACGCCAAGTACGACGCCCGAACGGACACGTGGTCAGCCAGCGGAGCGACGGTCACGTACCTCGACTCCAACGGTCTGATCGTCGGGACGGGTCAGTCCGACAACCCACTCAACGTCGGCAGTCACCGCGGTAACAACGGTGCGACCTCTGTGGTGCGCCTCGACATGGTCAAGGCGGGCCTCGTCAACAGCGTTCTCAAGGTGGCGTCCGGTCCCGAGCTCGCCAATCGCGCGGTCTTCCCGATGACCGGCTCTGACGGTGACTACCTCGGCAACGACCCCGGCGTGCCGCCTGAGGGCCTGCGGCTGCGAATCAACCCGAACCTTAACCTCAACCGGATGGGGTTGCACCCGCAGGCACTGGTCATCGCCAAGGCGCTGCAGCAGTACGGCATGTATCTCGGTGACTCCGGCGGCACGACCGCGCTCAAGCTCGAAGACACGAGAAAGGAAGGTCGGGGGCAGCTGTGGGACGTGACGGCCGAAGACCTGTGCACGCTGCCGTTCACGCCGAGGTACTGGTCGGTGCTCCCCGAAGGTTATAACCCCAGTGGCAACTGACGCCCCCGGCCCGAACTTCCTGTACATCGGGACCAGCAAGGCGGGCTCCACATGGCTGTTCAACGCCCTCGCGCTGCACCCCGACGTCTACCTTGCCTCGAACAAGGGTCTCTACTACTTCGACCAGCACTTCGACCGCGGCCAGAGCTGGTACCTCGACCAGTTCGCGGCCGCCGACGGCACGACTGCGGCCGGTGAGATCTCACACAGCTACCTGTCGTCCCCGGAGGCGGCGCCGCGGATCGCCGACCTCAACGCGGGCATGCGTCTGCTGGTCTGCCTGCGTGAGCCCGTCGACCGCGCCTTCTCCGACTACCTCGACCTGATCAAGAACGGCCAGTTCGACGGGACCTTCGAAGCGGCGCTCGAGGCCCATCCTCGGTTGGTGCAGCGCGGGAGGTACGCCACGCACCTGGAGCGCTACCTGGAGTGCTTCCCGGTCGAGCAGCTGCACGTCGGGTTGTTCGACGAGCTGCGCGCCGACGCCCAGCAGTACGCCGACGAGGTGTTTGCCTTTCTGGGTGTGCCCCAGCTGCCGCTGCCGGCAACCGCGCTACGCAGCCGGATGCCGGCCGGAAAGCCGCGCAACAAGACCGTCGCGACCGCCGCCAAGTCGGCCTCCCAGGCCGTGAAGAGGCTCGGACTGCGGCGAATCCGCTCACGGGTCAAACGGTCTGTTCTCGTGCGGTCGGCGCTCTACCGGTCCTACACGGACGACCGGCCGACGCTCGACCCCACGACCGCGGCCGAGCTGCGCAGCGAGTTCGCTCCTGAGGTGGCCCGGCTGGACGCGTTGCTCGACGCACCGGTCAGCCGGCGCTGGGGTTACGTCTCGACCTGATGCGGACGTGACCGGCGGGCTGCGGTCGGCGGGGCTGGCGACGAGACCTCAGGCCTCAGGCCCCGATCTCGCCTGCAGCACGAGCTCACGCCGGCTGCTGGTGCCGTCGACATTCGTCGGATCCTCCGCGATGCTCAGGCTGCGCGACATCGCCACCATGATCAGCGCCATCCAGAAGAACTTGAACTCCAGGTTGGACAGGAACATCGCCGAGACGTACGTGCCGACCAGCGCGGCCAGCGGCGGCCCGCGCAACCAGCGCGGCAGCCGGAACGCCTCGACCAGGGTGATGCCGAGAACGGCGAAGAGCAAGATGAGCCCAGGCAGCCCCAGCTCGATGGCAACCAGGAGGATGACGTTGTGCGGCTGGTAGGAACCGCCCTTGCCGACCAGGACCGCCGCGTCAGGGACGGTGGGCTGGGTCTCGGCATAGACCAGCGGGAACGCTTCCCAGCCGGCGCCGAGCGGGCAGTACTTCGGGCAAGCCGCGGCTCCGACTCGCCAGATGTCCGTCCGGCCCGATGACGACGACGTGGTCGACTGCACGTTCGGCGAGACCGAACGGGTGGAGGAAGAAGGCAATCGCGCCGAAGGCGACAGCAGCAGCCGCGTAGGTCAGTAGTCGAGCCCGACCCTGCTTGCTGGTGACGGCCATCGCCAGGGCGCCGACAATCGCTGCCAGGATGCCGCCACGCGAGCCGGTCATCACGATGCCGATCAGCAAGAGCGCGGCTATCCCGGAATACATGATCCGCGTCCGGGCTTCCGGCCGCGTCAGCGACCGGGACACGGCGATGAACAGCGGCAGCAGCAATGCGATGGCCTCGTTGTTGGCACCAAGCATGTCGTTGCCAAAGCGCGCACCCACGCCGGCCGCCTTGCTCACCGCATCGATGGGGAAGCCACCGAGCAGGAAGAGCTGGGCAAGGCCGTAGCAGGTCACGGTCACGCCACCGATGAGCAGCCCGTTCTCCGTCCTGGTGAAGATCCGACGGTCGATGGGGCTCAACGAGATCAGGATGTAGACGAGCAGCAGGCTTCCGAGCGACAGGAACCCGTTGGCCGAATGGACCGGGTCGAGGCTCCACAAGGTCGTCGCACCGGCCACGCCGAGCATCAACAGCCAGAGCGGAATGGTCGGCGAGAGCGGAACGGAGACCTTGCGGCCGGCGATGAGGGCGAGCAGGAGCCCGATGACCAGCAGGACGCCGACGATGGAGGAGAGCGTGGCGAACCGGGTCCACATCGACGCGTTGTTGCCCTTGGGCGGATGTGACAGCCCGAGAAGCGGCCCGAAGGGAACCAGCGCAGCGTAGAACGGAAGGGTGATGTCGAGAGGACGTCGCAGGCAGATGATGACCGGTCCGGCCGCCAGGAGGCCCACGACGAGGGCCAGGACATACGGTGACACCAGGTGCGTCCTTCCCCCGGGGATAGCGAGGCCGTGACGGCGTTCTGTCCGCCGGCCGGCATGTTCCCCTGCATGTTACTGTGACCGCCCGCGGGTCGCGGGCTTTATGTGCAGGCTTTCAGGTGCCGAGCACTGAAGTCGTTGTGAGTGGGGACGATGAGCAACAATGCCGACGCGCAGCGTCACGACAGCTTCGTGCAGGCCACCATCGAACTCGTCCGGACTCGCGTTCAACAGCACGCGAACACCTGGTTCCCGGAGCGTGCTGCACCTGGACAGGTCGACGTGCGGGTCCTCAGCGATCGTTCCCGCTGTCTGCTCCTGACGGCCCGGCTCGACGGAGCACCCGAGCCCGCTGTGCTGGCCAAGGTACGCCGAGAAGGGGCTGACCTCGTCCGCACGTCAACCCGGCCGCGCCTGCGGTCCGACGCCGTCACTGCGGTCGAGCTGACCACCCTCGAGTTCGGCGGGCTCCGCACGATCGAGGAGGTGTTCGGGGCGGCCCGCAGCTCGTTCGGAGTCGTTCGCCCGCTGGACCATCGCGAGGGCGAGACGACGCTGCTGATGGACTTCGTCCGCGCCCCTACGCTTCGACGCGTGCTCCTGGACGCCAGCCGGTTCTCGCGACGGATGGATCTGTCGCTCCGACCGACCCGGCGAGTGCGTGCCGGCTGGCCGGTGAGTGGCTGCGGGCCTTCCAGGACGCGGCTCCCGCCGGCGTGGCCCCACCACGTCAGCACCGACGAGATGACGTGGTGCAGCAGTTCCACGCCTACGACGGGTTCCTGCGTCCTCGCGTGGGTGAGCATGCGCTGGGCCGACTGGCTGTGCGCGGAGCCGAGCTCGCCGCTGCCGTGCTGCCCGACCGGCTGCCCCTTGTCCTCGGGCACGGCGACTTCGCGCCGCGCAACATGTTCGTGGACTCCGGGCGGCTGGTGGTCTTCGATCCGATGCCGCGCTGGACCGTGCCGGTGTACGAAGATCTGTGCCGATTCCTGGTCGGCGTCCGCCTGTTGGGCATCCAGGTGCACAGCCATGGACTCGCCTTCGCCGCGAAGACCGTGGCGCAGTGGGAGGTGCGCGGCGATCCGGGGCTACCTCGGCTCCGGCGCCTCCGACCCGGCCGAGATCGCTGCGCTGCGCTGCTACGAGGTGTTGATCATGCTGGACAAGTGGTCAGCACTCGTGGATGCGCAGGGAAGTGGCTGGCGTTCCCGAGCTGAGCAGGCGTCACTGCGGCTGGCCGCCGGCTATGTGCGGAGCCAGGTCGAGGCGATGCTCCAGACCGCTGAGGCTGCGGCCACCTGACCGAACGTTCCGAGTCGGTGACCGCTGCGTGGCTCAGCGTGCCGGAGTCTTGCCCGGCTGCTTCTTGCCAGGGCGCTTCGAGCCGGACGCCCGCTTCGTGGGCTCCGAAGGGGTGAGGACGAGCTGTCGCTGCGATGCTGACGGTGTTGTGCCACCAGCACGACCCCCGCTGGTGTTCCCGTGAAGTGCTCGTCCGCGAGGTTGCGGAGCGTGCGGGTGGTGATGCCTTCGGGGACCGCAAGCAAGGTCACCGATGAATCGTCGGGAACTCGAGCCCACTGCTCCAAAGACGGTCCGTTCAGGACCACAATGTCAGCGATCCTGGCCGAGCCAGTCGAGCCGGCTCCGTCGGGACTGGCGCCGTTCGTCGAAGCCTGTTCGTGCGCGGTGCTCTGCACGCGCTCCATGAACTCGGTCATGCTGGCGCTGAGCTGCTCGACCTGGACTCGCGCCGGGCCAGCGACATAGACCACCTTGTGTCCGGCCGAGAGAATGCGACGGCAGAGCAGCCCGATCCCCATCAGGTCACTCGCGTCGAGCTCGCCACCGGATCGAGGCAGGCGCACCCGACCCAGCACCGGTACTCCCGTGGCGTCCTCGGCAGCTGCCGAGTCGACGACCGGACGCCGGAGCACGAGCAGGAGAGCAACCGCGCCGATGCCAGCGACCAGTCCGGCGACCAGCCCGACCGCGATCGACAGGTACCCACCGGCGATCTTCGAGGTGGGCTTCGAGCTCACCACCGCCTTGTGCGTGACGGCGAAAGTGCTGACCGAGAGGCTGTACTTGTTGAGCTCGTAAACGAAGCTGTTAGCAGCAACGTCAGCCACTGTCACGGCGTCCGCCTGATTGTTGGCCCTCCCGATGACCACCATGATGGGGTTGTCCTGGGCGGTCGTGAGCTGCACAGTCCCCGGGATGACGCTGGTGTCAGGCGGACGCTTCAACGACTGGCGAACCGCGTCAGCCACGCTGCCGTTTGTGAATGCGCTGTCGCCGAGCTTCGGAAGCGGGTTGAGGTTCGACATGATCACCGGCTTGATCGGTCCCACCTGCGCCCGCGCTTCGTACACCGCTCGCTGCACGGCTCTGGATGGCCGGGACCAGCACACCGACGCCTGCTACGAAGAGCACGACGATCCATGCGTACCGTCGCAGCCCCCACATCAACGTCGTCAAGACGTCGCTTCCCCGATTCATGTTGTTTCCTTCCCAGGTGTGATCAGCGTAGGCTCCCCGGCCCGTTTGCGGAGGCGAACTGGTGACTCTGTCATCTGTTGTTTACTCATAGCCCGTACCTGCCGTAGGGGATTGCCTCCGGCAGGGTCGTGCGGAAGCCGTCGCAGCCCTCGGATGTCGAAAAGATCGGCGGAGGGGCCGGCGTGGTCGAAGTCGTCGAAGTGGGCGACGCTGTCGGCGTCTGGCCCGCCGGACCCGCCCCCTCGAGGAGCACGTTGCCCGGCACCACCCACCGCCCGGTCCGCACGAGGTCGCAGGAGCCTGGCGGCGTCCACGGCAAGTTCTGGAAGAACCGCGTGCCCTTCGCATAGCTGTTGTCGAACCGCACGAGCACCTCGGAGTTCGCGCCGCCGATCAGGTTGCGGGTGATTGGATCTGGCGCGGGGCACCGGCCAACGTCATCGCGAACCGGCCGCCGTAGATCGTGTTGTAGCGCAGGAGGACCTTGCGAGGGGAACCACTGGCCGAGCCGAGCGTGATGTTGTCCTGGCCCTGGTTGTTGAAGAAGATGTTGCGCTCGACCGTGCCGAGGCGCGGATGGTGCATCGCGCCCAGCACCAGGTTCGCTGCGTGACCGCCGGTGTCCGCGGATCGGAGGTCGTGAAAACAGTTGTCTGCCAGCGTCCACTGCTTCGGGTCAAATCGGATCACGCGGTGCTCGGATGACCATGTGGCGTACGCCCACGAACATGTTCCCGGCCCCAGCGAGCCACTGAACTCGCTGTTGCGCCAGCTCCAGCCGATTCCGCCGGTGATCTTCACCATGAAGCTCGGCGGGTTGGCCAGGCTCGGATCCCAGGTCACGTTGAGACCGCTGAAGTTCCAGTACTCAGGCCTCGTCAAGGAGATGGCACCCTCCAGCACTGGTCGCTCGCCCGGAACGTTGGTGACATAGATCGGGCTTGTTCTCGGTGCCGATAGTGCAGGTGTGGCTTTTCGACGTTTTCCTGTATGTGCCGCCATGCACGTACAAGACGTCGCCTTGATCGTGTGCGTGAGACGCGAACTCGATGGTCTTCCAAGGGCTGTCAGCGGTACCCGGCCCATTGTCTTGCCCGGTCGGGCTGACGTATTTCATGTGCTGTGGCTTGACCACCGGAATCGTCGCCGAGGTCGACGAGATGTCGGAGGCGGGACCGACCGGTGGCGCCGCCGTGCAGCCCGTGAGCACGACCGTCAGACCCGCCGTGGACAGGAACGCCCGACGAGCCAGCAGCCGCGGTTTGCGGAGGGTCGTCACGGACGTGAACCTGGTGAGCTGGCGGGCTGCTCGACGGAGGACTCGGACGTCCACCGAGACGAGACCAGGCGCTTGCTCTCGCCGATGGCGTGCATCACGTCGACCGCGAACGGGCGCGGGTCGCTGGCCGACCAGATCGCGTGCGACTTGGGACCGCGGATCGAGCGCGCCCAGTCGAGTGGCGTCAGCTCGTGGCGGCGCCAGGCGACGACGGCCGCCTGCAGGTCACGTCGCAGATCGAGCCACTTGGCGCCGACGTACTGCTGGGTCCGGGCCGTGGGCAGCGGCAGCCCGGCCGCGTCGCAGTACGCCGTGTAGACCAGCTCGACGCCACCGCCTTCGGCAATCGCCGACCGTCCGGTCGGACGGCCGACGTTGGGCTCGATGATCATCATCTGACCCGTGCGGGCGTCACGCTTCATCTCGAGGTAGGCGAGTCCCTGGAAGCCGACACCGCCGAAGACCCGCAGGGTCTCCTTGGCGACGTCGTCGTTGCGGCACTCCTCGCCGGACGCGCTCGTGCCGACGTTGGGTGGCCACTGGCGCAGCTTGCGCGCCACGAAGGTGACCAGCGCCTCTCCATCCGCGTCGAAGTACGCGTTGCAGGAGTAGAGCTCGTCCTCGCCGCCCTCGACCCACTCCTGGGCCAACAGGACCGGAGACCAGTCACACACGCGGTCGTAGGTGCTGAGGAGCTCGTCGGCATCGCTGACCTGAATACCCTTCGCGCTCGTGTGCGCCAGCCAGGCAGGTGCCTTGACCGGTGGCTTGACGACCGCGGGGAACGTCAGCGACTCGGCCGCGCGGACGGCGTCCGCGCGGTCACGCATCACCTCGGTGCGCGGGATCGACAGTCCAGCCGCCTGGGCGTGTTCGGCAAAGCGGACCTTGTCCATCAGCAGGTCGACGGTGTCGTGCGCCGCCAGCGAGAGGTGGTACGACGCAAGCTCGTCCCGGCGTTCCGACAGCGCCCACACGGCGCCGTCGGTGCACGGTACGAGCACAGCCGGGCGCCCGAGCCGGGCTGCGAGCGCCTGCAGCGTCGAGATGAGGTCCGACCCCGACAACGGGCTCTCGATGACCTCGACGCACGCGTTCGTCCGGGCGCCGAAGTGGCTGCTGTTGGCAGCCACCCCGACGACCGGTACGCCGCGGTCGGCGAGGATGCGCGCCGTCTGAAGCCCAGTGATGTTGTCCAGACCGACCACGACCGCCGGTGTCGTCGTGGAGTTGGTCAGAAGGGCACGGCGGTTACGCCGGTTCATCTGCCTCCTCTGCCTGGATGGTCTCCGTGGTGTGCACGAGATCGAAGATGTGGTCGACCTTGGCGATGTGCGGATCCGCAGCAGCCGGCTTGCCCTCCACGCGCAGCAGCTTCAGAGTCTCCTCCATGGCCTGGACCGAGGCCCGCATCGGCTGGTTGGCCAGGATCACCATCGAGAAGCCCTTGGCGTGCAGCTCGTCTGCGGTGTAGTCCGGGAACAACGTCGGCACCGCCACCAAGGGTGTCGTGATGCCGGTCTTCTCCCACGCTTCGAGGAACTCCGTGATCTCGGTCAGGGACTTGTCCTTGCTGTGGATCAGGATCGCGTCGGAGCCTGCTTCGGCGTACGCCGTCGCACGTTCGATCGCGGCCTCGACACCGTGCCCGGCGATCAGCGCCTCGACGCGGGCGATGATCACGAACAGCGGAGACTCCTGAGCGGCCTTGGCCGCCTTGAGTCGACGGGCCTGCTCCTTCATGTCGATCAGCTCTCGGCGCGAGTCGCCCTGGTACAGGCTGTTGCGCTTCGGGAACAGGTTGTCCTCGATGCAGATCGCGGCCACGCCGGCGCGGTCGAAGTCGACCGCCGTGCGGACGACGTTGCTGAAGCCGCCGAAGCCGTTGTCGCAGTCGACGACCACCGGGAGCTCGACGATCCCCTCGATGTTGCGTGTCACGGCGAGCGTCTCGCTCATCGTGACGAGGTTGAGGTCGGGCAGGCCATAGGCCATCGCCGACACCCCGAAGCCGCTGACCCAGACGGCGTCGAAGCCGTAGTTCTCGATCAGCCGTGCGCTCATCGCGTCGTGCGCACCGACAGCCACGACCGGCGATGAGCCGGCCAGTCCCTCTCGGAGCCGGGCCCGCTTCGCATCCGCCCGGCTCAGCGCCGGGCGGCTTTCAGATGACGTGTTCTCCATCGCGTATCTCCTGGTCTAGTTGTCCTTGTTGGTACGCGTGGAGCAGTTCCACCACGCGATCCCCGATCAGCCGTTGGGAGTCCAAGGCCATCGCGCCGATGTGGGGCGTGAGCACCACGTTGTCAAGATCGGCAAACCGAGAGATCGTCCCCTCACCCTCGGTCTCGTGCACATCCATGGCGGCCCCCACCACCGTTGTTCCGTCTGCAAGCGCGTCGTACAGCGCCGCCTCGTCGACGACACCACCCCGCGCCACGTTGATCAGCATCGAGCCGGGCTTCATACGCGCCAGCTCGGCGGCGCCGATCATGTATCGCGTCGACTCGTCGAGCGGCACATGCAGGCACAGGAAGTCGGACTCGGTCAGCACCTGCTCATGCCCGGCCATGGTAATGCCACGCCCAAGCAGGTTCTGCGCCACGCTGTCGTTCGGGTTGCCGACGCAGCCGATGGCGCGCATACCCCATGCCGCACCCATCTGGCCCACGAGGCCGCCGATGTTGCCCGCGCCCATGATGCCCAGCGTCTTACCGTGCAGCAGGTGACCACCGAGCTGCGGCTTGGGCCAATGACCTTCGCGCAGCAGCCGGTCGGCCACGGTCACCTTGCGTGCCAGTGACAGCAGCAGAGCAAAGGTGAACTCGGCCACCGGAGGCGCGGACATGCCAGGGATCCGGACGACGCGGATGCCGTTCGAGGCGGCGTAGTCGAGATCGATGTTGTCCAGACCGGCGCCCGCCCGCACCAACAGACGCAGGCCAGGTGCAGCGGCCATCGCATCGGCGGTGAGCTGGACGCCGCTGCGCAGGACCACGGTCTCGCGGTCGGCGATCGCGTCCTTCAGGCCGTCCGGATCGACCTTGAGGGCCTGCTTGACGTCGTACTGCTGTTCGAGTGCGGCGACGGTGCCCGGGTCGATGGGGCTCGCCAACAGAATCTTCACGCGGTTCTTGCCTTCCAGGAGGTACGAATGGCCTCGACGGTGTCCGCCACCGCAGCCTCGATGGGTCGGTCGACATCGACGACCACGAACTCAGGAACGACCTTGGCCAGTTCCAGATACTGCAGTCGTCGCTGTTGGAGCCACTCCACTGTCGCTTCGGGCTTGCGCGCGAAGAGAACTTCGGCCGGGGCGTCCAGCATGATGACGAGATCCGGCTTGGGGTAGGCGTGCTCCAGCATCCAGCCGTGGAAGCGACGGAAGCTACCGCGTCTTACGGGTCGGACCTCGACGTCGGCGTGGTAGTAGTCGACGAAGAAGTGGCGGTCGAAGACCACGATGTTGCCGCGCATGCCGTATGACGTCGCGACGAGCTGGCGGAACCACTCCTCGAGCATCCACACGCTCAGTCGGGCACCCTCCTTGAGCGACCCCGCGAGCGACGTGGGTTCGGGAGGGGAGTCGCTGGCACTGTCGCGCAGGCTGCTGGCGACGAGGTCCGGGCGGTGGCCGCGTGCCTTCTTGGCGGCCAGCAGCAGGCGGGTGGTGGGCAGCATCAACGAGCTGGCCTCGAGGTTGACTCCCATGTAGATCGTCTTGACCGGCCTCGGCAGGTCGGCCTCGGCGAGCCGGGCGCTGATCGTGCTCTTGCCTGCGCCGTCCGGCCCGACCAGCGCCACGGTCAGTCGAGGGCGGCGCCACCGAGAGGTCCGCGGCGTCGGTGCGGAGGGAGAGAACACGTCATCGGCCTGTCTGTTCGGAGCGGTTACCATAACCCGCCCCCTCGTGGGAGGACTGACCAACCGACGGTTTTGGTCACGTTCATGGCAGGTCCTCTGACGTGGGCGCGTCGCCGGCGGAGGCACCAGCTCGATCGATGGCATCTCTGGCCGCCGTCAGCACGGTGCGGCCGAGCAGCGCGATGTCACAAGGATGCGGGTGTGCCACCTTGGCGGCCGGGCGATCATCCAGCAGGGACGACAGCAGCTTCGCCTCGAGCTCGCCGGCGTTCTCGACGATCGGGTTGGCCCGGTCGGGGAAGGCGTAGAGGAAATGTCGGTAGTGCGTCATCAAGGGAGCGCGCTCCTCTTCGAGCGACGCTCGCATCCGCCGAGCGATCTCACCGTGGCGGACCGGCTCAGCGACGGTCTCCGGCGCATCGTGGCTCACCACGAGGACGACAGCATCGAGCTCGCCGTGCAGGGCGATCGAGTCCGGCCCGAACAGGTCGGCAGGTGGCACCTGAAGATAGGCCTGCCGACCGAGCACCGGAGCGGCCCGGCGGACGATCCCGGCTCCGGGCAGCCCCGACCGGGCCGTCCGGTCCGCGACTCGGGCGATGTTCTTCCAGGCCGCGAGGCGGCGTCGGTCTCGTGCGGGACGTGCGCCCAGCAGCGCAGGAAGCTGCTCGAGTTGCCACGACCAGAGCCGGATCGGCTCGGGGAGTCCATGCATCGTGCCGTCCGGGCTCAGGAAGACCCACTCGTCGCCGACATACCGGGCGCCCTCACTCATGCAGGCCAGCAGGGTCTCGGTCTTGCCGCCCTTGGACCAGCCGGCGACCAGAACACCGGTCGACTCGGCTCCCTCACCGGTGGTGAAGGCGGTTGCGTGCAAGGGCAGGACGCCCTTGGTCAGCGCCGTGAGGTTGATGACCGCCAGGAGGTGGGGGACCGCAGGCATGCGGCGTTCGCAGACGATCTCGACCTGCCCGCCGAAGCGGTCGAACGGCAGGCAGACGCGCGCTCGGACTCCGCCTTTGCCCTGGAGCAGGAAGAAGCCGTCATCGTTGAAGCCGCTCTCACCGACCCCGACCAATGTCATCGGAAGGGACGTGGCGGAGTCGACGAACCGGATCGTGATGTCAGGCTCACGGTCCAACGTGGCGTCGATCGGTCCCAGCTGTCGACGCACGGTGGCGATGTCGTGTGGTGTCCCGTCTACGACGCGCACCCCAACCACGCCGTGCAGATCGAAGTCCTGCACGAGTGGGGAAGTGAGCGCCGACCGAGATGACGGCGCCGGAATCATCGCCCGCGGCCGCCGAAGACCTGGCTCACAGTTCGCAACATGATCTTGATATCAGACCACATCGACCAGTTCTCGATGTAGTAGTTGTCGAAGGCCGCCCGGTCTGCGATGTCGGTGTCGCCCCGGAGCCCGTGGACCTGAGCCCACCCCGTGAGGCCCGCTGGGACCCGGTGGCGAGCCACGTAACGGGGGAACTGCAGCGAGAACTCCGCGACGAACGAAGGTCGCTCCGGCCGCGGCCCGACGAGGCTCATGTCGCCGCGCACGATGTTCCAGAGCTGAGGGAGCTCATCGAGCGACAGCTTGCGGAGCACGCGGCCGACCGGACCCAGGCGCGGGTCGTTCCCGATGTTCCAGCACTTGTCCGACTCTTCGTCGTCGACCGGCTTGAGCGACCGGAACTTCAAGATCTCGAAGTGCCGCCCATCCAGGCCGACCCGCTCCTGTCGAAAGATCACGCCGGGTCCACCTTCAATCCGCACCGCGATCGCACAGGCCAGCATGACCGGGCTGAGCACGACGAGGGCCAGACTGGCGAGGACGAAGTCGAAGGCGCGCTTGCAGCGCCACGTCCAGCTCCGGTACGACGCCCGGCTCAGGCGGGTCAGGGGGAGGCCCCACACCGCCTCGGTCGCCGGACCGGCGCCGTGGAGCTCGTAGAGGCGCGGTACGAAGAAGATCTCGCACGACATCCGGTCGCAGGTGCGAAGCGCCTCGACCATGCTCGACTCGCGACTCGTCGTGAAGGCCACGATCACGTTGCGGATACGGTGCTGGCGCAGCAGGCTGGCCAGCTGGTCGATGCCGCCGATCACCGGGATCCGGCGGTCATTGGGGTGGATCAACGGGTCATCGTCGACATAGCCGATGGGGTAGAGGCCGTACTCAGGGTGGTCGAGCAGGGTGTCGGCGAGCTGGCTGCCGACCTGGCCACAGCCGACGATGATGGTGGGGTCGCCGAGACCGCCACCGCGCCGGTACTCCCGCAGGAGTGGGTAGGCCAGGGACCGGCCGAACAACGCGAGACCGACGAACACCATCGAGGCGTAGACGAGTCCGTCGCGCACCGGCAGCTCGAGGACCACGCGGAGCGAGGTGACGATCGCGCCGGCCACGAGGGCGCGGGCGATCAGCTTGGGCATCTCGTCCAGCAGTGCGGGGGCGATGCGGGCGCGGTAGTGCCCGCCGCTGGCGTTGAGCACGAGGACGAGAACGGTGAGCAAGACGCTGGAGCGGGTGGTCAGGTCCAACGCTCGCGAGGCGAGCACGGCAGCCACCAGGTCGATGACGAGGCTGACCGGAACGAGGCCGAAGCCCGCTCGACGCCAACCGTCGTTGTGGGTGTTACCAGCGCCGGGACCCAAGATCACCGGAGCCTGGGTCTCAGTGCTCGCCGGCCGCGGCAAATGCCTGGGACTGACGATCGCGGACCGCGCGACGATGTTCTCGGATGACACCCCGGTTCCTCCCCGAACTCGGGCGGCGGGGTCGAGCTTCACCCCCCAAAGGTGAACGTCACATGAACTACATGTGGGCATCCGTCCGCCGCCGCGTGAATGAGGCAATACAACCACGCGTGTGGGGTCATTTGCATGCTGTTAGAAAACACTCACTGTTGGTCATTCCCGCCTTACCCTGTGCTTAAGAAAAGGCATCAAAAAACTACTTTGCGTAATTCTTTGATAACACAGAGAAATATCGATTCAGACAGCACTGGGCAAAGCAGATCAACCTGATGAGCGTCATACGGCGATTCCCGGACATTCGAGGCCCGGCGTGGTCAGCCAGGCTTGCCCCGAGCGATGTGCCAGACGCGTTTGACGTCGGGCCAGGACCGCTGCCGCTGTGCCTTGCGGACGGCGTCGACGAGCTGGACGGCCCGGCGGGACCTCGTCCGCGACAGCGCGGCCTCGACCTGGCTGAGCCGTCGGGCCAGCTCCTCGGGATCGGCGTCGATCGCGAGGGTCGGAGGGCGGATCTCGAAGTCCACGCGGTCGGCGAACTGCTCTCGGCGGCGCGCCAGATCGGCACCCGTCCAGGACCAGCGGCGTCCGCTGACGGCATCGGTCGGCGCGCGGTGGGCGGAGTCGTCGGCGGCGTACCCGAAGAAGCCGGCGAGCCCTCGTGTGGCCTCGAGCTCGGCCCGGTCCGACTCCGAGGCGTCGTCGGCCCATCGGTCTGCGCGGGTGGCGTCGATCGCGTCGCGCGTGCTCGTGCTGCCGTCCACGACACGGGGGGCGCCCTGGTCGCGCTGGACCACGTGATGATGCAGAAGGTTGGCGGAGAACTCCTCGCCGATCGTGTCCATCAGCTCGCGCAGGACCGGCTCACCGGACGTGACGAGATCCTCGTACCGGCACATCGCGAAGCGATCCCCGAGCCCGTCAGCGGCGCGAACCATGTCGAGGTTGGTGGCCGACCAGTACGACAACGCATCCGCGAAGGTGTAGTGGAAGCTCTTGCGCAAGGACATGGCCACCGCACCGGGGTGCCTGACGATGCCGACGAACGTGCTGGTGGGAAACAGCTCGGCCATGGCCGCGATGTGGGACGTGTGAAAAGGCGTCTTCTCACCCCACCGAGCCTTTCCCCGAGAGGCGGCGTACCGCGCGAACATGCCGTCGTAGAACTCACGGATCCGGTCATCGAGCTCGGCGTCGGACCACTCGATCCTCCGGTGCCACTCGTCGCCGTACTTCCAGTTCGGGATGCGCTTGGTCGCCAGCACCGCCCCCATGAAACCGGTCTCGGCACCGATCGCGATGCGCGGGTGGCTGTCCAGGATGAGGCGGAGCATCGTCGACCCCGATCGCATGGAGCCGACCACGAAGACGGGTCCGTCGGGTCGCGCCGGCGGGATGGACTCCTGTGCTCCGTTCGTCGTCACGGCCCCCATTATGGTGTCCGCGCCCGGTGGCGTGCCCGGAACGCAAGGACCCGGGCAGCCAGGCTGCCCGGGTCCTCGTCCGTTCTCTACCGCGGTGGGATCGTCCGCGTCAGGGACGGTATCCGCGCTTGACGAACACGTAGTCGCTCCACGGGATCCTGCGGAGCGAGTCCTTGTTGAGGACGCCACCCCATTTGGCGTTGGCCTGCACCTTGATGCTGTTGCCCTGCCCGGAGTTGTCACCGACGACGGCGCCGTAGCGCTGCAGGGCGCGGGCGACGATGTACGCACCGCGAGGCAGGTGCATCGCCTTGAGGTTCACCGACGGCTTGATACGGATCACCATGCCTTCGGGGACGACGCCGCTCTTGCCCGACTCCGCCTGGGTCATCGGGAAGTACGCCCGGCCGCTGCTCGTCTCGTGCCAGTAGACCTCGAGCCGGTGCCGAATGACGCCGCGCCGGATCTCGTCGCGGGTGATGGCCTGGACCGACCCGGGGATACCGCGGTGGCCATAGTTCGCCTTCAGGCCGCCCGGCAACCCGCCGGCGATGCCGTTGCTTCGGGAGAGGTACCGCGAGACACCGCTCGCCGACCACCCGGCCGCCTTCGAGAAATGTGCTCCGCCCAGGCCAAGGACCTGGTGCGAAGCTCGATCGATCACGACCATCGCCGCGTCCGAGGTAGGCATGTGTCGGGCGTTCCTGGGGATGTGCACCTTGACCCAGCCGGGTCCGGACTTGATCCGATACACCGGGTCGCCGGCACCGGAGTGGTAGACCGGCATGCCCCAGTCGCCCAGCACCAGGTTCATGTGTGAGCCGCTGTGCCGTTGGGCGTCGCGGATGAAGGCGCGGTTGCTGGGGTCGCGTGGTGCGCGACCCAGTGGCTTGTTCCAGTAGGACGTGCTTCGGAAGGGACGGGCTGCAGAGCCTGCCTTGCTGGTGCTGCTGGCTGTGCTGGTGCGGCTGGCCGTGCCTTGCTTGTCGGCCGTGTTGCCGTCGGCGGTTGCCGTGGTCGTCGCGGGGGCGAGAAGTGCGGCCCCGGCGAGGAGGGAGATGGCTGAGATGGTGGCGATGCGTGCAGCTCGCCTCGGTTGGCTCAAAAGCATTATCAGGTCCTGGATTGGGGGTAAGGACCCTGGCACGTTAACTACGATGCCGTGCGCTGTCAGGCATTGGGAGAGTTGTCGCGCACGGCCCCATCGCCGGTTATGTCACGACTTCGGAGTACAGCTCGGCGATGGCCGCGTCGGTCGCCGTGCTCGAAAAGTTGGAGCGCGCTCGAGCTCGCGCGGCAGCTCCCATGCGGCGCCGTTCGTCGACGTTCTCGAGCAGCTTGCGCAGAGCAGCGGCGATTCGCTCGGGTGACTTGACCGGGACCACGTAGCCGCAGTCCTCGCTGACCAGTCGCGAGACGTCGCCCACGTCGCTGGCGACGACGGGGAGCCCGGCCGCCATCGCTTCGAGCACCGACAGCGGCATGGCCTCCCACCACGACGGCAGACAGAAGATGTCGGCCTCGGCGTATGCCGCAGGCATGTCCTCGGGTGGCCGGGTGCCCAGCAGCGTGGCGACCCCCTCCGCCGCTGCGATGACCGGCTCGGCTGCGGCTGGGCCTTCGTCCGGTGTTCCACCGACCAAGCGCAGCTCGTGCCGCAGACCCTCGGCCTGGAGCATGCGGGATGCCTCGATCAGGTCGAGGACACCCTTGCGGGGAGTCAGCAGGCCGACGTACAGGACGCGTGGCGGGTCGTGGGCCGCTTCGGGGTCGGCGTACCGATCGCAGTCGACGCCGTTGTCGACCAGCCGGACCTTGCGCGCTCCGATCGACGAAGCGAGTGCGCGTTCGCCCGCCGTCCAGACCGCGACGACGCGCTTGGCCGGGAGCATGGCCAGCTGCATGAGTCGACGGCGGAGGGGAGTCGTGAGCCAGGTCTCGATGTTGCCGCCGTGCGCGTGCATGATCACGGGGCGGCCGCGGAGCCGACCTGCGAGAGCGAGGAGGCCGGCGCGCGCAACGGTCACGGCCGGTGCGAGTGCCGAGTGGATGTGGATGATGTCGTGATGCTTTGCCTGCGCAAAGACCGACCGTGCGTCGCGCAGCGTGCGGACGATGTTCCCGGTCGTCACCTCGCCTCCCTCGGGGGCTGCGGAGTGTGCGACGTTCAGGAAGGTCAGCTCGTACCGCTCCGCGAGGTCACCGGACTGCATCATGGTGAGGAACGTCGGGATCCCTCCACGGTCGGGAAAGCCCTTGCCGACAAGGAGAACGCGCGTCATGCCGCGCCCTGGTCAGGTGCCGACCCCGGGGGGCGCTGCGCCTGGTGCGCCAGGTCCGTGTAGCGGCGGAACCAGCTGTCTGCGTGTGCGAGCAGTCCTACGGTCTTGGGCGCCTTCATCAGGGTGGCCACCTCCTGTTTACGTGCATCTCGTTGCGCTGACGGACGTCCCACGTGGGTCTCGACGACTTCACCGCGGCACTCGAGCCTGTTCATCTGCTCGACGAGCTCGAAGGCCCGCGAATCGTTCTCGGGCGTCGGCTCGTACGGCCGGAAGTCGGTGCCGAACCGCTGGTTGACGGCCACGATGACGCGGCCGAAGTCCTCGATGACGTCGTCGAAGAGACCGACGACGAACTGGTCGCGGACGCGCCAGCAGGTCCGGTAGAAGTCCAGGTACTCCAGCAGTGCGTCGTTCGGCGTCAGTGACGGTCGCCTGATCAGGTACGACGACACGGCGTCAGCCGGCTTGCGGATCAGCACCACCGTCGGAACGCCGAGCCGGGCCGCGCGCAGGATGTGTGGGGCCCCGTGGAGGTGCCGGCCAACGTGCAGCTGGTCGCCGTTGGCGATGGCAAAGGCCGCAACGCTGAATGTGTTTCCGGACCTGAGGAAACCGTCCATGACCAACGCCGTGCCCTGGCGCGCCAAGGTCGAGCGCTTGCTGCCGCGCACGGCCATGGCTGCGTCCCACGCGTACGGCGTCTTGGCGAGTGGCCGACGCAGGTGGTGACGAAGCCGGTCGAGCTGATCCCGGGCGTTCACCGGGCCACGGTATCTGCAACCCCTGGTGCGCGTGGGGACACTCAGGAAATGCTGGCCGTTCGCCCGACTCCCGAGTGCCGCGTCGGTGGTTTGCGTGCAGGCCGTCAGGTGGCCTAGCGGCTGAGCACGACGAAGTCGTCCCAGCGCAACCCAGCGAGGCTGTCGCGACCCAGGGATCTGTTCCACACCGGGTGCGACGGGCTCTCCTGCTCCGCCTTCAGGGCCGATGAAGAGCCGGAGTTGTCGCCGAAGTAGCACCCGTAGTTCTGCAGGGTCCGGGCTACGACGAGGCCGGCTGGTGACAACCCGCGGGCGGACAGGTTGACCGACGGGTGGATTGCGATCCGCTCGCCCTCCGCACCGAAGCCGTTCTTCCCGCTCTCACAGCCGACCATCGGGTGACGGAAGCCGTCGCTGCTGCGGGTCTCGACCAGGAACATGTGCAGCACGTGCCCGAGGTCGGTGTTGTTGGCGATCCCGTACTTGACCAGGTCGGCCCTGATCACCATCGCCTCGGAGATGCGGCCGCGGCTGGTGAAGTTCCGCTTGTCGTTGCTCAGCGGATCGCTCCGGTGCAGGCCGTTGCTGCCGTGGTACGTGATGCCCGCCGACGAGACGGAGATGGTGTGCGGGGCGACGACGCGGGCCTTGGTGCCGAACAGGGTGAATCCCGACGCCTGGTCGATCACGCAGAACGGGCTGTCGGACGTGCCGGACAGCACCGAACCGAGCCACTCCGGGGCGTGGAAGCCGGCCGTGCCCAGGGTTGTGCAGTACGGGTTGACGGAGCCGGTCAGCTTCCACACCGGGTCAGCGCTGGTGCCCAACGCGAACGTCGTACCCCACCTGTTCGTGTCGGTGCCGTTGATGCGCGGGTACGAGAACGATCGCTGGTCGGGGTGGGTCTTCATGAACGCACGGAACTGGGCCGTGCGTGCCAGGTCGACGGACTGTCCGAGCGCCGGGCTCCGGAAGTAGGACGTGTCGGTGTAGGCCAGGAACGGCGCCGAGGAGGGGCGGGGGGTGATGCGCGCGGACGGAACCGCTGTCTTGCTGGGACGTCGTGCTCCTGCCAGGGCCGGCCCGGCGATGGCAGTTCCGGCGCCGACAGCGGCCGCTGCTGCCGCGGCACCGAGGACATCACGACGTGACATGGTGCGGTGGTTCCGGTGGCCTGGCTGGTGGCGGTGTTGGGAGCTCATCGCGTTCCTCCGGGTAGGGATGCGGCCTTATGCGCTGATGCGGGGCCGACGTCGAAATGATGACACTACGTAATCAGTTCGTTACCGTAAGCCACGTCCGCCCGAGATGGGCTGTCCGGCGCAGCACTCTGGCCGAAGGGACGATGGAGGTACGTCGTGAACGTGGTCAATCTGGCCATCCGGACCCCCCAGGGACTCGACACCAACCTCATGCGTGTCGCCATGCGTTGTCAAGGGAGGAACAGCCCAATGTCGAGGACTGGACGGATCGTTGACCTCAGTGCGCTAACTTGTCTGCTTCGTGACTCGGCGAGCCGGAAAAGGGTGGGGATGTGGCGAAGGAAGAGGCACCTGACCTCGTGAACGAGGTCGCGGAAGACCTCGTCACGGTGATCATCCCGGCGCGAAACGAGGAGGCGTCGATCGGGGCAGCCCTGGACTCGGTCAGCGGTCAGTCCTACCGCAACCTGCAGATCGTCGTCGTCGAGGGAGGCTCAACCGATCGGACTGCGGAGATCATCCGCTCCCGGATCGAGTCCGACCCGCGCATCGAGATGCTGTCCAACCCGCGCCCGCACATTCCGTCGTCCCTCAACCTTGCGTTGGGAGCGGCTCGAGGCGTCTGGCTCGTCCGCGTCGACGCCCATTGCACGATCCGATCGACGTATGTCGCCCAGCTGGTCGCGCGTCTGCGGGAAGGGGAGTGGGGCGGGGTCGGTGGACGCAAGGACGGTGTGGGTGTCACCTCCGCGGGACGGGCCATCGCCGCCGTGATGGCGAGCCGGTTCGGCGTGGGCAACTCGAAGTACCACTACGCCACCGCCGTCGAGGAGGTCGACCACCTGCCGTTCGGGTCATATCCGGTGGATCTTGTCCGCAAGCTCGGTGGCTGGGACGAGCGGCTCGTCGCCAACGAGGATTACGAGCTCGACTACCGCGTGCGGCAGTCCGGCGAGCGACTGTTGCTCGATCCTCAGATCGTGATCGAGTGGGAGTGCCGTCAGTCGGTTCCCGACCTCTACCGCCAGTACGTGCGTTACGGCCGGGGCAAGGCCGACGTCGCTGCGCTCCACCCCGCGTCGATGAAGGCCCGCCACGCGGCCGCCCCGGTGTTGGTGGCCTGGCTCGGACTGGCAACCGTGGTTGCGTTGCGCCGACCCGGCCGCGGCCTTGCTATGGCCAGTCCCTACCTGGCTGCGCTCACTGCTGCGTCGGTGCGCGTCGGAGGCAGGTTGGACGCCGGCCGGGACGCCGTTCATGTGCCCGCGGCGTTCGTGGCGATGCACGTCGGCTGGGGTCTCGGCTTCTGGACCGGACTGATCACTCGCTGGCGCACGGTAGGGGCGACTTCACCCCGTTCGTGAGGTTTGGGGCCGACGCTCCGACGCGAGGTGCCTGCGCTGTGTCATCCCAGGTGTGTTCCGCTGGCCTTCGTGCCCACCCGCGGTTAACCTCCGGTGTTCGTTGTATCGCCGGGGCTTTCGGGGCTCAGGGGTTCTCAGGGGAATAGGTGGGGTCATGACCAAGTACAAGGGGCGACACGTGGGCGCGCGAAGGCGTCCGCCAGAACCGGCGCCGGGATCGACGACCGCGCACACGCCCTCCCTCACTCGAGTCGGCGTCATCGGGGTTGTCGGTCTGCTGGGCGCCGCCGCTTCTGTCACGGCGATGGCACTTCCGGGCTCCGCGGCTACGGACCGGGCGCGCTGGCTGCTCAACGAGACCGCCGGGTCGATCGCGTTCGATGCGACCGGCAACGGCAACAACGGCATGGCCGAGAACACGACCGGTGATGGCGCCGGGTACCGGTTCAACGGGGTGAACTCACGCGTGGTGGTCCCCTCGTCGAGCTCGCTCAATCCTGGAATCGCGCCGTTCTCCTTCTCGGTGACGTTCTCCACGTCCGCGCCCCTCGGTACCGGCGAGGACTACGACATGTTGCGGAAGGGACTGGCCGCCACCAAGGGGGGCGAGTACAAGGTCGAGCTGATCCAGGTCAACGGCCAGGGTCGCGCTCTGTGCCTCGTCAAGGACGCTCTCAAGGTCACGGCGTCGATCCGGGGCACGACCAACCTCATCGACGGCAAGACACACACGATCACCTGCAGCAAAACCAGCACCGGTGTGACGATGTATGTCGATGGCCTCGCTCCTCGTACCAAGATCGTGCCGCTCCTCGGCAGCATTTCCAACACCGCATCACTCGTGCTCGGGGCCAAGGCAGAGGGCGGGGACTGGTACGACGGCTACCTCGCAGAGGCCAGTGTCACGAGCTCATGACCTCATCGGTTTCCCGGCTGAACCTGACAGTACGTGACAAGGAACTCACGATATTGTCTCTTTCGGCCGGCCCCGAACCCACCTACATTGGGCCACTGCTCACTGATCGCACGGAAGTATCAGGCAAATCCTCAAACGGCGATGCGCAGTGCCGCCCGTCGCAATACATTTCGCAGAGCAGGGCTTTGCAATCCATGTTGATGTCAAGGAGAAAATCATGATCCGGAAACGTGTACTCGGCGTCGCGACGGCGCTGGTCATCGTGGGTCTGCCCACGCTGACGTCGACCACCGATGCCGTCAAGGCCGGAATGTGCCGAGGTCATGCCGTCACGATCATGGGGACCGCGGGTGCGGACACGATCCAGGGCACCGCCGGGCCTGACGTGATTTCGTCGCTCGGTGGTAACGACATCGTCAGAGGTGGCCGGGGCCGCGACATCATCTGTGGTGACGGCGGCAACGACCGGTTGATCGGTGGGAAGGGCCAAGACCTCCTCATCGGCAGCATGGGCGACGACAGGCTCGTGGGCAACCGAGGCAACGACGTGCTGTACGGCGGCGTTGGTAACGACAGGATCGTCGGTGGCAACGGCAAGGACCGGCTCTCCGGTGGGGCCGGCCTGGACCTCATGAAGGGCAACAAGAAGTCCGACAAGATGGCCGGCGGCCCCAACGACGACGTCATGTCGGGCGGACGCGGCTACGACCACCTGTTCGGCAGCATGGGCGACGACACGCTCAACGCTGACAGGGGTGCCGACCACCTCAACGGAGGCGAGGGCAACGACACTCTCAATGCGCGGGACGGTGTGGGTAACGACTCGGTGCGCGGCTCCGGTGGCACGGACGTCTGCAACGCCGACCCGGGTGACTTCGTCGACGGCTGCCCCTGATCCCTACCGTGACCCCGCCCGGCTCGTGATGAGCCGGGACTCCGGTCACAGCCAGAAGCACTGACGCAGCTGGTGACCGCGCACGCACGACGTACGCGGTCATCAGTGCGTTTGTGAGCTTTTGCCCAGTCGCCTGATGGCGAGGTCGCGTCAGTTCTCGATCGGCTGACCGACACCCTCAGGTGGGCTCAAGGGCGTCATGGTGTGGTCGAGGATCTCGTCGATCTGGTTTTGGGCCAGCGCGCCGTGGACGCGCGCGGCGGAACCGACGACGTGCGTCAACAGACGCATCTCGGCTCGCGACTCGTCCGTCATCTCAGCCGTCGCCTCGGTCACGTTCGCCCCCGTCATGTGCCGCACCGCGTCGGTTCGACGCGATGTGTCCAGGATGACTCATGACCCCTCCAGAGGCGAGGACAAACCACACAATCCACCGGTACGTCCGAGCGGATTCGGACCATCCAGTGCACCGGCTTCGCCGAACGGAGGATGCTCGCGGAGATGCGACCTGTGCGCGGAGCAGTCGGTTGAGCTCCCGAGACGAGGACGCGGGCAACGTCGACGGCATCCGGGCCGCAATCGTGCGCCTGCTTGCTCCGACTGATCAGTCCTCGATGTGCGCCTTGAGGGCTTCGAGCATGTGCTGCCAGTTCTGGCTGAACTGGTCGGCCTGCTCCTGATCGGTGCAGCCGTCCTGGGTGAGCTCGAGGTGGGTGCCGTCGCTGTCGGGGGTGAGGGTATAGACCAGCGTGTGGTAGTTCTCCGGTTCGTCGGGCTCGCCCATCATCGGGCTGTAGTGGGTCACCGAGAGGATGTGCGGCTCGTCGTGGGTGAGCACTTCACCCTTGTCCTGGTAGGAGCGGCCGTCGTACTCACCGTCCCAGGTGATGGGACTGCCAACCTCCCAGGTGGTCCTCACCTGCGCGCCCTGCATCCAGACGGCGATCTGGTCCGGCTCGGTCAGGGCCGCCCAGACTCGATCGGGCGCCGCGTCGATGTCGGTGGTAGCGGTAGCAATCATCCCGGACATGCTCCTCATCTCCTTCATATTTGTATGACTGACTCATATAATATCCGCATGGGCACATCTTCTGCCAACCCCCGCCTGGAGAACCTCCTGGCGTCGCTGTCCCTGAACCTTGCCAAGGAATCGACGACGGCGCTGGAGGACGCGTCCGGGTTGTCAGGCGGTGCGGCCGTCGCGCTCCTGGCGCTCGATGAGTTTCTCGGCAACGCCCACGTTGGCCGGTTGGCCGACGTCCTCGGCCTGACCCACTCCGGAGCGGTGCGGCTGGTGTCCCAGCTGGAGGCGGAAGGGCTCGCTGTGCGCCGTCCCGGCGAGGACCGGCGGCGCGTCGAGATCCGGTTGACCACCGCAGGGCGGCGCCGCGCCAGGGCCGCCAGGACCGCCCGCGATGCGGTCATACGCCAGACCATCACGCGACTCCACAGCAGCGAGGCAGCGACCCTGGAGACGCTCCTGACCACGCTGGTAGAGACTCGGGTGGCCGCGCGGATGGACCAGCGACGTCGCGGCCAGCCCGTAGGCGCATGGTGGTGCCGCACCTGCGACTTCAGCGCCTGCGGACGTGCCCAGGGCCGCTGCCCTGCCCAGGCGACTGCCGCCCCTGATACCGGCCCGTAGGTATCCTCCACGTTGCACGGCCAGGTGCTGCCGCAACGCATCCGCCGCTCTCTCCCCAGCGCCGACGACGCAGCGGCCTGCTGAGCGGCGCACCGTCGGTGAGTCGCTTCTCCGAGCGCGGCTGAGTCAGAGGACGTCCCGCTTCGGGGTCAGGCGGAGGGCAAGGAGGACCGCCACTGCGGTGTAAGCCGCGAGAAGAAGAGCGGCGGCTGACGCGGACAGCAGCTTCCCGTCCGGGTCGATGGACGGGCCCATCTGCAGGAGCACGAAGGTCGTCGCCCCGGGCATCCACCGGCCCATCTCCGGATAGGAGGCGATGACGAGCTGCTCGAGGGCCAGCATCCACACCAGCACGGCCACGACGGCGGTGATCTGGTTGCGCACCAATGCGCCGATCGCAACGCCGATGACGCCGAACGCCGGCAGCACGACGAAGCCGGCCGCCGTCATCGTCCAGAACGTCGCCCCGAGGCTCACCTCGCCGCCCCGGAAGCGGATCAACGCGGCACTGACTGGCACCGAGACCATGAGGGTCAACGTGGTGACTACTCCACCAACGAGCGCCAGGGTCACCCACTTCGCCACCAGGATGCGGGTACGTCGAGGCTCGACCAGGTACGTCGAGGTGACGGTTCCGTAGCGGAACTCCTGGGTGAAGGCGACTCCGCCGAGCAGGAGCATCAGGACGAGCGGGGCCCCGAAGCTGTTGCCGACGGCGACAGCCAGGAGACGCGGGTCGTCGAGGGAGACCGGCACGTTCTCGGCGCCCTCCTTCGGGATGGTCAGTACGGCCGTCCACGGGACGAAGGCCAGCGTCGCTAGCAACAGGGCAACCTGTGTCCGCGTGGAGCGGATCTTGAGCTGTTCCGCAAGGATGAGCGCCTTCACGAGACCACCTCCTGGGTTGGTTCGGGTTGCGCGACGTGCTCGCCGTCCTGGATGAGCCGGAAGAATGCCTGTTCGAGGTCCGCCGTTCCCTCCAGACGGTGCAGCACCAGGCCATGCGCCGCCGCGATCTCTCCCACCCGCTCGGGTGGCGCGTCGACGGCGAGCTCCTCGTCCGTGAGCCGGTAGGCATGGCCCGCGGCGTCGAGCGCCGCGCCGAGCCGGTCCGGGACGGGAGTACGCACCCGGGATCCGACGCCGGCCTCCGCGCGGAACTGGGCCAATGTCGACGACCGGAGCAACCTGCCGTGGGCGAGCACGAGCACGTGGTCCGCGGTCAGCTCCACCTCGCTCAGCGCATGGCTGGACAGCAGCACCGTCCGACCCTCGTCGGCGAGCCGACGCACGTATCCGCGGAGCCATCGCACGCCTGGAGGGTCGAGGCCATTGGTCGGCTCGTCCAGGACGAGCACCGACGGGTCGCCCAGCATCGCGGCGGCCAGGCCCAGTCGCTGGCGCATCCCGAGGGAGTACTCGCCCACCCGTCGCCGCGCGTCCTTCGCGAGCCCGGTCTCCTCCAGAACCCGCTCGGGCGCCTCGCGCGGCAGCCGCGCCGCGGTCGCGAGGATGCGTAGGTGCGCCAGCGCCGTACGCCCCGGGTGGCAGCCGGATGCCTCGAGCAGTGCCCCGACTTCTCGCACCGGGTCCGCCAGCTCGTCGTACCGCTTCCCGCCGAACGTGGCGGTCCCGCTGCTCGGCGCCACCAGACCGAGCAGCATCCGCAGCGTGGTGGTCTTGCCGGCTCCGTTCGGCCCGAGCAACGCCGTCACCTGGCCCGGGAGCGCGACGGCGCTGACCTCGTGGACTGCGCGGAAGTCGCCGAAGGACTTGGTGAGCCGGCTCAGCCCGACCACGGGTGACGTCACTTCTTCGCTCCGGCGACGGCGAAGCGACCCAGGAGCAGTGCCCCTGAGAGCACGGCCACCCAGATCCAGAACGCGGTGAACGGGACGAGCGCGTAGTCCTCGGTCCAGACGGCGCGAGCGAGCACCGATCCGACGCCCGCCAGGAGGGCCCACCAGCCGAGCCACTGCGGGAGGTCGCGGCTCCCGTGGATGACAAGTCCGGCGCAGATCCCGACGGCGCCGGCGGCGACCCAGCCGTTCGCGAAGGACAGGTTGCCGAGGTCGAACGCGTAGCGCGCGACGTCTGGGTCGAGGTCGTCGGACCGGTAGACCGCGGCATCCCACGACGCGATCTGACCGGACACGACGCTGACGATGCCCGCGCCCGCGAGGAAGACCGAGCGCCACGGCAGCTCGCCCTCGTAGCGCCGCAGCAGGAGGGCGAGCCCGAGGGTGAACCACAGCATCGCGATCAGCCCGACCGCCGTACCGAACGAGCTGATCGCTCCGAACGTGTCGTCGAGGGACCGGAAGAACGCGACGGTCTGGTCGGCGTCGCTGTCCATCGCGGCGCTCTGGTAGTCGTTGGCGAGCGAGGTCCCCAGCACGACCACGAGGGTGACGAGGCCGGCAGCCCCCGTGATGCGGGCGAGGTTCCTGCGCTGCTGCGTGGATGCGGCGGCGTACGTCGATTCGGTGAGCTGGGTCATCGGGATCCTCCGTCGGTGGCACTCGGTCCGCTCGACCGTAGGCTCGCGTCCCGCGTGGAGCATCCGCGCCAGCACTGATTCCGGATGCAGTGCCCGCACGTTTGCGCGCTCCCTCCCGGCGAGAGGAAGATTCGTGCGTGGCCTTCCCGAGGCTCCGCCCCGCTCTCGGCCTTCTGTTCGCGCTCACGGTGCTGGCCGAGGTGGCCGCCGTCCTGCTGTCGTGGGGCCTCGAGCCGGCGTGGGACACGTTGCTGCTCGCCGTGTCCTCGACCGTGACGACGGCGGCAGGCGCGCTGATCCTCAGCCTCCACCCCCGACATCCGATCGGTTGGCTGCTGATCGCCCAGGGTGTCGTGGCCGCGCTCGCGGGCGACGTCGCCCAGGGCTGGGGGCTGCGTGCCGCTGCCCAGGGCTGGCCCGCCGGCCCGCCGGCCGAGTTCGTCGCGACCGGGAGCTGGTTACCGACCGCGCCGCTCGCGGTCGCCGTGCTGCTCCTCTTCCCGACCGGGCACCTGCTCTCCCGACGTTGGTACGCGGTGCTCGGACTGAGCTTCCTCGGGGGAGTGCTGCTGGGCGAGCCGGGCTGGGTTTTCAACCCGGATGCCGGCAGCGAGTACGTCGCCGGCCGCAACCCGTACGCCGTGGAGTGGCTCCCGACCGACGCGCTCTTTGTCGGAGGGTTCACGATGGTGGGGGTGTCGCTGCTCGCCAGTCTCGTCGCGGTCGTGATCCGGTACCGGCGCTCCAGCGGCGTCGAGCGGCTCCAGCTGAAGTGGTTCGCCCTCGCCAGCGGCATCCTCGCCGTCGGGCTTCCGCTCGGGGGCGCGTTGTGGTGGGTCACGCCGATCGCGCACGTCATCCCGGTGCTGGTGGTCACCATCTGGCCGATCGCCATCTGTGTCGCGATCCTGCGCTACCGGCTCTACGACGTCGACCTGGTCATCAGCCGGACCTTCACCTACGCCACGCTGACGGTCCTGCTGGCCGCGGTGTACGCCGGTGCCGTGGTCGTCCTCGGCGCGGTCGCAGGTCGCGATTCGGTCTGGGTCACCGCGGGGGCCACGCTGCTCGCTGCTGCGGTGTTCAGACTCGCGCACCGACGCGTGCAGGACGTGGTCGACCGGCGGTTCCGTCGGCAGCGCCACGACGCGCTAGAGGCGGTGACCAGGTTCGTCGACGACCTCCGGCACGACCGCGCCGAGCCGGAGCAGGTCGTGGATGCCATACGTGCGGCGATGCGCAACCCCGGCCTCGAGCTGTGGTTCGTCCTGCAGCCCGACGAGCCGCGCGTCGACGAGCGTGGCCATCCGGTCGCGGATGCCGACCCGGATCGTGAACGCGTCCCGGTCCGGCGCGGCAGGATGACTCTCGGTGAGGTCGTCTGGTCGCCGGGCAGCGACGCGGACCGCGCCCTCCTGCCATCCGTGGTCGACGCGGCGTCGATCGCGATCGAGATGGCCCGGCTGCGGGTGGAGCTGCGGCAGCGCCTGGACGAGGTCGACGAGTCTCGCGCTCGCATGGCGGCGGTCGCCGACGACGAGCGCAGGCGCCTGGAACGCGACCTGCACGATGGCGCCCAGCAACGGCTGGTCTCCATCGGCCTCGCCCTGCGGCACGCTCAGCACCAGCTCACGGTTGATCCGGGCGAGGCGCGCCGTACCTTGGACGGCGCCGTTGTCGAGATCGGATCGGCGATCAGCGAGCTCAGGGGGCTCGCCCACGGGCTGCGCCCGACGCTGCTGCAGGCCGGTCTCGGTCCTGCTCTGTGTGAGCTGGCGAGCAGGGCGCCGATGCCGGTGCACGTCACGGCGACCGCCGATCGCTATGCACCGGATCTCGAGGCCGCGGCGTACTTCGTCGCTTGCGAGGGCCTGACCAACGCGGTCAAGCACGCAGGTGCAGCGCAGGTCGTGCTGGAGGTCGCCCGACAGGATTCCACGCTTGTCGTCACGGTCGCCGACGACGGCATCGGCGGCGCGACGGTGGGTCGGGGATCGGGGCTCACTGGGCTCGTCCGACCGGGTCGAAGCGAGAGGCGGGCGGCTGCGGGTCGAGAGCATCCACGGCAGTGGAACGACGCTGACGGCGGAGCTGCCGTGCGTGTCGTGATCGCCGAGGACCAGGTGCTGCTCCGGGAGGGGCTCGCCCGGCTGTTCGCCGACGGTGGCCACGAGGTGGTTGCGACGCTGGGCGACGCGGGCACGCTTGCCGACGTCGTCGACACCGAGAAACCCGACCTTGTGGTGGTCGACATCCGGATGCCGCCGACGTATTCCGACGAAGGCGCCCGGGCAGCCCGGGAGATCAAGGACGGCCACCCTGACGTGGGGGTGCTGGTACTTTCGCAGCACATCGAGACCACCCACACGGTCGACCTCGTCGGCAGGCCCGGCTTCGGCTACCTGCTCAAGGACCGGGTGCTGGAGGTCGAGGAGTTCCTCGAGACCGCAGCCCGGGTCGCTGCCGGGGGATCGGCCCTCGACCCGACGGTCGTCGGCAAGCTCGTGGCGCCGGCCACGGACGGTCCGCTGGCACGACTCTCCGAACGCGAGCGCCGCGTCCTCGAGCTGATGGCGGAGGGTCTCACCAACACCGGCATCGCCCAGCGGCTGGTGCTCAGCGAGCGCACCGTCGAGGCGCACGTTCGGCACGTCCTGCTCAAGCTGGACATCTCTGAGAGCGACGAAGGCAACCGGCGGGTGCTGGCGGTGCTCACGCACTTGCGGACGGTGCACGACTGGGGCTGAGCGGCTCACGCAGCCGGCCTCCGGCTCGCCTTACCTTCGCCGCGGGTGGCCGGAACGACGATGGCCCCGACACGTGCCGGGGCCATCGCTCGTCAGGCGGGCTCGAGCCCACGCTGGATCAGATGTCGTAGTAGAGCTCGAACTCGTGAGGGTGAGGGCGCAGCGAGATCGGCAGGACCTCGTTGGTGCGCTTGTACTCGATCCAGGTCTGGATCAGGTCCGGGGTGAAGACCCCACCCTCCAGCAGGTACTCGTGGTCGGCCTCGAGCGCGTCGAGGACGGCCGTGAGCGTTGCGGGAACTGTCTCCACATCGGCGTGCTCGTCCGGCGGCAGCTCGTAGAGGTCCTTGTCGATGGGCTGCGGGGGCTCGATCTTGTTGCGGATGCCGTCCAGGCCAGCCAGCAGCATGGCCGAGAACGCGAGGTACGGGTTCGCCGACGGGTCGGGGCAGCGGAACTCGATCCGCTTGGCCTTCGGGTTGGCACCGGTGATCGGGATACGGATGCACGCCGACCGGTTGCGCTGGCTGTAGACCAGGTTGACCGGGGCCTCGAAGCCGGGGACCAGGCGGTGGTAGGAGTTCACCGTCGGGTTGGTGAACGCCAGCAGTGACGGGGCATGGGCGAGCAGCCCACCGATGTAGTAGCGGGCCGCGTCGCTCAGACCGGCGTACCCGCTCTCGTCGTAGAACAACGGCTCGCCGTCTGCCCACAGGGACTGGTGGCAGTGCATGCCGGAGCCGTTGTCGCCGAAGATCGGCTTCGGCATGAAGGTGGCGGTCTTGCCGTTCTTCCACGCGACGTTCTTGACGATGTACTTGAACTTCATCACGTTGTCGGCGCTCACGAGCAGCTCGTCGAAGCGGAAGTTGATCTCGGCCTGGCCGGCCGTGCCCACCTCGTGGTGCTGCCGCTCGACGATGAGCCCGGACGTCTCGAGCTCCTTCGACATCTCCGCCCGCAGGTCGGCGAAGTGGTCGTACGGCGGGACCGGGAAGTAGCCACCCTTGTACTTGACCTTGTAGCCGCGGTTGCCGCCATCCTCTTCGCGACCACTGTTCCAGGCGCCCGCCACCGAATCGATCGAGTAGAAGCCGGTGTTCTGCTTGGTCTCGAACCGGACGTCGTCGAAGACGTAGAACTCGGCCTCCGGAGCGAAGAAGGCCGTGTCGCCGATGCCGGTGCTCTTGAGGTACGCCTGCGCCTTGCGCGCGATGTTGCGGGGGTCGCGGCTGTACGCCTCACCGGTCAGGGGGTCGTGGATGAAGAAGTTGACCACCAGCGTCTTGTCGGTCCGGAACGTGTCGAGGTATGCCGTCGTGGGGTCAGGGAACAGCGCCATGTCGGATTCGTGGATCGCCTGGAACCCTCGGATCGAGGATCCGTCGAACATGAGGCCCTCGTCGAACACTTCAGGTCCGAAGGACGACACCGGCACGGTGAAGTGCTGCATGATCCCGGGCAGGTCGCAGAAACGTACGTCGACGAACTCGACGCCCTCGTCTGCGATGTAGCTCAACAACTCGTCGCGGTCGGCGAACATCGATCCTCCTCGCATCCCGATCGGCCCGGTCTGGCCGCCGGTCGTGGTGCCACCGTAAGAGGTGGCGATTTCCCTGCCGTGTCTGCTGTGTTTCGCCCGTGTTACGTTGCCGCTCGTGACTTCCGAGCCGGCTGAGCAGGACTTTCCTGGGCAGCGTCGCGGCCTTGCCGAGTCGGGGTCGGGCGCGGTTGCCGGTTGGGGACGCCGGGTGTTGGCGTTGGTTCTCGACTGGGCGCTGTCCATGCTTGCGGTCGCGGCGTTCATCGGTCAAGACGTGTGGAGCGGCTACGGCGTGGCGAGATGGGCGCCGCTCGCCGTCTTCGCCGCCGAGGTGTGGATCCTGACCACCCTGCTCGGCGGGTCGGCCGGGCAGCTGATCACGGGCGTGGTCATCCGGCGTACGTCGGGAGCACGAGTCGACGCGGCCCGGGCACTGATCCGGACGGTGCTGATCTGTCTGGTCATCCCCGCCGTCATCTACAACCGCGACCAGCAGGGCCTGCAGGACCTGGCCGCCGACACGATCGCGCTGCGCCGCTGACTGCCCCTGACGTTGCCTTTGGCTGACCTTGGGTGCCCTCCGTGGCCGTCCGTTTGCCTAGTTAACTAGGCAAATACCCTGTTCCCTCGGCGAATTTGCCTAGTTAAGAAGCCGCCTGGCTTGTTCACAAGGCAAACGTCTCGGCCACGTCGGCGACGAGGGCGGCTGAGGGGGAGTTGGGTGGGTGGCCGGTGGAAGGCGGCCGGTGCGGAATCAGCGGACGCGCAGGACGCCGAACATCCCGGACCCGTAGTGGTGCTTGAGATTGCACACCAACTCGTAACGGCCTCGGGGCAGGGTGACGGTGACCCAGCTGCTGCTGCCTGGAGCGATGCCCTCACCGCCCGCCGTGCCGCAGGTGCGAGATGCCTCTCCGAGGCTGCCTTGCTCATCGATGCGGTTGTCCGAGCCCGCCGTTCGCCTGCCCTGTTTCTCGTGCCCGCCAAGCGGCAGCACGACGAGCTCGTGGGTGCGAGTCCCGATGTTGTGGACCCGGAACGAAACGGTCCCCGCCGAGATGTACGCCGGAGTGGCGACCAACCGCATGTGCGCCATCGGCCGGTCTGGCACAGCCGCGCCGAACATCGTGCCATCGCCCATCATGTTGCCCATGTCGATGAGGCTCACATCCACGATCTGCCCGGGGAGGTCGGGAACGGGACAGGCAGCCGAGGATTTGTCGAAGGGCGCCGCCGGCTGCTACGGCTACGGTCGACCCAGCCGCTAGCAGCACCGCGCTGGCGGCCCCGACCAAGAGCGTTCGGTCAGGTCGGCGTGTCATCGCGCGCGCAGCAGGTCTCGCTTGCGCCTGTACTCATCCTCGGTGATCTCGCCACGGGCCAACCGCTGGTCGAGCGTGCGCTCGGGGTTCGATCCGGGGGGCTCGGAGTGCCGGTCGCGCAGTGACCTGAAGACCGTTACTGCAACACCGAGGACCACCGACCAGAAGACGAACATGACGAGCGCCATACCGAACCAGTCGGCTGTGCTCCAACCGTTGTTCCAATGCGTCATCTCTCGATCACCCTCTCACTGCCGAGGCTAGGCGGCGGCGGCGGACAGCATCAGAGTCCTTGGTCCCGGATCGGCCCAGTGGGCAACCACGACCGGCCGGGCGTCCATGAGCTGGCCGCCGACACCCATCGCCCGCAGCGGCTGACTGCCCTTGAACCAGCCTTGGCTGACGTGGGATGCCCTCCGTGGCCGTCCGTTTGCCTAGTTAACTAGGCAAATACCCTGTTCCCTCGGCGAATTTGCCTAGTGAAGAAGCCACCTGGCTTGTTTACAAGGCAAACGTCTCGGCCAGGATGGCGAACAGGGGTCGGTCAGGGGGAGGGGGACTGGTCTGCGTGCGTGGGGCGTCGTATGACGGGGAGACGGCGCAGCCACAGCCAGACGCCATGCAACCGGATCAGCGCCGCCACCCGCTGCGGCATCAGCGGCTGCGTGAGCGCGACGCCGAGCAACCGTCGGGTGGTGACCGGAAGCGCCTGGCCGGTGAAGCTTCCGGTGAACACCACGCGGTCGTCCTGCCGCAGCGTCACGAAGGCGCCTACCCGGGCGCGCCCGCCAGCGCGCGGCGACGGCCGGTTCGGCTCGGCGGGCACCGTGCGTCGGCGCGAGGGCACGAAGGCGCCCACCTTCGGCGCGCCCGGCCGAACGATCGGACGCGGACGCCCGGCGTGGCTCAGCGTGCTGGGCAGCCGATCCCTCGCCGGCCGACTCAGCGTCGAGGACGAACTTGAGCTGGTAGTCGCCGAACACGCCGAAGAACGGCGAAACGTAGAACTGCTTGTCCGTGCGGGCGGTGCCGTTGGCGTCGAGGTCGAGCACGTAGCCGTGCCGCTCGCCATACGTGTTGTGCACTTCGGCCAGCACGCCCTCGAACGTGCCGTCCGCGGCGTAGCACCAGAACACGGTCAGCGGGTCGAAGACGTAGCCGAGCACGCGTGCGTTCGCGAGCATGATGACGCGGTGCGCCGTCCACGGGACCCCCTGCTCGGCGATGAACGCGCGGACGTTCGCACCCAGAGTGCCGCCTGGCCCGCCGACGTGGTCCCGCGCCTCGAACGACGCCAGCGGCCGCAGCCAACGCGGCGCCACCTGCGGATCGTCGACGTCCACCAGCCACTGGTGCGCGCGGTAGCGGAACTGGTGCTTGATCGGGTGGAAACGCGCGTGCCGGACCTCACCGCGCACGATCGCCGGGAGCGGCAGGGAGGAGGACGGCCCGGCCGTCACCAGGTGACCCCGAACTGCTGCGCCGCCCGTACGCCCGAGCGGCAGCCGTCCTCGTGGAAGCCCCAGCCGTGGTAGGCCCCGGCGAACGCCGTCTGCTCTGTCATGAGCTCGGGCAGCCGCCCTTGCGCGGCGACCGAGTCCGGAGTGTAGACAGGGTGGGTGTAGTCCATGGTGGCGATCACGCTGGCGGGGTCGACGCGATCCGCGCCGTTGAGCGTCACGACGAGTGGGTGGTCCGCCGGCTGGTGCTGCAGCCGGTTCATCCAGTACGACACCTGCACCCGGTCGGAGTCGTCCGAACACCCGGCGAGCGTGAAGTTCCAGCTGGCCCGCTCGTCCCAGCGATCGGCCAGCACCGAGTCGTCGCGGTGCAGCTGCGTCTCGTTGTCGGAGTACCGGAACGCCGACAGCACGCTCTTCTCCTCAGCCGTCGGATCCGAGAGGAGCGCCAGGGCCTCGTCCGCATGCGTGGCCAGCACGACCCGGTCGAACGGGTGCGCGACGCCCGCGGCGTCGGTGACCCGCACTCCGTCCGTATGACGTTCGACCGCCACCGCCGGCTGACCCGCCCGGACCGAGTGCGGCGCCGCCAGCATGGAGCTCACCGCCTCGACATACGTTCGCGAGCCGCCGGCGACGACATACCACTGGGGTGCGTCGCCCAGCGCGAGGAACCCGTGATGGGACAGGAACGCGAACAGGTAGGCGGCGGGATACTGCATCGCGTCGCGGCGGCCGCTGGACCAGACGCACGAGACGATCGGCACGGCATAGTGCCGGATGAAGTGCTCACCGAAGCCGTGCTGCTTGAGGAACTCCCCGTAGGTGATCTCCGGTGCCGTCTCGTCAGCCAGCAGTCCCAGCGCCAGCTTCTGGAAGCGACGGATGCCGAGGAGCAGCCGCCAGAACCGGGGATCGAGCACCCGCCGGCGCTGCGCGAAGATCCCGCGTGCGCCGCGACCGCCGACGAACGCCAGCCCACAGCCGGAGCAACGGATGCTCATGCTCATCTCAGTCGGCCGGATCGCCACCCCGAGCTCGTCGAACAGCCGCCTCAGGGTCGGGTAGGTGCGGTCGTTGAGCACGATGAAGCCCGAGTCGACGGTCGTCGCGCCGTCCCCGATCGGGACGTCATGGGTGTGGGCGTGCCCGCCGAGCCGCGACTCACGCTCGAACAAGGTGACCTCGTGGGTGCGCGAGAGCAGGTACGCAGCCGTGAGTCCTGAGACACCGGCCCCGATGATCGCCACCCGGGGACGGTCAGCCATGGTCAACGGTCGCGATCAGCGCACGCCCGGAGAAGGGCAGAGGAGTGGTCACACCCATGATTCGTCACGGTGAGGAAGTCGGATGCCTGCCGTCACCATGCGACCAGGTCGTGGTTACCGGCCACGCATCGCTTGGCGGGCCTGCTTGGCGCTGGTGGGCACCGGTCCCCGCGGGATCGGCATCTGCGGACGCATGGCGTCCAGCGCCTTGAGCCGCTGCAGCGCGTCGGTGACGTCCGCCGGCGCGATGTTCTTGGGCAGCTTCATGATGTGCTTGGCGAGGCGGTTGATCGGGACCGCGTCGTCTCCGGAGTCGCCGGAGACGATGTCGTAGATCGGGATCTCCCCGACCACCCTGGCGTGCTTCTTCTTCTCCACGCCGAGCAGGTTGCGGACTCGCTGCGGGTTGCCCTCACCGATCAAGATGACGCCGGGACGGCCGACGACCCGGTGCACGATGTCCTGGCTCTTGGTCACCGAGACCGCCGGTTGCACCTGCCAGCCGCGTCGCAGCACACCCAGTGCTGCGGCCGCAGCACCTGGTTGGCCTTCCATCTGCGCGTACGCCGCCTTCTCGGCACGGCGGCCGAACACGACCATCCAGGCGAGCGCTCCGGACGGGATCCCCACGATCACGCCGGCGAGCGGGTGGATCAGCACCCAGAAGATGGCCCCGACGATCAAACCGACCCCGAGGAACCAGGCCAGGCACACGATGCCGACGCGCTTGTCCCGCTCGCGGGTGAGCTTGTAGGCCTGGATCAGCTTGCTCAGCGCTCGCTGCTTCTTTTCGCCCTTGTCCTTGCGTGCCATCTGTCGAGGTCCTCGTTCGTTGCGATCGCGATGCGGGTGATGAAGCGGTCAGGCGGAGACCTGCGCGTCCCGCGACTCTACTGCTTGTTGGTAGAGCCGTCCGGCGCGGTACGACGACCGCACGAGCGGCCCGCTCATGACACCGGCGAACCCGATCTCGGTCGCTTCGGTCTCCAGCTCGACGAACTCCTCGGGCTTGACCCACCGCTCGATGGGGTGGTGGCGCACCGACGGGCGCAGGTACTGGGTGATCGTGATGAGGTCGCAACCGGCCTCGTGGAGGTCGCGCAACGCCTGGGACACCTCCGCGCGTGTCTCACCCATGCCCAGGATCAGGTTGGACTTGGTGATCAGCCCGAAGTCACGGGCTTGGGTGATCACGTCCAGCGAACGGTCGTAGCGGAACGCCGGCCGGATCCGTTTGAAGATGCGCGGCACCGTCTCCACATTGTGGGCCAGCACCTCCGGACGTGAGGAGAACACCTCGCTGAGCAGGTCGGGCACCCCGTTGAAGTCGGGGATGAGGTTCTCCACGCCGGTGTCGGGGTTGAGCTGGTGGATCTGCCGGACCGTCTCGGCATACAACCAGGCGCCGCCGTCGGACAGGTCGTCGCGGGCGACCCCGGTGATCGTGGCGTACCGCAGACCCATGGTCTGCACGCTCTCAGCGACCCGACGCGGTTCGTCGCGGTCCAGCGCCGCGGGCTTGCCGGTGTCGATCTGGCAGAAGTCGCAGCGGCGGGTGCACTGGTCACCGCCGATCAAGAACGTGGCCTCGCGGTCCTCCCAGCACTCGAAGATGTTGGGACAGCCCGCCTCCTGACACACCGTGTGCAGACCCTCGGACTTCACCAGCGACTGGAGCTCCCTGTACTGCGGACCCATCGTCGCCCGGGTCTTGATCCAGGCCGGCTTCTTCTCGATCGGCGTCTGCGCATTACGGACTTCGAGGCGCAGCATTTTCCGACCTTCGGGGGCAATCGTCACGCGCCCCAGCCTACGCGGTGGCGCGTCAGAGCCGAAGTCAGGCGCGAATGCCGACGGTCACGACGCGGGACCGAGACCGTAGGTGATCGGGGGGCCCGAGACACCGGCCACCGCCGCCGGCCGCGGCAGGTCGGGAGCTCCTGTCGTAAGGCCCCCAGGCCAACAGGTCGGCCAGGTGGCGCTCGACGAACGGCAGCGCCTCGGACACCGGGACCGGCCGGCCGAGCTCGGCGCTGAGCGACGTCACACCAGCGTCGGAGATCCCACACGGCACGATCGCGTCGAAGCCGGCCATGCCGTTGTCACAGTTGAGGGCAAGGCCGTGCATCGTGACGCCGCGAGAGACGCGGACGCCGAGCGCGGCGATCTTTCGCTCGGGGCGGCCGTTGGCTCCGCTGTCGGCCGCCAGCCAGACGCCACTGCGACCCGCGACGCGGCCGGTCGGCACGCCGAGGTCGGCGCAGACCCGGATCAGCGCCTCTTCGAGCCGACGCACGAAGTCGACGACATATACATGGGCGGGCAGCTTGGTGATCGGATAGGCCACGAGCTGGCCGGGCCCGTGCCAGGTGATCTTGCCGCCGCGGTCCACGTCGACCACGGGGGTGCCGTCGACCGGTCGGTCCTGTGGCTCGGTGCGCTTGCCGGCGGTGTACACCGAGGGGTGCTCGAGCAGGAGAACGACGTCACCGGTCTCGCCGGCGACTCGCTTCCCGTGGAGCCGGCGTTGCAGCTCCCACGCCTGCTCGTAGGCCATCGCTCGGTCGCCGAACCCGACGTGGTCGAAGCGCAGGGCCGACGGCAGCGCCGCCGACGGGGGCGGTAGGTCGGGCCGCTCGTCGACCGCGGTCATCGCACGTTCACCACGTTCCCCACGGTAGCCGAGCGGCCGACGTCAGCGTGCCGGGCCTTCGGCCGCTCGAGCGAAGCGGATCTGTGACACGCCGAGGTAGCGGGAGGCGAACCCGGCCTCGCAGTAGGCGAGGTAGAACTCCCAGATACGGCGGAAGTCGTCGTCGTACCCGATCGGGCTTATCGTCTCCCACTGGGCGAGGAAGGCGCGGCGCCAGCGACGCAGGGTCTCGGCGTAGTGCAGGCCGAGCTCGCGGCGGTCGGTGATCCGGAGGTCGGTGTGCTCTGCACACACGTCCTCGATCGCCTGGATCGACGGGATCAGTCCGCCGGGGAAGATGTACTTCTGGATCCACCCGTAGGAGTTGCGAGTCTCGAGCATGCGCTCGTGGCTCATCACGATGGCCTGGATGGCCGCTTTGCCCCCTGGCGCGAGATGCCTGTCGATCGCGGCGAAGTAGCTCGGCCAGAACTCCTCGCCGACCGCCTCGATCATCTCGATCGAGACGACGGCGTCGTACTGGCCCTCGACGTCGCGGTAGTCGCAGATCTCGATGTGGGCGCGGTCGTCCAGCCGGGCCTCCTTGATGCGCTGGTTGCCGAGCTCGGCCTGTTCGCGCGACAGCGTGATCGACGTGACGGTGGCGCCGCGCTCGGCGGCGCGGATCGCCAGTGACCCCCAACCGCTGCCGATCTCGAGCACACGCGTGCCCGTGGTGACGCCGGCATAGTCGAGGATGCCGTCGATCTTGCGTTGCTGGGCCGTTTCGAGGTCCTCATGCTCGAGGTCCTCGAACCAGGCAGACGAGTAGGTCATGGTCTCGTCGAGGAACTGGCGGAACAGCTCGTTCGACATGTCGTAGTGAGCCTCGATGTTCGACTTCGACCCGCTCCGGGTGTTGGCCGTGTGGTGCGGGAGCCGCCGGTCGATGACGACACGGAGCTTGCGCACGGGAGCCGGGACCAGGTCGGCGAGCTTGAGCGCGAACGGCGTGAGCAGGTCGGCCAGGTCGGTGCCCTCGCCCGGCCGCCACTCGCCGGCGACGTAAGCCTCGCCGAACGCCATCTTGAGGTCACGCCCGAGTCTCCGGTAGAACGCTTCCGGCTTGATCACGGCGAAGACCGGGGTCCCGGGGGCGGTCGGCCCCCAGGCCGAGCCGTCAGGGAACGTGAAGCGGACGTCGACGCGGCGGGCTGCGGTCTTGACGATGGCGCGGGCGATCCGACTTGCGGCCGCGTCGTAGAACGCCGTGGCGGCGTTGCGCGCGGGGCGAGGAGGTGCGGCAACGACCGGGGACGGCGGACGGCTCGGACTGCTCGAGGTCTTCAACAAGGTCAAGGCGTGTCCTTCATGTCATCGGCGGCGCGGCCCAGGGTTCGGACCAGGCTGCGGGTATCGGGCGGATCCGTACCGGTGGCCTGTGGACAGACCGCACGCGACAGACCCGGACTGCGGCAAGGTGGGCTGATGCTGACCCGGGTGCCCACCCACCGCCGCCCGAAACCCACGACGGGTCGGTCGTGGCGCTGCGTGCGGCTGGTCGTTGGTGTGCTCCTGGTATTCGGCACGCCGGCAGCGGTCGGATTGGTCCTGGCCGCACCGGAGGCTCCATCCGCTCACCCGGCTCAGGGGAGCCGTGCGACGTCGTACGCCGAGCGAGCCGACGGCGAGACCTTGCGGCCCAGGCGGCACGAGCGCGTGGCCACGCTGAGGTGGCAGGCCGTGCTGCGCCGTCTCGACCTGCAGCGAGAGAAGGCCTGGCAGTCCGGACGCACCCAGCGCCTCGCTCGCGTCTTCGTGCCCGGTAGCGCGGTGTTGCGTCGGGACGCCGCCCACCTGGCTGCCTACGAGCGTCGCGGCTTCCGCGTCAGCGGTGTCGCCATGGCGTACTGGCGTGTCCGGGTCGTCGGCCAACGGCGTGGTGTCGTGCGACTGCGCGTGGTCGACCGCCTCCAGGCGGCGACCGTGCAGGCTCACCGCGGCGCCGCGGCCCGCCTGCTGCCGACCGATCGTCCGAGCCGCCAGCTCATCACGCTCATCCGAGGCGGTGCCGGTTGGCAGATCGCAGACATCGCCTTGTGGCCTAGGCATACGCGGCCGCGACCTGGCGGATCGTGGTGGGGTGGGCGAACGTGAACCCGGCTTCGAGCAGCCGGGCCGGCAGCACGCGCCGGCTCCCGATGATCACGGTCGCCAGGTCGCCCAGCACGAACCTGAGCGGCGCAGCCGGCGCCACCAGCACGGCCGGCCGGTGGAGCTGAGCCGCCAGGATGCGGGTGAACTCCGCGTTCGTCACCGGCTGTGGACCCGTGAGGTTGTACGGGCCGTGCATGGAATCGTCGGAGATCAGCCGGGTCACCGCACTCAGCCAGTCATCCATGCTGATCGAGGGGAACCACTGTTGACCGTTTCCGACGCGGCCGCCGAGACCCAGGCGGAACGGCAGGCCCATCGTCCTGATCGGTCCACCGCGCTTGTCCAGGACGGCGGTGGTCCGCAGATTGACTACCCGGCCGCCCGCCTCGCTCGCACTCGAGGTCGCTGCCTCCCACTGGCGGACCACCTCGGCGAGGAACCCCCACCCGCGGACGCGTCCTCGTCGAGCCGGTCGTCGCCGCGGTCGTCGCCGTAGTAGTCGGCGCCGCTCGCGTTCACCAGGACCGGCTTGTCCGTCAGCGCGGCGATCGACTCGGCCAGCGTCGAGGTCGTTCGCACCCGGCTCTGGACGATTGACCGCTTGTAGGACGCCGTCAGCGGCCAGTGCACGAACGGTGTGCCGGCCAGGTTGACCACAGCATGAACGTCGCGCAGCAGATCGGTGACAAGCCGGCCGGAGTACGGGTCCCACCGCACCTCGTCGCGCTGGGGATCCCGCCGGACCAGCCGGGTGACGTCATGGCCCTCGTCCCGAAGCGAGCCGACCAGGGCGGTGCCCAGGAAGCCGGAGCTGCCGGCGATCATGATCCTCATGCGGCAATCTTGCCGCGCCGGGCGGCCGGCCACGCGTCGGCAGGCATCTTGAGTAAGTTCGGCCTTGTGACGACCTACGCCGTACGCCAGCGAGTGGCCTGCTATGTGACGCGCTCGACGGGGGCAGGACCGCAGCTGCTGGTCTTCGACCATCGTGACGACGACCCGGATGACCCGTCGGGCACCCAGATCCCGGCCGGCGGCATGCTGCCTTTCGAGGCCCTCGTCGACGCCGCGCTCCGTGAGACGGGAGAGGAGACCGGACTGGGTGACCTCACGTTCGTCGGCCAGGTCGGCTTCGTCGAGCTCGGGCTGGACGATCCCGGGGGGCCGTCGATGACGACGTACGTGCACCTGGTGGCTGCCGACGACGGCCCCGACTCGTGGGAGCACACGGTCGTCGGCGACGGCGATGACGCCGGGATGGTGTTCAGCTGTCGATGGGAGCGGCTGCCCCTCGCGGTGGACCTCGCCGGCAGCCAGGGCCAGTTCCTGGAGGCCGTCTCGAGCTAGATGCCGAGCTCGGACTCGAAGTTTGCCTCCTCGAGGCGCTGCTTGATCGTCGAGAGGAACCGGGCCGCGTCGGCGCCGTCCACCAAGCGGTGGTCGTACGTCAGGGCCAGGTAGACCATCTGTCGGATCGCGATCGTCTCGCCCAGGTTGGGGTCGCTGATCACGACCGGACGCTTGACCACGGTGCCGGTCCCGAGGATCGCCACCTGCGGCTGGTTGATGATCGGGGTGTCGAACAGCGCTCCTCGGCTGCCGGTGTTCGTCAGGGTGAACGTGCCCCCGGACAGCTCGTCGGGCGAGATCTTGTTGTCACGCGTGCGAGCCGCCAGGTCGGCGATCTTGCGCGACAGGCCCGCGATGGACAGGTCTCCGGCGTCCTTGATCACGGGAACCAGGAGGCCACGGTCGGTGTCGACGGCGACGCCGAGGTGCTCGCCGTCGTGATAGGTCACCTCGCCGGCCTCGGTGTCGATCGAGGCGTTGACCTGGGGGTAGGTCTTGAGGGCGTCGATCGCCGCCTTGGCAAAGAACGGCAGGAACGACAGCTTGACGCCCTCACGCTGCTCGAAGCTGGCCTTCACTCGATCACGGAGCCGTGAGATCGCGGTGACGTCGACCTCGACGACCGTCGTGAGCTGAGCGGAGACCTGCAGCGACTCGACCATGCGGCTGGCGATGACCTTGCGCAGCCGGCTGAGCTTCTCGGTCTTGCCGCGAAGAGCGCTGAGCTCAGGCCGAGGTGCGGCCGGGGCCGACGGGGTGCTCGGTGCAGGCGCCGCCGGCGGCTCTGCCGCGGTGGCGGCCTCTTCCGCCTTGGCGGCGGCCTCGAGCACGTCCTGCTTGCGGATCCGACCACCTACTCCGGTGCCGGTCAGGCTCGAGAGGTCGATGTTGTGTTGAGAAGCGAGCTTACGGACCAAGGGCGTCACGTAGTTCCGGCTGTCGCTCTCGGCGGACGCGCTGGAACGGGTCGCGCGCGACGGCTCGGCGGGCGCCTCCTGTGCGGCCGGCTCGGGTTCCGACTCCGCTGCCGCGGCCGGCTCCTGGGGCTGCTCGGGCTCCTGGGGCTGCTCGGGCTCCTGTGCTGGGGCGGTTTCCTGCGCGGGGGCCGCGGGCTCGGCCGGAGCGGATTCCTCCGCCCGGTGGCTCCCTTCGGCCTGGCCGGCGTCCTCGCCCCCGCCGCTCGAGGCAGCGCTGCTGCCGTCGCCGCTGCCGACCACGGCGAGCACGGCGCCGACCGCGACCGTCTCGTCCTGGCCTACCTTGATCTCGAGGAGCTTGCCGGCCACGGGTGAGGGGATCTCGGTGTCGACCTTGTCGGTGGAGACCTCGAGGAGCGGTTCGTCGACAGCGACGTCATCGCCGACAGCCTTCAACCATTGGGTGACGGTGCCTTCGGTCACGCTCTCGCCGAGCTCGGGGAGCTTGACGTCGACGGAGTCGCTGCCCGAGGACGACGCGTCCGCCTGTGCCGCAGGGGCCTGCTCGGACGGCGGCTCGTCACGGGCGCCCTCGTCAGTCTCGGTGTCGCCCGGTGCCTCGTCGGGCTGGTCCTGCTGCGTCGACTCCGGTGCGGCCTGCTGCTCACCCTCATCGTCGCGATCCACGGCGTCACCTGAGCCTTCCGAGGACTCCTGCGGCGTACCGCCACCGGACGACTCTCCGTCGTCACCGATCACGGCGAGGACGGCGCCGACCTCGACGGTCTCGTCCTCGGCCGCCTTGATCTCGAGGAGCTTGCCGGCCACGGGTGAGGGGATCTCGGTGTCGACCTTGTCGGTGGAGACCTCGAGGAGCGGTTCGTCGACAGCGACGTCATCGCCGACAGCCTTGAGCCATTGCGTGACAGTGCCCTCGGTGACGCTTTCGCCGAGAGCGGGGAGAGTTACGTCTGTCGCCATGTCGGTCGAGGTCCTCTTCGTCGTATCCGATGTCGGTCGTGCATCGCAGGCGCCAGCCTACGGGGTGGTCCGGCGCCGGTCGCCCGATGTGACGAGCGCTCCGGCCCTGCCAGACACCCTAGTCATCAGGCCGCCTGGTTGCGCCTCCCGTCTCCGCTCACGAGTGCGCGTGCAGGGGCTTGCCCGCCAAGGCCAGATGCGCCTCGCCGAGCGCCTCGTTCTGGGTCGGGTGCATGTGCACGAGCGCCGCGACATCGGCCGGGAAGGCCTCCCAGTTGTAGATCAGCTGCGCCTCGCCGATGAGCTCGCCGACGCGAGCGCCGACCATGTGCACGCCGACCACCGGGCCGTTCTTCTCGCGGACGAGCTTGACGAAGCCCTGCGTCTTGAGGATCTGGCTCTTTCCGTTGCCACCGAGGTCGTAGGTGAGCGACTCGACCTGGTCAGCGCCGTAACGCTCGATGGCGGCGTCCTCGGTGAGACCGACGGACGCGACCTCGGGGTCGGAGTAGGTCACCCGTGGGATGCCGGCCTCGTCGATCGGCGCTGGGTTGAGGCCCGCGACGTCCTCGGCAACGAAGATCCCGTGCTGGAAGCCCCGGTGAGCCAGCTGCATGCCGGGCACGATGTCGCCGACGGCGTACACGCCCTCGACGTTGGTGCGCAGACGCTCGTCGGTGAGCACGAAGCCGCGATCCATGGTGACGCCCTGTGCCTCGTAGCCGAGGTCGGCGGTGTTGGGCCCGCGACCGACGGCCACCAGGAGCAGGTCGGCGTCATAGGTGTCACCGGACTCGACGGTCACGCGTACGCCGTTGTCGGTCTTGTCGACCGAGGCAAACGGCGTCGAGGTCTTGAAAGAGATGCCGCGCTTGCGGAAGGCGCGCTCGACGACCTTCGACGATGCCGCGTCCTCGCTGGCCACCAGGCGGGGGAGGGCCTCGATGATTGTCACCTCGGCACCCAGCGAACGCCAGGCGCTGGCGAACTCGACGCCGATGACGCCGCCGCCGAGCACGATCGCGTGCGCCGGCACGGTCTCGAGCTGCAGCGCGTCCCAGCTGCCGAGGACTCGTTCGCCGTCGAGGTCCAGACCGGGGAGGCTCTTCGTGTAGGAGCCCGACGCCAGCACGACGTGGTTGCCTTCGTAGCGCGTCCCGTCGACCTCGACGGTGTGCGGGCCGACAAGTACGCCGTGTCCCTCGATCAGGGTGATGTCGCGACTCTTCACGAGCCCCTGCAAGCCCTTGTAGAGACGGCTGACGACGCCGTCCTTGTATGCATTGACGCCGGCCAGGTCGATGCCGTCGAGGGTGGCGGAGATGCCGAACGTCTCCGCGTGCCGCACCGAATCGGCGATCTCACCGGCATGGAGCAGGGCCTTGGTCGGAATGCAGCCACGGTGCAGGCACGTTCCCCCGAGCTTGTCCTCCTCGACCAACCCGACGCTGAGTCCGAGCTCGGAGGCCCGCAACGCGCAGGCGTAGCCGCCGCTGCCCCCGCCAAGGATGAGGATGTCGAATCGGGTACCGGCGTCCGCCACGGTCTGCCTCCGAAGCCTGGGTCAAGTCGGATGGATGCGTCGTACCAGCCGGATCTCGGCGGTCGACACGGGTATCGCTCCATCCTTGCACCACGGCGCGACCGGTCGCCAGCCAGGTTCAAGACCGGCTGGAGACGGCCGACGGACGGCGCCGCGGCCAAATCCCGGGGTGGCTTGGGCACGTAGGCGATACTGGACACAACCGGGATACACCAGTGGAGCGACGCTCGAGAGGACCGCCATGGGGATTCTGCGGCGCCGACGTAAGAAGCCTGGCACGCTGCGCGCGGCTGAGTCTGCAGACTCTGCCTACCTCCAGGAGTGGGTCTCCAGCAGGTCCGGGATCGAAGGTTTCATCGAGCCGCGGACGGCCGTCACCGACGTGACGATGCTGCTGGTGGCGATCGACGGGGAGTGGACCCGCCGCCGGGTGCCTTCCGCGGCGTGGGCGCACAGCTTTGCCAACAAGCACGGCATCCCGAGCTATGACGCTGCCGTCGTGGGCTACCCCGACCGCATGCGCGCCTACAACCGACGGCAGAAGGACAGCCAGACCGGGTCGACCGACACCACCACCTGACCGCCCTCGTTGAACCGTGAGTTGTGGCTCCTTGAACCGTGAGTTGTGGCCGCTCAGCCGGAGCGTTCGGCGGCTAGCTGCACCAGCGTGCGGACGGCGGCCCCGGTTCCGCCCCTAGGCGTGTATCCGCTCGGCGCCGCCTCGTTGAACGCCGGGCCGGCGATGTCGAGGTGGGCCCAGGTCGTCCCGTCGGCGACGAACTCCCGCAGGAACGCAGCGGCATACAGTGCGCCACCCCACTGCTCGGGGTTGTGCTGGCTGAGGTCAGCGATCTTGGTCGTGCGGACCTTGTCCTTCATCTCCTCCGGGATCGGCAGCGGCCACATCTGCTCGCCGGCACGGGCGGCGATCCGAGGGAGCTCCTCGCGCAGGTCGTCGTCATTGCTGAACACCCCGGCGACCTGCTGCCCGAGCGCGACCACACAGGCCCCGGTCAGGGTGGCGACGTCGATGAGCAGGTCGGGCTTGTCGCGGTTGGCGGTGGTGATGCCGTCGGCAAGCACGAGCCGTCCCTCGGCGTCGGTGTTGAGCACCTCGACGGTCTTGCCGCCGAACATCGTCAGGACATCGCCGGGCCGGGTCGCGTGACCGGACGGCATGTTCTCGGCCAGACAGGCGTATGTCGTCACGCGGATGGGGAGACCGAGCTCGGCGATAGCGAACGTCGCGGCGGCGACGGCGGCTGCCCCGGACATGTCGCACTTCATCGTCGCCATCGCGTTGCTCGGCTTGATCGACAGGCCGCCGGAGTCGAACGTGATGCCCTTCCCCACCAGCGCGATGTGCGCGACCGGCTTGGACGGTTTGTAGGCCAGCTTGACGAGCCGGGGCGGACGGACAGACCCCATGCCGACCCCGATGATGCCGCCGTAGCCCTTGGCCTCCAGCGACTTCTCGTCGGTGATGCTCACCGTCACCTTCGTGCCTTTGCTCTGCTGCTTGACCGCAGCGGCGAAGGACTCGGGGTAGAGGTCGTTGGGGGGCAGGTTGACGAGCTCGCGAGCGAAGTTGACGGCGGTGGCGACGGCCGTGGCGTCGGCGAGTGCGGCCCGGGCAGTGCGTGAGCGGGCGTTCTCGGTGACGATCACGAACTCATCGATCGGCTGGTGCTTCTTGGTCAGGTAGTGGTCGAAGCCGTAGTTGCCGAGCATCGCGCCCTCGGCGACGGCGCGCACCTGAGCATCGGTCGACGCGGGGAGGGCGAGTACGACGGTCGGCTTGCCCGCCATGGCTCGAGCGGCCGATCCGGCGGCCCGGCGCAGGGTTTCGAGGTCCGGCTCGCCGTCGGGAACCGGTCCGAGACCAACGGCGACGACCAGCGGCGCCTTGAGGTTCCCCGCAGAAGGAAACTTGCAGGTCTCACCGACTTTGGGTGAGACGCCGAGCTGGCGGAGTGTCTCGATGAAACCTTTGCCGAACGCGGCGGCGACCGTCTCGGCACCGTCGGCGAGCTCAAGGGTTTCGGGCGCATCGGGAGACCCGTGAACACCGATGACGACCACATCTGCCCGGATGGTCCGAGGGCTGCTGTTGCGGAGGCCGGCATTGCTCCGTGCGTTGTCGACGATCACGTGTAAGGGGTCCCCTCGTCCTGCCAGTCGGTGGTCGCCCGCGACTCTACCGCCTGCGATAGGTTCGCGAGTTATGGCTGAGCAGACGCATACACACGCTGACGATCCAGTCACCTCACCGTTGCATGAGCGTCACACTGCGCTAGGAGCGAAGCTGTCCGACTTCGCCGGCTGGCTCATGCCGCTGGAGTACACGGGCGCAGTCAAGGAGCACAACGCCGTCCGTTCGGGAGTCGGCGTCTTCGACGTCAGCCACCTCGGCAAGGCGGTCGTGCGCGGGCCGGGGTCGGCGGCATACGTGAATGCCTGCCTGACCAATGACCTGGGCCGGATCGGGCCGGGACAGGCGCAGTACACGTTGTGCTGCAACGCCGACGGTGGCGTCGTCGACGACCTGATCGCGTACCTGCGCAGTGACGACGAGGTCTTCCTGATCCCGAACGCCGCCAACACGACGGAGGTCGTACGCCGACTGGCCGAGTCCGCGCCCGACGGCGTCGTGGTCGACAACCTGCACCGCGACTACGCGATCCTCGCCGTACAGGGTCCGGCGAGTGACGAAGTGCTGACCGCGATCGGCTTTCCGACCGGCCACGAGTACATGTCCTTCGTCGAGGTCGACCATGAGGGGACACCGGTCATTGTCTGTCGCACCGGCTACACGGGCGAACGTGGCTACGAGCTGGTGGTCCCGAACGCGGCGGCGGTGTCGGTCTGGGACGCCTTGTTCGCGGCCGGCGAGAGCGTCGGGATCGTGCCGGCCGGGCTCGGGGCGCGTGACACGTTGCGGACCGAGATGGGATATCCGCTGCACGGGCAGGACATCTCGCCGACGATCACGCCGGTCCAGGCACGACTCGGGTGGGCCGTGGGGTGGAAGAAGGAGTCTTTCTGGGGAGACGCAGCGTTGTGGGCGGAACGGGAGGCCGGTCCGGCTCGGTTGCTGCGCGGACTCGTTGCGACCGGCCGCGGCATCCCGCGCCCCCACATGCGGGTGCGGAAGGTCGACCTCCCGGACGGGTCTGTCGGGGTCGCCGGCGATGACCCGGACACGTCGCCGGGTGATGGAGCTAGCGGGTCGGCGGCTTCGGCTTCCGGAGGGATGGTCGGCGAGCCCGTCGGTGAGATCACGTCGGGGACGTTCTCGCCGACGCGCAAGGCAGGAGTCGCCTTGGCGTTGCTCGATGCCTCGGTCGGTGACGGCGACGAGGTCAGTGTCGACGTTCGTGGCCGCGACGAACGCTTCACGGTCACCAAACCTCCCTTCGTCACCCCGTCCACCTGACCCCCGGCTGCAGCCCTGGCCGCGCGTTTGCCTTGTTCACAAGCCAGGTGGCTTGTGAACAAGGCAAACGTCGGTGGGGGACTGCGCGTTTGCCTCGCCCACTTCCAGCGGCGTCGCACTCCCAGCCGTCCCGCACACTCAAGCTGCCGTGCGCACCACCAGCCCGGCCGGCCGTATGCCGACCAGCATGGCCATGCCTCAGGGCGACGTGGTACGCCGCAACGCGAAATCTGGGATCGGCACCGGACCAACGTCTGCGGGCTGATCCCATCGCGGGTCATGGCCCCCAACCTGCGGATAGGCTCCGCTGTCATGAAGGGTGCACGGCTATGACGAAGGTCGCCGGGATCGATTCGTCGACCCAGTCCACGAAGGTCCTCGTCTACGACGCCGACACGGGCGAGAAGCTCGCCGAGGGTCGCCATCCCCACCCCGATGGCACCGAGGTCGACCCCGAGCACTGGTGGGAGGCGCTCAGCCAAGCCGCCGGCGGTCTGCTCGATGACGTGGCCGCTGTCTCGGTCGCCGGCCAGCAGCACGGCATGGTTGTGCTCGACGAGAAGGGCGAGGTGCTGAGGGACGCCCTCCTCTGGAACGACAACCGGTCTGCGCAAGCGGCGATCGACCTGGTCGATGAGGCGGGCGGTCCGGAGTACTGGGCCAAGGCTGTCGGCTCCGTGCCCGTCGCGAGCTTCACCGTCACCAAGCTGCGGTGGCTCAAGCAACACGAGCCAGACATCGCCGGCCGGGTCGACGGCTGCGTCCTGCCCCACGACTGGCTGACCGCCCGACTCATCGCAGATGTGCTGGCGCCGACGACCGACCGTGGAGACGCCTCCGGTACGGGCTACTGGTCGCCGGCGACCGGTGAGTACCGGCACGACATCGTGGAGCAGGCCTTCGGACGCCCGCTCCGCCTACCGGCTGTGATGGCTCCGGACGCAAGGGTGGGGGAGACTTCCAACGGCGCCGTCGTCGCGGCCGGGACCGGCGACAACATGGCCGCGGCCCTCGGGCTCATGCTGGAACCCGGCGACGTGGTGGTCTCCCTCGGTACGAGCGGGACGGTCTTCCTTCCGTGTCCCGACCCGACGGCCGATCCCACCGGCGCCGTCGCGGGTTTCGCCGATGCGACCGGCGGCTTCCTTCCCCTGGTGTGCACCCTCAACGCTGCCCGCGTCGTGGCTGCGACCGCGGCGCTGCTCAACGTCGGACATGACGACTTCGACCGCCTCGCGTTGGACGCTGCCCCCGGGGCCGGCGGTCTCACCTTCCTGCCCTACCTGGACGGGGAACGCACACCATCGTTGCCCGAGGCGACCGGCAGCCTCCTCGGGTTGACGCGGGCGGCTCTGACGCCCGCGAACCTGGCCAGGGCTGCCGTCGAGGGCGTGCTGTGCGGGCTCGGTGACGGTCTGGACGCGTTGGTGGCCCAAGGGGTGACCGCGACTCGGGTGGTCCTCGTCGGTGGCGGCGCTGCGTCGGAGGCCATGCGACAGGTAGCACCGGCCATCTTCGAGCGACCTGTCGTCATTCCGACTGCGGGGGAGTATGTCGCGCGAGGCGCTGCCCGGCAGGCGGCATGGGCGCTCTCGGGAGGGTCCAGCCCTCCCGACTGGGGTCTCGACATCGACCAGGTGCTTGACGGCGGCGTTGACGCGGCCGGCGTTCGCGACCGTTACGCGGAGATGCGCCACATGATCCACGGCTGACCGGTTCCGCTGCGATCCGAGGCATGCCGGGTGGCATGATCAAGGAGTGTCACCAGCGTCGATGCGTCCTATCGAGTCGCCGATCCAGTCCCGAGTGCTCACGATGCTGCGAGACCGGGGACCCCTCTCACGCGTCGATCTCGCGGAGCAGGCGGGTGTGTCGCGCACGACGATCGCCGCTGAGATCGCCAAGCTCGAGCAGCTTGGGCTGGTCGGGTCGGCAGGGAGGGGCCAGTCACGCGGTGGTCGGCCGTCGGGGCAGGTCGAACTCGCGGCTGAGCTCGGCTTCCTCGGGATCGATATCGGCAGTACCTCGATCGACGTAGCCATCACCAACGCGCGGCTGGAGATCCTTCATCAGATCTCCGCGGCATGTGACATCAAGACCGGTCCGCACGAAGTGCTCTCACAGGTGGAGGACATCGTTGCCAAGCTGCGCGCGCAGCTTCCTCACCAGCGACTCGTCGCTGCGGGCGTCGGCGTACCTGGCCCTGTCGACTTCGACCGCGGCATACCGGTGTCTCCGCCGATCATGCCTGGCTGGGACCGCTATCCGGTGCGCGACAGCCTCGCTGGTGCGCTCGGCATGTCGGTGGTGCTCGACAATGACGTCAATGTCATGGCGATGGGGGAGATGCACGCGGGCGTGGCGCGGCGCGTCGACTCGTTCCTGTTCGTGAAGATCGGGACCGGCATCGGCTGCGGCATCGTCGTGCACGGGGAGCTGTACCGGGGCGTGGACGGCTGTGCGGGCGATATCGGCCACATCCGAGCCGAGGACAACGGGCCGGTCTGTGCCTGTGGCAACGTGGCCTGCCTGGAGGCCTTCTTCGGAGGCGCCGCGCTGGCGCGTGACGGTTTGGCCGCCGCCAAGTCGGGGGCTTCGGTGGTCCTCGAGCAGATGTGGACGTCCCGGGGTGAGATCACGGCTGCAGATGTCGCGGAGGCCGCAGCCCGTGGGGATGCCGTGTCGACCGCATTGATCCGGACCGGCGGACGACGCCTCGGAGAGGTGCTGGCCTCCTTGGTCTCCTTCTTCAACCCCGGGATGCTCGTCATCGGTGGGCAGGTGGCGTCGGTGGGCCACGAGCTGCTCGCGGAGATCCGCACTGGGGTGTACCGACGTTCGCTCCCGCTCGCGACCGGCAGTCTGCCCATCGTGCATTCGGAGCTCGGGGGCGCCGCTGGGGTGGTGGGTGCTGCCTGGCTCGCATCGCAGGCCAGCTTCTCTCCTGACTTTGCACGATAACTTTCGAAAGTGTGCGCATCATCGTTGACATGACGCGCAGCGCTGGGTACGTTCCTATGACTCACGTCACACGACGTCGACCAAATCCTCGTCACACCGCGCCGTGAGCAGTCTCGACCGACGGGAGTTGGTTGAGGCAACTAACTAATTGTTCTCTCCCGTGCGTTCTGGAGAAAGGGGCTGTGGTGGTGGCTGCTACGGTCCAGACCCCGAGCTCGACCCCGCAAAGTGCGATGCGTCAGTCCAACCTGGCGCGCGTCCTGCAGCTCGTACGCGAGGCGCCCCGGTCACGGGCCAGGCTGGCCGACCACACCAGCCTCAACAAGACGACCGTGTCGAGCCTGGTGAGTGAGCTGGTCGCCCGCGACCTCGTCAGCGAGGGCAGCGCAGCTGTCGGCCACGTCGGGCGCCCCGGCGCTGCCGTGCGGCTGCAGGCAGCGTCGACCTGTGCGCTCGGCGCCGAGATCAACGTCGACTACCTCGCGGTCTGTGCTGTCGACCTGAGCGGTGAGGTCATCGATGAGCGGCGGATGGGCGTCGATGGGTCCCAGCTGGGCCCGGAAGAGCTTGCCGTCCGGTTGGCCATGTTGATCGGGCCCGTCCTGACCACCGTGGCCGGACAAGGGCGCAGCGTCATCGGCCTGACCGTTGCCGTGCCTGGGCTCGTCTCGCCCGCGAGTGATGTCGTCGTACGGGCTCCCAACCTCGGCTGGGTCGATGTCCCCTTCGCTGAGACACTCCGCCGGCGCCTCGAAGGCGATGTCAGCTACCGGATCTCGTCCGACAACGAGGCGAACCTTGCCGCGATCGCGGAGTATGCGGTTCGCCGTCCCGCGGTCTCCGACCTGCTGCTGCTGACCGGAGACGTCGGTGTCGGGGCGGGAATCGTCGTTGACGGCAAGCTCTACCGCGGGCACTTCGGTTTCGGTGGGGAAGTCGGCCACATGCCGGTCGAGACGACAGGTGGCTCGTTGTGCGGTTGCGGCCGGAGGGGGTGCTGGGAGACGCGGGTAGGCCTGCCGGCGTTGCTCAACGGCGTCGTCGATCGGCACGATGCGGCCCTCGACCCGAAACTCGACGTCGTCGATCGGCTGAACGAGGTCGTACGACGCGCGGAAGCGGGCGATCCCCGCACGCTGAACTCACTCGAACAGCTGGGGACCTGGCTGGGCATCGGTGCCGCGACTCTCGTGAACGTGGTCGACCCCGGGCTCATCGTGCTGGGAGGGTACTTCTCAGCGGTCGGCCGGTGGGTCCTCGATCCCATGCGGCGCGAGCTCAGTGCGCGCGCGATCGCCAGCGAAGGCGTCGACTATCCGTTGGAGGTGTCGACTCTCGGGCTGAGCGCCGCCGTTCGCGGTGCTGCCCAGATGAGCCTCGAGGCGATCTTCACCGATCCGACGATGTCGCCTCGGCGCGACCTCCGGGAGCAGGCGTCCCGTGCCTGAGACCGATACCACGGCCCAGCTGTCGAGGCCCGACGCTGCGGCCTCCTTGCTGTCGATGCAGGGCATCGTCAAGGAGTTCCCGGGCATCAGAGCACTGTCGGACGTGGACCTGGACGTCATCGAGGGTGAGGTTCATTGTCTGCTGGGTCAGAACGGTGCTGGGAAGTCCACCCTCATCAAGGTCCTGGCCGGCGCTCACCAGCCCGAGGCGGGAGAAGTGCGGTGGCGTGGTGAGGCCGTCAGGCTTGGCACGCCGATGGCCGCCATGAAGCTCGGCATCGCGACGATCTACCAGGAGCTCGACCTCGTCGACGGACTGACGGTCGCCGAGAACATCTTCCTGGGCCACGAGCTGGCCAACTTCGGGGTCAGCCGCCGGCGGAACGCCTTGGCCACCGCGGCTGCCCTGCTGACCCGTCTTGGACACCCGGAGATCCGTCCCTCGCGCGAGGTCGGGTCGCTGTCGGCGGCGGCGAAACAGGTTGTGTCCATGGCACGAGCCCTGTCCCACGACGCGCGCCTGATCGTCATGGACGAGCCGTCGGCCGTCCTGGATCAAGAGGAGGTGACGAACCTCTTCCGGGTGATCAAGGAGCTGACGGACCATGGAGTCGCCGTCCTCTACATCTCCCACCGTCTCGAGGAGATCCGACGCATCGGTGACCGGGTGACCGTGCTCAAGGACGGGCGGACGGTCGCGGTCGGTCTGCCGGCCGAGCAGACCCCTACAGCCGAGATCATCCGGCTGATGACCGGACGGTCGATCGAGTACGTCTTTCCGACGCGACCCGGCGTGGCCGAGGATGCCGACGACGTCCTGGTCGTCGACGAGCTGTCCCGCAAGTCTGAGTTCCACGGCATCTCGTTCAAGGTGCGCAAAGGGGAGATCCTCGGTCTGGCGGGTCTGGTCGGCGCCGGACGCTCTGAGGTGTTGGAGACGGTTTATGGCGCTCGGCGCGCGACGTCAGGAACGGTCGCCGTGGAGGGCCGACCGCTGCGGCCGGGCTCTGTCGTCGCGGCGGTCCAGGCCGGGCTGGGCCTGTGCCCCGAGGAACGCAAGAGCCAGGGACTGCTCCTGGACGAGTCGGTGTCCAACAACATCACGCTCTCGACGATGACCAGGTTCTCGTCCATGGGCTTCACAGACCGTCGCGCCGAAGCCGCTGCGTCAGAGGCCCAGGTCCTGGGGCTCGACATCAGGCCGGGCGGCGTACGCCGTAGCGCGAGGACACTGTCCGGCGGCAACCAGCAGAAGGTCGTCCTCGCTCGCTGGCTGTTGCGGGAGTGTCGTGTCCTGCTGCTCGACGAACCCACTCGGGGCGTCGACATCGGCGCCCGCACCGAGCTCTACCAGCTGATCCGCTCGCTGGCCGACCGCGGCATCGCGGTCATCGTCGTCTCCAGCGAGATCGAGGAAGTGCTCGGCCTGTCGGACCGAGTCGTGGTGATGCGAGAAGGCGAGATGGTCCATGAGGGGCCGTCAGACGAGCTCGACGAGGCCCGCGTGCTCAACCTCGTGATGGAAGGTGACCACTCATGACACAGCCACCCGAACTGCCAACGGGTACCCCGGCAGGTCAACGGATCCAGGCCCCACCCGCGGACGAGTCACTGCGTGTCGAAAGCACTGCGCCGGCCGACCATCAAGGATCGCGACTGACGGGGCTGTGGCGCAACCTCGCCCTGATCGTGGCACTCCTCGTCCTGGTCGTCCTGGGGTGGCTGTCTGCCCCCGACACGTTCATGACGAGCGACAACATCTTCGAGATCCTGCGGCTGGCCTCCGTCATCGGTGTCGTGAGCATCGGTATGACCTTTGTCATCACAGGTGGAGGAATCGACCTCAGCGTCGGTGCGATCGTCGCCCTTTGCACGGTCTGGTCCACGACGGTGGCCACCCAGTCGATGGCCGAGAACCTGCACTGGAGCGTCGTCGTGGGCGCTTCGGTGCTGGTCGGCGTCGGATGCGGTCTCATCAATGGCGCCTTCATCGCCTACGGCAAGATCGCGCCGTTCATGATGACGCTCGCGATGCTGGCCGCCGTCCGCGGGTATGCCGAGGTGCTGTCCAACCGACAGACGCAGACACTGACGGTTCGCGGCTACTCGACCTTCTTCCGGGAGCGAATTCTCGGGGTCCCGATGCTGGTGGTGATCTTCGCTCTCGTGTCGATCGCGGGGTGGGTGCTCTTCAACCGCACGACCTTTGGCCGCCGCACCGTGGCAGTGGGCGGGAACCCCGAAGCGGCCAGGCTGGCCGGCATCAACGTCAATCGCCATACGGTCATGCTTTATGCCCTGCTCGGGTTGTGCTGCGGGATCGCCGCCGCCATGCTCCTCGGTCGCGTAGGCGCGGGCACCTCCACCAACGGAACGCTGTACGAGCTGGACGCCATCGCAGCCGTCGTCATCGGCGGAACCCTGCTCAGCGGTGGTCGGGGCACCATCACCGGCACCGTCCTCGGCGTCTTGATCTTCACCGTCCTCCAGACGCTGTTCATCCAGAACAACTTCACGAACGCCTCACAAGCCATTGCGAAGGGAGCCATCATCGTCGTCGCCGTCCTGCTGCAGCAACAGCTCGCACGTTCGACTCGACATTCCGTCTGACCCGCCGCACCGATCACCACGTATGACCCAACGCCGTCCCTGACCTCCAGGACCGCGCTACCCAGAGGAGACTCACATGTCCAACACTCAGCTACCTGGTCTCGGACGCCGCGGCTTCCTGTTCGGAACCGCCGCAATCGGTGCCGGCGCGTTGCTCACCGCATGCACCAACAACTCCGACTCCAGCAACAAGCAGGCCGTTGTCGGCGCAGGTGGCGACAACGCCACCCCGGGCAAGGCGGTGACGATCGGCTTCGCCGCGCCGGCGGCTGACCACGGCTGGATCGCGGCCATCACCAACAACGCCAAGGCGCAGGCCAAGACCTTCGAGGACGTCACGTTGAACGCAGTTGAAGGCAGCAACGACGTCAACACCCAGGTCACGCAGATGCAACAGCTGGTCTCGGACGGCGTCGACGCGATCGTGATCCTCCCGTTCGACGGCAAGCAGTTGACTCAGGCCGGACTGGACGCCATGGCCAAGGGGATTCCCGTCATCAACCTGGACCGCATCTTCGACAGCCCGCTTGCCTACCGCACGTGGATCGGTGGCGACAACTACGGCATGGGCGTCGCCGCAGGCAACTACATCGCGGGCAAGCTCGGCGGCAAGTCCAACCCGGTCATCGCCGAGATCGCCGGCATCGACAGCCTGCCGCTGACGCAAGCGCGTAGCCAGGGGTTCAAGGACGCCCTCGACAAGGCCGGGCTCAAGGTGACGAACCGCGTGGCCGCAGAGTTCACCGTGGAGTCCGGCGAAGCCGTCACCTCGCAGCTGCTGCAGGCTGCCCCCAAGATCGACGCCATCTGGAACCACGACGACGACCAGGGTCTCGGTGTCCTGGCCGCGATCGACAACGCGAACCGCAAGGAGTTCTTCCTCGTCGGCGGTGCGGGTTCACGCAACATGATGGAGCTCATCAAGTCCGATGACAGCGTGGTCAAGTGCACGGTCACGTACTCGCCGTCGATGTCCTCCTCGGCCATCGAGCTGGCTCGCTTGGTTGCGCAGGGGCGGGGTATGTCCGACCTCGTCGAGCGCGAGGTCCCGGCGAGCATCACGCTGGCGTCGGCGACGATCACGAAGGACAACGTGGACGACTACTTGGACCTCGGCTTCCCGTCCTGACCGATCATCGTCGCCGAAGGGCTGCTTCATGACCAACCACAAGAAGACCCTGGGCGTGGGGCTGGTGGGCTACGCCTTCATGGGCGCGGCCCACTCCCTGGCCTGGCGGACCGCCGGCCGGGCGTTTCCGCTTCCTCTTCAACCGCAGATGACCGCGCTGTGTGGTCGCAACGCCGAGAATCTGGCGGAGGCGGCCGCCCGACTGGGCTGGAACTCGACCGAGCTGGACTGGAAGTCGCTGCTTGTACGCGACGACATCGACCTGATCGACCTGTGCACTCCTGGCGACAGCCATGCAGAGATCGCCATCGCCGCGCTCGGGGCGGGCAAGCACGTCCTGTGTGAGAAGCCACTCGCCAACACGGTGGCCGAGGCCGAGTCGATGGCGGAGGCCGCTGATCGGGCTGCTGCCCGTGGAGTCCGCTCCATGGTGGGTTTCACGTACCGACGAGTTCCCGCCATCGCGCTGGCGCGGCAGCTCGTGGAACAGGGCAGGTTGGGTGAGATCCGGCATGTGCGGGCGCAGTACTTGCAGGACTGGATCGTCGACCCGGAGTTCCCGCTTGTCTGGCGCCTGCAGAAGGAGCGTGCGGGTTCGGGTGCTCTGGGGGATATCGGCGCTCACATCGTCGACCTGACGCAGTACATCACGGGTCAGCAGATCCGCAGTGTCACAGCGATGTTGGAGACCTTCGTGACCGAGCGCCCGCTTCCCCTGGAGGCGAGTGGGCTCTCGGCCTCCGGGGCCGGTGAGAAGGGACCGGTGACCGTCGACGACGCAGCACTGTGGTTGGCCCGCTTCGGCGACGGTGCCGTCGGCTCGTTCGAGGCGACCAGATTCGCGACCGGTCGCAAGAACGCGATCCGGATCGAGGTCAACGGGAGCCAGGGCAGCATCGCATTCGACTTCGAGTCGATGAATGAGCTGTCGTTCTTCGACAACAGTGAAGCGAGCGCGACTGCGGGATTCCGGCGCATCCTGGTGACCGAGCCGGATCACCCCTACGTCGGCGCGTGGTGGCCACCTGGCCACCTGCTCGGGTATGAGCATGCCTTCACCCATCAGGCGGTCGACCTCGTCGAGGCCATCGCGTCCGGAGTTGACCCGCTCCCGTCGTTCCGTGACGGGCTGCAGGTTCAGCGTGTCCTGGGCGCGATCGAGAAGAGCGCCACGAGCAAGATCTGGGAGGACGTCACATCGTGACCACCTATTCACCCACTCCGGAAGACCGGTTCACCTTCGGGCTCTGGACCGTCGGCTGGCAAGGGGTCGACCCGTTCGGCAGCGCCACCCGACAACGGATGGATCCAGTTCACGCCGTTCATCGACTCGCTGAGCTCGGCGCGTATGGCGTGACGTTCCATGACGATGACCTGATTCCGTTCGGCAGCTCCGAGCACGCGCGAGAGCACGAGGTGAAACGGTTCAGGCAGGCGCTCGACGAGACCGGACTGGTCGTTCCCATGGCCACCACGAACCTGTTCACGCATCCCGTGTTCAAGGACGGCGGGTTCACGGCCAACAACCGCGATGTCCGGCGCTATGCGCTGGCAAAGGTCGTGCGCAACATCGATCTCGCCGTCGAGCTCGGCGCCACCACATATGTCTGTTGGGGTGGTCGTGAGGGTGCGGAGTCCGGAGCCGCCAAGGACGTCCGGGCCGCGCTGGACCGCTACGCGGAGGCACTGAATATTCTGTGCGAGTACGTCGTCGACCAGGGCTACGACCTTCGCTTCGCGCTCGAACCCAAGCCCAACGAACCGCGTGGAGACATCCTTCTCCCCACGATCGGACACGCGCTGGCGTTCATCGAACAGCTGGAACGTCCCGACATGGTGGGGGTGAACCCGGAGGTCGGGCATGAGGAGATGGCCGGGCTCAACTTCGCCCATGGAATCGCCCAGGCCCTGTGGGCCGGCAAGCTCTTCCACATAGATCTCAACGGTCAGAACGGTCCGCGGTACGACCAGGACCTGCGTTTCGGCGCCGGCAACCTGCGTGGTGCCTTCTTCCTGGTCGACCTGCTCGAGGCCGGTGGCTATCACGGGCCACGGCACTTCGACTTCAAGCCGCCTCGCACCGAGGACGAGACAGGAGTCTGGGAGTCCGCGAAGGGCTGCATGCGGACGTACCTGATTCTCAAGGAGCGGGCCGCGGCGTTCCGGAGCGACCCGCGTGTGGTCGCGGCCCTGGCCGCCGCTGACCTGCCGGCGCTGCGTGAGCCGACACTCGCTGCGGGCGAGTCGCTTGCGGGGCTCGCGTCGGCGTCGTACGACATCGATGCACTGGCGTTGCGGGGTTGCGGATTCGAGTACCTCGACCAGCTCGCCATGGACCATCTACTCGGCGCAGCCTGAAGGGATCATCATGACGCGACCGATCACACTGTTCACCGGTCAATGGGCGGACCTCCCGTTCGAGGAGATGTGCCGACTGGCATCCGACTGGGGCTATGACGGGCTCGAGATCGCGTGCTGGGGCGACCACCTCGACCCGTGGCAGGCCGCCGAGGACGATGCCTACGTCGAAGCGAAGCTTGCGGTGCTCGACAAGTACAACCTGAAGGTGTGGGCGATCAGCAACCACCTCAAGGGGCAGGCGGTGTGCGACGACCCGATCGACGAGCGTCACCGGGGGATCCTGCCGGCGAGGATCTGGGGAGACGGCGACGCTGAAGGCGTCCGTCAGCGAGCGGCCGAGGAGATGAAGATGACTGCCCGCGCCGCCCGACGGCTGGGGGTCGACACGGTCATCGGGTTCACCGGGTCGTCGATCTGGAAGTACGTCGCGATGTTTCCGCCCGCTTCTCAAGAGCTGGTCGACGCGGGCTATCAGGACTTCGCGGATCGTTGGAACCCGATCCTGGACGTCTTCGACGAGGAGGGCGTTCGGTTCGCCCACGAGGTGCATCCCAGCGAGATCGCGTATGACTACTGGACGACGGTGGCGGCGATGGAGGCGATCGGGCACCGGCCGGCCTTCGGGCTGAACTGGGACCCGAGCCACTTCGTCTGGCAGGACCTCGACCCCGTCGGATTCCTGTGGGATTTCAAGGACCGGATCTACCACGTCGACTGCAAGGACGCGAAGAAGCAGGTGGGCAACGGACGCAACGGTCGACTTGGCTCACATCTGGCCTGGGCGGACCCGCGTCGCGGGTGGGATTTCGTGTCCACCGGCCATGGCGACGTGCCCTGGGAGGCCTGCTTCCGCATGCTCAACACGATCGGGTACGACGGTCCGATCTCCGTGGAGTGGGAGGACGCCGGCATGGATCGGCTGCGCGGCGCGCCTGAAGCGCTGGAGTTCGTGCGTCGGCTGGCGTTCGACGCGCCGGCGGCGTCGTTCGATGCTGCGTTCAGTACGGACGCCTGACGGGTGCCGATGGGGTGGCCATTGGCTGCCCATGGGATGGCCGGTGGCTGCCCATGGGATGGCCGGTGGCCGTCGAGCCGGTGGCTGGCTGGCCGACCGGACCGTCACCCCGCGAGGAACGAGAACCTGACCTCACGGTCGTGGTTGTCGATGTTGAGGTCGACGAGGCAGATGCTCTGCCAGGTGCCGAGCGCGAGCCGCCCGCCGAGCACCGGGACGGTCGCGTAGGGCGGCACGATCGCCGGCATCACGTGCGAGCGACCGTGCCCCGCGCTGCCATGGTGGTGGCGCCACCGGTCGTCCGCCGGCAGCAGGTCGTCCAGCGCGGCGAGCAGGTCGTCGTCGCTGCCGGCTCCGGTCTCGAGGATCGCTAGGCCTGCTGTCGCGTGAGGCACGAAGACGTGCAGCAGGCCGTCACCTTGCCGGCGTACGAACTCTGCACAGTCTGCGGTCAGGTCGAGCACGGCATCGTGGCCGCCGGTGCGGTAGGAACGGGTCTCGGACTGCATCTCGACATCCTCTCAAGGCCCTGGCATTGCTGCTGCGGCCCAGCTCCGTGGTAGGCGGAGTGCCGCCGGTCTGCCCGCGAGTCGGCATACCGAGGACCTGACGGCGTACGGACGGTGGACCGTGGAGGGTGGACGAGGCAAGCACCCTGTGCCCAAGGGGCGTTTGCCTTGTTCACAAGCCACCTGGCTTGTGAACAAGGCAAACGCGAAGGGCCAGGTCAAGACAGGCCAGGTCAATAAAGGACAGGACAGTCAGGTGAAGTGGGCACGGCGAGCGGTACGACGCAGGGCGCCGAGCACCGGCCGCCCGGCCAGCAGGACCGCGGCGGCGGTGAGGACCCCCCGCGGCACGTCCCACCCGAGGGAGGTCGTCGCCCAGAAGACGCCGTAGCGGTGCAGGTTGTCCACGAGCGGGTCTCCGGCCACGTACGTGACCTCGGGTGAGTACGCCGCGAACGGCCAGAACCACAAGTTGAGCAGCATCCCGTAGAACAACCCCGCCACCACACCGAACGCCGCCAACATCACGACCTCGGCGCGGCCCCGCAGCTGCGGCAGCATCCCGGCCCCCAGCCCGACCCAGCCGGCGGCGAACATCTGGAAGGGCAGCCACGGCCCGACGCCGCCGGTGATGAGCGCACCGGCAAACAACGTGAGCGCCCCGAGCACGAAGCCGAACCCGCGCCCGAAGACCCGTCCCCCGAGCAGGATCACGATGAAGCTGGGTTCGAGTCCGGCCGCCCCGGGTCCCAGGGCTCGCAACGCCGCGCCGATGGCTGCGAGCATGCCGAGCATTGCCACCGCCTTGGCATCGATGCCGCCCGACGACAGATCCGCCAGCACGACCGCCGCCAGCATCGGCAGCAGGATCACGAAGAACCACGGCGCGTCGCCACTGTGGGAGTTGTCGAGAGCGGCACCCGGCTGGACCACGAACGGCCAGGCGTACGCCACCAGGCCCACGAGCGACACCACACTCAGGACCACGACCGACCGCAGGGGCAGTCGGATCAGCGGCGCCGGTCCCCGCTCACGGGTGGCTGTGGCCCCGACCACGGGTGTCGTCGTCATGAGGGCTTGGCCATGGCCAGACCGTTCGCCACGTCCGACACCGTGAGCCACGGCTGCGGCGCGAGAATTTTCGCCACCTGCGGGGCGAACGCGGGGGACGCCACGACGACTTCGGGGGTGGGGCCGTCGGCGACGATCTCGCCCTCCGCCATCACCACCACGCGGGTCGCGACCTCGGCCACCAGTTCTACGTCATGCGTGGCGAGCACGACGGCCCGGCCGTCGGCGACCAGTTTGCGCAGGATCGTCATCAGCCGGCGCTTGGCGCCGTAGTCCAGTCCTCGCGTCGGCTCGTCGAGCAGCAGCAGCGGGGGAGCGGCAGTGAGGACCACGCACAGCGCGAGGATCAACCGCTGTCCCTCGGACAGGTCCGTCGGGTGTCGATCCAGCTCGACGTCCGGGGCGAGCTCTGCCAGCAACCGGCGCGCCGTCCCGGTCTCGACGCCGGCGTCGCGGTCCGCGGTGGCGCACTCGTCGGTCACGGAGTCGGCGTACAGGATGTCGCTCGGGTTCTGCGGCACGAGCCCGACCGCGCCGATGAGCGTGGACGGCTTCACCCGGCGCGGGTCGAGCCCACCCACAGACAGTCCGCCGCCGGCGCTCGCGAGCCCGACCAGCGCCCGGAGCAAGGATGACTTGCCGGCGCCGTTACGGCCCATCAACGCGACGATCTCGTGGGCGTTCACCTGGGTCGACACGTCGCGCACGGCGTTCGTCGGACCGTACGACACGACCAGGTGGGACGTCGCGGCGAGGACCGGTCCGGTGTCGACGCCGGCATGGTCAGGCGTCGGTACGTCGTCGAGGGTGCTGCGCATCGCGGCCGCCTCGCGGCGGGCATCGCGCACCGACAGGGGCAACGGTGACCAGCCACCCAAGCGACCCAGCTCGACCACCGGCGGCGCCACCGGCGAGTGTCGCATCACGTCCGCGGGTGACCCGGTGACGACCTGAGCGCCGGCGCCCGGCACGAGCACCACGTGGTCGGCGTACTGGATGACGCGTTCGAGGCGGTGCTCGGCGAGCACCACGGTCAGGCCGAGGTCATGGACGAGTCGTTGCAGCGCCGACAGGACCTCCTCGGCGGCTTGCGGGTCTAGGGCGCTGGTGGGCTCGTCGAGCACGAGCACCCGGGGATGGGTGGTGAGCACAGAGCCGATCGCGACCCGCTGCTGCTGCCCGCCGCTGAGCGTGGCCAGCGGCCGATGTCGCACGTCGGCCAGGCCCAGCAGGTCGAGCGTCTCCTCGACCCGTTTGCGCATGACGCCAGGAGCGACGCTGAGCGACTCCATGCCATAGGCGAGCTCGTCCTCGACGGACTCGGTCACGAACCCGGCCAACGGATCCTGGCTCACGTAGCCCACGACGTCGACGAGGTCGCGGGGGCGGTGATGCCGGGTGGAACGTCCGTCGACGGTGACCGTGCCGCGCATCGTGCCGCCGGTGAAGTGCGGCACCAGCCCGTTCATCGCCTTGAGCAGCGTGGACTTGCCGGAGCCGGTCGGCCCGACGACCAGGCACAGCTCGCCCTCCGGGATCTCGAACGACACGTCCTCGAGAGTGGGCAACTGCGCACCGTCGTAGGTGACGCTCACGGCGTCGAAGCGGATCACACCGGCACGCCCTGGGGCTCGGCTGCGGCAGGCGCGGTCGCGGTCGCGACCCGATCCGGTGGCGGCGGAGCAAGGAATGCCGGCAGCACGGCCACGAGCACGCCCAGCACGGCCAGCAGCGGCACCTGCGGTAGCTCCATGGGATAGGGCGGCGACGCGGCGGCCGGGTCACGATGCGCGACGACGAACAAGGCGGCCGCACACACGACGCCGGACCCCGCCACGATCCACTCCGGCGCGGCCCACGGGTCCGGCCGGTAGCGGGTCCGGCGGGTTCGTCGCCCCCCGATGACGAGCCCGCCGGACGCCAGAGCGGCACCAAGGGCCAGCATGGGCAGCCCGAGCCAGGTCGAGGCACTCGCGTCGAGCAGCCCGTACAGACCGACACAGACGCCGAGTACGCCGGCGAACACGAGCGTCGCGGTGGCCCGGCGGGTACCGCGGGCGATGTCCGTCGTCCGGCCGTAACCTCGGCTGTCCATCGCCGCGGCGAGCTCGACGGACCGACTGAGCGCCCCTTCGAGGACAGGCATGGCGGTACGCCGCAGGGCTGTCAGTCCCCGACCGTCGTACCCACGGAGCCGCTGCGCGCCCCGGACGCGGACCGCGTCGGCCACGAGCTGTGGCGCGAACGTCAGCGCGACCACCGCGGCCACGCCCACCTCGTACAACGCGCCGGGAACAGACCGGAGGAGGCGCTGGGCGCTGGCGAGTGCGTTGGCCGCTCCGACACAGCAGATGATCGTGGCCAGCTGCAGGCCTTGCTCGAAGGCTGTGATCACCGCCTCCCAGGTGATCAGGCCGCCGAGCTTGAGCCCGGCCGCCCAGTCTGGCAGCGGGATCTCCGGGAGCTGGACCAGCACGTGGATCCCCTGCGACTCACTCGACAGGACCGCCTGCAGCACGATCCGGATCACGATGATCAGCAGGCCGAGGCGGAGGAAAGCCCCGTAGGCATACGCCCACGGCGCTCGCGATCGACGGGCCACGACGACGAACCCGGCCACAGACAGCACGAGCAGACAGAGCATCGGGTTCGTCGTGCGACTGACCGCGGCGGCCAGCCCGATCGCCCACAGCCACCAGGCGCCCGGGTGCAACGGTCGGGCGTAGGTGGGGGAGTGGACCGGGCGCACGATGTCAGCCTGCCAGCCTGTCAGTCGACCGTCAGGACCGACGCCGTCGCACGACCAGGGCGCCGATGATCAAGAGGACCACGATCGCGACCGTGAGGAGGATCGGCAAGGTTGAGCCGGATCGGGTGCTGCCTTGATCGCTCGTGGCGCTGTCCGTGCTCTTCGGGTCCGCGGACTGTATCCGGTTGCGCTCGTGCCGGTCGCGGCACGCGGAGGAGTACGAGCTCTACGGGCTGGTCTGGCGGCGGCTTCTGTGGCGCCCTTGATCTCGCCGCCACACCCCGTCGACGGATAGTCGTCGATGGCGCACATGAGACCGCGTTGCCTGAGGCGCGAACTGGCGCTACTGACTGGAGCGCCTGCTGCACGGTCGCGGAGATCTTGGCGTTGACGCAGACGCCGCGGGGCTGCGGTGGCTGGTCGCAGCCGACTGCGTCGTCGACCGTGCCATGGTCGATGACTACGCGAGCGCACTTTCACCCTGCCCGCCTGTTGGCGCCGCAGATCGCGTCGAAGTCGCCGGCGGCTCGCGGCTCTCGTGCGGTGGAGGTGCTGACAACGAGCGCCCAGCGAAACCCGAATATGTCTCCGTCCGTCGGCGAGACTTCTTGTCGTTGGCACCGACGGGGCGAGTCCCAGCGACGAGTCCTTGGCGTTCCAGGTGAAGTAGCCCCAGTAGGTGTAGCCGGTGCTGAGTGCGAGCAGCGCGGTACGAGACGAGAGATTGGTGGGCGATTGCGGTCGTCGACGCAGTCCCGGCGTACGACGGAGTGAGCCCTGCCAGCGCCGCGACGGCGAACATGGCGAGGAGTGGGGTGATGAAGATGGCGGCGACGCGCCTCGAGGGGGTCATCGGGACCCTTTCAGACAGCGGTCTGAGGAGGTGTCCGGAGCGGTCGGCGCAGACGCGGCCAACTCTCCGGCCCCGTCCCGTAGACCTCGACGGATAAGTGGAGCCGTGCCCGACGCAGGTCTCCCGGCTGGCGTGCCTCGACGAGGCAGCTTCACGGTTGCGGGTCAGCGCCGGAGTTGCACCGGCTTCCCCTACGGAGCGAGCAGTACTGACGGTCCCACGTCGTACGTCTCGGAGTCAAAGCCGACAGTGAGGTCCCGACCAGCGGTGTGCCGCCGGTCGTCACACTAGGGTCGAGTGACTGCCGGCGACGAAGGGACGGAACACCATGGGCTGGACGTGGCGGATCGAGGACGGCGAAGGCAGTCCTGCTGCTCTGCATTTCGAGATGCCCGAGTTCTCGGCACAGAGCGACGCCGAGTCCTGGTTGGGGGAGATCTGGCGGGAGCTCGCGGACGCGGGTGCAAGCCAGGCGACCCTCCTGGAGGACGACCGCGTCGTCTACGGCCCCATGTCGCTGTCCGCCGAGTAGCCAGAGATCCGAGCCCTGCGCGGCCCGGGCAACGCGAGACTCGGATCCTTGCGTGGGCGAAAGGTCAGCCGCGGGACTCGGGGGAGCGGGTCTGCGACGGGTCGCGTTCGATGTCGGGCGCCAGGATGTCGTCGATTGCGGCGAGGGCCCCGGCGTCGAGCTTCTGACCCGACGCCTTGACGTTCTCGGTGACCTGGTCGGGGCGCGAGGCGCCGATGATCGCCGATGACACCGCCGGGTTGACCAGCACCCAGGCGATCGCCAGCTGTGCCATCGAGAGCCCGTGGTCGTCTGCAATCGGTCGGAGCTGCTGGACCCGCTCCAGCAGCTGGTCGTTCATCCGCCGACGGAGGACGTTACCGGCCTCCTCGTGGGCGGCTCGCGATCCCTCCGGGGGCTGTTGGCCCGGCTGGTACTTCCCGGTGAGCACGCCCTGCGCGATCGGCGACCAGACGATCTGACCGATGCCCAGCTCCTGGCTGGTGGGAACCACCTCGGCCTCGATGACCCGCCACAGCATGTTGTACTGCGGCTGGTTGGACACGAACGGGATACGCAGCTCACGAGCCAGCGCGTGCCCGGCACGCAACTGGTCCGCGGTCCACTCCGAGACTCCGATATACAGCGCCTTGCCGGCCCGGACGACATCGGCGAACGCCTCCATCGTCTCTTCGAGCGGGGTGTCGACGTCGTACCGGTGTGCCTGGTAGAGGTCGACGTAGTCGGTCTTCAGCCGTTTCAGGCTGCCGTCGATGGCCTCGTGGATGTGCTTGCGCGACAGGCCGGCGTCGTTGGGACCGCCAGGACCGGTGGGCCAGAAGACCTTGGTGAAGATCTCGATCGACTCGCGCCGTTGGCCCTCCAGGGCCCGACCGAGCACGGACTCCGCCTTGGTGTTCGCATAGACGTCGGCGGTGTCGAAGGTGGTGATGCCCTCGTCGAGTGCGCGCCGGACGCAGGCGTGCGCCTGCTCCTCCTCGACCTGTGAGCCGTGGGTCAGCCAGTTGCCGTAGCTGATCTCGCTGACCTTGAGACCGGAGGATCCGAGATGTCTGAAGTCCATGGCTCGACCCTACGTGCCCGGATCAAACCGAGCCGCGGGTGCGCCCTCACCAGCCGGACGCGGGTCGCGCCATGGGGGCGGGTGCTAGATCTTGTCGCCGACCTTGACGCGAGGCTTGGGTAGCCGGAGCCGGCGCATCTGCCAGGCGCGGAGCAGGGCATACATGGTGAGGCCCTTCGTGCTCTCGTCCCCGAATCGTTCGCCGACGGCCTTCTTGACCCCGCGGCTGATGCGGAGTGAGTCGAACACCATCAGCAACATCACGGTGAGGAACAGGCTGGAGGACAGACTCGCTGCCCACGGCGCGCGCACGTAGACCAAAGCGAAGACCACGAAGAAGAAGACGAGCAGGAACTGGCCGATCGTGAACCGTGAGTCGACCCAGTCGCGCACGAACCCGCGCACCGGTCCGCGGTCGCGCGTCGGCAGATAGGCGTCGGAACCGCCTCCGGCCAGTGCCTCGCGCTGTCGCTGCCGTGCCGCCCGGGTGCGTTCTTTCCTGAGGGCGGCCGCTTCCTTGCGGTTGCGCGGCGGTGCGTTGCGCTTCTTGCGTGCGGCCTCGGCCTCCTTGCGGGTGGGCGTGGGACGGCCCTTGCCGCCTGCCCTGTCCGTCGCGACGGAGTCCTCCGCCGACACGTCCCTTGTCGTACGCCGACCAAACACGAAAGCTTTGCCCACCCATCACACCGAGGGGCGCCGATCTCGCCACGTCGGGGACGGTCGGGCACGGCGTCCCGTTTGTGCGCAGCCTACCTGCTGGCGATGACGCTCTCTTCCGGCGACCCGTAGGCTGGCGGCGTACGGCGAACTGCCGTGCGGCGGTGCGCGGGAGGCAACCTCCCGGCGCCCGTAGGCAACCAGGGCAACGAAGGGGCAGGCGCGTGCGATGAGCGGCATCATGCAGCGGATCTCACTGATCTTCCGATCCAAGGCCAACAAGGCTCTCGACCGTGCGGAGGACCCGCGCGAGACGCTGGACTACAGCTACGTCAAGCAGCAGGAGCTGCTGCAGAAGGTACGCCGGGGGCTTGCCGACGTGGCCACCAGTCGCAAGCGGCTCGAGCTGCAGATCCAGCAGCTCGACCAGCAGTCGACCAAGCTGCAGGACCAGGCTCAGCAGGCGCTCGGGCAGGGTCGTGAGGATCTGGCGAGGGAGGCCTTGACGCGACGCTCAGGACTGCAGCAGCAGATCGCGGACCTGCAGACGCAACACGCCAACCTGCAGGGTGAGGAGGCCAAGCTGACGACGGCCTCGCAGCGGCTGCAGGCCAAGGTCGAGGCCTTCCGCACGCGGAAGGAGAGCCTCAAGGCGACCTACACGGCGGCGGAGGCACAAACCAAGATCAACGAGGCGTTCTCGGGCATCTCCGAAGAGATGGGCGACGTCGGGATGGCCATCGAGCGCGCCGAGGACAAGACCGCTCAGATGCAGGCGCGTGCCGGGGCCGTCGACGAGCTGATCGCCTCTGGCGCGCTCGAGGACCACGTCTCCGGAGGCAAGGACGACATCACGCGCGAGCTCGAGCAGATGTCCGCCGCCGGCGACGTCGAAGCTCAGCTCGCGGCAATGAAGGGTCAGGTCGCGGGGACGCAGGCGCCGGCCCAGATCGAGGCGCCGAATGTCGAGGAGGAGAAGGCATGATCATCAGGATTCTGAGCGAGGGCCAGTTCGACGTTCCCGACGACGGCATCGACGCCCTCAACGAGCTCGACGACAAGCTCGAGTCGGCCATCGCCGCCGAGGACGAGCCGAGCTTCGCGGCTGCGCTCGGCGCGCTGCTGGACCGGGTGCGCCAGCTCGGCGAGCCGGTGGCGCTGGACGCGTTGATTCCGTCCGACCTGGTGCTTCCGCATGACTCGGCCACGCTGGTCGAGGTCAGAGACCTGCTGGCGGACGACGGGCTCATCCCCGGCTGAGCCGCGACGTCGATGCACAGCAGATTCTTGTGCTCGGGCGCCGGGTTCTCAGGAATCTTTGCGTAACGTCGGACGTCGTACTAGTTGACGGCATGGGGCCGTCGACGCACCCCAGAAGGCGAGGCATCACCCGACATGGCCAGCACACGATTCCGCAGTGACGCCGGGCTCACCGCCCGGATGAGTCTCGTCATGCTGTTGCTCGGCGGCCTCTACGTCACCGTGATGGCCGTTCTCATCGCCAGCGGTGCGTCTGCGGCCGTCGTGATCGTGCTCGCGACCGCGCTCGGCGTCGGGCAGTGGTACTTCTCCGACAAGCTCGCGATGAAGGCCATGCGGGCGCGCGAGGTGTCACCGGAACAGGCTCCGGAGCTGCACGGGATGATCGAGCGGTTGTGCGCGATGGCCGACATGCCGAAGCCACGCGTCGCCATCGCTGACCTCGACGTACCGAACGCCTTCGCGACCGGCCGCAGCCCCAACCACTCCGTCGTCTGCGTGACGACCGGCATCTTGCACCGGCTCGACCGCGACGAGCTCGAGGGTGTGCTGTCCCACGAGCTCTCCCACGTCGCGCACCGCGACGTGCTCGTGATGACGATCGCCGGCTTCCTGGGTGTCGCCGCCGGTCTGGTGATGCGGTGGGGCTTCTTGTTCGGCGGCGGAGGCCGACGCGACAGCAACAGCGCGGTGCCGTTCATCGTGATCTGGCTCGGCAGCATGGTCGTCTACTTCATCTCGTTCCTGCTGACCCGGGTGCTCAGCCGCTACCGCGAGCTGTCGGCCGACCGGGCGGGTGCCTACCTGACCGGCAAGCCGTCGGCGCTGGCGTCCGCGCTGACGAAGATCTCCGGTGACATGGCGCGGATCCCGACGCGCGACCTGAGAGCGACGCAGGCGTTCAACGCGTTCATGTTCGCCCCGGCGCTCAACAAGGAGTCGATCGGCGGACTGTTCTCGACGCACCCGCCGCTCGAGCAGCGCCTCGACCAGCTGGCCAAGATCTCCTCCGACCTGTCCCGGCCGACGAGCTGAGTGTGAAGCTGTTCCGCAACGTCTTCGGTCGCAGCGAGCCGCCGGCGGCCAACCTCGACAACCTGTTCGCGGTGCCCTCGGCGGCGATCACCCTCGAGGCGGCGACGGGCTTCAAGCCGACCGGCGTCGCATCCGTGTGCTATCGGCAGGCCGAGGGTGGCGCGTTCGCCGCCGCCCAGTCCGACGTGCAGGAGCTGCTCGACGCCGATGCGGGCCCGAAGGTCGAGAGAAGCACCGACGAGTTCGGCTACACCTGGCTGGTCTGCCGCGCCGATCCTACGGCGATCTCCGACCTGGTCACTGACGTGCACGCAGTGAACTCGGCCTTGGAGAACGCCGGCTTCGGGCCGTCGTTGCTGTGCTCGCTGGTGACGTTCGTCGGTCCCGACGACCGCCGGTTCGCGTTGGTGTACCTGTACAAGCAGGGCACGTTCTACCCTTTCGCACCGGTCGGTGCCCAGCAGCGTGACAACGCACTCGAGCTACAGATGCGGGGCGTCCTCGACGGCGACATGCCGATCGAACCCGACCTGTCCCGCTGGATGGCCCTCTTCAAGGCCCCCGGCCTCTGACCCCCGTGTGGCCCTCCGCGTTTGCCTTGTTCACAAGCCAGGTGGCTTGTGAACAAGGCAAACACGCCGTGGGAACAGGGCATTTGCCTTGCGGACTAGGGTGCCTTGCGGACTAGGTCGGGGGTCGCGGCCGCTCCTCAATGCGCTGCCTGTACTCCGCGCGGGTGATCCGGTAGAAGACGTGCTCGGCGATCGGGCTGGCCGGGTCGAGCGCCGGATGAAGCTGCGTCTCGACGTGGCGTAGCCCGAGTCTGTCCATCACCGCTCGCGAAGGCGCGTTGATCGTGGCCGTCAGCGACCACACCTCGTCGTATGCCGCGAGGTCGAACGCCACCGCCAGAGCCGCCCGCCCGGCTTCCGTCGCATAGCCGTTCCCCCACGCCGACCTGGCCAGCCGCCACCCGACCTCGATCCCACCGGCCCCCGGAACGGCCTCCGGCATCGGATTGAGGCCGGTGAACCCGATGAAGGACGCCGGGCCGGCCGGCGCGAGAGCCCACAGGCCGTACCCGAGCACCGCCATCCGGGCCTCGATCCGGTCGGCGAAGCCATCACTTTCGGCCCGGGTCTGCAGCCCTGGGAAGTGACGCATCACATCAGGGTCGGCGTTCATGGCCGCGAACGGCTCCCGATCCGACGGTCGCCAAGCGCGCATGACCAGACGCTCAGTTCTCGGTTCGACGAGTTCAGGCAGATGTGGCAGGTGCGACAGATCCACGAGCGACCTCGACCGACTCAGTCCGTGGTGGAGGTGGCGGAGGTGGTGGAGGTGGCGGCAGGCAGCGCGAGCATCCTGTCCAGGGCGACCTTGGCCCACGTCTTGGTGTCGGGGTGGACCGAGATCACGTTGACGATGTTGCCGGCCAGCAAGTTCTCCAGCGACCAGACGAAGTGCGGCAGGTCGATGCGGTTCATGGTCGAGCAGAAGCACACGGCCTTGTCGAGGAACATCACCCGCTTGTCCGGGTGCGCGTCCGCCAGTCGTTGCACGAGGTTGAGCTCGGTGCCGATCGCCCAGGCAGAACCGGGCTCGGCAGCTTCGACGGTATTGATGATGAACTCCGTGGATCCGACCAGGTCGGCCTTCGTGACGACCTCGTGCGTGCACTCGGGATGGACGAGCACGGTGACGTCCGGCACCGCGCGACGTACGTCGTCGACGCACTCAGGGCTGAAGCGTCCGTGCACCGAGCAGTGCCCGCGCCACAGGATCATCCTCGCGTCACGCAACGCCGGCACGCTCAGCCCGCCCATCGGCCGTCGTGGGTCGTAGACGACGCAGTCCTCGAGCGACAGACCGAGCTCCAGCACGGCGGTGTTGCGTCCGAGGTGCTGGTCAGGCATGAACAGGACTTTTTCGCCCTGCTCGAAAGCCCACCTCAGCGCAGTCTTCGCGTTGGACGACGTACACACCGCGCCACCGTTGCGACCGCAGAACGCCTTGATGTCGGCCGAGGAGTTCATGTAGGTGACCGGGATCGTGTCGTCGGCGACGCCTGCATCGGTCAGCGCGTCCCAGGCATCCTCGACCTGTGACAGTCGCGCCATGTCCGCCATCGAACACCCGGCAGCAAGATCCGGAAGGATGACGCGCTGAGCAGGCCCTGTCAGGATGTCGGCCGATTCGGCCATGAAGTGGACGCCGCAGAACACGATGTACTCCGCCTCGGGCCGCCCGGCTGCGTCACGTGCCAGCTTGAACGAGTCGCCGGTCACGTCGGCAAACGCGATGACCTCGTCGCGCTGGTAGTGATGGCCCAGCACGAAGAGTCGATCCCCGAGAGCCTGCTTGGCCGCGGTCGCTCGAGCGACCAGATCAGGGTCGGAGGCCGGTGGCAGCCCGCCCGGACACTCGACACCGCGCTCGGCGTGGGGGTCGGCGTCGCGGCCGAGCACGAGCAGGGGCAGAGACGGAGCAGGGGTCACCGGGGCACCTCGCGTCGTGGACGTCGCACGAACCTGAGCCAGCAGTCTAGGAGCCGGGTGAGCGTATGCCGTGCGAGGTCTCCCGGTTTGGACCTGGCGCCAGGCCCCGATCCACGGGCTAGCTGGCGCGCAGGCCGGCAAGCGCGAAGCCGGCCGCGTTGGCGGCGCTCGTGAGAGCAGTGGTGCGGCGGGGTCTGTCGACGACGGCCAGACCTAGCATCGACAAGGCATGGATCGCGTCGACCGCCGCGCCGAGCCGGATCACGCGCCGGCTCGGCCGGATCAGCGTGATGAGTCCCTGCACCATGTCGCGCGCGCCCAGGACGCGGATGGCGCGGATCGTCAGGTCGTCGTCGGCTCCGTCGTGCGCCACCAGGTGCGGCCTCGCGACTTGGGCGGCGCCCAGCACTAGTCGGGCGAGTGAGGCTCGTCTCATCGGCGTGCCCGCTTGCTGAGCGCGCCGACCCCGAGGCCTACCGCCGCGCCCAGCGCGCCGAGGACCACGCCGTGGTGCTGGGACGCCCACAGCTGCAGCGACCGTGGTGAGGCCTCGTCGTCGAAGATCCCGTGCGCGCCGAAGTCGTGGCCCGACTCGCCGTCGGCCGGTTCCCAGAGGTTCGCCGGCTGGTCAGCGGGACGCGGGTCCTCGGTCTGTTGCGAGCTGAAGCCGGTGCGGGCGAGGTAGCGATCGAGCAGGCCGGGCGCGACGGCGTTCGCGACCAGGGTGCCCATCGTGCTGGCTCCGACCCAGTACTCACGCCGCTTGGGGTGGTCGGCGGCATACACGACCGCCCGGGCCGCGACCTCCGGCTGGTAGATCGGCGGGACGGGCTGCGCCTGCTTGGGCAGCCGCGACAACACCCAGGAGAACTGGGGTGTGTTGACCGCCGGCATCTGCACCATGGTCACGTGGACGTTGCTGTGGTCGTGCAACAGCTCAGTGCGCAGCGACTCATGGAAGCCCTGCAGGGCATGCTTGGACCCGCAGTACGCGCTCTGCAACGGAATCCCGCGGTAGGCGAGCGTCGAGCCCACCTGCACGATCGCACCGCGGTCGCGAGGCAGCATTCGCTTGAGTGCAGCCCGCGTCGCGTAGACGTAGCCGTGGTAGTTCACGTCGGTGACGCGCCGGAACTCCTCCGGCTCGATCTCGGTGAACGGCGCGAACACCGAGGTGAACGCGACGTTGACCCAGACGTCGATCGGGCCCAGCTCGCGCTCCACCTGGTCGGCGGCTGCCTCGACTGCGTCCGCAACGCTGACGTCGAGGGGAATGGCGAGCGCACTCCCGCCGGCCTCCCTGACGTCCTCTGCGGCGGCGTCGAGCCCACGTTTGCCGCGCGCGATCAGGGCGACGGAGGCACCACGGGCGGCGAAGGCCCGGGCCGTGGCGCGGCCGATGCCCCCGGTTGCTCCGGTCACGACGACGACCTGGTCTGACTTGGCTGCTGGCACCGGGATGACTCCTCAGGAGGGCTGATCGAACTGCGGCTGTGGCCGACGCGAGCGGCCTCCAGGTCCGTACCCAGGACGCGGGGTGGCCATTCCGACGCTCAGCCACCTTTCAGGCACGGCTCACATCCACGGCCAAGCGCCGCCTCTTGTAGGTTCGGCCGGCCGAACCTACAAGAAGTGGCCGGAGGGGATGTATGCCGGCGGCGGCGCCATGCCGCGCAACGCCAGGTAGCCACGGTTGTGTACCTGGAGACCGGCACGCAGGCCGACGTCGATCGCCCAGCCATGGTGGCTCGTGAGGTGGTCGACGTCGATCGGTTCGTCGCCGGCCTCGGCGAACGAGGACCACATGAGGAGCCCAGCGGTCTCGGTGTCTGTCGCGGCCAGGAGATAAGGCCCACCCGCTGAGTAGAGGTACACGTAACCCCGACGTTCGCCAGCCTCGATGATCCTCAGGGCGTACTGGTCGACCATCACCGTGTGATCCACGCCATGGCCCGCGCCGCGGGACGAGCGGTCGATCTCGTCAAGCAGCTCGATGTCGTCTGGGCCGCCCTCGCGCACAGCAGGCAGCGCCGGCAGGGCCGAGCGGTCCACGATGCCCCACAACAGCATCGAGGGGTGGAGGTCGAACCCTGCCAGGCGGTAGCGGCGAGCTGCGCGGGGGTCGTGCGAGGAGCAGATGATGCCGGGGGAGTCGGGCGCGGCGTAGGCCAACGCCGCCTCGAGCAGCTGCTTGCCGGTGCCGTGTGCCTGACCGCCCGGTCGGACGGCGTACGTCGACAGGCACCACAGCCCCTCACGCAGGATCGCCGCGGCGACTCCGGCGACCTCACCCATGTCGTCCTCGGCGACCCAGCAGCCCGGGCCGTCGTGCTCGACGATGTGACGGAGGCGACGCTGCCAGAGAGCGGATCGGGCCGGGCCGCGGGGCTCCGGGGCCGGCCAGTCCGCGGGGCGGGTTCGCACGTCGAGATCGTGGAAGGCCATCGCGGTCAGGGTCTCGACGGCGGGTACGTCGGCGTACGTCATGGGTCGGACCAGCACGTCGGGACTCTAACCGCGTCACCACTCTGTCGATGGTCGGGGTCCGCGAATCGTGCTGTGCCAAGCAAGGGCAGGGCTAAGCAAGGGCAGCGCTAGGCAAGTGCAGTGTCCCCAAGCCGCGTTTGCCTTGTGAAGAAGCCAGCTGGCTTGTTCACAAGGCAAACGCGGACGGCCAGATAGGGGGACGGCCGGGTGGGGGGAAGGCCGGGTGGGGGGAAGGCCCGATGGGGGGTGGGGGGTAGCCCGTGAATGAAGTTAGCGGGGTGGGGCGGAGCAGATGACCGAGTCGGAGGGGGTGTACACGACGTGGTCGGTCTCCTTCCGGATCAGCTCAGATGAGCCGACCCGGCGGAAGTAGCGGTACACGTCGACCTGGAATCCGCCGTAACCCGTGTTGGCCACGCAGGTGTCGGACGCGTCGTACCTGGTGTCCGGGGACGTGTACGCATATCGATCCGAGACGCCGGCTGTGATGTTCCAGTACGCCGTCGAGAACATCTGCACGTGCATCTCGCCGTACGACGACGGCGTCGACGGCACGACCCAGGCGTGGATGAGCAGACCATAGGGGGTGTTGTTGCGGAACTTCAGGTCGACGCTGGGCCACGCCACGGTCGCCTCGCGACCCAAGGGGTACCGGTCGATGTAGAAGCTGTGCGGGGTATGGGTGACGTCCTGGAGGCCGGCGAAGAAAGCAGCGTTGTACGTCGTCGTGACGACCTGCGAGACGCCGCCGCCGAGATCCTCCGCGAAGACGCCGTTGCTGATGATGAACCCGGTGGTGAAGCCGTTCTCCTTGGTGCGTTCACCGACCGTGCCGTTGAACGAGAACACGTCGCCGGGCATCAGCAGCGTGCCGTTGATCAGCTCGGCCGCCCGTCCCTGGTTGACGTTGCGGTACTCCGCGTACGGGAAGTACGTGACGAAGCTGCTCACGTCCTCCTTGACCCCGAGTCGCTTGAGGTCGCGCGCGGTCACCTCAGGCTGGGCTGTCGAGGTGCCGACGGAGACCGAGCGCGTGCTCGGCTCCATCGCCCGCGTCCGCACGGCTGCGGCAACCTCGGCCGGGTCGATGGTGACCCCCGGCCTGCCCGGGACCACGACCGGCTTGCCCGCCCGGAGCACGAGGGTCGCGTCCTGCGGCTTGTCGGTGATCCGGGCCAGGGTCGGCTGGGTACGTCGGGCCAGCAGCTCCGCGTCGATCGTCGGGACAATCTTCCCGTTCTCCACGCCGTAGCTCAGCGCCGGAGCGAACTGCCGGGGACGCAGCAGCAGCGTCTGACCCGGCAGATCGAGTCGGAGCGGCGTCGCAACGGCGGGGGCGGCCCGGTCGTCCGCGAAGTCGCGGAGCTCAGACCCGGCGAGCGCCGGCTGCGCCTCCACGACCGGGAGCTCGACCTGGACGTCGTCACTCAGGTAGGCGTCGGCGGCCGCGCCGACGGCCGCCGGCTGGTCCACGGTGACGCCGACCACCGGCTGCGTGATCACCGGCCGGGTCCCCACGAAGCGAACCTCACCTTCGGACATCTCCGCGTCCACGCTGTCCGCAATCGTCCCGATCGCGCCGGCCAGTGCGGAGCGGTCGACCTCGACGGCGGGCGCGACGTCACGGTCAGGCCCGGTCAGCACGGTGAGGAGGCGCAGGGGGTTCCACGACCGACCTCCGCCGGCATCGTCGACGGTCTGGTCGAGATCGAGCGAAAGACCTGCAGTCGATGGGTCGACGTCGAGAGTGTGTCCGGCGTACGTGAAGGTCACTGGTCGGGCCGCGGCGGCGGCGAGCCGGGCGGACAGCTTCGCGCGCGCCTGCTCGGTGTCGAGGCCACCGATGTCGACACCGGCCACGTGCGTGCCGTGGGGCACGCGGTCGCCGGCGAAGGCGTACGAGCCCACCGAGAGCGCGGCCACGGCGACGGCCAGCCCACCCAGGGCGAACCACGGCCAGCGGCGCCGGCCGGACCTGGGCGATGGCGTAGCACCCAGCTGGACGATCTCGCGCGCATCGCGCCAGTCATCCGGTGGAGTCGAGTCGGCCATCAGGTTCACTGCCCCGATCTGTGGTGGCGTGGGCTCGGTGCGCGGCAAGTCCAGCCAGGATAGGCAGGCTGGTGGCCCTGCGCGAAACCGACAACGCTCAGGGACCTGCACCGCACCCGGACGGTCCGGACGCGCCCGGGGTTGCGAGGATGACCGGATGCGCGTCCTCTTCGCCCCGGACTCCTTCGGGGGCACCCTCACCGCAGTCGAGGCGGCTATGGCGATGGCCGAGGGGTGGCGACGACGATCTCCTGATGACGAGGTCCGGCTGGTGCCGATGTCGGACGGCGGGCCGGGTTTCGTCGACGTGCTGCACGCGTCCCTCGGCGGTGAGCTTCTCTCGGTGACCGTGCTCGACCAGTACGGCGACGAGACGCCAACCGGTGTGCTCATGGTCGAGGACACGGCGTACGTCGAGTCTGCACAGGCGTGCGGACTTCACCTCTCCGCTCGGCGCGACCCCGAGCGGGCCACGTCGTACGGCGTCGGGCAGCTCATCGCCGCCGCCATCGACGACGGGGCGCGCCGGGTGGTCGTCGGCCTCGGCGGTGTCGGCGTCAACGACGGCGGAGCCGGGATGCTGGCAGCGCTGGGGGCGACCGCACAGCCCGAGGAGGCGCTCCAGGGTGGTCCGCACGCCCTCGAGCTCGTCACGGCCGTCGACCTGGCGGCGATCCTCGACCGCTGCGAAGGCGTCGAGCTGGTGATCGCCTCCGACGTCGACAACCCCCTGTTGGGACTTCGGGGTGCCACGAACGTCTACGGACCTCAGAAGGGAGTCGCCGAAGACCGGCGGGTGCATGTCGACGCCCAGCTCGAGCGGTTCGCCGACCTGACCGACCGCAAGCTCGCTGACCACAAGGGTGCCGGTGCTGCCGGGGGTCTCGGGTTCTCGCTGCTCCTGCTGGGCGCGACCCGCGTCGGCGGCGTCGACGTCGTCAGCGAAGCGGTCGGGCTGGCCGAGCACTGTCAGTGGGCCGACCTGGTCGTCACGGGCGAGGGTGCCTTCGACTTCCAGTCGCGGTCCGGAAAAGTCCCTTACGGCGTCGCGGCCGTGTCCGCGCGCGCGATCCGCCCCTGTATCGCGCTGGCCGGCCAGGTGCTCGTCGGCTCGCGGGAGATGCGTGCGCTCGGCATCGAGTCGGCGTACGCGGTCGTCGACCTGGTCGGTGACCAGGCGGCGCTGCAGGAGCCCGGTCTCAGCCTGGCCGCCCTTGCCGAACGGGTGGCCCGCACGTGGTCGCGATGAGTCCCCCGTCGGGCACCCGGCTCCGGGTCGGGACCCAGGCTGCGGCGGACACCCGGAGCCTGCGCCATTACTAACGGTTCCGCAGCCGGATGTGACACCATGGGAATGCGCCCCGGGGGGACTCGCGTTGTCCCGAGGCAGACAGGTCCGCAAGCCCTGTCGACACGTTCGACCCACCTCCTACCTTTTGGGGAGCACGCGACATGACCGTCCAGGACGAGGCCAGCACCGCCACAACGACCGTTGAGGGCGTCCTCTTGACCGACACCGCCGCCGAGAAGGTCAAGGGCCTGCTCGAGCAAGAGGGTCGTGACGACCTGCAGCTGCGGGTGTCCGTGCAGCCCGGTGGGTGCTCTGGTCTGCGCTACCAGCTGTTCTTCGACGAGCGCAACCTCGACGGCGACACCGTGCACGACTTCAACGGCGTGTCCGTCGTCGTCGACCGGATGAGCACCCCGTATCTGAGCGGCGCGAAGATCGACTTCGTCGACACCATCGAGAAGCAGGGCTTCACGATCGACAACCCGAACGCCGGCGGCTCCTGCGCCTGCGGCGACTCGTTCCACTGACCGACTCCGGCGCCGCTTGGCGGTAGCCCCGGTCGGACGCAAACGCCCCGGACCCGCTCAGGCGGGACCCCCGGGGCGTTGTCGTCTTTGGGCGGCGTCTCCGGGTGGCGTCTCCGGATCAATCCAGGTAGGAACGTCCGAGCGACCCGTGGGACGAGATCTCCTCGCAGATCTGCTGCCACCGCGCACCGCTGGCCGCCCGGTCGACGAGCTGGGCCAGGGGGAGGCGTACGACGGGGTAGGTCTGCGCCAGGTGGAACGCGGCGTCGTACGCCTCGCTGAGCGCGGAGACCTCGTTGACTGCCGGTCCGGCGTGCTCGGCGTCGGCCCGCGCACGAGGACTCTGGGCGCTCACAACCTCACCGTAGAGCGGTCTCGCTGGAGCGGCTAGGCGTACCCATGGGTAGTGTTGGCCAACGTGCCCATCGCTGTCACCGGCTCCGCTGCCACCGACCACCTGATGTCCTTCCCGGGGCTGTTCGCCGACTCACTCGTCGTCGACCAGCTCGACAAGATCGCGCTGTCCTTCCTCGTGGAGGATCTCGAGGTCCGCCGGGGAGGGTGCGCCGCCAACATCGCGTTCGGCCTCGCGGCGCTCGGCGCCCGACCGATCCTGGTCGCTGCCGTCGGTGAGGACTTTGCCGACTACCGGTCGTGGCTCGAGCGGCACGGTGTCGACTGTGACTCCCTCCACTACTCCGAGACACGCCACACCGCCCGCTTCATCTGCACGACGGACAGGTCGCACGCCCAGATCGCGTCGTTCTACGCCGGCGCGATGAGTGAGGCCCGCGAGATCGAGCTCAAGCCCATCGCCGACCGCGTGGGCCGGCTCGACCTGGTCGTCATCGCGCCGAACGATCCCGAGGCCATGGTGCGGCACACCCATGAGTGTCGGGAGCGCGGCATTCCGTTCGCGGCGGACCCGTCTCAGCAGCTGGCATTCTCCGACGGCGAGCTGATCCGCGACCTCATCGACGGTGCGACCATCCTGCTGTCCAACGAGTACGAAGCCGCGTTGATGGAGCAGAAGACCGGCTGGTCCTCCGAGGACATCCTCAAACGTGTCGGTACGCGCGTCGTGACGCTCGGACCGGCAGGCGTCCGCGTCGAGAGCATCAACGCCGACCCGATCATGGTGACCGCGGTGCCCGGGGTCACGGCGGTCGAGCCGACGGGAGTCGGTGACGCCTTCCGCTCCGGGTTCCTCGGTGCCAACTCCGCCGGTCTCTCGTGGACCTCTGCCGCTCAGGTCGGCTGTGTGCTGGCGGCATACGTGGTCGAGCGCGTCGGCACCCAGGAGTACTCCTTCACGCAGCAGGAGTTCCTGGCCAGACTGGCCGGCGCCTACGGTGAAGCGGCTGCTGCCGAGGTCGGCCAATGGATCAGCGGGAGCCCGCTGACGCACCACCTAGGCTGAACCCATGACATCGGTGCTGGCCAGGATGCTCGACACGGCGCTGGACCGCACCGTCGTCCCCGGCTACACGAGGCTCGGGCCCCGCCTGCGCAGCCGCTGGTGGGCGGCCGATGCGGCGCCGGACAGCCTCGCCGGCAAGCACGTCATCGTGACCGGCGCCAGCTCCGGTCTCGGCAAGGCAGCCACCGAGGGCCTGGCCGGCCTCGGGGCCACCGTGCACATGGTCGGGCGCACCGAGGACCGGCTGCGAACCGCGGCCGACGAGATCGCCACCGCCATGCCGGATGCAGACCTGGTCATCGAGACCTGCGACATCAGCGACCTGGACTCGGTGCGGGCCTATGCCACGAAGGTCGCGGCGGAGCTCGACACCCTGCACGGTCTTGTCCAGAACGCCGGGGTGATGCCACCGGAGCGGACCACGTCCCGCCAAGGTCACGAGCTGGCCCTGGCGACGCACGTGCTCGGGCCGCTCCTGCTCACCGAGCTCCTACGCGCGCCGTTGCGCGCGGCGCAGGGCCACGGACGCGTCATCTGGGTGACGTCGGGGGGCATGTACACCGAGCCGTTCACACATGAGCTGGCTGCTGACCTGGAGTACACCGAAGGTGACTACGAGGGGACGACGGCGTACGCCCGAACGAAGCGGATGCAGGTCATCGTCGCCGAACAGCTGTCCTACCGTCTCGCGGCAGACCGCATCACCGTGCACAGCATGCACCCCGGTTGGGCTGACACCCCCGGGATCACCGAGTCCCTGCCGCGCTTCTCCGCCGTCCTGGGTGGGCTCCTCCGCTCCCCGGCCGAGGGAGCCGACACGATCGTGTGGCTGACGGCCTCGCCCGAGGCGATCCGGACGACGGGTCAGTTCTGGTGTGACCGCCGCCCGCGTCCGACTGCCTACTTCCCGTGGCAGCGCGAGTCAGCGGACGACCGCGCGGTGCTCTGGAACTTCTGCAAGACCGCCACCGACATCTCCAACTGACAAGCACCCGGGTCAGCCGTGGCGGATCCGGTACGCCGTTGCCGGTCCACCGCCGGAGTCTGCGGCAGTCGGCCACTGCACCACCAGCAACTGCCCGCGCAGCCGACACCAGGCGGCCACGTCGCTCGCCGCTGCCGGGTCGTCAGAGATCAAGGTGAGCTCCTGACCCGGCCGGGTCCGCCCGAATGCCTTGCCGAGCTCGATGATCGGCAACGGGCACAGCTGACCACGGCAGTCGAGAACGACCTCCTCGTCAGCCATCGGCGCGACCGCTCGTGACACCGGCGGCGGCGCGGAGTCGCGGCACGATCCCCGTCACCGCTGTGACGAACCGGTCGAGATCGTCGGCGGTGGTCGCGGGGGAGACGGAGACGCGCACGTTGCCGTGGGTGAGCACACCCATGGCGGCCAGGACGTGGCTGGGCTCGAGCGTGGACGCCGTGCACGCCGACCCGCTCGAGACGGCGAAGCCGGCCCGGTCGAGCTCGGTGACGAGGGCCTCGCCGTCGACGTACAGGAACGAGGCGTTGACCACGTGGGGGAGCCGGTCATCGGGGTCGCCGGCGAGGTCGACGTCCGCGACGGACATGGCAAGACGGGTGCGCAACGTCGCCGTGAGTGCCCGCATGCGATCAGCAGCCGCCCGTCGACCTGCCTCGACGGTCTGGAGCGCAGCGGCCGCGGCCAGCACAGCGGGGATGTTGGCATAGCCCGGCTGGGTCGATCCACGCTCGTCGGCTGGCCAGGGCGCCCGCCATCGCACGCCCTTACGGATCGCCAGCACGCCGACTCCAGCGGGCCCTCCCCACTTGTGCGCACTGGCCGCCAGCACGTCCCAGACGGCCGGGGGGTCCACCCAGCCCAGCGCGGCGGAGGCGTCCACCAGGAGGGGTACGCCGTGGGACCGGCACAGGTCGTAGGCCGCTGCCACGGGTTGGCAGGTGCCCACCTCGTGGTTGGCCGCCTGAAGACAGCTTGCCGCGACGCCGGGGGAGGACACGGCGGCGTCCCAGGCGGCGGCGTCGACTCGTCCGAGATGGTCGACCGGGACGGCTCGGGTCGACGCCTCCTGGTCATCCCACGGCCACCGTGCCGCGGTGATGACCGCCGAGTGCTCGACCGCGCTGTGCACCACGGTTCTGCCGACCCGGCGGCGGCCGACCCGGAGGCCGAGGACGCCTACCTGACAGGCCGTCGTACCGGAGGAGACGAAGGACACCTCGTCGGGTCGGGCGCCGATGATCGACGCCACCACCTCGCGCGCGTTTTCGAGCAGCAAGCCGGCTTGGCGACCCTCGTGATGATGGCGCAGCGGGTCGGCCCACCCGTGCTCCAACGCAGCTTCGAGCACGTCGCGCGCAGCGGGCACCAGGGGCAGCCCGGAGGCCGAATCGAGGAGCACCCGATTCGGCGCTGTCGGAGGCTTGCTGGCCGGGCTCACAACACGACCGTAGCGACCCCCACCTCGAGAGTCGTGACGGGAACTCCTGGAGTACTGTGCTGCTGAAAACACCTCTCACTCGACACCTACCAGGAAGGCGCCACGTGAGTCGCAGTCTCACCGAGCCCGCTGGCCGTCGTCAGAGCCGCACGCGGACGCGTCGCCTGGCTGTGACCGTGGGCGGCGCGTTGATGTTGCTGGTCATGACCGGGTGCTCGCAGGAGACCACCGACCAGTGGAAGCGGCTGGGCCTGCCCGAGCCGGGCAGCGACCGGACCGTCTACGTCCACGACCTGTGGATCGGCTCCTGGATCGCGGCAGGCATCATCGGCGTCTTCACCTGGGGACTGATCCTCTGGGCCGCACTGCGCTACCGCCGTCGCAACGCCGATGAGCTGCCCACCCAGGTGCGCTACAACCTGCCGATCGAGGTGCTCTACACGATCGCGCCGATCATCATCGTGGCCGTGCTCTTCTTCTTCACCGTCGAGAAGCAGAACAAGGTGCTTGCCCAGGTCGACAACCCCGACCACAAGGTCGTGGTCACTGCCCAGCAGTGGTCCTGGACGTTCAACTACCTCGGCGAGTCCGGCGCCGGTGGCACCGACGTGTACGACGCCGGGACGACGTCCATCGAACCGACGTTGTGGCTCGTGGAGGACCAAACGGTCGCCTTCACCCTGCACTCGCCCGACGTCATCCACTCGTTCTGGGTGCCTTCGTTCTATTTCAAGCGAGACGTCATCCCGGGGCGTGACTCGACGATCTCGCTCACACCGACCGTTGCCGGCGACTTCGTCGGACGCTGCGCGGAACTGTGCGGCTTCCAGCACTCCCGGATGCTCTTCAAGGTGCACGTGACCACTCAGCAGGAGTTCGACCAGCACATGGCCAGCCTCAAGACCGACGGCTACACCGGCGTACTGCGGGGCGGTGCGGACTCCGAGACCGTCGCCGGACTCGAGAAGTCCCAGGGGGGTGCCGAATGACCGCGATCGACGCCGGTCAGCGCGTCGAGGCCGCCAGGCGACCTCGGACCAAGGGCCAAATGGTCGTCAAGATTCTGACGACGACCGACCACAAGGTCATCGGCAACCTCTACCTGGTCACCAGCTTCGGGTTCTTCCTGATCGGTGGCCTGATGGCGATGCTGATGCGGGCCGAGCTCGCCCAGCCCAACTTGCAGTTCGTCACCGACGAGGTCTACAACCAGCTCTTCACCATGCACGGCACGATCATGCTGCTGCTGTTCGCGACTCCGCTGTTCATCGGCTTCGCGAACGCGATCATGCCGCTGCAGATCGGCTCGCCGGACGTCGCATTCCCGCGACTCAACATGTTCAGCTACTGGCTGTTCCTCTTCGGCGGGCTGATCGTGGTCTCCGGCTTCATCGTGCCGGGCGGCGCCGCCGACTTCGGCTGGTTCGCCTACGCACCGCTGTCGAACTCGATCCGCTCGCCAGGTATCGGGGGAGACCTGTGGGTCATGGGCCTGTGGATGGCCGGTCTGGGCACGATCCTGGGTGCGGTCAACTTCGTGACCACGATCTTCTGCATGCGGGCTCCGGGCATGACCATGTTCCGGATGCCGATCTTCACGTGGAACATCCTCGTCACATCCCTGCTCGTCCTGATCGCCTTCCCCATCTTCGCCGGTGCGCTGCTGGCCCTCGAGGCCGACCGCATGCTCGGGGCGCACATCTTCGACGCCGCCAACGGGGGACCGATCCTGTGGCAGCACCTCTTCTGGTTCTTCGGCCATCCCGAGGTCTACATCATCGCTCTGCCGTTCTTCGGCATCATCACCGAGATCTTGCCGGTGTTCAGCCGCAAACCGATCTTCGGCTACGTCGGCCTGGTCGGCGCGACGCTGGCGATCGCGGCACTGTCGGTGGCTGTGTGGGCGCACCACATGTTCGTCACGGGTGCGGTCGACCTGCCGTTCTTCTCGTTCATGACGTTCCTGATCGCCGTCCCGACCGGGGTGAAGTTCTTCAACTGGATCGGGACGATGTGGGGCGGGTCGGTGTCTCTTGATACGCCTATGCTCTGGGCCGTGGGCTTTCTGACCACGTTCCTCTTCGGCGGTCTGACCGGCATCATCTTGGCGTCGCCGCCGCTGGACTTCCAGCTCTCGGACTCCTACTTCGTGGTTGCCCACTTCCACTACGTCGTGTTCGGCACGGTCGTGTTCGCGATGTTCGGCGGATTCTACTTCTGGTGGCCGAAGCTGACCGGCCGGATGCTTGACGAGCGGCTTGGCAAGATCCACTTCTGGCTGCTGTTCGTCGGCTTCCACACGACCTTCCTCGTGCAGCACTGGCTCGGCGTCGAGGGCTTCCCTCGCCGGTACGCCGACTACAAGCCCACCGACGGATTCACCGGGCTCAACGAGGTCTCGTCCATCGGAGCCTTCGTCCTCGGCGCCTCGACGCTGCCGTTCCTCTACAACGTCTGGAAGTCGCGCAAGGCGCCGCTCGTGGAGTCCGACGACCCCTGGGGCTGGGGCAGGTCCCTGGAGTGGGCGACGTCATCTCCGCCGCCGCGGCACAACTTCACCTCATTGCCCCGGATCCGGTCCGAGAGCCCTGCGTTCGACCTGCACCACCCCGAGGTGGCGCTGATGGAGATCGAACACAACGGCCAGGTCAACGAGGACGGTTCGCTCGCCGACACCGGGGAGATGAGCGGTCGACGTGAGCACCTGCAGGGCCAGGTGGGCGGCGACGATCCCCAGGGTGACCGCGGAGGTTCACCCGAAGCGGCGCCGGAGGGGGACAAGTGAAGGTCGAAGCCTGGATCTTCGGGGCCAACACGGTCTTCTTCGCGATCGTGGCGCCGACGTACTGGTTCTTCAGCTCGGACCCGACGGGGACGGCTGCCCTGGTCATGACCACTGGCCTCGCACTCCTGGTGACGTTCTACCTCGGCTTCCATGCGAACAAGATGGACCCACGACCCGAGGACCTGAAGGACGCCGAGGTCGTCGACGGGGCCGGTGAGCTGGGATTCTTCCCGCCGTACTCCTGGTGGCCGCTGTGGTGTGCGTCGGCGCTCGCCGTGTGCGTCCTGGGCGTGGTGTTCGGCTGGTGGCTGTTCCTCATCGGGGCCGGGGCGGGCTCGATCGCCCTGATCGGGTGGGTTTTCGAGTTCTACCGCGGCGAACACGCTCACTGAGGCGGCAAATCGCATGTCTCCGTGCTGCTGCGCCGAGGCGGGTGACTACTACCGCTGGGCGCGCGCAGATCCGGTCATATTTCTCCGTGCCCCCGCGACTTGTTACGCTTGGGGGGTAGGGGCGAACACGGGTCACAGACAATAGGGAGTTGCTTTTATGTCCGCAGGGGGGATGCGTTCCCGACTGACCGTGGTCGCCGTGGCGACCGCGGCCCTGAGCCTTGCGCTCAGCGGGTGCAATGGCGACGGCACGAGCACCTCGGCCCCGCCCGGTACGGGGGGGCGGGCTGCCAACAATGTCGACCCCGCCGCTGCCCCCGAGGCGTCGACGACCTCCTCCGCGGCCATCACGGCCAACGTGTCGCGTGCGAACGCGGTCACGGTCGACACTCCGGTCACCGTCTCCGTAGCTGACGGCGTCTTCGACTCCGTCGTGCTCCGACAGCTGAGGGGCAAGAGGCTGCCTGGCTCGTTCGGCGAGGGCAAGACCTCGTGGACGGCTGACAGTCTGCTCGAGCCCGACACGCAGTACGTCGTGATCAGCCGGGCCACCGATGCCGCCGGCCTCTCAAAGGCTGCGCGGACCCCGTTCCGCACCGAGGCGCTGACCCTGGCCCAGCAGACCTACCCGAGCGTCACACCACTGCAGGGTGAGACGGTCGGCGTCGGGATGCCGGTCATCGTCACGTTCGACGTCCCGGTGAAGAACCGGGCCGTCTTCGAGCGGAAGATGACCGTGACCGCCAAGCCGGCGACCGTCGGCAGCTGGCACTGGATGAGTGACCGTGAGGTCCACTGGCGGCCGAAGACCTTCTGGAAGTCCGGCACGAATGTCACGGTCGATCTCAACCTCAACAGTCTCAACGCCGGCAACGGCATCTACGGTCAGATGGATCGCCACATCAGCTTCACCGTCGGCGACTCGGTGATCATGAAGCCCAACCTGCAGACCGACCAGATGGCGGTGATGGTCAATGGTGCGCTGGCCCGGACCATCCCGATCACGGGCGGCAAGTCGGGCTTCGAGACGCGGAGCGGCATCAAGCTGATCATCGAGAAGTTCGCGCAGAAGCGGATGGATGCCGCGACCGTGGGCATTCAACCCGGCAGCGCTGAGTACTACGACATTCCTGATGTGCAGTACGCGCAGCGTGTTACCTTCACCGGAGAGTTCCTCCACGCCGCACCCTGGTCGGTCTCTGCTCAAGGTTCGTACAACGTCTCTCACGGGTGTGTGGGTATGAGCACCGACAACGCCAAGTGGCTCTTCGACCTCACCCATCGTGGTGATCCGGTCATTGTCACCGGCACTCAGCGATCGCTCGAGACAGGCAACGGCTGGACCGACTGGGACCAGTCCTACGTGCAGTACAAGCAGGGCTCCGCGCTCTGACCCTAGACCGGCGTCCCGCGTCCTGCTGTGAGGACGCGGGACGCCGCCTTTTTCTCTGAGACGGTCGGACGGTCGCCTTCTGTGAGACCGCGGGACGGTCGTTCACCCCCGCAAGTGCCCAAGGCACTTCCCTAGTGGTGGCCGCACGTTTGCCTTGTTCACAAGCCACCTGGCTTGTAAACAAGGCAAACGTGCCGCCAGGACAGGGTATTTGCCTAGGCCGCCCGTGCCCTAGCCCGCAGGTGTCCTAGGTTGCCTGGGCCCAGGCAGCGGCCGCCACGGCTCGATGTCGCTTCGGTCGGGATCGCCACCCAAGGGCACGGACCGTCGGAGGTGGGTCAGTGCTTGGCGCTGTCCTCGAGGTCGAACTCGTCGCCACCGACCTGACCACCGGTCTCGATGCCCTTGTGGTCCGGCAACCCGTTGGTGGACGCCTCGATCTCATGGTGATGCGCCGCCTCGTCGAGCTCGTCCCTCGTGGGCTTGACGACGTCGTCGCCGTACCAGAAGTGGGAGAGCTTGGCGCGGACACGCTCCTTGCCCTGCTTGGGAGCGGCGACTCCGTTGGCGTCCTCGCGCGCCGGCAGCTCGAGTGGTCGCGGCTGCTCGTGCGTGGTGAGGTTGTACGCGCTGATCGGGTTGATCGGCCGGTGCAGCTCAGCGTACGACCCGTCCGGGTGGCGCACGATGACGCCGGTCTCGTAGCCGTGCAGCAGCAGGTCGCGGTCATGGCGTTGCAGCGACAGACACCAGCGTCGCGTGATGATGAAGACCAACGTCGGTATGACGAACAGCCCGATCCGTAGGAACCACGTGATCTGGTAGATCGACAGGTGGAACTCCGGACCGATCAGGTCGTTGCCTGCACCGGCCCACAGCACGCCGTACGCCGCAATGCCGGCGGCCCCGAAGGCGGTCCGGGTGGGGTGGTTGCGTGGCCGGTCGAGGATGTGGTGCTCGCGGTCGTCACCGGTGATCCACTTCTCGATGAAGGGATAGGCACCGAGCACCGCGAACAGGATGCCCATGAGCGCGAGTCCGGGGATCATCACGTTCCAGGAGATCGTGAACCCCGCGATATGGGTCTCCCAGTTGGGCATCAGCCGCAGACCACCGTCCAGCCAGCCCATGTACCAGTCGGGCTGGGAGTCGGCCGTCACCTTCGACGGATCGTAAGGCCCGTACATCCAGATCGGGTTGATCTGCATGAGCGCGCCCATCAACGCGGTGACGCCGAAGACGATGAAGAAGAAGCCGCCGGCCTTGGCCGCGTAGACAGGGAGAAGCGGGTAGCCGACGACGTTGTCGTTCGTCCGGCCGGGCCCGGCCCACTGAGTGTGCTTGTGGTAGACGAGCAGCAGCATGTGCGCCGACAACAACCCGACGAGCAGGCCGGGGATGAGCAGCACATGAACCGTGTAGAGGCGGGAGATGAACTCATCGCCGGGGAACTCGCCGCCGAAGATGAAGAACGACAGGTAGGTGCCGACCACCGGGATGCTGCGGATCAGACCTTCGGCGATGCGGAGGCCGGTGCCGGACAGCAGGTCGTCGGGAAGGGAGTAACCCGCAAAGCCCTCGACGATGCTGAACTGCAGCAGCCCGAGGCCGATCAGCCAGTTGATCTCCCGCGGCTTGCGGAAGGCGCCGGTGAAGAACACGCGCAGCATGTGGATCGTCATCGCGGCGAGGAACAGGTTCGCGGCCCAGTGGTGCATCTGGCGCATCAGCAGGCCGCCGCGGACGTCGAAGGATATGTCCAGCGTCGAGGCATAGGCCTCCGACATCTTGATCCCACGCAGGTTCGCGTAGGACCCCATGTACGTGACTTCTTCCATGCTGGGCTTGAACCACAGCGAGAGGAACACGCCGGTGAGCAACAAGATGATGAAGCTCCACAGGGCGATCTCACCCAGCATGAACGACCAGTGATCGGGAAAGACCTTGCGCAGCTGCTTCTTCATCAGGCCGGCCAGCCCGACGCGGTCGTCCATCCAGGCGACGGGTCCGCCGCCCTTCTTCTTGGCGTGGGCTCCGGCGGGTCCCGGAGTCGTCGTCGGCGCGGCCGTCGGCTCGGTCGTCGTCATGAGCGGGTCACCCTCGTTCCCAGTAGCTGGGGCCAACCGGTTCGTCGAAGTCGGCAGTCGCCACGATGTACCCCTCGGCGTCAACGGCCAGGGGGAGCTGGGGGAGCGCACGCGCTGCCGGGCCGAAGATCACCTTGGCGTTGTCAGCCAGGTCGAACGTCGACTGGTGACACGGGCACAGGACCGAGTGCGTCTGCTGCTCCCAGAGGCTGATCGGGCAGCCGACGTGCGTGCAGATCTTGGAGAAGCACAAGATGCCGTCAATGCCCCAGTTCTGCGCCTTCGCGCTGGGGGTGATGTCCGCGGGCTCCATCCGGACCATGATCACCGCGGCCTTGGCCTTGGCGTTCTGCAGCTCGACGCCTTCGTACACCGCCGGCACGACGTTGCCGTTGGCGTCCTCGCTCTCGAAGAACAGGGCCGGCTCTGCGTTGACCAGCTGTCCGACGACCATGTCGCTGGGCTTGATCGGCGCACCTGACACGTCGTTGACGACGCGGACGCCTGCCTTCCAGACGGTCTTCGCCGGAGCGTCACCTGGCAGGGGGCCCAGATCGCGGAGCAGAACGACGGCAGGTATGCCGAGCAGTCCGAGACTGGTCAACAGGCTGTTGCGGATGAGACTGCGCCGGGTGAAGCCGGACTCCTGGACGCCGATGTCGAACGCGGCGAGGGACTCCGCGACATCCTCGGAGCTGGAGGCTGCACCGTGGCGGTACTCGATGATCTCGTGGTCGCCCATCAGCTTGCGGGCCCACTGGATGAGACCGATACCGATGAGCAGGAGCGCGAGGCCGAGCGTCAGTCCGAGGAAGAGGTTGGACGCGCCCATCCCGAGGAAGACATCACCGGTGGGACCGTTGTCGACGGTGAAGTAGGCAACGGCGAACGCCACCAGCAGGACCGCCGACAGCAGGAACATGCCCGCCACCTGGCGTTCGGCCCGCCGCTCGAGCGCGGGGTCGACGTCGGTCGGCCGCGGCTCGTGCTCAGGCAGCCCCGGGTTGGTCATCGGGCCTTCGGTCGACTGTGCGTTCTGAGACTCGAGCTCCCCGCGATGCGTACTCATGCCTTCTTCTTCTTTCCGGCCCGGGCGCCGTTGTTGGCGATCCAGACTGCAGCCAGCACCAGGCTCCCGATGCCGATCAACCAGCCGAACAGACCCTCGGTGACGGGCCCGCGGCTTCCGAGCGCGCTACCGCCGTATGCCGTCTGTGTCTGCAGCGAGTTGACGAACGCGACCACGTCGCGCTTGTCCTGAGGCGTCAGCACCTCGTCGGAGAAGACCGGCATCTGCTGAGGCCCGGTGACCATCGCCTCCCAGATGTGCTTGTCGGAGACGTTCATCAGGCCCGGTGCGGAGCGGCCGCTGCGAAGTGCTCCGCCCTGGCCGGCGAAGTTGTGGCAGGCCGAGCAGTTGGTGAGGAAGAACTGCATCCCTCGACTCACGTCGGCGTTGCTGGTGTCGAGCTCGGCGGCGTCGGGAATGCTGGGACCGGGGCCGAGCGACGCGACATATGCGGCCAGCGCCTCGACCTCCTGGTCGGTGTACAGGACCTTCTTCTGCGGTATCTGCGTACCCGGTTGCTGAGCGGGCATCCGACCCGTGCCGACCTGGAAGTCGACGGCGGCCGCGCCCACCCCGACGAGTGGCGGACCATAGTTTCCGCCGCCCTTGGTCAGGAGGCCTTCGGCGTTGAGGCCGTGGCACGAAGCGCACCCCACCGTGAACAGCTGGCGACCCTGTGAGATCAACTGGGCATCCGACTTGGCTGTCTCGCCGGCGACCGCGGGACGGAAGGCGGAGTACAGCCCGGCGGTCACGAGCAGACCGAGCAGCACGACGACCAGGCCCGCGAGCGGGTGGCGGCGTCTGGTCGACAGGAACTTCACGAAGTCGTGTCCCTTCTGTCCGGCCCAGCCGTTCGTCTGAGCAGGTTCTGCACGGGTGTTGCTGGCTCATTCGGGTACTGCAGGAACTGCATATCGCTACTTCAGCAGGTAGATCGTTGCGAACAGCCCGATCCACACGACATCGACGAAGTGCCAGTAGTACGAGACCACGATGGCGGTCACGGCTTGCTCGTGGGTGAACGTCCGGGCCATGAACGTGCGGCCCAGCACGAACAAGAAGGCGATGAGGCCGCCCGTCACGTGGATGCCGTGGAAACCGGTCGTGAGGTAGAAGATCGAGCCGTATGGCGACGACGGGATCGTCACGTTGTCGCGGATCAGGGCGGAGTACTCGAAGATCTGCCCACCGATGAAGAACGACCCCATGACATAGGTCAGGACGAACCATTCCCGGAGACCCCAGGCTCGGAAGTCCAGCACACCACCACTGCGACCGACCTGACCTCGCTCGGCAGCGAAGACACCGAGCTGGCAGGTCACCGAGCTGAGCACCAGCACGGTCGTGTTGACGGCGGCGAACGGCACATTGAGCTTCGGGGTCTCCTGCGCCCACAGCTCCGGCGTGACGCCACGGATCGTGAAGTAGCACGCGAACAGCGCCGCGAAGAACATCAGCTCGCTTGCGAGCCAGACGATCGTCCCGACGCTGACCATGCTGGGCCGATCATGTTGGCCATGCAGCCGGGAAGCGGAGATCGCAGTTGTAGTCGCCACGACGACATTATGGCCTCAAGACCCCCCGTTGCACACAGCGACCCCCCGACCCTGCATAGGCTCTTGACGATGCCGGTGCGGCGTCCTCGTGGTGGCAGCGTCAACCCCAGGGGCGACGGCCCCGACCAGCACAGGCTTACCCTGATCACGTGACGTTCCTGGCGCACGCCGACGAGGGTGTTTCGGTCCCTGCTCTCACCCTCGACCGCATCTTCTCCGCCTGGACCTTCGACGCCGTCGCGGTGAGCCTGATCATCATCACCGGCGCGCTCTATCTGCTCGGCGTGCAGCGGCTTCGCGCCCGTGGTGATCGCTGGGCGATCACCCGCACGCTCAGCTTCTGCGGCCTCGGCCTCGGTTCGCTGACGGTCGCGACCACGTCGTCGCTGGCCACCTACGACACCACCCTGCTGAGCATGCACATGGCCCAGCACATGGTCCTGTCCATGCTGGCGCCGGTCTTCCTGGCGCTGGGAGCTCCCATCACGTTGGCGTTGCGCACGTTGCCCAGGGGCGGTCGGCGCGTCCTTCTCGCGGTCCTGCACAGCCGCGTCGCCGCGGTTCTCTCGTTCCCCCCGGTCGCGTTCCTGCTCTTCGTCCTCACCCCGTGGGTGCTGTACTTCTCGTCCGTCTACGAGGCGACCCTGCGGTCGCCGGCCCTGCACGATCTCCTGCACCTGCACTTCGTCCTGGTCGGCTGCTTGTTCTTCTGGCCGCTGCTGGGACTGGATCCGGTGCCAGGCCGGGTGGCGCACCCGTTCCGGATGCTGACGGTGCTGGCCACGTTGCCGTTCCACGCCTTCCTCGGCGTGACGATCATGACGATGAAAGACCTCATCGCCGGAGACTGGTACCTGTCACTGGGACGCACCTGGGCCCCGACTCCCGCCGACGACCAACAGATCGGCGGTTCGATCCTGTGGGGCAGCGGCGACATCGTCGCACTGGTCATCTTCGGCGTGCTCTTCGTCCAGTGGGTGCGGCACAGCTTCCGCGAGGCCGAGCGGGTCGACCGCCGGCTCGACCGTGAGGAGGCCGAGGCAGCCAGAGCGGCCCAGGCGGCCGCGCAGCACACCACGCCGTCCCGGTAGCATCGGCCCGAGCACGGTCCAGGTCCAGGCGGGCGTCTGATCGACGCATCTCACGTACGACGAGGCAGGTCAACCATGTTGGTGCTGGTCTACAGCGACGACGCGAACACCCGAGGCGAGGTCATCCTCGCTCTCGGCAAGCGCCCGCACCCCGACCTGCCTGCGGTCGAGTACGTCGAGTGCGCCACAGAACCGGCTGTCATCGCCACGATGGACGCCGGCGGCGTCGACCTGGCGATCCTCGACGGCGAAGCGGTCCCTGCCGGAGGGATGGGCATCTGTCGTCAGCTCAAGGACGAGATCTATGAGTGCCCTCCGATCCTGGTGCTGACCGGACGCGTCGAGGACGGCTGGCTGGCCACCTGGTCGCGCGCCGAGGCCGCCGTACCTCACCCGATCGACCCCTTGGTGTTGGCCGAGAACGTCATCCGGCTGCTCCGGCCGCGGGCCGACCTGACCACCGGCTGAGGCCTCGATGACCGCACCTGCCCGGAGCAGTGCCGCAACCAGCCCGGCCGACCTGACCTGGCCGGAGCTGTTGTCGCGCCTGATCGCCCGACATGACCTGGGCGCGGCCGAGACGGCCTGGGCGATGCGCCAGATCCTCTCCGGGGAGGCCACGCCCTCGCAGATCGCTGGTTTCGCGATAGCACTACGGTCCAAAGGCGAGACGGTCGACGAGGTCGAGGGGCTGGTGGCGACGATGTATGAGTTCGCGGCCCCGCTGGACTTCGCCGGGCGTGCGGTCGACATCGTCGGCACGGGCGGCGACCGCTCGCACACGGTCAACATCTCGACGATGGCTGCATTGGTCACCGCCGGCGCCGGTGTCCCGGTCGTCAAGCACGGCAACCGCGCGGCTTCGTCGTCATGCGGGTCCGCGGACGTGCTCGAGGGACTCGGGCTGCGACTCGACCTCCCGCCTGCCCGGGTCGGCGAGCTCGCGACCGAGGTCGGCCTCACGTTCTGCTTCGCTCCCGTCTTCCACGCTGCACTGCGCCACTCCGCGGTGCCGAGGCGTGAGCTGGGAGTCGCGACCACGTTCAACTTCCTGGGCCCACTGGCCAACCCGTCTCGGCCGGCGGCCCAGGCGGTCGGGGTCGCCGACCCGCGGATGGCGGCGATCATCGCCGGCGTGCTCGCCAACCGAGGGGTCGACGGGTTCGTGTTCCGTGGCCGCGACGGGCTCGACGAGCTGACCACGACGACCACCTCGCAGGTGTGGGCCATCGTCGACGGAGCCGTGACCGAGCATGAGCTCGATCCCTCGGACCTGGGGATCGCCCGCGCGCAGCCAGCCGACCTCAAGGGGGGTGACGTGGCTGTCAACGTGGCGGTTGTGCACCGGTTGCTGGCGGGCGAGACCGGTCCCGTCCGGGATGCGGTACTCCTGAACGCGGCGGCCGGCATCGCGGCGTACGAGGCCGGCCCAGGCGAGCTGACCGAACGCCTCGCGGCCGGGCTCGAACGGGCTGCCGACGCGGTCGACTCGGGCGCGGCCAGGGCCAAGCTCGAGACCTGGCTCGCTGCGGCCTCCTCCTGAGGGGCTGGGGTGGCTTACAGTCGCTCGCGAACGGCCTCCTCCTGAGGGGCTGGGTGGCTTGCAGTCGCTCGCCGTTGGCTCGCAGCTTCGCTGCGAGCCAACGGCTCACTCCTCCACGCCCAGTGAGAAGGCGGCCTCGAGGTCGTGGCTGGAGTACGTCCGGAACGCGATGTGCGTCTCCGTCGACTGCACTCCGGGCACCTTGTTGATCTGGTCGGGCACCAGCGCCGCGACGTCGTCGTGGTTGCGGACCCGCAGGAGTGCGATCAGGTCGATGCCACCCGTTACCGAGTAGACCTCGCTCACGCCGTCGAGCGACGCGATCTGCTGAGCCACTTCGGGAATCTGGGCCACGTCGGCCTTGATGAACACGATCGCGGTGATCACGGGTTCTCCTCGTTCGACGGGACGGTACGCCGCTGAGCCTAACGCCCGCCGTTCGCCTCGGCGGTTGCGGCCGGCTCAGGCCACCAGGTCGGCGAACTGCGGATGCTGGTCGAGGTACCAGCGGTAGAAGGAGCACACTGCGCGCACCCGGAGCCCGTGCTCGTCGCGGGCGTCCTCGAGGGATCGACGAGCCATTTCCGAGGCGATGCCCTGGTGGGTGTGGCTCGGTTTGACCTCGGCGTGAGTGAACGCGATCACCCCGTCGAGGATGACGTAGTCGGACGTTCCGACGAGCGCGCCGTCGACCGTGGCCTCGTAGCGTCCGCGCTCGGGGACGTTGCGGATCGTGACCTCGCTCATGCCACCACCCTAGGTGGTTTCGTGGCACGATGCCCGGTGTGTGGTGGCAGCTGGCCGGGGGGATCGTGCTGGGGCTGCTGCTGACATGGGTGCTGTTGGTCGGCGCGCTGCTGCTGGTCCGACCGGACACCACGAGCGTGGGACAGCTGGTGCGGCTGCTGCCGGACGTCGTACGACTGCTGTCTCGGTTGGCTCGTGACCCGACCCTTCCTGTCGGCGTCCGGGTCCGGCTGTGGCTCCTGCTGGCCTACCTGGCCATGCCGTTCGACGTCATACCGGACTTCATCCCGGTCGTGGGGTACGCCGACGACGCGATCGTCGTGGCCTGGACGCTGCGCTCAGTCGTGCGACGGTCGGGCCGCGACGCCGTCGTCCGCCATTGGCCCGGCACACCCGAGGGATTGGCGGCTCTCGACCGGCTGGTTAGGTGAGGCGGCCGAACAGGTCCTCGCGGCCCGCGGCTCCGCACTTGCGGTAGATCGACTTGAGGTGGTCGTTGACGGTGTACGGCGACAACGCCAGCTCGCGGGCGATCTGCTTGGTGGCGAGACCCGCGGTCAACCACTCCAGCACTTCGGCTTCTCGGCGCGTCAGATCGTGGATGCTCGCGATCGTCGGCAGGAGCTGGCGCACCGAAGCTGACTGCAGCACCACCGCGATGTCGCTGTCGCCCAGTCCCGTGCCCTGGACCCAGAGCCAACGGCCGCTCACGGTCCGGACGACCGTATGAGGTGCGGCGGCACCGGGTGGGGCGCTCCCGCGCCGTACGACGTTCGCGGCGTCGAAGATCACCCGCGTCACGTCGTCGATGTGGGTCTCGTCAAGGCCGCCCGGGACCAGGTCTTCGAGCCAAGCGCGCGCCTCGTCGGACGCGACAAGGTGGTTGTCCTGCCTCAACAGGATGACGCCGGGCGCTAGCGGCCCGGGCACACCGGAGAAACGGCGGGTGGGGTGATAGCGGACGGCGCGGGCCAGCGGAGTGCACACCTGCGCCGCGGTGGAGACCTCGGCGTCTCCGAAGGATCTCCGCCGGTCCTCGCGGAACAGGGTCAGTGCACCCCACACTCGGCCGCCGTGGCGCAGCAGGATGCGCAGCTCCGACTGGAAGCCCTGAGGTACCAGGATCTCGTTGAAGCGAAAGCTGCTGTGGGCGCGTGGGTGGTTGCGCGCCAACCATCCCGCGGGTACGGCGGCGCGAGCGAGCTCCACGTACTTGTTCACGTCGTCCTGGAAGGCTTCGTTGGCCGCCATCTCGACCGTGTGCTCGGTGCCTCTGCCGCCGAACTGGAAGGTGCGTAGACCGTTGGTCGGGTTCAGCCCGAAGAGGCACCAGCCGTCGAAGGGGAGCAGCGGTTGCACGGCCTCGGCGACGGCGGCGCCGAAGTCAGGACCGGAGGCGGGTCGTCCGACCAGGTCGAGGAACTGACCCCTCGCTTCTCTGACCGTGGTGGTCATCTCCTGATCGTGGCACCACGGCATCCCTAGAACTAGGGATTTTCGTTATCTGAGCAGGTCAGGACACTCGCGGTGAGCCCCGACGTGCGGGGTGGGGACGGAGAGAGACGTCATGCGTGCACACGGTGAGGGAAATCCTGGTTGGAGATGGCGACGAGGCGGGAGCGCGGCTACTGCTGCTGTCGGCCTGGTCGTCTACGCGGCCGTGGCCGGTGGTGGTGCGGCTGACGCCGGGGGAAGCGGCCAGGCCGCAGCTGGGCGATTGTCTGCGACCGTCACTCAGGTCATGAGTCACCACGAAGCAGGGGGAAGGATCGTCTGGTCGCAGTTCGTCGACCTCGACTTCAGCGCAGCCCGCATAGCGTCGAGTGACCCGAACGGTCGTCACGTTCGCAGGCTGACGCATCCCGCCAGCGGCGTGCACGACATCGACCCGCAGGTGTCCCCGAACGGGCGACTGGTGGCCTTCGAGCGAGACGTCCCCGACCCGACGTACGGAGAGGTCGGCACTATCGGCATCGTGGGCGCCGACGGAAGAGGGGCACACGTGCTCGACGTCGGCTGCGTCGACCCGTGCTTCTCCACCAATGATCCGACCTGGACTCCGGACGGTCGCCACCTGTTGTTCTCGCGGATCGTCGGACCGATCGGCAGCGACGGAAACGCCTCCGCGGCCGCTCTGTGGCGGACCGATCTGCGGGGCGAGCACGTCACCCGGGTGAGTCCCCGTCGCATCGATGGTCAATTTGAGGACGGGTGGGCGCAGTTCGCACCGGCCGGCTACCTCGTGTTCCTTCGCGGGAGCAACGCTAAGGGACACATTGCCGTCTTCCGGATGAACCCCGATGGGAGCGACACCTGCCGGCTGACGCCGTGGTGGCTTGATGCCGACCTCGTCGACGTCTCACCGGCCACGAGTGGACCGACGAAGGATCTCCTGGTGTTCGAGACCCACGGCCATGGGGCTCCTGATGGCCGGTCGCAAGCCATCGCGACGGCGTCCGCGGACTGCACGGGGAATCACCACATCCGCTACCTGACGTCCTCGAGGGCGCTCCCTGTCCAGAACTTCAACCCGACCTGGTCGCCGGATGGTCGACAGGTGGCGTACGTGAGGTTCAAGTTCCTGGATTCCGACCCGATCGTGCACGGTGACATCTGGCGGATGCGGTGGAACGGCGAGGACAAGCGACCGGTGTCCAGGCTCGATGTCTTCGAGTTCCGCCCCAACTGGGGTCCCACACCCGATGATGACGACGATTGAGCCGATGGTGGCTTGTAGAGCCCGCTCAGAGGTTGTCGATCGGAACGGGGGTGAGGTCGTCGGCGGGGTCGAAGCCGAGCACGCGGCCGTAGAAGTAGAGCTCAGCCTCTAGCGCGCGCTTGATGTTGGCGGCCTGCCGGAAACCGTGGCCTTCGCCCTCGAACATCACCAGAGCCACCGGGAGACCCTTGGCGCGCAACGCCTCGGCCATGTCTGTGGCCTGGTTCGGCGGAACGGCCTTGTCCTCGGTGCCCTGGAACAGGATCATCGGGCTGCTGAGGTCGTCGAGATGATGGATGGGGGAGCGTTCGACGTAGAGGTCCTGACATTCGGGGTATGGCCCGATCAGGGAGTCGAGGTAGCGCGACTCGAGCTTGTGGGTCTGTTTGGCCAGCGACTCCAGGTCGCCGATGCCGTAGTGGCTCGCGCCGGCTGCGAAGACGGCCGATGCCGTGAGCGCGCGCAACGTGGTGTACCCACCCGCGCTGCCACCGCGGATCGCGAGCCGGCTCCGGTCCGCACGTCCTTGATCGGCCATGGCGAGCGCGCCCGTCACGCAGTCGTCGATGTCGACGACTCCCCACTGTCCGGTCAACCGCTCGCGGTAGCTGCGGCCGAAGCCGGTGCTCCCTCCGTAGTTGACGTCGAGGACGGCGAAACCGCGGTTCGTCCAGTACTGGAGGGACGGGTTGAACGACGGGGGACGCATCGACGTCGGACCGCCGTGTGACACCACGAGCAAGGGCGGATGCTCACCATCGGGTGGCTGCACCCCGGCGTTGGCCGGGGGGAAGTAGAGGCCGTGGACCGGCTGACCGGTCGAGTTGTTCCAGATGACGGCTTCGGCAAGGCTGCGAGAACCGGGGGGCAGGTCGAGGTCGAGGGTGGAGAGGAGGACTTCGCCACCGGCGTACTCCGCACTCCGCCCAGGGGTCGGGAGCAGCATCACGGCACTGGGTGCGGATCGCGTCGCCGCAATCGCGAGTACCCGCCCGTCCGGCGTGGTGGCGAGACCTGCGACGGCGACGATGTCGCTGTGCAACGTGGTGCAGGAGCCGTCCTCGAGGTCGACCACGACCAGGCGATCGACGCCGACCTCGTACGCCGTCGCGATCAGCCGGCCGTCGGGCAGGAAGTCGTAGTCATGGGCTCCGAGGAACCAGTTCGGCACGCCGAACTCCAACCCGTCGGCTGGGAACCGCTGTGGCGAGGCGGCGTCGTCACCGACTGCGGCCAGGTTGGCCCACTCGGCTGTTTCCTCGATGAAGAACAGCCGGCCGTCCGGTCCCCAACGTGGTTGCTGCACCCAGGTCGATCCGTCGGTCACCTCGGTCGTGGTCGAGACGAGTCCCGCGGCGTCGAGGGTCGCTCGATGCACCGTGCTGCCCTCCCAGGGCATCCGTGCGAGGTCCCAGCTGATCCACGCCAGCTGCTCACCATCTGCGCTGAGATCGGCGGCCGCCACGAAATCCGTGCCGCTCACGATGATGGTGCCGCCGTCGTCGTTGGAGCCGTCGAGGTCGAGGCTGACGAGCGTGTTGACCGGAGCCGCGGGGTCGGTGTGGTCTTCGCGGATGGCGACGACGCGGCGACGGCGCAGGTCGATGATGGGCTCGGCGTAGCGGTGGACGCCCGCGGGCGTGATCGCGACGGCAGGGGTGCCCGGTTGGTTGACGTCGACCCGGTAGAGCCGCAGGTCGTCGAGGTTGGCGAAGACCAGGATGCCGTCGCGGACTGCGTAGGCGCCGCCGCCGTACTCGTGCACACGCGAACGTACGTTCCATGGCGACGGTGTGACGCTGGCTGTGGTTCCGTCGGGGGTACGCCGGACGACCTCGCCGCGACCCCCCTCGTTCGAGCGGGCCTGGAGCCAATAGACGTCGGTGCCGTCGACCCGGGGCAGCGACACGTCAACACCTGCGGCTGAGGTGAGCAGGTCCGCGGTGACGGTGGAGGGCCAGGAGCCGTACGGCCGGATGTCAGGCATGCCTCATGTCTATCTCACTCCGCGGGCTCAGCAGAACCCGATGCGGCAGACGCCGACGCGATCAGCGCGCCGGGCGCGACAACGTGCTCGAGATGCGGGGCGCGTCGAACGGGACGAGCGAGTCGCGGGAGGTCGCGATGCTGTCGAGGAGGTGTCGCTGCGACTCGGCACCACGCACCGGGCATGACCAGACGCCGTCCACGTGGACCAGACGGACGCCGGAATGCTCGAGCCATCGCAGGACCAGCTCCGACTCGTCAGGGGTCGCCGCCGGGGCGGGGCCGTGGCCAGGGACCACCGTGTCTGCGCCGGCACGCAGGTCATCGGTCCACGCGCGGGCACTGACGCCGGAAGGGATGACCCCGGCCGCGGCCAACCGACCGTGCCTGACGACATGGACCTCCCACGAGCCGGCGTCGTTGCGGCGTGCTCCCACGATCTCGGAGCAGCCGGTCAGCGCGCGCAGTCGTTGGGACCGGGCGGCGGCACGCAGGAACGTGGTCATCCGATTGCGGTGGGAGGCGGCCTCCTCGAAACGTTCGCTCGCCGCGAGCAGGTCCATGCGCCGCCGGATGGCCTCGGTGACGTCCTCGGGGGAGGCGTCGAGAGTACGCCGCAGTGCGTCGACAGTGATCGTGTACGCGTTCTCGCTCGCGGTGCCGTCGCAGGGGGACAGGCAACGCCCCATTTCGGCGAGGGCGCACGCGTTGCGGCTCGGGTGGCGGGGAAGCCGCCCGCTGCACTGCCGGATCGGGAAGCTCTCATGCAGCGCGGCCATCGCGGCCTCGGCGGCCGACCGGGTGCGGAACGGGCCGAGATAGTCGGCATCGTCATCGAGCACCTGCTTGACCAGCGACAGCCGCGGCCACGGCTCGACGGTGAGCTTGACCCAGCTGACACGCTCAGGGAACTTCGACCGTCGGTTGTAGCGCGGCTTGTGCTCGGCGATGAGCCGGAGCTCGCGGACCTCGGCCTCCAGCGCCGTGGCGCAGACGATGCCCTGCACGGCGTCGGCAAGCCCTACCATCTCGCCCATCCGCGATCGGGTCTCGCTGGCCGTGAAGTAGGTGCGTACGCGCGAGCGCAAGTCCTTGGACGTGCCGACATACAGCACCCGGTCGCGGCTGTCGCGGAACAGGTAGACGCCTGGCGCGTGCGGGAGCCCCTCGGCGAGATGGCGCTTCTTGCGTTGGGCGGTCGACACGCGCGAGGAGAACGTCGACAGTTCTTCGAGGGTGTGGACGCCGAGGTTGCCCAGCCGCTCCATCAGCCCGTGCAGGACGTCGACGGTCGCCCGCGCGTCGGAGAGCGCGCGGTGGTTGGGAGTGGTCGAGGCGTTGAACAGGCGCGCCAGCGAGGACAGCTTGCAGTTCGGCGCGTCGTCGCGCGTGATGACCCGACGTGCGAGCTTGGCCGTGTCGAGCACGTCGACGCGGGGCCACGGGAGCCCGACCGCTGCGCAGTAGTGCTTCAGGAAGCCGATGTCGAACGGGGCGTTGTGAGCGACGAGGACGCTGCCGCGCGCGAACTCCATGAACGCCGGTAACGCGCTCTCGATGCGCGGTGCGCCGGCGACCATCGCGTTGGTGATCCCCGTGAGCACCGAGATGAACGGTGGGATCGGGTCACTGGGTCGGACCAGAGTCTGGAACTCGCCCAGCACCTCGCCGCCACGAACCTTGACTGCCCCGATCTCGGTGATCGACGATCCGCCCGTCGCCGACCCGCCGGTCGTCTCGAGGTCGACGACGACGAACGTGGCCTCGCGCAACGAGGTGCCCAGCTCGTCGAAGGTCTGCTGAACCGCGATCTGCGTCGAGGGCGCGCCGGAGACCGCGACGGTGTCGACGGCGTCCAGGAGCGTACCCATGCATCGAACGGTAGGTGTGACCACCGACGAAACCGGGGAGACGCGCCCGCTCCGTCAATGGCGGGAGTCGGCGACGACTAAGCCAAGCCGAACTGTCTGGCTCGTGACCGCGGACTCCAGTACTGCCTCGGCGACGCGTACCGTTTGAGCCGCCTGCCACATGGTCACGATGTCAGCCGGGCGATCCAGGACGGCATCGCGAAAGGCACCCAGTTCGGTCAGGAGCGGCTCGGGCTTGGTGATCGCATACCTCACCATGTCTCCTTCCGCGACGCCGCGGAAAGCCGCGATGGTGTCCCACTCAACGTTCTCGACGCCGTTGGCATAGAACGTCAGGTCGGCCGCGACCGTGTCGGCGACGAAACAGCCGCGCTCACCTGTGACAACGGTGATGCGCTCCTTCAAAGGTGAGAGCCAGTTGACGAGATGATTGACGACTGTGCCATCGGTCAGAGTTCCGCCGACCGCGACGAGATCCTCGTGGTCGCGGCCGCTCCTGTGCGCGACCCGCGCCGACACCTCTGCGTAGTGTTCGCCGGTGATCCACGCCGTCAGGTCCAGGTCGTGGGTAGCGAGGTCCATGACGACTCCGACATCGCCGATCCTCGACGGGAACGGACCTTGGCGGCGGGTGGTCACTTGATAGACCTCGCCAAGGTCCCCACTCGCCAGCCGCGAGCGCATGCTCTGGAGTGCAGGGTTGTAGCGCTCGATGTGCCCCACGCATGCGACGAGGTTTCTCGATTCAAAGGCCTCCGCAAGACGGAGGCTGCTGGGAGTGTCGTTCGAGATGGGCTTCTCGATGAGGGTGTGCACACCCGCTTGAGCGAGTTGCAGCCCAATTTGCTCGTGAGTGGCGGTAGGGGTGGCGACCACGCAGATGTCGACGCCGACATCGATCACTGCTTCGACGCTGTCCAGGACGGAGAAATGTCCCACCAAGCTCTTTGCTGCCACCGGGTCGGCCACAGCAACCAGCGAGACTCCGTCCAGCGACTGAAGTACCCGAGCGTGGTGCCTGCCCATCGTGCCCAGTCCGATGAGCCCGGCGCGAAGGTCCGTCACGCCATCACCGATCGGAGAGCGAAGTCCGCGACGGCCTCGGCTACCCGGCGTAGATCTTCGGCGTTGATGCCAGGATGAACCGGCAGGGACAGCACCTCGTCGCACGCAGCCTGAGTGTGCGGCAGGTCAAGGTCAAGGTCGAATGAGGGGAGCGCATGGACCGGCGTCGGGTAGTAGACCCCCGTCCCGATGCCGTGCGCTGCCAGGGATTGGGCCAGGCCGTCCCGATCTGGGCAGCGGACGGTGTACTGGTGGTACACGTGGCTGATGCCGGCCCGGCTCGCGGGCAGCTCAACGCCCACGAGGGTCGCGTCGAGCCGACGGGCATTCGACTGACGCGCTGCGGTGAACGCGGGCAGCTTGCGGAGCTGTACGCGGCCCATCGCTGCCGCCATCTCGGTCATGCGGGTGTTGAAGCCGACGATCTCGTTGGCGTACCGCGCAGCCATACCCTGGTTGCGAAGCAGGCGGACCTTGGCTGCAAGCGACTGATCGCTGGTGACGACCATTCCTCCCTCGCCGGTGGTCATGTTCTTTGTGGGATAGAAGCTGAACGCTGCGAACATGCCGAACGCTCCGGCCGGTGTTCCGTTCAAGGTGGCGGCGTGAGATTGGCAGGCATCCTCGAAAACTGCCAGCCCGTGCTTCTCCGCGAGCCGACCCAGTGCTGCCATGTCTGCGATCTGCCCGAACAAGTGGACCGGGGCCAGGGCAACAGTGCGGGGGCCGATCATGGCGGCGACGCTGTCGGCACTCAGGCAGAAGTTGTCCGGTTCGATGTCGGCGAAGATCGGCGTGGCACCGGTCAACGCTACGGCGTTCGCCGTCGCGGCGAACGTGAAGGACGGGACGATCACTTCATCGCCCGGTCCGATTCCCGCCGCCAGCATCCCGAGGTGCAGCGCAGATGTTCCCGAATTGACGGCCACACACGTGCGTCCGTCCACCATGTTCGCGAACTCGTCCTCGAAGGCGGCAACCTCGCTGCCCTGCGCAAGCGACTTGCTCAGCAATACTCGGTTGACAGCCGCCCGTTCTTCGGCGTCTATCTGTGGTGCCGCGATCGAGATAGGTTTCATGATCCCTGCTCCTCCTCCGGTGTGAGCACGTCGCCGACCTCTCGATGCAATGCTCCGGTGGTCGGACATCTCCAGAGCCCGGTGTCGGTCTGGACCAGTCGATCACCCGCCTTGCCCACCCAGCCGATTCGACGCGCCGGAACACCCGCCATCAGGGCGAAATCGGGGACGTCCGAGACGACAACGGCCCCGGCGGCCACCATCGCCCATGCACCGATGACCACGGGCGCGACGCAGACAGAACGCGCACCAAGGGAAGCGCCGTGCCGGACTCGGACGCCAACTGGTGTCCAATCCGCCGCCGTTTTCACGGTTCCTTCGGGGGTGACCGCGCGTGGGGCGCGGTCGTTGGTCAGAACAACGGCAGGCCCGACGAAGACCCCGTCTCCAAGTTCAGCCGGCTCATAGATCAGGGCTGAGTTCTGGATCTTGACCCTGTCGCCGACCACGACGCCGGGTCCGATGTACACGCCGCGTCCAATCGTGCACGATGAGCCGATCGTTGCTCCCGCGCGGATATGGCAGAGCTGCCAGATCGTGGTGTCGCCACCCACCGTCACGCCTGACTCGACCTCTGCGGAGTCAGCCACCGTCATACTGGCACCTTGACGGAGACTGGTGGCGCGCCCGAGAACTCGTCCCCATGGGGCTGCGGTCGTGCGGTCCAGACTGCCAGTGCCAGCGCGACCCATGCGAAGGCAAACAGGCCCACGATCATCCACGGTTGCGGTTCGATCCATGCTGCTGTCCCCGCCAGTGGGCTGTCTCGTCGCTCCCTGATCAAGACGTTGGTTATGCCCGTCACGTGGACGACGAACATGACCATCGCGGACCCCACCACCAGTGGCCCGATCAATCGGTGGCGCGGTCGTGCGTTTTCCAGGCTCAGCCCGCCGATCAGAAGGAATCCGATGGCGTAGGGCAGCCCGTAGCGTCCCTGCCAGGACGTGCCGAACTCATAGTACGTAGCAATACCGATGGCGAGTGGTAGGCCAAGGACCAGCGCGAGGTTCGCGGTGAGTACGACACGCATTCGTCGGGAGGCCAGCGCGAAGCTTGCCGCCATGAAGACCAAGCCCACAACCAAGGCGCCCGCGTACACGACCGTGGGGGCTTGTTCGCTCCGCGTCGGAAAGGCCGCGATCGACTGGAAGAGCCACAGTGGAACCTGTGGCAGCGTGTGCGCAACCGCCCCGGGCTCGACCTGATCGGCTTTGCCGATCACGAGGGATCGCTGGGTAAGGATCCACGCCAGGCTCGCCAGCCCGACGGCTCCGAGAATGCCGACGATGCCGACGAGAGCCCGCCGTTGAGACTTCAGCATCGCCACGAGATCCCGGCGGTTGAACAAGGCGATCACCGTTGCGGCGATCAGCGCCAGCCACAGCGGCCCCATGGATCGGACGGTGAGGAGAATGGCAGCACCAGGTACCGCAGACCAGAGCAGCCGGTTTCGCGCGGCCGCGTCGCTCACACGGGTAAGACCTAGCAGAGCGCACCACACCGCTGCCGCTGCGCTCATCTCGATGCCGTTGGGTGACACGATGGACGTGCTGTAGACGAACACCGGGGTCGTCGCAAGTACGAGGGCGATCAGCGGCCATCGGGTCCGAGCCCAGCTCGCTGTGCTCCAGGCCGCCAGAGTGAGGAGCGCGGCACAGATCAGGGCAGTCACCGTCCGCATCATGTACAGGGCAGCGTCGCCTTTCAACGCGTTTGCAGACGTGCCGATCACCCAATAAGCCAGTGGGTTGTACCGTCCTGCGCCACTGGCGACTTCGACAAAGCCTCCCGGCAGTCGAGCCTGCGCCGAGCAATCGGCGTCCGTCGTGTAGCCGAAGGCGCGACACTGCGGTTCCGCGGCCGTCACGATGTCACCCGGGACCCGGACGCTTGCACCCGTTCCACGCGTTGCGTCGGACGGCGTGGCGACCCATTGGCCATGGGCGACGCTGCTCGCCCGGTACGCGTGGTCGAACTCGTCGATGCCGGCGTAGGGCGGCAGCGCGAAGATCCAGGCAGCCTGCATCAGGAGTATTCCCAGCAAGAACAGCGCCGGGACCCGCCGCGCGGGGCCACTCGTCATCGATTCGACTCCTGGATGTCGAGCAGCATGGCGAACAGCAGCATGTGGAATCCGCTCAGGAGTGGAGCAACGCTCAACAATACGGTCCCCGCGCTTGCTTGTGCCTCCCCCAAGGTGTTGAACAGGATGAACACGCCAACGGCAGTTCCGGCGGCAGTCAGTGCAAGACCCCCGAACAGCATAAGGGCAACGGCAGAGAACGACTGGACGACATACTTCCACCAGATTCTCTGCCAGAAGCCGCGGTGAAGCTGTCCGAGGATGCGGGGCACTGCCGTGTGGAGCCGGATGCCTGAGACCTCGTCGCCATAGACGGCGGGAATCGGCACGTCACGGGCGGGGACGCGCAAGATGTTGAGGTGGATCAACAGGTCGTTCTCGAACTCATAGCGCTTGGAGATCCGATCGAGTGGGAGTCGCTCGAGGGCTGAGCGATGGATCGCCGTGTAGCCGTTCTGCGGATCGAAGAGATTCCAGTAACCCGACGCGACCTTCGTGAGGAACGAGAAGCCGACGTTCCCGATGACGCGATGTCGCGGCATACCATCGAAAGAGCCGAAGGCGTAGAAGCGGTTGGCTTTGGTGAACTGTGCCTCTCCGGACGCGATGGGATCCAGGAGCGCCGGCAAATGATCAGGGTTCATCTGGGCGTCGCCTGCCATGACCACCGAGACGTCCGCACCCACCTCAATGGCCCTTCTGTGACCGGCCAAGATTGCCCCACCCACGCCCTGGTTCTCGAGCAGCCGAATCACCTCGGTGCGCGAGTCGGCGGCGTCCTTCGCAAACCGGCCGGTCTCGTCCGTGCTGGCGTCGTCGACGACAATGATGTGGTCGACCAAGTCCGGCATGGTCTTGATGACCTTGCCGATCAGCTGCTCCTCGTTGTGGGCTGGCACGACGACGGCTACGCGCAGATCTGCATACATGAGGGAGTTCCTTGCGTGAGATGTCTTTCGACCATATGGGCGCCTGAACGTTGGTCTGCGCGCCTCGAGGGGTAAATGACCAAACGGAGGATGCATGTCGGCACGTTCGGCGGAAGCCCCTCTTCGAGAGCCCTGTAACAGAGATTCCCCGGACAAGCCGGACGGCGCCACTACCCTGAGGGAGTACGTGGTCCGCACCCGCTAGCCAGGAGCCATCGCATGTCCCAGCTGCCCGAGCCCACCCAACGGTGGCGGTGCGGCGCCTGCGGAAATCTGACCCGTTTTGATGTGATAAGGACCGCTACGACGCGAGAGTTCTGGCACGTCGACCTCTCCGGCGATCCACGGGTGGAGGAGACCGAGACGGTCGAGGAAACCGTCCGCGCGGTCGTCTGTCGCTGGTGCGGTCGTGACGACGCCGTCAAGACCGTGCTTCGACCCGGAGCCGTCACAGACGAGGTCGCGGACGAGGCCAACACGTGACGGCCGAGCGAGCCAAGGGCGAAGGGGACGAGCTACCAGCGGTGCTCCGCAGCCGAGTGGTCGCTCTGGCGTCGGACGGCTTGGCGGGGGTGCCCGAACAACACGTCCCGCCACTGCTGCGCAGGGCCGTGTCCTTCGCACCGGCCAAGCGGCGCAAGCTCATCGGTGGGCAGCTCACGCAGGCGATGGAGGCCGACGACGAGTTCCGTGAGCACCTTGCCACCCAGGTGCGCGGGGCGGCGGGTGAGCTGGCCGCACGCGTCGACGCCGGCGACGAGATCAGCGGCGCCGAGGTGAAGGAGGCGGCAGCCCTCGCCTACATCCTTCGTCCCGCCGGCTGGCAACAGTTGGTGGATCGAGCCGAGCAGCAGGCCGCCGGGGCGGCGGCCACGGGCGCCGACCTGACCGGCGCCGTCGAAAAGCTCCAGACGGATCTCGACCACGCACGAGGAGAGACCAAGGCTGTCCGTGACAAGCTGCGAACGCAGTTGGATCAGGTCAAGGCCGAGAATGCTCAGCTTCGGCGGACGCTGGGGGAGACCAGGACTCAGCTTCGTGAGGTGCGGGAGGCCGCCGAGCGTGACCGGTCAGCCATCGACGCCGTACGTCGTGACGCCGACACCGTCGCGCGGGAGGCGGACGCCGAGCAGCGCCGACTTCGGCAGCGCATCGACCAGCTCGAGTCAGACACCGCCGCCAACCGTCGGGCATTGCGTGACGACCGCGACGGGGAGAACATGCGGTTGCGGCTCCTGCTCGACACCGTGATGGAAAGTGCGTCGGGACTGCGTCGGGAGCTGGCCCTGCCGCCGTCGGACCTCTTGCCGGCCGACACGGTAGCGGCCATCGACCCCGGAGTGGCGTCCCAGACTGCCGCGATCGGCCGTGCACTGCTGGCCGATGATCCGGGGCTGCTCCGTCGGCTGCTCGAGCTGCCGCGTGCCCACCTCATCATCGACGGATACAACGTGTCGAAGACGGCCTGGCCTGACGCACCGCTTGACCAGCAACGGTCGCGGTTGGTCAACGGGGTGGCGGCCTTGGTGGCCGGCAAGTCGGTCGAGACCACGATCGTCTTCGACGGCGCAGACCTCACTCATCCTCCGGGGGTCACGTCCCCGCGCCACGTGCGAGTGCGTTTCAGCCCGTCCGGAGTTATCGCCGACGACCTCATCCGTGAGCTCGTTTCCGCCGAGCCGACCGGGCGCCCGGTCATCGTCGTGTCGACCGACCGGGAGATCGCCGAGAGCGTGACCAAGGACGGCGCACGGTCGGTGGCTTCGATCGCGCTGGCGAAGGTCCTCGGCGTCGCGTGAGCGTTGCTACTCGACCAGGCGGACCGGGTCGCCCTCCAGGCTCGCCGTCCACGAGGTCGTGTCCGTTGGCTGGTTTCCGGTGCCGTAGTCGTACGACAACCGCAACCAGCAGCCGGTAGTGACCGTGTTGTCGCAGGTGTAGTTCGACGGGATCGGAACCGCGATCTGTTCCCACTTGCCGTTGTAACTGCTGTTCGCGGGGATGGCGCAGTTGACCAACGCCTGGCCACTCGTGCCGCCGGTGGGTCCGAAGCCCTTGCAGCCGGCGAAGTTGGTGATCCCCGAGTCCGGTGGCGGTAGCACCGTGATGACACCCGGAAGCGTCGAGTCACCGACGTCGAACAAGCGCACGTTCAGTACCTGCCCCGCAGCGCCCGGGGGGACCTGTGTGAGGAAGAACTTGGTGTTGGCGGCCGGCGAGTTCGCGTACATCGCCATCTTGTTGTAGCCGGCGATGGCGATCGCGTCCCGGGCCGTGCTGTCGGTCGTGGAGAACGCGCGCAACCCGAAGCGGTTGTGTCCACTTGCGAGGTCGGCACCCGTGCCGTTGGTCTGGACTTGGATCATGTAGACGCCCGGAGCGGCGTACGGAATCGTGCACAGGGTCTTCCACTGCCTGAAGACGCCAGCCACGTAGCCGGGCGCGATGTCGTTGTACTGGCTCTTGCTGTTGTCCAGGGCCTTGCTGAGATCTCCGTTGTACCCCGGGTAGGTGATGGCGGGGCAGCTGGTCCTGGGTGGGAAGCTCAGCGGGTCCCATGGGTTGGGGCCGGGGTCACGCACAGTGAACTTGGTGCTGACCTCGCCGGTACCACCGAACCGGACGTCACCGGTGCAGAAGGGACTGGACTGGCCGTCGGCGTAGCGCGTCGCAGGGTCCGTGACCGGAGCGGTCTTGGCAGCAGGCAGTGCCTTGGCCGAGGACAGGCTGTTCAAGGTGCAGAGGTCGCCGACCGCGATCAGTGCCGGGTCGAACGCCTGCAAGGTCAGGTTCTGCACCGGTTTGGTGACTGTGATCTGGTAGAAGTACCCGTTCGTGTCGTATTCGGCGTTCGCCCCTCCTGACCCGCAGCCGTCCTCTCCCGATGAGCAGTCGCCGTTCTGGTAGGCGTCGCCGGACTTCTTGGGGGCCTTGGGAGCGCCGACATTGGCCCAGAACATCCCGGCGTCTGCACAGTTCGTGCTCTTGATGCCGGTCGACTCGGGGTCGTTGCCGAACTCGTTGCACGGACTTCCCATCGGCACGGGGCCGGCGTAGTCCGCCACAGCGGTCCGAGAGATCGTCGTATGACCGAGGCCGAACAGGATGCCGAACTGGTTCTGCACGGTCATCGACGTGGTGACGCGAAGCCGGGTCGGCTGTCCGTCGATGCTGGGCACGACGGAGACGGTCGACGAAGCGTTGTCGAAACCGTTGGCCTTGGCGTAGATCTGGGCCTCGGCGAACGCCCCGGCCTGGTCGCTGGGCAGCTTCGGCACACCAGCAAGTGCCGCTGCATCGGCTGCGCGCTGGGCTCGCTGGCCCGTGTAGTACCAGTTCCCCACATCAACGGCGAAGGCGCACATTCCGAACAGCGTGGTGAACAGGAGAACGGTCAGGATGGCGACGTAGCCATCCTCTTTCCGCCGTGCATGTCCGGGGAACGGCAGCCGCCACCGCGTGCTCATCATTTGCACGGCGATGTCTGGGCAAGCGGCTCGAAGCTCATCACGGTGCTCGACGTCAGGTCGAAGTCCTTGATGATCATGCCGGTCACGGACGGATGCTTGTACTTGAGGTAGACCCCGATGCTGTCGTGCGCTGGGTCTCCAGGGCACGCGTTCTGGGAATTCGGGTCCCACGTGGTGCCGGCGATGGGGAGAAACTTCTTGGACGACGCGTCCCACTTGAACTTCACGCAGGTCGTGCAGTTGCTGAAGTCGCTGTAGCCGACCGGAGTGCCGGTGGTCTTGTTGGCCTTGTACACCCACAGCTCGGAAACCAGCGACAGGTTCAGGGCCGAGCCCTCGCGCGCCACCTGGGCGGCGGCGTCGGTCGCGAAGTTGGTGTTGCGGGGCTCGGCGGAGGCGATGCGGGCGCCGGCGCGGACCGACGAGACGACGGCAAGGTAGTCCTTGAACATGAGGCCGAACTCGATGATGCCGAAGACGAGCAGCACGAACAGAGGAGTGATGAGCGCAGCCTCGACGGCGACGGCACCGCGCTGCGAGCGACGCTTGGTGAGTCGGCCAGGGCTGCGAGGCTGCAACCGCCGACGTGAGCTTTCGGCCATGTAGTGACCGTAGGGAGCAGCGATACGGCGCGGTGTGAAGATTGTGCCTTTGTGCCCGAAGAGTGGTGGCGTGAACCACCGTTCGGATTAGTACTAATCCGACCCACCGAAACGATGCGTGATCGTTTCATGACACTAAGTCATAGTTGTCCTAGTGGCCGAGCCCGGAGTCATCCATTCGGTCAGACTTCGCTTGGCGCACTGAACTGGCCGAAACAGGATGCCAGAATTCAGGCGTGAACCGATTCCTCCGGCCTCATGGGATGCGACGTCGCGCTGAGCGCGGCGCCGTCGCCGTGGAGTTCGCCCTCGTTCTGCCACTCCTGATCCTGCTCGTGTTCGGTGTCATCCAGTGGGGCCTGGTCATGGCCCAGTCCGCCGCTCTTTCAGGAGGTGCCCGCAACGGCGCCCGCTACGGCGTGGTCAACATCGTGTCGTCGCGCACCTGTTCAGACGTCATCAGCCAGGTGCGTGGCAACTCCGGCACCATCGGCCTGACCGGCACCCAGGTCGGCGTGACCGTCCAGCTCGTGACAGGAGCCACGTCGTCGACTGTGTGCAGCTCTGCGGCCAACAGCTCGACCGTGACGCCGTCTGCCGGTGCCACCGCAATGCCCTGCAAGTTGTCCAGTGACACCAGCAAGTTGTCGGTCACCGCCACCTACGCCGCACCGTCACTTCTGCCGATCGGCACGGGTGCCTTCAATCTGCAAGGGCAGGGAACCTACCGATGCGAGTACAAATGAGGGTCAACAGACGCCCCCGGGCCGATCGACGTCGTCAAGAGGGCGGCGCCGTCGCCATCATGGTTGCGCTCATGTCGACGATGCTCATCGGCATCATGGCTTTCGTCACCGACTTCGGCATGGCCTATGCCAACAAGGCCGCCGTGCAGAACGGTGCCGATGCGGCTGCGCTGGCAGTCGCCCGCCAGGTGACCACGACGGCTTCACCGACGATCAACTGCACCGGCCTGGCCCTGGCCTCTGCCGCGGATCCCTCGTTGCGCACACTCGCGGAGCAGTACTTCGCCGAGAACACGCCCCGGGGTGGATCGTTGGCGGCGGGCACGGCCGGGTTGAGCTTCTCGTGCACCTCGACGGGCTTCACGGTCTCCGTGACCGGTACCCAGGACTCGCCGACGTTCTTCGGGCAGATCTACGGCGCCTCGAAGATCCCGATCAATCAGTCGGCCAAGGCCGTGGTGGGGCCAGCCGTCTCGGTCACCGGACTCCGGCCGTTCGCGGTCTGCCAGGCCGACGCCAACCTGATGAAGGCAGCCACCCTCAACTTCACCATCTCCTTCGACAACTCCGATGCAGGCTGCGGCTATGCCCCCGGCAACTGGGGTGTGCTGGACTTCAACGGTGGCTCCAACGGCACAGGCGAGGTCGCCGACTGGATCCTGAACGGCTACTCCGGCTCCGTCTCGGTCGCGACGCCCAGCTACATCTACGGAAACCCGGGAGCCCCGAACCCCGGCGCGCTCGAGAGCGAGATGGATCTCCATCCTGGGGATCGACATCACGCTGCCAGTGTTCGATGCCGTGAGCGGAAACGGGAACAACACCCAGTTCCGCATCACCGGCTTCGTCACGGCGACGATGTGTGGATGGAAGTTCAACAACAAGCACGGAGAAGCAGCCTGTTTCACTGCGGTCGCCAACCCGGTCCCGAAGGACTACATGCAGGTGAAGTACAAGAACTTCATCCCCATCGGTGAGGTCAGCACGACGTGCACGCTTGGCAACGTGACGTGCGACAACGGCACGCGTCTGTACCAGCTCGCGGAGTGACCGCGAACGTCCGACCCTGACGCGCCACTCCGTGTGAGGATGGGCGATGTGCAGCCCGCGGCGTCCGTGTTCAGCGTCCACGCGTCTTCAGGGCACGGGCTCAGCAAGGCGTCGCACCGGTCCATCACCCTCATCGAGGCCTGGGGCGTGTCCGGGGACGCCCATGCCGGCACAACCGTGCAGCACCGGTCGCGGGTACGCCGCGACCCGACCCAGCCCAACCTTCGCCAGCTCCACCTGATCCATCACGAGCTGCTCGTGGAGCTGGCCGGCCAGGGGTTTCCCCTGCTGCCGGGTGCGATGGGCGAGAACATCATGACCCAGGGCCTGGACCTGCTGTCTCTGGCGCGCGGGACGCGGCTCGTGCTGGGTGAAGACGCGATTGTCGAGCTGACCGGACTGCGCAATCCGTGCAGTCAGCTCGACGGACTGCAGTCGGGCCTCATGGCGGCAACGCTGGACCGTGACGCAGCGGGGCGGCTGGTCCGCAAGGCCGGCGTGATGGCCGTCGTGCTGGGTGGGGGAGAGGTGCGGCCCGGGGATGTGATTCACGTGCAACCACCTACCGGACAGTCCGAGCCCTTGGAACCTGTCTGAGCAGCGGCTCGGTGAACTGTCGGAGGTCCCGCCTAGCGTGTTCGGTGACAGGGACGAGCCGGCCGTTGACGCCGGCGGCACGCAGGCGTGGAGGTCGACATGGCAGCACAGACAGCAGGCGGCGACGCCCGACCCGGGCACACCGACGGCGGCGTACTGCCCCCCCACCACGACCACGACCCGACGGTCATCGACTGTGACCACTGCTCGATGCGTGGAGTCGGGTGTGGCGACTGCGTCGTGACCGTGCTGCTGGGTGGCCCCCCGTTCGGCGTCGAGCTCGACGATGCCGAGAAGCGGGCGATCGACGTACTGGCCCAGGCGGGGCTGGTCCCTCCGTTACGGATGGTGCACAGCGTGGACGCGGCTGTGATCGAACCGACGTGACCGTCCGGCAGCAAAAAATGTGACGGATGGGCTCCATGGGGCAGTTGTGCTCAGTGTGATGACAATAACGTCATGGATCCTGAGAAACCCGAGTGGGAGTTGGTGGGCTCGCGCGGTCCTCTGTAGGGTAATCCGCGTTGTCACCGGCCGGGTTCGCCCACAGTTGTGTCGGAGATGACCGAAAGATCAGCAGGGAGGGGGTGCTGTTGCCCGTGTCCGCGAGCCAGAGGGAGACCGTCGACCCGTGTCGAACGGCCACACACGTCTCATGCCCCCATCCGTCAAGCGCGCCAGCCTGGTCGTTGCAGCTGCCCTGATCGGGAGTCTCGTGCTCTCGGCACAGCCCGGCTCTGCCGAGCCCGGTGGCGGACCTTCGACCGATCGCGGCAAACCGACCATCACCGAGATCAAGAGCCGCATCGACTCGCTGAACCACGAAGCCGAGATCGCCTCTGAGGATCTCAACACGGTGCGTGTCGACATCAAGGCGGCCCGGCAGCGGCTCGCGGCGATCCAGACCGATGTGGCTCGCAAGCGCCACCGTGTCGAGCAGCTTCGGGCCCTCGTCGTCGGGACGGCGCTGTCGGACTACCAGAACGCCGGCGGTCTCTCGACCAGCACGTCACTCCTGGTGGCAAACAACCCGAGTGCGTTCATGGACGGCGTTGCGTCCAAGGCCATGGTCGAGTTCCAGCAGACGGCCCTCCTCACTCAGCTCACGCAACGGCAACGGCAGCTGAGCAGTCAGGAGAAGCAGGCGGCCAGCGAGCTCGCCGCGATCAACAAGGACGAGGCCGAGGCGGCGCAGCACAAGGCCGAGCTCGATCGCCGGACCCAACAGGCGCAAGACATCCTCGACACCCTCGAAGCTGCTCAGCTCGCGCGACTGCAACAGCTGCAGTCCACCCCCCAGCCTTCCCGCAGCGCGGTCCGCCTCGCGGTCAGCGACGTGCCCGCGTCGGAGCGGGCCAAGGTGGCCGTGCAGACGGCGCTCGACCAGCTCGGAGACCCCTACGTCTACGGAGCTTCAGGCCCCGACTCGTTCGACTGCTCTGGTCTGACCATGTATGCCTGGCGCGCTGCCGGAGTGGCTCTTTCGCACTCGTCGAGCGTGCAGTCGACACAGGGGACTCCTGTCTCGATCTCGTCGCTGATGCCCGGCGACCTGGTGTTCTACTACTCACCGGTGTCCCACGTCGGCATGTACATCGGGAATGGCCAGGTCGTGCATGCTCCGCACACGGGCTCGTATGTCGAGGTCGTGCCGCTCAACTCCATGCCGATCAACCACGCCCAGCGCGTCGGCTGACCGACCGCTGGCGTCGCCAAGGTCGTCGGACGCACGGCGGGCGCTGATGTCCGCCGCCGTAGGATGATTCGGTGGACGACCGCAGCGATTCGCCGGTGACGCCACCGCGGCAGGTCGTCGCAGGCATCGTGATCCTGGCCGTCGCCCTCGTCGCTGTCGTCGTAGCTGTGCTGGTGCCGCACGACCATTCGCCGGCGCCTAGCAGGGTGACCAACCAGACCGGTACGTTCACCGGTTCACCGGGCTCAATCGACCAGAGCAGCCGCGACGCCGAGGCGCTCTCGCTGCTCGCCCGGCAGGACAGGTTGCTCCGTCGTGGCTCGACCGTGGCGTACTTGCGCACGTGGGACAGCAGTCGGCGGGCACAGCAACAGGCTGCCGTCACGTTCGCCAACCTGCGCCGGCTCGAGGTCCACACACTCAACGCGCGCTATGTCGCTGCCGAGGGTTCGGCGCTGGCGCTCCCCGAGCGGCGTCGACTCACCGAGAGCGCCTGGACGGCCGACGTCGAGATCGCGTGGCGGCTGGCAGGTGTGGACCGGGCCGATGCACACACGACGCTGACGTACACGTTCGACCGTCACGGCCGTGACCTGCGGGTCGTCCGGATCGCGGCCGCCAAGAAGTCCCGCGAACCCATCTGGCTGCTGGGTCGGCTCCACATCCGTCGCACGCCGCACACGCTCGCCGCGGCCATGACGGAACCGCGTGCGCGTCGGCTCGATAGCGGGCTGCGCCGTGCCGTGGTTGATATCGGTCGGGTGCTGCCGTCCTGGCGGGGCGACCTGGTCGCGTACGCCCCGGCGACCGAGCGCCAGTTCGAGTCGCTCCTGGCGTCGATCCCGGGCGCGTATGCGCGGATTGCCGCCGTGACCACGACAGTGGACGGCTCGAGACGTCTGGACTCCCCGGTCGCGATCGTGATCAACCCGACCGTCTTCGACGAACTCGGTCCCATCGGTTCTCATGTCGTCATCACGCATGAGGCGACGCATGTGGCGACGGCAGCGACGACCGTGACCTTGCCACTGTGGGTGGCCGAAGGCTTCGCGGACTACGTCGGTGTAGGCGCCGTTGACGTCCCCGTTTCCGTGTCCGCTCGAGCGGCGCTGAGAGACGTGCGCCGACATGGTGTGCCGCGTCGCCTTCCGGGTGACAGCCAGTTCTCGGGCAGCTCGATCGAGGTCGCGTACGAACAGGCGTGGCTGGTCATGCAGGTGATCGCCCGTGACTACGGCCGCCGACAACTCGTCGCCTTCTACGAAGATGTCGTTCACCGACCAGATGCCGTGCGGTCAGCCGTGCGGGACAACCTGGGTACGTCGCTGTCAGGGTTGACTCGGGCATGGCGCACGTATCTGAAGGGGCTGGCCGATGGGCAGTAGCCGACGCTCGGCTGCTGCGGCGGTCACGTTCGTCGTGCTGTGCGTGGGCCTGGTCGTTCTCGTCGTCGTCCTGACTCCGTGGCGCCTCCCGATCGCCGAGCCGGCGGCACCGGTAACGGTTCAGCAGTACTTCAGCTCCCGCCAGCTCGAACGCTCGCAGGCGTTCTACGATGCCGCGAGATGGCCGGCGTGGCTCGGAGTCGCGGTGAGCCTGGTCGGCGCCTGGCTGGTCGGGTTCAGTGCCTTCGGCAGGCGCATGTCCGTCTGGGTGTGCGGTTGGCTTCGATCGTGGCCGTCGAGGGTACTTGTCCTGGCGGTTCTTGTCCTGGCCTTCCAGACCGCGATCACGCTCCCGTTCGCGGCCTGGAGCAGCCTCGTCTCACGGCACTACGGGATGACGGTTCAGACCTGGTCCGGGTGGGCCCGGGACCGGGCGCTCGGCTGGCTGCTGACCGTCGCAATGGTCTCAGTCGCTTTGCTCCTGGGTGCGTGGTTCGCGCACCGCTGGCCTGCACGATGGTGGATTCCGGCTGGCGCGTTGTCGATATTGGCGGTGTTCGGTCTCTCGTTCGCCTACCCGGTGGTGGTGCAGCCGATCTTCAGCCGGGTCAGCCCGATGCCCTCCTCACCGTTGCGCAACGAGTTGCTCCGGTACGCGGCCCGCGACGGCCTCCACCTGTCGGACGTCCTGGTGGCAGACGCATCGACCCGCAGCTCTGCGTACAACGCGTACGTGTCGGGCTTCGGGGGCACCCGGCAGCTGGTCGTCTACGACAACTTGCTCCATGCCGGTCCCGACGCGCAGGTCGAGGTGGTCGTGGCCCATGAGCTCGGGCACGTCCGCGAGCACGACGTCCTGACCGGAACCGCACTGGGGTCGGTGGCCGCAGGTGCCGGCGCGGTTGGCCTGTTCCTGGTGCTGGGGTCTGGCTGGTGGCGCAACCGCAACGGGACCGGTTCGTTGGCGGATCCGGTGGCAGTGCCCTTCGTGCTGTCGTTGGTGGTGCTGGGCTCGTTCCTCGCTGAACCCGTGCAGAACATGGTGAGTCGACACCTGGAGGCCAGAGCCGACCTGCACGCCTTGGTGGTGACAAGAGACCCGACCGCGTACCTGCTCGCTCAGCAGCGGCTGGCGACCAACAACCTTGCGCATCTGACACCGAGTCCGGTGCTGTCCTGGTGGTTCGACAGCCACCCGACGGTTATCGACCGGATCTCGATGGGCGTGGCCTGGGAGGAGGAGCACGGGAGGACGCCATGACCAGGACGCTCGTCATCACCAACGACTTCCCGCCGCGGCGAGGCGGTATCGAGAACTTCGTCTTCGACCTCTGCGGCCGCCTGCCGAGCGGCGACGTGGTGGTCTACACCGCCCGGATGGCCGGCTCGGCCGAGCTGGACGCCGCGGTCGGCTACCCGGTCATCCGTGACCGCAGTCGGATGCTGCTACCGACACCTCGCGTCGCCCGTGCCGTACGAGCCGTCGCGCTCGCGCACGGGTGTGACCAGGTGATCTTCGGCGCAGCCGCGCCGCTCGGCCTGCTGGCCCGGGGACTGCGTCGCGGCGGCACCAGGGGCCATATCACGGCCATCACGCACGGACACGAGGTGTGGTGGGCCCGGGTTCCGCTGGCACGCCGGCTGCTGCGTCGCATCGGCGACGACGTCGACACGATGACGTATGTCAGTGAGTTCTGTCGCCGCCAGATCTCCCCGGCCCTGTCCGCAGCCGCTCGCGCCCGGATGGAACAGCTGTCGCCGTGGGTGGATCGTAAACGGTTCAACCCTTCCGTCGACGGCTCCGCCTGGAGGGTCCGGCTCGGACTGGCTTGCGACGCCCCGGTGGTGCTCTCGGCGTCGCGCCTCGTACGACGCAAGGGTCAGGACGTCCTGATCAAGGCCTGGCCCGGCATAGTCGTGGACGTGCCCGCCGCCAGGCTGGTGATCGTGGGGGATGGGCCGTCCAGGCGGCGGCTCGAACGCTTGGCTCGTGAGGCGGGCGTGGCGGAGATGGTGACGTTCGTTCCCGGCGTCCCCTGGCACGAGATGCCGGCGGTCTACGCGATGGCCAACGTGTTCGCGCTGCCGTGCCGCACCCGGCTGTGGGGCCTCGAGCCGGAGGCGTTCGGGATCGTGTTCCTGGAGGCGGCCGCGTCGGGGTTGCCGCTGCTGGTCGGTGATTCAGGCGGAGCGCCAGAGGCTGCCCGGGATGCCGCGCGCGTGGTGGTGGACGGCCGTGACGTGGCTGCCGTGAGCGCCGGTGTGCGCCGCCTCCTGGGGGCTGAGGAGGAGTGACGTCGCTCAGCCGTTGCAGTTGGCTGACGGCGAGGTCAACAGGTAAGGAACGGTGAACCTTTCACCAGTGGCCCTGTTCGTCGTCTCAGGAGCCGCAGTTGCCCGAGGCCGCAGACCCTGTTTGCTTTGCCTTGAAGGACGTGCAGGTGTCGCCGAAGCTCTTCTTGACGACCTGGCCGATGGCGAACACGGCGAGGATGATGACGGCCGCGATCAGGGCAACCAAGAGGCCGTACTCAACAGCTGACGCGCCGGACTCGGAGTGTGGCGACCGTCGGAAGAGATTCATGGCAATGTCCCGTCTCTACGAAAGATCGGGGGTGCGGGAACGCCTGGTTCCCACACCCCCGATTCGTTGGCCTGTATCAGGAGCCGCAGTTACCGGAGGCGGCGCTACCGGTCTGGCCGGACTTGATGGCGGTGCAGGTGTCGCCGAAGCCCTTCTTGACGACCTGGCCGATCGCGAAGACGGCCAGCACGACGACCGCAGCGATCAGCGCGACGAGCAGGCCGTACTCAACGGCCGAGGCGCCCTCTTCGTTACGACGAGTCGGGCTGGAGAAGTTGCGGATCATGTCGAGCATGTGTCTGGTCCTCCCAGAGAAACTGTGCTGGAAGGATTTCCAGCAGTCCTCATGCTTCCGCCTTGCCGTTCGGGCCGGTATCGGGTGGGCGGTCACACCCCGGTAACCGAACGGCCCATGGGGGATCGGTCGCCCAACCGGCCGTACGAAAAACGGCTGAATTTGCGCGGAATGGCGGACAGGCCAGGCGTAGATCTGCATCCAGATCGCGACGGGCTTTTGCCGGCCTTGGGAAAAGGAGCTGGGTGCGAGAACCGACGGTTCTCGCACCCAGCTGTGGTTGGCCTGCGTCAGGAGCCGCAGTTACCGGAGGCGGCGCTACCGGTCTGGCCGGACTTGATGGCGGTGCAGGTGTCGCCGAAGCCCTTCTTGACGACCTGGCCGATCGCGAAGACGGCCAGCACGACGACGGCGGCGATCAGCGCGACGAGCAGGCCGTACTCAACGGCCGAGGCGCCCTCTTCGTTGCGACGGGTGGGGCTGGAGAAGTTGCGGATCATGTCGAGCATTTCTGGTCCTCCCAGAGAGTGAATCTGTGCTGGAAGGATTTCCAGCCACCTCTCCAGGGTTCCTGATTGCGCAGGTGTCCGGTATCGGGTGGGCGGTTGGATCCCGGTGGCCGAACAGACCATGGGGGGTCGGCCACCTGCACGGGCCGATCGGCGTTAGACGAAATGTCGGTCAAAGGCCAGTATCGGTCGGCAGTGGGTACACCTGACCGGGCGCCAGGGGACCGGCGACGCCGTGAGCGGCCCCGGACAGGCGCAAGCCAGAACGCGGGACCACGAGGGTCACCACGCCCTGGCTCGAGCTTGACTGCTGACGTAGGGAGATCTGCCGCTCAACGGCAACCGTCATTGGTGCGGAACGGCGTTGCTCTCCGCAGAGATGAGGCCGGACTGGATGGCCTTCATGATCGCCTGGGCTCGGTTGGCCGCGCCCAGCTTGTCGTAGATCTTCGAGATGTGCGTCTTGGTCGTGGACTCGGAGATGAAGAGTCGACGCGCGATCGGACCGACGCCATACCCCTCGGCAAGCAGACCGAGTACTTCCGTCTCCCGGGGCGAAAGCCGGGGTCCGGCCGGTGTCATGCGTCGCCGCATGGCACTCGCGAGGTCCGGAGCGGTGAACGACCGCGGTGAGACGGCGGCGTGCCGAGCCGCGGCGACGACGTCATCGCTCGGGGCGTCCTTGGGCACGAACGCCGAGGCGCCCGCTTCCAAGGCGGCGAACAGGTGCTCGTCGCCGGCGTACATGGTGAGGACGACAAGTCCGACCTCCGGACGCTGTTCGCGCAGTCGCCGGACGGCTTCCAGCCCGCTGCCGTCAGGGAGCCGGATGTCGCACACCACGACGTCCGGGACCATCTCGTCGGCCATCTTCATGGCCTGGCCGACAGAGGATGCCTCAGCGGTGACGCTGAAGTCCGGGTTCCGGTCGAACGCGCGCCGGAGCCCCTGACGGATCAGGTCGTGGTCGTCAACCAACAAAACGGTGTATGGCATGGGATTCTCCATTGATGGATGGGGCTGTGGTCTCTGCGGGTAGAAGAACGGCGGAGACCACGGTGCCGCCACCGACGCGGTCGCCGATGGTGAGGACGGCGTTGATACGGCTGGCCCGTTCCTTCATGATGTCCAGTCCGTAGTGGTCCGTACGAGGCCCGACGGCGCCTATACCGTCATCCTCGATGCGAAGCTCTGCAAACGGTGGTTCCACTCGGCACGTGACCCACAGGTTCTCGCCCTTGGAGTGCTTGCGGGCGTTGGTCACGGCCTCCTGGCCGATGCGAAGGAGCTCTGTCTCCACATCGAGGCGTAGTCGACGAGGGCTCTCCTCGAGCGACAGGTGCACGGTCATACCGGAGTTGCGTCCGACTTCTCGGACGTAGTCACTCAGCACAGAGCCGAGCCCGGCGCTGGACGAGACTCCGCTGCGCAAGTCGAAGATCGACAAGCGCAGCTCGGTGACGACCCTTGTCAGCTCGTCGCGGAGGGACTCCAAACCCTCCTGGTGGCGCTGGTTGCACTCGTACCGCGCGAGGTCGTCCACGAGGTAGCCCATGGACGCGATCTCCTGGGCGATCCCATCATGGATCTCGCGGGCGAGCCGGTGCCGCTCCTCGACGGTGGCGACGGCCTTGACGTCGCTGAACAGCGCTGCCGACTCGAGTCGGAGCGCGTCATCGTTGATCGCCTCGTAGACGGTGTTGAGGATCTCATCGGGCACTGCCGAAGGCCCGTCGACGACCACAGCACCGATCGAGCGATGGTCGACGACAAGAGGAATGCAGACACGGAAGCGGTGGCTCGAGCGCCCATGCGGCTCAGGCTGTTGCATGACGCGCTGAAGTCCCATCGACATGGTGATCAGCGGGTCGGTCAGCAGGCTGGCGGTGAAGGTGTCGTCGCCCCGGTGCGCGGTCACGGTGGGGTGGTCAGACTCGTGGCTGAGCAGGAGTGCGGCGCGGTTGCCGCCGAGCGCGGCCGTCGCCGTCGAGAGCACGTTCTCTGAGACGACCTCGATGTCGAGCCCGCCAGGCAGGTCGCGGGTGATGGTGCGCAACTGTCCGAGGAGGCGATGGGCCGAGGCGTAGGGCGACAGTGCCGTGTCGCGTTGCACGAGGTGCAACTGGCGGATCCAGCCGCCCAGGATGCCGAAGGCGAAACCGGTGACGACCCACGGTCCGCCTCGGTCAATCGGGTTGCTCGCGGTGCCGGCCAGCTGGACCTGAAGCACGAAAAGGGCCGCGACCTCGGCGCCAACGACAGCGATGGTGCCGTGCAGGCCGCGGGCGAGTCCGGCGAGGAGCGGCGGGGCGGCGACGTAGATGAAGTAGGCGTCGGCCGTGTTCTCGGCCATGCCGACGATCATCACGACGAAGACGGCTTCGACCCCGAGGGCGAGCAGGTACGCCCTGTCGTCGGCACCCTCGACCATCGTCCACCAAGTCATCACGGCGGACATGGCGATGAGCAGCAGCAAGATGGCGGCCGTGTCCCGGGAGAACCCGGTGACACACGCGAGTCCGAAGCCGCCCATGATGCAGAAGCTCCGGGTCGCCAGCTCGACTCGGGCGCGCAGCACCGCGGGTCGAAAGCCATTACTCAACATGGTTGTATCATGACACTGAGTGAGGACTAGTACGCATGGTTTCACCGAACATAGTTACTTTAGGCTACAGATATCTAGCCCTAAGTAGCGGCATGGACGCGGTCATTCGGTGGAGTCGATTACTGCCCGGACTGCGCAAATGCCGTGATCATGCCGATCACGCCGGGACCGATGACCGCGATGAACAGGGTCGGCAGGATGCAGAACATCAGCGGGAAGAGGATCTTGACCGGGACCTTCTGGGCCTTCTCCTCGGCCCGCTGTCGACGCTTCGTGCGCATCTCGGTCGCCTGGATCCGGAGAACCTGGCCGATCGGGATACCGAACGCGTCGGCCTGGACCATGGCGGTGACGAACGACTTGAGCTCAGAGATCGAGGTGCGCTCCCCGAGGGCTCGCATGGCCGTGGCGCGGCCCATGCCGATGTTCATCTCCTGCAGCACGCGGGCGAACTCCTGCGCAAGCGGACCGTCAGTGCTCTTGGCGACCCGGGCAAGGGCAGCATCGAAGGCAAGGCCGGCCTCGACCGAGATCGTCAGCAGGTCCAGCGCGTCGGGCAGGTCGCGCTGCATCTGCTCCGACCGGTCGGACCCGAGCTGGTACAGATAGAAGTTCGGGGCCATGTAGCCGAGCAGACTCAGGCCGATGACGGTGACGAGCGTGAACATCAGCGACGCGCCGGCGACCGTCGTCAGCACGACGCTCAGCAGCAGCATGCCGGCGAAGCCCGCCGTCTTGAGGCCGACGATGCGGTCCGCCGTCCAGCCGATCGGGTTGCCGGCGACATCGAGGCGGTGCTGGATGCGCGAGGTCCCGTCCGAGGGGGCGAGCTTGCGGCCGATCCGGGAGAACCTGGAAATCATCGGCTCGAGGACGCGCTCCTTGAACGGCAGGTCGAGCTCTTGGGAGAGATCCCGGCCGTGGCCGCTCATCGCGTCGAGCGCGGCCAGCGACCGGCTCACGGCCTTCTTCTCCTGCGTGGTGACACCGATGACGGTCAGCGCGATACCGATGCTGACGAAGACTCCGCCGACACCCAGCATGAGCAGCATCGACGGGTCGAGACCCATGGTGAGAGACGACATGTCAGACCACGACCTTCACAGCTTGCTTGAGCCAGATGATGCCGACCGTCATGAGCACGCACGCGGTGGCGATCATGCCCCACCCGATGGACGTGTGGATCATGGGAGCCAGGTACGTCGGACGGGCCAGCGCGAGGTAGGCCACGAAGAACGGTGGCAGACCGCCGAGGATGAACGCGCTGAGGCGACCCTCGGCGCTGAGCACTGACACCTGCCGCCGCAGATACTCGCGCTCGCGAAGTGTCGCCGCGACCGTGAGCAACAGCTCGGCCAGGTTGCCGCCGACTTCGCGCTGGATGCGGATGGCCATGACCACCCATTTGAAGTCGAGGCTGCCCATCCGGTCAGCGACTGACTCGAGCGAGTCCTCGATCTCCACACCCAGCCGCTGCTCGACGATCGCATGGCGGAACTCGCCGGAGACAGGCTCGGAGCCCTCCTGCACCACGGTGTCGATGGCCTGAGGTAGCGACAATCCGGCTTGCAGTGCACCCGCGAGGATTTGCAGCGTCGGTGCGAGTCCGGTTTGGAAGGCCTTGATCCGGCGAGACTCCTTGAGCGAGAGGTACACCCACGGCATCACGAGGCCGGCGATGGCCACGACCACCATGAAGATCCAGTTGCCGTTGGTCAGCATGACGCTCACCAGAGAGGCGCCCACAAAGATGCCGGCATGCACGAGCAGCCACTCAGAGGCCTTGAGGTTGAGACCAGCACGTTCGAGCTTCTTGGCGAGGGAAGCCTCGAAGTCGCGCTGCTCCATGATCCGGTCGGCGATCGCGACAGCCGAGTCCTTGAGCTGCTGAGCGCCCTGCTCGCTACCCTTCTTGCGGTCCGAGCGCTTCATCCCGTGGACGGTGTACAGCGACAGCTGCTGCTGCATCGGGGTGGCCGCCGCCGGCGTGAGCCGCGTCATGCCGAACCCGAGAAGAACCGCCAGGCCGAGGAACAGCAGTCCGACGCCGCCGATCAGCACGGGCCGGGACACGCTCGGGAGGCTGGACTCGGACGTGGCGTAGGACGGCTCGGCCGACGTCGCCTTGCCGGCCGCCAACGAGACATAGGTGCCATCGGTCACGGTCTGGCCGCCCGCGTCGATAGCGACCTGAAGCGTTCCGGAGCTCGCCGTGGCCGGCGCATCGAAGGAGATGACCAGCTGCTGGGCGAGGTCGGTCGCTTGACTGGTGAAGAGCTGCTTGAGCTCAGCGAGGCTCGACGTCGCCGTGACCGTGCCTTGAGTCGCATCGGCGACCTGCTGCAGCGGCGAGTCGGCCGCGACCTCCTGGCCGAGTGCGATGGCGTCGATCCGGACGTCGGAGCTCGTCGCCGCCGCGACGACGGTCGACAAGGGCGTCTTCGTCGTGTCACGGCCGTCGGAGAGGAGCAGCACGTTGCGCTGTCCGTCTGTGCCTGCCGCGTCGATGGCCTGCAGCAGTCCGTCGTACAGGTGCGTGGCGCGGGTCAAGCTCAGGCCCGCGACGGCCTGGTCGAGCGATGCCTTGTCCTGCGTGGGAGTCTGCACGGTCTCGACCTTGCTCGCGAAGGTCACGATCCCGATGTAGACGTCACTGGGGGCCTGGTCGATGTACGCCGTCGCGGCATCGCGGGCGGCCGTGAACGCGGCGCCCTTCATGCTCTCGCTGACGTCGATGGCCAGCACGGCGGTGCGCCTGACCGTGTTGGCCGAGCTGCTGGCGGGCCTGGCGGTGGCGTCGAGCTGCTGGCCGGCCAAGGTGACCGTGACCGAGCTGAGGTCCGGGCTCACGTCATCGGGCACCCCGGGAAGCGAGTACAGCACGTTCACGGTCGAGCCCTTGGTGGACACGTCGTCGATTCGGCCTGTGTCGTCGGCGAAGGCCATGCCGGCGGGGAGGGCCACGATCAGCCCGGCAGTGAACACCGTGCTGCAGGCCCGCAGCACGGCCCTCATCGAACTGGTCCGTCGAGCATGAAGAGGCGCGGGTCGATCGTGACGCCGTGATGAGCCACCTTCTCGGTGAACTTCGGCCGCAGTCCCTTGGAGCGGAGCGAACCCTTGGTCTTGCCGTTCTCGTCCCAGCCCTGGCTGTAGTCGAAGGCGAAGAGATCCTGCAACGTGATGATGTCGCCTTCCATACCGGCGACCTCGGTCACGTACGTGATCCGGCGGCTGCCGTCCTTGAGGCGGGTCTGCTGGACGATGAGGTCGACCGCGCTGGCCACCTGCTCCCGGATGGCCCTGATCGGCAGGTCCATGCCGGCCATCAGCACCATCGTCTCGAGACGCGCCAACGCGTCGCGGGGCGTGTTCGCGTGCAGAGTGGAGATCGACCCGTCGTGGCCGGTGTTCATCGCCTGGAGCATGTCGAGCGCGGCGGCGTCGCGGATCTCACCGACGACGATGCGGTCGGGACGCATACGCAGCGAGTTACGGACCAGGTCGCGGATCTTGACCTCGCCCTTGCCCTCGATGTTGGGCGGGCGGGACTCCAGGCGCAGCACGTGGTCCTGGTGCAGTCGGAGCTCGGCGGCGTCCTCGATGGTGACGATGCGCTCGTCTGCCGGGATGAACGACGACAACACGTTGAGCGTCGTGGTCTTACCGGCGCCGGTACCACCGGACACGAGGATGTTCAGCCGCCCCTTGACGCAGTCACGCAGCATGTCGGCAACCGCCGGGGTGAGAGTGCCGAAGACCACGAGGTCGTCGACCGTGTAGGGGTCGGCAGAGAACTTACGAATGGTGAGCATCGAGCCGTCGAGCGCCAGCGGCGGCACCACGGCGTTGACACGGCTGCCGTCAGGAAGACGGGCGTCACACATCGGGCTCGACTCGTCGATACGGCGACCGACCTTGGCCACGATCTTCTCGATCGTGCGGCGCAGGTGCGCCTCGTCGTTGAACCGGCCGTCGACTCGCTGCAGCTTGCCGCCCTTCTCGATCCAGATGTCGAAGGGGCCGTTGACCATGACCTCGGTGGTGTCTGAGTCTCGGAGGAACGGCTCGATGGGGCCGTACCCGAGGATGTCGTCGGCGATCTCCTGGGCGATGCGGACGCGGTCGCTCATCGTGAGCGGGGTGTCCTCGCCGGCGATCACCTCTTGGAGGGTGGCGCGCACCTGTTGTTCGAGCTCACCTTGTGACTTGTTCGCGTCGTAGAGCTTGGGACCGATCGTCGACACCAAGCGCTGGTGAACGGTGCGCTTGACGTCGGCAAAGGGGTCCTCGCTGGAGTGGCTCCGCTCCCGCTGTCCGTTCGCAGCGGTGCCGGCCGGGGTCGCTGCTGCTGTGCTTCCTCGGTCGAGCTGGGCCTGGGCAAGACGATCGGCGAGGCTCACTTGGATGCCTTCCTTCGAAGCAGACCGCCGCGCTTGGCTTCGGGGGTGACCTCAGCCTCCTGCTCGGTACTGGTAGCTGTGGATGCCGACGACATGCACTCGGCGGCAAACTTCTTGATGACTTGCGACACGCTGTGCCGCGGGTTCTCGAGGACGATCGGACGACCCTGGTTGGTGCAGGTCGGGACGTCGTTGGACTGCGGGATCGAAGCAGCGATCTTCAGGTCGAGTGTCTTTTCGACCTCGGCTGGAGTCAGGCCGACCTTCATGTCGGCCCGGTTCAGGACGAAGCGCCACTTCTCGCGGGGATGGTTGAGCAGCCCGAGCGTCTCGGCCGTGATCTTGAGGCTCTTCAGGGCTGGCACGTCGAGGGTGCCGACCAGCACGATGAGGTCCGACTCGTCGAACGCCTGGAGCACTGCATCGTCGAAGGCGGGCGGTGTGTCGATGACGACCACGTCGAAGCAGGTCTTGAGCACTCGAAGGATCTGGCCGATCGTCTCGCCCTTGAGGCGGTCCTTTGCCTCGGGCTGCACAGGCGCCGCCAGTACCTTGAGCCCTGGCGAGTGCTCCGTGAGAAGCGCCTCGACCACGGAAGGGTCGAGCCTGCGGTCGATCCCGGCCGCGTCGGCGATGGTGTGCACCGGAAACAGCTGCATCACGATCGACACGTCGCCGAACGCGAGGTCGAGGTCGACGATGCAGACGTTGCGCTTCCCGCCGTCGGCGAGAGCGGCGGCCAGGTTGGTCGACACAGTGGTCTTTCCGACCCCGCCCTTCGCCGAGAACACCGTGATCAGCTTGCCCTGCGGCCCGCTCGATTCGGCCGCGTGGCCGTCGTCGTTGGTCAGCGCGACGTGCAGGGAGTAGACCCGTGAAACGGCCTCGGCCAGTCCGGTGAGGTCGCGTTCTTCGACGACCTCGCGCATACCGGCACGCAATGCTTCGGCGAGCACCGTCGTGTCCACACGGCGGCGGACCAGGATGACGCCCAGCGCGGGCTTGGTGACCCGAAGGGTGTCAGCCAGGGCGACGCCGGCCGCAAGGTCCACGGACGAGCCCAGGATCACGGCGTACTCACCCGGATGGGTGTCGAGGTGCCGACGCACCTGCTCGAGACCTGGGACTACGGTCGTGTTGCCTCCGACGGCCGCGGTCAGTGCCTCGGCCGTGCCGGAGTCCAGCTCTACGATGACGGTCATGGCCTGCCCTTAGCTGCTGAAGAGGTTTGAGGACGAAACGCCCGGACCCGAGCGCACTCGCGACTTGTCGTTCAGGAGTCCGAGCGTGAGGGTTCCGTTCGACTTGGCGAAGATGACCCGCTCTGCTTGGTCCTGGGTCAGCGCAAGCGTGAGAATGGTCGACGGGATCTGCTCGGTGGTCTGTGCGCCGGAGGGGTCCGTCGTCGTGGTGTTGAGGATCGTGGTCGTACCGACACCGATGACCTCGACCTCGGGCAGCAGGACTCGCGTGAACTGCCCGACAGTGCTCGACCCCGAGGTCGAGCCGGATGCCGTGCTGGTGTCGGCGGAGTTGAAGATCGCCACCTTAGAGCCGGGAACCACGAAGCCGGCGACGCGGTTGGGGTCGTCGAGCTGGATCGAGATCGCCATGGTCCCGTCCGGGATCGTCAAAGTCTGACGTGAGCCTGGGACGCCGAAGCGGCCGGGCAGGATCTGCTCCCCTGGGTAGATCGTGGTGAGCGCGATCTCACCGGCGAGTGAGTCGGTGCTCGTCAACGCACCCGGAAGCACGTTGGCCCGCGGGATGTCGACGAGGTCGAGCTTGCCGGCTGACTGAGCCGCCTCGATGGTTTCGCCGGACTCGATCTGGCTCGTGGCGGAGAGCACCTTGACAGGCTGCTGGTCGGCGACGGCCCGGTCGTTGATCCCCTGGACGTACAGGAAGACCAGGGTGGCGCCGAGCGCAGCAATGACGATGGCGACGATGAGCAATACGGATCTGCGTCCCATGATTTCCCTTTACGGCCGATTCAACGCGTGGATTGAAAGGTGGCTAGTGATGGTGCGATGGAGTGCTGCTTGGTCGTGGTGTCAGCTGGTGCTAGTGGTGCAGATGGAGCAGTTGTGCCGTTGGACACGCTGGGTCTTCGTGCTGGAAGGCCCGTCTAGCAAGGTAATCTCCGGCTCCAGGCTCGGTGAGGCCTTTGGCTGATCCGCCGATGCAAACGGACCGTCCGTCGGTCCGAAATGGGCCGTTCGGATGAGGGTGAAATCGCCGCGAAACTACTAAATCGTATCACTCAGTGCGCATGTCCGACTACGGAATGCAACCTCGGGGAGCCCGTGGTCACGTCACATGTACAGCGACTCGATCTCGTCGTGAAAGGCGCTCATGACGACGGTCCGCCGCAGCTTGAGGGTCGGAGTCAGCTCACCGGTCGATTCGGTCCACTCGACCGGGAGGATCGCGAACGTGCGGATCGCCTCCGCCCGCGAGACCGCCCGGTTGGCGTCGTCGATGGCGACCTGCACCTCGGCAACGAGGTCGGGATCGCGGACCAGGCCGCTGATCGAGCCGTTCTTGTGATGCGCCCTGGCCCACGCCGCGAAATTGTCGCGGTCGATGGTCACGAGCGCGCCGACGAAGGGTCTGCCGTCTCCGACGACCATGCACTGACTCACCAGGTAGTGGGCGCGGATCCGGTCCTCGAGCACGGCCGGCGCCACGTTCTTGCCGCCGGCGGTCACGAGGATCTCCTTCTTGCGGCCGGTGATCCGCACATAGCCATCGTCATCGATCTCGCCGAGATCACCGGTCCGGAACCAGCCGTCGGGGTCCAGCGCAGCCGCCGTGGCACTCGGCTCGTTGAAATAGCCGGAGAAGATCTGGCCGCCCCGCAGGTGGAGCTCCCCGTGGTCGTCGACGCGCACCGCGGTGCCGGGGATCGGTCTGCCGACGGTGCCGATCCGTTGGGCGCCGGGCAGGTTGACGGTCACCGCAGCCGTCGTCTCGGTCAGGCCATAACCTTCGAGCACCGGAAGCCCGACCCCACGGAAGAAGTGGGCAAGTCGCTCTCCGAGAGGTGCGCCGCCCGAGACGGCGTACCCAACCCGTCCGCCGACGGCCGCCCGCAGCTTGCTGTAGACGAGCCGGTCGAACACCCGATGGCGCGCCCGTAGCAAGGGTCCGGGTCCGCTCCGGTCCAGTGCCCGGCTGTACGCGATCGCAGTCGTGACCGCGGCGCCGAAAATCTTGCCGCGCCCCTCGGAGGCAGCGCGCTGACTGGCGCTGTTGAAGATCTTCTCGAACACGCGGGGTACGGCCAGGATGAACGTCGGCTGGAACGTGGCCAGGTCATCGAGCAGCCGCGTCACGTCGGCGGTGTGCCCAAGGCGCACCCGGGCTTTGATGCTGCCAACCTGGATGATCCTGGCGAAAACGTGCGCCAACGGGAGAAACAACAAGGTGCTGGCCGCCTCGTCGGCGAACAATGTGTCGAGGACGGCGGTCGCAACGCCGAGCTCGACCATGAAGTTTCGGTGCGTCAGGACGCAACCCTTGGGCCGGCCCGTTGTCCCGGAGGTATAGATCAACGTCGCCACGGAGCTGGGTGTCACTCCGGCACGGCGCTCCTCGAGCTCGGCATCGCTGACGGCCGTGCCCGCGTTCTCGGCAACCAGCTTGGCCAAGCCGTCATCGTCGATGCCGACAACGCGGCGCAGGGCGGGAAGGGACGCGGCTGCGTCGGCGATCATGGCCCGATGTGCCCCGGTTTCGACGATCGCCACGACCGCTTCCGCGTCCGACAGGATCCACGCGGCCTGCTCCTGCGACGACGTCTCGTAGATCGGCACCGTGATCGCGCCTACGTACCAGATCGCATAGTCGCACAGCGTCCACTCATACCTCGTCTTGGAGAGCAGTGCGACGCGGTCTCCGACGGCGACGCCGGTGGCAATCAGCCCGCGGGCGACTTCCTGCACCTCAGCGAGGAACTGGCTCGCGGTCACGTCTTCCCAGGTGCCGTGCAGCGGGCGGCTCAACACGACGGTGTCGGGGACTTGGCGAGCGTTGGTGACGATGTCGTCGGTCAGACTGCCCGTCGTCGGGATCTCGAAGGTTGCCGGAACGGAGTACTCGTGCACGCATCCTCCCGACGTCGACCGATCCCGTCGGCAGGTTATCGCGAGACTCCGCAGGCGTATCCGAGGCGGGGCGTGCCGAGGGTCCGCGTGGGGAACATTCGATCAGCGAGTAGTGTCGCCACCGATCGACCAGCATGCGACACCCCCGCCGCGACGGACCCCCCACTCGTCGCGCCGACCAAGGGAACCACAAGATGGCTGACCAGACGACGTCGAGCATCCTGATCTCCGCCGACCCGGCGGCCGTGATGTCCGTCATCGCCGACTTCGACGCGTACCCGGAATGGGCCAAAGGGGTCAAGTCCGCCCAAGTGCTGACGCAGTATGACGACGGGCGGGCCATCGAGGTCGCGTTCGTGCTCGACGCAGCACCGATCCGCGACGAGTACACCTTGACCTACGACTGGGACGGTGACAGACAGGTCACCTGGTCCCTCGTGCAGGCCAGCATCCTGAAGTCCATGGAGGGGGCCTACATCCTGCAGGCGAAGGGCGACGACACCGAGGTGACCTACCGGCTGGCTGTCGACCTGACGATCCCCATGATCGGCATGATCAAGCGCAAGGGTGAGAAGGTCATCATCGACACGGCCCTCAAGGGCTTGAAGAAGCGCGTCGAGGCGCGGGCCTGACGGCCGCGACGACCTCGTCTCCGTTCAGATGCGCGTGATCCTCTTCACCGGCAAGGGCGGCGTCGGCAAGACGACCGCCGCCGCCGGAACCGCAACCCTCGCCGCGCAGCGTGGGCTCCGCACACTGGTGCTCAGCACCGACGCGGCTCACTCGCTCGCAGACGCTTTCGGGGTGATCGCAGGCCCTGATCCGGCCGAGGTGGAGGACCGCCTGTTCGTGCAGCAGGTCGACACACAACGGCGCTTCGAACGTTCCTGGGGGGACATCCAGCGGTACCTCCTGACCGTGCTCGACTCTGTCGGAGTCGATCCCATCGCCGCCGAGGAGCTCACGGTCCTGCCGGGAGCCGAGGAGGTGCTCGCCCTTCTCGAAGTCCGCGACCAGGCCAAGTCCGGACAATGGGACCTCGTCGTCGTCGACTGCGCCCCGACCGCTGAGACGTTGCGTCTGCTCGCGCTGCCCGAGGCGCTCGGCTGGTACATGGATCGCGTGCTGCCGATGGAGCGCCGCATGGTCAAGGTGCTGAAACCGATGCTGACCCGGGCAGCCGGAGTCCCGATGCCGCACGACTCGGTGTTCGACGCACTCGAGCGCTTGCACGCCGACCTCGCCGACGTGCGTGAACTGCTGTGCGGTGCCGGGTCCTCGGTCCGCCTCGTGCTGACCCCCGAGGCCGTCGTGCTGGCGGAGGCGCGTCGGTCCCTGACGACGCTGTCGTTGTACGGCTACCGCGTCGACGGCGTCGTGGCGAACCGGATCTTTCCGGCCGCGGACGCGGATCCGTGGCGTCAGCGGTGGGTGACGGCACAGACCGAGATCCTCGCGGACGTGACGACCTCGTTCGCGCCGTTGGACGTCTGGCGAGCGCCGTACCGATCGAGCGAGCCGGTCGGCCTGGTGGAGCTGGCAGCCTTCGCGGCCGACCTGTACGGCGATGCTGACCCCTTCGCAGCTCCGGTCGGCCCGGATCCGGTCGACGTACAACGGTCGGGGTCCGGCGTCGTGCTCCGGCTGGCGCTGCCGTTCGCCGACCGGGCCGACGTCGACCTGGCGCGACACGGCGAGGACCTCGTGGTGACGGTGGGGTCCTACCGACGCCTGTTGGCGCTGCCGGCGGCCCTTCGCAACGCAGAGGTGACCGGTGCCGGGATGCGCGACGGTGCTCTCGTCGTGCGGTTCGACACCACGGCTGAGGGGGGCTCGGTCGAGCGCGACAGACGGCGCAAGACGGGTCAAGACGACAGTGCTCGCCCGGACGGAGCCAGCATCGGACAGAATGCATCACCATGAGCTCTGAACCGGTGGGATCGCTGGCCGAGGAGGCCGCCAAGCTGATCGCGGTCGTGCAGGGCTGGGCAGCTGAGCACGGTGGCCACGACGAGCCCACCGACACGGCGACCGCACGCCCAGAATCAACCGAGCCCGGCGACCACGAGCAGCATGACCACGACGGCGCGGTCGACCCGTCGTGCCAGTGGTGCCCGCTGTGCCGGGTCACGCGGGCGGCGAAGGCGACCACCCCCGAGGTACGTGAGCATCTCGCAACGGCGGCGGTGTCGCTCGCCCTGGCTCTGAAGGGCGTGCTCGACGGCCTCGACGGGCAACCCGGGCAGGACCCCTCCGATCCGGTCGAGAAGATCGACCTCGACCTCGACGCCCCCGAGGACTGATCACGATGTCGGTGACGATCGGGGTCGACGTCGGGGGAACCAAGATCGCGGCGGGAGTCGTCGACGCGGATGGCGGCATCATCGACAAGGAGCGGGTCGAGACGCCGGCTCAGGACGCCGACGCCACGGTGCTGGCGATCGTCGACGTGACGACACGGCTGCGCGCCCGACAGGGCGGCGTGGTCGGCGTCGGCATCTCGGCGGCCGGCTTCATCAGCGCCGACCGGGCGACGGTGCTGTTCGCGCCCAACATGGCCTGGCGCGACCTGCCCCTTCGCGATCGGCTCGAGGAAGCGCTCCGACTGCCGGTCGTCGTCGAGAACGACGGCAACGCGGCCGCTTGGGGAGAGTTCACCCATGGATCCGCCAAGGACGCCGACGACCTGCTCATGGTGGCAATCGGCACCGGCGTGGGGGGTGGCATCGTGGCGGCGGGTGGGCTGGTTCGCGGAACCTACGGAATCGCGGCCGAGGTCGGCCACCTCCGCGTCGTACCCCAGGGGCATCCGTGCGGGTGCGGACAGCGTGGCTGCCTCGAGCAGTACGCGAGCGGCTCGGCGCTCGTCCGCTTCGCCCGTGAACGGGTGGCGGCAGGAGATCGTCTGTTGAGCGAGGTCGACGGTGACCCCGCACGCATCGATGGCCCGCTCGTCACCCGGTTGGCGCGTGCCGGCGACGCCCTGAGCATCGAGCTGTTGGCGGACCTCGGGCGTTGGCTCGGTGAGGGCCTGGCGAGCCTGGCAGCCGTGCTCGATCCCGGACTCATCGTCATCGGTGGTGGCGTCGCGGAGGCCGGGGACCTCGTGATGGGCCCAGTGAAGGGGGCATTCGAGGCGACGCTGCCCGCGACCGACAACCGGCCGCATGCCGAGATCCGGATAGCCGCCCTGGGCAACGAGGCGGCGATCATCGGTGCCGCGGCGCTGGCGCGGTCCGACGCCTGATGGCGGAACGGCTGGCGATCGGCCTCGACATCGGTGGCACCGTCGTCAAGGCCGGCGTCGTCGGCGAGGACGGCAGGGTGGTGGAAATTCTGCTTCGCGAGACGCCGTCCACCAGCGCGGCCGAGGTCGAAGACACCATCGCCGACGTCGTCCGTGACCTTGCCGACCGGCACGCGGTGATGGCAGTGGGCATCGGTGCTGCCGGGTTCGTCGACGCGACCCAGTCGACCGTGCTCTTCTCTCCGCACCTCGCCTGGCGCAACGAGCCACTCAAGGAGGCCGTGCAGCAACGGGTGTCCCTTCCGACCTGGATTGACAATGACGCGAACTGCGCAGCCTGGGCGGAGGCTCGCTTCGGTGCCGGTCGTGGCGAACCCGACCTGGTCTGCGTGACGCTCGGGACCGGAATCGGAGGTGGTCTGATTCTCGGCGGCCGGCTGTTCCGCGGCAGGTTCGGTCTCGGTGGCGAGTTCGGTCACATGCAAGTGGTCGAGGGCGGCCATCCGTGCCCCTGCGGCAACCGCGGCTGTTGGGAGCAGTACGCGAGCGCGAACGCCCTCGTCCGGGAGGCCAGACGACGTGTTGCCGCCGGCCCAGAATCCGTCACCGGTCTGGTCGACCTCGCCGGTGGCGACGCCACCGCGATCAGCGGACTTCTGGTGGCCGAGGCCGCGCTGGCTGGTGACCCCCTTGCGGTGCAGCTCCTCGCCGACGTGGGTCGTTGGCTCGGTGTCGGGATCGCCAACCTCGCGGCTGCCCTCGACCCCGGTCTGTTCGTGATCGGCGGAGGGGTGGCCGATGCTGGCGACCTGCTGATCGAGCCGGCCGTCGCGGCATACCGCGGCCAGCTCACCGGCCGGGGCTACCGGCCGGAGGCGCGCCTGGTGCGCGCTCAGCTCGGCAACCGGGCGGGCCTGATCGGCGCGGCTGACCTCGCCCGGTCCGCACAGGAGTTTCAGCGCGGGCGGGTGTAGCCCGGGACGAGCTCCTGCGCCAGCTGCTCGAGGAAGAGGCCGACGTCGGTGACGATTCCCCGCGCGTGCGACGAGCCGCGGTCGGCCAGCTTGACCACGGTGGCTGGGTTGATGTCCACGCAGACGAGCGGAATCGACGCGGGCAGGATGTTGCCGGTTGCGACCGAGTGCAGCATGGTCGCCACCATCAGGCAGAAGCCGACGTTGCCCAGCTGGGCACGCATCGCGCGCTGGCCCTCGATGACGTCTGTATAGACGTCCGGCAATGGACCGTCGTCACGGACGGATCCGACCAGCACGAACTCCTTGTCCTGCGTGACGAGAGCGTGCATGATCCCGCCGGTCAGCACGCCTTGCTCCACGGCCGCTGCGATCGAGCCTGCCTTGCGGATCGTGTTGAGCGCCCTGATGTGGTGCTCGTGGCCGTGCTCGACGCCGCGGCCCTGGGCCAGGTCGACGCCGAGTGAGGTGCCGTACAGAGTCGACTCGATGTCATGGGTCGCCAGCGCGTTGCCGGCAAACAACACGTCCACGAACCCGGCGTTGACAATCGCTACCATCGCGGGCTGGGCACCGGTGTGCACGACACCGGGGCCGCCGACCCAGAGCACACGCTTGCCGGCTTCCTTCGCCTCTCTGATCCCGTCGGCGACCTGGCGCACCAGGAGCGTCTGCGGCTTCTCGCTCGAGACGTCGGACTCCATGAAGCCGAACACCTCGGCCTCCGTACCACCGGCGGGCACCGGCGTCGTGACGCGGACCCCGGCGACCCCGCACACGACCAGCATGCCCGTCCTCACGTCGGACATCGGCAGGGTGTAGACCCGCGGCGACTCGCCTTTGACGTCGAGGATCAGGCCGCAGTCCATCTCAGGGTTGGGCACGGTGAGCCAGCGGCCCTCGTAACGCACCCTGGTCTCGAGGTTCGTCGTGGAGTAGAAGCCGTCGGGGAACACGCCGTCGCGGTCCGCCTCGGCGACTGCGACCTCGCCTTGGTCCACGAGGTTGACTCCGCGTGTCTGCAGCCGCATCAACATCCGCTGCAACGATTCGTCGTCGTCCGCGGTGACCTTGACCCGCGCGTACGACGTGTCGCCGGCGTCGTGGCCCAGATCGAACTTTTCGATGACGTGGTCCCCGCCGTAGTCGCGGATGTCGTTGAGGACCGTCGACAAAATTCCGCTGTCCATCAGGTGGCCGGTGATCTCGACGGTCTCGCTCGCCTGCGTGCTCATGGGCCACAGGCTAGGGGGTGGTGGCTGACCGCGAGGGAGGTGGTCACCCCGGCGCGCTGGTGGACTCGTCGCTAGGACCCGGGGGCGTCCGCAACCTCGTCGACGTGTGCTGCAGCCACCACAGTCCGAAGACCGGGAGCACCAGCGGCACGAAGCCGTACCCGATGCCGTAGTCACTCCACACGGTGGCGTCGGGGAAGGTCACCAGCACGCTGACCGTTCCCACGACCAGCACGCCGATGAGCTCTGTCGTGCAGGCCATCCAGGCCACCCGCCGCCAGGCTGCGGTCCCTCGCACGAGCGCGATCGTGGCGGTCACGTAGATCAGGGCAGCCAGCAGCGACAGCGTGTAGGGGACGGGCGCTTCGCTCGCCTTCAGGCTGAGCTGCACCGTGGAACGGCCGGTGGCGGCCACCGCGAACAAGGCGTAGACGGCAACGAGGATGCGGCCGGGTCCCGTACGTGTGGTGGGTGCGGTGCTCACGTCACCCTCCCCAGAGCTGGTTGAGACGGCCTTCGAGCGCCAGCACCGCGAGTCCGCCGATCGCGACAACCGCGGTGCCCCAGCGGCTGCGCTCCGTGACCGCCCACAGGAAGGCGGCCGGCGGCACGAGCACCGTGCCGACGAGGTACGCGGAGAAGGTCAGGCCGTTCACCTCGCGGTCGGTGCCGGCAAGGGCGACGAATCCTGCCACGCACTGCACGACCAGCCCGACCTCGAGCACAGCCAGTGTCCCGACGGCGCCCCAACCCGGTTCCCGGTCGCGTGCCACGTCGACGAGGGCGAGAACGGCGACGGCGACACCGAGCACGACGAGCACGAGGACGAGCGGAGCGTTCACGGCAGCAGGTCGTCAGACGACGGCGCCGTGGTCAGGGTCGTCGGGGTCGACTCTGTCGTTCATCGTCGCCACCAGCGTGACGAACCCGCCGATGAAGCCGCCGACCGAGAGCATCGTGATCCACGTCGGCAGCTGAATCGAGAAGAGCACTGCCGCGAGCAGCAGTACGGGACCACCGATCAGGCCGACCCACGCCAGCTGTTGCCACGGCTCGAGCCGCGGGAGGGGCGGCGGAGGTGCGGGAACGAAGCCCTCGTCCCGGCCGTCGGCGTCATTGCGACCTGACGCTGCCGGCTCGAGCTCGCTCGGGTCGTACGACGCTGCGGTGGCGTCGCGACCCGACAGCCACCGGCGCAGCTCTGTCTGCCGATCAGGAGGGCCGGCATCGCTGGTCTCCGCGTCGACCGTCTCGTCGTTCGGGGACCAGTCGACGTCCTCCGTCACCGGCCACGGCTGCACGTCCCCCTCGACCGGCCGGTCGAAGCCCGCCACGATCTGCGCCCAGGTGAGGTCGTCGCTCGACGTGACGAGCTCCGGCCCCTGATCGGCGAGCATTGCCTTGACACTGTCGGCGTGAGCCGCGTCGACGAACAGCCGGTCGAGCACGTCGACCCGGAACTCGGGTCGGTCGAACCCGGAAGTGGAAGAGGACTCCACCGGGCTCGTGTAGGCCGCGACGCCGCGCTCCTTCAGGTCGGTGAGCAACGCGTCCGCGACGCGGGGGTCGAGGTCGGCGACCGGGGTGTACGACGCGGCCGTCAGCCCGTTAGAGCGCATCGCCATCCCCAGACCCCTGGCCGGTTCTGCCGGCCGCGGCAGCGGCGTCGCGTGCCGCGACCCGGCGGATGAAGTCGGCGGACTCGTCGAAGATGAACGCGGCGTCGTTGTCCAGGACGGCGACGTGGAAGCTGTCGGCCAGGACGTGTTCGCTCACGTCCGTCGAGCCGACCTGCTGGATCACGAGCTGGGCCGAGGAGGCCGGGACGACGTGATCGACGGCTGACCGGAACACCACGACGGGACAGGTGACCTGCTGCAGATCGGCACGCACGGTCCGCCACAGGTCGCGCAGGGAGTCGAGGGCGCGCAACGGGACCCGGTCGTACGCGATTTCGGCGACACCGGGCCGCTTGATGTCGCTGGCGATTCCAGGTACGGAGCCCAGGATCAGCTTGAGCAGCGGGGCGACGAGCAACCGCTTGTCGGGGTCGTGGACAGACGGGTTGACGAGCATCAGGCCGGCGACGTCGTCGGGCCGTTGCTCGGCCAACCGGAGGGCAAGGCCCCCGCCCATCGACAAGCCGGCCACGAAGACCCGATCAGACGTCGCGAGCAACTCGTCGAGTGCGTCCGAGGCTTCGGCATACCAGTCGGTCCATCGGGTCCGGTTCATGTCCTGCCAGGTCCGGCCGTGGCCGGGCAGGCGCGGGACACTCACCCGGAACCCGGCGGCAGCCAGCTGCTTCGCCCATGGCGTCATCGACGCCGGCGTGGACGTAAAACCATGGACCAGCAGGACGCCGGTGCCCACCGGAGCTTCGGTATCGGGTGCCCCGTCGGCATGGAACGGCTCGGCGTCGGACAGGACGGGCAACGGGGCACTCCTCGAGCGTGGTCTGCGGTGCGCGACAGCATCAACTGGGACGCCTTCATGGTGTCACGCGCCGCAAGCCCTGACGAGCACCGCAGCCGGTGGGACAAACTACGGGGGCTCCCGGTCGTTGCCTGCCACCGGTCGTGACCCTAGGGTGAGGCGGCATCGGGTCTCAGCGGCGTCTGGCCGACAGGTCGTTGGCACAGATCGGTCGAGTCCTGGCGAAGTCCTGGCATGGAGGTCGTTTTCGTTGTTCTACTGGTTGCTGAAGAGGGTGCTGCTCGGACCTCTTCTGAAGGTCATCTTCCGGCCCTGGGCCGAGGGAACCGAGAACGTCCCCGTAGAGGGCGGGGCCATTCTGGCGAGCAACCATCTGTCGTACTCTGACTGGCTCTTCATGCCGTTGGCGATCCCGCGCCGTGTCACCTTCGTCGCGAAGGCCGAGTACTTCACCACGCCGGGTTTCAAGGGGTGGTTGCAGAAGACGTTCTTCTCCGGCGCCGGGCAGGTGCCGATCGACCGGTCGAGTGGGAGCGCTGCCGCCGGGGCCATCGCCACCGGGCTGCGCATCCTCGCCAACGGTGAGCTGTTCGGTATCTACCCCGAAGGGACCCGTTCGCACGACGGGCGGCTCTACCGCGGGCGCACGGGCATCGCCCGGATGGCCCTGGAAGCCAGGGTGCCGGTGATCCCGATCGCCACGATCGGCACGGACATCGTGGCGCCGCCCGGCAAGATCTACGGCAAGTTCGCCCGGCCCGGTGTGCGGTTCGGGAAGCCCCTGGACTTCTCTCGTTACGAGGGCATGGAGGACGATCGGTTCGTCCTGCGCTCGATCACCGACGAGATCATGTACGAGATCATGGAGCTCTCCGGCCAGGAGTATGTCGACGTGTACGCCACCGACGCGAAGGATGCCGCTCAGCGGGAGGCGAAGGAGGCGCGCGCCGAGGCGAAGGCGGAGGCCAAGGAGGCCGCCCGCGAGGCGAAGGAGTCGAAGTCCTGACCGGGACGACGACCGTCAGTCCGAGCGAAGCTGCGCACGATGCGCGGCGTATCTGTTGAGGAAGACTCGCTGGCTCCCGGACTCGACCGACTGGGCGCGCTTGCGTCGGAGCTGGCGCACTGCCGCCTCGACCGTCGCGCCATGGGCGATGAGATAGGCCGCCAGCATGGTGCCGGTGCGGCCGATCCCTGCCTGACAGTGGGCGGCCACCTGTCCTCCTGCGGCGAGCTGGTCGTCCACGAAGGACACGAACCGGTCGGCCTGCCGGAATGTCGGTGCGGCAAAGTCCTCGACGGGTAGGTGGAGGTGGTCGATGCCGTGGGAACGGGTCAGGTCGCCCGACACCCCTACCTCGTCGAGCGAGACCAGACCGGTGATGCCGTTGGACTTCAGCTCGGTGAGGGCACCGTCGAGGTCACCGCCGAACCCCGGGTGGGCAAGGCCGGCGAGCTGGCCGTCGATCACGAAGCCGAAGTTGCGCAACATCAGCGGTCCGCTGCCAGGCGCCCGAGGAAGCCATCGACGGCCCGGGTCACCTCGACGTGGATCTGGGCGGACCGGACCGCGTCACCGGGCACGTGCATGAAGTGTGTGGCATCGGCGATATCGGCGACGTCACACCCCAACATCCTGGCCCGGCCCGGGTCCCACTCCGGGTCGGCGCCACCACCGATCAACAGTTGGCGTGCGCCGGCCTCGGCGTTGCGGCCGATCGCGTTGATCGAGTGCGCCGCCGACTCGAACAACGGGGTCATCCAGATAGCGTCGAGTCGTCGTTCGAGGGCCACCGGAGCCGCCAACGTGCCGAGCGACTTGGCCACGACGAGCAGCCGTGTGGCGTCGGTCTCGGCGTCGAGCGCGCTGCGCACCTGGTCACCGACCCATCCCGCCCGTTCGTCGACCGTGTGCTCACCGGGAGGCTGGTCCCACCACAGCTGCTGGACGGTCCATCCGTGCTGGCTGAGGCTCTGCCGGCTGAACTCGAGCAACGGATGGGCGGGGGAGTACCCCGCGCCCGGCACGATCAGGGCGACCCGCGTCGACGGGCCGCCGTCGGGATCCCACCGCGTGGGCATCCCGCCGAAGGGTGCGCTCATGGCTGCCACTGTGCCAGACGGTCCCGGCACCGAGGTCGCACCGGTCACCGAGGTGGCAGCCGCACGGCGAGCCCCGAGGAGAGCGCGTGTCCACGATGCGAACCCCGCTCCGGGTCAGTGCGAGCGTCGGGCACGTGGTCGCTAGGTTTGTGTCGACCGAGCTTGTATCACGAGGACACGAGGAGTGCGCACATGCGCGTCGGAGTACTGACCGGAGGCGGCGACTGTCCCGGCCTCAACGCGGTGATCCGGGCCGTCGTCCGCAAGGGCGTCGGTGAGTTCGGGTTCGACTTCGTCGGGTTCCGTGACGGGTGGAAGGGGCCGCTGGAGAACGTCACGTGTGAGCTCGGCATACCGCAGGTGCGGGGCATCCTGCCGCGCGGGGGGACTGTGCTCGGATCGTCGCGAACCAACCCGTTCAAGGTCGAGAACGGCGTCGAGCGGATCAAGGACAACCTCGCCGCCAACGGTGTCGACGCTCTTGTCGCCATCGGTGGTGAGGACACCCTGGGTGTGGCGACGAAGCTGGCCGACCTCGGCGTGAACGTGGTCGGTGTGCCCAAGACAATCGACAACGACCTGTCGGGAACCGACTTCACGTTCGGCTTCGACACCGCCGTCAACATCGCGACGGAGGCGATCGACCGCCTCCACACCACGGCTGAGTCTCACCACCGGGTGCTCGTCGTCGAGGTGATGGGTCGCCATGCCGGCTGGATAGCGCTGCACTCCGGCCTTGCCGGCGGGGCGAACATCATCCTCATCCCCGAGCGACCGTATGACATCGAGAACGTCTGCAAGCTCGTGGAGCAACGCTTCCGGCTGCAGTACTCACCCATCATCGTCGTGGCCGAGGGTGCAGTCCCCGCCGAAGGCACGATGGAGACGGTCAGTGGCGAGCTGGACTCCTTCGGGCACGTCCGCCTCGGTGGGGTCGGCGACCGGCTGGCCCACGAGATCGAGACGCGTACGGGCAAGGAAGCGCGGGCCGTCGTGCTCGGTCACGTCCAGCGCGGGGGAACTCCGACCGCTTTCGACCGGTGGCTCGCCACCCGGTTCGGTCTGCATGCGATCCAGGCTGTCCGCGACGGCGCTTTCGGCACCATGGTGGCGCTGCGGGGCACGGACATCGTGCGGGTCGACCTGGCCGAGGGGACCAGTGAGCTCAAGACCGTGACCCCCGAGCTGTACGCCGAGGCCGAGGTCCTCTTCGGCTGAGCGTGCGGGGGGTGAGGACATTTCGGCGTGGACATGTCGATGTCGCGTCCCCTCGACAGCATTGGTGTCGAGACAGGCGACGGCATACCGGCGCTGCCCCGTAGGCTTGCCCCCGTGACCATTCCCAGCCTCGAGCAGCTGCACGGGCTCGGTGCCGCGCAGCAGCCGTCGTGGCCCGACCCCGCCCGGCTCGACGGCGCTGTCACCACGCTGCGGTCGATGCCACCGCTCGTGTTCGCCGGTGAGTGTGACGACCTGAAGAGCAGGCTGGCCGACGTCGCCGCCGGGAAGGCCTTCCTCCTGCAGGGCGGTGACTGTGCCGAGACGTTCGAGGGCGTGACCGCCGAGAACGTGCGCGCCAAGCTGCAGGTGCTGCTCCAGATGGCGGTCGTCCTGACGTACGCCGCCTCGGTGCCCGTGGTGAAGCTGGGCCGGATCGCCGGCCAGTACGCCAAACCGCGTTCGAGTGACGTCGAGGTGCGCGAGGGGGTAGAGCGTCCGGCATACCGGGGGGACGCCGTCAACGGCTACGCCTTCACCGAGGAGAGCCGGGTGCCCGACCCGCAGCGACTCGTCCAGGTCTACAACTCCTCGGCGGCGACCCTGAACCTGTGTCGTGCGTTCCTGTCCGGTGGGTACGCCGACCTGCGCCAGATGCATGCCTGGAACACCGACTTCGTGCGGACCTCGCCGGTCGGCGCCGTCTACGAGCAGATGGCCGGCGACATCGACCGGGCGCTCGACTTCATGAAGGCGATCGGTGCGGAGTCCGAGGAGCTGCATCGCGTCGCCTTCCACTCCAGCCACGAGGCGCTGATCCTCGAGTACGAACACGCGATGACGCGGATCGACTCACGGACCGGGGACCCGTACGACGTGTCGGGGCACTTCTTGTGGATCGGCGAGCGGACGCGGCAGCTGGACGGCGCACACGTCGAGCTGATGTCCCACGTCCGCAATCCCATCGGCGTCAAGCTCGGGCCGACCGCCTCGCCCGACCAGGCGGTCGCGTTGGCCGAGAGGCTCAACCCCGACAACGAGCCGGGTCGGCTGACCTTCATCACCAGGATGGGGGCCGAGAAGATCCGCGAGGTGCTGCCCAACCTGGTCGAGAAGGTCACCGCCGCCGGCGTGACGGTCGCGTGGGTGACGGACCCGATGCACGGCAACACGTTCGAGACCTCGACGGGATACAAGACGCGCAACTTCGACGACGTGATCTCGGAGGTGAGCGGGTTCTTCGAGGTGCACCATGCGCTGGGCACCTGGCCGGGTGGTCTGCACGTCGAGCTCACCGGCGGGGACGTCACCGAGTGCCTCGGTGGGGGAGAGGCGCTGGACGAGGCCGGGCTTGTCCATCGCTATGAGTCGGTGTGCGATCCCCGCCTCAACCGCACGCAGTCGCTCGAGCTCGCCTTCCTGGTCGCGGAGATGCTCCGCACCGGCCACCGCTGAGGCCCGCTATCCGTCGCCCGCGAATTGCGGGAAATCACGCGAACGGCGTGCCGTGCCCGCGAATTGCGGGAAAGTGCACGTCCGTATCGGCGTGTCGCCCTGCACCTTCCCGCAATTCGCGGGGTCGGTGAGGATGGGGTCATGATCGACCTACGCAGCGACACCGTCACGGCGCCGACTGAGTCCATGCGGGCCGCGATGGCATCGGCCGAGGTGGGCGACGACGTGTATGGCGAGGACCCCACCGTCCGTGAGCTCGAGGAGACCGTTGCGGGTCTCTTCGGCTTCGAGGCCGCGCTCTTCACGGTGACCGGTTCGCTGGCGAACCTGCTGGCCGTGCGCGCTCTGGTCGGCGTGGGTGAGGAGGTGCTGTGCGAGTCGTCGGCGCACGTGGCCCGGGCCGAGCTCGGGGCACACGGGGCACTCACCGGCCTGACGATGCGGACCTGGACCCATCCACGCGGACTGGTGGACCTGGCCGCCATCGACGCGCTGATAGCGCCGGACCTGGGACCGTTCTTCGTCACCACAAGAGCCATCTCGGTCGAGGACACCCACAACTTCGCCGGCGGCGTGGTGCAGCCGCTGGCAGCCCTGACGCAGCTGCGCGCGCTGGCCGATCGACGCGGCCTTCGGGTCCACCTCGACGGGGCGAGGATCTGGAATGCCGCGGTCGCGACCGGAGCCGCTCTCGCCGACCTGGCCGCCTGCGCCGACACCGCCAGCGTCTGTCTGTCCAAGGGGCTTGGTGCGCCGGTCGGGTCGCTCCTGCTCGGCTCGACGGACGTGGTGGCGCACTCGCGAATCTGGCGCAAGCGCCTCGGCGCCGGGTGGCGGCAGGCCGGGGTGCTGGCCGCTGCCGGGCTGTTTGCGGTCGAGCATCACGTCGAGCGGTTGGCAGATGACCATGACCATGCTCGGGTCATCGCGGAGGCGTGTGGGGTCGACCCGGCGTCGGTCGAGACCAACATCGTGGTGGTGCCGACCTCGGACGCGGCCGGAGTCGTCGCCAGGTGTCGGGCCGAAGGGGTTCTGGTCGGGGCCGTCGGCGCTGACGTCATACGAGCTGTGACTCACCTCGACGTGTCCACCGCCGACGCCAAGGCGGCCGCCTCCATCCTCGCCGCCGCTCTGCACCCATGAGGCCCTAGGCGTTTGCCTTGTTTACAAGCCAGGTGGCTGCAGTACAAGCCAGATTCGCCTTGGGCAGTGGGGGTTTGCCTTGTGAACTAGGCAAACGCGAGCGGCCAGATGGTGCTGGGCAGCAAGGGGTCAGGAGGTCAGGGGGGTCAGGTCAGGGGGGTCAGGTCAGGAGGTCAGGTCAGGGGGGTCAGGTCAGGAGGTCAGGGGCGTCAGGCGGTCAGATGTACGACTTCGGCCTCGACCTTGCGGCGCGGCGATAGCTCCACGAGGTACATCGCGCTGAGCACGAAGGCGCCTCCGATGAGCATCCGGCCCGTGAGACTCTCACCGCCGAACAGGACGGCGAAGAACGCTGCCCAGACCGGCTCCATCGTCATGATGATGGCGGCGCGCGCCGCCGGCAGGTGCGCCTGCGCCCAGGTCTGGCCGAGCATGGCCAGGGCGCCTGACACGATCGCCATGTAGAGCAGCGCGGCCCAACCGCCCGTCGTGTCCGGGGCCCCGATCCCGTTGGGCGCGCTGACCACGGTGCAGATCAGCGCGATCACGGCCATCTGGACGATCGCCAGACCGAACACGTTCGTACGCCGCGACCACAGTCCCAGTCCGATGATGTGCAGCGCGTACAGCAGCGCCGACAAGAAGATGATCACGACCCCGACCGACACGGTGACCCCGTTCAGGGACAGGAACCCGAGGCCCACGGTGGAGATCGCCACAGCCACCCAGACGGTCCGCGTGATCACCTCGCGCAGCAGCACGGCGGCGAAGATCGGCGTTGCCACCACATACATTCCGGTGACGAACCCGGACACGGTTGCCGGAGTGCGCTCGAGTCCCGTCGTCTGCAGTACCTGCGCGACTCCGTACAGCACGCCCAGCACGACGCCGTGCCTCAGCTCCTCACGGGAGAGCCGGCGGACCGCTCCGGGCGAGACGAGGAACAACGCGGCTGCCGCGATGGCGAACCGGATGGACAGGAAGTCGAGGACGGAGATCTCGGTGAGCAGGTCCTTGATCATGAAGAACGTCGAACCCCACGTAGCCGTCACGCCAACCAGGGCGAGCGAAGGCAGGTATCGCATGGCTCGGCTGCTCACCGGGCAACTCTAGAGTGCCGGCGCAGACCGATCTGTCGTGCGGTCGTGACCGGCCGCCTGCTCCTGGATCGAGAAGACGTTGAAGACGCGCAGCCAGTCGCCACGGCCGGCCAGCCGCATCGTGCCGAGGTCCTGCGATGTCACCTGGTCCTGGACGGTTGAGTGCGTTGCCTCATCGACGAGCACCTGGCCGGGTCCTGCCGACGACTGCAATCGCGCAGCAATGTTCACCGAGTCACCGACGACCGCATAGTGCATCCGGCGCTTCGAGCCGATGTTGCCGGCGATGACCTCACCCGTGGTGATGCCGATCCCGGTCTGCAGCCGGATGTCCGGCAGACTCGGGATCTCCAGCCGCATCACCGCATCCTGCATCGCCAGCGCGGCGCGCACGGCACGCGCCGGGTCGTCGGAATGCATGACCGGCGCACCGAAGAAGGCGAAGACCCCGTCGCCCAGCAGGTCCGCCACGGTTCCGCCATGCCCCTCCACCGCGTCACTGGTGACCGTGAGGTAGTGGTTCAGCAGGTCGAGCGCCTCTTCCGGGCTGTGCTGGGAGGCGAGCGAGGTGTAGCCCCGGATGTCAGCGAACAAGGTGGTGACGCTACGACGATCACCGCCGAGCGAGTCCGCGAACGGGTTACGGAGCACCTCCGCCGCGATGCTGTCGCTGACATAGCGTCCGAGCAGCTCGGTGAGCCTGTTCTGCAGCGCCCGCGTGCGGAGCAACGACGACAAGCGAGCCGACAGCTCGACCTCGTCGTACGGCTTGGCCAAGAAGTCGTTCGCGCCGGCGTGCAACCCACGCGCTTTGTCCTGTGGGCGGCTGAGCCCGGTGAGAAGCAAAATCGGAAGGCCGGCGTTCTCAGCACTTTCGCGGAGTCGCTGTGTCACCTCGATGCCGTCCATGCCGGACATCAGCACGTCCAGACACACCAGATCGGGCTGGTGTTCCACGACCGCGGCCAAGGCGGCCCTCCCGTTCTCGGCGGCAACCACGTCGTACCCCTGATGCTTGAGCAGCTTCTGGAGGAGCGCGCGCTGGCCGGGGTCGTCGTCGACCACCAGGATCAGTGCCCTTTCGCGATTCATGTCAGCATCTCCCCGATGGTTTGGGTGAACGTGGCGAAGTCGATGGGTTTGCTCAGGTAGCCGTCGAACCCGGCAGCGAGCGCACGGTCACGGTCCCCGTGCATCGCCGACGCCGTGAAGGCAACCACCTGTATGTCGGCGGAGTCCGGGTCGGCACGGATCTCGCGCAACGCCGATGTCCCATCCATGTCAGGCAGGCCGAGATCCATCAGCACGAGGTCAGGGTGGTGCTCGCGCGCGAGGGCAATGCCGTGAGCGGCGTTCCTGGCCTCGACCACCACGTGACCCGCTGCGTTCAGGAGCTTCGACACGAGCGCGAGGTTGGCCGGGGTGTCTTCGACAACGAGGATCGTCGACATCAGGAGACAACCCCCGGGGACGACGTGTGCTCGGTGAGGGCCTGCAGCAGTGCGTCCTTGCGCAGCGGCTTACGGAGGTAGCCGTCGGCTTCTTCGGGCGCGTCGCCGGGGTCGACGACAGAGACCACCAGGACCGGTATCCGTGAGGTGGCCGGGTCGTTCTTCAACGCTCGCAGGATCGTGTAGCCGTCGGTCTCGGGCATGAGCAGGTCGAGCAGGACCGCGGCGGGCTGCAGCCGCCGCGCGTCTTCCACGACCGACCCGGCACTGCTCGGTGCGACGACACGGTAGCCCTCTCCGCGGAGCATCTTTTCCAGCAGGGGCACCACCGAGACGTCGTCGTCCACGCTGAGCACGAGACGCTCGTCAGCCTCGGCAGGCTGTGGGTCTGTGCTCGGCACCACAGGAGTGGCGGCTCGGCAGTCGAGAGGCAGGTCGAGCCGGAAGCGGCTGCCTTGCCCCGGCCGGCTCTCGACTGAGATGTCGCCACCCATCGCACGCGCGAGGCGCCGGCTGATGGACAGGCCGAGGCCGGTCCCCAAGGACTGTTCCACCTGGCCGAACTCCTCGAAGATGGTCTCCTGTGCTTCAGGGGCGATCCCCGGACCGTCGTCGCGCACTGTGATCTGGAGGCGCTCCGCGTTGGTCTCGATGCGTACGTTCACCTCGCCCTCCTGGGTGAACTTCAACGCGTTTCCGAGGAGGTTGACGATGATCTGCCGGACCCGTTGCCGGTCGAGGACGACGTCGGTCGACGTGACGTCCTCCTCGAGAGTGAGCCGGACGCCGGTGCCTGCGGTCAGTGACCGGTGCTGAGCGACGACGGCCGCGACCAGCTCCGTCGGGTCGAACGACTCCGGCTCGATCGTCAGCTTCCCGGCCTCGATCTTGGACAGGTCGAGGATTTCGTTGATCAGCTCGAGCAGGTCCCGGCCCCCTCGCTGCACCCACTCGAGGGAGGTCCGCTGCTCAGCGTTCAAGGGTCCGTCGACGTCCGCTAGCAGGGCGTCGGTGAAGCCCAGGATCGCATTCATGGGGGTACGCAGCTCATGGCTCACGCTGGCCAGGAACCGGGACTTCGCTTCGCTGGCCCGCGCCAGCGACTCGTTGGTCTCGTTGAGCTCCAGGGTGAGTCGACGTTCTTCTTCGATGAGCGTCGCCATCTTCTCGCTCGTGGCGTTCAGGTCGCGCGTGAGCGATCCGAACTCGTCGCGGTTGGCAACACTGAGCCGTTGCCGGAACCGACCGGCGGACATCTCCGCAAGCGCGTGCTGAACCTTCTGGACAGGAAGGATGAAGGACCACGACAACAGATAGCCCAGCGTGAGTGCCAACAGGATGCTGAGCGCGGAGAAGGCGACGACGATCCACGTGAGCAGGGTGCGGTCGGACTGGAACGCCTGCTGCGCCTCGGTCATCTGCGACTCCGCGCGGGTGATCAGTGGCGTCAGCAGCTGGTCCTCGAGGACGTGGGAGAGCGTGTGCTCCTTGTCGATGTGCAGCTGCTGGGCGTCGGCGTAGTTCCCCTGCTCGTATGCTGCCAGCACTTGCTGTCCGGCTGCGTCGTAGGTCTGCGCGGCGGCATGGAGCCGGCGGAACGTCGCCACGTCGGCGGGGTCGGTGTCCACGTCCTGAAGGTTGCTCAGCAGCCGGTTGAACTCGTCCTTGGCCGCGGCGACGTCCTGGTTGTAGTGGTTCTCCCGGGTGAGCAGCGCCATGGCTCTTTTGTGGCTCTGGGCGGTGACCTCGTACAGCATCTGGCGGGCGGTGTCCGCCTTCATCTGATGGCGCTCGAGATCGGTCACGCGGTCGTTCATCTGGTTGATCACGACGAGGCTGAGACCGGCCATTCCGACCAACAGCACCGCGCCGATGAGGAAGCCGAAGAGGAGCTTCTGATGGACGGTGGCCTTGATCCGGGCGATCGTGTCGACGACCGGCCGCAGGGCCCCCGTGAAGCGCGGCAGCTGCGGCTCCGCCGAATTCATGCGGACTCCCCCAGGGCAGAGCACACGACAGGACGCATCCCGGGTGCGGCGGTGGTGCGTTCTGGGGCAGCGCTCGACTCCTCGGCCACATGAACCTCCGCCGCGAGCATAGAGGCGGGCGCAAGGGACGTGCGGCCCCGCGAGTCAGGAAGCGAGTAGTCGCAGGTCGAGACTCGTCACCCCGGGGTCAGCGAGCTCGTCAGACGATCTCGATGGTGACCGTGGATCCGTAGGGCGCCATCACGCCGGCGCCTGGGCTTTGTCCGACGACGAATCCGAGGCCGAAGTACGGCTGGTGGTTCGTCACCTCGACCTTGAACCCTGCCTCGGTCAACGTTTTCTGCGCCTCACTCACGCCGAAGGCGTCCACATCGGGAACCTTCACGAGGTGGGGCCCCTTGCTCGCGACGAGCCGGATGACCGTGCCGGCGGGTCCTTGGCCGCTCTTCGGCGACTGTCGGATGACCAGGCCGTCAGCGACGTTGTCGTTGTACGTGTCCCGCACGCGGACGGTGAACCCGAGGCCGGACAGCTCGGACTCGGCCTTGCTCGCGCTCTCGCCGGTGTAGTCGACGATGCGGATCGGCTTGGGACCGCGGCTGACCACGAGCTGGACCTTGGCGTCGCGTTTGAGAGGGGTGCCGGCCGACGGGGTGACGCTGATGACCTCACCCTTGCCGACGGTCGAAGACCAGGCCCGCTGCGGAGTGGCCACCTCGAGCGAGGCGGCCTTGATGGCCGTGATGGCGACCGACTCGCTCTTGCCCTGGACGTCCGGCACGTCATGGCGCTCCGGTCCCTTGGAGATCACCGCCTTGACGACGCCCCCGCGCTCGACCCGGTCACCTGCACCTGGGTCGGTCGACACCACATGACCGGGGGCGATCTTCTCCGAGTATGCCGATGACGAGACCTGCAGGGTGAGCCCGGCCTTCTCGATCTGCGTCCGCGCCGCAGCCTGCGTCAGCGAGACCACGTTCGGTGTCGACTTGAAGCGGCCCACTCCGTACCACCACCCGCCCATCGCAGCGCCGACCGCCAACAGCAGGACCACGATGAGGGCGATCCACCCGCCCTTCTTGCGCTTGGGTCGGCCCGGGGCCGCGGGGGCGGTCGGCCCGAGCGGCCCGTGGCTACCGCGTGCGCCTGGGCGCTGCGGCGGTCCGGCCGGCGTCTCGACGGTGTCGTGCGCGCCGTTCGGCTGGCCCACGACCGCGGTGTGGTCGACGGCCAGGGGTCCCACACCGACGCTGGTCTGGGTGTCGAAGTCGTCGAAGCGCGCGAAGTCGAAGACGTCGTCGTCCGCGCTCCGGACCATGGTGACCGCCTCCGCGCCTTCGAACAGGTCCGGCGGAATCTGTAAGTCGTCCTCGGGGTGTGCGGAGATCGCGATCGTCGGCGTCAGGTCCTCGGTCAGCTCCTGGTCGTCGAGGACGCCGTTGTCGAGCGCATGTCGCACCCGGCGCAGCTGCTGGAGCATCACGTGGGCGTCGGCCGGGCGCAGGTCACGTTGGCGGGCTGTCGCGCGCGCAACGAAGGCGTCGAGGTAGGGCGGGATGTCGGGAACGAACAGCGATGGTGCGGGCACGTCGTCGTGCACGTGCTTGTAGGCGATCTGGATCGGGCTGTCACCGGAGTGCGGCTTGCGCCCGGTCAGCATCTCGAACAGCAGGACGCCCAGTGAGTAGACGTCCGAACGGGCGTCGGCCGCACCGTCGGTGACCAGCTCGGGCGGGAGATAGGAGACGGTGCCCATGAGGACTCCGCCGGTGGCCGTGGCCGTGGTGGCCGAGCTGATGGCCCGAGCGAGCCCGAAGTCGGCCACCTTGACCTGCCCGCGGGGGTTGATGAGGACGTTCTCGGGCTTGACGTCACGGTGGATGATGCCCGATTCGTGCGCGGCGGCGATGGCCTTGAGGATCTCCTCCATCAGCGACAGGGCTCGCGTCGGTGGCATCGGGGCCTCGTCGCGAATCAGGTCGCGCAGGGTATGACGTCCGGCGACATACTCCATCGCGAGGAACAACGTGCCCGCGTCGTCGCCCTGGTCGTACACCGCGACCACGTTCGGGTGGGTGAGTCGGGCGGCGGCCCGGGCCTCGCGTACGAATCGTTGGCTGAACGTCTCGTCGTCGGCCAGGGCATGCGGCATCACCTTGATCGCGACCAGCCGGTCCAGCCGCAGATCGATGGCCTCGTAGACCGTGGCCATGCCGCCGCGGGCGATCCGTTCGCCCACGCGATAGCGACCGTCGAGCAGCTGCCCGACGAGGGGATCGGAGGTCACAGACCTGTCCACGGCCCTGAGTCTACGGATTCGCGCTGAGAGGGCAGGTTCGCCTCGCCGGGTCGCTCCCGCGCCTGGGATGGCTGCCCCCGGCACTGTCGTGCGCGCGGCCTGGCTCGGCGTGGCACGCTGGTGCCATGACCACGATCGATCTCACCACGCTCGTCCCCTCGTGGCTGTCCCTCCAGGAGGCCGCCGACCAGCTGGGCGTGAGTCCCAACCGGGTCCGCCAGCTTGCCCGCGAGCGCCAGCTCGCGATCGTCCGGATGCCCGGTCAAGACCCGCGTGTTCCTGCGGAGTTCCTGCAGGACGGCGCGGTGGTCAAGGGTCTCGGCGGCACCTTGGTGGTGCTGGCTGACCACGGTCTCTCCGACGAGGAGTCGCTGGAGTGGCTGTTCACGGCCGACGACTCCCTCCCTGGACGCCCGATCGACGCGCTCCGCGAGGACCGGGGCAAAGAGGTACGTCGCCGCGCGCAAGCGATCGTCTGACCCGGGCGGGTCGGCGCCGGTCGGCAGCCGCCCGCGATCGATGGATGGTTAGGTTGCTCCCATGAGCGGACTGGCACGACTGCTGGCCGGGCACACCAGTCCGGGCGTGTATCACTGGGAGACGGCGGAGAAGGCCGAGGTGGTGCAGCACGCCGCCGAGATCGCCGGCTGGCGGTTCGTTGCGCTCGACACCTGGCAGATCGAGGACAAGGAGGGCTTCCTCGCGAGCTGTGCGGCCGCCTTCGACCTGCCGGACCCGGTGCTCCACTTCGACGCTCTCGGCGACGCGCTGGTCGACGTACGCGGTGTTGACGGCGAGGGAGTTGTCGTCCTCTGGGAGGGGTGGGCGCCGATCGCTCGCGCCGATCGCCAGGTGTTCGACGTGACCCTGAGCGTGTTGTCCGACCGGGCCGAGCTCGAGCGCGCCGGCTCGTTCGCCGTCCTTCTCAAGGGGCCTGGGCCCACCGACACCGACCTGCCGGAGCTCGATCCCCACCAGTACTGAACCTGCGGCGCCTCGTGGTCAACGAGCTCGTCGGGTCGCGCGGTCGGTGAGCACCAGCAACGCCTGGCGAGTCTCGGTGTCGTCGATCGGCGCGTGCTTGAGCGCACCGCGGGCGGCTGTCGTGAGCTCGGTGATCACGGTCTCGACCGCGGCCAGCGCGCCGGTGTCGCGGAACACCTGCTGCACGGCGCGGATGCCGTCGGCGTCGACGTGCGCCTGACCGAAGTTCTTGGCGAGCACGTCGTGCTGCTCGGGGGTCGCCTTGGCGTGAGCCCGGGCCACCAACAGGGTGCGCTTGCCCTCACGGATGTCGTCGCCACTCGGCTTGCCGGTCACCTCGCTCTCGCCGAACACACCCAGTACGTCGTCACGCAGCTGGAAGGCCTCGCCAAGCGGGATGCCGTACGACGACAACGCCGTCAGCAAACCGGGATCGGCCTTCGCCAGCGCCGCCCCGAACTGCAGCGGCCGCTCGACGGTGTACTTCGCGGACTTGTAGCGCAGCACCCGCATCGCGTCCGACGCACTCGTCGAGCGACTCGTCTGCGCCAGCAGGTCGAGGTACTGGCCTGCGACCACCTCGGTCCGCAGCTTGTCGAAGTACGTCCGACCCCGCGCGACCGCCCTCGGCTTGAAACCGCTGTGGGTCAGGAGCTCATCTGACCACGACAGCAGCATGTCGCCGAGCAGGATCGCCGCGCTGACGCCGAACCGCTCCGGCTCCACGACCGTCGGGTCGACCCCCTGGAGCCGGGTGAACTCGCGGTGCGCCGACAGTGCGCCCCGCCGGGTCGCTGAGTTGTCCATGACGTCGTCGTGGACGAGGGCGCTGGCATGAACCAGCTCGATGGCGGTGGCCGCGGTGATGATCGCGTCTGTGTTGGCGGTGGACCCGCCGGCGGCCCGCCAGCCCCAGTAGGCGAATGCGGGCCGCAACCGCTTCCCGCCCCCGACGGCATGTCGGGCGGCATCGAGCAGGACGCTGAGCTCGGCACCGATCGGGGCGAGCGCCTCCTGCTTTGCCGTCACGAACGCGTCGAGCACGGCGGCCACGCGCCGGCGGAACTCCTCGGAAACGGGGTCGACGTCGGGCTCATCGGTCACACGGGCGACACTACCGTCGCGCGGAGAGCGTCCTCCGCGGGTCCACCACGGAGCACCGGGACCTGGGGAACGTGCTCGTTGCCGGCTGACGGGTCGACGGGATGGTCTCGGGCGGTGAGCGCGGCGGTGCCGCCGGACCCGGCGCGCCTAGGGTGTCGACATGGCCTCCGCACACCGAGACAGCCCGCCGACCCACGCGCACCCGGGGTCGGCAGTCGGGATCGGCGCCAGCGCGCCCACGATCCGGGCTCTGCTCGCGACCGGACAGCGGTCGTACTCGTTCGAGTTCTTCCCGCCCAAGGACGACGAGGGCGAGAACCGACTGTGGCACGCCATCCGCGAGCTCGAGCCGCTGCACCCGACGTTCGTCTCGGTGACGTACGGCGCCGGCGGGTCCACACGCGACCGCACCGTCCGAGTCACGGCCCGGATTGCCGGCGAGACCACGCTGACGCCGGTGGCCCACCTCACCTGTGTCGGGCACACCCGCGACGAGCTGCGTCAGGTGATCGGTGCGTACGCCGACGCGGGCGTTCGCAACATGCTGGCCTTGCGCGGAGACCCGCCCGGTGGGCCTGGAACGCCGTGGGCGACGACCCCCGGTGGCCTCGGCTACGCCAGCGAGCTCGTCGCGCTGATCAAGGAGCTGGGCGACTTCTCCGTGGGCGTCGCCGCGTTCCCGGAGGGACACCGTGAGGCGGTCTCGGTCGACGCGGACGCCCAGGTGATGAAGGCGAAGTCCGATGCGGGCGCCGACTTCGCGATCACCGAGCTCTTCTTCCGCCCCGCTGACTATCGTGCACTCGTGGAGCGCAGCGCCGCCGCGGGCTCGGTCATGCCGATCATCCCCGGCATCATGCCCATCACCAACCTTGGCCAGATCCAGCGGTTCGCCGAACTGTCCGGGCGCGCGGTGCCCGCCGAGGTGGTTGCCCGCTTCGACGGTGTCACCGACCCCGGCGACGTCCGCAAGATCGGGGTGGAGGTGGCCACCGAGATGTGTGACGAGCTGCTCAGCCAGGGCGCGCCCGGCCTGCACTTCTACACACTGAACCGGTCGACGGCGACGCGTCAGATCTACGCGTCCCTCCCCACTCCGGTCTGATCGTCACTCGGCCTTGCCCAGCCGGGACGCGACGTTGGCGGCGCCCCAGGCGACGTAGGGGATCGAAGCGCCGGGGTGCATCGACGCTCCCAGCAGGTACAGGCCCGGCAACGGGTTCGACTGGCCGGCGCGCTGCACGTGCGCACGCCAGCCGGCCCAGGCGAGCCCGTATGACGACCCGCCCGTCTCGTGGATCAGGTCGACGGGACTCCGGTCGAGGCGAGTGACGACCGCAGAGCGCACGTCGATGCCTCGTCGCGTCATCGTCAGGAGAACGTCTTCCTGCGCCGAACCCCGCCGGTGGATCGTCCAGGCCTGCTGACCCGGCGGCGCCGTGCCAGCGGTGTGCACCACGACCAACGGTTCCCCGTGCAGCACCACCTCCGCGGGCAGCTCCGGCAGGTCGCCGGCAAGTCCGAGGTGGGTCACCGCCACCGGGATCGCTGGAGTGGCCCGCTCGAAGACCCGACGACCGGCCAGGTCGAGCTCGGGAGCGAGCAGCGAGGCGAAGACCCTCCGTGGATCCACGTCGCAGACAACCACGTCGGCGGCCCGGTGTCGCCCGTCTGCCGTCTCGACACCACGCACGGTGCCATCGGTGACCTCGATCGCGCACACCTCGGTGGCGAGATCCACCGTGACTTCTCGTTCGGCAAGCCGGGTGACCAGTGACTCAGACACGGACGCCATCCCGCGAGCGGGCACCTCCCAGACCCCGAAGCTGCGGTCGAGGTAGTGATCCACAGCGACGAACGCCGGAGTGTTCTTCGGCTCCGAGCCGGCGAGTCGAACAGGGTGCTCTGCAATGGCGCGCAGCCGTTCGTCCTTGAACGACTTCGTCACCAGCTTCGCCAGCGACGTGCGCGACGTCAGCGACTGGGCCACCGCGCGGTCCGCGAAGCGGTCGCCACCGTCAGGAAGGTCGAGAACCGAACGACGCAGGACGTCCCAGACCGGCGCGAGGCGATCGACGAAGGTTGCCCAGGCGGCCCCGGCGCCCTCTCCCAGCCCCGCATCCACGGCGCTGATCTGGTCCGCTCGGGACCCGGTCGGCAGGTCGACGACGGCGCGATCCTCGAACACGTGGCGCCGGGCCGGGGACCGCAGGACGAGGTCGACGTACCGCTCGATGGGACGGCCGGACTTGCGGAACAGGTCGCGGAGCACGGCGGGCAGCGTTGTCGACGAGGGTCCGGCATCCCAGCCGAATCCGTCCTGCTCGATCCACCGCATCGCGCCGCCGGCGCTGTCGCGGCGCTCGAGCACGGTGACGCGGTGACCGAGCTTGGCGAGTCGGGCCGCGACAGCGAGGCCGCCGAGTCCGGCTCCGACGATGACGACCTCAGCCACGGCCCGGCCAGGGGACCGTCATGCCCACGGACGCACGTCGGGCGCCATCTGCGCGACGGGAAAGTCGGTGTCCCAGACCCGGTTGGCGAACTCGTGCAGGAGCACGCCGAACTGGGCGGCCCGTTGACCGAGGCCGAGCACCTCGTCCGGGACGACCAGCCGGAAGAACGTACCGAGCGAGGACGGCCCGGCCACGATGCTCCCGATGATCGTGTCCTCGGTGCCGGCCAGCTCCAGGCGGCCGTCGCCGGCCTTGACCAGGACGTCGGTGTACTCGGTCATGATGTGCTCACTGCTCAGCGCCATGAGGTCGACGAACCGGTGCCGGTCGAGCAGCTCCAGGGCACGCGTCTCGATCTCCGCCGCGGATCGAGCCACGTCGCGTCCGAGCAGGGCGTTGATGTGCACGAGCTCGAGCTCGGCGTCCGGGGCCGCGCGCTGCAGGCGGGTCAACCCGCCGCTGAACCGCGGGTTGAACTCGGTGACCCGGAAGCCGTCGCGGGTGAGCACCCCGTCGATGCCGAAGGCGCCGCGGAATCCCATGTCCTGCTTCAGGTGAAGGCCGAGCGTGCGCGCCAGTGCTCTCATGTCGTCGCGGTCAGCGGCCGGCGGGTCCCAGGTCGTGCCGAGGCCGCCGTACAGGAAGCGACCGCTGTTGTGGTCGAGCAGGTTCACCAGCTCCACGGGACGTAGCGTCAGAACCCCGTCGGGCAGCACGATGCCGTGAATGCTGCACGGAACCCCCTCGAGGAACTCCGACACGCGAACCTGGTCGCAGTGCTCGGCGAAGAAGGCGGCAGCCGGTCGGGCCTGACCGATCGAGGAAACCAGCCGGACGAACTCGCCGCCGCCGTTGGTGCCGCCGCGGTTGTCTCCGGCCCACACCACCTGTCCGCGGCCCGACTCGGCGATCACCTGCCTGGTCGCGTCGATCAGCTCGTCGTACGTCGTGCTGACAACTCGGCTGGAGGGCCGGGGCGCTCCGATCGCACCCAGCAGACCGTCGACGATCAGCTTGTCCTCGAGACCGGCCTGCGCGCGCGGGCGGCCGCCGAGCACCGGACGGCCGAGTAATGGCTCGTTGAGGCCTATCGGACTCACCCACCAGGCTGCCGAACAGGTGGGGTCGTACGTCTCGACCGCCGCCACCACCTCCGGCGTCAGCTGCTCGTCCGGCCGCATCCGGGCGCGAACCTGTTCGGTCAGGCTGTGATACGAGGGCTCAGGGAGCTCGACGATCTCGGCCTCGTCGTCGCTCGGGATCGGTCCCGACCCGCGGCCGTCCGCGAGCAGCAGCGGCCGTTGAGCACCCCACCGCTGGAGCATCGCCACCTTGCCGGTCATCGCCGCGAGCAGGTCGAGCGACACGATCACCTTGCGATCGGCGAACGGCTCGCTGAGGTAGTGGGTCCACGGGTCGAGGTCCGCACGTGTGATGGGTACGCCGACCGTGCCGATCTCGAGCTCAGGCATGGCTGGCCTGCGTCCGGCGGCGCCAGCTTTGCCAACCACGACGCGCCACCCCGAGGACAGCGACGAGGAGCAGCAAGCCGATCACGAACAGCGTCACCGCGACCCCAAGCGCCAGCCACGGATGGTAGAGCGCGAGCGTGATCACGGCGGTGACGGTCAGGTCCTCACCGAGCGAGACGCCGATGTTCGTGACCGGCTCGGGGGAGGTGTTGATGGCCAGTCGAAGGCCCGCCTTCACCAGGTGCGACGCCAGCGCGCTGCCTCCGCCGATCACGGCGAACCAGGCCTGGTGGACGGAGTGCACCTGGCCGGCGAGCAGGTAACCCAGCATCGCGCCGAGCGTCGGCCGGATGACGGTCGAGATCGAGTCCCAGGCCGTGTCGACGTACGGGATCTTGTCGGTGACGAACTCGACGAGAAACATCCCACCGGCGAGCACGAGCACGCTCGTGTGCTGCACGGAGCCCGGCACCGCGTCGAGGCCGCCGTAGCGACCGAGCAGGTTGAGCATCACGATGACGGCATAGGCGTTCACGCCGCTGGCCCAGCCGGATGTGAGCACGAGCGGCAAGACCTCCACGCGCACACTCTAGGCATCGAGGGACGCCTCCGCCGCCCGCGGCGGCGTCCAGTGGCGGCGCGGTAAGGGCCACTGGCGAAGGTGGTCATTGCCAACGTGGGGCTCCTGTGTTTGAGTGAGTCGTCGCTCGGACGCGCGGGCCCGCCGCGGTGAATGCCGCGGGCGGCTCGGTGTTCTGAGCGTGTTGCTGACCGCACCCGTCCGCACACAGGAGATCCGCATGCCCACCCGCACCACACCCCCATCACGCCGTCGGCTGATGTCCCTGGTGGCCGCAGCGAGCGCTGCCGCGCTCAGCCTCACGGCCTTCGCCCTGGGTTCCGCACCGTCCTCGGCGTCTGTCACTCCACCAGAATCCACCCGCGCACCGGACGGCCGTGACTGTCTGGCCGCGACCGGACCCGGCGTCGCCTCACACGGGCGGCAGCAGGCCTTCTCGGCCGCATCCCGCACGTATGGCGTCCCGACCGCCGTCCTGCTCGGAGTCTCGTACCTCGAGTCCCGGTGGGACGACCACGGCAGTTCGCCGAGCACCTCAGGTGGCTACGGTCCGATGCACCTGACCAACCTCGACGTCGAGCGGGCCGGCGACGCCCGAGGGACTGGGCCGTTCAACACGTCGACCGGCCCGGAGTCGCTGCACACCGCGAAGGTGGCCGCCGGCCTGACCGGGCTTCCCACCCGACAGCTCATCTCCGACGATGCCGCCAACATCTGCGGTGGCGCCGCGTTGCTCGCGTCGATCCAGCAGGACCTCGGCCGCCCAGTGGGACGCACGACATCGGCGGCGAGCTGGTATGCCGCCGTGGCGTCGTACAGCGGCAGTGCAGACGGGGCGGATGCCAACACCTTCGCGGCGCACGTGTTCCGCATCATCCACACCGGCGCCACCCGCACCACGAACGACGGGCAGCAGGTGTCGATGTCGTCGCACCCGGCAGTCCGGGTCCCGACGGGCAAGGGCACAGCCACGGCCACCGCCAATGATGCAAGCGCCCACGTCGACTGTCCCTCGACGCTGGCCTGCGAGTGGGTGCCCGCGCCCTACGAGCACTACGGCAGCACACCCGGCGCCTATGGCAACCACGACCTGGCCAACCGTGAGCAGGACCTGTCGATCGACTACATCGTCATCCACGACACCGAGGCCAGCTACAACACGACGTTGCAGCTGGTCCAGGACCCGACCTACGTCTCGTGGAACTACTCGATCCGGTCGAGCGACGGGCACGTGGCGCAGCATCTCGACGCCAAGGACGTGGGCTGGCACGCGGGGAACTGGTACGTCAACATGCACTCGATCGGCATCGAGCACGAGGGGTTCGCCGCGCAAGGTGCGACCTGGTACACCGAGGCGATGTACGAGAGCTCGGCGCAGCTGGTGAAGTACCTCGCCAACGAGTACTCCGTTCCGCTCGACCGGGCCCACATCATCGGGCACGACCAGGTGCCGGGCGTGACGCCGTCCTACGTCAAGGGCATGCACTGGGACCCGGGTCCGTACTGGAACTGGGAGCACTACATGGACCTTCTCGGCGCGCCGCTTCGGCCGGATCGTCGCAGCAAGTCCAGCATCGTGACCGTCAAGCCTGGGTTCGGCAACAACCAACAGCCGGTCACCGGCTGCTCGAGCGCCGGGCAGCCGTGCCCGACGCAGGGGACCAACTTCGTCTACCTGCACACCCAGCCGAGCGCGTCGTCGCCACTCGTGTCCGACGTCGGCCTGCACCCGGACGGCTCGCCGTCGACGACCCAGGTGTCCGACCACGGAGCCAGGTTGGCGGCCGGGCAGAAGGTCGTCGTCGCGCGCACGTCGGGTGACTGGCTGGGGGTCTGGTACCTCGGTGACATCGGCTGGCTCTACTCGCCGAAGAGTCACCCGGTCGTCGTGCCGTCCGACGGGAAGATCGTCACCCCCAGGGCGGGGGTGTCCACGGTGCCGGTCTATGGCCGTGCGTACCCCGAGCAGGCCGCTTACGACGGAACGGCGGTTCCCTACCAGACGGTCACGCCGCTGCAGTACACGATCAAGGCAGGTCAGCAGTACGTCCTCGCCGATGACTCGGTTCCGACGGACTACTACTACGCCAAGACCTACGACGACTCGCTGCCGGACGACCACACCGTCATCACCGGTCAGGACGGGTACGACGAGATCTGGTTCGGCCACCGGATGTTCTTCGTCCGGACCGCGGACATCGACGTCCGCTGACCTCCGCCACCACCTACGCAAAGATCCGAGTTCCACGTTGCCGGAGCAACGTGGAACTCGGATCTCTGGGGTGTGCGGTCAGCTGACCTGGATGGTGACGGCGTTGGAGGCCTTGCCCGCGCCGGAGTCGAACATGCGGAACCGGTTCGGTCCCTGCCGTCCCGTCTCGATGTACGTCGCGAACGTGCCACCCGACACACTTGCCGTGGTCGGGAAGTCGACCCAGGAGCTGCCTTCCCGGCGCTGGACCTGCAGCGTCGTACCCGGTGGTGCCTGGTAGGTGCCGGTCAGGTTGATGCGTTGGTAGGTCTTCGCCTGCGACGGTGCGGCCGAGAGACTGATGCCCTGGCGCTGCCGAGGCGTCGTGGGCGGGGTCGAACCGGTCGGAGCTGTCGGCCCGGTCGACTGCGTGGACCCGGTGGTGGGAGCGGAGCTCGTCCTGGTCGACTTCGTCGGGGTCGGGAAGGAGATCGAGGTGTCGGCCGGCGTGGTGGAGCCGATGCCGGCGACGTCGGCGGCCTTGATCGCGATCACGCCGATGATGCCGCCAACGAGTGCGGCCACGACCACGAGCACGCCCAGGCCGAACAGCAACTGCTTGCGCCAGTCGCTCTCGTCATCCATCCGGGCACACCCTCGCTCTCGGTCGTCGTCTGCTTCTCATCGTGTCAGACGTGCAAAGCGCAGGCAGGGTTGCTCGGGGGGCGGTCTTCCGCGTCACGATCGGGTCACGGCCACGTCGATCCACTCAGTCCACGTCGATCTCGACGGCGGCGGTCAGGGAGCGGAGCTCGGCGTACGTCGTACTGAACACGGCATGGGAGTGCCCGGCAGCTGCCCACACGACGGGGTACGCCGCCAGCGCCTTGTCGAGATAGGTCGCCAGCGGTTCGGGATGCCCCAGCGGCGCCACACCTCCGATCGTCTGGCCGGTGTGGTTACGCACGAAGTCCGGGGAGGCGCGGTCGAGCGAGACGACCCCGAGCGTGGTGGCCGTGAGCACGGGATCGACCCGGTGAGCGCCGGAGGTGAGGATCAGCACGGGCGACCCGGCAGCGTCGAAGATCAGCGAGTTCGCGATGGCGCCGACCTCGCAGCCGAGCGCCTCAGCGGCCGCCTTGGCCGTCCGGACGCCGTCGTCGAACGTGTGCAGGGCACCGTTCCAGCCCCCGGCCCGGAGTCGGGAGACCACGTTGTCGATAGCGGGATGGACGCGGCCCGGACCGCCAGAAGCCTTGTCTACCATGCATTTCAGGCTAGTCGAGCGGGCCTGTGGACGGCCACGGACCGTGGGTGCGAGCCAGGCCCCACCCTCTTGACGGGAGAGCCCAGGGAAGGTTTACTGGAGATCTGTTCGAACATGTGTTCGAACAGATCGGATGGAGTTTCGCGGCCCGTCCGATGAGGCGGATCGCCTCGGCGGGGACGGCTTCGACCCCTGTTCCCGCCGGGCGGCCGCCAGTCAGTGCCAGCAGTAGTGCCAGTCAGTTGTCAGTCAGTCAGTGTCATGGGCTCGGTTCTCTCTTCGTGGTGGAGGCTTCACGAGCATGCGCAGATACGACGAGCTCATCGAGGTCCGGCGCGGTCTCGTTGCGGGTCAGGAAGCGCCGGAGCAGTTCATCTGGCGAGACCGGCTGTGGGTGGTCCGCGATGTCGTCTCGCACTGGATCGAGACCGGGGCCTGGTGGGACCAGGCCGGGATCGCGGCCCTCCTCGGGGTAGGGACCGACGTGTCCGGGGAGCCCGGGGCCGAGCCAGGGGGTGGGGGAGTGACAGCCGTCCCGCTCGGTGCCGACCTGTTGGCCGAGTCCGAGCGATGGCGGGTCGAGGCCATGGTCGGGCGGCGGAGCCGCGCACACCGGCTCGACCGGCCGGCTGACTCCGGGTCTGGCCGACGTCGGCCGGCGGGGGACACCGACCTTGACCCGGGATACGGCGTCTTCGACCTGGCCTTCGACTGGGCCGACGCCCGGTGGCGGCTCCTCGGCTGCGCGGACTAGGCCGGCGTCGGCATGGACCCGTTCGTCCACCTGCACGTGGCGTCCGGCTACTCGCTCAAGTACGGCGCTTCCCACCCCCGCAGCCTGGTCGAGCGGGCGGTCGAGGCGCAGATGGACACGATGGCGCTCACCGATCGTGACGGTGTCTATGGCGCCATCCGGTTCGCCAAGGCCTGCATGAGTGCAGGAGTCCGACCGATCCTGGGCGTCGACCTGGCGATCGAGCCCTCCGGTGTCGTCGGGCCGAGTGCGCCCGTGCTCGACCGCCAGCGGATCCCGATCCCGTCGGTGGCGCTGCCGGCTCGGTCGAGCCGCTCCGGCGGGATCGACACCCGCCGTGCCGGTCGTTCCCGGATGTCTCCGGCCCGTGGCGGCAGCTACCAGGAGGGGTTGGCTCCGCGGATCACCGTGCTCGCCGGCAACAAGGCAGGCTGGGCAGCACTGTGCCGACTCGTCTCGGCTACCCATCTGCGTGGTGAGCGTGGTGTGCCGGTGACGACCCAGCAGCTCGTCGCCGAGCACCTGCGCGGAGCCGGCAACCAGTCCGGTGAGGAGCCCGACCTGATCGTCCTGCTCGGGCCGGCCTCCGAGCTCGGCTGGGCAGCAACCCTGCGCCGCGACGACCTCGCCCGGGCCGTGCTGCGCTCGTGGCAGCAGGTGACTGAGCCGACCCGGCTGCTCGTCGAGGTCGTCTCCCACCGGATCCCCGGGTCCGGTCCGGGATCGAGCCCGCACGCGGCCCGGATGGCGGCGCTGGCCGCGTCCACCGGCCTCGGCGTCGAGAGTGTCGTCCTCACCAATGCCGTCCGCTACGCCGACCGCAGCGACGCCCCGGTGGTCGACGTGCTCGACGCCGTACGCCGACTGGTCCCTCTCGACGTCCGGCACGTCGACCGGGCCAACGCCGAGGGTTTCCTCAAGACCGGCAAGCAGATGGCCGACATCGCCGACGAGATCTGTCGGCTGGCCGGGTTCGACCAGCGCGAGGCCGACCGGATGGTCGCCCGCACCCGCACGGTCGCCGACCGGCTCGCTCTCGATCCGCGGGCCGACCTCGGCCTTGGCGAGGTGCACTTCCCTGATGGCCTGCTTGCAGCGACGGAGTCGCGCAAGCAGGCTCAACAAACCACCTGGTCTCCTGGGATCTCGACCAGCTCGGTCGCCGCGACGCCGGGAGACGCGGCGCTCCGGGCTCGGTGCGAGGCAGGGATCGGACGCCGCTACTCACCCGACCAGCACGCTGCCGTCGAGAAGCGTCTTGCCGACGAGCTCGATGTCATCGCCCAGCTCGGTTACGCGTCGTACTTCCTCACGGTCGCCGACGTCGTCGACCTGATCCGCGACATGGACGTCCGTGCTGCCGCCCGGGGGTCCGGAGCGGGCAGCCTCGTCAACTACCTGCTCGGCGTCTCGGGGGTCGATCCGCTTCGTTACGGCCTGCTGATGGAGCGGTTCCTGTCACCACTGCGGCAGGCCCTGCCCGACATCGACGTCGATGTCGAGTCCGCCCGCCGGACCGAGGTCTACGAGCGGATCCTCGACCGTTACACCGGCAACCGTTGCGCCTGCGTCTCGATGATGGACACCTACCGGGTCCGGCACGCGATCCGTGATGTCGGCTCCGCGCTCGGGATGCCGCTCGGTGAGATCGACTCGATCGCCAAGGCGTTCCCGCACATTCGCGCCAAGGACGCCCGTACGGCGCTGCGCGAACTGCCCGAGCTACGCGCATCCGGTTTGGGTGAGGAGCGGCTCGACGTGCTGTTCCGGCTCGTCGAAAAGCTCGACGGGTTGCCCCGGCACATCGCCGTCCACCCCTGCGGTGTGCTGTTGTCCGATGCCACCTTGCTGGACCGCACGCCGGTCGAGGCCAGCTACCTCGGGTTCCCGATGAGTCAGTTCGACAAGGACGACGTCGAGGATCTCGGCTTGCTCAAGCTCGACGTGCTCGGCATCCGGATGCAGTCGGCGATGGCGCATGCCACCGACGAGATCCGGCGTGTCGACGGTCTCGACATCGACATCGACGACGAGGCGCAGGTATCCCGCGACGACCCGGCGACGTACACCCTCATCCAGAGCACCAGGACGCTCGGGATGTTCCAGATCGAGTCGCCCGGGCAGCGTGAGCTGGTCGGCAAGTTCGCGCCCGAGACGTTCGACGACATCATCATCGACATCTCGCTGTTCCGGCCGGGTCCGGTCAAGAGCGACATGGTGGTGCCGTTCCTGCGGGCGCGGCAGGGCTGGAGCATGCCGGAGTACCTCCATCCCGACCTCGAGCCGGTCCTGGGCCAGACCGGCGGCGTCGTCGTCTTCCACGAGCAGGTGATCGAGATGATCGCCGTCCTCACCGGATGCACGCTGGCCGAGGCCGACGAAGCCCGCCGTGCGCTCGGTGACCACGAGGGCAAGCACGAGACCAAGACCTGGTTCTTTCCCCGTGCGCTCGGCCGCGGCTACCCGCTGTTCGTCGTGCAGCGATGCTGGGCGGTGCTCGAGGCGTTCGCGTCGTTCGGGTTCTGCAAGGCCCATGCGGCGGCGTTCGCGCTGCCGACGTTCCAGTCCGCCTGGCTCAAGGCCCACCATCCGGCGGCGTTCCTCGCGGGGGTGCTGACCCATGACCCGGGCATGTACCCCAAGCGGCTCATCCTCGACGACGCCCGCCAGTTCGGCATCGAGGTGCTGCCCCTCGACGTCAACACCTCCGACGACGTCTACCGCGTCGAAAAGCTCGAGGTCGACCACCCCGACCTCCCCGCGAATTGCGGGAAAGTGCAGAGCGACACGCCGTCGGGAGGCTGCACCTTCCCGCAATTCCGGGCCGAGGATCTCGGGCGGGGCTACGGCATCCGGCTGAGTCTTGCGGAGGTCAAGGGGATCAGCGATGCGGAGGTGGCCCGGATCATCGCGGCCCGGCCCTACCGGTCGTTCACCGACCTGTGGCAACGCGCCCGCCCGTCCCGCCCGATCGCCGAACGTCTGGTGCTGGCCGGTGCCCTCGACACGCTCTACAGCATCGGGTCGCCGGTGTCCGTACGCCGCCGGGGCACCGTGACTCGACGCGACCTGCTGCTGCAGGTGGCCGAGCTCGACCGTTGGAGCCGCGCGACCGACAAGGCCGTCCGGGCGGCGTCATCACGGTCCCGTCCATCCCCGCAATTGCGGGAAGGTGCAGGCCGACACGCCGGTCACGACCTGAACTTTCCCGCCATTGCGGGGGGAGAGGACCCGCGTCTCCTGGCGGCCGCACAGTCACAGGCGTCGCTTCCGGCCGAGCCGGTGACCGCGGTCCAGCTCACCCTCGACCTCGACGACACTCCAGCGATCACCGAGGCGTCCGGCCTTCCCGAGATGTCGGGGGCCGAACGCGTCCGCGCCGAGCTCGAGATCCTCGGTCTCGACGTGAGCAGCCACGTCGTGGAGTTCTACGCCCCGATGCTGCGTGAGCTCGGCGTCACCTGGTCCCGTGACCTGCTGCACCGGCGGAGCCGCTCCGAGCTGCTCGTCGCCGGGGTCAAGGTCGCGACCCAGACCCCACCCATCCGGTCCGGCCGGCGGGTGGTGTTCCTGACCCTCGACGACAGCACCGGTCCGGTCGACGCGACCTTCTTCGAAGACGCGCAAGGCCCGTATGCCGCCACCTTGTTCCACTCCTGGTTGCTCGTGGTCCGAGGCGAGCTGCGGCGTACCGGCCCCAAGGGGGTCTCGCTGCGGGCCACCGGGTGCTGGGAGCTGACCACGATGCACGAGGCCTGGAAGCACGGCGGGGTCGAGGCGGTGCACGATCTCATGGCCGAGCTGCCGCTCGGGTTCACCGGTGAGCAGGCGGTGCAGGGCGCTGCGGAGAGCCGGTCGTCCCGGCCGGTGATGTCCGCGCCACCGCGCTTCGACGGTCCGGACACCGCCAACCCGTCCGATGAGCCGGAGCCGAAGGCCGGTGGCATGGGCCGACGCCGCGTGCTGGTGCATGCCAGCGGGTTCAAGCAGTCGCCGTATGCCGATATCCGTCCAGCCGGTGACGACACCAAGCACATCCCACGCAAGCTCTGGCACCGTTCACCGGGAAGTGCCGGATGACCCCCCGCCCGCCTACCGAACACCTCCGGGCCACCGTTTTGGCCTCCGATCCGTATCGAAACGGTGGACCGCGGGTGTTCGGTGGGATCCCGTATGCCGAAGCGCCGCCGCTAGGGTTGTCGCACTCGCCGGTCGCTGAAGGAGAACACTCGTGGTCGAACGCCGAAGCGCGATCCGGGCCGCTGTCATCTGGGACACGCTGCGCCGAGTCCTTCAGTCCCGTCAGGACGCCGTCCGCGCGGTCGACGCCGACCGGCCCCTCGAAGTGGTCGATCTCGGCGGCGGTACCGGAGGGCTGGCCGTCCAGATCGCTGAGCTCGGTCATCACGTTCTCGTGGTCGACCCCAGCCCGGACGCGCTGGCCTCACTCGAACGGCGCGCGGCGGAGGCCGAGGTCGGTGCCGCGGTCCGCGGTGTCCTCGGTGATGCCGCCACCCTCCTCGACGTGGTTGCGGCCGGTTCCGCCGACGTGGTGGTCTGCCACGGGGTCCTCGAAGTGGTCGATGTGCCCGCCCAGGCGTTGCATGCCGCAGCTTCGGCCCTGTCCTCCGGAGGCGCTCTCAGCCTGCTGGCGGCGCAGCGTTCGGGTGCGGTCTTCGCGCGGGCGGTCAGTGGACAGGTCACCGAGGCCCGGACCCTGCTCGCCGACCCTGACGGACGGTGGGGACCTGCCGATCCCATGCCACGACGGTTCACTCGAGACCAGCTCGCCGGCCTGCTCGGTGCTGCTGGGCTCACCGTGGCCGAGGTACGCGGGGTGCGGGTGTTCACCGACCACCTCAGCAGCGCAGGCGTCGAGTCGGAGCGGTTCGGCCACGGTGCTGACGAGGCAGCCGAGGCCTGGCGCGCGTTGGAGGCCGAGGTCGCCACACATCCGGATTTCCTGGCCATCGCCACCCAGCTGCACCTGCTCGCCACCAAACCCTGACCGGAAGCTCCGTCAGCGGTCGGACCTCGTGATCTCGACAAGCGCGGTCACCGAGGGGCGACCGTGACGAGACTGCCGCCTCCGGACCGGTCCGGAGCCTGTTTCGAGGCGGCCGCCCGACCCGACGACACGGACTGCACGATCATCCACGTCGACATGGATGCCTTCTACGCCGCGGTCGCGATCCGAGATCGTCCCGAGCTGCACGACCGGGCGGTCATCGTCGGCGGCGGAAACCGGGGTGTGGTGCTGTCCGCGACCTACCCCGCCCGCGAGTACGGCGTCCACTCGGCCATGCCGATGACCCGCGCCCGACGGCTGTGCCCGCAGGCGTTGGTGGTCATGCCCGACTTCGACGAGGTCAGCCAGGTGTCCTCCGCGGTGATGGAGACGTTCCGCAGCGTCACTCCGAAGGTCGAGCCGTTGTCGATGGACGAGGCCTTCCTTGACGTCTCCGGGTCGCTGCGCCGTTTCTCCTCCTCCACCGAGATCGGGGAGTACCTGCGCGCCAAGATCTACGACGAGCAGCGCATCACCTGCTCGGTCGGGATCGCCTCGACCACCCAGCTGGCCAAGCTGGCCTCGCGTCGGGCGAAGCCTGACGGCCTGGTCGTCGTACCACGTGACGAGGTGGTGCCGTTCCTGCATCCCCTCGGTGTCGAGGAGCTGTGGGGCGTGGGGGAGAAGACCGCTGGACAGCTCCACCAGCTCGGGCTGCGCACCGTCGGCGATCTGGCCCATACCCCCGTCGGTGTGCTTCGGCGCGCGATGGGGCCCGCGGGCGTCCGGTTGCACGCGATGGCCTGGGGAGGTGATGACCGGCAGGTGGTGGCCCGGCGCGGGCCGGATGAACCCGAACGCAGCATCGGCCACGACGAGACGTTCCATCGCGACACCGACGACGCCACGGTCATCTTGCGCGAGCTGCTCCGGCTGTCGACCAAGGCAGCATCGCGGATGCGCTCCGCGCAGGTGGCGGGTCGGACCATCACGCTCAAGGTGCGCTTCTCCGACTTCACCACGATCACCCGGTCGCGCACGCTACGGGACCACACGAACCTGACACCGGAGATCTACGCCACGGCGGCCGACCTGTTCACCGGCCTCGGGCTCGAGCGGGCCCGGATCCGACTCGTCGGTGTCCGGGTCGAGGGACTCGTCGATGCCGCCCGCGCCACCCGTCAGCTGGTGCTGGGGGAGCGGCCCTACGGCTGGGAACAGGCCGAGCAGGCTGTCGACCGGGCGGTCGGGAAGTTCGGGACCCAGGCCGTGCGCCCGGCGACGCTGCTCAGGTCATCCAGACCATGAGCGCAGGCGCTTGTGGATTGAGCGTGCGCCTGCCGGCGGCTTGCGCCTGGGTGGTTTGGCGCGGCGTCGGAGCAAGCTCCGCCGCTCGCTTGTGGATTGAGCGTGCGCCTGCCGGCGGCTTGCGCCTGGGTGGTTTGAGCGCGGCGTCGGAGCAAGCTCCGCCGCTCGCTTGTGGATTGAGCGTGCGCCTGCCGGCGGCTTGCGCCTGGGTGGTTTGGCGCGGCGTCGGAGCAAGCTCCGCCGCTCGCTTGTGGATTGAGCGTGCGCCTGCCGGCGGCTTGCGCCGCCGGCAGGCTTCGCTCAATCCCAGTCCCCGTACACGGTGACGATCAGCGGCTTCTCGTTGGTCATCATCCAGAGCTGTCGGGCATCCTCGATGTACATGTTGATGCACCCGTGGCTGTGGTCGTAGAACGGGTCGGTCATGAACCCCGAACCGTGCAACGCCTCGCCGCCGTCGAAGAACTGGGAGTACGGCATCGGGCTGCCGTCGTACGTCGCCGACTTGTGGTCCACATCGCGGTAGTAGACCGTGTGCGTTCCGATCCGGGTCTGGTGGTCGGACGAGCCGCCGCGGACCAGCCAGGTGTTGCGGTACGAGCCGTCCTTGAGCAGCACGACCTGGTGCATGGACCGGTCGTAGCACGCGTGCCAGCCCGCGCGGCGGCAGATCTTGGGGATCTGACCCCGCTGCCGGATCGTGTCTCGCAGCAGGTGTGCCCAGGTCACGTGGTTGGCCACGCCGAACGCCGTCAAACCCTCCCGGCGCTGGTAGCGCGTCACGGCAGCCTTGGTCAGACTCCCGAACGTCCCGGTCACCGAGCCCCGGTACACGCCCGCCCAGCGCAACCGGTACTGCAGCTCACGGACGTGGGCGATCTTGTAGACGCCCTGGTCCGACATCCCGTCCCGCACGATCTCGCGGGCGAAGCGGTCGCGCATCGAGAAGGTATGACGCGGCGCTGCCGCCTGCGTCTGGATGCCGGTCGAGGTGGTGACGGCGAGGCCTGGCCTCGTTGCGGTCGAGGCCGTGGGCGCGCCCGCGGCGGGCGTGCCGGCCAGCAGGCCGACGCCGATCGTGGTTGCGGTGAGGACCCCCAAGAACTTATGCACTGTTCTTCCTTCTTCGTAAGCACGTGGCGTGCGGTGACTGAAACGGACCGAAGCAGTTCTGGCCGGTGTTACCCGGTCGGCCTAGCCTAGAACCCACCCTGCGGCGTTTCCCCTTCCCGGCGATCGGTGGACACCGAGGCGTCACCAGCTTGTTCTCAGCGGGCACAGGTTCAACACAGACACGGCTGGGCACAGAACTCACAGACAGCACTGGCTGCCTGTATATGTACTGACGTCCGGGAGACCAATTTGGTTGGCTGGGTTTCGTAGGTCATCAACCGCGCTTAGACTGAGGTCAACGACCCGACACACCCCTCGTCGGTGGGAGGACATGGTGCCGCTCTCTGAAGAAGAGCAGCGTCTGCTGGAGCAGATGGAAGAAGCGCTCGCCGCTGAGGATCCGAAATTCGCCTCAGCGCTGCGTGGTGCGGCCTCACGGGCGCGCCACAAGCGCATCACGTTCGGCGCCGTCGCTGGGTTCCTGGCCGGAATCGCGATCTTGATGACCGGCGCTGTGCAGATGAAAACATATGTCGCGGTTGGCGGATTTCTCGTCATGCTCGGCTGTGCGTACCTCGCCCTGACGAACTGGCGCAAGATGTCTGAGCCCGAACTACCTGACAACGTCCACCCCATCGGCAAGGGCAAGAGCGGCCACGTCCCCAGCAAACAGGCCGGCTTCATGAACCGCATGGAGGACCGCTGGCGTCGTCGTCGCGACGACTACTGAGTCCCGATCGCACCACCCGTACCACCCGGCTGGACCGTTCAGGTCCAGCCGTTCGTTTGTCGGTGCGGAGTCGAGGACGACACCGGGTGCCCTGGTGTCGTGACCTGGACGGCGCGGGGGGCTACTCATCGACGGAACGGACCCGGGGCAGGCGCTCGCGCAGCCCCCGCCACCCGTTGCGAAGGTCCGGCAGCAACGAGGCCGGCCACAGCAGCGCCCGCACCCGCTGGCGAGGCTCGGCCCGGCGGGAGATCACCGCCATCACCTCACGGGCGTCAGACGCAGGCGCTGACCCGGCCGGCAGCGATGTCGCATAGCGCGACCGCTCCACGACAAGGGCCAACCGGGACAGGGCGGCCAGTGCTGCTTCGTCGCCCTCGAGCATCGGCTCGACCGCACGTCGCCGGGCGCGCGGCGTCATCGAGCCGGTCCAGGGCAGCCGGAGGTCAAGAACGTGGTCCCGAAGCTCGACCCACGCCGACTCAGCGGCCGAGCCGGCCTCGACAGGTCGCGTCATTCGTCGCCGCCGGATCCCGAGCCGTGTGACGGCCGGAAGTATCGCGAGGACCAGGACCAGCACACCGACGAGCCACCACCGGGACGGGATCGAGCCACCGCTGCTCGGCCCGGACGTGCCACCCGCCACTGGGTCAGCCGTCGTGCGGGCGGTGTCGCGCGGCTTCTGTGAAGGCGCTGTGCTCTCGCTGGCGGTCACGGTCGGGCTGGTCGGGACCTGGTTGGGATCGAAGGGAGGCGCCCAGGGCGGATAAGGGGCCCCGACGTCGGGCGTCGGGTCGAACAGCACCCAACCGATGCCGTCGAAGTAGAGCTCGGTCCACGAGTGCATGCTGTCGGACGTGAACACCCAGCCGTCGGAGTCGAGGCGTTCGGGCTTGAGCAAACCGACGACCACCCGCGAGGGGATGCCAAGCTCACGGGCCATCATGGCCATCGTGGCCGAGAAGTGCTGGCAGAAGCCCCTGCGCTTCGTCAGGAACTTCTGCATCGCCTGATAGCCGTACCCGTACCCGCTGTTGAGGTCATAGGTGAACTCGTTGCTGTCGCGGAACCAGCTCTGCAACATCTGCGCCTGCTGGTAGTGACTGCTGGCGTCGCTCGTCACGGCACGCGCCAGGTCTCCGACGATCGGCGGGACCCCGGTCGGGACCTTGCTGTAGCGACGGAGGATGTCGGCCGGAGGGCTTCCGGCGTTGACCAGCTGCTCCGACGTCGGCCTGACCACGGCATAGGCGGCGGTATACGGGGTCAGCGTCACAGCCGCCAGGTTGGTGTTGGCGGTGACTGTCTGGTCGGACGCCACATAGGACCAGTCCTGGTTGACCCCGACATTGCGAATGTCGTACGGCACCGGAAGCCAGGAGCTGTCACGGGGAAAGTCCGCCAACACAGCGATCCGCATCGAGTGGCTGCTGGTGGCCACGAAGCCCTCCAGACCGGTCGGCCCCGGCAGCACCGAGTTCGCGGGCTGCGTCTTGGACAGGTCGATCGGGCTGACCGTCCAGGCGTTCGGACCGGGCACGTCGAGGACACTGAGGCGCAGGTACTGCGGACGCACCTCTCCGGTCACCCGCAGCAGGTCGACGGGGTCCGGCCGTCGGAGGCTGTTGGCCAGGCTGACCATGGGGTCGGAGAAGCTCAACCGTTCACCGTTGCCGTTGCCACCCCGACCGCCGCCGTTGAGCAGGGTGGGGGAGAACACCGGCACGAACAGCGGGACGATCACCGCTGACGCCAGGGCCAGACTCGAGATGCGGCGTCCGGTCGCGGACAATCCCCTGGTGTCGATCGTGGTGTCCTGATCGGCAGCCAGGTTGCGGGCCACCAGCCTGCCCCAGTGCGCCAACCGGTCTCGTTCGTCGATCATCAGCATCGTGATGAAGCCCGCGGCACCCGGGAGGAACGCGAGGAACGGTACGCCGTTCGGCAGCGCTGCGACCGGGACCGAGTACAGAGCCAGCAGCGGCAGTCCGGCAAGGGGTACTCGGTGCAGGGTGACCCCGATGAAGTCCACGAGGACCGCGATCAAGCCGATATAGAACACCACGAGCAAGGTCAGCCCGGGGCTCGGCGGAGCCGGCGCAGCGTACTTCTGGGCGATGTCCATGGCCGACCGGATCGATGCGTCGAGCTGGTCAAGAGTCTGGCTCGTCGGGACGAGGCCGAATTTCAGCTTCTCACCGTTGCCGATGAGGAGGATCTCGGCCAAGGCCAGCAGCTGTGCCGGAAGGATCACGATCGCCGGGGCGCGGGCGGCTCGCAGGCCGACGCCGACCAGGACGACCAGACCGGAAACGAACGCGGCCGTGAAGATGAAGCTCTTCTCGGTCAGCGCCGGCAGGAAGGCGAACCCGGTGAGCACGGTCGCGACCCAGCCCAGCATGGCCATCCGGTGTCGCTCGTTGAGGTGAGCGCTCATGCGGCTGGTCCCTCCTCACGAGCGCGCGCCTCGGCGGCGAAGTCGCGACCGAGGTCAGTCGTGCTCGCCAGGTCTCTCCACACCGACGGCAGCCTGTCCCCGGGGCCGGCCGCGACCACGGCCCACCCGTTCTGTCGCAGGGCCAGCGCTTGCTGGTCGACGGGCAGCAGGTCGGCCTCGCCGACCCGGCCCGAGCGTGCCCAGGCGTCGACGTCGACGAGGACCGCCAGCGCCCGACTCGCCCCCGCGCGCAGCGTCGACAGTGCTGCCACGTCGGTAGGGGTCGTGGCCCCGAGGACGGCGATGACCAGGCCGGACGCGTTGCGTTCGGCGGAGGCCGCCGCGACGTTCGTGCGGGAGGAGGTGTTGATCACTGCGAGCGAGTCCATCAGCAGCTGCATCTCGACCGGTCCGCTCAGCCCCCGGTCATGCCAGGCGGAGTCGATACCTCGTGCCTCGTCGGTAAGGAGTCGGACGGTGAACCCCTGGTCGGCCAGGTGTGAACCGATCGACGCGCAGGCCGAAACGGCGTACTCGAACGACGACGCCGGTCCCGAGCCTCGATGGGCGACGCCGCGGGTGTCGAGCAGGAGTGTGGCCCGGCTCTGGAAGGGCTGCTCCTCGCGACGCACCATGAGCTCGTCGGTGCGCGCGGTCGAGCGCCAGTGGATGCGTCGCAGGTCGTCTCCGGTGCGGTACTCGCGCACGGTCACGTCCTCGGTTCCGGCGGCAGCGAAGGCGCGTGGCCGGTTGTCGCCCGTGCCGGACCAGTCACCGGACAGGCGGACAGGAGGAAGGGCCACGACCACCGGTGTGACGACGAGGGTCGCGCGCGCTGTGAATGCACGGTTCAGCTCGACGAAGCCGAACGGGTCGCTGAGCCGGACGGTCAACGGCCCGATCGGGTAACGCCCGCGCACCTCAGACCGCACGGTGTAGACCATCGAGCGCTGCCATCGCGGGCGGAGCTGGTCGAGGACGAACCGCGGACGGCTTCCGAGCACGTACGGGACCTGGTCCTCGAGCAGCATCAGCCCGGTCGGGACCCGCCCCGGGTTCTGCAAGTGCAGCGACACCGTTGCGGTCTGCCCGCTCTGGACCCGCGTAGGTGAGATCTCCCGGGCGCACGACAGCAGGTAGCGTGCCCGGTTGGCCAGGAGCGCCGTGGCCATCGGTAGCACAACGAGCAGGAGCCCTACCCGAAGCAGGTCGCGCTGACCCAGCAGGATCGCGCACAAAGTCGCGGTGACGCCCGCGGAAAGGAACGCGCGTCCCCGCGTCGTCAGGGTCGAGAGGGCAGAGCGCACCGATGCCTCAGTAGCGTTCCGTGGGCTGGGCGCCCTCAGGGACTGCGATCTGGCGCAACAGCGCCGTGATGACCTGGTCGGCGCCCCGGCCGCCCATCTGGGCTTCGAGGCCGGTGATGAGCCGGTGCGCCAGGACAGGTATGGCCAGCAGCTGGATGTCGTCGGGGATGACGTAGTCGCGCGCCTCGAGCGCTGCATGGGCGCGCGCGGCGCGGACCAGGTGCAGGCTGGCGCGTGGTGACGCGCCGAGCCGCAGGTCGGGGGAGCGACGAGTGGCCGAGGTGATGTCGATGGCGTAGTTCTTGACGGCCTCGGAGACGTGCACGCTGCGGACGATGTCGACGAGCTTGGCGATCTCAGCGGCGTCCGTCACCGGTTCGAGGTCGTCGAGCGGGTTCGCTGCGGAGTGTGAGTCGAGCATGGCGAGCTCAGACCGCTGGACGGGATAGCCCATCGAGACCCGAGCCATGAAGCGGTCCCGCTGCGCCTCCGGGAGCGGGTAGGTGCCTTCCATCTCGATCGGGTTCTGCGTGGCGATCACCATGAAGGGAGCGGAGAGCGGGTATGTCGTCCCGTCGACCGTGACCTGCCGCTCCTCCATGCACTCCAGCAAGGCGGACTGGGTCTTGGGGGACGCTCGGTTGATCTCGTCGCCGACCACGATGTTCGCGAAGACACCACCGGGCCGGAACTCGAAGTCGCGCGTGTCGCGGTTGTAGACCGAGACTCCGGTGACGTCAGAAGGGAGCAGGTCAGGCGTGAACTGGATGCGCTTGACCGTACAGTCGATCGACCGGGCGAGTGCCTTGGCGAGCATCGTCTTGCCGACGCCTGGCACGTCTTCGATGAGTAGGTGACCCTCGGCGAGCAGCACGGTCATCGCGGTGCGGACGACGTCGGGCTTGCCCTCGATGACTCGCTCGATGTTGTCGCTGACCCGGCCCGTCACCGAAGCCAGGGTGTCGAAACTACTCATCGGTTTGCTCCCCTTGGTGGTGGCCGCCCACATACGAATGTCCAGATCACCTGATCCGGAGGACTGCATCTTGGCAACCTCACGGCCTGCAGGCGATGACACAACGATAACGATGTGATGACGCGATAGCCGGTGCAGCGTGAAAGAGGCCGTCAGACCTCCGTTCACCCCCCGGACCTGCCCTCCCGACAGTACCTGCCGCCGGGTCAGCCACCCTCGCGCTGAGCGACGGCCGCATCGTCGGCTTTCGTCGGGCGAGTCCCCACTGCCCCCCACAACCGGCCGATCGCCCCCACGCCGATGCCATGGCTGCTCCCTGACTTGCGTTCGCGACCCGTTCAGACCGATCGACGCGACTCGTCGTGAGATGGCGATGGCGCGTGCGTGGCGGTGGCGTTGGGGGATGGTCCGCGCGCCTGGTGACGCAGACATGCGCGAATTCGCGTCCAAGTGGTGAATCGTGGGGTAGTGTGGAGCGCAGTGGAGGAAAGGGAGGTGGATTCAGGTGTTCTTGGGCACCCACACCCCCCGACTGGACGACAAGGGCCGGATCTTCCTCCCGGCGAAGTTCAGGGACGAGTTGTCGGAGGGGCTAGTGGTCACACGAGGGCAGGAACGTTGCCTCTACGTCTGGCCGAGCGCTGAGTTCCGCACGTTCACCGACCAGCTGCGCAAGACGCCGGTCACCAACAAACCCGCGCGGGCGTTCATGCGCATGCTGTTCGCCGGGGCGTCAGCCGAGATGGCGGACCGGCAGGGGCGCGTCACGCTGCCGCCGATGCTGCGGGACTACGCAGGGCTGACCCGGGACTGCGTCGTCATCGGTGCCTACAACCGGGTGGAGATCTGGGACATGGAGTCCTGGAACGCCTACAGCGCCGAGCAGGAACCGGCGTTCGCGGACTGGTCGGAGGAGGTGCTGCCCGTCGGCTCCGCTGAGGTCTGACCCGCAACTGACGGCAACTGACCGGCAACTGATCCGGCAACCGTGCCGGTTCAACCGCCACACCCGTCCATCTGAGTTCTCACGAAACCACCATCCAGAGTCCGACCGCGTCGTACGCCGAGGTCTCCGGACCGTTCCTCGCCCCAGCTGGCTCACCTTCCCCGGTGCCAGACGGGACTTGGAGCGGTCGGGGACCTGGGCGCACGAACACCACTCGGCCATCAGCACCACCGCGAAGCAACCCGAACCAGCCACCTGTCACACCAGCGAAGGGTCGACCGCATGTCCAGTTGGGGAGCTGTGGCTCACGAGGAGCCTCCCGTACGACGGGTCCGAGAAGAGGTCCGGGACGGTGTGGCGGTCGTCGTGTTCTCAGCGGTCATGTCTACAGCTGTCTCGGTCGCTGTACTGGTCCTCATGAAGCTCGCCGGCTGAGACGCACATGTCCGAGCCTCGCCACACCCCGGTCCTGCTGGACCGGGTCGTTGCTCTGGTGTCACCCTCCCTTCAGGACGAGGGTGCGGTCCTGGTCGATGCGACGCTCGGCCTCGGTGGCCACGCGGAGGCAATCCTGGAAGCCTGCCCCCAGGCGCGGGTGATCGGCCTGGACCGCGACACCGAGGCGCTGGCCCTGGCCGGTGCGCGCCTCTCCCGGTTCGGCGCCCGGACCACGCTCCGCCACGCCGTCTATGACGAGATCGCCTCCGTCTTGGCCGATCTCGGCCTGTCCCGCGTCCAGGGCGTCCTGTTCGATCTGGGCGTGTCGTCCTTGCAGCTCGATGAGGCCGCCCGAGGTTTCGCCTACGCCCAGGACGCTCCGCTGGACATGCGGATGGATGCCACCACCGGCCCCACCGCCGCCGAGGTGCTCAATACGTACTCAGCGGCCGACCTGGCGCGGATCCTGTCGCGGTACGGCGAGGAGCGCTTCGCCCGCAGGATCGCACAGGTGATCGTTCGCGAACGCGAGCAGGCGCCGTTCGACACGAGCGCACGTCTGGTCGACCTGGTGCGGGCGGCGATCCCGGCCGCGGCCCGGCGTACCGGCGGCAACCCGGCCAAGCGCACCTTCCAGGCCCTGCGGATCGAAGTCAATGACGAGCTCGGCGCGCTCGAGCGGGCGCTGCCGGCCGCCGTCGACGCGCTGGCGATCGGCGGCCGCATCGTCGTGATGGCGTATCACTCGCTCGAGGATCGGTTGGCCAAACGCCTGCTCACGAGTCGTTCTCGGTCCACGGCTCCGCCGGACATGCCGATCGTTCCCGACGACCAGCTGCCCGATCTCCGCCTCATCACCCGGGGGGCCGAGAAGGCCGACGCGCAGGAGGTCGAGGCCAATCCGCGCGCGGCCTCGGTACGGGTCCGCGCCGCTGAGCGGCTGAGGAGGGCAGCATGAGCACTTTCCTGGATCATGCCCGGGCGCGGGCGCTCCGTCCGGGGCTGACCCTGCCGCGGCCGCGGCTCACGATCGTCCCGAAGGTGGCCGCGCGCGCACCGCGGATGCCGTTTGCCGTCCTGGTCATCACGGTGCTGGCCGGTGGGCTCATCGGGCTGCTCCTGCTCAACACCGCCCTGCAACGGGGGGCCTACACGGTCACGTCCCTGCAGGACACGTCTGACGCCCTCGCGCTGCGCCAGCAGAACCTCGAGTCCGAGGTGTCGGCGCTGCAGGCCCCGCAGCGGATCAGCCAACGAGCCCTTCGGCTCGGCATGGTGGCCAACGACAGCCCCGCGTTCCTTTCCCTGGCGACGGGCAAGGTGATCGGCGTGCCGGTGGTCGGCACCCGCGCGCACCGACCCAGCATCGGCGCCGCGCCGACGCGGTCCGGTGGGCACGGGACCAAGGTGCCCAACGTCTTCGCGGGCGAGGGACTGAGTGGCAGCGTCGGTCCGGTCACGGTGGCGCGTCAACAGGCCGGCAAACCGACCGCGGGCAAACCCGCCGGCACAAACCCCGCCGACACTCGCAGAGCCTCCCCGGGTCGGGGCGGTCCGCAGGTTACAAATAACACCAGTAACAGGAATTGACTTCAGTAACACCAGTCACAGAACGACCACTGTCCTGAGGGAGCCCGGGTGACGCAGCGCAAGCCGCCGACGCAGCGCCGCTCCGGAGCGACCGGACGCCCAGCCGCGAGGCAGGGGACGACGCGCGCGAGACGCCCGGCGGCGGCCAGGAAGCGGCGGGTCGCACCGGTGCCGCGGGTGACCGCCAATCAGACCGCGCGCCCGAGGCGACGTACCAAGGCTCTTCGCCTCAAGACCGGACCCTTCCGACTGTGGAGCGCCTTCTGCGTCGTCGCCTTCGTGATCTCGCTGTTCGCCGCCCGGCTGGTGCAGCTGCAGGGCATCGATGAGAACGACTACGCCGCTCTCGCGGCCGCCAAGGGCGCCAAGACGATCACGCTGGAGGCGCCACGGGCACCGATCTACGACCGCAACGGTGTCGCGCTGGCGAAGACCATCGACGCCTCGATGCTGGTCGCCGATCCCACCGACGCACACCAGGACGCCACCAAGATCGCGGTGATCCTGCACCAGCGACTCGGCGTCGACTACATCGACGCCGTGACCAAGCTGCGCAAGACCACGACCCGGTACGTCGAGCTCGCCCGACACGTCAAGCCCGAGCTGGCGGCTGCCGTGGTCAAGGAGATCCAGCAGCGCGGCTACCCCGGCGTGTACGCCGCCGACGACACGCTGCGCAGCTACCCGAACGGGGACGTGGCCGCCAACCTGGTGGGCTTCGTCAACGACTCGGGTCACGGTGGAGCGGGATTCGAGTCCGCGCTCGACCAACGATTGTCCGGTACGAACGGGTCGGCGACGTTCGAGGTCGCCGACGGCCAGCAGCTGCCGCTGGCCGACAGCACCATCGTCGAGCCCCATGAAGGAACCGGGGTCCAGCTGACGATCGATCGCGATCTGCAGTACCTGGCGCAGGCTCGCCTCGCCGAGGCGGTGCGGCAGGCCGGCGGCACGTCGGGCTACGCGATCATCATGGACGTCAAGACCGGACAGGTGCTGGCCGACGCCGACTACCCGACCTTCGACCCCAACCAGCGGCAGCTGTCCTCGCCGGACACGTACGGGTCGGAAGGCCTGCAGAACGTCTACGAGCCGGGCAGCGTCGAAAAGGTGCTGACGTTCGCCTCGCTCATCGACGCGGGAGACGTGACGCCGCGTACCAAGATCGTCGTGCCACCCACGCTGCCGCGGGCCACTTCGACGATCCATGACTACTTCAGTCACCCCACACTTCGGCTGACCGCGACCGGGGTCATCGCCAAGTCGTCCAACATCGGCACGGTCAAGGCGTCGCAACGGATGCCGGACCGACAGCTGTACCGCTACCTGCACTCGTTCGGACTCGGTAGCCGGACCGGGGTCGGCCTGCCCGGTGAGTCTCCGGGACTGCTCCCCAAGCCGCAGAACTGGCTCCCCATCACCCACGACACGATCTCCTTCGGACAGGGTCTGTCCGTCAATGCGATGCAGATGGCTGCCGGAATCTCGGCCGTGGCGAACGGCGGAGTCTACGTCCAACCGTCCCTGATCGACGGGTACGTCGACTCCAAGGGCACCTTCACGCCGGCCGCGGCGCCGAAGGAGCACCGGGTCGTCAGCGCCGCGACGGCATCCAAGGTCGCGCGCATGATGGAAGCGGTCACCGGTCCCGAGGGCACCGCTCCGGCCGCCCAGATCAATGGTTACCGGGTAGCGGGCAAGACCGGCACGGCCCAGCGGGTCGATCCCTCGTGCGGGTGCTACGACGGCTCCTTCACGGTGTCGTTCGCCGGCTTCGCGCCCGCGGACGACCCGCGGTTCTCCGTCTACGTCGTGGTCCAGCAGCCGAGGGACGGCAACGGTGGCGGTATGACGGGCGGCCCCGTGTTCCACGACCTGATGGCTGCGACCCTGCAGAAGTTCGGAGTGCCGCCGACCGGGCACCGCCAACCCATGCTGCCGGTGACGTGGTGAGCGTCGATAGCCTCTGCCTGTGTCGTCAGCAGCCGAGCCGGTAGCCCCCACGCGACCGGCGTCCGTCGTCCCGGTCTCGCTCGGGGACCTGGCAGACCACCTCTCGATCGCGGCGCTCGACCCGGCGGTCGCCGCGGTGCACGTAACAGGGGTCTCCCAGTCGTCGCGCTCGGTCGCACCGGGGGACCTGTTCGTGGCACTGCCCGGGATGCGTACCCACGGCGCGACGCATGCGCGGGCGGCGGTCGACGGCGGCGCGGTCGCGTTCCTGACCGACCGGGACGGGGCCGACCTGGTCTCCGGCACCGGGCTCGCCTGTCTGGTGGTCCCGTCGCCCCGCGAGGTGCTGGGTTCGGTGGCATCCCTCGTGTACGCCCATCCGAGTCGGGACCTGGTCCTCATCGGCGTCACGGGCACCCAGGGAAAGACCACCACGACGCAGCTCATCAACGCCGGGGCCGCCGGCGCAGGGCGCCGGACCGCTGTGATCGGCACGATGGGGACCTGGATCGACGGGTTGCCGGTTCCTACCGCGCTGACGACTCCGGAGGCTCCGGACCTCCATGCGCTCTTCGCCGTGATGCGCGAACGCGGCGTCGAGGTGTGCGCGATGGAGGTGTCGAGCCACGCGGTCGTGATGGGCCGGGTGGACGGTGTGGTGTTCGACCTGGCGGTGTTCACGAACTTCGGACGTGATCACCTGGACTTCCACTCCAGCGTTCAGGAGTACTTCGATGCCAAAGCCGAGCTGTTCACACCGGCGCGAGCCACCCGCGCTCTGGTCAACGCCGACGATCGGGAGGTCGCGCGGCTGACCGAGCAGCCGACGATCCCCACCCGGACGTTCTCCACCGGCGTGCACGGCGGCGACTGGTGGTGCGACGAGGTGGCAGCGACCGCTACCGGATCGACCTTCACGGTTCACGGACCGTCGCACGAGTCCCTGTCGTGCGCGGTCGCTCTGGTTGGTGACTTCAATGTCGCCAATGCCCTCGCGGCGGTGGTCAGCCTGGCGGAGGCGGGCTTCGACGCGGAGGCGGCCGCGGACGCGATCGCGCACGTGCCGTCCGTTCCTGGCCGGATGGAGGCGGTCGACGTCGGCCAGCCGTTCTCGGTCATCGTCGACTATGCGCACAAGCCTGACGCCGTCACTGCCGCTCTGCAGGCACTGCGACCCGTGACGACCGGCTCGCTGACGATCGTCATCGGCTCCGGCGGTGATCGCGACCAGGGCAAGCGGCCCCTGATGGGGGAGATCGCTGCCAGGTTGGCCGACATCGTCATCGTCACCGACGACAACCCGCGCAGTGAAGATCCCGCCCGGATCCGCGCGGAGATCATCGCGGGCTCCCACGGCGGCCCGGCCGGCATCCTCGAGATCGGCGACCGACGGTCCGCGATCGAACGAGCGCTGCGAGACGCCCGACCCGGCGACACGGTGCTCATCGCCGGCAAGGGTCACGAGACCGGGCAACAGGTCGGCGACGACGTGCTGGCATTCGACGACCGGGACGTCGCCCGAAGTATTCTCGACGGGCTCATCGGGGGAGTGGGGTCATGATCCCCATGAGCCTGAGCGAGGTGGCAGCGGCCGTGAACGGACGCGTCGTGGACGCGGCGGGCGCCTCCGACGACCTGGTTTCCGGAGATGCCTTCGTCGACTCCCGCCAGGTCGTCCCGGGTGGGCTGTTCGTGGCGATCAGCGGTGAGCGGGTGGATGGCCACGCCTATGCAGCGGCGGCCGTCGACTCCGGTGCTGCCGCGGTGCTCGCGGAGCGACCGGTCGGCGTTCCGGCAGTGGTGGTCGACGACAGCGTCGCCGCCCTCACCCTGCTCGCCCGTCACGTGATCACGCAGCTGCCTTCGGTGCGCGTCGTCGGCATCACCGGCTCCCAGGGCAAGACGAGTGCCAAGGACATCCTCGCCCAGCTGCTGGAGCGGCACGGTGAGACCATCGCGACCCTGGGATCGTTCAACAACGAGATCGGCGCGCCGCTGACCGCGTTGCGGGCCCGGCGGTCCACGACCTATCTCGTCGCCGAGATGGGCGCGCGTGGCCGGGGACACATCCGCGAGCTGGCGGAGATGTTCCAGCCGTCGATCGGCGTCGTCCTCAACGTCGGGCTCGCGCACGTCGGCGAGTTCGGGAGTCGTGACGAGATCGCCGTCGCCAAGCGCGAGCTCGTCGAGTCGCTACCGCCCGACGGGCTCGCGGTGCTCAACGCAGACGACGAGCGCGTCCTTCTCATGCGCGACCACACGGCCGCTCCGGTCAGGACCTTCGGTCTGGACGACGGTGCCGATGTCCGGGTCGAATCATTGTGGGTCGACGAGCAGGGCCGGCCGTGCTTCGTGCTCGGCGCGGGTTCCACATCTGCGCCGGTGAACCTTCCGCTGGTGGGCGCCCACCAGGCGCACAACGCCGCGGCCGCGGCCGCCGTGGCGCTCCACCTCGGTATGCCGTTCAAGGACGTCATCGAGGGGCTGCACGCATTGACGCTGCGGTCCCGCTGGCGGATGGAGGTGTCCCGGACGGCCCAGGGGGTCACGGTGATCAACGACTCCTACAACGCCAACCCGGACAGCATGCGTGCGGCGCTGACCACGCTCGCCGAGCTCGGCAACCAGGAAGGCGCCGGCCGGACCGTCGCCATCCTGGGCGAGATGCGCGAGCTGGGCGCGCACAGCCGGGCCGAGCACGAGATGGTCGGCCGACTCGCCGAGGAAGTGGGCGTCGACCAGCTGGTCGTCGTGGGGGAGGGGGCCAGCGCCATCCTGGACGGGGTGAGCGACGCCAAGAGCCCGGACACCGACAAGATCGGCGCCATGGTCGCCATGGACATCCCGTGCGGGTCTTGGACGTGGACGCGGCCATCGCAACCGTTCGTGGCGCGTTGCGGCCGGGTGATGTCGTGCTTGTGAAAGCATCGCGGGCAGCAGGTCTGGAGCGGGTGGCGCAAGCACTGACCGGGACAGACGCGACGGGGACCACGGCGAAGGAGGGTGATCAGTGAGGGTGCTGCTCCTCGCCGGCGGACTGGGCCTCATCGGCACCCTTGTCGGCACCCGTTGGGCGATCACATTCCTCGCCAAGCAGGGCTACGGCCAACCCATCCGCGACGACGGCCCCACCTCGCACCACACCAAGCGGGGCACGCCGACCATGGGCGGCCTGGTGATCATCCTGGCTGTCGTCTTCGCGTACTTCGGCGCCAAGCTGGTGCTGCTCGACAGGCCGTCGGCCTCAGCCCTGCTGCTGCTTTTCCTGTTCGTCGGTCTCGGCGCCGTCGGCTTCGTCGACGACTACATCAAGGTCATCAAGCAACGCAGCCTCGGGCTACGGAGCAAGGCAAAGTTCGGCGGCCAGACGATCGTGGCCGTGACCTTCGGCTACCTGAGCCTGCAGTTCCCTGACAACCGTGGCAACGCGCCTGCGTCAGCGGCCATCTCGTTCATCCGCGTGATCGACTGGAAGCTGCCGACGATCATCGTCGTCATCTGGGTACTCGTCATGATCGCGGGCACCAGCAACGCCGTGAACCTCTCCGACGGCGCCGATGGCCTCGCCACGGGCAGCTCCATGATGGTGTTCGGCGCCTACACACTCGTGGGCATCTGGCAGAACAACCAGTTCTGTGCGATCACTGCCGGCCCCCAGTGCTACGACAACGTGCGAGATCCGCTCGACCTGGCCGTCGTCGCCGCGGCGATCACGGGAGCCTGTTTCGGCTTCCTGTGGTGGAACGCGTCCCCGGCCCAGATCATCATGGGCGACACCGGGTCGCTGTCCCTCGGCGGTGCGATGGCCGGCTTCGCGATCATGACCCGGACCGAGCTGCTGCTCATCGTGCTCGGCGGCCTGTTCGCCATCATCACCATGTCGGTGATCCTCCAGGTCGGCTATTTCAAGCTCACCAAGGGCAAACGGATCTTCCGGATGGCCCCGCTGCAGCACCATTTCGAGCTCATCGGCTGGGCCGAGGTGACGATCGTCATCCGCTTCTGGATCATCTCCGGCATCTGCGTTGCGACCGGTCTTGGCATCTTCTACGCGGAGTGGGTGTCGGGGGCATGAGCCTCGACGGACCGGCCGGGCAGCCCGCGTGGCTTCCCGGAGCTCACCGCGCCTCGCCCTGGAACGAGCTGGACGTCGTCGTGGCCGGGCTTGGGTCCTCCGGCTTCGCCGCCGCCGACGCGCTCCAGCATCTCGGCGCGCGGGTCACGGTGCTCGCCGACAGCGCCGACGAGGCCGGCCAGGAGAAGGCGAGCCTGCTCGAGATCCTCGGGGTCACGGTACGGATCGGAGCGGCCGCGACGGAGCGGCTCCCCGCGTCGGCACAGCTGCTGGTGACGTCCCCCGGGGTCCCCCCCTCGGCACGGTTGGTCGAGCTGGCCCAGGAGCGGGCGTTGCCGGTCTGGGGCGAGGTCGAGCTCGCCTGGCGACTGCGAGACCCTGCCTACGCGACGCCGTGGCTGTGCCTGACCGGCACCAACGGCAAGACCACGACCGTGCAGATGCTGGACTCGATGCTGCGGGCCGACGGGCTCAACAGTGTCGCCGCCGGGAACGTCGGGCTCGCTCTCTGCGAGGTCGTGATGAATCCAGAGCCGTATGACGTGGTCGCCGTCGAGCTGTCGTCGTACCAGCTCCACGGCACATCGTCGCTCTCGGCGCACTCATCGGCAGTGCTCAACGTGGCGCCCGATCATCTGTCGTGGCACGGCGACCTGGCCGCCTACTCCGCCGCCAAGGCGAAGATCTACGAGCGCACGCAGGTGTCGTGCGTCTACAACGTCGAGGAGCCTGCTACCGAGCGCATGGTCGAGCAGGCTGAGGTCGTGGAGGGATGTCGGGCGATCGGGTTCACGCTCGGCGTCCCGGCCGTCGGCATGGTGGGCCTCGTGGACGACGTCATCGCGGACCGTGCCTTCATCGAGGGGCGAGAACGCAACGCGGCCGAGCTGGCCACCGTCTCCGACGTGCCGACCGGCGCCCCGCACAACGTCGCCAACGCGCTTGCGGCCGCGACACTGGCGCGTTCCTTCGGCGTCGATGGCCATGCGGTCCGGACCGGCCTGCGGTCCTTCACCATGGACCATCACCGGGTGGAGGAGGTCTCGACCGTCGCCGGCGTCCGCTACGTCGACGACTCGAAGGCGACGAACCCGCATGCAGCGCTCGCCTCCTTGCGCAGCTTCGAGTCCGTTGTCTGGGTTGCCGGGGGTCTCGCGAAGGGCGCGACGTTCGACGAGCTGGTCACCGCGACCGCGGAGCGGTTGCGTGGTGTCGTGCTGCTGGGCACCGACCGTGGGCTGATCGCAGATGCGCTGGCGCGACACGCCCCGGATGTCCCGGTGATCGAGGTTCCCGACACGGACACTGGGGTCATGGAGCGTGCAGTCGACCGGGCGGCCACCCTCGCCCAGGAGGGCGACACGGTGCTGCTCGCGCCTGCTTGTGCTTCACAAGACCTGTTCGTGGACTACGCGCAGCGCGGCGATGCCTTTGCCGCCGCCGTCCGACGGCTGCCGAGCCGGTGAGGCAGTTCTCGGCCAGGGCCTGGACGCCGTGAGTTGTCAGGGCAGGTGACGCAGACCAGCACGCGACGATCAGCGGCGAGCACGCCGACGGGAAGGGCGGATGTGGCCACCACCGAGGGTGCGCAGACCGGTTGGCGCGATGCCGGCGGCGAGGGGTTCCGGGCATCCCTGAAACGCACGCTCGACCGCCCCCTCACGTCGTACCAGCTCGTACTCGGAGTGGCCGGGCTGCTGCTGACCCTCGGTCTGCTCATGGTGCTGAGCGCGTCGAGCGTCTCGTCGCTGCGTGAGTACGGCAGCTCCTACGCGATCTTCATGCGCCAGGCGATGTGGGTCTGCATCGGACTGCCCGCTGCCTGGCTCGCCTCCCGACTGCCGCGCGGGTTGATCCGCGGACTGTCCTGGCCGGCCCTGATCGTGTCCATTCATCCTCATCGGTCTGACGTACGTGCCCGGCATCGGAGTGACCGTTCACGGCAACCGCAACTGGATCTCGTTCGGGGGACCGTTCCAGATGCAGCCCTCGGAGCTCGCGAAGCTCGCCCTGGTGCTGTGGCTGTCCGATGTGTATGCCCGCAAGGGTCGGCTTCTGCATCAGTGGCGGCACATGCTCGTCCCCATGGTCCCGGTCTGCCTCATCGTGGTCGGGCTCGTGATCGGCCAGGGCGACCTCGGCACCGCCCTCGTGCTCTTCGCGATCATCCTCGGCATGCTGTGGGTGGTCGGCGCCCCCACGCGCCTGTTCATGGGCACGTTCCTGATCATCGCCGTTGCGGCGTTCGCCCTCGCGAGCACCCAGCGGGAGCGGGTCGACCGCCTCACCGGCTTCCTCGACCCGCTGGCCAACTACGGCGGCAGCGGGTGGCAGGCGAGCCACGGCTTCTTCGCCCTCGCGACCGGGGGTCTCTGGGGCCGCGGCATCGGGGCCAGCAACCAGAAGTGGGGTGGGTTGCCCGAAGCACACACCGACTACATCTTCGCGATCATCGGTGAGGAGTTCGGACTGTTCGGCACCATCGTCGTCCTCGGTCTTTTCGTGACACTGGCGTATGCCGGCGTCCGCATCGCGGCCCGGAGCAAGGACGCGTTCGTGCGGTACGCCTCGGCGGCGATCGTGGTCTGGCTCTTGTCTCAGGCACTCATCAACATCGGCATGGTGCTCGGCCTGCTGCCGGTCATCGGAATCCCGCTCCCGCTGATCTCGTACGGCGGCTCGGCCCTGGTACCCACCCTGGTCTCGCTCGGCCTGCTCATGTCGTTCGCCCGTCACGAGCCCGGTGCCCAGGCGGCACTGCGTGCGCGCAAACGTCGATCGGGGCAGCCCCGTCGCAGCAAGGCGGCGTCGAGCCAGCCGGTCATGTCTCGTCGGTAGGTCGAGGACAGGACGAACTGTGCGCATACTCATGGCCGGGGGTGGCTCTGCTGGTCACACCTCACCGCTGATCGCGACCGCTGACGCACTGCGTCGCGCGTTCGACGATGACGACTCTGCCGACGTCGCCGAGATCCTCTGCCTCGGCACAGAGCGAGGTCTCGAGACACGGGTGATCCCCCAAGCGGGATTCGAGCTCGCACTCATTCCTCCGGTCCCGTTGCCGCGCACCGTGTCGGTGGACCTGTTGAAGGTGCCGGCGCGGCTGCGGGGAGCGGTCAAGGCGGCTCGTCGCGTGATCGACGACTTCGGGGCCGACGTGGTGGTCGGCTTCGGTGGCTACGTGTCCATGCCGGCGTACGTCGCCGCACGTCGCACCCACCGCCCGCTCGTCATCCACGAGGGGAATGCGCTGCCAGGGGTGGCCAACAGGTTCGGCGCTCGGTTCTGTACGCGGATCGTGGCCACGTCCTATCCGGGGACCAAGCTGCCGCACGCGCAGTACATCGGACTGCCGATCCGCCGGGCGATCTCGACCCTCGACCGCACGGAGCTCCGGCCGCTCGCACGTCAACACTTCGGCCTCGACCAGGACGCACCGACCTTGCTCGTCACCGGAGGCTCGCAGGGTGCACGGCGGATCAATGACACGGTCTCGGCCTGCGCGGCGGACCTCGCTACGGCCGGCGTACAGGTGCTGCACGTGAAAGGCCCCCAGGGGGAGGTCAGCCTGCCCGCCGACCGCGGGGCATCCGTCGCCTACGTCGTCGTCGACTACGTCGACCGGATGGACCTGGCCTACGCGGCCGCGGACCTCATGGTCGGCAGGGCTGGGTCCAACTCGGTCACCGAGACGGCAGCCATCGGACTGCCGTCGGCCTTCGTCCCCCTTCCGATCGGCAACGGCGAGCAGGCTCTGAACGCGTCCGCCGTCGTCTCGGCCGGTGGCGGGTTGCTCGTGGACGACACCGCGTTCACGCCGGACTGGGTTCGCGAGCACGTGTTGCCGCTCGTGGTCGACCGGCCTCGCCTCGACCAGATGTCGGCCGCGGCCGCCGGACTCATCCGGCGCGACGCCGACCAGCGACTGGCCGCCCTCGTGATAGCGGCCGGTCGGCCGCGCGCGGACGTAGGCGTGCGATGAGAGTCCCCGTTCCCGACGTCATCTGGCCGTGCGAGGAGCTCGGTCGTGTGCACTTCGTAGGTATCGGAGGCGCGGCTCTGTCCGGTCTGGCTCGGATCATGGTCGGCCGCGGAGTGAGCGTGACAGGAAGCGATGCCAAGGACTCGGTGCTGCTCGACGGGTTGCGGGACCTGGGGGTGATCTGCTGGGTAGGCCACCGGGCCACGCACGTCGACGACGCCGACACCGTGGTCGTCTCCACCGCGATCCGGGAGGACAACCCCGAGGTGGTGCGTGCACTCGAGCGTGGGCTCCGTCTCTGGCCACGATCGGCGGCCGTGCAGTCGGTGCTGCTCGGCCGGACGGCCGTCGTGGTCACCGGTACCCACGGCAAGACCACCACCACCTCCATGCTGGCGACGGCTCTGCTCTCGTGTGGTGCCGATCCGTCGTACGCCATCGGCTCGACCCTGACGGCATCGGGGCTCAACGCCGCCGCCGGCACAGGCGACCTGTTCGTGGCCGAAGGCGACGAGAGTGACGGCGCGATTCTCACGTACACCCCGATGGGTGCGATCGTGACGAACGTCGACTCCGACCACCTCGACCACTTCGGCACGGTCGAGGCGTACGCCGCTGTCTTCGACGAGTTCGTGACGCGCATCAGGCCCGGCGGCTTCCTGGTCTGCTGCGTGGACGATCCCGGCGCGGCCCGGCTGGCCGACCTGGCCGAGCGCCACGAGGTTGCGGTCATCCGGGTCGGTCGGGCCGATGGCGTCGATCTGCGTGCCCGGGCGCTGGCCTTCGCCGGCGAGACCTCGACCTACGAGGTCGTCGAGGACGACCGGCTGCTCGGCACGGTCTCGTTGCAGGTGCCGGGCGTCAACTATGTCGTGGACTCGCTCGGCGCCCTCGCGGCGGGGCTTCGCCTCGGCTTCGGGTTCGACGAGCTGGCGGTCGGGCTCGCGAGCTTCCGTGGCAGCGCCCGACGGATGGAGTTCAAAGGAGCGGCCGGCTCTGTGCGGGTCTACGACAGCTATGCCCACCACCCGGCCGAGATCGCAGGTGACCTCCAGGCTGCCCGCGCCGTCGCGGGCGAGGAGCGGCTGCTCGTCTGCTTCCAGCCCCACCTCTACAGCCGGACCCAGATCTTCGGCACCGCGATGGGCGAGGCACTCTCGGCCGCCGACCTGGTCGTGGTCATGGACGTCTATGCGGCGCGCGAGGCGCCCGAGCCGGGAGTCTCCGGGCAGCTGGTTGCCTCAGCCGTGCAGCTCGACCCGGACCACGTGCACTACGAGCCGCACTGGGACGCGGTACCTGCGATGATCACGCGACTCATCGCCGAGTCGGAGATGCCGACCACGGTGATCACGATGGGCGCCGGCGACGTGACCGACATCGGGCCGCAGGTGCTCTCGCTGGTTCGCTCGGACGCAGACGGGGGGCCGTCCGATGGCAGTGCGATCTGAGCCATCCAGGTTCGCGCGGCGTCAGTGGATGCACCGACTGCAGGCGGTCCGTCCCTGGTTGCTGGGTGTCGTCGCGGCGAGCGCGGTCGCGCTCGGTGTGTGGGCGTTGCTCTTCTCGTCCTGGCTCGCCACCCAGCAGGTCGACGTGACCGGCAACGACATCGTGCCGGCGCAGGACGTGGTCAAAGCCGCCGCGATCCAGGACGGGACACCGCTGCTCCGGGTCAACCTCGATGCGGTTCGCCAACAGGTCGCAGCCCTGCCATCGGTGGCGACCGTGAGCGTGCACCGAGGGTGGCCGCACACGATCGACATCACGGTGACGGAGCGCACGCCGTTGGCGACCGTGCTGAGCCACGGCTCGTGGTACGCGATGGACAAGGCCGGCGTTCTCTTCCACCCCTTGTCTCTTCGTGATCCGGCCTTGCCTGTGGTCGTCCTGGCACCCGGAGCGGACGCGGCTGCCCGCGCCGAGGTCGCGTCGGTGGTGAGCGTCCTTCCCCGCGACCTGCTCGCCTCGATGCGCCGGGTGAAGGCACGGTCGATGGACTCGATCACGCTGGTCCTGTCCGATGGCCGACACGTGGTGTGGGGGAGTGCCGAAGAGTCCTCCCGCAAGGTCGACGTGCTCGCCGTCCTCCTCGAGCAGCAGCGCGCCTCGGTGTACGACGTGAGCGTCCCCGAGGAACCGACGACACGGAGATAAGGGACGCTCCGCAATGGCGAAGTCGCCCCGCGGCTAGCCGACGCGGCGTTCGGCTGTGAGCTCACCTGGGTGCGTCGACACTGGCGAGGTCGATGTGCTGGGTCACGTCGTCGAGTCTGGCACGTCCGGCCCGGTGACCGACCCCCCGCGCCAGGTCGGGAGGTCGTGCTGCCCGACCGCGACGTCGTAGGCGGCCGCCGCGAGCAGCCGGGTCGAGTCGAGCGTCGGCAGTGGGGAGACGTCCGGCGTGACCAGCATGGGGATCTCCGTGCAGACGAGTGCCACCGCGTCGCAGCCTCGTCCGCGCAGGTCCTCGATGACGCGGACGTATGCCGCACGGGACTCAGGACGCAGCTCACCGTCGAGCAGCTCGTCGAAGATCACTGTGTTGACCAGCTCGCGATCGCCCGCAGGTGGTACTTCGGACGTCAGGCCGTGCCGGCCGAGGGCGTCGGGATACAACGTGCCGTCCATGGTGTAGCGGGTGCCGAGCACCCCGACGGTGGTGTGACCGCGCCGGGCGGCCTCCGCCGCCACGACGTCTGCGATGTGCAGTCCCGGCAAGGCGAGCGGGTCGCCGCCCAGCTCGAGGGCCATGTGCGCGGTGTTGTCGGGGCACACGAAGAAGTCGGCGCCGGCGTCGGCCAGCCGTTGCACACTGGTCGCGAGCGTGTCCCGGATGCTCGCGTGCTCTCCGCTGTCCCAGGCCGACATGCTGCGAGCGAGTGCGATGCAGTCGAGCGTCACGTCCGGATGGTCGTGCGGCCCCAGCCGACGAAACCCCTCCTGGCAGAAGGCGCGGAAGCACAGGGCCGCACCCTCCGTGCTGTGGGCGAGGATGCCGAGGTGTCGCATGGTCTCCCCTTCCTGTTCAGCGAAGCATCGTCCACGGGTGGCCCCGCCTCAACAATCTGTTCGGCGACGGGCGTGTCGCCACGATGACAGAGCCGCGGACACCTACCTTCTTAGACAGCGCCAGGTTGACATAACTATAACCCTCTAGTTGAGGGTCAGGGTTCTTCAGCCGGCGAGGACCTGGCAGTTCCTCATCCGAGGAAGACCACAGAGCGAGAGGCACGTGCCGTGGCAGCACCGCAGAACTACCTGGCGGTCATCAAGGTCGTTGGAATCGGCGGCGGGGGCGTCAACGCCGTCAACCGGATGATCGAGGTCGGACTCCGAGGGGTGGAGTTCATCGCGATCAACACAGACGCCCAGGCGCTGCTGATGAGCGACGCTGACGTCAAGCTCGACATCGGCCGCGAACTCACGCGAGGTCTCGGCGCCGGGGCCAACCCCGACGTCGGTGGACGGGCCGCCGACGACCACGCCGAAGAGATCGAAGAGGTCATCAAGGGTGCCGACATGGTGTTCGTGACGGCCGGCGAGGGTGGCGGCACCGGGACGGGTGGCGCCCCCATCGTCGCGCGCATCGCGAGGTCCCTGGGCGCGCTCACGATCGGCGTCGTCACACGGCCGTTCGCCTTCGAGGGTCGGCGGCGTGCCAACCAGGCCGAGGAGGGCATTGCCGCCCTCCGCGAAGAGGTCGACACCCTCATCGTCATCCCGAACGACCGGCTGCTGTCAATCTCTGATCGCAACGTCAGCGTCCTCGACGCCTTCAAGCAGGCCGACCAGGTGCTGCTGCAGGGCGTCTCGGGCATCACCGACCTGATCACGACCCCCGGGCTCATCAACCTCGACTTCGCCGACGTGAAGTCCGTGATGCAGAACGCCGGGTCAGCGCTCATGGGCATCGGTCGGGCGAACGGCGACGACAGGGCCGTGATCGCGGCCGAGATGGCTGTCTCGAGCCCCTTGCTCGAGGCGTCCATCGACGGAGCGCATGGCGTCCTGCTGTCGATCTCAGGTGGCTCCGATCTCGGGCTCTTCGAGATCAACGAGGCCGCCGCCCTCGTGTCCCAGGCCGCGCACGCCGAAGCCAACATCATCTTCGGAGCGGTGATCGACGATGCGCTCGGCGACGAAGTACGGGTCACCGTCATCGCGGCCGGGTTCGACGGCGGCACTCCCAAGCGCCGAGACCAGTCGCAGCCCGCGCTACGCCGCGACGCGGCTCCGGTCCCGTCGACGACTCCTCAGCAGAACTCGCACCGAGCCGCCCAGGCGGCAGGCGCCTCGACAGCCACGATCGAGGCCGAGCGTCATCCGGTTCCGGTCGCCAGGGAGTCCGAGGGTGCGGACGCTGAATCGCCCGGGTCCGCCCCGGCGCGGCAGCCGCGGCCGATCTCGTTCGACGACAGCGAGGACCTCGACATCCCCGACTTCCTGAAGTAGTCGCGACCGTTGGGAGGAAGCGCCGGTGTTTCTCCATCGTGATCGGCTGGACTCGGACGCCGGGTCCGTCGACGTGGCCTTCACGGACAGGCATGGCGGTGTCAGTGTGCCTCCGTTCGACACTCTCGACCTGACCCGCTCGGCGCCCGGTCGAGACGTCGAGCTGAGGGCCAACCTGTCCGCTGTCGCCGACGCCTTCGACGTGAGCGGTTTCGCCACGATGACGCAGATCCATGGTGCCGACGTCCGGCTTGTGCACCGGCCGGGACCGGAGAGCCAGCCCTGCGATGCGCTGATCGCGACCGTGCCGGACCTGGCACTGTGCGTCCGCGTGGGGGACTGCGTGCCGCTCGTCCTCGCCGATGCGGGCGCTGGCGTCGTGGGGGTCGCGCATGCCGGCCGCCCGGGCCTGGTGGCGGGGATCGTCCCGGCCGTCGTGGCGGCCATGCGCGACCAGGGGGCGCAGGCGATCGAGGCGTGGATGGGCCCCCGGGTCTGCGGCGGGTGCTACGAGGTGCCGGCCCAGATGCGTGCTGACGTGGCCGCGGCGATCCCGGCCGCGTACGCCTGCACTACCTGGGGCACCCCGTCGGTCGACATCGGCGCCGCTGTGCACAGCCAGCTGGCGGCCGCCGGATGCGTGGTGCATGACATCGACCGCTGCACGCGCGAGTCACCGGAGCTGTACTCCTACCGCCGTGACGGCGCAGCCTCAGGACGATTCGCGGGAATCGTCGTTCGCCGAGGTGCCGATGTCTGACGAGCGTCGGCACGAGATCACCCGCGGTCTCGACGAGGTTCGCGAGCGGATCTCCACCGCGGCGGCTGCCGGCGGTCGTGATCCGTCGGAGGTCACGGTCGTGGTCATCACCAAGACCTGGCCCGTCAGCGACCTCGAGATCCTGCTCGAGCTCGGTGTCCGCGACCTGGGCGAGAACAAGCACCAGGACGCCGAAGAGAAGGCCGCGGGGCTGTCCGGCCGCGGCGTGCGATGGCACTTTGTCGGGCAGATCCAGTCCAACAAGGCCGGCAAGATCGCCGCCTACGCCGACGTGGTCCACTCGGTCGACTCGATCCGGGTTGCCCAGCGTCTCAACTCGGGCGCGCACCAGCACGGCCGCTCAGTCACCTGCCTTGTCCAGGTCAACCTGGACGACGCGGCCGAACACGAGGGGCGTGGAGGTGTGCGGGGCGACGAGGTGGCGAAGGTCGCTCATGCGATCGAGACGGCCGGCCGTCTCGAGCTCGGTGGGGTCATGGGGGTGGCACCACTGCATGGGGACGCCGATGGGGCGTACCAACGGCTCATGGAGGTGAGCGGGCAACTGCGAGCCCGATACCCCCGCGCCGTACTGGTCTCGGCAGGCATGAGTGGTGATCTCGAAGCGGCCGTTCGCAGGGGTGCGACACACGTGCGTGTCGGTAGCGCGGTGCTCGGTGAGCGCCGTTTGAACGAGTAGGGTCATATCAGGCAGTTGCCGTGCACGGACACCGAAGGCACCGCACCCGGCAGCTGCGTCAACGACGAGGTGGAGGAACCGAAGTCATGGCTGGTGCAATGCGCAAGGTCGGCGTCTACCTGGGCCTGCTTGAGGACACCGACCGCTACGAGGACGACTACTACGGCGAGGATGACGAGCTGGACGGCGGCGCTGAAACGGCTCCGGCCCGTCGCGCCGTGCATGCGGTGCGCGACGACCGACCGGCCCGTGACAACCGTGACAACCGTGACAACACCGTCGCCTCGCTGGCCGAGCGCCGCCGCGGGCAGCATGTGGCCGAGCTGTCCCGGATCACGACCCTCCACCCGCGCACCTACAACGAAGCGCGCACGATCGGCGAGCACTTCCGGGAAGGGATCCCGGTCATCATGAACCTGTCCGAGATGGACGACAACGACGCCAAGCGGCTTGTCGACTTCTCGGCTGGTCTCGTGTTCGCCACCAGGGGCACCATCGAGCGCGTCACCAGCAAGGTGTTCCTGCTGTCACCGCCGAACGTCTCGGTGGCCGCGGAGGACAAGCAGCGTATTGCCGAGGGCGGCTTCTTCAACCAGAGCTAGGGCGTCGCTGTCCTGCACCGACGCCCGTCTGAAACGGCGTCCGGCACCGTCTAGGCTTGATCCGTGGTCGTCGCCGGCATCATCATCGAGCTTGTTCTGTGGCTCTACATCCTGCTGATCCTGTCGAGGCTGGTGGCCGACTGGGTGCAGATGTTCGCCAGGTCCTGGAGCCCCCGTGGTCCGGTTCTGGTCCTCCTGGAGCTGATCTACTCCGCGACCGACCCGCCGATCAGGTTGTTCCGGCGCTTCGTCCCACCGTTGCGGTTCGGCGGAATGTCGCTCGACCTGTCGATCATCTTCGTCCTTCTGATTTGCTACGTATTTCAGTGGGCGAACCGCACCTACCTCTTGAGATAGTCTGAGCCCTGTAGTGAACTGCTCGCGGCGCAGGGACCCAGCAGACCGCTGGATGCGTCTCGACGGTGGAGACAGTGGGACACACCAGATGCACCAGGCCATAGACCAAGTCAACGCGCTCTCGACGGAGTAGCGTGGCACCGCACGTACCGATCAGATTGGACAACCCGAGGTGAACTCATGCCGTTGACGCCCGAGGACGTACACAAGAAGACGTTCACGCCCGTTCGTCTGCGTGAGGGTTACGACATGGGGGAGGTCGACCAGTTCCTCGATGAGGTCGAGGTCGAGCTCACGCGCCTGCACCAGGAGAACGACGACCTGCGCCAGAAGCTGGCGACGGCGTCGACCTCTGCTCCAGGCACGCCCGCGCCGGCCCTGCGTGAGACGCCCAAGCCCGAGCCGGTCCCTGAGCCCGAGCCCGTCAAGGAGCCCGAGCCTGTGGTCGCGGCAGTTCCCGCACTGCCGACCGTCAGCACCGTCCCCGAGGCGTCCAGCGCAGCGGCCCGGCTGCTCGAGATCGCAACCCACAACGCCGACCAGCTGGTCGGCGAGGCAAAGAACGAGGCCGACAAGATTCTCGGTGAGGCACGGATCAAGTCCGAGCGCCTCGAAGCCGACTCCAAGTCCAAGGCCGAGCGGCTCGAGTCCGACGCCCGCACCCGGGCCGAGAAGCTCGACTCCGAGACGTCCGAGCGCCGGGCGCAGCTCTTCGGTCAGCTCGAGCGCGACAAGGACAACCTGGCCCGTGAGCTCGAGGACCTGCGGGCGTTCGAGCGTGAGTACCGCAGCCGGCTGAAGGGCTACTTCCAGTCGCAGCTGCGTGCTCTCGACGGAGAGACCGACGGCGAGGTGCCGCTGACGCCGTCCGCCGACGGCGAGACCCCGCGCCGACTGCGAGAGCTCCTCGGAGAGGACCAGCAACAGCATTAACGCGCTCCGGCCCGACGAGTCACCCAGCGCGCGCACGAGTCTGATCAGCGAAGCCCCGGCATCCCATCTGAGGTGACCGGGGCTTCGGCTTGTCGAACAGCCTCGGCCCGGGGCCTCGCTACGCCTTTTCCAGCGTGAAGGCCAGGCCCAGGCTCTCGTCGCGGTGCCAGCCCGGCCCGGCTGCATCGGCACGTTCGATGCGCACGGCGAGCACCTCGCGGCCAATCAGGTCGCGGTGCTCGAGCAGCGCCTCCGCGGCCTCGCTGTCGCCCGACCAGCTGAGCGCGATGCGGTCCGAGACGTCCAGACCGGTGTTCTTACGAGCCTCCTGGACCAGCCTGACGACCTCGCGGGCAAGGCCGGAGCGCAGCAGCTCCGGGGTGAGGTGTAGGTCGAGTGCGACCGTCTCGCCGTGCTCATTGACGACCGACCAGCCCTCACGCGGCCGTTCGGAGATGATCACCTCGTCGGCGTCCACCTCCACACCGCCCTCGAAGTCCACGGTGGCCGACCCGCTGGCGGACAGGCTCTCGGCGAGACTCGTCGCATCAGCCGCGGCGATCGCCGCAGCCACCTGAGGAGTCCGCTTGCCGAAGCGTTTGCCGAGGTTGCGGAAGTTCCCCTTCGCCGTGTGGTCGACGAGGTCCCCGGCAGACGCAAACGACTCGACCGTGGCGACGTTGAGCTCGGCAGCCACCTCGGCCTTGAGCTCGCTTGACAGCTGCTCGAACGATGTCGACGGGATCAGCGCGCGCTGGAGCGGTTGCCGCGTCTTGACCTTCGCCTCCGCTCGCGCAGACCGCCCCAGCTCGACCAGTCGTCGCGTCAGCGCCATACCGGCGTCGAGCTCCTCGTCGATGAGGTCGTCGTCGTACGTCGGCCAGGCGGACAGGTGCACCGACTCCGGCGCCGCAGGGTCGGAGGCGCGGACGATGTCCTGCCAGACCCGTTCGGTCACGAACGGTGTCAGTGGCGCCAGTAACCTCGTCAGTACCTCGAGCGTCTCGTGAAGGGTCGCGAGAGCCGCGGGGTCGCCATCCCAGAAACGCCGGCGCGAGCGGCGGACATACCAGTTGGAAAGGTCATCGACGAACTCCGCGATCCGGGTCCCGACGCGTTGGGTGTCGAAGTCCTCCAGCGCGGCCGTGACGTCGCGTGTGAGGCGATGCAGTCGGGAGAGCAGCCAGCGGTCGAGGACCGGTCGCCGGTCGGCCGCCGGTGCCGACTGGTCGGGCGTCCACCCGTTGGTGCGGGCGTACAGCGCCTGGAACGCGACGGTGTTCCAGTAGGTCAGCAGCACCTTGCGGACGATCTCCTGCAGCGTCGCGTTGCCCACCCGCCGCGCCGCCCACGGCGATCCGGAGGCGGCCATGAACCAGCGCACTGCGTCCGCGCCGTGCTCGTCCATCAGCGGCATCGGCTCGAGGATGTTGCCGAGATGCTTCGACATCTTGCGACCGTCCTCGGCCAGCAGGAGGCCGAGACAGACCACGTTCTCATACGACGACCTGTCGAACAGCAAGGTGCCGATCGCCATCAGCGAGTAGAACCAGCCACGCGTCTGGTCGATCGCCTCGCAGATGAACTGGGCCGGATACGCGGCTTCGAACTCCTCCACCGAGCCGGGCGCGTACGGGTAGCCCCACTGCGCGAACGGCATCGACCCGGAGTCGTACCAGGCGTCGATGACCTCGGTCACGCGCCGTGCCTCGCCACCGCACTCAGGGCACGGCAGGACGACGTCGTCGACGTACGGGCGGTGCGGATCGGTGTCGGTCAGGTCGAGCCCCGCGTGCTCCCCGAGCTCGGCCAGCGATGCCACACAGGTCAGGTGGTCCTCGCCGCAGCGCCAGATGGGCAGCGGGGTCCCCCAGTAGCGGGTGCGCGACAGGGACCAGTCGACGTTGTTGTTCAGCCAGTCGCCGTAGCGACCCCACTTGATGGTCTCCGGGTACCAGGCGGTCTTTTCGTTCTCTCGAAGCAACGCGTCCTTGACGGCCGTCGTGCGGATGTACCAGGCCGGGAGGGCGTAGTACATGAGCGGGGTGTGGCAGCGCCAGCAGTGCGGGTAGGAGTGCTCGTAGGCGACGTGCCGGAAAAGTCGACCACGCGCCTCGAGCTCACGGACCAGGTCGGTGTCGGCGTGCTTGAAGAACTGGCCGCCCACGAGGCGTACGCCGTCCTCGAAGTGGCCATCGCGTCGCACGGGATTGACGACCGGCAGCCCATACGCCTGGCAGACGATCATGTCGTTCTCGCCGAAGGCGGGCGACTGGTGGACGAGGCCGGTGCCGTCCTCGGTCGTCACGTAGTCCGCGAGCACCACGACGTGCGCCGGCCCGTCGTCGGGGAAGTCCACCAGGTCGAGCGGACGGTCATAGGTCCACCGCTCCATGTCTCGGCCCGTGACGCGGGATTGCACCGTCCAACCCTCGCCGAGTGCGGACTCGAAGAGCGGTTCGGCGACCACGAGGTTCTCCTTGCCGTCGGAGGCGACGACGTACTCGACGTCGGGATTGACCGCCACTGCGGTGTTGGACACCAGCGTCCATGGTGTCGTTGTCCAGACGAGCATCGCCGCCTGGCCGCCGAGCGGGCCGGAAGTCAGCGGGAACCGCACGTAGACCGATGGATCGACCACGGTCTCGTAGCCGCCGGGTTGCCCGAGCTCATGGTCTGACAGGGCGGTCTCGCAGCGCGAACAGTACGGCGAGACGCGGTAGGCCTCGTAGAGAAGTCCACGGTCGAAGATCTGCTTCAACGACCACCAGACGCTCTGGATGTAGGAGGAGTCCATGGTGCGGTAGGCCTGGGACATGTCAACCCAGTAGCCCATCCGCTCGGTCATCTGCTCGAACTCACCGGTCGAGCGTTGGACGGACTCACGGCACTTCGCGTTGAACTCCGCGATGCCGTACGCCTCGATCTGTTGCTTTCCCGAGACGCCGAGCTCTTTCTCGACACCCACCTCGACATGCAGCCCCTGGCAGTCCCAGCCGGCCTTGCGGTCCACGCGGTAGCCCTGCATGGTCCGGAAGCGGGGGAAGACATCCTTGAAGACCCTGGCCTCGACGTGGTGGGTGCCCGGCCTACCGTTCGCCGTGGGCGGGCCTTCGTAGAAGGTCCACCGCGGCCCTTCCGAGGTCTGCTCGAGCGAGGTCCGGAACGTGTGGTGGTCGCGCCAGAACGCGAGGATCTCGCGCTCCATGGCCGGGAGGTCGACCTGTGGTGGGACGACCCGGTAGCCACGGGCCGGCGGCGTGCCGGCGCTGTCAACGCTGCCAGCGTTGTCGGCGTTGTCGGCGGAGGTGTCGGTGCTCATCGCGGGCCTCGTCGTCTGTCGTCGTCTGGATCGTCACGGTGCGCGCTGGTCGCGAGCCACGCAACGAAGGGACGACGACCCGCCGTCGGCAGGTCCCCGCGGTACCACCCTTCTTGGCCGGGCTCCTGGTAGCGAGCACGGCCCACTCTGTGCGCGCCGCGGTCGGTTCTAGTAAGCGGTCATGGTCCAGGGGACGCGGTCCGCGGTTCTTCCGACAGCTCCAGGGTGATGGCCCCATCGCAGCCGTACGACGCGTGGTCGAGTCTAGAGGATCGCCCTGTTCGAGCTCACCCGGTTATCGGCGCGGCGGCCGGTGCAGTCCCGGCTAGGGGCGCTCCTGTGTGCGTGGGTGTTTGAAGCGGGGGCCATAACCGCCTATTCTCTCGGCACCGTGTTCGCCGGGAACACGCCAGTCGACGAGGGGCCATCTGATGGCTGCGAGAACGAGGTCCGCGGTCAAGGCCGTCAAGAAGGCCGTGGCCAGAGCGACTGGCCGCACGTCGTCCTCGCGTGGCTCCGCGCCCAAGGCGACGTCCAGTGCCAAGGCGCCTACCAAGAAGGCCGCAGTGACGAAGGCCGGCCCGGCATCCAAGAAGGCTGCCCCCGCAACCAAGAAGGCCCCCGCCAAGAAGGCTGCTCCCGCAACCAAGAAGGCCCCCGCCAAGAAGGGTGCCCCCGCAACCAAGAAGGCCCCCGCGAAGAAGGCCACACCCAAGAAGGCACCGGCCAAGAAGATCAGCCCCGCAGCCAAGAAGACAGCACCGGCCAAGAAGACAGCTGCGCCTGCGAAGAAGGCGGCCCCGGCCGCGAAGGCACCGGCCAAGAAGGCAGCACCGGCCAAGAAGGCAGCACCGGCCAAGAAGACGGCCACGGTCCGCACCCCCACCCCCGCCACGAACACACCGCCATCGCCGCGCGCGGCGGCCAGGAAGGCACCATCCGTGACAACGAAGTCTGAGGCCGCCAAGGCCCCCGCCAAGAAGGCCAAGGGCGGCAAGCTCGCGGTGCGCGAGGGTGAGAAGCCCTGGACCGCGCGCGAGATCGAGGAGGTGCGCAGCACGCTGGAGCACGACGCGGCGCGGCTGAAGGAAGAGATCACCGCCACCGAGGAGGAGATCGGTCACTTGCTGCGCGAGGGTGGTGAAGGGGCCGGCAACGACCAGGCTGATGTCGGCTCGAACACGTTCGAACGTGACCACGAGATGACCATGGCCAAGAATGCACGCGAGAGCCTGCACATCATCGAGGCTGCTCTGGGGCGCATCGCGGACGGCACTTTCGGGGACTGTGAGTCGTGCGGTCAGCCCATCGGCAAGATGCGGCTGCAGGCGTTTCCCCGTGCGACACTGTGCATGCAATGCAAACAACGCCAGGAACGTCGCTGAGCGACGACGCCACTCCGTCCGCTCCGCCGGCTCGCAACCGTCGCCTCACCTTGTGGGTCGGTGTCGCGCTCCTTGTGTATCTCGTCGATCAAGCGAGCAAGTGGTGGGCAGAGCACACCCTGGACGACGGTCGTTCGCGGCACGTCATCGGTGACCTGCTGCAGTTCCGGTTGACTCACAATCCTGGCGCTGCCTTCAGCATGGGCACTGGCTATACGGTCGTCCTCACGCTGATCGCCCTTGCCGTAGTGGTGTTCACCATCCGATCGGCGCAACGCCTCGGCAGCACGGGCTGGGCCATCGCCCTGGGTCTGCTGCTGGGGGGTGCCCTTGGCAACGTGACGGACCGGATCCTCCGCGATCCAGCTCCCTTCCGCGGCCATGTCGTCGACTTCATCGCCCTGCCTCACTATCCGATCTTCAACGTGGCCGACTCTGCGATCTGCGTAGCCGCCGTCCTGTTCGTCGTGCAGAGCGTGCGTGGCGTCCATCTCGACGGCCGGGTCGAGAGCCGCGGACACTCCTCGTCGTGACGGTGCCAGGATCCACCCCGTCGCCGGGACGCAAGCTGCTCCACGTACCGGGCGGTCTCGCGGGCGAACGCGTCGACGCCGCGATCGCCCGGATGTTCGGGCTGTCACGCACCAAGGCGGCCGAGCTGGTCGCTGCCGGCGAGGTGACGCTCGACGGCATCCGGCCGGCGAAGTCCGACCGGGTCGAGGAGGGCGCCTTCCTCGAGGTCGACATCCCTGGCCCGGAAGCTGCGGTGATCGTGCGGCCTCAGCTCGTCGCCGGGCTGCGCATCGTGTACGACGACGATGCCTTCGTCGTGATCGACAAGCCCGTCGGTGTCGCCGCTCACCCGAGCGTCGGCTGGACCGGGCCGACGGTGCTCGGACATCTCGCCGGTGCCGGCTTCCGGGTCGCCACTTCCGGCGTACCGGAGCGCCAGGGGATCGTGCAGCGACTGGACGTGGGGACCTCTGGCCTCATGGTCGTGGCGAAGTCGGAGTATGCGTATTCACAGCTGAAACGCGCCTTCAAGAAGCGCACTGTCGACAAGACCTACCACGCGCTCGTCCAGGGGCACCTCGACCCGTTGAGCGGGACGATCGACGCACCGATCGTGCGGCACACCAAGCATGACTACAAGTTCACGGTCGGCCAGGACGGTCGGCACAGCGTGACCCACTACGACACCCTCGAGGCGCACCGGTTCGCCTCGTTGGTCGAGATCAAGCTCGAGACCGGCCGAACCCATCAGATCCGGGTGCACATGAGTGCTCTCCATCATCCGTGCGTGGGCGACCTGACCTATGGCGCAGACCCGGTGCTGGCCAAGCGGGTCGGACTGGAACGCCAGTGGCTGCACGCTGTCCGGCTCGGGTTCGAGCACCCCGAACACGAGACGTGGGTCGAGTTCGAGTCGCCGTACCCTGCCGACCTCGAGCACGCCCTCGACGTGATCCGTGATGAGCGCTGACGCGTCGTCGGTCCAGATCAGACGAGCAAACGCCGACGACGGCGAGGCTGTCGCGGACGTGTTCTGGACTGCGCGCCACGACAATGGGCCGGCGATACCTCCGATGGTCCATGCCCGAGACGATGTACGACGCTGGGTTCAGGAGCACATGCTGGCGACGTATGACGTCTGGGTGGCCGAGGCGGGGGGAGGGGTCGTCGGTTTCATCGCGCTCGGCCGACCGGACTGGATCGAACACCTGTACATCCGACCCGACGCATCCGGACGGGGACTGGGGTCTCGACTCATCGAGCTCGCGAAGCGGGAGCTCGGCGGGCCCATTCAGCTGTGGACCTTCCAGAGCAACCTGGGCGCACGGCGCTTCTACGGCCGGCACGGTTTCGACGAGGTCGAGTGGACTGACGGCGACAACGAGGAAGGCGCCCCCGACGTCAGGCTGTTGTTTTCGACGTCGGTGCCCTGAACTCGAACGGCGGATGGAGCGCCGGCATGGTGACCAGCCGATCCGCGACACGACGTGAGAGCCGCCATGCCACGGCCATCAGGGCGACCGTCGAAGCCACCGCAACCATCGGTCCGTTGCCGCCAGGATTCGTGGCCAAGATCCCGATGGCGAGCAGGGCGGCGACCACGGTCATGGCGGCCAGGAAGCAGCGCCGCCCGTACCGAAGGATCTTGCCCATCCGCAGACTGACGTGGTGGCGGTGCGCATCGGCGAGCCCCCACACGAGAAGCATCGTGTCGATGTCCGCGTGCGCGATGGGCTGGGACGCACTGATGAATTCGCGATGCAGTGCGACGCGACGTTGGTGGTCCCGCACGACCCAGGCGGGGTCATCGACCTCAGCAAGCGTGATCTTGCGGTTGCGGGCCACTGGCACCAGGTCGTTCCACGCTCGCAGCGAGGCGTAGCGCACGGAAGGATCGATCGGGTGACGCGCAATGGTCTCGATCAGAACCGTGTCCGAGAGCAGCGTGCGGACGTGAACGCTCGGCTGGAGCCGCGTCACGCTGCCCGCGGCCGGGGTCTTCCTGACGGCGGTGTCCAGGAGCACGAAGGCGTCTTGTTCAGCGGTCACCAGGACTGCGGCCGGTAGGACCCGTTCCTGCCCTTGGCTGTCGGCGTCGTCGTCCACCCACTCGACCCGGCCGATCAGCCGGCACCCCACGGTCTTGAGCGCCTCGACCACGTCCGGGAACGGAAGTGGCGCGTCGGTGGAGTCGGTGACGTCTATGTACATCTGTCCCCCTTCAGGCCGCCAGCCAACATAACCGAGGCGTCCCGGTGGCGCAGGCGAATGTCCGGGCACGAACCGGATGGACGAGGTCGAAGGACCGACGAGTCTCCATGCGATGTCCGGCAGACTCGGCGATCGAGCGGTTGCCTCCGCCGGTCGAGCGTGGCGCGCCCGGGTAGCCTGTGGAACGTCGTGCCCGCTCGCCGGTCGAGCTCGGCGAGACCGAAAAACCCTTGTGGACAACGCGAAACGGGCTGGCGGCTGTCGGACAGGACAGGTAGAATCGAACACATGTTCGACACCGACCTCAGCGCATTCGACGAGCTGGCCACCCTGGCCGCCGCCGAACAAGCCCGCACGGTTGCCGAACAGGCCGAGGTCCGGTTGTTGCAGACCGCGGCGCACTGGGCCGACCTGCACAGCGAGATCGCCCGGGGCACCGGTCCGACCCTGCTCGGGTGTGAGCAGCTGATCCGCTTCGGTGGCGCCGGCACCCCGGGCGTGGCGGAGTTCGCCCCGGCCGAGCTCGGCGTCGTGCTGGCCACCTCCACGACCGCCGCCGAACGGCTCGTCGCCGACGCGTTGGACCTGCGCCACCGGCTCCCACAGTTGTGGGCACGGATCTGTGTAGGTGAGGTCAAGCCGTGGATCGGCCGCCGCTGCGCCGACGCCACCCGCCACCTGTCCCTGAAGACCGTCACGGTGGTGGACCGCAGGATCGCGAAATATGCGCACTCCCTGTCGTGGGGACGCATCGAGGCGATCATCACCGCGTGCTGGCTCGAGTGCGACCCGGACGCCGCCGCCGAGGCCGATGAGCAGGCGCAGGGGTCGTTGGGGGTGTGGGTCAAGGACCACCAGCCCGGCGAGCACGGCTCCCGAGAGATCTTCATCCGGGCCGACGCACCCGACGCGTTACGGTTCAACGCCACCATCGGCGGGCTGGCCACCGGCCTGTCCACCCTGGGCGACACCCGACCCGTGGATGTCCGTCGAGCCGCTGCGGTGGGGATCCTGGCCAACCCCCAACACGCCCTGGACCTGTACACCGACCTCCACACCGCCACCCGCCAGACCAACCAGTCAGACGAGCCGGCCGCCGAGTCCGGCGAACCCGCCGAGACCTCCGCACCAAGGCGCCGCCCGGTCGACACCCGACCCGACGTCACGCTGTACGTCCACCTCACCGACCAGGCCCTGGTTACCGGTCGCGGGGTGGCGCGGGTCGAACAGGTCGGACCCGTCACCGTCGACCGGGTCAAGACATGGCTCAGTGGCGCGAACGTCGTGGTGAAACCGGTGATCGACCTCAACCAGCAGATCCCGGTCGACGCCTATGAGATCCCCGACCGGATCCGCGACGCCGTGCACCTACGCACCCCCGTGGACTGCTTCCCCTACGCCACCTCCACCCGACGCACCGGCGACCTCGACCACACCATCGCCTACGTCTCCCCTGACAACGGTGGACCACCGGGTCAGACCTCAGTCGACAACCTCGGCCCCCTGACCCGGACCCACCACCGCATCAAGACCCACGGCCGATGGCAGGTCGCCCAACCCTTCACCGGCATCTTCGTCTGGCGCAGCCCCCACGGCCGCTATCACCTCGTCGACCACACCGGCACCCACCCAGCACTCCCGGCCCGTCAGCCGCTCCCGGCCGCCTGAAACCCCACGCGACCGCGCCAAGTTCCATCAGCTGGCCACCAGAGGGTCATAGCTCGTTCAAGCTCGTTGCGTGCTGCCTGTAGGTCCTGAGCCCGTCCGAGCTCGAGCGTCCGCCCTGACGAACCAACTGGGAGGGTGTGCAGGTCCAACCCGAGCTGCTGCCTGCACAACCTCCCAGTAGGTGGTGCGCGGACGCTGCCCTTGGCCGGCACGGTCACCAGGGCAGGCTCGATCAGCGGACACGGGCAGACTCTGGCGCCTGGAAACCGGGTCGCGTTGCGCCAGCACCTTTGGCACCCTGTGCGAATGGCTGACACCTGGATGATCGATGAGCTGGAGTTCGCCGGCCCCGAACACCTCGACGAGGGCTTCGTCTCGACGTATGACACCAAGCAGGGCCATCCGGACTTCGCCCCCGACCTGGAGCTCCTCCGTCGGCAAGGGGTCTTGGACCAGAATTCGACGGTGGTCGACCTCGGCGCCGGCACGGGGCGTTTCGCATGCGCGGCGGCTCCGCACTGCCGCCGCGTGGTAGCGGTGGACGTGTCCGCGGCCATGCTGGCTCATGCCTCGAGGGCCGCCCACCGGGCCGGCCTCGCGAATGTCGAATGCGTCCGGGCCGGTTTCCTCGCGTACGAACACACAGGCGAGCCGGCGGATGCGGTGTTCACCCGGAACGCGCTGCACCAGCTTCCCGACTTCTGGAAGGGACTGGCGCTGGCCCGCGTCAGGCAGGTCCTCCGCCCTGGCGGTCTGTTGCGCCTGCACGACCTGGTGTACGACTTCACGCCGGCCGAAGCGCCGGCAGCGCTCGAGGCCTGGATGGCCAACGCCGCACTCGACCCCGCGGCTGGCTACACGCGTGAGGACTTCGCCACGCACGTCCGCACGGAGTTCGGTACCTACCGGTGGCTGCTCGAGCCGCTCATCGAGGCCGCGGGATTCACGATCACCGACGCCGACGTCCGGGGCCGGATCTACGCTGCCTACACGTGCATGGCCGTCTGACGGGGTCCGGTACGACCACTTCGCGAACCACCTCGAGTGTCGGTCGGACGTGGCAGTGTCACGGGACGTAGGCTGTGGGTCTTCCCCCAGCCGCACCGGCTGCCAACGGTGCAACTGTGTCCGCTGTGCCCGAAACGTCCCAGCACCACCGCCGTGAGGAGTCGCCCCGCCGATGTCGGACAGTTTCGTCCACCTGCACGTGCACACCGAGTTCTCCATGCTCGACGGTGCGGCACGGATCGGCGAACTGTTCGACGAGACCGTCCGCCAGGGCATGCCCGCCTTGGCCGTGACCGACCACGGCAACATGTTCGGAGCCTACGAGTTCTACAACAGCGCCAAGAGCCACGGAATCAAGCCGATCATCGGCATCGAGGCCTACCTGACGCCCGGCACGAGCCGCTTCGAGCGCCGCCGCGTCCAGTGGGGCAACGGCGGCCCCGACGACGTCTCCGGTGGCGGCGCCTACACCCACATCACGATGCTCGCCGAGACCACCGAGGGCATGCACAACCTCTTCCGGCTGAGCTCGCTGGCCTCGATCGAGGGCCAGTACTACAAGGCCCGCATGGACCGTGAGCTCCTCGAGCGCTACGGCAAGGGCCTCATCGCGACCACCGGCTGCCCGTCCGGTGAGGTCCAGACCTTGATCCGGCTCGGCAAGTACGACGACGCGCTCAAGGCGGCCGCCGACTACCGCGACATCTTCGGTGCCGGCAACTACTTCGTCGAGGTGATGGATCACGGCCTCTCGATCGAGCAGCGGGTCAGGGCCGACCTCCTCCGCATCGCCGACGAGCTCGCGCTGCCGCTGGTCGCGACCAACGACCTGCACTACACCCGCAAGGAAGACGCCGTCGGCCATGACGCCTTGCTCTGCGTGCAGTCGGGCTCGACGATGAACGACGCCAACCGGTTCAAGCTCGATGGCGACGGCTACTACCTCAAGACACCTGCCGAGATGCGCGAGATCTGGCGCGACCTGCCCGTGGCGTGCGACAACACCTTGCTCATTGCCGAGCGCTGTGAGGTGGCCTTCGCCGAAGGCCGCAACCTCATGCCGCGGTTCCCCGTGCCCGATGGCGAAAGCGAGGAGACCTGGTTCGTCAAGGAGGTCGAGCGTGGGCTCCGGCATCGTTACCCCGGCGGCATCACCGCCGAAGTGCGCGACCGGGCCGACCTCGAGACCGCGACGATCCTCAAGATGGGTTTCCCTGGGTACTTTCTCGTCGTCGCCGACTTCATCACCTGGGCCAAGGCGCAAGGCATCCGCGTCGGGCCCGGGCGAGGGTCTGCGACCGGCGCCATCGTCGCGTACGCGATGGGCATCACCGAGCTCGACCCGCTGGTCCACGGTCTGCTGTTCGAGCGCTTCCTCAACCCCGAGCGCATCTCGATGCCCGACATCGACATCGACTTCGACGAGCGCCGTCGTGGTGAGGTCATCCGCTACTGCACCGACAAGTACGGCGACGACAGGGTCGCACAGATCGTCACTTACGGCACCATCAAGGCCAAGCAGGCCGTCAAGGACTCCTCCCGGGTGCTCGGCTACCCGTTCGCGATGGGCGAGCGCATCACCAAGGCGATGCCACCGTCGGTGATGGGCAAGGACGTCCCGTTGGCGGGCATCTTCGACCCCACCCACGAACGGCATGGCGAGGCGGGCGAGTTCCGCGCACTGTACGACGCGGACCAGGACGTCAAACGCATCGTCGACACGGCCCGCCAGCTCGAGAACCTCAAACGCCAGTGGGGCGTCCACGCTGCCGGCGTCATCATGTCCAGCGAGCCGCTCATCGACGTCATCCCCATCATGCGCCGAGAGCAGGACGGCGCCACCATCACGCAGTTCGACTACCCGGCCTGCGAGACGCTGGGTCTGCTCAAGATGGACTTCCTGGGGCTTCGCAACCTCACCGTCATCGATGACGCTCTCGCCAACATCGCCGCCAACCGTGACACCACGATCGACCTCGACACGCTCGGGCTCGACGACCAGCCGACCTACGACCTCCTGTCGACCGGGGACACCCTCGGTGTGTTCCAGCTCGACGGTGGTCCGATGCGCGCACTGCTGCGCCAGATGAAGCCCGACAGCTTCGAGGACATCGCCGCTGTGCTGGCGCTCTACCGGCCCGGCCCGATGGGCGCCAACAGCCACACCAACTACGCGCTGCGCAAGAACGGCAAGCAGGAGATCACACCGATCCACCCCGAGCTCGAGGAGCCGCTCAAGGAGATCCTCGCACCGACCTACGGCCTGATCGTCTACCAGGAGCAGGTGATGGAGATCCCGCAGAAGCTCGCGGGCTACTCCCTCGGCAAGGCCGACCTGCTGCGCAAGGCCATGGGCAAGAAGAAGCGCGAGGTGCTCGACGCCGAGTTCGAGGGGTTCCGAGACGGCATGCTCGCCAACGGCTACTCACCGGGCGCCGTCGAGACCCTGTGGGGCATCCTCGTCCCGTTCTCGTCCTACGCGTTCAACAAGTCCCACACGGCCGGCTACGGTCTGGTCTCCTACTGGACTGCCTTCCTGAAGGCCAACTACCCGTCTGAGTTCATGGCCGCCCTGCTGACCAGCGTCCGCGGCGACAAGGACAAGTCCGCGGTCTACCTCAACGAGTGCCGCCGGATGGGCATCAAGGTGCTGCCGCCCGACGTCAACGAGTCCGACGCCAACTTCACCCCGGTCGGCACCGACATCCGCTTCGGCCTGTCGGCGATCCGCAACGTCGGCAACAACGTCGTGGCCGGGCTGGTCGGTGCGCGCGACAACGAGGGCAAGTTCACCGACTTCGGCGACTTCATGAACAAGGTCCCGGTCCCCGTGTGCAACAAGCGGGTGCTCGAGTCCCTGTGCAAGGCCGGCGCATTCGACTCCCTGGGCTACACCCGGCGCGGGCTCGTCGCTGTGCACGAGGACGCGGCCGACCAGTACATCGACCTCAAGCGCAACGAAGCGATCGGTCAGGACTCCCTGTTCGGTGGTCTCGAGGACGACGCGTTCTCAGGTGTCTCGCTCCACGTCCCTGAGCTCGAGGAGTGGGACAAGAAGTCCCTGCTCGCCTACGAGCGCGACATGCTCGGGCTCTACGTCTCCGATCACCCCCTCAACGGGCTCGCCCACGTGTTGGCTTCCGCGAGCGATGTCTCGATCGGTCAGCTGATCACCGACGAGAGCCGAGAGGAGGGTTCGGTCGTGACGGTGGCCGGCCTGATCACGGCGGTCATCCGCAAGACCACGAAGAAGGGCGACCTGTACGCCGTCGTCACGGTGGAGGACCTCGAAGGTGGCATCAACGTGATGGTCTTTCCGCGTGACTACCAGCTCTCCTCGACTCTGCTCGTCGAGGATTCCGTCGTGCTTGTCAAGGGGAAGATCAAGCGCAGCCGCGATGACGCGCTCGAGCTGACCTGTCTGGAGATCACCGTCCCAGACCTGACCAGAGGGGCCGCCGACGGTCCAGTGGTCATCTCGATGCCGGCCGTCCGGGTCACCCCTCCGGTCGTCGAGCAGCTCAAGGACGTCCTGGTCACCCACCCCGGAGTCGCAGAGGTTCACCTCAAGCTGCAGTCCGCCGGCCGCACCATGGTGATGCGACTCGACGAGCAGCTGAGAGTGACTCCGTCGCCCGCCCTGATGGCCGACCTCAAAGCGTTGCTCGGGCCGGCCTGTCTGTCCGCCTAGGTCGTGGTGGTGTCGGCCGTCGCGGATTTCCGCGCGCGTTGCGCTGACGGCGCCCCGACCCGACATAGACTTCACCGGTGACGACATCCGGCCTGCCGACGTCGGCGACGCTGCCGGAGGCCACCCCGGTCCCGCGGCAGCCCCGCGGCTCGCACAGTCTGGACGGACCGCCGAGCACCGTGGGTGAGAGCCTGCAGTACGTCGCCGTCTGTCTGGTGGCGGGCGTGGTTTTCGCCATACCGGCGGCGTGGCTCTGGGCCAGGCTGGCCGACCCGCCGGCGGCGCGTCTCACCACCCAGGGCCTGGCCTTCGGCGAGCTTGCGTTCAACCAGGTCAGCGCGATCACGTTCTGGTTCATCACGGTGGGCTTCGGCCTCGGAGTCGTGCTGGGGGTGGTGGCGGCACTGTTCGGGAAGCGGCACGGCCTCGTCACGCCGTTGGGGATCCTGCTCATGTGTGTGGTCGGCACGTTTCTGACACTGTGGTCCGGCATCCACTGGTTCGGTCCGAACCACCCCGTCGACTTCGTGGGGTTGTACGTCGCGACGCCCAAGGAGCGCACCCAGCTGTTGTCCGGCTTCAAGGACGGCGACCTGCTCGTCAGCAGCCTTCGGCTCACCACTCCGGTGGCGTTGCTGGGGTGGCCGATCGGCGGAATGCTCGGCGCACTGGGCGGATCGTATGTCTGGTCAAAACCCCCAAAGACGCCGTGGATGCCGCCGCGCTAGCGTAGCCTTTTCCTCACCGTGCGTGATTGCGCCGCACGCGCTCTTGGCCGTACGAAGCCGTCAGAACGAAGAGGGGACCTCTGATGTCCAGTAGCACGCCACCGCCGGGCGCGGACGGCTCGGGCTGGGAACAGCTGCCGTCCGATCAGGTCTGGAACGGGCCGGTCGACCCGCCTGCGCCTCGAGGCGGTACCCGGCTGGCCCGCGTCTTGGTCATCGTTGTCGCCCTCGCGGTGGTCGTCGGCGGAGGGACGTTTGCGCTCATCGCGGCCGACCCCTTCCACCTGTTCAGGAACGGCCCACAGGCCGCGGAAGCGATCCCCGCGGACGCGGAGTACTACGTCAGCGTCGACCTCGATCCGTCGGCGCAGCAAAAAGTCGCGGCGCTGCGTTTCCTCACCCATTTCCCTGCGTTCACAGGCGTCTCGGGAGTGACCGACGCCAAGGCCGACATCCGCCGGACGATCTTCGAGAAGGCGCTCGTCGCGTCCGGCTGCAACGGCGTGTCGTTCGACAAGGACGTCGAGCCCTGGCTCGGGAACAAGTTCGCCTTCGCCGCGATGCCGCCGGCGAAGGGCGAGACCAGCCCGATCAACATCGCCGCGCTCGAGGTCTCCGATGTGGCCGCCGCCCGAGCGGGACTGAAGAAGCTCGGCACCTGTGATGGCAGTTCCACCCCGTTCGGGATCGCGTCGGTCGGCGACTACGTCATCGTCGCCGAGACGCAGCAGGAAGCCGACAAGTACGCCACGGCTGCGGGCACCGCATCACTGGCCGACGATGCCAGCTACAAGGCAGACATGGCCGCCCTCGGAGATCTCGGGGTCGCGACCGCCTGGGTCGACATCGACCGCATCGTCGAATCGTCCAAACCCAGTGCGGTCATCGCCAGTGGCGTGGACCTCGAGGCACTCCGGATGGCGTACCAACGAGCCGCGGTCACGTTGCGCTTCGACAGCAACAAGGCTGAGCTCGCGACCGCGCTCTACGGCAACGCGCCCACGGTGGACCACGGAGACAACCAGATCGTCAACCTGCCCGACACGACCGTGCTGGCGATGTCCGAGGCCGGCGGAGCCAAGCGTGTGCAGGCGGCGTGGGGGCAGTTCCAGGACAAGATCGCCGGGACCGACATAGAAGGCGGTCTGAGGATCTTCGAGAACCGGACGGGGCTGTCGTTGCCCGCCGACCTCGAGACCCTGCTCGGTGACAACATCATGTTCGCCGTCGACAGCAAGGGACTGACCGCCGCGGCGCTCAACGCACCCGATCTCTCGCAGGTCAACGCAGGAGTCAGGTTCAGCGGTGACAAGAGCGGTCTGCTCGCGCTCTACGACAAGATCGAGACCTTGCTCCGCGACCAGGTGGGAGTCGACAACCCCCTCGTCAAGCAGGAGACGTCGGACGGGTTGGTCGTGGCCACCAACGGTTCGTACGCCGATGCGCTCTCCGGCGACGGCGGCCTCGGAGACAGTGCTGCGTTCACCTCGGTCGTGAGCGAGGCCGCGAGCCAGGAGTTCGTGTTGTTCTTCAACTTCGACCAGGTCGAGGACCAGATCCTGCAGGCGGCCCAGGACGCCGGCGCGCCACCCAAGGTGATCGACAACCTGCGTCCACTCCAGGCGGTGGCGATCACGTCGGAGGCCGAGGGCTCGTACCTGCACAGCTCGTTGGTCATCTCGGTCAACGACTGACCACGCCCGTCCCGCGCATTGCGGGGGAGCGGAGGGGAGTGAGCCGGGTCAGTTCGGGGACCACTGGGTGCGCGCCATCATCGTGGCGGGCAGTGACGGGATCGCGGTCATCGCCTGGAGCTCGGAGCGGATCAACGACGTTCCCAGCTGTAGCCGGCTGACGACGTCGGGCGCTTCCAGAAGCGACTGGCGCTCGGCGAGGTTGAGCACGAGCGCGGCAGCCAACGTGTAAGAGAGATCGACCGGGTTGGTGGGTGTTTCGCCGTCGAGGATGTCGTCGCCTCTCAACTCTGTCACCGTGTCGCGGTAGATCTCGAACAGCTGCCGAGCGGTCTCGGCCGCATGCTCGGCGTCCGCCGGTCGTTCCCCACCGTCGGCATCGGCGAGCCACTCGACGTCGGCGCGCAGGTAGTCCTGCGACGGATCGAGGCTCTGCACCTGAAAACGTCGCCGACCGATCACCATGATCTCGAACGTGCCGTCAGGGTTCGCCGTGACCTCGGTGACGAGCGCGGCGCAGCCGGTCCGCTGGATCGTGTGAACCCCGCGCTCACCGACGTCGTAACCGACCTTGATGGCCACCACGCCGAACTCCCGGGGCGCATCCGGTGGTAGCGCTATCAGGTCACGGACAAGCATCCGGTACCGGTCCTCGAAGACGAAGAGCGGCATCACGATCCCTGGAAACAGCACGGTGCTCAATGGGAAGAGAGGCAACGGCTCACTCACGTGTTGAACCTAACACCCGCCGCCCTGACAACGGCCGGTTGAGACATCGCGGAAACAACCGAGTCCGGGCTTCTAGACTGACCGCATGATCCGTCACATCGACCTGCGTGGGAGGGCCGCCGCCGGAGAGCGGCTGGACCTGCGCGCGCTCGTGCCAAGAGCCGAGTTCGACGTGGACACGGCGGTGGCTGCCGTCCGCCCCCTGGTCGACGAAGTCCGGATCCATGGGCACGCCGAGCTGGTCCGGCAGGCAGCCGCCTTCGACGGGGTCGAGATCACGTCGGTGCGGGTCCCGACGGTAGCCCTGCGCGACGCGTTGGCCGCCCTGGATCCTGAGCTCCGGGCCGCGCTGGAGGAGTCCGTGCGCCGGCTGCGGTCCACCTGCCTGGCCGAGCTGCCGGCAGAGGTGACGTCGGGCGTCGTCCCTGGTGGCGTGGTAACCCAGCGCAACGTGCCCGTCGACCGGGTCGGCCTGTACGTGCCGGCCGCGAAGGCGCCGCTCATCTCGTCGGTGATCATGAACGTCATACCCGCGCAGGTCGCGGGAGTCGCCTCGCTGGCACTCGCGAGTCCCGCTCAGCGCGAGCACGGCGGGCTGCCCCACCCGTCGATCCTGGCGGCGTGCGCGCTGCTCGGTGTCGACGAGGTCTACGCCGCCGGAGGTGCCGGCGCGGTCGCGATGTTCGCCTACGGCTACCCGGCTGTCGGGCCTGACGACCCGGGCTGCGCTGCGGTCGACCTCGTCACCGGGCCGGCCAACATCTACGGCGTCGCCGCCAAGCGTCTGCTGCGCGGCGTGGTCGGGATCGACTCTGAGGCCGGGCCGACCGAGATCGCCATCCTCGCCGACGACTCGGCCGATCCCGCCTTCGTCGCCGCTGACCTGATCAGCCAGGCCGAGCACGACACGATGGCCGCAAGCGTGCTGGTCACATCGTCCGAGGCGTTGGTCGCCGACGTCGAGGACGAGCTCACCCGTCAGGTGGCCCAGACAAAACATGCCGACCGGGTCCGCGAGGCCCTCACCGGCCAGCAGTCCGGCATCATCATCGTCGACCACACCGACCAGGGTGAGGATGTCGTGAACGCCTACGCCGCCGAGCACCTCGAGATTCACACGGTCGATGCCGCCGAGCGCGCGGCGCGGATCCGCAACGCCGGAGCGGTGTTCGTAGGCCCCTACGCGCCGGTGTCGTTGGGTGACTACTGCGCGGGGTCCAACCACGTGCTGCCCACTGGGGGCTGCGCCTGCCATTCCTCGGGGCTGTCCGTGCGGAGCTTCCTCAAGACGATCCAGGTGATCGACTACTCCGAGCAGGCATTGGCCGACGTGGCTGCCCAGGTCATGACGCTCGCGGACGCCGAGGACCTGCCCGGACACGGTGACGCGGTGCGCATCCGGCTGGACCGTTGATGGCCGGCGGACTCCCGATCCGTCCCGAGCTCGCCGGCATCGAACCGTATGGTGCTCCGCAGATCGACGTCCCGGTGCTGCTGAACGTCAATGAGAACCCCTACCCGCCGCCGCCCCCGGTGGCGGCCGCGATGGCGGCTGCGGTCGAGCGGGCAGCGGGGTCGCTCAACCGCTACCCCGACCGCGAGGCCTGGGCCCTTCGCGAGGCGCTGGCGGCATACCTCGGACACGGGTTGGAGGCCGCTCGCGTCTGGGCCGCCAACGGCTCGAACGAGGTGATGTTGCACATCATGCAGGCGTTCGGAGGACCGCGGCGGACGGCGTTGTCGTTCGCGCCGACGTACTCGATGTACCCGGAGTACGCACGTGACACCTCGACCCGGTGGGTCGAAGGCCGTCGCAGCGACGACTTCGGGGTCGATCTCGAGCACGCGCTGGCGTTGATCGCGGCCGAACAGCCGGCCGTGATCCTGCTGGCGTCGCCCAACAACCCCACCGGCACGGCGTTGAGCCTCGACACGATCAAGACGGTGTGCGCAGCCGCTCCCGGCGTCGTCGTCGTCGATGAGGCCTACGCGGAGTTCCGCCGAGCCGGTACTCCGTCCGCGCTCACGCTGCTGGATGACTTCCCGGCCCTGGCGGTGACCCGCACCATGTCGAAGGCGTTCGCTCTGGCCGGAGGTCGCGTGGGCTACCTGGCGGCCTCGGCCGCCTTCGTCGACGCGCTGCGGGTCGTCCGGCTGCCGTACCACCTGTCGGCGGTCACCCAAGCCGTCGCGCAGGTGGCCCTCGAGCACCATGAAGAGCTGCTGTGCCGGGTCGACGAGCTGCGGGAACGGCGTGACGAGACCGTCCAGTGGCTGCGCGGGCGCGGTCTCACGGTCGCCGACTCCGACGCCAACTTCGTCTTGTTCGGCACCTTCGATGACCGGCATGCTGTGTGGCAGGGTCTGCTCGAGCGGGGGGTCCTCGTCCGCGAGACCGGTCCGGTCGGCTGGCTGCGGGTATCGATCGGCACCGAAGCCGAGATGGCGGCCTTCGGCACAGCACTCGTCGAGACCTTGTCCGAGCACCCACCTTCGCCTGCTCCGCAGAAAGGCAGCTCATGAGCGGCACCACCGACACCCCGGCCCGCACGGCCCGGATCGAACGCGCGACCAAGGAGTCCAAGGTCGTGGTCGAGCTCGACCTGGACGGCACCGGGCGCGCCGACATCTCGACCGGGGTGGGTTTCTACGACCACATGCTCGGTTCGCTGGCGCGTCACGCGCTGTGGGACCTGACGGTCAACGCTCGGGGGGACGTCCAGGTCGATGCCCACCACACGGTCGAGGACGTCGCCATCGTGCTCGGTGAGGCCCTACGGAGCGCCCTCGGCGACAAGGTCGGCATCCGGCGTTTCGGTGACGCTCTGGTGCCGCTCGACGAGACGTTGGTGCAGTGTGCCGTTGATGTGTCCGGCCGCCCGTACTGCGTGCACACCGGCGAGCCCGAGGGTCAGGCCTACGTGCTCATCGGAGGTGACTTCGTCGGCTCCCTGACGCGGCACGTCTTCGAGTCGATCAGTGCACACGCCTCGATTGCCATCCACGTCCGGGTGCTGTCCGGACGCGACCCGCACCACCTGGTCGAGGCACAGTTCAAGGCGCTGGCGCGGGCACTTCGTGAGGCCGTCGCAGACGACCCGCGCGAGAGCGGAGTGCCCAGCACCAAGGGCAGCCTGTGACCGCACCGCCGCGCGTGGTCCTGCTCGACTACGGTTCGGGCAACGTGCGCTCCGCTGAGCGTGCACTCCAGCGAGCCGGCGCCGACGTCGAGGTGACGGCAGAGCGCGCCGCGGCGACGGAGGCAGCCGGCCTGGTCGTTCCGGGCGTGGGTGCGTTCGCCGCCTGCATGGAGGGGCTGGCCGCTGTGCACGGTCCCGAGATCATCGGCCGGCGGCTGGCCGGCGGGCGGCCGGTGCTCGGCATCTGTGTGGGCCACCAGGTGTTGTTCGAGCACGGCGTCGAACACGAGCTGGACGTGGCCGGTTGCGGTGAGTGGCCGGGTCGGGTCGAGCGTCTGCACGCGGCGGTCCTGCCCCACATCGGCTGGAACACGGTCGAGACCGCCCCCGACAGCGCGATGTTCGCAGGGGTGGAGGAGGAGCGGTTCTACTTCGTCCACTCCTACGCTGCTCGGCGCTGGGAGCTGACGACCGACGGGCGCACTCGGGCGCCGCTGGTGTCCTGGACCCGGCACGAAACTGACCGTTTTGTCGCGGCTGTCGAGAACGGTCCGTTGTGGGCGACCCAGTTCCATCCAGAAAAGTCGGGCGATGCGGGAGCCGTTCTGCTGCGTAACTGGGTCCAACAGTTATGACGACACGCACTCTGCCAGTCCAGCCAGTCCAGCCAGTCCAGCCGGTCCAGCCAGTCCAGCCCACCCGGCCGGCACGGCCAGTTCATCTCGCCGCCGGCCTCGCCCTGACGCTCCTGCTCCTGACGGCCGGTTGCGGCTCGGAGGACTCGAACGCGCCCGCCGGCGCACCGGGAGGCACATCGACCGAGTCGACGTCGACCTCCACGCCGGGGTCGTCGGACCCGCAGGCGGTCAGCGTGGTCTTCCGGCGTACGGGCGGCATCCGTCCCACCACGGTCAACCTCGTCTATGCCGCGAACCGTGAGGCGCCCGCCGGGACCAGCAGCGCGGACGTTCAGGACATCCTCAGCGCGGCCTCGAACCCGCAGCTGCGGAACGTCGAGCTGACCCCCGTCCCCAAGAACACCTGCTGCGACCGGCAGGAGTACGTCGTCCTGATCACCTACGCGGACGGCACGACCACGTCGTTCCGCACCCTGGACGGGCTGCAGCAGCCGCGGGTCTTCGAGCACCTGCTGAGCATGCTCGGATGAGCAAGCAGCGTGCGCTGCGGAGGGCCGCCCGTGACGCCGAGCGCGAGCGCCGTGAGGACGAACGGGCGCGGCTGGTTGCTGCGGCCGCGCTGAAGCGGGCGCGACGAGCCCGGTGGCGCGCTCGACTGGCCTGGTTGCCCGGTGTCGGCTCGACGCGTTGGGCGAGGTCCACCGGACCGCTCGCGACCAAGCGCCGGCGTACGTGGGGGCTCATCGCTGTTGCGTTCCTGGTGCTGCAGGCGCTGACGTGGATCGTGACCCCGGGCTGGGGGCTCCGAGTGGCTGTGCTCGTCGTCAGCTTGTTCGCGGTTCCGGTGATCGTCGTCCTGACGAGCTCGTCCTGACATCGGGCGACCCCGCCCGGGAGCGAAGACCCACCGGCTCCGGTCCGGGCTGGTCCCTCCTAGGCTTCTCCGCATGACCTCCCTCGAGCTGCTCCCGGCCGTCGACGTCTCGGCCGGACGGGCTGTCCAGCTGGTCCAGGGGAAAGCCGGCACGGAGCGGGTCTTCGGGGAGCCGGTCGCGTCGGCGCTGCGCTGGCAGCAGGCGGGTGCACGCTGGGTCCACCTGGTCGACCTCGACGCTGCGTTCCGCCGCGGTCACAACCATCAGCTGTTGACGGAGGTCGTGGCGGCGCTGGACATCGATGTCGAGCTCTCCGGTGGCATCCGCGACGACACAACGTTGGCCGCGGCACTGGGCACCGGCTGCCGACGCGTGAACATCGGTACGGCGGCACTCGAGAACCCCCAGTGGTGCGCGGACGTGATCGCTGAGCACGGCGACCGGATCGCCATCGGTCTGGACGTCCGTGGCACCACGCTGGCGGCGCGCGGCTGGACCAAGGAGGGTGGAGACCTCTACGAGGTGTTGGCGCGGTTGGATGACGCGGGCTGCGCACGCTACGTCGTCACGGACGTGCGCAGGGACGGCATGTTGCAGGGCCCGAACCTCGATCTGCTGCGCGATGTGTGCGGGCGGACGAACGCCCCGGTCGTCGCCTCCGGCGGCGTCTCGACGATCGAGGACCTGGTCTCCATCTCAGGTCTCGTCGACGTCGGGGTCGAGGGTGCGATCATCGGGACGGCGCTCTACACCGGTGCATTCACGCTCGAGGACGCGCTCGCGGCGGTGGCGGGATGAGCCTCGCGATCCGGGTGATCCCCTGCCTGGACGTCGACGACGGACGGGTGGTCAAGGGTGTCAGGTTCAGCGCACTGCGCGAGGTCGGCGACCCGGTCGAGCTCGCGCGACGGTATGACGCCCAGGGGGCCGACGAGCTGACCTTCCTGGATGTGACGGCGTCCAAGCAGCGACGCGACACGGTTCTCGACGTGGTGCGGCATACGGCCGAGCAGGTCTTCATCCCGCTGACTGTCGGGGGAGGTGTGCGGTCGATCGAGGACGTCGACGTCCTGCTGCGCGCCGGCGCGGACAAGGTCGCGGTCAACACCGCCGCCATCGACCGCCCGGAGGTCATCGTCGAGATCGCCCGGCGTTTCGGACGGCAGGTGCTGGTGCTGAGCGTCGACGCGCGGCGGGACGCGTCGACGCCGTCAGGCTTCGAGGTGACCACGCACGGCGGATCGGCAGGCACCGGGGTCGACGCCCTGCAGTGGGCCCGACGGGGAGCAGACCTGGGTGCCGGAGAGATCTTGCTCAACGCGATGGACGCCGACGGCACCAAGGAGGGTTTCGACCTCGAGCTCATCCGGGCGGTGCGCGAGGTGGTTTCGGTCCCCGTCATCGCCAGTGGTGGCGCCGGCGCAGTCGAGCACTTCGCGCCCGCCGTCGACGCCGGGGCCGACGCCGTGCTGGCAGCCAGCGTGTTCCACGACGGGCTGATGACGATCGGTGCGGTCAAGTCGGCGATGGCAGCAGCCGGCCTGCCGGTGCGCTGAGACCATCCAGTCAGCCGTTGGACGTGGCCCCGCCGGTGCGGTCGAGGTCATCGGGGCCACCGTCGAGGTGAATCTGGGCCACGGCCCTTCGGCCATAGACATACAGCGCGAGCTCGACGGGGAGTCCACGCACGACCACCGGACGGGAACCTTTGCGCGCCACCAGGGACTCACCGGTGTCGGACCGCTCGATCACGAGCGCGGTGGGCGCCTGGCGGGCGATCACCCTGGCCATGACCCGCAGCGGCCGCCAGATCTGGTCCTGCGCCCAGGCGGGCAGGTTGCGGGGCTGCCAGTTCGACTCGGCGCGACGCACGTCCTCGTGGTGGATGAGGTGCTCCAGGGTGTTGAGCCGGCTCTCGACTCCGGGCACCCGGAACACGGACAGCTGCGGCGGCCCGGTGCGGAACCGCTGGACCAGGTCATCGAAGGCCGCTCGGGCGGCGAGATCGTGCACGGCTGCATCCCCGAGCTTGGGCACGGAGGCTCGGAACGAGCTCACCGGATCACTCTCCCGCAGGACGAGGTGAGCGGCCAGCTGATGTGCGGTCCAGTGTCCGGACAGCGTCGGAGCGTCAGCGCCGACCCGCTCGAAGGTCTCAGCCAACAGGGCCCGCTCGACCCGGCTCACAGCCGGTCCGGAGCCGGCCGAACCGCGGGTCTCGTAGACCAGACGGAGGTCGCGGGGGTCGGGTGCGGAAGTCATCGTCTCAGCCTAGGCAGGCGACGGACGACGTTCCCACCCGCATGTCAGACAATGGGCCCGTGGACACGACTGGTTACACGGCAGCGGCCGACGGACCTGCGGCGCTCGACCTCCGATTCGACGAACGCGGCCTCGTCCCGGTCGTCGTGCAGGAGGCCACGACCCGCGACGTGCTGATGCTGGCGTGGATGGACGCCGAGGCGATCCATCGCACCCGCACCTCCGGGCGGGCCACCTACTGGAGCCGTAGCCGCCGGGAGTACTGGGTCAAGGGGGAGACCTCGGGCCACCGCCAGCTGGTTCGGGAGCTGCGGGCGGACTGTGACGGCGACACGCTACTGCTCACGGTGGACCAGACCGGACCCGCATGCCACACCGGTACGACAACCTGCTTCGACGAGGGGCTCATCACCTGAGCCATCCTTCGGGACCTCGCAGTGTCGGTAGCGTCTGCTGTCCTGAGGCATCCGACCCGAGGAGGAGATCGTGCGCTATGGCCTCGACGTCACCGCGGCCGGTCCGTGGGGCAGGCCTGAGCAGATCGCCGAGCTGGCTGTTCGGGCTGAAGCGGCCGGCTGGGACGGCGTCTTCTTCGAGGACTACCTCCGTTTCCCCAGCGACGGCGACCCCGTGGACACCTACGACGTCTGGATCACCCTCGCGTTGGTCGCCGCTGCGACGTCGCGCGTCACCCTCGGTCCGATGGTGGCCGCCCTGCCACGTCGTCGGCCGTGGACGGTGGCGTCCCAGGCCGTCACGGTCGATCACCTCTCGGGCGGCCGGCTGGTCCTCGGGGTCGGAATCGGAGACACCGAACCGACGAACTTCACGAGCTTCGGCGAGACCGGTGACCTCAGACGTCGTGCCGCCATGCTCGATGAGTCCCTGGAGGTGATCAACCGGCTCTGGTCCGGCGCACCGGTCACGTTCACAGGGGAGCACTACCAGCTCACCGATGCCGTGCTCGCCCCGCAGCCGGTGCAGTCACCCCGCATCCCGATCTGGGTCGGCGGCACGTTGACCCGGCCGCGGCCGCGCAGCCGTGCACTCAGGTGGGACGGCGCATGTATGTACCGGATCCCGCAGGAGGACGGCTGGCAGGACGTCACCCCGGACGACGTACGCCGGCTCCGAGCCGACGCGGACGATCGACCAGGCGGAGGTGACGGCTACCTGATCGCGGTCGGCGGCCGCGAGCGGGGATCAGACGCGGCCGGGCTGCGGAACGACCGTGCCTATGTCCAGGCGTTGGCCGCCGCAGGAGTCGATTGGTGGCATGAGTACGTACCGCCCCGGCTGTCCTTCGACGAGGCCTGCCGCCGGATCGACTCCGGGCCGCTGCGCGCAGACGGCGCCTGACCGCTCACACTGGGGTGATGGGCACTGTGTCGCGACCACGGATCCGCTACGGCCCGACGCTGGTGCTCGGTCTCGTCGGTGCACTCGCGGTCACCGTTGGCGTCGCCAAGGCGTGGGTGACGGCGACCGCCCGGGTGCCCGGACTCCCCACGATCGAAGTCGGTGTGACCGGCGCCGACCTCGCGCCCCTCGCAGGTGCGCTCGGCGTGGTCGTGCTCGCCGGCTTCGGCGCCGTGATCGCGACTCGAGGATGGGCGCGTCGCGTGGTAGGCATCCTGATCGTGGCTGCCGCGGCCGTCGTGCTGGTCACCGCGATCCATCCGCCCGGCGCCACCGGAGCGCTGGAGGACGGGTTGTCCGCCAAGGGGTGGAGCTCCGGCGCGTACTCCACCGGAACTGTCGGGTGGCGTTGGGTTTCGCTCGCCGGCGCCCTGATCTCGATGGGAGCGGGAGCTGCGATTTCGCGCTACGCGTCACGATGGGCCACGATGGGCCAGGAGTACGACGCTCCCACCCGGGAGGGGACAGCCGCATCAGGCCCCGATGCCGAGGCGGCCGACATGGCCGAGCTGAGCGAGGCCGACGTGTGGCGCGAGATCGACCAGGGTCGCGACCCGACCCGTCGCGACCGAGCATGACACGACACAATGAGGTGTCACCGACCGGGACGGACGTCGACGGTGACCGACGAGAGGAGCCAGGCCACATGGCCGACAGTCACGGATCAACACCCGCCGCGTGGACCGCAGTGGTGCTCGTGCTCATCGCCTTCATGGTCGGGGCGGTTGGGCTGGTCATCGCCAACTGGCTCGTGTTCTGGGTCGGCGCGGGTCTGCTGGTGGTCTCTGGTCTGGTCGGCAAGATCATGCAGGCCATGGGACTCGGGTCGCACTAGCGGCCTGACGTGATTGCGATGGACCGGACGTGATTCCCATGGAGCTGTGATGTCTGTTCTCGACGACATACTCGTCGGCGTACGCGAGGACCTCGCCCTGCGCCAGGCGATGGTGGGGCTCGACGACCTCAAAGAGTTCGCCGCCCGCCAGCCGCCTGCTCTCGATCCCATGCCCGGCTACCGCGCGTCCGGCGTCTCCGTCATCGCCGAGGTCAAACGGTCGAGCCCGAGCAAGGGCTCGCTGGCCGCGATAGACGACCCCGCCGCGTTGGCCGCCGACTATGCGGCCGGCGGCGCCGCCACCATCAGCGTGCTCACCGAGCAGCGCCGCTTCGGCGGCACGCTCGACGACTTGCGCGCGGTCCGGGCGGCCGTCGAGATCCCGGTGCTGCGCAAGGACTTCATCGTCACCTCCTACCAGCTCTGGGAGGCGCGAGCCGCGGGTGCCGACCTGGCTCTGCTCATCGTGGCGGCCCTGGACGACAACGAGCTGTCCGGACTCGTCGACCGAGCCCGCTCGATCGGGCTGACGCCGCTCGTCGAGGTCCACAGCGAGGACGAGATCAGCCGTGCAGTCAGCGCGGGCGCCGACCTCATCGGGGTCAACGCCCGCAACCTCCGGACGCTCGAGGTGCATCGCGGCACCTTCGAGCGCCTCGCCCCCCTGATCCCCGATGACATCGTGCGGGTCGCCGAATCGGGAGTCCGCGGCCCTCACGACGTCCTCGAGCACGCCCGCAACGGTGCCGACGTCGTGCTGGTCGGCGAGTCCCTCGTCACCGGCAAGGACCCGCGCACCGCGGTGTCCGACCTGGTGGCTGCAGGTGCCCATCCGGCACTCAAGCACCGACACAACTGACGATGGCGGACGCTTCATGACCAATCCTGGCCCCGAGCAGCTCCCGGACGCGACCGGGCACTTCGGCCGCTTCGGTGGTCGCTTCATGCCTGAAGCACTGATGGCGCCCCTCGACGAGCTCGAGCAGCACTGGCGCTCGGCGATGGCGGACGACGGCTTCACCGGCGAGCTCGACCGGCTGATGCGGGAGTACGGCGGGCTGCCCTCCCGCCTGTATGTCGCGGACCGGTTCTCCGAGCTCGTCGGTGCACGGGTCCTGCTCAAGCGCGAGGACCTCAACCACACCGGTGCCCACAAGATCCGCAACGTTCTCGGTCAGGCGCTGCTCACCCAGCGCATGGGCAAGAAGCGGGTCATCGCCGAGACGGGGGCCGGCCAGCACGGCGTCGCGACCGCAACCGCATGTGCTTACTTCGGACTCGAGTGCATCGTCTACATGGGCGAGGTCGACACCGTGCGGCAAGCCCTCAACGTCGCCCGGATGAAGATGCTGGGGGCAGCGGTCGTACCGGTGACGACCGGCAGCCGCACCCTCAAGGACGCGATCAACGAAGCGCTTCGCGACTGGGTGGCCAACGTCGACTCCACCCACTACCTGCTCGGCACCGCGGCCGGCGCTCATCCGTTCCCGGCCATGGTCCGCGACTTCACCCGCGGCATCGGTGACGAGACGCGAGCACAGACCCTCGAGCTGCTCGGGCGGCTGCCCGACGCGGCCCTCGCGTGCGTCGGAGGCGGCAGCAACGCGATCGGGATGTTCGCCGGTTTCATCGCGGACGAGTCCGTGCGGCTGTACGGCTTCGAGGCCGGCGGTGACGGCTTCGAGACCGGACGCCACGCCGCCACGATCAGCGCCGGCGAGGTCGGTGTGCTGCACGGAACGCGTTCCTTCCTGCTCCAGGACGAGGACGGTCAGACGATCGAGTCGCACTCGATCTCGGCCGGCCTCGACTACCCCGGTGTCGGGCCCGAGCACGCCTGGCTCGCAGACACCGGCCGGGCGACATACCGTCCCATCACCGATGCCCAGGCCATGGACGCCATGGCGGCGCTGGCTCGCAGTGAGGGCATCATCCCGGCGATCGAGAGTGCGCATGCGTTGGCCGGCGCTTACGAGGTGGCCCGTGAGCTCGGACCCGAGGCCGTGCTCGCCATCTGCCTGTCCGGGCGCGGCGACAAGGACATGGAGACCGCGGCGAACTGGTTCGACCTCATTCGGACGAACGCGGCCGGGGAGCAGTCCGCGTGATCCGAGCAACCGGTGTGGCAGGGGCCTTTGCCACCGCCCGCGACGAGGGTCGAGCGGCGTTGGTGGGCTACCTGCCGGCGGGCTTTCCCGACGTGGAGGTCTCGATCGCGCTCATCCGGGGCATGATCCGCGGCGGCTGTGACGTCATCGAGGTCGGGCTGCCCTACTCCGACCCCGTCATGGACGGTCCGACGATCCAGGCGGCCGCCGAGACGGCATTGGCTGCGGGCGTCAGGATCTCCGACGTCTTCCGGGTCGTGGAGGCGGCGGCCGGGCTCGTCCCCACGTTGGTCATGACGTACTGGAACCCGGTCGAGCGCTACGGTGTCGAGCGATTCGCCGCCGATCTGGCACAGGCCGGCGGGGCCGGGCTGATCACACCCGACCTGGTGCCGGACGAGGCCACCGAGTGGGTCGCGGCGGCTGACGCACACGACCTCGACAAGGTGTTCCTCGTGGCGCCCTCGTCGAGCGAGGTGCGCCTGCGGTCCACCACAGCCGCCTGCCGCGGCTTCGTGTACGCCACCGCGGTGATGGGCGTGACCGGCGCGCGTGAGCAGTCGAGCGTCCTGGCTCCGGAGCTGGTCATGAGAGCCCGGCGCGTCACCGACAAGCCCATCGGCGTCGGCGTGGGAGTGTCGAATGGGGCGCAGGCCGCTGAGGTCGCGGCGTTTGCTGATGGAGTGATCGTCGGCAGCGCGTTCGTACGAGCGGTCGACCAAGCCACAGCGGACCACGGGGCCGACGGCGTCCAGGCGGTCACCGACCTGGCGGCCGACCTCGCCCGCGGCGTGCGCAGGGAACTTTGATCACTGCCCGGGAGTTGGACATCCACGTGACCGCCCAGGGATTCGCGTGACCAGACAGTTCCCTCGTCTCGTTCTGCCGGCCCTGGTCGCCGTGCTCGGCCTCGGCGCCGGTGGGTGTGGTGGCGATCCCCAGGTGAGTGCCGGCACTTCGGATAACCCGGGCGGAGTTCTGACATCGGGAGGTCCGACCTCGGCATACCACGGAGCCGAGCCCGCGAGGCCCTACCGGATGCCCGACGTGACGCTCACGTCGACGAACGAGCGGGACTTCAACCTCATCACCGACACGGCATACCCGGTGACCCTGGTGTTCTTCGGCTACACGCACTGCCCGGACGTCTGCCCCCTGGTGATGAACGACCTCGCCCAGACGGTGCTTCAGCTGCCGGAGAGCGTTCGCCGCCAGACGCAGGTCGTCTACATCACGACCGACCCACGGCGTGACACACCGGACGTGCTCCGCCGGTACCTCGACCACTACAACTCCGACTTCGTCGGCCTGACCGGACCGATGGCCACGATCGTCAAGGCGGCTGATGACCTAGGGGTGGCCATCGAGGGTCGTGACCGGCTGCCGAGTGGTGGGTACGACGTCGGCCACGGCGCTCAGATCATCGGCTTTCACGACAATGTGGCCCCGGTGATCTGGACCGAGGGCACACCGGTGTCGGACATCGTCCACGACATCGAGACGTTGGACAGGTCGTGATCGCGTCGCACCCTTGCGGGCGCGGCCGACCACACTCACCACCCCGGCCCCGTCGGACATCGACCTGGCTGCGCGGTAGGTTGCAGGCGCGATGAACACGATCACCCTGGCTTCCATCCCCAGCCCCAGCAGCGGCGTCTGGCACATCGGTGACTTTCCTGTACGGGGGTACGCCTTGTGCATCATCCTCGGCGTCCTCGTCGCTGTGGTCGTCGGCGAGCGCCGTTGGATCGCGCGCGGAGGATTCCCCGGCGCGGTCGGCGACGTTGCCGTCTGGGCGGTGCCGTTCGGCCTGGTCGGCGGTCGCATCTACCACGTGCTCACCGACCCCGAGCTCTATTTCGGCGAGGGGAAGAACCCGGTCAACGCGCTGTACATCTGGCGGGGTGGTCTCGGCATCTGGGGCGCGATTGCGCTCGGAGCGGTCGGTGCCTACATCGGGTGTCGCCGCCACCAGCTCAAGTTCGGCGCCTTCGCTGACGCACTGGCGCCGGGCATCGTGCTCGCCCAGGCCGTGGGCCGTTGGGGCAACTGGTTCAACCAGGAGCTCTACGGCAAGCCGACCACGTTGCCCTGGGGTCTTGAGATCGACCCCGCCCACCGCGGTGACCTGCAGCAGTACTCGACGTTCCAGCCGACGTTTCTCTACGAATCCATCTGGGACATCGGCGTCGCCGGCGTGGTCATCTGGCTGGACCGCAAGCTGAAGCTGGGGCACGGCCGCGCCTTCGCCGTCTACGTGATGGCGTACACCCTCGGTCGCGGGTGGATCGAATATCTCCGCGTCGACACCGCCAACCACTTCTTCGGTGTCCGGCTGAACATCTGGACCTCGATCGTGCTGTTCGTGCTGGCGGCGGCGTACTTCGTCATCGCGGGCCGTCGCCACCCAAATCGGGAGACCGACATCCAGCCCGTGCCCGAGGGTTGGACCGACGACGCGTCCACGGATCACCCGGCCGACCCGGCCGACCCGGGTGCCGAGGAAGCCCACGTGGCCGAAGCGACCTCCGAGGGCGGGATCGAACCGCCGGGGCAGGAAGCCGACCGGGCAGACGGGGCCGACGGGGCCGACGGGGTTAGGTCGACCTGAGTCGGCGGCGTGCTTGCCGGCCCGGGACAATGGACAGATGGCCGAATCAAACGCGCAGCCGCAACCCTTCGCCCGACCGTCCTCGCAGGCCGAGCAGGAGATCGACCACGAGCACCCCGACGTCACGGGCGGATGGCTCCGGCCCGCTGTCTTCGGTGCGATGGACGGGCTCGTCTCCAACTTCGCGCTGATCGCCGGCGTCGTCGGCGGCACCAAGGGAGGACACTCCTCAGCGGTCGTGCTGGCGGGCCTGGCCGGTCTGGCCGCCGGCGCCTTCTCGATGGCGGCTGGGGAGTACACCTCGGTCGCCAGCCAGGCGGAGTACACCGAGCACGAGATCGAGGTCGAGCGTCGCGAGATCCTCGCCAACTCCGGTGCCGAGCAGGCCGAGCTCGCCCAGATGTATGTCGACCGCGGCATCGACCGCGACCTGGCCGAGAAGGTGGCCGAACAGGTGCACTCCGACCCCGAGCTCGCCGTCGAGGTCCACGCCCGTGAGGAGCTCGGTGTCGATCCCGACAACCTGCCGTCCCCCGTCGTCGCGGCGGTGTCATCCTTCGTGTCGTTCGCTGTCGGTGCGTCGCTGCCGGTGCTGCCCTACCTGCTCGGAGCCAACGCAATCTGGCCGGCGCTGGTCATCAGCCTGGTGGCGTTGTTCGCGTGCGGTGCGATCGTCTCGAGGATCACGACCCGGACCTGGTGGTTCGGCGGCATCCGGCAGATGGTCCTCGGCGGCATCGCGGCAGCGCTCACCTACTTCATCGGCGATCTCGTCGGCGCCTCCCTCGGCTGAGCTGCCTCGCTGACCCGCGCGCCCGCTCGTACGTGAGTCGGCCGGCTCGAGGACTCCCAGGTCAGCCCAGCATCGTCCAGGCGAGCCAGCCGAGGTACAGGCCGAAGGCGGCGCTGATCACGATGACAGCCCAGAGAATTCGCACGTAGATGCGCTCGCCGCGTCCGGGCGCGTCCACGGCAGGCGGTGGCGACTCGTCCTGAGCCTCTGGTGCCTCCATCTGCACTTTTCCTCCTGCCACGTCGGGACCTCTCGATACGACTGTAGGCCGGACGTGGTGGCCCCACCCAGATCGACGCGGTGTCGGCCGGCCACGCCGCGTCTCAGAGCATGGCCAGGTGGCAGACCGCAGTTGTTACTCTCGTGTAGTCTCGCCGCAACATTTGCAGGGCCAGCGTCGTCCCGGCACACATCCATGCACCACCAGCACTGCGCCCCCGTACGGCACGCGGGCGCGGACGACGACGGGAGATGTGTCCATGCGCTCTGTCCCGCCGCCCCAGGGGCTCTACGACGGGCAGCACGAGCATGACGCCTGCGGGGTGGCCCTCGTGGCAACCCTCACCGGCGTGGCCTCCCACGACATCGTCGGGCAGGCCTTGACCGCCCTGCGCAACCTCGATCACCGTGGCGCCTCCGGCGCCGAACCCGACTCAGGCGACGGCGCCGGCATTCTCCTGCAGGTGCCCGACCGATTCTTGCGGGCGGTCTGTCCCTTTGAGCTCCCTCCGGCCGCCAGCTATGCCGTCGGCACGGCGTTCTTGCCCGGCGACGACGAGGCCGTGGCCAAGACCAAGCGGCACATCACCGACCTCGCGACCGAGGAGGGTCTCCGCGTGGTCGGCTGGCGTCCGGTGCCTACCGTCCCTGGGCTGCTGGGCAGCACGGCCCGCGGTTGTATGCCGACCTTCGAACAGCTCTTCGTCACCGGCGAGTCCGGCCGGGTGGTCGGGATGGCGCTCGAACGGATGGCGTTCTGCCTCCGCAAGCGTGCCGAGCACGAGACCGGCGCCTACTTCCCCTCGCTGTCGTCTCGCACCCTGGCCTACAAGGGGATGCTCACCACCGACCAGCTCGACCGGTTCTACCCCGAGCTGACCGACGAGCGGATCGAGTCGGCCCTCGCGATCGTCCACTCGCGCTTCTCGACGAACACGTTCCCCTCGTGGCCGCTGGCTCACCCGTACCGGTTCATCGCTCACAACGGCGAGATCAACACGGTCAAGGGCAACCGCAACTGGATGACCGCCAGGGAGTCCTTGTTGCGGTCCGACCTCTTCAGCCGGCCCGGCGGCCCGGCTGGAACCGGGGCCGACGGCAGCCTCGAGCGGCTGTTCCCGATCATCACCGCCGGTGCGTCCGACTCGGCGTCCTTCGACGAGGCGCTCGAACTGCTCCATCTCGGCGGGCGGTCGCTGCCGCACGCTGTGCTCATGATGATCCCGGAGGCGTGGGAGAACCACGCCGAGATGGATGCCAAGCGGCGCGCGTTCTACGAGTTCCACTCAGCCCTGATGGAGCCCTGGGACGGGCCGGCGTGCGTCATCTTCACCGACGGCACGCAGATCGGGGCCGTTCTCGACCGCAACGGGCTGCGGCCGTCCCGCTACTGGGTCACCGACGACGGTTTGGTCGTGCTTGCTTCGGAGGTGGGCGTGCTCGACCTCCCCGCCACGTCGATCGTCCGCAAGGGTCGTCTGCAGCCCGGCCGCATGTTCCTCGTCGACCTCGACGAGAAGCGGATCATCGAGGACGACGAGATCAAGGAGCAGCTGGCCGCCGAGGCGCCGTACGACGAGTGGCTGCACGCCGGGCTGATGCGGCTGGAAGACCTGCCCACGCGCGAGCACATCGTCCACACCCACCGCTCGGTGACGCGGCGCCAGCAGATCTTCGGCTACACCGAGGAAGAGCTGCGCGTCCTGCTCACGCCGATGGCGCGCAGCGCCGCGGAGCCGATCGGCTCGATGGGCACCGACAGCCCCATCGCCGCTCTGTCGGACCGACCGCGCCTGCTGTTCGACTACTTCAGCCAGCTCTTCGCCCAGGTGACCAACCCTCCGCTTGATGCGATCCGCGAGGAGCTCGTCACATCGCTCGCCGGCACCATCGGCCCCGAAGGCAACCTGCTCGACCCCGGTCCGGCCTCCTGCCGGCAGGTCGTGCTCGGCTTTCCGGTCATCGACAACGACGAGCTGGCCAAGATCATCCACGTCAACCGTGACGGTGACCTGCCCGGCTACACGACGCATGTCGTGCATGGGTTGTACGACGTGGAGGGGGGCGGTCTCGCGCTGGCCGAGCGGCTGGACGGGATCTGTGCCGAGGTGTCGACGGCGATTGCTGACGGCGCCCGCATCATCGTGCTCTCCGATCGCCACTCGACGGCTGACCAGGCGCCGATTCCCTCGCTCCTCCTCACCGGCGCGGTGCACCATCACCTGGTCCGGGAGAAGTCCCGCACCCAGGTCGGTCTCGTGGTCGAGGCTGGCGACGTCCGCGAGGTGCATCACGTTGCGCTGCTGATCGGGTTCGGCGCTGCCGCCGTCAACCCCTACCTGGCCATGGAGAGCGTCGAGGACCTCGCGCGGCAGCAGGTCCTCCTGCGCGACATCGAGCCGGAGCAGGCGGTCCGCAACCTGGTCAAGGCTCTGGGCAAGGGCGTGCTGAAGGTCATGAGCAAGATGGGTGTCTCGACCGTGGCGTCGTACACGGGGGCCCAGATCTTCGAGGCGGTCGGTCTCGCCGCGTCGGTCGTGGACCCCTACTTCACGGGGACGACGTCGAAGCTCGGTGGTGTCGACCTCGACGTGCTGGCTCGCGAGGTCGAGGCCCGCCACCGGCGTGCCTACCCGGTCGACGGCATCCCGCCGGCCCACCGCAAGCTCGACATCGGCGGTGAGTACCAGTGGCGTCGGGAGGGCGAGCCGCACCTGTTCGACCCCGAGACGGTCTTCCGGCTGCAGCACTCGACGCAGTCCGGCCGTTACGACATCTTCAAGCAGTACACCAAGCTCGTCGACGACCAGTCGGCGCGGCTGATGACGTTGCGTGGGCTGTTCGGCTTCGCCGACGACCGCAGCCCGGTCCCGATCGACGAGGTCGAGCCGGTCTCCGAGATCGTGAAGCGATTCTCGACCGGTGCCATGTCGTACGGCTCGATCAGCCAGGAGGCGCACGAGACGCTGGCGATCGCGATGAACCAGCTCGGTGGCAAGTCCAACACCGGTGAGGGCGGCGAGGACGCGGACCGGCTGCACGACCCGCGGCGTCGCAGCGCGATCAAGCAGGTCGCCTCGGGTCGGTTCGGAGTGACGAGCGAGTACCTCACGAACGCCGACGACATCCAGATCAAGATGGCCCAGGGGGCCAAGCCCGGCGAGGGCGGTCAGCTACCGGGTCACAAGGTCTACCCGTGGATTGCCGGGACGCGGCACTCGACACCGGGTGTGGGGCTGATCTCGCCGCCGCCGCACCACGACATCTACTCGATCGAGGATCTCGCACAGCTGATCCACGACCTCAAGAACGCCAACCCCGCCGCGCGGATCCACGTCAAGCTCGTCTCGGAGGTCGGGGTGGGCACAGTGGCGGCCGGCGTCTCCAAGGCGCATGCCGACGTGGTGCTCATCTCCGGTCACGACGGCGGCACCGGCGCGTCGCCGTTGACGTCGCTGAAGCACGCCGGCGGTCCGTGGGAGCTCGGACTGGCCGAGACCCAGCAGACGCTGCTTCTCAACGGGCTACGCGACCGCATCGTCGTGCAGTGCGACGGCCAGCTCAAGACCGGGCGCGACGTCATCGTGGCGGCCCTGCTCGGGGCCGAGGAGTTCGGTTTCGCCACCGCTCCGCTGGTGGTCTCGGGGTGCGTGATGATGCGCGTCTGTCACCTCGACACCTGCCCGGTCGGCATCGCCACCCAGAACCCGGTGCTGCGCGAGCGGTACGCCGGGAAGGCCGAACACGTCGTCAACTTCTTCACGTTCATCGCCGAGGAGGTGCGCGAGCTGCTGGCCGAGCTCGGCTTCCGCACCATGGCCGAGGCGATCGGGCATGCCGAGCTTCTCGACACCCGTGAGGCGGTCGAGCACTGGAAGGCTTCCGGCCTCGACCTGTCACCGGTGCTGCACGTGCCGGCACTGCCGGAGGGTGCGCCACGGCACCAGTGCGTCGGGCAGGACCACGGGTTGGCCAGGGCGCTCGACAACGAGCTCATCGCCCTGTGCCGCCCTGCCATCGAGGACGGCGAACCCGTCCGCGCCCGGCTCGGCGTACGCAACGTCAACCGGACCGTCGGCACCATGCTCGGCCACGAGGTCACCAAGGCGCATCCAGCGGGGCTGCCCGACGGACTGATCGACCTGACCTTCACCGGGTCGGCCGGCCAGTCGTTCGGTGCGTTCCTTCCCGCCGGTGTCACGCTTCGCCTGGAGGGCGACGCGAACGACTACGTCGCCAAAGGGCTCTCAGGCGGCCGCATCGTCGTGCGCCCCGACCTCGACAGCACGTTCGTCGCCGAGGAGCAGATCATCGCCGGCAACGTCATCGCGTACGGCGCGACGAGTGGGGAGGTGTTCATCCGCGGTCAGGTCGGCGAGCGCTTCGCCGTCCGCAACTCCGGCGCGACGCTTGTCGTCGAGGGCGTCGGCGACCACGGGTGTGAGTACATGACCGGCGGTGAGGTGGTCGTGCTCGGGCAGACCGGCCGCAACTTCGGAGCCGGCATGAGCGGGGGAGTGGCGTATGTGCTCGATCTCGATGCGTGTCGCGTCAATCGCGAGCTTGTCGACCTCGCCCCGTTGGACGCCGAGACGGCCGATCGCGTGCGCCGGCTCGTCAACCGGCATGCCGAGGAGACCGGGTCCCCCGTCGCTTCGGCACTGACACTCGAGTGGGCGTCCGCCCGGCACCGGTTCACCGAGGTGATGCCGCGCGACTACCGCCGGGTGCTCGCAGCGAAGGCCGACGCGGAGAGCCAGGGTCTGTCCGAGACCGAGACGACCGCCGCCATGATGGGAGCGATCCATGGCTGACCCCCGAGGGTTCCTGACCACCCCACGCGAGGTCGCCCCTCGCCGTCCCGTCGAGGAGCGCGTGCACGACTGGCGCGAGGTCTACCCCGACGACGTCGGACGCACGCTGCTGCCGATCATCACCTCCCAGGCCGGCCGCTGCATGGACTGCGGCATCCCGTTCTGCCACCAGGGCTGTCCGCTCGGCAACCTCATCCCCGAGTGGAACGACCTCGTCTACCGCGACGACTGGGAGGGCGCGATCGAACGTCTGCACGCGACCAACAACTTCCCGGAGTTCACGGGGCGGCTCTGCCCAGCCCCCTGCGAGACGTCGTGCGTGCTCGGCATCAACCAGGAACCGGTGACGATCAAGAACGTCGAGGTGGCGATCGTCGACAAGGCGTGGGACTCAGGGTTCATCCGACCTCAGCAGGTCGACTGGCTCACCGGCAAGACGGTGGCGGTCATCGGCTCCGGCCCGGCCGGCCTGGCAGCGGCCCAGCAGCTCACCCGGGCCGGCCACACGGTGGCGGTCTACGAGCGAGCCGACGAGATCGGCGGCCTGCTTCGGTTCGGGATTCCTGAGTTCAAGATGGAGAAGCGTCAGCTCGACCGCCGGCTGGACCAGATGCGCCGCGAAGGCACTGTCTTCCGGCCGGGGGTCGAGATCGGTGTCGACATGACCGGGGCCCAGCTCCGCGAGCGCTTCGACGCCGTCATCGTGGCGACCGGCGCGACCGTCCCGCGGGAGCTGCCGATTCCGGGCCGGGACAGCCGCGGGGTCCACCAGGCCATGGAATACCTGCCTCAGTCCAACCGGGTCGTCAGCGGCAAAACAGTCGAGGGTCAGATCACCGCTCACGGCAAGCAGGTCGTCGTGATCGGCGGCGGTGACACTGGAGCGGACTGCGTGGGCACCGCGCACCGCCAAGGGGCCGCGTCGGTGACCCAGCTGGAGATCATGGCGCGCCCCGACGAACTGCGTGTGCCAGGGCAGCCCTGGCCGACATACCCGATGATCTACCGGGTCTCGTCCGCGCACGAGGAAGGCGGCGAGCGCGTGTACGCCGTCTCGACGACGGAGTTCACGGCCGACGAGTCCGGTGCGGTGACGTCACTGCGCCTGACCGAGGTGGAGTCGAGGGACGGTCGGTTCGAGCCGGTCGGCGGCTCGGAGCGCGCCCTTCCCGCCGGGCTGGTCCTGCTGGCGATGGGGTTCACCGGACCCGAGTCCGACACGGTGGTGGCGCAGCTCGGACTCGACGTCGACCCGCGCGGCAATGTCGTGCGCGACGAGACCTACATGACCCCGCAGCCGGGGGTTTTCGTCGCCGGAGACGCGGGACGCGGTCAGTCGCTCATCGTCTGGGCCATCGCCGAGGGCAGGTCGGCGGCGGCGGCTGTCGATGCCTACCTCACGGGTTCCACGACGCTGCCGTCGCCGATTCCCCCGACCGCACGACCGCTGGTCGTCTAGTCATCGCCGGGCGTATCTCGGGTCCGTGGACGTGGCGCGGCGGCCTGCGTCGGTGCTTGTAGGCTCAGGGCCGTGCGAAGAGCGAAGATCGTGTGCACCCTCGGGCCGGCGACGTCCACCCCGGACAAGATCCGCGCGCTGGTGGACGCCGGCATGAACGTGGCTCGGCTGAATCTCAGCCACGGCAGCTACGCAGACCATGAGTCGGTCTACCGGATGGTACGGGCCGCGTCCGACGAGAGCGGTAAGGCCGTCGGCATCCTCGTCGACCTGCAGGGTCCGAAGATCCGGCTCGGAAAGTTCAGGGACGGGCCGGTACAGGTGGTTCAGGGTGGAGAGTTCACCATCACGACCCGCGACGTCGCCGGCGACGCGACGATCTGCTCGACGACGTACGCGAACCTGCCCGGCGACGTGCGCGCCGGTGACGAGATCCTCATCGACGACGGCAACGTGCGGCTCTCTGCCACCGGAGTCACCGGCACCGACGTGACCACGAGGGTCGAGGTCGGCGGCACGCTCAGCAACAGCAAGGGCATCAACCTTCCCGGCGTTGCGGTCAGCGTCCCTGCGATGAGCGAGAAGGACATCGACGACCTGCGGTGGGCACTGCACCTACGCGCCGACATGGTGGCGCTCTCGTTCGTGCGGTCCGCCGAGGACGCCAAGGACGTCCGTCGCGTGATGGACGAGGAACAGCAGTGGATCCCGATCATCGCGAAGATCGAGAAACCCCAGGCGATCGACCACATCGACGAGATCATCGACGCCTTCGACGGGGTGATGGTTGCGCGCGGAGATCTCGGAGTGGAGATGCCGCTCGAGGACGTGCCGTTCCTCCAGAAACGCGTGGTCGAGGCAGCTCGACGCAATGCCAAGCCTGTCGTCGTGGCGACGCAGATGCTCGAGTCGATGATCTCGTCACCACGTCCGACCCGGGCAGAGGCGTCCGACGTCGCCAACGCCGTGCTCGACGGTGCAGATTCGGTCATGTTGTCGGGGGAGACCAGCGTCGGTGACTACCCCATCGAGACCGTGCTCACGATGGCCCGCATCATCGAGTCCACCGAGGACCACGGGCTGGCCCGGATGGCCGCGATCCAGTGGGAACCGCACACGCGGGGCGGCATCATCGCGAAGGCTGCGGCCGAAGTCGCCGAACGCGTCGGAGCGAGGTACCTGGTCGCCTTCAGCCAGTCCGGTGACACCGCGCGGCGGCTGTCCCGCTACCGCTCCGAGGTGCCGGTGCTCGCGTTCACTCCTGAACCCGTCGTCCGCTCCCAGCTGTCCATGACGTGGGGGATCGAGACCTTCCTCGGCGAACAGGTCGACCATACCGACCAGATGGTCATGCAGGTCGACCGTGCCCTGCTCGACATCGGGCGGTGTGAGCAGGGCGACCTGGTGGTCATCGTCGCGGGCAGCCCTCCCGGCATCCCCGGCTCGACCAACGCGTTGCGGATCCACCGCATGGGTGATGCCATCAACGGCGTGGCGCCCGCGTACCGAGCCCAGTAGCACGGCAGGATCGCAGCCGATGACTGCTGGTCCAGGTTCACCTCGACGGGCGCGGCACAGCTGGATCAGTGTCGCGGCCGCGGCCATCTGTGTGCTCACCGCCTGCGCCCAGGCACCGGTGCAGTCGGGTCCGACCGTCACGCAGCACCCCGCGTCGTCGGCGGGCAGGCTCAGCGCCGGTGGAGCCGGACGGTCAGCCGCATCCGGAGATCACCGACCTGCGCGTCCGGCCGATCCCGTGGCGCGGCGGATCGCGCGAATGAGCCTGCGGGACCGGATCCGCCAGCTGGTCGTCCTGGGCTTCGGTGGAACCACGGCACCGATCCGCATGATCCACACCGTGCACCCGGGCGGTCTCATCTACTTCTCGCCGAATCTGACGGGCGACCGGCAGATCAGGGCGATGTCGAGGCGAGCCCAGCAGGTCTCCCGTCGGTCCGGTGAGCCTCTGCTGATCATGACCGACCAGGAGGGCGGCCCGGTGACACGGCTTCCTGGGACCTCGAACGTGCCGGGAGGTGCGGAGTTCAACGGGCATGCGCCGTGGGCACGGCGGACGGCGGTCCGGACTGCGCACGACCTGCTCGACGTGGGCATCAACCTCGATCTGGCTCCCGTCGCGGACGTGAACACGGTCGGGCGCCGGGGAGTGATCGGATCACGGTCGTTCTCGTCGCATCCCGGGGTCGCCGCTCGGCTCGTCCGAGCCCAGGTGTGCGGCTACCACCAGGGCGGGGTGGCGACCACCGTCAAGCATTTCCCTGGGCATGGGTCGACCACGACCGACAGTCATCGACGGCCGGCCAGAATCCGCGAGAGCCGCCATCACTGGCAGGTCACGGACCTGCCGCCGTTCCTGCGCGGGGTGAGGAGTGGGGTCGACGTGGTGCTGCTGGGCCATCTCGCGTTCCCGGCGATGGACCCCTCGGGCCTGCCGGCCACCATCTCGCCGCGTCTGGACCGGCAGCTCCTGCGCCGACAGGTCGGCTTCGCCGGTGTCGTCATGACCGATGCCCTCAACATGGGCGGCATCACGGCGTACGGACGAACGGGCTCCATCGCCGTTCGGGCGATCCGGTCGGGTGTGGACCTGTTGCTCATGCCACCGCACCCGGTGACCGCGGTCCGGGCCGTGACATCGGCGGTACGTCACGGACGGCTGAGCGAGGGCCGGATCTACGCCTCGGTGCGCCGCATCCTCGAGCTCAAGAAACGGCTCGGCCTGTTCGGCGCGGCGAAGCATCTGCATCACTGCCGGTGAAATCTCCCGCGAGCACGCGGACATCATGACCGAGGCTGAACAGTGCCCTGGGTGGGAGTCGAACCCACACTGTACGGGTTTTGAATCCGTCTTCTCTGCCGGTTGGAATACCAGGGCGCGGTCATACCGTATCCGGCCCGTCGGCTGCCGACCAAGTCGAAACGGTAGCCTCGGCAGGTGACCGAAGAAGCCGCTGTGCGCCCTCCCGCATCGGCGCCGCCACGCGTGGTGATCGCCGAGGATGAAGCCCTGATCCGGCTCGACCTCGCCGAGATGCTCGCCGAGGAGGGCTATGACGTCGTCGGGCAGGCAGCGGACGGCGTACGGGCGATCGAGCTCGTGGACGAGCATCAACCTGACCTGGTCGTGCTCGACGTCAAGATGCCCAAGCTCGACGGCATCTCCGCTGCGGCCCAGATCGCCGAGCGGCGGATCGCGCCCGTGGTGATCCTGACCGCTTTCAGCCAGCGCGACCTGGTCGAGCGTGCTCGCGAGGCCGGGGCGATGGCCTACCTGGTCAAGCCGTTCGGCAAGGCCGACCTGGTGCCTGCGATCGAGATGGCCCGGTCCCGGTTCGCGGAGCTTCGGCAGCTCGAGGACGAGGTGGCGGGACTGTCCGATCGGCTCGAGACGCGCAAGCTGGTCGATCGAGCGAAGGGGGTCCTGCAGGAAAGCCTGTCGATCAGCGAGCCCGACGCGTTTCGGTGGATTCAGAAAACGGCTATGGATTTGCGGCTTTCTATGCGTGATGTTGCCGAAGGGGTCGTGACGCATGGGCTTGATGTCACGAAATGACAACGACGGGCGCGGCACGTAGGGCGATTCGCTGACTCCCAGGCGTGAACACGCTAGGTTCGCAGGATCCAACCCCAGCCTGGCCCACCCGTCGGCAGGTCAATTTTAGTTATCGGAGGGTCCATGATCCGTCCCACGCGCGTCGCGCAGCTTGTAGCGGTTTCCGCTGCTGCCGCGCTTGTCCTTGCCTCTTGTGGTGGCAGCGACAACAACAACAACTCAGGGGGCACCACGACTCCCACCGACTCGTCCACCCCGCCGGCCACCGCCGGTCCGCTGGTCCTCGGCGCGCTCCTGCCGCAGAGCGGCGACCTGGCCTTCCTCGGCCCCCCGCAGTTCGCGGGTGTGCAGCTGGCTGTTGATGACATCAACGCTGCCGGAGGAGTCCTGGGCAACCCGGTCAAGCTCGTCAAGGCAGATGAGGGCGACGGCACCCCTGACGTCGCGAGCGGGTCGGCCGACAAGTTGCTGAACGCCGGCGTCAGTGCTGTGATCGGCGCTGCTGCATCGACCATCACGCTGGCTGTCATCGACAAGTTCGTCGGAGCGGGCGTCGTGGAGATGTCGGGTTCGAACACCAGCCCTGCTCTGGACACCTATGACGACAAGGGCCTGTACTTCCGTACGGCACCTTCGGACGCCTTGCAGGGTTCGGTGCTGGGCAACCTGATCGTGCAGGACGGCTTCAAGAACGTGGCCATCCTGGCCCGGCAGGACTCCTACGGTGAGGGCCTGGCCAAGCAGCTCGACGCCACGTTGAAGGACCAGGGCGCCACGGTCTCCGCGAACGAGCTCTACAATGCCGACGCCACCAACTTCACCGCGGAGATCAACAAGATCGCGGCTTCCAAGCCGGACGCTCTGGCCCTGATCTCGTTCGCTGAGGCGAAGAAGATCATCCCCGGGCTGATCGCCAAGGGCATCGGGCCGCAAGACATCCAGCTCTACCTGGTGGATGGCGACACGGCCGACTACTCGAAGGACTTCGCGCCAGGCACGCTCGCCGGTACGAAGGCGACCTTCCCGTCGTCGCCGGAGGCCGACCCCGGCTTCCAGAAGGCCTTGCTGAAGATCAACCCGAAGTTGAAGGACTTCACCTACGCCCCGCAGGTCTACGACGCCTCTGTGATGATCGCCCTGGCGGCGACAGCGGCCAAGGACACGTCGGGTCAGGCGATTGCCGATCAGCTCGTGGCGGTCTCGAAGGACGGCACCAAGTGCACGTCGTTCGCCGACTGTGTCAAGCTGCTCGACCAGGGTGAGGACATCGACTACGACGGCAAGTCCGGACCGGTTGACCTCAACGACAGCGGAAGCGTGTCGAAGGCAACGATCGGTATCCAGCTGTACGGGAAGGACAACACGTACAAGGAGGTCGACTCGGTGACAGGTATCTTGAACTGACCTGACCACCGCAGCACGAAACGAAGGGCCCGGCCGATCGGCCGGGCCCTTCGTCGTCGAGTGTGGTGCGGACGTGTCCGGACCGCTACTTCTTGGCCAGCGTGCCCAGGTAGAGCTCGATGACCTTCGGGTCGGTCGCGAGATCGCGACCGGTGCCGGTGTAGGCGTTGCGACCCTGGTCGAGGACGTAGGCCCGGTCACAGATCTGCAGGCAGCGAGCGGCGTTCTGCTCGACCATCACCACCGACACACCGGCCCTGTTGATTCGCCGGGTCTGCACGAAGACCTCATCCTGGAGCACGGGGGACAGGCCGGCGGAGGGCTCGTCGAGCAGCAGCACGGACGGCTCCATCATCAGGGCCCGTCCCATGGCGACCATCTGTCGCTCACCTCCCGAGAGCGACCCAGCCCGCTGCTTTCGACGATCGCGCAGGGCCGGGAACAGCTCGGCAACGAAGTCGAAGCGCCGCCGGAAGATCTTCGGGTTCTGGTACGTCCCCATCTCGAGGTTCTCCTCGATGGTCAGGGATGGGAACACGTTGTTGGTCTGCGGGACGAAGCCGATGCCAGAACTCACCAGGACGTCCGCGCGCTGGTTGGTGATGTCCTTGCCCTTGAGGGTGACCGTTCCGGTTCTGATCTTGACGAGTCCGAAAAGGGCCTTGAGCAAGGTCGACTTGCCGGCTCCGTTGGGGCCGATGATGCCGACCAGCTCTCCCTCCTGGCAGTACAGATCGGCGCCGTTGAGGATGTTGACCCCTGGCAGGTAGCCGGCGATCAGGTCATCAGCCCGCAGAATGGCCCCCTCGGCGACCTCGAGGTGGGTGTCGCGGGCGTCTGAGTCGGCCTGGTCAGACATCGCCGTTGTCCTTGTCATCGATGACGCCGAGCTCCTGGTTCGCCTCGGCCAGGATCTGCTCCTCCGCCTCGAACGTGAGCTCCGTGTCGTGGTGGGCACCGAGGTAGGCGTCGATCACTCGCTGGTCGGCCATGACAGAGTCCGGCGGTCCTTCGGAGATGATCTGGCCCTGGGCCATGACGATCACCCAGTCCGAGATGTCGCGCACCATGTCCATGTCGTGCTCGACGAAGAGCACGGTCATACCGTCCTCGCGCAGTGACTTCACATGGCCGAGCAGCGACTGCTTGAGGGCGGGGTTGACGCCGGCCATGGGTTCGTCGAGCATCACCAACGTCGGCTCGACCATCAGCGATCGTGCCATCTCCAGCAGCTTGCGTTGACCGCCGGACAGGGATCCGGCGAAGTCCTCGCGCTTGGTGTCCAGCTTGAAGCGAGCGAGCAACGACTCCGCCCGAGCGGTGTTCTCCTTCTCCTGCCCCAACCAGAACGGTCGGATCATCGCTTTGAGTACGCTCTCACCGGATTGCCCGGTCGCCCCGAGACGCATGTTCTCGATCACGGTCAGCCGCGACAGCACCTTGGTGAGCTGGAACGTCCGGACCATTCCGCGGCGGGCGACCTGGTACGCCGAGACCCCCTTGAGGCTGCGTCCGTCGAAGGACCAGTCCCCCTCGTCGGGGCGGTCGAATCCGGTGAGCAGGTTGAAGAACGTCGTCTTGCCCGCGCCGTTCGGCCCGATCAGCGCGGTGATGATGCCGCGCTGGATCTCGACATGCTCGACGTTGACTGCGGTCAGCCCACCGAACCGTCGAACGATGCCGTCCGCCACCACGATCGGGTCAGGCTTCTTGGCCCCGGGTTCGTGCTCGACGTCGGCCAGCGCCCGTCGAGCGGCCTCTATCGAGGCATCCGTAGGCGGAGTCTCCTCCACCGTCGCGGTGCCCGAGTCGCTGGACAGCGGCGCGACGCCCTCGTCGTCAGCGGCCATCGATCGCCAGCTCCCTTCTGTCTCCGAAGATCCCCTGTGGTCGGAAGATCATCAGCAGCATGAGCGCGAGTCCCATGAAGATGAACCGCATCAGGCTCGCCTGTTCGGACGTCATGATGGACGCCGGGAGGAGGGGGTCGCTCCCGCCGGTCGCCTGGGAGAAGAACAGGTCGAGGAAGTTGATGAGGAACCAGAAGATGATGGCGCCCACCACCGGTCCGAGCACACGTGCGGCGCCGCCCACCAGCAGCACCGTGTAGGCGAAGAAGGTCGTGTCCGTGGCGAACTGAGACGGGTTGATGGCAGCTGTCTGTAGCGCAGACATGAACCCTGCCAGGGCCCCGAAGATGCCGCCGATGATCAGCGACTGCATCTTGTACCAGTAGACGTTCTTTCCGAGGCTGCGCACGGCATCCTCGTCCTCTCGGATCGCCTTGAGCACGCGACCCCATGGGCTGCGCATCAACAGGAAGACCACGAGGCAGCACAAGGCGACGACGATCCAGCCGACGGTCAGCACCCAGAAGTCGTACGGACGCCAGGTCGCGATCCCGATGTCGACGGACGACGAATACGGGTTGAGGCTGCGGAACGGGCCGACGAACGACTGGAGACCGTCCTGCCCGCCGAACTGGTCCTTGAGGCTGACCGAACCGAGCGTCTGGCGGATGATCTCTGCGGCCGCGATCGTCACGATGGCCAGATAGTCGGCCCGGAGTCGCAGCGTCGGCACGCCCAGCAGCAGCGCCAGGACGACCGTCGCGAGCAGGCCGACGACGATGCCGAGCCAGAAGGACAGTCCCCAGGTGGCGACGAGTGAGGCGAGCGCGTACGCCGCCACTGCCATGAAACCGGCCTGCCCGAAGTTCAGCAGCCCGGTGTAGCCGAAGTGCACGTTGAGACCGATGGCGGCGAGACAGAAGACGATGGCGGGCGGCCCCAGGCCTTGCTGGAAGGCGCCGGTGATGATGTCAGACCAGTTCACGACTTCTCCTCGTCTCAGCCGACGCGCTCGGCGCGACCGAGCAGGCCCTGGGGACGGATGAGCAGGACGACGATCAGGACGGCCAGCGCGCCGACGAACTTGAGCTCGGACGGAATGACCAAGGTCGACACCTCGATGAAGATCCCGATCACGTAGGCACCGAGAATGGCACCCCAGATGGTCCCGAGACCGCCGAGCACGACGGCGGCGAAGATCAACAATAGGATCTTGAAGCCGACTTGGTAGTCGAAGCCCTGCGTCATCCCGAGCAGGAAGCCGGCGAGCCCGGCCAGTGCGGCACCGCCGGTCCAGACCACCGAGATCACCCGGTCGACGTTGATCCCCGACGACGACGCCAGGGCCGGGTTATCGGCGACGGCCCGGGTCGCCTTCCCGGTCCGCGTGTACTGCAACGCCGAGGTCACCAGGAACAGGACGACCACACACACGATCGTCACGATCAGGTCCTTCGGCGTCAGGCTGATCACGCCGATGTTCCACGGCCGAACCGTGGCGTACTGGCTGTAGAGATGCGTCTCGGCGCCGGCGAGGTACTGATAGAGGTTGCGCAGGAAGATCGAGAGACCGATGCTGACGATCATCATCGCGACCAGTCCGGTGCCGCGGCGGCGCAGGGGTCGCCACAGCAGCGCGTCCTGGGTGAAACCGAAGGCGCCCGAGATGATCGTGGCCACGATGCCGGCCACGATCACCGGCAGGCCCCAGCCGGTATCGAGGCCGTACGCGACGATGGCGCCGAAGGTGACGAGCTCGCCATGGGCGAAGTTGGTCAGACCGGTCGTGCCGAAGATCATCGAGAGGCCGAGGGCGGCCAGCGCCAGGATCGAGCTGAAGACCAGCCCACCGACCATGAGCTGCAGTCCCTGCTCGTACCACGGTGTGGGTGGGTTGAGGTCCGGGCCGATCGGGAAGATGAAGGCCAGGTTGCCCTCGAGGTTGATCTGCCGGGTGTTCTCCACCTGCTTGGGGTTGGTGAGGACCGAGTCCTTCGGGAGCGTTCCTTCGTCGATCTTGACCGTGATCGTCTTGCCGAGGTTGTCGACGGAGCTGCCTGGAAGCGGGATCACGAACGTCCCGTCGTCGCCGGAGGTCGCCTCGCCAAGGACGTCGCCGCTGCTCTGGTCCGTGACGGTGATCTTGACACCGGCCACCCGGGTACAGGGGTTGGTGCGGAAGTCGTTGAGCTGGCCGACGACCTGGATCACCTTGTCGACCTTGGGGAACGTGGCGATCGGACACTTGTTCGGCTTCGCCGCGTTGGCCGGGGCTGCAAGTGCTCCCAGCGTCACCAGAGCGATCAACGCGACCAGCACAGCGGCGAACAGACTCGCGGGACGCACTCGCACGGGTGACTCCTGTCAGGGGCTGCGTGGCGTTGCCGGCGCGATGGGTGCTCCAGGGACCAGGGAGTCGATCGCGCTTGGCCCGGACTATAGCGAGGAACCTCGCGGAAAGAACCGGACACCCCAGATTGCGTCCGAATTGCGGCGGAGCGATCGGAGCGTCATCGCCATGCAGCGACGATCTCGGTGAGGAAGGGGGCGACGAGCAGGGCGGGCAGGAGGTCGCCGACCGGGACCTGTTTGATCTGCAGGAGGCGCAGCCCCACACCGGCGAGAAGCAGCCCGCCGGTCGCGGTGACGGCCACGAGGTGGGCCTCGGGAAGGAAGTCCCCGACCACCGCTCCGAGCACCGTCAGGGAACCCTGAACCACCCCGACGACGATGGCGGAGGCTGCGACCCCCCAGCCGAACGACGAGGCGAACGCGATCGAGGCAAAGCCGTCCAGCGTCGCCTTGAGGAGCAGCTGGTCAGCACCGTTGCCGAGACCGTCCGACAGTGATCCGAGCACGGTCAGTGGACCGATACAGAACAACATCGAGGCCGCGACGAAGCCTTCCACGAATCGTCGCCGACCGCCCGAGTCCGTGTCGCGCGCCAGGCGTCGCTGGAGCCAGCTGCCGAGGGACTCGAGGCGGTACTCGATCCGGAGGACCGAACCGGCGATGCCGCCGATCAGCAGCGAACCGAGCACGATGAGGACCGGCGCGGAGTCACCGACGGCGGCACTGAGCACCGGTTTGGTGACCGTAGTCGCCGAGAGAGCCGCCACCAGCAGCGTCACCAGGCCGAGGGCGTCGGTGACGACGTCGCGGGTGCGCTGCGGCAACCGGTTGCCCAGGAGGACACCGACGCCGGAGCCGACCAGGACGGTCGCGACGTTGACCACGGTTCCGATGCCGCGAAACACGCTGGACCCCTTTCTGTCGGTTCGGCGTCGTCGGTTTGGACGGATATGCAGACAGGCGTCCGACTCTGCTGAGGCGAGGAAGTCACGAACTTCCCGACTCGGGTAGCAGGACAGGATTGTCCGGTCGTAGTCTGTTCCGCGCAGCACTGCTCGCCAGAGCCTAACCGGCACTCCCGAGGCGGCTGCGACCACTGACCACTCGGGGGGGTGAGTTCTGGAGGGATCATGACCCGAGGCCCGGTCACCGTTCGAGATGCACGCCCCAGTGATGCCCTTGCCCTGCAGGCAATCTGGCAGGACTTCACGGCCGACGACGTCCGTGGTCACGGCGCCGACCTTTCATGCGCAGAGACGGAGCGAGCCGTTCTACGGCTCGAGACCGATCCCACCGAACGGTTGTTGGTAGCCGTGATCGACGGTGAGCCGGTGGGTGTGGCGCACCTGCGCCGGGCACCGGTGTCGCCCATCCATGACGAGGACGCGGTCCACGTCGGCTACCTGCACGTGCTGAGCGGCTTCCGCCGGCGCGGCGTCGGCAAGCACCTCCTGGAGGCGGCCGCGGACTGGGCTGACGAGAAGGACTCCAAGCACATCGTGGCATCGGTGGCGGCGGCCGCCCGTGACGCCAACCGCTTCCTCGCCCGGCTGGGCCTTGGCCAGGTGGCGATCGTCCGCGCCTCGACGGTGGCCGGGCTTCGGGCCAAGCTGAGCGGCGCGGCACCGCCAAAGGCGCTGCGCACGAATGTGATCGCGGCCCGTCGTCTCATGCGGCGTACCAGCGTGACGTCGTAGCACGCTGCGGCCTCGGTAGCGGGACGGCCGCACCGCAGCCGCTCAGGCGCGTTTGGGGACGAGCTGGCACGTGATCCGCGCCGTGCAGATCCGACGCCCGTCGTCACCGCTGATCACGATCTCGTAGCAGGCCATGCTGCGGCCGAGATGCACCGGAGAGGCGATGCCGGTCACCACGCCGTCGGACACGGCTCTGTGGTGCGTTGCGTTGATGTCGACGCCGACGGCGACCTTGTCCGGATGGCCGTGCAGGGTGGCGCCGATCGAGCCGAGGCTTTCGGCCAGCACGCAGGACGCCCCGCCGTGCAGCAGGCCGAACGGTTGACGGTTGCCCTCGACCGGCATGGTGCCGACGACCCGTTGGGCGCTGGCCTCGCTGATCTCGATGCCCATCCGGTCGTGGATGGTCGACACCTCGCCCAGCAGGTCGCCCAGATCAGGCGTACTCGAATCGGTCGACCCGGCAGGGTCGTGCGGCTCCGTCGCCATCTCTCCACCGTCTCCCACGTCAGTCCGTTGTCGGAGGTCCAGACTAGGGTTGGGCCGTGGCTGCGACCGACTCGACCTCCACCGGCATCCCACCATCGGTGGATGGGCCTCGTCCCGTCCTGTTGCTGCTTGATGGGCACTCGTTGGCCTACCGGGCCTTCTTCGCGCTTCCCGTCGAGAACTTCTCGACCACGACCGGGCAGCCCACCAATGCGGTCTACGGCTTCACCTCGATGCTCATCAACGTCCTGCGCGACGAGGCGCCGACCCACCTCGCGGTCGCCTTCGACGTCTCACGCCAGACGTTCCGTTCCGAGGAGTACGCCGAGTACAAGGCCAACCGCTCGAAGAGCCCCGATGAGTTCAAGGGTCAGGTGTCGTTGGTCAAGGAGGTCCTCGAGGCACTCCGGGTCGTCACCGTCGAGAAGGACGGCTTCGAGGCGGACGACGTGCTTGCGACGCTGGCGACGCAGGCCGAGGCGGCGGGCTTCGACGTCCTGATCTGTAGCGGCGACCGCGACGCGTTCCAGCTGGTCAGCGACCACACCACGGTGCTCTACCCCCGTAAGGGCGTCTCCGACCTCGCCCGCATGACGCCGGCCGCGGTTTTCGACAAGTACGGGGTCCAGCCGCAGAGCTACCCCGACCTGGCGGCCATGGTGGGTGAGAGCAGTGACAACCTGCCCGGTGTGCCCGGCGTCGGTCCCAAGACGGCAGCCAAGTGGATCGCCCAGTTCGGTGGGCTCGACGAGATCGTCGCGCGGGTCGACGAGATCACGGGCAAGGCGGGAGAGTCTCTGCGTGAGCACCTCGCCGACGTCATCCGCAACCGGCGCATCAACGAGCTGGTCCGCGATCTCGACCTTCCGGTCGGACCACCCGACCTGTTGCAGCAGGCCTGGGACCGCGACGAGGTGCATACGATCTTCGACGGGTTGGAGTTCCGGGTGCTCCGCGACCGGCTGTTCGCGACCTTGTCCGCCGACGAACCCGAGATCGCGCCCGGCACCGAGATCGACGGCCGGCAGCTCACGAACGGGGAGCTGGCCGGTTGGCTCGCCGACCATGCGGGCGTGGGCAGTCTGACCGGTCTGGAGGTCCACGGGCGGTGGGGAGCGGGGACAGGGCAGCTCACCTCGCTTGCGCTCGCAGACCAGGCCGGTCGCGCCGCCTGGGTCGATGTCGCCGAGATCCGCCCTGAGGACGAGATCGTGTTAGCAGCCTGGCTCGCAGATCCGCAGCGGCCCAAGGTGCTCCATGACGCCAAAGGCCCGATGCTGGCACTGGCCGCACGCGGCTGGCCGCTGGCAGGGCTGGCGGCCGACACCGCGCTGTCGGCATACCTGTCCCATCCCGACCAGCGGTCCTACGACCTGGCCGACCTGACGCTGCGCTACCTGCACCGCGAGCTGAAGGGCTCTGCCGCTGCCAGTGACCAGCTGACGCTCGACCTCGACGGTGATTCGGCCGAGGCCCAGGAGCTGATGCAGAAGGCGAACGCCGTCGTCGACCTGTCCGCGGCCCTCGAGACCGAGCTGGCGACCCGTGGCGGCTCATCCCTGCTGGCCGACGTCGAGCTCCCGTTGGTCGACGTGCTGGCCCGCATGGAACAGGTCGGCATCGGCACCGACGTCGACCACCTCAGCTCGCTCGAGGCCCAGTTCGCGGGTCGGGTCAAGCAGGCGGCCGACGAGGCGTACGCCGTCATCGGCAAGCAGATCAACCTCGGCTCGCCCAAGCAGCTGCAGGTGGTGCTGTTCGACGAGCTCGCCATGCCCAAGACCAAACGCACCAAGACCGGCTACACCACCGACGCCGAGGCTTTGCAGGCGCTCTACGACAAGACCGAGCACCCGTTCCTGCAGCACCTGCTCGTTCACCGCGACGTCACCCGGCTGCGCCAGACGGTCGAGGGCCTGCTGAAGACCGTTGCCGAGGACGGTCGCATCCACACCACGTTCAACCAGATGATCGCGGCCACTGGGCGGCTGTCGTCGACCGAGCCCAACCTGCAGAACATCCCGATCCGCACCGAGGAGGGCCGCCGCATCCGGGAGGCCTTCGTGGTCGGTGCCGCGTTCGAGTCCCTGCTGACCGCCGACTACAGCCAGATCGAGATGCGGATCATGGCCCATGTCTCCGATGACACTGGGCTCATCGAGGCCTTCCACTCCGGTGAGGACTTCCACTCGGTGATGGCAGCGCGGGTCTTCAGCGTCGATGCCTCCGACGTCAGTCACGCCCAGCGCTCCAAGATCAAGGCGATGAACTACGGGCTGGCCTACGGGTTGTCGTCGTACGGGCTCAGCCAACAGCTCAAGATCGAGACCAGTGAGGCCCGCGGCCTCATGGACGAGTACTTCGAGCGCTTCGGCGGTGTGCGTGACTATCTCCACGGCGTCGTCGAGGAAGCGCGCCGCTCCGGGTTCACCGAGACCTTGCTGGGCCGACGCCGCTACCTCCCCGACCTGACCAGCGACAACCGCCAGCGCCGCGAGATGGCCGAGCGGATGGCCCTCAACGCACCCATCCAGGGCAGTGCGGCGGACATCATCAAGGTCGCGATGCTCCGGGTCGATACCGCTCTTACAGCAGAGGGCCTTGCCTCCCGCATGCTGCTGCAGGTTCACGACGAGCTCGTGTTCGAGGTGGCGTCCGGCGAACGCGAACGGCTCGAGACCCTGGTGCGACGCGAGATGGGGGCCGCGGCTGAGCTCGCCGTCCCGCTCGAGGTGTCAGTCGGGGTCGGCCGTACCTGGCATGAGGCCGGTCACTAGCCCGACCCCCGCCGCCACCGCGATCACGACGATCACGAGGCTCGTGACCGAGTCCAGCCAGGTGATCGCGAGCGCGGCGATCAGCGCGGCGCCGATCCAGAGCACGTAGGTGGCATGTGACTGGCCGGCGATCGTGTCGTAGACCAGGATCTGCAGAGCCGCGAAGATGGTGCCCTCGATGGCGAACAGCCACGCCACGTGGCCGAGGTCGGCGTACTCGCTGCCACCCGCGAAGGCCACGGCCAGGTCGGGGAGCAGCCAGGCTCCGAGGACGGCCAGGACACCGAGGCCCAGCACGGTGAGCAGCGGCCGCAACCAGGGCCGACCGCTCCGGTCGGCCGCCATCGTCGGGAACGCGACCACGAGCACGAACGTCGGCAGGAACAGGCAGGCCTTGACGAGTATCGCGCCGGCCGCGTAGATGCCGGCATCGGTGCGATCGAAGAGGTGACGGGCCAGCAGCACATCGAGGTTGGTGAAGACGAAGAACGCCAAGAGGGTGTGCCCGTTCCTCCAGAGCTCGCCCAACAGGGGGGCGTGGTCGCTGTCGCGAGTGGCGGGCGGCAGCCGCGTGGTTGCCGCGCCGACGATGAACGGCAGCAGGCTACCGACCGCGAGTCCGATCATCGCCGAGCGCAGGGTGGGCTCGATCAGGATGGCGGTGGCTCCGCCGAGCAGCCGGCCGACGCCGAGCGCTGCATAGATCGCGGCCAACGTCGACCATCGGCGCTGGCCCTGGGTGATTCCGGCGTAGGCGCCCATCATCGTGGTCGGCACCGTCGACAACGCCACCATGCTGCCCGCCACCGGGTCGTCAAGATGCAGCAGCGAGTCGATGAGTGGTGTCAGGAGCAGCAGGACGAGGCCGATCAACACGGTCAGGCGGGCGCAGCTGAGCAGGACGTCGCGAATCACCGCAGCCTCATGGTGGGGCGGGCACGTCGCGAGCCGGCGTGCCGCCGTGGCCTGCACGGCCAGCGCCCCCACGGCTCCGACGATGAGGATGCCGAGCAGAGCGCTCACGCCGCCGAAGTCCGACGGTCCGAGAACGTGGGCCGCGAGCAGGGTGAATGCGTAAGCGAGTGCGTTCATCGCCATCATGCCGAGGGCGACGACCCCGGTCGCCTTGACCGGGGTCAGCGGTCCTGGCATCGCTGCGGCGTCGTACGACGTTCCCGTCGCCACCGGCTCGCGCTCCATGGGGGACAGTCTGCCTGAGCCCGTGACACTGGCCGGGTGCTCAGCCCCGTGTCGCCGCCGTGGCCACCTCAGGGCTTGCTGGTGACGAAGATCGCGGTTCCCGGAAGCAGCTTCCCGCGCAGCGGTCCCCACCCGCCCCAGACCCGGTCATGGCCCGGCGGCCACTCCGGCTCGACGAGGCGGTGCAGCCGCAGATCCGCGACGTCGATCGCGTCGATCCAGTCTCCGATCGTGTGGTGCGGCTCGACGTACGACGGGGTGCCGTCCGGACTCAGCTCGACGTACGCCGAGCGGTCGAAGTAGGAGCGGATGATCGAGAAGCCGTCGGCGCTCGGGTCGTCGGCGAACATCCGACGGACCGGATGCACGACCGAGAAGACGAACAACCCACCCGGTTGGAGAACGCGGGCGGCTTCGGAGACTGCGCGCGCGATGTTGACCACGAACGGCAGCGCGCCGAAGGCGGAGACCACGACGTCGAAGGACGCATCGCCGAACGGCAGCCGGCTCGCGGACCCGGCGACGACCGGGACCGTGGTACCGGTGTCCTGGTCGATGCGGTGAGCGTGCTGCAACTGCCGGAAGGACAGGTCGAGGCCGATGGCTGTCGCGCCTTGGAGGGTCAACCAACGTGCGCACTGCGCGGCACCGCAGCCGAGGTCCAGCACGCGCCGGCCGGCGATGTCTCCGAGGAGCCGGGCGGTGGACTCGTCGAGGCCCTCGGGACACCAGACGAAGCGGTCGTCCCCGAGGAAGTCGCCGTGCTCCCGTTGGTAGTCATCCGCCTCCGCGTCCCAGTCTGCCCGGTTCGCAGCCTCCGCCTCGGTCTCTCCCACCTCCCGATACTCACTCCCCACCTCCCGCACTCTATCCGTGGCCGTGCGTTTGCCTTGTTCACAAGCCGGGTGGCTTCTGAACAAGGCAAACGTGCCATGGTGACTGCAGGTTTGCCTTGGGCAGTGTGCCGGCAGCGTGAGCCGTATGCCGCTACCCGTCCAGCCCGCCGCCAGTGCTCGCCGTACGCCGTCACGTGTTCGGCCGGTCCCGCCGGACGTCATACGCCCGCCGCGCGGCCAGTGCACAAGGCACGCACCGTCTGCGAGAGGCAAATTTGCATAGTGAAGCAGCCAGCCGGCTTGTGAACAAGGCAAACGGGACCGCTCCGTGTGAGCGGCGAGGAAGGGTAGGGATGAGGGTCAGGCAGCCAGGGCAGCAAGGGCAGCCAGCGTGGGCCCGGCGGCCGCGGAGACTTTCAACGAGAGCAGGTGGTCGGCCCTCGTCCGACCCAGGTTGACCGCCGCGATCGGCAGCTGACGTCGGCCGGCGGCGAGCGCATACCGGTAGCCGGAGTGCACCATCAGCGACGAACCCACCACGAGCAGCGCGTCGGATCGCGACAACGCGGCCATCGCCTGGGTATGACGCCAGGCCGGCACGTTCTCACCGAAGAACACCACGTCGGGCTTGACGACTCCGCCGCACCGTGGACAGTCCGGCACCACGAAAGGCGAGAAGTCGAGGCCGTCGAGATCGGCGTCACCGTCGGGGGCGACGGGTGCGTCCAACGCGGTCCAGCCGTTGTTCAGGTCCTCGAGGTGCGACTGCCAGGCGGCGCGCGCCCACGTCTGTCGACACGACATGCAGGCAACGCGGTCCAGCCGACCATGCAGGTCGACGACGCGGCGCGACCCGGCCGCCTGGTGCAGCCCGTCGACGTTCTGTGTCACGAGCAGTCCGATCCGCTCCGCCCGCTCCAGGTCGGCCAGCCCCCGGTGCGCGTCATTGGGCGCCGCCCGCCCGAAGCTGCGCCACCCGATCAGGCTCCTGGCCCAGTAGCGGGAGCGCATCAAGGGCTCCCGGACGAACGCCTGGAACTCGATCGGCCGCTGCCGCTTCCACTCGCCCTCGAGCCCTCGATAGTCAGGGATTCCCGACTCGGTGCTGCAACCCGCACCGGTCAGCACGAACACCCGGCGATGCTCGGTCAGGAACGCGCGGAGGTCGTCGACGTCCCCGGCCGGCGGCTCGACCGCCGATGCCTCGAGACGCCGACCCGCCGGATCCCTGACGATGCTCATGATGCTTCGAGCGTACTGACACCGGCCGCCGGCTCAGACGCACGCAGCGCGACGTCGGCCGACCCGGTGCATCCGTCGATGGGTCAGGATGGCGTCATGTCTGACGCCAAGATCGGGTACGCCGCCGCCCTCGAGCAGTTCCCCCCAGGCGAGATCGTCGACCTGTGCGCCGCCGCCGAGGGGCATGGCTTCTCCGGCGTCATGGCGGCCGACCACTTCCAGCCCTGGGTTCCCGCGCAGGGCCAGGCGTCATACGTGTGGAGTGTCCTGGGCGCCCTCGGTCAGCGCACCTCCGGCGACCTGGGCCCTGGCGTGACGTGTCCCACGTTTCGGCAGCACCCCGCGATCGTCGCGCAGGCCGCCTCGACGCTCGAGGCGATGTATCCCGGTCGGACCTGGCTCGGGCTCGGCTCCGGTGAGGCGCTCAACGAACAGGTCTTCGGCGGCTACTGGCCACAGGCGCCGGAGCGGATCGCGATGATGTTCGAGGCGATCGAGGTCATCCAGAAGCTCTTCACCGGCGAAGACGTCAAGCACAAGGGTGAGTACTTCCGCCTGCACACGACGAGGCTGTGGACACGAGCCGCCGCCCCGCCACCGATCATCATTGCCACTGCAGGCCCGATCACCGCTAGGAAAGCCGGCGCGCGGTGCGACGGCATCATCACTCCGGGCGCTACCACCGACAAGGTCGAGGGCGTCCTGTCGAAGTTCGACGAAGGTGCTCGCTCCGCGGGCAAGGACCCGTCGACGATGCCCAAGCTCCTCCAGCTGCACCTCTCCTGGGCAGCGACCGACGAAGAGGCGATGGACAACGCGATGACCGAATGGCCCAACGGGGGCATGAAGTTCGCCAAGCAGGATGTGCGGTCCCCGCACGACTTCGCGGCGATGGCAGCGCTCGTACGCCGAGAGGACTTCGACGGTCGGATGGTGATCTCGTCGGACCCCGATGTCCACCGCGTCGAGATCCAGCGCTTCCTCGATCTGGGGGTCACCCAGGTCTACCTCCACAACGTCGGTCGCAACCAGACCGAGTGGCTGGACGTCTTCGGCCGTGAGGTGCTCCCCAAGCTGACGGCCTGATGGTCAGTTCGTGCTCGGGAACCCCAGGCCGACAACCGTTCCCCGCGCGACGATCTGCCCGGTGGGGATCGACTGATGCGTCACCGGAGGCGCGCCGTAGTGCATGTTGAGGGTCGAGGCCTGCGTGAGCTTGACGTTGAGCCCGACCGCGACGAGCCGTCCGATCGCGTCGCGCAAGGGCAGCTTGGTGCAGCCAGGCACCACGACGTACCCCTTCGGCAACGCCTGCAGCGAGTCGACGATGCTGTCCAGCACCCGCGGGTCTGGTGTGCGCACGACCATCTGGACGTTCGCGTCGGGGATGACCACGACCTCCTGAAGCAACCCATGGCGCCGGATCTGTGTCGTCGCGAACACCTGGTTCCCGCCCACCTCGTTGATCTGGCGTAGCCGCCCCAGCGGGATCGGACTCGTGGGTGGCTCGCTGAACGTCACGCTCGATGGTGGGACCGCCGGCGTCGGCAGGGATCGGCCGTCACATCCGCTGCTCGCGTCGGGATACAGGACCGTGCTCTCGACCACGGTGCCGCACCGCAACCGGTTGTGGCTCCATGATCCCGGCACGGTCGTGTACACCGACTGGAAACCGACCAGCCGACCACCGGCAGGGGCGACCGGCGGTTGGGTCCGTTCCCCCGCAGCTCCTCCTTCGTCACCGGACGTGAGCGCGAGTCCAGTGACGACCACCGCCGCGACGAGCCCTCCCACCGTGGCCACGGCCCGTCGCCGCACGGAGCGACGCGGAAGCAGCTGTCGGACGTCGGCCAGCACCGGCCGAATCCGGACCAGCTCGGCTTGACCGTCGACGACGGGACCGGCCAGCTCAGCGAGCTCGGCCCGCAACCGTGCGGCGAACTCCTGTTCGCGCGTCCGCTCGGTCGCTGCCTTCGCCGGAACTCCGGACGGAAATGCGACCGTGTGCATGACGTCGGCGAAGGCGTCATCGGCGGCCCGGCCCGGCCGCAGCGGACGTAGTCGCGTCGCGCGCACCAGGTCGGAGTCAGTGAGACCGGCATGCCAGCGCAGCGAGAGCACCGCCCGTGCACGGGGGGGCAGGTCGAGCAGCGCCTCTCCGATCGAAGCGTCCGCTTGCTCGTACCCGAGCACGGTGCCCGCGTCGACGAGGCCACCCTCACGCAGCTCGAGCCCGCGCACCGCCTCCGGAAGAGTCCACTCGGCCCGACGCACGGAGGTGGTCACGAAAGGCGCCAGCGCCGACGCCAGCGGGGAGGGCGTCCGGGAGATCCGTCGCCAGTGCCGGTAGACCTTGGGCCACGCCTCGTCGGCCGCCTGGTCTGCCGTGGTGGGATCGCCGGTGACCAGCCGGGCGATCCCGATCAGGATCGGGGCGGACGCCATCACGAAGCGGTCGAACGCCTTCTCCGGGTCCTCCTCGACGTCGGGTCGCTGCGAGTCGTGCGCCTCCTGGCTGGCCGTCATCTGTCACGCCTCTCACCGCGCACGGTCCGCGGAACACGTCCAGCCTAGGCGCCTCGTACGCTGGCCCTCGTGACGATCCATCCCGAGCATCCGTTCCAGGTCGCAGCCGACCAACGCGACCCGGTACGCCGCTGGCGCGGTCGTCTCGGCGGCACCGTCTCACTCTGGACCAGCGGGACCGGAGGTGGGCCGACGGGACGCGCCGGGCTCACGGTCTCGTCGCTCCTCGTCGCGGCGGGCCGACCGGGGCACGTGCTCGGGTTGCTCGACCCGGTCTCGGCGCTCGCCGAGCGGCTGCTCGAGACCAGAACGGCCGTCGTCCAGCTGTTGGAGTGGCGCCACCGCGACCTCGCCGACGCCTTCGCAGGGGTGGCGCCTGCCCCGGGCGGGGTGTTCACGTTGGGGGAGTGGATCGACACCGACTGGGGTCCGCGGCTCACGGACGCGTCGAGCTGGGCGGGTGCGCGGCTCGTCGACGGCGAGCCGGTCGAGGTCGGCTGGTCGATCCTGGTCGACCTCGTCATCGAGCGGCTCGACGTCGGCGAGGAGCACCAGCCGCTGGTCCACCGTCGCGGCCGTTACCACCGCCCGACCTGACCGACCGTTCAGAAGTACACACGGCGATTGAGCGCACCTACGTCCGACATTCGGTCAGAGGGAGGCGAGGAACGTGCTGATGGCCCCGTCGGGCCACTGGGACTCCAGGTCGGCCACCACCCGGTCACAGACCTCGGCAGGCGTCCCGTCGGCCGACATCCACTGCGTGCGCACCCAGCCCTCGAGGTACGCCTCACTCGACGTCTCGCCCAGCCGCATGGCGGCCTCGTCGATGGCCTCCTGGAAGCCGCTCGGCATAGGAATCTTGACGACCTCGTCGCCGTCGCGGGCGACCACGAGCGAGGGCAGCTCCCGCCACGAGGTCACTTGGTACTCCGTCATGTCCCGATCGTAGGCCGCGTCAGGGGTTGGCAGAATGCCTTGCCATGGCGATGGACTGGTTCGGTACAAGTCTCACTCCCCTCGACGGCGGCTACAGCGGCGAGACGTTCGTCGTTGGCGCCGATCCGGCCGAACAGGTCGTGCTGCGGATCTATCGGCGCAACCCGGACCGTGCACTGGTGGATGCCAGCCTGCTGCGACTGGTCCGGGGGATACTGCCGGTCCCTGAGGTCATCGAGGCCCGGCCGGCGCGGGGCGCCGAGCCGGCACTCCTCGTGACGGAGAAGCTCGATGGCGTTTCACTCGATGCGTTGCTCCGGGCTGATCCGCCCGGTGTGGACTGGGAGGAGATCGGGCTCGACCTGGGGGTCATCCTGGCGCGGCTGTCCGGAATCCCGTTCCTGCGACCCGGCCTGTTCGAGGGGGCCGATCTCACGGTCTCCCAGGCGGAACTGCCGACCGACCTGAGGCTGTTCGCCCAGCACTATCGCGACCAGGGTCGGCTGGCCGCGTGGCAGGACCGCGATTTCGACGCACTGCTCGACCTCATCGACGTCGCTGAGGACATCTCCGCCGAGGCGGCGGAGGAGAGCGAGGGACGCACAGTCCTGGTGCACAGCGACTTCAACCCAAAGAACATCCTCGTCGACCCCGCCACCTCGCAGGTCAGTGCGCTGCTGGACTGGGAGTTCGCCTTCGCCGGCGCCCCCTATGCCGACTACGGCAACCTGACCCGCTTCGAGCGCGACGACCGGATCGCCGGCGCGGCCCTGGAGGCGTTCGTGAACAACGCACCGGGAGTTCGCCAGGCCGACGACCGCGGCAGGGCGGCCGATGTCTGGGCCCTCGTCGAGCTGGCCGGGCGCGTGCCGTCCAACCCGGTCTGTGAGCTGGCGACGGAGCTGTTGCTGGCCCAGGCCCGTAGCGGGAACCTACAGGCGTGGCCGTGGAATACCCCTCGCGTTGACCCGAATGAGGCAAAACCCGTACTCTAGACGGTGCGCTTCGGGCCTGCATGACCTCAGACGGAGCAGGCCGTGCTCGTACACCTCCATTCTCGGCAGACAGCCAGCTGGCTGTGACTCGAGATCTTCTCGGTGGGACCACGAACCAAGGGCCTTGGGCGCGCACGCACGACATCTATCCATCCGACGGAGTTCCTACTACATGACGAGCAGCATCGAAGCCCCTCCCGCCGCGCAGGAGACCCCGCAGGTTGCGGTCAATGACATCGGAACGGCAGAGGACTTCCTCGCCGCGATCGACGCCACCATCAAGTACTTCAACGACGGTGACATCGTCGACGGAACGATCGTCAAGGTCGACCGCGACGAGGTCCTGTTGGACATCGGCTACAAGACCGAAGGCGTCATTCCCTCCCGTGAGCTGTCGATCAAGCACGACGTCGACCCCGGTGACGTGGTTGCCGTCGGCGACAAGGTCGAAGCCCTGGTTCTCCAGAAGGAGGACAAAGAAGGCCGCCTGATCCTCTCCAAGAAGCGGGCCCAGTACGAGCGCGCCTGGGGCACGATCGAGAAGATCAAGGAAGACGACGGTGTCGTCAAGGGTTCGGTCATCGAGGTCGTCAAGGGTGGCCTCATCATCGACATCGGTCTGCGTGGCTTCCTCCCCGCGTCACTGGTCGAGATGCGCCGCGTCCGCGATCTCCAGCCGTACGTCGGCAAGGAGCTCGAGGCCAAGATCATCGAGCTCGACAAGAACCGCAACAACGTCGTGCTGTCCCGTCGTGCGTGGCTCGAGCAGACCCAGTCCGAGGTCCGCCAGAACTTCCTGACCCAGCTGCAGAAGGGCCAGGTCCGCCCCGGTGTCGTGTCGTCGATCGTCAACTTCGGTGCGTTCGTCGACCTCGGCGGTGTCGACGGCCTCGTGCACGTCTCCGAGCTGTCCTGGAAGCACATCGACCACCCCTCCGAGGTCGTCGAGGTCGGCCAGGAGGTCACCGTCGAGGTGCTCGACGTCGACATGGACCGGGAGCGCGTCTCCTTGTCGCTGAAGGCGACGCAGGAAGACCCGTGGCAGCAGTTCGCCCGCACCCACCAGATGGGTCAGATCGTGCCGGGCAAGGTCACCAAGCTCGTGCCCTTCGGCGCATTCGTCCGCGTCGACGAGGGCATCGAGGGCCTCGTGCACATCTCCGAGCTGGCCGAACGGCACGTCGAGATCCCCGAGCAGGTCGTGCAGGTCAACGACGACGTCATGGTCAAGATCATCGACATCGACCTCGAGCGTCGGCGTATCTCGCTGTCGCTCAAGCAGGCCAACGAGGGTGTCGACCACACGTCCGAGGACTTCGACCCCACGCTCTACGGCATGGCCGCGTCGTACGACGATCAGGGCAACTACCAGTACCCCGAGGGCTTCGACCCCGAGACGGGCGAGTGGCTCGAGGGTTACGACGACCAGAAGGCCGCCTGGGAGCACCAGTACGCCGAGGCGCACGCCCGCTGGGAGGCACACAAGCAGCAGGTCGAGGACGCGGCGAAGGCCGACGTCGAGGCGGTCGAACCGTCGACCTACTCCTCGGACAGCACCGGCTCCTCGGACAGCACCGGCGACGAGACGGGCGCTGCCACCCCGAGTGCCCCGGCTTCGCCGGCGGACGCGGGTCCGGACGGCTCGCTTGCCTCGGACGAGGCGCTGCAGGCGCTTCGCGAGAAGCTCACCGGCGGTCAGTGACCGCGCACTGCCTCAGCACGCGCTGACGAACGGCCTCGCACTTCGGTGCGAGGCCGTTCGTGGTTCGTGCGCCCGCGCGCTACGGCCTGGTGCCGTTTGGACGTCGGGTTAGCCTGACCGTTGTGCGGAGCAAGCGGGGGGACCGGTCGTCGGCGCGGTCACCTGCCGCGGCGCTCGCCGTCCTGTTGCTGGCGGCCGCATGTACGTCGGGATCGTCCGGTGACACCGACCCGCGTGGCTCCCCGGTCGTTCCGCCATCGCCCACGGGTTCGGCTCAACCGGCCCATCGGTCCGGTTGGGTCGTGTCCCTCGGCGACAGCTACATATCCGGTGAGGGCGCACGCTGGGGCGCGAACACGAACGGGCCTGCCCGGCGGGTGGATGCCCTGGGGCCGGCTGCCTACTTCGACCGGAACGGGCAGGAGTCGCAGCCTGGCTGCCATCGCGCCGCCTCGACGATCGTCTCGTTGACGCTTCCCGGACTGCATGGCAAGAACCTCGCCTGTTCCGGAGCCCGCACTCACTCGGACGCGTCCCAGCTGCGGTTCAAGCCGGGCCTGGACTTTGCCCGGTCGACCGGCGGCGGGGTGGGTCAGGCTTTGGCGCTGCAACGGTTCGCGTCGCAACATCGCGTCTCGTCCGTGGTCGTCTCGATCGGCGGCAACGACTTCGGTTTCGGTGCCCTGGCCAGCGGTTGCGTCTCGGACTTCCTGTCCTCACCGCCGGGAGGGGAGCATCTGTGCAGCACCGACGTGACGGTGACTGCCAAGGTCGACCGTGCTGCCCAGCGCCGTGTCCGGGCGGCCGTGACGGCTGCGCTGAACCGGGTGACGACCGCCATGTCCAGGGCCGGGTATGCCGCGGCCGACTATCGCCGCGTCGTGCTGACGTACCCCTCACCGATCCCGCCCGGTGACGCCCTGCGGTTCAGTGCTGTCGACCGGGACACGCGCGGCGGGTGTCCCTTCTTCGCGGCCGACGCGACCTGGGCCAACACCGTCGCGTTGGCCCGCATCAACCAGACTGTCGTCTCTGCGGCATCGGCCGCTCGGAACGGGTACGCCGTCCTCGACCTGGCGCGGGCGCTCGACGGACACCGGTTGTGCGAACGTGGCACGGCGCCGCTGTCGGAGACGTCGCTGCGTCGGTGGGACTCGGTGGGGGCCGTCGACCGCGTCGAGTGGGTCAACCGGGTCTACTTCACGATCGCGCCTCACCAGATCCAGGAGTCGTTACACCCTGGGTACTGGGGGACGGCCGCCGAACGGCAGTGCCTTCGCCTGTTGCTCACGCGCGCCGTACAGCGGTCGTACTCCTGCACCGGTGGCGGTCCCGGCCTGGCCGGCGGCGACCCGCGCATGAGGCTCCGGGGCGCTCGCTGACCGGGTCTGACCGTCAGAAGTGCGGCTTCTTGGTGTAAGGCGTGCTGGGCAGGTCGACAGACGGAGACCAGTCGCGGGGGAGACCCGACGCAGCTCTGAAGCCGAGGCCGTCGGACTTGATGAGGTTGGCAAGCCGCGCGACGTACCAAGCGGTGACGACGGCGGCGGCCACCACGAGGGTGATCACTGCGATGCTTGTCATGGCAGTAATAATGCCACTGACGAAGATCCGCCACGAGTGGCAGAAGTGTCACCGTCCATCGATTTCCTGCCAAGATTCTGGCACACTGGCCGGATGCTGAAGAACATCGCCGCAATCGTCTACGACGGCGTCGCTCCGTTCGAGCTGGGCGTCCTCTGCGAGGCCTGGGGACTGGACCGCGAGGACCAGGGTGTCCCCAACTTCGACTTCGCGATCTGTACGCCGAAGCCCGGACGCGTTCCGACAAGCCTTCCCGGCCTGGTGCTCGACATCGACTTGGGGCTCGACCGGCTGGAGAGCGCCGACCTCATCTGTCTGCCCGCCGTGCCCCGCGAGCTGCCGGTCCCCCCGAGCGTGCTGACGGCGCTGCAGACGGCCCACGACCGCGGCGCCCGGTTCCTGTCTGTGTGCTCCGGCGCCTTCGTCCTCGGAGCTGCCGGACTGCTCGATGGTCGTGCCTGTACGACCCACTGGCGCTACGTCGACGAGCTCGAGGCTCGGTTCCCCCGGGCCAAGGTTCGCTGCGACGTCCTCTACCTCGACGACGGGCCCGTGATCACGTCTGCGGGCTCGGCCGCCGGCCTCGACGCCTGCCTGCACCTGATCAGGTCCGAATTCGGGGCCAGTGTCGCCTCGACGGTCGCGCGCCGGATGGTGGTGGCCCCACACCGCGACGGTGGTCAGGCCCAGTTCATCGAGTCACCGGTTCCGGTGACGACGGCAGACACACTCCAGCCGTTGCTCGAATGGGTCGGCTCCCACCTCCATGAAGATCTGAGCGTCGAGTCGCTCGCGGCCAAGGCCATGGTGTCACCGCGCACGTTCGCCCGTCGGTTCAAGGCCGAGACCGGCACGACGCCCTACCACTGGATCACCAACCAGAGGGTGCTGCTCGCCGAACAGCTGCTCGAACAGTCCGACGAGACCATCGAGCGCATCGCCGTACGGGTGGGCTTCAGCAACGCCACGGCGTTCCGTCACCATTTTGCGCGCCTTCGTGGAACGAGCCCGCAGCGCTACCGCCGGATCTTCTGCAGTCCCCAGCCGACGGTCGCTGCCGGTTGACGCACGACGGCAACGGCCGCGCCGCACCGGTGTGGAATCCTGTGCGCATGCTGCGTGTCGGTCTCACCGGGGGAATCGGTTCGGGCAAGTCCGCGGTCAGCGCATTGCTCGCCGAGCACGGCGCCGTGATCATCGACAGTGACGTGCTGGCGCGCGAGGTCGTCGCAGCCGGCTCGCCGGCGCTCGCCGAGATCGTCAGCGTGTTCGGCCCCGAAGTGACCACCGGCTCCGGACAGCTCGACCGCGCTGCGATGGCACGCAGGGTCTTCGGCGACGACGAGGCCCGCAAGCGGTTGGAGACGATCATCCACCCGCGGATCCGCGCCCGCGCGGCCGACATCGAGTCCGCGGCTGCCGACGACTCGGTGATCGTGCATGACGTGCCCTTGCTGGTCGAGACGGGTCAGGCCGGTTCCTTCGACGTGGTCCTCGTGGTGGACGCCTCGCCGGAGGTTCAGCTGCGGCGCCTGGTCAGTGATCGGTCGATGACACAAGACCAGGCGCTGGCCCGGATGGCCGCGCAGGCAAGCAGAGAGCAGCGACTCGCGGCTGCCGACCTCGTCCTCAGCAATGACGGGTCGATGGCGCAGCTGCGAGCCGCTGTTGATCAGGTCTGGGAGGACCTGTTCTCTCGTGTCCGACAGGACACGGGCCCCTGATGGTGCCTCAGGCAGCCAGGTCGGGATCGGCGAGTCTGCGCAGCTGGGCCAGCGCTTCGCGCTCCAGCTGCCGCACGCGCTCGGCGGAGACGCCGTGGCGCGCGCCGATGTCGGCCAGCTTCTCCTGACGACCGTCGGTGAGGCCGTAGCGGGCGCGGATGACGTCGGCCGATCGGGGGTCGAGCAGCTCGACCAGGTCGTCCAGCCGCTGGCGAGACTCGACGTCGAGGAAGGCCGAATCAGGACCCGGGGTCGTCTCCTTGGCCACCAGGTCGCCAAGGGACGTGTCGCCGTCCTCGTCGACCGGAGTGTCGAGGCTGACGTGGTCGCGGCCCCAGTTGATCAGGTCGATCACGCGCTCGAGGTTCATGTCGAGCTCGGTTGCGATCTCCTCCGGCTCCGGCTCACGCCCGAGCTGACGTTCCAGGGTCCGTCGGGCGGAGCCGATCTGGTTGAGCTCTTCGACGACATGCACGGGCAGGCGTACGACGCGAGCCTGCTGGGCGATACCGCGCGTGATGGCCTGGCGCACCCACCAGGTCGCGTAGGTCGAGAACTTGTAGCCCTTTGCGTAGTCGAACTTCTCGACCGCGCGGATCAGACCGGTGTTGCCCTCTTGGACAAGGTCCAGCATGGGCATGGCCGACCGGCCGTACTTGCGCGCGATCGAGACGACGAGACGAAGGTTCGCCTGGATGAAGCGCTGGGTGGCGAGGTCGCCCTCGGCGGCCAGCCACTCGAGCTCCTCGCGGGTCGCCCGCATCGGCGCACCGCCTTTGGCTCGCGCGATCCGGCCGGAGTCCAGCAGGTGCTGGGCAAGCAGGCCCGCCTCGATGGCTTTCGACAGCTCCACCTCGGTGGCAGCATCGAGCAGGGGCGTGCGAGCGATCTCGTCGAGATACATGCCAACGCTGTCGCGACCCTCGATCCCGCTGTCGCGAGAGTCAAGTGTTGCGTTGCGACGTGTGGTCACGGCTTTCTCCTCCTCGGTGATGCACACCAGATGTTCTACTTGGTCAACGCATCGGCTGTCGTCAAGATTCCGGCCGTTGCATAGATACTGACCAACCACATGGAGTGGATTACCTGGGAAAACGCCGGGTCAGCCCCCGAAGTTGCTCATCTCAGCGGTTTCTTACACACCTGGTGCGGACGGAGAGTCGGGTCAGTCGGCTGACCCACCGACCAGCACCTCGCGAGAGGCGCCGGCCGTGTCGATGATCCAGGCGTAGTACTCGGCCTGCTCGCGCCAGGCGTCATACCGCCCGCTGGCGCCACCATGCCCTGCCGACATCTCGCACTTGAACAGGACTCGGCTGGAGTCAGGCAGTGTCTCGCGCAGCTGGGCCACCCATTTCGCCGGCTCGACGTAGAACACGCGGGTGTCGTTGATCGACGTGCGGGCGTAGATCGACGGATAGTCGCGGGCAGTGATGTTCTCGTACGGCGAGTAGGACTTCATGTAGGCATACACCTCGGGGTCGTGCAGCGGGTCTCCCCACTCGTCCCACTCGGTGACGGTGAGCGGAAGTGACGGGTCGAGGATGGTCGTCAACGCATCGACGAACGGCACCTGTGCGACGAGGCCACCGAACAGATCGGGTGCCATGTTGGCGACCGCCCCGACCAGCAGGCCACCGGCGCTGCCGCCCATGCCGACCAGCTGTGGAGTGGTCGTCCACCCGGTGTCGACCAGGTGCTGCGCCACGTCGACGAAGTCGGTGAACGTGTTCTTCTTGTGGAGCAGCTTGCCGTCCTCGTACCACTGGCGCCCCATCTCGCCTCCACCCCGAACGTGCGCGAGAGCGAACACCATCCCGCGGTCGAGCAGCGACAGCCGCCCGATGCTCATGAACGGGTCGTAGCTGATCTCGTAGGAGCCGTAGCCGTACAACAGGGTGGGCGCGCTGCTGCGCGCTGCGACGCTCCGGTGCCGCAGGATCGACACAGGGATCAGAGCTCCGTCGCGTGCGGTGGCCCACTCCCGGCTCTGGACGTAGTCGTCCGGGTCGTAGCCACCGAGAACCGGCTGTCGCTTTCGCAGGTGGAGATCGCCACTGGTCGGGTCGTACTCGAAGACCGACGAAGGGGTTACGAAAGAGCCGTACGACAGCCGGACGAACGGTTGGTTCCAGTCGGAGAAACCGCTCGCCGTGGCCTCGAAGAGCTCCTCGTCGAAGGCGATGTTGGCTCCTGGCCCGAGGCCGTCCGGCCCGATCGGAAAGACGCGGACCTGGAGCAGCCCGCTCTCCCGGAGGTTCACTGCGATCGTCGAGGCGGACGCTGCGACATCGGTGAGGCGTACCGTGCTCTGGTGCTCGATGATCGTGTCAAGATCGTCGAACGACTGGAGGTCAACCGGACCCATGCCAAGGGTGAAGTTGAGTGCGTCGCGGTTGTGCAGGACCAGCAAGCGGTCCTGGCCACCGGTGACGGCGTGGTCGACCTCATACTCGATTCCTTCGACTCGGGGAATCACCATGCGGAACGAGCCGGTCGGGTCGTCTGCATCGAGCAGGCTCACCTCAGAGGTGATCTTCGAGCTCGAGGTGAGCACGAGGTAGCGGTCGCTCGTCGTGCGGCTGATCCCGATGTTGAAGCGATCGTCGGTCTCCTCGCGGATGAGCACGTCGGCGGACGCGTCGGTTCCCATCTCGTGCCGCCACACCTTGTCGGCGCGCCACGCATCGTTGACGGTCGTGTAGAAGAGGTGAGTGCCTGGGTTGGACCAGCTCACGCCGTGCAGGGTGTTGGGGATGACATCCGGCAGAAGCTCGCCGGTGCGGAGGTCCTTGACACGTACGGTGTAGCGCTCGTCGCCGACCACGTCGGTGGAGTAGGCGAGCCGGGTCTCGTCGAGCGTCGCCGTCAGTGCGCCCAACGAGAAGTAGTCCTGCCCGTCGGCGAGCTCGTTGCAGTCCAGCAGGACCTCCTCGCCGGGTACTTCGGCGCCGGCCTCGAGCGACGGCGGGGTCCAGTCGCCATCCGCGGCCTTGGCGCGGCACACGATCCCGTACTGCTGTCCCTCGAGGGTGCGGCGGTAGTACCAGTAGCTCCCGCTCCGACTCGGGACAGACAGGTCAGTCTCCTGCGTCCGCCGCTTGATCTCGGTGAAGATCTGCTCGCGGAGCTCGGCCAGGTGTGTCGTCCGCGCGTCGGTGTAGGCGTTCTCGGCCTCGAGGTAGGCGAGGGTCTCAGGCGACTCCTTGTCGCGCAACCATTCGTAGTTGTCGACGAACGTGTCGCCGTGGTGCGTGCGCTCGGTCGGACGCTTGGGTGCGGCGGGAGGCACCGTTGAACTCTGCATGTCGGTCACGAAGCGACCCTACTAGCGTCCCTCGGCGGCCTCGCGCCGCGATGCTCGGCGTGCCGAACCCGGGACCGGTGCCCGGAGGGCGGGAGGGTCAGAATGTGCGTATGAGCGCTCGCTACCACCTCAACGCCGATGTCGGCGAGGGCTTCGACACTGACGCGGCGCTCATCGAGATCGTCACGCAGGTCAACGTGGCCTGCGGCTTTCACGCGGGAGATGCCGACACGATGCGGACCGTGTGCTCACTTGCCCGGGACCGTGGTGTGGACGTGGGCGCCCAGCCGTCGTACCGGGACCGGGAGAACTTCGGACGCGTGGACGTCGAGATCGGGTACGACGACCTGGTGCGTGACCTGACCGAGCAGGTAGAGACGCTGCAGGCGATTGCTAGGAGTGTGGGGGTGGTCGTGTCCTACGTGAAGCCGCACGGTGCGCTCTACAACCGCGTCGTGAGAGACGAGCAGCAGGCCCTGGCCGTCGTCGACGTCGCTCTTCGCCACGGGCTGCCGCTGCTGACACTGCCCGGATCGGTGTCGGAGCGGGTGATGAGAGAGCGCGGTGGACGCGCACTGCGCGAGTTCTTCGCCGACCGGGCCTACGCGGCCGAGGGTCGCCTGGTCGCGCGCTCGGAGCCGGGCGCGCTGATCACCGACCCCGCCGAGGTCGGCGCGCGGGTGCGGCAACTGGTCTCGGAGGGCACCCTGCGCACGATCGAGGGCGAAACGCTCGCGGTGGACGCCGACTCGATCTGTGTCCACGGGGACTCGCCGCGCGCCGTCGAGCTCGCGGCGGCGGTTCGGGACGCGCTCGGCTCGGCGGTCCGATGAGGCGCCGAACAGTCGGGTCCGAGGCTCTGCTCATCGAGCTCGCCGACAATGCGGATGTCGCGGCGGCCTACGCGCACATCACAAGTCTCATCGCGGCCGGCGTGCTGCCCGCGGCCCGCGATGTGGTGCCGGCGGCCCGCACCGTGCTTGTCGACGGGGTCACGCCGGACCCATGGTGGTCCGCCCTGACCGCCGCCGGCCCGATCCTCGCCACCGCCACCGACGCAACCGGGGCGTCGCTGGTACGCATCCCGGTCCGGTACGACGGTGCGGACCTCGACGAGGTCGCCCGCCAATGGCAGTGCCGGCCCGAGGCGGTGATCGATCGGCATCAGCAGGCGGTTTACACCGTTGCCTTCTGCGGGTTCGCTCCCGGCTTCGCGTACTGCACGAGCGACCCGGCGCTTCCTGAGGTTGAACGGCGCGCCGACCCCAGGACCCGGGTTCCGGCCGGCTCGGTCGGGCTGGCGGGCCCGTACTGCGGCATCTACCCGTCGTCGATGCCGGGCGGTTGGCAGCTTCTCGGTACCACGTCCGAGGTGCTGTTCGACGCCGGGCGAGAGCCCCCCGCCCTCCTGGAGCCCGGCGACCGCGTCTGCTTCGTGGCGGAACAGTGATGAGCCTGGTCGTCCACGGGACCGGGCCGCTGCTGCTGGTCCAGGACCAGGGGCGGTCCGGGTCGATGCACCTCGGCGTGCCGCCGTCCGGCGCTCTCGACCGGTCGGCTCTCGCGACGGCCAACCGGCTGGTCGGTAACCCCGAGGCTGCGGCCGGACTGGAGGTGCTCGTCGGAGGGGTGCGGTTGCAGGCGCGGACGTCCCTGCGGATCGCGTTGACCGGAGCAGCCATGGGGTTGCGGGTCGGCGGGCGGGCCGTCTCGTGGGGCACTGCTGAGTCCGTACGGGCAGGCGAGCTGATCGAAGTGCAGCCGACCGACCACGGGCTGCGGTCCTGGCTCGCGATCTCCGGTGGGATCCTCGCCGACCTCGTCCTCGGCAGCCGCTCCACCGACACGCTGACGGGCCTCGGCCCAGCGGCCGTGCACGTCGGTGACGTTCTCGGGCTGGGGTCGTGGGCGGGGTCGGCGATCGCTTCGGGGTCCGCGGTGCAGGAGCCGATCCCGACGGTCTGGACCCTGGCCGTCGTCCTCGGACCTCGTGACGACTGGTTCACCTCCGAGGCTCTGGAGGTCCTGTTCAGCCAGGAGTACACCGTCTCGTCCTCGTCGAACCGCACCGCGCTGCGTCTTGACGGGTCAACGGCGCTGGTCCGGTCCCAGCCGGGCGAGCTGCCGAGCGAGGGGATCGTGACCGGGGCCGTGCAGGTGCCGTCCTCGGGACAGCCGCTAGTGTTCCTCGCCGACCATCCGGTGACCGGCGGCTACCCGGTAGTCGGTGTCATCGAGCCGCGCTCGGTGGCGGCGTGTGCGCAAGCGAGGCCGGGGGACCGCCTTCGCCTGCACCGCTCACGGGGTCGCTGAGCACGTCCTCGTCGTCGGCGGCGATCGCGCGTCGAACCAGGTCGACGTCGTCGGCAGCCAACGTGCGTACCGGTCCCGGGCCGGTCTCGGCGGTCTCGAACCGGACCGTCACCCGGCCCAGGCCACTGCCCCACACCCAGCCCGGACCGAACTCGGCGTGCTGGACGTCCATGCCCGGCATCCAGCCCCGACCGTGGCGCGGACGAGTGTCAGCCAGGTCGTGGCCGGCTCCGTCCGGGACGCTCAGGGGGGCGTCGTCCGCGTCGTCGTCTACGAACAGGTCGTCCTGGATCCAGTCGGCAAGGCCCGACACACCCACGCCGAGCAGTCGAACGCCGCCGGAGGTGTCGAGCTCGGCGAGCAGGTTGCGCGCCAGTCGGCTGACGACCGCCGGTCTGTCGGTGGGCCCGGCGATCGTGCTCGATCGGGTGAGCGTCGTGAAGTCGTGCTGGCGGACCTTGATCGTCACGGTCCGGCCGGACAGCTTGGCCTTCGTCAGTCGTTCGCAGACGTTGCGGGCGTGCCGGTCGAGAATGGCCGCCAGCAGCACGGGGTCGACCAGGTCCACCTCGAACGTGTCCTCGACGGAGATCGACTTCGTCTCCCTCTCCGACACCACGGGGCGGTCGTCGTCGGCCCGGGCGAGGGCGTACAGGCTCCGGCCGTGCGCCTGCCCCACGACCCTGACCAGCTCGTCGGCGCTCAGGTGGCGCAGCTCCTCGACGGTGTCGACACCCACCTGGTGCAGCCGACCGGCGGTGGCGGGCCCGACACCTGGGATCACCGTCACCTGCATGGGCGCCAGCAGGTCTTGTTCAGACCCTGGCTGGATCACGACGGCGCCGTCTGGCTTGTCGAGCTCGCTCGCGATCTTCGCGATGAGCTTGGACGTTGCGATGCCGACCGACGCGGTGAGCCCACCGGTGACGTCGAACACCTCGGCCTTGAGATCGGCCGCGATCTCGGCCAGCCCGGCCGCGGACAGGTCGAGCTCGTCAGGGCTCGCGGCCAGGTCGACGAAGGCCTCATCCAGCGACAGAGGCTCCACCAGCGGTGAGCGGGCTCGCAGGACTCGCATCACCTGCCGGCTCGAAGCTCGGTACGCGTCGAAGCGGCCGACCAGGAACGCCGCGTGCGGACAGCGCGACCGAGCCTCGGCGGTTGACATGGCCGAACGGACGCCGAAGCGCCGCGCCTCGTACGACGCCGTAGCGACCACGCCACGCAGCCCGACTCCGCCGACGATGACCGGCTTGCCGCGCAGGGACGGCTTGTCGCGTTGCTCGACCGCAGCGAAGAACGCATCCAGGTCGAGATGCAGGATCGACGCGACGTTACGCACAGGTCCATCATCGCGGATCGAACCGTCCACAGGTTGTCTGGACGACATCGTCAGCGGGTCACCGACCTTCGATGCTCGATACATGAGCAACCGTCGACGTCCCACTTCCGCCAACACCCGCCGATTCCAGCCGACGCCACCGCCGGGCATCCCGATCACCAAGGTGAAGACGCCGGCAGACGTCGTCACGATCGTGCCCTACCTGCTGGGTTTCGACCCGATCGACAGCATCGTGATCATCGCGCTCGAAGGGCCCCGGCAACGGTTCGGCCCGTGCGCTCGACTCGATCTGGTCGACTGCGCCGACGCGCCTGAACGGACCGCTGCCTACCTGGCCGCCGTGACTGAGCAGCACGGGTTCGACCCGGTGTTGCTCATCGCCTACTCCGACGAGGCATCCGTGGCCGACCCGGTCATGGCAGCCGTGCTCCACCGGCTCTTCGACGAGGGCGTCACGGTGCACGACGCTGTGCGCGCCGATGGTCATCGCTGGTGGTCCTACGTCTGTTCCGATCCGCTGTGTTGTCCGGCGACCGGCGTTCCGTATGACGCGCAGGCGTCCGAGGTCGCAGCCGAGGCGGTGCTGGCCGGGCTCTCCCGGGCACCCGACCGCGAGGCGTTGCGCGTCCAGTTCACGCCTGACCCGGCCCGTCGGGATGCCTTCTGTGCTGTTGTAGCCGGGGCACCGGCTCGACACCTCGACGTGCCGGCACTCTGCGGCGTCGTAGACGATGCGTTGGCGGATCCGGCGACGCTGGGTCCGGTGGACGAGGTGGCACTGGTCGTTGCGGTGCAGGAGGTGACGAAGCGCGATGCGGTCTGGGCCACGATGACGCAAGCGAACGCTCCTGATCATTTCGACCTCTGGCGTCATCTGCTGAGAGCCGCCCCGGACGAGCTGATGGCCCCCGTCGGTGGGTTGACGGCCTTCGCGGCATGGCTGTCCGGGCGCGGGGTCCTCGCCTCTCACGCGGCCGAGCGAGTCCTCGACGTGCATCCGGACTATTCGATGGCGGTGCTGCTGCTCGATGCCTGCGAAGCCAGCATCAACCCGGCGATCTGGGATCGGGTCCGCGGCGAGACCGCGTGAGCGTGAACGGCCGCCCTCGGCGGCCAAGCTGGTGAGATGTTTACCGGAGGTGGTGGCGGTGACCGACGAAGCACGGCAGGCTGACTGCAGCGGCAGCCTGCTGGCCGGACCGCCGCCACGTCCCGTGAGGAGGACCGTCGATGGGCCAAGAGGTCGAGCGCCGGGAATTCACACGCGAGGACCGTCGTCGCTATCGAGACAAGGTTCGGCAGTGCCTCGACGTGTTCGCCCGGATGTTGCGGGAGTCCCGGTTCGACGTCGAGCGGCCGATGACGGGACTGGAGGTCGAGCTCAACCTCGTTGACGACAAATGTGACCCGGCGATGAAGAACGCCGAGGTGCTCGATGCCATCTCAGACCCCGATTTCGTCACCGAGCTCGGTCAGTTCAATCTCGAGATCAACGTGGCCCCACGGCGGCTGGCGGGCGGCGGCATGAAGGCGTTCGAGGACGATGTCCGCGACAGTCTCAACGCCGCGGAGGAGAAGGCCCGCAGTGTCGGTGCACACATGGTGACAGTCGGGATCCTGCCGACGCTGCAGACCTCACACATGCACACCGACACCTTGTCGGCGAACCCGCGGTATCGGTTGCTCAACGACCAGATTTTCGCGGCCCGTGGTGAGGATCTCGAGATCGCGATCCGCGGGGTCGACCGGTTGCTGGTGACGGCGGACTCGATCATGCCCGAGGCCGCGTGCACCTCGATGCAGCTCCACCTGCAGACCAGCCCCGACGACTTCCCGTCGTACTGGAACGCGTCACAGGTGATCGCCGGTATCCAGCTCGCCCTCGGTGCGAACTCTCCGTTCCTCTTCGGCAAGGAGCTCTGGGCAGAGACACGGATCGCGCTTTTCGAACAGGCCACGGACACCCGTAGTGAAGAGCTGAAGTCCCAAGGCGTGCGTCCCCGCGTGTGGTTCGGCGAGCGATGGATCACCTCGATCTTCGACCTGTTCGAGGAGAACGTCCGGTACTTCCCGGCACTGCTGCCGATCACCGAGGACGAGGACCCCGTCGCCGTCCTCGACAAGGGTGATACCCCGACTCTGCAGGAGCTGCGGTTGCACAACGGCACGATCTACCGGTGGAACCGTCCGGTGTACGACGTGGTGCGCGGCGTACCCCACCTGCGCGTCGAGAACCGTGTGCTGCCGTCCGGACCCACGGTGGTCGACATGATGGCCAACGCAGCCTTCTACTTCGGTCTGGTGCGTTCACTGGCTGAGGACGAGCGGCCGCTGTGGTCGCAGATGTCGTTCTCGGCGGCAGAGGAGAACTTCCACTCCGGTGCCACCGACGGAATCAACGCGCAGGTCTACTGGCCCGGGCTCGGCTCCGTCGGTGCTGCCGAGCTCGTCCTTCGTCGCCTTCTTCCCAAGGCGAAGGAAGGTCTGGACCGGTGGGGCATGGAGGCCGCAGAGAGTGACCGGCTGCTCGGCATCATCGAACAGCGCTGCCTGACCGGACGCAACGGAGCGACCTGGCAGACGCAGATGTTCCATCGCCTGTTCGACTCCGGGGCGACCGACCGCTTCGACGCCCTGCGTGAGGTCGTTCGCCACTACAGCGAGCACATGCACGCCAACCTCCCCGTCCACGAGTGGCCGGTGGATTGAGACCGCTGAAAAGCTGTGCCTGGCCGGGCGCGGACCGAGCTGTCGGTCCGGCCCCATCGAGGCATATCGTGCGCGGGGGATCGTCCGGTAGCGTTCGGGCCAGGACCATCGGCCCACGACCATCGGCGCGGTGCCGCCGGCGTCCGGGAGAAGGAGCAACTCATGGGTGTCATCGTGGTGGGCTACGTGCCCAAGGCGGAGGGTCATGCGGCGTTGCGCCTGGCTGCCGAGGAAGCCAAGCTCCGCGACGCCAGCCTCGTCGTCGTCAACTCACACAGGGGTGGCCGTGAGTTCGACCGCGACGACGCCGAAGAGGTCGAGAGCGCGCTCGACGAGGTCCGTGATCAGCTCACGAAGGCCGGGGTCGAGCACGAGATCCGTCAGCTGGTCCGCGGCATGGATCCGGCCGAGGACCTCATCAATGTCGCGGCCGAAGTAGCTGCCGATTTCATCGTGATCGGGCTGCGCAGGCGCAGCCCGGTCGGCAAGCTGATTCTCGGGAGCAACGCCCAGCGCATCCTGCTCGACGCACCCTGCCCGGTGCTGGCGGTCAAGGCCGCAGAGTGACGCTGCAGATCGCGCAGGACGTCGCGGCAGACGAAGTCCTGTCAACGAACGCGTTCGCCTTGCTGGCGGGGATGCTCCTCGACCAGCAGTTCCCGATGGAACGCGCCTTCGCAGGTCCGGCCAAGATTCTCGACCGTTTCGGCACCCTCGATCCCGAGACGATCTCCGGCGCACCCCCTGAGGAGTTCGCTGCCGTGTGCGCCACGCCGCCGGCCGTGCACCGGTTCCCCGGTGCCATGGCGGCGCGCATCCAGGAGCTGGCCGCTCACGTCGTGGAGTTCTATGCAGGTCGAACCGCCGCGCTGTGGGAGACCGCCGAGTCCGGTGCGGAGCTGCTACGCCGCATGCAGGCCCTGCCCGGCTTCGGCAAGCAGAAGTCGCAGATCTTCATCGCCCTGCTCGGCAAGCAGCTCGCCGTGCGTCCGGACGGTTGGGAGAAAGCTGCCGGTGCATACGCGGAGGAAGGCTCCTATCGTTCCGTTGCTGACGTCCGGGACCCGGACTCGTTGGAGCGTGTCCGCCGGTTCAAGCGCGAACAGAAGGCGGCGAAGGCCGCGCACGGCGCCAAGGCCTGACACGCAAACCCCGCGCTGCTCACGAGAGCTGAGCATGTCGCTGTCGTACGTCCGCGGGTACATCGAGCCCGGCCGCATCCACATCGACCTCGATCTCGGCCGCAGCGGTGCGCAACGGAACGACGCCCGCCCAGACGCCCGCGTCAATGTCGCTCTGGTCGTCCGAGACCCCACCGGTCCGCCGTTTGATGGACGCCTCCCGGAGCGGAACTGCCAGTACCCCCGTGGCTGCCAGCTCCTTGCGAGTATGCGCGCGCAGCGTGATCGAACGGCCCGGCACGATGTGATCGACGATCAGGTCGAGGGCGGCGCGCTTCTCGTCGTCGTCGACCACGGCACGCGGCCTGCCGATCACGACGGCAGACCGGTAGTTCATGGAGTGGTGGAACGCCGACCGAGCCAGCACGAGGCCGTCGACGTGGGTCACGGTCACACAGATGTCGTGCTCCAGCGTCGCCGTGAGGATGCCCGCAGCGACAGATCCGTGCAGGTAGAGAGTGCCACCGTCGTCAGGGCCCTCGGGGGCGACCGCTAGCGCCATGGGCAGGACGACGGGATGCGCGGCGAGCCCCGCATCACCTGGCATCAGGACGCCGACGTGGCACACCAAGGCCTGCTCGAGGAGCGCGAGCAGATCGGCGCGATCCCCCGTGGCTCGCTCGGGATGCCTGCGGACGCGGGTCCGGGTCGTGGGGGAGACGCCAGGAGATCTCACTGTCGTGGTCATGGGTCCAGTGTGTGCGTGGAGTGGCATACTGACACGGGCCAATCGTCCGCTATTCAGGTAGGCCAATCTACCTCGGTGCAACTCGACCGGGCCCAGGAGGCGCCGTGACCAACGCTTCGCCGACGCCCCTCGCCCTCCGGCTGGAGCGCACCGGACGCGACACCCTTCCGGTCCAGCTCGCGGGGCAGATCCGTGAGCTGGTGAGCCGCGGTGCGCTCGGCCGGGGAGAGCGGCTACCGTCCTCGCGCTCGCTCGCCGCGGACCTGGGCGTAGCGCGGGCAGTGGTCGAGACGGCCTTCGACCAGCTCGTGGCCGAGGGCTGGCTCGTGACCCGCCTTGGTGCGGGCACATTCGTCGGCGACGTCGGCGTTCCGACATCGCGGCCGCGTGCGGACATGGGGTCCGGCCGACCCAGCTCGTCGAGGTCGCCTGCCCTGGTGAGCTTCGACACCGGGACGCCGTACGTGGATTCCCGGTTGGAGGCCGGCTGGCGGCGGGCCTGGCGGGAGGCCGCGCAGGCACCCATGCCGCGCGGCTACCCCGATCCAGCCGGGATCGCCGAGCTGAGAGAGCTGCTGGCGGCGTACGTCGCTCGCCGCCGCGGCGTCATGTGCTCGGCCGACGAGGTGCTCGTGACGGCCGGGACCACGCACGGTCTGGCGCTGGTCCTCGACAACATCGACCGCGGGACGGTGGCCATCGAGGACCCCGGGTACCGGGCCGCGGTCGAGGTTGCTCGCACCGCTCGGTTCGACGTCGCGGACATCCCGGTGGACGACGACGGCATCTCGGTCGATGCACTGACCGGATGTGCGGCTGACGTCCGGGCCGTCTATGTCACGCCCGCGCACCAGCACCCCACTGGGGTCACGATGACCGCGTCGAGGCGGGTCGCACTGGTGGCCGAAGCACGCCGTCGCGGCGCTGTGATCATCGAGGACGACTATGACTCCGAGTTCCGGTACGACGTCGCGCCACTGCCCGCGCTCGCTTCGCTGTCGCGCGACGTCATCTATCTGGGTACGGCCGCCAAAGCCGTGCACCCCGCGCTGCGCATGGGCTGGCTCGTTGGTCCGGCCGACCTGGTAGCCGGGCTTGCCGCGCAGCGAGCCCGCAGACATGACCATCCAAGCTGGCCGGTCCAGCGTGCCTTTCTCGCGATGCTGCGTGACGGCCACGTCGACCGGCTGGTCCGCTCGGCCCGGCGGGTCTATGCCGAGCGCAGTGAGCTCGTACGCCGACGGCTGGCGCCGTTCGCGCGGGTCCACGGTGCGGGTGCGGGTATGTACGTGACGGTCCCGCTGGCCGCTCCGGTTGCGCAGTCGGTCGTAGTGGCTGCGAGGCGGGTGGGTCTCGAGGTGCCGCTGCTGTCGGCATACGGGCGGACCGACCTTCGAGACGGCCTCGTATTGGGCTTCGGTGGGGTGACGGCCGACGAGTTGGAGCAATGCCTGGATGTCGTGACCGCCACACTGGCCAGCGGCCGGGGCGTGGCTTGAGCCCGGTCCGGTTCGTGTCACAATGGAGGCGCGGCTCTTGACATGACCGGGCTTTGCCGCGCCCCCGATCCATCTATGAGAGGACGTTCGTGTCGCCGAGCACGTCCCGCACCCTTCCAGATTCTCTGCTCTCCCACGCTTCGGTGGTTCGCCTCATCGCCCAGGGACAGCGCGAGGGACAAGTCTCCCCGAACGACATCCGGACCGCCTGTGAGGATGCCGATGTCAGCCCGGCTCAACGCAAGAAGCTGCTCAAGCACCTGGCGGCGCAGGGTGTGAGCGTGGCCATCGGCGCGGAGGAGTCCGTGCACCCCAAGCGAGTGGCAGCTGCCGTGACGAAGCGGGCCACGGTGACAGCGGCAGCCAAGAAGGCCGCGGCGAAGAAGCCGCCGTCCACCAAGACCCCGGCGAAGAAGGCGGCTGCCAGGAGCGACGGGGCAGCGACCGAGAAGGTGGCCGCGAAGAAGGCCGCCTCCGTCACCAAGACCTCCAGCCGGTCCACGTCGGCCGACAAGCCGCCCACCGCGAAGACAGCCAAGTCCGCGGCGGCCAAGAAGGCCGCGGGCGCAGAGCCGGCACCCGAGATCGAAGCCACCGCGGTCGTGGCCGATGCGCCCGTGGATGCAGAGGGCAAGAAGTCGTTGGCAGACATCGACGACGCCGTGTTCGAGAAGGATCTCGAGACCGATCCGACCTTGAAGGAGGACGAGAAGCAGGGCTTCACGATCTCCGAGGCGGACGAGGCCGACGAGCCCGAGCAGACCGTCACGGTGGCCGGTGCCACGGCTGACCCGGTGAAGGACTACCTCAAGCAGATCGGCAAGGTTCCTCTCCTCAACGCCGAGATGGAGGTCGAGCTCGCCAAACGCATCGAGGCCGGCCTCTTCTCCGAGGAGAAGCTCGCCCGAGAGAACAAGGTCTCGGCGAAGATGCTCGACGAGCTCGGCTGGATCGCCGAAGACGGCCGTCGAGCCAAGAATCACCTGCTCGAGGCCAACCTGCGGCTGGTCGTGTCACTGGCCAAGCGCTACACCGGGCGCGGCATGCTCTTCCTCGACCTGATCCAAGAAGGCAACCTCGGCCTGATTCGCGCCGTCGAGAAGTTCGACTACACCAAGGGTTACAAGTTCTCGACGTACGCCACCTGGTGGATCCGCCAGGCCATCACGCGAGCCATGGCCGACCAGGCGCGGACGATCCGGATCCCGGTCCACATGGTCGAGGTCATCAACAAGCTGGCCCGCGTCCAGCGTCAGATGCTGCAGGACCTGGGCCGTGAGCCGACGCCGGAGGAGCTGGCCAAGGAGCTCGACATGACCCCGGAGAAGGTGGTCGAGGTCCAGAAGTACGGTCGCGAGCCGATCTCCCTCCACACGCCCCTCGGTGAGGACGGCGACTCGGAGTTCGGTGACCTCATCGAGGACTCCGAAGCCATCGTCCCGGCCGATGCCGTCTCGTTCACGTTGCTGCAGGAGCAGCTTCATGCGGTGCTGGACACCCTGTCCGAACGTGAGGCCGGTGTTGTCTCGATGCGCTTCGGTCTCACCGACGGACAGCCCAAGACCCTCGACGAGATCGGCAAGGTCTACGGGGTGACCCGCGAGCGGATCCGCCAGATCGAGTCCAAGACCATGTCGAAGCTCAGGCACCCGTCCCGCTCGCAGGTGTTGCGCGACTACCTCGACTGAGGGTCGTCACGCGTTCGGAGCCTCCCGCAGGGCAGAGGCCAATATCTGCCTAGCACCTCGGGCTGGGGTGCATCCGACCCGTGACCTGCGCTGCGGGACGTCCCGCAACGGGAATCGGGGGCAGACATTTCATGACCAACCCTTGGCAAGGCTTGACCTCCCCTTGAGGTTCGAAACCGCACCATGCTGGTGTGACCTCGAGCCGCTACCAACGCCGAGCCGATCAGGCGCCGGCGTCGACCCGACCCGAGTGGTGGAAGGGCTCAGAGTGGGAGACCAGGCGCTTGCGGCAGCCCGGCTGGGTGCTGCTGCCGCTGCGGGCGTTCCTGGGTGCGACCTTCATCTATGCAAGCCTTCAGAAGCTGAGCAACCCGGACTTCTTCAACTCCGGTTCGCCGGTGTCCGTGCAGCATCAGATGCAGAGTCTGGCGCCCACGAGCCCGATCGGTCCGCTGGTGCAGCTGAGCCAGCACGCGGGAGTTCTCGTCGGCCTGGTCATCGCACTGGGTGAACTTGCGGTAGGACTGGGCACGCTGCTGGGCCTGAAGGCCCGGTTGGCGGCTGCCGGCGGAGCCGTGTTGGCCCTGTCGTTCTTCCTCACGGTCAGCTGGAACACCAGCCCGTACTACTACGGCGCCGACATCGTCTTCCTCTTCGCCTGGACCCCGTTCATCGCGATCGGCGCTGCGGATGTGATGTCTCTCGACGCCTGGATCGCCGACCGCGCTTCGCCTCTCGGTCGAGCCCGCGGCCAGACGGCATCCCGCGCAGCCCGAGAACGCGAGCGCCGCGCAATACTCACGACCGGCTTGCTAGGGTTGCTCCTCGGCGGGTTCACCGCCTGGTTCGGCCGACTACTGGGCGGCCCAAGCGATCCGGCCGCCATGGGCATCGCCTCCGGCGGGCTCGCGAAGACAGGTCCGTCCCCCACCCCGCCCCACAGCACGAGCCAGGCGGGCACTCCTGCCGGAATGACCCGGCTGGGTGCGGTCAGTGTCCTGCCCGTCGGGAAGGCTGGTCAGTTCCCCGACCCCGCGACCGGAAACCCGGCGTGGATCATCCGAACCGGCCAGCTGTCCTTCGCGGCGTTCAGCGCCGTGTGCACGCATGCAGGTTGCACCGTGAACTACGACCCCAACAGCCAAGAGTTCGTGTGCCCATGTCATGGCGGCACCTTCAGTGCCAAGACCGGGGAGGTGCTCGGTGGTCCGCCGCCGGCTCCTCTCGGATCAATCCATGTTGAGGTCGCCAACGGACAGATCTACGTCAAGTAGCAGTCCGCGCGGTAGAGGAGTCGCTCAGACTGCGCCACTACCTCTGCTGGGCACGCTCCCGACGATCCGAGCGTGGGAGTCTTCTCCCCATGACGCAGCGTGAGCCGACCGACTGCCAGGTCACGGTCGTGGGTGGGGGTGCGGTTGGTGCCGCGGCCACCTACTTCCTGGCCCGCGCGGGGTACCACGACATCCAGCTCGTCGAGGCCGGTGCCACCGGCTCGCAGACAACGGGTCAGGCAGCCGGGCTCGTGGGCCAGTCGCGCACGACACTGGAGCGAACGCTTCTGGCGATGTCGAGCGTGCAGTTCTTCCGCGCCTGCGAGGCCGATCTCGGCTACCCGGCGGACTGGCGCGAGACCGGCAGCCTCCGCATCGCGATGTCGGCGACAGCCGTCGCAGAACTCGAGCAGATCGCGCACGTCGCGGCCGAGGCCCGCCTCGACGTGGAGCTGGTCGATGCCCACCGGGTCCAGGAGCTGTGCCCCCAGCTGGAGAACCTGTCGGGCGTCCGACTGGCGCTGTGGTGTCCCAGCGACGGCTATGTGCAACCCAACAGCCTGACGAATGCCTACCTCGCCGGCGCCCGTGACCTCGGTGCTCGGGTCATCACCAACACCAGAGTCCAGAGCATCGACGTCGCTGCCGGCGAGGTCCGGGGTATCACGACCGAGCGAGGCAGCATCCTGACGGAGATGGTGGTGAACGCTGCAGGGCCCTGGGCGGGTGCGCTCGCTCGTAGCGCGGGGGTCGACCTCCCGATTGTTCCCGTGCTGCACGAATACTTCGTGACCGGTGCCCTGGCCGGGTGGGACTCAGGCACACCATGCCTTCGCATCCCCGAGATCCAGGTGTATGCCCGCGGCGAGGGACGCGGTGTCCTGTGTGGCGGCTTCGAGCACCGTGGCACGAGCCTCGACCCCGCTGGCGTCGACGTCGACTCCACGCTTTCGGCCGAACCCGACTGGGAGGTTCTCGCTGGGTTCGCTCACGGTTTCGCGCGGCTGGTGCCCAGCATCGCTGATGCCGGTGTCCAGTCGGTCTTCCGAGGCTGGCCTGGGTTCACGCCGGATGGCAGGTTCGTGGTCGGACCGGTCGAAGGAGTGCGGGGGTTGGTGATGGCTGCCGGTTGCAACGCCCACGGTGTGTCCGGCTCCGCGGGCCTGGCCCTCCACCTGGTGGAGAGCCTGAGTGATGACGTGTCGCCGTACGTCGAAAAGCCTGAGCCCGAACCGGTTCGTGCCCCGGACGTGGGAGTGGCGCACAGCCCGACTCATGGCGCAGGCGATCTGTGAGAACTACTACCCGTTACCCGGCGGGGCGCTTGACGGTGCTTCGTAGATCCGGTTGCGATGACGTCGACCCAGGCAAACGCTCCCTTGACGCGGACGTGACGGCGTACGATTTCATCGAAGGCGATGGCCCGACGGGCCAGGGCCACTGGACTGACCCGTCTGACGAGGATGTGGTCGCGAGCGAGATCGAGGTGTGCCATCGCCGACCGCCAAGGCCCGGCCGCCGACCCGCGACAGGATCCGCAGCGGCTCGAGGAGATTGCGCTCCTGACGAGGCTCACGATCGAGGCAGGTGGGCGCAGCGGACCCCTGACCCCCGATGAGATCGACCAGCTCCTGGCGCACAGCCCGGTCGTCCTCGGCATCGACAGTGCGGGGGCGAGTTCCGCCGATCCCGCGGAGAGCTGACGCGGTCGCCCGGGCCTCAGCCCGTCTTACCGCCTATCGGGTGGTGAACCCACAGCTGGAACGGGCACAGTTCCATCCAGGCAAGTGAGGTGAACTTCACCTGCGCACGCTCGTCTTTCGTCAACGGCGCGGAAGCCGTCGAGTCCACATGCTCGACGTAGTAGACCTCGAGGCGTTTCACGGAGTTGGTCAGCCGACCCTTGCCCCCCGGAGGCTCCCAGATGGCGCCCATGACCGACCGGATGCGCCGGTTCGCCAACCGCTCCGGCCCGGGGGAGCGGCCCCACCGCTGTGTGGCCAACCAGTTGCAGGCCTGATGGCCGTACCGCAGCGACGACGCCTTGTCGGCACCCGCTGGCAGACGCGCGACGAACTGACCTTCATGCACGATCCCGATGAGAAACGCGGGGACGGTGGCAATCAGCACGGCGCACATAGCGAACCGAGCCGCCACCCACGCGCCCTCCCGGGCATCGCCCCAGTTGCGGGACGCCATGCCGGCGACGATGCCGACGCAGACAGCGACTCCGAGGAAGATGAGCCGCATCTGCCAAGAGGCCGGTGGTGGGAGGCGGCTGCGCGCACCAGCGGCGTCCGCGATGCAGATCAGCACGCCGGCCCCCCAGGCCAGCAGATAGCCGACCAGACCCCAGGACATGCCGATGGCTACGTTGCCCCGACGGCCAGACCACCCATTCACCGGGTCAGGCTAGCGGCGCACGAACGCGCCCATATGGCTCTTGCGGGACGGACTTTGCGAAGACATTACAGATGTTCTATGGACGAACAGGGGCAGCATCGCCATCGCCGTGACCGTCGGTGTTCAGTCCTCAACGCTCTGACACCGGGTTGTCTCACGCGGAACGGTCGCCGGCCTCGGCGCGGCCCCCCAGCGCCTCACCGGCCGGTACTTCCAAGGGAGGGGTCGACCGGTGAGGCTGACTCCCGCACACCTGGGGGGTGTGGCTGCACGGGAGCTTCTTCAACAGTGACACCGTGAACGGCCGCACGAAAGTTGACACGCCGTCGATGGTTCGGCATCGCCTGGCACCCGCCAAGTCGACTTCTACCGATATGTGGCCCGGGTCGGCGGCGGTAGCGTCGAGTCATGAACGACAGCAACCGTTGGGCTCGTTGCTCCCTGGGGCATCGGCACTGGGGCTCGTTGGGCGCAGCCGGACTGCTGCTCACCCGGGGTGCGATGGACGACACGTGCCCGCGCCCCGACGTCCTGTTGCAGCATCGGGCCGACTGGGTCCACCACGGCAACACGTGGTCGGTGCCCGGCGGGGCGGTTCACCCGGGAGAGACGGTCTGGGACGCGGCGGTGCGCGAGGTCGCAGAGGAGACCGGTCTCGACGTGACCAGCGCGCATGAGTTGACCAGACACGTCGACGACCATGGCGGCTGGAGCTACACGACGATCGTCGCGCGGGCCGATCTGGCCACGAGCCTGTTCACCCACGTCATCGCCGGGGAACAACAGGCGCTGACGTGGGTCAACCTCGATGAGGTGGAGCGGCTGGCCCTGCACCCAGGCTTCGCAGCCGCCTGGCCACGCGTCCGGGCGCTCATCCCTATCCTGGGCCCATGACCGCGTCCTACATCAAGAGCGTGACGGTGGACTGTGCCGACCCGATAGAGATTGCGTCATTCTGGGCCGCGGCGCTCGGCTCGAACGTCGACGAGGACTCGACGCCCGAGAAAGCCTTCGTAGAAGCCCCAGGCTGGGGCGGACCGAACCTGTGGTTCGTGCGGGTCCCCGAGCCGAAGACGGCGAAGAACCGCTGGCACTTCGACTTGCGCGCCCCTGCTGGGGGCGCGCAGGCTGAGGTCGACCGACTCACCGCGCTCGGTGCCACCGTCGTCCGGCCGGGGGAGACGCTGATCGTCATGCAGGACCCGGGTGGCAACGAGTTCTGCGTGGAGTGACCGCACGGCGGTTCGCCGTCACGGAGCCAGCCCGGTTTGACCCAGTAACGAGGCTTGCGAGGTGCTGTTGGGTGAAACTTGGGACGTTTCTCGTTCGCGGGGTCCCGGGATCACTACGATTCCGCCTATGGCCCTGAACTCGGAGACGAGGCCGTCCGAAGCCATGGCGCCGAAGACGGGGTTTCGCCACGGGGCCTTGCTCTATGCCGACGAGGGTGAGTTCCTCCACCTGACCGCGCCGTTCATCCGTGCGGGAGTGGACGCCGGGGAGCCCGTGCTCGTTGCCGTCAGCCAGGACAAGATCGCGCTGCTCTGCGACGAGCTGGGCGCTCGGGCCGACCAGGTCGAGTTCGCCGACATGGCGGTGCTGGGGCGCAACCCCGCCCGCATCATCCCTGCGTGGCGCGACTTCGTCGTACGTCACGAGGATTCCGCGTCGGCGGTGCGCGGCATCGGTGAGCCCATCTGGGCAGGTCGCGGCTCAGATGAGCTGGCCGAGTGTCAGCGGCACGAAGCCTTGCTGAACGTGGCCTTCACCACGGCAACGTCGCCCTCACTCACACTGATGTGCCCGTATGACGTCACCGCACTCCCTGACCCCGTCCTGCTCGAAGCGACCCGAAGCCATCCGCTCGTCAAGCAGAACGGCTCCGTCCGACGCGACCGGTCAGCGGAGCTCCACGAGCTCGCCCGTACGCATCTGGATACCCCGCTTCCGGAGCCCTCGAGGCCCGTGCGTGAGGTGGAGTTCGGGCTGGACGAGCTGCACGCGATCCGATGCCTCGTCACGACGGCAGCCGACGGCGCCGGGCTCGGCCGCGAACGCAGCTACGACCTCGTGCTCGCGGTCAGCGAGGTCGCCACCAACAGCGTGGTGCACGGAGGCGGTACGGGCATCTTCCGCGTCTGGTCCGACGAGGGCGACGTGGTCTGTGAGTTCCGCGACAACGGCAAGCTGGACGATCCGTTGGTCGGCCGTGAGGAGCCGTTGCCGGAGGGTCTGGGACGGCGCGGCCTGTGGTTGGTCAACCAGCTGTGTGATCTGGTGCAGATCAGGGTGTTCCCCAGCGGTACGGTCGTCCGCCTGCACATGAAGCAGTGCTGACCGCAGGTTCGCAAAGGTCCACGATGTGAAAAATGGCGGCCACCTGTCGGTGGCCGCCACTCAACGTCGTGGTGGGCAGTTGCCCTCGGGTCAGCGCTGGGTCAGTGCTGGGTCAGGCTGGGTCAGTGCAGTCGACCCTGCGTCAGAGCTCGTCGTTCGGTGCGGTGCTCGGCGTTTGAGCCAGCTGCCCGGTCTCGTCGTGGATCGAGGCTGCGATGGCCCGCAGCTTCTCGGCGTGCTCTCGGGCGTGGTGGGCACAGAAGAGCAGTTCCCCACCGCTGGTGAGCTCGACGCGAACATATGCCTGGGCCCCGCAACGGTCACAGCGGTCGAGCGCGGTGAACTGCGGGCTTGGTGCAACGGCTGTGGTCACGTGGGCCTCTTCTCGTTCTCTTGGCGACTCCACCGGGGAACAACTATTCAACCAGGGTCGATATTCCGAGGTGTGACGCGTACCGCTTGTTGACACTACTGCTCTGCCAGATCGTTCGGCGTTGGTGATTCGACGCCGTGCCGAACATGGATCGTTTCCGGTTGGTCGATCGTGCTTTGACCTTACGACGCATGGTGGACCTCCGACGGTGCCATCCGTGGGAGAAGTATCCAAATTGTGGCTGCGTGTCGGGGAAATAGCCCGAACGGTTGAGGCCCTTTGTCCGTCTAGGTGCATGCATCGACACGGACCGTCACGGACCGTCTCTGAGCGGCCCTGCGCGGCGTGGTGGACAGAGGTGCCGGTGGGGACCCCGGTATCGTTTGTCGCAGGCGGGTCCGCGCACCGGACGGGACCGTTGTGATGAGCCTACGTACCCCGTCGGTTCGTTTGTGGTGAGGAGTCGTGAGGAGTTCCGTGCCGACCCGAGGCTCTGCCGTCGATGCGTCCTACAACGCCCGCCATCTGCTCGTCCTCGAGGGTCTCGAGGCTGTGCGCAAGCGCCCGGGCATGTACATCGGTTCGACCGACACCCGTGGCCTCATGCACTGCGTCTGGGAGATCATCGACAACGGTGTGGACGAGGCCCTGGCCGGCGTCTGTCACCGGATCGACGTCGTGCTCCACGCCGACGGGTCCGTCGAGGTCCGCGACGACGGCCGCGGCATCCCCGTCGACATCGAGCCCAAGACCGGACTGTCCGGCGTCGAGGTCGTCTTCACCAAGCTGCACGCGGGTGGCAAGTTCGGCGGTGGGTCGTACGTCGCCACCGGTGGACTTCACGGCGTCGGCGCATCGGTTGTGAACGCGCTGTCCGCCCGACTCGACGTCGTCGTCGACCGCAGCCCCGCAGGATGGGGCATGTCCTTCCAACGCGGCGTGCCCGGCGTCTTCTCCGGTGCCGGCCCGTCAGCCGACTTCACGCCCACACCAGCGAGTCTGACCAAGGTCGGGAGGGTCAAGAAGGGCGTCTCGGGCACCCGCATCCGGTTCTGGCCGGACCGGCAGATCTTCACCCCCGACGCGACCTACACGTATGACGAGCTCGCGACCCGGGCGAGGCAGACGTCGTTCATCGTTCCCGGGCTGGCGATCGCCATCCGCGACGAGCGCGGGGACGAGGTCATCGAGGAGACGTTCCGCCACGACGGTGGGATCGGCGAGTTCTGCGACTACCTGGCGAATGACGACAAGGTCACCGACATCCTTCGGCTGCAGGGCGTCGAACACTTCACCGAGACCGTTCCGGTTCTCGACGAGCAGGGACACATGACCCCGCAGGATGTCGAGCGCGAGCTCAGTGTGGATGTCGCGCTGCGGTGGGGGCAGGGCTACGACACCGAGATCAGGTCCTACGTCAACGTGATCGCTACGCCGAAGGGGGGTACACACGTCTCGGGTTTCGAGCGCGCTCTCACCAAGACCTTCAACGACGTCGTCCGCCAAACGCGAGGCCTGATGAAGGCGGGGGAGTCCGACCTGCTCAAGGACGACGTGCTCGAGGGACTTACCGCAGTGGTCACGGTGCGTCTCGCCGAGCCCCAGTTCGAAGGTCAGACCAAAGAGGTGCTGGGCACGCCGGCGGCCCAGCGGATCGTGAGCAAGATCGTCGCGTCGGAGCTGAAGGCCTTCCTCACGTCCAACAAGAAGGGCCAGAAACCGCAGGCCCGTGCCCTGCTGGAGAAAGTCGTCAGCGCAGCGCGTACGCGGGTCGCGGCGCGCCAGCAGCGCGACACCCAGCGACGCAAGAACGCGCTCGAGTCCAGCGCGTTGCCGGCCAAGCTCGCGGACTGTCGCAGCAACGACGTCGAGCGCAGCGAGCTCTTCATCGTCGAGGGTGACTCAGCGCTCGGCACGGCCAAGCTCGCGCGCGACTCGGAGTACCAGGCCCTGCTACCCATCCGCGGCAAGATCCTCAACACACAGAAGAAGTCAGCCGGCGAGATGCTGCAGAACGTCGAGTGTGCGTCGATCATCCAGGTCGTGGGGGCGGGCAGCGGCCGGACCTTCGACCTCGAGCAGGCGCGCTACGGCAAGATCATCTTCATGGCCGACGCCGATACCGACGGTTCACACATTCGGTGTCTCCTCGCGACGCTCTTCCACAAGCACATGCGCGGCTTGCTCGAAGCCAAGCGGATCTACTCCGCGGTGCCGCCGTTGCACCGCATCGAGCTCACCAACCCCAAGAAGGGGATGGACAAGTACATCTACACGTACTCCGACGACGAGCTGCAGCGCCGGCTCGCGGAGCTCAGCAAGAAGGGTGTGCGCTGGAAGGACCCCGTCCAGCGCTACAAGGGGCTCGGTGAGATGGATGCACATCAGCTCGCCGAGACCACCATGGATCCGCGCCACCGCACGCTGCGCCGCATCACGATCGATGACGCCGAGGGAGCCGAGCAGATCTTCGAGCTCTTGATGGGTAACGACGTAGCGCCGCGCAAGGAGTTCATCGTGCAGGGCGCCTACGAGCTGGACCTCGACGCCATCGACGCGTAGTTGTTGGTGTGTCCGGGGCCGTCCTCACCGGGACCGGGTGCAAAGCAGACGCGACGTGCACATATCCGCTCCGCAGGTCCACACAACCGGACCCACCCCGACACAGCCGCAGGAACCGTCGCAATCACGGTCGACCCGTCGATCCCGAGCAGCGTGCTCCCAAAGCGCGCTCAACAGGTGGCCAACCGTGGACACCACGACCAAGGCGCGATAGACAGAGGGCATGTGGTGGCCGTCACACGCTGCTCGGCGTGTGGCACCCGGCTGGAGGAGGATCATGAAGCGATCGATCAGGCAGCGGTTGGCCGTTGGCGGTTTGTTGGCATCTGTGGCCTTGGTCACGACGGGTTGCCTGCAGGACCCGAACGCCGCCAGCGCAGGTGCCGCAGGGCTCAACGGTTACGTCGACGGCGGCACGCCTGACGGCGACAAGGTCGTGACGATCCTCGGGGCGTTCGGCGGTGACGAGCAGAAGAACTTCGAGGCGTCGCTGGCGGACTTCGAGAAGTCAACCGGCATCGACATCCAGTACACCGCAGACCAGGACTTCACCACGACGGTGAAGCAGAAGGTCAACTCCGGCGACGCCCCGGACATCGGCCTGTTCCCGCAGCCCGGTGGACTGCTCGAGCTGGCGGCACAGGGCAAGGTGCAACCGATCGACACGTTCCTCGACTACGACACTCTCGACCGGACCCTGGTGCCCGGGTTCCTCGACGCGTCACGGCTCAAGGGCCGCGTTTACGGGGCTCCCATGCGGCTCGCCGTGAAGAGCATCGTCTGGTACCCGAAGGCAGCCTACGAGAAGCTCGGCTACTCCACCTCGCCGAAGTCGATCCAGGAGCTCGCGACCATCGCCGACAAGATCAAGGCCAGTGGGACCACCCCGTGGTGCATGACCTGGGGGTCAGACCAGGCGACGGGTTGGGTCGGCACGGACTGGATCGAGGAGCTCGTGCTCCGCATGTGGGGCCCTGACGTCTACGACCAGTGGGTCAACCACGAGATCCCGTTCGACGACCCGAAGATCGTCAAGGCCTTCGACGAGTACCGCAAGCTCCTGTTCACCGACGGCAACACGTACGGCGGGGTCAAGACCGTCCTGAACGAAGATTTCGGCAATGCGATGAATCCGGCCTTCAAGAGCCCGCCGAAGTGTTATCTCATGCGTCAGGGCAACTTCATCACCACGTTCCTCCCCAAGGACGTGCAGGCCAACCTGGACAAGGACGTCGGCATCTTCGTCTACCCGCCCTACGAGGGCGGCTACCAGGGTCAGCCGATCATGGGTGGTGGCGACATTGCGGCCCTGTTCAACGGTAACGACCCCGACGCGATCAAGGTCATGCAGTTCCTGACCTCCGACAAGTTCGGGGTGCAGTGGGCGCAGGCCGGCGGGTGGCTCTCGCCGCACACGACCTTCGACCAGTCGAACTACCCCGATGACACCACCCGCAAGATGGCCGAGATCGCCTACGGCGCAGACGTCTTCCGGTACGACGCCTCCGACGTCATGCCGAAGGAGGTTGGCTCCGGGTCGTTCTGGACCGGCATGGTCGAGTGGGCTGGGGGCAAGAGCTCCGAGGCGGTCACGACCGAGATCAACGACTCGTGGCCCGCGTCATGAGCGGCGATACCGCGGTCGCTGAAGCACCGGTAGGCCACCCAGAGGAGTCGGCCGGACCCGAAGGCGCCAACTGGGGCAAGCTGGGGATCGGCGTTGCCGGCATGGTGCTGGTGGCGTGGGGCCTGGCCAACCTGTTCCTGTCCTTCGGCTACTACCCGGAGAAGTACCCCGGCAAGGTAGCCATCGGCATCCTGGCACTGGTGGCCGGTGTGGGTGGCGCGGCCGTGCTCTTCTACTTCCTCAACATGTTCGTCGAGGGGCTGCCGTCGCGGTGGTCGCAGCTGATCATGCCGTACGCGTACGTGCTGCCCGGCGTGGCGTTCATCTCGGTGATGCTGCTCTACCCGGCCATCCAGACGATCAACTACTCCTTTGCCAACGCTGACAGTACGAAGTACATCGGTTTCGACAATTACCGCGCGATCTTCGGTGAGTCCGATTTCCGACAGTCCCTGTTCAACAATCTGCTGTGGTTGCTGATCGTGCCGGCGGCTTCGGTCGCCATCGGGCTTGTGGTCGCGGTGCTCGCCGACAAGCTGTCGACCACGGGGGAGAAGGTCGCGAAGTCGTTCGTCTTCGTGCCCATGGCGATCTCGTTCGTCGGCGCATCTGCGATCTGGGGTCTGGTCTACTACTACAACAGCCCGGATCAGGCGCAGACGGGACTCCTCAATGCGATCTGGACCAGCTTCGGGGGTGACCCTCAGACCTGGCTGCAGAACTCCGGCTTCCGGCTCAACTCCATTCTCATGATGGTGATCCTCGTGTGGCTGCAGGTTGGCTTCGCGATGATCCTGCTGTCCTCGGCCATCAAGGGAGTGCCCGAAGACACGCTCGAGGCTGCGCGCATCGACGGAGCCAGCGAGTGGAAGACGTTCTGGCAGGTGGTCGTCCCGCAGATCAAGGGAACGATGATCACGGTCTACATCACCGTGGTCATCCTCGTGCTCAAGGTCTTCGACATCGTGTACGTGCTCACGAACGGCAACTTCAAGAGCAACGTCATCGCCAACCTGTTCTTCAACGAGCTGTTCGCCAACGACCAGGCCGGCAGGGCGTCGGCGATCGTGGTCATCTTGCTGATCGCCGTCACGCCGGTCCTGTATTACCAAGTGCGGCACTTCAGGCAGGAGGAGATGAACTGATGAGCCTCATGGTGATGCGTGACGGGCGTCGTCGCAGCTGGGCCGCGATCATCACGATGGTCCTGCTCGTCGTGCTGTGGACGTTGCCGACGGTCGGTCTGCTCGTGACGTCGTTCCGTGACCGCGTCGACGCGACCGAGTCGGGGTGGTGGCGCGCGCTGTTCAACCCGTTCGGCACGAGCTGGACGTTCGACAACTACAAGACCGTCTTCCAGGACGCCGATCTCGGCGCAGGGTTCCTCAACAGCATGCTGGTGGCGATCCCGGCCACGATCATCCCGATCCTGTTTGCGGCCTTCGCGGCCTACGCTTTCACGTTCATGGACTTCCGTGGCAAAGACGTCATCTTCGTGCTCGTGGTCGCGGTTCTCGTGGTGCCGATCCAGGTGGCCTTCTCGCCGATGCTCAACCTGTTGGGCCCTAACGGTCTCGGCATCTCCGGGCAGTACATCGCGGTCTGGCTGTTGCACACCGGCTTCGGCATGCCGTTGGCGATCTACACGCTGCGCAACTACATGACGACGTTGCCGCGCACCGTGATCGAGTCGGCGAAGATCGACGGAGCGACGCACTACCAGACGTTCTGGCGACTGATCCTGCCGATGTCGGTGCCGGTGCTGGCTGCGTTCGCGATCCTGCAGTTCCTGTGGGTCTGGAACGACCTGCTGATCGCCAAGCTGTTCCTCAAGTCTGACAACAGCACTGTGATCGTCAAGCTGCAGCAGCTGCTGGGTTCGCAAGGACAGGGTCAGGAGCTGCTGACGGCCGGTGCCTTCATCTCGATGGTCGTGCCCGTGCTGGTCTTCTTCGCATTGCAGCGGTACTTCGTCCGTGGACTGACCTCGGGAGCCGTCAAGGGTTGAGCGTGGACCCGATCCACCTCCGCCGTGGGGGCGTGAGCCTGGTGCTCACGCCCTCATCGCTTGGTGCACCCGTGGTGAGGCACTGGGGCGCCGATCTGGGGCCGCTGGCTCCGACGGACCTGGCCGCGCTGGCCGAGCTGCACCGACCCGGCGTGCCGCAGTCGGCGCTCGACGTCCCGCGATCCTTGTCGGTGGTACCGACGGGGGCCTCGGGCTTCACCGGGACGCCTGCCGTCGAAGGCTTCCGGCTGACCGGCCAGGCAACCGGCCGGACGCCGTCCTGGAGCGGCTGGACCGCCACCGCCAGCGACGACCTGCTGACCCTAGGGGCGCGCGACGACGAGGCCGGGCTAGGCGTCGAGGTCGATCTCGGACTTTCGCCGGAGGGTCTCCTGCGCCTCAGGACGACGCTGACCAACCTGGCCCCGGGACCGTATGCCGTCGAGGCCGTCCGCAACGTGCTCCCCGTGGGTGCGCGTGCGACGGAGCTCCTCGACCTGACCGGACGATGGATCCGCGAACGGGTCCCGCAACGTCACCCGTGGCACCAGGGCAAGTTCTCGCGCGAGTCCCGTCATGGGCGGCCGGGCCATGACGCCACGCTGCTATTAGTTGCCGGTGAGCCGGGTTTCTCGTTCCGTGGTGGCGAGGTCTGGGGTGTCCATGTCGCGTGGAGCGGCGACCATGCGACGTACGCCGAACGCACCGCCGCGGGCGAGTGCCTGCTCGCGGGTGGTGAGCTGCTCGGGCCGGGGGAGATCGTGATCGGCGAGGGCGAGAGCTACCCGACCCCCTGGCTCTTCGGCTCGTACGCCGCCCAGGGGTTGGACGAGATGAGTGCCAGACTGCACGACTGGGTCAGGCAGCATGCTCCGCATCCCGACGTGGCTCGGCCGGTCGTGCTGAACACCTGGGAGGCCACCTACTTCGACCACGACCACGACCGGCTCATTGCGCTGGCCGATGCGGCAGCCGAGCTCGGCGTCGAACGCTTCGTGCTCGACGACGGCTGGTTCTCCGGGCGGCGGCATGACCGCGCCGCTCTGGGCGACTGGACCGTCGACCGAGAGGTACATCCGGACGGACTACACCCGTTGATCGAGCACGTACGGTCGCAGGGGATGGACTTCGGTCTGTGGGTCGAGCCCGAGATGGTCAACGTCGACTCCGACCTTGCCCGTGTACATCCGGACTGGCTGCTGCGCGGACGCAGCGAGCTGCCGGAGGAGTGGCGCCACCAGCAGGTGCTCGACCTGCAGACTCCGGAGGCGTTCGCCCACGTTCGCGACGCGCTCACGGCCCTGCTCGACGAGTACCCGATCAGCTTCGTCAAGTGGGACCACAACCGCGACGTCACCGACGCCCTGCACGACGGCCGCCCGGCCGTCCACGGCCAGACCCGCGCCCTGTACGCGCTGCTGGACGGGCTGCGCGACGCCCACCCCGGCGTGGAGTTCGAGAGCTGCGCGTCCGGCGGCGCTCGGATCGACCTCGAGATCCTGAGCCGGACGGACCGGATCTGGCCGAGCGACACGACCGACCCACTGGAGCGTCAGCACATCCAGCGGTGGACGAGTCTGCTCGTGCCGCCGGAGATGATCGGTGCACACATCGGCGCGCCGGTCGCCCACACGACGGGGCGGTCACACAGGTTGGCTTTCCGCGCCGCCACCGCGCTGCTCGGGCACTTCGGCATCGAGTGGGACATCACTGCGCTGACGCGGGAGGAGCGCACGGAGCTGGCAGGCTGGATCGAGCTCCGCAAGCGCGTCCGTGCGGTCGTCACCGCAGGCGCGCTCGTCCGGCCGGACCATCCCGACCCGGCGGTCGTGGTCACAGGCGTGGTCGACGCCGGCGCGTCGGCCGGGTACTTCGTCATTGCGGTCGTTGCCAGTACGGCGACCCAGGCGCCCACCCCGGTAGTGCTGGCGGGTCTCGAACCGGACCGCCGGTACCGGGTCCGGTCCGTGACCCCTGCCGGGTCAACGAGCCATGTGATCGACCGCGCCACCACCTGGCTCGACGGCGACGGCGTCGATGTGGTGGGCCGCGTGCTCATGTCCGCGGGGGTCCAACTTCCAGCGACGCCGCCCGAAACGGCATACGTGCTCGAGGTCCGCGCCGTCGACTCTACGGCGGCCTGAGCCGTGCTCGACCTGGTCGACCACTGGGTCTGGGACTTCTGGCTGGCCGACGACCTGACGTCGTACCACGCGTTCTTCCTCAAGGCGCCGCGCACGTTGGGCGACCCCGAGCTGCGGCACCGCAACGCGTCCGTCGGACATGCCGTCTCAACCGATCTCGTGACCTGGCAGGTCCTCGACGACGCACTCACGCCGGCAGCGCCGCCGGCGTTCGACGACCTCGCGATCTGGACCGGAAGCGTCGTCCGTGATGACGCCGGACGGTGGCGCACGTTCTACACCGGGCTCTCGAGCTCCGACGACGGACTCGTCCAGCGCATCGGATGTGCGCTGTCCGAGGACCTCAGGCACTGGAGGAGGACGTCGGTAGTCGGCCTGGGCGTGGCGGATCCGCGCTTCTACGAGAAGCTCACCGCCGCGAGCTGGCCGGACGAGTCCTGGCGCGATCCGTGGATCGTGCGCGACAACGACGGTGCCTGGCACGCGTACGTGTCGGCGCGCGCCGGAACGGGCCGCGGCCTCGGTGTCGTCGGACATGCCGTCTCGGCGGACCTCGAGAGCTGGCAGGTCGGGCCCCCGCTGAGCGACCCCGGTGGCGGGTTCGAGTGGCTCGAGGTGATCTCGCTCGAACAGGTCGAGGGTCGATGGGTGCTGATGTTCTCCTGCCTCGCCGCGGAGATGGTCGACGCCGTCGGAGGAAGCGGCGGGGTCTGGACGGTGGCGGTCGACGGACCGGGGGCGCGTGTCGACGTGCGGCGCGCAGTCCGGCTGACGAGCGAGGACCTGTATGTCGGCAAGCTGGTGCGCGATCGCGCCGGACACTGGCAGCTGCTCGCCTTCCGGAACCGTGACGAGTCGGGAGCGTTCACCGGCGGTCTCATCGACCCGGTCCCGGTGGCCTGGAACGACGCGGGGACCGGCCTGGTGATGACCGGTGGAATCGCCAGGTGGCGGCCATGACGACCGGCCCGGACGATGGGATCGGAGCGTGGCTGGGGTCGGGCAGGACCACGGGCTGGTCCGCCGGTGGCGGTGGACACCGGCCGTGACTAGGGTGGCGAGCGTCACCTTTTACGAAGGATCGTCCGGCACGTACCTGCCGGTGAAAGGACAATACTGTTATGGCAACCGTGACGTTCGACAAGGCGCAGCGCTGGTATCCCGGCTCAGACACGCCGGCAGTTCCGGGCATCGACCTCGAGATCAACGACGGCGAGTTCATGGTCCTGGTCGGACCGTCCGGGTGTGGCAAGTCCACCACTCTGCGCATGCTCGCCGGGCTCGAGGAGGTCAACTCCGGGGCGATCTACATCGGTGACCGTGAGGTCACGAACATGCCGCCCAAGGACCGCGACATCGCGATGGTCTTCCAGAACTACGCGCTGTATCCCCACATGAGCGTCGCGGACAACATGGGCTTCGCGTTGAAGATGGCCAAGGTACCTGCGGACGAGCGGCGCAAACGGGTCGAGGATGCGGCCGAGCTGCTGGGCCTCACCGAGTACCTCGAGCGCAAGCCGAAGGCGCTGTCAGGAGGTCAACGTCAGCGCGTGGCCATGGGCCGTGCGATCGTCCGGTCGCCGCAGGTGTTCTGCATGGACGAGCCGCTGAGCAACCTCGACGCCAAGATGCGGGTCCAGACCCGCACCGACATCGCGAAGCTCCAGGTCGACCTCGGCGTCACGACCGTCTACGTCACCCACGACCAGGTCGAGGCCATGACGATGGGCGACCGGGTGGCTGTCATGAAACTCGGTGAGCTGCAGCAGGTGGACACCCCGCTCAACCTCTACGACCGTCCCGTCAACCTGTTTGTGGCAGGCTTCATCGGCTCACCCCAGATGAATCTGATGGAGGCGACCGCGTCCGGCGGCGAGGCCAAGATCGGTCAGTACTCCGTGCCGGTGGACTCGACCGCGTCGTCGCGGATGAAGGGCAACATCACCGTCGGTGTACGGCCCGAGGCGTGGAAGCTCGTGTCCAAGGAGGACGGCGGGCTGCCCGTCAAGGTCACGGTCGTCGAAGAGCTCGGCGCCGACGGCTTCGTCTACGGAACCAGTGGCATCGAAGGCACCCCACACGACATCATCGTGCGCGTCACCGGACGGGACTCGGTGCACAAGAACGACACGATCTACGTCACGACCGACCCGGCCAGCGTCCACGTCTTCGACACCGACACCGGTGAGCGGTTGTCCGACTGATCTCCTTCTCACCCACCCCGCTGACCCCCGGCTTCGTGCTGGGGGTCAGCGCTGTCACAGGCACGGTGGGGACAGGCGCCGACCGAAAACTGGTCGCGACTCCGCCGAGCTCTCACCCACACTGGGGCAATGAAGATGCTCACGGACATCTACCCGCTGTACGCGTTGCGGATCACCGCGGGACCGCTCGAGCTCCGCGTCGTACGTGATGAGGACATCGAGCCGCTCGTCGCCCTGGCGGAGGACGGGATCCACGATCCGGCGGCGATGCCGTTCTCGGTTCCCTGGAGCGCGGCTCCGGCGGACGAGCTGCCGCTCAGCATGGCCCAGCACTACTGGAGCTCACGCGCCGGCCAGACAAGAGCCGCCTGGTCGCTCGAGTGCGTCGTACGACGGGACGGCGAGGTGGTCGGCATCCAGGCCATCGACACCAAGGACTTCCTCGTCACCAGGACGGGGGAAACCGGTTCGTGGCTGGCGCGACGCTTTCACGGCCAGGGCATCGGGACGTTGATGCGTCAGGTCATCTGTGAAGTCGCCTTCGACCGACTGGGGTTCCACGAGGTCACCTCCGGCGCCTTCGCTGACAACCCCGCCTCGCGTGCCGTGAGCCGCAAGGTCGGGTATCGCGAGAACGGCTACAGCCGCGAAAAGCGCCGCGATGACGAGCTGGCGACCCTCGAGCGGCTTGTCCTTCGCCCCGAAGACCTCTGTCGATGTGGCCTGGAGGTCGCCGTCGAAGGTGTCGAGCCGGTACGCCGCTTCATCGGGCTGGCGGACGTAGCCTCCTGAACCGGCCGGACCTCGCTCTCAGCCGCCATCCACGCGGCCCCGGTGCTGAGTTCGATGACGCAGCAGAAGGAGCGAAAGCGCAGCAGCCATGACGGCTGCGACGGCCGCTCCCCAGAAGATCGCATGCATCTGCGCCACTCCGGCGTCTTTCAGCGCGTTCACGTATGCATCGCAGACTCGGCCCGTCGGACAGACCTCGTCGATCGTCGGACGGGTTGACGACACCGCGTAGAAGCGTCGGAGGCCGATCGTTGTGAGCGCAGAGATCCCCACCAGCATGCCGATCATCCGGGCCACCACGAGCAGCGCGGACGCGATGCCGTGGACCGCGGCTTCGGTCGATGCGAGCAGACCCGCATTGACCGGCGCGATCGCGATCCCGAAGCCGAGACCGCCCAGAACCAACGGGATCGTCGCCGGCCAATGGTCGAGAGAGGCCCTGTCCCACTGCGTCATGCCCACGAAGGCCACGGCAGCCATGAGCATTCCGGCCGCCGCCAGGACGCCGACGTCGAACCGCCGGGTCAGATAGCCCCCCAGCAGCGCGCCGACCGGCAGCGCCGCCAGGAAGCGGACGAGCACCAGCGCGGCGCCGAGCTGTGACTCGGGAAACACCGTGACCCGGGCGAAGATCGGTATGTCGACCAGAGCGGCGATGAGCGAGGAGCCGACGAAGAACGAGACCGCCAACGAACCCCAGGCAGCCGGTCGGGTGAGGGCACGCCGAGGGATCAGGGGAGCAGCGGCCCGGCGTTGCCGCCACCAGAACAGCGCTGCCGCGACCACGCTGCCCCCGAGGAAGTACGGCCCGGCCGGAGAGAACACCTGGACCTCGGGGTTGGCGGTCGCGAAAGCCAGCACGATTCCGGCCAGCGCCAATCCCAGCAGTGCCGCTCCGACGAGGTCGGCAGCCCGGGCCACGTCGCGTGCGGCGCGCAGGTCGACCAACGGGCGGGTGGCGGTCGATACCCGTACGACGAAGGCCAGAGCGAGGACACCCATCGCGATCGCCATCGGCGTGGACCAGCGGGAGTCGCCGACATACGGGATGTACGCCCGACCGGTCGTCAGACCCGTGGTGAGCCGTTCGGGCTCGACCAGCACGAGTCCGAGCGCCACTACTGCTCCCGTCGCCAGCGCGCCCCCGAGGAAGTCGGGGCGATGGCCGGCGCCCGGGCGGACTGTCGAAAGGCCCGGCCGTGATGACAAGGCCACGAGGGCCGCCGCCAGCACGAGGCCGACAGCCAGGTTGATCCAGAAGATCGTGTGCCAGGTCGACACGGAGAGCACGACGGCGCCGTACAGCGGTCCGACGACGCTACCCAGCTCCTGCACTGCTCCCACGACGCCAAGCGGCACACCGCGCTTCTCCACGGCCCAGATGTCGGCGACCAGTGCCAGCGTCGCGGGGACGAGCCCGCCGCCGCCGACGCCTTGGAGGAAACGGCCGACCACCATCGATCCGAGGTCGAACTCGGCGGCCGTCACCATGGACCCGATCGAGAAGATGACGAGCGAACCCACCAGCACGGGGACCCGGCCGCGCAGGTCCGCGATGCGTCCGATGAGCGGGAGCATCGCGATGTAGCCCAGGAGGAATCCGGAGACGATCGGCGCCGCGCGTTGCAGCTCGTCGATGTTGAGACCGACCGAAGCCATCATGTCGGGCAGTGCCAGCACGACGACATAGGTGTCGGCGGCCGCGAAGCCGACGGCGACGGCCGCGAGGACCAGCAGCGTGCGCGGCGCTAGCGGGGCGTGTGCGGGGCGGGTCGTCACGGACTCGGCCGGGGCGCCGGGTCAGGGCGCCTGGATGTCGACGGCGTCTGCATCGAGATCGAGATCGATGGTGTAGGTGACGTCGGCGGCGGACCCGTAGAAAGGGCCCGTGACGCGAACGCGCTTGAGCACGTTGTCGTCCGTCAGTGTGTAGGTGACCGGGAAGTCGTCCGTGCCGGCCGACGGGAAGACCGCCTTGACTGCCTCGCCGGGCAACGTGCCGTCGATCTCGGTCAGCACGACCGACCCGTCGCGTGTGCTCGCTCCGGCCTTGGCGTCCTGGGTCTTGGCGAACAGGGCCGAGATGCCGGTGCCGGTGTCCATCAGCTGGGCCGGGTCCGGGGCACCGTACGTCCCGGGGTCGATCTCGGTGAACGGCGAGAAGGGCAGCTTGGCATAGACCTTGCCGTCGACAGCGACGACCGGAGCTGAGATGTCGAACGCGGCATGGACCCGCACCTCGCCGGTGAAGGCAGGCGCATGGGTCCCCGTCCCCTTTGCGGACAACAGTCCGTTGACGCCGTCCGGCAACGCGTCGGTCGTCATCGTGAAACCGATGTAGGTGGCTGCGTCGAACGACGTCTTGGCCGCGGCCAGCCGCTGGGTTGGCGTCTGGCTCGAGTCAGACGAGCCGCCACCGCTGCAGCCGGTCATCGCGGCGAGCGCGATCACCAGCAGCATCGCAACGCCGAGGGATCGGATGGTCAGCGGAGTTCTACGCACCGGTACAGCCTGCCATGGTGACGGGTCTCCACGGTTGCGGCCATCGTGACGGGTCGCCGGCGCAGGTCCGCCCGGTCGAGTCAGCGCGTCCGCGTGTCACGCGCGTGGGGCTCCGCTGATCGCGAGCACGGGCTGCGCCAGGGGTGTGCCCGATCCGTCTCGTCGGCCGAGCTCCTCGGGCAGATCGACCGGCGCACCACTGGCGGCTGCCGCTTTGACCGGCCCGGCGCCGGCGAAGGCGACGATGAGGGTGTCCTCGCCCTTGAGGAAACGATGGCACCGCACCCCACCGGTGCCGCGCCCCTTGCCGGGGTACTCGCTGAACGGCGTGACCTTGACGGTGCCCGCCTCCGTGCCAGGAAGTGCATCGCTGGACCCCGCGACGGTGACCACTACGTTGTCGGCCGTCGCGTCGACCGCGCCGAACCAGACCACCCGCTCATCCTTGGCCAGCCGCACGCCTGCGATACCGCCGCCGGACCTGCCCTGCGGCCGGACTCCTCTTGCCGGGAAGTGTAGGAGCTGCGCGTCGCTGGTCACGAACACCAGTTCGTCGTCAGGGCTGGTCAGCTCCACACCGCCGACCACTTGGTCGTCATCGTCGAGACGGATGACGTCCCAGACGTCACGGTTGGACAGCACCTCGGGCTGAACCCGTTTGACCACGCCGGCGGCTGTGCCCAGCGCCAGCCCGAGTGACCCGTCGGACAACGAGGTCAGCGTGACCGCCCGCTCACCCGCGTCGAGGGCCAGGAACTCGGTGACCGGTGCGCCACCTTGGAGATGAGGTGCGTTCGCCGTCGGCGGCAGGGCCGGCAGGTCGAGGACGTCGAGCTTGAGAAGGCGGCCGCGTGAGGTGATGACGCCGACAGTTCCACGGGTCGTAGCTTGGGCGACGGCCGCGATCGCGTCATGTTTGGCTCGCGCGCCAGCGGTGCCGAGCGGCTCGTCCCCGCTGCTGCGTGCGAGCAGACCGGTCGACGACATGAGGACGAGGCACGGGTCGTCGGCGACCTCGAGAGGCACCGCCGAGACGACCGGGGCACCCGCCGACTCGAGAAGGACCGTGCGGCGCGGCGTGCCGTGCTGCTTGGCCACCGCGGCGAGCTCGTCGCTGACCACCTTGCGGAGCAGAGTCTCGTCGTCGAGGATCGCGGTGAGCTCCTCGATGGTGCGCTTCAGATCGGACTGCTCCCCCTCGAGCTCGAGCCGCGAGAACCTCGTCAGGCGTCGCAGCGGCATGTCGAGGATGTAGGTCGCCTGGACCTCGGACAGGTCGAACACGTCGATGAGCCGCTGGCGGGCTGCCTCGGCATTGTCGCTGGACCGGATGAGCTGGATGACCTCATCGATGTCGAGAATGGCGACCAACAGGCCCTCGACCAGGTGCAGTCGGTCCTGAGCCTTGCCTCGCCGAAAGACGGTCCTCCGGCGTACGACGTCGTAGCGGTGGTCGAGATAGACGTGGAGCATCTCGAGCAGCCCCAGGGTGCGCGGCTGCCCGTCGACGAGGGCTACGGCGTTGATCCCGAAGGAGTCCTCCATCGGGGTCTGCCGGTAGAGCTGGTCCAGGATTGCCTCGGGATGGAACCCGTTCTTGATCTCGATCACCAGTTGGAGACCCTTGGAGCGGTCGGTGAGGTCCTTGACGTCGGCGATTCCGAGCAGCTTCTTGGACTGGACGAGAACCTTGATGCGCTCGATGACACGCTCAGGTCCGACGTTGTACGGCAGCTCGGTGACGACGATGCCCTTGCGTCGTGGCGTGACGTTCTCGATGCGCACACTGGCCCGCATCCGGAAGGAGCCCCGACCGGACTCGTACGCCTCGCGGATGCCGTCGAGCCCGACGATCTTGCCACCGGTCGGCAGGTCGGGGCCGGGGACGAACCGCATGACGTCGTCGAGCGTCGCCTTGGGGTGGCTGACGACGTGACGAAGAGCCTGCACGACCTCGACGAGGTTGTGCGGTGCGAGGTTCGTCGCCATACCGACGGCGATGCCCGAAGCGCCGTTGACGAGCAGGTTGGGGAACGCCGCGGGCAGCACCACAGGCTCGAACTCGCGGCTGTCGTAGTTGGGCTTGAAGTCGACGGTGTCCTCGTCGATGCCCAGTGTCATGGGCAGCGCTGCCGGTGCCATCCGACACTCGGAGTAGCGCATCGCGGCCGGCGGGTCGTCGGGTGAGCCGAAGTTGCCATGGCCGTCGATGAGGGGGAGCCGCATGGCCCACGGCTGCACCATGCGGACCAGCGCGTCGTAGATGGCGCCGTCTCCATGCGGGTGCAGCCGTCCCATGACCTCACCGACCACGCGCGCACTCTTGACATGGCCGCGGTCGGGACGCACGCCCATGTCGTTCATCGTGTAGAGGATCCGGCGCTGCACCGGCTTGAGGCCGTCGCGCGCATCAGGAAGCGCGCGGGAGTAGATGACGGAGTAGGCGTACTCGAGATAGCTCGATCGCATCTCGTCTCGGACGTCGATGTCGACGATGTGCTCGTCGAAGTCCTCAGGCGGGGGCGTGGCGCTTCTACGTGCCATGGGGCGGTGGACTCTCCTCGGACGTGCTGGCGGGACGTGCGCCCTCATTCTCGCCGGTGTGCACCGGGGAGGATGGCACCGACCCACGTCCGGGGATCCGGCCGTCTCGACGCGAGGCGCCGTTGATGAGCACAGCGTAGTGAACAAGTCACTGAGAGCAGCGTTTTCCCTGCGTATACAGGGAAAACGGCGCGCCGCGCGGCTAGGACACCGATGCAGCGTGTTCCCGCTGCTAACTTCCGAGTCGCGGGGCTGCTGTGACCCATGTGAGAGAAGGGACTCGAGATGCCTGAGTCTGCGGGATCGGGAGTGACCTTCGCGACGGTTGCCCTCGCCGTTGCCGCCCTGTGCCTTCTCCTCATCTGCCTGCAGGTCGTCCGGTCCTGGCAGCGGCTGCGCTTCGCCGCTGAGCACGACGAGCTCACGGGGCTTCTTTCGCGGTCGGAGATTCTGCGCCGGGCAGGTGTGGCGCTGCACCGACGCAAGCGCGACGGCGGTCGGATGGCCGTGCTGGTCGTCGACCTCGACGGCTTCCAGCGCATCAACGACCAGTTCTCCCACCAGGTCGGCGACGAAGTGCTGAAGGTGGTGGCGGAAGCCTTGTCGACAGCGGCCGAGCCGGGTGACCTGATCGGCCGGATGGGTGGCGACGAGTTCGTGATCATCCGGCCGCGGGTGCGCCGTCATACCGACGAGTGGGCCGAGCACGTGCGCCGCACGGTCTCAGACCGGATGGACATCGGAGGTATGCCGTTGCGGCTGACCTCGTCGGTCGGTCTGGTCATCGCCGACGGCAGCTTCGGTGACGTTGCCCGGCTGTTGCGCGACGCAGACCTGGCCCTGCAAAGTGCCAAGCGCGCCGGAGCCGACCGGATGAGCCAGTTCGACGTGGCGATGCGGGGCGAGGAGGGGCGTCGCTACCAGCGGGTCGCCGACGTGATGCGCGCCATGGAGTCCGGGCAGCTCGAGACCTGGTACCAACCGGTGATCGACCTCGAGACGGACGCGATCGCCGGCGCCGAGGCGCTGGTGCGGTGGCGGCACCCCCAGCGGGGCGTGTTGGCGCCGGATGAGTTCCTGCCCGACATCGAGGCGGCCGGGTTCATGCCGCTGCTCACGACGATGGTGCTCGACCACGCCTGTCACGCGTTCGCGACCGGGCTCGCCGCTGAGCACGACTGGATGATCACGGTCAACCTGAGCAAGTCCGAGCTCTCGTCGAACGTCGTGGAGCACGTGCTGGATTCGCTGGCGGTGTCCGGGCTCCCGGCCCGACGCCTGCGCCTGGAGATCGACGAGCGCACCGTGCCCGCGCCGCCGATCGTGCAGATCCTCGAACGCTTGGTCGCCGTCGGCGTACCGATCATCATCGACGACTTCGGGACGGGGTGGTCGTCCTTCGGCCAGCTGCTGCGTATCTCGCCGACTTCGGTCAAGCTCGACCGACAGCTGGTGGGGTCCGTGTCAGCAACCGACAGTGACCGACGCGTCCCACGGCAGGGATTCGACTTCCCGGGATCGCGTCGACGGGCAGACTGGAACGCGTCGCGCGAGCGCGCGGAGGCCGTCGATCTGATCTCGGCGTTCAGCATGCTGGCGGCGCGGCTCGACATGGCGGTGGTCGCCGAAGGTATCGAGACGCCGATGCAGCGGGACCTCGTACGCCGGCTGGGCTGCACCCTCGGACAGGGCCACCTGTATGCGCCCGCGATGCCGTTGGACGCGTTCAACTCCTGGGCGCAGGACTATGTGCTCGCCCGTCAGCAGCTGTCCCTGTCAGCAACGTCGTAGCGGTTGTGGTTTGTGGCCGGCCCGAACCGGTCCGGTCGAGCGGCATACTGACGCGATGATGCCTGCGCCGATGTTTCCCGAACCCAGCCACGAGCTGGGCGACCCGGGCGAGCTGTTCGTTCGCTATCTGGACTTCTACCGGCTGACGGTCGTCGCCAAGCTCGACGGACTGACGGACTCAGAGCTCAGGACGTCCCGGTTGCCGTCGGGTTGGTCGCCGCTGGAGATGCTCAAGCACCTGGTCTACATGGAGCAGCGCTGGATCCGCTGGGGTTTCCTCGGCGAGGCGGTGGCCGAGCCATGGGGCGATCGCGATGTCACGGCTGACCGTTGGGCCGTGCGTGACGACGACACGTTGGCCGCCCTGGTCGAGCTGCTGCACACCGGAGCGGCCGTGACAGCGGAGGTGGTCCGCGGCTATCCGCTGGAGGTGGCCGGCGCGACGACGGGCCGCTTCGCAGGGGAGGAGCCGGCACCAACGCTGGCCTGGATCCTGTTCCATGTACTGCAGGAGTATGCGCGCCACGCCGGCCACCTCGACGTCGTACGCGAGCTGATCGACGGTACGACGGGGGAGTGACCAGATCAGTGCAGTGCACTGCGCTGCACTGCACTGCACTGCACTCCCCAAGGCAGATCCCCAGTCCCCAAGGCGCGTTTGCCTTGTTCACAAGCCACCTGGCTTGTAAACAAGGCAAACGCGCGGCCAGGGTTAGGAGGGGCCAGGGTGAGGAAGGGGCAGGGTTAGGAGGGAGAGGTGAGCTTGAGGTCGGGGAAGTCGTCCTCGGTGTAGGAGTGTTCGGCGTGGATACCGCTCTCGAGCGCGCTGACCTCGTCACCTCGCAGCTCCACCCGGCGAATCTTGCCCGAGATCGTCTTGGGCAGGTCGGCGAACTCCAACCGGCGGATCCGCTTGTACGGCGCCAGGTGCTCACGTGAGAACTTGAGGATGTCGAACGCCAGCTGCCGACTCGGGTCGACACCGTCGACGAGGACGACGAACGCCTTCGGCACGGCCAGTCGCACCGGGTCAGGGGAAGGCACGACCGCCGCCTCCGCAACAGCGGGGTGCTCGATCAACACGCTTTCGAGCTCGAACGGGCTGATCCGGTAGTCGCTGGCCTTGAACACGTCGTCCGCCCTGCCGACGTACGTGATGTAGCCGTCCTCGTCGAGCGCCGCGACGTCGCCGGTGTGGTAGAAGCCGCCGCGGGTCGCCTCGTCGTTGCGGGTCGGGTCGTCGCGGTAGCCGCGCATCAGCCCGAGCGGTCGCCGGGCGAGCTCCAGGCAGATCTCCCCGTCACTTCCCACCTCCCCGCTGACCGGATCGACCAGGGAGACGACGTAGCCCGGAAGGGGTCGACCCATCGAGCCCAGCTTGATGCGCTGGCCCGGTGAGTTGCCCACCTGGGCGGTCGTCTCGGTCTGCCCGAAGCCGTCGCGGATCGTGATTCCCCATGCCCGCGTGATCTGCTCGATCACCTCGGGGTTGAGCGGTTCGCCGGCGCCGACGCACTCGCGCAGAGACAGCCGATGGGAGCCGAGCGTGGTCTGAGCCAGCATGCGCCACACCGTCGGCGGTGCGCAGAACGTCGTCACGCCGACGCGCTCGAGGACGTCGAGCAGCTTCTCGGCATCGAAGCGGGCGTAGTTGTGGATGACCACGGTCGCACCGGCGTTCCACGGTGCGAAGAAGCACGACCACGCGTGCTTGGCCCACCCCGGCGAGGAGATGTTGAGGTGCAGGTCACCAGGCTGCAACCCGATCCAGTACATCGTGGAGAGGTGCCCGATCGGGTACGACGTGTGCGTATGCTCGACCAGCTTCGGCTGAGCCGTGGTCCCGGACGTGAAGTACAGCAGCAAGGTGTCGTCGCCGGCGGTGTCTCCGCCGACGAGCGGATCGACATCGTCAGCCACCCCGTCCTCGTAGGACAGCCAGCCCTCGGCGGCCCCCACACTCACCTTGACCAGGTCGACGGCGATCGGGTCGAGCTTGTCCGTATCGGCGGCACCGGCGATGACGGCGCGCACCTGTCCACGGGTGACCCGGTCCTCGAGGTCGGCTGCGGACAGCAGCGTGGTCGCCGGAATCATCACCGCACCCAGCCGGATGCAGGCCAGCATCGACACCCACAGGGGTGCCACGTTGCCGAGCAGGAGCAGCACCCGGTCCCCATGTCCGACCCCGTGGCTGTCGAGGTACGCCGCCAGCCGCTGCGATCTCAGCACGACCTCGGAGAAGGACAGCCGGGTCTGCGATCCGTCGTCCTCGACGATCAGCAGCGCGGTGGCGGAGCCGTGTTCGGCCGCGAGCACGTCGATCCAGTCGGTGGCGTAGTTGAAGCGATCGACCTCCGGCCAGCGGAAGTCGCGGTAAGCGGTGTCGTAGTCCTCGCGGTGGGCCTGCAGGAAGTCGCGGGCCGCCCGGAACGCGGTGGATGCGGTCGAGGGGGTGCGGTCACTCATGCCCAGAGTCTGGTCGGTGGCACGTCAGCCGTAAAGACGTAACCGGACGGTCATGTCGACCCGATAGATTGCGCATGTGTCCGAGCCGCCGGTCGAACCGCACTATCCCGCTCACTGGGAGGCGGACGTCCTGCTCCTGGACGGGGGTGCGGCCAGGCTGCGCCCGATCCGGCCCGACGACGCCGGACGACTGGTGACGTTCTACGCGCGCGTCTCGCCCGAGTCGAAGTACATGCGCTTCTTCGCGCCCTACCCGACCCTGAGTGACCGGGATGTCGAACATTTCACCAACGTCGACTACGCCGACCGGGTCGCCTTCGTGGTCACCGTGGCCGAGGCCATCATTGCCGTAGGTCGCTACGACAAGCTGGCTGACGGAGAGGCCGAGGTGGCCTTCCTCGTCCAGGACCGGCACCAGGGCAGGGGGCTGGCGCAGCTGCTGCTCGAGCACCTGGCCCAGGCGGGCCGTGAGCGGGGCTACGCCAGGTTCATCGCGGACGTGCTGCCGGACAACGCCCGGATGATCCAGACCTTCAGAGACTTCGGCTACCACATCGAGGGTGGCTACGAGGACGGCGTGATGCGTCTCGTCTTCCCCATCCAGGCCACCGACACCGCGGTCGGGGTGATGCGGGCTCGCGAGCACCGGGCGGAGGCCCGCTCGATGGAACGCCTGTTCGAGGCCAAGAGCGTCGCGATCATCGGCGCCAGCCGGCGACAGGACACGATCGGGAGCACGCTCGTTCGCAATCTCGTGCTCGGTGGGTACTCCGGGCGCGTGTACGCCGTCAACCCGGCCGCAGACGCGGTGGCCGGCATGCCGGCCTACAAGAGCGTCCAGGACATCCCGGAGAGCGTGGACCTGGCTGTGGTGGCGGTCCCTGCGGACTCGGTGCAGGACGTCGTGCTCGACTGCGCCGCCAAGGGGGTGCACGGACTCGTCGTCGTCTCCAGCGGCTTTGCCGAGACCGGACACGAGGGGCGGCAGCGGCAGCGGCAGCTGGTCGGCCTGGCTCGCTCCTACGGTGTCCGGCTGGTGGGCCCCAACTGTCTCGGGGTGATCAACACGGCCAGCGACGTGTCCCTGAACGCCTCGCTGTCGCCCGTGATGCCACCGCGTGGGCGCGTCGGCTTCTTCTGCCAGTCCGGAGCACTCGGTGTCGCGATCCTCGAGACGGTGGCCCGGCGCGGGCTGGGCATCTCGACGTTCGTCTCGGCGGGAAATCGCGCCGACGTGTCCGGAAACGATCTGCTGCAGTACTGGCAGGAGGACGACGCCACCGAGGTCGTCCTGCTGTACCTGGAGTCGATCGGAAATCCGCGCAAGTTCTCCAGGATCGCGCGGCGGGTGGGCCGCGACAAGCCCGTGGTAGCGGTCAAGTCCGGCCGGGCCACCCAGGGGGTCCCGGTCGGCCACTCGATGACCAGGATGGTGGCACCGCAGGCCGCTGTCGACGCCATGTTCAGGCAGGCCGGTGTGATCCAGGTGGCGACGCTCGATGAGATGTTCGACGTCGCGCAGCTGTTGGCCCACCAGCCGTTGCCGCTGGGTCCACGTGTCGCCGTGGTCGGGAACTCCGACGCGCTCGGGCTGCTCGCGGCCGACTCGGCCGCCGCGAGCGGTCTGGTCGTCGAGAAGTCGATCTCGTTGAGCTCGGACGCCACCGCTGAGGACTTCGAACGCGCGCTCGACGAGGCGATCGACCATCCCGCGGTCGACGCGGTGATCGCGGTGTTCATCCCGGTTCTCACGACGTCGGGGGAGCAGGTGGCAAATGTGCTCGCGGCGGTGGGCGAGCAGTCCGACAAGCCGCTGGTCTCGACCTTCCTCGGCAGCGAAGGCGTGCCCGAGCTCTTGCGGGTCCCTGACCTCGAGGGCGCGGCCGGTCGGGGCTCGGTCCCGTCGTACGCCGCGCCCGAGGCGGCCGTGCGTGCCCTGGCCCGCGTGGTCACGTACGGGCAGTGGGTCAACCGACCGCAAGGAACCGTGCCCGTCTTCGACGACATCCGGCACGCTGCCGCCCGTAACTTCGTCGCCCGGTTGGTTCGCGACCAGCCGGCTGGCCTGGACCTCGACGATGCGACCTTGCAGCAGCTGCTGGCTCACTACGGCGTGACCGTGGAGCCGCTGGTCCGGGTCACCACGCTCGACGCTGCCATTGCCGCGGCCGAAGGCTTCGGTTGGGACGTCGTCCTCAAGGCGACGGCTGACCATCTGCGGCAGCGACCCGACCTCGCGCACGTATGGCGCAACATCGACACTCCGGCCGAGATGTCGGACGCCTGGGACAACCTCAACGAGCTCATCGACGACTCGGTGCACGCCGACTTCGTCGTCCAGCCGATGGCCGATCCGGGGATCCCCATCTCGATCGGCACGCTCGAGGATCCGTTGTTGGGTCCGGTCGTGTCCTTCGGGATGGCCGGGACCCCGTCCGAGCTGCTCGGCGACGTCTCCTACCGGATCCCCCCGCTCACCGACTCCGACGCATCGGACCTGGTGCGCGACGTGCGGGCGGCGCCACTGTTCTTCGGGTACCGCGGCTCGGAGGCGATCGACGTGCCGGCCGTCGAGGAGCTCATCCACCGGCTGGCCCAGCTCAAGGACGACATTCCGGAGGTCCAGGTGCTCGATCTGAGCCTGGTGCTCGCCGGAGCCGAGGGCGCCAAGGTCCTGCGGGCTTCGGGACGCCTCTGCCCGGTCACCGACGCGCGCAGTGACTGGTTCACGCGACGCATGTCAGGTCCCACGAGCGCCGATGACACGCACATCACAGGACTCTCCGGTGTCTCCGGTGGCCCGGGGCGCGCCTGATCGTGAGCGTGTCGACACGGGCTGATATCGGTGCCGGAAATGGCTTTCCCCAGCCAGGACGGTCTGCTGCCACGCCCAGGTCCTGCGTGCAAGGATGGGTGCATGCGTGAGTCCACCCTCGCCGACCGGTCGGCCGATCTGCGCGAAGCCATCGACCGGGTCGGTTACTACCCGGCCGTCGTCGCCGACGCCATCGAGTCCGCGCTCGCCGGGGAGGCGGTCCGCAGCTTCGTGATCCACCACGAGCCGACGTTCGACCACGACGAGGTTCGCCGGCACGTCACGGTCTTGGTGCTGACACCCAGCCGGGTCGTGGTCGCGCACACCGACGAGCACCCACCGGACGACCTGCTTCCGGCGCCGTACGCCTCGACGTCGACCGAGGCGGTTCCCATCGAACAGGTGGGGAGTGTCACCGTGACCCGCATGGTCGCCAACCCGGCGGTCGCGTCCGAGCAGGGCTCGACAGATGTCAGCGAGGCCGTCCTGACGGTGGGCTGGGGTGCCGTACGCCGAGTCGACCTCGAGCCGGCGACCTGCAGTGATCCCGACTGCGTGGCCGACCACGGCTACACCGGCACCTTGGCTGCTGAGGATTTCGCACTCCGGATCAGCTCCAGTGCTGACGGTCCCGAGGCAGTCGCGCGGCTGCTCGCCTTCGCGGGCGACCTGAGCGCGGCGACCGTGCGGTCCTGAACGTGGACCTGGTGCAGCCGGCTGGGCCGGTCGTGCCCGAGTACGGCTCGAGATCGCTCGCCGAGGTGTTGCCGTCGGCCATCGCGGCAGCCGGTGCGGGGAATGGCTGGACGAACACGCTCGGGTTCCCGCCCATGGATTCCTATGTCGTGTTCCTGGTCGACGGGCTGGGGCAGCACCTCCTGCAGAACTACGTCGAGGAGGCGCCCTACCTCGCCGGCCTGCTCGGGAACGTCATCACGGTCGGGGTTCCATCGACCACGGCGACGAGTCTCACCAGCCTCGGCACGGGCCTGCCGCCGGGGTCCCACGGGGTCGTCGGCTTCACCTCGCGCATCCCTGGCACCGACCGTCTCCTGGAGGCGCTGCGGTGGGACAAGAGCGTCGACCCCCGCGCATGGCAGAGCCACCCCACCTCGTTCGACCGGGCCCGAGAGTCCGGCATGTCGGCGACGGTCGTCAGCAAGCGCATGTTCGAGGGCACCGGTCTGACCGACGCGAGCCAGCGCGGGGCGACCTACGTCGGCGCCGACACGGTCGGTGAACGCATCTCGGGGTCGGTTCGAGCAGCGAGCGAGAGCCGTTCGATCACCTATCTCTACGAGGGCGAGCTCGACGCGACCGGTCACCGCCGGGGTTGCGGCTCCTGGGCATGGAAGCACCAGCTGGCGATGATCGACAGCTTTGCGGCGCGCCTTCGCGAGGCCCTTCCCAGCGGAACGGGGCTGGTGGTCACCGGTGACCATGGCATGGTCGACATCGACCCGGACACCCGCGTCGATGTCGACGGAGAACCGGAGCTGATGGAGGGGGTCGCGCTCTTCGGCGGCGAAGCCCGTTTCCGTCACCTGTACTGCGCCACAGGTGCCGTCGACGACGTCGCTGCTCGTTGGAAGGAGCGGCTTGGCGGCGATGCCATCGTGGTCACGCGCGACCAAGCCATCGAGGCCGGCTGGTTCGGGCCGGTCGAGTCAGACGTACGGCCACGGCTCGGCGACGTGATGGTCGCTTGCATGGGTGACCTCGCGGTCGTGTCGACGAGCCGGTTCCCGTACGAAGCGACGTTGGTGGGTCTGCACGGATCGCTGACGCCGCAAGAGATGGTCGTTCCGCTGCTCGTGGACGCACCCGCCTGACCAACCGGTGACGGTCAGGTCGTGAACGGGAGGACGTCGGGCGACAGGGACGCTGCCTGGGCTCGAGCGGCTGTCATCCGGCGGCGGTGATGGAGCCGGCACAGGACCTCGTACCCGACGTCGGGCGGGGCCTCGTTCGGCTGTTCGACGTCACCCACGACGATGACATCCCCTTCGGTGACCATCTCGCCGTTCTCTGTCCGCGCGTTGTGGGTGGCGCGCTCCCCACACCAGCACAGGGCCTCGACCTGCAGGGTGTGTACCCGGTCAGCGAGCTCCACCAGCCGCGCCGAGCCGGGAAACAGCACAGTCCGGAAGTCGGTGAGGATGCCGAAGGCGAACACGTCGATCTGCAGGTCGTCGACGAGCCGGGCCAGCTGGTCGACCTGGTACGGCGTGTAGAACTGGGCTTCGTCGCAGATCAGGTAGTCGAACCGGCCGCCGCTGGTCAGGTCGTCGACCACGTAGTGCCAGAAGTTGAAGTCGGACGGTACTTCGACGGCGCCGACGCTGAGGCCGAGGCGACTGGACAGCGTTGACGCACCGGCGCGGTCCTGGCTGGTGAAGATGTGGCCCACCCGGCCGCGGGCCCTGTGGTTGTGGTCCATCTGCAGGGCCAGCGTGCTCTTGCCGCAGTCCATGGTTCCGGTGAAGAAGATCAGGTCCGCCACGAGCACCGATCATGCCATTGTGACCAGCGGCCCGGACGCCGGTCCGACGAGCCGGCAGGAATCCGCGCGTGGGTCCCACGATACGTACGCTTTGTGCCTCACTATGGGGACGTGAGCCAGAAGTATGTCGTCGAGAAGCCGATTGCGGTGCCCGGCCGGGGATTCTTCGCGCTTCCGGCGGCAGTCATCGCGGCTGTCGGTGCGGCCGGCGCCTGGTGGTACACCGCGCTCTCCTGGAAGTACACCTGCCAGGGCTCAGACAGCACGTCAGCCCCCGCGCCGGTGTCCCCGCAAGCACACCGGTGCGACCAGATCAGCCAGTCCGATGCGAAGATCGCGCTGGCGACCCTGGCCGTGGTGGGCTCGCTCATCGCCGCGAGTGTCGTATGGCGATGGATGTACGGTCGGGCCGGCGCGGTCGTCGTGGTGCTCGCGATCCTGCTGCCGGTCGTGCTGCAGTTCGGTGCGTTCTTCGTCGCCTCGCAGCCCTCCGACAGCTGCGACGCACTTGCCCGTTCGGAGCAGCAGACCGCGCTCCAGCAGTGGCGGTCCGCCGGACGGACCGGCGACCGCCCCGACATGTGCACCCGCGCCTGAGCGTCGACCGCAGCGGTCCTACCAGTGGACGCCCTTGAGAACCCTGGCGAGCAGCCGCTGCTGCATGGTGGGCTGCGGGTCGGTGCCGGCAGAGTCGGCAGAGCCGGCAGAGTCCGGGAAGACCCGGAACGCGTGGTGCAGAACGTGGAAGGACGTCTTGGGCAGCAGGGCGTGCGCGACTTCGCCTGCCGTCCCCAACCTGGTGTTGATCTCGTGCGGTTGGCCCTTGATGGCGTCCATGACGAGGTCGGCAGCCTGCGCCGGTGTGATCGTCGGAAACGCGTCATAGATCTTGGTCGGCGCGATCATCGGCGTCCGCACCAGCGGCATGTGGATCGTGGTGAACGTGACACCGTCGCCGATCAGCTCTGAGCTGACGACACGGCTCCAGGCGTCCAGCGCCGCCTTGCTCGCGACGTACGCCGAGAACCGGGGCGGGTTGGTCTGGACTCCGATGGAGCTGATGTTGACGACGTGACCGGCGCCCGCCGCCTGCATGGCCGGCAACAGGCCCATCACCAGCCGGATCGCTCCGAAGTAGTTGAGCTGCATGGTGCGCTCGAAGTCGTGGAAGCGAGCCGTCGACAGGTGCAGGGACCGTCGGATCGAGCGGCCGGCGTTGTTCACCACGATGTCGATCGTGGGGTGGTCTGCGGTGATCCGCTTCGTCAGGCGGTCGATCGACTCCAGGTCGGACAGGTCGCAGGGGTAGATGGCGGCGGTGCCGCCCAGCGCCTCGATCTCGGCCTGGACCTCGAGCAGGCCGTCTTTTCCCCTGGCGACCAGGATCGGCGTCCCGCCCGCCTGGGCCGCCTTCAAGGCGGCGGCCCTGCCGATCCCCGAGCTGGCCCCGGTGATCACGATCTTGGCTCCGGTGAGGCACACGCGCAGCTCTGCGTCCTGGGCGGTCGCTGGGTCCAGGTGCTGCTCCCAGTAGTCCCAGAGCGCAGGTGCGTAGGTCTCCAGGGGTGGGCAGCTGATCCCGGATCCGGCCAACGCCTGCTCGGTGTGCACGGACGCGAACGTGCTGGCGAAACCCAGGTGGCCCAGGACCTCACCGGGGATGCCGAGTCGGCCGAGCGTCTCGTCCAGCACCCGGTGCGCGGCCGGCGTCCTCAGCGCGGCGGTGACCAGGCTCATGGGGGTCAGCGCGGGCGGGAGCAGTGCGGTGATGCGGCGATCGACCGGAACGGCGAACCGTGGCGCCTTTGCGGCACCGGCCAGCATGTTGACGACGTCGATCGTTGCCTGGGGATCGGGGTTGACCAGGTGAAACGTCTCGCCGTCGAGACCCTGGACGTGCGCGAGATGGTCGATCGCCCGCACAACGAAGTCGACGGGGACGATGTTGGTGTCGCCGAGGTCGACTCCGAGCAGCGGCAGCCACTGCGGGAGGTTGTCCCGCAACATCTTGAGGACCGGGAAGAAGTAGTACGGTCCGTCCACCTTGTCCGTGACGCCGCTGACGGAGTCGCCGACGACCAGTGCGGGCCGGTAGATGCGCCACGGCACGCGGGACTGGTCACGGACCAGGCGCTCCGCCTCGAACTTCGTCGCGTGGTACGGCGACGGGAGGTGCTGGCCTTCGTCGAACATCGTCTCGTCGAAGACGCCCGGGTGATCGCCGGACACCGCCACGGACGAGACGTGGTGCAGAACGGCGGCCGGCCACGCCTCGGCCAGCGCCAGCAACCCTGCGGTGCCGACGACGTTGAGGGCCTCGTTCTGCTCCGCGCTCGCCGTCATCTCGTACAGAGCGGCGAGGTGGAAGATGTGCTTGACCGAGGTCGCGAGACTCGTGACCGTCTCGTCGTCCACGCCGAGACGGTGAGCGGTCAGGTCACCCGGGACCGGGACGACGCGGGTCGATGAGCGCCATTGAGTGCGGTGCAGGCGGTCGAGCCGGGTGCGCGACCCGGGCCGGACAAGCACGTAGATCTTGCCCCGACGGTTGGCGAGCAGCTCACTGATGAGGTGTCGGCCGATGAAGCCGGTGCCACCGGTCACGAAGTAGGCCATGGTCCGCCAAGGCTACGCACGCGTTCGCGACGTGGCTACCGCGGGCGGCTCCGCCTGACAGGTCGCCCGTCCGTCGCGCCATTCCGTCGCCGGTCAGGAGTCCTTGCTCTTGCCGAACATGATCTCGTCCCAGCTCGGGACGCTGGCCCGTCGACCAGTACGCCGCCGGCGGTGCGGCGTCGCCTCGGTCTCGGGCTCGTTGGCAGACTCACTCGCGGCGACTGCGTCACCTGGCTCGGCGGCGTCCTTCTCGTCCACCTCGTCGGTGATCCCGGCGGTCGAGGCGTCGTCCACCGCCTCGTCGTGCGATGAGTCCTCCGCGTGCTCACCGGGCGCGGCGCCGCTGACCGCACGAACGACCGCGGTCAGCTCATCGCCGTCGGCCTCGTCGCCGGCGAGGCTCAGCAGGTCGTTCCCGTCATCGGGAACCGCGGACAGGCGCCGCCCGGTCCGCTCCGTTCCCTCACCGTCTCGTGCCTGTGGACGCTTCTTGGTCGCCTGCCGCTCGCCGGTCAGCCACTTGGCCTCGTCATCGTCAGCAACGGAGTAGCGTCCGACCGCGTCGAAGGTGAACCGGGCCGACCGCTCGTGCTCGTCGGACCGGTAGGTGACGCCGATCGACCAACGCCCGTCGTCCCGCCGCCAGGCGTCCCAGGCTGCGGCCTCGGGGTCGATGCTGCGATCCCGGAGCCGCTCGCTGACGATGTCGTTGAGCCGACGTGCCGGACCTTCGGCGTTCTTGCGGCGGACGTGGCTACGCCGGGCCAGTGCGGCGACGTGCTGGCGCTCCGCCAGGACCGGGACGCAGTACGGCATGATCTTGTCGACCGAGACCTGGGCGAGGTTGGCCACCGCCTCAGGAGTCTCACCGGCCCGGATGCGGGCCTGAATGTCGCGCGGGCGTAGGGCGCTGTCCATCTCGATCTCCAACTGGCCGAGCCGCGCGCGGTCGCCGCGAAGGGCGGCGCGAAGCCTGTCGTCTGCGGGGGCGCCGAACTCAGCACCGGATTCGTCGACGTAGACGACCTGTTGGCCGTCTGCGCTCAACCCCACCAGCCTGAGCTTGCGCATCATGTCCTTCCCGCACTGTCCCTCGTCCGTGGGTCCGAGTTGAGACCAGTCTCGCCTGACGAGGCGCACGAACAAAGAAAGCGCGCCGCGCCCACCCCGCTATTCAACACTGAAAGCTGCCCAGGATGCTGACTCTGCCCACGAGTCAGGGTCGCGAGCCGTTGCCCGGGGCGCGAACAGCTGTGTTCTGACCGGGTTCGGTCAGCGCCGAGGTGCCCCGTCCGCCGGTCGACCAGGCCACGACAGCGGCCAGCACTCCGCTCACGACCGGGACGACGTACGCCGCCGAGGCGCCGGCGACGTCGACCAGATGTCCCGCGATGGCGGCCCCCGGGGCCAGCCCGATGCCGATGCCGGTGGACACCCAGGTGATTCCCTCGGTGAGTCGGTCGGCGGGCACGCCGGACTTGACCAGCGACATGGTCGCGACCAGGGTCGGACTGATCGCAAAGCCGCCGATGAACAGCACGACCGCCAACACCGACAGTCGGTCGACGAACGGCAGCGGGATCATCACGACCGCCATCCCGGCCGCGCCCCACCGGAACCGGGTGCGGGGGTCCGCGCGGATCGTGAGCAGTCCTGTGATGACCCCCGAGATGAGGCTGCCGCTCGCCCAGGTCGCAAGCAGCAGACCGGTGACCTCGGGGTGTCCCTGCTCCTTGGCGAACGCCACCGTCACCACTTCGGTGGATCCGAACAGCGAGCCCAGCGCAGCGGAGACCGTCACGACTGCCGCCATCCACCGCCAGCTGATGGGAGATCGGGCCCGGTCCGTCCGCGCGATGTTCGGTGGTGGCTGGGTGGCTCGCAGGCTTGCGAACCAGGCGCCACCGGCCAGAGCCACCACGATGACGGAGACGAGGGCGAGGCTCTCGGACACCCCCGTGGCGAGCACGGTCACCAGCACGGGTCCGACCATGAAGATCGACTCGTCGACCACCGCCTCGAACGAGAAGGCGGTGTGCAGGACGGCTGGGTCTTTCACGACGTAGGACCAACGGGCGCGGACACACGACCCGATCGGGGGATAGCTCGCGCCGGCGAGGGCAGCGCACAGATGCGGCAACGGCGCGGGTGCCCCGAGGTCGACAGTGACGATCAGCGCGCTCAAGGCCAGCCCGAAGGCGACGACGCAGGGAAGGACCACAAGGCGCTGGCCAACGCGGTCCATGGCCCGCGCGAGCAGCGGAGAGGATGCCGACGTCGTGACGATGTATGCCGCCGTCACCACACCGGCCTGACCGTACGATCCGGTCCGGTCCGCGACGAGCAGCACGATCCCGAGCGTGACCATCGAGATGGGCAACCTCGACAGGAAGCCGGCCGTGGTGAACGCCAACGCCCCAGGGATCGAGAGGACGTTGCGGTACGGCGCCAGCATCCGGGGATTCTAGGGCGTGGCAGGATTCCCACATGCATTCTCTTCCCGGTGCCGACGCCGCCGGTGCCGTGGTTCGGGCCGGGACGGCCCGCCCGTACGACGCCATGCTGCTCGTGTCGTTCGGTGGTCCGGAAGGTCCTGAGGACGTGGTGCCGTTCCTCGAGAACGTCACGCAGGGTCGCGGCATCCCCCGGGAGCGGCTCGAGGAGGTGGGTCAGCACTACTACCTGTTCGGGGGCCGCAGCCCCATCAACGACCAGTGCCGTACGTTCATCGCAGCCCTCGAGGCCGACTTCGCGGCCCACGGAGTCGACCTGCCGGTGTACTGGGGCAACCGCAACTGGGACCCCTACCTGACAGACACGCTGGCGACCATGAAGGCCGACGGCGTACGACGGGCCGTCTGCTTCGTCACCAGCGCCTACTCGTCGTACTCGGGCTGCCGGCAGTACCGCGAGAACCTCTACGACGCCGTGCAGGCCGTCGCGGGCGCGCCGGCGCTCGACAAGCTTCGGCACTACTTCAACCATCCGGGCTTCGTCGAGGCCAACGTCGACGCCACCGTGAAGGCTCTGGGCGAGCTGCCCGAAGACCAGCGGGACCGAAGCCGGCTGGTGTTCGTGACCCATTCGATCCCGACCGTGATGGCGCAGGCGTCCGGACCCGACGGCGGCGCGTATGTCGATCAGCACAGCTCCGCCGCGAAGCTCGTCGCAGCCGCCGTGGCGGCGAGGACCGGCGTCGACCGGCCCTGGGACCTGACCTACTGCAGCCGATCGGGTTCGCCAGACGTTCCCTGGCTGGAGCCCGATGTCAATGATCGGCTGGAGAAGTTGTCGACGACGGGAACGTCCGCGGTGGTGGTGGTCCCGATCGGGTTCGTCTCGGACCACATGGAGGTCGTCTACGACCTGGACACGGAGGCCAAAGGGACGGCCGAGCGGGTGGGACTCGGGTTCGCGCGAGCGGCGACGGCCGGGGTGCACCCCTCGTTCGTGGCTGCCGTTCGTGACCTGGTGCTCGAGCGGGCCACCCGTGAACGCGGCGAGCCGGCCGCCCAGGCTGTGGTCGGGGATCTGCCCGCCTGTTGGGACCGGTGCGCCGCAGACTGCTGCCCGAACCCTCGTCAGGCCCGCCCGGCGTTGTGTGAGCGACCGGCGTGAGCGACGACGAGAGGCTGCTCGCACTCGCGGCCGAGACGGCTCTCCGGGCGGGGCAGCTGATCCGGCGCGGACGCGAGGTTCAGGTCGAGGTCGCGGCCACCAAGTCGAGCCCGACTGACGTCGTGACCGCCAACGACATCGCGTCGGAGCAGCTCATCAAGGAGGCGATCCTCGGCGTCCGTCCCGATGATTCGTTCGTCGGTGAAGAGGGCGAGGACATCGCCGGGACCTCGGGGGTCACCTGGGTCGCAGACCCGATCGACGGCACCGTCAACTACCTCTACGGGATCCCGCAGTACGCCGTCTCGATCGCCGCGCAGCGTGCCGGCCGCACTGTCTGCGGTGCCGTGCTCGACGCCGCCTCAGGAGAGCTGTTCACCGCGGTGGCCGGTCGGGGTGCCTGGCTGGACGGCACCCCGGTCCGCGTCTCGTCTCCGGCGTCGGTGGCGGTGGCGCTGACGGGAACCGGTTTCCACTACCGCCCCGAGGTCCGGGTCCACCAGGCCGCCGAAACCGCCCGTCTGCTGCCGGTGGTCCGAGACCTGCGGCGGCTCGGCTCAGCGGCGCTCGACCTCTGCTACGTCGCCTGCGGGCGTCTCGACGCGTACGTCGAGCGCGGCCTGCGCCCGTGGGATCTCGCGGCCGCTCGGCTGGTGGTGACCGAGGCCGGTGGCCGCGTCGAGGGCCTCTTCGGCGAAGAACCCGGAGAGCTGATCACCGTAGCCGGCTCGAGCGTCCTCTTCGACGCGTTCCACGGCGCCCTGGTAGCCGCCGGTTTCGCGGACTGGCCGATGTCGGACTGGCCGCCGAGCCGTGGTGGCTCAGGCTCGGCTTCGTCGCTCGGAGTCTGACGTCGGCAGCACGTTCTCGCTCTGGTCGAGCAACCAGGCGACCGAGGCGGCAGCAGGCATCGGGTGCGCGATGTGCCAGCCTTGCGCCGCGTCTGCGCCGACGGACCGGAGCCAGTCAGCCTGGGCTTGGCTCTCGACGCCCTCTCCGACGATCGTCAGTCCCAGGTCGTGAGCCAGCTTGACCGTCGACCGCACGATCGTGGCGGTGCGACTGTCGAACAGGACCCGAGAGATGAAGGCGCGGTCGATCTTCAGCTCCGACACCGGCAGGTTGTGCAGGTAGGCCAGCGAGGAGTAGCCCGTGCCGTAGTCGTCGACGGCCAGCCGTACCCCGAGCGTGCGGAGCAGCGACAGGGTCGCCTTCGCCTGGATGTCCTCCGCCACCAGCACGGTCTCGGTGATCTCGATCGTCAGGGCGGAGGAGGGCAGGAGCCGGGACTCGAGGCCCTTCTGAACCCTGTCGACGAAGTCGACGCGCAACAGGTCGGATGCCGAGAGGTTGATGGCGACCGGGAGCTCCAACCCGTTGTCCCGCAGCAACACGGCGTGATCGAGGGCCTGCGTCACCACCGCCGAGGTGACCTCGGGCATCAGGCCGGTTTGTTCGGCCAGCGCCAAGAAGTCGTCCGGGCCGACCCGGCCCCGAGTGGGGTGCTGCCACCGCACCAGTGCCTCCAGAGCGCAGGGGCGGCCCGACGCCAGCTCGATCAAGGGCTGGAAGTCCACGCTGAGCTGACCGTCGTTCACGGCGTTCCGGAGGGCCTCGACCGTAGCGAGCCTGTCCCACGCGTTTCCGTCGACGTCGTCGGTGTAGACGTGCGTCCGGCTGCGGTGGGCCTTGGCGCTGTACATCGCGACGTCGGCGCGGGCGAGTGCCGTCCCGGGCTCGACGGATCGGTCCAGAGCTGCCAGCCCGATGCTGCCGTCGACGTGCAGGTTCATCACCCCGACGTTGAATGGCTCTCGCAGTGCGGCGATCAGGTCCGCGGCGACGAGCTCAGCTACGCCGATGTCGCCACGCACGAGGATCGCGAACTCGTCACCACCGAGGCGGCACAGCTGGGCGTCCTGCCCCAACGCCTCGTTCAACCTGCGGGCTACCTGACGCAGCAGCTGGTCACCGGTGTTGTGGCCGAGTGAGTCGTTGACCTCCTTGAACCGATCGAGGTCGAGGAGCAGCACGGTCCGTGGCGGTCCCGTTCGCTGCTCCATCTCATCCGCCGCATGTCGCAGTGACTCGTAGAAGGCCCTCCGGTTGGGCAGGCCGGTGAGCTCGTCGGTGTGGGCCTGTTCCCGTGAGACGGCAAGTGAGCTCGCCTGGCCAACCGCCTGAACCAGACGCAGCAGGACGACGACCAGGCTCGCGGTGGCCAGCCAGATCCCGACCTGCGAGACGGTCGAGAACCTGGGGGCGACCAGGACGGTGACGCACGCGGCGCCGGACATCGCCGGGAGCATGACGGTCGTGGCGCCACTTCGGGCTGCGGTGTCGGTCGCGACGCTGCCCCGCCAGGCGGCCACCGCCACCAGGGTCTGGGCAACGGCCCAGGCTGCGTCGACCGGGCTCCCAGGCGTGTAGGTGTCAGCCGCGATCTGAAGCAGGAACCACGTGTCCGCGACGGAGAAGCTGATCATTCCTGCGCCGAGCAGCCACCATTCGGGTCCGGCGCTGCGCCCGAGTGCGGTCATCACCCCGACGATGAGACAGAGCAGGACGAGGTCCGCGATGGGGTAGGCGAAGTTGGTGACGATCGCGATCGGCCTCGCACCATCGGTGCTCACGATGTGGTCGAACGCGAAGGCAGCGGAGGTAGCAGCGATCGTGAGCCCGGCGATCAGGCCGTCAAGCGGTGTAGCCGCTCGCGGCCCGGCCTGCGGTCGGCGGAGCCGGCGGCCGGCCAGGATGAGCACGCCCGCGATCGACAGCGGGTAGAACGACAGCCACAAGCCGTCCGACAGCGACGGGTAGGGCATCTCAACCATCGGCTGCAGCCGCAAGGAGAAGTACGCCGTTGCGGCTGCATAGCTGACCATTCCACCGGCGACGAGGGACCAGGCGAGGCGGCCCTGGCGAACCAGAACGGCGCGGAGCACCACGATGAGGGCGCTTCCGGAGCTGACGAGGTTGTACAGCCCCACCTCCCAGAAATGGCTGTACCCGGGCGTGGCCCGCATGCCTGGAATCGTCGACACGGCATAGGCCACGCACGAGGCCACGACAACAGCCGAGAACACGCGCAGGGCACGCGGGCGGGACACGACGAGAGGGGACGGCTTCTGCACCACGCAGTCAGCCTCCTCTTCGTAGTCAGACAGTGACTTTCAGTTACGGTAGTCGGCGTCCTACAGCATCGTCGGTGCTCTGACCGAACAGATGAGCACATATCGAACGTTGGACCGAGCCGGTCACGGGGGCGTTGTCGGGCAGCCAGGGTCCACCGAAGGCGTGTGTTTGGACACGTTGTGAGCGGGATACGGCCTCCCGACCTGAGAGCTGGCCGCATTCACGTAGCGTAACGGCGCGAAATCAGGCACAATCACGCCGCCGGAGCGGGCACAAATCGTGGGGCTCCTGCGTTACACGCAGAGCACAGACCGACGACGACTGAGCGGAACGACATGGCAACTGATTACGACGCACCACGCAAGACCGACGAAGAGCTCAACGAGGACTCCATCGAGGAGTTGAAGGCTCGGCGTCACGACAAGAACTCGGGCAAGGTCGACGAGGACGAGGTCGAGGCGGCCGAGTCATTCGAGCTCCCCGGCGCCGACCTGTCGCACGAGGAGCTCTCCGTCCAGGTCCTGCCGCGCCAGGAGGACGAGTTCACCTGTTCGACCTGTTTCCTCGTCCACCACCGCAGCCAGCTGGCGACGTCGAAGAACGGCGTCCTGATCTGCCAGGACTGCGCGGCATGAGCCCAGCAGGAGATCAGCAAAAGATCAGGTCTTGACCTTCTCCTTGGTCTTCTTGGTCGCGCCCTTGTCCATGCCGGGGGGCAGCGTCCCGAACGACTTGACCCAGTAGGTCGCAGCCCGGCGGGTGGCGTACATCTTGGCCACCCCCATCGCCATACCGCTCAGAGCCGCCCACACGATCGCCTCACGGTTCCCGATCTCGGGACTTTCGGGCTTGCTGGGCGGCTTCTTGCCGGTCGCGGTCTTCCAGACGGCGTCGAGCGCCTTGGTGGTGGCGACCCCGGCCACCAGGGCTGACGTGGTTCCGAACATCTTCCAGCTGCGCTTGCCCTTCGCCTTCGGCTGGTCGGACTTCTTCGACTTCTTGGCCACCTGCCTAGTCTTGCACGACGCGCCCGCTCAGGTGCGCCGCGAGGTCAGCCGGTCGCCGCGACGAGATGACCCAGTACGGCGTCGGGTCGGTCGGGTCCAGCACATCGACGCGGACGGCAGTGCGACAGTAGGGCCGCGTCAGGAGGAAGGCGCGAGCGTCCGCGTCGGGGCCGAGCAGGCGTCGGGTCGCGTCGGCATCGAGGGCCTCGACAGCGCCGACGTTGCCGAGGGGCAGGACGGCTCGACCGGCGCGCAGCGCGCGAGCATCGACCCGCACCTGAGCCGAGCCGTACTTCAGCATCAGTGCGCCGACGAGCAGGCCGCTGACGACCAGCGCGACCGCGGCCGCGACGAGAGGTGTCGCGACGAAGAAGGCCCAACCGACACTCACGACGAACAAGGCGCCGAGCAGCCACCAGGACACCGGCAGGAACAGCCGCTCGGCGTACGGTGCATGCGGAGCGGCCACGGGCCCAGCCTCCCACGCCGCCGGAGCATGAGCCGCAGGTAGGCTGTCGAGCCGGCTGCACGGAGTGGAGCCAGCGCAACCAGCGCAGCCGGTGCAACCGGTTCAACCAGCATCCCGACAATGAAGGGGCAGGCGTGGTCGAAGTCCTCGTCCAGCGGCTCGACGACGTGCCGATCCCGGTCTACGCACATCCCGGAGATGCCGGGGCCGATCTCGTCACGACGGTCGACCTGACGTTGCAGCCGGGCGAGCGCGCTGTCGTCCCGACCGGGATCAGCCTGGCGCTTCCGAACGGCTACGTCGCGCTGGTCCACCCCCGCTCGGGTCTCGCCGCACGCTGTGGCCTGTCGATCGTCAACGCGCCGGGCACGGTCGATGCTGGGTATCGTGGCGAGGTGAAGGTCGTTCTCGTCAACCTCGACGCCAACGAACCCGTGGTCCTGTCCCGCGGTGACCGGATCGCCCAGCTCGTCTTCCAGCAGGTCGAGCGAGCGCGATTCGTCGAGGTGGACAACCTCCCCGGCTCTGACCGGGGAACCGGTGGACATGGCTCCACCGGCGGCTTTGCCGCACCCACCACAACGCAGGAGGACGTGTCGTGATTTTCCGCCGTCGCAAGACGGAGCAGGACGAGACCGGTGAGCACGAGGCCGGGTCGTCCATCGAGACCGACGGTGTCGATGAGATGGAGGAGCTCGACCGGGCCCGACCGCACGGTCCCTGGGACCGCTCGGAGAGCACTGCTGACGAGGACGGCTCGTACGTCGACCTCGGTGGGTTGCTGGTGCGCGGCGGCCCTGGCCTCGAACTGCGTCTGCAGGTCAACGACGCGACCCAGCAGGTCGAGGCGGTGCTGCTGGCCGGGCCGGAGTCGGGCCTGGAGCTCCGAGCCTTCGCCGCGCCCCGGTTCGACACGATCTGGGATGATGTGCGCCGCGACATCGCTGCCGAGGCGAGCAAGCGCGGCGGCACGGCCACGGAGGTGGACGGGGAGTTCGGCATCGAGCTGAAGGTCGTCGTTCCGGTCCAGACGCCTGACGGGCGTCAGGCGACCCAGCCGAGCCGGATCGTCGGGGTCGAAGGGCCCCGATGGTTGTTGCGCGGGACCTTCCTCGGCGCCAGCGCCCAGGAGGCCGACCCGGATGGCGCCGTCGAGCAGGCGTTCCGCGACGTGATCGTGGTCCGCGGAGACGGGCCGATGGCACCGCGCGAGATGATCGCGATGCGGATGCCGCACGACGTCAATCAGGACGCTGGTCTCGGAACGGTCAACCCGGCGTCAGGCGTGGCTGACGACGGCTAGGCTGAAGACATGACGGAAGCACCTCCGGGACGGCTGCGCCGTGCACTGCACCGGCTGTCGGCGACTCCGGATCAACTCGAGGCCACCGAGATCGAAGAGGCGCGCGACAAGGTCGGCGGCTGTCAGTCGATCCATGACCTGCACGATCGCGAGTTCGTGACGGTCTACGGACACGTCAAGCACGTGACGCTTGCCCCCCGGGCCGGCACGCCCACCCTGGAAGCCGCCGTTTTCGACGGGTCCGGTGTCGTGACACTCGTCTGGCTCGGACGGCGTACGATCGCCGGCGTCAAGCCGGGCGCCAGCCTGATCGCGCACGGCCGGGTCTCCTGCCACGAGGGCCGCCGGGTCATCTACAACCCGCGCTACGAGCTGCGTGCGCCCTGACGACGTCGTGACCCAGCCAGCCGAGCTGCCCGAGGACCGGTACGACACCGTCGAGGCTCTGGTCAGAGCGCAGCTCTCGAAGGCGCTGGGGGGCAAGCGCGGCATGCTCGAGGGAGCGATCCCGACGCTCGGCTTCACCGTCACCTGGATCAGCGCGCACAACCTCAAGCTCGCTCTCGTGATCTCGGGTGCGCTCGCGGTGGCGGCCCTGGTGCTGCGCATCATCCAGCGCTCCAGCGTGCAGTTCGTGTTCAACGCGATGGTCGGCATCACGATCGCGGCGATCTTCGCGTTGCGCTCCGGCCGCGCAGAGGACGCTTTCCTGCCCGGCCTCATCTACAACGCGGTGTACTCCGTCCTGCTCATCGGGTCGGTCCTGATCCGGTGGCCGCTGATCGGTTTCATGATCGGAAGTGTCACCGGTGAACCCACCGAGTGGCGTCGCGACAAGGCCCTCGTCTCGCTGTGCTCGAAGCTCACCCTGGTCCTGGCGGCACCCTGCGTCGTCCGGGTGATCGTGCAGTACCCGCTCTGGGCCACCGGTCATGCCGGGTGGCTCGGGATCGCCAAGCTGGCCATGGGGTGGCCGCTGCAGCTGGCCGCGTTGGCGGCCATGGTCTGGATGCTCGGCCGCAACCACACCCCCATCGTGGCGCCGGCGCAGGACCGCGACGACGCAGACGTCGAGCCCGCGGTCGAGGCCGAAGCCTGACGCTCCGCCTCAGCCCTGGCTGGTGTCGCCGTGGTGCGCGTTGGGGGAAAGCAGGTTCTCGAGATCCGGTTCGGACGCCGACGTGGCGACGAACAGGAGCTCGTCGTGCGCCTCGAGGGTCGCGTCCGGTTCGGGGGTGTGCACGTGTCCCTCGCGCAGGATCGCGACCAGAGAGGCGTCTGCCGGCCACGTGACCTCGCGGACCGCGGTGCCGACGAAGGGTGAGTCGTCCGGCAGCGTCAGCTCGACCATGTTGGCCTCACCCTGTCGGAACGTGAACAGCCGGACGACGTCTCCCACGGTCACCGCCTCCTCGACCAGGGCCGACATGATGCGGGGAGTCGAGACGAGGACGTCAACCCCCCACGCCTCGTTGAACAGCCACTCGTTGGACGGATGATTGACCCGGGCGACCGTGCGCGGCACGGCGAACTCCGTCTTGGCCAAGAGGGAGATGACGAGGTTGGCCTTGTCGTCGCCGGTGGACGCGATCACGACGTCGCAGCGCTGCAGCGCAGCCTCGTCGAGGGAGGACAGCTCACAGGCGTCGGCGAGCAGCCACTCGGCGTCCGGCACGGTGTCGGCCTTGATGGCGTAGGGATCCTTGTCGATGAGCAGGACCGCGTGCCCGTTCTCGAGCAGTTCGGCCGCGACTGATCGACCCACGGCGCCGGCTCCTGCGATGGCGACGCGCATCAGCCTTCACCCGGTCCGGCGGTGATCGCCGCGTTGATCTGGTCGGCGTCTCGCTCGGCCATCACCAGGTGCAGGAGGTCGCCGTCCTGGAGAACCGTCTCGGGCGTGATCATCATGCCTTCGCCCAGTCGGGTGATGAAGGCGATCCGGGTTCCGGTGTCCTCGAGCTCGCTGTACGGGTGACCGACCCAGGCGGTCGGCGCCTGGAGAACTTCGATGCGGATCGCCCCGGTGGGGTCGCGCCACTCGGGCTCGGACCCCTCGGGGAGAAGGCGTCGCATGATCTGGTCGGCCGTCCAGCGCACGGTCGCGACCGTGGGTATGCCGAGTCGCTGGTAGACCTCGGCGCGACCGGGGTCGTAGATCCGTGCCACGACGTTGTCGATACCGAACGTCTCGCGGGCCACCCGCGCGGAAATGATGTTGGAGTTGTCACCGCTGCTGACGGCTGCGAACGCCTCTGCCTTGCCGATGCCGGCCGCCTCGAGCACCACCTGGTCGAAGCCGTAGCCGGTGACCTTGTCGCCGGAGAATCCCGGTCCCAGGCGCCGGAAGGCGTCCGGGCTGGAGTCGATCACGGCGACGGTGTGCCCGCGTTCCTCCAGGCTGCGAGCCAGGGTTGAGCCCACCCGACCACAGCCCATGATGACGACGTGCACGACTTCTCCTCGGCCTTCGGTCACGTCCCCGCGGGACATGTTTTGAGACAGTATCCCCATCATCCGCGCCGGGCGCTGCTGATCTGGCACGACGCTACACCGATCGGCCGCCTGCGCGCCGCCCGGTCAGCGCATCGGCAGGGCCGCCGTGGTCTAGCCTTCACGCGTGGGCATCACCGACATCGGCAAGCGGCTGCTTCTCGGGCGCAAGCTTCGGAACACCCAGCTCGGCGAGCAGCTGTTGTCGAAGCGGATCGCGCTTCCGGTCTTCGCGAGCGACGCGTTGTCATCGGTCGGTTACGCACCCGATGAGATCTTCCTGACCCTCTCGTTGTCCGGCTTGGCCTACTACACGGTCTCGTGGAAGATCGGCCTCTGTGTGGCGCTCGTCATGCTGGTGGTCATTGCGTCATACCGCCAGAACGTCCAGGCGTACCAGTCCGGCGGGGGCGACTACGAGGTCGCTACGACGAACGTCGGATCGGTTGCCGGGCTCACCGTGGCCAGTGCTCTGCTCGTGGACTACGTCCTGACCGTCGCGGTGTCGATCTCCTCGGCAGCCCAGTACGCCGCGGCCGCGATCGAGCCACTGCAGGGACACGAGGCGACCATCGCGATCATCGCGGTGCTGTTCTTGATGACGATGAACCTGCGTGGGGTGAAGGAGTCCGGCACAGCCTTCGCCATCCCGACGTACATCTTCATGATCTCCATCCTGGGGATGTCGGCATGGGGGTTCTTGCGCTACCTACGCGGAACGCTCCCGGACTCCGAGCTGGCTGACTACACGATCCGCGGCAGTGCCGACTTCGCCGGCGGGGTCGGAGGGCTGGCGCTCGCCTTTCTCATCCTCAGGGCGTTCGCGTCGGGTTCGGCCGCCCTGACCGGTGTCGAGGCGATCAGCAACGGCGTGCCGGCCTTCCGGAAGCCCAAGGGTCGCAACGCTGCCACCACGCTGCTGCTTCTCGGGATCGTGGCGGTCACCATGGCGTTGTCGATCCTCATCCTCGGCAACCTCATGCACGTACGGCTCGCCGACGTCGACAACGGCGCCCGGCTGATCGACCCCAACGGCAATCTGGTGCCGACAGATTTCAACCAGGACCCGATCATCGGCCAGCTGGCGCTCGGGATCTTCGACCACTTCCCGCTGGGCTTCTACGTGGTGGCAGCGGCGACCGGCGTGATCCTGGTGCTGGCGGCCAACACGGCGTTCAACGGGTTCCCGGTGCTGGGCTCGATCCTGGCCCGGGACGGCTACCTGCCGCGCCAGCTGCACTCGCGGGGTGACCGGCTGGCCTTCAGCAACGGCATCGTCTTGTTGGCCGGCTTCGCGATCCTCCTCATCTACGCGTTCGACGCGCAGGTGACCCGGCTGATCCAGCTGTACATCGTCGGGGTGTTCGTCTCCTTCACCATCAGCCAGACAGGCATGATCCGACACTGGACCCGGTATCTGCGCACCGAGACCGATCGCGTGCAGCGTGGCCGGATGATGCGAAGCAGGGTCATCAACGCGATCGGACTGGTCGTGACCGCCCTCGTCCTGGTGATCGTGCTCATCACGAAGTTCACCCATGGTGCGTGGATCGCGATCCTGGCGATGACGGCGCTGTTCTTCCTCATGCGCGGGATCCGGCATCACTACGACCTCGTGGCACGTGAGCTCGCTGCCGCCGAAGATGACGGGTCGCTGCCATCGCGTATCCACGCGATCGTGCTGGTGTCCAAGGTGCACAAGCCGACGTTGCGCGCCGTGGCGTACGCGCGGGCGTCGCGGCCGAACACGCTGGAGGCCGTGACCGTCGATGTCGACGAGGAGTCCACCGAGCAGCTCCTCAGGCTGTGGGACGAAGCACACCTGCCGGTTCCGCTGCGCGTGCTCGACTCTCCCTACCGCGAGATCACCAAGCCGATCGTCGACTACGTGCGCGACATCCGCCGACGCAGCCCGCGCGACGTGGTCACGGTCTACATCCCCGAGTACGTCGTAGGGCGCTGGTGGGAGCAGATCCTGCACAACCAGAGCGCGCTGCGCCTGAAGGGACGCCTCTTGTTCACTCCTGGAGTCATGGTCACCTCGGTGCCGTTCCAGCTCCGCTCGTCGGCGGTGGCGGAGCGGCGGGCCGAGCGCGACCAGTTCATCACGAGCAGCGTCCGACGTGGGGTGACGAGACGTCCGCGCAAGAAGCCGTGACGCCGTCGCCCGCTCCCGATGACCCCTTGGTCGGCACCGAGGTCGAGGTCGAGGTCGGCCCGGTGGCTCACGGTGGACACCACGTCGCGCGTCATGAGGGGCGCGTGATCTTCGTCCGACACGCCATCGAAGGGGAGCGTGTCCGGGTCCGCGTCACCGAGGGTGCCGAGGGCGCTCGCTTCCTGCGGGGCGATGCCGTCGACGTGGTGACGCCGTCCCCGTTGCGCGTCCCGGCACCGTGTCCGTACGCCGGCCCCGGGCGATGTGGTGGCTGCGACTTCCAGCACGTGGGTCTGGCGGGGCAGCGCGCCATGCTCGCGGAGGTCATCGTCGAGCAGCTCAGGCGGCTCGCCAAGCTCGAGGTCTCCGTACAGGTCGAACCCGTGCCAGGTGACAACGCCGGGCTGGGTTGGCGCACGCGGGTCCGATGGTCGGCGACGCGCAGCCACCAGGCCGGACTGTTGGCGCATCGCTCGCACGACGTCATTCCGATCGCGTCCTGTCGGATCGCCCACCCGGACCTGCCCGTCGCCGATGAGGCACTGGCGAGCGGTGCGACCTCTGCCACGTCAGTGGTCACAAGTCGTGGCGAGCAGGTGGTGTTCACGGACGAGCGATCGGCTCCGACCGTCGTGGAGCGAGCCGCGGGCCGCGACTGGCGGGTCAATGCGGGCGACTTCTGGCAGGTCCATCCCGGTGCCGCCGACACGCTGGTCGCGGCCGTCCTCGATGGGGCATCGCCGCAGGCCGGCGACCGGTGCTGGGACCTGTACGCCGGCGTCGGCTTGTTCAGCGGCGCACTGGCCACGGCCGTGGGGGAGCAGGGCAAGGTGCTCGCGGTGGAGTCGCAGCGTCGCGCCGTCGACCACCTGCGCACCAACCTCGACGACCTGCCGCAGGTTCGTCCGGTGCTCGACCGGGTCGATCGCTTCGTTCGAAGCCGACAGGCGCAGGGTCGGCTCGACGTGGTCGTGATGGATCCGCCGCGAGCCGGTGCCGGACGCGACGTCGTACGTCGGGTCGCGGCTCAGCGGCCGCGTGTGGTGGCCTACGTCGCCTGTGATCCCGCGGCGTTGGCGCGTGACATCGCGTCGTTCGCCGCGGTTGGCTACCGGCTGGAGTCGCTGCGCGCCTTCGACATCTTCCCGATGACTTCTCATGTGGAGTGCGTTGCGCATCTTGTGAAGAGGTAAGCACGTACGGCCGGATTCCTGCCTGCGATCGAGCGGTACTGCGATGGACCAGCGAGAGCCCCGCGGCACCCAGAACCCCAAAGCAGATGTCGTAATACTGACTGACTGACCCACTTTGACCTGCGCAAACGTCGAGATCTCCCGGCCATTTGTACCCTGCTTGCAACAGGTTAGCTCTTCTTTCAAGGGTCCTGGAGCAAAGCAGTCCGCCTAGATAGGTCCAGAAGCGGCCACCCTCTACGTCGTTCTGTAGCGACGTCGGCCGAGTGCCACAGTCCCGCGAGCAGAACGACCTCGCGAACCCCCTCAGCAGGCGTAGGCGTCGCCAAGCCAGTGCCCTGAGCGGCGTGAACTGCGTCTTCCTTCGCTGTGGTGCTCGGTGACGGTGGACCCGACGCGGCGGTCCGCTAGTGAGCGAGAGCTGGGGCGGCGTCGGGGTCAATCTCGATAGGTCCACTTCGCAGGAGCGCACCGCACAGGCCGGCGCCGACGGCGAACAACCCTGCTGCCCACCAGAAGACCGTGGTGTAGCTGTGCAACGCGGCAAGCGCCTGATCGGCGGCGGTTGCTGGCTTGTCGTGTAGGTAGTCCGATGCTGCTGTGGCGGCGAAAGCACTTAGAACTGCGATGCCAACCGAACCGCCGATCTGCTGGACGGTGTTGACCAGTGCCGAAGCGACACCGGAGTGCTCCGGTTCGACGCCGGAGGTTGCGGCGCTCAAGGCTGGGGCGATAGCGAGACCGATGCCGAGGCCGGTGATGACCAGTCCGGGCAGGATGTTTGCGGCGTATGAGCTGGTGAGTTCCAGCTGTGTGAAGAGCACCATGCCGACGGCTGCGAGAAGCAGGCCTGCGAAGATGGGAACCCTGGGGCCGATCCGCGCGACGAGACCTGACGAGCCGGTCGCAGCCAGTATGACCGCCATGATCATCGGGACGAAGGACGACCCGGTCTGTACTGGTGTGTAGCCGAGGGTGAGAGAGACGTAGTAGGTCAGGAAGAGGAAGACAGCGAACATGCCGATGCCGATGATGGACAGGGTCAGGAACGAACCTCCGCGGGTCCGATCCCAGAGAATGTGCATCGACAACAGCGGTTCCCTGACCCGGTTCTCGATGACCGCGAAGACGGCGAGCAGCGCAAGTCCGAGAATGATGCAGACGAGCGTTGTGGCACTCGACCAACCATTCGCCTCGGCGCTGGCCAGTCCGTAGACCAGTGACACCAGGCCGGCGATCACGACCAGCGTGCCAGGGACATCGATGCCCTTGGCGTCTTCCGGGCGTGCCTGCGGCTTGAGGAGGATGAGGGCGCCGAGGACTGCGACGAGGGCAAAGAAGATGTTGACGTAGAGGCACCAACGCCACGACAGGTATTCAGTGAGGGCGCCCCCGAGCATCAGGCCGACCGCACCGCCGCCACCGCCGATCGCGCCGAAGATCGCGAAGGCTCTGGCCCGCTCAGCGGCGTCGGTGAAGGTCACCGTGAGCAGGGACAGAGCTGCGGGAGCCAGGACAGCGCCGAATACGCCTTGCGCGACCCGTGCGCTGACAAGCAGCTCGAAGTTCTGGGCTGCACCGCCCGCTGCGGAAGCGGCTGCGAATCCGAGCAAGCCGACTATGAACATCGGTCGACGGCCGATGAGATCGCTCAGCCGCCCGCCGAGCAGCAGCAGTGACCCGAAGGCGAGCGCGTAGCCGGTGACGACCCATTGCCGGTTGTCGTTGGAGAACCCAAGCGACTCCTGCGCGGATGGCAGCGCGATGTTCACGATCGTGGCGTCGAGGACGACCATCAGCTGCGCAAGTCCGATGATCCCGAGGATCAGCCACCGCCTTGCGTGATGCGGGTTGTCGGCGTGGATGTGCTCATCATCGGTGAGCTGCGGCGCCGTAGCCGTTTCGGTCATGTTGATCTCCAGATATCTGAGGGTGTACTCGAATCACGCACCGCGGAACGGTGCGCTGTGGCCGAGGTTGCGAAGGGACTGCGGGGGAGCGGATGCCCGCCCAGCGACTTAGCGCATACCGGTCATGCGGCGCATGAGCGCGTCGTAGGTACGGGTTGGCAGCCAGCGGTGGATGAACATGAGCGGCTTGGCGCCGGCGCCGACGGCGTAGCGGGTCTTGGGCCGGCGAGCGGTGGCAGCCTTGACGATGGTCTTGGCGATGACGTCGGGGGATGAGGCACGCTTGGCCGTCGACTCTGACCTGGTGACCTCGGCGACGGACTTCGTCTGCTTGGCGTACGCCCCGGTGCCGGATGTCTCGTCCAGGTGGTCGGCGGCGATCGAGTTGAACTCGGTGGCGATCGCTCCGGGTTCGATGATCACTACGTCGATCCCGAACTCCTTGGTCTCCAGTCGGAGGCAGTCGCTGAACGCCTCGAAGGCGAACTTGGTGGCGTGGTACCAGGCGCCGAAGGGGGTGTAGACCTTGCCGCCCATGGAGGTGATGTTGACGATCGTGCCGCTTTGGCGCTCACGCATCCCCGGCAGGACGAGCTGGATGAGCCGGGCGGCACCGAACAGGTTGACCTCGAACTGACGACGGGCCTCCTCCAGCGGGACGTCCTCGACGGCGCCGTAGGAGCCGTAGCCCGCGTTGTTGACCAACACGTCGATGCGACCGGTCTGAGCGAGGATCTGCTTGATCCCGAACGTCGTGGACTCTTCGTCGGTGACGTCCATAGCGAGCGTCTTGATGCCCTGCTTCTGCAGGTGCTCCATCCGGTCGATGCGACGGGCGACCCCGTAGACGATGAAGCCGGCGGCGTGGAGTCGCAGCGCGGTTGCCTGCCCGATTCCGGATGATGCCCCGGTGACGAGGGCGACCTTCTGTGATGTTGCTGTGGTCATGGTGAGCTCCTTGGGTTAAGATGAATGCATGTTCAGTTTCTATCATGAACCACGGTTCACCTTTTGGCAAGTGGGGGCTTCGGCGTGACTCAGTCTCCGAGCCGGCCGGCCAGGGCCGACGCCGTTCGCAACAGGACCAACATCTTGAGCGCCGCGCGGGAACAGATCACCGCGGTGGGCCCAGACGTAGGTATGGAGCAGATCGCCAAAGCTGCCGGAGTCGCCGTCGGCACTCTGTACCGGCACTTCCCGACCAAAACCCACCTGGTCGCCGCCGTTGTAGGCGAGTTCGTGGCGACACTCGCTGACCAGTCCGAAGCCGCAGTTGAGCGCATGCAGGCCGGCGGTGCAGCCTTTGATGAACTCGCGGGACTGCTTGGCGACATCGTCCTGGCGACAGCGACCAATCGCGCAGCCAAGGCAGCGGCGGACGCGCTCAATGCCGATGTTCAGGATTCGCAAGACGTCGAGCGGGCACAGTCCGCGTTGCAGACGCTGGTTGCCGCGGCTCAAGCCGATGGCTCTGTTAGGACTGATCTCACGATCGACGACTTCTACTTGCTGCTGAGCAACGCCCCAGCCGATCAGACCCCAACCGCCATGGAGCGTTGGGTCGATCTGATCCTCTTCGGGATCAGCGGCCCTGCTGCACGAAGGTAAGGACGCGGCGGTTACTGAGTTGAGGGCCGCTCAGAAACCTCCAGGAGCCACGACCGCCTCGCGGTCCTGGCCCTGTGCTTTGGGTGTTACCAGGGGAGAGTGTCTTCGTCTTGGTAGAAGCCGCCTGTGCCCGCGTCGGCGGGCAGGTTCACAACGTGCTTGATGCTGGCCGCGCCCTCGGGAACGGGGCGCCCGCCCTCACCGCCGAGATCGGTGGCCGTCCAGCCCGGCGATGCGGCGTGAACGATGATGCCCTCGTCGGCCAGCTCAGCGGCCAACGCGGCGGTGAACGCGTTGAGCGCGGCCTTGGAGGCGCTGTACGCGGAGGTGTGTGCGCCCATCCGGGCGATCGATCCGGCCTCGCTGGAGACATTGACGATGCGACCGTTCTCGGACTTGCGCACCAGCGGCAGGAACGCCTGGGTCGTGCGCCACTTGCTGAACAGGTTGATGGCCAGCGTGTCCTGCACCTTGTCCAGATCCACAGTGGAGGGCTGCTGGTCGTAGGAGAAGAGGCCGCCAACGTTGTTGACGAGCACGTCGACGCGGCCGTACTCGGCCTCCACCGTCTTCGCCGCGGCGTCGATGCTCGCCTGGTCGGAGGTGTCGAGTTGAATGGGGTGGACGTCGCCGCCAATCTCCGAAGCCGCCTTGGCCGCGGCGTCGGCGTTGCGGGCGGTGAGCACGACGGTGTCGCCGTCCGCTGCGAGCTGGGCGGCGAGCTCGCGGCCGATGCCGCGGTTCGCGCCGGTGATGAGAACGATGCGTGCCATGGGTTTCTCCCGGTGATAGATGGTGAGGGCGGGCCTCGGCGGGTTTACCTCGCCTCGCTCCTGCTGTTCGATCTTGGACGGCGGAATCCGCAACAACAAACTCAGGCCTGCTATCGTTCAGCATTATGGAATCCACGGTCTCTTCCGGGCGACTGATCCAGTCGGTCGGGCGCGCCTTCGACCTGCTCGAGCGCATCGCCATGCAGCCCGAAGGTGCCCGGCTGAGCGAGCTCGCCGACGGTGCCGGGCTGAATCGCAGCACGGCGCACAACCTGCTCGCCTCGCTCGAGGAGCTCGGCTACATCACCCAGGACAGGAAGGGCGCCGCGTACCGGCTGACCGGCAAGGTCAACCGCCTCCAGCGCTTGGACGCCGCGGCCGAGCAGGCCCTGCGCGCTCGCGTCCGGCCCGTGCTCCAGATCGTGAGCGCGGCATCGGGCGAGTCGACCTTTCTCGCCCTGGTCACCGGCCACGACTACCTGTGTGTCGACGCGGTGCAATCGATCAACCCACTGCACCTCGCGGTCCGGCCCGGCGAGCGCAAGTCTTTGCTCGGCGAAGCGCTCGGCCACGCCCTGGTCGCCGCCGACACCGACCTCGCAGCTTCCGTGCGCGGCGATGACCCGAAGGCGTGGGAACGCCATGCGCGAGAGATCGCCGACGCCGAACGTCTCGGTTACGCCCTCGACCTGGACAGCCAGCGTGCCGGGATCTCGTGTGTGGCGGTCGCGGTCACTCCACAGGCCGCGATCGCCGTCGCCGGCCCCACAACGCGTCTGCCGAAGGCGCGCCTAGTCACGATCGGCAAGCGGATCCGACAGGAGCTCGACGCCGTGCGGCCGGCCAACCAGGAATGGCTGTAGCGAATTCGGCCACCCCGGCGGCGCCGCTGCAGCTGTCCGATTTGCGAGGAGACCCATCACCCATCGATGCAACGCTTCGTTGGCGACGATGTCGTGCGGGCCGAGTCGGGGCCAACGTCGCGGTTCGCGGCGAGGCCCGTCCGCGCTGTCGGTGATCAGGTCACCCATCACCGAAGGTGGCGCCGGTCGCTGCGACCCGATCACGATGGCCGGGGTCGGGGTCGACCCTCTGGCGGTGTCGCTCTCCTCCCTATCGCTGGCTCGCTCGAACTCTGCGACGGCCGGCTTCTGAGACAGGGTCGGTCCGACCCCTCGAGGGGGCAGATCTGACCCTCCCAGTGAAGGCGGACGTCGGGTTCCATGAGTGGTCAGGGCCTGCGTTCGCAGGCTCGCCCGAACGAGGAATGGAGAATGTCTATGCGTGGAGTCGTCATGCACACCGCCGGAGTCGTGCGCGTCGAGGACCGAACTGATCCGGAGATCATCGAACCCACTGACGCGATCATCAAGCTCGCGGCGACCTGCGTCTGCGGATCGGACTTGTGGCCCTACCGGGGCATCGAGCCCGCCGACCACCAGGTCATGGGCCACGAGTACATCGGCGTCGTGGAGGAGGTCGGCGCTGAGGTCAAGACCGTGAAGCCGGGCGACTTCGTCGTCGGCTCCTTCGTGATCTCCGACAACACCTGCGAGATCTGCCAGGCCGGGTTCCAGTCGAAATGCGTGCACGCCGAGTTCGTCGCCCAGACCATCGGCACCCAGGCCGAGAAGGCCCGTATCCCGCACGCCGACGGCACCCTGGTGAAGACCCCCGGCACCCCCGACCCTGACCTGTACCCGGCGTTGCTGGCCGCCTCCGACGTGTTGGGCACCGGCTGGTACGCCACTGTCGCCGCCGAGGCCGGCCCGGGCAAGACCGTCGCCGTCGTCGGTGATGGCGCGGTCGGGCTGATGGCGATCCTTGCCGCCAAGCAGCTCGGCGCCGAGCGGATCATCGCAATGTCGCGCCACCCGCAGCGCCAGGAGCTCGCTCGCTACTACGGCGCCACCGACATCGTCGAGGAGCGCGGCGACGCCGGGGTCGAGAAGATCAAGGAACTCACCAACGGGCTCGGCGCACATTCGGTCGTGGAGGCGGTCGGGACGCAGGAGTCATTTATGCAGGCTGTCGGTGCGACCCGTGGGGGCGGACACCTCGGCTACGTTGGCGTGAACTACGACGTGCAGATCCCCGGCATCGAGCTGTTTTTCGCCGGCATCCACACCCTCGGCGGCCCGGCCCCGGTGCGCCGGTTCCTGCCTGATCTGATTCAGCTCATCTGGGACCGCAAGATCGACCCGGGCAGGGTCTTCGACCTCACCCTTCCGCTCGAGGAGGCGGCCGAGGGGTACAAGGCGATGGACGAGCGCCGCGCCACGAAGGTGATGCTCACGCTGTGACCCATGGCTCGCGGGATGCACGGATCACCGCAAGGCAGCGCAGTAGGAGTCGCGTAACCCGGGGGCCTCGGTAGCGGAGCGACCCGCGGCCACGGCGTTGGCAGAGGCCTATCTTGAAGGGGTGGACATGAAGGACGAGATACGGGAGTTCCTGGTCTCTCGGCGAGCGAACGTGACACCTGCTCAGGTAGGCATGCCCGCGGGCGACGGCGAACGGCGTGTGCCCGGACTCCGGCGCGAGGAAGTCGCCACACTCGCGGGCGTCAGCATCGACTACTACACCAAGCTCGAGCGCGGGAAGATCACCAGCGCCTCCCACAGCGTGCTGGACTCCATCGCCCGCGCGCTGCAGCTCGAGGACGCCGAACGCACCTATTTATTCGACCTCTTCCGCCCGTCCACTCCCTCGGCGAAGGCCTCGAAGCCCGTGCCCACCGCTCTACGAGAGTCGCTGCAGCGGATGCTCGACAGCGTCACCGTCCCGGCCGTCGCCTACAACGCCAGGCAAGACATCGTCGGCGCGAACCTGCTGGGACGAGCGATGTTCGCGCAACTCTTCGAGTCCGACCGGCCGAACCTCGCCCGGTATATCTTCCTCGATCCGCGTGCTCGGGACTTCTTCGGCAACTGGGAGCTCGCCTGCAGCCTCACCGCTGCGATGTTGCGCTACGCCGCCGGTCGCGATCCCCTTGCCGCGGAGCTCACGGCCCTCGTCGGAGAGTTGTCCGCGCTCAGCCCCGACTTCCGGTCTCACTGGGCCGCGCAGGACGTCCACGAACACCGCCACGGCCGCAAGCTCTTCCATCATCCCGAGGTCGGCGACCTGGAGGCCGACTACGACGTGCTCGACCTCCCGGGCGAACCCGGAATGGCTGTCACCACCTACACCGCCCCGTCGGGCAGCGCGACCGCTGAGAAGTTCTCGCTTCTGGCCAGCTTGGCCGCCAGCGAGTGACCCACCGGTGCCCTCACCAGATGTAGCGGCCCTCGGATCCGGCTACTGGTGCCCAGCGGATGGTGGAGACGGATTGGGTCAGCGCGCACCGAGGGCCCGCGCTACTACATGTCGCTTTTCAGTTCCCCCGATCGACGGCTCGCCGGTCTAGCCGCCATCGAGGGCGGCACGCCAGGACCTCCGCCGAACGATCAATGCACGGCTCCTGATCGCTGTGGACTGACCACCGCGGTGAGCGAGACATCGCCGATCGGCGGGTTTCATGCTCGAGACCGCCACGTCCAGGACCCACGCCCGTGACCGGGCCACGCCACCTTCGAAACGCGCAAAACCCAGGTCCGGGCTGGTCGCGGTAGTCGACGTGGCAGATGCGCGTTGTCGCGGCGGCGCCCAGCATCGTTCACGCCCGGACCCTCAAATCGCGAGCGGTTGTGCTGGCCAGCGGACGGGTGATCGTCAACGGTCGATGGAGCTCATGTTGTCGCCGTTGTGGCGGGCGCCCGCAGCTGGGGTGAGCGTGTTAAGCCGCTCGATCTGGTCGGCGGTCAGTTCGATGGCATCTGCCGCGGTGTTCTCCTCGACGCGTGCGACGCGCCTGGTGCCGGGGATCGGCGCGTATTCGTTGCCCCTGGTGAGGATCCAGGCCAGTGCTGTCTGGGCCGGGGTAGCGCCGATCTCGGCGCCGATGGCTCGGACCTCGTCGACGATCGCGAGGTTGCGGTGGAAGTTCTCGCCGATGAATCGGGGGTTGTCCTTGCGCCAGTCGTCGTCGGGGAAGTCGTCGACGCTCGATGGCTGGTGCGGGCCTCTGGATGTCGTCGTTGGTCGCGGCCCAGCTGGCTAGCAGGGCCAAGAAGGCGTTCGTGGCCGTCACCGCGGGCGTGCCCGAGGACTACTTCACCCTCGAAGGTCAGAACGGGATCACGCTCGAGACGCTCCTGAGCAACTGGGGCGCCACCCTGCGCCAGTGCCAGTTCGACATCGAGCCGATGGTCACGCTCTACAGCACCTCCTTCGGCCTCTCCGACGAAGACCTTGCCTTGGCGGGCAAGCACTATCGCGAGCGGCTCGCCGCCTACGCCGCCTGACCCGGACCGGCCGGATGGTTCAGAGGGTCGAAACCACGAAGGCCTCGGCTGTTGCCGAGGCCTTCGTCGACTCGAACCAACGAGTTCGAGCACTACGTGAGAAGTGACTACAGGTCGTATAGGTCAGCTCGAGTTGTCTCCTTGCAGGGTGACAGCCTCGTGCGCTCGCTGCGGACGTTTGCGCCCGTCGGCGCCCGTCGACGGGAGGGCTCGGATTGGGCTCGCTTTCATTCGCAATCACCCGCAACTGGACGCCGACGCCCGCGCGCGTCCAGAACGGCATCGCCGCAGGTCACCGGCTCGTTCGGCCTCTTGGGTGCAGACGCCCGCAAAGGATCACACTTACGCTCAGCGTCATGGACGTCTTCCCGATGACCCACCATGTCGAGTGCGTGGCGATCATGACTCCAAGGGCCGACTGACTCGCGGGTTGCCTGAGTCAGTCGGCGTGGCGTGAACCAGTGTCACGACGCGTCGATCAGCTTGGTTGCGCGCTCGCACGCGTTGACGTGACAACGCACGATGGCGGCCTTCTTCGTCCCGGAGGTCTGCACCAGCACGGATCGGTTGTTCCCCCACGCGCTGCGTCCGAACGAGCCTTCGGTGCGGTAGGTGACGAAGAGTCGACCGTGGCTGCCGTGCACGGACAGCTGTCCGACCGGCCCGTCCATCCGGATGTACTGGGTGAGCAGCCGGCGGCCGTTCGGCGAGGATGCCACCACAGCCTGGTTGCACGAGCGCCAGACGGTCCTTCGTGGAGCGGACAGTGCCGTGAGGACGCTGCATGCGCTCGTGTGCGGCCCGTTGGTGAGGGTGGCGACCCGGTCGGCGCGAATGTCGGCGAAGTAGCCCTCCCGCGTGGCGATTCTCTTGGTCCTGTCCGCCGGGATGCGCCACCAGAGGGTCCGCTTCGGTGCGGAGCCTCCGAGGACTGCCCGGTTCTTGTCGGCGTCCAGCACGCGGATGTAGCCGCGGAAGATGCGGTGAGCGAGCCGGTCGCCCGTGTACGCATCGCGGACGGTCACAACTGAGGTGGCTCCGGGCCGCACGACGGTCTCGCTGACCTGCAGCCCGTCGCGGGACAGCACCACGTCGCCGTTGATTCGGTTCATGAGCGTCTTGCGTGAACCGTCTGGCGCGACCCGCTGGACGCGTTCCCGCCCGTTGCGCAGGTAGACACCCACGACATAGTCGTGGCCGGACCTGCCGTACAGCTGAACTTCTTGCGCGGCGATCTTGATGCGGAGGTCGCCGTCGATGATCGTCTTGCCCAGGACCTGCGGGATCGCCGGATCTTTGCCGCGCTCGAGATGGGCGGGCCGGATCGTGATCGTCCGGGGCGATTCATCCGCTGGGACGACCGCGGCGGCGGACAACGTGGTGCCGAGACCGGTGAGGGCCAACAGGCCTGCCACGAGCAGACGGGGTGCGGGGTGGGGCTGCATCAAGAGTCCTTTCGGGCGCGAAGCGCGGAAAGGAGACCTATGGCGATCCCCCCTCACACAACGAGACGCGACCCATCCTCGAGAGGTTGCGTCCGGCGCCGGATGTGTTCCCCGCGCCCGGTCCGGGTCGAAGGGTCGGGCGCCCGGGTTAGGGTCGAGGAACGAGGTGCGGCGCGCGGTCCGCATGGTGTATCTTGACATCAAGATACTTAGCGCATCGACGTCCGTGCACACCGACGAAGGAGACGCAGCACATGAGCCCCCAGAGCCCCTCGGTGGACAGTTTCGGCGCGAAGTCGACCCTCGACGTGGGCGATACGTCGTACCAGATCTTCCGCCTCGACGCTGTCAGTGGCGACGGGCTCGAGGTGGCCAGCCTGCCGTACAGCCTCAAGGTGCTCCTCGAGAATCTGTTGCGCACCGAGGACGGCGCCAACATCACCGCCGATGACATCCGGGCGCTCGCCGGCTGGGAGGCCGACGCCGAACCCAGCAAGGAGATCCAGTACACGCCCGCGCGGGTGATCATGCAGGACTTCACCGGCGTCCCCGCGGTCGTCGACCTCGCCACGATGCGCGAGGCGATGAAGGACCTCGGTGGTGACCCGGCCAAGATCAACCCGCTCGCACCGGCCGAGCTCGTCATCGACCACTCTGTGATCGCCGACGTGTTCGGCACGTCGTCCGCCTTCCAGCGCAACGTCGAGATCGAGTACGAACGCAACTTCGAGCGCTACCAGTTCCTCCGCTGGGGCCAGGGCGCTTTCGACGACTTCAAGGTCGTCCCGCCCGGTACCGGCATCGTCCACCAGGTCAACATCGAGCACCTGGCCAAGGTCGTCTTCACCCGGGACCTCGACGGAGAGACACTCGCCTATCCCGACACGTGCGTCGGTACCGACTCGCACACGACGATGGTCAACGGGCTCGGCGTCGTCGGTTGGGGCGTCGGCGGCATCGAGGCCGAGGCCGCCATGCTCGGCCAGCCGGTCTCGATGCTGATCCCGCGTGTGGTCGGCTTCAAGCTCTCCGGCGAGCTGCCGGAGGCGACCACCGCGACCGACCTGGTGCTGACGATCACCGAGATGCTGCGCGAGCACGGCGTCGTAGGCAAGTTCGTCGAGTTCTACGGCTCCGGAGTCTCCGCCGTGCCACTGGCCAACCGGGCGACGATCGGCAACATGTCCCCGGAGTACGGCTCGACCATCGCCGTCTTCCCGATCGACGACGAGACATTGACCTACCTGCGGCTCACCGGCCGTACGGACCAGCAGGTCGCTCTCGTCGAGGCGTATGCCAAGGCACAGGGTCTGTGGCACGACGCCGACAAGGAACCGCGCTATTCGGAGTACCTCGAGCTCGACCTCTCCTCGATCGTTCCCTCGATCGCGGGACCGAAGCGTCCGCAGGACCGCATCTCGCTCACCGACGCCAAGTCGAGCTTCCGCGCCGTGCTGGGGGAGTACGTCGACGTGCACGAGACCAGCGAGAAGGGCTACGACGAAGCATCGGCGGAGTCCTTCCCGGCCAGCGACGCCCCGGCCTACTCCGGCCACAACGGCGCTGCGCCTCCGCGCGGCCACGTGACCGCCGCCGCCAACGCCGAAGGACGCCCCAGCTCACCGGTTCAGGTGAGGCTCGAGGACGGTAGTGAGTTCGAGCTCGACCACGGTGCTGTCACGATCGCTGCGATCACGTCCTGCACCAACACCTCCAACCCATCGGTGATGATCGGCGCCGCGTTGCTGGCCAAGAACGCCGTCGACAGGGGGCTCACGCGCAAGCCCTGGGTGAAGACGTCGCTGGCCCCGGGCTCCAAGGTCGTCACCGACTACTTCGACCGGTCGGGTTTGACGCCGTATCTCGAGAAGCTCGGCTTCAACCTCGTGGGGTACGGCTGCACGACCTGTATCGGCAACTCCGGACCACTCATCCCCGAGGTCAGCCAGGCTGTCAACGACGCCGACCTCGCGGTGGCAGCAGTGCTGTCCGGCAACCGCAACTTCGAGGGTCGCATCAACCCCGACATCAAGATGAACTACCTGGCGTCGCCTCCGCTCGTCGTCGCCTACGCGCTGGCCGGCTCGATGGACGTCGACATGCTCAACGACCCGCTCGGACAGGACAGCGCCGGCAACGACGTGTTCCTGCGGGATATCTGGCCATCCGTCAAGGAGGTGGAGGAGATCGTCGCCCACTCGATCACGGCCGAGATGTTCGCGGATGACTACTCAGATGTCTTCGCCGGCGACGAGCGCTGGCGGGGCCTCCCGACTCCCGACGGTGACACCTTCGCCTGGGCCGATGAGTCGACGTACGTGCGCAAGCCGCCGTACTTCGACGACATGCCGGCCGAGCCCACACCCGTCGAGGACATCACGGGTGCCCGCGTGCTCGCCAGGCTGGGCGACTCGGTCACGACCGACCACATCTCACCCGCCGGTGCGATCAAGAAGGACTCACCGGCTGGGTCGTACCTCGCCGAGCACGGGGTCGAGCCGCGCGACTTCAACTCCTACGGCTCGCGGCGCGGTAACCACGAGGTGATGATCCGAGGTACGTTCGCGAACATCCGGCTGCGCAACCAGCTGGCGCCCGGGACCGAGGGCGGCTTCACCAAGGCCTTCGTCGACGGCGACGGCTTCAGTGCTGGGGACGTGACGACCATCTACGACGCGTCCGTCGCCTACGCGGCCTCCGGTACTCCGCTGGTGATCCTGGCCGGCAAGGAGTACGGCTCGGGATCGTCGAGGGACTGGGCAGCCAAGGGCACGGCGTTGCTGGGTGCGAAGGCCGTGATCGCCGAGTCGTACGAGCGGATCCACCGGTCCAACCTCATCGGCATGGGCGTGCTGCCGCTGCAGTACCCCGAGGGCGAGAACGCCGAGTCGCTCGGCCTGACCGGTGACGAGACCTTCGACATCACCGGTGTGACGGAGCTCAATGACGGCTCGACGCCGACCACCGTCGCGGTTCGGGCTGGTGACATCACGTTCGACGCGGTCGTGCGCATCGACACTCCCGGTGAGGCCGACTACTTCCGGCACGGCGGAATCATGCAGTACGTGTTGCGCTCGCTGCTGAAGACCTGAGCGGCCACGGGGGAGTGAGCCTGGGTCTGGACGCCTGGACGGTTGCTGCGCTCATCGGTGCGGTGTTCGTGGGCGCCGCCGTGCAGAGCACGGTGGGTCTCGGGGTCGGTCTGGTCGCGGCGCCGGTGACCGCCCTGCTGGCTCCTGATCTCGTGCCCGGACTGCTGCTGTGGCTGTCGGCGGCGATGCCGGTCGTGACGCTGGCGCGCGAGCACGATGCCATCGACTGGCCCGGGTTGGTGTGGGCACTGCCGGCCCGCCTGCCCGGAACCGCTGTCGGCGTCCTCATCGTGGCAACGCTCTCCGAGCGGGCGATCGGTCTGAGCGTGGGGGTCATGGTGCTGGTCGCGGTGGCGTTGACCGTGCACACGCTGGAGATCCCGGTCACGAGGACGTCCCTGGTCTCGGCCGGGTTCGTCTCGGGGGTGACCGGGACGGCGACGTCGATCGGGGGTCCACCGTTGGCGCTGGTCTATCAGCACCGCGACCCGCGGCAGGTCCGCTGCACGCTTGCGGTGTACTTCCTGGCCGGAGCGACGCTGAGCCTCATCGGCCTGGGGCTGGCCGGCAGTCTCGAGACCCGCGAGCTCGTGCTGGCCGTGGCCTTGTTGCCCGTGCTGGTCGTCGGGTTCGCGTTCTCGAAGGTCCTACGGCGGCGGGTGGATCCTGGTCACCTGCGCTGGGGCATCCTGGCTGTCTGCGCCACCGGAGCCGTCGCCCTCGTGATCCGTAGCCTCGTCTGAGGTGTCGCCGCGCCATGGCAGAGTGGCCCGTATGGATCTCCGGGTGTTCATCGAGGCGCAGCAGGGTGCGACGTACGACGACCAGCTCCGCGTGGCCCGCGCGGCCGAAGACCTGGGCTACGACGCCTTCTTCAGGTCCGACCACTTCTACGGCATGGGTACCGCCGGCCTGCCCGGCCCCACGGACTCATGGGCCACCCTGGCCGCGCTCGCTCGCGAGACGAGTCGCGTCCGGCTGGGCACCCTGTTGACCTCGGTGACGTTCCGGCTGCCCGGTCCGCTCGCGATCACCGTGGCTCAGGTCGACGAGATGAGCGACGGCCGCGTCGAGTTCGGGTTCGGGGCCGGCTGGTTCGAGCGTGAGCACGCGGCGTACGGCATCCCCTTCCCGCCGGCCACCGAGCGGTTCGACCGGCTCGAGGAGTCACTGGCGGTGCTCACCGGCCTGTGGCGCACCCCCGCGGGCGAGACCTTCTCCTACGACGGCAGCTACTACCAGCTCGCCGAGTCGCCCGCGCTGCCCAAACCCGTGCAGGCCGGGCGGACCGCCGATCATCCTGGGCGGCAAGGGCAAGAAGCGCACTCCGGAGCTCACTGCGCGGTACGCCGACGAGTTCAACATGCCGTTCTCCGACGTCCAGACGACCAAGGTGCAGTTCGGTCGCGTCCGCGACGCGTGCGTGGTCGCAGGTCGCGATCCCGACTCACTGGTCTGGTCCAACGCGCTCACGCTGTGCTGCGGCGCCAACGACGCCGAGGTGGCCCGCCGCGCCGATGCGATCGGCCGTGACCTCGACCAGTTGCGCGCCGAGGACCTGGCCGGCACGCCGGACGAGATCGTCCAGCGGATCGGCGAGTACGCCGAGCTGGGCTGTCAGCGCATCTACCTGCAGACCCTCGACCTCGCCGATCTCGACCACCTCGAGCTGGTGGCAGGTCGCGTGATGCCCCAGCTGTGAGGCCCTACACCGGTGAGCAGCTTCGTGCCGCGACACTGAGCCGGCAGTTCCCCAGGATCCGGGGACGAGGTCAAGCTGCGGTGGTCGAGCTGGTGCGTCAGGTCGGCCCGATCCAGTCCCAGGTCGCCCGGGCTCCCTTCGTGGCGGTGGCGGCGCGGCTGCCCGGAGCGTCGTACGCCGACGTCACCGCGGCGTACGAGTCGGCTGACCTCGTTCGGGGCTCGAACCTGCGGGGCACCATCCACACCTGCGTCCGCGAGCAGCACCCGCTGCTCGACGCTGTCACCCGCCGGGCGATGGAGAAGGGCTGGACCCGCAACCTCGGTCTCCAGCGGACGACGGCTGCACAGGTGCAGGCCGGCATCGAGAAGTTCGCGACCGGCACGTGGCGGACCCCCGAAGTGCTCCGCACCCACCTAGTCGCGTGGCTCGAGCGCCACGAAGGACCGGAAGCCGCTGAGCGGGCGCGGACCACCGGTGTCGGCCGCGCCTTCGCGCACATCCACAGCGGGCTGATCCGCAGGCCGATGGGAGACGCCGGGTGGGACCGGCAGACGGCACCGGGCTACCGCCTGGCTACCGAGGTGCTTGCGGACGATCGGGCCGTCCGGTTGGCCGATCCGGACGCTGCTCTGGTGGCGTTGACGAGGCAGCACCTCGCGGCCTACGGACCGGCGAACCGTCGCGACGTCGCCTGGTGGAGTGGCGCGGGGCTGCGGCAGGTCGATCACGCGCTCGAACTGCTCGGCGACGAGCTGACCGAGCGGCCGGGACCCGACGGGCAGACCTACTATGACCTCGCGGACTCGTCGGGACGACGGGGTGGAGGCGACCTCGGCGTGCGACTGCTCCCGGAGTTCGACGCACTGATCCTCGGCTACGACCCGAAGACGCGGGACCGGTTCCTGCCGGCCGAGCACCTGTCCCAGGTCTGGCAGCAACACAACGGCCTGCTCGCGTCCGTCGTGCTGGCAGGTGGCTGCCTCGTGGCGTCCTGGCGCTTCGACGGCACCGGTGACGAGCGCCGGATCGCGGTCCGGATGTTCCCAGGTCTCCGACCGCTGACCGAGGCGGCTCTCGCCGACCAGATCACTGCGCTCGAAGCTGCACTGGCCACCCGTATCACCGACGTCGAGATCACCGTGCTGGCTGACTGACTCAGGCGCCGTACGCCGCCCGGAGCCTGGCGGCGTACTGCTCCGCCTCTCCCTCGGCGTACTTCGTCCGCGGCCAGAAGAAGCCGCGGAGTCCGTCGCCCTTGGTGCGCGGCACGACGTGAACGTGGGCGTGCGCTACCGACTGGCTCACGATGTTGTTCATCGCCACGAACGTGCCCTCGGCTTCGAGCTCGGCCGGCATGACGGCCGCCAGTCGCTGCGCTGCCGTGAAGACCGAGGTCAGCAGCTGGTGAGGCAGGTCCGCCAGCGTGACTTGGTGGGCCCGGGGCACGATCAGCGTATGGCCCTTGAACAGGGGTCGATGGTCGAGGAAACCGACGACTTCGTCGGTCTCGATGACCAACGCCGCCGGGACCTCTCCGCTCGTGATCGCGCAAAACAGACACCCCGCAGACATGGTGACAACCTAGCCCGGCCGTGCGCTCTTCGTCGCTCGTGAAGTTTGGCGCCCGCATTGAACCTGGTGCTGAGTAGGGTTCTCGCATGCGTGGACGCGACACCTTTGACGCTTCGACGGATCGGTGGTCGCGCTCCGACTGGTGGGGTGTCGTGCTGGAAGCGCCGGACGCCCTGGCACTGGGTCGCTTCTACTCCGAGCTCCTCGGGTGGGAGATCTCCAGCCAAAGCGAGGACGGGTGCGCGCTGGGTCCAGCTGAGGGCGTCGCCTACCTGGCCGTGCAGAGCTGCCCCACGTTCGTGCGTCCGGTGTGGCCGGCGGTCGACGGCCGACAGCAGATCACGTCGCATCTCGACTTCGAGGTCGTCGACCTGGAGGCGTCGGTCGGTCACGCGCTCGAGCTCGGTGCCGAGCTCGCGGAGTTCCAGCCACAGGACAACGTCCGGGTGATGCTCGACCCCGCCGGTCACCCGTTCTGCCTCTACACCTAACGGCGCCGGAGTGCCGGAGGATGCGCGAAACCGCGTTGCCAACCAGCGTGCGCGCTGGAACAGTCGCGGGCGTGAGCTTGCCGGCGATACCGCAGTGGTTGGACCCGTGGTGCCGGCGACACTTGCGCTCCCACGTACGGTCGCTGATCTTCGGAGCCGGTGTGATGTCTGACGTGATCGGTGTGCGTCTGGCTGACGGACGTGCCGTGGTCGTGAAGTCGAGGCCAAGTCAAGGTGGCCGAGCTGCGGCATGTGTCGACATCCAGCGCCGGTTGGCACCGGCCGGTTTGCCCTGCGCACTTCCTCTGACCGACGGGATCACGGAGGGCGACCTCACCGCACATGCGGAGGAATGGCGGCCGGGGGGCACGATGCGCACCGACAGCGGTATTCAGCATGCCGCGCAGTCAGCTCAGGCCCTCGCCCGCGTCATGGCGGTCACCATGCCCCTGACCGAGCTGCTCCCGAGACTGCTGCCGAACCCGCTATGGGTGCAGTGGGACAACCACGAGCCCGGCGGATGGCCGCGTCAGGACGTGATCGACGCACAGCAGGCACGACGCAAGATTGTGCTGCCTGAGTGGCTCGAAGAGGTTCGGCAGGCAGCGGTCGCTCGGATTGCTCGTGCCTCGCTACCCCTCGTGGTCGGTCATGCTGACTGGGAGGCCCAGAATCTGCGCTGGGATGGCGAGACAGTCCATACCGTTCACGACTGGGACAGCCTGGCGGTGCTCAGCGAGTCTGCTCTGGTCGGCGCGGCCTGTGGATCCTTTGCAAGTGCGGACGTCCCCACCCTGGCCCCGCTGGAGAGCTCGGTGGCCTTCCTGGAGGCCTACCAGGAGGCGACCGGCCGGCGTCTCAGCGGCGAGGAGCGCGAAGTCGCGTGGGCAGCGAGCCTGTACCCGGCGGCATGGAACGCTCGCGGCGAGATCTTGTTCGACCATGACCTCGTCGCTGCGCGGGCGCTCGCGGACCAGGCCCCGGAGCGGCTCCGGCTCGCGGGAGTCTGATCGAGCCTGTCTTGCTGATCGAGCTTGCGAGGTCGAGTGCCGTTTTCAGGCGGCCGGGAGCGGCTGACGGAGCAACAGTGCCGGGAGGGCGGGGAGTGCTGGGTGGGTGCCGGTGTGGTCGACGAGGTGGTAGCGGCCGTGGGGGCTTCGCCAGACGAAGACGCCGGTGAAGGGTTGGGCGACTTGCCAGTCGCCGTGGGTTTTGACCCGATGGTGGAAGCGGGTGAGGGGGCCGAGCTTGCCGAGTCCGGTCTGGCCCGGTGGTCCACCCTCATCGGGTTTGAGGTAGGGGGTGGTGTGGTCGAGGTCTCCGGTGCGTCGGGTGGAGGTGGCGTAGGGGAAGCAGTCGACCGGGATGGTCAGGTGGACGGCTTCGCGGATCCGGTCGGGGATCTCATATGCATCCACCGGGACCTGGTTGTTCAAGTCGATCACTGGCTTCACGGTCACGTTGGCGTGTCCGAGCCAGGTGCGGACCCGGTCGACGGTGACCGGGCCGATGCTCTCGACCCGGCTACTCCTTGACCGGTGGCCAGTGCCTGGTCGGTGAGGTGAACGTAGAGGGTGACGTCTGACCGGGTGTCCACTGGCTTGGTCTGACCCGACCGCATTCGATCCGGCGGGGTGTCAGCGTCACTGGACTCGGGATCGAACGGTTCGGTGTGGCCGGTGGCGGTGTGGATGTCGGTGAACAGGTCCAGGGCGTGCTGGGGGTTGGCCAGGATCCCCACCGCAGCGGCCCGGCGCACATCGACCGGGCGGGTGTCACCCAACGCGCCGAGGCCGGTGGCGAGACCGCCGATGGAGGCGTTGAACCGCAACGCGTCTGGTGCCTCGGCCCGGATGAAGATCTCCTTCGTGCCAGGCTCGTTGGACTGATCCTTGACCCACACCCCCAACGATCCCTGCGCCGCCGCATCGGCTGCGGCGGCAGTCTCGGGGTCACACTCCATCCACGCCGCGGCGATGATCGCCTCGATCCGGCCCCACGACAGCGAGTGGGCATACTTGGCGATCCGACGGTCCACCACCGCCACGGTGGCTTCGCTCAGGTGGCGGGTGGCGTCGGCGGTCTTGCGGCCGATCCATGGCTTGACCTCACCCGCACAGACCCGTACCCACAGCGTCGGGAGTCGGTGGCGCAGGTCCAACGCGTCCGCGACGAGCCGTTCGGCGGCGGTCGTGGAGGTGGCGAGCACGACGCCGAGCTCGGCCGGCGCGAACTCCGCCACGCCCGGTGTCCCGGCGCCACCGAACCTGATCAGCTGCTCACTGCCGGGCAGCAGCGGGCTGGTGGCCCGGGCGAGCTCGCTGTGCAGGTCGGCCCAGTGCGCGGCGGTCTGCAACAACCTGACCTCGGCCTGTTCGGCGACAGCGCGGGCTTGTTCGGCGGCGGCCAGGGTGGCCAGTTCGTCGAGTGCGCTGAGATCGGTGTCGAACATGTGTTCGATTCTACCTGCCATGTCCGACAGCCGCCAGACCGTTTCGCGTTGTCCACAAGGGTTTTCTGGGATCAACCGGCACGGCCTGAGCGTGCCGACAGGCGCAACCGTCGGACCGGTCTCACAGGTCGACCGGCGGAAGACCTGCTCGACCGCCGAGGTCTGGTGCGTGGGCGGCCTGCAATCAGGGGCAGCGGCTCGCAAGGACACAGAACTCGTTACCCTCTGGGTCGGCAAGGACGACCCAGTGCGCATCGCCTTGGCCTACGTCGGCGTGTCGAGCACCGAGGTCGAGCAGGCGACGGACCTCTTCGGCTTGCTCGCGGTCGGTTGGGTTGACGTCGAGGTGGAGCCTGTTCTTGACGGTCTTGCCCTCGGGCACGCGCGCGAATGTCAATGTCGGTGGAACGGGGCCAGGGTGATTCTTGCCTTGCGGCACCAAGGGGGAGCCAATAGTGACAATTCCGTCGTCTTCGTCCTGCACCTCGTAGTCGAGGACCGAGCACCAGAACCGGGCCAGAGCGTTTGGATCGGCGCAGTCGATCGCAAGCTCGGTGAACTTGCTGGACATGTCAGGGCCTCCCATCCAAGGAGCGCCGCTACGCGCTTATCGCGACGTTCGAGCAGTCGAACAGATGTTCGAACAAGTGTTATCGTGAGGACGTGACAGCGTACGCCCCGCCGGGATGGCCCGAACAGGTCCGACCGCCGGGTGCGCCCTGGTGGGAAGACACCGCAATCGGCTGGCTGCTCGATCAGTGTCCACCGGACTACCGGATGTATCAGGGGCTACGACGGCACCCCATCGTGCTGGCGCGGTTCACCGCCCTTCACACCGAGGCGAGCATCAGTGCCACGCAGCGGGGTATCTCCGAGGCGCGCACCAGCTTGCGCGACTTCCTGCCCACTGAGTCGGTCGAGGGCGCCATCGCCATGTGGGAGCGCGAGGGCGCCCGCCTGCTCCGGATCCGTCGCGCTGTCGCCCTGATCGAAGACGCCTTCCGCGGTAGGGAGTTCCGCGCCAGGCTGTAAGCCCACGTGACGAGCGCAACAGCCCGCCCGAGGCCGCGCGGCGATGCCAGGGCCAGGCACCTACACTCGGGCTGAGGAAAACTCCGCAGACACGGAGACTCAGCGTACGACGGAAGGTGCCGCATGAGCCTGCTCGACCGGATCGAGGAACCGCGTGACCTGCGCGAACTCGACGAAGAGCAGCTGCGTCAGCTGGCCGAGGAGATCCGGACGTTCCTCATCACCCAGGTCTCGAAGACCGGCGGCCACCTCGGCCCCAACCTCGGCGTCGTCGAGCTCACCTTGGCCATCCACCGCGTCTTCGACTCACCGCACGACCGGATCGTCTTCGACACAGGTCACCAGTCCTACGTGCACAAGATCCTCACCGGTCGGTCCGGTCAGTTCTCGACGCTCCGCCAAGAGGGTGGTCTGTCCGGCTACCCGAGCCGTGCCGAGTCCGAGCACGACATCGTCGAGAACCAGCACGCCTCCACGTCCTTGTCCTACGGCGCCGGTCTCGCCGCTGCCTACGCCCTGCAAGGCGATGACCGCTACGTGGTCAGTGTCATCGGCGACGGCGCGCTCACCGGTGGCATGGCGTGGGAGGCACTGAACAACATCGCATCCGCCAAGGACTCTCGCCACGTCATCGTGGTCAACGACAACGGCCGCTCCTACAGCCCTACGGTCGGCGGCCTCGCCGAGCACCTGGCCGGCCTGCGCACCGATCCGCGCTACGAGCAGGTGCTGGCCCAGGTCAAGGCGCGCCTCAACCGCACCAAGCTCGTCGGACCACCGCTGTATGACGCGCTGCACGCGATCAAGAAGGGCCTCAAGGACGCGCTCGCGCCGCAGGGCATGTTCGAGGACCTGGGCATCAAGTACGTCGGACCGATCGACGGCCACGACCGGCAGGCGCTCGAACATGCGCTCACGCACGCCAAGAACTTCGGCGGCCCGGTGCTCGTGCACGCGATCACCCAGAAGGGTCACGGCTACGAGCCTGCCGAACGGCATGACGAGGACAACTTCCACACCCTCGCTGCCTTCGACCCCGAAACAGGCGAGGTCTTGGCGACAGCACCGACGATCTGGACCGACGTCTTCCGCGACGAGCTGATCGAGATCGGCGCGGAGCGCGACGACGTGGTCGCGATCACTGCCGCCATGCTCTACCCGACCGGGCTGTACGGGTTCGCCGAGAAGTTCCCCGACCGAACGTTCGACGTCGGCATCGCCGAACAGCATGCGGTCACCGCCGCCACCGGGATGGCGCTCGGCGGTCTGCATCCGGTCGTTGCCGTCTACGCGACGTTCCTCAACCGCGCCTTCGACCAGGTACTCATGGATGCCGCCCTGCACGACTGCGGGATCACGTTGGTGCTCGATCGCGCCGGCATCACCGGCGACGACGGCGCCTCCCACAACGGCATGTGGGACATGTCGATCCTGCAGGTCGTTCCCGGCCTGCGGCTCGCGGCGCCGCGCGATGGGTTGCGCCTGCGGGAGCTGCTCCGAGAAGCCGTCGACGTCGACGACGCTCCAACCGTGCTCCGCATCCCGAAGGGCGCCCTGCAGGCAGACCTGCCGGCCATCGATTCGATCGGTGGTGTGGACGTGCTCTATCGCGAGGGCGAGCACGACGTTCTCATCGTCGCCGTCGGTGCGATGGGGTCGACCAGCCTCGACGTCGCCTCCCGGCTGCGCGCCCAGGGCATCGGCGTGACGGTCGTGGACCCGCGCTGGGTGAAGCCCGTCAACCCGATCCTGGTCGACCTCGGGGGCCAGCACCGTCTCGTCGTGAGCATCGAGGACAACAGTCGCGTCGGTGGCTGCGGCAGTGCGCTCCAGCTGGCACTCGCCGACGCCGAGCTCGAGGTGCCGACCATGGTCTTCGGTGTCCCACAGGAGTTCCTCGAGCACGGCAAGCGCGCCAGCATTCTGGAGTCGATCGGCCTCGGTCCGCAGAGCCTGTCGCGCGACATCACGGCGCGGGTGGCCCGCCTGGACCGGTCCGAGACGCCGAGTCCACGCGCTGACAGCACTGCCGACTGACGCCCGCTGAGGGCGATGCCTTCGATCCCTCGCGTCGTCGTGTCAGCCGGCCGGCTCCGCTGCGTGTCCGCGGTTGGCCTCTTCCTCGACATGCTCGATGTGTTCGCGGATCTGCTCCTCGCCGAGTCGGACCGAGACCGCCAGGTAGTAGATCACGACGCTGAAGGCGATCGTGACGAGTGCGGACGGCCAGAACGTCAGCGGCACGCTGGTGCGGGTCACCGAAGCGTCCACCTGGCTGAGGTAGGACAGCAACGCCAGCCCACCGAGCCACGGCAGCATCCAGGTGGCTCCGGACTTCAGCTCGAGCGGCGGCGTGTCACGGGTCAGCTCGAAGATCGCCAGCAGGACGAGCCCGATCAGCACCGTGACGAAGAGCTTCCAGTTCACGGTCCAGCCCGCCCACACCACGATCAGGTTGGACGAGGCGAAGGCGAGCAACGGGATCGCATCCCCACCCGGGACCCGGAACGGTCGATCGGCATCCGGGAGCGATCGACGCAACGAGGCCACCACCAGCGGCCCCGCACCGAAGGACAGGACCGTCGCGGACGTGATGAACCCGACGAGCTGCTGCCAGCTCGGGAACGGCAGGAAGACGATGAGGCCGACGACGAAGGCCACCACGAGGCTCACGAACGGCACGCCCCGGTTGGTCGTCTTGGCCAGGACCTCCGGCGCGTTGCGGTTGCGACCCATGGCGTACGAGACCCGGGACGTGACGGTGGTGTAGATCAGGCCGGTGTCGGCGGGGGAGACGATCGCGTCGATGTACAGCAACGTGGCCAGCCAGCCCAGGCCGAGCACGGTGGCGATGGCGGCCAGCGGTCCGAACGAGTTCGCGAAGTCGAGCTTCGCCCAACCGTCGGAGTGCGCCAGGTCCGATGGCTGCACTGCGCCCAGGAACGCCACCTGCAGGCCGATGTAGATGATGCCGGTGAGGACGACGGAGCCGATCACGGTGATAGGCACGTACTTCTTGGGGTTCGAGGTCTCGCCCGCGAGCTCGACGCCCTGCCGGAAGCCCAGGAACGAGAACACGATGCCGGAGGTGGCGATCGCCGTGAAGACGCCCGACCACCCGGTCGGCATGAAGCCGTAGGCGTTGAAGTTCGACGTGTGGAACTGGGTGAGCAAGAACGCGATTATGACCACGGTGATGATCAGCAGCTTCCACCAGACGATCACGTTGTTGACCTTCGCGAACCACCGCACGCCGATGTAGTTGATCATCACGAACACCGCCATCATGATCACGGCGGTGATGTAGCCGAGAGTCGTGAGCGTGTAGACGGGCTGGTTGCCGACCGTGTGAGCCGTCGTGAAGTCGGCGTACTTCGTCGCGTACTGCAATGCGCCCTCGACCTCGATGGGTGCGACGGTGCCGCACGCGATCCACAGGATCCAGCCGGAGGTGAAGCTAGCGAACGACCCGAACGCGATGTGTGGGAAGCGGACCACCCCGCCGGACACGGGGAACATGGTCCCGAGCTCGGCGAACACGATCGCGATCAGCAGGATCATCACCATGCCGATGGCCCACGACAGGATCGCTGCCGGCCCCGCGATCTGGCTCGCGGTCAGAGCACCGAACAGCCATCCCGAACCGATGATCGACCCGACGCTGGCGAACAGCAGCCCGACCAGCCCGACATGCCTTCTCAGGTCGGTGTCGGACGTGGTTGATTCCTCGACCTGGGTCATGCCGGTTCCTCCTGCGGGTGCGACGCAGGATCGCCTGGTTGCGATCCGCCTACACCGTAGGACCGCCGGGGAAGACCCGCCACTCGAGGTCGAGCAACTGCCCGTGCCTGGTCAGCGGTCCGTGATGCTCCCTCCGAGGGGGAAGACGAGCCGGTCGAGTGACCCGATCTGCTCGTTCTCGACCAGGCATCGGTCGTCCGGCACGCTGCAGATCAGTGAGTCGACGGGGCCGCGGTAGATGTTGTCACCGGTCGTGCCCACGGCGGCGTACGTCGTGTCGTCGATCCATTGGGTGAGGAGCACGGTCTGGTAGCCGCGAGCCCCGGGCGTCACGTCCTGCTGTGTTGCAACGTCGGTGATGCGCAGGGTCTGCTGCCACATCGTGGCGACGTAGATGCTGTTCGGCGACAAGACCGGACTGACCCCCTGGATGACAGGCTTGCGGCCTGCGATCGTGGTGGTGACCGCACTGGCCAGGTCGTCGAACGAAGCATGACCGAACAGCCCGTTCGCCACGTCGAACAGATAGGCAGGGCTCTTGTTCGGCATGATCACCTCCTGTGTTCCCGTGCTGAGGTCGTACGCGACTGTGCCGGCACTGCTGTGCCAGTAGGCGATGCCATTGTCGATGGCGTGCACGGCCGGCAGGTCGAACTCATCGGCCTGCTTGGCGGGTGCCTTGTTTCCTTCGCTGGTGCGAGCGATCTCCTTGCCGGTACTCGTGTCGTAGACGACGAACTCGGGCAGCGGTCTGGCGTCCGTGTCGACCCACTCGACGTACGGCCCGGCGTCGTCGGCGGCGAGCATCGTCCCCGCCGCCTGGTTGGTCTCGCCGATCCGCGTCGTGTCGACGGCGTTGGTCCAGAAGACTCCTTGGTGATCCCCCACGGGGGAGGTGAAGACGAATCCGTAGTCGGTCTGGACGAGCGACGTGACCGGGTGGGGCGAGACGTCGATGGCATCGTCGCCGTAGTAGATCGTGGTGTCGATGGCGTACGTCGCAGTCCGTGTCTCGAACGCCGGTTTCGGGGTAGCAGGCTGCAGGTTTCGCTGTCCGACCGACTCGCGGTCGACGATGGCCGGCACAGCGAAGACGGCGGCGACAACGGCCGCCGTGGCGACCACACCGACGACTGCACGATTTCGCCGGACGCGCTTGTTGCCGTTGGACACGATGGCGTCCAGGTCGAGGTGCGGTCCCCCCGCAGCCGCGGCTCGATCATTCATGACGTCCTTCAACAGTTCACTCATCGTCCTACCGCCATCCCATCCGGCTCGTTCGCCACGAGCATGACGTCGGGGCCGAGAATCGACCTCAGCTTGCGAAGCCCGTCCGACACCTGGCTCTTGACCGTCCCCACGGTCACACCGAGCGCCTCGGCCGTCTGAGCCTCGGTGAGGTCCTCGTAGTAGCGGAGCACGATGGCGGCGCGCTGTTTGGGCGCGAGGTTCTGCAGCTCCTGCCACAGCCAGTCCCGCTGGTCGACCTCGTCGGTGGAGGCTTCGTGCCCCACTTCGGGTATGAATCCGCGCGGACGCTCGTTCTTCCACGCCTTGCGCCGCCACCACGAGATCGCGGTGGTGGTGATGGCCTTGCGCGTGTACGCCTCCGCCTTGCTGACATCGCGGAGCCGCGGCCAGGCCACGTACGTCTTGGTCAACGCCTCCTGCAGCAGGTCCTCCGCCAGCGCATGGTCGCCGACCATGAGGTAAGCAGCGCGAAACAACGGTCTGGACCGTGCTTCGACGAACTCCGCGAATGCGGCCGTGTCACGGCTCGCCATGTTCCCTCCAGCGCTGTGGGCGTCTCCATCGTCCTCTTGACCTGCTAGACGCGATAGCCCGCGCATTTGGTTGGGTCGACATGCCTTACTCCCGGTGAATCGCGGGAAAGGTCAGGTCGACACGCCGTACGACGGCTGCACCTTCCGGCAATGCGCGGAGGGTTAGAGCTCAGGCGGAGCGGCGGTGGCCGCGGCGGGCGCGCAGGTAGTCGGCCACGACGTACTCGCCCAGCCGGCTCGTCTCCGGGGTGAGGACGCGACCCCCGTTGCGCCTGGCGACCGCGTCGACGAACCGCGCCAGCCCCGGGTCGTCGCCGAGCAGGAAGAAGTTCATCGTCGCGCCGAGCCGCGTCATCGCGTCGACCTCGGCCACCGTGGCGCTCACCGTCTCTGCCGTGGGCGGCCAGTGGAAGTTCGGATACCCGGCGCTGTCGAGGTGGGCCGTCGGTTCGCCGTCGGTCACGACCAGCACCACCGGCTCGGCGTCGGGATGGCGGCGCAGGTGGCGGCCCGCGATCTTCAGCGCGTGCTGGAGGTTGGTGCCCTGGACCCACTCGGGCTCCACCTCGGCCAGCTGCAGCGGGGACAGCCGACGGGCGGTGCGGTCGAAGCCGATGATCTCGAGCGCGTCGCTGCGGTAGCGGGTGGCGATGAGGTGGGCCAGCGCCAGCGCCGTCTGCTTCATCGGCTGCCAGCGGTCCTCCTGGATCATCGAGAACGACAGGTCGACGCACAGCGCCACCGCGGCCGTCGTGCGACGCTCGGTCTCGGCGACGGCGAAGTCCTCCACGTCGAGTCGACGGCCGTCGGCTTCGTCTGGTCGGGAGGCGCGGCGCAGCACGGCGTTCTGAACCGTCCGGACCGCGTCGATCGGACGCTCGTCGCCGAAACGCCAGGGCAGGAAAGCCCCGGTCCGTTCGTCCGCGGCACCCGAGCGTTGGTCGTCGTGGTCGCCACGCGCGTCGGCGTCGAGCTGCGCGAAGATCCGCTTCAGCGCCGTCTCACCGAGCCGACGCAGGGCCTTCGGCGTCAGCGACAACCCATCCCCATCTCGGCGCAGGTAGCCCTGTCGCTCGAGCTCGGACTCGAGCTGGCGCAGCGCCTCGAGGTCGGCAACGTCGGTCGCAGGGAGCTGTCGCTCCAGCGCATCGACGTCGATGTCATCAAGGCTGGCCCCGGGGTAGTCCTGGCCGAGCTGGCGCTCCAGCGCTTCCAGGTCCGCGAGGTCGGCGACAGCACCAACGGCCTCGCCGTAGCCGAGCGGCTCGTCGCCACTGATGTCAGCGGGCTGCTGACCACGCCCCATGCCTGGGCGTAGGGCCGCGAGGTTGTCCTGCAGCTGCGCCAGCTGACTTTGCAGGTCGACATCGCCGAGCGCCTGCTCCATCAGCTCCGACAGCTCGGCCGTTGCTGCCTCGACAGCGACTGCATCATGCGCTCGGCCGCCGCCTGGCGCCTGGCCAACGAGTCGATGAGCTCGTCGACGTTGCGGGGGCTGTCCGGGAAGAACTCGCCGTGCTCGTCCATGAACTCGTCGAACTGCTCGGGGGTGTCCTGCCCACGGGCATGGTCGGCCAGCAACGTGTTGAGGTCAGCCAGCATGTCCCGGACTCGCTGCATGGCCTCGGGGTCGTCGCCGGACAAAGCCTGCTTCATACCGGCGAACTGGGCGTCCAGCACTTCTTGCCGCAGCATCTCCTGGATCTGCTGGTAGCCCGCACGGGCCTCGTCGGAGTGCCACTCGTAGTCCGCGAGCTCGCGGACAGCGCTGCCGACCTGGGTGGGGAGGTCCTCGAGCGTCATCTCGGCGAGGCGTGCGTCGTCGCCCTCCTCACCGGCGAGCTGCTCTCGCTCGGCGGCCAGGACCTGGTCGAGCTGCTGCTGGACCCGGTCGAGCGTGCCTGCGAGGTCGCCACGTCGACGCAGGTTGCGGCGGCGACGTTCGATGTCACGACGCAGCTCGGACAGGCCACGTCGACCGTCGGTGCCTCGCCGGAGCAGGTCTCTGAGCGCTTCGCGGACCGAGCGCCCCTCGAGCATGTCGTTACCGATCTCGTCGACAGCGGCGCGTACGTCGAATGGCGCCTCGAGCGGGTCGGGTCCGCCGTGCCAGGCGCCGTAACGGTAGCCGTCCGCCCTCCGGCCGCGCCTGCCACGACGCCATCCGGGCATGTCAGTTCCCGTACACCGTCGTCCCGCCGACGCTGTCCTTCGACAGCCGGCGGGTCAGGTGGAGTCCTTCGAGCACGAACTCGACGGCGGCAGCCACCTGCCCGGGCGAGACGTTGTCCTCGCCGACCTCGAGCCCGTCCAGCACACCCGAGAGCCCGGGCACGGTGCCGAGCTGGGCGAGCAGGTCGGCGGCCGGTACGAGGGCCCCGGTCTCGACCGTGTCGCCTTCGACGAAGTGTTGGGTGAACCCTGTGAGGTCGACTCCGGCGAGGTGCTCGCGAAACGTCGACGCGACGGCCACCCGGAACAGGTGACCGAAGACCTCGTCCTCGCGACCCTCCTCACCCATCTCGAACTCGACCTTGCCCAGCAGCGTGACCAGCACCGGCGGCAGGTCACCGACTCGTGCCACCGGGTCGTCCTCGCCGCTGAGCGCGCTGCGTCGCAGCGCGGCGCCGGCGATGGCTTCGGTCGCGGCCACCGCGAACCGGGCCGAGACCCCGGACCGCTGGTCGATGGCCGTGGAGCCGCGCAGCTCGTCAGTGAAGCGGGCAATGACCTCGACGAGGTGGTCCGGGACCGTGGCCACCAGCTCGGCTTCCTGGGCGATGAGTGCGACCTCGTCTTCCACCTCGAGCGGGTAGTGCGTACGGATCTCCGCGCCGAAACGGTCCTTCAGCGGGGTGATGATGCGGCCGCGGTTGGTGTAGTCCTCGGGATTGGCAGACGCCACGAGCAGGAGGTCGAGCGGCAGTCTGAGGGCATAGCCCCGGATCTGGATGTCGCGCTCCTCGAGCACGTTGAACAACGCGACCTGGATTCGCTCGGCGAGGTCGGGCAGCTCGTTCAGGCCGAAGATCCCACGGTTGGCGCGGGGGAGGAGACCGTAGTGGACGGTCTCGGGGTCGCCGAGAGTCCGGCCCTCGGCGACCTTGGTCGGATCGATGTCGCCGACGAGGTCTCCCACGCTCGTGTCCGGGGTTGCCAGCTTCTCGCCGTACCGGTCGGAGCGGTGCCGCCAGGCGATCGGGAGTGCGTCGCCGAGGTCCGCCGCGAGCGTGCGGCAGCGCAGGCACGCGGGGGCGTACGGATGGTCGTTGATCTCGCACCCGGCCACAACCGGAGTCCACTCGTCGAGGAGCCCGGGCAGCGTGCGCATGAGCCGCGTCTTGCCCTGGCCGCGTTCGCCGAGCAGGACGACGTCGTGACCGGCCAGCAGGGCGGTCTCGAGCTCGGGCAGGACGGTGCTGTCGAAGCCGACGATGCCCGGGAACGTGTCATCCCCGGCGCGCAGTCGGTCGGCCAGGTTGCGGCGTACCTCTGCCTTGACGGTGTGGTGTTCGTGACCGGACGCGCGCAGCTGGGCGAGGGTCGTCAAAGCGGGGGCTGAGGAGTGGGGGTCGCTCACCTTCCCCACAGTACGACCTGGGGCCAAGCGCGGTCAGCCGTCGACGAGCAGGCCGCGCATCGGTCCTTCGAGGCGGTCCGTTCGTCGCGAGATGCTCGGCAGCAGCGTCAGCCGGTGAGTCCGAGGAAGCCCGGCGTCGTCGAGCCGGGACTGCTCCTGGGCGGTCGGCTTCCAGATCTCGTCAATCACCGTGTGCGGCTCGCCGTCGACCTCCTCGACCGAACGCTCGGTGTGCTCGGCCCAGAGGCGGAGCCGCGTCTCCCGGGCCAGCGAGGGGTCACACGTGAGGATGTTCATCTCGGTGTCGTTGAAGAGCGAGTGCTCGTTGAGGTTGCCCGAGCCGATCGTCAGCCAGCGGTCGTCGACGATACCGATCTTGGCGTGGACGTAGACCGCCGACGACTCGTCGCCGCCGTTGGCACTGATGGTCGTCGCCAGCAACCGGGCGGCGCCGTCGTCGGCCGCGGTGAGGCGCCCCAGCTGGCCACGCGTGGTGTCCCGGCCGTTGGCCGGCCTGATGGGGAGCACCAGCAGAATCCGGAAGTCGTCGCTCGGTGGATGCAGGAGCTTGTCGGCGAGAACGTCTACCACCTCTGGCGACCACAAGAACTGGTTCTCGACGTAGATGAAGCGTTCCGCCGATCGGAACGCCCGCAGGTAGGCATCGAGGATCGTGTACTCGCCGTTCGGGAGGAAGTCGTACGTGCGGTCGGGGACGGTCCTGAGAACCTGTAGCTCGACGTCCCCCTCGGCGGCCGGCGCCGTGGTCGCAGGGACGTCGTCACCCGTGATCTCGTTCCAGCGGCCGATGAAGTGGTTGGCCACATCGGCAACGGCCGGACCACGCAGGCGCATGGCGGCGTCGTGCCAACCCAGCGGGCCGCGAGGCGGGTGGGCGGGATGGTCGTGCCGGTCTCCCTGCAGTGCGGTGAAGTCGATCCCGCCCACGAAGGCGGTCGCCCCGTCAACGATGACGATCTTCTCGTGGTGACAGTGCATGGTTCGCTCGCGGTCGTCGAGCTCGCACTGGACCCGTGAGCTCACGCATGAACTCCTTGCGAACGCGCTTCACCACCTTGCGGGTCGGCTGGAAGGCCGGCAGCGGGGGGCCAGCCCACAGCAACAGCCGGACCGGCACGCGCTCGGCCACGTCAGCCAGCAGCTCGCGAAGGGTGGGCGATCCCGGCTCCCGGGTCAGTCGGAAGTCTGGGCTGGAGTGCCATCCGGCGATGTGCACCGACTTCTGCGCGCCCCGGATCGCGTCCTGCATGGCGGCCAGCGCATCGACGCCGTCGATGAGGACGTCCACGGCATTGCCTTTGCGGATCGGGATCCACGGCGACCACCAACCGCGTTGCTCAGGCTGCATGACATCGCCCCACCCGAACCGGCGCAGTCGGCGGTGGTGGCGGTGCCGCATGGCCTTCTCGAGGCGGTCGCCGATCCAGTCGTCCCACCGGTCGAACCTCGGCAGCTTGCCCATCTGGCCATCGTGGCACACGGGGTCTCCGGCGGAGGCGTTGGCGACCTGCTCGAGGTTGCGCTGACATCAGCGCGTGTAGGTGGCCGAGCGCGCCACGGGGCGGAAGCCCAGGCGGCTGTAGAGACGCCTGGCGACGGGGTACGCCGGGTCGCCCGGGGGTAGACGACGGCCCGGCTCGCGCCCGCCGCACGCATGGCGTGCAGACAGGCCAGGCTCACGGCGGCTCCGAGGCCGCGGTGCGAGTGCCGAGGGTCGGTACCGACGGGCTCGAGCTCGCCCGCGCCGTTGACCTCATCGATCCATCCCAGCGCGGAGGCGACCAGGTTTCCGTGCGCATCCGCCACCACGAGGTCGAGGTCGTGCCGGTACGGCCAGGCGGCCATGACCGCCGAGTAGCTGGTCGTGGTGACACCCGACTCGCCGTTACCGAGGTCCATCGGCGGCACCAGCAGCGAGCCGACGCGAGCGGGACGCCACGCGGCGCGATGCACGGCAGCCCGGGCCGCAGCCTCGTCCTGATGCACCGGCCGCAGCAGGTATCCCTCGGGCAGGCTCGGCCGCGCCAGCGTCCCGTCCAGCTCGAGCAGGGAATGCTGGAAGAACGGTGCGTCCGGATGTCGGCGGAAGCCGGCGTCCTTCGCTGCGGCGATCAGGTGGTCATCGGTCTCCATCACGGTGAGGGAGCGATCCGGGCCGGTCGCGCCTGCGTCGAACCAGTCGAGCACGATGGCGGCAAGGCCTGCGTGGCGGGGATCGACGTACCACTCGAGGTGACCGGACACCTCGGCCCATCCCCAGGCCACCACCTGGTCGTCGTCGATCCACAACGAGGTGCGCCAGGTCGACTCGTGGTCGGGGACGGCATGACGTTGCCAGGCCAGATCGCCGATGTGCCAGCAGCTCGTCGGGCTCCAGGTGCGTTGGACGGCCTGCTGCATGAGGAGCAGGTCGCCCGGTCCTGCATAGTCGCGCTGCCTCGAGGTCATGCCTGCCATGCCTGCAGATGGTCTGACATCATGAGCCGTTCGATCGGATCGGAGCATCTCGGGGGACTCGGGTGAGCACGAGCAACGAACGGCGACCCGACGTGTTCCGGTACCCGGACTTCACGCGTTTCTGGGCGGCTGGGACTGTCTCGGGTTTCGGCAGCTACATCACGACGATGGCATTGCAGGTCCTCGTGGTGCTGACTCTGCATGGTTCCGCCTTTGACGTCGGACTGCTGAACGCGTCTCGCTGGATGCCGTACCTGGTGCTGGGGTTGGTCGTAGGTGCGCTGGTCGACCGCCGTCGTCGCCGACCGATCCTCGTCGTCACCGACTTCGGCCGGTCGGTCCTGCTCGTCACTATTCCGCTGTTGTGGATGGTCGACAAGCTGAACCTGCCGACCTTGCTGGCCCTCATGGTCGCGTTCGGAACCATGTCGTTGCTGAGCGACGCCGCAGCCCGGTCGTTCTTGCCGCGACTCGTGCCCCGGTCCGCTCTTCTTGCCGCCAACGCACGGATCGATCAAAGTTCCTCCGTCGCACAAACCTCCGGTCCACTGGTCGCAGGCGGACTGGTGACAGCGCTCGGCGCACCGGTCGCCGTGCTGGTCGACGCACTCTCCTACCTGGCTTCCGGGATTGCCATAGCCAGCATCAGGACCCCCGAGAGCTCCCCGGTTGCTGACGACCAGCCGCGAAACCTTCGGCGCGAGATCGGCGACGGGCTCAGGTGGGTCTACCGCCACCGCGTCCTGGCACCACTCGTCCTCTCGACCCACGGATGGTTCGTGTTCAACAGCATCCTGACCACCGTCTTCGTGCCCTTCGCGCTGCTCAGCCTCAATATGAGCGCATTCGAGCTAGGCGTGACTCTCGCCGCAGCCGGGGTGGGTGGCCTCCTCGGCAGCCTGGTCGCGACCCGAGTAGGGCTGCGATGGGGTGCTGGAAGAACGGTGATCGCCTGTCGCGCTCTCTATCCGCTCGCCTGGGCAGTCATCGTCATGGTTCCCGACCAGCCCGCCGCCCACTCCCATCTGCTCGCCGTTCTCCTCGTCGGCGGCGGACAGCTTCTCTACGGACTGGCCATCGGAGTCGAGAACGCCAACGAGACGGGGTACCAACAGGCCATCACCCCCGATGAGCTCCAGGGACGAATGAACACCACGATAAGGTCCGTGAACCGGGCCATGATCGTCGTCGGGGCGCCATTGGGCGGTCTTCTCGCTGATGCTGTCGGCTACCGCCCCGTCATGGTGGTGGCCATTGCCGGGTTCGCGCTGGTCGCCGGTGGCCTGGCGGCCTCGCCGTTCCGGAACGCCCGGCACGGTGACGCACCTGCTCACCCGGCGGCCTGACGGAGCCGGATCGGCCGCTCGCATGGGACACCCCCGTTAGAGTCCCTACGTGGACTCCGCACCCGTGCGTTACCAGTCCGACGACGAGGACAGCGGCCGTTGGCTCGAGTTCCCGTTTCGCCGCGGTGACATCGTCATCAGCACCCGCTCCAAGAGCGGCACCACGTGGATGCAGATGATCTGCGCGCTCCTCGTCTTCCAGACCGCGGAGCTGCCCGAACCGTTGGGCGACCTGTCGCCGTGGCTCGACGCGAAGACAGAGCCGCTCGACGACGTCGTCGAACGGCTCGAGGCGCAAGACCACCGTCGGTTCATCAAGACACACACCCCGCTCGACGGTCTCGTGCTCGACAAGCGCGCGACCTACATCGTGGTCGCGCGTGACCCGCGGGACATGTACATCTCGCTCTATCACCAGGGCAACAACATCGACCGGGACGCTGTACGGCGGCTGCTCGGGCAGCCGGAGCCGGCCCGACCGGAGACGCCGACACCCCGACGTCCGCTCGGGGAGGCGCTACAGCGATGGATCGACAACGACGCGGATCCTCAGCAGAGCATGGACTCGATCCGCGGAGTCTTCCATCACGTCACCGATGCCTGGCAGCGGCAGCGGGACGCGTCGCCCGAAGGACCCACCGTGATCCTGATGCACTACAGCGACCTGCTCGCTGATCTCGACGGGCAGATGCGCCACGTCGCCGACCTGCTGGGGGTGGCGGTCCCTCGCCACGGATGGCCGGCGCTCGTCGACGCGGCCACCTTCGCGGCCATGAGCGCCCGCGCTGCTTCGCTCGCCCCTGGGGGTGGTGGTGTGCTGAAGGACGTCGGCGCCTTCTTCCGCCACGGTCGCTCGGGCGGGTGGCGCGACCTGATGACCGACGAACAGGTCCGGCACTACGACCAGCGCGTTGCGGGGCTCGCGCCGCCCGAGGTGCTGCAGTGGCTGCACCGGTGAGACATCCCAGGCTTCCTGACGGCGTTCTCAGGAAGGTCTCAGCGAATCCGTCCTAGCCTGTGGTCATGGTCGAGATGGCGGTCGAGAGCCACCAGCTGAGCAAGCGGTACGGGGACACGATCGCCGTGGCCGGGCTCGACCTCGAAGTTCCCACCGGGACCGTGCTCGGTTTTCTCGGCCCCAACGGCGCCGGGAAGACCACCGTCATCCGCATGCTCTCGACGATTCTCGACCCGGATGCGGGCACGTTCTCCGTTGCCGGCGTGCCAGGAACGGATCGCGCTGCGATTCGCGAGCGGATCGGCGTACTGCCTGAGAGTGCCGGATATCCGCGCCAGCAGTCCGGTCACGAGTGGCTGACCTACCATGGGCAGCTGTTCGGGAGATCCCACGCAGCAGCTGCCGCGGCTGCGGACAGCTGGCTGGACGAAGTAGGTCTCGGCGAACGTGGGTCGGCGCTGATCGGGACGTACAGCCGGGGGATGCGGCAACGGCTCGGCATCGCCCGCGCGCTGATTCACGATCCCCAGGTCCTGTTCCTCGACGAGCCGACGCTCGGACTCGACCCGGCCGGTCAGCGCCAGATCCTCGGACTCGTCTCCCGTATCGCCGACCAGCGCCAGGTCACCGTCATCTTCAGCAGCCACCTCCTGGCTGAGGTCGAGGAGATCTGCCAGCGGGTGCTGATCCTCAACCAGGGCCGGGTCGCCGCCCAGGGCACTGTCGCTGAGGTCGTCCGCACCGCGGCCGCCCCACGCACTGCGATCCTCCAAGTCAGGCCAGACGCAGTCGAGCGGGCGATCGAGGTGCTGGTCGCAGCTGGCGTCAGCGTGGACCAGCCGAACACCCGCGGACCCGGCACCGTCGTCGTCGAGCTCGAGGCGACCGACCCGACGAGCTCCCGGACGGCCCAGGTGCTCACCGCCCTGGTCGACGCTGACATCGCCGTGCTCGGCCTCGAGATCGAGGGCGGACGCCTCAGCGACGCGTTCCTGACCCTGACCGCACCGTCATGACGCCCAGGACCGGCCGTCCGGCGGGGACGCGCCCCGGGTTCGCCCGGGCGACGTGGGTCGTCTGCCGCCAGGAGCTGCGTGACCTCTGGCTGTCCGGTCGGGGGCTGCCGTTGTTGTTGGCGTTCTCGGTCCTGTTGAGCGTGACGTCCTACCTGGTGGCATCCAACCAGGCACTGAACTTCCTCGAGCAGCGCGAAGCCGTCAACCTCACGCTTCAGCTGGCGGTCGCGGTCGCTGGACTGATGGTGCTGCTCGTCGCCGGTGACGGGGTGAGTGGCGAGCGTGAACGCGAGACGCTGGAGAGCCTCTTGCTCACGCCGGTGTCGACACGCGCCCTGGTGCTGGGCAAGGCGGGCGCGGCTTTGTCGCTGTGGCTGGCGGCCTTTGTCGTCACCTCGCTGTACGTGGTCTTTCTGAGCCGCGGCGTAGGAATCGCTGCCGACGCCTTGGTCGCAGGTTTCCTGGTGGGCACGCTGCTGTCGTTCTTCCTGGCTGGGTTCGGACTGTTCATCAGTGCCCTGTCCAGCTCGAACAGGTTCAGCCTGTCGGTTGCGCTCTTCGCCTTGCTGGCGCTGTTTGCGCCATCACAGCTGCCGACGTCGGCGCAGCACGGTTGGGCCGGTACCACGCTCCTGCACGTCGACCCGTTCACGTCCGGGCTTCAGTACCTGAGCAAGGTCGTGGTCGACGCTCATGGCCTCGGCAGCGACGCAGCGTGGCTGGTGGGCCCGCTCCTCGCAGCCGTGCTCGCGGCTGCCGCGGCAGGGGTGGTCGCGGGCCGGCTCCGGCTCGTTCCGGGGCGGACCTGATGCGAATCATGGGCCGCCTGCTCACAGGCATGCTCGCCACTGGTGCAGTGCTCCTCGCGATCGGCCAACCGCCGGTGGTGGCAGCAGGAGCCGGGCTGGACCTGCGAGCTGCTCAGCACCTGACGCTCACCCTCGCCGGTTGGACGGTCGAGCTGGATCAGTCGCAGCTGCACGGCACCCTCGGCAGCCGCTTCAGCTTCGTCTCGACCCTCCGCAACGACACCGGCCAGTCCCGACCCGACACGATCGCCTACCTCAACGTCCTGTCCACCCGGTCCAGCGTCTACGTCGACCCCGAGGACTGGTCGTCGAACCGCACGCGGTTCCTCGGCGACGTCAAGGCGGGGGAGACACAGCAGGTGACGTGGAAGATGCAAGCCGTCAACAGTGGCAGCTTCGTGGTCTTCGTCGTCGTGACGTCAGCCGCCGGTGGGAGCGACGTGGTCTCGAGCCCGGCCCTGCGTGTGACGATTGCCGACCAGCGGCGACTGAACCCGACCGGAATCCTTCCCGTCACGATCGCGGTGCCGGCCGTGCTGGCCGTCGGCATGGGGTGGTCCTGGCGCCGCCGGCGACGGTTGCGCTGACGTCGGCGTGACATCATCGGAGCCGTGCCGAACTCCGTCCCGGATCTGCTCGACCTGCTCGAGCTCGAACAGCTCGAGATCGACTTGTACCGCGGTCGACAGCCCGACACTGCACTCCAGCGCGTGTTCGGCGGCCAGGTGGCTGCGCAGGCGTTACGGGCCGCCTGCCAGACGGTGGAGCCGGAGTTCGCGGTGCACTCGTTGCACTCGTACTTCCTGCGGCCGGGGGACACGGCGGTCCCCATCATCTACGACGTCGAGCGCATCCGCGACGGCCGGTCGTTCGCCACCCGCCGTGTAGTCGCCAGACAGCACGGCACCTCGATCTTCTACCTCACGGCGTCGTTCCAGCTCGAGGAGCTCGGCTTCGAGCACCAGGACGCCATGCCCGACGTACCCGACCCGGATGACTGTCCGAGCCTCGGGGACCTGTTCCGCCGGATCACGGGTCGCGACGAGGACCGTTCATGGGAACGAGAGTGGGCGGCCCTCGACGTTCGGTACGCCGGCGACTCCCGCCCCGGCGGAAAGCTCGCGAGCGTGCAGGAGCCTGCGCGCACGCAGATCTGGATCCGGGCGGCCGGCGCCGTGCCTGACGACCGGGTGATCGACACGTGCGTGCTCACGTACGCAAGTGACCTCACGCTGCTCGGGGTGAGCCTGGTGCCGCACGGGCTGCTCATCTCCTCGCCGGAGGTTCGGCCCGCCTCCCTCGACCACTCGATGTGGTTCCATCGACCGTTTCGCTCCGACGCCTGGATGTTGTACGACCAGCACTCCCCGTCGGCGTCAGGCGGGCGCGGCTTCGCGCTGGGCAAGGTGTTCAGCGAGGACGGCGCGTTGATCGCGTCGGTGGCGCAGGAAGGGCTGATCCGACCGGTGGGTGCAGCGCGCGAAAAACTGGCCGGCCCCTGACATCAGGGACCGGCCAGCTCCGTTTCACTGGGTCAGGTCAGCGGACGCGGATGGTGGTCATCCGGGTGCTGGCCAGTCCGGGCTTCCCTGCGTAGGACGCCCGGTAGACCGTCTTCTTGCCGGTCCGGACCGTCTTGGAGAAGACGCCGGCGGTCTTCGTGCGCACCGTGGAGACGGTGTGCCACCGGCCACCCGCCGGCTTGGCCGAGATCACGACGGCTCGGCCCACGAAGCGCGCGCTCGAGTCCTGGCTGGTCAGCGTTCCGCGCAGCACCGACTTCTGGCCCTTGCTCACACGCGCGGGCTTCGCGCGGAGCGCTGAGCTTGGTCGGGTACAACGTGGAGGTGGCCGCCGCGCTGCCGCTGTTGTTCAGCGCCCGCACCTTGACCTTGTAGCTGAGATGGTTGTTGAGCCCGTTCAGCCGGGTGCTCGTGGCGGTGGCGCCGACGGTCGTCGTGATCGCCTTGTGCCCCGCCGCCTTCGCCGAGACGGCGTAGCCGGTCACCGGGGCATAGGCCAGCGCGTTACCGGGCTGCCAGGTCACCCGCGTGGTGTGGTTCCCGCCGCCCGCGTGCACGGTCGTCGGTGCCTTCGGGTTGCACTGCCCGGCGCGGTTGTTGGAAGGGCCGGACGCGGCCGGTCCACTCGAGTCGATCGATGGCGGTGTCCTGGTTCCAGCCGACGAACGTGCTGTCGGACAGCGCGATCTTGGTCTTGAACAGGTCTTCGTTCCAACGAGCCGCGCCGATACCCGAGGGTGTCGCTGGGGTCGCCTGCGGTCTCGGCGCGCTGGAACAGGTTGCAGGCCACCACCGCGGTGGCGATCTTGCCGGTCAGGGTGTCGTTGTCGACGCTGAGCCCGATGTCCCCGTTCGTGCCGGAGATGACGTTCCGCTTGATCTCGACACGCGTGGCGTCGAGCATCCGGATCGCGGTGCCGTAGGTGGTCGTTTGTCGCGGGCTCGTTCTCGTTGAGCGCGATCGTGCTCTCCTTGATACCGCCGTGTGCGAGGTCGCTGGACCACGATGCCATCAGACGCCACGCCCGAAGACGTGCTAGCCGCGCACGATGCTGCGGAAGACGTTGAAGCCGACGTTGCCGGTGATCGAGATGCCGGCCTGCTGGAAGCCTCTGATCGTGGTGGCGCTGATCCGGACCTTGTGCGTGCCCATCGGGGCGCCGACCGTGTTGTCGACCTTGACCCCGAACCCGTTGTGGTCCGTGTTGCCGAGGCTGACGCCGTTCACGGTGACGTTGGAGACCGCGCCGTACGCACCATCGAACAGGATTCCCGCCAGGTCGCTACCGGAGCTCCCGATGCCGGTTGTCTCGATGTGCAGCTTCGAGACCATCAGCTTGGTCGGTGCCGAGCCGGATCCTGGCGTGGAGGAGATGATCGCGCCGAAAGAACTGCCCTGGGCCGTGATCGTGTGCTGCTTCCCGTCGAGTGTCCAGCCGTCGTCGATGACGAGGGTTGAGGTGACGTCGCAATCCGCCGTGAGGGCATAGATGTGTTTCGTGCTGTCGACGGTTGCGGCGCAAGGGCCGATTTCGCCAAACGCGGTGGTGGCTGGCAGGACCAGCGCGGAGGTGGTGAGAGCGGCGCAGGCCACTCCCAGGAACAGTCGACGGTGAGTCATTGGTGCCTTCCGAGAACGTGGGTGCGGAGGAGGTGCAACCCCTGAGGAGCAAACGTAACTCCTGGTAGCCAGGTATCTCGCGGGCTTCCCGGTAGAACCAGAAGAAATAGCCCGTTCGGGTCATCCTCGGCAACTCAGGCGGCAACAGAGCGCTTCCCTCTCGTCGCAGCCTGCAATCGGCACCGGACAAACACGGGCTTCTCCGGCAGGTAGTCGTCGACGCTGCCCGGCCATGGGGCTCAGCGGCCTGCCAGCGCCGAGAGCTGCATCGCCTCGCGCCGCGCGATGGCCTCCTGCGAGCGCGCATCGAGCACGTCGCACACCCAGTCCCAGTGCAGGGCCACCACGTCGCCCACGCTCACTGCGTCGAGCAGCCCTTGCCCGCCCTCGGCCCAGCGCACCTGCTCCGCCCGCTCCGGACCCAGGGACAACCGGGCGCCGTCCCACTCGAGCGGCCTGCTCTGCACGCTGGCCCGCTCGCCCTCGACGGTGAGGACCCGGCCCGTCCTGATCCGGCACTGCTCGAGCACGTTGAGCGGCACGCGGTCGTCGCGGCCACCGAGCAGCGAGACCCACGGATAGACCTCGAACACGTGGAAGCTGTGGTGTGCGCTGGCCCGTTCACCGGCGGTCGTCCAGCTGCCCGCCGACTGGCCGCGGAAGCGGACGCGTAGCTCGGCGAGCAGGTCGCCGGGGTCGAGAGAGTCGAGGAGCTCGTTGCCGACCCAGTACGCCTCGACCACCCGGTCGTCGAGTGGATCGTCGATCTGCGCCGCAGCCGCGATCACCTCCAGGTAGTGCCAGGCGCCCTCGAACTGTCGGGCACGCCGGCGTACCTCCGCCTCAGCGTCGACCGCCGTGATCCCCATGAACTCTCCGGCACCCGCCGGCCCGCAATAGCCCAGCTCGTTGGGCGGGTATGCGTAGCGAGCGAACCTGAGCGCCCCCGCGCTCAGGATCGTGACCGCCACTCAGCAGATCCTCGGCAGCTGTTCACCGATCGGCATGTCGACCACACGGGTGCCGCCGAGGCCGGTCTTGGCGACCACCATGCCGGGGTGGCCCTCGACGCACGAGCCGATGATCGCGGCGTTGCGACCGAGCGAATGTTGCTGCATGACCGCGAGAACCTCGTCGGCACGGTCAGCCGGCACGATGCAGATCAGCTTGCCCTCGTTGGCGACGTACAGCGGGTCGAGGCCCAGCAGTCCGCAGGCGTCCTTGACCGTCTGGGGGATCGGCAGCTGGCGCTCGACGAGCTCGACACCGACCTTGGAGGCTCGGCCGATCTCGTTCAGCGACGCTGCCACCCCACCGCGGGTCGGGTCACGCAACACGTGGACGTCGGTGCCGGTCGCGATGATGTCGGCCACCAACCCGTGCAGCGCCGCGGTGTCGCTCTCGACCGTGGTGCCGAACTCGAGGCCCTCGCGGCAGCTCATCACCGCGACGCCGTGGACCCCGATGTCACCACTGACCAGCACGACGTCCCCGACAGCCGCCCGGTCGGGGCGGATGTCGACGTCGGGGTCGAGCAACCCGATGCCTGCGGTGTTGATGAAGACCCCGTCACCGCTGCCGTTGTCGACGACCTTGGTGTCACCCGTCACGAGCTTCACCCCTGCCGAGCGGGCCGCGGCTCCCAGCGCCTCAGCCACCCGACCGAGCTCGCCCAGCGGCGTACCCTCCTCGACGATGTACGCGGTCGACAGCACGAGCGGCCGCGCCCCGGACATGGCGAGGTCGTTGACCGTGCCGTTGACAGCGAGATCGCCGATCGACCCACCGGGGAAGAACATCGGCTTGACGACGAACGAGTCCGTCGAGAACGCCAGTCGTTCGGTCCCGGTGACATCGACGACCGCGGAGTCGCCCAGCTCGGCCGCAGCCGCCTCGCCGTATGCCGGCAGGAACAGGTGCTCGATGAGCTCACTCGACATGGCCCCGCCGCCGCCATGACCCATCACGATGTTGGGGGAGTCGCGCAGAGGCGCCGGACAGACCCAGCCGTTGAAGTCCAACGGTTCGCCCGGGGTCTCCGCGCCGTTCGAGACGTCGGTCATGTCAGGCCTCCACGAGCTCGAGCCGCCGGTACAGGTAGTACGCAGCGCAGGCGCCCTCGGAGGAGACCATGGTCGCGCCGAGCGGGTTGCGCGGCGTGCACTCCTTGCCGAAGGCGGCGCACTCGTGCGGCTTGATCAAGCCCTGGAGCACCTCACCGGACCGGCAGAGCGACGACTCCTCGGTGTGGATGTCGGTGACGCTGAAGCGGTGCTCGGCATCGAACTCGCGGTACTTCGCGGACAGCTGCCACCCACTCTGCGGGATGACGCCGATGCCTCGCCAGGCGCGGTCGGTGCGCTCGAACACGTCCTCGAGCATCTGCATGGCCGGGATGTTGCCCTCAGGCCGGACGGCCCGCTCGTAGGCGTTCTCGAGCTCGTGCCGGCCCTCCTCGAGCTGCAGGACGGTCCTGCGGATGCCCTCGAGAATGTCGAGCGGCTCGAAACCGGTCACCACGATCGGCACGTTGTACTTGTCGCACAGCGGTGGGTACTCGGCGGTGCCCATCACGCTGCACACGTGACCGGCAGCCAGGAACGCCTGCACGCGACACGTCGGCGACTCCATGATGGCGGCGACAGCAGGGGGTACCAGCACGTGCGAGACGAGCAGCGAGAAGTTCTTGATGCCCAAGCGCTGCGCCTGGTAGACGGTCATCGCGTTGGCGGGCGCGGTGGTCTCGAACCCGATGCCGAAGAAGACGACCTCACGGTCGGGGTTCTCCCGCGCGAGGGTGAGGGCGTCGAGCGGTGAGTACACGACGCGGATGTCGCCGCCGGCGCTCTTGATCCGGAACAGGTCCTCGCTGCTGCCGGGGACACGGAGCATGTCACCGAACGAGCAGAAGATGACGTCGGGCCGTGAGGCGATCGCGAGGGCCTTGTCGATGATCTCGAGCGGCGTCACGCAGACCGGGCAGCCAGGTCCGTGGATCATCTCGACGTTGTCCGGCAGCAGCTGGTCGATGCCGTGGCGGATGATCGAGTGCGTCTGTCCGCCGCACACCTCCATGATCGCCCACGGTCGGGTCGTGGACTCGTGGATCTGGTCGAGGAGTCGCTTGGCCAGGTCAGGGTTGCTGAACTCGTCGAGATACTTCATGCCTGCACTCCCTCATCCAGTCCAGCCTGTTTGGCGGCAAGGGCGAACCCGTCACCGAACTCCTCCTCGAGGATCCCCATGCGCTCGAAGTTGGCCAGCGTCTCGTTGGCAGACTTCTCGTCGAGTCGCTGGATCGCGAAACCGACGTGCACCACGACGTACTCACCGACGGAGGCGTCGGGGATGTACTGCAGACACACGTCCTTGCGGATGCCTCCGAAGTCGACGTCCGCCATCAAGGTGCCGTCACGCTCCTCGACACTCATCACTTGCCCTGGCACGGCCAGACACATGTGTTTCTCCTTCCTGTTCGGTCGTTCGGATCATCCGCTTGCCGAGATCAAGATCTGCCCGAGCGCCAGCCCACCGTCGTTGGCCGGCAGCTGCTGTGGCCACAGGACGCCGTCACCGAGTCGCGCGAGCACACCGCTGAGCAGGACACCGTTCTGGAACACGCCGCCGCCCAGCACGATCGGCAGCGGGCCGTACGCCGACTGTGCGCGCTGTGCGATCTCGGCGACCACATCGACCACAGCGCTGTGGAACGCGGCAGCGATCTGGGCAGGATCGCCGGCCGTAGCCACGTCCCGGACAACGGCCGTCACGACCGGCGCTGCGTCGATGACAGCCAGCTCCGCCTCGGGGGTGGCCGGTCCGAGGCCGAAGGCATAGCGCGGCCGCCCGACGGCGATACCACGGGCCAGGCCCTCGAGCTCGATGGCGGCCTCGGCCTCGAAGTCGGCGACGTGGCGCACCCCGGTCAGGGAGGCGATGGCGTCGAACAACCGACCCATGCTCGACGTGGGGACCGTGCCGAGCCCGGTCTCGAGCTGATGCAGCAGCACTCGACGTTCAACGTCAGGACATGCCGCGACGGACGGGATGTGGTCGTCCCACGCCATCCCCGCGGCGTACAGGTGAGCCAGGGCCATCCGATACGGCCGACGGACCGAGATGTCGCCTCCGGGCAGGGGCGTGTACGCCAAATGGGCCAGCCGCCGGAAGCCCTTGTAGTCGGCCAACAGCACCTCGCCACCCCAGACCGCGCCGTCCGTGCCGTAGCCGGTGCCGTCGAAGGCGAAGCCGATCACCGGTGAGCTGCCGTCGAGACCATGCTCACCCATCACGGCGGTGATGTGTGCGTGGTGGTGCTGGACGGTCTGGAACGGTCGGTCTCCGGCCGCGCCGCGGGCCCACGTGGTGGAGCGGTACGACGGATGGGCATCGGCCACCACCTGGGCCGCTCGGACACCCGTCAAGGTCTCGAGATGGTTCCGGGTCGCGGTGAGCGCGTCGATGGTGGCCATGTCGTCCATGTCGCCGACGTGCTGGCTCAGCCATGCGTAGCGCCCCTCCGCGAGGGCGCACGTGTTCTTGAGGTCTGCGCCGGCTGCCAGCGTCGCGGTGACCTCGAAGGGCAGCGCGAGCGGCAAGGGAGCATAGCCACGCGAGCGGCGGACCGGGATCTCGTGCCCGTCGAAGACTCGCGTCACCGAGTCGTCGCACGGCACGTGGATCGGACGGTCGTGGCGCAGCCAGCTGTCGGCCAGCGGCGCCAACCGAAGCAACGCGTCGTCGTCATCGATGACGATGGGTTCGCCCGAGAGGTTTCCCGACGTCATGACGAGCGCGGCGGGGCCGGACGGGTCATCACCGAGCCCGAACAGCAGTCGGTGCAACGGCGTGTAGGGAAGCAGGATGCCGAGGTCGGGATTGCCTGGTGCCACCGCGGCACAGACGGGCGAGGAGACGTCCGTGCGCCGGGGGAGGACCACGACGGGTCGTCGGATCCCGGCGAGCAGGACGGCGGCGGTCTCGGACACGTCGACCAGTGCTGCAGCGGCACCCAGATCGGGGACCATCACCGCGAAGGGCTTGGCGCCCCGCTGCTTGCGGCGCCGCAGCTCGGCGACCGCCGACGGGTTGGTGGCGTCGCAGGCCAGGTGGTAGCCGCCGATGCCCTTGACGGCAACGATGCGGCCGGCGGCCAGCTGGGCGCGCGTCCTTGTCAGGGCCGCATCTCCCGTGCTGCGCCCGCCGTCAGTGTCGACCAGCTCGAGTCTGGGCCCGCAGTCCGGACAGGCGATCGTCTGGGCATGGAACCGCCGGTCGGAGGGGTCGGTGTACTCGACGACGCAGGCGTCACACATCTCGAACGCAGCCATCGTGGTGGTGGGCCGGTCATAGGGGAGGCCGGTGATGATCGTGAAGCGCGGACCGCAGTTGGTACAGGTGATGAACGGGTGCCGGAAGCGGCGGTTGCCGGGATCGGCGAGCTCGTCCTCGCAGTCCCCGCACATGGCGATGTCGGGGGAGGCCAAGGTCCGGACCGGACCGCCACTGTCCGTCGACCCGATGGCGAAGCCGGTCCCACCCACGGCCGGAATCTCCGTCACGGCCAACATCTCGACGACCGCCAGCGGTGGAGTTTCATCGCGCAGTGCGGTGACGAATGCCGCCAGCGCGTCGAGGTCGCCCTCGACCTCCGACACGACACCGTTGACGTCGTTGCGGACCCAGCCGGACAGACCGTACCGGCTGGCGCAGGTGTAGACGAAGGGGCGGAAGCCCACGCCTTGCACGACACCTGTGACGACGATGCGTCGGCGCTGCCTGGACGAGGTCCTGGTTGGCCGTGGCATCATGACCGGCGGAGTGCTGTCGCCAGACGTCACGCTCGGTCCTTCCGCTGAGCACGGGCCTGTGCACAAGCCCTCGGTAGTCCTGACCCTACGACGGTTGGGCGTTTCTGGACAGACCTCACGTGGACCGGTCGGGCGTATGCTGCCGACCATGTCTGACACCCGGCCGCCTCTCCCAGCGGGGACGCGCCGCCCGATGCCCCGTCGCCGCCGGCGCCTGCACCTGAGCGCGTTGGTCCTCGTCCCTGTGCTGCTGGTCGCGTCCGGGTGCGGCGGCTCGTCGGGGGGCAACGACGCGATCACGGTGTACACCTGCGTGAGCGACGAGACGATCCAACCGGTCATCTCGCAGTTCGAGTCGGACCACCCGGGCACGACCGTCAAGCTGTTCCGCGCCCCCACCGGCGATCTCAACGCCCGGATCGCCGGGGACAAGAGGTCCGGCGGGCTGAAGGCCGACGTCGTCTGGGCGTGCGATCCGCTCACGATGCAGGGGTATGTCGATCAGGGGCTCGTAGGGGGATGGACTCCAGCGGACGCGACCGCGATCCCGGACAGCTACCGCACGAGTGACTACGTCGGAGTGGCTCTGCTGTACATGCTGGCGGTCTACCACGACGGCGTCGAGCCGCCGACGAGCTGGGCAGATCTGACGAAGCCGGGGTACAGCCCGGTCGCCCTGCCGGATCCCAACATCGCCGCCTCGGCGCTGGGAGCACTCGGCTACTTCGCCCAGGACCCCGACCTCGGCATGGGCTTCTTCACCGGTCTCGAGAAGCAGGGCGCCGCGCAGCTCAGCACCCCTGATGACGTGGTCGCGGCGGTGGCCCAAGGCACCTCCCCTGCGGGCATCACGATTGCCAACTCCGCCTACGCGTCCAAGAACGGCGGCTCTCCGATCGGCATCGTCTGGCCCGAGCCGGGCGCCGTCGCGATCTACGGTCCCATCGCTCTCGCGAAGGACAGTGCCGACTCCAGCCTGGCCAAGGACTTCATCTCCTATGTCGTCAGCGAGCCGGGCCAGCAGGTCATCGGGAAGGCGGGTTCCTACCCGACCCTGCCCGGTGTGAGCGGCCCAGAGGTTCCGGCAGACGCCAAGATCGTCAGCCCTGACTGGGCCACCCTCTCCGCGAAGAAGGACACGCTGCTGAGCGACTACCAGCAGATCTTCGGCGGCTGACCCATGTTCGTGAGGCCTGCCAGCATCGGATTCCGAGCCGGCCTGGTTGTCGTGGGTGCCGTCGTCACCGTCCTCGTGGTGGTCCCCGTCCTGCGGCTGGCCTACGTGGTCTGGACCGAGAGCTCAGGAGGCGTCAGCGAGGTCTGGGGCCGCCCCGGGCTGGGCACAGCGGTGGTGAACACGCTGGTCCTGTCGGTGGCCGTGACGATCGTCGCCGTGCCGCTGGGCGCCCTGCTGGCTCTCGCGCTGCGTCGCCCCGACCTCCCGGGCAGGGCCTGGTGGCGGTTCGCGGTGATCCTTCCGGTGTTGGTGCCGCAGTTCGTCCTCGGCTACAGCTGGACGCAGGCATATGCCAGGGCCGGGTTCACCGACACCGTGGTCGGGCTGCCGTGGCCTGCCGTACAGGGTCCCTGGGGAGTCTGGGCCGTGCTCGTCGTCAACACGATGCCCCTCGCCTATGTGCTGACGGCCGTCGGCCTGGCCGTCCGGGCGGAGCCCGATCTCGAGCGCGCTGCCCGCGCGTCAGGCGCGTCCGGAGTGACCGCACTGCGCCACATCACCTTGCCGCTGCTCCGGCCGTCGATCGCGGCGGCTGCGGTCCTGTCGTTCGTGCTGACGATGGAGAGCTTCGCCATTCCGCAGGTGATGGGGACGCCGGCGGGCTTCACCACCGTGACCACGCTGATCTACCGCGACCTGTCGCTCGGCAGTGACCCGGCGACGTTCGTCGAGGCGCTTGCACTCGCGCTCCTCCTGGTCATCGTCACGATGATCGTGGTCATCCCCGCTGACCTCGTGCTCGGTCCACGGCTCCGGGTCTCCCGGGTGGCCAGCACAGAGGGCGCACCAGTGGTGCCGGCGCGCAGCCGCGGAGGTCATGCCATCGCAGCGTCGATCGCCGGCTATCTGACCCTGGCCGTCCTGCTGCCGATGCTCGCGCTCCTTGCGGCCGCCGTCACCCCCGCGGTCGGCGTCAGCCCGACACCCGCCAACTGGACGCTGGACAACTTCCGACTGGTCCTGAACGCCCGCACGTTCGAAGCGCTCGGCCGCAGCACGTCGCTCGCGATCGCGGCCGCCAGCATTCTCACGGTTCTCGGCGTCGCCGTGGCCGTGCTCGAACGGCGTCGCAGTGGACGGGTCCTCGGCACCCTTGTGACCGTGACGCTCGTGCTCCCCGGGTCAACCCTCGCCGTCGCCCTGCTGATCGCCTACGGACGGTGGATCGGCGGGACCCTGACCCTGATCCTGCTGGCCTACCTTGCCAAGCTGTGGGCCTTCGCTCATCGCCCGATCTCAGGTGCCGTGGACCGGATGCCCGTCGGTGAGCTGCAGGCAGCGCGAGCCAGCGGTGCCGGGCCGCTGACTGCGGCACGGACCGTGGCACTGCGCCCGCTGGCCCCGGCCCTGATCGGTGCGTGGCTGATCTGCTTCATCACCGCACTGCACGAGGTCACGATGTCGAGCCTGCTGTACGGCCCAGGAAGCGACACGCTCGCGGTCATCGTGCTCAACAGCCAGGAGCTCGGGCGGATCGGACCGACGGCGGCTCTGGCGGTGCTGCTGACACTGGTCCTGGTGATTCCGGCCGTTCCCGGTTACCTGTTGATCCGCTGGCTGCGGCGGACGTCCGTGTCGGCTCGGACATCCCGACCTGCGGCGGTGGCGCGTGTCGGCTGACGGCGCAGCGACGCATGTGCTGGAGCTGCGCGCCCTGACCGTGACCTATGACGACGTCACCGCGGTCGACGGCGTCGACCTTCATGTGCGTGCGGGCGAGGTGGTCGCGCTGCTCGGACCGTCGGGGTCGGGCAAGTCGACGCTGTTGCACGCCGTTGCGGGTTTCCGGCCGCCGACGCGGGGCGAGATCTGGCTGCAGGGTCGGTGCGTCGCCTCACCCGTCCGGGCGGAGCCGCCGGAGCGTCGTGATGTCGCCGTCGTCTTCCAGAGCTACGCACTGTGGCCGCACCTCAGCGCGGTCGACACCGTCGCCTATCCGATCCGGCGCCGCGGAGGGCGGCGCCGCGCGGCCCGGACCGAGGCGGCCGACTTGCTGGAACGCCTGGGCATCGGGCAGCTGGCCGCCCGCAAGCCGGTGGAGCTGTCGGGCGGTGAGCAGCAACGGGTCGGGCTGGCCCGAGCGTTGGCCCGGCAGGCGTCCCTGTACCTGTTCGACGAGCCGACCGCGCACCTCGACACCCACGTACGTGGCGTCTTCCTCGACGAGCTGGTGGCGCGGCGGGAGGCGACCGGTGCCGGTGGCCTCTACGCGACGCACGATGCAGAGGAGGCACTCGGGCTCGCTGACCGCGTGGCGTTGCTGAACGCGGGACGCCTCGTCCAGCTCGGCACCCCACAGCAGGTGTACGACGAGCCGGTCGATCTGTGGGCTGCCCGGCTGACCGGGCCGGCGTCGATGCTCGAGGGCGTGGTCGTCAACGGTCCGCCGGGGCTGCTCAGCGTGAACGTAGCGGGGGCGGTCGTCGCCGTGGTCTCGCCCCACGTCGTGCCGGCGGGGAGTGCGATCTCGGCGCTCGTGCGGCCTGAGTGGGCGCGGCTGGGGGGAGACCTTCGCGGCCGACTGCGGACGGTCCGGTTCCAGGGGCCGCACTCGGATCACGTGGTCGAGACGGAGTCGGGCGAGGTCGTCATTCGCGAGCCGGGTCCTCCACGGCATGCGCCGGGCGAGGTGGTCAAGTGGTCGTTGCTCCGGCTGTGGCCGTTCGCGGGGTCGGCAACGGCAGGCTGAGTGGCGTGCCCTCAGCCGGAGCGCTCCAGCATGGCGGCCGGCCCGGAGTGCAGGTTGCCCTCGTTGACGATCTTGAGGTGCCGTTCGGTGTAGTGCTTGAGGGCGCGGACCTGTGCCGGCGTCACGCGGTCGCAGACCCACTCCCAGTGCAACGAGACCCAGTCGCCGACCTCGAGGTCGTCGATCATGCTGATGCCGTCGACGGAGCGGACGACGGTCTCGGTCTCCGGTGGCCCCAGCGCCAGCTGCTTGCCGTCATACGTCAGGGTGGAGGACTCGACGACGACCTGGTCTCCCTGGATCCCCAGCACGCGACCCCAGCGGATCCGGCAACGGTCGAGCACGGTGAGCGCCTGCTTGGCCTTGCGGCCGTCGCTGAGCAGGCCGGTCCAGGGGTAGATGCAGAAGACCGCGAAGCTGTGGTGCGGGACACCACCACCGAGCACGCTCTCGGTCAGCGTGAAGAACTTCGTCCCTGTCATCCGACGGAAGCGTTCCTCCATGGACTTGCCGACGGCGCTGGGACTCACCAGGTCGAGACGCTGCGTGCCCACCCAGTAGGCCTCGACCACCCGTCGGTCGAGCGGGTCGTCGAGTCCGGTCGCCTCCGCGATCAGCTCGAGGTATGGCCATGCGCCGGCGAACTGCTGGGACATGGCGCGCAGCCCATCGTCCTGCGCGGCGACGCCGAACTCGAAGAACGCCTGGGAGTCGTTGGGTCCACAGAAGCCATGGGAGTTCGGGGGGAATGCATAGCGGGCGAAGAGAACCGGCCCCGGTGTCGCCGGTCGGCCGGCGGAACGACGAGTCGAGTCCGTGAGCTCAGTCATCGGGACTCCCGACGGGGTCCGGCTCGCGCGGTCGACCCATCATCTCCAGACCTGCCATCGCCTCAGCTGCTGCGCTCGCATCGACGCGCTCCACCGCGAAGCCCATGTGGATGAGGACCCAGTCGCCCGGCTGCAGCAGTTGTTCGTCGAGGTCGAGCATGCCGATGTTGACCTTCCGCTGCGCTCCCTCGACGTCGATGAGCGCGAGTTGGCCGCCATAGCCCTCGAGCGTCTCGACGACTTGACCGGGGATTCCCAGACACATGGTCAGATCACCTCTCGTGCGGCGTGCTCGCTCGGGTCGACGGCATTCTCCCGAAGCCTCGTGAGCAGGGTGCGTACAGCGTCCACCGCGACGGGCACGGCCGCCGCCATCGGCTCGCTCAGCCCGATGCCCTCGTCCAGATCCTGGGGCCGGGCTCCGACGACGTACGTCGGCGGCAGCTCACCCCCGAGTGCGGTGACGCCGGAGAGGACAGCCACGGGATCCATGCTGTGTGCGTCGAGACCCGCGGCACCGTCGCGGGCGGCAGCGCTGAGGGAGTCGGCGTCGACCTCGAGGACATCGACCGCGCCGGGCGGACCGTCACCCGGGACGGCGTCGACGAGCACGAGCGTGTCGCACCCGTCGAGCAGGTCGTAGGCAAGGTGCATGCCTCGGATGCCGTAGTCGACGACCCGGACGTCGCTGGGCAGGGCAGACTCCCCTGGCGAGGTCAGCCGTCGCACCACTTCAGGTCCGAAGCCGTCGTCTCCCAGGAAGATGTTGCCGATGCCGGCCACCAGGATCGTCGACGTCACGTCACATCTTTCGAATCCGCGAGTAGCGGCGGATGTCCGGGATCGAGCGCAGCAGGACTGCCGCTGCGATGAGGACCACCACCGCGACGAGCACGACTGTGATCCAACCGATAACCGCCATCACTGACTCCTTCTCACATGCGTCGCATTTCGAGGTAGCGCTTCACGTCGGGGATGGACTTGATGCCCACGAGGATCCCGACGAGCGCGAGACTGGCCACCACGGCTGAGGTGACAGTGCCGATGAACTTCATGACGAGCTCTCCTTCCATTGACTTGCTTCCGCGTCGGCGAGCGGCTCGATCTCGTCCGGCGCGAAGTACAGGAAGCGGCCATACCATTCGTGCATGTCGGCCGCAGGGTCGTCGAGAAGAATCACGGCGACATGAGTTTCTCCGTCGAAGTCTTCGTGCACGGCCGCGACCTTCGCCACCTGGTTGGCGAAGAACAGGTCCTGCGCGTCGGCTCGACGGTTCGGGTGCACCCGGACGATGCTGCCCTTGCTGACAGCGACGCCGGTGATCAGGACGACGGCCGTCTCGGGGTCGACGTGCGGAGCGTTCTCGCCGAAGAGGTCGGGCCCGAACGGGTCGACTTCTGACGTGATCGTGGGGAAGTCGACCTCGAGCGGATCACCGCGGCGAGGGTCGGAGCTGAACGCGTCGAGGTCGAACGCGTCGGCGCCGAACGGGTCACGGAGCACGCCGTGCAACCGCTGCATGTCCTGCGGCGACAGCTGCTCGCACCGGTCGACGATCTCCGCGGCCCGCGGGTCGGTCGCCCGCGCCTCGGCCTTCTCCTCGTCGGTCATGGTGAGCACGCGCAGCGTCAGGATCTCGTCGATCTCGGTGGAGTCGAACAAGGCCACCGAGCTCTCCTCAGCGACTTCGGGGTGGTCGTACAGGATGATCGGCGAACCCAGGAGCAGGCTCTCGTCTCCGCTCACCCCGGCCAGCACCGGCCAGCATCGTTGCTGCTGACAACCGGCGGCGGCGTCGCGAGCGTCCTCGGGTGGGTCGATCACCGAGACGAAGCCAGTGCCGGGAGCGGGCAGGTCGAGCAGCAGGTGGGTGCCGACGAACGAACGGCGGATCACGTCGGCCCTCTCGAGACCGTCGACAGCGGCCTGGTTGTCGACGCGCACCGTGAGCCGGAAGAGCCCATCGACGCCGGCCACTTCCTCGGCCCTGGCCGTCACGGTGGCCTGCAGGTGGGCGCGCTCCCGGACGAGTCGGGCCACCACCTGGCCGTCAGCGTCGAGCGGTTCGACGTCCACGCCGGGGTGGATGTCCACGGGCTCGAGATGGCCCGCCACCACGTCGGAGAGCGAGGCACGCACGAGGCGCTCGACCGGGACCGCCTCGTCCCAGGCCAGCCAGCGAGTGGCGCCGACGGTCACCTCGGGAACGTCGACGAACGTGCCGTCGGCACCGGCAACCTCGGTCCGGCGACGCTGGAGCTGCAGGAACCGCAGGTGGATGTCGATCCCGGCGAAGGGGTCACCGCTCCACCTGATCAGCGACTGCATCTCGACAAACGACTCCTCGCCGACGCCCGAGGCGGCCGCACCCCGCGGACCGACCACGCCGAACTGCCAGCGGGCCATGTTCTTGCTCGACGTAGCCCGGTACGGGTACAGGAGGTAGCCCTCGTAGAGCACGGCATCGGCGACGAGCCTGGCCTGGTCGAGCCGGTTCATCGGGAGCGCTCCTTGGCGGCGGCCATCAACTGGTTCACCACCTCGTCCCAGGTCGTCAGGCCGTGGCTGGCCTTGTAGTGCCCGAGCTCAGCGAGCGTGTCGCGGTCGAGGCGCAGCCACCCGGCGTTGGGGAAGTGCAGCTGCATGCAGGTCCGCCATACCTCTACCGGCATCCGATAGTTCGCCTCGAGGTGCCAGGGCACCTGCTCGACCCCGAAGCCGTTGCTGCCCCGGGTGAACACCGTGCCGGAGAAGAGGAAGTTGAGCGGGACCTCGCCGTCCTCGCCGAGGGAGTGCAGGTACTTCGATGCCGCCACCTCGAAGTCGTAGGTGACCGGCATGGGCAGGTCGGCGAGCGTCAGCTCGGTGAATCCCTGGACGGTGGTGCTGCACTGCATCCACTGGAACGGCTTGAGTGTCTGTGACCAGCGCTCGCGGGTGCCGAACTGGTCGACCAGCCCGGCCGTCTCGTCGTCGGCATACCCCCGCTTCTGCGGCTCGATGCGGACGACGGAGCGCAGTGCGATCGCATGGACGGTGGCGCCGGTCGTCTCGGCGATCTGCAGGCGTGCGGTCAGCATCGGTGCCGCGGCGTATGGCTCGGCCACGACGTCGTCGATCTTGAATGCGAGCTCGGTCACGGCGTCGGCCCCGGTTCGACGGCATCGGAGTCGCGGACCGGCCGGCTCCGTTGCGAGACGTGGTCGAGGAACGCGCTGATCTGCTCACGCGCCTCGGTGCCGCCGTCGAAGCCGTGCCAGACCATGCGGAGCCGACCGGAGAGCTCGTAGCAGGAGTCGATCGGCACCAGGAAGCAACGCGCATCGGCCTTGTCGTTCGGCGCCGTGACCAGCAGCGCCTCGACGTCTGCCGTGAGCGCCCGCAGGTGCGGGTTGGCGGCGACGACGCTGTCCCACGTCGACAGGTCGAGCTCGGACTCGGCCACACCCGCGGGTCCGGGGTAGAAGGCAACCGTTCGACCCAGGACCGAGCTGTGGAAGAAGAAGGACAGACCGACGGGGATCTGCAGCGAGTCCCAGTCAGCCGTGCTCAACGCGAGGTCCGGGAAGGACAGGTAGCGGTCGGGTACCGCCCGGTAGCGCTGATGGGCGTCCGGCGTCGAGAACAGCAGGTAGCAACCTCGGCAGGTGCACATGAGCTGTCGGCTCTCGATGTCGACCACGTGTGAGTGCTCGGCGCCGATCACCTCCGCGCACATGTCGCACGACTCGTCGCGCGCGGCCGGAGGCGGCCGGGTGGCGATGCGACGCAGCACCTCGAGAGGGCTTTGGCTCTGTCGGGCCGGGGGACTCCCGTTGCTGGTGCTGGTCTCACTCGTCATACGGAGGCCACCGCCGGAACCGCGACGGACAGCACGCCGTCGCGCATGAGCAGGGGTAGCGGGTCGAGATGCACATCCGGAACGTCGACGGCTGCGCCGGCCCGCCGTACGTCGTAGTGCGTCCGGCAGTTGGGACACGTGAGGACCCCGGACCCCACCGGCTGCCCGAGCATGCGCTCGAGCCGGGTGCCGGCCAGGTCGTGCTGGCAGGCCGGACAGTGATCGCGGAAGACGAAGAGGTCGGACCCCAACCGGCAGGCGACGACCGCAGCTCCGTCGACGGAGAACCCGCCGACGTCGCCGGCTGCCAGCTCGGCGAGCTCGGGAACCGGGGTCCAGCTCGCGGTGGCGACGGGAGTCCCGTCACCGAGCCTGGCCCGCAGCGAGTCGACCGGGATCACGGCGGGACCTGCGGAGCCTGACTTCGGCACCTCCAGGACCTCGATCGAGGTGACCTCCGGTGCAGCCGCCTCGATCGCGCCCTCGACGGCAAGCTGCAAGGTCACTGATGACGAGGGACACCCGTCGCAGCTGCCGAGGAGGCGGATCTGGACGACGCCGTCAGCGCCGACGTCCACGAGCTCGACGTCGCCCCCGTGGGACCCCAAGTACGGTCGGACGCTGTCGAGAGCGGCCGCGACCCGGGTGTGGACGTCATGCGGATGCAGACCGTGCACGAGCAACAGGCTGGCGACGAGGTCGTCACCGGCGAGCGCGCTCAGGGCACGTTCATCGAGACGGCCGGCGTCAGCCAGGATGTCGAGGATGCGTTCGAGGCCGGCGCCGTACAGGTTGGTCACGAGCGCGACGAGGTCCTCGGCGCGCTGGCGCTGCACCACCCCGCCCGACGCGCTCGCGTCGAGCAGGGTGGCGATGCGTTCGCCGGTGGCCCTCAGCTGGTCTGCGCCCGTGTCTGGGGAATCTCCGTGCGCCACCGGGGCCTCTACTCGCCGGTGACGGATTGTGTCGGCGAGTGCGTCATCTGCAGACTCTTGCCACCACCGAGGTACATATGGACACCACAGGGGAGGCAGGGGTCGAAGCTTCGCACGGTGCGCATCACGTCGATGCCCTTGAAGTTGTCGAGGTCGTTCTCCTCGAAGATCGGCTGTCCCTGCACCGCGTCCTCGTACGGACCCGGTGTGCCGAAGCTGTCGCGTGGGTTGGCGTTCCAGGGGGTCGGCGGGTACGGGTGGTAGTTCGCGATCTTGCCGTCACGGATGACCATGTGGTGCGAGAGCACGCCACGCACGGCCTCGGTGAAGCCGCAGCCGATTCCCTCGTCGGGAACCTCGAAGCTCTCCCACGTCTTCGTGCGGCCGGCCCGGATCTCGACCAGCGCCTTCTCGGCGAAGTGCAGTGCCGCTGCCGCCGCGTAGGCCTGGAAGTACGTCCGGGCGCGGTTGCGCTCGATCGTGTTGCTCCACTGCGGGATCTTCCACTCGAACTCGACCGGGCCCTTGAGGGCGGTCTTCGGGAGGTTGATCTTGACGCTGGTGCCGGTCGCCTTGACGTAGCCGATGTCGACCAGGCCGGACAGGGCCGTCGACCAGAGCCGCGCCAGCGGTCCGCCGCCGGTGTCGAGCGCGAGGTGGTCCTTGCCGTCGTACCAGCGGGGCGACATGACCCAGCTGTACTTGTCGTCCATGTCGCGCTTCTGCGGCCGTGGGTTGGTGTGCTGGTTCCAGGGGTGGCGCCGGTCGACCGGGTTGCCGAGCGGGTCGTTCTTGACGAACATCTCCTGGCCCTCCCAGTCGTCGTAGTACGACGAGCCGAGCAGGATCCTGATGCCCAGGTTGATGTCGACCAGGTCGTTGGTGACGAGCTTGCCGTCGACCACCACGCCGGGAGTCACGTACATGGCCCGACCCCACTCGGTCATGTCCTTGTACTGGAAGTTGCAGACCTCGGGATCCTGGAACGAGCCCCAGCAGCCGAGCAGGGTCCGGCGTAGGCCGACCTCCTCGTAGCCCGGAAGTGCCTCGTAGAAGAAGTCGAACAGGTCGTCGTGCATCGGCACGACCTTCTTCATGAACTCGACGTACCGCATGAGCCGGCTCATGTAGTCCGTCATGAGCTGGATGGTCGCCACTGTGCCCACCCCGCCCGGGTACAGCGTCGACGGGTGGACGTGCCGACCCTCCATCAGGCAGAACATCTCGCGCGTGTAGCGGCTGACCTGCAGCGCCTCACGGTAGAAGTCGCCGGTGAACGGGTTCAGGGCCCGCATGATGTCACCGATGGTCTTGTAGCCGTGGGCACCTCCCTGGGGCGACTCGGTGCGGTTGGCCTTCTCGAGCACACTCGGGTTGGTCTCGGCGACCATCTTCTCGCAGAAGTCCACCCCGACCAGGTTCTCCTGGAAGATGTTGTGGTCGAACATGTACTCGGCCGCCTCGCCGAGGTTGACGATCCACTCACCGAGGTGCGGCGGCTTGACGCCGTACGCCATGTTCTGCGCGTAGCACGAGCAGGTGGCGTGGTTGTCGCCGCAGATGCCGCAGATGCGGCTGGTGATGAAGTGCGCGTCGCGAGGGTCCTTGCCCTTCATGAAGATGGAGTAGCCGCGGAAGATCGACGAGGTGCTGTGACACTCGACGACCTTCTTCTGCTTGAAGTCGATCTTGGTGTAGATGCCGAGACTGCCGACGATGCGGGTGATCGGGTCCCAAGACATGTCGACAAGACCGTCGGCATTCTCCTGGAGCTTCTTCGGATGGGCCATCGTGCCGGCCATGACGCCGCCTCTCTGGGGTTCTGCGCGAAGGGGTGGAGGTCTGAAGGTGACTGGGTTGCCTGCGCGACCTGGGACTACCAGGTGCGCGTGGCACCCGTCGTGAGCTGCGAGCCGGGCTTACGCCACTTCGGCTCCTGGTCGACCGTGTGCGTCGTCATCGCGCGGAGCTTGCGGATCGTCGACCCGTAGACGCCGACCGCGGTGGTGGAAAGCTTGCCGCCCGGCGGCTCGTCCATGAACGGCATGAACTTGTCCGGGAAGCCCGGCATCGTGCACCCGATGCAGATGCCTCCGACGTTCGGGCAGCCACCGACGCCGTTGATCCAGCCGCGCTTGGGGACGTTGCACTTGACGACGGGGCCCCAGCAGCCGAGCTTGACGATGCACTTCGGCGATCCGTACTCGGTGGCGAAGTCGCCCTGCTCGTAGTAGCCGGCGCGGTCGCAGCCCTCGTGCACCGTGGCCCCGAACAGCCACGTCGGACGCAGAGCGTCGTCGAGCGGGATCATCGGGGCCTGGTCGGTCGCCATGTACAGCAGGTAGACCAGAGTCTCCGACAGGTTGTCGGGTTGGATCGGGCAGCCCGGCACGTTGACGATCGGGATGCCCGCCTTGGACTTCCACTCCCAGCCGAGGTAGTCCGCCACGCCCATGGCGCCGGTGGGGTTGCCGGCCATGGCGTGGATGCCGCCGTAGGTGGCACACGTTCCGACGGCCACGATCGCCGTCGCCTTGGGAGCGAGCCGGTCCAGCCACTCCGAGGTCGTGATGGGCTGGTCTGTGTCGGGGTCGTTGCCGAAGCCACACCAGTAACCCTCGTCGTGCAGCTTCTCGTTGGGGATCGAGCCCTCGACGACGAGGACGAACGGCTCGAGCTCGCCGCGGTCTGCTTTGCGGAACCACTCGAGGAAGTCGTCCGCGCCGCCCGTCGGTCCGCACTCGAAGTCGATCAGCGGCCAGTGGACCGCGATCTGGGGGAGACCCGGCAGTGCCCCCAGAGCGATCTCTTCGATGCTCGGCTGGGTGGCCGCCGTCAAAGCGACCGAATCACCATCGCAGCTCAGACCAGCGTTGATCCACAACACGTGGATGAGGGTTTCTTCCGCCTTGACTGCGGCTGCGGTGGGCATGTGCGCCACACTTTCTGGAGCGACCTCGGCTCCGGCTGCTGGGTTGCCTCTCGGCCTACTTGCGCAACTGTGACCGGTCTAACACCCAGCAGAAGAACGTGTCAAGGATTGACATTTGGGAGCGTTGGTCAGTTCTGTCGACAGCCGGACCGAGGAGGTCGCTTCCGCGACGGCTGGTGGTATAGGGCCAGTTATTGCATCGGTTGCAGTGTGGCGAGCCAGCGGTACCATGCGCCGACGTTCTCGCCGCTTCGCACTGACATCGCGAGGATGTCGACCCCTGGTCTGAGGCTCCGCGCCTGCTTCTCCAGACGGTCCAGGTCGAAGTCGACATACGGCAGCAGGTCGGTCTTGTTGACGATGACGAGGTCGGCTGCGGCGAACATGTGGGGGTACTTCAGTGGCTTGTCGTCTCCCTCGGTGACCGAGATGATCACGACCTTGGCCTGCTCCCCGATGTCGAACAGGGCCGGGCAGACCAGGTTTCCGACGTTCTCGATGAACAGCAGCGCCCCGTCGGTCGGAGCGAGCGACTCCATCGCCTGCTGGACCATCGGGGCGTCGAGGTGGCAGCCGGCCCCGGTGTTGACCTGAACGGCGCGGGCGCCGGCGGCGGTGATGCGCTGGGCGTCGACGAGGGTCTCCTGATCGCCCTCGATCACGCAGATCTCCCGGGTGCCGGACAGCTCCGCGATCGTTCGCTCGAGCAAGGAGGTCTTGCCTGAACCCGGAGAGCTCATGAGGTTGAGGGCAGTGATGCCGCGGTCGGCGATCCACGACCGGTTGTGCGCGGCCAGGTGGTCGTTCTTGGCCAGGATCTGCTCACCTAGCTCGAGGGTCTCGGTGCCTCCGGCGGTGTCGACCGGATGCACATGGTCATGCTCGGCATGGTCGTGTCCCACGCGGTGGTGCGAGTGTTCGTGCTGCTGCGATCGGCCGTCGGCACCGACGCGCGAGACGCGCACGTTGTCCTCGTCGCCACATCCACAGGTCAGGCACACGGCTCTTGCTCCATCTCGACCGAGGTGACGAGCAGCTCCTGCCCGCTGGTGACGCGCACGTCCGCGCTGCCGCACGGGCAGAGCAGGATCAACGAGTCGAGGTCGAACTCCCGGCCGCACGTCCGACAGCTGGCTCGGCCCGGTGTCCGGTCGAACTCGAGCGCGGCTCCTTCGAGCGTCGTCCCCGCGGCGATCAGCTCGAAGCAGAAGGCCATGGCATCGGGTACGACACCGGAGAGGGCGCCGACCCGGAGCCGCACGACAGCCACGCGTCGGCCCTCGGTGCGCTCGGCGACCAGGTCGACCACGCTTTGGGTGATGGCCATTTCGTGCATCTTGCGCAACCCTAGGCTCGGGCCGGTTCGGAGTGCAATGGACCTGGTCAGGGGAGCTCGGGCGGGCCGGCTGTGCTTGCGTCGTCAGGCCGTGCTCGCCGTCCAGGCGGCCAGCAGCTCGGCCTCGCGCTCCTCGGAAAGGCCCCAGCCGGGCACCAGGGGCGGCTGCTCCTCCTGGATCCAGGACCAGGTGTCGGAGATGGTCTCGGTCAGCGGTCGCGGCGACAGACCTGACGCGAACGCCCGGGTCGGGTCGCCGGCGAGCGTCCACTCATGCTCGCCCTCGGTCCACAGCGGCAGCGACTGGTAGGTCTCGCCCTGATCCTTGAGCCAGGCGGGGTCCGGCCAGACGAGCTCGGTGCCGGACGGGCCGACGGCCCGTACGGCCGCGTCGAGCAGGTCGCCGAACCCGAACGGCGGCGTGGGGGAGATGCTGTTGAACGTCCCGGACGTGCCGTCCTCAGCCAGCTTGACGGTCCACTCCGCCTGGTCACGAGCATCGATGACCTGCATGGGTGCGTCGTACGGGCCAGCGGCCAGGACAGCACCACCTCGCGCGATCCGGCGCACCCACCAGGTGAACCGGCCGGTGTGGTCGTGCGGGCCGATGACGTACGTGGGGCGGACCACGGTGAGCGCGTCACCGTACGACGAGGCCGCTTCTCGCTCGCACAGCACCTTCAGTCCGCCATAGGACTGTGCCGTCACTTCCTCGGTCTCGGGGTCATCGAGCGAGACCAGCGTCCCGTCCTCGGTGAGACCCGGCGCGTCGGTGTCGGCATACACCGACATCGTCGAGATGAACACGTGATGGCCGCCACGGCCGTCCAGCGCCTCCGCCAGGTGACCCACCTGGCGGGGGACGTAGGCGCAGACGTCGATGGTGGCGTCGAAAGAGCGGCCGGCCAGCACGGACAGGTCACCGTCGCGGTCGGCCTGCAGGTGCTCGACGGACTCGAGCCCCGCGGGGCGGGTATGACCGCGGTGAAGCAGGGTGACCTCGTGGTCATGGTCGCGGGCGGCCTCGGCGATGGCGCGCCCGACGAAGCGGGTGCCACCGATGAAGAGAATGCGCATGTGTCGACCCTAGGGCGAGTTCACAGCTTTCGCTTCTGGTCACGCTGTCGGCACAACTATGACTTTGTGTGACCCTGAGACAACTCTTAGCCACCGCGATTACGATGGCGCGGTTGAGACTGATGTGGCGTCAGTGCACAAGTGATCACTTCTGTGCGCTCCTGGGACGCCCGAAGAGAAGGAGTGCGTCGTGCGCCGACGGTTGTGGGCTGCTGCCGCCGTCGGGACCGCGACGCTGTCCCTCGTCGTCGGCGCGATGCCGGCCATGGCGGGCTCGCGGCCGACCTTTCAGATGCCGTTCGCGTGCGGGGAGCGTTGGGAGGCCTCCAGTCGGCCCACCCACAGTCCGAGCCCGCTGTCGGTCGACTGGAACCGTGACGCGTACGACGCGGGGCAGCCGGTCGTCGCGACCGCGCCCGGTGTCGTGACGTCGGTGGTCAACCTCGGCAACACCAGCTACGGCCTGTACGTCATCGTCGACCACGGTGACGGATGGACGACGTTGCATGCGCACCTCCAACGTGCCTTCGTGGTCGTCGGTCAACACGTCGACCAGGGGCAGGTCATCGCACTGCTCGGCAACTCCGGTGGCTCGACAGGCCCGCACCTGCACTACGAGCAGCGGCTCAACAGGTCCGACCAGCACGCGCGGTTCAATGACAAGAGGCTGCGGTACAACTCGTGGCTCACGTCGAGGAACTGCGGCGACGTCCCGGTCATCGGCGACTGGAACGGTGACCGTCGCAGTGACGTCGGCGTCTTCGGTCGCCAGCCGGTCTCAGGCGTCTTCCGCGAGCGTGTGCCCGGTGGTGGCTCGACCGTCACGTCGTTCGGCAAGCCCACCGACGAGCCGGTCGTGGGCGACTGGAACGGTGACGGACAGTCCGACCTCGGTGTCTTCGACCCGACCGCAGCACGTTTCTCACTGCACAACGCGAACGGCTCGACGAAGCGCTTCACGTTCGGGGTGCCCGGAGACCTGCCGATTGCAGGGGACTGGAACGGCGACGGACTGACCGACGTCGGGGTGTTCCGGCCTGCCACGCACACGTTCTACCTGCGCGGGCCGGCCGGGAACTTCTCGACGCGGGTGTTCGGCACGTCGTCCAGCCTCCCGGTCGCCGGCGACTGGGACGGAGACGGCCGATGGGAGGTCGGTACCTTCGACCAGTCGACGACGACATTCTCACTTGCCCTGGCAACCGGCAAGACACGAACCGTGACATACGGCACCACGTCGTCGCTGCCTGCCGTGGGTTTCTGGAACCGCGACAGCGTCAGCGATCTCGGCGTGTGGGACCGGTCAACCGGTACGTTCATGGAGCGCATCCGCGCCAAGAAGACGACGACGATCGCCTTCGGGACCGCGCGCTGAGCCACCGGCTCGCACGTTCCTGACGCTCAACGGTTGCTGATCGCTGCGATCCGCCCGACCAGGTGCGGGGTACCGGTGTCCCCGCTGACGCCGAAGTCGATCAGAGCATCAGTCGCTCGGGCCCCGAACCTGACCCGGGAGGGCAGCTCGATCGGTTTCTTGAACGCCACCTCGACGGCGAACGACGTTGGCAGCCTGTTGTCCAGCTCGGCCAAGCAGCGCGCCTTGGTCCACATCCCGTGCGCGATGTGGCGGCGGAACCCCAGCGCCTTGGCTGTCACGTCGTACAGATGGATGGGGTTGCGGTCGCCGGACACCGCGGCGTACGCGCGGCCGAGCCCGCTCGGCAGGTCCCAGCGGGCCGGCCCGGTCGGGGGCTCGACCGGGAGGTCTCCGGACTTCTGGGTGCCGGGCGCGCCACCGGTGCCGGGCTTGAGCAGTACGGTCTCGTCACGCCACACCACCTCACCGCGCACGGCCGCCTCGGACACGATCGTGACAGTGCGGCCGCGCCGGTGCGGCGCGAGACTCTCTGCCCAGACGGCAAGGTCGAGCGACTCCGTCAGGCCCAGGGGTCGGCGTTGCTCGATCCGGTTGCTGATGTGCACGCAACCCATCGCGGCGAACGGGAAGTCGGAGTCCGTGAGGAGCGCCAGGTGGAGCGGGAACGCCAGGACGTGGGGGTATGTCGCCGGGAGGACCTCACGGAACGGCAGATCGCACACCCTGCGGTACGCGGCGATGTGGGTCAGGTCGACAGCGGTCTCGGGCAGCTCGAGCCGAAGGTCGGGCAACGTGTCAGGACGACCGCGCGCGGGCAGCACGGCCTTGACGTAGAGGCCGCCCAGCGAGGGGGGCTCGTCGAGCACTCGCGTGGCCATCTCAGGCTCCGAGCAGGCTCTGCCCGCACACCCGGACGATGTTGCCGGTGATGCCGGACGAGCCGGGATGGGCGAACCAGGCCACGGTCTCGGCGACGTCGACCGGCAGGCCCCCCTGGCTCATCGAGTTCATCCGACGCCCGGCCTCCCTGATCAGGAGCGGGATCGACGCCGTCATCTGCGTCTCGATGAACCCCGGAGCCACCGCGTTGACCGTCACGCCCTGGTCGGCTGCGAGCAGGCTGAACGCGTCGACGAAGCCGATCACACCCGCCTTCGACGTCGCGTAGTTGGTCTGACCGAGATTGCCCGCGATGCCCGCGATGGAGGCGACCCCGACCACGCGGCCGTTGCCACGGATCAGGTTCTGCTCGAGCAGCTCGGCCGTGATGCGTTCGGGGGCGGCAAGGTTGACGTCCACCACGGACGTCCAGGTGTCGGCGGACATGTTGGCAAGCTTCTTGTCACGGGTGACGCCGGCGTTGTGGACGACGATGTCGACACCACCGTGCAGGTCGTCGAGGGCGCGGGCGATGCGCTGCGGCGCGTCCACCGCGGTGATGTCGAGGGTGACGGCCGAACCGTCGACCTCACCCATGACGCCGTGGAGCCCGCTCGCCGACTGAGCGACGTCGACGCCCACCACGCTCGCCCCGTCGCGATGGAGCGTGCGCGCGATGGCAGCCCCGATGCCACGCGAGGCTCCCGTCACGAGGGCGACCCGACCCTCCAGCGGCCGCAGCGCCTGGTCGGCCGACCCGACCACGTCCAGCGTGGTTCCGACGCGGATCACCTGGCCGGAGACGTAGGCCGACTTGGTCGAGAGCAGGAACTGAACCGTCGAGGCGAGTCGGTCAGCGGCGCCATCCGCGACGTACACGAGCTGGACCGTGCCGCCCCGCCCGACCTCCTTGGCGAGCGAGCGGGTGAACCCTTCGAGGGCTCGCTGCGCGATCCGTCCCCCAGCGGTGGCGGCATCCTCGGGCGGCGAACCGAGCACGATCACGTGGGGGCACGGCGCCAGGGAGCGCAGCACCGATGAGAAGAAGTGGTGCAGGGCGACGAGGCCCGCTGCGGTGGCGATACCGCTCGCGTCGAAGACAAGCCCCTGATAGCGGGTGTCGTCGCTGCGCTGGGACCGCGCCGACGCACCGGCAGCGTCGATCGCCGACTTGGCGGCTCCCGACAGGGAGCCCGACCCTCCAACGAGGAACTCGCCGGCGAGCAGCGGGTCACCCTGCGCGTAGCGGCGCAGGCGAGGCGGCTTGGGCAGACCAAGGTTCTTGGCCAGGAACGTGCCGACGGGGGTGCTGGTCAGGGCCTGGTAGCGGTCGGCCACGGGACTGCTCCTGTTCCTTCGCTGGGTGGTCGGGACCGTGCTCAGTGGTGCGGGTCGTGTGGCGTACCTCTCCGCCTGGTTGGCTAGGCAGTGCCGAGGGGTCACGGTAACTTGGCGAGCGCCGTCCCTCGTTCACGCCCCCGCGCCGAACCACCGTCCGGGAGCAGTGCCCGACCAGTTCACCACTGCCACCGCCACTGCCACCGCCACCGCCACCGCCGCTGCGTCGCCCGAGGGTGGCGAGCGCGACACCGCCGAAGGAGCAGTCTGATGCCGAACGCCCCGTCCACCCCTCCACCGGGACAGGTTCGGCGCGTCGCGATCCTCGGCGGCAACCGGATCCCGTTCGCGCGGTCGAACGCGGCGTACGCACAGGTGAGCAACCAGGACATGCTGACGGCCACCCTGGACGGCCTGGTCGAGCGGTTCGACCTGGCGGGGGAGCCACTGGGCGAGGTGGTCGCCGGAGCGGTGCTCAAGCACAGCCGCGACTTCAACCTGACCCGCGAGGCCGTGCTCGGGTCGCGCCTGTCTCCGCAGACACCGGCCTATGACATCCAGCAGGCGTGCGACACCGGGATCCAGGCGGCGATCGCGGTCGCGAACAAGATCGCACTGGGCGCCGTCGAGGTCGGCGTGGCCGGCGGCGTCGACACGACGTCGGACGCTCCCATCGCCGTCAACGAGAAGCTGCGACTGATCCTGTTGGAGGCCAACCGCGCAAAGAGCCTGACCGCGCGGGCCCGGGCGTTGGCCAAGGTGCGGCCGGGGCATCTCGCGCCCGCGCTCCCGCGCAACTCCGAGCCTCGGACGCGGCTCTCGATGGGTGAGCACGCCGCGCTGACCGCCCTGGAGTGGGACGTGACACGCTCCGAGCAGGACGAGCTGGCGCTGCGCTCGCACCAGCGGCTCGCGGCGGCGTACGACCGCGGGTTCTTCGACGACCTCGTGACGTCGTACCTCGGGCTCGAGCGAGACCAGAACCTGCGCAGCGACACCTCCCTGGACAGGCTCGGCTCGCTCAAACCGGTGTTCGGGTCGGGTGAGACGGCGACGATGACAGCGGGCAACTCGACGCCGCTGAGCGACGGCGCGTCGACCCTGCTGCTGGCGTCGGAGAGCTGGGCCTCGGAGCGGGGCATTCCGGTCCTGGCGTACCTGACGCTGCACGAGACGGCGGCCGTCGACTATGTCCACGGGGCGGAGGGGCTGTTGATGGCGCCGGCGTACGCGATGCCGCGCATGCTGGCCCGGGCGGGCCTGACCTTGCAGGACTTCGACTTCTACGAGATCCACGAGGCCTTCGCCTCGCAGGTGGTGGCGACCCTGAAGGCATGGGAGGACCCGATCTTCTGCAAGGCCAGGCTGGGGCTGGACGCTCCTCTCGGACCGATCGACACCGACAAGCTCAACGTCGCGGGGTCGTCCCTGGCGGCAGGACATCCGTTCGCCGCGACCGGCGGCCGCATCCTCGCGACGCTCGCCAAGCTGATCGCCGAGCGAGGTGGGGGACGGGGAGTGATCTCGATCTGCGCGGCCGGCGGCCAGGGCGTGACGGCCATCGTCGAAGGCTGAGCACCGCGTCTGCCGCGCCGCGAATTGCGGGAAAGTGCAGGCCGACACGCCGGTCAACACGTGCACTTCCCCGCAATTCGCAGGACTCGGTGATCGTCGGCTCTGCTGAGGGATGTGCGAAACTGCGAAGGTGACACCCGCCACCCCCGCACCCGCCGACCACAGCCGACACAGCCGCTGAAGCCTCGTTGACCACCCCCCCGATCCCGATCTCGTTCGTGGCGCTCGGCGACAGCTTCACCGAGGGCCTCGATGACCCGGGACTGGGCCATGGCCCGCAGTTTCGTGGGTGGGCCGACCGGGTCGCCGAACACTTCGCGAAGGCCGAGCCGCGCTTCACGTACGCCAATCTGGCGATCAGGGGCCGCCGCCTCGACGAGATCGTCGACGAGCAGGTACCGCGCGCCCTGGAGCTGAAGCCTGAGCTGGTGAGCCTGGCCGGCGGAACGAACGACGTACTGCGCCCGAAGGTCGACCTGGATCGGCTGGCGCAGCGGTTCGAGGACGCGGTCCGGCGGCTGCGCGAGAACGGGTCGCAGGTCGTGCTCTTCCAATCGGTCGACCCGAGTGCCCGCTCGCGGTTGATCGGTCGAACCCTGCCCCGCGTCAAGGTGCTGACGACGATCGTGGAGGAGACGGCCGAGCGCTACCAATGCTCGATCGTCCGCCTGTGGGGAGCCCGGGTGCTGGCCCATCCGAGCATGTGGAGCGCGGACCGGCTGCACCTCTCGTCGGCGGGTCACGAGCGGGTCGCAGGCGCTGTCCTCGAGGCGCTCGGGCTCGGTGAACACGCGTGGGCCGACGTACCCGAGCCGGCCGCCTTGCTGCGGCGACGTCAACGCATCGCCGCCGACGTGCGGTGGGGAAGGCAGTACCTCGCGCCGTGGGTCGGCCGTCGGATCCGGAGGGTGTCTTCCGGGGATGGGTTGCCTCCGAAGTACGCCGACCTGGCGCCGGTCTCGTGGCTGACCCGCGACGGAGGACAGGGCCCGGTCAGCGACTGAGTGGCGCGGGGGCCTACGGGGTGGTTGCGCCCATGGGGACCGGGCGTCCGAGGTTGCGGACCGAGCTGGACGTGAGGGCCGCGGCGCAGATGACGACGTAGGCGATGCCGCTGACGAGCATTACGTCGCGATAGCCGAACGCGTCTCCGAGGGACCCGTACACGAGCTGCCCGATGGGCATGGCGACGAATGAGCCCAACGCGTCGTAGGAGTAGGCGCGCGAGAGGACCTCCTCGTCGATGTTCTCCTGCATCGCGAGGTTCCAGCCGATGTTGAAGCTCTCCGCCCCTGCGCCGGCCGCGAACATGGCGACGACGAGCGGGATGACGGCTGGGTCGAGGCCGAGGACGAGGATGGGCAGGCTGAGTGCGGTGACGCCGATCATCCCTGTCCGCAGTGGGTGCCTGAAGCGGGCCTTGAGCAAGATTGCGGTCATCACGAGCAGACCGAGCGACTCCGCAGACAGTGCAAAGCCCCACCCGCCGGCACCGATGGTGTGCTTGGCCAGGGCCGGCCCCAGGGTCATCAACGCACCGGTCTGGATCGCGTTGAGCAGACCGAATGCCGCAACCACGACCCACAACCACTGGATGCTGCTGAAGAGGACCCAGCCTTCTTTCAACTCTCGCAGCATGCTGGTCTTCGGAGCGTCGACGGCACGCCGGCGTGGTGGGAGCGTCACCTGCAGGAGCAGAGCGGCCGAGATCAGCCAGGTCAGAGCATCGATCGCCAGGGCCCAGCCGGCGCCGACGGTGACCACGAGCACCGCCGACAACGAGGGTCCGATGATCCTGAGTCCACCGCGCGACAGCGAGACCAGCGCGTTCGCGGGCTGCAGCTGATGGCGTGGGACCAGCTGCGGCATCACGCTGGCCATGGCGGGGAAGCTGACCGAGGACATCGTGCCGTTGACGACCTCCAGCACGATGATCATCCACAGCTCGGCGTGGCCGCTGAGGACCAGGAACGCGACCGCCCCCTGAGTCAGGGCGCTGAGGAGGTTCGACACCTGCATGATCAGGGCCCGGGAGATCCGGTCGGCAATCACACCGCCCCACAGCAGGAACAGCACCATCGGAATGGTCCGGGCCGCAAAGACCTGCCCCAGAGCAGTGGCCGAGTCGTCGATGTCCAAGATCGCGAACGCGAGGGCAACCCCGGCCATCATCGACCCGGCGGTGTTCACGACCTGCGCGGCGTAGAACCACGCAAAGTTGCGTTCCCGCAGCGGTGCGAACGACTCCGCCCACTTCATCGGCTGCTCCCTCGCCCGCCTGCCCCTGGCTCGCTCTTTCGACCCTCGGGCACGGCTCAGGATACGACCGGAATTGCCGCGGACCTACGCAATTTGTGCGAGCACCTCGCGCGTTCCGTCAACCGCGAGTTCGACGGGGTTGCCACTCCGTGACCGGGGCCGATCCCCGTAGTCGGCAGTCGTCGGTGGGGGAGACTGGGGCCATGACGGGCGCCCGGCTCGACTGGTCCGGCAGATCGCCGGCATGCCGGACACGAGGCATACCGCCGCGTCGCGCCGCGCCGCCTCGCCGCCGGCTGAGCATCATCAAGTCGGTCCATCGATCGACCGACCGCCGGACAGGCAGCGCGCCGTTGAGCAGTCCCGAAGATCTTTCGGAACCCTGAGAGCTGACTACCGCAGGGACAGCACGGTTTCGATCGTGTCTGCTTCGGCGGCCGTCTTGTCGTCGCGATAGCGGAGTACGCGGGCGAAGCGCAGAGCGACGCCGCCCGGGTAGCGGGTGGACCGTTGCAGCCCGTCGAACGCGATCTCTACCACCTGCTCGGGCCGGACCTGGACGACGTACGAGGAGCGGCTGGTCTCGAGCTCGAGGAAGCGCTCGGTCTGCCACGCCAGCATCTCGTCGGTCATCCCCTTGAAGGTCTTGCCGAGCATCACGAAGCCGCCGGCCGGGTCGCGCGCGCCGAGGTGGATGTTGGACAGCCAGCCCTGCCGGCGGCCGCTGCCCCACTCGACAGCGAGGACGACCAGGTCGAGGGTGTGGCGCGGCTTGACCTTGACCCAGGCCGCGCCGCGGCGCCCCGCGTCGTACGCCGCTGTGAGGTCCTTGACGACGACGCCCTCCTGCCCGGCTGCCACCGCAGCCGCGAAGAAGTCGGTCGCCTCCTCGGCAGCGGCCGTGATCAGCCTGCCGATGCGCGTGGACTCCGGGGTGATCGCGTCCAGCCGGGAGAGGCGGTCACGCAGTGGTTCGTCGATCAGGTCCGCACCGTCGACGTGCAGGCAGTCGAAGAAGAAGGGCGTGACGGCGGTGCCCGGAGGGCCGGTCACCTCGTCGAGATGGCTGGCCGTTCGTGCCGACGTCTCCTGAAAGGGCCGGGGTCGGCCCGCCGAGTCGAGCGCGATCGCCTCCCCGTCGAGCACCGCGTCGCGGACCGGCAGCGCCGCTGCAACGGCCACTACCTCGGGCAGCCGGACCGTGATGTCGTCGAGGCTGCGGGTGTAGACCATGACCTCGTCGCCGCGCTTGTGGACCTGGATGCGGATGCCGTCGAGCTTGGTGTCCACGCATACCTCGGTCCCGACGCTGAGCTTGTCGAACGCGGCTGCCATGTCGGGGGCCGCCGAGGCCAGCATCGGCTTGATCGGCTGCCCGACGGTCAGCCCGAACGCCTCGACCGCAGGCAGTCCTTCGGTGAGCGCCGCCTGCGCGACCGGGCCGACGGCGCCGCGGAGCATCACGGCCCGGCGCACGGCCGCCAGCGGCACGTCGGACGCCGCGGCGATCGCGTCGACGAGGGAGGTCTCGAGGGCGCCCTGTCGCAGCTCGCCGTGCACGAGACCGCGCAAGAACGTCTGTTCGTCGGCTGTGGCGCGCGTCATCAGGGTTGTTACGGCGTCGAGCCGCGCGGCCGACGAGCCTGCTCCGGCGATCCGGCTGATGGTCTCGAACGCGGCGTCGACCTCGGCCACGGTCAGGGAAGGCTCCTCGGCCGGGTCGGGCAGGTCTCGCATCGAGGCCCATCCGAGGCCGGTACGCCGCTGACGCAGGGCACCTGAGAGGAACGCCACCGCCACCTCGACGTCCGCACGGTCCGCGCGCTTGAGCAGATCGACCAGCGCATCGCGCTTGGCCAGCCGAGATCGCGTGGCCGACACAGTCTGCGAAGTGGCGACGACGTCGGACAAGGGCAGTGCAGCCATACGCGTCAGTCTGCCGCGCCATACCGACACCCGCCCCCCTCGCACCGAACACCTCGCATCCACCGAAGTGGGCCTGTTTGCGGCGGACTTTGGTGGATGCGAGGTGTTCGGATGGGAGGATGCGCGCTGATCGGGCGATGATTTCGGGGCCGCTTCGCCGTCGTACCCAGCAAGCGCCTGCGGATCCGGTGCTGCCCCGCCTCGCGCACGAGCGCGAGCCGACCACGTCGAACGAGGGATGACCTGAGGAGATGACCATGGACTGGACGCTGGAAGTCGTGGTGTTGCCGGTGAGCGACATCGACAACGCGGTCGCGTTCTACCGCGACCGGGTGGGGTTCACGCTGGACCACGTGACCCAGAACGAGCACATGCACGTCGCGCAGCTGACTCCCGAGGGGTCCGGCTGCTCGATCGTGGTGGGCAACCTGCCGTCGCAGAGCGAGATGGCGCCCGGCTCGATGCGCGGACTCCAGCTGTGCGTCGCCGATGCGGAGGCAGCCCGTCAGGAGCTGCTGGGCCGTGGTGTCGAGGCAGGCGAGATCATGGTGTTCGACGAGCGCGACGGTGGCACGTTCTTCGGGTTCAGCGACCCGGACGGCAACACGTGGGCGGTCCAACAGCTGACGGTACGGGGCGAGAAGCCGCTGATCCCGCCGGACCACCGGGGCCGATTCGGCGCCGAATGACGTTGGGCAGTCGATCCCCGCGGAAGGGGATGCCCGCCGAAACGACGTACGGTGGACGGGTGATCAGCATCGACTTGGCCGGCCGACTGCAGGAGGCCGGCATCACCTGGACACCGGCCGCCGGTGACCGCTTCATGATCCCGAACCGCGACCTCGGCGACCAGGTGTTCGCCGTCAGCGACATGGTCGTGGAGGTCCACGAGCTCACGACCGGACGGCTGCTCGGTTTCAACGGGACGACGGAGTGGGCTCTCGACAGCATCGAACAGAGCGAGGTGCTGTGGCTGCCTCGTGAAGAGCAGCTCCGCGCCATGCTGGGCGATGCGTTCGTGGCCCTGCACGCGACGCCCGGTGGCTTCGTGGTGGTGGTCGATCAGGGCGAGGCCGAGGAGCGCCACATCGACATCGATGCCGAAGGCGCGTACGCCCGAGCCGTGCTGTCCGTCCACGCGTCCTGAGCCGCCGCGCACACCGTCAGCGCCTAGGCTGGCTGGGTGACCGGGGTGACCAAGGCGGCAGGATCGGTGACCCGCACCTGGAGACCGGACTGGCCGTGCGACCCGTACGACGTACTCCGTCCCCTGCGCAGGGGCGGCGGCGACCCGACCTTCCAACGGGACCCCGACGGCACGATCTGGCGGGCGTCGAGGACGCCCGAGGGGCCGGCCACGCTGCGCATCACGCGGCGCGCGACCGCGGCCGAGGTCGAGCTCGAGGCGTGGGGGAGCGGAGCCGACTGGATGCTCGCCCAGGGCCCGTCCCTCCTCGGCGGTCTCGACGACGTCACGGACTTCGCGCCGGACCACCCACTGATCCGGGCCGCCTGGGCCGGCAACCCGCACTGGCGCGTCCCGACCAGCGGACTGGTCCTCGAGTCCCTTGTCGCTGCGGTGATCGAGCAGAAGGTGACCGGCCAGGAGGCCTGGACCGGGTGGCGACAGCTCGTCTCGCGCTTCGGCGAACCCGCGCCCGGTCCCGGGCTCGTCCGCGGCATGCGCACCCTACCGACGCCCGATGCGCTGACCCGGATCCCGTCGTGGGAGTGGCTGCGCTGCCACATCGACGGCGCGCGCTCGAGGACGATCGTCCGGGCCGCCAGGGTCGCGACGAGCCTGGAACGAACCGTGGGCCTCCCCGGTCCCGAGGTCGAACGCCGGCTGCGGTCGCTGCCGGGGGTCGGCGTGTGGACCGCCGCCGAGGTACGCCAGCGCGCGCACGGCGATGCGGACGCGGTGAGCTTCGCCGACTACCACATCGCCAACCATGTCGGCTTCGCGCTCACCGGCGAGGAGATCAGCGACGACGAGCTCGAGCTTCTGCTGGAGCCGTACCGGCCGCACCGTTACCGCATCCAGCACGTCGTGACGACGCGGCTGCCCGGCCGCCCACGACGCGGTCCGCGGATGGCTCCGCGTACGCACCTGCCCCGATGAGGGACGTGGTACGCCAGAAGGTCCGCGGGCGGCGGTGGGCGCGCCTCGCCACGCAAGACCTGGTCGTCGCCGGGCTGGCGGTCGTCGTACTCGCGCTCGTCACGGCCGACGTGATGGCGGGTGGTTTGCTGACCTCGTTGGACGAGACGACCCGGAACGCGACGTTCCCATCCGGCGGTTCGCCCGAGTGGACCCACGCGGTCGGGTTGCTCGGCAACGTCGGCGTGGGGAGTACGGCGGCGCTCGTGGCGGCGCTGGTCACGATGCACGCTCGGCAGCTGTGGTGGCCCGGTGTCCTGGTGGTCAGCCAGCTGGCGGTGACCGGCATGCTCGTCGTCGGGCTGAAGTACCTGGTCGCCCGGCCGGGGCCGGCGACGACCTCGCTGGACGGCTATCCCGGCTTCTACCCGTCCGGGCACACGGCGACCGCGATGGTGAGCGTCGGTGCGTTGGCGTTCGTGCTGTCGGACTGGCGCGGGAGTTCGACGAGGCGAGCCCGCGGATGGGGTCTCGTGTCCGGCTCAGCGGCCGGCGTTCTGGTGGCAGCGTCCACGGTGTTCGGCGGCTTTCACTGGCTCAGTGACGCACTGGCGTCCCTCGCCCTCGGTGTCGGGGTGCTCGTCGTGGGGTTCTCGGTGGTCCAGCACTGGGCTGAGCCGTCCCGCTGACCGGGGTGAACCTGGACAGCCGGAACTCTGGGGAGCATCCTCCTGGCAGTCATGACTGAGAGGGACGCTGATGACCGAGGACGTTGACGAAGCCGCGGCGGAGCCGGTTGGGACGGGCGCGCGGGGTTTTCGTCGCTCGGCGATGGAGAGCGTGGACGATGAGGCATTCCGGAGGCTCGTCGACGTCCTCGACCTGCAAGCCAGAGCACCGGCGATCCGACGGATCCGGAGCTGGACGCTGGATCGGCTTGCGCCGCAACCGGGCGAGACCACTGTCGACATCGGCTCCGGAACGGGCGAGGACGTGCAGCTGTTCGCCGGCCGGGTCGGCGAGACGGGGCGTGCTGTGGGAGTTGAGCCCAGCAGTCGGATGCGCGCTCTTGCCGAGACCAGAGCCCGCGAAGCAGGGTCCCGCGCGATCTTCCTGGATGCGGACGCGCATGACCTGCCCTTCGAGGACGCCACCGTCGACGTTGTCAGGTCCGAGCGGGTGTTCCAGCACCTCGACGACCCCGAGCGAGCCGCTTCTGAGGTCGCGCGCGTCCTGCGACCTGGCGGACGCGTCGCGATCATCGACAGCGACTGGGGATCCGCGATCATGCATCCAGGACATCCGGACGTGGTGCGGCGTCTGCAGGTCTTCATGTGGGGCGACTGGGCAAACCCGTTCTCCGGTCGTCGGCTCCCGCGTCTGCTCACGATGGCGGGGCTCACCGTCGACCCCGACATCGGGTCGCAGGCGACCATTCTGCCGCAGCAGGTGGCGGGCGCGGCACCCATGATCGAGCACTCCACGGCGGGCGCCGTGGCCGAGGGCGCCATCACGGCCGATGAGCGAGCGACGCTGCTCGCGGACCTTGCTCGCGCGGCACAGGAGGGTTGGGCGTTCGTCTCGGTCACCGTGTTCTCGGTGGTGGCCGTCAAACCGCCAAGCGGCTGATCAGGAGGTTTGTTGAGCTCGGCCCGTCCATCATTGTCGGCGGGGGGCCGTACGCTCGGACCCATGAGACCTGTCACCGATCTCGAGCGCACCGTCGCGCCGTTCAAGGTCATCTCCGACTACACGCCCTCGGGTGACCAGCCGGCGGCGATCGATGACCTGCAGCGTCGGATCGAGGGTGGCGAGAAGGACGTCGTGCTGCTCGGGGCCACCGGCACCGGCAAGACCGCCAGCGTCGCGTGGCTGGTCGAGCGGGTGCAGCGGCCGACGCTCGTGATGCTGCCGAACAAGACGCTGGCCGCCCAGTTCGCCAACGAGCTGCGGGAGCTCTTCCCCGACAACGCGGTCGAGTACTTCGTCTCGTACTACGACTACTACCAGCCCGAGGCCTACGTCCCGCAGACGGACACCTACATCGAGAAGGACTCCTCGATCAACGAGGAGGTCGAGCGGCTGCGCCACTCGACGACCAACTCCCTGCTGACCCGGCGCGACGTCATCGTCGTCTCGAGCGTCTCCTGCATCTACGGACTCGGCACCCCGCAGGAGTACGTCGACCGGATGATCTCGCTCAAGGTCAGCGGCGAGTTCGACCGCGACACCCTGCTTCGCCAGCTCGTCGGCATCCAGTACGCCCGCAACGACCTGTCCTTCACGCGCGGCACGTTCCGGGTCCGCGGCGACACGCTCGAGATCTTCCCGGTCTACGAGGAGCACCCGATCCGCGTCGAGTTCTTCGGCGACGAGATCGAGCGGCTGATGACTCTCCACCCGGTGACCGGTGAGGTGCTCAGCGAGGACACCGCGCTCTACGTCTTCCCGGCCTCGCACTACGTGGCGGGACCGGAGCGCATGGAGCGCGCGATCGCCGGCATCGAGGAGGAGCTCGAGGGCCGGCTGCTCGAGCTCGAACGCGGTGGCCAGCTGCTCGAGGCGCAGCGGCTGCGCATGCGCACGTCGTACGACATCGAGATGATGCGGCAGATCGGCACCTGCAGCGGCATCGAGAACTACTCGCGGCACATCGACGGCCGTGCCGCAGGTTCAGCGCCGAACTGCCTGCTCGACTACTTCCCCGAGGACTTCCTGCTCGTCGTCGACGAGTCACATGTGACCGTGCCGCAGATCGGCGGCATGTACGAGGGAGACATGTCGCGCAAGCGGACCCTGGTCGAGCACGGCTTCCGGCTACCGAGCGCGATGGACAACCGGCCGCTGCGCTGGGAGGAGTTCCTCGAGCGCATCGGCCAGACGATCTACCTGTCGGCCACGCCCGGTCCTTACGAGCTCTCCCGGGTCGACTCCACCGTCGAGCAGATCATCCGGCCGACCGGGCTGGTCGACCCGGAGGTCATCGTCAAGGGCACCAAGGGCCAGATCGATGACCTCATCGGCGAGATCAACCTGCGCACCGAGCGTGGCGAGCGCGTCCTGGTCACGACGCTGACCAAGAAGATGTCCGAGGACCTCACCGACTACCTGCTCGAGAGCGGGGTCCGCACGCGTTACCTGCACTCCGAGGTCGACACGCTGCGGCGCATCGAGCTGCTCCGCGAGCTGCGACTCGGACTGTTTGACGTGCTCGTCGGCATCAACCTGCTCCGCGAGGGTCTCGACCTCCCGGAAGTGTCCCTGGTCGCGATTCTCGACGCCGACAAGGAAGGGTTCCTGCGGTCCGGCACCTCGCTGATCCAGACGATCGGCCGCGCCGCCCGCAACGTGTCCGGCCAGGTGATCATGTATGCCGACCGCGTGACCGACTCGATGGCGAAGGCGATCGACGAGACCAACCGGCGGCGGGCCAAGCAGGTCGCCTACAACGAAGCTGCCGGGGTCGACCCCCAGCCCTTGCGCAAGCGCATCGCCGACATCACCGACATGTTGGCACGCGAGGACGCCGACACGGCGGAGCTGCTCGGTGGCGGTGGACGACAACAGTCCAGGGGCAAGGCTCCGGTTCCTGGCCTGTCGAGCAAGGACGCCGGTGCGCACAAGCGGAGCCTGGCCACGCTGCCGTCGACCGACCTCGCCGACCTGGTCCAACAGCTCACCGACCAGATGCACGCCGCGGCAGCCGAGCTGCAGTTCGAGGTCGCGGCCAGGTTGCGTGACGAGATCTCCGAGCTGAAGAAGGAGCTGCGCCAGATGGTGGCCGCCGGCGTCAGCTGACCGGCGGGTGCGAGCCGCGCGCGAGTTGGCGGCCCTCGAGACCTTCTGAGAGACTGAGCCCGCAGGAGGGGAGTATTCCTTCGCTGCGATGTCGTCATCACGGTCGAACGACAGCTGTTCGCTTCGACCCGGCGTCGCAGGTCCGCTGAGGCGGGCGGGAGAGACCTCCGGAGCAGGTTCCCGGCAGCACGCGGTCCGCGCGGCTGCCCAGACTCTCCGGAAGGTCGGGCTTTCATGGACGTTCCCACCTGGGTGTGGTGGACCACGATTCTCGTCACGACGGCGTTCCTGATGGTCGACGTCTTCGTCATCGGCCGACGACCGCACGAGCCGTCGATGGGCGAGGTGGGCCGACATCTCGCGTTCTTCCTCGGTGCTGCCGTCGTGTTCGGACTCGGCGTCCTGGTCCTCTCGGGCCCGCGTTACGGCACGGAGTTCTTCGCCGGCTGGCTGACGGAGTACTCGCTGTCGATCGACAACCTGTTCATCTTCATCATCATCTTCCAGAAGTTCGCCGTCCCCCGGAAGTACCAGCAGTCGGCACTCCTGATCGGCATCGTGCTCGCACTCATCATGCGTGGGATCTTCATCGCGGTGGGGGCCGCGGCCATCAACCAGTTCAGCTGGATCTTCTACGTCTTCGGCCTGTTCCTCGTCCTGACGGCGGCCAAGATCGCCAAGGAGGGGGCCCAGACCGAGGACGAGTTCCACGAGAGTCGCCTGGTGCGCTGGATTGCCGGCGCGTTCCCGGCCACACCGGACTACCACGGCGCCAAGGTCATCGTGCGCAAGCACGGCAAGCGGCTGATCACGCCGATGTTCCTGGTCGTGATCACCTTGGGCACGACCGACCTGCTGTTCGCTCTCGACTCGATCCCGGCGATCTACGGGCTGACGAAGGAGCCGTACCTCGTCCTCACTGCGAACGTGTTCGCGCTGATGGGACTGCGTCAGCTGTACTTCCTGATCGGTGGCCTGCTGCAGCGGCTCGTATACCTGTCCTACGGGTTGTCGATCCTGCTCGGGTTCATCGGCGTCAAGCTGGTCCTGCACGCGATGCACGAGAACGAGCTCCCCTTCATCAACGGTGGTGAGCACGTCGGATGGGCGCCGGACATCCCGATCTGGCTGTCGCTGGTCGTCATCGTCGCCATCTTGACGCTCACGGCGGTGGCCAGCCTGTCGTCTCCGCGGGGTCGTGCGGTCGCCCGGCAGGCGTCGGCCGGTCCGCCCGACGCAACCGACGGATAGGCGACCCGTCCCTAACGGTCGGACAGGAACCGGCCGGCCGCCGCGAGCCGAGCCTGCCGCTCGGGTGGCAGTGGGATCTCCTCGATGAGACCGCCGCCCCCGGTCTCCGGAGCGTGCAACATGTGCCCTGCCGCGGTCACGAATCCGACATGGAACACGTGGCCGTCCTCACGGGCGAAGAAGTAGAGGTCACCGGACTGCTCCTGGCCGAGGGGTACGGCGGTCGCCGCGGCGTGCTGGGCATAGGCATCTCGCGGTATGACGACGCCGGCTCGCCGGTAGGTGAGGTGCACCAGCCCGGAGCAGTCCAGCCCCCACGGGCTCATGCCGCCCCAGATGTACTGCAGGCCAAGGAACCGGCGTGCGTCGTCGACGACGGCGAGTCGGTTCACCGCGACCAGGGCCGGCGGTACTGGGTCGGTCTCGTCGCCGTCAGACAGATGGGCGGCGCGGACCCAGCCGTGGTAGCCGTCGTCGTGCTCAGGCGCGGGTTGCCACGGGGCCGCCACCTCGACCCAACCGTTCGCGGCCTCCGTCAGCACGTCGACAGGTTCGCCTCGCAGGAGCTGGGTCAACGTCCGACCGTGCAGGTCCATGCGGGCGTCCGCGTCCAGTGAACGTGCCCAGGTCTCGACGTCGGGTACGTCCTGGACGGCGCAATCATCACGCGGACGCGGTGCGTCCGGGCGCGTCCACATCGTCGCCACGTCGACGCGCACGAGCCTACGCGTCACGCCAGCCCCTCGATGCCCAGGCCGGGAGCGTCCGGCAGCACGACCGTGCCGGCGTCATACGACAGCCCGCCGACCACCGGCGACGTGGCTATCCACCAGGCGGCGTCGAGGTCGCTGGTGACCGTGGTGGGCTGGGCGGCGACCAGGCTGGCTGCCGCACCAACCCCGATGGGTCCTTCCATCATGGACCCGACCATCGTGCCGACGCCGTGCGTGGTGGCGAGCTCGAGCATGGCCCGAGCGACCCGCAGCCCGCCGCACTTGGCCAGCTTGATGTTCACCAGGTCGGCGGCATGTCGCTCGATGATCGCGGTCAGGTCACGAAGGCCGAAGCACGACTCGTCGGCCATCACCGCGGTGTCGACGGCGGCTGTCACGGTCGCAAGGCCGTCGACGTCGTCGGCGGCAACCGGCTGCTCGACGAACTCGAGGTCAGCGCCACTGTCCTCGAGGGCCCGGATGACGGCGATCGCCTGGCGGACCGTCCAGCCCTGGTTGGCGTCGACCCGGATGGCAACCTCCGAGCCGACCGCGGCCCGGACCGCCTGGACGCGTGCGACGTCGGTGGCCGCGTCCGTCCCGACCTTCAGCTTGAGGACGGCGAATCCCTCCGCCGAGCGCCTGGCTGCATCAGCGCCCTGCTGGTCCGCACCACCGGCGGTGATGGTCACGTCGGTGGCGACTCGGTGCCGGCTGGTTCCGAGCAGACGGGGGAGCGAGACGCCGAGTCGGCGGGCGGCGAGGTCGTGGAGGGCCACGTCGATGGCCGCCTTGGCGCCGTGGTTGCCGACGACGGCCGCGCTCGTGTCGACGAGCAGGTCATGCAGGTCGTCAACGGACCTTCCGACGACCACGTCGCGTAGGGGGCCGGACAGGCACGCCTCGGCACCGGCCAACGACTCACCGGTGACTCGCCAGACCTGTGGTGCCTCCCCGTAGCCCGCCAGCCCGGCTCCGGTCTGCACCTCGACCACCGTCGTTTCCACCGTGGTCGTGGAGCGCAACGCAGTGACGAAGGGGGTGTGGAGACGGGCGGTCAGCCGATGGCAGCTCAGGTCGGTGATGACGTCGGAACGGGTAGTCACCGTCAGAGCCTACGGTCCGCCCAGGCTGCGGCGGCGCCGGCTGCGATCAGGTCGAGTCCAGCCTGCTCGTCCAGGTCCGACGTCGTACACATCACGAACACGAACGGGTCACCGCCCTGCTCGGGGCTCGGACAGACCACGCCGGCATCGTGGGAGATGCCATCGACCCAGCCGGACTTGTGTGCGACCCGGGTGCCCGGCGGCAGGCCGACCGGGATGGCGTCGTTGATCTGCTGGGCGCCGAGGATCGCGAGCACTTCGCGGCAAGCGACTGGGCTTGCGACAGTCTCGGCGTGGAGAGCCTGCAGGGTGCGGGCGAGATCGGCCGCCGTCACGAGGTTGTGCAACCCAGCCTCGCGGGCGGCCACGTCCTCGATGCCGCGGCTCATGACGCTGCCAGTGGCGCCGACGGCCACGAACGTGGATGCGACCGCAGGGACCCCGACCGCGTCCAGCACGAGGTTCGTTGCCAGGTTGCTCGATCGGACGATCGCGCGCAGGCACAGCCAGCGCAGCGCGACGTCGGCGCCGAGGCGGCGCCAGAGCACGGGGTCGCTGTCCTCGTCGCGGTCGATCGCGAACCGGGAGCCGTCGGCCCTGGACTCGAAGCTGTTGTGCACGCGCACCGTCGAGTCCAGGTCGATCCGGCCGGCCTCATGCTCGCGGTAGGCCGCGATCACCAGGGCCAGCTTGATCGTGCTCGCGGCGTAGTGAGCCTCATCCGGCTCGTGCACCACCCAGGCAGGTCCCTCGATCGGGCCGTACCAGAGCGAGAAGCAGCCTTTGCGCGGGAGGACGTCGACGTAGGACGAGAGGCGGGTCACGCGCTTGTCACCGACTTGTCATGAGGAGGTAGGGCTGGCGGTCGTCCCCATTCTGGCAAGCCGCTCACGGGTTAGGTTGCTGGCATGGTTCTCGCCCGGATGAAAAAGATCTGTGTCGATGCGACCGACCCGGTCGCCCTCGGAGGCTTCTGGGCGGCTGCGCTCGACCTGCGCCTGCGGCCCGACGACCGCGGAGAGGCTGGGCTGGTCGACAGCGGCGGCGTCCATCGGCTGTGGTTCAACCGGGTGCCGCACGAGAAGTCCGTGAAGCACCGCGTCCACCTCGACATCTACGCCCGGTCACTTGCCGATCTCGAGTCACTCGGCGCAACCATCATCGTTCAGCAGGGCGATGACCGACGGTGGACAGTGCTGGCCGACCCGGAAGGCGGCGAGTTCTGCGCCTTCCTGCGCGACGACCTGCCGGACCGCCGGCTGCACGGACTGGTGGTCGACTGCGTCGACGCGCCGGGCCAGGCGGCCTGGTGGTACGACGTCCTGGGTGGTCGGCACATCGACGAGGGCGACTGGGGAACCGTCACCGACCTGCCCGAACTACCCGCGATGACCTTGGACTTCGTCCCGGTCCCCGAGCGCAAGGCCGCGCCCAACCGCATCCACTGGGATCTGGCTGTGGAGTCGATCGACCCGATCCTCGAGCGCGGCGCGACCCTGCTGCGCCGGAAGGGCGAGGACGACCTCCACTGGGACATCCTCGCCGACCCGGAGGGCAACGAGTTCTGCGCCTTCACCCCCTGACCGAGTTGTCCGAACCCAGGCGGCCTACAGCGCTACTACGTTCTGACAGGTCGGTCAGCTGGGAGACACCAGCCAGGGCTGCTTCAGGTCGAAGAACGTCGGCGGCCCGGTCATCAGAGAGTTGAGCTCGTCCATCTCGGCCTTGAGCTCGGGCGGGGGCTCCTTCTGCTCGCCCTCACGGGCCGCCTCCTCAGACGTGAAGTAGATCGCCATCGTCCAGGCTCCGGCCTCGTGCTCGATGGACAGGCTTCCGAGCATCTCCGGCCGGAACGCGGACCAGTCCATCGAGTCCCTGCCCATGATCTCGCGGGCGCGTTCGGGGTCACTGCCGTGGCCCTGCATGACCTGGACGAAGCCGGCCGCACCGGGATCGCCGACCAGGTCCGTCGAGACGTAGGTGCTGTCCTGGAACGTCACCTCACCGGTGAACATCTTCGACGTCTGGGTCCACCAGGCGTCCTGTTCGGGCCGGTCGTTGTTGCGGGCGGCGGCCTCGGGGGACTCGAAGCGGGCCAACGCGATGAACCGGCCGTCGTCGGTCACGCCCGCCGTCGTACCCAGCCAGCCGACCGCGCCCGGAGCACATTCCTCGAGCCAGCGGTCATGGGCAGCCCGGGCCTCACTGGCGTCGGACACCTCACCATGAATGACCTGGATGAACATGTTTTCTCCCTCCAACGAGACTTCTGTTCGACGCTACTCCCGCCGACGCCCATAGGACAGAGCTGTCAGAACCCAGTCGCGGTATAGGTCCCCTGAGTTCTGACAACTCGGTGGAGGTCACCAGCCGCGTGCGCGCCACTCCGGCAGGTGAGGACGCTCAGTGCCCAGCGTCGTGTCGTTGCCGTGACCCGGGTAGACCCAGGTCTCGTCGGGCAGCCGGCCGAAGAGCTTGGACTCCACACCACCGAGCAGACTTTCGAAGTCCGGCTTGCTGCCGTGCGTGTTGCCGACTCCGCCCGGGAAGAGACAGTCGCCGGTCCACAGGTGGGGAGCACCGGTCGGGTCGTCGTACAACAGCGCGATCGACCCGGGCGTGTGACCGATGAGGTGGATGACCTCGAGGCGGCAGGCGCCCACCTCGATGATGTCGCCGTCCGTGACCGGGCGGTCCGTCGCAACCGGTATGCCGGAGACGTCCTCGGCGCCCGCAACCGTGGTCGCCCGGGTCGCGGCCACCACGGCTGCCAGTGCGTCCCAGTGGTCGCGATGCTGGTGGGTCGTGACGATGGTCGACAGCTCCTGGCCACCGATCAGCTTGAGCAGGACCTCGGGCTCGGACGCGGCGTCGATCAGCAGCAGCTCGTCGGTGGTCAGGCACTGCAGCAGGTAGGCGTTGTTGTCCATGGGTCCGACGGACGCCTTCGTGATCCGCAGCTCGGCGAGCTCGCGGACGTCGGGCGAGCCGGGCGTGACCCGGCCGTGGTAGGTCATCGCCACGCTCCCAACGAAGGCAGCGGAGAGCTGCTGTGCAGGCCGACGCCGTCGGTGCGCCCGAGCAGCCAACCCAACAGGCTCGGAGGCGGGCCGGACACCTCGGGACCGCCGGGCTCGATCGTCCAGCGTCCCTCGTCGTCGTTGCCGATGAGCACGACGCCGGGTTTGTCCTGGTCAGCGGAGTAGTCGCGGGTGACGTCGGCCAGCATCTGCTCGACGAAGTCCTCGGGGAGATGGGCCAGGGTGTAGTCGAGGTTGAGGTCGACATGATGGATCTCGACCTCGATCCTGCGCAGGTGCGGGATCTCGGACCCCGTGGCGGTCCGGCTGCGGGTGCCCCAGACGATCGGGCCGTCCCAGGCGTTGGGAGGCGCGTCGAGCAGCTGCTCCTGCAGCCGCTCAGCGGCCGAGCGCACGTCCTCGACGAGCGCCGCGGCCGCCCGGCCAGATCCGGCGTCGATGTCGGCGTTGCGTTTCTCGCGGCTCGGGTACATCGGTGTTTCCTGACCGGTCCTGGCCCAGGTCAGCAGGTTGAGCATCGCCTCGGCGTTGCGCGCGATGTGCGTCAGCACATGTCCGCGCGACCAGTTCGGCAGCAGCGACGGCTCGCGTGCCTGAGTGTCGGTGAGCCCGTCCAATGAGTGCAACAAGGACTCCGTCGACGCAGCCAGCGCGCGGACGCTGACCACCACGGCCTCGCTCGACGCAGCCGCCGTCCCCCTGGACATTCCGGGCGCGCCGGGGGCGGTCAGACCCTGATCGCCATAGCCGGGCTCGTGATGGGAGTCAGCCGATTCAGCCATACCGAAAACCTATCGTGTCGTCACCTGCAGCCCCTTGAGTGCCTCGCTAGGATGGCGAACGTCTGTTCGAATCGAGCATGCGCGTCCGATCGACTCCTGATAGCCGCCCGCCAGTCCATGACTGTCGGTGCCCTCTGCAATCATGGGTTCCCGTGGCGTCTGTGCGGGTAAAGGGTGACTGGTGGCCGACCAACTGATCGTTCGCGGGGCTCGCGAGCACAACCTCAAGGACATCTCGCTCGACCTCCCACGGGACTCGCTGATCGTGTTCACAGGGCTCTCGGGGTCGGGCAAGTCCAGCCTGGCCTTCGACACGATCTTCGCCGAGGGGCAGCGACGCTACGTCGAGTCGCTCTCGGCGTACGCCCGCCAGTTTCTCGGCCAGATGGACAAGCCCGACGTCGACTTCATCGAGGGCCTGTCGCCAGCCGTCTCCATCGACCAGAAGTCCACCTCGCGCAACCCACGCTCGACCGTCGGCACCATCACCGAGGTCTACGACTACCTGCGACTGCTCTTCGCCCGGGCCGGCCGCCCGCACTGTCCCGTGTGCGGTCGCCCGATCGCGCGGCAGACACCCCAGCAGATCGTCGACCGCGTCCTCGAGCTCGAGGAGGGTGCCCGGTTCCAGGTGCTGGCGCCGATGATCCGTGGCCGCAAGGGCGAGTACGTCGACCTGTTCCGCCAGCTGCAGACCCAGGGATTCTCCCGGGCGCGCGTCGACGGCGAGACCTACCCCCTGACCGAACCCCCGAAGCTCGACAAGCAGAAGAAGCACACCATCGAGGTCGTGGTCGACCGCCTCGCGGTCAAGGCGTCCGCCAAGCGCCGGCTCACCGACTCGGTCGAGACCGCGTTGGGTCTCTCCGCCGGGCTCGTGACGCTCGACTTCGTCGACCTTCCTGAGGACGACCCGCACCGCGAGCGTGTCTTCTCCGAGCATCTCGCGTGCCTGTACGACGACCTGTCGTTCGAGGAGCTCGAGCCGCGGTCGTTCTCGTTCAACTCGCCGTACGGCGCCTGCACCGAGTGCCACGGGCTCGGCACCCGCATGATCGTCGACCCCGAGCTGGTGGTGCCCGATGGGCAGAAGTCGCTCGACGACGGCGCCATCTCGCCCTGGTCCGCCGCGCATGTGTCCGACTACTTCAGCCGGCTGCTCGACGCGCTGGCCGAGGAGATGGGCTTCTCCACGAGCACACCGTGGCAGCGGCTGCCCCAGAAGGCACAGGAGGCCGTTCTCCAGGGATTCCCCGGGAAGCTGCACGTGCGCTACAAGAACCGCTACGGGCGCGAGCGCTCGTACTACGCCCAGTTCGAGGGCGTGATCCCCTACATCGAGCGTCGGCACGGCGAGGCCGAGACCGACACCAGCCGGGAGCGATTCGAGGGCTTCATGCGCGAGGTGCCCTGTCTGGCCTGCAACGGCGCCCGCCTCAAGCCGATCTCGCTGGCGGTGACGGTCGGCGGCAAGAACATCGCCGAGATCTGCGCGCTGCCCGTCGACGAGGCGTCCTCGTACCTGCTCGGCGACCTCGACCTCACCGCGCGCGAGGCGCAGATCGCGGAGCGGGTGATCAAGGAGATCAACGAGCGGTTGCGCTTCCTGCTCGACGTCGGGCTCGACTACCTCAGCCTCAACCGGCCGACCGGTTCGCTGTCGGGGGGCGAGGCACAGCGCATCCGGTTGGCCACTCAGATCGGCGCCGGCCTCGTGGGGGTGCTCTACGTCCTCGACGAGCCGTCGATCGGCCTGCACCAGCGCGACAACCACCGGTTGATCGAGACGCTGGTCCGGCTCAAGGACCTGGGCAACACCCTCATCGTCGTCGAGCACGACGAGGACACCATCCGCTCCGCCGACTGGGCCGTCGACATCGGCCCAGGTGCGGGGGAGCACGGCGGCCAGGTCGTCGTCTCGGGCACGGTCCAGGAGCTCCTCGACCACCCGGACTCCCTGACCGGTGCCTACCTGTCCGGACGCGAGGAGATCCCGCTGCCGACGGTGCGCCGTCCACCGACGCCGGGTCGCGAGCTCACCGTGCACGACGCGTACGAGCACAACCTGCAGGACGTGACGGTGTCGTTCCCGCTCGGCTGCTTCGTCGCGATCACCGGCGTCTCCGGCTCGGGCAAGTCGACCCTCGTCAACTCGATCCTCTACACCGCACTCGCCAAGCGCATCTACAACGCGCGCGAGGTGCCCGGCCGGCACCGTGACATCACCGGCGTCGAGCAGGTCGACAAGGTCATCCATGTCGACCAGTCACCGATCGGCCGTACGCCGCGCTCCAACCCGGCGACGTACACCGGGGTGTTCGACCACGTCCGGAAGCTGTTCGCGTCGACTCCTGAGGCGAAGATGCGCGGTTACCTGCAGGGCCGGTTCTCGTTCAACGTGAAGGGCGGCCGCTGCGAGGCATGCTCGGGCGACGGCACGCTGAAGATCGAGATGAACTTCCTCCCGGACGTCTACGTCCCGTGCGAGGTCTGCCACGGAGCCCGCTACAACCGCGAGACGCTCGAGGTCCACTACAAGGGCAAGACCATCGCCGAGGTCCTCGACATGCCGATCGAGGAGGCCGTCGACTTCTTCGAGGCGATCCCGGCGATCTCGCGTCACCTGCGCACGCTCGTCGACGTGGGGCTCGGCTACGTCCGGCTGGGCCAGCCGGCGCCCACGCTCTCCGGTGGCGAGGCACAGCGGGTCAAGCTGGCTTCGGAGCTGCAGAAGCGCTCGACGGGCCGCACGATCTACGTGCTCGACGAGCCGACGACCGGACTCCACTTCGAGGACATCCGCAAGCTGCTCGGCGTGCTGCAGCGGCTGGTCGACCAGGGCAACTCGGTCATGGTCATCGAGCACAACCTCGATGTCATCAAGACCGCTGACTGGCTCATCGATCTCGGGCCCGAGGGCGGCAACAAGGGTGGTCTGGTCGTGGCCGAAGGCACTCCTGAGTACGTCGCGACGGTGCCGGCCAGCTATACCGGTCAGTTCCTGGCACCGATCCTCGAGGGGCGCGCGGTCCGAGTGGGCCGACGTCCGAAGGCGGCTGCCGCGGCTGCGCTGAGCGCACCGGGCAAGCCCGCCACGCGGGCCACGGCCAAGAAGGCGACCGCCAAGAAGGCGACGGCCAAGAAGGCGACCACCAAGAAGGCGACCACCAAGCGGCGACCACCAAGTCATCGCCCCGGAAGGCCGTCAAGCGGGCCGCTGCCAAGCGTTGACCGGCCCTGGTCCTAGCACCATCGGACACGTGGAATCCCCCGGGAGGGCTGGCTACGCTCGATCGTGATCACGACAAGTGAGACACCTGCACGAGGAGACCAGATGACCGACGACACCTCCGAGAGCGCCGCCGGCGACGCGGTATCCCCCCACCCGAGCCGACGTAGCGTGCTGCGCAGCGCGGCGCTGGCCGGTGTGGCGGTTCCGTTACTGGCAGCCTGCAGCTCCAGTGACTCCAACGACGCCGGTGGCTCGGGCGGTAGCTCGACCCCGACGACGGGCGGCTCGTCGGACGGTGGAGGCGGTGGCGACGTCCTTGCGTCCACCAGCGACGTCCCCGACGGTGGGGGCCTGATCCTCGATGACGCCGGCGTCGTCATCACGCAGCCGGCGGCAGGCACCTTCAAGGGCTTCTCGAACATCTGCACGCATAACGGCTGTCCGGTCGACAACGTCACGGACGGCACCATCAACTGCATCTGTCACGGCAGCAAGTACTCGATCAAGGACGGCAGCGTCGTCGGTGGGCCGGCCCCGGCGCCGCTCCCGGCGAAGCAGGTGAAGGTCGAGGGCAGCGACATCGTGCTCGCCTGACGACCTCCGCACAGTCTTCGCACAGTCTCCGCGCAGGTCCGTTTGATCAGGGTCTGATTGGGCACTGCCCCCGCCGCCACGGCGCACCAGCCGTAGCCCGGTCGCACGTCGACGACCGGTCATCCATGGCGCGGGGAGTCAGCGTGCAGAAGTCAACCAGGTGGGTCGCGGTCGTCGCGGCCGCAGCCGTGATCGCTGTGCCCGCGGTCCAGGGCTCGACTTCCGCCGGGGTGTCACCCCCGGCTGCTGCCGGGGCCCAGGCGTTCGGGGCACCCGGCGACGAGGCCGACTACACCCCGGCGGACAAGTCGGGCTACGCCACCGCACGCTCGCGTGCCAGCCACGTCTGGTTGACGCTGGAGGGTGGTCGGATGAGTGAGATCTACTATCCCGACATCAGTACGCCGAGCGGCCGTTCACTCGACTTCATCGTCTCCGACGGCCACTCGTTCTCCAGCCTGGTCAGCCAGAGCAACGTACGCACGCGCCTGCTCGACGATCGCTCGGGCACCTACCGACAGGTTGCCTCGGACGCGCACCACAGGTGGCGGCTGACCACCACGTTCGTGCCCGATCCCGCCCGGTCCACCGTGCTGGTCCAGACGAGGCTCCGGTCGTTGACCGGTCACGCGTACCAGCTCTACACGATGTTCGACCCTGACCTGACAGGGAACGGCAACGACGACACCGGCGCCACGACGGCGGACGCGCTGGTGGCGCACGACTCGTCGACGGCCTCCGCGCTGAAGGCGTCCGACGGCTTCGTCCGTGCCTCCAGCGGATACGTCGGCACCAGCGACGGATGGCGTGACGTGGCCGCCGACCACACGATGGACTGGACGTTCGCGTCGGCACCGGACGGCAACGTGGTCGGCACGGCGATGCTGCGCCCGGACGGCGTTCACCGGCAGACGACGACACTGGCGATCGGGTTCGCGGCCGGAGTCGCCGCGGCCCAGCAGACGGCCACCGCATCCCTGGACGCTGGCTTCGCCTCCGCGCGCACCGCGTACGCCGCCGGCTGGCACGACTACGTGCGAGGGCTTCGCCCGCCACCTGACAGCCTGCGTTCTGCGGCCGAACGTCGTGCCTACCGGGTGTCGCAGGTCGTGCTTGCCAGCAGTGAGGACAAGGTCAACCCGGGCGCGTTCGTGGCGTCTCCGTCGATGCCGTGGGCGTGGGGCTTCGACGACAACCTGGCCGGCGACTCCGGGCCCTATCACCTGGTCTGGCCACGCGATGAGTACCAGATCGCCACGGGGCTGCTGGCCGAGGGTGACCGGGCTGCCGCGAAACGAGCCCTGACCTACATGCTCACCGTTCAGCAGCAGCCCGACGGCCATCTTCCGCAGAACACCCGGGCCGACGGAACCCCGTACTGGACGAGCATCCAGCTCGACGAGACGGCCGACCCGATCATCTTGGCCTGGCAGCTGCATCAGACCGACGCTGCCACGTGGCGCCACGTGCGGCAGGCCGCCGACTTCATCGTCGGATTCCACCAGGACGGCCACGCAGCGCCGTGGACCCAGCAGGAGCGCTGGGAGGAGCAGGACGGCTACTCTCCCGCGACGATCGCCAGCGAGATCGCGGGTCTCGTGTGCGCCGCGGACCTCGCCCGCGCCAATGGCGCAGACGCAAGGGCCGAGCACTACCTGCGCGTCGCCGACCGGTGGCAGCGACAGGTCGACGACTGGACGGTGACCACGAACGGTCCGCTGAGCGGGCAGCCGTACTACGTGCGTCTCACCAAGGACGGTCACCCGAACAGCGGCACCACGTACGACCTGGGCAACTCAGGTGACCAGGCCGACCAGCGCGCGGTGGTCGACCCGAGCTTCCTCGAGCTGGTGCGGCTCGGCGTCAAGCCCGCCGGAGACCCGGTCGTGCGCAACACCGTGCGCGTGGTCGACGATCAGCTGTCGGTCAGCACGCCGAACGGCCGCTTCTGGTACCGCTACTCCGGTGATGGCTACGGCGAGACGGCCGACGGCGGTCCCTGGGACATCGGCTTCACACCCGGCAGCCACACCACGCTGGGACGGTTGTGGCCTATCTTCGCCGGGGAGCGGGGGGAGTACGAGCTGCTGCGCGGCATCAGTGCCGCCCCGCGGCTACGTGCGATGGCGGCGACCAGCAATGGCAGCGGACTGATGCCCGAGCAGGTCTGGGACACCCGCCCGCCGGCCGGGCGTGCCGGCTACGGCCCAGGCACGGCCACGTTCTCAGCGACGCCGTTGCTGTGGACCCACGCGCAGTACGTGCGGCTCGCCTGGTCGATCCAGGCAGGTCACCCGGTCGAGCGACCCGGTGTGGTGGCCCGTCGGTATGGCGGGTGAGCCTGTCTAGCTGACGGTTCCCGCGGCTCCGGCGGTCGCGACGGCGAGGAACGCCTCGTCGCGGCGGCAGGTCCGTCGGTCGAGTCGGTGGTCGATGACTGCGCGGGCCTCGTCGAAGCGGGCGGCCGCCAACAGCGCCGCGATCAAGGTGTCCTCGACGACCTCGCGCTGGGCATCGCTGCCGCCCAACCGGCAGATGCCGCCCATCAGCGCCGTGAGGTTGTCGGCGGCCAGGCCCGGATCGCCTGCCGCGAGTGATCGCAGCGCCGCGCAGAGCGGAGCAACGACCTGGGCGTAGGTGGGGTCGGCATGCGTCGAGGCCCAGGCGTCGAGCCGGTCGAGCCGGTCGAGCTCACCGAGCGCGCACAGGGTCACCGCTGCATGGAGCGCCATGAAGGGCGTTGCCGGCCGGTCGAGCAGGTCGTCCTCGATCACCTCGACAACGGTCTGGACGTCCGGAACGTCGTGGGCGCCCGGCGTGATGGCCCAGCGCCACAGCAGTGAGCACGAGTCCACGAGGGCGCGGCAGCCGGCCACGGTCGGTGGTGCGAGCTCAGCGGCATACCGTTCCTGCACCGCGACCAGATCACCCATCGAGAGCTCGTGCAACGCGGCATGCCAGGAGAAGTGCGCCAGGTTGTCGGACTGCCGGCCCGGTCCGCGGATCCAGCCGTCCAGCCAGTCGCGACCGGCCGCGTGGTCCCCGGTCTCGTAGTGCACATGGGTCCGGGCGTGCACCGAGTGTCCGGCTGTCGGCTCGACCTCGAGCGACCGGCACGACAGTGCCATCGCCTCGTCCCAGCGGGACTGCTCCTGCCGGATGAACGCGAGCAGCCCGGCGTACCACCAGTCGTCGCCGTACGACGGCTGCGCTCTCTCGACGATGGCCCACGACTCCTCGGGCACCGTGGTGACGCCGGCGAAGGCGATCGTCGGGACCGCGACCGACAGCAGCATCGCGTCGGTCGGGAACTCGCGGAGGTGCCGGATCATCGGGTCGGAGTCGCCGCGGATGTGAGCGACCGTGGCGTACACATGGCTGCGTTCGCGGTCGGTAGCGTGCTGCGCGTGCGTCAGTGCCGCGGTGACCCGTGCGTCGACGTCGACCGCGGCGCAGTACTCGTGGCCGAGCAGCGCCAGGCCGGCGTGGCCGAGGGCGAACGTGGGGTCGTGGCTGATGGCTTCGGAGATCCCGTCGAGGGCTCCCTGACTGACCCGTAGCAATGCACCGACGCCGCGGTTGTACGCCGCCCCGGCCGCCGTCGAGGTCGTGAGCCGCAGACCGTAGAGGTCACTGCTGCCCTGCATCCCACCCCTTCCGTGCGTCGTCGCGTGCCTGCGCACCAGGTCCGCGACACCGATCGTCTGCTTCCAGTATCGACCAGGAGGTCCAGCGGCGGCACGGGGATACGCCGAAGTCGCGCGCGCGGCCGCAATCCGGCGGGTGGTTGTGGCGACTCGTAGGGTGGACACGTGCCCGATCCCGCCCTCTACCGCCCAGCGCCGGGGTCGATCCCCGATGCGCCCGGTGTGTACCGGTTCCGGGACCCCTCCGGGCGCGTGATCTACGTCGGCAAGGCCAAATCGCTGCGGGCGCGGTTGTCGTCCTACTTCCAGAACGTGGCGAACCTGCACGAGCGCACCGCGCGGATGGTCACGACGGCGGGTTCGGTCGAGTGGACCGTTGTGCAGACCGAGGTGGAGGCACTCCAGCTCGAGTACTCCTGGATCAAGGAGTACGACCCGCGGTTCAACGTCAAGTACCGCGACGACAAGTCCTACCCGTGGCTTGCCGTGACCATGAACGAGGAGTTTCCGCGGGTGATGGTCGGCCGCGGCCCGAAACGGAAGGGGGTGCGCTACTTCGGTCCGTACTCGCACGCCTGGGCGATCCGCGAGACCGTCGACCTGCTCCTTCGGGTGTTCCCGATGCGGTCGTGCTCCAACGGTGTGTTCAGGCGCAGTGCCCAGATCGGCCGGCCCTGCCTGCTCGGCTACATCGGCAAGTGCGCGGCGCCCTGTGTCGGGCGGGTCACCGCCGAACAGCACCACGACATCGTCGACGACTTCTGCACTTTCATCGCCGGACAGACGAGCCAGCACATCAAGCGTCTCGAGCGCGAGATGAAGCAGGCAAGCGACGCCACGGAGTACGAGCGCGCAGCCCGCCTGCGGGACGACATCGGTGCGCTCACCAAAGCGATGGAGAAGAACGCCATCGTCCTTGCCGACGGCACGGACGCCGACGTCATCGCAGTCGCCGAGGACCCCCTCGAGATCGCGGTTCAGGTTTTCTATGTTCGAGGCGGCCGCGTCCGTGGACAGCGGGGCTGGGTCGCGGACCGAGTCGACGACGCCGACCTGCCGGAGCTTCTCGACCTCTTCCTGATCCAGCTGTACGACGCTGAGTCCGACGACGCGATCCCGCGGGAGGTCCTGGTGCCGGAGCGCCCGGCGGAGCTCGAGGCGTTGCGGATCTGGCTCGGTGACAAGCGAGGCAGCCAGGTGTCGGTGCGGGTCCCGCAGCGCGGCGACAAGCGCACGCTGATGGAGACCGTCGCGCGTAACGCCAAGCAGGCACTCGCCCTGCACAAGACCAAGCGTGCGAGCGACTTCACGACCCGGAGCCGGGCTCTCGAGGAGCTGCAGGAGGCGCTGGAGCTGCCGGACGCGCCCCTGCGCATCGAGTGCTACGACGTGTCGAACCTGCAGGGCACGGAGGTCGTCGCCTCGATGGTGGTCTTCGAGGACGGGTTGCCGCGCAAGAGCGACTACCGGCGGTTCGTGATCCGCGGGGTCGACGGGCAGAACGACGTCGCAGCCATGCACGAGACGATCTCCAGGCGGTTCCGGCGCCTCCTCGACGACAGAGCCGAGCAGACCGGTCTCGACCTCGGCGAGACGCCCGAGGAACGCGGGCCGGCCCTCATCGACCCCGACACCGGCCGACCGCGCAAGTTCGCCTACGCGCCGGGGCTGGTGGTCGTCGACGGGGGACCGCCGCAGGTTGCCGCTGCCCAACGGGCGCTCGACGAGCTCGGCATCGACGACGTTCCTGTCGCCGGGCTGGCCAAGCGGCTGGAGGAGGTATGGCGGCCGAGCCAGTCGGACCCCGTGATCCTGCCCCGCACCAGCGAAGGCCTCTATCTCCTGCAACGCGTGCGTGACGAGGCGCACCGCTTCGCCATCACCCACCACCGCAACCGGCGCTCGAAAAGCATGGTGGAGAGCGTTCTCGACGACGTGCCCGGGATGGGTGAGGTCCGGCGCAAGGTGCTGCTGCGCCACTTCGGGTCGCTGAAGAAGCTCCGGGCCGCATCGATCGACGACATCGCCGCCCTGCCCGGCTTCGGCCGGCGTACGGCCGAATCGATCGCGGTGGCCCTGGCTGCCACCCGAAGCACCGGTGTTGCCGTGAACACCGCGACAGGTGAGATCATCGACGACTCCGAACCAGCCGAGACGAAGGAGTCGTCATGAGCGCCGCCTTGGGTGACCTCATCATCGTCACCGGCATGACCGGGGCGGGCCGTAGCACGGCTGCCAAGGCGTTGGAGGACATCGGCTGGTTCGTCATCGACAACCTGCCGCCGTCGATGCTGCCAGACGTCGTCGACATGCTGACGGCAGAAGATGACGAGGGGATCAAGATCGCCGTGGTCGCCGACGTCCGGTCGCGCGGCTTCTTCGCCGACCTGCGCGGCGCGATGGCGACCATGGACGAACGCGGCACGCCTCCGCGGGTGCTGTTCCTCGAGGCGTCGGACGAGGTGCTCGTCAGGCGCCAGGAGGCGGCTCGGCGTCCGCATCCGCTGCAGGGGGGCGCCCGCCTCCTCGACGGAATCGCCCGCGAGCGCGACATGGTGCGCGACCTGCGCGGGGAGGCCGACGTCCTGATCGACACCTCCATGCTCAACGTCCACCAGCTCGCCGACAAGGTGTCCCGCGCCTTCTCCCAGGGCGACGACCCACGCATGCGGGCCACGATCGTGTCGTTCGGGTTCAAGTACGGCATCCCGGTGGACGCCGACATGGTTCTCGACATGAGGTTCCTGCCCAACCCGTACTGGGTGGCGGAGCTGCGGCCCAAGTCGGGCCTCGACGACGAGGTGAGCGGCTACGTCCTGCAGCAGCCGGCGGCGAAGGAGTTCCTCGATCGCCTCGACGCGCTGCTGCAGACCGTCGACGAGGGCTTCCTGCGCGAACGCAAGCAGTACCTCAATCTGGCGGTCGGCTGCACCGGGGGCAAGCATCGCAGCGTCGCCATGGCCGAGGAGCTCGGTCGCCGACTGACCGACCGGGGCATCGAGACGACGGTCGTCCACCGAGACCTGGGGCGCGAGTGACCGGCTACGACTCACCCTGGGTCGGGGCCACTGATCCGGTGTCACCGTCCCTGCGAGTGGTGGCGCTCGGTGGCGGCCACGGCCTGGCGGCCAACCTGACTGCGCTGCGAACCTTCGTGTCCGACCTGACCGCGATCGTGACGGTTGCCGACAACGGCGGCTCCTCCGGGCGGCTGCGGAGCGAGCTGGGCGTGCTGCCGCCTGGCGATCTTCGGCAGGCACTCGCGGCGCTCTGCGGTGACGACGAGTGGGGCCGGACCTGGGCGAAGGTCCTGCAACACCGGTTCGAGAGCGCGGGCGAGCTGCACCGGCACGCTGTCGGCAACCTGCTGATCGTGGCCTTGTGGGAGCTGCTCGACGGACACGTCGAGGGGCTCGACTGGGTGGGCCGACTGCTGGGTGCGCAAGGCCGCGTGCTGCCGATGACCGCGGTCCCCCTCGACATCGTCGCGCAGGTCCGCGGCGCGGACGCGGCGCATCCGGACGACCTGTCGACCATCCGCGGCCAGGTCGAGGTGGCGAGCACCACGGGACTCGTGGAGTCGGTCCAGCTGGTTCCGGCCGACCCCCCTGCCTGCACCGAGGCCGTTGACGCGATCCATGCCGCCGATTGGGTGATCTTGGGGCCGGGATCGTGGTACACCAGTGTCTTACCCCATCTGCTGGTCCCGGAGTTGCAGACGGCACTGACCAAGGCTGGTGCCCGCCGTTGTGTGACGCTCAACCTGGCGCCTCAGCCTGGGGAGACAGAAGGGTTCTCGGCGAGCACGTACTTGGAAGTGTTGGCAGTGCACGCACCCGACCTCCAGGTGGATGTGGTGCTCGCGGATCCCTCGGGCCTCGGCGATCTGGCCATGCTCGAGGAGACGGTGAACGGACTAGGGGCAGAACTGGTGATCGCAGACGTTGCGGCGCACGATGCAGAAGCACGGCACGACGTGGCAAGGCTCGCTCGGGCCTATGCCTCGATCATGGGGGTCGAGGTGGAGACATCATGACGACGGCGGCTGCCCGCTCACTCGATGACAACCCCGGGCTGCGGCGTGGCAGGATCGGACTCATGGCAATGACCGCCCAGGTGAAGGCAGAGCTCGCGAACGTCAACGTGACGAAGTCCTGCTGCCGCAAGGCCGAGGTGTCGGCCATGCTGCGCTTCGCCGGCGGCCTGCACATCCAGGGCGGTCGCATCGTCGTCGAGGCGGAGCTCGACTCCGGTGCCTCCGCACGGCGGATCCGCCGCGACATCCTGGAGATCTATGGACACCAGAGCGATGTCGTCGTGATCAGCGGAGGCGGGTTGCGCAAGGGAACCCGGTACGTCGTACGCGTGGTTCGTGATGGAGAGGCGCTGGCCCGGCAGACGGGTCTGCTCGACAACCGTGGTCGGCCCGTACGCGGGTTGCCTCCCCAGGTCGTGTCCGGATCGGGGTGCGATGCGGTGGCGGCCTGGCGTGGAGCATTCCTGGCGCACGGTTCCCTGACCGAGCCGGGCCGGTCCTCCGCGTTGGAGGTGACCTGCCCTGGCCCGGAGGCCGCGCTGGCGCTGGTTGGCGCCGCTCGCCGGATCGGCATCTCGGCCAAGGCACGGGAGGTCCGTGGCGTCGACCGGGTTGTCATTCGAGACGGCGACGCGATCAGCTCGCTGCTCGCCCGGCTCGGCGCACATGAGTCGCTTCTTGCGTGGGAAGAACGCCGGTTGCGGCGTGAGGTGCGGGCAACCGCCAACCGTCTCGCGAACTTCGACGACGCCAACCTTCGACGTTCGGCGCGGGCGGCCGTGGCGGCAGGGGCGCGTGTCGAGCGTGCGCTCGAGATCCTTGCCGACGAGGTGCCCGACCACCTCAAGCTCGCCGGCTCCCTGCGCGTGGAGCACAAGCAGGCCAGCCTCGAGGAGCTCGGCCAGCTGCACGACCCGCCGCTCACCAAGGATGCCATCGCGGGTCGCATCCGTCGCCTCCTCGCGATGGCGGACAAGCGGGCTCAGGAGATGGGAATCCCTGACACCGAGTCCTCGCTCACCCCCGACATGCTGAGCGAGAGCTCCTGACGCTCGATCACCGGTCGGACGGCGTCGGAGGCGGTTCGTCGACGTTGGTAGGGTCGCAGTACAGACCTGACCGTTCAGTTCAGCTGCTTGCCCCGAGGGAGATCGTCGCGTGACCGTCCGCGTAGGAATCAATGGATTTGGCCGCATCGGCCGCAACTTCTTCCGGGCGGTCCTGGCGTCCGGGGCCGACATCGAGGTCGTGGGAGCGAACGACCTCACCGACAACAAGACGCTTGCTCACCTGCTCAAGTACGACTCCATCCTGGGTCGACTCGACGCCGACGTCGAAGTGACGGGCGAGGCGATCGTCGTGGGCGGTCGCAAGATCGCGACGCTCGAGGAGCGCGACCCGGCCCAGCTGCCCTGGGGCGAGCTCGGCGCCGACATCGTCATCGAGTCCACCGGGTTCTTCACCGACGCGACCAAGGCCAAGGCGCATGTCGACGCAGGGGCCAAGAAGGTCATCATCTCCGCGCCGGCGTCCAACGACGACATCACGGTCGTGATGGGCGTCAACCACCGGGACTACGACCCCGGTGCCCACACGGTGATCTCCAACGCGTCGTGCACGACCAACTGTCTGGCACCGATGGCCAAGGTTCTCAACGACGAGTTCGGCATCGTGAAGGGCCTGATGACGACCATTCACGCCTACACGCAGGACCAGAACCTGCAGGATGCTCCACACAAGGATCTGCGTCGTGCGCGCGCGGCGGCGATCAACATCGTGCCGACCTCGACCGGCGCGGCCAAGGCGATCGGACTGGTCCTGCCCGAGCTCAAAGGCAAGCTCGACGGCTATGCGCTGCGCGTGCCGGTGCCGACCGGATCGGCTACCGACCTGACGATCGAGGCAGGCCGCGAGACCACCGCCGACGAGGTCAACGCGGCACTCAAGGCGGCTGCCGAGGGCGAGCTCAAGGGCTTCCTGAAGTACACCGAGGACCCGATCGTCTCATCCGACATCGTGACCGACCCGCACTCGTGCATCTTTGACGCCGGGCTCACCAAGGTGCTCGGCAACCAGGTGAAGGTGGTCGGCTGGTACGACAACGAGTGGGGCTACTCCAACCGCTTGGTCGACCTGGTCAACTACGTCGGCGCCTCGCTCTGAGCGGCCCCGCGGTGGCGGCGCTGGCCGGGCTGGACGAGCTGGCCGAGTCCCTGGGCGGTCTCGAGGGCAAGCGGGTCCTGCTGAGGTCCGACCTCAACGTTCCTCTCGACGGCAGCACGATCACCGACGACGGGCGCATCCGCGCCAGCGTTCCCACGATCGAGGACCTGCGTCGGCGCGGAGCCAAAGTCATCGTGATGGCCCACCTCGGCCGCCCCAAGGGGAAGCCTGACCCGGCCTATTCGCTGGCCCCGGTGGCCGCGCGGCTCGCCGAGATCCTCGGCACCGACGTCACGCCTGCGACCGACACAGTGGGGGAGTCGGCCCACAAGGCCGTCGAGGCCATGTCGGACGGTGACGTCGTCCTGCTCGAGAACGTCCGCTTCGACGCCGGTGAGACCAGTAAGGACGACGACGAGCGGGGTGCGTTCGCCGACCGGCTCGCAGCCCTCGGTGACGCGTTCGTGAGCGACGGTTTCGGCGTCGTGCATCGCAAGCAGGCCAGCGTCTACGACCTGGCGACGCGGTTGCCCCACGCCGCCGGCAGCCTGGTGCTGGCCGAGGTCGAGGTCCTGCGCCGGCTCACCGACGACCCCGAGCGGCCCTACGCCGTTGTGCTCGGCGGGTCCAAGGTCTCCGACAAGCTCGGTGTCATCGACAACCTGCTCGGCAAGGCAGACCGGTTGCTGATCGGTGGCGGCATGGTGTTCACCTTCCTCAAGGCCCAGGGCCACGAGGTCGGTCGTAGCCTGCTCGAGGAAGACCAGCTCGACGTCGTACGCCGCTATCTCGCCCGGGCCGAGTCGTCCGGGGTCGAGATCGTGCTGCCGACCGACATCGTGGTCGCCCCCGAGTTCGCCGCTGACGCCCCCGCCACGGTGGTCGCCGCCGACGAGATGCCGGCCGACCAGCTCGGTCTCGACATCGGCCCGGAGTCGGCCCAGCACTTTGCTGCGGTGCTCACCGATGCCAGGACGGTCTTCTGGAACGGCCCCATGGGCGTGTTCGAGATGGCCGCCTTCGCCGCTGGGACGAAAGCCGTGGCCCAGGCACTCACCGAGGTCGACGGACTGTCGGTCGTCGGCGGGGGAGACTCCGCCGCGGCCGTCCGCAAGCTCGGCTTCACCGACGACCAGTTCGGCCACATCTCCACCGGCGGCGGCGCGAGCCTCGAATATCTCGAGGGCCGCAGCCTGCCTGGCCTCGACATCCTCCGGGGCTCCTGAGCCCGGACCGAATTCCGCCCCGTTTCCACTCACCCAGACAGGCTCGCGACGTCCCATGGCACGACATCAACGCACGCCCCTCATGGCCGGTAACTGGAAGGCCAACCTCAACCACCACGAGGCCGTGGTCCTGGTGCAGAAGCTCGCGTGGACCCTGGCAGACAAGAAGCACGACTACGCCAAGGCCGAGGTCGTCGTCTGCCCGCCCTACACCGACCTGCGGAGCGTGCAGACGGTCGTCGACGGCGACCGGCTGAGCATCCGCTACGGCGCACAGGACGTGTCGACGCACGACGAGGGTGCGTTCACCGGTGAGATCACGACCGGCATGCTGAGCAAGCTCGGCTGCTCGTACGTCGTGGTCGGCCACTCCGAGCGGCGCGAGTACCACGAGGAGGACGACGCCCTGGTCAACGCGAAGGCGCACAAGGCGGTCGCCGCCGGGATCGTGCCCATCGTCTGCGTCGGCGAGGGCCTCGAGATCCGGCAAGCGGGCGACCAGGTGCCCTACACGCTCCACCAGGTCGACGGGTCGCTGGCCGGCTTCACCGCAGAGCAGGTGGCCGAGCTCGTCATCGCCTACGAACCCGTCTGGGCGATCGGCACCGGTGAGGTGGCGACGCCCGAGGATGCCCAGGAGGTGTGCGCCGCCATCCGGACCAGGCTGGCCGAAGTGCACGGGGCAGAGGTCGGTGCCGCAGTCCGGATCCTGTACGGGGGATCGGTCAAAGCGGCGAACGTCGGCGGCATCATGGCGCAACCCGACGTGGACGGCTGCCTCGTCGGAGGGGCGGCCCTGCAGGCGGACGAGTTCGGCGGCATCTGTCGCTTCTACGACATGCCTGTCCTCTGAGCTGAGGGCAGCAGGTAAGGTATCTCCTCGTGGTTACGGCTTTCAGCATCCTGCTCGTCCTGACGAGTCTGCTCCTCATCGTCATGATCCTTTTGCACAAGGGTCGTGGCGGCGGATTGTCCGACATGTTCGGCGGCGGAGTCTCGAGCGGGCTCGGCGGTTCGTCCATCGCGGAAAAGAACCTGGACCGGATCACGATCGGTGTCGCAGTCATCTGGTTCGCGTGCATCATCTCCCTCGGACTGTTGCTGAAGACCGGTTGAGCGTTCCGCAGCGGCCGAACCGAACTGACGACGTACAATCAACGCACGTGTCGGGCCGACCGGTCCGCAGACCACGGAGAACGTGACGACAGTCGAGGAGTAGACGTGGCTGGTGGTAGCGCCATCCGAGGAAGCCGTGTAGGCGCCGGGCCGATGGGCGAGGCCGAGCGCGGAGATGCGGCACCGCGACAACGCATCACGTACTTCTGCGCCCACGGGCATGAGACCGCTCCGATGTTCGCGGTCGATGCGCAGATTCCCGACACCTGGGACTGCCCGCGGTGTGGTCTGCCCGCTAACCGGGACTCCGAGAACCCCCCACCACCACCCAAGATCGAGCCCTACAAGACCCACTTGGCCTACGTGAAGGAGCGTCGCTCCGACGCGGAGGCCAAGGAGATCCTCGAAGAGGCACTCCAGTCGTTGCGCGCCAAGCGCAAGTCCGGCGAGATCATCTTCTGAGCCGCGCCCGTCCCACGTACGCTGGACGTATGACGTCGCGTCGGACGAGCTCACGAGCCGCGCACGTGCGCGAGGTCGCGGAGCACCGCGTTGCCCGTGACTTCACCCGGTTGCCGGAGGCGACCGACCCGGCTCGCCTCATCGAGACGCACGACGTGACACCGGAGATTCCTGAGCCCGGGACGATCTGGGCGACTCCCGACCTGGCCGACATGGCCCGGACGAACGCGCTCGGTGCCCTCTGACTCGGCGCGGAAGGCGGCATCAGCGGCGACTCGCATCGTGTTGGTGGCCCCGGTGTTGCCCGTGAGACGGTCTGTCGGGTGAAGCAGGACAAGATCGCTCGCTGGGCCGCCCTTCTGAGCGACGAGGGCTTTCGACCAGGATCAGTGCTGGGGTCCGGGATGGAAGGGACCGTAGTCGACCTCGGCGATGGCCGAATCGCAAAGATCTGGCACAGCCGCTCGGAGCGCGAGTTGGTCACGCTCCGCTCCTTCTACGAAGCATTGTCATTGGCCGGTCCCGGCGTCATGACCCCCAGGATCCATCGCGTGCTTGAGCTGGATGGTCAGGCAGCCACCGTCGAGACACTCCTGGAAGGGCGGCCATTGCGGGACTCGATGGGCGACGACGCGTACCACCTCAGTGCTACCGCTACCGCGTGCGTCGTGGACGTCCTTGACGCGCTTGCACACGTGGTGCCAACGGACGCGATGAAGGTGTTGCCGGTGCTCGAAGGCGAACCTGCTTTCGATGGACGACAGCCCTTCGAGCGATCGCTTGCCGATCTGGTTGAGCGACGCGCCCAGAGGTTCCGAGGACCGCTGTCGTCTCGCATCCATGACCTGGATGATGTCGTGGCAGCCACGGTGGCGTGCCTCACCGAACCAGAGCCGGCGCCCCCGCGCCTGATTCACGGTGACCTCATCCCGGCCAACATCCTTGTCGACGACGCCACCCGACCAGTGGCGACGCTCGATTTCGGCTTCCTCACGACCGTGGGCGACTCCGCGTTCGACGCCGCGGTGACAGCAAGCATCTACGACATGTACGGACCTCGTGCCGCAGTGAACGAGGCCATCCTCGACGAGGCCATCGTTGACCGCTTCGGCTACGAGCCCCGCCGGTTGCTGATCTATCGCTCTGCCTACGCACTCGCGAGCAGCAACTGCTTCAGCCCATCAGGCACTGACGGCCACTTCGAGTGGTGCCTCAGCATGCTGGCGCGTCCGCAATTGCGCGAGGCACTCGATCTCTGACAAATGACGTGACCCGGCGACGCCCTGGGGAACGTCTGAGCATCGGCATGACGGTGCGTCCATGAAGTGCTGAGCGAGCCCGACATCAGCCCGCCGAACAGGGATGGGGATACCTGCATAGCGCCCTGCTGGGCGCTCAGGCAGCCGGGAGTGCCGGGGCAGCGGAGACGGGCCGGTGGGTGCCGGTGTGGTCGACGAGGTAGTAGCGGCCGTGGGGGGTGCACCATACGAAGACGCCGGTGAAGGGTTGGGCGACTTGCCAGTCGCCGTGGGTTTTCACGCGATGGTGGAAGCGGGTGATGGGGCCGAGCTTGCCGAGTCCGGTCTGGCCCGGTGGTCCACCCTCATCGGGTTTGACGAACGGGATGGTGTGGTCGATGTCGCCGGTACTGCGGGTGGAGGTGGCGTAGGGGAAGCAGTCGACCGGGATGGTCAGGTGGACGGCTTCGCGGATCCGGTCCGGGATCTCGTACGCATCCACCGGGACCTGGTCGTTGAGGTCGATGATGGGTTTGACGGTCACGTTGGCGTGTCCGAGCCAGGTTTTGACCCGGTCGACGGTGACGGGTCCGATCTGTTCGACCCGCGCCACCCCGGTCTCGGACTGCAAGGCCTCATCGGTGAGGTGGACGTACAAGATGACATCCGGCCGGGTGTCCACCGGCTTGGCCCGACCCGAACGCACTGCCTGCGTCGAGGCGTCGTCGGCCGGATCAGCGGGTGGCTCGGGGTGCCCGGTGGCGGTGTCGATGTCGGTGAACAGGTCCAGCGCGTGTTGAGGGTTGGCCAGGATCCCCACCGCAGCGGCCCGGCGCTCATCCGCGGGACGGGTGTCCCCGAGGGTGCCGAGGCCGGTGGCGAGGCCGCCGATAGAGGCGTTGAACCGTAACGCGTCCGGTGCCTCGGCCCGGATGAAGATCTCCTTCGTGCCCGGCTCGTTCGACTGGTCTTTGACCCACACCCCCAACGATCCCTGCGCCGCCTTATCGGCTACAGCGGCAGCCTCGGGGTCGTACTCCATCCAGGTCGCTCGGATGATCGCTTCGATCCGACCCCACGACAGCGCATGTGCGTATCTGGCGATCCGCCGGTCCACCACCGCCACGGTCTCGCGAGACAGGTGACGGGTGGCTTCGGCGGTCCGGCGGCCGATCCACGGCTTCACCTCACCGGCCACGATCCGGCCCCAGAGTCTGGGGAGCCGGTGCCGCAGGTCCAACGCGTCGCCGACCAGCCGTTCCGCCGCCGCCGATGAGGTCGCCAGTACCACACCGAGCTCGGCCGGGGCGAACTCCGCCACGCCCGGTGTCCCCTCACCGCCGAAGCAGACCAGCTGCTCGCTGCCCGGCAGCAGCGGACTGGTTGCACGGGCGAGCTCACTGTGCAGGTCAGCCCAATGCGCGGCCGCCTGCAGGATGTCGACCTCGGCCCGGTCCGCCGCGGCGCGGGCGGTCTCGACGAACGACAGGGTCGCCATCTCGTCGAGTGCACTGAGGTCGTTGTCGAACATGGGTTCGATTCTACTCGTCATGTCCGACCATGCCCAGACATTTTCGTGTTGTCCACAAGGCCTTTTCGCTCGTGTAGTCACCACAAGGCTCTTTCCTGGATAATGGGCCTCACGGTTTCGAAAGACCCTGTCTGAGCTGCTCGCGCCACAATGCCGCCAAGGGCACCCGTGGAAGGGCCGTTGCCGAGCCGGTAGCCAGAGCGATTGGCGCCGCCGTGGCAAGCCTGCTGCTGAGCAAGAAAGCGACTCTCATCTGCGTTTCGCACGGGATTCTCGAGCAGCTGGGGGACGGGCTCGGAGCAAGCCGCCCCGAGTGCGATCTCCGATGAAGGACGGTCAGGGTGACGCGATCCGCGCGAGTCCGCTCGGCAGCTGTGAAGCAGCCTGCTGGTCCAGCATCCACACGGTGCGCTGCTGGCCGCGCGGCCCGGCGGCCGGCACCTGCACGACGCCGGCGCCTGACAGCGCGAGATGGACAGCTCTGGCCTTCTCTTCCCCGGCGACGATGAACCAGACCTCCCGCGCGTGCTGCAGGCTGGCCATGGTGAGAGACAGTCGCGTCGGCGGCGGCTTGGGTGCGCCACGCACCGCGGTCACCGCGCGATCGTCGTACAGAGCCGGCCGCTCCGGGAAGAGCGACGCCACATGTCCATCGGGTCCGACCCCGAGCATGACCACGTCGAACGTCGGGACGAGGCCGTGGTCCTCCGGCCGGGTCGCTGCGGCGAGCTCGCGGGCGTACGCCTCCGCTGCCGCCTCCGGCTCAGGGGTCGGTCCGTCAGCGCTCGGCATGGAGTGGACTCGGGCCGGATCGAGGCGTAGGTGATCCAGCAGCGCCTCGCGCGCCTGCCGGTCGTTGCGGTCGGCATCGTCGGCAGCGACGAACCGCTCGTCACCCCACCAGAGCTCGACCCTGGTCCAGTCGACGGCGTCGTGTGCCGGGGAGGCCGCGATGGCCATGTGTACGGCGTCGGCGATGGACCCGCCTGTCAGCACCCAGTGCGGCACGCGACCGCTCGACTGGATGTCGACGAGGGTGGTGATGAGCCGCGCACACACCGAGGCGGCGAGGACGTCGGCCGAGCGGTGCACGATCACGGACGGGCTGCTCATCGGGACTTCCTGGCCGACTTCTTGACCGCCTTCTTGGCGGTCCGCTTCCGCGTGCGCGACGCGCTGGAGGCTCTCTTCTTGGCGGCGGTCTTCTTGGCGACCCCGGTGGGCGCCGAGGAACCCTCGCCGGCCTCGGCGTCGGCCCGACGTCGTCGCTGGGTCGCCCGGCCGGCGGCGAGGGTCTGGTCGGTCCCGACCACCATGGGCGCGACCGGCGTCTTCTCCGCCGCCTTCTTGGCCGCCTCCGTACGACGGATGCCGTTCTTGTCGGCGATCCTGCACAGCGTCCGGACGGTCTGCTCGTAGATGTCGTCCGGGTCGAGGCGCCGCAGCTCCTCGGCGAGGAGCTCCGCCAGGGCACGGCGCTTGAGTGCGACCGGACGGTCGGGAGCATTGGGGATCGTGAACTGCGCCAGCAACCCGTCCGGCCGAGAGATCCGGATCTCGCCGCCTCCGGTCATCAGGCTGACACTGGTGATCCCCGGGCCCTGCGAGGTCGACCGGTCGATCGGGACCTTGAGCCGGTGGGTCAGCCAGGCCACGAGCAGATCGGCGCTGGGGTTGGACTTCTCGGCTGCCACCCGCCCGCCCTTGATCTTCGCGGGGTACTGGTCCAGGGCAGCGGCAAGCAGTGCCCGCCACGGGGTCAGCCGCGTCCACGACAGGTCGGTGTTGCCGTCGGCGTAGTTGAGCGCCTGCGTCATCATCGCCGTCGTCCGGCCGCGTTCGATCGAGGCGGTGTCGGTGATGCGACGCTGGGCCAGTGCACCGATCGGGTCGGCCTTCGGATCGACGGGCGGCTTGCTCGGCCACCACACGACCACGGGGGAGTCCGGCAGCAGCAGGGGCAGCACCACGCTCTCGGGATGTCGGGCGAGCTCGCCCGACATTCGCAGGAGCACCTGTTCCCCCGCGCCTCCGTCGCCGATCTTGACCTCCGCGTCGAGGTTGGCCGCGCCGCGCGCCGACCGACGGATGACGCCGATGATGCGCGAGGGATGCTCACGCGACACGGCACGCGCCGCCTTGAGGGCGTCGTAGTGGTCACCTTCGTCCGCGACCACGACGAACGTCAGCACCATCCCCATCGAGGGCGACCCGGCCAGTCTGCGCTCGGTCAGCAGGGCGCTGGCGATCTTGGCGGCGTTGGTTCCGGTCAGCTCGATGCTCATGCCTCTCCTCGCCTCATGGCCTGCGCCAGACGCGGCCGTCGCGGGCGAGCATCTCCACGGACGACTGCGGACCCCAGGTCCCGGACTCGTAAGGCTCGGGCCTCCCGAGCTCGGCCCAGAAGTCGAGGATCGGGTCGAGGATGCGCCAGGACAGCTCGACCTCCTCGTGCTGCGGGAACAACGGCGGATCGCCGAGCAGGACGTCGAGGATCAGTCGCTCGTACGCCTCGGGGCTCGACTCGACGAAAGCACCGCCGTACGCGAAGTCCATGTTGACGTCGCGGATCTCCATCGCGGTGCCGGGCACCTTCGAGCCGAACCGCACCGTGACTCCCTCGTCGGGCTGGACCCGGATGACCAGGGCGTTCTGCCCCAGTTCCTCGGTGGCGGTCTCGGTGAACGGCAGGTGAGGAGCTCTCTTGAAGACCACCGCGACCTCGGTGACCCGGCGGCCCAGCCGTTTGCCGTGGCGCAGGTAGAACGGCACGCCCGCCCAGCGCCGGGTGTCGATCTCGAGCTTGATGGCCGCGAACGTCTCGGTCATGGAGGACTTCGGTATGTCGTCCTCGTCGAGGTAGCCCTTCACCTTCTCGCCCCCCGCCCAGCCGGTCGCGTACTGGCCGCGTGCGGTGTGCAGGTCGAGCCGGGACGGATGGCGGACGCTGCGGAGGATCTTCTGCTTCTCGGTGCGAAGGCTGTGCGCTTCGAACGAGACCGGTTCCTCCATCGCGATCAGGGCCATGAGCTGCAGCAGATGGTTCTGGATGACGTCACGGGCCGCGCCGATCCCGTCGTAGTAGCCGGCTCGGCCGCCGATCCCGATGTCCTCGGCCATCGTGATCTGCACGTGGTCGACGTAGTTCGCGTTCCAGATCGGCTCGAAGAGCTGGTTGGCGAAGCGCAGCGCCAGGATGTTCTGCACGGTCTCCTTGCCGAGGTAGTGGTCGATCCGGAAGACCGCCTCGGGTGGGAACACCTCCGACACGATGGCGTTGAGCTCCTGCGCACTCTTGAGGTCATGGCCGAACGGCTTCTCCACGACGACCCGACGCCAGGAACCGCCGGTGTCCTCGGCGAGCCCGTGTTCCTTGAGCTGACCGATGACGTCGGGGAAGAACCGGGGCGGGATCGACAGGTAGAAGGCATGGTTGCCGGCCGTGCCCCGTTCGCGGTCGAGCTCCTCGATCGTGCTCCGGAGCTGGTTGAACGCGACGTCGTCGGAGAAGTCGCCGGGAACGAAGCGGAATCCCTCCGACAGCTGGCGCCATACCTCCTCCCGGAACGGTGTGCGCGCGTGCTCCATCACGGCGTCGTGGACGATGGCGGCGAAGTCCTGGTCGGCCCAGTCGCGTCGGGCGAAACCGACCAGCGAGAATCCGGGCGGCAGCAAGCCCCGGTTCGCGAGGTCGTAGACCGCCGGCATGAGCTTCTTGCGAGCGAGGTCGCCGGTGACACCGAAGATCACCACGCCACACGGGCCGGCGATCCTGGGCAGCCGTCGGTCCTGCGGGTCACGCAGGGGGTTGGCCGGTAACCCGGGAGCGGCCTCCAGGGTCATCGCAGCAGCCCCTCCAGCGTCGCGACCCCGGTCGTCGGATCGAGCAGGTGAAGCCTGAGCACCGGGCGACCGTGGTCGGCCAGCACGCCGGCGTCGCCGGCCGCCTGGGCCGTGATCAGTGTGCCGAACGAGAAGGGCCGGTCGGGGATGGCCACGTCCTCGCTCTCGGTCGAGGTGATCTGCAGGAAGACTCCCTGCGGCCGGCCGCCCTTGTGGTACTGGCCGGTCGAGTGCAGGAAGCGTGGTCCCCAGCCGAACGTGGTCGGGCGGCCGGTCCGACGACTGAGCGAGGACCGCACAGCGTGCAACGACGCGTCGCGCTCGGAGTCGAGGTAGGCCATGACAGCGAGATAGCCGTCGTCGTCGAGCCGGTCGAGCAGGGCCGTGACAGCGCCGGCGATCGAGTCGACGCCCGCCAGGAGACCTTCGGAGGCCCGCGCCTCGATGCCGTTCTCGGTGACCTCGGCCGGCGTCACCTCGGGCTGGGCGTCGAGCAGGCCCCGGGCGGCCGTCTTCGCGCTCTCGACGTCGGGCTGGTCGAACGGGTTGATGCCCAGCATCTTGCCCATCACGGCGGTGGCGGTCTCCCAGGCCAACAGCTGGGCGCCGAGGGTCCCGGACACTGCGACCCACGGCTCGCCGACACCCTGAGGCGTCGCGGTCGCGGCTTCGGGAGAGACGAGGGCAGCTGCCACGACGTCGGCGGCGGGAGAACCGACCTCGGGGGCCGACGCGTCCTCCACGGCGACGGGTAGGACCCCGGTGCCGAGCTTGCCGGTCGACTCGGCGATCAGCTGCTCCGCCCAGTCGGCGAAGCCGGCGATGCCCGAACCGACCTCGGCGATCACTGCCTTGTCGCGGCCGGGGTTGCCGGCGAGCGCCGCGGCCAGCAGCAGGGCCGGGTTGTCCGCACGGTCGGCACGGAGCTCGAGGGTCACGGCCTCGGCCTCGTCGAGCAGCTCGGCGATGTCGACACCCGCGAGGCCGGTCGGAACCAGACCGAAGGCGGTGAGCGCACTGTAACGACCGCCCACCTGCGGGTCGGCGAGGAAGGTCTTGCGATAGCCCTGCTCGGCCGCGAGCTTCTCGAGGTCGGAGCCGGGGTCGGTGACGATGACGAAGCGCGACGCCGGGTCGATGCCGGCCGCGTCGAAGGCGGCCACGAACGCCCGTCGCTGGCTGTCGGTCTCGACGGTGCCGCCGGACTTGCTCGAGACCACGACCACGGTGCGCGACAAGTCACCGGACACGGCCCGGTGCACCACGTGCGGGTTGGTGGAGTCGAGGATGGTGAGCGGGACGTCATACGTGCGGGAGATCACCTCCGGCGCCAGTGACGAACCACCCATTCCGCAGAGCACCACCTCGTCGATCCCCTCGGACCACAGCTGCGCCCGGAGCGCGTCGATCTCCGCGAGAAGCGGCCGCGACGACGTCGGCAGGCCCACCCACGACAGGCGCACCGCCGCCTCGGACTCGGCGTCCGGCCCCCAGACGGTCGGATCCTGGGCCCCGATCCGGCTGGCGATCCGGTCCTCGACGAGCCCGGCGACGACCTCGTCGTACGACGCGGAGGAATGGACTCTGAGCGGCGTCTTCACCGCGTCCCCGCCTTGGGGGCGCTCTGCAGGGCTCCCTGAACGGTGTCGAGCAGCTCCTGCCACGACTTCTCGAACTTGTCGACGCCCTCCCCCTCGATGACCTTGACGACGTCGTCGTAGGCGATTCCGAGCTTCTCGAGCCGGTCGAGGACATCCTGGGCGTCGGCGTAGTTCGGCGTCACCGTGTCACCGGTGATCTCGGCGTGGTCGGCGGTGGCTTGGATGGTCGCCTCAGGCATCGTGTTGACGGTCTGTGCCGCTACGAGCTCGGTGACGTACATCGTGTCGGGCAGGTTGGGGTCCTTGACCGACGTCGACGCCCACAGCGGCCGCTGCCGGTGCGCCCCGGCCGCGTCGAGAGCGCTCCAGCGGTCAGAGGTGAACACCTCCTCGAAGGCCTCGTACGCCAACCGCGCGTTGGCCACTGCCGCCTTGCTGCGCAGCGCCTTTGCCTCGTCGGTTCCGATCGCGTCGAGCCGCTTGTCGACCTCGGTGTCGACCCGGCTCACGAAGAACGAGGCCACCGACCGGATGGAGGCCAGGTCGACGCCCTTGGAGTGTGCCTGCTCGAGACCGCTCAGGTAGGCGTCCATGACGGCGCGGTACCGGGTGAGGCTGAAGATCAGGGTCACGTTGACGCTGATCCCTTCGCTGGTGGCCGCGGTGATGGCCGCGAGCCCCGCCTCGGTGGCCGGGATCTTGATCATCACGTTCGACCGGTCGACCAGCCACCACAGGGCCCGAGCCTCCGCGATCGTGGCCTCGGTGTGGTGAGCCAGGCGAGGATCGACCTCGATGCTGACTCGGCCGTCCTGCCCGTCGGTCCGGTCGTACGTGTCGCGGAGGACGTCGCAGGCCCAGCGCACGTCGAACGTGGTGATGGCCCGGACCGCCTCCTCGAGGTCGACGCCGCGTACGGCGAGGTCCTTGACCTGCTCGGAGTAGTCGTCGGCGTCCGCCACGGCCTTGGCGAAGATCGTCGGGTTGGACGTCACACCGACGACGTGCTTGGTGGTCACCAGGTCCTGGAGGTTTCCACTCTTGAGCCGGTCGCGGGAGATGTCGTCGAGCCAGACGGACACGCCCTGGTCGGAGAGTTGTTGCAGTCGGTCGTTCATCGTCGTCTGCTTCCTTTCGCTACGTCGTGCACGTCGGTGGCGGTCAGCCGGTGCCCGGAGTCAGCCGCGTGCACCGGCGGCCGCGATGCTGTCCTTCGCGGCCTGGGTGACGGTTTCGGCGGTCAGCCCGAACTCCATGTACAGGCGCTGATAGTCGGCGGAGGCACCGAAGTGGTCGATACCCACGATCCGGCCCGAGTCACCGACCAGGTCGCGCCAACCCATCGGCACCGCAGCCTCGACAGAGACCCTGGCCTTGACCGTGGGAGGGATCACGGTGTCGCGGTAGACCTTGTCCTGCTCCTCGAACCACTCCCGGCACGGCATCGAGACGACGCGGGCGCGGATGCCGTCGGCGGCGAGCTGGTCGCGCGCGGCCACGGCGATCTGCACCTCTGAGCCGGTGCCGATGAGGACGACGTCGGGTGTCCCGCCGTCGGCATCGAGCAGGACGTAGGCGCCGCGGCCGACGTTGGACGTGTCGGAGTACCCGTCGGTGCCACGCGGGAACGTCGGCACGTTCTGCCGGCTGAGCGCGAGCCCGGCTGGCCGGTCGGTGTGCCCCAGGATCACCTGCCAGGCGGCTGCGGTCTCGTTGGCGTCTGCGGGGCGGACCACGTCGAGGCCGGGGATCGCTCGCAGCGCGGCCAGGTGCTCGACCGGCTGGTGGGTCGGACCGTCCTCACCGAGGCCGATCGAGTCGTGCGTCCACACGTAGGTGACCGGCAGCTTCATCAGCGCTGCGAGCCGGACCGCGGGGCGCATGTAGTCGGAGAACACGAGGAACGTACCGCCGTACGGGCGGGTCCCGCCGTGCAGCGCGATCCCGTTGAGGATGGAGCCCATCGCGTGCTCGCGGATCCCGAAGTGGAGGACCCGACCGAACGGGTCGCCCGGGAACATCTTGGTGGCGTGCTCGGCCGGGACGAAGCTGGGCTCACCGTCCGGCGTCGTGTTGTTGGACTCAGCCAGGTCTGCGGAGCCACCCCACAGCTCGGGTAGCTTCGGTGCGATCGCCGACAGGACCGAACCGGATGCCTTGCGCGTGGCGATGCCCTTCGGATCGGCCTCGAACGTCGGCAGGGCGTCGGTCCAGCCTGCCGGCAGCGTCCGTGTCTGCATCCGGTCGAACACCTGCTTGCGCTCGCCGGCCTTGGCCGCCCACGCCTCGAACCGCTGCTGCCAGTCGGCCTGGGCTGCCTTGCCCCGCTCGACCACTTGTCGAGTGTGCGCAATGACCTCCGCCGGGACCTCGAACGTCTGCGAGGGGTCGAAGCCGAGGATCTTCTTCGTCGCGGCAACCTCGTCGTCACCGAGCGCCGACCCGTGCGCCTTTCCGGTGTTCTGAGCCGTGGGCGCCGGCCAGGCGATGATCGTGCGCAGCTGGATGAAGCTGGGGCGCTTGGTCTCGGCCTTCGCCTTCTTGTACGCGGCGAACAACGCCTGGACGTTCTCGTCGTAGCCCTTCCCGTCCTGGGTCCAGTCAACGGTCTGGACGTGCCAGCCGTACGCCTCGTAGCGCTTGGCGACATCCTCGCTGAACGCGATGTTGGTGTCGTCCTCGATCGAGATGTTGTTGTCGTCGTAGAGCAGCACGAGGTTGCCGAGCTGCTGATGGCCGGCCAGCGAGGACGCCTCGCCGCTCACGCCCTCCTCGAGGTCGCCATCACTGGCGAAGGCGAAGATGTCGTGGTCGAACAGGCTTTCGCCGGGTGCGGGCTTGGGGTCGAACAGGCCGCGCTCCCGGCGGGCGGCCATCGCCATGCCGACCGCGTTGCCCACCCCTTGGCCGAGTGGCCCGGTGGTGGTCTCGACGCCGGCCGTGTGCCCGTGCTCGGGGTGCCCGGGGGTGAGGCTGCCCCAGACCCGTAACGCCTTGAGGTCATCGAGCTCGAGGCCGTAGCCGGCCAGGTACAGCTGGATGTACAGCGTCAGGCTCGAATGGCCGCACGACAGCACGAACCGGTCCCGGCCCGGCCAGTGCGGGTCCGCCGGGTTGTGACGCATCAGCTTCTGGAAGACGAGGTAAGCCGCCGGTGCCAGGCTCATCGCGGTCCCGGGATGGCCGTTACCGACCTTCTGAACCGCGTCCATGGCCAGCACCCGGACGGTGTCGACCGACTGGTGGTCGATGTCGGTCCAGTCGAGCTTGGCGTAGGGATCCTTGGCAGCGCTGGTCACAGCGGCGATTCCTTCCTCAGCACGGGGCATTGCGGTCGGGCGGGTTGCCGCTGGCGCGGCTGGGCCACCCGTCAGCGGGCTAGATTCGGCTCCTCGGCCGAGCCTACTGCGCTGGCTTTTCGCCCGCCCGCCCCCGTTCCCCCACACCCTCGCGGCGGGATTAGACTGACGGCCGTAGTCAGGCTTCGTGACGCCCGGTAGACCTGTGTCGGGCTGGCTGTCCGGAGCACCGTGCGCGCGTGACCCGAGGTGTTCGTGACAGCTGTCGACCCGCTAGCTCCTGTGTTCGTCCGGGAGCCGGCGACCGCAGACGAGGTCGACAACAACCCGTCTGAGTCGATCCTCGCGTCGCAAGGCGCAGGCACGTTCGACCGGCTGCGTGCGTATGTCGCCCTGACCAAGCCACGCATCATCGAGCTGTTGCTGCTGACCACGGTCCCGGTCATGTTCCTGGCTCAGCGCGGGGTGCCATCGCTGTGGCTGGTGGTCGCGACGGTCGCCGGCGGGACGCTGGCGGCCGGCAGCGCGAACGCGCTCAACTGTGTGGTCGACCGGGACATCGACGAGAAGATGCTGCGTACCCGGAGGCGCCCGTTGCCGCGTCACCAGGTGTCGGCCGACGGGGCGCTGGTCTTCGGGCTCGTGCTCGGTGTGGCCGCGACGCTGCTGCTCGGGTTGACCGTCAACTGGTTGTCGGCCGCGCTGGCGCTGGTGGCGAACGCCTTCTACGTGCTCGTCTACACGATGGTGCTCAAGCGGCGTACGGCCCAGAACATCGTGTGGGGCGGGGCAGCTGGCTGCTTCCCCGCCCTGATCGGGTGGACGGCCGTGACCGGGTCCCTGGCCTGGCCCCCTGTCGTGCTGTTCCTGGTCGTGTTCTTCTGGACCCCGCCGCACTTCTGGTCGCTGGCCATCCGCTATCGCGCCGACTACGCCGCTGCGTCCGTGCCGATGCTGCCGGTGGTCGCGTCGTCGTACGAGGTCGGGCGTCAGATCGTCATCTACGCGTGGGTCACGTTCGCGACCTCGTTGGCGCTGTGGCCCGTCGCCGACACCGGCTGGCTCTACCCCGTCGCTGCCGCCGTGCTGGGGATCGCGTTCGTCGCCGAGGCGCATGCGTTGTGGCGGCGTTCGCGCACCAGCGAGGATCCCGTGGCGCTGAAGGCGATGCGGCTGTTCCACGGGTCGAACGCCTACCTGGCGCTGCTGTTCCTCGCGGTTGCGATCGACCCGCTGCTCACGCGCTGACGGATCGCGGATCAGCCGTAGTAGGGCGGGGGCGGCGCCTCGGCCCGGACGACGTTCGACCCGGCGACCTTGTCATGCAGGGCCTGTCGGTTCTTGTCCCACAGCGGCCACAGGTAGTCGACCAGCAGGAGCAGCCCGGCAACGATCCCCAACAGCGGCGACAGGTACAGCAGCTGCACGCCGTAGATGAACGCGCATCGTCTCCAGATCAGCGCCATGCTCGGCGGGATGCTCGGGTCGTCGCGCCCCCGCACCTTGATCTTCGCGATGCGCTTCCCGGGCGTCGCCGCCCAGCGGCGCAGCGAGAACACCTCGTAGGCGAGACCGACGAGGATCGTGATGAGCACGATCGGCACCATCGCCTGGACCAAGTTGCTGGGGAAGTCGAACGGGTTGGGCGTTGCACCCGCGTCGGCCCGCCGCTGCAGCTCCTGCGTGTAGTCCTGGTAGGCCTGGAAGTACCGGTACCAGAAGTACGCGTTGAACGGCACCGAGATCAACATCACGAAGATGTTGTCGAGAAGGCGAGCCCCCAGGCGCACCGGCCAGGACGCCAGCGGTACCCCGTCGGGTGTGGTGGCTCGCGAGGGTGGCGACGCAGGCGTGGTCGGGTGCGGGTCGTACCCGGAATCGGCCTGCCGCGGGGTCGAGCCCCCGGTGGCGTAGCCCGGTCCGTAGGGTGCCGGCGAGCCGAACGTGGGGGAGCCGTACGTCGGGAAGTCGGCGTGAGCGGCGACTGCAGGCGGAGCGGGTGGTGTCGGAGGCGCCGTCTTCGGGGCGGCGTGGTGGGTCCATGCCGTGCCGTCCCAGTACCGGTACTGGTCGCCGCTCCAGGGATCGTCATACCAGCCGGCCACGGGTGTCGTCATGGCCTCAACTCTCTCACGCAGTGGGGAGTCGGCAGGGGCCCGGGCACCCTCGGCGTCACCTTGCGTAGGGGCGGAGTCGCGGGTTGTTTTGTCAAGGTTGAAAGACAGATAGCCCTTTAGGGCCATCTTGGACCGTTTCGGGCAGCGGCGACGTCGCGGCCGGTCGGAGTCGGCGAGACTCGGCACCTGCCCTTCCAACGGGCTGCGAGAGCGGGTTGGGATGGGACAGTGTCCCGGGGGTAGCGGTGGCCCCCGGGACGCACCCCTCCGAGCTCGGCGAGGGAGTCACCCGGTCCGGGGCTGCGGCTTGAAGCGGCGAACCTCCTGCGGCCAGCCGCATGCCTCCGCGACCTTGCCCGCCCACATCTTCGCGGCCTCGTCATCGGCCACGTCCACCACGGCGAACCCGCCCAGGAACTCCTTGGTCTCGACGTATGGTCCGTCGGTCATGACCAAAGCGCCACTGGTGGCGTCGGCGCTGTAGACGGGGCCGTCCTCCTCCTCCAGTCCTCCCGCGAAGACGTACACGTCGGCAGCCTTCATCTCGGCCACGACCGCCTTGGCGAGCGGTCCGCGCCCCCGGAACCACTCCTCGGTGTGGTCGCCCACCCACTGTTGGTTGAAGTAGATGAGGTACTCGGTCATGGCCGCTCCTTCGCGTCTGGCGGACTCGGCAGTCCGCGTTCACCTACCCTACGAACGGCGACAGGTGAATCCGACACGGTCGTCACACAACGGGCTGTTCGGCCGCACGTCTGCAGCCCGGACCACCCGGGACACCTCAGTAGGGTGGCCGCGTGTCCTCACGATCGAGCAGCGACCGCGCGCTACGCCGACCAGCCGAGCCGGCAACATCGGTCGGATGGTCGTCGGTTGCAGCCGCCTATTCCCGAAGCTTTGCACCTCTGTGCGCCGGCACCCATCACCGACTGCTGTCCCGCGCCGGTGTCCGCACCGAACCGGCGCGGCGGGTGACGGCCCTTGACGTGGGAGCCGGCACCGGAACTCTGGCGGCGCTCGCCGTCGAGGCCGGCGCGGCCGTGACCGCTGTTGACCCCGATCCGGAGATGGTGGCGATGTCCGCGGCCACCGTAACCGACGCGCGCATCCTGCAGGCGGGTCTGCCGGAGCTACCGTTCCGGGCCGGTGCCTTTGATGCCGTGTTCGCGAACTTCGTCGTCAACCACCTGCCGGACCCGCGCGCCGGAGTCTGCGAGCTGGCCCGCGTGACGGCCTCGGCGGGTCGCGTCGTCGTGACGATCTGGCCCTCCGGAGAGAGCGTGCAGGCGAAGCTGTGGGCAGACATGCTCGTCGCGGCCGACGTCGTCGTCCCGCCGGGCCACCGGCTGCCTCGCGAGAAGGATTTCCCCCGGTCTGCCGAAGGGCTAGCGACCTTGATGCAGGACGCTGCGCTCGGTGACGTGGTCGCCGAGGCGGTGCGCTGGACGCATCGTGCCGATCCGGAGTTGTTCTGGGAGGGGGCCGAGGCGGGTGTCGGTGGCATCGGCGCCACCGTCTCCAGTCAGCCGCCTGAGGTGCGCGAGCGCCTCAAGGCGGAGTACGACCGCCTCGTCCGTCCGTTTCTCGAGGCGGGTCAGCTCGTGCTGCCGACGGAAGCGATCCTCGCGGTGGGCGTGAAGTGAGAGGGTCTCGGCGGGGGCCGCTAGGAGCCGCTGACGGTCGCACCCTGGCGAGACGCCAGTCCGCGGTCACGCGTGCCGAGCAGCATCCAGGTGGCAGCGGCGGTTACCAGTGCCGCTCCGAGGACGTGGGCGCCGACCAGCACGATCGGTAGGTCGGTGAAGTACTGGACGAACCCGATCAGTCCCTGAGCGAGCTCGATCCCGAGCAGCCAACCGGCCGCTCGAACCGCGCGGTCCGGTGCCCGGGTGACCAGGAAGGTCACGAGCGTCCCGACCGTGAGTCCGACCAGCAGGAAGACCAGGTCGGCATGCACCTGGCTGATCACCGCCGGGCGAAGTCCGTTGCGCGGCGCCTCCACATCTCCGGCGTGCGGGCCCGACCCGGTCACGACGGTGCCGACGTAGAGCACCACCCAGACCACGGCGTACGTCGCTTGCGCCAGACGCACCGCGGGCATCCCCACGGTCGGCTGTGGCGGCCGGTCGTCCTCGTCGACCCGTCGGACAAGGACCACGGCGACGGCGATCATGCCCAGCGACAACAAGAGGTGCAACGACACGACGTACGGGTTGAGGTCGGTGAGCACGGTGAAGCCACCGAGAAGCGCTTGCGCCGGCACACCGAGCGCGAGCACCGTGGCAAGCCGCCGCAGCGAGCGGCGCCGCGGTTGGTAGCGCATGACGGCCACCCAGGTGGCGATGGCGACTGCCGCCAGGACGAACGTCAGCAGCCGGTTTCCGAACTCGATGAAACCGTGGGCACCCATCGCGTCGTGCACCACGAACGAATTGTCGGTGCACCGCGGCCAGGTCGGGCATCCCAGGCCCGACGCGGTCAGCCGGACGGCCCCACCGGTCACGACGATGACGATGTTGCTCACCAACGAGGCGACGGCCAACCGCTTGAGGAGGCGACGAGACGAGGCCCGCAGCTGCTGCGGTCCCGGCGCGGCCCTCTCGATCACTCCCATCGGAAGGTCCGCACGGTGAGGGTCGCCGCGACGGCTGCCCAGACGGCGAGGACGACGAGGTGGCCGACGCCGAGCCCCGCACCGTCGAGCACCTCACGCAGACCTTGGGCCAGCGCGCCTGACGGTAGCAACGTCACGACGTCGCGCATGGCGCTCGGGTATGACGAGACCGGCACGACGACGGCGCCCGCGACCAGGAGCAGGACGTACACGAGGTTGGCCGCCGCGAGCGTGGCCTCGGCACGGAGCGTTCCGGCCAGCAACAGCCCGAGGGCCGCGAAGGCGGTTGTCCCGAGCACGACCAACAGCACCGAGCCCAGCACAGCGGCGAGTCCGCCGGCGGGAGACCAGCCCAACAACAGCCCGATGATGACGATGACGACGATCTGCAGCGCGATGACGCTGAGAAGAGAGACCACCTTGCCGAACAAGAGGCCGGCTCGCGGCAGCGGAGACGCCCCCAGTCGCTTGAGCACGCCGTAGCGACGCTCGAAGCCGGTCGCGATGGCGAGGGACGTGAACGCGGTCGACATCACCGCCAGCGCCAGCACCCCCGGCGTCAGGACGTCGATGCGACGTCCCGCGCCGAGATCGATCACGCTCCCGGACTCGGCGCCGCCGACGAGAAGCAGCAGGGGTATGACGATCGCGAGCAGCAGCTGCTCGCCGTTGCGCAGCAGCAGCTTCGTCTCCATGGCTGCATGCGCCAGGACCATCCGGTGCAGTGGTCGAGCACCCGGAGCGGGCGCGAACGAGAGGGCGGTCACGAGCGGAGCTCCCGCCCGGTGAGATCGAGGAAGACGTCCTCCAACGTGCTCCTGGCGACGTTGAGCTGCTCGGGCATGACGTCGAGGGCCGCGCACCAGGCAGTGACGGCGGCCAGCGTGTGGGGATTGACGAGGCCGTCGACGCGATAGCAGCCGGGCGGCTGCTCGGTCACCGTGCAGTCCGGGGGCAGGGCGGCCACGAGCGGTGCGGTGTCCAGCCCGGCGGGAGCCTGGAAGCTGATCATGTTCTGTGCCCGCACCGCCGTCAGCTCGAGCGGCGTACCTGAGGTGAGCACCCGACCGTGATCCACGACGAAGACCTGGGTCGCAAGCCGTTCAGCTTCCTCCATGTAGTGGGTGGAGATGACGACCGTCACTCCGTCCGAGCGGAGCTCCTCGATCAGCTCCCAGGTGGCTCGGCGCGCCTGAGGGTCCAGGCCCGCGGTCGGCTCGTCGAGAAAGACCAGCTCGGGGCGGCCCACGACCGCCATGGCGAGCCCGAGCCGCTGCTGCTGCCCACCGCTGAGCCGCCGGTACGGCGTGCGGCCGCACGACCCGAGCCCGAGGCGTTCGACCAGGGCCGGGACGGGGAGCGGGTGCGCGTGCAGCGAGGCGACGTACGCGAGCATCTCGACAGCTCGAACGGCCGACCAGGCCCCACCGGACTGCAGCATGACTCCCAGCCGCGGTGCAAGTGCCTCGTGCTGCCCGATCGGGTCGAGGCCGAGGACCCGGACCTGACCGCCGTTCGGTCTGCGGTAGCCCTCGCACGTCTCGATCAGCGTCGTCTTTCCGGCACCGTTGGGGCCGAGCACCGCGGTGACCGACCCCGGCTCGACGGTGAGCGACAGGCCGTCCACGGCGGTCTTGGCACCGTAGGTCATCGTGAGGTCGGTGACCTCGACGGCAGGGGCTGTCACGAACGAAGTCTAAACAGGGGATTGCCGCCGCTCGGGTTAGGGCAACCTTATTTGAGCCCCTCGCCGAATTACGACACAATGGTGTTGTGAAATCCATGCGTGAGGCAACTCGGGCGTCGACCACGTCGACGTCCGCGGACACCTACGCCGGCGACGATGCTCCCACCCGCGAGCGGGTGGCGTCCTCGATCCTCGAGCACGGACCGTCCACGGCAGCCGCCCTCGCCGAGCGGCTCGAGCTGACGCCGGCTGCCGTACGCCGCCACCTCGACCACCTCGTGTCCGAGGGTGCGGTCGAGGCACGCGAGCCACGCGTCTACGGTGCTCGTGGGCGCGGTCGACCGGCCAAGGTCTTCGTGCTGACCGACTCCGGGCGTGACACGTTCATCCAGTCCTACGACGACCTGGCAGCCAGTGCGCTGCGGTTCGTGCGTGAGACCGGGGGAGAGGCCGCCGTCGCGGAGTTCGCCCGGCGTCGTACCTCTGAGCTCGAGGAGCGTTATCGCCCCGCCGTCGAGGCGGCCGCCCCGGCCGATCGGGCGGGGGTCCTGGCCGAGGCCCTGACTGCCGATGGCTACGCTGCTTCGGTGCGCAGCGCGCCGATCGGCGACCAGCTGTGCCAGCACCACTGCCCGGTCGCCCACGTGGCTGCCGAGTTCCCTCAGCTGTGCGAGGCCGAGACCGAGGTGTTCGCGCGGCTGCTCGGGAGACACGTCCAGCGGCTGGCCACGATCGCCCACGGCGACGGGGTCTGCACGACCAACGTCCCCGACACCGACCAGGGGCGCGGACGCCTCTTGGCCACGATCACCACCGACCCGAAGCCTGCCCCGCACGGCACCACCAAGCAGCGCAGCACGACACGAGACCACCGAGACCAAGCAGCTCCTGACACCGTTCCGACCGGGAGGTCCACTTCATGACATCGATCGAGCAGCTGAACCCCGAGCTCGAGGGCATCGGTCGCTATGAGTACGGCTGGGCCGACTCCGACCTTGCCGGCGCGACCGCACAGCGCGGCCTCAACGAGTCCGTCGTGCGCAGCATCTCGGCGCTCAAGAGCGAGCCGCAGTGGATGCTCGACCTCCGCCTCAAGGGACTCAAGCTCTTCGGCCGCAAGCCGATGCCTACCTGGGGCTCGGACCTCTCCGGCATCGACTTCGACAACATCAAGTACTTCGTCCGTTCCACCGAGAAGCAGGCGACGTCCTGGGAGGACCTGCCCGAGGACATCAAGAGCACCTACGACCGGCTCGGCATCCCCGAGGCCGAGAAGCAGCGGCTGGTGGCGGGCGTCGCGGCGCAGTACGAGTCCGAGGTCGTCTACCACAAGATCCGCGAGGACCTCGAGGAGCAGGGCGTCCTCTTCCTCGACACCGACACCGCGCTGCGCGAGCACGAGGACATCTTCAAGGAGTACTTCGGTTCGGTCATCCCGGTCGGTGACAACAAGTTCGCCGCACTCAACACGTCGGTCTGGTCCGGTGGATCCTTCATCTACGTGCCGCCCGGTGTGCACGTCGACATCCCGCTCCAGGCCTACTTCCGTATCAACACCGAAAACATGGGTCAGTTCGAGCGGACACTGATCATCGTCGACGAGGGCGCCTACGTGCACTATGTCGAGGGCTGCACCGCGCCGATCTACAGTTCCGACTCATTGCACTCGGCCGTCGTCGAGATCATCGTCAAGAAGGGTGGACGCTGCCGTTACACGACCATCCAGAACTGGTCCAACAACGTCTACAACCTCGTCACCAAGCGAGCGACGTGCGAGGCCGGCGCCACCATGGAGTGGGTCGACGGCAACATCGGGTCCAAGGTCACGATGAAGTACCCCGCGATCTACCTGCTCGGTGAGCACGCCAAGGGCGAGACCCTGTCGATCGCGTTCTCCGGCGAGGGCCAGCACCAGGACGCCGGAGCCAAGATGGTTCACGCGGCGCCGTACACGTCGAGCTCGATCATCTCGAAATCGGTGGCGCGCGGCGGCGGTCGCACCTCCTACCGAGGGCTCGTCCAGGTCGCGGACGGTGCGCACCACAGCGCCAGCACGGTGCGTTGTGACGCGCTCCTCGTCGACAACATCAGCCGCAGTGACACCTACCCGTACGTCGATGTCCGCGAGGACGACGTGTCCATGGGTCACGAAGCCACCGTGTCGCGGGTCAGTGACGACCAGCTCTTCTACCTCATGAGCCGCGGGATGCGCGAGGACGAGGCGATGGCCATGATCGTGCGCGGCTTCATCGAGCCGATCGCGCGCGAGCTGCCGATGGAGTATGCCCTCGAGCTCAACCGGTTGATCGAGATGCAGATGGAGGGCGCTGTCGGCTGACGGCACCGGGAGCTGTCGACCGACGGAACCCCCTGGTGGCCCACCGGACCAGGCTGGACCCGGCACGCCCGGAGCACGCTGCCCACAGCTCAGGTTTTGACTCCGCACGAAAAGAGAAAGTGAAATACGTGACACTGACTGAGATACCGGCTGTCGCCCACGCGGTGGAGACCGTTCAGAGCCACTTGCACCCGGTACCGTCATACGACCTGGCCGACCACCCGGTCCCCACGGGTCGCGAGGAGGTCTGGCGGTTCACGCCGCTCAAGCGGCTGCGCGGCCTGCTGGACGGGGTTGCCTCCGATGCACGCCTCTCGTGGGAGACCACGGTGCCGGCGGGCGTGACCGTGTCGGAGATCTCCGCCGCAGCCGCGGCCGAGCTCGGAGAACCGCGGCCGGCCGATCTTCCATCGGCCCTGGCTGTGGCCAACGCGAGCAGCGCCGTCCTGATCGACATCGCCGCCGAGGCCGAGCTGACCGAGCCGCTGCACATCCGGTTGACCGGCTCGTCCGCGGACCAGACGGTCTGGGGACACATCATCGTGCGGCTGGGGCACCACGCCAAGGCCACCGTCGTGTTCGAACACACGGGCAGCGCGGTCTACAGCGCCAACACGTCGGTCCTTGTCGGCGCCGAAGCCAGCCTCGACCTGGTGTCGCTCCAGCTGTGGGAGGACGATGCCGTGCATCTCGGTCAGCTCGGTCTGCTGGTTGGTCGCGACTCCCATGTGCGCACGTTCCAGGCGAGCCTCGGCGGCGATCTGGTCCGCATCAACGAGAACTTCGCGTACGACGGCCCTGGCGGCGACCTGCAGGCCTTCGGTCTGTACTTCGTCGACGCCGGTCAGCACATCGAGCACCGGCTCTTCATCGACCACAACGCACCTCACACCAAGAGCAACGCCGTCTACAAGGGTGGACTGCAGGGCAAGGGAGCGCACTCGGTGTGGGTCGGCGACGTGCTGATCCGCAAGGCGGCCGAGGGCATCGAGACGTTCGAGACCAACCGAAACCTCGTGCTCACCGACGGCTGTCGCGCCGACTCGGTCCCCAACCTCGAGATCGAGACGGGTGAGATCGTGGGAGCGGGCCACGCGTCCGCGACCGGCCGCTTCGACGACGAGCAGCTGTTCTACCTGCAGTCGCGCGGGATCACGGAGGACGAGGCACGTCGCCTCGTCGTCCACGGGTTCTTCGCCGACATCATCCGCAAGATCGGCGTTCCTGACGTCGAGAAACGGCTGATGGCAGCGGTCGAGACCGAGCTCGCCGAGCATGTGGGTGCGCTGTCCACGTCGGCGGAGCCGGCGAGATGACCCATTTCCACCACGCCTGCGCGCTGACCGACGTGCCTGTCGGCGGCGTCCTCGCGGTCGACGTCGACGGTGTCGAGGTGGCGATCGTCCGGACGGCCGACACGGCCGACGCGGTCTTCGCCATCCGCGACGAGTGCTCGCACGCCTCCATCGCCCTGAGCGAAGGCGACGTCGATGCCGAGGGCTGTGAAATCGAGTGCTGGCTGCACGGGTCGCGGTTCGACCTGCGATCCGGCAAACCGACCGGGCTGCCGGCCTACGAGCCGGTCGCCATCTATGCCTGCAAGGTCGAGGACGAGGCGATCCTCGTCGACGTCGACCACCCCATCAACGAGACGGAGCTGTAAGCAATGGCCACCCTGGAGATCAAGGACCTGCACGTTGCGGTCGAGACCGAAGACGGTCAGAAGCCGATCCTGCGCGGCGTCGACCTCACCGTGAAGTCGGGCGAGACCCACGCGATCATGGGTCCGAACGGATCCGGCAAGTCGACCTTGGCGTACTCGATCGCTGGTCACCCGAAGTACCAGATCACTGGCGGCAGCGTCACGCTCGACGGCCTCGACGTGCTGAGCATGACCGTCGACGAGCGGGCCCGTGCCGGATTGTTCCTGGCCATGCAGTACCCCGTCGAGGTGCCGGGTGTCTCGGTGTCCAACTTCCTGCGTACGGCGAAGACCGCCCTCGACGGTGAGGCACCCAAGCTGCGTACCTGGGCCAAGGACGTCAACGACGCGATGGACAAGGTCGCGATGGACCGTGACTTCGCGACCCGCAACGTCAACGAAGGTTTCTCCGGCGGTGAGAAGAAGCGCCACGAGATCATGCAGCTCGAGCTGCTCAACCCGACGTTCGCCGTGCTCGACGAGACGGACTCCGGCCTCGACATCGACGCGCTCAAGGTCGTCTCCGAAGGTGTCAACCGCTTCCGCAGCCAGGGCGACAGAGGCGTGCTGCTCATCACGCACTACACCAGAATCCTGCGCTACATCCAGCCCGACTACGTGCACGTGTTCGTCAACGGCCGGATCGCTGAGCAGGGTGGCGCCGAGCTCGCCGACGCGCTCGAGGCGGAGGGTTACGACAAATATGTTCGCGCGGCCGTTTGACCGACGCCTCGCGGCGTAGGTACACGATCCGGGAAGAACGGAAGGGAGTTGGCTCAGATGACCACGACGGATCATCCGATCACCGGTCTGCTCGACGTGGACAAGATCCGGGCCGACTTCCCGATCCTGTCTCGTCGCCTCGACGGTGACCGGCCGCTCGTCTACCTCGACAGCGCCAACACGTCACAGAAGCCGCGGCAGGTCATCGACGCGATGGCCGACCACTACGCGCGCCACAACGCCAACGTGGCGCGGGCTGTGCACCAGCTCGGTGCAGAGTCGACCGAGGCGTTCGAGGCGGCCCGCGACAAGGTTGCGGCGTTCATCAAGGCGCCGTCCCGTGACGAGGTGATCTTCACCAAGAACTCCACCGAGGCGCTCAACCTGGTCGCCAACACGTTGGCCTGGGCGCGGGGTGAGCACGCGATCGGCCCGGGCGACGAGGTGCTCATCAGCGAGATGGAGCACCACTCCAACATCGTGCCGTGGCAGCTGCTCACCGAACGCACCGGAGCGACGCTGCGCTGGTTCGGGCTCACCGACGAGGGCCGGCTCGACCTGTCGCACATCGATGACCTGATCACCGAGCGCACCAAGGTGGTCAGCCTCGTCTGGGTGTCCAACATGCTCGGGACCGTCAACCCGGTCGCCGAGATCGCCCGGCGCGCTCACGAGGTCGGCGCGCTCGTGGTTCTCGACGCTTCCCAGGCTGTTCCGCAGCTGCCGGTCGATGTGGTGGCCTCAGGTGCCGACCTGGTGGCCTTCACCGGTCACAAGGTCGTCGGCCCCACGGGCATCGGCGTGCTGTGGGGACGCCGTGAGGTGCTCGAGTCGCTGCCGCCGTTCCTCGGTGGCGGCGAGATGATCGAGACCGTCGCGATGGCGACGTCGACATACGCCGGCATCCCGCACAAGTTCGAGGCAGGCACCCCGCCCATCGTGCAGGCCATCGGGCTCGGCGCCGCCGTCGACTACCTGTCGGCCATCGGAATGGACGCCGTTGCGGCGCACGAGCAGGCGATCACGGCGTACGCGCTGGAGCGGCTCATCCAGGTCGACGGTCTCACGATCCTCGGTCCGACCGAGCCCGTGGACCGAGGCGGTGCCATCAGCTTCGAGCTCGACGGCATCCATCCGCACGACGTCAGCCAGGTGCTCGACTCGCTGGGGGTGGCCGTGCGCGCCGGACATCACTGCGCCAAGCCGGCGCACGCACGGTTCGGGGTGCAGTCGTCCACGCGTGCCTCGTTCTACCTCTACACGACGCTTGCGGAAATCGATGCGCTCATCGACGCGTTGGACCACACCAAGAGATTCTTCAAGGTCTGAGGAGGCGCCATGGACATGCAGACCCTGTACCAGGAGATCATCCTCGACCACTACAAGGCACCCCATCACGCGGGGTTGCGCGAGCCTTACGACACCGAGGTGCACCACGTGAACCCCACCTGTGGTGACGAGGTGACCTTGCGCGTGAGGGTCACCGACGGCATCGTCGAGGATGTGTCGTACGACGCTGAGGGCTGCTCGATCTCACAGGCGTCGACCTCGGTGCTCACCGACCTTCTCATCGGCGCCAAGGTCGATGACGCCATGCGCATCCACGAGACGTTCGTGGAGCTCATGCAGGGGCGCGGGAAGGTCGAACCCGACGAAGACGTGCTCGAGGACGGCATCGCCTTCGCCGGAGTCGCGCAGTTCCCGGCGCGCGTGAAGTGCGCGCTGCTGGGTTGGATGGCCTGGAAGGACGCGACCGCTGCAGCGGTTGCGGAGACCGCCGCTCAGGTAGGCGACCGAGCCGACACGGCACCACACCAAGACGCTGGACGAGAGGGACGATCATGACCAACGACACCACCGACCTGCCCGAGGTCGACCTGAACGAGGAGCCCTCGTCGACCGTGTCCAAGGACGACGTGCTCGAGGCGCTCAAGGACGTCGTCGACCCCGAGCTCGGCATCAATGTCGTCGACCTGGGTCTGATCTATGACGTGGCCGTCGACGAGGCGACCGTGGCCACCATCGACATGACGCTCACCTCTGCCGCCTGCCCGCTGACCGACGTCATCGAGGACCAGACCAAGACTGCGCTGGAGGGGTTGGTCAACGACTTCCGCATCAACTGGGTGTGGATGCCGCCCTGGGGTCCCGACAAGATCACCGACGAGGGGCGCGAGATGCTCCGTGCCCTCGGCTTCAACGTCTGACCCAGTGGAGCAGCCGCCGGAGCCAGCCGGCGACCCGGCGCGTCCAGAACCCGCCCGGACCGTCGTCGTTCCGTTCGCACGGCTCGCCGGGTGGATCGAGCGGTACGACAGCCGCCATCCGGGCACCGATTGGACCGTAGCGCCTTCGCAAGTCGTGGCGAGGAGTCCGGACGGTTCGACCGCGACCTTCGCGATCCCCTTCGGGTCTCCCGACGCCGCGGACACCGCTGGCGTCGTCGCACAGCTGCAGAGGCCATGGCGGCTCGGTGTCATTCTGGTCCGGCGCGGTGGTTTCGCAGTCGCGCATGTGCGCGGGGACGAGGTGGCCGACGTCAAGATCGGCCAACGGCACGTCCAGAGCCGGACCAAGGCCGGGGGGTGGTCGCAACAGCGCTTTGCGCGGCGGCGCGACAACCAGGCCAAGGACGCGTACGACGCGGCCGCCGGCCATGCGCAGCGCATCCTCGCGCCCCTCGCAGCCGGACTCGATCTGCTCGTGCTGGGGGGAGACAAGGCAGGAGTGCGGGCGGTCGTGGAGGACCCTCGTCTGCAGTCGCTCGCGTCCCTGCCGCAGCTGTGGGTCGCTGACGTCGCCGATCCCCGGCGGCGCGTCCTGGACGACGTCATCGAGCGCGCCCGTTCGGTGCGGATCGAGGTCGTCGACAGGCTGCCGCGGTGACCGTTTCTACAACGCGCTCGCCGAGAACGTGTTGCAGGCGTCGACCTGGCCGCTGCGGTACCCGGTCGTGAACCAGCGCACCCGTTCCGCAGCCGATCCGTGCGTCCATTGCTCCTCGTTGACCTGACCCTGGGTGCGCTGCTGGATCCGGTCGTCGCCGACGGCCGTCGCGGCATCGATGGCGCGCTTGATGTCGTCGTTGGTCAGCTCGGTGATGAAGACGTTGCCGTCCGCGTCAGTCGCCGTCGTGGCGTCGTGTGCCCACACGCCGGCGAAGCAGTCAGCTTGGAGCTCCAGGCGGACAGATGGGCTCGTCGGTCCGGTCTCGCGGCTCTGCGCCTTCGCCATCGTGCCCAGCAGGTCCTGGACGTGGTGGCCGTACTCATGGGCCACGACATACGCCTCGGCGAAGTCCCCGCCCTTGGCCCCGAGCTGCCCCTGCAGCATGTCCGCGAAGAACGTGTCGTCGAGATAGACGTTCTTGTCCGTCGGACAGTAGAACGGTCCCATCGCGGACGATGCCTGCCCGCACCCGCTCGACGTGCTCCCGTTGAAGATCTGCAGCTGGGCGTTCTCGTAGGTCGTTCCGGTCTGGGCAGGCAGTGCCGTCGCCCAGAAGGACTGGACCGAGTTGACGAAGACCGCGAGCTTGCAGTCCTCGCTCTTGGCCGCGTCCGCGCCGCTGGTGCAGTTCGCAAGCTCCTCCGACGTCGCTCCCGAGCTGTCACTGCCCGAGCCGAGCACGTTGAGGCCGCCGCACTGCGACAGCACGACCAGGATCACGATGACGAGGATGATGCCCCCGATCCCGCCGCCGGCCGGGATCGGCAGGCCGCCGCCGCGGCCACCGCCCATCGGGAACCCGGACGCGCCACCACCGCCGCGCCGCAGCCGCACCTGGCTGCGGTCGATCCTGGCCTTGGGGTTGATTTTCATCGATGTGTCCTCCGGACGGTAGCCTGGTCGCCATGATGCCGTGATCTGCGTTGCCGGGCACAGCCGACTCCTCACTGGACGCCGGTCCTGGATGATGCGCTGCCCGCTCGACCGCCGTCCACCTCACCTGTGAAAGTCGTTCCGCCTCGCCATGATCACCACCCACCACCTCCATGTTCGCGCGGGTGCGCGCATTCTCGTCGACGACGCCAGCTTCCGGATCGGTCCCGGCGACCGGGTCGGACTCGTGGGCCGCAACGGCGCCGGCAAGACGACGATGACAAAGATCCTCGCGGGTGAGGCGCAGGCCGCCGGGGGAGACGTGGTGCGCACCGGTCAGGTCGGCTATCTGCCCCAAGACCCCCGCACCGGGGACCTGTCAGTGCTCGCACGTGACCGCATCCTGTCGGCGCGCGGGCTGGATGACGTCGTGCGCCGGCTGCGCGAGACCGAGCTGGCGATGGGCAGCGACGACGACGCCGTACGAGAGCGCGCGATGAAGCGCTACACGCAGGCCGACGCAGAGCTGCATGCCGCCGGTGGCTTCTCGGCGGAAGCCGAGGCGGCTCAGATCGCATCGAGTCTCGGCCTTCCCGACCGGGTGCTCGGCCAGCCGCTCCAGACCCTGTCCGGCGGCCAGCGACGGCGGGTCGAGCTGGCCCGCATCCTGTTCTCCGGGGCCGAGACCCTGCTGCTCGACGAGCCGACGAACCACCTCGACGCCGACTCCATCGTCTGGCTCCGGGACTACCTCAGGTCACACAAGGGCGGCCTCGTGGTCATCAGCCACGACGTCGCCTTGCTCGACGAGACGGTCACACGGGTGTTTCACCTCGACGCCAACCGCGCCGAGATCGACGTCTACAACGTCGGCTGGCGGGCGTACCTGCAACAACGCGAGACCGACGAGCGCCGTCGCCGTCGTGAGCGCGCGAACGCCGAGAAGAAGGCGGGTGCTCTGCTGGCGCAGGCTGACAAGATGCGCGCCAAGGCGACGAAGGCCGTGGCCGCGCAGAACATGGCCAAACGCGCTGAACGGCTGCTCGGCGGGCTGGAGGCGGACAGAAGGCAGGACAAGGTGGCCCGGATCGCGTTCCCGAAGCCGGCCCCGTGCGGCAAGACTCCGCTCATGGCTGAGGAGCTGTCGAAGTCGTACGGCTCCCTGGAGGTCTTCACAGACGTCGACCTGGCGATCGACAAGGGCAGCCGGGTCGTCGTGCTGGGTCTCAACGGGGCGGGCAAGACGACGCTGCTGCGCATCCTCGGGGGTTTGGACGCGTCCGACACCGGTTCCGTGCTTCCGGGCCACGGCCTCAAGCTCGGCTACTACGCACAGGAGCACGAGACGCTCGACCTGGATCGCACCGTCTTCGAGAACCTGCAGACCGCCGCGCCCGAGCTGAACGAGACGCAGGCCCGCAGCGTGCTGGGGTCGTTCCTGTTCTCGGGCGACGACGCACAGAAGCCGGCCCATGTCCTGTCGGGTGGGGAGAAGACCCGCCTGGCCCTCGCCACCCTCGTGGTCTCGACCGCGAACGTGCTGCTGCTGGACGAGCCCACGAACAACCTCGACCCGGCCAGCCGCGAGGAGGTGCTGGCGGCGATCCGCACCTACGAGGGCGCCATCGTGCTCGTCACCCATGACGAGGGGGCTGTGCGCGCGCTGCACCCCGACCGCGTTCTCATCCTGCCCGACGGCGTCGAAGACCTCTGGAACGACGAGTACGCCGACCTGGTCGTCCTCGCCTGAGCCGTCCGGTCCCTGGGGGTGAGCCCGCGGCCGCACCTCCGCGCCAGGCGAGTGCCGTCTAGGCTGCCGCCATGATCGATGCCCGCGACTCCTACGATGCCGTCGGCCTGCGGCTGGAGCTCGACGGGCCGGTCGCAACGATCACGCTGTGCCGTCCGGAGCGCCGCAACGCACAGTCGCCGCAGCTGTGGGAGGCGCTGGCCGAGATCGGAGCAAGCCTGGGCGCCGACACGCGGGTGGCGGTGATCCGTGCGGACGGGCCATCGTTCAGTGCCGGACTGGACACGCGGATGTTCACCTCGGAGGGCATCCCCGGTGACACCTCCTTCACCGAGCTGGTGGAGCTCGACGACCTCGCCCTGGCTGAGCAGATCTCCACCTTCCAGGAGGCGTTCAGCGTGTGGCAGCGCCCGGACGTGCTCAGTATCGCCGCGGTCCAGGGGCACGCGGTCGGCGCCGGCTTCCAGCTGGCGCTCGCCTGCGACCTCAGGGTGTGTGCGAGTGATGCCCGCTTCTCGATGCGGGAGACCACGCTCGGGCTGGTGCCCGACCTCGGAGGGACCAAGCCATTGGTCGAGGCCGTGGGCTACGCCCGGGCGCTCGAGATGTGCGTGACGGGCCGCTGGGTCGGTGCCGAGGAGGCTGCGGAGCTCGGTCTGGCGACGATCGTCGTGCCGGCCGCGGACCTCGACGCGACGGTGTCCGACCTGGCGGCGGCGTTGACAGCTGCGCCGCACGCTGCCGTGACGGCCACGAAGGCGCTGCTCCGTGCTGCGCCCGGACGCAGCTACCACGATCAGCTGACCGCCGAGCGGTCCAGCCAGGTCCATCGCTTGCGGGCACTCGCGGAGGCGGGCCAGCTCGACACGGGGAACAAACCGGTCTGACCGGGTGTTCACGGTGACACGATGAGTGCTGGCCCCAACCCGATGCGGATGATGCATCAGTTCGCGCGCGAGGACCCGATCAAGGGCCGGGAGGGACTGACCCCCGGCACCACACGCCGGATCCTCGCCTTCGCGCGCCCCTACACCCGCCAGGTCTACCTTTTCCTGGTGCTCGTCGTCATCGACGCGCTCCTCGTCGTCGCCGGCCCGCTGCTGTTCAAGAAGATCGTCGATGACGGCATCCTCAAGGGCAATGCCGGGCTCGTCACGATGCTCGCGCTCATCGTGGCCATGCTCGCGGTCGGCGAGGCGGCCCTCACCCTGGCCCAGCGGTGGTACTCGTCCCGCATCGGTGAGGGTCTCATCTACGACCTGCGCACCCAGGTCTTCGGCCATGTCCAGCGGATGCCGTTGGCGTTCTTCTCGCGCACCCACACCGGATCCCTGGTCTCGCGGCTGAACAACGACGTGATCGGCGCCCAGCGCGCGTTCACGTCCACGCTGTCGGGTGTGGTCAGCAACATCATCAGCGTGCTGATGGTCGCCGGCTTCATGTTCGTGCTGTCCTGGCAGATCACGTTGATCGCGCTGGCGATGCTGCCCGTCTTCCTCTTCCCGGCCAAGTGGGCCGGGCGCAAGCTCGCCGGCCTGACGCGCGAGCAGATGCAGACCAACGCTCTGCTGTCCGCCACCATGACCGAACGCTTCAACGTCGGCGGCGCACTCCTGGTCAAGCTGTTCGGTCGCCTCCACGATGAGCAGCGCGAGTTCTCCGATCGGTCCGCGAAGGTGCGCGACCTCGGGGTCCAGATCGCGATGGTGGGCCGGATCTTCTACAGCGCTCTCACGCTCGTGGCCGCACTGGCGACGGCGCTCGTCTACGGCGTCGGGGGACACCTCGCCATCCGCAACGCGGTGACGGTCGGTGACCTGGTGGCGCTGGCGACGCTGATGGGTCGTCTGTACGGCCCGCTGACGGCGCTGTCGAACGTGCGGATCGACATCATGACGGCACTGGTGTCGTTCGAGCGGGTGTTCGAGGTGCTCGACCTCGAGCCGATGATCAAGGAGGCCGACGACGCGGTCTCGATCGCGGATGCGCCCGCCTCTGTTGAGTTCCGAGACGTCGACTTCGCCTACCCGACCTCGGACGAGGTGTCGCTGGCGAGCCTCGAGATCGCGGCCATCCAGGATGGCCGCGTCAGCACCGAGGTCCTGCACGAGGTGAGCTTCGCCGTCCAACCGGGACAGATGGTGGCTCTCGTCGGACCGTCAGGCGCCGGCAAGACGACGCTGACGCATCTGGTGGCCCGGTTGTACGACGTCACGTCGGGCGAGGTCCTGGTCGGCGGCCACAACGTCCGAGAGGTCACCCAGGAGTCGCTGCACGGGATGGTCGGCTACGTCACGCAGGACGCCCACATGTTCCACGACAGCATCCGCGCCAACCTGCTCTACGCACGGCCGGAGGCCACCGACGCAGAGCTCGAGGAAGCTTTGGTGGCGGCGCAGATCTGGGACCTGGTGGGGTCGCTGCCCGACGGTCTCGACACCGTGGTCGGCGACCGTGGGTACCGGCTCAGTGGTGGCGAGCGCCAACGCCTGGCGATCGCCCGGCTGCTCCTCAAAGCGCCTCGCATCATCGTGCTGGACGAGGCCACCGCCCACCTCGACAGTGAGTCGGAGGCAGCCGTGCAGCGGGCACTCGACACGGCCCTGGAGGGTCGGACCTCGATGGTGATCGCCCACCGGCTCTCGACCGTGCGCAACGCAGATCAGATCCTGGTGGTCGACCGGGGCCGCGTCGTCGACCAGGGCACGCACGCGCAGCTGCTGGCTCGTGGGGGTCTCTACCGCCAGCTCTACGACACCCAGTTCGCTGCTTCGGCAGATGCCGAGCCGGTACTGTCCTGAGCGATCGGCCGGGCGTCAGGTCGCGGACCGCCAACCGGTGGCCCCGATCAGCGCGATGACCTGAGCGCGGGCACAATGACCGGATGGATCTCGGACTCACCGATCACGTCTACATCGTCACCGGAGCAAGCCGGGGTCTCGGCAGAGCCACCGCGGAGGTGCTCGTCGCCGAGGGTGCCCACGTCGTGGTGTCCTCACGCGACCAGGCCAACGTCGACGCCTGTGTGAGCGCTCTCGGTGCGGACTCGGCGCACGGTGTCGTGGCCGACAACGCCGACCCAGCCACTCCGGATGCCCTCATTGCTGCGGCCAAGCACACCTTTGGACGTCTTGACGGAGTGCTGATCAGTGTCGGCGGCCCGACCGCCGGACCAGCGATGGAGCGCACCGACGAGGAGTGGACCCAGGCGTTCAACGCGGTCTTCCTCGGGGCTGTCCGGCTCGCCACCAGGGTGGCTCCTGAGCTGGAGAGCGGCGGTTCGATCGCGTTCGTGCTGTCGACCTCCGTCAAGCAGCCACTCAGCTCGCTGGCCATCTCGAACGGATTGCGCCCAGGTCTTGCCATGCTGGCCAAGAACCTGGCCGACGAGCTCGGACCGGCCGGGATCCGGGTCAACGGGCTGCTGCCCGGGCGGGTCGACACCGAGCGCGTGCGCGAGCTCGACGCCCGGGCTGCCGATCCGGAGGCCGCGCGCCGATCATCGACCGAGAGCATCCCCCTGCGTCGTTACGGCCAGCCGGCTGAGTTCGGCCGGGCAGCCGCCTTTCTGCTGTCACCCGCGTCGTCGTACATCAGCGGGGTCATGCTGCCGGTCGACGGCGGGGTCACTCGCGGTCTGTGACGTCCCGGTCAGCTGACTCCACTGGCACCCGGCGTGCCGTGCCGGTGCGCTCGGCATACGCGAAGTACACCCAGAAGCCGAGCGCCAGGACTGCGAAGAACCACCACTGGATCCCGTAGAAGAAGCTCGGACCGCCGCTGAGGTCGGGTGGGTCTGCGCGCGCCGGGCTCGGTTTCACGGTCGCTGACTCGTCGGTGAGGTCCAGAAAGCCCCGGTAGAGCGGGTAGGGCAGCGTCGGAGCGATGGCGACGGACGAGATCGAGCGCACCGAACCGTCGGAGGGCGTGACGCGGTTGCCGCTGTCGCTGGCGTCCTGCCGTACCCAGCCGGTCACGGTGACGGTGGATCCCGGGGGAGGAGGCAAGGCGTTGGCCTGGTTGCCGTTGCCGGCTGTCTGCAGCCAGCCACGGTCAACGAGCACAGCGGCGCCCGAGGCCGTGACGAAAGGTGTCACGACGTCGATACCGGGCGCTCCGGACCGGGTGCGGTAGAGGACGGCGATCTGGTGCTGTGCGTCGTAGCTGCCCGTCACCTCGACGCGCCGCCACTGGTCATCGTGCGCGGGGGGCGCGGTCGTACTCATCAGGTCGTCCAGGGCAGCCGGTTCAGCAGCCAGGTTGGCCTTGGTCACCGCGTTGCTGTCGTGCCGTTCGGCGTACCGGTGGAACTGCCAGCGTCCGAGCTCGTAGCAGGTGAGCGCGACGACCAGCACCGCCAACAGCAGCCCGAGCCAGCGGCGTGACAGCAGGAAGCGGTACGACGTCGGTCGTTCGGGGGCCGCCGCGGTGGACTCGGGCGTGATCTTCGAGAGGGACACAGCCCTGCCAAACTAACCCGGCCGCGACACCGACCGTGCGCCGGGAGTCGGTATGACCACGTAAGGTGGCCTCGTGACGAGTTCGCCGACAGACCTGCTGCCGCTGGCCGACCCCTACGGTCGGGTCGCCACCGATCTCCGGGTGTCCTTGACCGATCGGTGCAATCTGCGCTGCTCGTACTGCATGCCGGCGGAGGGTCTCGACTGGTTGCCGAACACCGATGTGCTCACCGACGACGAGGTCGTCCGCCTCATCGACATCGCGGTGACGCGCCTCGGCGTGCGACAGATCCGTTTCACCGGTGGCGAGCCCCTGATCAGGCGCGGGTTTCCCGACATCGTGGCCCGCACCGCCGCGCTCGACCCGCGGCCCCGCATTGCCGTGACCACGAACGGCATCGGCCTCGAACGCGTCGCGCCCGCGCTGGCCGCGGCGGGCCTCGACCGGGTCAACGTCAGCCTCGACACCGTCCGGGCAGACACGTTCAAGACCATCACCCGCCGCGACCGTTTCGCTGACGTCGTGCGGGGTCTGCGGGCAGCCCACGTGGCCGGCCTGGCTCCGGTCAAGGTCAACGCCGTGTTGCTGCGGGGGCACAACGACGACCAGGCCCCCGAGCTGCTGCGCTGGTGCATCGAACAGGGTTACGAGCTTCGGTTCATCGAGCAGATGCCGCTGGATGCGCAGCACGGCTGGAGCCGCGAGCTGATGATCACCGCCGACGAGATCTTCGCCTCGCTCGAGACCAGTTTCGACCTCACGCCGCATCCCGACGAGCGGGGCAGCGCACCGGCCGAACTGTTCCTGGTCAACGGTGGTCCGGCGACGGTCGGTGTGATCGCGTCCGTGACGCGACCCTTCTGTGGCGACTGCGACCGGGTCCGACTCACCGCGGACGGGCAGGTGCGCAACTGCCTGTTCGCGCGCGAGGAGTCAGACCTACGGACGCCGCTTCGGGACGGCGCCGACGACGACGTGATCGCGGATCGCTGGCGCGCCGCGATGTGGACCAAGCGTCCCGGCCACGGAATCGACGACCCGTCGTTCCTGCAGCCGGCCCGGCCGATGAGCTCGATCGGCGGCTGACGCGCTCACCGCCACCGCACCTCTCGAGGCGCTCACCGCCAGCTCACGTCTCGAGGCGCTCGGTGCCGCGCATGAAGCCACGCGCGGCCAGGAACTGCGTCAATGACGCCTCATGCTCGTCACAGGCCAACCACGTCTTCCGACGTTCCGGGGTATGGAGCTTGGGGTTGTTCCAGAGCAGCGCGACGGTCGCCGGTTGCCGGCAGCCCTTGGCGGAGCAGATGACCGGTTCCGGGCTGCTGGGGGGCGTTGGTTCGCTCATGACATCTCCGTTGGATGGTCCTCGCCCGAGGCCGGACAGGGGTGATGCCGGACAGCCACGGGGGGAAGCGGTCCGGCATCACGACAGGTTCGCCGTCGGGGGAGGCGGCTCACCTTCGCCGGTCAGTGTGCCACGCAGGATCCATTCGGTCTAGACCTTGTGCGGCTGGGTGACGTCGCCGGATCCGCTCTCGAGGGCGGGGTGTTCGTCAACCACGAAGCGCGGCGGTCCGGGGCGGCTTCGCCGGTCGGTCGCGTTCGCGAGGACGACGGCGACATACGGCAGGACGACGGCCCCGAACACGAAGACCCAACGGACCGGCCCATCGGTCACGACCGCCAGCACGAAGCAGACCGTCCTGATACCCATGGACAACAGATAACGCCGCTGGCGCTTGCGTAGGTCATCGGAATGGCTGGTGCGCGCCGATGTGATGCTGACGGGCTGTTCCTGGTGCTGAGTCACAGGCTTTCTCCTTGTCCCCACGGTACGCCGGGATGTCTCGGCGGTCACGGGGCCCCACGCGCTGCACAACTTCGCCACGGGCTGACCGACGCGACATGATGGGCCTGACCAGCTCATCCATCAGGAGGTTCACCATGTCGAACCGTACATACCGCGTGACCGAGGTCGTCGGGACCTCGCCTGCCGGCATCGACGACGCGATCCGCAACGCGGTCAAGCGCGCGAGCCGGACGTTGCGGCATCTCGACTGGTTCGAGGTGACCCAGATCCGTGGCCAGGTGACCGACGACAATGTCGAGCATTTCCAGGTGGGTCTCAAGCTCGGCTTCCGCCTGGAGGACGACGAGTAGCCGTTTGGCCGCCCGGGAGCGTGCGACCGGACGGTCAAACAAGGCTACGAGTTGGACCACCCGCGGGAGGAGCCCTGAGCGCGTGCGGGAGACCCCCGGGACCACCAGCGGCGAGCGTGCCCTGGGAACGCGATAGCGTCAGGCTCCGACGGAGGCTGGAGAAGGGAACATGGTGAGCAGATCGGTACTCGTGACCGGAGGCAACCGCGGGATCGGCCGTGCGATCGCGCAGGCGTTCGTCGATGCGGGCGACAAGGTGGCTGTCACCTACCGCTCGGGCGAGCCGCCGGCCGGGTTCCTGGGCGTGCGGTGCGACGTGACCGACGCCGAGGCGGTCGAGGCGGCGTTCGCGACGATCGAGGCGGAGCACGGTCCGGTCGAGGTGCTGGTGGCGAACGCCGGCATCACCCGGGACACCTTGCTGCTGCGGATGTCCGATGACGACTGGGACGCGGTCATCCAGACCAACCTGACCGGATCCTTCCGCGTCGTGAAACGGGCCGCCAAAGGGATGTTGAGGCTGCGTCGGGGTCGGATCGTGCTGATCTCGTCGGTCGTGGGGTTGCTCGGGTCGGCGGGGCAGGTCAACTATGCAGCCAGCAAGTCCGGCCTGGTCGGGATGGCGAGGTCGATCGCTCGAGAGCTCGGCAGCCGGTCGATCACAGCCAACGTCGTGGCGCCCGGGTTCGTCGACACCGACATGACTGCGGAGCTACCGCCGGACAAGAAGGCGGAGTACCAGGCGGCCATCCCGCTCGGCCGCTTCACCACGAGCGACGAGATCGCGGGCGTGGTCCGGTGGATTGCGTCGGACGAGGCGGCGTACATCACGGGGGCGGTGATCCCGGTCGACGGGGGCCTCGGAATGGGCCACTGACCGACGGCTTCGACAGCTGGTCGATGACAACGACGCTCACCTGCGTCCCACAGAAAGGCTTCAACACATGGGAATCCTGGACGGCAAGCGCATCCTGGTCGCCGGCGTCACGCTCGACTCGTCGATCGGCTTCGCCACCGCCAAGGTGGCACAGGAGCAGGGTGCGACCGTGCTGATCTCGAACTTCGGCCGTGCCTTGTCGATCACGAAGCGCATCGCCGGTCGGCTGCCCACCCCGCCGCCGGTGATCGAGCTCGACGTGAGCGACGACGAGCACCTGGCCCGGCTCGAGAGTGAGATACGCCAGCACGTCGACGGTCTCGACGGCGTCGTGCACGCGATCGCCTATGGCAACCCACAAACGATCCTCGGCGGCAAGTTCCTCGAGGGTCCGTGGGACGACGTGGCCCAGGCCGTGCGCGTGTCGGCGTACTCCTACCAGTCGCTCGCGGTCGCGTGTCTGCCCCTGATGCAGCCCGGCGGCAGCATCGTCGGTTGTACGTTCGATGCGTCTGTGGCCTGGCCGGGATATGACTGGATGGGGTTCGCCAAGGGCGCCCTGGAGTCGTGCAACCGCTATCTGGCCCGGGACCTCGGCCCGAAGGGCATCCGGTCGAACCTGGTCTCCGCCGGGGCGCTGAAGACGTTGGCCGCCAAGGCGATCCCCGGCTTCGAGATGTTCGAGGAAGAGTGGGTCAAGCGGGCGCCACTCGGCTGGGACCTGAACGACCTCGAGCCCACGGCGCGCACGATCGTGGCTCTGCTGAGCGACTTCATGCCGAAGACGACCGGAGAGATCGTGCACGTCGACGGCGGCTACCACGCGATGGGCGCCTGACCGGTCCGGCAGTACCTGCCCGATAGCGTGTGCGCCGTGACCCGCCCGCCCGACGTCGTCCGTCCGGAGCCAGCTGAGGCCCCCTCCGCGCTGGTCGAGCTGCGGATGCTCGAGGGCCCCAACCTGTACTTCCCTAGGGCAGCGGTGAAGCTGACGCTCGACCTCACCGCGTTGGTCGAGGCTCCGGACGAGACGGTGTTGCGGTTCGCCCGCCGGATCGGTCTGGTGAGCGTACGGCCAGGGGTGCCCGGCTCCGGGTTCCGGCAGCGCTTCGCTGCCCGGGCGGTGGCCCGCCTGGTGCGCCAGGTCGCGGCTGAGGTGGGGACGCATCGGCTGGCCGTGCGGGTGCGACCGACCAGTGACGTGCACCGACTCGTCGTCGCCTACCCGTGGCGTCACCGTGGCCACGCGGAGGCGCTCGGGAAGGCGGTCGCCGCGGTGTTGGACGGGTTGCCTTCCTCAGACATCGAGGCGCTCGTCAGCGAGGTGGCTGACGGCGTACGACGGTCGGAGCCGGGTCCCGCGCCGACGACCATCAAGCCCGAGATCCCGGTGATCGCGGTGACGGGGACCAACGGCAAGACGACGACGGCCCGGATGATCGGGCACATCGGACGGCAGGCGGGCCTGCACGTCGGGTGGTCGTCGACCGATGGGATCTACGCCGACGGCGAGCTGGTCGAGGCGGGTGACTACTCGGGGCCGAGCGGCGCCGGGCGGGTGCTCAGTCAACCAGGGGTGCAGCTCGCGGTGACCGAGACCGCGCGAGGTGGCATCCTGCTGCGCGGCATCGGTGTGCGCCACAACGACGTGTCGGTCGTGACCAACGTCAGCGCCGACCACCTGGGTCTGCACGGGATCGACACGCTCGACCAGCTGGCCGAGGTCAAGGCGGTCGTGCCGCACATCACGAGGCCGACCGGATGGGCGGTCCTGAACGGCGATGACCCGCGCGTGTTCGCGATGCGGTCGACGATCACCGCCCGGGCCTGGGTGTTCAGCCGAGACCCGGACTCACCGAGCGTGCGGGAGGTGCTGAGCTCCGGCGGTCGCGCCACGACCGTGATCGACGGCTGGATCTGTGTGCTGGCGCCGGACCTCGACCCCGACCCGCTCGTGCGGGTGGTGGACGTCCCGATGACCTTGGCCGGCCTGAGCCACTTCAACCTCGAGAACGCGCTCGCGGCTGCGTCGGCCGGGCTGGCGGCAGGACTGCCGCGGGACGCGGTCGTGACGGGCCTCACGACGTTTACCCCCGGACCCGAGCTGAACCCTGGGCGGATGAACATCTACACGCTCGACGGCGTCACGGTCATCGTCGACCTGGCGCACAACGAGGCGGGTCTCGAGGCGTTGATCGAGGTGATGAAGGGGCTGCGTCGACCCGGCGGCCGCACGCTGTTGGGGCTGGGCACCGCGGGAGACCGGACCGACGAACTGGTCCGCAGCCTGGGGGAGATCGGCGCACGGGACGCGGACGTCGTGGTGATCGTGCACAAGGACAACTACCTGCGTGGGCGAGACCTGGACGAGATGACGGCTATCTACCGGGCCGGTGCCGCGACGGTGGGCGTCGAGGAGGTACCGGCATACGGCTCGGAGCTGGCCGGCTTGGAAGCACTGGTGGCTCGGGCCGAGCCTGGGGATGTCATCGCGGTGATGTGTCACCAGGACCGGGTCGAGCTCGCGGCCTGGCTGGCCGAGCGTGGTGCGACCGTGGACACCCTTGCCGTGCTTCGCGACAAGGTCCTTCTCGCCGCCACCGACCCTCCTCCCGCCATCCCATCATCAACTCCCCCTCACTAACTCCCCAACCCAAACTGCCACTCCTAGCGGCCCGTTTGCCTTGTTCACAAGCCACCTGGCTTGTGAACAAGGCAAACGCGCTACGGCCACTGGGTATCTGGCTGGGGGAGGTAGGGAAGGGGGAGGTAGCGGACCTAGGGGGTGGTGGAGGGGTTGACCAAGTCGGGGTCACCGATGAGCTCGTCGTCGGCAGACCGGGCCCCGGCCTGGGCGCGCGACGACCAGGACTCCAGCTCGGCCAGTACGGCGGGGTGCTTGTCCACGCAGATCACGACGAGGTCGCCCTTGTTGGCGCGCGCCATGGCGTGCCGCGTGGCGTCGATCTCATCCAGCACGACCTCGACCTGCTTGCACCGCGCCCCGGCCGCCACTCGCTCCCGGACACCACCGGCAACCAGCTCCGACGTCTCGCCCCGCTTGCGTCCGCGCAGCGCGGCATCCTCGCGTACGACGATGACGTCGAAGTGGTCGGCGGCCACCAGACCGAGCTCCCGGATGTCTTCGTCGCGGCGGTCGCCGGCGGTTGCGATGACACCGATGCGGGAGGGCTTGGCCAGGTCGGTGACCTGCATGAGGCCATCGCCCACCTTGTCGACGAAGTCCCCGAGCATGCGCATGCCCGGCGCATTGTGGCAGTAGTCGATCACGACGTTCACGCCGTCGACCTCGATCTCGTTGAGCCGTCCCGGCGACAGGTAGTAGCTCGTGGAGAACGTGCGCAGTCCTTGGCGTATGTCGTGCAAGGGCGCCCCAGCGGCGAAGGCTGCGGCGGCGGCCGCCAGGGAGTTCTGCACGTTCATCACCGCACGACCGGCGAACGTCGCCGGCAGCAGATGGGTCCACGCCAGCTGCATCTCGCGTGATCCGTGGCGGACGACGATCATGTCGCCCTTGTCGCTCTGTTCGAGTACGACGGCCTTGCCGCCGCGACGACAGTGCGCATCGATGAAGTCACGGACCTCGCTTCCGCGCGACTGCATGCTGAACCAGACGATGTCGCCGGAGCAGCGCCGGCGCATCGCCCGCACCAGCGGGTCATCGGCGTTGAGCACCCCGTGGCCGTTGCGCGGCACTGCCTCGACCGGAACGGCCTTGACGTCTGCCAGCTGCTCGACGGTGTTGATCCCACGCAGCCCGAGGTGGTCGGGCTGCACGTTCAGGACAACGGCGACATCGTTGCGCTCGTACCCGAGACCCTCACGCAGGATGCCGCCGCGTGCCACCTCGAACACCGCGAAGTCGACGCGCGGGTTCTGGAGGACCATCCGCGCCGACTTCGGACCGGACGCGTCGGCCCGGATGACCAGCCGCTCGTCGATCACGACGCCGTCGGTGGACGTCATACCGACCTTGCGGCCCATGCCCTTGAAGATGTGCGCGATCATCCGTGCCGTCGTCGTCTTGCCGTTCGTACCGGTGACGGCGACGATCGGGATCCGGCTGGGCGCACCTGGCGGGAACAACATGTCGACGACGGACTTCGAGATGAACTGCGGGTCGCCGATCGTGGGGTGGGTATGCATCCGGAAGCCCGGGGCGGCGTTCACCTCGCAGATCGCGCCCCCGGTCTCACGCACGGGCTCGGTGATGTCGGGGCAGATGAAGTCGATGCCGGCGATGTCGAGCCCGATCACGCGGGCCGCCTCCTCGGCGATCTCGACGTTCTCGGGGTGTGCCTCGAAGGTCCGGTCGATCGAGATACCACCCGTCGACATGTTGCCGGTGAGCGTCAGCTTGATGACCTCACCGGTCGGCGGCACGTCCTTCAGTGCGTAACCCTGATCCTTCACGAGGGCGATCGCCGCGTCGTCGACCTTGATCCGCGTGAGGACCTTCTCGTGGCCGACGCCCCGACGCGGGTCGGCGTTGGTCTCCTCCACGAGCTCGGCCACGGTCTGGACGCCGTCGCCGATGACATGAGCCGGGACCCGCTCGGCGATCGCGGCGATGCGGCCATCGATGACCAGGCAGCGGTAGTCCTTGCCAGTCACCAACGTCTCAACGATCACCCATCCCCGACGTGACTGTTCCTCAGCGATCGGGAACGCCGCGCGGACCGCGTCCTCGTCCTGCAGGTCGAGGCACACGCCGCGACCGTGGTTGCCGTCCAGCGGCTTGCAGACGACCGGGTAACCGATGCGGTTGGCCACCGCGACCGCCTGGTCGGCTGTCCGGATCGACTCCGCGCGCGGCACCGGCAGGCCGGCCGCGCTGAGCAATCGGCCGGTGAGGTCCTTGTCACTCGCGACGTCGACGGCGATTGCTGAGGTGTTGGAGGTCATGGTGGCGCGGATGCGTTTTTGGTGCACACCCTGGCCGAGCTGCACGAGGGAGTGCTCGTTGAGCCGGATCCACGGGATGTCCCGCGAGACCGCCTCGTCGATGATCGCCTGCGTCGAAGGGCCGAACGCGGTGCGCTCGGCGCGGACGATGAAGCTCTCGAGCTCGGTCTCGAAGTCGAACCCCGGCTCGGTCTGGACGAGATGGTTGATCAGCCGTACGGCGAGTCGGCCCGCCGAGATGCCGACGTTCTCGTCGACGTACCCGTAGATCACGTTGTAGCGGCCGGGTTCACCGGGCACCTGCCGGGTCTTGCCACGACGCAGGTCGTGTCCGACCTCCTGCTGCAGCTGGAGAGCGACGTGCTCCGCCACGTGCCCCAGCCAGGTGCCCTCGGTGAGGCGCTCGACGAAGCCGCCCCTGCGGCCCCGCGAGCACGAGTGGTTGTGCAAGCCGGGCAACAGGTTGAGCAGACGTTCGGTGAACGCCGGGACCCGGTCCGTCGGCCATTCCTCGAGGACACCGAGGTCGACGACGAGGTGGATCGCCTTGTCGTACGACCAGATGTTCGCGCCTCGGTAGACCCGGGTCTCGAGGACGGCGAGCTCCGGCCTGGGAGCGTCCGGCAGGGTCGCGTCGATGGCGGTTCCGGTCGACTCTATGTCGGTGTCGCTCATGCGGAGCCGTCCTCTCGGTCAGCAGGTGTCGAACGTCCCCGGCGACGGGATCCGGTGGGAGACACGCCTTCGGCGGCGATGTCGCTGGCTAGGCGCCGCAGTCCGTCCGCAGCCCTTCGGAGCTCCTCGACCTCGCCGGGATCGGGCTGGGACTGCGTCGGGATCAGCGCCCGCTTCATCAGATCGAACTTCGCCCCTGCTGGCAAGACGTGCAGGTGCGCGCCGGACACCAACAACGGCTTCGTGCGGGTGGCCTCGTGCGCGTTGGAGACGACGTCTCGGCCGTCGAGGATGGTGACGGCACCACGTCCGACCACCTCGAGCTCGTGGTCTGCGCTGATGATCGCGGCCGTGTCCTCGTCGACACCCATCCCCAGCAGATCGGGAGACTGTGCGATCAGCATGATGAGGCGCCCGTACCGGTTCCGCTGGGTGAAGTGCTGGTCGATGACGCAGTGACGTACCAGGCCGAGTCCGGACGCGAGCTGGGTCATGCGCTGCTTGGGGGTCGCACCACCTGGGCCGAACGCCACCATGTGCGAGGACTGCACGCTCGCACCCGCCGACGTACCGCCGATCGTCACCCCACGTCGATGAGCGTCGCGGATCGCCTGACCGAACGCGGTGCCGTTGACGACGGCCGAGAGCTTGAGCTGGTTCCCACCGGTCATGAAGATGCCGGTCACGTCAGCAAGCCTGCCGACGTAGCGCGCGTCGTTGGCGTCCTCACGCGATTCCGGCCGGACGCCAGTCGTCGACGCAGCGCCGAGCCGCTCGAACAGGGCGGTGTACACGTCGACGATCTCGGGACCCAGTGAAGAGGCGGTCGGGATCACGGCGATCCGGGCCTGCTCGCCACCACACGCCGCTACGAAATGCCGCAGGACGGTACGCCGTTTGAGCTTGTCCTCGGCGCCACCGATCACGTAGAGAGGTCCCGGCGCGTCGGGCGTGGCAGTCATGCGCAGCACCCTACGGGTTGGTGAACGCACCGCGCGTCGGAGGCGCAGAACGCGAGGGTCACGTGCCGCCGTCCTGTGATCCAGGCAGGATGGACTCATGACCCAAACCCCACGCGGCGCGGCCGGGCCGGCCCCGTTGAGCCTGCTCGTGATGCGCCACTCCAAGACCGAGCAGGCGGCTGAGACGGACCATGTCCGGCGGCTCACCGAGCGCGGACGGGTCGACGCAGCGGCCGCGGGGGCGTGGGTGGCGTCCTCCGGGCTGGCGCCAGGCATCATCTTGGCCTCGACGGCGGCACGGGCGGAGGAGACCGCTGAGCTGGTCGCGACGGTGGCCGGCGTCCGCCGGGTGGAGCTGATCGACGAGCTCTACGGGGCGGACGGGTACGAAGTCCTCGACATCGTGTCGGCGCATGTCCCCGACGAGCTGACCTCGGCCATGGTGATCGGCCACAACCCCGCAATCGCGCAGCTGGGATTCCTCATCCAGGCTGACGGGGCGGCCGAGGTGCGGTTCCCCACGTCGGGGATCGGTGCCTTCGGCTTCGACGTCGACTCGTGGGCTGAGCTCGACGAGGGGCACGGCCGCCTGCTGGCGTCCTACACACCGGGCGACTAAGTGCGCCGGCCCACCCCGCGCCGGCCGACTCAGGGCACCTCAGGGCACCTCAGGGCACGTCGGGGTGGGGCGTGGTGATGCCGTGCTCCGCGTCGGCGGCCTCGATGTCCTCCCGGCTGATCCCGAGAAGGTAGAGGATCGCGTCGAGGTACGGCACGTTGACCGACGTATGAGCGGCCTGTCGAACGACCGGCTTGGCATTGAACGCGATTCCGAGTCCGGCCGTGGCCAGCATGTCGAGGTCGTTGGCACCGTCGCCGATCGCCACCGTCCGGTCGAGCGTGACCTTGGAGTCCTTGGCGAAGTCACGCAGTGCCTGGGCCTTCGCGGCCCGGTCGATGACCGGCCCCAGCAGCTCACCCGTCAGGTGGCCGTCGACGATCTCGAGCCGGTTGGCGCGCGCGTAGTCGATGTCGAGGTCGGCCGCGATGCGCTCGATCAGCTGCGTGAACCCACCACTGACGATGCCGAAGCGGTAACCGAGGCGCTTCAGCGTCCGGACGAGGGTTCGCGCGCCGGGGGCCAGCTCCATCGCGTCGTAGACATCGTCGATGGCCGAGGCAGACAGGCCCTTGAGCAGACCGACGCGGCGACGCAACGAGGACTCGAAGTCGAGGTCACCGGCCATCGCGGCCGCGGTGATGGTCGCCACCTCGGCGGCGACGCCGGCCCGGTGAGCGAGCATGTCGACCACCTCGCCCTGCACGAGCGTGGAGTCGACGTCCATCACGACGAGGCGGCGGCCGTGCCGCAGGAGTCCGACGTTCTGGACGGCCACGTCGACCTGCTGCCGCGCAGCCTCACCCGCGAGCACCTCGCGCAGCCGCCCGATCTCGGCGCCCGACACGTTGAACTCGATCGCCGTCACCGGATAGCGGGCCATCCGAACGATCCGGTCGATGTTGGCGCCGGTGTCGGCGATCCGCCCCGTGATCGCGGCGACCGTGTCTGGTCGCAGCGGCCGACCCAGGACGGTGACGTGCGCTCGCCCGTCGCGTCGTGGCGTGTTGTCGCCCTCGCCGCTGATGATCTCGATCTCCATGCCAAGAGCTGCGGCGGTTCCCTCGGCTGCGTTGCGCAGACGACGGACATCACGTGGGGCGGTGACCAGGATGCCGAGCACCAGTCGGCCGCGCAACACGATCTGCTCGATGTCGAGCACCTCGACCTGCGACTCCGACAGGGTCTCGAACATGGCAGCGGTGACCCCAGGGCGGTCGCGACCAAGCAGCGTGAGGAGGACGGTTTCAGATCGTTCGGAGGTTGCGCTCATGGCGCGAACACCCTACTTGCCGTCGAGGGACGAGCAGGCTGCGACGATCGCGGCGCGAGACGCCCGCTGGAGCGGCTGCAACGCGTCGCGCCGACGCTCGGCCTCCCAGGTCGACACGGCGCCGCCGTCGCCGTCGGCCAGCGCGAGCTCGACGATGTGCTGGCTGCGCAGCCCGCTGACCGCGGTGCGTGCCGCCTCGCCGGACGGGAAGCTCATGGGGGCGTCGAGTCGAGCGGGCTGCCGCAGGTTCATCAGCGCATCCGCGACGTCGGGGTTCCAGGAGGCCACGTCGAGCTCGGCCAGGGCATTGGCCGCGACCGTGAGCGCGCTGCGAAGGGCTCGGTCCGCATCGGCTACACCGGGCATGAACCGCGGCGGGTTGGCGGCGGCACCCTCCCAGCGCGTCGAGCGACCCGTCGTACGCGGGACGACGCCGACCTCCGCGCCCCACAGCACCAGCGCCTCGCCCGCGTCGAGGGCATCGGCGTTGAAGCGGGGCGGTCCGCCGAGGCCCAGCGGGTCGCCAGGACTCGGCAGCGCCGCGCTGACCTGATGGATGTGGTGCCGGCGCAGCTCGCCGAGCAGGAGAGCAGGTGAGAGACCGGGTGCGTCGTGTCCGAACACGACGAACTCCATGTGTGCCTGCTCGCCCAAGATGCCCGTGATCACCGCGTCGGCGCTCTCGCGCCCGGTGATCCACGCGTTGAGCCAGCACGCAGTGCGGGCGGCATGGGGAACGGCGAACACGGGCAAAGCCTACGAGGGTGCAGCGGCAACGACGCGCTCCCAGCGCCGTGTGTACCCGCTTGCAATAGGTTGGGACCGTTCAGCAGACTCATCTCGACCATCCCAGACCTACGCGCACCAGCGCAGACGTGCCCGTTCCGCCACGAGACAAGGAGTGCGATGCCAGCGGTCATCGAACTGGCTGACGTGTCGGTCATCCGTGGCAGCAACCGACTCCTGAGCCACGTGACATGGCGGGTCCAGGCCGACGAGCGGTGGGTCATCATCGGTCCGAACGGAGCCGGCAAGACCACGCTCCTCCAGGTCCTGAGCACCCACCTGTACCCCACCGAAGGCGTCGTGGGGATCCTCGACGAGGTCATCGGTACCGTCGACGTGTTCGAGCTGCGTCCGCGGATCGGCCTGACGAGCGCCGCACTCGGTGAACGCATCCCGCGTGACGAGCGCGTCGGTGACGTCGTCGTCTCGGCGTCGTACGCCGTGCTCGGCCGGTGGCGGGAGGCCTACGAGGACCTCGACCACCAGCGCGCCGCGGAGCTGCTGGAAGAGGTGGGGGTCAGCCAGCTGAAGGACCGCACCTTCGGCACCCTCAGCGAGGGGGAGCGCAAACGAGTGCAGATCGCGCGTGCGCTCATGACCGACCCGGAGCTGCTGTTGCTCGACGAACCAGCGGCCGGCCTCGACCTCGGCGGCCGTGAGGACCTGGTCAGCACGTTGTCGGTGCTGGCGCTGGACCCGATGTCGCCGGCCACGGTGCTCGTCAGCCACCACGTCGAGGAGATACCCCCGGGCTTCACGCACGTGCTCCTGCTGAAGGAGGGCGAGGTCGTGGCTGCTGGACCCATCCCCGAGACACTGACCGAGGAGGCCCTGACCGAGACGTTCGGGCTCACGTTGGAGCTCACCCGGTCTGAGGGGCGATACAGCGCACGGCGCAAGACGGGTTCGCACCGCCGGTGAAGGGGTGCGGTCCGGGCTCTCGGTGCAGCCCGGACTGTAGGCTCGACGTATGAACTGGCTGGACAACCATCAGTGGGAGGCGTGGCTCATTGCGGCGCTCCTGTTGTCCGGGGCCGAGCTGGCGACGTTGGACCTCACGCTGCTCATGATGGGCATCGGTGCCGCCGCCGCGGCGCTGATCGCCGGGCTTGGCCTCAACATCGTCGTCCAGGTGCTCGGAGCGGTCGTCGTGTCGGTCGCACTGCTGGGCTTCGTCCGTCCGAACATCGTCCGTCGGATGCACGCCGGGCCAACACTCCAGAACGGTCCCGAAGCGCTCGTGGGGCGAAGCGGCCTCGTGCTCGAGCGGGTGACGGCGCATGCCGGCCGGGTGAAGCTACGTGGTGAGGTGTGGTCGGCCCGCACGTTCGACGAGTCCGTCGTGGTCGAACCTGGGGAGAAAGTCGGCGTCGCGCAGATCGACGGCGCGACCGCGGTCGTCTACCCCATCGAGTAGCAGCATTGGTGGCAGCCGGTCGGGACGCCTGTAGGGCGACCCGGTCGTGACAGCGTGAGAGGGTGTCATCTACCGGGCTGGACGTCCGGTCGAAGGTCCCAGAGGGGGTCCGTCCATGGTCCTACTGATCGTTCTCGGCATCATCTTGGTGCTGGCGGCCGGAATCTTGTTCAAGACGGTCCGCATCGTGCCCCAGGCGCGTGCCGGCATCGTCGAGCGGTTCGGCAAGTACCGGACGACGCTGTCCGCGGGGCTCAACATCGTCACTCCGTTCGTCGACCGGGTGCGCTATCTCATCGACCTCCGCGAGCAGGTCGTGTCCTTTCCACCCCAGCCCGTCATCACCGAGGACAACCTGGTCGTCTCCATCGACACCGTCATCTACTTCCAGGTGACCAACCCGGTCGCGGCGACCTACGAGATCGCCAACTACATCCAAGCGATCGAGCAGCTGACCATGACGACCTTGCGCAACATCACCGGGGGCATGGACCTCGAGCAGGCCCTGACCAGCCGCGACGACATCAACAACGCCTTGCGTGGGGTCCTCGACGAGGCGACCGGCAAGTGGGGGATCCGGGTCAACCGGGTCGAGCTCAAGGGCATCGACCCGCCACCGTCCATCAAGGACTCGATGGAGAAGCAGATGCGCGCGGACCGCGACAAGCGCGCCGCCATCCTCACCGCGGAGGGCATGCGGCAGGCGGCGATCCTCACCGCCGAGGGACAGAAACAGTCCGCGATCCTCACCGCCGAAGGTGACCGCGAGGCACTGATCCTGCGCGCTCAAGGTGACCGCCAGTCCCGCATCCTTCGCGCCCAGGGCGAAGGGCAGGCGATCCTCACGGTCTTCCAGTCGATCCACGACGGGTCGCCCGACCAGGCGTTGCTGGCGTACCAGTACCTCCAGATGCTGCCGAAGATCGCCGAGGGCGACGCCAACAAGGTGTGGATCGTGCCCAGCGAGATCGGTCGCGCCCTCGAGGGTCTCGGTAGCACGATCGGTTCGATCCAAGGTATTCCGACCGAGAGCGCCGGCCCGCGGCAGCGAGTCGACTACGGTGACCCGGTCGAGGTGGACGCCGACCGCGGCGCCGGCGACGACTCGGCGCTGTCGTCCGCCCAGGAGGAGGTCGCCGAGGCGATCGCGTTGGCCGAGGAGGCTGCCAGGCCCAGCCGGTCCTCTGGTAGCTCAGCCGCGGTTCCCGAAGTCGAGGACGAGCCGCCCGCAGCACCGCCTGGTCAGTGACGCTGCTGCAAGGTCTGGCGTTGTTCGCCGCCGGCATTGCCGCTGGAGGCATCAACACCATCGTCGGGTCGGGAACTCTGGTGACGTTCCCGACCTTGTTGGCGATCGGCTACCCGCCGGTCCTTGCCAACGTGTCCAACACCGTTGGGCTGGTACCGGGTTCACTGTCCGGCGCCATCGGCTACCGGCGCGAGCTCGTCGGTCAGGGCGCTCGGCTGATCCGCCTCGGTGCCGCGTCGGTCCTCGGTGGCCTGACGGGAGCGCTCCTGCTGCTCAAGCTCCCCGCATCGGCCTTCAACGCGATCGTGCCGGTGCTCATCGGACTGGGTTGTGTGCTCGTGCTCGCTCAGCCGTGGATCTCTCGCCACATCCGCCCGCCGGTCCAGGCGCCGCCGCACGGCTCGGCGATCATGCTGGTGCTTGTGTATGCCGCCGGCATCTACGGCGGGTACTTCGGCGCGGCTCAAGGTGTGCTGCTCATTGCGATCCTGGGCCTTGGTCTGGCCGAGTCCCTCCAGCGGATCAACGCGGCCAAGAACATCCTGGCCATGCTCGTCAACGGGGTCGCTGCCCTGGTCTTCATCACGATCTCGCAGGTCTCGTGGAAGGCAGCCGGCATCATCGCGGCCGGATCGGTCATCGGCGGCCAGGTGGGCGCGACAGTGGGTCGACGGCTGCCGCCCGTGGTGTTCCGCGGCTTCGTCGCCGTCGTCGGGGTGGTCGCGATCGTCAACCTCGTCTTCTTCGACTGACGCGGCGACCGCCTGCCGCCCGGCCGGGTCGGTCAGTCGAGCGTGTAGCGGAGCCAGCGGCTGATCTCGCCGAACGCGGTGTCACGCACGTCCTTGCGTGAGGAGAGCACATCATGCATGGCGTTCTCGATCCGAACCACGGTGACGTGCGTCCCGAGCTGGTGGGACCACTTCGCGATCTGCTTGACGTCGAGGACGGTGTCGGTCCGGGTCGCCTGCTCGGTCCACGCCTGCGGCACCAGGCTGGCCGTCGAGCAGAGACTGAGGACGGGAGCCCCGACGTCGATTCCGCGGTGGACACGTCGATGGCCCATCCGAACGGCGCGCAGCCACCCGGCGCGTACCGGGAAGGACTCCTTGGGCTTCCACGCCAGGTCGAAGTCCCATTCGCCCCGCAGGCTGCGGTGCATGGTCTCGACGTACACCCCGCTGACATTGCGCGGAACCACGGCGTACGGTCGCCGCTGGCCGAGCCGGTTGATGGCCTCGGTACCGGCCGTACGCAGGAAGAAGGACCCCTGCAGGTCCAGCCATGGACTGTTCAGGACCAGCGCATCGGCGACGCGCTGCCCCTGGGCGAGCCGGTCGGCCGCCCACAGCGAGGCGATCAGACCGCCAGTCGAATGGCCGCTCAGGATCACCCGGTCATGCCCGTCCCGGGCGGTGATCAGACGCAGGGACTCGTCCAGCTCGGGGTAGTACTCCGTGAGGTCCAGGCAGAAGTTCGGCGTCTGGTGGGGCCGGAGTGAGCGGCCGTACTTGCGCAGGTCGACCGCATAGAAGTCATAGCCTGCGGCCGTGAAGAACTCAGCTGTCGCGGTCTGGTAGAAGTAGTCGCAGAAGCCGTGGACGTGCAGCACCGCACCGACCCGCTTCGGGCCGTCACTGCAGCGTCGGACGAGGGTCGCCTCCACCGCCCCCTCGGCGTCGTCGCCCAGCACGAGGGTTTCGTAGGTGTACGGCGCACCGAGGACGTCCGTCTGCGGATCCGGGGGCTGCGTCGACGCGGTCATGCCTTCAGTCTGCCAAGTGGAGGCCAGGTCAGTACTGGTACGTGCCCACGATCTGGGCGCGAGCGAGCGTCTTGAAGGCGAGATTGAAGGAGACGACGGCCGGGGATGCATCCTTGTCGACACCGAGAGACTCGACCCCGACGGCGTGCACGACGAAGTAATAGCGGTGCACATGGTCACCCTCCGGCGGCGCTGCACCGGTGAACCCGTGCCCGCCGCCGTCGTTGCGCACGTGGAACGCACCGGACGGTAGCCCGTCGCTGGCCGCGCCGGTCGCCAGCTCGGTCACCCCGGCCGGGATGTCGACTGCCACCCAGTGCCAGAACCCGCTCGGCGTCGGTGCATCCGGGTCGAAGCAGGTGACAACGAAGCTCTTGGTCCCCTCCGGGAAGCCGCTCCACGACAGGTGTGGCGAGGTGTCACCGTGCTCGGCGACCTGGTCGTCCTTGAGCGGCTGCCCTTCGGTGACATCGGCGCTCGTGACGGTGAAGCCGGGCACGGGAGGCAGCTTGGCGTACGGGTCTTCAGCGATCGGTCGGTCAAGGCTCATGCCACCATCTTGGCTCGCCCTCGTGATCCGGCAACTCGCAGGGTCCCCGCCGGATCCGTCAGTTGAGACGGCGGCCGCGGCGTGGCACGTGCGCCCTAGCGTGGCCGGATGGCGACCGACGACCATCACCTCTATCCCGCAGGCTTGCGCCTGTCGGGACGCCGGGTCGTGGTCATCGGAGGTGGGCACGTTGCGCAGCGCAGGATCCCGGCCCTGCTGGCGGCAGGGGCGGTCGTCGAGGTCGTGTCGCCGGAGACGACACCGGCCGTCGAAGGTCATGCGCGCACCGGCGAGATCGCCTGGCACCGACGGTCATACATCGACGGAGATCTCGAGGGGGCGTGGTACGTCGTCTGCGCATCCGACCAGCCGACCATCAACGCCGCGGTGTCCCGTGAAGCAGAGCGGCGACGGATCTTCTGTGTGCGGTCCGATGACGCCGAGGCGGCGACGGCGTGGACGCCGGCAGTGGGGCGACACGGACCGCTGACGGTGGCAGTGCTCGGCAGTCGTGACCCGCGACGCTCGGCCTCGGTGCGCGATGAGATCCTCAACCGACTGCGCAGCGGTGAGATCGTCGCTCCCAAGGACCGGGTACGCCGTCCGGGCGTCACGCTGGTCGGTGGGGGTCCAGGAGATCCTGACCTGATCACGGTGGCCGGCCGCCGGGCGCTGCAGGAGGCGGACGTGGTGATCGCCGACCGGCTGGCGCCCCGCGAGCTCCTGGCCGAGCTCTCGCCCCAGGTCGAGCTCATCGACGCCGCCAAGCTGCCTCGCGGGCGGTCGACGTCCCAGGACGTGATCAACGAGCTGATGGTCGAGCATGCCCTGGCCGGCCGCAGCGTCGTGCGCTTCAAGGGCGGTGACCCGTTCGTGTTCGGTCGCGGCTTCGAGGAAGCCCAGGCCTGTGCGGAGAAGGGGGTCGAGTTCCGTGTGATCCCGGGCATCACCAGTGCCACCTCGGTCCCAGGCCTGGGCGGGATCCCGGTCACGCACCGCGGCGTGGCTCACGAGTTCACTGTCGTCTCGGGTCATCTACCGCCGGGGCACGACAGCTCGCTCGTCGACTGGGACGCACTGGGACGGCTGCGCGGCACCCTCGTGCTGCTGATGGCCGTGGAGAACCTGCCGCCGATCACGGCCGCACTGGTGACGGCCGGCCGCCCGGCGGACACCCCTGCCGCGGTTATCCAGGACGGTTCGCTCAGGTCTCAGCGGGTTGTGTTCTCGACCCTCGGCTCGGTGGCCTCCGACGTCACCGCGGAGGAGGTGCAACCGCCCGCGATCGTGGTGATCGGTGAGGTGGTCGGCGTTGCGCATGCCCTCGGAGCGGTCGTCGCCTGACCAGGTCTCGTGCCACGTCCGAAGGCCGTCGGCACAGCCTGAGATCATGTCCGGATGGCGGTGCTGACACCGGTGGCGGACCCAGGGGATCCGCGGCTCGCGGACTACGTGTCGCTGCGTGACGTGCAGCTGCGCCGTCATCTCGAGGCCGAGCACGGGTTCTTCATCGCTGAGGGCGAGAAGGTGGTGCGGCGAGGCGTGGCGGGCGGATATCCGGTCCGTTCGTTCCTGATGGCCGAACGATGGCTGCCCGGCCTCGCCGACGAGCTGGCCGCCGCGGGTGATGTGCCGTGCTACGTCGTGTCGGAGGCCCTGGCCGAGCAGGTCACCGGTTTTCACGTGCACCGCGGGGCGCTTGCGGCGCTCGAGCGGCAGCCGCTGCCCAGCGTGGACGAGGTGTTGAGCGGGGCACGACGGATCGTGCTGCTCGAGGACATCGTGGACCACACGAACGTGGGCGCGATCTTCCGCAGTGCCGCCGCGTTGGGCATGGACGCCGTGCTGCTGTCGCCGCGCTGCGCGGACCCGCTCTACCGACGGTCCGTCAAGGTCGCCATGGGTGCGGTGTTCTCGGTTCCGTGGACGCGGGTCGAGGACTGGTACTCGACGGTGCCCACACTGGCCGACAGAGGATTCGTCACGATTGCGCTGACGCCCGATGCGGACGCCGAGCCGCTGACCGAAGTCCTTGAACGCATGACGACCGACAGAGTCTGCCTTATCCTTGGGTCCGAGGGGCCAGGTCTATCCACCCGCTGGTTGAGCAGCGCCACGATCAGAGCCGGTTTCGCGATGGCGCACGATGTGGATTCGCTCAACGTCGCAGCTGCAGCCGCGTTAGCCTTCTTCGTCGTTGGTCGACAATGAGGTCCTAGGGGGGCTTGGTGAGGAGTCAGCGCTCGGGCCTTGCGGTAGCCGTGCGCCAGGTCCACGAGACCCTGGAGGCTCTGCACGCTGCCCCTAACCCGCGCAAGGCCATGCCGGAGTTCTGCCAGGGCATCCGTGATGTGCTCGGCGCGCGAACCATCCTGGTCTACCTCGTCGACGGTGAGTCCGTCGAGGCCGTCGCCTTCGCGGGCCACGAGTCCGCCCACGCCCTGATCGGCAGCCGGAGCCACCTCAGCGACTGGAACGACCTGCTCGCCGGGTCCCCCTCGTCGTACGGCGTCCACCAGTGCATCGACCCCCGGGCCTTCCTCGACGAGGTCGTGCACGAGGCCGCGGACACCGAGCCGGAGATGCATGGCAACGGTGACCGCTGGGGCGCTCTCAATCTGTATGTGGCGCCGTTCGCCACCCCAGAGGCGTTGGTCGGCATGATCACGGCCACCTTCCCGGCCGGATCCACCCGACCTGATCCCGCGGTGGCTCCGCTGCTCGGCCTGTTTGCTTCGCAGGCCAGCGTGGCCTTCCACCACCAGACCTTCGTGCAGCGGTCGTCCGACGACCACCTGGCCCTGCGTCTGAGCGAGGAACGTTTTCGCCTGGCGTTCGACAACGCCCCGATCGGGATGGCCGAGTTCATCGAGGGTCCGGGCGGCTTGGAGATCGCTCGGATCAACCGTGCGGCCGGGCTCATGTTCGGGATCAACGTCTTCGGAGCGCGGCACGAGCCGATCGACCGGGTGCTCACCGTGGTGCACGGGGAGCCTCTCGGCGACCTGATGATCCGGCTCCTCCGCGACGACCGCCGCGGCCTGCGCATGGAGGTACCCTTCGTGGGCGCCGACGGCGGAGAGTTCTGGGGACTCGTCGAGGCTGCCTCGCTGATGGACGGGGGCGGTCGACCCGGTGTGCTGTGCCAGATCGTCGACATCACCCAGTCGAAGAAGGAGGAGCGCGAGCTCACCAAGCGCGCCCAGCACGATCCGCTGACCGGCCTGCCCAACCGGCTCACCGTGCTCGACCACCTCGACACAGTCGTTCGCGAGGCGCGCGAGACCGAGCAGCTCGGCGCTCTGCTGTTCTGCGACCTCGACAACTTCAAGCAGGTCAACGACAAGCACGGGCACCTCGTCGGAGACGACGCCTTGGCGGCGATCTCGACCAGGTTGCACCAGACCGTCCGCAAGGACGACATCGCCGGTCGGTTCGGTGGCGACGAGTTCGTCGTCGTTGGTTTCCCGGTGAGCCAGGACGAGGCCCAGGCACTGGGCGAGCGCATCCAGGAGGCCCTCTCGGAGCCGATGGTCCTCGACGGAGTCGCTCTGCGCGTCGGCATCAGCATCGGGATCGCGATGATCACCGGAGCTGTCGAGGCCTCCGAGGTGCTGCGCCGTGCCGATGCGGCCATGTATGCCGTCCGGGCCCGTCAGAACCGGCCGACCTTCGTGGTCGACACGGCGTAGCACTGGGAGCAGTACCGGGTAGGGCCGGTGTCAGCGTGTCGAGAGGTCGACTACTGGCCTTCCGTTGCGTTGGCCGGCCAGCCCGGCGGAAACTCCGCGGCGTACTTCTCGGCTTCCTTGAACAGCTTCTTGCGCTGCCGCGCGGACAGCCGGTCGCCGAAGACCGTCCCGATGAGATGGTCGCTCTCGTGCTGCAGGCAGCGAGCGAGCAGGCCGGTGCCGGAGAAGCTGACCGGCTCGCCGTGCTCGTCGAACCCCGTGACGGTCGCGTGGTGTGCTCGCGCGCATGGGACGAACGCTCCAGGCAACGACAGACAGCCCTCGTCGTCTTCGTCGAGCAGGCGGTCCTTTCCCTCCGGGACGATCAGCGTCGGGTTGCAGACGACGCCCCGGTGACGCACGTGCTCGTCGTCGGGGCAGTCGAACACGAAGACCTTGAGCGATACGCCGATCTGGTTGGCGGCCAACCCGACCCCGTCCGCGGCATACATGGTGGCCACCATGTCGGCGACGACGGCTCGCAGCGCGTCGTCGTAGGTCGCGACAGGTGCGCAGGGAGCGTGCATGACCGACTCGCCCCAGCGGGTCATCGCACGGACGGTGCCGCCGAGGGGAAGCTCACTCACGCGCGAGACGCTATCGCAGCCGGCCGGGCCGGACTCAGGCGAACTGCCAGGAGCGTTTCGAGAGGCCGTACCAGAAGCCGTCGACGACCGAACGCCCCTGCTCGTCGCCGGCCGACGAGGCCAGGCTGGCCCCCAGGCTCACGAACAGGGGCGCGAAGTGCTCGGTGCGCGGGTGGGCGAGCCTGGCTGCGGGCGCCTTGTGCAGGAAGTCCACGACCGTGTCGACGTCACGCATCGAGATCGCACGCTCGATCCAGTCGTCGAACTCCTGCGACCACGACGGTGCGGGGGCATCAGGCGGCGACTGCAGGCTGATCAGGCTGAGGTTGTGCGTGGTGAACCCGCTGCCGAGGATCAGGACGCCTTCGTCGCGGAGCGGCGCAAGCCTTCGTCCGACCTCCAACAACGTCACCGGGTCCAGCGTCGGCATCGAGATCTGCAGCGTGGGGATGTCGGCCGCTGGGAACATCTCGACAAGGGGCACGTAGGCCCCGTGGTCCAGTCCTCGTGCCGGGGCGTCGTGCACAGACTGTCCGGGTGAGGTCAGCAGGCCGCGCACCTTCGCGGCGAGCTCCGGGGCTCCCGGTGCTGGGTACTGGACCTGGTAGTAGCGCTCGGGGAAGCCCCAGAAGTCGTACACGAGCGGGACCGTCGACGTGGCGCCCAGCGACAGTGGCGCCTCTTCCCAGTGGGCAGAGATGACGAGGATCGCGGTCGGTCTCGGCAGGTCACCGGCCCAGTCCGCCAGCTCACGGGTCCACACCTGGTCATCGGCCAGCGGGGGAGCACCATGGCTGAGATAGATGACGGGCATGGACGGCGACATCGGTCCTCCTGCAGCTAGTTGAGCATTCAGGAATATTAGCGTGTCGCCGCAAGAGACCGTGCGCGTCGTGGGCCGACCTGACCGCGTCCCCTCCGCTGCTACGTTGGGGCGTATGCCCCCCTCGTCACCCCATGTCTCTGACCGCGTGCCGCCGCTGGCGCTCAACAACGGCGTCGAGATACCCCAGGTCGGGTACGGCGTCTTCCTCGTGCCGGCGGACGAGACCAAGACGGCCGTGTCGGCGGCGCTCGAGGTCGGCTACCGGCACATCGACACCGCGCGCGCCTACAACAACGAGACCGCTGTCGGAGAGGCGATCGCCGAGTCCGGTCTCGACAGGGACCAGGTGTTCGTCACGACCAAGCTCTGGAACGACGACCAGGGCTACGACTCGGCGCTGGACGCTTTCGATGCCAGTCTGAAGCGGCTCGGCCTCGATTACGTCGACCTCTACCTGATCCACTGGCCGGCGCCCTCCCAGGACGCCTACGTCGCGACCTGGAAGGCGTTCGAGAAGGTGTATGCCGACGAACGGGTGCGCAGCATCGGCGTCAGCAACTTCCAGCCTGCGCACCTGCGGCGCCTGCTCGACGAGACCGACGTCGTACCGGCGATCAACCAGGTGGAGCTCCACCCGTGGCTGCAGCAACAGGAGCTGCGCGCCTTCCACGCAGCGCACGGCATCGTCACCGAGGCCTGGAGCCCGATCGCGCGCGGTGGGAGGCTGAGTGACCCGACCATCGGGTCGATCGCCGAGCGGCACGGAGTGACACCTGCCCAGGTGATCCTGCGCTGGCACCTCGATCTCGGCAACGTCGTGATCCCCAAGTCGGTCAACCCCGGCCGGATGGCCGAGAACATCGACCTGTTCCGGATCCGGCTCGACGAGGACGACCACGCGGCGATCGGCGGCCTCGACGAGGGCGCCCGGGTCGGCCCGAACCCGGACACGTTCGGGCCCTGACCGCGCCGGCTCAGCCCTTGACGTAGGACAGCTTTTCGCAGACCTTGCCGTCCCGGAAGCGCAGCACGTCGACGCCTCGGACGTGGCCGGCGGTCCCGTCCGGCTCAGTCCAGCTGAAGAGCCAGCGCAGCACGCCCCGGTCAGCGTGCACGAACGACTCCTCCTCGGTGAATGCGGCACCGGCAGTGCCGCCGAAGACCTCGATCCAGACCCCTCGGACCGCCGCTGAACCATCGAAGCGCGTGCCGTCCGGGGACGGCGTCGTCGCCTCGAACACGCAGTCGTCAGTCATGAGGGCCATGATCTGGTCGACGTCTCCACGCCCGAACGCGGCCGAGAACGTCGCGAGCGTCGCGTGGTTCGGCCCCCAGTCAGCGTCGCGGCCCAGCGAGCTCAGCAGGCGAGCCTGCGCGTCGTCGCCACCCGGACCGGGCGGGCCGACTGCCCCGCCGGATCGGTACATCTCCTCCCGGCCGGCGAACCACGTGGCCACTGCTTCGACCAGCCCCGACTCCAGCGCGCGGTCCCCTCCGGTTGCGACCGCCAGGTCCCAGGCATGGATCGCGTGGTCGGTGGTGAGCTGCCACAGATACTCCTCGGCGTCCTCCTCGCCGTACGAGAGGTGCACGGTGCGGCCGTCCACAGACATGCCCGCAACGTCGTTGGTCGCGGCCGCCGAAGCGCGGGCTGCTGCGAGTGGGTCCGCGCCGAGCTGATCGCCGTCGAACCGGTCGCCCACCTGCTCGATGGTCTGCCCCTGCAGGAGCGGCGGCGTCCACAGCTCCTCGACGACGACGTGGTTCAACAGGTCCCGAACCGTCCACGCCGTGCACGGCGTAGGTCGATCCAGCTGGTCGGGCGTGACGGTCTCCACCCGGCTGGACCAGGTCCTGAGCGCCTCGGTGAACATGGCGTTGACGTCCATGGTCGGAGCCTCCTCGTCGGTCTTCAGTGCCTCGTCGGTCTTCAGAGAGAGAGTGCTCCTCCTCCGGCCGGGCGTCCACGAGTGGTCCTCGGCGTGCCCTGCCGTGTCAGGACAAGGCAGGATGTGAGGTCAGCCCGACAAGTGTTTGAGCGCCTCTTTCCTCGAGAGCGCCGACAGCGGCGCCGGGCTGTCAACGCCATGATCCGCGACGAACGCACGAACCCAGTGAGCGTCGGTCTTGGCGTACTCGCGCAGCGCCCAGCCGATGCCCTTGCGCAGGAAGAACTCGCGCTCACCGAGCGCCGGGGTGATCGCATCCGCGAGGAGTTCGACGTCGGTGCGCTCGCGGTGGCCGAGCTGGCAGATGATCGCGGCCCGACGCAGCCACCGGTCTGTCGAGGCAGCCCAGCCACGGATCGTCGGCTCCGCGGCCGCACGGTCGGCGAGCAGAACGGCGCCGATACGGTGGGAGACGTCGTCAACGATGTCCCACCAGGCTCCGACGACGATGATGTGCTCGAGCAGCGGCAGCGCCCCTGCGGTCAGGTGACCGGCGTACCGGCGATGAGCGAGCAGCACCAGCGTGGCGTAGCGCTCCTCCCGGTGGGTCGCCTCGTCGAACAGCGCCCGAGCAGTCGCTTCCCATCCGGCCCGGTCGAGCGGATGAGTGTCGTACAGGGAGCGACACAGCCGGCGCACGTCCGGCATCGGGACGCCGTAGTACGGCATGGGCGACTTCATGTACCGCTGCATCCGAGGTGCCCGAACGGGATCCCGTCGGGCGGTCAGCTCGCGGCGCACCGCGTCAACCAGATCGCCGGCGACCGGCGCGGTCACGTCAGGCTGCGGTACAACGCCACAGTCTGGTCGGCGATGGCGGCCCAGTCGAACGACGACACGGCACGGATGCGACCGGCGCGTCCCATCCGCGCTGCGAGCTCGGGGTCGGCGACCAAGCGGTTGATGCGGTCGGCCAGCGCGGCCTCGAACCCCTCGATGTCGTCGGGGGAGTAGTCGACGAGCAGGCCGGTCTCACCGTCGACGACCACCTCCGGGATCCCGCCGACGGCGCTGGCCACGACGGCCGTCTCGCAGGCCATCGCCTCGAGGTTGACGATGCCGAGCGGTTCGTAGACCGACGGGCAGACGAACGCGAGCGCGTGGGTGAGCACCTGCCGCACGCTCTCGCGGGGCAGCATCTCGCTGACGACGATGACGCCGTCGCGCTCGGCCCTGAGGCGGGTGATCGCGGCGTCGGTCTCGGCCTTCAGCTCGGGCGTGTCCGCGGCCCCGGCCAGCAGCACCAGCTGGACCGTGGGGTCGAGCTGGAGACCGGCCCGGAGGAGGTGCGGCACGCCCTTCTGCCGGGTGATCCGACCGACGAACGTGACATAGGGCCGACTGGCGTCGATGCCCAGCGACTCGAGCACGTCGGTGCCGCTGTCCGGTGCGTAGAACTCGGCATCGATGCCGTTGTAGATGACGTGAAGGCGTTCGGGGTCAACCTCGGGGTAGGCCTCTCGTACGTCGGCCGCCATCCCCTCGCTGACCGCGATGATCGCCGCGGCACCGAGGTAGGCCGTGCGTTCCACCCATGAGGACAACCGGTAGCCGCCCCCGAGCTGTTCTGCTTTCCAGGGGCGCTGTGGTTCGAGTGAGTGGGCGGTCACCACGTGGGGGACGTCGTAGAGCAGCGAGCTGAGATGTCCGGCCATGTTGGCGTACCAGGTGTGGGAGTGCACGAGGTCGACGCCGGTGCAGGCGGCCGCCATCGCGGTGTCGGCCGACAGCACGTGCAGAGCCGCGTTCGCGTCGGGGAACCGGCCGTCCTGCTCGGCGATGGCGATCGCCCCTTCGCGCTCGGCGCCGGTGCACACGACGGTGACGTCGACCCGCTCGCGCAGGTGTCGGGCCAGGAAGTCGACGTGCACCCCGGCACCGCCGTACACCTCGGGGGGAAACTCTCGGGTGAGTAGACCGACACGCATGACTGGCACCCTAGCGACGTTCGGGAAGCGCGGGGCGGGATGTGACCGGCTTCCATCGTCCGAGACAGCCCCATGAGCCGGGACTGCCCGCTAGGGTCGAGGCATGGCCAAGCGCAAGGTATTGGGGATCGTGCTCGCTGGTGGCGAGGGGAAGCGGCTGATGCCCCTGACGTTGGACCGCGCCAAGCCCGCCGTTCCGTTCGGGGGCAGTTACCGGCTCATCGACTTCGCCCTGTCGAACCTCGTCAACGCGGGCTTCCTCCGGTTGTGCGTGCTGACGCAGTACAAGTCGCACTCGCTGGACCGCCACGTGTCGGTCACCTGGCGGATGTCGACGCTGCTCGGCAACTACGTCACGCCGGTGCCGGCGCAGCAACGACGCGGCAAGCAGTGGTTCCTGGGGAGTGCTGACGCGATCTACCAGTCGATGAACCTCATCGTGGACGAGAAGCCCGAGATCATCGTTGTGTTCGGCGCCGACCACGTCTACCGCATGGACGCGTCCCAGATGGTCGACGCGCACATCGAGTCGGGGGCATCGGTCTCGGTGGCGGGAATCCGCGTCCCGCGCAAGGAGGCGGACCAGTTCGGTGTCATCAAGACCGCCGACGACGGGATCCGCATTGCCGACTTCCTCGAGAAGCCCGCCGACCCGCCCGGCCTCGTCGACAGCCCGGATGAGTCGTTCGCGTCGATGGGCAACTACGTCTTCACCGCCGACGCGCTGGTGCGGGCACTCGAGGAGGACGCCGCCAACCCCGAGTCTCGGCACGACATGGGCGGCGACATCATTCCGCTGCTCGTCGGTCAGAACGAGGCAGCGGTGTACGACTTCAAGCGCAACGACGTACCGGGATCGATGCCGGGCGACCGTGACTACTGGCGCGACGTCGGAACGCTCTCGTCGTACCACGATGCGCATCTCGACCTGGTGTCCGTCGAGCCGATCTTCAACCTCTACAACAGCCAGTGGCCGATCTTCACGGCCAACACGAGCCTCCCGGGCGCGAAGTTCGTCGAGTCGGCCACCGCGGACGACGCGATCGTGTGCGCCGGCTCGATCGTCTCGGGAGCAGCCATTCGCTCCTCGGTCATCGGTACCGACGTCTACGTCTCCAGCGGTGCCGTCGTCAACCGGAGCGTGATCATGGACAACGTGAAGATCGGCGTCGGAGCCCATGTCCGCAACGCGATCATCGACAAGAACGTCGTCGTCCCGGACGGCTTCAGCATCGGGCTGGACGCCGAGGCCGACCGAGCCGCCGGTTTCACGGTCACCGACGAGGGGATCACCGTGCTCGGGAAGGGTCACCGGATCAAGGGCGAGTACACCGGCGCGACCTGACCCACCGGCTGAGCCTGCACCAGACCGCACAGTGCCTTTCAGGGACTTCACTTCAGGGACCTCGATGACCGAACCACGACTACCGGCCTGTGTAGCCGCCGGTAACCCGGTGACGGCCGATGTCGGCGCCGACGTGCTTCGGGCGGGCGGCAGTGCAGCGGATGCGGCCGTGGCGATGGTGCTGGCCGCCTGTGTGGCCGAGACCGTGTTCACCGGGCTCGCCGGGGGCGGGTTCGCCATCTACTACGAGGCCGCCAGCCGAACCACGACGTGCCTGGACTTCTTCGTCGCGGTCCCGGGGTTGGCGGGGCGGCGGGGGGCCGTCCCGCAGGAGATCGCGATCGACTTCGGTGGTCAGCTGGTGCCGTACTCGGTCGGCCCCGCCACCGTGGCCGTGCCCGGGGTGCCGGCCGGAGTCGCGGCGCTGCACCGGCGGTGGGGGCGGCTGGCCTGGTCCGAGGTGGTGGCTCCGGCCATTGACCACGCGGCGCACGGTGTCGTGTTCGCGCCGCTGCACTCCAAGGTGCTCGCGACGATCGCCCCGGCGATGCTCCTCGGTGACGGCGTCCACGTCTACGCCAAGGACGGCGCCGTGCTCCCGGGTGGTGCTCGCCTGTTCCACCCCGGACTGGAGACAGCGATGCGCGTGCTGGCCGACGAGGGAGCCGAAGCCTTCTACACCGGCCGGATCGCCGACGCGATGGTGGCCGCTGTCGGACAGCAGGGCGACCTCAGCTACCCCGACCTCGCGGCCTACGGCGTGATCGAGACCGCTCCCCGCGGGGCCCGACTCGGCGATGCTGTGGTCGTCGCCCGGGGTGACGACCTCGACGACCTCCTGGGTACGTTCGGGGCCTTGGCGCTGGACGACGACGACGAGGTGCTCGCCGCCCGGATGGTCGAGGCGCTGCGAGCTCCGCCACGCCGCGCGGACACGACGAGCGCTGCGGTGGTGGACGCCGACGGCAACGTCTGTGCGGTCACGACCAGTCTGGGACTCGCCTCCGGGGTCTGGCTCGGCGAGTACGGGCTGCATCTCAACTCGATGCTGGGGGAGGGCGAGCTCGTGCGGGGAAGCGAGCTGCCCGGTCATCGGATGGGGTCGATGATGTCGCCGCTGATCGCCTTCCGCGACGACGAGCCGACTCTCGTGGCCGGGGCTGCCGGCGGCAGCCGTATCCGCTCGGCACTGCTCCAGGTGGTGTGCAACGTCGTGCACCGCGGGCTGCCGGTCGCGGAGGCCATCGCCGCGCCCCGGCTCAACCCCGTTCCCGACAAGGTGCACGTCGAGCCCGGGCTGCCGCCCCACGTGCTGCGGGCCCTCGCCGACCACGACCAGGTGACCGTGTGGCCGGCGCTCGACTCGTACTTCGGCGGGGTGGCGGCGATCGACTCCTCCGGACCGGGTGCCGATCCGCGCCGCGGGGGCGCCGTACGACGACTGGATCCTGCACCTGGTTGACGGCGCGGAGGCGTCCGGCCGATAGCGCGACAGAGTCGCCTAGAGTGGCGCGCATGTCGAACTCGAAGCGGCCGAACCGGCCTTCGACCGCGTCTGCCACCGGTGCGTCCCGACGGACGCCGCGCTCGTCGCAGGTGGCCGTCGTGCTGATCGCCATGTTCTGCGTGGCGGCCGTCGTCGGGATCCCGCAGCTGCTCACCAACAAGGAGGACAAGGCGACCACCGTGACAGGTGCGGTGTCGTCCAACCCCAGTCCGGCCAGTGTTGCCGACGTCACGTGTGACACCGCACCCCCAGCCGTCACCAACCCTCCGCAGACGTCAGCACCGCCAGATCCCAGCGTGGCCGAGAACGCCACGTGGGAGGCCACGATGCACACCACGTGCGGCGACATCCGGTTGCAGCTCGACGGACGGACCGCGCCGCAGACCGTGGCGTCGTTCATCAGCCTCGCGCGGTCGAAGTACTGGGAGGACAGCCCCTGCCACCGGCTCACGACCGCAGCCACCGGCATCTTCGTGCTCCAGTGCGGTGATCCCACCGGCTCCGGCAGCGGTTCGCCCGGCTACGGCTTCGGCATCGAGAACGCACCGTCGGACGGGCAGTACCCGCGGGGCACGCTCGCGATGGCTCGCGGCCAGGATCCCAACAGCAACGGCGGACAGTTCTTCGTCGTGTACAAGGACACGCAGCTTCCGACCGGCGGAGGTGGATACACGATCTTCGGCAAGGTCACCGCCGGCATGCAGATCGTGGACGCGATCGCGAACAAGGGCGTCGAGGACCAGCAGTCCGACGGATCGCCCTTCCAGCCGATCAGCATCTTGTCGGTGGACGTCCAGAAGAAGGGCTGATGCGCGGCCGGTCAGTCAGGTCTGCCCAGGCCTCACGAGGGTCGCCGCCCGCCGACGTGGCCCTGCTGGCGTCCATCTTCGCTGTCAGTGGAGTCCTGCACGGCGTCGCGCCGGCCAGGTTCGAACGGATCGTTCCCCGCCGCCTCCCACACCGCCGTGGGCTGGTCTACGCCAGTGGCGCGGCAGAGCTCGTCTGCGCCGCCGGCCTGCTGGTGCCGTCGACCCGGAGCCGCGCCGGACTGGTCAGCGCGGCGTTGCTGGTGGCGATCTTCCCGGCGAACGTCCAGATGGCGGTCGACGTGCTCGGCAGCCGGCGTTCGACGCCGCTGATGAAGGCGGCCGTGCTGGCGCGTCTCCCGCTGCAGGGGCCGTTGGTGCGGACCGGGTGGCGCGCGTACCGGTCAGCTCGGCGCTGACCCGAGATCGGGGCGGCGGGCCCGGACCAGGGTGTCGAGGGCATCGCCGTCCGGCGTCGCTCGGGTGACGGTCTCGGCGAGCTGGACGTCCAGACCGGGTACGTCGGAGAGCTGGCCCCGGATCTGCTCGGCGTCGTACAGGAGCGACTCGTCCTGCGGCCCCGAGACCCCTTCGCGCAGGTTGCGCCGGTCGTGGCCGACGATCACCACATGTCCGCGTGGCGCGATGGCCTGACCGGCGTTGCGAAGGACAGCTTGGAACTGCTCGGGCGGCAGATGCAGGTAGCTGATCAGCACGAGGTCGAAGAACTCCGGCTTGAGCGGGTCCACGGTCACGTCGGACACCTGCCAGACCAAGCGGGCGGCAACGGCCGGGCTCTCGCGGGTGGACAGCGCCCGGGCCCGGTCGATGGCAACGGTCGAGTAGTCGACGCCCGTCACCTGCCAGCCGAGCCGAGCCAGCCAGAGGGAGTTGCGCCCCTCTCCGCAGGCCAGGTCGATCGCCCGGCCGATCGGAAGCCGTTCGCACTGTGTCCGGACGAACCGGTTGGGCTCGAGCCCCCAGACCAGGTCACTGTCCGCATATCGATCGTCCCAGGCTTTGGCGTCCATGCCGCCAGCCTACGCAGCCGGTCGCGGCGGTGTGGAGACGAGCCGGGCGGCCAGGTCGACCAGCTCAGCCGCCGGATCAGTGGTGAGCCCGCCGTGGATGGGACCCGGCTGGACGACGGTGCTGCGCGGTGCCGCCAGGAACCCGAAGCGGGCCGTCAGGGTGGCCTGCCCCGCGGCGCCGGCCGCGGCGCGGCCTTCGCAGACCGATTCGATCGCGTCCAGTGCACTGTGCACCGCTGACACATCGAAGCCGGGCGCGATCGCACTCACGCGGGCGTCGTCGACGTGCGACAGCGAGCGCAGGAAGTCGGCTTGTTGGCTGTAGAGGACGACCCCTACGTTGACGAACTCCTCGCGGTCCACCCGCGGCACGCACCGCAGCACGACGTACTGGTAGCCGACCCGGCTTTCGGCGCCGGTCATGCCGCACGCGCTTGCGGTAGCCACCGCGCCGGCTTGGCGATCCGCGCGAGCAGGAAGTCGACGTAGGCCGCTCGCACCGGGGCCGGTCCGTCGAGGCCGGGCACGGACTCGAGCCAGCCGTCGGGTACCTCGGCCACCACCTCTTCGAGCATGCTGCGGTTCACCAGCGGCGCCATCCGGGCGTGCGCCGCCTCGACACCGCTGGCGAAGGCGGCAAAGACGTGGTCGTCGGCGTCGTAGGGCTGGGCCGCGAAACGCTCAGGACTGCTGAGACCGTCACGCCAGCCGTGGTGGAAGTACAGCGCGGCGCCGTGGTCGATCGCCCAGAGTCGACGGTGCCAGACCAGGAGGTTCGGGTTGCGCCAGCTGCGGTCTACATTCGCGACGCAGGCGTCGAGCCACAGGACGGCGGCCGCTTCATCAGCGTCGAGCGGACAGCTCGCGTCGAAGCCGAAGGCGCCAGGCAGGAAGTCGATCCCGAGGTTGTGGCCGATCGAGGCGGTCAACAGGTCCTGCACCTCCTCGTGTGCTTCGTACTTGGCGATCTGAGCGGCCAGGTCGACGACGACCATCTCCGGGACCCGGATTCCCACCCGGCGCGCCAGCCCCCCGACGATCACCTCGGCGACGAGCACGCGCAGGCCCTGGCCGGCGCCGCGAAACTTGACGACATACGTGCCGAGGTCGTCGGCCTCGACGATCCCGGGCAACGAGCCGCCTTCATGCAGCGGCGTCACGTAGCGCGTCGCCCGGACGATGCGCATCATCGATCGACCTTCCGCGCTCCGAGCATCACGCCGCCATCTTGTCAGAGCGTCGCGGGGGCTGCGGCATGCTCCACCCGTGCGTAACCGGTGCTCTGCGCGTGGACTACTTTGTCCGCGTGACCCTTGCGTCGTACGTCGCCGGCATGCGGCGGCGCGACCCGGATGAGGGCCACCGGGCGTCGACCCCCCTGGAGCTCCTGTTCGACCTCACGTTCGTGGTGGCCGTCGCCCACGTCGCCAACGAGCTCGCACACTCGGTCGTGAGCGACGAGCTCGGCCACGGTGTCGTGGCATACGCGATGGTGTTCTTCGCCATCTGGTGGGCGTGGATGAACTTCACCTGGTTCGCGTCCGCATACGACTGCGACGACGCGTTGTACCGCGGAATGACCGCCTTGCAGATGGCCGGCGTCCTCGTGCTGGCGGCCGGAGTGGACTCGGCCTTCGAGGAGAGCAACTTCACGACCGTCGTCGTCGGCTACGTGCTCATGCGGGTGGCCATGGTGGGGCAGTGGCTGCGGGCCGGTGTGGCAGACCCGGAGGGCCGCAGCACCGCGCGTCGGTATGCCGTCGGGACGATGGCGGTGCAGGCCGCTTGGACGCTGCGACTTTTTCTGCCGGACACGCTGGGCATCGCTTCGTTCCTGGTGCTGGTCGTCGCGGAGCTGGCGGTGCCGGTGTGGGCGGAGCTTCCGAGGCGCACGCCGTGGCATCCCGAGCACATCGCCGAACGGTACGGGCTCTTCACGATCATCGTGCTCGGCGAGTCGGTGTTGGCCGCCAGCAACGCGGTCAGCGCTGACTTCTCCAGCGGGGGTCTGACACTCGACCTGGTGGTCCTCGGCGGCGGCGGGTTGATCCTGCTGTTCGGGATGTGGTGGATCTACTTCCTGCACGAGACGGGCGAGGCGCTCCGGGTTCGACGCGACCAGGACTTCATGTGGGGATACTCGCACTACGCGATCTTCGCGGCTGCTGCCGCCGTAGGCGCCGGGCTGGAGGCCGCCACGGACTTCGGTCTGCATCACGTCGAGTCGTCGGCAACGTTGGTCGGACTGGTCCTGGGAGTCGCGGTGGGCGTGTATCTCGTGCTGGTGGCGTTCATCCACGGCCGGCTCAGCCCGACGCACCGACCGAGCCTGGCGCAGGCGGGCGGTGCGGCCGCGTTGCTCCTTGTAGGAGCGCTGATCGTCCCTCGGCAGTCAGTGCCGTGGGCCGTGCTGCTGGACGGGGCCGTCGTGGCCGCCCTGGTGCTGGTCACGGCTCGCCGACGGGCCCGGGTCTGACGCGGCTGTCACAGACCCCAGAACGCTCCGGACAGCCCCACCTCTCGGAAGTACTCGGCCGCCTGCGCCGGTTCGCGCCGAACGTAGCCGCGCTCGAGCCGGCCGTCGTACCAGTGCGCCGCCAGTCGCCACAACGTGGACAGGTCCATGACGTAGCCATGGTGGTTGCCGGTCTCCGCGAGCCACGAGTCGACGCACCTCGGCGAACAGAAGATGCGCTGATGTGCGCACGAGTGCACGACGTCGTCCCAGATGTGCGCGACGGGCACCAGGAAGTGGGCGACCTGGTCACCCACCGGTGGTTGTTCCCGGTCGACGTTCCAGGCAAGCGGTCGTGCGCAGGCGGGGCAGCGGGTGGCCACGAGAACCGGGCTCTCGTCGGGAAGCAGGTGCGGCAGCGCGAACGAGTCCCAGGCACAGCCGCCCCACCACAGTGTCGACATGCCCATCGCACTGAACCCGAGGGGCACGGCAGCGAACGGGTGAGCCATCACGACGGCGTCGGCCTCACCGAGCACGATGTGCCGATCCGTCGCCAGCCGGCGCAGGCCGACAGCCACATCAGTCGGGTCCACCCCGAACCGGGTCCCCAGCGCAGCGACCTCGGGTGGGCGTTCGCCGGCGACGAAGGAGCCGTAGACGGCCAGTCTGAGATCCTCGAGCTCCACCCCACGATTGTCGCGCAGCGGTCGAGTGTCCGGGCAACCACGTAGGGTCGAGCCCGATGACCACAGAGCTCACGACAGCACGCCACGCGATCGCCGACCGGGTGATCGCGGCGATGGCGGGGGAGCAGGCCCGCCTCCGTCCCGACCAGCAGACCGCGGTGGCTGCACTGTGCGAGCCCAGTGCGCGCGTGCTCGTCGTGCAGGCCACCGGATGGGGCAAGTCCGCGGTGTACTGGGCTGCCACCGCGATCCGTCGGGCCGAGCAGCAAGGCACGACGCTCGTCGTGTCACCGTTGCTCTCGCTCATGCGCGACCAGGTCGCGGCCGCGGAGCGCGCCGGGCTGACGGCAGCCACGCTGAACTCGTCCAACGTCGGCGAGTGGTCGGTCATCGAGGAGCAGCTGCTGGCCGGCACGCTCGACGTGCTCCTCGTGTCGCCCGAGCGGCTCGCCAACCCGCGGTTCGGCCGCCGCGTGCTCGACGCGCTGGTCGGCCGGCTCGGTCTGCTCGTCGTGGACGAGGCGCACGCGATCTCCGACTGGGGACATGACTTCCGGCCGGACTACCGTCGGGTTGCCGATCTCCTGCAGGGGCTCAACCCCGGCACGCCCGTGCTCGCCACGACCGCAACCGCCAACGCCCGCGTCACCCTTGACGTGGCCGCCCAGCTCGGCGAGACGACGCTCGTCCTGCGCGGGCGCCTGGCGCGCGACAGCCTGCACCTCGCCGTCATCGACCAGCTGAGCCCGCTCGAGCGGTACGCCTGGGTCGTCAACCAGCTGCCCCGCCTACCAGGCAGCGGCATCGTCTACACGCTCACCGTCGCGGACGCCGAGCGGCTCGCGACCGTCATCACCGGTGTCCACGGCGAGGCAGTGCCGGTGGCGGCCTACACCGGGGGACTCGAGTCCGACGCACGCGAGCGTCTCGAGGACATGCTCCGCCACAACAAGCTCAAGGCGCTCGTCGCGACGTCGGCGCTCGGGATGGGCTACGACAAGCCCGATCTCGGTTTCGTGATCCACGTGGGTTCGCCTCCGAGCCCGGTGTCCTACTACCAGCAGGTCGGGCGCGCCGGGCGCGGCATCGACGAAGCGCAGGTGATCCTGCTGCCGTCGTCGGCCGACGCCGGCGTCTGGGACTACTTCGCGACCGCCACGATCCCTGACCCCGACCAGGTCAGCCGGCTGCTCGATGCCTGGGCCCGCCACGAGGACGACGTGACGTCCGTACCTGCTCTCGAGGCAGTCTCGGGGCTACGACGCGGCAAGGTCGAGCTGATGCTGAAGCAGCTCGCGGTCGACGGTGCCGTCGAACGCGTCGAGGACGGGTGGCGGCGTACCGGCGTCGATTGGACGTATGACGCGGAGCACTACGACGGCATCATCGCCACTCGACGGCGCGAGGCGGACATCATGCGCGCCTACAGCCGCGGCGAGCGGTGCCTGATGCAGCTGCTTCAGGAGTCGCTCGACGACCCGACCGCCGAAACCTGCGGCAGGTGCACGGTATGTCGCGGCGACCTGCTCGTCGGGCTCGACGCGAAGCCTTCGCGTGAGACGTTGGCGCAGGTCACCCGACTGCTGCGTGGTGAGAGCCATACCCTCGAGCCACGCAAGATGTGGCCCGGCGGCGACTTCGGCAGCCGCGGCCGGATCCCGGCGGAGCTGATGGCCGACGAGGGTCGCGTCCTCATCCACGCCGACGCGCCCGAGTGGCGCGACTTCCTGTCCGCCGGGTTGCAGGCTGACACGACAGCGGCCCCCGACATCCTCGAGGGCTGCGTCGCCCTGATGAGTCGCTGGCGCAACAGCTGGGCCGAGCGACCGGATCTCGTGATCGGACTGCCGGCCGCGGGTGCACGCGTGTTCGTCGACGAGCTCGTTGCACACATCGCCACGGTGGGCCGGCTCGACCGTGCCCGTCTCGACGTGCCGGCGGAGCTACTCCCCGAAGGGTTGGCCTCGGCGGCCGAGGCAGCCTGGTGGCGCGACCGCATCAGCGTGCCCGACGACCAGCGAGGGGCGGTGTCGGGCCGGACCGTGCTCCTCGTGGCCGATGCCTCGTCGTCGATGTGGCCGATCACCATCGCGGCCGCTGCACTGCGTGAGGCCGGGGCGCACAAGGTGCTGCCGCTGGTCGTGCACAGGCGAGTGGGCTGACGTCGATGACCGTCACCGAACCCGCCGACACGGTTGCAGGGCTCCCGACCGGACATGACGTCGACGCGTGCTCGGTGCGCAGCGCTGCTCTCGACGAACCTGCCTTCGGGACGGCGGCGGTGGCGCGCGGCTGGGTGGGGCTGGAGCAACCGGGGCCGTGGGGCCGTGACGCTGCGGGCGAGAGCCACCTCGACGCCGTCGTGGGCCGGGAGCTCGGCGCGCGCACGTCCTCAGCCGGCGGCAGGTTCGTGCTGATCCGGGCGGCCGGTGCTCATCCCGACGACCACCACGACCGGCCACGTACGGTGTTGGTGAGCTGTTGTGTGCCCGGTCGCGAGTGGCTTCTTGTCGGCACGGTGCCGGACCCACGACTGTTGCTCGACCTCGACGTCGATGCCGTTGTCCGTGGTGACCGCGCCGCGGTGCTGGCGTCCTTTCCTGGGCTCGTCGTTTCGTCTGTACCGGTGTTCCTCGTGTGCACGAACGGACGCCGCGACGTCTGCTGTGCGGTGCGTGGGAGACCTGTGGCCGCCGATGCTGCGGCCCAACGACCGGGTCAGGTGTGGGAGACCTCGCACACCGGCGGTCACCGGTTCGCGCCGACAGGTGTCCTTCTCCCGAGCGGGATGACGTTGGCTCGCGTCGGTGCCTCCGACGTGGTTGCCGCGCTCGACGCCGCTGCCGTGGGGGAGCTGCCCGCGCGGCTGCTCGGACCTCGACACGACCGGGGAAGGTCGGCCTTGCCCGCACCACTTCAGGCCGCGGAGTCAGCCGTGCGAGCGCTCACCTCGACCGTCGGGCTGAACGCGCTCACGATCTCAGACGCGGTCGAGGAGGGTGACGCGACCCGGGTCCGCGTCGGCCACGCCACTGCGGGCGGACCAAGCGGATCGACCGAGCACACCAGCGTGCTCGTGCGGCGCGTGACACTGTCACCCGACCGCCGCGTTTCCTGTGGAAAGGATCCCGAGCCGCAGCAGGTGTACGCCCTCGAGGTGGTCGTCGGCTTGCCGGACGAGCTTCCGGACGGCCGTTAGACGTCCAGTCGCCTGACCATCACGACGGTTGCCACGCCAACCGCCGCGAACGCGAGCGCCGTCACCGCCACGCCGGTCGGGCGCGTCGTCGAGCTCATGACCCGGGCGACGGTCCAGACCAGGAATGTGACGATGCCGACCACGCCTGACTGTCCGGCCCAACGGCGCATCAGTGCGGTGTCGTACGGGGCGTGGTCGGCGAGGGACGCTGCCCGCGCAGCGGTCACGTGCACGGCCAGCACGCAGAGCGCCGGGACGACAGACCACGTCACCGATACCGGGTTGACCAGCACGACCCACTGCACACACATCGCCGTGATCACGACGAGTGGGGCCAACGAGTCAGGCGTCGTCGCGGCGAAACAGCCGAGCAGGACAAGGCCGACGACAAGCCAGCTCTGGTACCCACCGAGGGCAGACGCCGTCAGCGACGACACGGCGACGCTCAGCACCAGGATCCCGCGAACGACGAGTCCAGTGGTCCCGATGCGGTCGCCGAACTCGACCGCGTCGAGGTACAGCCCGGGGAGTCTCATCGGGTCGCCATTCGGGGGGCGCGCGCCTTGCGGGCGACGTCGCGCAGCACCTGGTCGAGGCTGCCGGGGCCACGCCAGTCGACCACGGGTACGCCGGCCTGGGTGATGCTGCGGATGTCGGCGGAGCGTTCGAGCAGCCGGATGCGCCACGCGAGCTCGGTCGTCTCGCGATCAGGGTCAGCCGGGTCGACGTGGTGCTCGACCGCGTGCGGCAGCGTGTCCACGACCACCAGGACCAGTCCGCGCCGGGCCAGGCTCACGGCCCGTTGCATCGGCCGCTGGGAGATCAGTGGCGAGCACATGAGAACGAGGGCACCGGCGTCGATCCGCATGCGGGGGTCGACACGATCGTCGCCCGCGCCACCTGGCACGACACGTGCCAACGCCGCAAGGATGCGACGTAGGTGTGGCACACCGGTCGCGGGACGGACCACGACCGGGTTGCGCGACTGCGTGACCTGGAGCCCCACTCGGTCGCCGCGCCGCACGTGGTGCTCGCACAGTGCAGCCGCGGCGCGCACGGTCGCATCGAGGCTGCTCGCTGACCCGTCGAGCCCGCGGCTGACCCCGACATCGTTGCTCGCATCGACCACGACGATGACCTGGCAGTCGTTGTCGGCGTACGTCGCGGTGACGTTCAGCCCGTCCGACCGCAACGACGAGGGCCAGTGGATCCTCCTGAGCCGGTCGCCGAGCTGGAACGGCCGGATGCTTGCGAACTCACTACCTGCTCCTGGACGCGCCGACCGGTCGATCCCGACCAGTCCCTGTGGGTGCGGCATGGGCGCTCGCCCGTCGAAGACAGCGGCCGCGGGCGTCACCTCCACCGTCCAGGCCGTCGTCGTCGTGGGTCCCCACTGGTAGGCGCCCCACGAGCTGACGGCGCCGACCGTGGCGGGTCCCACGACGTGGTGGCCCCAGCGTGTCATCCGGACCGTCATTTCGACCGTCGTCGGCGACTCCTTGTCGACTGCACTGATAGCGGTGCCATGCGGAGGCCGTGTCTCGACCCAGGGACTCGCCGTGCTCGACACCGAGACCTCCGTCGCGCCGGCAGGGGGCGTGACGGTGAAGCGAGCGGTCGTCGCCTGGCCCTCGCGCAGTCTCCGGCGACCGACAGCGGCTGTCACCGCCGGAGCCCCCCGTGGCCTGGTCACCAGGGACCACACCGCCACCACGAGCAGCGGCGTACCGACGACGAGCAGGTCCGGCCGGTGCAGGCCGACCGCGACGACGAGACCGAGCGGACCGAGGACCACCGCTCGCGCGTGTGCCCAGGTAGGACCCCACCCGTCGTCTTGTGGTGAGTCGGCCGTGCTCACCGCCGTTCACCGGCCGTCGGGGTGGGTACCGAGGCGAGCACGTCCTCGACCACGGTGCCGCTGGTGACGGCGGTCATCCAGAGTTCGGGCTTGAGGGTCAGCCGGTGGTCGAGCACCGGATGAGCCACCGCCTTGACGTCCTCCGGCACGACGTAGTCGCGTCCCCGGATGACCGCCAGCGCTCGTGATGTGAGCAGCAAGCCGAGCGCACCGCGAGGCGAGGACCCCACCATGACGTGGCCGTGCATCCGCGTGGACGCCGACAGGTCGACGCAGTATCGACCGATGGAGTCATCGACCGTCACGGTCTCGACGACAGCCTGCATCGCCAGCAGCGTGGCCGGATCGGTGACCGCGCGGAGCGTCTGCTCCTCGCGCTGCCGCGCCAGCCTGCGGCGAAGCACCTCGACCTCGTCGTCGGGCGAGGCGTATCCGAAACCGACCCTCATCAGGAACCGGTCGAGCTGTGCTTCGGGGAGGGGATAGGTGCCTTCGTACTCAACGGGGTTGGCGGTGGCGAGCACGTGGAAGGGCGCCGGGAGCGAGAAGGTCTCGCCCTCGACCGTCACCTGGCGCTCCTGCATGGCCTCGAGCAGCGCCGCCTGAGTCTTCGGAGGTGTGCGGTTGATCTCGTCCGCGAGCAGCAGCCCCGTGAAGATCGGCCCCTTGCGGAAGCTGAACTCCCCGGCGCGCTGGTCGTAGATGAACGAACCCGTGAGGTCACCTGGCAGCAGGTCGGGGGTGAACTGGGCCCGGGTGAACTGAAGGCCGAGCGCCTGCGCGAAGGAGCGCGCGGCCAAGGTCTTGCCGAGCCCGGGGAAGTCCTCGAGCAGCACGTGACCGCCGGCGAGGACCGCGCTGAGGATCAGCTCGAGCGCCGGCCGTTTGCCTACGACCGCTCGGTCGACCTCGTCGAGCACGGCAGCGGCGCGGGCTCCGACCGCGGCGACGTCGAGCGCGGGTGTCGGTGTCTGGTCGGTGGTGCCGGACAGGTCGGTCACAACGCCTCGATTCGGGTGAGGAGGTCGGAGAGCTGTCGCCTGCTGGCGCGTGGCCGGGGGGTGGCGAGATACGCCGCGAGATCGGACCCGAGGACAGCACGAGCCTGTTCCGGCTCGGTGGTTCGGTCGATGCCGTGGTGGGCCGCGAGGCGGTCGTCGATCACCCGGACCAGGGTCGTGTGCAGCTGAGTGGCCAGGGCGTCGGGGTCGCGATTGTCGCTGAGGTCCCGCGAGAGCCGGGAGAAGCGTGGGTCGAGGCCGTACCGATGCCGCACGGCGCGTCGCGGCGCCGTCCAGCTCATCGGGGTGACACCGGCGTGAATGCGCGAGACGAGCCCGCCGAACAAGACGCAGGTGACCGTGGCGACGATGAGCAGCACCGGTCGCGGGCGAAGGCCGACCCACGACGTGAAACCCCACGCCACGACGCCCGTGAGCAGCCCGTAGGTCGTTCGCTGCAGCCACGGGTGTGTCTTCATGATCGACCGGGAGGGCTGGCGATGACAGGCTCGGCCGGCACTGCTGGCACTGCCGGCAGGTGGTGTCGGTCGAGGTCGTCGCGAAGCAGGTTGAGGGCGTGGACCGCTCGGCGACGGTGTGGCTCGCCGAGCTGGTGGCTGGAGAAGCGGGCCTCGCGGTACAGGTTCCCGAGGTCGGCGATGCCGGTAGCCCGGACGTCGTACCTGGCCAGCACGGCCCGGGTGAACTCCTCGGTCGTGAGCGCCGGGTCGCGGGCCAGACCCGCCTGGGTCACTGCCTCCTCGAGCATGATCCAACAACGCACGATGGCGTCGCGCGGAGTGCCGTGGTCAAGGGCGGCCAGTCCGCGCTGTGCGGATCGACTCAGTTGCCGGGCGGTCTCCGCGTCGATGTCGGCGAAGGCCTCGTCCGCAGCCGGTTGGGGTGTGACCGGCGCTGCTGTGCGATGGCGCCGGCGCTGCTCGTATCGGCGCCACAGGATGGCCGAGAGCGCCAGCGCGAACAGCGTGAGCACGACGTAGATGAAGATCGTGACGACGGGCGCGAGCCCCTGTGGCGTCTGGGTGTGGTGCGACTGGCTGCCACTGCCTGAGCCGTCCGGCTTCCGTAGGTCGACGTGCGGTCGGGACTGCACCCGGTCCACAGCGCCGCGGAGAACCGGCACGTACGTCGCCGTGCTCACCCACGCAGCCAGCAGGACGGCCGCGGCGCTCAGGCTCACCAGCCAGACACCGCCCCGTCTCATGCGGCTGAGAGTACAGCGGCAGGGTCATGGTCAGCAGGTTCCGAGCAGTGTCGAGAGGCGAACCACCTGCCGCTGCAGGGTACCGGCGGGGTTCCGACCCGAAGCAGGGTTGCCGGGCAGCAGCATGAGGAGCCAGAACAGGCCGAAGAGCCGTCGGTACTCCCGAAGCCGCGCGCGCTCGTCCGCGGCCATGGTGAACTTCTCGAGCAGGCTGTCCGCGTCGACCGCCCCGTCGACCCAGGTCGATGGATGCTCGGCCAGGTCGGCGAGCTCGAAGGACTCGTCACTGACCCCGGCGTCCTCGAAGTCGACGAGCCGGACGCGCTCTCGGTCCCACAGCAGGTTGGCGACGTTCCCGTCGCCGCGGCCGAAGACTCGGCGCGGCTCGGTGGACTCCAACCCGCGTGCGTCGGACGTCGAGATCCAGCTGACTCCGGCGGCGAGGGCACGCCGGACGTCGGCGGGGTACGGAGGGTCCGGTGGCGTCCCCACGGTCTCCATCGCCCAGGACCGCACCTCGGTCAGGATCCTGGTGGCGGGCCACCGCCGTAACGCGCGTGTCTCGAGCTCGGCGGGAGGTACGGCGTGATGGAAGGCGTCGATGGCATCCGCCACAGCGTCCACACAGACATCGGTAGCAGGGGGTCGGGTTCCCACCGGCTCACCGGGAAGCCGGCTCATCACGATCAGCGGCGGGTCGGCGTCGAGCTCTCTGGTCAACGGCGCCGGCACCAGGCCGGGGGCGTGCCGGTGCATCAGCGTGAGGGCGTCCCACTCACGGCGCGGCTCGCCGTCATGCCACCGGCGATAGCGCTTCGTCACAGTTTGCCCATCGAAGGTGAGGTCGTGGGTCGTGGCCGGAGACATGACGCGACCCTACGGCCACCGTGGCCGGCACCGGGTTGCGGTCAGGGTCGGCTCAGGGAGGTCCTGGATGTATCAGGCGGACCGTCGGCCCATCCTTGGCGGTGACCGTCCCGGTTTGCGGGGCCGTGCCCCCGGTCTACAGGCTGAAATGGCTTGCCATGGGGCAGTAGAGTGGCCGGTGACGTCGGAGCCAGAAAGGGCGGGAGGGGGCGCAGTGAAGAGTTCTGTCTGGCGTGTCACGCGCGAGCTCGTCCTGCTGGCCGTGCTCTACGTCGGGTACTCCGCCGCTCGGCTGTTGGCGTCCAACGACACCCGGCTTGCGATCAACCACGCCAACGACGTCCTCGGTGTCGAGCGCTGGTGGCACATCGGTATCGAGGTGTCGTGGAACTCCGTGCTCATCGACCACCAGGCCCTCAGCGTGTTCGCCGGGTACTGGTACGCGACCATGCACTATGTCGTGACGCCGATCCTCCTGATCCTGCTCTGGCGGCACTCGCACATCCACTACCTGCGGATGCGCCGCATTCTCGTGGGTGCGACGGCGATTGCCCTGGTGGCCTACATCTTCTATCCGACGGCACCCCCGCGGATGCTGGACGGCTACGTCGACATCATGTCCTCGACGTCCCAGTTCGGCTGGTGGGGCGCGTCCGCGTCGGCTCCACGGGGTCTCGGTGACATGACGAACGAGCTCGCCGCGATGCCGTCGATGCACGTCGGGTGGGCGTTGTGGTGCACGATCGGCGCGATCTCGCTGAGCCGTGCGCTGTGGCTGCGCATCGGCGCCGTCGCGTATGTCGTCGTGACCACGTTGGTGGTGGTCGCGACGGCCAACCATTGGATTCTGGACGCGGTCGTGGGCGCTGCCATCACGGCCGCGGTGTGGCTCGTCGTCCGCCAGCTCTCCCGCGTACACGAGCCTGAGCAGCCGGTCGCCGCGCGAGCGGTGGTCGCGCCGGTTCGACCCGTCGAGGCGCACGGCGACTCCGAGCTCTGCCCCGCCCGGATGTGACGCCGAGGTCGATGCGAGGCGTGATCCCGCTGCCGGCCGGTCCCGGTCAGGAGTCGTGCTGGGGCTATCCGCGGCCTCCTGTGGTCGAGTCCACTCCCGAACACATCGTGGTCGAACTCGGGGGAGTGGCCATTGCCGAGACCACATCCGCCTTGCGTCTGCTCGAGACCAGCCACCCTCCGACGTACTACCTGCCGCGGGACGCGTTCGTTGCGGGATCGCTGCGACCAACGGCGGACTCTTCGATGTGCGAGTGGAAGGGCCACGCGTCGTACTTCGACGTGGTGGGCGACGACGTCGTGGCTGCTCGAAGCGCGTGGCACTATCCAGAGCCCGCGCCCGCGTTCGCGGCGCTCCGGGACCACGTCGCCGTCTACCCCGCAGCGATGGACCGCTGCCTGGTCGGCGGTGAGATCGTGACGCCGCAAGCCGGTGGGTTCTACGGCGGCTGGATCACCTCAAGGGTGGTCGGACCCTTCAAAGGCGCCCCCGGCACCTGGGGCTGGTAGCGAGCGCTTGTCTCAGGTGGGGATCATGGCGGCGACGTCCACGACATCCTCCGCGCGGGTGAGGTCAGCCAGCGCGACGAAGATCGTGCGGACGCCCATGTCGCCCAAGGCCCGATAGCGCGCCCGGTGATCGGCGGCTGTGCCGGTGGGGTGGCGCTGGGCGAAGACGGCGGCGGGCGTCCTGCCCCGGAGCCGCTCGACCCGGTCCCAGCTGTCGTCGCGGTCGCGGCCGATCACGGGCAGGTCGAGCACGGTGACCGCGACGTCGTCCGGGTCCCGCCCGACGGCGGCGCAGTGACGACGGAGGACGGCGGTCTTGCGCTCGACCGTCTCGGTGTCCGACCGGACGTTGCAGCCGTCGCCGAGGCGGGCAGCGATGCGAAGCGTGCGCTGTTCCCCGCTGCCACCGACGATGATCGGGATGGCCGACAGCGGACGCGGGTAGCTCGTGGTCTCGGGCAGGTCGACCCGGTCACCGGCGTACGGCTTGGTGCCCGGCGCCCAGAGGGCCCGCATCGTCTCGATCGCCGTCTCGAGGAGATCCAGACGCTCGGCCCGACCCGGGAACGGGAGGCCGAAGGCAAGGTGCTCGCGTTCCCACCAGCCGGCGCCGATCCCGCAGAAGGCTCGGCCACCGGAGATGACGTCGAGCGTGGAGAGGGTCTTGGCGATGATCCCCGGCGGTCGGAACGTCGCGGGTGTCACGAGGGTCCCGAGCCGGAGCCCGGTGTCAAGCCCGGCCAGCAGGCCCAGGACCACGAACGGCTCGGGAATCGGCTCCCAGGCCGCGTCGACCTGCGGGATCTGGATGAGATGGTCCATCAGGGCAAGGCCCGAGAACCCCGCCGCGTCAGCGGCAACGGCGATCTCCGTCAACCACGTGCGCGGATCCTCGCCCCACGGGAACCGCGAGACTTGCAGCATCACCTCCGGAACCGATGCGCGCCGTCCAGGACCGGCCGGCTCTCTCGCCGCTCCCGGGACGTCTGCACGGTCGGCTGACTGGTCAGGGCTGCCGGCGTCGTCGTGGTCAGCCACCGTCAGGAGAGCGTCCCAGCCTTCGGCGGCGAGCCTGGCATGCATGTCTCGGTAGGTCCGGAGCTGCTCCGTCAGCACGCGCGCCGGAATGGGGAGGTCGCGGTCCCGGTTCCGTTGGCGGCACAGGGCGGCCGGCGTGTCGAAACAGACGACGACGGCCGACATCCCGCCGGCGCGGGCCGCCCCGAGCCAGGCGAGCCGCCGTACCGGATCGAGCCCGAGGGTGTCGACGACAGTCGTCAGCCCGCGACGTATCCGTCCCGCCACGATCTGGTCGAGCAGCAGGAACGCGTCCGCCGAGGCGTCGAGGTCGTGGCGCCCACTCCCGACGACAGCTCTCAGGTCGTCGGAGGAGACCACTTCGGCCGAGCGGTAGCGATCGGCGGCCCACGTCGACTTGCCGGCACCGGACGGGCCTACGAGGACCACTAGTGCGGGATCCGGGAGCTGCATCGCTCCAGCGTAGGCGGCGGGACAGTCGAGCCCTGCTGGAACGCCATGGCGTCGACGATGTACCGGCGAACTCGTGGGCGACCGGGACGAAACCACAGGTCGACAGCGTTTACCTGCGCCTTCTCGAGCGAAACGCGGCGGTCCAGGGAAACGTCGCGAACTTCGGCATCGACGGCTCCAAGGTCGACAGCCTTCTCGACCAGGAGCGGCGCGGCTCTGCCGTCACACCTCTTTCGTCAGCCAGTGGGCAGACGTCAAGGAGGACAGCCGGGTCGCGTTCTCGATCAGCCCTGAGCACCTGACCGGAGCGGTCCCTTGCGACGTCGTCAACGCCGACACCGGCGAGCTCGAACGGGGCGTGAGGCGTACGTGCAGGGTCTCGTGGATGCCTACTTCGCCATCATCGTCGACGTCTGAGGGCACTATCCGCACTGTGGACCGACCAGAGAGCCATGCAGCGGATGCGGCTCCAGAAGAGCGACCTGGCCACCGACCTGGACCATCTGTCGTGACTCAGCTGCACAAGATGGCAGCCACGCCTTTCACATGCTGTGCGGCCGAGGCTGGTCGTACGGCTGAGACTGGTCCTTCGCGGTGTCCGAGGGGGGACTTGAACCCCCATGCCCTAATACGGGCACTAGCACCTCAAGCTAGCGCGTCTGCCTATTCCGCCACCCGGACGTGGGTCTCACCACCTCGGTGAGCGACCACCAACCCTAGCAAAGTTCGACCGTACTCCCGCAATCGGCCGCGCTCGTGACGGGTACCGCATAGGTGCAAGATGGACCGTATGACAACGTCCTACACGCCCGGGGCAGAGGTGGCCCGGATCTGCCGTGACCTGATCCGCATCGACACGTCGAACTATGGCGACGGTTCGGGTCCCGGGGAGCGGCAGGCGGCCGAACATGTCGCCGGCCTGCTGGACGAGGTGGGGATCGAACCGATGCTGTTCGAGCCGTCTCCAGGGCGCACCTCGGTCGTGGCGCACTGGGGCGACCCGAACGCCACCGACCGGCTCCTGCTGCACGGCCACCTCGACGTCGTACCCGCTGCCAGGGCCGACTGGAAGGTCGACCCGTTCGCCGCAGAGGAGGTCGACGGGTACATCTGGGGACGCGGAGCCGTCGACATGAAGGACTTCGACGCCACGATCTTGTCGGTCGTGCGAGCCCGGGCGCGGGCCGGTGTACTGCCGCGGCGGGCGATCACGCTCGCGTTCACCGCCGACGAGGAGGCGGGCAGCATCCACGGCGCTCACCCGCTGGCGGACCAGCACCCGGACTGGTTCGAAGGCTGCACCGAGGGAATCGGTGAGGTCGGGGGCTTCTCGGCGACGATCGCGGGGCAGCGGGTCTATCTCGTCGAGACGGCCGAGAAGGGCATCGCGTGGCTGCGGCTGCGGGCGCAGGGGACGGCCGGTCACGGGTCGATGCGCAACCACGACAACGCGGTGACCGCGGTGGCCGAGGCGGTGGCGGCCATCGGTCGGCACGAATGGCCGGTGCGGATCACCCCGTCGATGGCCCAGCTCCTGGAGGAGGTGGCTGCGTTGACCGGCCACGACTCGGTGGAGGACAACGTCGATGCCCTGATCGAGCATTTCGGGCTGGCGGCTCGGATGCTGGCGGCCGTGGTCCGCAACACGGCCAACCCGACGATGCTCGATGCGGGGTACAAGCACAACGTCGTACCGGGCGAGGCGACGGCCGCGATCGACGGGCGGTTCCTGCCGGGCTACGAGGACGAGTTCTTCGCCACGCTCCGAGACTTGTTGCCGGACAACGTGTCGTACGAAGTCCTGGTGCAAGACATTGCCCTCGAGACGCCGTTCGACGGGGCCATCACGGAAGCGATGCGGGACTCGATCCTCGCGGAGGACCCGGGCGCGAAGGTGCTGCCGTTCCTGATGTCTGGCGGTACGGACGCGAAGGCGTGGCACAAGCTGGGGATCCGGTGCTTCGGCTTCTCGCCGCTCCGGCTACCGGCCGATCTGGACTTCACTGCGCTGTTCCACGGTGTGGACGAGCGCGTTCCGATCGATGCGTTGGAGTTCAGCGCCCGGGTGCTCGACGGCTTCCTCGATCGCGCCTGACCGCCATACGAGTCGCAACTCGCCCAGGCAAATCCCTAGTCCCAGCCGCACGTTTGCCTTGTTCACAAGCCAGGTGGCTTGTGAACAAGGCAAACGCGCTACGGCCACTGGGTATTTGGGTTGTGGACTAGAAAAAGGGGGGAGGTCCGGGTTAGACGTAGGGGCGAATGGTGCTACCGAGGGTGGAGCGGACCCGGATGATCTTGCGCCGCAGCTCGATCCTCCGGGAGCCATCGGGGAAGAGTCGCAGCCGGGCGAGCTCCCAGCCGCCGTACTCCGCCCGATCGATCAGCAGGCGTCGTACCGCGGAACGCGAGAGGGTCCGCGGGAGTGAGAAACGCTGGAACTCGTACTCCATCGCCTCCATCGTGACACGACCCGTCTGATCCGTGCGGCCGGATCCCCAGAAGTAGGTGCGGCCGGATCGCCGAGAGCCCGTGCGGCCGGATCCCCAGAAGTCAGTGCGGCCGGATCGCCGAAAGCCCTGTGCGGCCGGATCGCCGAAGGCCCGTACGGCCGAGCTCCCCCCAAGAGCCCGTACGGCCGGATCTCCGAAAGCCTGTGCGGCCGGATCTCCGCGTGCCCGTGCGGCTGGATCCCCGACGTACGCCGGGGTGGCGCGCGCCGACCAGCCACGAGCCGAGCAGCCACGAGCCGAGCAGCCACGAGCCGAGCAGCCACGAGCCGACCGCCTCCCGAGCCGAGCAGCCACGAGCCGACTAGCCTCGAATCATGGCTCTTCCGATCGAGGACTACGCACTTCTCGGGGACACGGGCACCTGCGCCCTCGTGGGGCGTGACGGCTCGATCGACTGGCTCTGTCTGCCGCGTTTCGACTCACCGGCGTGCTTCGCCGCCCTCCTCGGCGAGCCCAAGCACGGTCGCTGGTTGCTGGGTCCCAGCCAGCCGGCCACGACGACCCGTCGCTACGTCGGCAACACCTTCGTCCTCGAGACCCTCCATGAGACCGACACAGGCACGGTCCGCGTCACCGACGTGATGCCGATCGACGACGGCCGGGCCGACCTCATCCGACGCGTCGAGGGCATCAGCGGCACGGTCGAGATGACGCACGAGTGGATCGTCCGCTTCGGCTACGGCAAGGTCCGGCCGTGGGTCACCCGACGCAAGGACAGCGAGGGTCTCGAGCTGATCTCCGCGATCGCAGGACCTGACATGCTCGTGCTGCGCGGCAGCCGGCTGCCCCATGCCGTCGACGGCAGACATGGCGACACGTTCACGGTCAGCGAGGGTGAGGAGCTGCTGTTCTCGACCACCTGGTTCAAGTCCTACCGGCCGATCCCGACGATGCTCAACATCGACCAGCGGATCCAAGAAACCTGCGCGTTGTCCGAGCGGTGGGCGTCGTACTGCACGTATGAGGGCGAGTACCAGGAGGCGGTGATCCGCTCTCTTCTCGTCCTGCGCCTGCTGACGCACGGCGATACCGGCGGCATCGTGGCAGCGCCCACCACGTCACTGCCCGAGGACTTCGGCGGCGGCCGAAACTGGGACTACCGGTTCTGCTGGCTGCGCGACGCCTCCCTCACGCTCGAGGCCCTGCTCGCCGCCGGCTACCGCAACGAGTCCAGACTCTGGCGGGACTGGCTCCTGCGCGCCATCGCCGGCGATCCGGGCGACATGCAGATCATGTATGCCGTCGACGGCGCACGAGAGCTGCCCGAACGCGAGCTCGACCACCTCCCCGGGTATGCCGACTCGCGCCCGGTCCGGGTGGGCAACGCTGCGGTCGACCAGCGACAGACCGACATCTTCGGAGAGGTCCTCGCCGCCCTGGAGCTGGCGCGTCAGCACGGCGTCAAGGAGACGCGGCACTCCTGGGCCCTTCAGTGCACGCTGGTCAACGAGCTGGCCAAGCACTGGGACGAACCTGACAACGGCCTGTGGGAGATCCGCGGACCCCGACAGCACTTCACCCATTCGCGCCTGATGGTGTGGGTCGCGTTCGACCGGATGGTCAAGGGGGTGGAGGACCATGGGCTCCAAGGGCCGGTGGAGGAGTGGAAGGAGATCCGTGCCGAGGTACGGCAGCGGATCCTCGACGAAGGCTACGACGAGCAGCGTGGCACGTTCGTCCAGCACGCCGAGACCACGAACGTGGACGCCTCACTGCTCCTGATCCCCCTGGTCGGCTTCCTGCCGGGCGACGACCCCCGCGTGCTGGGGACGATCAAGGCCGTGGAGGAGGACCTCCTCCGCGAAGGGCTGGTCCTGCGCTACCAGACCCAGAGCGGGGTCGACGGCCTCGCAGGTGACGAACACCCGTTCCTGGCGTGCTCGTACTGGTTGGTCTCGGCGCTGGCGCGCGCCGGACGGGTTGACGACGCGAACGCCCTGATGGCGCATCTGCTGGAGCGCACCAACGACCTCGGGCTGCTGTCGGAGGAGTACGACCCGGTCCGCGAACGCATGGTCGGGAACTTCCCCCAGGCGTTCTCGCACCTGGCCCTGGTCGGTGCCGCCATCGCGCTCTCTGCGGGTGAGCACCACGACAGCCGGGGTCAGATCTCCGGGTAGCCCAGCTCGGGCGCCGAGACGTCGTCGAGCGCGTCGACGATCTCGTCCGGCAGCGTCACGTCCTCGACCGTGAGGGAGTCCGCCAGCTGGGCGGCGTTGCGTGCACCGACGATCGGCGCAGCCACCCCGGGTTGGTCCCGCACCCAGGCCAGCGCGACCTCCGCCGGAGACAGTTCGAGCCCCTCCGCGGCTCGGCAGACCGCCTCGACGATCTGCGCCGCCTGCGGGTTGAGATGCTCACCGACATACCGCTCGAAGGTAGGCGAGGCGGCTCGGGAGTCCGCCGGTACTCCGGTGCGGTACTTCCCCGTGAGTACCCCGCGACCGAGCGGTGACCAGCACAGCACGCCCATGCCGAGCGCGTGGGCGGCCGGGACCACCTCGCGTTCGATCCCGCGCTGCAGCAGCGAGTACTCCATCTGCGTCGACGCCAACCGCGCCCGGCCGGCCGCTGACAGCTGGTGAGTGCCGGCCTGAGCGGTCTGCCAGCCGGAGTAGTTCGAGATCCCGACGTAGCGGGCCCGACCGGTTGCCACCGCCGCGTCGACCGCGCTGAGCGTCTCGTCGATCGGCACGTCGTCTGACCAGGTGTGAACCTGCCACAGATCCACGTAGTCGACACCGAGGCGACGCAAGGATCCGTCGAGGTCCCGGAGCAGGCCGCCGCGGGAGACATCGACCACCCGTTCACCGTGCGGTCGGCCGATGCCGCCCTTGGTGGCGAGCACGACGTCGTCGCGGCCCACGACCGTCCCCAGCATGGTGCCGATCAACGACTCGCTCGCCCCGTTGCCGTACCCCGCCGCCGTGTCGAGCAGCGTCCCGCCGGCTGCGACGAACGCGCGGAGCTGGTCGGCTGCGTCGTGCTCGTCGGTCTCCGTTCCCCACAGCATCGTGCCGAGCCCGAGCCGGGACACCTTCAGGCCGGTCGTTCCGAGATAGCGGTGCTTCACGCGTGGAAGGTTAATGCACCCGGCGCGCCGGCTTGCCACCTGAGCCGGCGACACCCGTCGCGCGGACGGCGATAGCCTGTCGCGGGTGAAACTCGCACTGAGCCTGGGTTACGTCCTGGGCGGTGGCCCCGCCAACACGACCGGTGAGGTCGTCGCGCTCGCGCAGGAGGCCGAACGGCTCGGCTACTCGGCCGTGTGGGCAGCCGAGGCCTACGGGTCCGACGCCGCCACCGTGCTCGCGTTCCTGGCCGCCCGGACCGAGCACATCGGGCTCGGTGCCGCCGTGATGCAGATACCGGCGCGCACGCCAGCGATGACCGCGATGACGGCGGCCACCATCGACGTGCTGAGCGAGGGGCGGTTCCGACTCGGGCTCGGCGTGTCAGGACCTCAGGTGTCCGAAGGCTGGCACGGCGTCCGCTTCGACAAGCCGTTGGCCCGCACCCGCGAGTACGTCGAGATCGTCGAGCAGGCGCTGGCGCGGCAGACCGTCGCCCACGAAGGAGCCTTCTTCACCCTGCCGCTGCCGAACGGTCCCGGAAAGGCGCTCAAGCTGGCGATCCAGCCTCCGCGCGACCGGATCCCGCTGTACCTGGCGGCGATCGGTCCGAAGAACCTCGAGCTGGTCGGGGAGCTCGCAGACGGCTGGCTGGCGATCTTCTTCTCACCCGAGCACGCCGCCGACTCGTTCACACACCTGGACGCCGGGCGGGCAGCTGCGGGTCGCAGCCGCGCGCCCTTCGACGTGGCGGCGACCGTACCCGTCTCCATCGGCCCGGATGTCGCAGCCTGCGCCGATCCGCTGCGTCCGTATGCCGCGCTCTACGTCGGCGGGATGGGATCACGCGACCAGAACTTCTACAACCGGCTGGCCCGACGGATGGGCTTCGAGAAGGAGGCAGCCACCGTCCAGGACCTCTACCTGGACCGCAAGCACCGCGAGGCGATGGCCGCCGTACCCGTGGACTTCATCGACCAGACGTCACTGCTCGGCCCGCCGGAGCGTATCGTCGAACGACTGCACGCGTTTGCCGACGCCGGCGTGACGACCCTCACCGTTTCCACCATCGCGCCTGAGCATTCCATGAGAATTCACACGCTTCGCCAGGTTTCCGAGGCCCTGGACGTCGCTGGTCTAGCAGACTGACGCCCGTGGATTTCCTCCAAGCGATCATTCTCGGCATCGTCGAGGGACTGACCGAGTTCCTTCCCGTGTCGAGCACCGGCCATCTGACGATCGTGGAGAAGATCCTCGGGTTGCCGATCGACAGCGACGACGTCACGGGGTTCACGGTGGTGATCCAGATGGGCGCGATCCTCGCGGTGATCCTCTACTTCTGGCGCGACATCTGGTCGATCACCAGCGCCTGGTTCCGGGGCATCAGGCAACCCGAGGTGCGGGGGACCCTCGACTACCGGATGGGCTGGTACGTCATCGTCGGCACGATCCCTGTCGTGATCGCAGGCCTGGCAGGTCAGAGCCTGATCACCGGCCCGCTGCGCAACCTGTGGTGGGTCGCCGGGGCCCTGATCGGGTGGAGCGCGGTCATGGTGCTGGCCGAGCGGGTCGGCCGGCAGACGCGGCACGAGTCCGAGGTGACGATGCGCGACTCGATCATCATCGGGGTGGTCCAGTGTGTCTCCCTGATCCCCGGTGTCTCCCGCTCGGGTGCCACGATCTCCGCAGGACTGTTCACCGGTCTGGACCGGGTGACGGCGACCCGGATGTCGTTCTTCCTGTCGATCCCGGCGCTCGTCGGGGCCGGGATCAAGGAGCTGCCGAGCGCGCTGGGTGGCAACATCCCGCTGAGCTCGACCCTGGTGGCCACCTTCGTCAGCTTCGTCGTGGCGTACGCGTCGGTGGCCTGGCTGCTCAAGTTCGTGGCCGGCCACTCGATCACGTGGTTCGTCCCCTACCGTGTGGCCGTCGGAGTGGTGCTCATCGTGTTGTTGGCCACCAACTCAATCTCCCCGACCTGAGCCTGCTCCGTCACCCACGACGCGACGGTGCAGCTCCACGGTCAGCACGTGGATCTGCCGCGTCAGCTCGGTGTTGGTCTTGAGCTCGAGCTCCTGCTCCTTGAAGTCATGGTCGGCCTTCGCCTGCTGGAACGCCGCCATCCGGTTCTGGCCGATCATCACGAACGTCGACAGGAAGATCGCCTCGAGGGACACGACGAGTGTCAGCCTCGGCCAGGGACTCTGCTCGAAGATCAGCATCCAGAACGCAAAGATCGCGACGTGCGTGTAGACGAACGCCATCGAGCCGGCCAGTGACGTGATCTTGTCGGCGAGCCGGAGCTGGAAGTCCCGAGCGAGCCGGGCCTCCCGGGCCAGCACGACCGGGTGCCGAGTGCGTTTGGGCAGGGTCGATCCGTCCATGGTGTCTCCTGATCGCGGGTAGGGGTCAGAGCCAGCCCGACTTCTTGAACAGCCGGTAGAGCAGAGCGCAGATCAGCAGCATCAAAGCCAGGACGAGCGGGTAGCCGTACATCGCCCGCAGCTCCGGCATGTGGTCGAAGTTCATGCCGTAGATGCCCGCGATCATCGTCGGCACCGCCGCCATTGCCACCCAGGCCGAGATCTTGCGCATGTCGTTGTTCTGCCGCACCGAGATCTGCGCCATCAAGGCGTCATGGGCGCTGGACAACAGGGAGTCGAGGTTCTCGATCTGCTCGTGGACGCGCAACGTGTGGTCGGCGACGTCTCTGAAGAAGGCGGCCGCTGCATCCGGCATTCCCGTCACCTGACAGCCGGCGAACCTCGCCATCGGCTCACGCAGCGGCGCGACGGCCCGGCGGAACTCCGCCAGCTCCCGCTTGAGCGTGTAGATGCGGCGGGCGTCGCTGCGGCTGTTGTCGGAGAACACCGACAGCTCGGTCTCGTCGACGTCGGTCTCGAGCTCGGCGGCCACGTTCTCGTACGCGTCGACCACGCGGTCACACACGCTGTAGAGCACGGCGTACGGGCCGTGCCCCAGCACTTCGGTGTGTTCCTCGAGGTCCCGCCGGGCTACGCCGAGCTCCGAGCCCTCGCCATGGCGCACCGTGACCACGTAGTCGTCTCCGACGAAGACCGCGATCTCACCTGTTTCGACCGCGTCGTTGGCGTCGACGTACCAGATCGTCTTGAGCACCATGAACAGGGCGTCACCGTACCGCTCGAGCTTCGGCCGTTGGTGGGCGACGACGGCGTCCTCGACGGCGAGCGGGTGAAGTCCGAACACGTCGGCGACCTTGGTCATCTCGTCAGTGCTGGGCTCGAACAACCCGACCCAGACGAAGTCGGTCTCCCGGAGATCGGCCCGTGCGTACGTGCTGGCGATGTCGAGCCCCTCGTCCTCGAGGGCGACACGTCTGCCCGCGTGGTAGAGGGCGCAGTCAACGATCACGCTTCATTGTGGACCTAGGCTGTACGCATGGCGACCGTTCTGCTCGTTCGACACGGCCGCTCTGCGGCGAACAGCGGCGGGGTGCTGGCCGGACGGGCTCCTGGCGTCCTCCTCGACGACGTCGGCAAGGAACAGGCCGAGGCCACCGGTGTACGGATCGCTCCGCTGCCCATCCGCGCGGTCGTCACCAGCCCCCTGGAACGGTGCGTGCTGACGGCCGAAGCGATCGCAGGAGCGCGCAGCGACGACCTCGAGATCATCACCGACGACCGGCTCACGGAGTGTGGGTATGGCGACTGGACGGGTCAGGAGCTCAAGAAGCTGGCCAAGGACCCGCTGTGGAAGACCGTGCAGAGCCATCCGAGCGGGGTCACGTTTCCGGGCGGTGAGTCGATGCGCGCGATGCAGGCACGTGGAGTCGACGCGGTGCGTGACTGGGACCGGCGGCTCACCGAAGAGCATGGCCCGGACGCATTGTGGGTGGCCGTCAGCCACGGCGATGTGATCAAGGCCATCGTGGCCGAGGCCCTCGGTACCCACCTCGACAACTTCCAGCGGGTCGTCGTCGATCCCGCCTCGGTCTCGGTGATCAGCTACACGCCGTTGCGGCCGTTCGTGGTGCGGTACAACGAGCATGGCGACCTGAGCGGACTGGTTCCGCCCAAGCGCCGACGCCGGCGCCGGGTGAGTAGTGACGCTGCTGTTGGTGGCGGCGCGGGGTCGTAGGCTCTGCGTATGTCGATCGTCGTCCACAACTTCGAGCAGCCGGACCGCTTCGTCGCCGGCACCGTCGGTGAACCCGGTCAGCGCACGTTCTTCCTGCAGGCCCGCGAGGGCGTCCGCGTCACCAGCGTCGCCCTCGAGAAGCAGCAGGTGTCCGTGCTCGCCGAGCGCGTCGACCTGCTCCTTGACGAGGCCCTGCGTCGCAGCGGCGGAGACCCGATGATCCCCGCCGTTGCGCCGGTGGGCATTGGCGACCAGGACCCGCTCGACCTGCCGATCGTCGAGGAGTTCCGGGTCGGGACGATCACGCTGAGCTGGGACAACGACGAGGGCCGCGTCGTCATCGAGATGTTTCCCGTGATCGACGAGGCCGTCGTCATGGAGGCCTTCGACAGCTCCGAGGAAGGCGCGGACCCGCCTGACCTGGAGGAGCTCGGTGACGAGATCGAGATCGAGGTCGAGGCCAGTGAGGTCCTCATCGTGAAGCTCGAGCCCGGCTACGCCCGTGCGTTCGTCCGGCGGGCTCAGTCGGTCGTCTCAGCGGGCCGTCCGCCGTGCCAGTTCTGCGGCAACCCGATGGACCCGGACGGCCATCTGTGCCCACGCGCCAACGGGTTCCGACGCATTGCAGACTGACGAGCACGAGACTCTCGACGACGCGACCGTCACCGAGATCCTCACCCGCGGAGAGCTCGAGGTCGAGGGTCGCCTGGTGGCTGCGTCGAACGCGTCGTTCCTCGGGCAGGTGAGCCTGCACGGCATCGCGCTGGCGTGCATCTACAAGCCCGTCGCGGGGGAGCGGCCGCTGTGGGACTTCCCGTCAGGCACGTTGGCCGGCCGGGAGGTCTCGGCCCGGCTGGTCTCCGACGCCGGTGGTTTCGGCGTCGTGCCACCGACGGTGCTGCGCGACGGTCGGTTCGGAGTCGGCATGTGTCAGCAGTGGATCCACGCCGATCCCGACCCGGCTACGGCCGGCGACGCGGTTGGCGCTCCCGACGGGCTCGAGGCCCTTGACCTGGTCGACCTGGTGCCGAGCGATTTCCGGGATCCTGGCTGGATCGCCGTGCTCGAGGCCGAGGACAACCACGACCGACCTGTGCTGCTCGTGCACGCCGACGACGACCGGTTGCGCACGATGGCCGTGCTCGACGCCGTCATCAACAACGCGGACCGCAAGGGCGGTCATGTGCTCCGAGGTCCCGACGGCTCGGTCTATGGCTGTGACCACGGCGTGTCCTTCCACGAGGAGCCCAAGCTGCGCACCGTCCTGTGGGGGTGGGCCGGCGAGCGCCTGCGTGACCTCGACCGCGAGATGCTCCGTGAGCTCAGGGCGCGCTGCCGGTCGGGTCTCGACGACGTCCTGGACCGCCACCTGAGCCGTGTCGAGGTCAACGCCCTGGCCTACCGCGTCGAGAAGCTGCTGCAGGACGACGTGATGCCACGCCCCGAAGGGCACTGGCCGATGATCCCCTGGCCGGCCTTCTGACGCACCACGTCGGCCGGCCCACCGACCACGGTCGCTGGTCCGCGTCGTTACGCTGGCCCCATGCGTGCGTGGGCTGCTCCGACGATCCCGGTGAGTCCGGTCGAGGTGCTGGGGACGGCGCCCGAGCTGTCCCTGTACGACACCCGGTCCGGCCAGGTGCGCGCCACCCACCCGGCCGGCCCCGCGCGACTGTACGTCTGCGGCATCACGCCGTACGACGCCACCCACCTCGGCCACGCCGCGACCTACACCACCTTCGACCTGGCCATCCGCGCCTGGCGGCAGGCGGGGCACGACGTGCGCTACGTCCAGAACGTCACCGACGTCGATGACCCGTTGCTGGAGCGCGCGCGAGCGACCGGCGAGGACTGGGTCGCGCTCGCCGAGCGCGAGACCGAGCTGTTCCGCGCGGACATGGCTGCGCTGTCGGTGGTTCCGCCGGACGTCTTCGCAGGCGCTGTGGAGTCGATCCCGATCATCATCGACCTGATCGCGGAACTTCAGCGTCGAGGCGCTCTCTACGCCGTCGACGGCGACCTGTACTACAGCGTCGCTGCGGACCCGCATTTCGGTGCGGTCTCGGGGCTCGGGCGCGACGAGATGCTGCCGCTGTTCGACGAACGCGGCGGGGACCCCGACCGTCCGGGCAAGCGGGACCCGCTTGACGCTCTGGTCTGGCAGCTCCGGCGCGGCGATGAGCCGGGCTGGGAGTCGCCGTTCGGCACCGGACGACCGGGCTGGCACGTCGAATGCACGGCCATCGCGCGGACCCATCTCGGAACGCCGCTGGACCTGCAAGGCGGTGGGTCCGACCTGATCTTCCCGCATCACGAGATGTCGGCCGGCCACGCTCAGGCCGTCGACCCGAGTCGGCCGTTCGCGCATGCCTACGCCCACCAGGGGATGGTCGGACTCGGCGGCCACAAGATGTCGAAGTCACGCGGCAACCTGGTGCTCGTGTCGAGGCTGCGTCAGACGGGCACCGACCCGCGGACGATCCGGCTGGCGCTGCTCAGCCAGCACTACCGCAGCGACTGGGACTGGAGCGATGGCCTTCTCGATGACGCCGGCAAGCGGCTGTCGCGGTGGGTCGACGCCGTACGACGCGACGGTCTCGACCATGCACCGGCCGTGGTGGCGGCGGAGTCGGTCCGGGCGGCGCTGGCCGCCGACCTGGACGCGCCGCGAGCCCTCGAAGTGGTCGATGGATGGGCAGCTGACGCGCTGGCTGCACCCTCGGATGGGGCCGGGGGAGCCAGCGGTCCGGTCTCGCATGGCGGAGACCTCATGGCCGATGTCGTGCAGGCGTCGTTCGGGGTCGACCTGCGCGCCGGACGTTGATCAGCGGTCGTCGTTGCGGCGCTTGAGATAGCGCTCGAACTCCCGGGCGATGGCGTCACCTGTCGCCTCAGGAAGGTCCGCGGTGTCCTGCTCCTCCTCGAGCGATCGGACGTACTCGGCCACGTCGGAGTCGTCGGACGCAAGCTCGTCGACGCCGCGTTCCCACGCCTTCGCCTCCTCGGGGAGCCCACGAAGGTCGACCGGTGCGCCGATGAGGTCCTCGAGCTGGCCGAGCAGCGCCATGGTCGCCTTCGGAGCCGGCGGCTGGGCCACGTAATGCGGGACCGCCGCCCAGTACGACAACGTCTTGAGGCCTCTCCGGTGCGACGCCTCCTGCAGGACCCCGACGATTCCCGTCGGGCCGGTGTAGCGGGAGGTCTCGAGTCCGAACTGCTCGGTCAGCTCCGGATCGGACGAGATGCCGGTGATCGGCACCGGACGGGTATGCGGCACGTCGGCCAGCAAGGCTCCGAGCGTCACGAACGTGGTGGCACCGATCGAGGTCACGTAGTCGAGTACCTCGGTGCAGAACGACTTCCACCGCAGGTTCGGCTCGATACCGGTGATGAGGACCACATCGCGCTCACCGGGTCCGGGGGAGCAGTGCCAGAAGCTCGTCGACCGCCAGCTCAGCTCGCGCCCGCCGTCGGAGTCGAACCCGACGTGCGGCCGGTTGACCTGGAAGTCGTAGTAGTCCTCGGGGTCGATCGTGGCCAGCAGGCTCGCGTGCCAGGACACCAGCAGATGGTTGACGGCGTCGGAAGCCGCCTCACCCGCGTCGTTCCAGCCCTCGAAGGCCGCGATGACGATGGCGTCGTCGAGCTGACGGGCAGACTGGATGCTGATCACCCGGCCAGCCTACGGCGTCGGGGGCGCTCTGACAGTCGTCGCCGGCTGAGACGGGCTCAGTGTTGTCAGGGCGCCGGGATACGCTGGCGCGACGGTCATTTCCACCCAGAGGAGGCATCCCGTGGCTGCACGTCCCGCATCTTTGCGCCGGGCGCTCAGCGAGCGCGTCGTCGTGGCGGACGGGGCCATGGGCACGATGCTCCAGCAGCACGACCTGAGCCTGGCGGACTTCGAGGACCTCGAGGGCTGCAACGAGATCCTCAACGTGAGCCGCCCCGACGTTGTCCGGGCCATCCATGACGCCTATCTCGACGCCGGTGCCGACTGCGTGAGCACCAACACCTTCGGCGCGAACTTCGCGAACCTTGGTGAGTACGACATCGCCGACCGGATCTACGAGCTAGCCCGTGCCGGCGCCCAGATCGCCCGCGATTCCGCCGATGCCGCGAGCACTGCCGACAGACCGCGTTGGGTGCTCGGCTCCGTCGGCCCTGGCACCAAGCTGCCCACGCTCGGCCATGTCGCGTTTGCGACGCTGCGGGACGCCTACCTCGAGCAGGTCCGCGGCATGCTCGCCGGTGGCATCGACGCCGTTCTCGTCGAGACCGCGCAGGATCTGCTGCAAGCCAAGGCGGCCGTCATCGGTGCCAAGCGTGCCTTCGCCGAGGTCGGCTACGCCGACCCGGCAGACCGGCCACCGCTCATCGTGAACGTCACGGTCGAGACCACCGGAACGATGCTGCTCGGCACCGAGATCGGCGCCGCCCTGACCGCGCTCGAGCCGCTCGGTATCGACCTCATGGGTCTGAACTGCGCGACCGGCCCGGCCGAGATGAGCGAGCACCTGCGATACCTGTCGCGGCACTCAGCGGTCCCGTTGGTGTGCATGCCCAACGCCGGTCTGCCGCAGTTGACCGCTGACGGTGCCAGCTACCCGCTGACACCGGGTGAGCTCGCGGCGGCGCACGACACCTTCACGCGGGAGTTCGGGTTGTCACTGGTCGGTGGCTGCTGCGGTACGACGCCTGAACACATCACCGCTGTCGTCGAGCGGGTCGGCGGACGCGAGCTCTCGCCACGCAAGCCTCGCCGCGACCCGGGCGCCTCGTCGCTGTACCAGCACGTCCCGTTCCGCCAGGACACGTCCTACCTCTCGATCGGCGAGCGCACCAACGCCAACGGCAGCAAGGCGTTCAAGGAGGCGATGCTCGCGGAGCGCTGGGATGACTGCGTCGAGATCGCGCGTGCGCAGATCCGGGACGGCGCCCACATGCTCGACCTCAACGTCGACTACGTCGGGCGCGACGGGGTGGCCGACATGCGCGCTGCTGCGTTCCGCCTCGCCACGTCGTCGACGCTGCCGATCGTGCTCGACTCCACCGAACCCGAGCTGATCGAGGCGGGGCTCGAGACGCTCGCCGGCCGAAGTGTCATCAACTCGGTGAACTACGAGGACGGCGACGGACCGAGCTCCCGGTTCGCCCGGGTGATGCCGATCATCAGGGAGCACGGCGCGGCCGTAGTCGCGCTGACCATCGACGAGGAGGGGCAGGCGCGGACCGCCGACTGGAAGGTCGCGGTGGCGTCGCGGCTCATCGACGCGCTCACCGGCGAGTGGGGGATGCGGACCAGCGACATCATCGTCGACTGCCTGACGTTCCCGATCGGTACCGGCCAGGAGGAGACGCGCCGGGACGCCCTCGAGACGATCGACGCCATCCGCGAGGTCAAGCGCCGTTACCCCGACGTCCAGACCACACTCGGTGTCTCCAACGTCTCCTTCGGCCTGAGCCCCGCCACCCGGGTGGTCCTCAACTCCGTGTTCCTGCACGAGTGCGTCAAGGCCGGTCTCGACTCCGCGATCGTCCACACGGCCAAGATCCTGCCGCTCGCGCGCATCCCCGACGAACAGCGCAAGGTCGCGCTCGACCTCGTCTACGACCGCCGGACCGACGACTACGACCCGCTGCAGACGATGCTCGAGCTCTTCGCCGGCGTGACCACCACCGACACCAGGGAGACCCGCGCGGCCGAGCTGGCCGCACTGCCTCTCTCCGAGCGGTTGACGCGGCGGATCATCGACGGCGAGCGCAACGGTCTCGAGCCTGACCTCGACGAGGCGATGGCCACGGGCAGCACCGCGCTCGACATCATCAACCAGGAGCTGCTGTCGGGCATGAAGGTGGTCGGCGAGCTGTTCGGGTCAGGCGAGATGCAGCTGCCGTTCGTGCTGCAGTCCGCCGAGGTGATGAAGGCGGCCGTCGCCTATCTCGAGCCGCACATGGACAAGACCGACGACCGAGGCAAGGGCACGGTGGTGCTGGCCACGGTCAAGGGCGACGTGCACGACATCGGCAAGAACCTGGTCGACATCATCTTGAGCAACAACGGCTACACGGTCTACAACCTCGGGATCAAGCAGCCGGTCAACGCCATCCTCGAGGCGGCAGAGGAGCACGACGCCGACGTCATCGGCATGTCGGGTCTGCTGGTGAAGAGCACCGTCATCATGAGAGAGAACCTCGAGGAGCTCAACTCCCGTGGCATGTCCGAGCGGTGGCCGGTCATGCTGGGTGGGGCCGCGCTGACCCGGGCGTATGTCGAGCAGGACCTGGCGCAGCTGTTCGACGGCGAGGTGCGCTATGCGCGCGACGCCTTCGAGGGCCTCCGTCTCATGGATGCCGTGATGGCGGTCAAGCGGGGTGTCGAGGGAGCGGAGCTCCCGGCCCTGCGCGAGAGGCGGGTCAAGGTCAAGGAGCGGCCGACCTCCGACGACACTCCGCTCGACATTCCAGCGCGCTCGGACGTCTCGGCGCTCAACCCCGTCCCGACGCCACCGTTCTGGGGCGACCGGATCGTCAAGGGGGTCCCGCTGGCCGAGTTCGCGTCCTACCTCGACGAGCGGGCCACCTTCATGGGCCAGTGGGGTCTCAAGTCCTCCCGCACCGACGGACCGTCGTACGACGAGCTGGTCGAGACCGACGGTCGCCCCCGGCTGCGTTCCTGGATGAACCGTATCCAGACCGAGGCGATCATGGAGCCGGCGGTCGTCTATGGCTACTGGCCGTGCTACAGCGAGGGCAACGACGTGGTCGTGCTCGACGCCGACAACCGGACGGACGAGATCGCCCGGTTCACGTTCCCGCGCCAGCAGCGCGACCGCTTCCTTTGTTTGGCCGACTTCTTCCGGCCCAAGGACTCAGGCGAGCTCGACGTGATCGCGTTCCATCTGGTGACGATGGGTGGTCATGTGAGTGAGGTGACGGGCGAGCTGTTCGCGCAGAACGCCTACCGCGACTACCTCGAGCTGCATGGGCTGTCCGTGCAGCTCACCGAGGCCCTGGCGGAGTACTGGCACGCGCGGGTACGCGGTGAGCTCGGCTTCTCCGGTGAGGACTCCGGCGACATGACCGAGGTGTTCCGGCAGGGCTACCGGGGGTCGCGGTACTCCTTCGGCTACCCCGCCTGCCCCGACCTCGAGGACCGCGCCACCCTAGTACGCCTGCTGCGACCCGAACGCATCGGCGTCAAGCTCAGCGAGGAGCTTCAGCTGCACCCCGAGCAGTCCACCGACGCCCTGGTCGTCCACCATCCCGAAGCCAAGTACTTCAATGCGAGGTGAGAGACGAGCCACCGGACCGCTGCAGGCCGTGCTCTTCGACATGGACGGCACGCTGTGCGAGACCGAGCCCGTCTGGATGGCCGCCGAGCACGCCATGGCGACGCAGTACGGCGCCACCTGGACTCCTGAGGACGGCCTGGCCCTGGTCGGCAACGACCTGATCGACTCGGGCATCTACATGAAGGCTCGGATGAACCTGTCGCAGAGCCCCGAAGCGGTCGTCGACGAGCTCGTCGACCGGGTGGTGGCCGAGATCGCCCGACACGGGGTCGCCTGGCGGCCCGGTGCCGTCGAGCTGCTCACGGAGTGCAACGACGCCGGGCTGCCGACCGCGTTGGTGACCATGTCCTACGACCGGTTCGCGACTGCCGTGGTGAAGTCGCTGCCGACCGGCCGGTTCGACGCCGTCGTGACGGGGGAGTCGGTGACTCGGGGCAAGCCTGCTCCGGATGCCTACCTGCTTGCTGCGGACCTGCTCGGTGTCGAGCCGGCCGCCACCGTGGCGATCGAGGACTCACCGCCGGGGGCGACGTCGGCCGAGGCGGCAGGATGCACCGTCGTCGTCATACCGAACCATGTGCCGGTGCCGCCGGCGCCGTCGCGCCACGTGCACGAGTCACTCACGGGCATCACCCTCGACACGCTGCGAGCGCTCGTCGGAACGACCGCTTCCTGACGTTACCGACCTCTTCACGAGGGTCGCGCCGCCAGCGTCTGTAACCGTCTCGTGACCGAACCTTGCTGACATGACGTTCTTCCGCCGTTAGGGTCCATGAGGGTCACACCAGACCAGTGGACATAGCTGACGGGAGCAACAAGGTGGGTTTTGCGAAGAAATGCCTCGCAGTAGGCGGTGCAGGGGTGCTGTTGGCCGCTGTTGCGGCCTGTGGCGGAAGTGACAGCGGAGGGAACGACGGCAGCGGCGGCACAAGCGGTAAGGGCGACCTCTACATCCTGGGGACGACCGACACCGTCACGGCCCTCGACCCGGCCGGATCCTACGATCTGGGCTCGACGACGCTCGAGTACAACCTCTACCAGACGCTCCTCACCGTGCCGGCGCAGAAGACCGACATCGTCGGTGACGCCGCCGAGAAGTGCGAGTACGGCGACCCGTCGACACTCACCTGCACCCTGAAGCCGAACCTGAAGTTCTCCAACGGTGACGCGTTGACGTCCTCCGACGTCAAGTACAGCTTCGACCGGGCCATCAAGATCCAGGACCCGAACGGCGCGGCCATCTACCTGCTGGGCAGCATCACCAGCACGGACAAGAAGGGCAAAGTCACGATGAACCCGGGGGCGATCGAGACTCCCGACGACACCACCATCGTCTTCCACCTTGACCACCCGGACACGACGTTCCAGTACATCCTGACCTACCCCGGTGCAGCAGCCATCGTCGACGAGGACGTGTTCCCGGCCGACACCAAGCTGGCCGATGACAAGATCATCGGTTCCGGTCCGTACAAGCTCTCTCAGTACAAGTCCGGTGAGCAGGCCGTGCTCGAGCTCAACGGCGAGTACACGGGTGACACCCCAGGTCAGGCACCGCAGGTGTTCGTGAGGTACTACCAGGAGCCCTCCGCCCTCAAGCTTGCGGTGGAGAACGGTGAGATCGACGTCGCCTGGCGCAGCCTGAGCCCGACGGACATCAAGGACCTGCAGGGCAACAGCAAGGTCACCGTCGCCACCGGCGAGGGTTCTGAGATCCGCTACTGGGTCTGGAACGTCGGCGGCCCGGTCGGCAAGAACCTGGCGATCCGCAAGGCGGCCGCCCAGGTCTTCGACCGTGACGCGATCGCCAAGAACGCCTACGACGGCATCGTTGCTCCGCTGTACTCCATCGTGCCGCCCGGGTACGCCGGTCAGACCGACTCGTTCAAGGCAGCGTTCGGTACCCCCGACGTCGCAGCCGCCAAGAAGATCCTGTCGGACGCCGGCATCAAGACCCCGGTCAACCTGACCGTGGGCTACACCCCGACGCACTACGGCCCTAACACGGTTGATGAGGCGACCGAGGTGCAGCGTCAGCTCGAAGACAGCGGCCTGTTCAAGGTCACCCTCAAGAGTGCCGAGTGGGAGCAGTACCAGACCATCTACAAGCAGGGTGCCTACGACATGTGGGTCCTCGGCTGGTTCCCGGACTACCCCGACACCGACGACTACCTGTCGCCTTTCCTGGTCGATGGCGGGTTCTTCCAGAACGGTTACTCCAACCCGGAGGTCAACAAGCTCATCGCCGACGAGCAGGGGACAGCCGACCAAGCCACGCGTGAGGCGGACTTCAAGAAGCTGCAGGACATCGCGGCCCGCGACGTTCCGTTCATCCCCTCCTGGGTGGGCAAGAACATCGGCGTGTACGGTGCTGGGATCAAGGGTGTCGAGGACACCCTCGACCCGACGTTCATCTTCCGGTTCTGGCTGGTCACGAAGAACGCATAACCCGAGCAAGGCAGTGGTCGTGGGGAGAGGGCCCCTGGGTTCCTCCCCACGACCCGTGTCTGGAGAACATGATCGATGACTAGGTCCTCCTCAGGATCCCTCCCGCGGTACATCCTCCAACGCACGATCCTCGTCATCCCGATGATCTGGGTGCTGCTGACGATCGTCTTCGTGGTTCTCCGGGTCGCGCCGGGCGATCCGATCTCGGCAGCGCTCGGCGGGCGGCTCGATCCGGCGGCGCTCGAGCAGCGTCGGGAGGCCCTCGGCCTCAACAAGCCCTTGATCGCGCAGTACTGGGAGTACCTGTCCTCGGTCCTACGCCTGGACTTCGGGACCACGTTCACCGACAACCAGCCGGTCCTGCACGTGATCCGAGACAACGGCGGCGCCACTGTGAGCCTGACGGTGGCCGCGTTCATCATCGCCCTCGTGCTCGGCATCCCCCTGGGTCTGATCGCGGGCCGCACCCGCGACCGCTTCCCCGACGTCGCGATCCGGCTCTTCGGCATCCTCACCTACGCAGCCCCGATCTTCTTCGTGGGCTTCCTGCTCCAGGCGTACGTCGCGGCCCCTCTCGGCCTGCCGACGTCAGGTGATGCCAGCCCGATCACGATCTTCACGGTCAAACCGCACACGCACATCCTGCTCATCGACGCGTTCCTGAGTGGAGACGGCACCGCCATCCAGGACGTGCTGAAGCATCTGGTCCTCCCGGCCCTGACGCTGGGGCTGCTGGTCTCTGGGGTCTTCATCCGGCTCGTGCGCGTCAACATCCTCCAGACGATGCAGAGCGACTACGTCGAGGCAGCCGAAGCGCGCGGTATCGACCAGAGCAAAGTCACCCGCCGGCATGCTTTCCGAAACGCTTTGGTTCCTGTCGTCACGGTCATCGGCCTGCAGTTCGCCCTGCTGCTCGCGGGAGCGGTCCTGACCGAGTCGACCTTCAACTGGCCGGGGCTGGGTCAAAAGCTCGTGAAGCTACATCAACGACCGCGACTACGGTGCCGTGCAGGGGATCATCACGATCTTCGCGGTCGCGATCGTGCTGATCAGCCTGCTCGTCGACATCGCGAACGCGCTCATCGATCCGCGAGTGAGGTACTGATGCGTCTTCTCCCGGCGGCGATCACCAAGCCGTTCACCCAGACCTCGGGGTTCGCTCGTTGGATGCTCGTGATCGGCATCTTCATCACGGCTGTCTTCATCATCTGCGCGTTGTTCGCACCCTGGCTGGCGCCCTACGGCTTCTCTCAGTCGAGCGTGGACGGCGTGCGGTTCACGAAGCTCGGACACCCGACCGGTGGCCACATCTTCGGCACCAACGACCTCTTCTTCGACGTGTTCTCCCGGATCATCTGGGGCGCCCGGACCGCGATCGAGGTCGTCTTCTTGTCGATCCTCTTCTGCATCGTGATCGGGGTGCCCCTGGGTCTGGTGTCCGGCTACTTCGGCGGCTGGCCCGACCGCATACTCGTGCTGGTCATGGACGCCATGTTCGCCTTCCCGTCGTTCCTGCTGGCGATCGTCTTCTCGTTCCTGCTGGTGAACATCCTCGGCGGCAGCGTGATCGCGGTCGCGTTGTCCCTGACGGCGATCTATGTGCCGCAGTACTTCCGAGTCGTGCGCAACACGACGGTGAGCGCCAAAGAGGCGACGTATGTGGAGGCTGCCAGAGCAATCGGTGCGACCGACGGCGTGATCATGCGCCGCTACCTCTTCGGCAACGTCGTGCAGAGCGTTCCGGTCCTCGGCACGCTCAACGCGGCGGACGCCATCCTGACGCTCGCCGGTCTCGGCTTCCTCGGCCTCGGCATCCAGCCGACCGCCGCTGCGGAGTGGGGCTTCGACCTGCAGCGTGCGCTCGACGACGCCGGCGCCGGCGTGTGGTGGACCGGCCTGTACCCGGGTCTGGCCATCGTGCTGCTCGTGACGGGACTGACACTCGTCGGCGAGGGGCTCAACGAGACGCTCAACCCGACGCTTCGTCGCCGCCGGCTGTTGCCCGTCATCATGCCGCCCCGCGGGGCTGCCAAGGAGTCAGCGCGATGACCCTGCAGGATGCCATGAGCCCGGCCGGGACGTTCGACGGTCCGGTCATCTCAGCCCAGGACGTGCGGGTCTGGTACGGCACCACGCGAGGAGCCATCCGGGCCGTCGACGGCGTGAGCTTCGACCTGGCGCCTGGTGAGACGCTCGGTCTGGTGGGGGAGTCGGGATGCGGGAAGTCCACCCTGGGCCGAGGCCTCATGGGCTTGCTGCCCGAGGGAGCCAAGCGCGACGGCCAGGTGCTTTTCAAGGGTGAAGACATCTTGTCGATGAGCGCGAAGGAGTCGTATCGGCTTCGCGGCGGCGAGATGGGCATGATCTTCCAGGAGCCGCTGACCCGGCTCAACCCGTTGATGCGGGTTTCCCAGCATTTCGAGGAGACCATCAAGCAGCACGCTCCCGATCTGTCCAGGCGAGAGCTGCGCGAGCGTGCGCTGGAAGTGCTCCGGCTGATCGGAATCCCGCCGACGCGGTACAAGTCCTATCCGCACGAGTTCTCCGGCGGCATGCGGCAACGGCTGATGATCGCGCTGGCGCTGGTGCTGCGACCGGCGTTCATCGTCGCCGACGAGCCGACCACCGCGCTCGACGTCCTCGTCGAGGCACAGATCATCGCGATCCTCAACGACCTCCGGCAGAACTTCGACACGGCCATGCTGCTGATCACGCACAACCTCGGCATCGTGGCCGAGGCCTGCGACCGGGTGGCAGTCATGTATGCCGGCCGGATCGTCGAGCAAGGGACGGTCCGCGAGGTCTTCGGCAACCCTCAGCACCCGTACACCCGCGAGCTGCTGCGCTCCACGATCAGCCTGTCCACGACCGGGCTGAACTTCATCCCTGGCGCACCGCCGGACCTGGTGGACCCCCCATCGGGATGCCGGTTCCACCCGCGCTGCCCCGAGGTGATGAAGGTCTGCCTCGACCAGGACCCCGTCCCGACTCGCGCGGCGTCCGGCACCGAGGTGGAGTGCTGGCTGGCCGGTCCGGAGGCGCTGATCCCTGCTGGTGGGACCGAGCGTGCCGAGCAGAAGGAGCTGAGCCTTGCCGACGAAGCCTGACCACCAGATCGACCGGGTCACGAGCAGCGAGGATGTCATCGACATCCGGGATCTGTCTGTCCACTTCGACCTGCAAGGCAGTTCGATCGCGCGGCTCTTCGGGCGGGACACCGGCACAGTCAAGGCGGTGGACGGCGTCAACCTGACCATGCACAAGGGTGAGGTGGTCGGGCTCGTGGGCGAGAGCGGGAGCGGCAAGTCGACGCTAGGCCGCGCTCTGCTCGGTCTGGCCCCGGCGACCCACGGCTCGATCGTGTTCGAGGGCACCGACATCGCGTCCTTGTCGCGGCGGCAGCTGCGGAAGATCCGGCAGGACGTGCAGATGGTCTTTCAGGACCCGAACGCCGCGCTCAACCCGGCCATGACGGTCGAGCAGGCCGTTGGTGACCCGTTGCGTGTCCACGGCGTCAGGTCCGCCGCCGAGCGTCGTACACGGGTTGTCGAGGCGCTCGAGACCGTCGGGCTCTCACCGGTCGAGCTGTTCCTCACCAAGTACCCGCGAGACCTGTCAGGTGGTCAGAAGCAGCGGGTGGTGATCGCCCGGGCCATCATCATGGGTCCTAAGGTGCTGGTCGCGGACGAGCCGATCTCGATGCTCGACATGAGTGTGCGGGCGAAGATCCTCCAGCTGATGCTCGACCTGCGGGACGAGCTCGACCTCACCTACGTCTACATCACCCACGACCTGGCGAGTGCGAAGTTCTTCTGCGACCGGATCGCGATCATGTACCTCGGCCGGATCGTCGAGATCGGCGACACCCAGTCGATCTTCGACCACCCGAAGCACCCGTACACCAAGGCGCTCCTCGCGGCGATCCCCGATCCGGACCCGGACCGGTCCATGCCGCGCGACCTGCTCAAGGGTGAGATACCGGATGCCGCGCGACCACCCCAGGGCTGCGCCTTCCATCCACGCTGTCCGGCGGCGTTCGACAAGTGCGGCTGGGAAGCGCGCGACCTGGTCGCGCAGCTCGAGTCGCACTGGCTCAAGTCAGGGATCTCGACCTTCGACATCGAACGCAACCAGATCGCGAACCTCGACGCGCTGGCCGCCCAGAACGACGGCCCGGCTCAGCTGCGGGCCAGCGGCGACGGTAGCCCCCAGTCGCTGGAGACGCTGCTCGACGAGGTCAAGGCGGAGAACCCGGAGGACCGCTTCTGGACCGGCGTCGAAGAGATCGAGCTCGACGGCTCCGGCGTCGAGGTGCGATTCCACCCGGGCGAGGATCCGCAGCTGCGCCCGTCGGACGACGTCGAGGTCGCCTGCCACCTCTACTGAGGCGTGGTCGACTGCTGAGGCATGATCGACCCGGCCGGCGCGTCGGTCACGGCGTCCGCCGGCGCCGGTAGCGGCGGCGGCGTGCCGCCCCATGCGGGGCAGATCGCCTGATGGTCACACCAGCCGCACAGCACGGACCGGTGCGGGCGGAAGTCGCCGCTGGCGGTCGCGCGCTGGATCGCCTCCCACAGCGCCTGCACCTTGCGCTCGGTGGCGAGCAGGTCACTCTCGTCGGGCTCGTAGCGCAGCAGCTCGCCGTTGCCGAGATAGATGAGCTGCAGCATCCGCGGGATGATCCCGCGCGTGCGCCAGACCACGAGCGCATAGAACTTCATCTGGAAGAGCGCCTTGGCCTCGAAGTGCTCCCCGGGGGAGCGGCCGGTCTTGTAGTCGACGATGCGCACCTCACCGGTGGGCGCGATGTCGACCCGGTCGATGTAACCGTGGATCGTCAGCCCGGACTCGAGCGTGGTGGCCACATGCACTTCGCGTTCGGCCGGCTCGAGTCGCTGCGGGTCCTCGAGGGTGAAGTAGCGACCCAGCAGGGATCGGCACTGCTCGAGCCAGGTGGCCAGGTCGGTGGTGGCCTCGCCGAACATCTCGGCAAGCTCGGGTTCGGCCGCGAGAATCTGTTCCCAGACGGGCGGCAGCAGGAGGTTGGCCCGCTCGTGCGTGCGATCGGCCGCGGGCAGGTCGAAAAGGTCTTCGAGGACCTTGTGCACGACCGAACCCCGGACCGCGTCGATGCTGGGCGTCTCCGGAAGCTTGTCGATGACCCGGAAGCGGTAGAGCAGCGGACACGTCATGAAGTCGCCCGCGCGGCTCGGGGACAGCGAATTGGCGCGGGTGAGGCCCGCGAACGCGTCGACGACCTCGTGCGCGGCCTCGTTGCCGTCCTCTGCGGCGAGGCTGTGGCGGCCGGCGGGATCCTCGACATGCGTAGTCATACCGACCACGCTAGGCCACGGCTCCGACAACACCAGATAGCGTTGTGGGGTGAGTCCTGCCGATCGCCCGTCATCACCGCGGCCGCGTACCGCCTCCGGGTCGTTCCGGCTGGGCACCGTGGCGGGCATCGACGTGACCGTGGCGAACTCCTGGTTCCTCATCGTCGGGCTCATCGCCGTGGTCATGGCACCGCGCATCGAGGAAGTGGCGCCGGACATAGGCGGGTGGGCGTACGTCGTCGGCGCCGCGTTCGCGGTGCTGCTCTACGGGTCCGTGCTCCTGCACGAGCTGTCCCACGCGCTGGCGGCGCGGCTGTTCGACATGCCCGTGCTCTCGATCAACCTGCATTTCCTCGGTGGCGCCACCGAGATCGAAGGGGAAGCGACCACACCCTGGCGAGAATTCGTCATCGCCGTCGTCGGTCCGTTGACGTCGTTGCTGGTGGGCGCCGTCGCGTTCTTCGCGATCGACCTGTTCCAACCGGGCGTCCTGCGGTTCGCTGTGGCGTCGCTGGCCGGCGCCAACCTGATCGTGGGCGTGCTCAACCTGGTGCCGGGACTTCCCCTCGACGGCGGTCGCGTCCTGCAGGCCGCTGTGTGGGGACTGACGAGACGCCGCAACCTCGGCGTGACCGTGGCAGCGTGGGGTGGCCGGGCAGCCGCGATCCTCGCGGTCAGCTATGCGCCGATTCTCATGCCCGCGCTGGGGTACCAGGCCGGCATCATCGACTACCTGCTCGGATTCATGCTCGGTGCGTTCCTCTGGGCCGGTGCCACCCAGTCGCTGCAGGTGTCGAAGCTGCGCGGACGCCTGCCGGGAATCGTCGCGCGACGCATCGCCCGGCCGGCGATCGGTGTACCGGGCGACCTCCCGATCTCAGAGGGGGTCCGGCGCGCCCAGGAGGCGCGGGCGGGCTCGATCGTGGTCGTGACGTCGGACGGCCGGCCGGCCGGCATCGTCAACGAGGCTGCCGTCACGTCGACACCGGCGGAGCGCCGGCCCTGGGTGCCGATCGGTGACGTGGCCCGTCGGCTCGAGGACGGGCTCATGCTCTCGGCCGACCTGACCGGGGAACCGCTGCTCCGGGCCATGAACACGACACCCGCGTCGGAGTACGTCCTCGTCGAGGCCGACGGTTCGATCTTCGGCGTGCTCGTCGCGCGGGACGTCGACGCCGCGTTCAACCAGAGCAGCTGACGCCGATGTCCGACGACGCACCGGCTGAGGGCGCCGACCCCGCGTTGTCCGGGGTGCGGCGGGGCCTGCTGCAGGCTGGCGAACGGGTCCGGCTGACCGACCCCAAGGGGCGCAACCACAGCGTGCTGCTCGAGGTGGGCAAGACCTTCTTCACGGCGAAGGGCGCACTGTTGCACGACGACCTGATCGGCGGTCCGGACGGCACCGTGATCACCTCGAGTGGTGGCACGGAGTACCTCGTGCTGCGCCCGCTGCTGGAGAACTTCGTGGTCTCGATGCCGCGCGGGGCCGCCGTCGTCTACCCGAAGGACGCCGCACAGATCGTCATGATGGCCGACATCTTTCCTGGCGCCCGCGTGGTCGAGGCAGGCGTCGGTTCCGGTGCGTTGACATGCTCGTTGCTGCGTGCCGTGGTCCCGGGAGGGCACGTGACGTCGTACGAGCGGCGCGACGACTTCGCGGAGATCGCCCAGCGCAACGTCACCGCGTTCTTCGGTGCGGAGCATCCTGACTGGCGCGTCAAGGTCGGCGATCTCGCCACCGATCTCGATGAGCAGGACGTCGACCGGGTCGTCCTCGACATGCTGGCGCCGTGGGAGTGCATTCCCGCGGTCTCGAAGGCGCTCGTCCCCGGTGGCATCGTGTGCGCGTATGTCGCGACGGCGACCCAGCTGAGCCGGTTCGTCGAGACTGTCCGCGAGCATGGCGGCTTCACCGACCCGCATGCGTGGGAGACGATGGTGCGCGGGTGGCACGTCGAGGGACTCGCGGTGCGGCCGCAGCACAAGATGAACGGCCACACGGGCTTTCTCGTGACCGCCCGGCGGCTGGCGCCAGGTGTGACGATGCCGCGCAAGAGTCGCCGACCCGCCCCGGGTGCCTACGGTCCGGACTACGCGGGGCCGCGACCTGCGGAGTTCGCCGAGCTGCTCGAGTCCGATCCCGACCAGGGGGAGTGACACGAACCGACCGGCCAGGCCGAGTGCATCGTTGCGTGACCTGGAGTGTTCGCGACGTCACTGACTGGTGCCATCTCAGCACCGCGCACACCCGTTCGGATGATGTGGGTCTGGGCCAGCCGGTCACACTTTGTACCAGAGGTCACAGAGACGTACCGACACGGCCTGAGACAGAGCATGCTGGACGGCATCCCCAGGTAGGTTGGCATCAGTGGTCCTCCAACGGAGGTGGTTTCGGTGACTGCACACGACGACGCACACAACAGCGGCTCGCACAGGTCAGATGAGCTGCGGACTCAGGTCAGCTTCCTCGAGGCCGAGGTATCAGAGCTCCGCCAGCGGCTCTCGGACGCGCCGCAGGCCACTCGCTTCCTCGAGCAGCGCCTTGCCGAGGCGCAGTCATCTCTCGGCTCCCTCACCTCACAGAACGAGCGGCTCGCATCAACCCTGCGCGAAGCTCGCGACCAGATCATGACGCTGAAGGAGGAGGTCGACCGGTTGGCGCAGCCGCCGACCGGGTTCGGCACCTTCCTCGGCCGCAACGACGACGACACGATCGATGTCTTCACCGGCGGGCGGAAGCTGCGGGTCAACGTGAGCCCCAACGTCGACGCCGACGAGCTGCAGCGTGGCCAGGAGGTCATGCTCAACGAAGCGCTCAATGTGGTGGCGGCACTGCACTTCGAGCAGATCGGTGAAGTCGTGATGCTCAAGGAGGTGCTGGCCGACGGCGAGCGCGCCCTGGTCATCGCCAACGCCGACGAGGAGCGTGTGGTGCGGATCGCGCACCCGCTGCGCGACCAGAAGATCCGCGCGGGTGACTCCGTGCTGCTGGATGCCCGTGCCGGATACATCTACGAGCGCATCCCGAAGACCGAGGTCGAGGAGCTGGTCCTCGAAGAGGTCCCCGACATCGACTACTCGAAGATCGGCGGCTTGATGCGGCAGATCGAACAGATCCGCGACGCGATCGAGCTGCCTTACCTGCACCCCGACCTCTTCCTCGAGCACGAGCTCAAGCCCCCCAAGGGTGTGCTGCTCTACGGACCCCCCGGCTGCGGCAAGACCTTGATCGCGAAGGCGGTGGCCAACTCGCTGGCCAAGAAGGTCGCGGCGAAGACCGGCGAGGAGGGCAAGTCGTACTTCCTCAACATCAAGGGCCCCGAGCTGCTCAACAAGTACGTCGGGGAGACCGAACGGCACATCCGCCTGGTCTTCCAGCGAGCTCGCGAGAAGGCCAGCGAGGGCACCCCTGTCATCGTGTTCTTCGACGAGATGGACTCGCTGTTCCGCACCCGGGGCTCCGGCGTCTCCTCCGACGTCGAGAACACCATCGTGCCGCAGCTGTTGAGCGAGATCGACGGTGTCGAGGGCCTCGAGAACGTCATCGTGATCGGCGCCTCGAACCGTGAGGACATGATCGACCCGGCCATCTTGCGGCCCGGTCGGCTCGACGTGAAGATCAAGATCGAGCGCCCTGACGCCGAAGGCGCCCGCGACATCTTCTCCATCTACCTGAAGGCGAGCCTGCCGCTGCACCACGACGACCTGGCGGAGTTCGGCGACAATCGCGACGAGTGCGTGGGGGCCATGATCCAGCGCACGGTCGAGCGGATGTACACCGAGTCCGAGGAGAACCGCTTCCTGGAGGTCACCTACGCGAACGGTGACAAGGAGGTCCTGTACTTCAAGGACTTCAACTCCGGAGCGATGATCCAGAACATCGTCGACCGGGCCAAGAAGATGGCGATCAAGGACCTGCTCGAGAGCAACCAGAAGGGGCTGCGCGTGCAGCACCTGCTCCAGGCCTGTGTCGATGAGTTCAAGGAGAACGAGGACCTGCCCAACACCACCAACCCCGATGACTGGGCGCGGATCTCGGGCAAGAAGGGTGAGCGCATCGTGTTCATCCGCACCCTCATCTCCGGCAAGCAGGGCACCGAGCCCGGCCGGTCCATCGACAACGTCGCCAACACCGGCCAATACCTCTAGCCTGGCCGCCTCGTTTGCCTTGTTCACAAGCCAGGTGGCTTGTGAACAAGGCAAACGTGCAGCAGTGACTAGGGATTTGCCTCGGCCAGTCTCCGCCGAGCCCTGAGTCGATCCGCCACGCCCCGAAGACCGCTGCCCACGTGGTCCGGCTCATCGACGTCCATCCCGTAGAGCACCTCGTGCCACGGGCCGAGCAGGTGCCAGTCGAGAGCGCGTCTCGCCAGCGCCTCATCGACGCCGTATGCCGTTCGCACGGCACCGGCGAAGTCTGGTCCCGCACCGAAGACCGTCCAGGACAGGTCCAGAGCAGGGTCGCCGACGCAGCAGTCACCCCAGTCGATAACTCCCGCGACCGCCTCTCCATCGACGCGGATGTGGTTGGGGCCGAGATCACCGTGGATCACCCGCACCTCCGTGACCGGCTGCGCCAGCCGATCCAACAGCTCAGCCGCCGGCCGCTGCAGGTCGGCCGAGATCAGGGGAAGCACGTCTTGCCTCATGCGCTCGCGGACCGCCCGCGCGGCAGTGAAGGACGACCTGGCATCACGCGCACCGTGTCGTACGGCTTCCTGGGGATCCACCCTGTGCAGCTGCCTGAGGAACTCACCAACGGCGACACCCTGCGCCGCAGCGGTACCCGGGCACGGCTCGCCGACGATCAGGCTGTGCCGCAGGGTCAACGGCTCCTCCGAGACGATGTGTGGCGTCGCGACGGGCATGCGGACCTGCGGCGCGAGCCAGGGCATCAGCGCGGCCTCTCGCCGCAGCTGTGCCACCACTTCGGGCCGCCGCGGCGTCCGGTCCACCCATCGACCGTCCACGAGCACCGCCCGCACGTCCCACCCGTCGTCGAATCCATCCACACTCGGCACCGTACGTGTGCCCATGCTCGCGGGCCGGTCAGCCCCGCGAGTACGTCCCGACGAGCGTGCCGCTGGCGATGGCCCGCGTGGCGATCGCATCGATGGTGGCCGAGACGTCGGCGCCGGTCGGCAGTCCCGTGGGTTTGGCCAACGCGTAGACGGTGAACCGGTAGTGGTGCACGCCGGTCGGCGGACATGGCGGGGTGTACCCCAGGCGTCCGGCCGAGTTGGTCGCATCGACGCCGCCGATCGGTGAGTGCCCGGCCGCCACGTGGTTGACGTCGGCCGGGATGTCGACAACGAGCCAGTGGTAGTAGGTAGCCCCGGGCGCGTCCGGGTCCGCCACGACCAGTGCCAGCGACTGCGCGGATGCCGGGACGCCGTCCCAGGCCAGTGCGGGCGACAGGCCGGGGCCGTCGCAGCTCAGGCTCTTGTCGAGCGGTGTGCCTGCGGTGAAGTCGGTGCTCGTCACCGTGATGGAATCCTGGGCGGTGGTCGGCTGCGACACAGGTGAACCGCTGCTGCCGCCGGTGCCCCCCTCCGACCGGCCGCCGCCGCACCCGGCACTCGCCAGGCAGAAGACGATCACGGCGACGACCACGGCACGCACGCCACCATCGTGTCACGTTTGCGTGACCGGGCCTCGTCCATCGCAGGCGGGACCGGTCTCTCACGATCCGGCCTGCCCGTAGGGTGTAGAGCATGACGGTGCGGCGGATCATGGGGACCGAGACCGAGTTCGGCATCCATGTCCTCGGCACACCGTCGGCCAACCCGATGCTCACCTCGTCGCAGCTGGTCAACGCCTACGCCTCGACCAGCCAGCGCTCGCGGCGCGCCCGGTGGGACTTCGAGGAAGAAAGCCCGCTGCGCGACGCCCGCGGGTTCGACCTCAGCCGTGGCGCCGCAGACCCGAGCCAGCTCACCGACGAGGACGTCGGGCTGGCGAACCTGATCCTCACCAACGGTGCCCGGCTGTATGTCGACCACGCTCACCCGGAGTACTCCACTCCCGAGTGCACCAACCCTCGCGACATCGTGCTGTGGGACAAGGCCGGCGAGCTGATCGTCTCCGAGGCGGCCGCCTCGGTCTCGATCCCGGGCCAGAACCCCCTCGTGCTCTACAAGAACAACACCGACAACAAGGGCGCGTCCTACGGCGCCCACGAGAACTACCTCATGCAGCGGTCGACGCCGTTCCCCGACATCGTCCGTCACATCACGCCGTTCTTCGTCAGTCGGCAGGTCATCTGCGGCGCCGGCCGCGTCGGAATCGGTCAGGACGGCGCCAAGCATGGTTTCCAGATCAGCCAGCGGGCCGACTACTTCGAGGTCGAGGTGGGCCTGGAGACGACGTTGAAGCGGCCGATCGTCAACACCCGCGACGAGCCCCATGCCGACCCGGAGAAGTACCGACGGTTGCACGTGATCATCGGGGACGCCAACCTCGCTGAGATCTCGACCTACCTGAAGGTCGGCACCACGTCACTCGTGCTGGCGATGATCGAGGCCCGGGCGATCAGTGCCGACCTGGCGATCGACGGCGCGATCAACGAGCTGCACCAGGTCTCGCACGACACCAGCCTCAAACACCTGATCAAGCTCAAGGACGGCCGTCTGGTCACCGCACTCGACCTCCAGGAGATCTACCTGGACATCGCCCGTGCGTACGTCGCCGAGACGATGGGCGACGACGCCGACGAACAGACCGTGGACATCCTCCAGCGGTGGGGCTCGACGTTGGAGGCGCTGCGCCGCGACCCGATGGAGTGCCGCCACCAGCTCGACTGGGTCGCCAAGCTGGCGCTGCTCGAGTCCTACCGTGACCGCGACAACCTCAACTGGGACGACCCCAAGCTGCATCTCATCGACCTGCAGTACGCCGATCTGCGGCGCGACAAGGGCCTGTACGGCCGGTTGCTGGCGCGGGGGTCCATCGAGCGACTGCTCACCGACGACGAGGTCAGGACAGCGGTGACGACGCCACCCGATGACACCCGCGCGTACTTCCGGGGACGTTGCCTGGCGCAGTACCCGGACCGGATCGCGGCCGCCTCGTGGGACTCGGTGATCTTCGACCTGCCAGGCCGCGACTCGTTGCAGCGGATCCCCACGATGGAGCCGACCCGTGGCACCCGCGCACACGTGGGTGAGCTCCTCGACCGCTGCGAGACCGCCGAGGAGCTGTTCGCCGCGATCACGGCATGAGCACGAGCCGCACAGATCGGTGCGGTTGGGTCGTGGCGCACGGGTAGGGTCTCCAGTGCAAGGATGAATTCGCTCGTTCGGAGTGTTTGCTCCGGTTGAGACGGTTACCCCGGGCTGATGACGGCGGTGACCACAAGGAGGTGGGCGATGGCACGCGAAGGCGGCCAGCAGCACAAGACGTCGCGCAAGTCCACAGAGGACGAGGCGCCCCTCGAAGAGGCGCCGAGCGATGCCGCGACCGAACGCAAGGAGAAGCTCGACGACGACGTCGACGCGATCCTCGACGACATCGACGAGGTGCTGGAGTCGAACGCCGAGGAGTTCGTGCGCGGCTTCGTGCAGAAGGGCGGACAGTGACGCCTGTGAGCGACTCTCGCCTGCCCCCTGCCTATCTCACCCCCGGGAGCTCGTCCTTTGCCGACTTCCTCGCCGAACAGGCGCCTGACATGTTGCCCGGCCGGCGTACGCCGTTGACCGGCATGTCGGGCAGCGTGCCCGAGACGCCGCACGGAACCACGATCGTGGCCGCCACGTTCCCCGGTGGCGTCGTGATGGCCGGCGACCGGCGGGCCACGATGGGGAACATCATCGCCCAGCGCGACATCCAGAAGGTCTTCCCGGCCGACGAGTACTCCTGCGTCGGCATCGCCGGCGCCGCCGGGCTCGCGGTCGAGATGGTCCGGCTCTTCCAGGTCGAGCTCGAACACTACGAGAAGATCGAGGGCACGACACTGTCCCTCGACGGCAAGGCCAACCGCCTCGCCTCGCTGATTCGTAGCAACCTCGGCATGGCCATGCAGGGGCTGGCGGTCGTGCCACTGTTCGCCGGCTACGACCCGCTCATCGGCCTCGGACGCATCTTCTCCTACGACGCGACCGGCGGTCGTTACGAGGAGCAGGCGTTCCACTCGGTGGGATCTGGCTCGGTGTTCGCCCGCGGATCCTTGAAGAAGCTGTACCGCGAGGACCTCTCACCACGCCAGTGCGTCACCGCGACCGTCCAGGCGCTGTACGACGCCGCCGACGACGACTCTGCGACCGGTGGGCCAGATCTGACCCGGCGCATCTTTCCGGTCGTGACCATGGTGACCGCCGACGGCTACTCCCGGCTCGGCGAGGCCGAGATCGCTGAGATCGCCGACGAGATCATCGCCGCTCGGATGCAGCGCCCCGACGGCCCCGCTGCACCGCTGACCTAGCCGCCAGACGCCCAGGAGCCCTCACCACCATGTCGATGCCGTTCTACGTCTCACCCGAGCAGCTGATGAAGGACCGGGCCGACTTCGCCCGCAAGGGCATCGCGCGCGGACGCAGCCTCGTGATCCTGCAGTACGTCGACGGGCTGCTGTTCGCGTCCGAGAACGCCTCGCCGTCGTTGCACAAGGTTTCCGAGCTCTACGATCGGCTCGCTTTCGCCGCAGTCGGGCGCTACAACGAGTTCGAGAACCTCCGCATCGCCGGCGTCCGGCTGGCCGACATGCGCGGCTACTCCTACGACCGCCGCGACGTGACCGGGCGTGGCCTGGCCAACGCCTACGCGCAGACGCTCGGCACGATCTTCTCTTCCGGCGGTGAGAAGCCGTACGAGGTCGAGATCTTCGTTGCCGAGGTCGGCGACAGCCCGACCGACGACCAGATCTACCGCCTGACCTACGACGGCTCCGTCGCTGACGTCCAGGGGTATGCCGTGATGGGTGGTGCGGTCGAACCTGTCAACGAGTACCTCGCCGGCCACTATGCCGACGGGCTGAACCTGGCGGCCGCACTCCGCCTCGCCGTCGACGCCCTCGAGCACGAGGGCACCAGTACCCGGGAGGTGAACCGCGAGCGTCTCGAGGTCGCGGTCCTCGACCGCACCCGCAGCCAGCCGCGCAAGTTCCGGCGCCTGTCGGACGCTCGACTGGTCGAGCTGTTCTCGCAGACGGCAGAGACACCTCCGGAGGACGGCCCGAGCGAGCCGACGTCCGACGAGACCGGCTCAGCCGACCCGGCTGCCACGAGCTCCGCGGCCGACCCTGCGGATGACCCTGCGGATGACCTGGGCGAGCTGCCCGACGACCCGGGACCCACGCGCACGGATGGTTGACGCCGCCGCTGGTCAGTCGCGTCCCAGCGACGACGAGCGCCGCTGGGAGGTCATCGGCGACGACGTCGTGATCCACGACGGCTGGATCCGCGTCAGCCGGCGTACCTACCGCCTCCCTGACGGGCGCGAAGCGATCTGGGAGATGTTCGGCGGCGGTCACAGCGTCGGCGTGCTGGCGCTGACCCCCGACGGTCGGCTCGTCTGCGTCCGCCAGTTCCGGCCAGGACCCGACCGGGTGGTGCTCAACATCCCCGGCGGCTTCGTCGACCGCGGCGAGACGGTGCTGGAGGCGGCCGGCCGCGAGCTCACCGAAGAGACCGGCTACGTCAGTAGCGAGCTCGAGCACGTGGTCACCGCCCGGGCGACGTTCTCGACCGGACAGCGACACGTCGTCATCGCCCGCAACTGCCTGCCGTCGGGGGTGCAGCTGCTCGACGACTTCGAAGACTGCGAGCCCGTCGTTCTGGACATTTCGGACGTCCGGTCGCAGCTTCGCGCCGGGGCCATGACGGGGAGTGACCTGGTCTACCTTGGCCTGGACCACGCCGGGCTGCTGTGACATCGGCGCCACATCTTTCCCGACCAGTCCTCTCAGGCTGGAACCTGTGAGCCGCGTTCTGACATAGGCTGATGGCGTGGACCGGCGCATCTTCGGGATCGAGAACGAGTACGGCGTGACGTGCACCTTCAAGGGTGCCCGCCGGCTCTCCCCGGACGAGGTCGCGCGCTACCTGTTCCGCCGGGTGGTCTCGTGGGGTCGCTCCAGCAACGTCTTCCTTCGCAACGGAGCTCGTCTGTACCTCGATGTGGGCAGCCATCCGGAGTACGCAACCCCCGAGTGTGACTCCGTCACCGATCTCGTCGCGCACGACAAAGCGGGGGAGCGCGTGCTCGAGGGCCTGTTGGTGGACGCCGAGCGTCGGCTGCGCGAAGAGGGGATCGCCGGGGACGTCTACCTGTTCAAGAACAACACCGACTCGGCCGGCAACTCCTACGGCTGCCACGAGAACTACCTGGTCGGCAGGCACGGCGAGTTCGCCCGGCTCGCCGACGTGTTGATCCCGTTCCTGGTGAGCCGACAGATCATCTGCGGCGCCGGGAAGGTGTTACAGACCCCACGGGGGGCGATCTACTCGGTGAGTCAGCGCGCCGAGCACATCTGGGAGGGTGTCTCGAGTGCGACCACGCGGTCCCGCCCGATCATCAACACCCGAGACGAACCGCACGCCGACGCCGAGCGGTTCCGCCGGCTGCACGTGATCGTCGGCGACTCCAACATGAGCGAGACCACCACCATGCTCAAGGTGGCCACCACGGACCTGGTCCTGCGCATGATCGAGGCCGGGGTCGTGCTGCGTGACATGACCATGGAGAACCCGATCCGCGCCATCCGCGAGATCTCCCACGACATGACCGGCCAGCGGAAGGTCCGGCTGGCGAACGGCCGCGACGCATCTGCGCTGGACATCCAGAACGAGTACCTCAGCAAGGCCGTCGACTTCGTCGACCGCAGAGAGCTGCACACGCCGACCGTCGATGCGGCTCTCGACCTGTGGGAGCGCAGCCTCAAGGCGGTCGAGTCCGACGATCTCAGCCTGGTCGAGCGGGAGATCGACTGGGTGATCAAGTACCGGCTGATCGAGCGCTACCGCGCCCAGCACGGTCTGGGTCTGTCCTCGGCCCGGGTGGCGCAGCTCGACCTGGCGTACCACGACATCCACCGCAACCGCGGGCTCTACTACCTGCTCGAGAAGCGCGGGGCCGTCGCGCGCGTCACGAACGACCTCACGATCTTCGAAGCCAAGTCCGTACCGCCGCAGACCACGCGCGCGCGGCTACGCGGTGAGTTCATCCGGCGGGCGCAGGAGCGCCGTCGGGACTTCACGGTGGACTGGGTGCACCTGAAGCTCAACGACCAGGCGCAGCGCACGGTGCTCTGCAAGGACCCCTTCCGTTCGCACGACGAGCGGGTCGAACGGCTGATCGAGTCGATGTAGCCGAGTGGCTGCCGACGGCTGACGGTCGAGCCTGGGTTAGGCTGTCCCGTCGCTCTCCCATCGGTCTTGCAGGCCGAATCCGATCCGCGAGGTGTTGTCCGTGCGTCGTACCGTCGCTCTTGTCGTGCTGCCGTTGCTGCTCGTGCTTGCGGGCTGCGGCAGCAACCCGCAGGAAGGTCAGTCGGCGAAAAAGGGCACCATTGCCGACGTTTCGGTCTCGGGTGCCGCGGGGGCCAAGCCGAAGGTCTCCTTCAAGCCCCCCATGACGTTCGCGACCGTCGAGAGCAAGATCCTCGACAAGGGGCCCGGCAAGGGTGACGCCGTGACGACCGACTCGCAGGTCACGCTGAACTTTCTGGGGATCAACGCCAGCGACGGTGCTGAGTTCGGGTCGACCTATGACCAGAACGGACAGCCCGCGATCTTCACCGTCAACCAGGTGATCAAGGGGTTCGCGGACGGGCTCATGGGCGCACATGCCGGGGACCGGGTGCTCATCACCGTGCCGTCCAAGGACGGTTATGACCCGTCCGGCAACGGCAGCGACATCAGCAAGGGTGACAGCCTGATCTTCGTCGTGGACCTGGTGAAGGTCCAGAACCCGGCCAAGCCGCGGATGCTGACCCAGAGCCAGATCCCCCGGCTCGCCACCGACGGCAAGGGCACGCCGCACGGCTTCACGTTCACGGCCGGCCTGCCGAAGAAGGTCAGCAAGCTCGGAGTCGCCGTCCTCAAGAAGGGCCAAGGTCCCGCCATCACCTCGGCCTCGTCGCTGACGGTCAACTACCTCGGACAGATCTATCCGTCCGGCAAGGTGTTCGACGAGTCCTACACCAAGGGACAGCCGGCGTCGTTCTCGCTGTCCGGCGTCATCCCCGGGTGGCAACAGGGCCTGATCGGGCAGCAGGCAGGAGCACGGGTCGTGCTCGAGATCCCCAGCGCGCTCGGCTACGGCACCACCGGGTCCGGCAAGGACATCCCGCCCAACGCCGACCTGATCTTCGTGATCGACATCGTCAGCGTCAACTAGGGTCGTTCCGAGCTCGACGACGTCAACCGCCGTCGGACGGGTCGCGGCCGGGGACGGAGGGAGCACAGGTGACCGCACGCAAAGCCGAGCGGCTGATGAACCTGACCATCTGCCTGCTCGTCGCGCGCACGTTCATCCCCAAGGACCGGATCCGGCAGGCCGTCGAGGGCTATCGCGATCTCGGAGATGACGCGTTCGACCGGATGTTCGATCGCGACAAGGAGGAGCTGCGGATCCTGGGCATCCCGATCGAGCTCGGCACGATCGAGAAGGCGTTTGACGACGACGTCGGCTACCGCGTGCGCCGGTCCCGCTTCGAGCTGCCCGAGATCAGCCTCGAGGCCGATGAGGCCGCGGTGGTCGGGCTGGCCGCCCGGGTGTGGCAGCATGCCCGGCTGGCGTCCGCGACGACACAAGGGCTCCGCAAGCTTCGGGCCGGCGGCGTCGACGTGGACGAGTCCGCGCTGACGATTCTCGAGCCACAGCTGGCCACCGACGAACCTGCGTTCGACGACGTCTTCGGCGCCGTGACGTCGCGGACGCCGATCACGTTCCCCTACCGGCGGTCCGGGGACGCCGAATCCACCCGCCGGCACCTCGAGCCCTGGGGGATCGTCTCCTGGCACGGACACTGGTACGTCGTCGGGCACGACCGCGACCGCAAGGCGCCGCGCATGTTTCGCGTCTCCAGGATCGACGGGGCGGTCGAGTCCGCAGGCGAGCCCGGCAGCTTCAGCCCTCCCGACGACCTGGACCTGCGCCGCCTCGCCTCCAGCCTCGCGCCACCCCACCCGCACAGCTCTGCCCGGGTGCTGGTCCGGCACGGGGCGGGGGACGGCCTGCGCCGGCGGGCTGCCATGTCCAAGCCCGGTGACGAAGGCTGGACCGAGATCGAGCTCCCGTACGGCAGCGGGTCATCGCTGGCCGAGGAGCTGTCGTCGTATGGTCCGGACGTCGTCGTCGTCGAACCCACCGAGATCCGCGAGGCCGTCGTACGCCGCTTGACGGCTCTCGTCGAGACGGCGGGGGCAGCCCGATGAGCGCCACCGCGCAGGAGCAGGTCGAGCGGATGCTGGCGCTCGTCCCGTACCTGCGGTTGCGCGAGGGGATCGGCGTGGACGACGTGGCGCGTGACTTCGGGGTGCCGCCGGCGCAGATCGTGAAGGACCTCAAGGTTCTCTGGTACTGCGGCCTGCCGAACTCGGTGACCGGCGACATGATCGACATCGACATGGAGGCCCTCGACGGCGACGGCGTCATCAAGCTCAGCAACGCCGACTACCTCACGCGGCCGCTGCGCCTGGCCCCGCACGAGGCACTCGCGATGATCGTGGCGCTGCGGGCACTCCGGGAGGTGAGCGGGCCGTCCCAGCGGGAGACCGTGGACCGTGCCCTCGCCAAGATCGAGGCCGCCACCGGTGAGGCCGCCGGACCTGCTGCCGCTGTGGACATCCAGGTCGACCAGACCGACGACAAGATCCGAGCCACCGTCGACGAGGCCCTGGCGACGCAGCGGCGTCTGCACCTGAGCTACTACGTGCCCGGCCGGGACGAGACCACCGAACGTGACGCCGATCCGATCAGGCTGGTGTTCTCCGAGGGGCACGGCTATCTCGAGGCCTACTGCCGCCGCGCCCGAGAAGTCCGGATCTTCCGGTTGGATCGGATTACCGACGCCACGGTGCTCGACCTGCCCGCGGCGCCGCCCGACGACCTCGAGCGGCACGACCTCTCCAAGGGTCTGTTCCAGCCTGACCCGGACGACCCGCTCGCCGTGATCGACTTGGAGCCCGCCGCACGTTGGGTCGCCGACTACTACCCCATCGAGCAGCGGGAAGACCTCCCAGCGGGTCGGCTGCGCATCCGGCTGCGATTCAGCGACGAGGGCTGGCTCCAGCGGCTCGTGCTACGTCTGGGCGGTGCAGCCACCGTGGTCGAGCCGGCATCGGTGGCAGCCGGCGTCCAGTCGCGTGCCGCGGCCGCGCTGAGTCACTACACCGGCTGAGTCACTACACCGGCTGATTTCGGGCACAACTGCCGGATCGGAGGCCCTCACGGCGTACGATGAAGGACGCACCACCCCCGCACAGCCCGGTATCACCCATCTGAACGAAGAGGCGCCCCATGTCCTTGGCCACAGCGAGCTTGCACCCCACCATGGCTGCGTTCGGCGGCCTCGGTGCCCCCGAGGTCATCATCATCGTGCTGGTCGTCCTGCTGCTCTTCGGCGGTCGCAAGCTGCCGGAGGTCGCCCGCGGCACCGGTCGGGCGCTGCGCATCTTCAAGGCCGAGACCAAGGGCCTGATGGACAACGACGACGACGATGACGACGACGATGTGACTCGGGACCGGCGCGCTTCCGGCACCACGCAGCAGCCGCAGCAGCCGCAGCAAATCGCGCCCGGGGAGGCCCGTCCGGCCGTGGACCCGTCGGCGCCACAGCCCACGGCCAGCGCCGACCCGCTGCCGCCCACGCACAACGAGACGTGAGCTGGTCTGCTCGGTCAGGTCCTTAGGTGGCTACGTTCTTCCGATCGCGATCGCGCTCGGACTCCTCGGGGGATCCGAACCCTTCGGCCCGTGGCGACGCGGCCCAGATGACGCTGACCGAACATCTGCGCGAGCTTCGCCGGCGCATGTTCGTCTCGATTCTTGCCATCTTCATCGGCGCGGTCCTGGGCTGGATCTTCTACGACCAGGTCGCGCACCTGCTCGTCGACCCGTACACGAACACGGTCCGGCAGCTGGCGCGTGACAAGGGCATCGAGTCCAAGGCCGTCATCCAGGGTGTCGGTACTCCGTTCATCCTGCAGGCCAAGGTGGCGCTGGTGGCGGGCCTGGTGCTGTCGAGCCCGATCTGGCTCTACCAGGTCTGGGCCTTCATCATGCCCGGGCTGCACCGGAACGAGCGCAAGTGGACGATGACGTTCGTCGCCGTGGCCGGGCCACTGTTCGGGGCCGGTGTCGTGCTGGGCTACCTGGTGCTCCCCAAGGGCCTGTCGGTCCTGATCGGATTCACCCCGGACCAGGTCACCAACCTCGTCGACCTGAACGGCTACCTGAGCTTCGTGCTCCGGATCCTGCTGGTCTTCGGGATCGCGTTCGAGATCCCGCTGTTCGTGATCCTCCTCAACCTCGCCGGGGTCGTGAGAGGGCGACACCTGGCCAAGTGGCGCTCCTGGATCATCTTCGGGACGTTCGTCTTCGCCGCCGTGGCGACGCCGTCGACCGACCCGATCACGATGCTGCTGCTCGCCATTCCCATGGTCGTGCTCTTCCTGCTGTCGGAAGTGATCGCTCATCTGGTCGACCGGCGCCGCGGGCTGAACCGGCCACCTGACTACGCTGAGTACGACGACGACGAGGCCTCGCCCATCTAGGCTCAGCCGACACGTCCAACGCTGACCACGGGAGCCACCATCAAGCCGTTCGACCCCTTCGACCTGCCCGACTGGCTCGGTACGAGTGGAGTGCGGTGGCAGGCTGAAGGCCCGCTGCACGAGGTCGCACTGGTCCGCGGGGCCATGCGTGCCGAGAGCGAGGTGGCGTACCCCGTCGACCTGCTGGCCGTCGACGCGGCGTACCCGACCGTAGTGTGTCCCGATCGGCTGCGCCGGGCCGCGCACCAGGCGTGGCAGTTCGGTGAAGTCCTGCTGGTCAGGTCCGACGACGAACGGGTGGCGCTGGCCGTCCCCGGCACGGCCTTCGACGTCGACCTCGTCTGTGAAGTGATCCGGCGGCTCGCGAAGTCGGTCGGGGCACCGGCCGGCCACTACTCCGTGCTCATCTCGCTCTGACGATATGCCGGGACCGCGGGCTCGCCGAGGGTAATGTCTCGGCCGTGAAGAGAGCAGCGCTGCTGGTCAACCCGACGGCCGGCAAGGGCACGTCCGGGGCGGTCGTGGGGGCCGTCCACGCCCGGCTCGCCGCCGGCGAGCTCGAGGTCACCCGGATGCAGGGCGCCGACGGTGCCGAGGCGGCTGACCTGGCACGGCAGGTGGTCACCGACGGATACGACCTGCTCGCCGTCATGGGTGGTGACGGGATGATCCACCTGGCGATCCAGGCGCTTGCGGGGTCGCAAACGGCGCTAGGCGTGATCCCGACCGGAAGCGGTAACGACGTCGCTCGATACCTCGGCGTCCCGCTGGGAAAGCCGCTCGCGGCAGCCGACGTGATCTGCCGCCAGGTCACCCGCACCATGGATCTGGGAAAGGCCGGTCCAACCTACTTCGCGACGGTCCTGGCAACCGGCTTCGACAGCCTCGTCAACGAACGGGCCAACCGGCTGAGGTGGCCGCACGGGCAGGCGCGCTACCACGTCGCCACGCTTGCAGAGCTACGCGTCTTCGACCCCGTGACCTACACCTTGGAGGTCGACGGCCGTCGGCTCCTCCACGACGCCATGCTCGTCGCGGTGGGCAACGGGCCTTCGTACGGTGGCGGCCTCCGGATCTGTGAAGGAGCCCTGCTCGATGACGGGTTGCTCGACGTCGTGATCATCAAACCGATCAGCAAGCTGGAGCTGCTGGCCGTCTACCCGCGCCTGCTCCGGGGCACCCATGTGCGCCATCCGGCCTACGAGCACCACCGGGTACGACGGGTCTCCGTGGCTGCTCCGGGGATCGTCGCCTACGGCGACGGCGAACGAATCGGTGCCCTGCCGTTGAGTATCGAATGCGTACCGGCAGCATTGACGGTGTGTGTCCCCACCCGATGAGCCCCCTCATGACCCGCCCATGACCCGCCCATGACCCGCCCATGACCCGCCGACCTACCGACATGGTCGCGGAGTTCGCCGGCCTCTACGAGTTCACCCTCGACCCGTTCCAGCGGCATGCCTGCGAGTCGCTCGAGGCGGGGCGCGGGGTGCTGGTTGCGGCACCAACGGGTTCGGGCAAGACGTTGGTGGGGGAGTTCGCCGTGCACCTCGCCCTCGCCCGCGGGGGCAAGTGCTTCTACACGACACCCATCAAGGCCCTGTCGAACCAGAAGTTCGCCGACCTCACCGTGCGTTACGGGCCTGCCAAGGTGGGGCTGCTCACTGGTGACAACACCATCAACGGCGATGCGCCGATCGTGGTCATGACGACCGAGGTGCTGCGCAACATGCTGTACGCCGGCTCGGGCACCCTCCTCGGCCTTCAGTACGTCGTCATGGACGAGGTGCACTATCTCGCCGACCGGTCCCGCGGCGCCGTCTGGGAGGAGGTCATCATCCACCTCCCCGAGTCGGTGTCGGTCGTGTCCCTGTCTGCCACGGTCTCCAACGCCGAGGAGTTCGGCGACTGGCTGGCCACCGTGCGCGGAAACAACGACATCATCGTGGAGGAACGACGCCCGGTCCCGTTGTTCCAGCACGCGATGGTGGGCCAGCGGCTCTACGACCTCTTCGCCCAGGCGGACGACGCTGTCGGCGAGGGCGACGGCGCCGACTCCACCGCGGTCAACCCGCAGCTCGCCCGCATCGCCCGCGACGACTACCGGCGGATGCGAACCCGTGACCATCGCAGCAAGCGCGGCGGGTATCGCAAGCCGGGTGGGCGAAGCCTCGTCCCGAGCCGCACCGACGTGGTCGAGCAGCTCGACGCCGAGGGGCTGCTCCCGGCCATCATGTTCATCTTCAGCCGCGCCGGGTGCGAAGCGGCAGTCCAGCAGTGCCTCAGCGCGAACCTACGGCTCACGACCGACGCCGAGCGGCGGGAGATCCGCACCTACGCGGAAGCCAAGGCATCCTCGTTGGCCGACTCCGATCTCGCGGTGCTGGGCTACCAGGACTGGGTCGAGGCGCTGGCGCGAGGCATCTCGTCCCACCACGCCGGCATGCTGCCGGTGTTCAAGGAGTGCGTCGAGGAGCTGTTCTCGCGGGGTCTGGTCAAGATGGTCTTCGCGACCGAGACCCTGGCGCTCGGAATCAACATGCCGGCTCGATCAGTGGTGATCGACCGACTGTCGAAGTGGAACGGCGAGACTCACGCTGATGTCACGCCGGGGGAGTACACCCAGCTCACCGGACGGGCTGGTCGGCGCGGCATCGACGTCGAAGGGCATGCGGTCGTGCTGTGGGCACCTGGTTTCGACCCCAAGGCGGTCGCCGGCCTGGCGTCGACGCGTACGTATCCGCTTCGCTCGTCGTTCCGGCCGTCGTACAACATGGCCGTCAACCTGGTGCGGCAGGTGGGGCGCGAGACCGCCCGCGAGCTGCTCGAGTCCTCCTTCGCTCAGTTCCAGGCCGACCGGGCGGTCGTGGGGCTGGCTCGGCAGGTCCGCAAGGCCGAGGAGGCGCTGGCGGGGTATGCCGATGCCATCGCCTGCGACCGCGGTGACTTCATGGAGTACGCCGGACTGCGGCGCGCCCTGTCCGACCGTGAGGCGGCGCTGTCCAAGCGGCGCAAGTCCGATCGGCGTGACGCGGCTCAGGAGTCGCTGGAGACGCTCCGCGTCGGCGATGTCATCGAGGTGCCATCGGGCCGGTGGTCCGGGATCGCGGTGGTCATCGACCCGGGCATGCGCTCACAGCGGGAGGGTCCGCGGCCACTGGTCCTGACGCTGGATCGTCAGGCCCGCAGGCTGTCGATGGTCGACTTCCCCACGCCGGTCGAGCCGTTGACCCGGATGCGGATCGCCAAGACCTTCAACGCGCGCAACCCGCAACAACGTCGCGATCTGGCCCAGCTGTTACGGGAGCGCACGCGCGACCTGCCGGGCGTGGCGGGTGGATCCAAGGGTCGCGGCCAGCGCGAACGCTCACCGGCTCAGGACGATGCGGAGGTGACGCGGCTGCGTGACGCGATCCGCAGCCACCCGTGCCACAGCTGCCCCGAGCGCGAGGACCATGCCCGCTGGGCCGAGCGGTCCCTACGCCTGACTCGTGAGACCGAGACGCTCAAGCGACGGATCGAGACCCGCACGAACACCATCGCTCGGCAGTTCGACCATGTGTGCGACGTCCTCACCGAGCTGGCGTACCTCGACGGCGAGACGGTGACCGACGGCCGGGTCGTCTCTCTCGCGCATCTACAGCGAGCTCGACCTGGTCGCGGCAGAGTGCCTGCGTCGCGGCGTCTGGGAAGGCCTCGAGGCGCCCGCGCTGGCCGCTGCGCTGTCGGCGCTCGTCTACGAGTCCCGCAACCCCGACGACGCCGAGCGTCCGCGTGTGCCCGGTGGCGCAGTCCGGACGGCGCTGGGCGAGACGGTGACCATCTGGGCGGAGCTCGACGCGGTCGAGCGCAACCACCGGCTCAGCTTCCTCCGTGAGCCCGATCTGGGCTTCGCCTGGGCGGCCTACCGATGGGCGGGCGGCGCCTCGCTCGAGGAGGTCCTGGACGAGGTCGACCTCGCCCCCGGGGACTTCGTCCGCTGGGTCAAGCAGCTGCTCGACGTCTCCGAGCAGATCGCCGACGCGGCCGGAGACTCGCAGCTGCGACGGACGGCACGTGAGGCCGTCCACACGATGCGTCGCGGCGTCGTCGCGTACTCCGCCGACGTCGACACCTGATCCGTCAGGAAGCGACTGCCTGGTTGCGGAGGGCCTCGAGGACGCGGCTGACGGACCCGCCGAGTCCCCACTTCTCCTGCAGCTCGGTCGCCAGCTCGATCCCGGCTTCGTCGAGCGCTCTGAGGGCCGTGTCGAGCGCGGGCAGGTGGAGGTCGCGCGCCACCGCCACCACCGTGGGTGCCACGTCGAGATATCTGCCGGACTCGGTCAGCTTGGCCCGGACGCCGGTGGCCATCTTTGTCGCCGGGTCGGCCGCGGCCGCGCGGATGCCGGCCAGGTCGCCATACTGCTGCAGCAGGCTGGCGGCGGTCTTGTCACCGATGCCCTTGACGCCGGGCAACCCGTCGGAGGCGTCACCACGCATCACGGCGAAGTCGACGTACTGCTCGGGCAGCACGCCGTACTTCTTCACGATCGAGGACTCCGTGAGGATCTCGAGGTTGCCGACGCCGCGGGCGATGTAGAGCACGCGCACCCCGTTCGCGTCGTCGACGAGCTGGAACAGGTCACGGTCACCGGTGACGACGTCCACCGGTACCGTCGCCTGGCTGGCCAGGGACCCGATCACGTCGTCCGCTTCGTAGCCGTCGGCGCCGATCACCGCGATCCCGAAGGCCTCGAGGACTGCCTCGATCATCGGGATCTGGACCTCGAGCGGGTCGGGTGTCTCTTCGATGTCGACGCCGCCCGGGATGGCCGCCACCACCCGATGCGCCTTGTAGCTCGGAATGAGGTCGACGCGCCACTGCGGGCGCCAGTCGTTGTCCCAGCAACAGATCAAGTCGGTCGGCTCATGGGTCGAGACCAGGCGGGCAATGAAGTCGAGCAGGCCGCGGACCGCGTTGACGGGCGTCCCGTCCGGTGTTCGCATGTCAGGAACCCCGAAGAACGCGCGAAAATACAGCGAAGCGGTGTCGAGCAGCATGAGACGTTGCGGCATTGGACGATGATGTCATGGGGTTCGTCTCTCACGACATCATCGCGGGCGGAGCTGGAGGAGCGCGCATGACCGAGACCGGTTCGACCGAGGGGCGCAGCGGCGTCGGCAAGCTCATCGCCGAGTCGTTGGCGCGTGGGGATGCGACAGGGTGGTTCGAGGAGCTCTATGCGGCCGCCGCCAGCGGTGACCTGGACGTGCCGTGGGACCGTCCGACACCCGCGCAGCCCATCGACGAATGGGCCCGCGAGCGAGGTGCCGGGGCAGGTCGACGCGCTGTCGTCGTAGGGTGTGGCCTCGGACGTGACGCTGAGCTGCTCGCGGAGCTGGGATACGCCACCACCGCGTTCGACGTCGCCCCGAGTGCCGTCGAACAGGCGCGTCAGCGCCACTCCGGCTCCACGGTCCACTATGTCGTCGCAGACCTGCTGGACCTGCCGGAGGCGTGGCGGGGGGCCTTCGACCTGGTCCTCGAGTCGATCACGGTGCAGTCGCTGCCGATCGGCATGCGCGAGAGCGCCGTCACGCGGGTGCGTTCGCTCGTAGCCCCTGGGGGCACCCTCCTGGTGGTGTCGAACGTACGGGAAGGGGCAGCAGACGCCGGCTTCCTGCGCGACGGTCCACCCTGGCCGCTCGACCGGTCCGAGATCGAGAGCTTCGCCGCCGCAGGCGGTCCAGACGCGTTCGACGTCGTGTCGGTCGAGCTGGTCCCGGACGCCGCCGATCGCCACCTGATGCGCTGGCGGGCCGTTTTCACGCGGCCGCCGGAGCCACCCCGACACTAGGGTGGGGTCATGACCGCAGACGTCGCATCACGTATCCGCAGGGTCCAGGAGGCCATGACCATTGCGGGTGTGAGCGGCCTGATCGTGACCCCGGGGTCGGACCTCCGCTACCTCACCGGCTACGACGCCCAGCCGCTCGAGCGGCTCACCGCCCTCGTCGTGGCGGCAACGGACGACCCATGCCTGCTCGTACCCGCCCTCGAGGTGGCCGAGGCGCAACGTTCGGCCGGAGCCCTCGCGGGCATGGAAGTGGTCACCCATGGAGAGACGGACGACGCGTATGGGTTGGCTGCGTCATTCCTGGAGGGGGCCGAGACCGTCGCTGTCGATGACCACATGTGGAGCCTTCGCGTGTTCGCGTTGACCGACCGCCTCGCGGGGTCACGGCTGGTGTCGGCCGGGTCCCTGATCAGTGACCTGCGGATGCGCAAGGGTGCCGACGAGGTGGCCTCGCTGAGGCAAGCCGGACAGGCGATCGACCGGGTGCACGAGCGGATGGGGGAGTTCCTGCGGGTCGGCCGAACCGAGCGTGAGTGCGCCGGCCTCATCGCCACCGCGATCATCGACGCGGGACACGTCAGCGCCGACTTCGTGATCGTGGGATCGGGTCCCAACGGTGCCTCGCCGCACCACTCGGTGTCCGAGCGGGTCATCGGGGCCGGCGACTCGGTGGTCATCGACATCGGCGGCTCGACCTCGGACGGGTACTGCTCGGACTCGACCAGGACCTACGTCGTCGGTGGGACACCCGCCCCCGAGGTCAAGGAGTACTACGAGGTGCTGCTCGAGGCGCAGCGCACCCAGTGCGACTACGCCAAACCCGGTGTGTCCGCGGAGTCGGTCGACCGGATCGGCCGCCAGGTCATCACCGATGCCGGGTTCGGTGACTATTTCGTCCATCGCACCGGCCACGGCATCGGGCTCGAGACCCACGAGGAGCCCTACATCGTCGAAGGCAACCAGCTCGTGCTCGAGCCCGGCATGGCCTTCTCGATCGAACCGGGCATCTACCTCGCCGGCCGCCACGGCGCCCGCATCGAGGACATCGTCGTCACGACGGATGACGGCGTGGAACGGCTCAACACCACCAGCCGCCAGCTCGCCGTGCTGGAGGGCTGACGTGGCACCGGACCGCTCGGTCGAAGCCGTCGACCGGCTCATCTGCCGACTGCTCGCGGCGGACGGTCGCATGTCGTTCACCGACCTCGGCAGGGCGACCGGGCTGTCGACGTCGGCTGTCCACCAGCGCGTCAAGAGGCTCGAGCAACGAGGAGTGATCCGCGGCTACGGTGCGAGCATCGACTTCGCCGAGGTGGGGTTGCCGCTGACGGCGTTCATCTCGATCCGTCCGATCGACCCGTCGCAGCCCGACGACTCGCCCGAGCGACTGGCCGACATCCCCGAGATCGAGGCGTGCCACTCGGTGGCCGGCGACGAGTCCTACATCCTCAAGGTGCGGGTGGCGGTCCCCATCGACCTGGAGGACCTGCTGGCGCGGATCAGGTCCAAGGCCAACGTGTCCACGCGTACGACGATCGTGCTCTCGACGCCGTACGAGCATCGCCCACCCCAGTTGTAGGCCAGCGCCGCAGCAGGGAGGGGGCCTGCCTCAGACGACCGGCAGCGCCTTCTGGGACTCCGCGGCCTGGCGGGAGGCCTTGGCGGCCTCCTCCGCCGCCGCCATGACGTCGCCGGCATGCTGTCTCCACCAGTCCTGTCCCGCCTGCGGCAGGGTGTGGATCGGGTCGAAGTACTCGTAGGTCCGCGTCAGCGCGTCGGGGTCGGTGCTCTCGATCGACGTCCGGTAGTTCTTCGTCCAGTAGGAGATCCCGTGCGTGCGGTCGTACGACTCGAGCTGGTGTACCCAGCGCTTGCCGACGAACGGGACGTCACAGACGATACGCGGCGTCGCGAAGCCCGGCAGGTACCCCATGATCCCGTGCTGGAGCTCCTGCGCCCGGGCGACCGAGACCCGCCAGTGCTCACTGAACGGGATCATGTCGCACATGTAGAAGTAGTACGGCATGATCTGCGCTCCGTCGAGCAGCGCGAAGCAGAGGTCGAGCAGGGTGTGCGGGTCGTCGTTGACCCCACCCATGAGCACGCCTTGGTTGCGGACGTCGCGGATGCCGGTGTCGAGCATGGCGCGCGTGGCCTTCGCGACCAGCGGCGTCATGGAGTTGGCGTGGTTGACGTGCGTGTGGATCGCGATCGAGGCGTCCCGCTCCCTGGCCTTGGTGGCCAGCCGCTCCATGCCGGCGCGTACCTCGTCCTGCAACCAGTGCTGGGGGAGACCCATCAGGGCCTTGGTCGCGAGCCGGATATCGCGGATGTTGTCGACGTCGAGGACCTGGTCGACGAAGGCCTCGAGCCGTGCCCAAGGCATGTTGGCCACGTCCCCCCCGGAGACCACGACGTCGCGGACACCGGGGTTGGCGCGCAGGTAGGCCAGCATCGCGTCGATGCGGTCGGTGGGCTTGAGGTTGAACTTGAGCTTGTCGATGACCGGAGTCGAGTTGCCGACGAGGTCCATGCGCGTGCAGTGTCCGCAGTACTGCGGACAGGTCGGCAGCAGCTCGGCCAGCACCTTCGTGGGGTAGCGGTGGGTGAGGCCCTCAGCGACCCACATGTCGTGCTCGTGCAGGCTGTCGCGGGTCGCATGCGGATGGCTCGGCCAGTCGGTGCGTCGGTCGGAGAACACCGGCAGCATGTAGCGGCGCACGGGATCGGCGTACAGCTCGTCGGTGGTGGGTTCTGCGTGCGGGACCATCGTGTTCAGCATCTGCGGGGGCACGAGCATCGACATCGTCGCGCGCTCGGCCTGGTCGCGCTCGAGGTCGTCGTAGAACCGGTCCTCGATGAGATCGCCCATCAGGGCGCGCAGCTGCTTGATGTTCTTGACACAGTGCGCCCGCTGCCACTGCACCGACGCCCAGTCCTCGGCAGTGACATCGCGCCACCCCGGGAAACGGGTCCAGTCGGGCTCGACCAGCTCCACCCGCGTGTAGGGGTACGGCTGTTGCAGGCCCTGCTGTGTCATGGTCACCTCGGATGGGGCGGCCGATCGTCGGCGCCGATGGTTGGCTCGAGTGTTTGTGTCGTACGTCTTTCTCGTGCCAGAGTACGGGACAATGTACGGCGTCAGCAACGCCGCGCCGCAAGTCTTACGGTTCAGACGGGACTATGTCCGGAGGTTCTCTTGATTCATGACGTCAGCGATCCGACCGGTCTGGGCCGGGTCCTCGCTCCGCCGGGTGTGCTGCCGCAGGCGGCCGAGCGGCTGGACACCAGCCCCCGGCTGGCGGCCGACGAGATACGCATCGACGTCCACCGCCTCAACCTGGACGCTGCGTCGTACCGGCAGCTGTTCACCAAGCATGGCGGTGACGGGGACGCGATCCGTGCTGAGGTGCTCGAGATCGTCCGCGACCGGGGCAAGATGCACAATCCGGTGACCGGATCCGGTGGCATGCTGACGGGGACCGTTGCCGAGGTGGGACCCGCTGCCACGCTCGGCCTGGCGGTCGGCGACGAGATCACCACGCTCGTGTCCTTGACGTTGACTCCGCTGGTCATCACCGACGGATTGGCTGCCTGGGACGGGCTGAGTGAGCAGGTCCCGTGCGGGGGCTACGCGATCCTGTTCGGGCGCACCATCGCCGCCCGGCTGCCGACCGACCTGCCGACACCGCTCGCGCTGGCCGTGATGGACGTCTGCGGCGCACCTGCGCTCACCGCGCGCGTGGTGGAGGGGTATGTCGCGCGCGGCGCGGCCCCGACGGTCTGCGTCGTCGGCGGCGCCGGCAAGAGCGGCTCGCTGTCGCTGGCCGCTGCGGCGCAGGCGGGCGCGGGCAGGACCATCGCCGTCGTACCCGTGCAGGTCGAGGTCGACCTGCTCGCCAACAAGGGCCTGGCCGACGAGATCGCGCTGGCAGACGCCCGCGATCCGGTCGCTCTCTCATCGGCTGTCATCTCCGCCGGCGGCCCCGCCGACGTCACCGTGGTCTGCGTCGACGTGCCCGGCTGCGAGGGCGGCGCGATCCTGTGCACGGCACAGGGCGGCACCGTGATCTTCTTCTCGATGGCCACGTCGTTCACGGCCGCAGCGCTCGGCGCCGAGGGCCTGGCGGCGGACGTCACCATGCTGATCGGCAACGGTTACGTGCCCGGTCACGCCGACTTCGCGGTCGACCTGGTCAGGAAGCACGCCGGCGTCCGCGCCCTGTTCGAGTCCCGCCTCGACGGCGAGACAACAGGCCCCGGGTCAGCGACCCCGACCATCGCAGGATGATGTGCGCATGACGTCCTCCCCACCCCCGCGCCGGGTGCTGCTCCGCGGGGGCCGTGTCTACACACCGCACACGCCGACAGCTGCGGCCATGTTCACCGTGGACGGGACAGTTGCCTGGATCGGGGACGCCGCCGGTGCGTCGACGTACGCCGATACTGCCGACCGGGTCATCGAGCTCGACGGTGCGCTGGTCACCCCCGGCTTCGTGGATGCGCACGTGCATCTGGCCCAGACCGGGTTCGCGCTGCAGTCTCTCGACCTGGGCCGCGCGACCTCGCTCGAGGGCGCGCTCGACCTGCTCGCAGCATTCGCGCGTGGCCACGACGCGGCCGTGCTCTTCGCCTTCGGCTGGGACGAGACGCTCTGGCCCGAGCAGCGACCGATCACCGGCGCCGAGCTCGACCGCGCCGTCGGCGCGCGGGTCGCGTACGTCGCCCGGGTCGACTCGCACTCGGCCGTCGTGTCCGGCGCGCTGCTCGACCTCGACCCGTCCATCACCGGGCTCGACGGCTGGCGAGGCGAGGGCTTCGTCGCCCGGGACGCCCACCACGCAGCACGGGCGGTCACGCACGGGCTCCGGAGCCCGGCCGACCGAGAGCGCGCTCTGCGCGCAGCACTGGCTCACGCCGCCTGCCAGGGCATCACCTCGGTGCATGAGCTCAACGCACCGCACATCGCACCGTTCTCCGACTTCGCGACGCTGCGCGCCATCGTCTCGACGACTCCGTCCCCCGAGGTCGTCCCCTACTGGGGAGCCCTTCTCGGCGGTTCGGTCGAGGACGCGGCTGCCGAGGGCCTGCGGGGCTTTGCCGGGGATCTCTGCGTCGACGGCGCCGTCGGCTCGCACACGGCCTGCATGCGCGGCCGGTACGCCGACGCCGACACCTTCGGCCACCTCTACCTGGACCGGGACCAGATCGCCGAGCACGTCGTCTACTGCAGCGAGCGCCGACTGCAGGGCGGCTTCCATGTCATCGGCGACCGAGCGATGGCTGAGGTCGTCGCGGGCTTCGAGCAGGCCGCCGACAAGGTCGGTGTCGAGGCCGTCGTCGCTGCGCGGCACCGGCTCGAGCACGTCGAGATGCCGAGCCCCGAGGACGTCGCGACGCTCGCCCGGTTCGGCGTCGTCGCCAGCGTGCAGCCCGCGTTCGACGCAGCCTGGGGCGACGCCGACGAGCTCTACGAACGTCGGCTGGGCGCCGCTCGGGCCGTGCCGATGAATCCGTTCGGCAGCATGCAGCGGGCCGGTGTCGTCCTGGCGTTCGGCTCCGACAGCCCGATCACACCGTTGGACCCCTGGGCGGGCGTTCGGGCTGCGACGTACCACCACGACGAGGGTCAGCGGCTGCCCCTGACGTCCGCGTTCAGTGCCCACACCCGCGGGGGACACCAGGCTCGTGGCGATGACGACGCGGGCGTCCTGGTACCTGGGGCGCGAGCGTCGTACGCCGTCTGGGACGTCGGCCCGGGCTACGGCGAGGGTGCGCTTCCCGACCTCCATCCGGGCGAGCCGCTGCCGACCTGCGTCCGGACCGTCGTCGCCGGTGCCACCGTCTACTCCACAGAGGACTCCGCATGACCCCCCGTTCCAGTGCCTCCCGTTCCAGTGCCCCCAGTTCCAGTGCCCCCCGTTCCAGTGCCCCCAGTCGAGTTCGGCCCCACCTCGACCTCGACCCGCGTCTGGTGAAGACGGCACGCAGCCTGGCCAAGAAGGCCGGGCGGCCCATCGTTCGGCTGGCCCACCGGCACACGACCGTGTCGGTCGAGCGCGCGACGTTGCGGCTGGCCGGACTTGCCGGTGCGGACCCGGACGGCACCCCGTGGGTGAACCGGCTCGTCGACGCGGTACGTGCCGACGTCGGGCTCGAGCACGGGGTCGCGCTGCCGGTCTGGGACGCGCTCGCACGTGAGGACAGTGACCTGCTGGCGCTCGCTCAGCGGGCCGCCGCCGGCGATGTGCGGTTCCGGATCCCCGAGGGTCGCGACGCGGGCAGGGCCACGACCGCCTCGCGCAGACAGGTCGGGGCCGGTCTCCGGCGCATCGACCGCCGCCGCGCCGAGCGGGAGCGGCTCATCAAGCGGTGGGGCGATCCCGAACGAAAGCCGTGGATCTACCTGATCGTGGCGACCGGCGACATCTACGAGGACATGCCGCAGGCACAGAACGCCGCCCGCGAGGGTGCAGACATCATCGCTGTCATCCGCTCCACCGGTCAGTCGCTGCTCGACTACGTGCCTGAGGGCGCGACCCGCGAGGGCTTCGCGGGCACGTACGCCACCCAGGAGAACTTCCGCCTGATGCGGGCTGCGCTCGACGACACCAGCAAAGAGCTCGGCCGGTACGTGCGGCTGACCAACTACGCCTCCGGCCTCTGCATGCCGGAGATCGCGACGCTGGCGGGCCTCGAGAGGCTCGACATGATGCTCAACGACTCGATGTACGGGATCCTCTTCCGCGACATCAACCCGATCCGCACCTTCGTCGACCAGCGGTTCAGTCGCCAGGTCCATGCGCGGGCGGGCATCATCATCAACACCGGCGAGGACAACTACCTCACCACGGCCGACGCGGTCGAGGCTGCCCATACGGTCACGGTCAGCCAGCTCCTCAACGAGTACTTCGCCAAGGAGGCCGGGCTGGCGGACTGGCAGCTCGGCCTCGGGCACGCGTTCGAGATCGACCCCGCTGTCCCGGACAGCTTCCGGCTCGAGCTCGCGCACGCCCTGCTGGCCCGCACGCTGTTCCCCAAGGCGCCGCTGAAGTGGATGCCGCCCACCAGGCACATGACCGGGGACGTCTTCCGCGGTTATCTGCTCGACGGGTTCTTCAACCTCGCCGGCGCGATGACCGATCAGGACATCCTGCTGGTCGGGATGATGACCGAAGCCGTCGTCACGCCCTGGCTCTCCGACCGAGACCTGGCGGTGCAGAACGTCAAGTACGTCGTCAACGCGGCCGGTCGCCTCGCCGAGGACTTCGCCCCCAGGCCGGGCGGCTTCATCGCCTCCCGGGCCAACCAGGTGCTCGGTGAGTCCCTCGACCTGCTGGAACAAATTCTCGACCACGACCACGGGCTGCTCGACGCGATCGCCGACGGCACCTTCGGCCTCATGAAGCGGCCGGCCGACGCCGGCAAGGGTCTCGAGGGCGTCGCCGCCAAGGCTCGTGACTACTACAACCCCGCGACCGCCCTCCTGGAGGAGTCATGAGCAAGCAGCAGCCCGCGCCCTCGATCCTGCGTCCGTACGGCGACACGACCGGTGACGGCATGGTGCAGGTCTCGTTCACCCTGCCGATGGCGCACGACAAGCGTGCCGAAGGCGCCGCCACGCAGCTCGCTCACAAGATGGGGATCGACCCCGCCCTGGTGGCACATGCCAAGGCGATGGGTCCCGACTACACGTTCTTCGTGGTGTACGGGCGGTGCAACCACCTCATCGACACCAGCCTCGTCGAGGTCATCGAGCGCGACTACCCGCTGCTGACCCCCAAGGAGGTGAACGCAGCGGTCAAGAAGGCCCTGCGCCGCCGGCTGGTCGTCGTAGGGGGCTGTATCGGGACGGACGCCCACACCGTCGGCATCGATGCCATCCTCAACATCAAGGGTTTTGCCGGAGAGAAGGGCCTGGAGTACTACCGGGAGCTCAAGGTGGTCAACCTCGGCGCCCAGGTGTCCGTACCCGAGCTGGTCGACCGGGCCCATGCGGAGAAGGCCGACGCAGTGCTGGTCTCGCAGGTGGTGACCCAGCGGGACGCCCACATCCTCAACACCAAGGAGATGTCCGCCGCCTTCCGGGAGGCCTACCCGGCTGCCCGACGACCGGTCCTGCTGGTCGGCGGACCTCGTTTCGAGGAGAAGCAGGCGGTGGATCTGGGCGTCGACAAGGTGTTCGGCCGCGGAACCACACCCGGGGAGGTCGCCAGCTATCTCGTCCACCGAGTCGCCGGCGCCGAGACCCCGACCCGCCAGCAGGCGTCCGCATGAGCGAGTCGCGGGCCGTCCCGGACCCCCGGACCGGTCTGACCGTGACGCACCGCAGGTACGTCCCCTACTCACACGCCCACTACGCCGGCAACCTGGTCGACGGCGCCTACAGCCTCGGCCTCTTCGGCGACGTGGCGACCGAGGTCTGCATCCGGACCGATGGTGACGAGGGCCTGTTCGCGTCGTACTCCGACGTGCAGTTCCACGCAGCGGTGCGAGCCGGAGACGTGCTCGAGGTCGAGGCCGTCGTCACCCGCGTCGGCAGCCGATCGCGAACGATCGCGTTCACCGTCCGGGTGATCTGCCGGGGGCGACCGGACGTGAGGGAGTCGGCCGCGGAGGTGCTGGTCGAGCCGATCATCGCCACGACCGCGACCGGAACTGTGGTCGTGCCGGCGCAGGACTCATGACCACGTGGTCACTCTCTGAGATCGCTCGATCACACGATTGCGGCGTGTCCGGATCGACACGCCGTCGCCAGTCAAACCAGCAGGGAAATTCTCAGCGAAAACACAGTCCGTCTGACCTGCCCGTTTGACCAAAGTCGCAGGTCACGGAGCAGTTGACACCATCCCCGGAGGTTGGCAGAGTCTCCGCCGTGCACTGAGCAGGCCGCCGAAGGCGTCAGCACCCGGGGTGTCGCGCAACCTGGTTTTCGATCCAAACTCAGCAGCGGCGCGGCAGTCGGGGAGCGATCCGCCATCGACGGAGTGGACCCGGAATGAGCTCGATCGCCAGTAGACAACGGTCGTGTTGCTTCACATCCAGTGGAGGCACGTTCGGTCCGAAGGAGGTCGAGCTCTTACCGTGTCCGGATCTTGATTTTGAGCAGGTAGTCTCGTCCGCGTGCCCGCAGCCCCTCGCTCGGCGACGCTGGGCCGCGCGGCCGGATCGACGCTCTCCGGGCTCCTCGTGGCCTTCGCGTTTCCCCCTTTCGACGCCGTCTGGCTGATGCCGTTCGGGCTCGCGGGCCTCATGCTGTGCGTACGCGGTGCCACCGGTCGGGCCGGTCTGCTCGCCGGGCTGGGATTCGGGATGGGCTTCATGCTCCCGTTGATGCGCTGGATCACGATCATCGGCCCGGACGCGTGGGTGGCTCTCGCTCTGCTCGAGGCGCTGTTCTATGCGCTGCTGGGGCTGACCTGGGCCTGGGTGCGTCCCATGCGGTGGTGGCCGATCGCGGTCGCCCTCACCTGGGTGGGCGCGGAGACCCTGCGCGGCACGGTCCCGTTCGGTGGCCTGCCCTGGGGAACGCTGGCGTTCGGCCTGGTCGACACGTCGTTCGACCGGTGGGGGCGGGTCGGCGGCACGTCGCTGGTGTCGTTCCTGATGGTGCTCGTGGTGGCCGTGCTCGTCGATGTCCTCGAGCGACGTGACCGCAGCCGCTGGGGCCTCATCAGCGCCGGCGTGGTTGTCGCCATCGCGGTCGGCAGCGTCGCCCTGCCGGCAGGAATCGCGGGAGCCGACGGACGGAGCCAGGTGGCCACCGTGCAGGGCAACGTGCCGGGCGAGGGGATGGATCCCTTCGCTGAGCGGCGAGCCGTCCTGGACAACCACGTCCAGACGACGTTCGACTTCGCCCGCCGGGTCCGCGCGGGCGAGCTGCCGCAACCAGACATCGTCATCTGGCCGGAGAACTCCACGGACATCGACCCGTACTCGGACCGTTCGGCATACGACGAGATCGACAGCGCCGTGAAGGCGATCGGGGTGCCGACCCTGGTCGGAGCGGTCGTGGACGGCCCCGGCCCCACCCAGGTCCGCAACATGGGCATCGTCTGGAGCCCGACAACGGGCGCGGGGGAGCAGTACGTCAAACGCCACCCGGTGCCGTTCGGGGAGTACATCCCGTTCCGTGGCTTCCTCACGAAGTTCATCAAGCGGCTGTCACAGATCCCGCGGGACTTCGCCCCCGGACACTTCGACAGTGTGCTGCAGCTGGGACCGGTCGTCGTGGGTGACGTCATCTGCTTCGAGGTCGCATACGACGGGCTCGTCCGGGACGCGATCACGCAAGGCGGCCAGCTGTTGGTCGTGCAGACCAACAACGCCACGTATACGGGCACCGGCCAGCTCGAGCAGCAGTTCGCCATCTCCCGATACCGTGCCATCGAGACAGGCCGCTATGTCGTCGTCGCCGCGACGAACGGCATCAGCGGCATCATCGCTCCGGACGGGACGGTCGTGGCACAGACACAACAGAAGACACGGGCTGTGCTCGACGAGCGCGTCACGCTCGGGAACGGGATCACGTGGGGGCTCCGCGTGGGCCTGTGGGTGGAGCTCGCCCTGTGCACTCTCGCCCTGGCCGTCGTGGTGATGAACCGCTGGGAGGCACGCCGCTCGGCCGCCAGGATCCAGGCATGACGGTGCCCGCATCGACGTCCGAGCGTTGCCTCGTGATCATCCCGACCTACAACGAGGCCGAGAACCTCGAGCTCATCGTCGACCGGGTCCGCGGGTCGGTGTCCGAGGTCGACGTGCTCGTCGTCGATGACAGCTCACCTGACGGGACCGGTGCGATCGCCGACGGGATCGCCAGGCACGACACCTCGGTCCACGTTCTGCACCGGACCGAGAAGGCCGGCCTCGGAGCGGCGTACCTGGCGGGGTTCGCGTGGGGGATGGCTGCCGGTTACGACGTGCTGGTCGAGATGGATGCCGACGGGTCGCACCTTCCGGAGCAGCTGCCGCGACTTCTGGATGCGCTTCCCGGTGCCGATCTCGTGCTGGGTGCGCGCTGGGTGCCGGGCGGGAGAGTCGTCAACTGGCCACGGCGCCGGGAGTGGCTGTCCCGCGGAGGGAATGCGTACGTCCGGCTCGCGCTGGGTCTGCGGTTGCGCGACGCCACCGGCGGATTCCGAGCGTTCCGTCGTACCACGCTGGAAGGGATCGACCTGGCCACCGTCACCTCACAGGGTTACTGCTTCCAGGTCGACCTGGCGCGGCGTTGCGTGCAGGCCGGCTTCGAGGTGGTCGAGGTGCCGATCACGTTTGTGGAGCGCGTGTACGGTGAATCGAAGATGACCGGTGACATCGTCCGGGAGGCGCTGCTCAAGGTGACCCAGTGGGCGGTCCGTCATCGGCTCGATCAGGCGAGGCGCATCTCGCGTGGACGCGCTCACCATACGGATAGCTAGGTTGATGAAGACACCCAGGTCGATGCAGACGGCGAGGTCACTTCGATGCCGTTGATCCTGTTCGCGCTCTTCATCGGGCTGCCGATCCTGGAGATCTACGTGATCATCCAGGTCGGCCAGCAGATCGGCGCGATTCCGACCTTGCTGCTCCTGATTGCGGAGTCCGTGTTCGGGGCCTGGCTGGTGAAACGAGAAGGGCGTCGCGCCTGGACAGCGCTCAACGAAGCGTTCCGGACGGGGCAGCTGCCGGGTCGCCAGCTCGGCGATGCGGCGCTCGTCCTGATCGGCGGCACCCTGCTACTGACGCCGGGATTCGTCACCGACGTGTTCGGTTTCTTCTTCGTGTTGCCGTTCACGCGACCCATCGCGCGCAGGATCCTTGGAGCCATTCTCGCGCGACGCGCCCTCAAACGATCCCAGGGTCCGGCGCCCAAGCGCGGGGGAGTGCACCAGATCTACCGCTCGGACGAGTGAGCCCGGAGCAAGCTGGGAACCGAGGCGTCAGGCAGACTTCTTGGTCTTGCCGCGGCGGTGCAGGTGGGCGGGGCCGATGACGCCGGTCCGGAGCAGCTCGAGGCGCTCGGACAAGATGTCCTCGAGCTCCGTGATCGAGCGACGCTCGAGGAGCATGTCCCAGTGCGTGCGGGCAGGCTTGTCCGCCTTTGCCTCAGGCTGCTGGCCGTCGCGCTGCCGAGACTCGGCTCCGCAGCGGGGGCATTCCCATGTGAAGGGGATCTCGGCCTCGGCGGCCATCGGGATGTCGAACTCGTGGCCGTTCGAGCAGTCGTAGACGACGTGCTGGCGCGGTGCGAACTCGATCCCGCTCTCGTCCTCGAACGACGTGCCGCCAAGCCGTGAACCTCGAAGGGTTGCTCGCTCTGACATATGGTGTGACTCCCCGCTCCGGTAGGTGCTGTTCCCCGTGGTGACTCATTGGACCTGATCGACTTCTTCGACCGGTGATTCGACGCCGCTGCGACAACGGATTGCTGGTCGTCTCGTGGAGACCACGATGACATGGGTGCCAACGACCGACGGTCTCCGAAGATTCCCGTGGCGGCGATGAATCCGATGCCCCCGATGATTCCGCAATGGCCTGAGATTCGGCTGAGGGATCGCCGTCAACTGCCTCGCGTCCGCTACCCGACCTGTACCCCATGATGCCGTATTAATGCCGGTATCAGGCATAAATTCTGATCTTACCCCCGCCAGATGCCGCGGGACTCGAAAACCTCCCGCAGCCGATCGAGCCGGTCGGTCATGATCGCGTCGACCCCGAGGTCGAGGAGGCGGTGCATCTCGCCGGGCTCGTCGATCGTCCAGACATGGACCTGTTTCCCGATCTCGTGCATCCGCTCGACGAACGTTGCCGTGACGATCTCGAGATGCCCGCGCCGTGGCGGGACCTGCGCGGCGAGCCCGCGAGCGCCGGCCAGGGTGCGCAGGGGCGTGGTCGGCAGCAGCCGCAGGGCCGCGACCCCGGGCAGCGAGTATGCCGTCGCCACTCGGGGGCCCAGCCGGCCACGCAGCCGGTGCAGGCGGCGGGCCGAGAACGTCGCCACGCACACCCGGTCCCAGGCCTGCTGTTCCTGAAGGCAGCGGGCCAGCGGCTCGACGGCGGCGTCGGCCTTGGCATCGATGTTGACGCGGACGTCCGGCCAGGTGGAGAGGATGTCACTGAGCAGGGGGATCGCCTCCCGACCACCGATCCGGGCTCTGGCGATGCGGTCGTAGTCGAGCTCGGCCACGACGCCCGAGGCATCGGTCACGCGGTCCAGTGCCGGATCGTGGAAGGCGACCAGGACCCCGTCGCGCGTGACGTGCACGTCGGTCTCCAGATGGCGGTAACCCATCGCGATCGCGGCCTCGAAGGCGAGCATGGTGTTCTCCAGGCCGACCTGGCTACCGGTCAGCGCGCCACCACGATGCGCGAACGGGACCGGCAGACCACCTGAGTCGAAGAACGGGTAGTCGGCCGCCCGGCGGGCTCGGCCGAACCTCCGTGTCCCGCTCACAGCTGGCAAGTATGACGCGTTACGGTGGGGCATGGCCGCAATGACATGTCCCCAGTGCAGCTCTGAGATGGTCGAACGTCGACGAGGCGGAGTCACGGTCGCGCAGTGCACGTCTTGTGAGGGTCTGTTTCTGGCCAGGATCGACCTGGGCATCCTGATCGAGCAGGAGAACGACTGGCACGTCTCGTCGGGTCCGGGCACCCAGCCGATCCCGCGAATCGTGCCCGGCATGACGCCACCTCACGACTACGCCGCGGCCAGGCAGGCTCGCAGCTACATCGACGAGCTGTTCGGGTAGTCCTCACGTCACTCACTCAGCCAGCGGCAGGATCCGGTGCCTCTCCCTCGGACTCGAACGAGACGGCGACCGGTTGGGCGATCGACGCGTCGGCGATCTCGAAGAACGACGCCAGCTCGAAATGCCCCATGGACGCGATGACACTGGACGGGAACGCCTGCACGCGAGTGTTGTAGTCACGAACGTTGCCGTTGTAGAAGCGCCGTGCTGCGGCCAGTCGGTCCTCGGTCTCGCCGAGCTCGTGTTGAAGCTGTCGAAAGTTGCCGCTCGCCTTGAGCTCCGGGTACGCCTCCGCAACGGCGAGCAGGCCGCCGAGACGTTGAGTCACGGCAGTCTCGGCACGCTCGCGGACGGCGGTCGTAGCGCTCACCGCCTGGATGGCGGCCGCGCGGGCGGCGGCGATGGACTCCAGCACGGCCTTCTCGTGCGCGGCGTAGCCCTTGACGGTCGCGACCAGGTTGGGAATCAGGTCGTGTCGACGCTGCAGCTCGACGTCGATGTCGCGCCACGAGTCGGCGATGAGCTGTCGCTGCCCGACAAAGCGGTTGTAGGAGACGATGCCGATCATCGCCACCACGGCGACGACGCCGAGCGCGATCCATACCGCGATCACGAGACCACCTCAGTCCTTCCAGCCGGTTCGCCTCCGTGATCCTGCCACACGAAACCCGGGACGCCACGGAGGACGACGAACAGCTGGTCGAGGTGCCGCGTGATCTCCTCCGGCTTGCCGCTCCAGCTGTCGAGGTTCAGTAGATCGCCGTTACGAAGTGCCCAGCTGTCCCGGGGGTAGGTCATGAGTTGCTCCATCACGCCGGGGTTGAGTACCGCCGACGCGAACTTCCGGTCGTCACATCGGACGGTGAAGGCCCGGTTGAACTCCTCGGACTCGAGCTCCCCTGGATGACACCTTCAGCGCGCCGGTTCGAGCCGGCCGATCACGTTTCCACCTCCGGCGGTAGGGCAACCGGTCGTCCGCCGTGGTCCGTCCAGACGAAGTCCGGAAGGCCGCGCAGCACGGTGAGCATCGCGTCGCATCGGTGGGCGATCGATGTCGGCTCGAGCCGGCCGGAGTCGATCGACACGAAGTCGCCACCGCGAATGTCCCAGTCGACGTCGCGGTAGTCCAGCAGCGCCTGCATCGTGCGCGGATGCAGTGCCGCCGAGGCGAACTTGCGGTCGTCACTGGTCACGGTGAAGGCGCGGTTGAACTCCTCAGACTCCAGCTGGATGTCGGTGTTGAACAGTCGTCCGAACATGCGAGAGACACCGTTCTCGGGGGTGATGCCGAGGCCCGGAAGCCCGGTGCCGAGCAACAACCCGACCACCGAGTACCGGTGCGACGTCGTGGTCCGGTTGCCCTTGGCGTCGGTCGAATGGGTCTCGTAGGAGTACTCCATCGCTATCAGGTCCAGCCCGTCGTACGTGCCGAGCATCGCGTTCTCGGAACGCCGGTGGTCACCTTTCCCGAACGGGTCACCGTCCCAGCGCCCGACGAACTCGGGCGCCTCGTCGACGTAGCGCCAGCCCTGCGCGTTCGCGAACGCGATCAACGCCTGTTCGCGCTTGTAGTTGTAGTACGCCACCAGCCCGACGATGGCCAGGATGGCGAGTCCGATCAGCACGAACGGGCCGATCCCACTCATGAAGTCTCCCCCTGGAGTCGCTGACGTCTGGTGGCTAGATGTCGCGGAACGTCTCGATCTGTGCGCCGAGGGCGTTCAACCGCTCGGCCAGGTCTTCGTAACCGCGGTTGATGACGTAGACGTTGCGCAGGACCGACGTTCCCTTGGCCGCCATCATCGCCAGCAAGATGACGACCGCAGGTCGCAGCGCTGGCGGACACATCAGCTCGGCGGCGGACCAGCGTGTCGGGCCCTCGACGAGCACCCGGTGCGGATCGAGCAGGGTGACTCCGGCGCCGAGCTTGGTGAGCTCGGTCAGGTAGATCGCCCGGTTCTCGTAGACCCAGTCATGGATCATCGTCTGGCCGGTGGCGGTGGCGGCGATCACCGAGAAGAACGGCAGATTGTCGATGTTGAGGCCCGGGAAGGGCATCGGGTGGATCTTGTCGATCGGTGCGTGCAGCGTCGACGGCTTGGTCGTGAGGTCGACCAGACGAGTGTGCCCGTTGCCGGCCAGGTACTCGTCCGTGCGCTCATACTGCAAGCCCATCTCTTCCAGCAGGGCCAGCTCGATCTCGAGGAACTCGATGGGGACGCGACGGATCGTGATCTCGGACTCGGTGACGATCGCCGCGGCGAGCAGGCTCATCGCCTCGATCGGATCCTCTGAGGGTGCGTAGTCCACGTCGACGGAGATGTGGGCGACACCTCTCACCGTCAGCGTCGTGGTCCCGATCCCGTCGATACCGACACCGAGCTTCGTGAGGAAGAAGCAGAGGTCCTGGACCATGTAGTTCGGGCTGGCGTTGCGAATCACCGTCGTGCCCGGATGCCGGGCGGCGGCGAGCAGCGCGTTCTCGGTCACCGTGTCGCCTCGTTCGGTGAGCACGATCGGACGCGCCGGCACGACTGCCACGCCCACCTGCCCGTGGTAGCTGCCCTCCGTGGCCTTGACCTCGAGGCCGAACGGGCGCAGCGCCGACATGTGTGGCTCGACCGTGCGGGTACCCAGGTCGCACCCGCCGGCATACGGAAGCTCGAACTGGTCCCGCTCGTGCAGCAGCGGCCCGAGGAACATGATGATGCTGCGGGTCCGTCGCGCGGCCTCCTGGTCGATGCTCGAGAGGTCGAGCAGCTCCGGCGTGATGAGCTCGAGGTCGTTGTCGTCGTTGAGCCAGGTCCACTTCACGCCGATGCTGCCGAGGACCTCGAGGATCCGGTTGACCTCCTCGATCCGTGCGACCTTGCGCAGTGTCGTCCGGCCCTTGTTCAGCAACGACGCGCACAGCAACGCGACTCCGGCGTTCTTGCTCGTCTTGACCTCGATCGAGCCCGAGAGCCGGGTGCCGCCGACGACGCGCAGGTGCATGGGACCAGGAGCGCCGAGCGAGACGATCTCGGAGTCGAGTGCTTCGCCGATCCGCGCCAACATCTCGAGGCTGAGGTTCTGATGGCCGCGTTCGATGCGGTTGATGGCGCTCTGGCTCGTGCCGAGCACATCGGCGAGCTGGGTCTGGGTGTAACCCCGGTGCTTGCGCGCATCACGGATGAGGTTGCCGATCCGGTTCAGGTAGTCCTCACTCATGCAACTGACGGTATCTCATATGTGAGATAACGCAAACGACCCCGCGTCGTGTCGTCGGCTGCAGTGAGGCCTCATGGCAGGCACCTGCGGACTCATTCGACAGTGACGGACTTGGCGAGGTTACGCGGCTTGTCGATGTCGTGACCCAGCTTCAGCGCTGCATGGTAGGCGAGGAGCTGAAGCGGGATCGTCAACAGGATGGGGTCCAGCTCAGGCTCGTTGCGGGGTACGTCGATCCGGACGGCTTCGATGTCGCCGAGGTCGACCTCGGCGTGCCCCACGACGACGAGTGGCCCCTTGCGGGCGGCGATCTCATGAAGCGCCCCGACGTTCCGTCCGCTCAGGTCGTCTGCCGGCACGATCGCCACGGTGGGCACGTCCTCGCTGATCAGGGCCAGTGGGCCGTGCTTGAGCTCAGACGTCTGGTACGCCTCGGCGTGCCGATAGGAGATCTCCTTGAACTTCTGCGCGCCCTCACGAGCCACCGGGTAGCCACGCACCCGGCCGATGAAGAACAGGCTCTCCGCCTCAGCGAGCTGTACTGCGATGGCCGCCAGGCTCTCGTCCTGGTCGAGGATGTCGGTGATCTGCTCGGGCAGCTTGCGCAGGCCCTCGATGATGCGTCTGCCGTCGGCGATCGACAGGTCGCGCACACGCCCGAGGTGGAGTGCCAGCAGCGCGAAGCCGATGCTCATCGTCGTCAACGCCTTCGTCGACGCGACGGCGACCTCGGGTCCGGCGTGCAGGTAGATGCCACCGTCGCACTCCCGTGCGATGGCGGAGCCCACGACGTTGATGAGGCCGACGACCCGGCCGCCCTTGCGCTTGATCTCCTGCACGGCGAGCAGGGTGTCGACCGTCTCACCCGACTGGCTCACGGCGACGTACAACGTGTCTGCCTCGATCACGGGGTTGCGGTAGCGAAACTCCGACGCCGCCTCGGCATCGGCGGGGAGGCGGGCGAGGTCCTCGATCATGCCGGCGCCGAGCTGGCCCACGTAGTACGCGGATCCGCAGCCCAGGATCTTGACCCTCCTGATCGCACGCGCCTCACGGGCGTCGAGGTTGAGACCGCCGAGGTGGGCGGTGCCGAAGCGGTCGTCGAGGCGGCCGCGCACGATCCGCTCGGCGGCCTTCGGCTGCTCGAGGATCTCCTTGCGCATGAAGTGCTGGTGGACGCCGGCGTCGTAGTCCTCGACCGTGACGTCGACGGTGGTGGCCTGCTTGACCGTGCGCTGTCGGTCGGCGGTGAAGGTCGTGTAACCACCGGCCGTCAGGGTCGCGAGCTCGCCGTCGTCGAGATGAACGACCTGCCGCGTGTACCGCACCAGCGCCGCGAGGTCGCTCGCCACATGCATCTCGCGCTCTCCGACGCCGAGGATCAGCGGTGAGCCGTTGCGAGCGACCACGATGCGGTCGGGGTAGTCGGCGTGCATGACCGCGATCCCGAAGGTGCCGTCGATCTGGTCAAGGGCTTCCAGCACAGCCTCCTCGAGCGTGTCCGCCGAGGATCGGCCGATGAGATGGCTGAGGACCTCGGTGTCGGTCTCGGACAGCAGCTCGACGCCCTGCTGGCTCAGGCGGTCACGCAGCGCCGACGCGTTGTCGATGATGCCGTTGTGCACCACCGCGACCTTGCCGGTCGCGTCGAGGTGCGGGTGTGCGTTGACGTCGGTGGCCGCCCCGTGCGTGGCCCACCGGGTATGGCCGATGCCGACCTTGCCGCTGAACCGCTTCGGAAGCGCGGTCTCGAGGTCACGGACGCGGCCCGCCTGCTTGGCGACCTTGACCCCACCCGTCGACAGCACCGCTACCCCCGCAGAGTCGTAACCGCGGTACTCGAGCCGGCTCAGCCCTTCGAGAATGAGAGGCGCCGCGGTCTGACCTCCGACGTACCCGACGATTCCGCACATACTGGCTCCTTAGCCGTAGACGATGCGCCGTAGCTGGCGCTCGGACAACGATGGGGCCGCGACAACCCGCTGGGACAGCTCACGACCGATCTGGACGAAGATCTCCGGGTTGCGCAGGCCGTCCGCCTGCAGGTCCTCGTGCCGGCGGCGGACAAACGTCTCGGCCGGCTCGGAGAAGTAGGCCACGACGTCGGCGATCACGCGGGACGCCTCGGCAGGGGAGAGCCCCGTGCTGGCGGCCACGCGGCTGACCAGATCCGATTCGGGCATGACGACGATGATGGCACCTGCCGACTGAAATTCCAAGAATTTGCCCGTGATCGGGCAGGAATACGTCGTTCGACACGGTCATGGGCCGCACCGTGGGCGACTGCGGTGCTCCGCTAGCCTCTCCGGCATGGCCCCTTCGTCCGGGTCGACTCCGGTCGTCCCGTCGGTGATAGAGGACGCCCTGGTGTTCGTCGTGGCTGACCCGGACCGGGTCTTCAGCCAGGTGAGCCTCGACTGCGACGACGCGGTGTCCGGGCGTCATCGTTTCCGACGGACGAGCACCGGTTGGATGTTGTCGTTGCCGCGACCCGACCTCGCCAGGCTCGAGTACCGGCTGGTCGTCACCGACCGCAGCGGCTCGACCTCGGTCGTGTGCGACCCGGGTAACCCCGAGCGGGTTTCCACCGCCTTCGGTGATCGCAGCGTCGCGCTGATGCCCGGCTACGAACGACCCGGCTGGATGCGGGCCAGCGGGGCGGACGGGCCGGACGGGTCACCCGGGTCAACGAGTACCCACGTCTACACCGATCCCGTGATCGGTGAGCTCCCGGTGACGGTCTGGGCGCCGACCGGGTTGGCCGACGACGAGCCCGCCCATCTGCTCGTGGTGCACGACGGGCCGGAGTACGTCGAACTGGCCGGACTCGCGCAGTACGCCGCGGCTGTCATCGACCAGGATTCCGTCCCACCGTTCCGGATGGCCGGCCTGCATCCGGTCGAGCGCGACGCGTGGTACTCCGCCAACGACGACTACGTCGCAGCCGAGCTGGCAGCCCTCGACGATCTCGTGTCCTCGATCCAGACCCTCGACGGCTGGATCACCCTCGGCGCCAGCCTCGGCGGACTGACCAGCCTGCTCACCGCCCTGAGCGGTGCCGGCCGCTTCAGTGGGCTCATGGCACAGTCCGGGTCCTTCTTCACCCCCGACCTCGACGCGCAGGAGTCGACGTACCCGTACTTCGACCGGGTCGTGTCGGCGGTGTCGGCCATCCAGCTGGCACCGCGGACCGAGCGTCCGCTTCATGTCTCCCTGACGTGCGGTCGGCTCGAGGAGAACTTCGCCAACAACGATGCGATGGCCGCGGCACTGGCCGAGCAGGGTCACCTGGTGTCGTTCGTGACCGTCCCGGACCTCCACAACTACACGGCCTGGCGGGACTCACTGGATCCGTCCCTCTCGGAGCTCTTGCGTGCTGCCTGGTCTCCCGGTTGGCTGGCAGCGTGAGACGCCACCAGGTCGAGCTCCCCCTCGTCGGCCATGATCACGCGCTCACCGTGATCGCCTACGGCCACTTCGGCCGACCCGTGCTCGTCTTCCCCAGCGAAGCCGGCCGGGCCTGGGACTTCGAGAACAACGGCATGGTCGAGGCGGTGCGCGGTCTCGTCGACGACGGCCGCATCAAGCTGTACTGCGTGGACTCGCTGGACGCTTGGAGCTGGTCCGACACCAACGCTCCCACCGAGGAGCGAGCGAGCCGGCACGGCCTCTACACCGGCTGGCTGGTGGACCAGGCGGTGCCGTGGATCGTCGGCGACTCCGACGGCCGCCACGACCTGGTCACGGTCGGCTGCAGCATGGGCGCCTACCATGCCGTTCACTTCGCCCTGCAGCGAGCAGACCTCGTGCCGCTCGCGATCGGGCTGTCGGGCAACTACGACCTGGCGACCTGGAACGCCTGGGGCGATCGCGGCGATGCCGCATACTTCGCCAACCCCGCCGACTACGTCGCAAACCTCGACGGAGACCACCTGGACTGGCTGCGTGCACAGGTGTCCATTCTCCTCGTCTGCGGCCAGGGGGACTGGGAGACCCACCCCACCGGCGCGCTCCCGTCCACCAAGGCGCTCGGGGACCTGCTGCACAGCAAGGGCATTCCCTGCGAAGTCGACCTGTGGGGCCATGACGTGGCACACGACTGGCCCTGGTGGCGGCAGCAGCTCGCGCACCACCTGCCACGCTTCTGCTGACCGATGACCGCAACGGAGAGGATCCCGCATGGCTGAGCCCACGCGACACAAGGTCGGTCTGCTGCTCGGTATGGAGGAGGACTGGCCACAGGCATTCGAGGGTCTCGTGCGCCGGCTCGGCGTCTTCGAGCATCACGGTCAGCAGCACGTGCTGGACACCGAACGGGTGACCATCGAGCCGTTCAACCTGCGGGCCGGGACCAGCTATGACGTCGTGATCGACCGACTCGCGCACTGGTACTACCACCCGCGGGAGTGGCTCAAGAAGGTCGCGCTGATGGACGACGTCTACCTGTTGAACTCCCCGTTCACCTTTCAGTCGATGGAGAAGCACTCGGCGTACTGCGCCCTGATGCGGTTGGGCATGAAGGTCCCCGACACCGTGCTCGTCCCGTACAAGAACCCGCTCGACAACGTTCGCTGGGCGTACACCTCCGAGCGCTACAACGCTGCGTTCGACCTGCCCACCCTCGCTCACGAGATGGGCTACCCGCTGTACATGAAGCCGTTCGACGGCGGCGCCTGGCGCGGTGTGTCCCGGATCGAGAACGACGCCGACCTCGCTGCGTCGTACGACGAGTCCGGCGAGATGCTCATGCACCTGCAGAAGGCGGTCGAGCCCTACGACGTCTTTGCCCGAGCCCTCACCATCGGTCCGGAGACCATGGTGATGAACTTCCGGCCGGACGAGCCCATGCACAACCGCTACGCCGTCGACCACGACTTCCTCTCCGCAGAGGTCGGTGCCGAGGCAGTGACGATCGCGCAGACCGTGAACGCGTTCTTCCGGTGGGAGTTCAACTCCTGCGAGATGCTCGTGCAGGGCAGCGAGGTGTTGCCGATCGACTATGCCAACGCATGCCCGGACGTTGCGGTGACCTCGCTGCACTACTACTTCCCGTGGGCTATGTCCCGGCTGCTCGCCTGGTCGGCCTACTGTGCGGCGAGCGACCGTCCAGCCCGCCCGCACGTCGAGCCCTCGGACTGGTTCGCGATCGCGGATGATCCCGACCTGTCGTATGCCGACAAGCTGAGCGGCTACCAGGGGCTCGCCGATGGCTATTTCGACAAGGAGCGCTACCGCGAGTTCAAGGAGAAGTCGCTGCCGGATCTCGATGCGATGGTGCTCGAGTGGGTCGGCTCGGCAGCCTTCGACCAGCTACTGACCGCGACGGTGGTGTCGACATACCCCGCGCACGAACACGAGAAGTTCCTCGCGCACTTCCGCGGGCTGCTCGACCTGTGGATTCATGACCAGACGGGCCACTCCGGCCAGCTCGACCAGTCCGGCCCGTTCGACCAGTCCGGCCCGTTCGACCCGGGCGCCTGATCGTTGCCTGGCTTCGATGACGGGACAAGCCTCGCTGACCGGATGCGCCGGCACGCAGGGTCGAACGCCCACGTGTACGCCGAGCTCATGCGCAGCATGGCCGACGACTGGGAGTCCGGTGGGCCGGTTCGCGAGATCTGCCGTGGGTGGGAAGCCGCTCCGTCCGGCAGCGTGGTCCAGCTGCGGCTGCTCGCCGGCGTCTTCCGGATCGTGCTCACCGATCGTGCCCCCGAGCTGGTGCCGTACTACCCATGTCTGGGCGGCGACGCCCCCGCCCACCAGGCCTGGCCGGCGTTTCGTCAGGTACTGGCGGACCACGTCGAGGAGCTGCACGAGGCACTCACGATCGCGCCCCAGACGAACGAGGTCGGCCGGTCTGGTGCGCTGCTCGCTGGCTTGTTCGAGGCGGTACGCCGCAGCGGTCGGCACCGGGTACGACTGCTCGAGCCGGGTGCCTCCGCGGGGCTCAACCTGCTCGTCGACAAGTTCCGGTTCGAACAGTCCGGGTGGCGCGTCGGACCGGCCGGGTCACCGGTCGTGCTCAGCAACATGTTCGAGAACCCACCTCAACCTCAGGAGTTCGAGATCGTCGAGCGGCGCGGTTGTGACCTGTCGCCGGTCGATGCCGCCAGCCCGGACGGCGAGTTGCGACTGCGTTCGTTCGTGTGGCCCTTCCACCTCGACCGACACGAGCGGCTGGTGCACGCGTGCGCGCTCGCGCGGCGTCACCCTGTGCAGGTCGACGCCGCCCCGGCGGGGGAGTGGCTCGAGAACCAGCTGGCCACGCCGGTCCCCGACGACACCGTGACCGTTGTCTGGCAGTCGATCACGCGGATGTACTGGCCGGTGGAGGAGAGCGCCCGCGTCGACGCCGCCGTCTCCGCGGCTGCGCGCCAGCAGTGCGTGGCGCACGTGTCGATGGAGTTCACGTCAGGTGAGCTCAACCTGCCGGACCTGACCCTGGTGGGCATCGGTGCCTATGGACGACCGAGCGAAGAGGTTTCCACCCTGGCTGCCGTCGGAGACCACGGCGTCCCGGTCATCATGGGCCGGAAAGGTGTCGCGCGTGACGCCACCTGACGTTGACGACTCCGCAGCCACCCGTTCGCGGACATGTCACCTGACCGACATCCGCTGGGAACCTGCACCGGCGATGCTGGGGCGATGGAAAGAAGCTGGTACACGCGCCCGGCCTTCGTCGTCGGGTCCGCCTTCGTCGCGTGGTTCGTCACTGCTGCTGTCTATGCAGTCGTGTACGGATCCTGACCTCCTCTAGTCTCAGCCTCCTGGCTCTTTCGACAGGAGGACCGATGGGCTATCTCGACGAGCTGTTCTCGCTTCGCGACCGGAACGCCGTCGTCACCGGCGCCAGCAGCGGGATCGGTCTCGCCATAGCCGAGGCGCTCGCGAGGGCCGGCGCCGCAGTCGTCCTGGTGTCTCGTGATCGGCAGCGCCTGCGCGAGGCGGAACAGTCGATGACCGTACAGGGATTGGCTGCCGTTGGCATCCCAGCCGACCTCAGCGATCGCGGCGCCGTCGAGGGTCTGTGCGAGCAGCTGGGGGAGCGAGGCATCGAGCCGGACATCCTGGTGAACTCAGCCGGCGTCAACCTGCGTCCCCCGATGGAAGACCTGGTCGACGCCGAGGTCGACCAGACGATGGCCGTCAACCTGATGGCTCCGTTCTACCTCGGGCAGTACTGCGGTCCGCGGATGGCAGTCCGCGGATGGGGCCGCATCATCAACGTCGGATCGCAGCAGTCCGAGCGTGCGTTCGGCAACAGCGGCATCTACGGGGTGACGAAGGCAGGCCTCGCCGGGTTGTCACGGTCACAGTCCGAGGCCTGGGCATCCGCGGGCGTCTGTAGCAACACGCTCGTGCCGGGATTCGTCGTGACACGGATGACCCAGCACGTCGTCGCAGAGCCCGGTCGCTCCGAAGCGCTGGCGGCTCGCACCATGGTCGGTCGCAACGGAGAGGCGAGTGACTTCTGCGGTGCCGCGGTCTTTCTCGCGTCCGACGCCGCCGCGTACGTCACCGGGCAGCTGATCCGCGTCGACGGCGGCTTCTCCGTGACCTGAGTCGCTCAGGCGCCGTCGTGGTCGCGCACGGTGTACAGCCGACCGTAGGGGCTGGTCCAACGAATGGTGTGTGGGTCTGTCGGCTCGACACTGGCAACCCAACCGAGATGAGTGCGGAACCTGTGATGCCTGCGGCCCAGCGGTTGTCCCCTGGCGACGACGGTTTGACCGGGCGGGTCTGCCGTTCCCGGTGGGCCGAACCGGTAGGGCTCTCGGTGGTCGATGTCGCAACGATCGGCGGGAGTCGTGGCGCCGGGGAAGCACGAGATCGGATGCAGGGATCGGACTGCTTCGGACTGTGGGGACGAGAACCGGTACGTGTGCGCATCCATGGTCATCACAGATCCGTCGACCGGATCCGTGAACAGCCTTCGCAGCACCGTTGAGCTGGACCGTACGGCCAGCCGTCTCGCCTGATCAGCTGTTAGCGGGCCGAAGCCATCGAGCTCGCACGTCGCATCGTCGAGGCCGATCAGGGTGTCAGCCCCCATGGTCACGCGGATCTCGGTACGGATGGGCAAGACGTCAGCGGGCCGTGCGGGTGGAACGCCCGGGGGGATCGCCGCTTCGTCGGTCGACGGGAGTGGGGGGCAGTCGGTCGGCTGCGACCGGGGCGTGAAGCTGGACCGCACCAGGTCTGCCCCCGTGAGCGGATGGCGGCCCAGCAGGAGCAGCGCGGCCGCGTCGGCCCGATGGGCGGCGAACGGGGTCGCGGGATCTGCAGCCCGTCGGCGGCGCGCCCAGGTGGTCAGCTGGTCGTCGATGACCGCCGCGACCTCGAGCTGGTGGTTGAACGAGAACGCGGCGACCCCGTCCCCCAGCGGGAAGATCGAGGCTGACCGCTCGTCCATCGCGATCGCATGTCGCCGCGCCAGCCCGGCGGGATCCGCCTTGGCGACCAACCTGCGCGCCAGGATGCGCAGCCGGGCCGGCGTCCGGGACCGTGCCTCATCACTGAGGCGCTCGTCCAGCCGCTCGACGACGTCGATGTCCAGGCTGCGGGTCGCCTCGGAGATGACCAGCGCATGGGCAAACGTGATGCGACCCCCACCGAGCTCGTTGTTGGTGCAGCGCAGCCGGTAGCGCAGGTCGAGCCCGACCGCGATGTAGTCGCGTGCGGAGCGTTCGCTGCAGGACAGTGCCAGTGCGAGCTCGGTGACGATGCCCTCGGCGATTGCGGGGGTGTCCTGGCCGGCCACGCGGACCAGGCCGCAGCCACCGGATCGTTCCAGCGCATGACGCACGATCGGCGATGACAGGTCCTTCAGCGCCAGGCTCGATGCCACGCGGCAGTGGGTCCAGTCGAGCACGGCCTTGCACGCCACGGTCTCTTCGATCAGCCGCAGCTGGTCTGCCGGATCGAGCGCTTCGACCCGTGCATTCAGCACTGCTCCCAGACGGTCGCGGTTGCTGCGCCAGAGCGCGGTCGCCGGGGCAGGCCGGGCATCGCGTGGGTCGATGTCCTCCCCGCCAGAACCGATGCGCTGTACGAACATGTGTTCGAGTATAGTCGAATGTCAGGACAATGTCGATAGCTACCGCACAGGGTTTGGGAGACGCCGTTAGCATCGCCGGGTGTCACGTGAAGAGACGAGTAGTTGTCCTCGCCGGGGAGTGCGCGGCCCTGGAGAACTGCCTCGACGCCGCGCGGGGGGTTGATCAGGAACATCAGGGTCGGCAGGGCTGAGGAGGTACAGGTGAGACTGACCGAGCGATTCTCCTGGCGTGGCCGCGACGTCGCCTGGGGGAGTGGGGGATCGGGACCGGCGGTGGTCTTCTGCCACGGCACTCCGTGGTCCTCGCGGCTGTGGGAGCCGTTCGCGGATGCGCTCACTGGCGAGTTCACGGTGTACCTGTGGGACATGCCGGGATACGGCGTGTCCAGCAAGCGGGACAAGGATGCCGTCGACCTCGACGTCCAAGGTCAGGTCTTCACCGACCTGCTCGCGCATTGGGGGCTGGAGCGACCACACGTCGTTGCGCATGACTTCGGAGGCGCCGTGTCGCTGCGTGCGCTGCTGCTCCACGACGCGTCATACGCGTCGTTGGCACTGGTCGACGTCGTGGCTCTGCGGCCCTGGGGTTCGGAGTACTTCCGGCTCGTGGCCGACAACGCCGACGTCTTCGCTGCGCAGCCGGAGGCGGTCCATCGCGGCGCCCTCGAGGCCTACATCGGCGGGGCGAGCCACCGAGGTCTCTCGGCTGCCGCGCGCGACATGCTCTCGGCGCCATGGCTGGGGGACGAAGGGCAGGCGGCCTTCTACCGGCAGATCGCGCAGGCGGACGAACGTTTCACGGCCGAGATCGAGGACCGGTATCACGAGATCGACATCCCGGTGACACTGATCTGGGGCTCCGAGGACTCCTGGATCCCCGTCGATCGAGCGCACCGGCTGGCCGCGATGATCCCCGGCTGCGGGGTCGTCATCGTCGCGGACGCCGGCCACCTGATCCAGCTGGACCAACCTGTTGCCCTCGCCACCAGCCTGCATGCTTGGCTCAGTCGTCAGGCCAGGTCAGCACCGTAACGTCGGTGGCCGGCCATGCCGAATGGACCTAGTGTCGGTGGCATGGCGGCACTGAGCCTGACACTGGTCCGGCACGGCGAGAGCGAGGCGAACGTCGCCGCTGCCATCGCCCACGATGACGGGGCCGAGGTCATCGACGTTCCTGCCCGGGACGCCGATGTTGCCCTGTCACCGGCTGGTGTCGCGCAGGCACAGGCGTGGGGACGAGCACTGGCGGCTGGCACCTCGGACTCGTGGACAAGGTTCGACTCGCTTTGGTGCTCGCCCTTCCGTCGGGCCCGCCAAACGGCGCAGGTGGCCTTCGAGACCGCTGGTATCGCGATGTCGAATCATGTGGACGAACGACTCCGCGACCGAGACCTCGGACAGCTTGACACGCTCACCGCCGCCGGCGTCCGTGCGCGCCATGCTGACGAGGCCGCGCGCCGACGTTGGCTGGGCAAGTTCTATCACCGGCCGGCCGGTGGGGAGTCGTGGGTCGACGTCATTGCGAGGGTCCGCAGCCTGTTGCGAGACATCGACGATCGCGAAGGCGGGAACCATGTGCTGGTCGTTTGCCACGACGTCGTGATCATGTCGATTCGGTACGTGTGTGAGGAACTGAGCGAGGACGTCGTGCTCGACATCGCGCGCGGAAACCCGGTGCGCAACTGTTCGCTCACACGTTTGGTGCGCGACGCCGATGGGCAATGGACTCTCGACATGTACAACGATGTGGCCCATCTGGAGCGACACGGAGCGCCGGTGACGAAGCATCCGGGGGAGCGTCATGAGCATGCGGGCTGACCCACTGACACCTGAGGTGCTGAGGAGCTGGCCGCTACCTCAGAACTCGGACTCCAAGTACGCCCGCGGTCAGTTGCTCGTCGTCGGAGGCGCTCGAGCAACGCCGGGCGCGGTCATGCTGGCTGCCCTCGCGGCCTTGCGCGTGGGGGGCGGGCGCCTCTCGCTCGGAGTAGCGAGCTCGGTCGCTGTACCCCTCGCAGTTGCCATCCCGGAGGCCGGCGTCATCGGACTGAGCGAGACTCCGCGAGGTTCGGTCGCGGGGCAAGTCGACGAACTGGCGCAGGAGATTTCATCCGCCGACGCCGTGCTCGTGGGGCCAGGCCTCGACGACCGTGAGGAAACCGCTGGCCTTGTGCAGGCCATCATCGATCAAGTCGCGCCGGACGCGCGTGTCCTCCTGGATGCCGACGCCCTGATCGCGCTGCGCGACATCGGGCCTATCGACCTGGCGGGTCGACTAGTGCTGACGCCCAACCTCGGCGAAGCGGCGGCCCTGCTTCGGTGCGGCGTGGAGGATGTCGAGGCAAGGCGCGTGGAGGAGGTCTCAGCCGAGATCGCCTCGCGCTACCAGGCAGTGGTCACGCTGCAGGGGTCCGTGGCCGACGCTGCCGGCGAGGTTCGCCGGGTAGCGACGGGCCACGGCGGCTTGGCGACCTCGGGCAGCGGAGATGTCCTCGCCGGAGCGATCACCGGGCTGCTCGGACGGGGTGCCGATACCGATCAGGCAGCTGCGTGGGGAAGCTACATCCACGCAGCTGCCGGTGACCGCCTCGCAGCCCGCGTCGGTCCTACCGGCTTCCTCGCTCGCGAGCTTCTCGACGAGCTACCGCGCGTGCTGGTCGAGCTCACCGCGTAGCCGCCTTCATGCCCCGCGCGGTGCTCCGACGCAGGGGGCAAGAACGATCAAGCGGCGAAAAGTCGGGGCGCGATACGGTCGAGGACATGTTCGAGACAGCGGAAGAACTGGTTGCCCTGCAGGCGCTCCTCGATCGTTCGCACGCGGGTGCGACGGAGCACTTGCAGTCGATCATCAACGACGATCGCGTGCTGTCCGCCCGGGACCTGGTCGCGTTGCTCACTGGGATGAAGGTGCTCTCCGTGGCGACTGTCACGGCCGCGGGGGAGCCACGCATCAGCGCGCTGGACGGTCACTTCCTGCACGGAACCTGGTCGTTCTCCACCAGCGGCACAGCCCTGAAGGCTCGGCACATGAGGGCACGTCCGGCGGTCAGTGTGGCCCATGTCGACGGTGAAGAGCTGGCCGTGTTCAGCCACGGCCACGTCGCGGAGATGACCGATGAGGATGCGGACTGGACACCGACGTTGGAGCACTGGAGCCGGCACTACGGCAGTTCTCCGCTGGACTGGGGTGACGACATCCGGCTCTACCGGTACACCGCCACGTGGATGGTCGGTTACGCCTTCAAGCGAGCCGAGCTGCTCGAGCAGCGCGGTGTCGCGAGCTGACGCCGGGGCGAAAACTGTTCGACACGATCGGTGCGGCTCCGTCAGGCTGCCAGCGATGAGCAGCAGCGACGTGTGGACCGACGATACGGCCAAGCACTATGACTCGAGCAGCGCGGAGATGTTCACGCCGGAGGTTCTCGACCCTGCGGTCGACTTCTTGGCGCGGCTGGCAGCTGCAGGGCCGGCGCTCGAGTTCGCCATCGGTACCGGCCGCGTCGCCATTCCACTGCTTGCCAGGGGCGTTCCGGTCACCGGGGTCGAGCTGTCTGCGCCGATGGTGACCCAGCTGCGGCGGAAGGTCGACGAGAACACGTTGCCCGTCGTGATCGGCGACATGGCCACGACGAGGGTTCCTGGGGAGTTCTCGCTCGTCTACGTGGCATGGAACAGTATCTCCAACCTCCGCACCCAAGCCGAGCAGGTCGAGTGCTTCCGCAATGCCGCGCGACATCTCCGTCCGGGCGGCCGGTTCGTCATCGAGCTGTGGGTGCCACCCATCCGCCGTATGCCGCCGGGGCAGTCCGCCGTGCCGATGCACATCGGCGCGGGACATCTTCTGTTCGACACCTACGACCTGACCACGCAGCAGTGCACGTCGCACCACTACCGGCGTGAGTCCGACGGCTCCACCCGGTACAGCGCGGGGAACTTCCGGTACATCTGGCCGGCTGAGTGCGACCTGATGGCGCAGCTCGCCGGCCTGGAGCTCGAGGACCGTTTCGCCGACTGGGCGGGCGCAGTGTTCACCCCCGACAGCGAGAGCCATGTCTCGGTCTGGCGCAAGCCGCTGTCACGCATCAGGAACCGGTGACGGCGGAGAACCGACGTCGGTATCCAACGAGAACCGGGTAGGGCGGAAAGGTCGTCCGCGTTCGCTCGCCGGTCGGCTGCCAGCCCAGCTTCTCGTAGAACCGCCGCGCACGGTGATTGGCCTCGAAGACGCGCAGCCGGAAGTCGGATACCTCGCCTGCAAAGGACTGCGCACAGTCTTCGAGGACGGCATCGTGCAGTCGTTGAGCCAGACCGGTGCCCCACGTGTCCAGGGCCGTACCGAAGTGCAGCAGCTCGCGACCCCGCATTGCCGCAAAGCCGTTGACTTCTCCGTCCTCGCTGCTGACGTACGCACGAACCTCGGGATCGGCGATTTCGTCCAGCCAGCGGCGCCGCACCGTTTCGCGTGGGAACGGATGAACCTCCTGCGGGAAGATGTGGCCAAGCCCTGCAACTGCGCCGCGCTCCTGAACCTCCAAGAGGGCGTCGAGGTCACCAACGGCAAGGGCTCGAACAATCACGTTCCGAGCGTGGCCTGGCAGGGCACCCCGGGCAAGCGCGCCACGACCATCGAGTCGAGGAAACCCCGGGTCGACGTACGATCTGACATGTGACCAGCAACCCCCCGTCCGAGCATCACCTGCGCGACCTCGCACGCCTGCGACGCGTCCGCGACCGGATCGATCGGGAGTACACCCAGCCCCTGGACGTCGAGGCGCTGGCCCGGGACGCCCACATGTCGGCCGGACACTTCAGCCGCGCATTCAAGGTCGCCTACGGTGAGTCGCCGTACGCCTATCTGATGACCCGGCGTATCGAGCGAGCGATGGCGCTGCTTCGTCGTGGTGACCTCAGCGTCACCGAGGTGTGTTTCGCGGTCGGCTGCTCGTCGCTGGGCACTTTCAGCACTCGCTTCACGGAGCTGGTCGGTATGCCGCCCAGCGCCTACCGTCGCCAGGCGTCGCGCCCGAGGGCCGGGATGCCTTCGTGTCTCGCAAAACAGGTGACCAGACCGATCAGGAATCGAGAAGCGCCAGCCGCTGGGGCCTCATTAGCCTGATGCCATGGATCTCATCATTCACACGACCGTTCTCCCGTTCGACGATCCGGACGCATCGCTGGCCTTCTACCGCGACAACCTCGGTTTCGAGGTTCGCGGCGATGTCGGAAGCGGCCGGATGCGCTGGATCACGGTCGGCCCCGCCGACCAGCCCGACACGTCCATCGTGCTGGTGCCGCCGGGCGCCGACCCTGGCATCACGGACGCCGAACGTCGCACCATCGCGGAGATGATGGCCAAGGGCACGTACGGCTGGATCATGTTGGCCACCAAGGACCTCGACGGCGCCTTCGAGCGGCTGCAGGCCAACGACGCCGACGTCGTCCAGGAGCCGACCGAACAGCCGTACGGCGTTCGCGACTGCGCGTTCCGCGATCCCGCGGGCAACATGGTCCGCATCCAACAGCTGCGTTGAACTGACCTCCAGACTGCGCAGTGACAGAGTCCAGACTGCGCGCTGACTGACCTTGAGAAGAGGAGCCCCGAGAGATGAAGACCATGACCTGCAGGCAGTTGGGTGGAGCGTGTGATCTCCCGCTTCGAGGAGATAGTGCTGATGAGGTGATCAAGGCGCAGGACAAGCACCTCCGGGAGGCCGTCGCCTCGGGTGACGCCACGCACGAGGGGGCGCTGAAGGCGATGAAGGGCCGGTGGAAGCACCCCCTCAAGGGCATGGGCTGGTACAAGGACACCAAGCGGAACTTCGCGGCGCTTCCCGTCGACTGACCGATGCAGCCACCTGAACTGCACGCCGCCGACAGCCACGACCTGATCCGCGTGCACGGCGCGCGGGTGAACAATCTCAAGGACCTCACGCTCGAGATCCCGAAGCGCCGGCTGACGGTGTTCACCGGCGTCTCGGGGTCGGGCAAGAGCTCGCTGGTCTTCGGGACGATCGCCGCGGAGTCGCAGCGGTTGATCAACGAGACCTACAGCGCCTTCGTGCAGGGCTTCATGCCGACTTTGGCGCGTCCTGACGTCGACGTGCTGGACGGGCTGACGACCGCGATCATCGTCGACCAGGAGCGGCTGGGAGCCAACCCCCGCTCGACCGTTGGCACCGCCACCGATGCGAACGCCATGCTGCGCATCCTCTTCAGCCGGGTCGGGCAACCACACGTGGGCCCGCCCACGGCCTTCTCGTTCAACGTACCGACGCGGACCGCGAGCGGGTCGATGAGCGTCGACAAGGGCAGGGGCGAGCGGATCGTGGTGCGCCAGGCCGTCTACCAAGGTGGGATGTGTGCACGCTGCGAGGGCATGGGCGCGGTCACCGACTTCGACCTGGCCGCGCTGTACGACGAGAATCTGTCGCTCAGCGAGGGCGCCCTGACGATTCCCGGCTACAGCATGGACGGCTGGTACGGCCGGATCTTCGGTGGCTCCGGCTACTTCGACATGGTCAAGCCGATCAAGAAGTTCACCAAGAAGGAGCTCAACGACCTGCTCTACCGGGAGCCGACCAAGATCAAGGTCGACGGCGTCAACCTTACCTACGAGGGCATCATCCCGAAGATCCAGAAGTCCATGCTGTCCAAGGACCTCGAGGCGATGCAGCCCCACGTCCGCGCGTTCGTGGAGCGGGCGGTGACGTTCACGACCTGTCCGGACTGCGATGGGACGCGCCTCAGCAAGGAGGCCCGGTCGTCGAAGATCAGAGGGAAGAACATCGCCGACGTCTGCTCGATGCAGATCAGCGACCTCGCCGACTGGGTCAGGAAGCTCCACGAGCCGTCGGTAGCTCCCTTGCTGGCCGCGCTGGGTGAGACTCTGAGCTCATTCGTCGAGATCGGCCTCGGTTACCTCTCGCTCGACCGACCCGCCGGCACGCTGTCCGGCGGAGAAGCGCAGCGCACCAAGATGATCCGTCACCTCGGCTCCTCGCTCACCGACGTCACCTATGTCTTCGACGAACCCACCATCGGCCTGCACCCCCACGACATCGAGCGGATGAACGACCTGCTGCTGCAGCTCCGCGACAAGGGCAACACGGTGCTCGTCGTGGAGCACAAGCCGGAGACCATCGCGATCGCCGACCATGCGGTCGATCTCGGTCCCGGCGCAGGAGCGGGCGGTGGCAGCGTGTGCTTCGAAGGTACGGTCGACGGGCTGCGGGGGAGTGACACCACGACCGGCCGTCACCTCGACGACCGGGCGACCCTGAAGCAGTCGCTGCGCCCGGCCACCGGCGCGATGGAAGTCCGGGGCGCGACGACGCACAACCTCCAGGACGTCGACGTGGACATCCCGCTCGGGGTGCTCTGCGTGATCACCGGCGTCGCGGGCTCCGGCAAGAGCTCGCTCGTACAGGGCTCTGTCGCAGGCCTTGATGACGTGGTGCTGATCGACCAGGCAGGCATCAAAGGTTCGAGACGCAGCAACCCGGCGACGTACACCGGGTTGCTCGATCCGATCCGCAAGGCGTTCGCCAAGGCAAACGGCGTGAAGCCGGCGCTGTTCAGCTCCAACTCCGAAGGCGCCTGCCCGGCGTGCAACGGGGCGGGCGTCATCTACACCGAGCTGGGAGTCATGGCTACTGTCGAGTCCACCTGCGAGGAATGCGGGGGCAAGCGGTTCCTGGCCGAGGTCCTGGAGTACGAGTTCGGCGGGAAGAACATCAGCGAGGTGCTCGCGATGTCCGTGACCGAGGCCGAGGCGTTCTTCGGGGACGGTGAGGCGATGACGACGGCTGCGCACAGGATTCTCGAGCGCCTCGCCGATGTCGGGCTCGGCTACCTGAGCCTGGGACAGCCGCTGACCACGCTCTCCGGGGGCGAGCGGCAGCGGCTCAAGCTGGCCACGCGCATGGGCGAGAACGGTGGTGTCTACGTCCTCGACGAGCCGACCACCGGTCTCCATCTCGCCGACGTCGAACAGCTGCTCGGCCTCCTGGACCGTCTCGTCGAATCCGGCAAATCGGTCATCGTGATCGAGCACCACCAGGCGGTCATGGCGCACGCCGACTGGATCATCGACCTCGGGCCCGGCGCCGGCCACGACGGCGGCCGGATCGTTTTCGAAGGACCGCCTGCTGACCTCGTCGCTGCCCGGTCAACGCTGACCGGCCAACATCTCGCGGCGTACGTCGGCACCTGACCGGATGAGTGCGTTTTGAGGTAGCAGTGAAATCATCTGCCGAGGAGCGTGCATCCACCGTCGGTAGCGGGGTACCTGCGCTCCATGTCTCCCGATTCGCACGCTTCGTCTCCCGATGCAAAGGCTCCGAGTCGCCGGGAGGTACCGTCCAAGGCGGCCGGGCTGCTTTACGGGCTTGGTTTCGGCGGCTTCATCGACGGCATCGTGCTCCATCAGCTCCTCCAGTGGCACCACATGGTGAGCAACGTCGAGGACTACCCCACGAACACTGTGGCAGGCCTCGAAGTCAACACCCTTGCCGACGGCTTCTTTCACGTAGCGACGTGGCTGTTGGTCTTCGCCGGCTCGATCACCGCGATCAGGGCGTGGCGCAAAGGTCGCCTGGCCCCGAGTTGGTCGTTCCACTTTGGTCTCGTCCTGGCGGGGTGGGGAATCTTCAATGTGGTCGAGGGAGTGGTCGATCATCACATCTTGGGCATCCACCATGTCCGCGACGACTTGGGGGCGCCCTTGTCCTGGGACATCGGCTTCCTGGTGTTTGGCGCGCTTCTCATCGCCGGCGGCTGGATGTTGCACAAGCGCGGCGTGGTGGCTATGGAGCGCCGAGCCTTGTCGTGCGCCGCCTCCAACATCAACTCCAGTCCGCGGGAGCCCTGACCGGCCGCGTTTCGCGAGCCTTGCTGCCGCCTATGCCCGCCTGAAAGTCTCGAGTAAACACTCCGCCGATAAGATATATTATGTCAATTACTGCGTGCGTGGGCATCACTGAATCAACCGCGCAGGCGACGTTCCACTACCCCGGCGCACCAGGGTTGGCGGTTCAATCCTTCTTCGCAGCAGACACGTCCACGCACACGATGCCTCTGTTGCCGTCCTGGTCGGCAATCACGGTGAGCGACGGCGCGTCGTTGTCATCGACGACGGTCCCACCCGCGGCGACGGCGGCGGCGATTCGTTGCTCGGCCACCTCGGGCGCCACATAGACCTCGACGTGGAACCGCTGACGGGGAGCCTCGTGCTCGTCGACGTCCCCGAACCACAGGTTCGGTACCCGCCCCGTGGCGTCCCGGATTTCGTCGCTCGGCGACCCGTGACCCTGGGCCTCGGCGCTCCCGGTCAGCAAAGCGGCCCACACCGGGGCGATGGTCGCGGAGTGCGCCGTGTCGAGGCCGAGCTCGATGACGCTGACCGAGGCCGGGTCGGCGTCGACCTTGTGGTCGGCGGCGATCTCGGTGATTCGTCGCGCGAGGTCGACGTCCTGCTGGGTAACCCATTCGACGACGTGTTCGGTGCCCTCGTCGTCGCGGTAGATGGCGTCGCTGCTGACCAGCTTGAGGTCGACGTACCCATTGCCGATCGACACGCTCGGGTAGTGCGCGAGCGCGTCCCCCGCCTGGCCCACCGCAGCGACGAACCGTGCGCTGGTGCCGAAGTCATCGACCACGTATCGGGCGTGCAGTCCCTGGGCCAGCTTGCGCCAGTCAGCCAGCTCGGCCGCCGCGATCTGTTCGCCTTTCAGCATGTCCATCATCGGGACCCTAGCTGTGATTCAGCCGCAGTGCTCGTGCTCATGGCTTCGCCCGCATCCTCGCTCTGGTCGCGCGGGCCGGGCCTCCTCGCGGCTCCTCGTCCGGGGTGAGCTGGCGCCCGACACCGTCGACCAGCTGGGATTGGATCACCCTAGACTCCCCTGATGCCACGTCTGATCCACGTCAACGGCCCGCCCGGCATCGGCAAGTCGACACTGGCCCGCTGGTACGTCGATGAGCGATCCGGCGTGCTGAACCTCGACATCGACCAGCTGCGCCCCCTGATCGGTGGTTGGCGTGGTGACTTCGCCGCTTCCGGCGCGCTGGTTCGGCCGCTCGCCACCGCCATGGCGCGCACCCACCTCGAGGCCGGTCACGACGTCGTCATGCCCCAGTACCTGGGGCGGGTCGATGAAATCGTCAAGTTCGCGATGGCTGCGCAGCAGTCCGACGCCTCGTTCGTCGAGATCGTGCTGATGGACGACAGGGACGCCGCCATCGAGCGCTTCTCGATCCGGGGCGAGGGCTCTGACCTGCCGTGGCACGCTGATGTGCGACAGGTCGTCGAGGGGAACGGTGGCATCGAGCTTCTCGCGCGTATGTATGACGACCTGACCGCTGTCATGACCGAACGTCCCCACGTTCGCGTCGTCCATACCCAGCACGGGCTCATCGACCAGGCGTACGCCGACCTGGTCGCTGCGGTTGACCGCGACTGATCGGATCAGGCCACCCGCGCGAGCAGGCCCGTGTCGACGTCGTACAGGAAGCCGCCCACCAGAGCGGAGGCACGGATCAGCGGGTGCGAGCGCACCCGGATCACGTCCTCGCGCAACGTGGCCGGCTGGTCGACGATCACTCCGACGGTCATCCAGGACGCGTCCTGACCACTGGCCTCACCTAGTCGGCGCAGCATGTCCTGTTCGCTGGACGAGGCCATCGCACACCGGGTGTGCTGCACGATCATGATGCGCTCGACGCTGAGCAGGTTGACGCCGACGACCAGCGCGACCAGCGCCTGGTCGGTCACGCGGCCACCCGGATTACGCAGGATCTTGGCGTCCCCCGGCTCGAGGCCGATCATCCGCAGCGGATCGATCCTGGAGTCCATGCAGGTCACCATCGCCACACCGGCGTGGGCGACGCCGTCAAAATCCGACAGCTCGAACGTCTCGGCGAACGTCCGGTTGGCACTGAGCAGGTCGTCGAACGCATCGGCCGGATCGGGTTCCGTCACGGCGGTCAACCTATCGCGCGGCAGTGCAGGTCCCGCCGCGGGGAGAAGGCGCACCACTCCCCCGTCTGACCAGAAAGCGACAGATCGGACATCGGGCTGCTCCTCGCGAGCTCTGTCATGGCCCCTTCGGGAGCCATGCGGTTGACACCCGAGGCATCCTGGTGGGCGGTGGTGCGGCATCGTGTCCCCGTGACAGTCTGCCGACACTCCGAGAGGATCGGGCTGACTCTGATGTCCGCGTGACACAGTGGCACAGATGTCTGCATGACACCGGGCGACGGCATCATGGAGCTGCCCGAGTCAAGCCCGCCGGCGGCTCACAGCGAATGAAGAGGGGAATGTGGTGTTCGGACTCGGCGCGGTCCTACGTCGGACCGGGAGCCTGCTCTCGAGACGAGCCCTGCGTTCTGTCGACCTCTCGACGCTGACCGAGGTCCCCGCTCCCCTGCACTTCCCGCTGCAGCGCGACCAGCTCGATCCCGTGGCGCAGCTCGCGGAGGCACGCGCTGCCGGACCGATCTACAAGCTGGCGTCGCTCTTCGGGCTTCGGGTCTGGATGGTCTCGGGGGTCGCCGAGACCCGGCTCGTGCTCTCGGACTCGACGAACTTCAGCACGGACATCCGCCGGTACGTCGGCAAGCAGGACGCGACCGGGGCGGCGGCCATCGGCGGACTCGGGTTCACCGACCCGCCGGACCACACCCGGCTCCGTCGACTGCTCACGCCGGAGTTCACTCGCCGGCGGCTGGCCCGCCTCCAACCACGTATCGACGCGATCGTGGCCGACCGGCTCGACGCCATGGCCGAGAAGGCCAGCCTGGATCCGTCCGCGCCGGTCGACCTCGTGGCCGAGTTCGCGTTTCCGATTCCCTTCGTCGTCATCTGCGAGCTGCTCGGTGTCGCTCCCGAGGACCGCGAGTACTTCCGGAAGCTGGGGCATGCCCGCTTCGACGTACGTCACGGTGGCCTCGGAGTGTTCGGCGCGATGTCGGAGTCCCGCGACTTCCTGATCGAGACCGCCAAGAAGCAACGTGACGAGCCTCGCGACGGCTTGATCGGCGCCCTCATCGCCGAGCACGGCGAAGACATCACCGACGACGAGCTCGGCGGGCTGGCAGACGGCGTCTTCACCGGTGGGTACGAGACCTCGGCCAGCATGATTGCGCTCGGTGCGCTCACCCTGCTGCAGTCCCCCGACGCGGCCCGGCGACTGCGGAACGACGCCGACGCGGCCGACCCGCAGCGCGTGGTCGACGAGCTACTGCGCTATCTCTCGGTGGTGCAGATCGCCTTTCCGCGGTTCGTTCGCCACGACATGGACCTGTTCGGTCGCCGGCTGCGGGCCGGTGACGTGGTCATCTGCTCCCTGAGCGGTGCCAACCGTGATCCGGTCTTCGCCGGCGCGGACCCCGACGGCTTCGATGCGGACCGCGCGGCTGCCTCACACCTGGCCTTCGGGTACGGCATGCACCGCTGCGTCGGCGCCGAGCTCGGGCGGATGGAGCTGCGCTCGGCGATTCCCGCGCTCGTCCGCCGGTTTCCTGCGATGTATCTCGCGGTTCGCCCAGAAGAGCTGCAGTTCCGCGACCTGTCGATCGTGTACGGCGTCGACGCGCTCCCGGTCTTCCTCAGCTGAGGACGACAGCCGGGAGTCAGTCTCGAGCGCGACGTCTGAAGGCACGCACCGCCAGCGGAGCGAAGACGGCAGTGAAGATGGCAGCCCACACGAAGACCGACAGCACCGGGTGATGCAACGGGAACTCGGCACCCTCCGGTGCGACCGGCCCGTTGCCCCACAGCTGACGACACGCCTGGGCCAAGGACGACACCGGATTCCACTCGGCGATCACCCGTAGCCAGGTGGGCATGCTGCTGGTCGGCGCGAACGTGTTGGCCACGAACGTCAGGGGGAACATCACCGTGAACATGAACCCCTGCACGGCTTCGACAGACCGCATGATCGACCCCACCCAGATGCCGAGCCAGATCATCGCGAACCCGAAGACCAGCAGCAGGCCGAACGCGACAGCCGCGTCCAGGACGCCATGGCGGATTCGCCACCCGATGAGCAGACCGGTCACGGACATCACGACGATGCCGATGCTGGAGTGCATCAGGCTCGAGACGCTACGTCCGATGAGCACCGATGACCTCGAGATCGGTAAGGACCGCATCCGGTCGACGATCCCTTTGTCGAGGTCTGCAGTCAGTCCGACCGCGACGACGAACGACGAGAACACGATGGTCTGCACCATGATCCCCGGCAGCAGGAACTCTCGATAGCCCGAGCCGGGCACGGCGATCGAGCCGCCGAACACGAAGGCGAACAGCAAGACGAACATGACTGGCTGGATCGTCACGTCGAGCAGCATCTCCGGCATCCGCTTGATGTGCAGCAGGTTGCGCCACACGACCGTGAGCGACTGCTGGAGGACGTTGCGGCGCTCGAGCTCGAGACCAGCCTGGGTCACCGTCGTCATCGCAGTGCCTCCTCTCGGACCGCTGGTCCGCTGTCGTCGACCCCCACCTCTTCGCCGCCTGCGGCGTTCTCCTCGGCGCGATGGCCGGTGAGGTGGAGGAAGACATCGTCGAGGCTCGGTCTCTTGAGCCCGAGGTCATCGACCGCGATCGCCCGTTGCCGCAGCAGGTCGGCGATCCTCGTCATGTCGGCCAGCCCGTCAGCGGGCGCCACGAGCCGACGTTGACGCGCCTCGACGTGAACCTCGGAGGCGCACTGGCGCACCAGCTGGGCCGCGGTGTCGACGTCGCTCGCGTGGGTGAGCGTGATGACCACGCTGGCACGACCGGCCTGGTCCTTGAGCGCGGTCGGCGTACCGGCCGCTATGACGCGCCCGTGGTCGATGACCACGATCTGGTCGGCCAACGTGTCGGCCTCCTCGAGATACTGCGTCGTCAACAGCAACGTCGTGCCACCGCGGACGAGCTCACGCAGCACGTCCCAGAGGTCGACACGACTGCGTGGGTCGAGACCCGTGGTCGGCTCGTCGAGAAAGAGCACCGGGGGCGACGCGACCAGGCTCACCGCAAGATCGAGTCGACGGCGCATGCCACCGGAGTAGGTCTTGGCGATCCGGTCGGCCGCGTCGACCAGCGAGAACTGCTCGAGCAGGTCGTCGGCCAGCGTGGCGATGCGCCGCCGAGGAATGCCGTAGAGCCGCCCGATCAACCGGATGTTCTCCCGGCCGGTGAGCAGCTCGTCGACCGTGGCAGCCTGGCCGGTCAGACCCAGGTTGCGGCGAACGGCGTCCGGCGCTGTGATGATGTCGTGCCCGGCGACGGTCCCGGTGCCGCTCGTCGGCACGCTGAGCGTGGTCAGCATCCTCACTGTGGTGGTCTTGCCGGCACCGTTGGGGCCCAGCAGGCTCAGCACGCTGCCGCGGGGGATCGCGAAACTCACCCCGTCGACCGCGACCGTCTGCCCGAAATGCTTGACGAGCTGGACGGCTTCGACCGCGATGTCAGTATTCATGAGTTCACTCTAGGTTGGCGCACAGACAGTGTTCCAACGGATATGCGGCGAGGTAGCGTAAGGCATGGCCACCAGCTCACCGGGTCCCTACGGACTCCGTCTCAGTTCGCTCGTCCGCGCCGCCGGCACGACCGCAACTATCCTCGCCGGCAAGCCGTCCGGGCTGATCCGCACCTCGGTCCTGGCCGGCGGCGCAGACCTGGCGGCGCGCGAGATCGATCCACGGGGGATCCAGGTCTTTTCGATGACACCAGATCCTGGCACCACCCCGACCGAGCACGAACAACTGCTCGCGACCGCGACGACGACCGCATCATGGGTGGTCGCGAACCTCCTCGTGGCGAAGGTCGCGCGGGTGCTCCCCCTCCCCCGTCTGGTTACGGCTGTCCTGCTCGGCGCCGGAGTCTATGCGCTCGACAGCTCACTCGTCGAAGGCGCCGAGAGCTGACACGGCCAGCGAGCTGCTAGCGACCGCCGGCCTGGCGGGTGATGTAGGTCAGCGCCACGAACGCGTCGTACACCGCCAGGCCGTCGGGGTCCGGCCCGGCACCGGTGACACGAACGGTCCGGGTCCCCGATCGTTCGACGCCCTTGACCCAGCTCGCGACTGCGGCCAGGTCGGCCGTCTGCAGCTCGACGTCCAACGTCAGGTCCGCCGGCAGCCGTGGCGGGCCAAGTCGCCCGCTCCGGACCGCCTTCACGGCCTGCGTCGCACCCTGCATGATGCTGAGCCGCGCCTCGACCGGATGGACATGATGCGCCGCGAACCGGGTCACGGACTGCTTGACCACGACCCCGACATGGTCAGGCGCGAACGAAGCCGCTTCGGCGATCGTCACCGCGTCGCCGGTGATCAGGGCGATCGGCACGGAGTGGGCGTGGGCGACCAGCGCGTTGATGCCACTCTCCCCTACGTACTCCCCGCCCAGGCGAACGCCACTGACGACCTCGGGGTTGTAGGTGTGGGACAGCACCGCCGACTCCCCCGAGATCGACCCGTGGTAACCCACGAAGAACACCGCGCCGAACGAGCTGTCGAGTCCCTGCATCATGTACGCCGGCTTGTGCCGACCGCTGATATAGGTCGTCGGGCTCTTGAGTCCGGCGGGGTCGAGGTTGGCCATCGCTCCGTGGGAGTCGTTGACGACAACCTCGGTCGCGCCCGCTGACCGGGCACCCTCGATCGCGGCGTTCACCTCGGCGAGCATCAGCTCGCAGCCGCGTTCGTATGCCGCTCCCCCATCGGAACGGCACTGCTCCCAGTCGACGACTCCCGCGACACCTTCCATGTCGCAGGAGATGAAGATCTTCACGGGTGCCTCACCGCTGCCTCCTCGAGCTCAGATCAAGATGGGATGGTGCTCCAACGGGCCGACGAGCTCGTCCTCCTCGTAGTCGAGGTGGGACAAGAGCCGAGTCGCCAGCAGGTCGACCAGGCGGTCGACAACGTCGAAGGTCTCGACGCCTCGGGCGAGGTCGACACTGGCCAGGTCGAGGTCGACGAGGACACCGTGAATGAGCAGGTGTTCCTGTTCGAGCCGATCCAGAACGGGGCCGAGCTCACCGTCGAGGTTCCGCAGCTGCGGAAAGAGGTGACGGTCCTCGATGGAGTGGTGCATCGTGACCGCGCGACAGTACTGCGCGCAGAAGGATCCGAACTGCTCGTAGCCCTGGCGCAACGTCATGGCGTTGATCTGGCTCCGCAGCTCACCGACCCCGGCCCGGCCGGCCTTGACCTCGTCCCGCACGTGCACGATCGCGGCCAGCTCGCGCCGGAACAGGTCGTGGATGAGTCGTAGGTGGGCGCCTTGACCAGTGCCTTGACCAGTGCCTCGACCAGTGCTGTGATCAGTCTCGGCTTCGCTGGGACGCGCCGCTCGCGGTCGAGACCCCTCATCCCAACCGATGGGCGGGCCGCTCACGGCCACCGGCGACTCGTCACCATTCACAGCTCGTCACCATTCACAGGGGGATCCTCGCACGCGGTCAGGAAGCCGGGCTCCGGCGGTGCCGGAAGGTCGCGGCCTTCACCCGGTTCTGGCACGCGGTGCTGCAGAAGCGCTTCTGGTTGTTGCGGGACGCATCGACGTAGACCCGGTCGCACGACGGCGCGGAGCAGACGCCCAGCCGCCCGACGAGGTCACTGCCGATCACCACGGCGAGCCCTGCCGCCAGGCCGGCGCTCCAGCCGATCGCCAGGCTGTCGTCGAAGCCGTGGAAGTGCAGCTGGAAGCGATCGCCGTCCGGGTCGAGCTGCGGCCGGGTGCCGAAGCGGGCCAGCAGCTCGTTGACCGCCCACGCCGCCTCGCGCTGGTGACCGGTCTCGACCAGAGCGAAGACCGCATGAAGCTGCGCCGCGGTACCTGCCAGCAGGACGGCGTCCGCCTGGGTCAGCCGAGGTCTGGTCCTGCCCTCTCCCCCAAGCGCGTCGGCCACTGTCCGTCGCAGCCCGGTCGCGACGGGCGCGGCGAAAGGCCGCCCTCGCGCCTCCCCCTCGACCGCGCCGTTGACGAGCCGCGTTGCGACGTCGAGCACGTTCCACAGATGACTGTCGAATGACATTTGACCAGTGACTCCGTCATAGCTAGGCTGGCAACCTCATGACTGACTATAACACTTTGACCAGTGACGTCGCGGGACCCACTGAGCCTCGACAGCGACTGCCGACGATCGTGTGGTGGCTGGTCGCAGCTCGAACCGTCAACCGGATGGGAGCCTTCAGCCTGCCGTTCCTGGCCGTGCTGCTGACGCTCGAGCTCGGCTGGTCCACCGCAGCGGTCGGGGTGACGATGACTGCCTTCGGCCTGGCCACGATCCCGTCGCGACTGGTGGGCGGTCACCTCGCGGATCGGCTCGGCCGGCGTACGACCATCGTGCTCGGCCTCACCGGCTGCGCGATCGCTCAGCTCGGCCTGGCGGCGAGCGTCTCTGCGACGGGTGCGGTGGGTGCTGTGGGCACGGTGAGTACGGTGGCGGCCGTCGTCGCGCTGGGGCTCTGCTTCGAGATCTACGAACCCCCGAGCCAAGCCCTGATTGCCGACCATGTTCCGCTGGAGAACCAGCCCGCCGCCCACGGAGCCCTGGCAACCGGTCTGGCGATCGCCGGTGTTGCCGCTGGAGCTCTCGCGACGGTGCTGACCCGGATCGACCTCCACTGGTTGTTCGTCGCAGATGCCGTGAGCTGCCTTGGATGTGCGGCGCTCCTTGCCTGCAGGTTGCCGAGCCGGCGAGATCAGCGCACTGCCCCGGACTCCCTCACACCGGACCCGCGCCTCGCCGCGCCGGATGGACGGTCCCCGTGGCGGGACCGACGACTCCGCAGGCTGGTGGGCGTCCAGACGGGTTTCGCGGTCGTCTACCTCCAGACCACGGTTGCCCTCCCGCTGAGCCTGCTCGAGCGCGGCCTGCCGTCGACTGCGCTGGCAGTCCTCCTCATGGTGTCTGCGACGACGTTCGTGGCAGGCCAGCCGCTGCTCCGGATGGGGCGTCTCCGGCGGTTGCATCGGCAGGCGGCATTGCGAACCGGGTACCTCCTCCTCGCCGCCGGTCTCGTCGGGTACGGCCTCGCGACCACGCTGGTGGCCTACGCGCTGGCCACAGTGGTCACCGCGTGCGGTGACCTGCTCGTGCTCGGCCATCTCCCGACGATGGTTGCGGCGATCTCGCCGCCGAGGCAACGCGGCCGGTACCTCGCGGCCTTCGGGACCAGCTGGGGCGTGGCCGCGGTGCTGGCGCCCGTGATCGGAGCCGGGCTCTTGAGGTCGACCGGTGTCACGGTCACCTGGAGTGTGCTGGCAGCCCTGGCGGCGGGCCTGGCCCTCATGGTGGCGCGTCTACCTGCCCCTTAAGGTGACGGGATGCGTAGTCTCACCGCCACCGAAGCCGCCGCGCGTGCCGCCACGATCTCCGTGTCCTCCTACGACATCGACCTGGATCTGACCCGGGGGCCTGACACCTTCGGCTCGCACACCGAGATCTCCTTTCGGAGCCTCGGCGGGGGCTCGACCTTTCTCGACCTGCAGGCGGCGGAGGTCTCCTCGATCGTGCTGAACGGAGCTGTCGTCGACGTCTCGTCTGTCCGGGACGGGCGACTCCCGCTCGATGGGTTGGCGGCCGAGAACACGCTCGTGGTGGACGCGCTCATGGCGTACTCGCTCGACGGTGAAGGCATGCATCGCACCGTCGACCCGCAGGACAAGCAGGTCTACCTGTATGCGATGGCGTTCCTTCCGGCCGCGCCCAGGATCTTTGCTTGTTTCGACCAACCCGACCTCAAGGCGATCTATCGCGTCACCGTCACGGCCCCGGCCGACTGGGTCGTGCTCGGCAACGGTGCCGCCGCGCAGACCGAACCTGGTCGGTGGACCCTCGCCGAGACCCATCCGCTCTCGACATACTTCGTCACCCTGGTGGCCGGGCCCTACCACTCCCTGACGCGGCAGCACGACGGTATGACGCTGGGGCTGCACTGCCGTCAGTCCCTCGCACCGCATCTGGACAAGGACGCAGACGAGCTGTTCACGGTCACGGCACAGTGCTTCGACGAGTACCACCGCCTGTTCGGGATCCGCTATCCCTTCGGCGACTACCACCAGGCGTTCGTGCCGGAGTTCAACGCAGGGGCCATGGAGAATCCTGGGTGTGTCACGTTCGACGACTTCTTCGTCTTCAAGACCGAGGCGACGGACTCCTTGCGTGCCACGCGGGCGATGGTGGTGGCGCACGAGATGGCTCACCAGTGGTTCGGCGACCTGGTCACGATGACGTGGTGGGACGACCTGTGGCTCAACGAGTCGTTCGCCGAGTACATGGGCTACCGGACCACAGCCACGGCCACTCGGTTCGACGACGTCTGGTCCGAGTACGCGCTCAAGACAAAGCCCTGGGGCCTCACGGCCGATCAGCGCTCCTCGAGCCATCCCATCGCGGGCAACGGCGCGGCCGACGCCAAGCAGGCGCTCTCCGACTTCGACGGCATCTCCTACAGCAAGGGTGCCGCCGCTCTCCGCCAGCTCAACGCCTATCTCGGGGACGAGGCGTTCATCGCCGGGGTGGTCGACCACCTGACCAAGCACCGGTTCGGCAATGCCAGGCTCGACGACCTGCTCGAGTCCTGGGACCGGGCGTCCGACAAGGACGTGCGCGCGTGGTCCGCCGCCTGGTTGCGGACCAAGGGCGTGGACACGCTGAGCGTCGAGGTGGTCGACGGCACCAACGAGGTGGTGATCCACCGCGAGAACGGCTCTCCGGAGCCGGTGGCGCGGCCGCACGCGTTCACGCTCACGTCGTACGACGTCGAGGGCCGGGCCACCTCGACACCCGTCGTCCTGGAGGCGGACAACGTCACGCTCGCACTCGACCAGCGTGACCCCGACGGTCTCGTCCTGCCTGACTCAGGAGACGACACCTGGGCCAAGATCTCTCTCGACGAGGGCTCCGTCTCGCGGCTGCCCACGCTGCTCCCCAGGATCAGCGACCCGGTGGCGCGGGCCGTCCTGTGGGGCTCACTGCGCGAGGGTCTGTTCGACGCTCGGATCGACCCAGAGATCTATGTGCGCGCGATGGAGGCCGCGCTGCCGGGCGAGGACGACCTGACCATCGAGTGCGTGCTCGGCGGCGGCGGGCGCAGCGGCGCGCTGGGACTGCTCGGTCGGTACCTCGCCGCAGCCGAGGACGCCGATCGGCTGGCCGCCGTGGCCGCACAGGTGATGCAGTCGGCCGCGCCGGGTAGCAACCGCCAGCTGATCGCGTCGCGAGCACTGATCCGGGCCACCCGCGATGTCGACCTGCTCACCGGGTGGCTTTCCGGCGACGCCACACCGCCGGGGCTGGTCCCGGACGAAGAGTTCCGCTGGCGGATCCTGCACACCTTGTGCGCGCTCGGCGCCGCTGGGATCGACGCCATCGCAGCCGAGCAGGACCGCGACCCGTCCTCGCAAGGCGTCGAGCATGCGCTGCGGTGTCGCGCAGTGCTGCCCGATGCCGGGATCAAGGCGTCGGTCTGGCAGTCGATCACCACCGACGACCAGCTCAGCAACGCCCATCTGGACGCGCTGGCCGGCGATTTCTTCCATCCCGACCAGCTCGAGCTGACGGCGCCCTACGTCGAGCGCTACTTCACCGACATACCGACGACCGCGACGATCCGGACCGGCTGGATCGTGCAGGTGACGGCGACGTTGGCGTACCCGCGCTACGCGGTCGGCGACGAGACGCTCCGCCTCGCCGAGGAGCGACTGACCGACGAGTCCCTCGACAGCGCGGTCAGCCGTCCGATGAACGACCTCACTGACGAGCTTCGGCGCATCCTGAACAGCCGCCGTCACTTCCCTCGCTGACTCTCACGGATGGGTCGGCGCCTCGTGGTCGGCGTGACCTCGTGGCTCGACCTGGAACGTCGAGTGGTCCACGTCGAAGTGCGCTCCCAGGCAGGTCTGGAGCGAGTCGAGCACCTCGCCGGATCGTCGCAGCCAGTCGTCGTCCACCACGACATGAGCCGACATCACCGGACGCCCGGACGAGATGGTCCAGACATGCAGGTCGTGGACGTCGAGCACACCTTGGATGTCGATGATGTGGCGGCGCACATGCTCGAGATCAACCCCGGCGGGTGTCGCCTCCAGCAGAATCGTCACGGCCTCCCGCAGCAGGCCCCAGGTCCGCGGGACGATCAGGAACGCCACCGCCACGGAGGCGATCGGGTCGATGACCTGGGCACCGGTGATGGCGATCAACAGGCCGGCGACCACGACGGCGGCAGATCCGAGCAGGTCACCGAGTACTTCCAGGTAGACCCCGCGGACGTTGAGCGACTCCTGCTGGTCTCCGTGCAGCCACCACAGCGAGACGCCGTTGGCGACCAGTCCCAGCGCGGCCACGAGGATCATCACCGTGGTGTGGATCTCGGGAGCGTCCCCGATCCGCCGGACAGCCGACCAGATGATCCAGGAAGCGACGCCCAACAACACGACAGCGTTGATCGCGGCCGCGAAGATCTCCAGCCTGTACAGCCCGAACGTGGAGCGAGCCGTGGTACGCCGTTCAGCGATCGTGATCGCGGTCAGGGCGATCCCGATGGCTGCCACGTCGGTGAACATGTGCAGGGCATCCGCGGCCAGGGCAAGGCTGCCGCTGACGATGGCACCCACGACCTCGGCCACGAGCACCGCGCCGGTGACTCCGAGAACAGCTGTCAGCCGGCGCCGACGGCCGGAGTCAGAGCCGGCGTGACGGTGGTGATGGGCATGCCCTGGGCGGTGGCTGGTCATCACCAGCCCACTGTTTCATGTGGCGGTTCCTCCTTGGTGTCATGCGAGCGTTCGGTGCCGCGATCTAGGCTCGAGGCGTGAACCTCGATCGCCGGCCAGGACCCACGACACGATGGACGGTGGCTGAGGTGATCGAAGGTGCCGCTCAGCGGCGCGCCGACACCGTTGTGACGGAGGAGCCGCTGGAGATCCGCCTCTCCTGGCCCGGTCAGCGAGCTCACCGTGTCGCGGTCACGATGCGCACCCCGGGCGCCGACTTCGAGCTCGCAGCCGGATACCTCCTGTCGGAGGGCGTGATTGCCCGCTCCGCTCCCCCACGCAGCATCGCGTACTGCACCGACGTCGACCTCACCCCGCAGCAGGAGTTCAACGTGGTCACGGTCGAGCTCGGCCAGCTGCCCCGGCGGCACCCTGCGAGTCGGAGCACCACGATGTCATCGGCGTGCGGCGTGTGCGGGACGGAGAGCATCGACGAGATCTTCACTCCCGACGACGACCCCGTCCCGATCGGCCCGGCGACCCAGCCGGACGTGATCATGTCGCTGCCCGACCAGCTCGCCGAGGGCCAGCGGGTGTTCTCTCGGACCGGATCCCTGCACGCGGCCGGGGTCTTCGATCCCACGGGCACGCTGGTCGTCTCGCGCGAGGACGTCGGGCGCCACAACGCCGTGGACAAGGTGCTAGGGGCACGCCAGCTCGGCACCGCCGCGTACGACGAGAACGTCCTGCTGTGCGTCAGCGGTCGGGTCGGCTTCGACATCGTGACCAAGGCTGTCGCGGGTCGCATCGGGACGATTGTGGCCGTCGGCGGCCCCTCCAGCCTCGCCCTCGCCCTCGCCGAGAGGGCCGGTGTCACGGTCTGCGGATTCACCCGGGGCCGGCGTTTCGTCGTTTACACGCACCCGGAGCGGGTGCGTGCGGCGTGGTAGCGCAGAAGTGTCGCCGTGGCGACCTAGCGTTTTCCCATGCGCTTCCTGCACACCTCCGACTGGCACCTGGGCCGGTCATTCCATCGTGAGGGCCTGCTCGACGCGCAGTCGGCGTACATCGACCACCTCGTCGAGACGATCGGCTCCGAAGGCGTCGACGCCGTCCTGGTGAGCGGTGACGTCTACGACCGCGCGCTGCCACCCGTGGACGCGGTCGAGCTGGCCAACGACGCCCTCAAGCGGCTCCTGTCGACCGGCGCGCGCATCGTCTTGTCGAGTGGAAACCATGACTCGGCGCAGCGCCTGGGCTTCGCGGCCGACCTGATCGACGCCGCCGGCGTCCACCTGCGCACCGACCCCTCCAAGTCCGGTACTCCGATCCTTTTCGACGACGAGCACGGGAGCGTCGCGGTCTATGCGCTGCCGTATCTCGAGCCGGACCTGGTCAGAGCAACCCTGGGGGTCACCCAGCGAAGCCACCAGGCTGTTCTCGACGCCGCCATGCAGCGCGTCCGCGACGACCTGGCCCGCCGACGGCCCGGCGCCCGCTCCCGCTCGATCGTGATGGCCCACGCCTTCGTCACCGGGGCAACGGCCTCGCAGAGCGAACGCGACATCTCCGTCGGCGGGGTCGCCAGCGTCGGTCTCGACACGTTCGACGGGGTCGACTACGCCGCGCTCGGCCACCTGCACGGCCGCCACACACTGTCCGACGCCGTGCGCTACTCCGGGTCCCCGCTCGCTTACTCCTTCTCCGAGGCGACCCACCGCAAAGGCAGCTGGCTGGTCGACCTCGGCGCCAACGGGCTCCATGCCGCCACCTTCGTCGACGCGCCGGTCCCCCGCGCCCTCGTCGCGGTTCGTGGCACGCTCGATCGGCTGCTGACCGATCCGCATCTCACCGTGGCGGAGTCATGCTGGGTCCAGGCAACGCTGACCGACGCGCGACGACCGCGCGAGGCGATGGAACGGCTACGCACCCGTTTCCCGCACTGTCTGCTGATCGCCTTCGAGCCGGAAGGCGCTGCTCCCACCGAGTCCGGTCCGATCCGCGACCGGGTCGTCGGGCGCAGCGACAGCGAGATCCTGGCTCACTTCTTCGACGACGTCAGGGGCAGCGCACCCGACCCAGCCGAGGCAGACCTTCTCCAGACGGCCTGCGAAGCCTGCCGGGTCGCCGAGGACGCTGCCGGATGAGCGCCGGATGAGGTTCCATCGACTCAGCCTGACGGCGTTCGGTCCGTTCCCCGGCACCGAGGTCGTCGACCTCGACCGTCTGAACGTTGCCGGGCTGTTCCTGCTCACCGGCCCCACCGGCGCCGGAAAGACGAGCATCCTCGATGCCATCTGCTTCGCCCTGTACGGCGGGGTGCCGGGCAGCCGAAACGGCGCCAAGTCGTTCAAGAGCGACCACGCCGACGGAGACGTGTCCCCCTGGGTGGAGCTGGAGCTCACGATCCGCGATCGCCGCTTCCGGCTGCACCGCCGGCCGGCGTGGCCACGTCCGTCCAGCCGGGCCAGATCTGGATTCGTCGACGAACGCACCAGGGCCTCGATCGAAGAGCTCATCGACGACGTATGGCACGTCCACAGCAACCGCGTCGACGAGGTAGGCCACCTCGTCTCGACCCTGCTCGGAATGAACATGGCCCAGTTCTGCCAGGTCGTGATGCTTCCGCAAGGGGAGTTTCAGACATTCCTGGGCGCGGGCGCCAAGGAGCGGCACGACGTGCTGGAGTCGTTGTTCCACACCCACCGGTTCCAGGCCATCGAGCGTTGGCTGACAGACCACCGGCGATCCCTCGACACGGCGTGCCGAGACGCCGAGGTCGAGCTCGACCAGCTGCTCGCCCGGGCTGCCGAGGTCAGCGCCGGGGTAGCCGGCCTGGTGGCGCCGATCGCGGACCCGGTCACCGCGCCGCTCACCGACTCGGAACCGCGCGACTTCGCAGGTGTGGTCGCGGCCTACGCCGCTCGCGCCGCACAGCTGCTGACGGCTGCGTCGTCGGCCGTTGACGCCCGCACGTCCACGGCCGAAGCCGCCAAGCTGGCCCAGCACACGCTCGACACGGCCCGCACGCTGCACGACCTCCAACGCCGTCACCGCGACGCACACAACCGGCGTGACGAGCTGGTGTCCGCCGCGACCGAGGTCCGCCGCCGCGAGCGCGAGGTCCTGCTGGCGCGACGAGCAGCCGCTTTCGTGCCACTGCTCGAGCTCGTGTCCGACGCCGACCGCGTGCTCGACGAGGCGGGTCTCGCGGTCGCCGAGGCTGCGGCTGAGGTCTGGAGGCCTACCCCAGGGCACGACCTGTCGACGTACGACGCGACCGCGGCCCAGACACACGATCTCACCCAGCAGCTCGCCCACCTCGAGGCCATGACCGGCGTCCAGAACGACCTCGACCGACTCCAAGCCGAGCTCGCGACCCTCGATGTGGAGCTCTCCTCGGGCCGGACTGAGGAGGCCGACCTCGCGGCGGCACTGGAGGCTCTTCCGCACCAGGTCGAGGCTGCTCAGCAGCGACGGGGGGCAGCGCTGTCGGCGGTCGACCTGCAGGCGGCTCTCGACCACGAGGTCCGCATGGCCGAAGACGTTCGCGCCGCGGCTCGCGAGGCCGCTGCGCGCAGCGCGGAGGTTGTCGAGCTCGACGCCGCCCTGCTCGTCGCTCGCGAGCAACGTGTCGCAGCCCGCGAGACGGCCCAGAACGTCCGGGAGCGGCGGATCGCCGGTATGGCGGCGGAGCTTGCCGGGGGGCTGCTGCCAGGGGCTCCGTGTCCGGTGTGCGGCAGCGCCGAGCACCCACGTCCGGCCGCCCGGGTCCTCGGTGACAGCGATGCTGACGCCGAGGCCGCTGCTCTCACCGCGCTGGACGAGGCGGAGCGGGCGGTCGGGCAGCTCGACCAACGACGAGAACGGCTGGTGACACAGCAGGACGCGGCCGCGCGCGCGGCCGGCGGCCAGACACCCGAGCAGGCCGAGGCGGGGTGTGCCGCCGTGCTGAGCCGCCGTGCCCAGGTGGCCATGACAGCGGCCGACCTGCCGGCTGCCCAGGCACACGTGGCCGACCTCGAGGCCAGCCAGATCGACGTACGCCGCCGGCTCGACACCGTCCGCCGGCTGGTCCACACCTGCGATGCCCGCCGAGCCGAGAAGGCCCAGGCGAGCGCGAGCCTGCGCCGGCGACTCGACGAGGTCGTCGGAGCCGGGGCGACGGTCCATTCCAGGCGCCGTGAGGTCGCCACGAGCTTGGCGTCGACCGAACGGCTCGCTGCCGCGCTGCAGCAGCAGACGGCGGCTCGGCGCGCCCGGCGGCAGGCGACGGAGCGGCTCGACCGTCTCGTGGCGGACTCGATCTTCGCGACCGTGGGGCAGGTCCGCTCGGCGGTCCGCAGCGACGCCGATCTCGCGTCCAAGGAGGCACTCAACCGTGCTCACGCAGCCGACAAGGCAGCCACCGACAAGGTCCTGACGGACCCGACACTCGTACGCGCCGCCGCATCGCCCAGGCCGGATCTCGAGCAGCTCAGCCGACAGACCGAGCAGGCGTCGGCGACCGCCGGGCTCGCCGCCACCCGTGCAGCCCGGCTCGAGGAGGCTGCGGAGCGCCTCGAGGCGCTCGTGAGCGACCTGTCGCGCGCGCTCGAGCGATGGCGCCCGCTGCGGGTGCGTCATGACGTGGCCGACCACGTGGCCGCGATGGTCGCAGGCACAGCCAAGGACAACGTCTCCAAGACCCGGCTGTCGCACTACGTCCTCGCCGCGCGCCTCGAACAGGTCGTGGCCGCTGCGAACCTCCGGCTACGCGGGATCTGCGCCGGCCGTTACGAGCTCGAGCACACTCTTGCGCGCGGCGTCGGTGACGCGCGTGGCGGCCTCGGACTTCGGGTCCTCGACAGCTACACCGGGGCCCAGCGCGACCCAGCCACGCTGTCCGGCGGTGAGACGTTCTACGTGAGCCTCGCGCTTGCGCTGGGTCTGGCAGACCTCGTCAACAACGAGATCGGTGGTGCCGAATTGTCCACACTCTTCGTCGATGAGGGTTTTGGCAGCCTCGACGCCGAGACTCTGGACGAAGTACTGGACGAGCTCGACGCACTACGTACCGCCGGCCGGTCCGTCGGACTGGTCAGCCACCTCGCAGAACTCCGCATCAGGGTGCCGACGCAGCTATCAGTCGTTCGGTCACGACAGGGTTCCCGTTTGGATGATTCATGACAACCGCGCCATATATGCGAGACGGAGGGCAGGTCGCGATGCACACTGGACGAGTGACAAGCGTTTTGACAGGGTCGACCTGCACCCACCACCCGGCGTGTCCGTCCGCTGACGCCCTCGACCGCGAGGCGGCGCACACCGTCGTGACGTATCCCGAGCAAGGCTGGAGCCTCCTGTGCAACGGCGTGCTCCTCTTCGACGACACGGGTGAGCTGTTGCCCAACGGCGACGTGATCGCCCCGCACCGTCCCACCGACATCCACCCCGAGGCGTTCGGCCACCTCATTGCCTGAGGGCCGCTGATCGGCTGTCTGAGCCCGGTGGCGCGGGTCGTGCTCGTTGTCCGACCAACTGCTGGGTAGCATTCCCGGCATGCCCACGAGTCCCGGGATCGATGCCGAGTTCCTGGCCCTGCCCTTGTCCAAGCTTGCCTCCGTTGCTTTGCAGCGAGCGCAGGACTTCAAGGCAGAGCACGCAGATTTCCGCGTCGAACGGATTGCGCACCAGCGACTCGTCCTGCGAGACGCCAAGCTCGTCGACTCCTCGATCGGAGACGATCTCGGGTTCGCCGTCCGCGTCGTCATCGACGGCTGCTGGGGTTTCGCGTCCGGCGTCGCGCTGACCACGGATGAAGTCGTCCGCGTCACCGAGCAGGCGGTCCGGGTCGCCCTCGTCGCCAAGCCGATCACGACCGAGCGCATCGAGCTGGCGGACGAGCCGACCTACAAGGACACGACCTGGATCTCGTCCTACGACGTCGACCCCTTCGCGGTGAGCACGAGCGACAAGGCCGCGTTGCTGGCGCAGTGGAGCCAGGGACTGCTGGCTGCCCCGGTCGTCGACCATGTCAGCGCCGTGGCCCACCAGGTGCGCGAGAACAAGTTCTATGCAGACTCCCACGGCACCACGACCACCCAGCAGCGCGTGCGCATGAACCCCCAGCTCGAGGTGTACGGCGCCGACCACGAGCGCGGGTTGCTCGACGGCATGCGCACGATTGCCCCACCCGTGGGGCGCGGCTGGGAGTACCTGACCGACGGACGCTACGACTGGGCCGATGAGCTCGCCCGGCTGCCCGAGCAGCTGGCCGAGAAGCTGGCCGCACCGTCCGTCGAGGCCGGCCGCTACGACCTCGTGATCGACCCGAGCAACCTGTGGCTGACCATCCACGAGAGCATCGGCCACGCCACCGAGCTCGACCGGGCGCTCGGCTACGAGGCCAACTACGCAGGCACGTCGTTCGCCACTCTCGACAAGCTCGGCACGCTCGAGTACGGCTCGCGGCACCTCAACATCACCGGTGACCGCACGATCGAGCACGGCCTGTCGACCATCGGGTATGACGACGATGGGGTGGCCTCGCAGCAGTGGGACATCGTCAAGGACGGCACCCTCGTCGGTTACCAGACCGACCGGCGGATGGCGGCCATGATGGGCTGGGACCGCTCCACGGGGTGCGCGTTCGCGGACTCCCCCGGGCATGTCCCGATCCAACGGATGGCGAACGTGTCGCTGGCACCGGCCCCGGACGACGTGTCCACCGGCGACCTGATCAGCCAGGTCGATCGCGGCATCCTCATCGTGGGAGACAAGTCGTGGTCGATCGACATGCAGCGGTTCAACTTCCAGTTCACCGGACAGCGCTTCTACGCGATAGAGAACGGCACCGTGACGCACCCGCTGCGCGATGTCGCGTACCAGGCGACCACGACGGACTTCTGGGGGGCGATGGATGCCGTCGGTGGGGCCGGCACCTGGGTGCTCGGCGGGGCGTTCAACTGTGGCAAGGCGCAACCCGGCCAGGTTGCCCCGGTGAGCCACGGTTGCCCCTCCGCCCTGTTTCGCGACATCAACGTCTTGAACACGACCCACGAGGCAGGTAAGTCGTGATGACGACCCCCCAGGCCCTGGTCGAGCACGCACTCGAGGAGTCGACCGCCGACCACTGCATCGTGATCCTCACGGTCTCATCGACGGCCAACCTGCGGTGGGCCAACAACACGTTGACCACCAACGGCATCGCCACCCGCGAGAAGCTCACGGTGGTCTCCGTGGTCGACGGAGCCGACGGCGTCAGCGCGGGCGTGCTGACCCGCACGGCCACGACGAATGCCCAGGTCAAGGCGCTAGTGGCCGCCGCCGATGAGGCAGCGCGCCAGGCGGGGCCGGCCGACGACGCCCACCCGCTGGTCGAGGGCTCGGCAAGCGACGCCTGGACCGAAGCTGCCGGCCAGACGAGCATCGACGTCTTCACCGACTTCGCGCCGGCCCTCGGCGAAGTGCTCAGCCGCGCGGGTCACGAGGACCGGCTGCTCTTCGGGTACGTCGAGCACGACGTCACGACGACGTACGTCGCCACGTCGACCGGCGTCCGACTCCGGCACGAGCAGCCGACCGGCCACATCGGGATCACCGGCAAGCCGACCGACCTGTCGACGTCCGCGTGGGTCGGCCAGGCGGTCGAGCAGGTCGATGAGATCGACGTTCCAGCGCTGGACGCCGAGCTCATCCGGCGCATCGGCTGGGCCGGCCGCAAGGTCGACCTGCCCGCCGGGCGCTACGAGACCTTGCTGTCGCCCGCGGCTGTCGCCGACCTGACGCTGTACGCCTACTTCGTGTCCAGCGGCCAGGACGCCCACGACGGCCGCACCGCCTACAGCGATCCCGACGGCGGCACCCGCGTCGGTCAGCAGATCGCGAGGGAGGGCGTCCGGCTTCGCTCGGACCCGCACGCACGTGGGCTGACGACGGCGCCGTTCGTCGTCGCGACCACCAGCTCATCGGCGCAGAGCGTCTTCGACAACGGGTTGCCGGTCGGCACGACCGACTGGGTCGCCGACGGCACGCTGCGACATCTCGCGACGTCGCGCTACACGGCTGAGCAGACGGGCCTCGAGCTGTCACCGCCCGTCGACAACCTCAGTCTCGAGGTAGCCTCCGGCACCGGATCGATCGAGGACCTGGTCGCACAGACCGAGCGCGGGCTGCTCGTGACATGCCTGTGGTACATCCGCGTCGTCGATCCGCAGAGCCTGCTCCTGACGGGGTTGACCCGCGACGGTGTGTACCTGGTCGAGGACGGTGAGGTCGTCGGGGCGGTCAACAACTTCCGGTTCAACGAGAGTCCGATCGACCTTCTCAACCGCTTCTCCGGAGCCGGCGACACCGTGCGGAGCTTCTCCCGGGAGTGGGGAGACATGTTCCCCAGGACGGCGACTCCGCCGCTCCGGATCCCGGACTTCAACATGTCCAGCGTCAGCCAGGCCAGCTAAGCCGATCGATCGTCCAGCGCACGAGGGAGCTTGCCGGGAACCGGTGCCGCCTGGTCGTAGGGCGTGCGGGTCAAGATGAACGTGACGACCTCGAGATACCGCGCTGTGCCATCGGCGTCGCGGTGGACGCTGAGACGTTCGCCGGCGTAGTACCGGTTCAGGCCCAGGAAGTGATCGGTCGCCTCCGACCGGAAGCGGGCCACGTCGTCGCCCTCGACCAGGGCCAGTCCTTCGGCTGTCGCCACCAGGTCGATCGCCGTGTTGCCCCAGTACCACGTGCCGGCCAGGTCGCTCGCAGGCGACGAGGGGTCGGCCGGCGGACAAGCCTTCGCAGCGTTCGAGGTAACGGTGGCGATCAACGACGTGCAGAGGTCCTCGGTGTCGAGCCCGGTCGTGGCGTTCGTCAGCACCACCGCACCGACGCGTGTCGCCGGGTCGACGAACACGCCGGCCAGGAAGCCCGGCAGCGAACCGGTGTGCCCGACCAACGTGGACGTCGGCGTCCAGCGCAGCCGCAGGCCGAGGCCGTAGGCACCTCGGTGCTGCAGGTCCGGGTCGGCGGACTGAACCGTCCGCATCGTGACGGCGGTGTCGGCAGCCAGGACTCCGGGCTGGCCGGTGACCAGCACGTCGGCCCACCGGGCCAGATCGCCGACGGTGCTCCACAGCTGGCCGGCCGGTGCCATGGCTCCCTCGTCCTCGACCGCCTCGCGCACGAGCCGGTCGCTTCTCGGGTCACGCGACGTGCCGATGGCCGCGCCGGCCGGTGCGTCGAACGTCGTACCGGCCAGTCCGACAGGGCCGAGGACACGGTCGCGGACCGCCTCCCACCAGCTGCCTCCTCGCCGACGTGCCACCAGTTCCCCGAGCAGGGCATAGCCCAGGTTGGAGTAGTGATAGCGCTGCCCGGCACCGAACACGTCGACGGTCTCGGCGTTGCGTGACACCAGGTCGTCCCAGCTGCAGCCGGGAACTCGCTCCCACCATGGTCCGACCGGTTCTGCGGTCATGCCGGAGGAATGGGCGAGCAGTCGCCCTATCGTGTGATCGGCGTACGGCGCATCCGGCACATGAATGCCGAGCTGGTCGTCCAGGTCGAGCAGACCCTCGTCGCGTAGCTGTAGCACCGCCACCGCGGTGAAGGTCTTCGTGATGGAGGCGATGCGGTATGCCGTCCCGGTGTCTCCGCGCGAGCATCGCCAGTCGACTTGACCGGCTCGGAACGTCCCGGCCAGGATCCCCGGCAACCGGCCGGCCTCATACGCCGTGCCGACCAAGAGGTCGCGGGAGTCGGTGGTTGCCTTCACGACCCGTCGTCGGCGAACGCCGACGGGTCAGGGCACGAGCAGACGAGATGCCGGTCACCGAAGGCCTGGTCGATCCTGGCCACGGGGGGCCAGTACTTGTCGGGCGTACGACCGGCCGGGAACGCCCCGACCTCGCGCGAGTACGCACGGTCCCACTCCCCCGTCACCGCCGCTGCGGTGTGCGGAGCACGGACGAGCGGGCTGTCCGGCAGTGCCACGCGCCCGGTCTCGACATCGGCGATCTCGCCGCGGATCGCGATCATCGCATCGACGAACCGGTCCAACTCGGCGAGACTCTCGGACTCCGTCGGCTCGATCATGAAGGTGCCGGGCACGGGGAAGCTCATCGTGGGCGCGTGGAAGCCGTAGTCGACGAGCCGCTTGGCAACGTCGTCGACACTCACGCCGCTGCTCTTCGCCAGCGGCCGCAGGTCGAGGATGCACTCGTGGGCGACCAGCCCGCCATGACCCTTGTAGAGCACCGGGTAGTGCTCCTGGAGCCGGCGGGCGAGGTAGTTGGCCGACAACACCGCGACCGTCGTGGCCTCGGTCAGGCCCGCCTCGCTCATCATGGCGATGTAAGCCCAGGAGATCGGCAGGATGCCCGCGGAGCCGTACGGCGCCGCGCTCACCGGTCCGATCCCGTCACGACGCCCGATCTCGGGGTGCATCGGGTGGCTCGGCAGGTACGGCGCCAGGTGAGCCGCCACCGCGACCGGACCGACTCCGGGGCCACCCCCACCGTGGGGGATGCAGAACGTCTTGTGCAGGTTGAGGTGTGACACGTCCCCGCCGAACGCGCCCGGCTTGGCCAGGCCGAGGAGCGCGTTCAGGTTCGCACCATCGACGTAGACCTGCCCGCCGTGCTCGTGGACGATCGCGCACAGGTCGATGATCGTGTTCTCGTACGCCCCGTGCGTGGACGGGTAGGTCACCATGATCGCGGCCAGTTCGTTGGTGTGAGCCTCGCACTTGGCCCGCAGGTCGGCCAGGTCGATCGAGCCCTCGTGCGTTGCCTGCACCACCACGACGCGCATCCCGGCCATCACGGCAGAGGCGGCGTTCGTGCCGTGCGCGCTGGAGGGGATCAGGCAGACGTCCCGCCCTTCCTCGCCGCGCGCCTGGTGATAGCCGCGGATCGCGAGCAGGCCGGCGAGCTCACCCTGGGAGCCGGCGTTGGGCTGGATCGAGACCTCGGCGTACCCCGTGAGCTCGGCAAGCCATCGCTCGAGGCCCTCGACCAGCTCGACGTACCCTTGCGCATCCTCGACCGGCGCGAACGGATGCAGGTCCGCAAAACCCGGCAGGCTGATCGGCTCCATCTCGGCGGTGGCGTTGAGCTTCATCGTGCAGGAGCCGAGGGGGATCATGCCGCGGTCGAGGGCGTAGTCCCGGTCCGAGAGCCGCTTGAGGTAGCGCAACAGGTCGGTCTCGGAGCGATGTTCGTTGAACACCGGATGGGTCAGGAACGGAGTCGCTCGCCGCAGCGCATCCGGAATCGCGTCCGGGGTCGTCGTGTCGAGGTCGTCGAGGTCGACCGACGTGACCTCGAACGCGTCGAGGACAGCCGTCACATGCTCTCGCGTGGTCACCTCCGACACGGCGATCCCCACCCGGTCAGGACCGTCGGCGAGAACGTGGAGCCCTCGGTCGGCAGCCCGGCGGCGGATCGTCTCGGCTTCACCTGGGGTGCTCACAGAGACGGTGTCGAAGAACTGATCGTGCAAGACGACGCGACCACCACCGCGGAGCCCTTCGGCGAGCAGGGCGGCATACCGATGGGCACGACGAGCGATCCGGGTCAGCCCGACCGGGCCGTGGTAGACGGCGTACATCGAGGCAGTCACGGCGAGGAGCACCTGGGCGGTGCAGATGTTGGACGTGGCCTTGTCACGTCTGATGTGCTGTTCGCGGGTCTGCAGCGCCAGTCGGTAGGCCGGTCGACCCTCTGCGTCGACCGACACCCCGACCAACCGACCCGGCAGATGGCGTTCCAGCCCCGCGCTCACCGCCATGAAGGCGGCGTGTGGACCGCCGTAGAAGAGCGGAACACCGAAGCGTTGGCTCGAGCCGAGCACCACGTCCGCCCCGAAGGAGCCGGGTGACTCGAGCAGGGTCAGCGCGAGCAGGTCGCTGGCCACCACCGCCAGTCCGCCGGCCGCATGGGCGGCCTCGATGACGGGGCGCGGGTCGACGATCCGGCCCTGGGCGTCGGGGTACTGGAAGAGGACACCAGCCACGTCGCCGGTCGGCATGTCGGTCACGACGTCGCGCACGTCCACGGTGATCCCCATCGCCGCGGCCCGGGTGCGGACGACCGCCAGGGTCTGCGGGAAGACGTTCTCGTCGACCACGAAGCGAGTCGACGTGTTCGTGCGGTTGGCACGACGGACCAACGTCATCGCCTCGGCGGCCGCGGTCGCCTCGTCGAGCAGCGAGGCGTTGGCCGTGGGCAAGCCGGCGAGGTCACTCACCATTGTCTGGAAGTTGAGCAGCGCTTCGAGCCGGCCCTGGGAGATCTCCGGCTGGTACGGCGTGTAGGCGGTGTACCACGACGGGTCCTCGAGCACGTTGCGACGGATCACCGCCGGCGTGACCGTGCCGGCATAACCGAGCCCGATCATCGGGACCTTGACATGGTTGCGCCCGGCCATGGCCTGCAGCGCTTCCCGTACGCCGACCTCGCTCAATGCGGGTGGAAGGTCCAGTGGCTTGTCGACCCGGATGTTGTCAGGCAGCGCGGCGTACAGCAGGTCCTCGAAGGACGCGTAGCCGAGCGTGTCCAGCATGTGCCGCTGCTGGGCGGCATCGGGACCGATGTGCCGTCGCGCGAACGGCGCGGCCGTCTCGAGGTCGCTCAGCGAGGGTCGGGGTTCAGGTGTGGCGGCGGTGGGCTGCGGCCGGTGGGTCATCGGAAGGCTCCTTCGGCGTCAGACGCATCGAGCCTCCCCCTCTGTCAGGCGGGGAACCCTTCAGAGTGCCGGTGCACACGGTCCGGTGGCCTGAGAGGTTCCGGGGAGGAATTGCCCCTTCGGCGCCGAACCGTCCGAGGACGGTCCGGACTCTCCCGTGTGACTGTTGCGGCAGTCGCAACCTTACCAGCGGATGGGGACCTGAGCCGATGTCAACCGGCCGTGCGCGCGCGTCGACGAGCGGCAAGCTCGTCGCTGGGGTCCTCGGAGTCGGCCCGGGCGGCTCGTTCGCTCGGCAGCTCGGCGAGCGACCCCTCGATCTCACGCCAGACACCGCCGATCGCGATGCCGAAGACGCCCTGTCCGCCCTGCACGAGATCGATGACCTCGTCGGCGGACCGGCACTCGTAGACGCTGGCCCCGTCACTCATCAACGTGACGCGCGTGAGGTCGTCGGTACCGCGTTCACGCAGGTGGTGCACGGCCGTCCGGATCTGCTGGAGCGAAACTCCCGCGTCGAGCAACCGCTTGATGACCTTGAGGAGCAGGACGTCGCGGAAGGAGTAGAGCCGCTGTGTGCCGGAACCCCCGGCGGTGCGCACGGTGGGTTCGACGAGACCCGTGCGGGCCCAGTAGTCGAGCTGCCGGTAGGTGATGCCGGCGGCGTTACAGGCGGTCGGGCCGCGGTAGCCGACGTCGTCGGGCATAGGCGACACGTCGTCGTCGAAGAGCAGGCCCTGCTGCCCGGCCGAGTCGGCGGCCGCCGCGGCCGCCGAAGCGTCCTCGGTGGACGCTGCCATGTCCTTGTCACCAGCCACTGCGACCTCCTGGTCAGTTCTCGCTGGGGAAGTGGTGCGAGCCGGGTCGTCTGTCAACGTGCACAAGACGAACAAGACACAGCGGTGAAGTTACAGCGAGGGTCTTCTCACCTGACGGTACGGGTGGCGGGCGGGCGGGTCAACGACTCCGCCCGTTCTGCCCCCGCGTGTCGCAAAGTCTCAGGTAGAGGTTGAGGGTGAGACTTTACTCGGGCGGGTTGCCGCTCTGGTCCTGTTCGGCGTCGAAGTCCTCGGGGTTGATCTGGTCGAGGAACTCACGGAACTTCTCGACCTCTTCCTCCTGGTCGTCGGGCACCGCCATGCCGGCTTCGTCGAGGACCGCGTCGCTGCACACGATCCGGCTTCCGGTCCGCAGCGCGAGCGCAATGGAGTCGGACGGGCGAGCACTCACCTCGACGCCGTCGGCGAGCACCAACGTGGCGTAGAAGATGCCGTCGCGGACCTCAGTGATCTGCACTTCGGCCAACTCGTTGCCGGTCGCGTTGAGCAGGTCTTTCATCAGGTCATGGGTGAGGGGTCGTGGTGGTACGACGCCCTGCTGGGCGAAGGCGATCGCCGTCGCCTCGACCGCGCCCACCCAGATCGGTAGGTAGCGCTCACCTGAGGACTCGCGCAGCAATACGAGTGGTTGGTTGGAGGGCATCTCGACCCGGACCCCGACGACATCGACCTCACGCACGTTTTCAGCGTACTCCGTACAGCCGACGTCCAAAGGGCGGTCCGGAAGCCAGCCACCACGGGGCGGCGGGGCCGGCCGGCTCAACGCGGCCGGCGAAGCCCTGTCTTGACCAGAGCGGCGTGCAGGCGGACCGAGAGCGCACCCAGCTCGGCCACCGTGTCGGCGGCCCGCGCAGCGGCGTTGTCGTCCCGTCCGCGCGAGACCGGGTTGACGATCTGATCGATCAGACCGACCTCTCGATCCGCTGCGGTCTTGAAAGCCCTGATGTGGCGCGGCTCGAGGCCGAACCCGGTGAGCTTGGCGATCGTCGACGCGACCACCAACGCATCGGCGTCGAAGTACCGGGTGCCTGCCCGCGGGCGCAGCATGCCGAACTCCATGAGCTCGGTGAGCTGGGTATCGGTGAGGCCGGAACCGGCGAGCAGCTCACCCCGCGACATCCGCAGGTCGCTGTCCGGGGTCGGGCCGAACTCCGACGGGTCGACTCCATCCTTGACGGCATGCATCGAGCGCGGCGCCCGCGGCGGCTCCCCCGCCACCTCGGCCGGCTCGAGGCCACGCTCCATCGCGTCAAGGTGTTCCTTGATGACCTTCAGCGGGTAGTAGTGGTCGCGCTGGGCGGACAGGATGTACCGGAGCCGTTCGAGGTCCGCGTAGGAGAACTTGCGGTATCCCGACGACGTTCGCTCGGGCTCGATGAGCCCCTCCGCCTCGAGGAACCGGATCTTGGAGATGCTGACCTCCGGGAAGTCCGGCCGCAGGTGGTTCAGCACCTCGCCGATGCTCATCCGCCCGCGCCCGTGCATGGCGGCTGCGGCTGAGCTCACGCGCGGTCGCCCTGAGCGCTGTTGAAGTAGACGAGCCGGTACTTTCCGATCTGCACCTCGTCACCACCGGAGAGCAGCACCTCGTCGATCCGGTCACGGTTGACGTAGGTCCCGTTGAGGCTGCCCACGTCGGCCACCAGGTAGCCGTCCGAGGTACGACGGAAGACTGCGTGCCGCCGGCTGACAGTGACGTCGTCGAGGAAGATCTCGCTGTCCGGGTGGCGTCCCGCCGTCACTTCTTCGGTGTCCATGAGGAACCGACTGCCCGCGCCGGGTCCACGCTGCACCACGAGCAGCGCACTCCCGTCCGGCAGCGCCTCGACCGCGGCCTCCTCGGCCTCGGACAGGCCGGCCGACTGCGGCTCGCTGCGGTCGGGTCCCCCGAAGTTCATCGTCGAGGTGGACTCCGCCGGACGCTCCCCCGGGACCAGTCGGTGTCCGCACTGCGCGCAGAAGCGTGACCCGTCAGGGTTCTGGTGGCCGCATTCGGTGCAGAACGGCATTTTCCCTCCTCTGCCACGCCCTGCGTGGCTGGTGTCGGCGAGGACCTCACCCTCTAGTTGGAGGTTACCGTGGCTTCGTAGTCAGCGGCAGACATCAGTGCATCCAGGGCGCTGGAGTCCGCGGGTTCGAGCTCGACGATCCATCCCTCCCCGTAGGGATCGGAGTTGCAGAGCTCGGGGTTGCTGTCGAGCGCCTCGTTGCGCGCGGTCACCGTTCCGGACACGGGCGCGAACAAGTCGCTGACACTCTTCGTCGACTCGAGCTCGCCCATCGCGGCACCGGCCTCGAGGGCCTGACCGACATCCGGGAGGCTGACATAGACGATGTCGCCCAGGGCCTCCTGGGCGTAGTCGGTGATCCCGACCCGAACCGTCGTGCCCTCACCGGACCTGACCCACTCGTGTTCGGCGGTGTACTTCAGGTCGTCGGGATAGGCAGCGCCGGCGGCGCCAGCAGAATCAACAGAATCGGCCATGGCAGCGGTCTCCTTGGTGGGCGGGCGCGACGGGATCAGCGGTTGGTCGGCTGAGCGTACTCAGGCTGTTGGAGCTCGTGCAACGCAGTCACGTCCACGCGGTCTGCCTCGCGCACGCTCGCGGCGCCGCCCTCCCGCGCAACGTCGTCGGACAGGCCACCTCGGAAGACGACGGCAGTGCCCAACGTGTGCGAGGCGCCGATCGCGTCGATGACGTATGGCGGTCGTACGGTCACCCCGTCGACGAGGATCTCGCCGTCACCGGAGACGAACGACGTCGAAGCGACGACTCGGACGACGTTGTTGATCTCGATGGCTTCGGCTCCGGCATCGCGCAGTTCTTCGATTCCGTTGAGGACCGTGGCGGCTGTCACGGACCCGCCGGGGTCCTCGATGGTGACGACCACTCCCGGACCGGTGGCGGCGACGGTGCCATTGAGGATGCCGAGCACCTCGAGACGGGTCTGGCCTTCCTCGATCACGGCGGATCGTCGTTGGGTGCTCGACTGGAGCTCGTTACGGGTCTGTTCGAGCTGGTCGAGCTGGGACCGGGCTCGGTCCGTCGCCGAGGAGAGTGAGTCCAACAGGTCCACGAGGTCCTCCCGGCGCTGGCCGGCGAAGTCGTTCGTGCTGCGGGTCAGCCGGATCTGGGTCGTGGCAGCGACGCCGAGCACGCACAACAGCACAGCCACCACCACCTGTGCGCGCGACGCACGCGTGGTCAGGGCGCGGAAAAGCCGGCGCAGGCCGGACTCGGGCTCGCCAGGTGCTTGGTCGTGGGGACCCCGCTCGGCTGGGGTGCGGTCGTTCGTCATCGCTCAGGCATGGAAGAGGTGGCGGCGGATCGCCGCCACGTTGGAAAAGATCCGGATGCCGAGGACCACGATGACCCCGGTGGAGAGCTGTCCGCCGACACCGAGCTGGTCGCCCAGATAGACGATGAGGGCCGCGATCAGCACATTGGATACGAACGACACCACGAAGACCTTGTCGTCGAAGATGCCGTCGAGGAACGCGCGCAATCCACCGAAGACGGCATCGAGCGCGGCGACGACTGCGATCGGGAGATAGGGCTGGAGCGAGACCGGCACCGAGGGCTCCAGAAAGAGACCCCCGAGGATGCCGACGATGAGCCCGAAGACAGCGATCATCGCGACATCACCGGGCCTTCTGAGGCTGTGCGTACAGCAGGTACTCGTGCGGGTCGCCAGGCACGGGAACGCTCTCTCTCGTCTGGCGGTCGAACCGGATGCCGAAGTTGGCCTCGAGTCCCAACCAGGTCTGGCCACCACTGGTCTCGAGCAGCCGTGCTGGCAGCGTAGCGGGGTCCCCGATCGCGTGAACCTCGTAGGGCGGGCTCAGTGAGACGTTGTCGACGGTGATGGCCGTCCCCGCGATCCGGATGGCCGTGAGCGCGGTCAGCCGGTGCCCGTTGATCGAGATCGCCTCTGCGCCGGCAGTCCACAAACCGTTGACCAGAGCCTGCAGATCGGTGTCGAGGATCGTCCCGCCGACCGCGGAACCGGCGTGTGGAGCGTCGTCGGTGGTGATGACCAGGCCCGGACCGACGACGGGGACGGTGCCGGCCACGGTGCTCAGCAGCGAGACGCGGTCCCCGATCTCGGCGCTGCGGGTGGTCTGTCCGGCCACGGTCTTCTGTAGGGAGGTGACGTCGTCCTGGACCTGGTTGAGCCGGGAGGACAAGGCGGCCTGGTCGTCCTGGCGGTTATGGATCTGGGTGATCAGCTCAGCGCGCTCGGCCTGCGTCTGCGGTCGCTCCTGGTCGGTCTTGATCGCCGACACCCCGAGCATCGCTCCGAAGGTCACCAGCACCGCGAGCAAGCCGAAGTTGGTGCGTCGTGAGCCGGCAGGGATGCTCTCCCCTGCCGTGCTGCGTTTCGCGGCGAGGGTGGCGTAGTCCTCGTCGAGCGTGTTGGTCATGACCTGGGTGAGCAGGCTGGCGTACTCGCGTGCAGGAGGGGCGGGCTCTTCGGTCATGGTGGGTCAGGGGTCAATGCCGGCGGGGTACGCATGAGCTGGGCCACCTGGTAGGCGTACAGGAAACCAGCCCACCAGTACAGTCCCGTGCCCCAGATCGCAAAGGCCCAGCCGAAGACGTCGGCCAGGCTCGCCAGGGTGCCCTGCCCGTCGCCGAGGAGCAGCAGCGGGAACGCGTAGAGCAGGTTGGCCGTGGCCGCCTTGCCCAAGAAGTGCACAGGCAGCGCGCTGTACCCACGCGTGCGCAGGAACGGCACCAGGCAGAACAAGAACACGTCACGAAGTGGCAGCCCGACCGCCAGCCACCACGGGATGATGTCGCGGATCGCGAGCCCCACGACGACGGCGAGGATGTAGCACCGGTCGGCCACCGGGTCGAGGATCTGTCCGAGCTTGGACGACTGGTTGAGCGTGCGCGCGAGCTTGCCGTCGAGCCAGTCCGTGATGCCCGAGATCGCCAGCAAGACAAGCGCCCAGCCGTCCCACTCCGGCCCGAGCACGAGCCAGAGGAACAGTGGGACACCGCACAGGCGCGCAATACTCAAGATGTTGGGCAACGTGAAGACGCGGTTCGTCACGACCGGCTCGTCGCTGCCGTGCTGGGTGCTCTGGGCCGAGTCGGCTCGGCCCGGCACATCGTCCGGCACGCACGCCTCCGCTCAGGACCAGAAGCGACCCCGTCAGCCGCTCACCACGACCTTAGTATGTCGGTCGCGCCAGACGGGAACGCGTGTCGGTCGGGTCCTGAGCCCAACCGTCAGGTGCCCTGCCCGCCGGACCCGCTCGAACCGCTGGACCCGCTCGAACCGTTGGACCCATCGGAGCCGTTGGACCCGCCGCGCGGGAACGCCTTCCACGGCTTCTGCTGGCCGGGCGGTCCGTCCTTCATGCCGAAGCCACCGCGGCCGTACCCGTCGAAGCCACCGGGCGCATGCGACCCGTCCGAGCCGCGGAACCACCCGGGCGCGCCGCCCCGGTCACCGTGACCATCCGACGAGTCGTTGGTCGCGATACTCCCGATCGCGCCACCGACGCCGGCAGCCAGCGCGACGGCCAGGATGGTCGCCACGGTCACCGTGCGCGGGCCCCAGCCCGGCTTCGGCTCCCTCGGCGGAGGCGGCGGCGGTGCCGCCACCGGTGGAGGAGCGTCGGCGGCAGGGACGTCCTCGTCCGGAACGTCGGTCGTAGGCGCCGGCTCTTGGGCGAACAGTGGGGTGGTCGCCGTCTCGTCCGAAGACGGTCCGGACGCATCCTCGCCAGGCGGGGGTGGAGTCGTTTTGTCTGTCATGCTCCCATCGTGACGCTGGTTGCTGTGAGCGCGCTGTGTGTGTGCTGGCAAAGAACTGGGACTGAGGGCCGCACAGCCGGGTCACAGCAAACCCCTAGCCGACTCCCATGTCGAGCCACCATGATCGAGGCATGCAGCCGCCGCGCACCGCCATCGACGGTTCCCTGTCCCAGCCTGACGTCGACGACCCGCAGGTGCGGATCCTCGTGGTCGACGACGAGCCCAACATCGCGGAGCTGCTGGCGATGGCGCTTCGCCTCGAGGGTTGGGAGATCCTGGTGGCGCACACCGGCTCCGAGGCCGTGGCAACCGCCCGTCGGCAGGCGCCGGATGCTGTCGTGCTCGACATGATGCTGCCGGACTTCGACGGCCTCGAAGTGCTGCGCAAGATGCGCACCCACTCCCCCGACGTACCCGTCCTGTTTCTCACGGCTCGCGACGCGGTGGAAGACCGGGTGACCGGGCTGACGGCCGGCGGCGACGACTACGTCACGAAGCCGTTCAGCCTCGAGGAGGTCGTCGCGCGGCTGCGCGCCCTGCTGCGTCGCACCGGCGGTGCACGGGAGCGCTCCTCGGCTGCCCTCGTCGTCGGCGACCTGACGCTCGACGAGGACAGCCACGAGGTCACCCGAGGCGGCACCGAGATCTCTCTGACGGCAACCGAGTTCGAGCTGCTGCGCTATCTCATGCGCAACCCACGCAGGGTGCTCAGCAAGGCACAGATCCTCGACCGGGTCTGGCACTACGACTTCGGTGGTCAGGCCAACGTGGTCGAGCTGTACATCTCCTATCTTCGCAAGAAGGTCGACGCCGGCCGTTCACCGATGATCCATACGCTGCGCGGAGCCGGCTATGTCCTCAAGCCCGCCGACTGAGTCCCCTGCACCCCAGGCGCCCCGGTCCATGCGCCTGGGCTTCTTGCCGAGCACCCTGACGGGACGGCTCGTGCTCACCTCGATCGCGCTGGTCGCCGCGGTCAGCATCGTGGTCACGGCCGTGACGACGCTGGCGCTGCGCAGCTTCTTGCTGCACCGCCTGGACGACCAGCTGCAGTCGGCGGTCGGCCGGTCGGCGAACGTGTTCTACGGGCCGGACGTGGCGGCCTACCTGTGTCGGCCCGGTCCGCGCGGGCCCACCAGCCGCATCCCCGGTCAAGGTCCGGGTGCGTTGGCCGGGGTGCTCGGCGATCGGTGCCCGCACGCCCAGGTGATCACGGACGCCGGGCAGACGAAGGACGTGTCCGAGGCAGGGCTGGCCACCCTGGCCGACGTCCCCGCAGATGCCGAGGCCCATACCGTGCGCGTCCCCGATCTCGGCACCTACCGGGTCGTGGTGCGCCAGGCCGGGGACGTCCTGCTCGTGACGGGCCTTCCCACGTCCGAGGTGGATGCCACTCTCGGGCGGCTGATCGGTTGGGAGGCGCTCGTCGCCCTGCTTGGCGTCGGCCTGGCAGCCGCTGCCGGCCGAACCCTCGTGCGACGTCAGCTGCGGCCGCTCCGCGAGGTGGCGGCCACCGCCGCCGCCGTGACCAGCACACCCCTCGACACGGGTGCAGTCGGTACCACGGCACGGGTGCCGGCGGAGTACGCGCATCCGGACAACGAGGTGGGACAGCTCGGTGAGGCGCTGAACCTCATGTTGGGCCACGTCGAACGGGCGCTTGACGCCCGCCACGAGAGCGAACAGCAGGTGCGCCAGTTCCTGGCCGACGCCTCCCACGAGCTGCGAACGCCGCTCTCGACGATCGTCGGGTACGCCGAGCTCAGCCGCAGGCCAGCCGCGGGCGTCAGCGAGAGCGATCAGATCACCGCGCTTCGACATGCGATGGGCAGGGTCGACGTGGAGTCCATCCGGATGACCGCACTCGTCGACGATCTGCTGCTGCTGGCCCGACTGGACGCGGGTCGTCCCCTCGAGTCCGAGCCCGTCGATCTGAACAGGCTGGCCGTGGAAGCCCTGAACGACATCCGCGTGCTTGCCCCCGAGCACCAGTGGCGCCTCGCGATCCCCGACGAACCCGTCCTCGTCCTCGGCGACGACCATCGACTCCACCAGGTGGTCGCCAACCTGCTGTCGAACGCCCGGCGACACACGCCGGCCGGCACCGTGGTCTCACTGGCCGTGGCGCGTCACGACGCGTCCGCCGTTCTGACGATCCACGATGACGGTCCCGGACTGCCTGCGGCGTTGAAAGACCATGCCTTCGAACGGTTCACGCGCGGCGACGGCTCACGAACGCGCGACACGGGCGGATCCGGACTCGGTCTCCCGATCGTGAAGGCGATCGTGGAGGCCCACGGCGGCGTTGTGTCGGTGCAGAGCGAAGCCGGCGACACCACCTTCCAGGTCGTGGTCCCGCTCGCAGACTCCAGAACTGGCGCACTCCCGGCCTGACGGGTCGCACTGCGTCGGGTCACACCGTCCCGGATTGCCCTTCAGCCACTCGCGTCGGGCGCTGCGCCGGTGTTCTTCGCCCACGACCAGGCGTACGCACCATCATCGCTGGCCTGGCCGGCTTCGCCGAGCTCCAGCGGACGGAACGTGTCGACCATGACGGCGAGCTCGTCGAAGTACTCAACTCCGATCGACCGCTCGTAGGCGCCGGTCTGTGGCCCATGGGCGTGACCGCCCGGGTGGACCGTGATCGAACCCTTTCCGATTCCCGACCCCTTGCGCGCCTCGTAGTCACCGTCGACGTAGAACATGATCTCGTCGCTGTCGACGTTGGAGTGGTAGTACGGCACGGGGATCGACAACGGGTGGTAGTCGACCTTGCGCGGCACGAAGTTGCACACAACGAAGTTGTAGCCCTCGAAGACCTGATGGACCGGCGGCGGCTGGTGGACCCGGCCGGTGATCGGCTCGAAGTCGGACACGTTGAAGACGTAGGGATACAGGCAGCCGTCCCAACCGATCACGTCGAACGGATGGAACGGGTACGTCAGGATCGTGCCGACGACGCCGCTCGGTCCGTTCCCGCGGTGTTTGATGTAGACCTCGGTATCACCGTTCTCGTCCGCGCCGACGTCCGCCGCCAGGAGCGGTCCCTCGGGTCCGCGCAGATCGCGCTCGCAGTAGGGCGCATGCTCGAGCAGCTGGCCGAACTTCGACAGGTAGCGCTTCGGGGGCGAGACGTGTGAGTTCGCTTCGATGCAGTAGACCCGCAACGGCTCGCCCTGGCCGGACGGGATCCAGCGGTGCGTGGTGGCTCTGGGGATCAGGACGTAGTCACCCTGGCCGACCTGGAAGGAACCGAAGATCGTCTCGACCCGGGCACTGCCACGCTCGACGTAGCAGCACTCGTCCCCGATGCCGTTGCGGTACAGCGGAGAGGTGGCGCCGGCGACGACGTAGGAGATCCGGACGTCGGCGTTCCCGAGCACCAGCCGCCGCCCGCGGACGACGTCGAGGTCCGCGACGGCGTCGGTATCGAACAGCTCGTGCAGCCTCAGGTGCAGCGGCTTGAGGGGATGGTTGGGCTTCGTTGACAGGTCCGGGACCTCCCAGGTCTTGGATGCCACGATGCGCGACGGGAGGTTGCGGTGGTAGAGCAGCGACGAGTCCGACGAGAACCCCTCCTCGCCCATCAGCTCCTCGAAGGCGAGCGTCTCTCCGTCGGGCCGATGCTGCGTGTGTCTCTTGGGTGGGACCGAGCCCACCGACCGGTAGTACGCCACGTTCCAACCCTGCCACATCGGTGCAGCTGCTGACAGGTCGGTGCGGTCGCCTGCAGTCCCTTCCAGTACGGTGCTGACGTGCCGACCGACGACACTGAACCCGGCCTGTTCGACCGGCTTCTCGACGATGCGGCGATGTTCCCACCCGGCAACGCCGATGCTGCCACTGCCATCGCTGAGCACCTCGACTACCGGGCGGGTGCCCTCGACCGCTTCGTCGGTCCACTGCTCGTGCACACGGACCGCTGGGCCGAGGTCGGGGCGGCTCACGCGGCTGCGGGCTCACCCGGACTGGACGTCGTTGTCCTCGGGGCGACTGCTCCGCCGGGTCCGGTTCCGGGCGTCAGAGTCGTGGGCGCTGAACTGCCCGTGCCCAGACTTCCACTGCCCGAGTCGCCGGCCGGGCTTCCCATCGCCTGCGAGGTGACCGCCGACGACGCAGGGCTGGCCGTTCTGCAAGCGGTGGCATCTTCCGGCGACGGTGACTATGTCGGCAAGTTCCGCACCGGCGGTACAACGGCCTCGGCATTTCCCGACGAGGCGACGCTCGCTCGCGTTGTCGTGGCGGCCGCCAGGGCCGGTGCGCCGATGAAGTTCACGGCTGGCCTTCACCACGCGATGCGGTTCCGCGATGACACCACCGGGTTCGAGCACCATGGGTTCCTCAACCTGCTCGTCGGCGTCCAGGCCGCCTTGTGCGGAGCCACCGAGCGCGACGTCGCGGACCTTCTCGGGCAGCGCTCAGCGGGCCCGCTCGTCACCGCGGTACGTGCCTGGTCGGCTGACGAGGCGGCAGCCGTACGTCGGTCTTTCGTGTCGTTCGGTTGTTGCGGTGTGGCTGATCCGGTTGCTGACCTGGTCGGCCTCGGCCTGGTCACGATGACGAAGGAGGCTTGATGTCCTGGCTCGCTACGTCGCTCGACCTGACCGCCGACGCGCCGTACGGCGTCCACACGCTCCCCTACGGCGTGTTCTCGGTCGGTGCTGGGCCGCCCCGCGTCGGGGTGCGCGTCGGCGATCGGGTCCTCGACCTGGCCGAGGTGTCGCGTGCGCTGGCTCATCCGCGCGCCGAGGTCTTCACACAGCCCTCGCTCAACGCACTGATGGCGCTGGGCCGGCGCGAGCGGAGCGAGATCCGTGCCTGGGTCACTGTCCTGGCCACCGACGACAGCCATCGCGACCTGGTCGAGGAGCACCTGCTCGACGTTGCATCGGCGACGATGCACCTGCCCGTCGAGGTGGCCGACTACGTCGACTTCTACGCCAGCGAAGTCCATGCCACCAACGTCGGCAAGATCTTCCGTCCGGACTCCCCCGACCTGCCACCGAACTGGAAGCACCTGCCGATCGGCTACCACGGCCGTGCCGGGACCGTCGTGGTCAGCGGCTCGGACGTCGTACGCCCGACGGGCCAGCGGCGACCGGGCGCGGACGGCGTGCCTGCGTTCGGTCCCAGCACCACGCTGGACATCGAGTGCGAGGTCGGGTTCGTCGTGGCCGGCCAGACTGCGCTGGGCACCTCGGTTTCGGTGGCCGAGGCTCGTGAGCACCTGTTCGGCGTTGTGCTGCTCAACGACTGGAGCGCCCGCGACATTCAAGCCTGGGAGTACGTGCCGCTCGGACCCTTCCTCGGCAAGTCGTTCGCGACCAGTATCTCGGCCTGGGTGGTGCCCTTCGAGGCGTTGGCCACCGCCGAGCTACCGCTGCCGGGACAGGATCCGCCACCGCTCCCCTATCTGCACGGTGACACCGACCGCGACGTCTTCGGTCTCGACCTTCACCTCGACGTGCGGATCAACGGTTCACTGGTGAGCTCCCCGGAGTACCGCGACATGTACTGGTCGCCGGCCCAGATGCTGGCCCACCTGACCGTCAACGGTGCCAGCCTCCGCGACGGCGACCTGTTCGCCTCCGGAACGGTCAGCGGCGCCGAACGGACGTCGTTCGGCAGCCTCCTTGAACGCACGTGGAACGGATCCGAGCCGATAACCCTCGACGACGGGACCAGGCGCGGGTTTCTCGAGGATGGCGACGTCGTCACGATGACGGGCTGGGCTCCGGGGCCAGACGGTACCCGCGTCACCTTGGGCGAGGTCATCGGAAAGATCCTGCCGGCGCGGTCCTGAGGTGAGGTCGTCTGGTCTTGCGCCCAGAGGCGGCACAGCGTCTCAGAGGCGGCGGCGCAACCGCAGCTCGTCCCGCAGGGCGGGTGGAATGGGCAACCCACGATCGACCAGGCCCGCTGCGTACGCCTCCAGGCACGAGAGCAGATGCCTGCGCTGAACCTCACCCCGACCGGGCTGTCGCTGTGTGTTTCGCCGCTCGGCCTCGAGCGCATCTCGAGCAGCGGCCAACCGACGCGCGAGAATCGTCAGGTTCGATGACTGCGAGGCGCGTGACTCGATCAAGGACATGATCTCGGCTCTCTGCCCCGGTGAGCCGGGCCGCGGGGGTCGGGCCGTCGTACCGGATCAAGCCAACCTACTGCATCGACCGGGACGTCGCTGCCAGTCAAGCCTGTCTCGACGGCGAGCTCACCGAGTTCGGACCAGTTGTCCTGATCAACCGCCTGCGACACGATGCGCGGTGTCGAGACGAGGTGCGGAGGCAGCGTCTGGCGCGCCCGGGCGAAGTGCTCGGAGCCGACATGGGCCGCCCCCGCGTCTGCGTCACGAAACGCCTCGACCAGGACGTACTCGTCGGAGTTCTCCACGCTGCGTGACCAGTCGAACCACAGGCAACCCGGCTCGGCCCGCGTCGCCGCGGTGAACTCGGCGGTGATCTGCGGCCATCGGTCAGCGTCGTCCTCCTTCACATGGAACCTGGCGGTGATGAAGATCATCGGGCTCCTTCCGGGTCATCGCTCGAGCCGGTCCTGAGGCCGGCGCTGGTGCGAGCGTAAAGCCTTTGCCGGTGGCCGAACTGGCGGCGTACCTTGCCTCGCGTGTCCACCAGCCCCTCAGCAACGCCTTTTCCCGAGCTCGACCTCCTGCTCGTAGAACTGACCGAGCGGACCGGCGACATCCTCGGGGACAACCGGGTCGGCGTCTATCTGCAGGGTTCGTTCGCCCTTGGCGACGCGGACTTCTTCAGCGATGTCGACTTCTTGATTCCGGTACACAGCCAGGTCACGCAGTCGCAGGAGGCTGCGTTGCGCGCTCTACACGCCGAGCTTCCGACGCGGCCTGCGCACTGGGCACGCCATCTGGAGGGGTCCTATCCCGTCGCCCACGAGCTCCGTTCGCGCGAGAACTTGGACGCCGAGTGGCTGTACATCGATCATGGCTGGCGGGAGATGCAGTGGTCGACCCATTGCAACAACCTCGTTGCCCGCTGGTCGTTACGTGAGTACGGCGTGCGGTTGGCCGGGCCGGAGCCACGCACGCTCGTGGACGAGGTACCCGCGGCGGACCTGCGTGCGTTCGCGCGCGCGTCGGCCGGGACGTTCATGGCTGACTTCACCACCTGGATGACCCTCGACATCGCCTGGGGGCAGCGGTACGCCGTCACGACCTGGTGTCGCATCCTCGCGACCCTCGAGTCCGGCCGGGTCGTCTCGAAGCGGGCTGCCCTCGAGTGGGGTAGGCGGACGCTCGGCACCGAGTGGGGCGATCTTCTCCAACAGGTGATCGACGACCGCGCCCGCGGGTTCGACCAGGATGACACTGCACGGCCAGGAACCGTCGAGCAGACATTGGCGTTCGCTGCCTTCGCCGAGGAGCGGGCACGGACACCGCAGGGCCAGGGTTGACCGCGTCCCGGTGGCCACTGTCGGACGGCCGTGGAAACCTGCACACCATGACGACAACCTGGACATCAATGCTGGTCGACCAGCTCGACTTCTACATGGCGGCCCATCTGCTGCCGCGGCTGACGGGACTGACCGACGACGAGTACCTGTGGGAGCCGGCCGACGGCTGCTGGTCGGTCCGCCCGGACCCGGTCGGCGGGTGGTTCGTAGAGGAGGGCCCCGATGACGGACGCGATCACGTGACCACGATCGCGTGGAGACTGGCGCACCTGGCCGTGGGCAACCTCGGCACGCGGTCCCTGTGCTTCTTCGGCCCCGACTTCTCAGCGGGCACCGACATGTTCGATGCGCGCTACCAGCCGCCAGTACCCGGGACGGCTGATGCGGCCGTCAGCCTGCTCCAGGAGTCCTACACCCGCTGGCGCGACGGCATCGCCGGCCTCGATGACGACAGCCTGTCCGCCCCGGTGGGACCTCGTGGTGGACCATTCTCCGCCGACCCCATGGGTGCGTTGGTCCTCCACGTGAGCCGCGAGACCATGCATCACGGCGGCGAGATCGGCCTTCTTCGCGACCTCTACCGGGAGCAGCGGAGATGATCCTGGTAGCCGGTGCTGACGCCGATCAATGGGCGGAAATGACGGCGACGCGACGACCGAAGAGCCGCTTCGCCTGCCGGGCCGTGAGGATCCCGTTGGCCGCGCTCGTACCGGCGGTCGCGCCTGCCTTCTGCGTCTGCCATTTCGTGACCTCGGCACGGGTCAGCTCGAGGTAGTTGCCGGTCACGGGGAGCTCGACGCCATCCTCGAGCGGGATCCGGTTCAGCCGGTGCTGAAGCATCCGCACGCTGTCGGAGTTCTTGGTGCCGAACGTCAGCTCCGCCAGGACAACCCTCCCCTTGGACAGCGGATGCGGCGGCTCCCTGGTGTAGACGAGGCTGGGCGGGAAGATGCAGATCCCGTTGGAGGCGATGCCGCTGGTGGGTGGTCCCTCGTCGGCCCCGATGCCGCTCAGGTACTGGAACGGGTCACTGAACCGGTGCTTCGTCATGACGGCGACATGCAGGTGCGGGCCGGTCGAGTGGCCGTTGTGGCCGCTCAAGGCAATCTGTTGCCCGGCGGTGATCTCGTCGCCCTTCTGTACCGGGACGTTGGGCGACACGTGCAGGTAGAGCACGGTGGCCAGCTCGCCCTTGTAGGTGATCCCCTGCATCACCCAGTTCGCTTCCTGACCACTCACCCCCTCCTGGTCGGGAGCCATGTTCGGCTGGTCGTCGTTCGTCGCGAGGATGATGCCGTTGCGAACGGCAAAGACCGGAGTACCGATCCCGACGCCATAGTCGTAGCCGGCATGCAGATCGCCCTTGGAGTAGCGCCAGGTGGTCCCCAAACTCATCTTCTTCGGTGCCAACGGGAGATTCATACCCCTGTCGTACGCCTCAGCCCGGCGTCCCGACATAGTCCATTCGGCCCATTTGGCGCGTCCCTGCCGCGTGGGGCTCAGCGCAGGTCACCACAGGTCAGCGCAGGTCAGCGCAGGTCAGCGCAGGTCAGCGCAGGTCAGCGCAGGTCAGCGCAGATCAGCCAGGTCGGTCCGTAGGCGGGAAGCGCGGGCCAACCGCGCCGGGTTGACCTCAACACCCCAGCCGGGGTCCGGCGGGATGTCGACCTGCCCTGCGGTCACCGCGAACGGATCGCGCACGAACAGACCGCTCTGCCAGGGGTAGTACTCCGGCCCTTCTTGGACAGCTCGAGGTACTTGCCGGCGTCGAGCAGCCGGCCGACCTCGATCACTCGCGGCGGCGAGAAGCCGCTGTTGGCATCGACCAGCCTGGCGACGCCGTCACCGAGCGCGTGCGCACGGTCGGGACCACCTCTTCGGTGCGCCCGGGCCATTCGTCGATGTCGTGGCCGCACTCGGCGCCTACCCGCCACTTGAACGCGTCGAAGCCCGCTTCGTCGCGCAGTCGGCACAACCGGTCAGCCTCGTCGCGCGGGGTGATGTCTCGCCGCATGGACGAGCCGTAGGCGCGTAGCCGACCGGGTCGACCACCGAGCAGCTCGACAACCGGTCGACCGAGCGCCCCTCCCGTGCAGGTCCCACAGGGCCGTGTCGACCCCGGCGAGGGCACGGCAACGGTAGCTGCCCGGGAACTTGTGTTCGCGCTCCTCTACTCGCGTCACGACGGCGCCGATCCCCACGGCATCCATGCCCAGCGCCCAGGGCGCCACTTGCCGGTGGAAGACCTGAGCGGTGATGTCCGCGTGTACGTCGACGTCTGCCCCTAGCCGACCAGCCCCTCGGAGGTGGTGAGCCGGACGAAGCACGCGAACTCGTCGTGGAAGGTTTCGAGCGAGGTGATGCTCCCCAGCTCGCCGGGCTCCATCAGCTCGCCTCAGTCGAAGACCAGGACACTTCGGGCTCCTCGCCCCGCCGAAGCTGGTCGATCGCGTCGTCGAGCTACCAGCACGGCTGCTCGGATCTGCACGCTCACACTCTCTCGCGCCCGCCGGCCATCGTGCCGAAACCCCGCCGGTGACACGCCGCACGAGAACGCGAGCGGGATCACCGACGTGTCTGGCTGGACTCCGACTCGTTGTTCATCGGCCCAGATCCATCGTGTAGCACACGGCCGTCCCGTCCAGCACGATGGTGCCGTCCTGGCGGACGACGCGGGTCCTCAGTTCGGTGATGGGCTTGTCGGCGCGAGCCGTGATGACCTCCACCTCGCCCCGAATCGTGTCGCCGGGACGGACCGGCGCCTTGAAGTCCCAGTTGACGTTGAGGAAGACGGTGCCGGGCCCCGGCAGCTTCTCGGCCACGACGGCGTTGAGGATGGCGCTGGTGACGCCGCCCTGCACGACGATCTCGCCGAACCTCGAAGCTGCGGCAGCCTCCTTGTCGTAGTGCAGCGGGTTGTGGTCACCGCTGATCGCGGTGAAGAGCTCGATGTCCTCCTCTCCCACGACACGCGTCAAGCTGGCGTTGTCTCCTGGCTTCCACGTCGTCATCGCACACCGCTTCCTTCTGGTCTGCTGTGCTCTGCCGGTCTCCAGGGCGTCCCCGTCCTCGTCGGCAACGCTACCCCTGTACGTCAGCGGGGAGCCGCGAACGGCCCGACTAGCCTGTGTCCATGTCGGCGCGCAACAGGCTCATCCTGGCGGGAGGCCTGGCGGCGGTCGTCCTGACGGCGGTGATCGCCGGTCCTGACCTGTTGGATCGAGCCCGCTACGGCTCACGCGGCCTCGACGTCGGGGCGCCGACCGCGACCTGGGGTGTCGACGAACCTCAGGGTCACTCGGCACGAGCGGTCCGGGTTGCTGTCGTAGGCGACCCCGGTACCGGCGGAGCCAGCGAGCTGGAAGTCGCTCACGTAGTGGCGGATCAGCACGACAGGAGCCCGTATGACGCGCTGGTACTCCCCGGCGACCTCATCTACCCCCGAGGCGACGTCGACCTGATCGAGGAGGCAGTGCTCCAGCCCTACGACCCGCTGCTGAGCGAGGGCGTCCAGCTGTTGCCCGTGCTGGGGAACCACGACTACCTGAACGGCGAGGCACGCCAGATCATGGATCGGCTGGGCCGCTCCTCCGACTGGTACGCGCAGGAGATCGGACTTGCGCTGTTCATCGTCTTGGACTCCAACCGCGTCGATGATCCCGATCAGACGCGTTGGCTGCAGCAGACGCTTCACGACTCCACCGCCAGGTGGGTGATCGCCGCCATGCATCATCCGCCCTACTCAGCAGGCATGCACGGCTCCGATCTCGACGTGCGCGACGCGTGGGCGGGTCTGTTCACGCGATACAAGGTCGACCTCGTGCTGGCGGGGCATGACCACGACTACCAACGCTCCGAGGTGATCGGCGGCGTGGTGTATGTCGTCACCGGTGGCGGTGCCAAGACGCGTCCCACCGGCACGGAGTCGTTCACGGCATTCTCTGCCAGCACGCTGCACTACCTCGACCTGCAAATCGGGGCGGCTCAGATCACGGGACAGGCCATCGACTCCCAAGGACACGTGTTCGACGAGTTCGTGCTCACGGGGGGCTGACGACCATCTCCGCCGGGGCAGGGCCGGTCCCGTTGACCGTCATCACCTCCAGCGGGTCTGCCAGGAGCCGCGCGAACGCGAGCTCGGCGGCGCCCATCATCGACGAGTCCTCACCGAGCCCGGCCACGCGCAGCTGTACTTGACGACCAGGCGGCATCAGCGTGTCCATCCCGAGCCCGTCGAGGAGAAGATCGTGGCGTGCCTCCAGCACCCGGCCGAGCATGCCCCCGAGGACGATGACCTCAGGATTGAAGATGTTGACCACACTGCGGAGCCCGAACCCGGTCCACGCAGCCACATTGCCGAGCGACTCCGCCGCGCGCACCTCGCCGGCGTTGGCTGCTTCGATCACCTCGGCAACTGCGGGCGGCCCACCTCCGCGCAGGCGACCGGCCCCGGTGAGCAGCTCGTTTTCGCCGATCTTCGTCTCCCAGCAGCCGATCGCGCCGCACCGGCACTCTCGGCCGTCGCGGTCAACCGGCAGGTGACCCACCTCGCCCGCGTACCCCTCGACCCCGCGCAGCAGCTGTCCGCCAACGAGGAAACCACCACCGATGCCGACGCTGCCGCTGATGTAGGCGACCTCTGACACCCCCCGGGCCGCCCCGCGGACGTGCTCTGCCAGAACGCCGAGGTTGGCGTCGTTGCCGGTCACCACGGGCATGCGGAGCTCTGCACTGAGGAGAGCGGTGAAGGGCTGGTCGACCCAACCCAGGTTCGGTCCGAAGCGCACGAGGCCGTCCGTCGCTCGAACTGCTCCGGGCACGGAGACGCCGACGCCGATGCATCTGTGCGGCTTATCGTGGGTCAACAGGTCACGCGACAGCTGTGACACCGATTCCACGACGTCCTCGACCTCGTGCGATCCGCGTTCGTGCAGTCGCGTACTCCGGTCGAGGACCACGCCGCCGAGGCCCACCAGGGCGATGTCGATGCGGTCGACGTCGAGAGCGATCGCCAGCACCGTGACATCGGACCGGGCGGAGACCACCAGCGACGGTCGTCCCAGTCGACGTCCGCGGGCGGTGGGATCCTCCGTCTGGGGGCCTTCGTGCACGAGTCCCAGCGTCTCGAGCTGGCCGGTCAGGTCACCGATCGTGCTCCTGTTCAGGCCGAGTTCGGTGGTCAGCTGTGCCCGCGTCGTGGGTCCTTCGGTGTGCACCCGCCGCAGGAGGGCCGACAGGTTGACCCGGCGGAGCTCCTCCTGGCTGATGCCTGACCGCGTCACCACGCCGGACCTCCGCGACCCGGTCCGCCGCTCACAGTCTCCCAGTCGCGGCCGCACGTCGTCGGCTGATGGCGTCGACACTGGCGGCCAGCAGCAGCACGCCACCCGTGACCATGTAGACACGGCCGGGGGGCTGGTTGAGCAGCGCCATCCCGTTGTCGATCACAGCCACGACAGCGCCGCCGATCAATGCGCCCACGACCTTGCCCTTGCCCCCGAAGAGGCTCGTGCCACCGATGACCGCCGCACCCACGGCGAACAGCAGCGTCTGTTGGCCACCGGTCGAGGGCGAGACGGAGTTGGTCCTGCTGGCAAGCAGGATGCCGGCGATCGCCGCCAGCGTCGAGCACATGATGAAGCACGACAGCTTGACCATGGGCACGTTGATGCCGGCGCGGCGCGCCGCCTCGGCGTTGCCGCCGACGGCATACACGTGCCGGCCCCACGCCGTACGGCTCAGCAGGAAGGTGAGGACGATCAGGAGCGCGACCAGGACGACCACCACGATCGGGATCCCCTTGAGCGAGCTGAGCGCGGGGTTGCGGCTCCGCTCCTTGCTCAGGTACGCCGTCGCGGCGATGAGGATCGCCGACAGCACCCCGACCTTGGTCGCCCACAGGATGAACGGGTCTGCCTGGAGACCCTTCTTGCGTCGGGCTGTCGTGTTGCGAAGCGTCACGCCCGCGTAGATCGCGACTCCGGCGAGTGTCAGCACCCAGCCCATCCACACCGGCAGCTGGCTGTTCATGATCGCGAGGATCTTGTCGTTGCGGTAAGGGATCGTTCCGCCCTCACCGATGAGCACGAGCATCAGACCCTGCAGAGCCAGGAAGAAGGCGAGGGTGACGACGAACGACGGTATCTGGAGCCGCGCCACCAGGAGACCGATGGCGGTTCCGATGACGGCGCCCGTGGCCAGGCAGATGACGATGGAGACGACCCAGTTGAAGTCGTGCCTCGTCATCACGATGCCCATGACGCTGGCGGCGGTGCCGGCCGTGTAACCGGCGGACAGGTCGATTTCGCCCAGCAGCAGGACGAAGACCAGGCCCATGGCCAGCACGATGACCGCGGCGCCTTGGTTGATCAGGTTGGCGAAGTTGAACGCGTTGGTGAACTGCTGCGGCTTCAGAACACTGAACACGATGACGAGGGCGACGAGTCCCATGATCGCCGGAAGGGCCCCCACGTCGCCGCCACGGATCCGGGTGACGTAGTCACGGACGATGGCGCCGATCGAGTTGTCCACCTGTTCCAGCTCGCTCGGGCCGCTCGGTGTGCTCGGCGTGGACGTAGAAGTCGTGGTCATCGCCCGCTCCCTTCCGCGTTGTTCCCGAGCTCCCCGGACCGGCCGGTGGTGATGAGCTCGACGACCTGGTTGTTCGTGACGTCTTTGGTGTGCACCTGAGCGGCCATCTCGCCGAGATAGAGAACAGCGATGTCGTCGGCCACCTCGAACACGTCATTGAGGTTGTGACTGATGAGCACGACACCGAGGCCCCGGTCCGCGAGCCGACGTACCAGCAACAGCACCTGCTCGGTCTGAGCAACGCCGAGGGCAGCCGTGGGCTCGTCGAGGATCACGATCCTGGAGTTCCACAACACCGCGCGCGCGATCGCCACCGTCTGTCGCTGACCACCGGACAGGCTTGCGACATGGGTCCGTACGGACTTGAGGGTACGGACAGACAGCCCGGTGAGCGTCTCCCTGGCGCGCGTCTCCATCGTCTCTTCGTCGAGGCGTCCCGTCTTGGTCAGCTCGCGACCGAGGAACATGTTGTGGACGACGTCGAGGTTGTCGCACAGCGCGAGATCCTGGTAGACGACTTCGATGCCCAAGGCGTTGCTGTCCTTCGGACTAGCCACCTTGACGGGCTTTCCTTCGAAGAGGTACTCACCCTTGTCGAACGAGTGGATCCCGGCGATTCCCTTGATGAGGGTGCTCTTCCCGGCGCCGTTGTCACCGACCAGTGCGGTGACCCGCCCGGGCGTCACGTCGAGGCTGACGCCCCGTAGCACCTGCACCGCGCCGAAGCTCTTGTGAATATCTCGCAACGAGAGGAGCGGCTCTTGCGAGCCGACAGCGGGCGCAGGCTCAGTGGTGATCGTCGACATGTGGATTCTCCTGTCCGGTGGTGGCACGGAACGCTGGCAGCCGCGGGCGACTGTGGTGGCGGTGGGCGCCCGTTCGACACGACAGTCCGGACGAGCACCCACCGCGGTCTCGGCAGGGCACCAACACAGATCCGGACCCGGATCCGTGCTGGTGCCCCGATGCTGCTACTTGACGCCGTACTTCGTGCAGAGCGCGGCGTAGGCGCCGGTGCACACGTCGGCAGCGGACTGGAAGCCGTCTGACACGACGGTCTTGACGTCAGCCTGGAAGATCGCCTGCGGTGTTGCCAGGACCGACGGCACATCGGTCTTGGCGACGGTGTCCTGCACCGTGCCGGTCACCAGCGCATCCGCGGCAGCCTTGTCGCCGCCGATGAGAGCGATCGCGAGGTCTGAGGCAGCCTTTGCCTCGAGCGCAGTGTTCTTGTAGACGGTCATGCACTGCGTTCCCGCGAGTACCCGCTGCAGGCCCTCGACGCTGGCGTCCTGGCCCGTCACCGGCACCTTGCCGGCCAGACCGTTGGCCTTCAGCCGAGCCACGATGCCACCAGCCATGGTGTCGTTGGCCGAGACGATGCCGTCGATCTTCCCGTTCGCTGCGGTGTACAGACCGTCGAAGGCGTTCCCGGCCTTGGTGGCGTCCCAGAATCCGCTCTGGTCACCCACGAGCTTGTAGTCCCCGGAGTCGATCTTCGGCTGCAGCGCCTCGGCATACCCCTGCTTGAAGAGGGCCGCGTTGTTGTCGGTCGGGTCGCCGTTGATGTAGATGATGTTGGCCTTGGTCTTGCCCGCGTCGGTCAGACACGTCTCGAGACCCTTGCCCATCAGCTGACCGACCACGACGTTGTCGAAGGACACGTAGTAGGACGCACCGCCGCCGAGCGTCAGGCGGTCGTAGTCGATGCTCTGGATACCAGCTGCCGCAGCCTTCTTCAGGCACGCGCCACCGGACTCCGAGTCGAGGTTCACGATCATGAGGACCTGGACGCCCTCGTTGATCATGCTGTCGCAGATCGTGCCGAACTTGGCGACGTCTCCCCCGGCGTTCTGGATGTCGGACCCGATGCCGGCTGCGTCGAACGCGGCCTGCAGGCTGGGCCGATCGTTGGCTTCCCAGCGTGGCGAGGTGGTGGCATCGGGAAGGATGACACCGACCTTGCCCTTGCTCCCACCGCCGGTCGTCGAACCGCCGCTGGTGTTGTTGTCGCTTCCGCCGCATGCGGCGGCGAGCAGCAGCATCACGCCGACAGCGGCGACGGCTGCGTGGTGCACACGTCTGCTTTTCAGCATCTGAGTTCCTCCTGGTTGTCTGCGCCGGCTGTCGGATCCAAGGTGTGACCGCCATCACGCTGATTGTTGTCAGCCACAACTTAACAGGGCTATGGTTCGGTTGTATAGCGGCTTCAGCGTGAGTTTTGTTGGCTGCCCGAACTAATTTATGGCGAAAGAGGCCTCGATGGACGATCTGACCCCTTCCCCCGACGACAGGTTCACCTTCGGTCTGTGGACCGTGGGCTGGCAGGGCGTCGACGTGTTCGGCACGGCAGTCCGTGAACCCATGGATCCGGTGTACGCCGTGCACAAGCTGGCCGAGCTCGGCGCAAGCGGCATCACCTTCCACGACAATGACGTGTTCCCTTTCGGCGCGGACGCGGGAACCAAAGAGGCACACCTCGGCCCACTGCGCAAAGCACTTGCGGAGACCGGGCTCGACGTCGCGATGGTGACGACGAACCTGTTCTCGCATCCGGTCTTCCGCGACGGAGGCTTCACCAACAACGACCGCGACGTACGCCGTTTCGCGGTACGCAAGGCGCTGGACAACCTCGATCTGGCCGCCGAGATGGGTGCCAAGGTCTTCGTCGCCTGGGGTGGGCGCGAGGGGGCGGAGTCAGGCGCGGCCAAGGATGTCCGCGCCGCGCTGGACCGCTACGCGGAAGGCTTCAACATCCTGGCCCAGCACGCCCTGGACGAGGGTTACGACATCCGCTTCGCCATCGAGCCCAAGCCCAACGAGCCGCGCGGTGACATCTTCCTGCCGACCATCGGACACGCCTTGGCTTTCATCAACGAGCTCGAGCATCCCGAGATGGTGGGGCTCAACCCCGAGGTCGGCCACGAGGAGATGGCATCGCTGAACTTCGCCCATGGCATCGCGCAGGCGCTCTGGCACGGCAAGCTGTTCCACGTCGACCTGAACGGGCAGACCGGTCCGCGCTTCGACCAGGACCTGCGCTTCGGGGCCGGCAACGTCCGGGGCGCCTTCTGGACCGTAGACATTCTCGAGCATGGAGGCTACGACGGCCCGCGGCACTTCGACTTCAAACCACCGCGATCCGAGGACGACGCAGGCGTCTGGGCATCGGCCGCGGGATGCATCCGCAACTACCTGATCCTGCGGGAGAAGAGCCGAGCGTTCCGCGCCGATCCCGAGGTCATCGAAGCGCTGTCCGCAGCCCGTGTCGACCAGCTCGCCGTCCCGACACTGGGTGCCGGCGAGTCGATCGACACCCTGCGCGCCGAAGGCTTCGACGCAGAAGCTGCCGCGCTCCGCGGGATGGCCTTCGAGCATCTCGACCAGCTTGCCCTCGAACACCTGTACGGGGTCAGGGGCTGACCGAGCTGCACCGAGCGAGCCGAAGTCACCGCTGCTCGATCTACGAGCGACGGTCCGTAAACCTCATCGCGGCAAGCAGGACGACGCCAGCCTCGACGAAGAGCGAGGCCAGGCCGAGACTTTCCCACCAGTTACCGATCTCAGCACCGCCCTCACCGGGGAGGCCGGTCGTACGGCTCATGACGTAGCCGAGGATCGTTGCCCCCGCCAATGCCGCGGCGGCCAGCCAGACCATGGGGTCGTCGGATCGGGCGAGGAGCTCCGCGAGAATCAACGAACTGGCGATGAGTGCGATGAAGAGCACGCCGATGTACGGCACCTCGTCGAACTTGTCCTTCACATCGATCACGTGGATGAGAGCGATGCCGAGCAGCAGCATCGCCGCAACCGCGCGACGTACGGCTGAGAGGTCCGAGATCGACGTTGTCGTGACAGCGTCGCGAGTGTGAGATCGAACAGACATGTGGCCTCCTTGACGAGCCCCCGTCGTGCTCGGAAGTCTCGCGCGGCCGGCTCGCGGGGGCTGTCACATGTCAGCACTGTCACGAGCTTGTCATCTCACGACTTCGCTGCGGCATCGCGCGGAAGCGTTGTGTGGTGGAGATCTCATCTGAATCGGGCACGATCCGGGACACGACGGGCCGATCGGCGGTTGGCACCCGCAGCGATTAGCCTCAGGACATCATGACCCTGAAAATGTCTCCCGCCCATCTCCAGCGCTACCGCCAGATAGCGATGCTGCTCCTCCGGCACGGCCGCGGTGACCTGGTCCGAACCGCCGGCATCGAGTCCCTCATCGACGAGGAGACGTTGGAAGGAGACCCCCAGGCGGCGGAAAGACTCGCAGCCGACCTCGAGGCGATGGGCCCGACCTTCATCAAGCTCGGTCAGCTGCTGTCGTCACGAGTCGATCTGCTCACGCCGGCTTATGTCGATGCCCTGTCGCGTCTGCAGGACGACGTCGAACCGTTCCCCATCGAGGACGTCGAGGAGATCATCGCCAACGAGCTCCAGGTCCGGTTGTCGAACGTGTTTCCGACCTTCGACCGCACACCCCTGGCGGCAGCGTCACTCGGTCAGGTGCATCGCGCAACGCTACGGGACGGCCGCGAGGTCGCCGTGAAGGTCCAACGGCCAGGCGTCCGGGCGAAGGTTCTCGAGGACATGGAGGTCCTTGCCGACCTCGCGGACACGCTCGACCGGCACACCAAGGCCGGACAGCGCTACAACTTCTCCGGCCTGCTCGAAGAGTTCCGCAAGGCATTGATCGGTGAGCTCGACTATCGCCGCGAGGCAGACAACCTCGCCACGATGCGCTCGCTGCTCGATCGGCATGAACGCATCGTCGTGCCGGAGCCCTACCCCGACCTCACCACTGACCGCGTCCTCACCATGGAGTTCGTTCCCGGGAAGAAGGTCACCGAACTCGGCCCGCTGGGGAAGCTGGAGCTCGACGGGGTGCCGCTTGCGGACCAGCTGTTCGCGGCATACCTGGACCAGGTGCTCGTCCATGGCGTCTTTCACGCGGATCCGCATCCGGGCAACGTGCTCGTCACCCCGGACGGACGCCTCGTGCTCCTGGACATCGGCATGGTGGCGCGACTCGCTCCCGCTGCCAGAGACAAGCTGGTGAAGCTGCTCCTCGCGCTGGCCGACGCGAAACCCGAGGACGTCACCCGGGTCGCGATGTCGATGGGGGAACAGCTTCCCGGATTCGACGACGTCGCCTTCGGGCGCGCCGTCGCCGACGTCGTCGGGCGGGCCTCCGACGCGGCCGTCTCCGACCTCGACGTCGGCGCGATGCTGCTGGAGCTCACTCGTAGGGCCGGCGAGGCGGGCTTACGGATGGACCCCGACCTCGTGATGCTGGGCAAGACCTTGTTGAACCTCGACCAGGTTGCGACCCAGCTCGATCCGGGGTTCGAGCCCCGCGAGGCGCTGCAACGGCACATGTCCGGGCTCATGAAGTCGTCCATGCGGACGACTCCGGCCGCCATGATGGCCTCTGTCCTCGAGGCCAAGGAGTTCGTAGAGGCCCTTCCGGGCCGCGTCAACCGCGCCTTCGACGCCATCGGCGAAGGCAACTTCGAGCTCCGCATCAAGGCGTTCGACGAGGACGAGTTTCTGCGTGGCCTGCACAAGCTTGCGAACGTCCTCGCTACGGCCGTGGTCCTGGCAGCCATGATCCTCGCCTCGGCCCTGCTCGCGCGGCCGTCGGGCAGTGGTTCGTCTGTCGAGAATCGCATCGCCCTCGTCGTCTTCGTGGTCGCGGTCGTCGTCTCGCTCGTCATGCTCGCTCGCATCGCCTTCCATAGCAGGAAGGTTCGTGCGAACCGACGATCCTGACTACCGGTCAGCCGCTCTCGTCATACGCGACGGCGGTCACCGGCAGGTTGAAGTGCATCAACCGGTGCTGAAGATCCTGGTGCAGCCACGTCGACACACCGCGCGACGGGACGGCGAGCATGATCTCGTGGATCGGCTCGTTGTACAGGGTCTCCTCGATGGCATCCATGGGGTCGTGACGCACGGATACCGACCCGATGACCGGCCGCCCTGCCCAAGCCTCGATCTCCGGCAGAGCCCGCATGAGGACCAGCTCGGCCTCCAGTGCCTTGTCGTGCCGCTCCGGGTGCAGGAGGTGAACTTCGGCGCGGGCCGGATTGAGCACGACCAACCTGAACTGGACATCCCCGGCCGCTGCCCGCTCGGTGATTGCGGCCTTCAGACCCGGACCAGGCTCGGCCTGGTCCGTCACGACCAGGATGCGCACGCTGGCAGCGTCCCAAGTCATCAGGTCCTGCGTCATCTCAGGCACCAACGTCGGAATAGCCCGGATGGATGGCCTCGGTCCGGTCCTTGTCGGTCTTCGTCAGATAGACGACCACGATGAGGATCGTGCCCAGGAAGACAACGCTCGTGCCGAGAGTGCCCAGTCCCAGGCCGCCGTCCGGTCGCGGCGAGGCCAGGTAGTCACCGATGTTCGCACCCAACGGACGGGTGAGGATGTAGGCGAGCCAGAACGACAGGACCGGGCCGGCTCCGAGCTTCCAGGCCAAGAGGACCACGGCGATCAGGCTCAGCGGCAAAAGCACAGAGGTGCCGGCGGACCAGCCGGTGAGCTCGAGCGTCCAGTCGCCTGCGGCCGTACCCAGGGCGAAGGTCACCAGAACCGTGAGCCAGTAGAAGCTCTCCCGCGGCGTCGTGACGATCGTATGGATCGAGAGCGTGCGCTCTCGGGCGTACCAGACCCCGAAGACCGCCATGAGCAGGGCAGCGAACACTGTCGTGCTCATCCACAGGGGCACGCCTCGACCGTCGGTGAGATTGTCGGTCAGCAGGGTCCCGACCACACTGATCAGGACCACTGCGAGCCAGTAGACGCTCGGGACGTAGCGCCTGAGTCGGAACTGTACGACCAGGGTCGCGATCAGGGCGGCCGAGAACACCACCGTCGTGTTGGTCAGCCCGAAGCCGAGGGTCTCGTTGATGTAGTCGGCGAAGCTCTCGCCCACCGTTGTGCACAGGATCTTGATGACCCAGAAGTACACAGTCACTTCCGGGACCTTGTTCAACAGCTGTCGGGGCAGGCGTGTGCGCTGGATGGTCGTCATGGCAGCAACCGTAAAACGGACAACCTGGCCACAACCTGACTGCGATCAACCACCAAGATTTTAAGCATCTCAGGAACGTTGACAGGTCAGATGTAGCGGAGCACTGTGCAATGTCGGCGACTGTTGGAACGAGCATTGCCACCAGTTATCGCCACTCGGGACGGTGGACAGTGACAGTGCATGCCCTGATGAGGAGAGCGCATGTACAAGAAGACCATGGGTGTCGCGACGGTAGCGGCACTTGCGATGAGTATGTCGTTCAGTGTGGGGGCACAAGCCGCCCCAAAGTCCGCATGGTCGTTCAGCCCGGTGATCACCGGACTGAACGAGCCACGAGGTCTGGCCTTCGACGGCCTCGGCAGCATCTACATAGCTGAGGCCGGAACCGCCGGAACCGGAACGTCCGGGGTCACGCACACGGGTGCGATCTCCAAGTACGACTGGCACGGGGGCACGTTCACACCGGCGTGGTCCACGCCGTTCACGTCCATCTTCGTCCAGGAGGGCGGGGACACGTCAGTCCTCGGCCCAGCGGATGTCGCCACGACCGGCACGGGTTGCCTGCAGCACAGCCCGGCGGAGCTGCGACACTGCCGCGTGCTGGCCATCCTCAGTGAGTCTCATCAAGGTTTGAAGGCTCAGACCGGTCTCAACATCCCGCAGATGGGTCACCTCTACCGGCTCAACGCCAGGACCGGTACGTACACCAGCAGAAGCAACGTGGGAGATCAGGACTACCAGTGGACCGCGGATCACAAGAGCCTGTTCCCTGACGACTTCCCCGACGCGAACCCGTATGCCGTGCTGCGGACCCGGGGACCCGACGGTCTGCGCACCTTCGTCGCGGACGCGGGCGCCAACACGATCTCCGAGAACCTGCGCGGGGGTGAGTCCCGTGTCATCGCCTACATCCCGAACGAGACGACAGCGGCCATGCGCGACGCGACGCCGACCTGTATCGCTCAGGGTCCGGACGGTGCTCTCTACATCGGTGCGCTCGACCTGGTCTCGAACTTCGTGGCAGGCCCGGGACTGTCCAACGTCTGGCGCGTGGATCCCAACTCAACCGACTGGCAGCACAACGCGACCTTGTGGGCTACGGGGTACACGACGATCGATGGCTGCGCCTTCGACCGTCAGGGGAACTTCTGGGCATCTGAGCTGTTCTACCCGAACGCGGCCGGCCCTCCCGGTGACCTCGCCATGGCACCGTTCGAACACCCGGGCAACATCACGCACATCGGGGGCGGATCCATTCCGCTGCCCGGCGGCATTGCCCAAGGACCGGACGGCGCCATGTACGTGAGCGCCGGTGTGGCCGACACGTCGGCGAACTCAGGGGCCATCTTCCGGGTGGCCAGAAACTGAGACCGAGGAGCGATGGCAGGTCGATAAGCGCACGCCGTCGGCCTGCCATCCCTCGGCGGCATCCGGTTGCCGGCAGCCGATCGGCGCCGTCGCCGGACAACCTGCGTCATACTTCGGTCATGGACGCCGTCGCGTGGACAGCGGTGCGCCACCGGCCAGCCCCCGTTGGGACGACTCCCGGTGGGACGAGCTGAGTCGTGGCGTCGTGGACCTGCCAAAGCTGTGCCGGCGACAACCCCGAAGCGACGCGCTTCTGTGGTCACTGCGGTAGTCCCATCGGATTGGCCCCGGGGCCGGATCCAGGAGCCGCGTCGCCCACGCCGAGCGGCGACGTCGCCACGACGCTGCGCAGCTTCATCTCCACTCAGGTAGCCGACCGCCTCGAGGAGGCCGAGGGGCTGCTGGCGGAGGAACGCCGTCTCGTGACGGCGGTCTTCGCTGACATCTCGGGGTTCACCGCGCTGGCGGAGCGCTACGACCCAGAGGAGCTCTCGGAGGTCATCGACCCGGTGGTCGCTGCCTTGTCCGACGTGATCGCGAAGCACGGCGGGTACGTCGAGAAGTTTGCCGGCGACGCGATCCTGGCCTTGTTCGGCGCGCCCGTCAGCCACGAGGACGACCCGCAGCGAGCCCTGACCGCCGCTCTGGAGCTGCACGACGAGCTCGCCCGGATCCGCGAGACGCTTCCTTATGAGCACGACCTGGGGCTGCACGTCGGCGTGAACTCCGGGCATGGCATCGCGCGAGTCTTCGGCAGCGACGCCAGGATGGACTACGCGGTCCTGGGCGACGCCGTCATCCTGGCGCAGCGGCTGGAGTCAGCAGCGCCAACCGGCGAGACGTACGTCGGCGAGACGACATACCGGTTGACCAAGGACCACTTCGACCTCGTGCGCGTGCCGGACCTCACGTTGAAGGGCAAGCCCGATCCCGTGCCCGCCTGGCGCTTGCTCGGCACGCTCGACCCCTCCTCGTCGACCGCGACGCGACCAGGCGCCGAGCCCAGCAGACCGCTGGTCGGTCGAGAGCACGAACGCACCGCGGCACTGGCGTGTCTGGACCGCGTGTTCGCCGAAGCGGGCGGTGGTGTGGTCGCCATCGTGGGCGACGCCGGTGTCGGAAAGTCGAGGCTCTCGCAGGAGCTGGCCGTCGAGGCGACGCGGCGGCAGGCCACCTGGATGGAGGTGCACTGCCTGCCCCACGGCACGGCCCTGACGTACTTCCCGTTCGCGCAGCTCCTTCGGGCGTTCGCAGGGATCGACATCGAGCTGCCACCTCAGCAAGCAGCCGCCACCGTGGTTGCCTCGCTCGGCGCGGTCGGAGTCGAGGACGGCGCTCCGTACTTTCTGCGTTTGCTGGGCCTCCCGCCCACCGCTGGTTCGCGGGACGTCGAGGACCTCGAGCCGGAAACGTATCGCCGTGGTCTCCACCTGGCCTTCTCGTCCTGGCTGCACGTGCTCGCGGCAGCTCAACCACTCGTCATCATGGTCGAGGACTGCCACTGGATGGATGCCGCTTCGCGGGCGCTCATGGAGGAGCTGCTCCGCAACCCGACGGCCGACACGTTCCTGCTGCTTCTGACGTCGCGACCGGAAGGCGGGGGCGACCTCGACGACATCATCGCCTCGGCCCAACGGCATCGCACCGAACGCATCGTTCTCGAACCGCTGGATGACGCCGCGGTCGACGAGCTCCTGCGCAGTCTCCTCGCTGCGCCGCCACCTGGCCGGTTCTCGGCGCTGGTCGCCGAGCGTGCTGGTGGGAACCCTTTCTTCGTCGAAGAGCTGGTGCGCGCGCTGCGTGATGAGGGCTCGCTCGTTCGGGGCGAGCAGGGGTGGCAGTTCGCACACAGCTGGGAGGAAGGCTCCATCCCCCTGAACCTCGAGGGTGTCCTGTCGGCTCGGATCGATCTCCTCCCGCGCGCAGCGCGAGCCAGCCTGCTCGAGGCATCGGTCATCGGGCGACGCGTTCCCGCCCAGCTCCTCGCCGGCCTCTCTCCCACTGCCGCGCAGGGCGTGTCCATCCTCGTGGACAAGGGTTTCCTCGATCGGGTCCCCGACGTACCGGACGAGCTCCAGTTCCACCATGCGCTCGTGCAGGACGCGGCCTACTCACGCCTGCTCAGGCGGCAACGTCGCGCTCTGCACCGCCGCGTGTCCGAGCTCGTTGAGGAGATGTACGGGTCCGGAGACGACGTCATCGACCTGCTGGCGCGGCACTCGTACCTGGGAGAGGTAGGCCCCAAGGCCATCGAGTTCCTGCTGCGGGCCGGGCATCGAGCGGCACGCCTGTTCGCCAACGAAGCGGCGATCGCGCACTTGAGCCGCGGGCTCGAACTCGCTCGCCGAGACGCAGATCGGGCCGGGCAGCTGGCCGACATCATCCTCGGCCTTGCTGACCTGCACGAGCTCACCGGAAACTACGACGAGGCCTTCAGTCTCTACGACGAGACGGCCCAGCTCCCGAACGACGTGCGCGCCTGGCGGGGAATGGCGTCAGTACGACGCAGGCAGGGCCGGTACGCCGATGCCGAGCGCATCATCGACGAAGCCTTCGCCAACGTGACCGCAGACCAGAACACGTCACTCTGGCTCGAGCGGGCGTGGACGCTAGCAGTCGAGGGCAGGACGACGGACACGATCGAGGCCGCTCAGGCGGGTCTGCTGACGGCGGTTCCCCACGATCCGCTGCGTCCCTACCTCCTCATCCAGCTGGCCCGAGCCGAGCACAGCCAAGGCGCTGAAGAGTCCGCGTTGGTCCACTCGCTTCAAGCGCAGCAGCTCCTGGAGGAGCAGCACGATCAACGGGGCCTGGCTACCGCGTTCCGGCTCACCGCTGGGATCCACCTGCGGCTTCATGAGCTCGACAAGGCCGCCGCGGCCCTGCGGAAAGGGCTCGAGGTCGCGGAGCGGGTCGGTAACGTCGAGGAGCTTGGCGGCTGTCTCATCAATCTCGGCATGGTCGAACACCAGCGAGGCAACCTCGATGCTGCGATCGACTGCGACCGACGAGCCATCGCGGAGTTCGAGCGGATACGCCATGGCTCCGGCCGTGCCATCGGGTACTCCAACCTTTCCGAGAAGCTCATGGACCGAGGCGACCTCGATGACGCCCTCCGCAGCTCGGAGACCGCCCTGGCGATCGCGCACGCCATCAACCACACACCGACGATCGCGGACGCGCTGCAGATGATGGCGACGATCTACCTACGGCGCGGTGAGTACGCGACCGCTGCCGCGCATGCCGAACGGGCCGTGCAGGTCAACCTCGACGTGGACGCCAAAAGCTATGCCGCCGACGCGGCCGAGGTGGCGGCACAGGCGTGGGCGCTGGCCGGGGACGACGAGCGAGCCAGCGCGGCCCGGGCGCGCGTCACCGAGCTGCGCGACTGACGGAGCCTCAGCTGCCCCCAGGCGTCCTCAGTGGAAGTCTCGGCTCGGTGATCCGCATACGTCTGCGTTGTCGTAGAACTGGGCGTATCCCGTGTCAGGGGCCCGGTCGAAGACCTTTCCCTTGGACGACGTGGTCCCGTAGACGTCGATGATCGTGCAGGGCGCGGTCGACGGATCCGGGTCAGGGTCGGGAACACTGAGGGTGAAGACCAGCTGGCCGGAGGAATCCACGGTGTAGGTCGTGGTGCTGTAGACAGGCCCGGTCGGGCTGCCACCCTGGTCCAGGACGGCGTGCAGCGTGTAGGTGACATTCTTGCAAGCCGACTTGCTGAGGATGAACCCGAAGTTGAGCGTTCCCGACGCCCCCACCCAGTCCCCTCCGCCGTCCGCGATGTCCCGGCAGCCCGGGCCCTTCACATCACCAGCCGCGTGCGCCGGAGCCACCATCAGACCGGCGGCGAGCGCCGCGGCTGACAGCACCAGCGCGACGCGTCCCGTCCGGCGCCTTGTCGTTGTGGTCATGGCAATCAACCCTTCTTGATCGTGGTGGTCCCGGATCCGCTGAAGGTCCAAGCGGGCACACCTGAGTAGCCGGACACGGTCAGCGTGAGCTTCTGGTTGGGCTTGAACGTGCTCTTGATATACGCGCTGAGCCCCTGCCTGTCGAACTTCGCCGTGGCTACCTGGTGCCCACGCACCACGGCGATGCTCCAGCCGAGATTGGGCGAGAACGGCTCGTCAGCAACCGAGAACGAGGTGGGAGTGCTCGGCCCGGTGAGCGGAACACCCTTGATGGTCGTGATACGAACGCTCCCCGGCACGATGCTCGTCAGGCTCGGCGTTCCATGTTCCTGCTCGACCGTCACCGTGACGAAGTTGCCCTGGGCCGACACGTTCAACGTGGCGGGGGCGAACTTCACCTCCGGTCGGTACTGCTGCGACGGCGGCGTCGGGACGCACGGCGTCGCGTCCTGACCGTCCGGAATACCGTCACCGTCGCTGTCGAGGTTGATGCTGTCACCGTTGTCCGCAGCACCGGCAGCGGAAACAGCCTATGCGCGTTCTCGTAGGCGTTGGAGAACCCGTCGTGATCAGCATCCGCGACGACGTGGATGGTGGTCGTCACCGCGTGGTCCAGTCCGGTGACCGGGTCCGTCACGGTCAGGGTGACGAGATACGTACCGGCCGGGAGCGACGCCAGGTCGACCGTGCTGCCGTGGGCAGTGCGCGACACTGGCCCGTCGATGCTCCACCACAGGTGCAGGTCATCGACCTGCCGCAGGTGGCTGTCTGTCCCCTCACCCTGGAGCGGGATGGTCTGCCAGTCCAGGAAGGTGGCGTCCTGGACGGGGTCCACGATCGACGCAACAGGACCTTGCGAGGAGTTCCCGACACTTGCGTTCTGAGTCGTCGCATTGAAACCGGGGCGGTCGGGGAACGGCGCGCTGGTGAAGAAGTCGCTCAGCACGCCGGACACTGTGCCACCACCAGAGCCGCCACACAGCTGAGACTCGTCGAACGTCTGGTCGAACAGGGCCTGCGCATCCGGGGTTCCGACCCCGGTGAAGCCGGTCGGTTCGAGCGCGAGGCCGAGAACGGATCGCTCGAGGCTGCCCGGGCACTGGTAGTACAGCGTGAGGCGGAGGTTCTCCAGGCTCGCCTGACTGGTGTTGCCGTTGACGATCCCGCCTGCCGCTGCGACCGACACGCCCCCTGCCGTCGACTGCTCCAGCATGATGTCGGTCTGCGTCGCCGGTGCTGTCCACGTGCGCGAATCGTCCACGAAGGCCGGAGATGCCCCGGCGCACGTAGGACGGGTAGCTGGCGAGAAGGCCGGTGCCTTGCCCGCGGATGGCCGGTGGGTTGGCGGATGGGTTCGGGTCGGTCGTGATGACGTCGATACGCCGGATCGAGGGTGCTGATCGTGCCGTCGTCGTTGTAGGCGACTACCCCGTCCGTCCCCCACGACGGCTCGGTTTCGTAGTTGTTCGTCAACGCGGTACGTCGTGCCGCTGCCATTCGAGTCCACCGCGATGATTCCGCGGGACGAGGTGTTCGGGTCGTACCCGCTGAACGCGATGCGGTCGTCTCCCGGCGTCTGCGACCACGACGGATCGGAACCGTACGCTTCTCCGTCGGTCATCTGGGTCGGGGTGCCAGACCCGTCTGATGGCGTCGTGAAGATCTGGGGAAGGTAGGGATCGGTGTCGTCGAATGCGATCTCGCTACCATCCGGAGAGTACGACGGGTTGTCCGCCGGACCGTCCTGAGATCTTTGTCAAGGACTCCGAGGGTAGGGCTGCTCCCGCCGGTGTCTACTACCACCGTGTACAGCGCGCCGTCGCTCCCGGCGAACACGATCTTGCTTCCGTCGGGACTCCAGGCCGGATGCTTGGGCGACACGATCTCTGAGGCGGAGTTCCGGAACTCGAACATCGTGTCGCTCTGGTCGATGTTGGATGTCGAGGCCACGGTCAACGCCGGGCCGTCCACATCGCTGATCCAGGCGAGCCACTTGCCGTCCTGGCTCAACGCGGGATCGTGTTCGTCCATCGCATCGGTGTTGGTGTAGTTCACGAAGGCGTCGCCGCCACCGCCGCCGGTCGAGCTCGTGACCGTGAGCTGCTGGAGCGTGGGCTGGCCGTTCTTGATCGAGCTGAACAGCACGACGGGGCTCCCCGTCGGGGGCTGGTACATCAGCCGGATGTTGTTGCGGTCGGCGTCGAGCGGGAAAGGCACGGCCAACGAGATCAACCCGACCGGCGACGTACGGTCCGACGGTTGCTGCCCGATGTGCTCGGACTCACCGAAGTCGACGGCGACCCTGGTCTGCGTGGTGACGGTCGTGCCACGCAGGAACTGGAGCGTGTAGCGACTGGTGGTCGGCGGTGTGGTGAACGCTGCGGGCGGACCGCCGTAGCTCTCGACGATGTGCGTGCCCGCGGCCGTGTTGTTCGTCGTGCCCGACAGCAGGAAGGTCGGACCGGCGCCGACACCGTTGATCGTGCCGACCGTGCCGGTGGTCAGACAGTCGGCGTTCGGCAGTCCCCCGAGACGGCAGGTGAGGAACTCGTAGTCGCGCTTCTCGTAGACGGTCGTCTCCTGGTTCCAGCCTGTTGTCTGGCTGCGCATGGCCGTCCGGTCATCGGCGAGGAAGCTGCGTGTCGTGACGTTGTAGGCACGGTTCGAGGCACCGTCGGCCTCGGTGTTCTTGGAGTGCGTCGGGTTGAGTGGGTCGGACCAGGGGTTGGTCGACGGGCCTCGGCCTTCGGCACCGAACGTGTGAGCCACCTCCATCGCCATGAGGTTGCCCGCCGTCGACGGCGTACTGCCGGCCGGCACCAGGCGGACCCATGCCTCGGGGCTGCTCGTCGAGGCCATGCCCTCCGCGCACCCCGCGCTGCCGTTCAGGGACTGGTCGCTCGAGACCACGCCGAGGACGATGTCGGCCGTCGGGTTGGCATCAGGGTTGGACGTGTTGGCGGAGTTGGCTGCGTTCCAGTCGTTGCGGTACTGGGCCAGCTGGGCCTTGATGGCGTCGAAGTTGCTCAGGTTGCCGCAGAACTTGTTGGTGGCGGTGTCGCGAGGCACGGGCAGGACGCCGGCGTTGATGGCATAGCGGATCCCGCCGACAGACGATGCCGCCGTCAACGGGCCGGTCAGCTGCCCGCCTGTCTTCGGAACGGGAAGCATGCGGGACAGACTGTTCAGCCCCGCCTGCAGCGTGCTGCTGTCGACAGTGGTCAATGCCGCTCCCATGGGAACGACCAGGATGCGCAAGGCCTTGGTGCGCGTCTCGACGGTGGCCGTCAGCGCCGCGCCACCCCCGGAGATGGCGGAGATCGTGGTGGGGGTGGCTGACGTGGACACGCTGAGCGTTGCGGTGAACGTCGCGGTGAAACGCGTCGCTGGATTCGAGGACGTGAGGTCTGCTCCGGGGATGACGAACGTGGGGTCTCCAGCCGCATCCGGGGCCGGCGCACCCGTGTATGCCGTCAAGGGCGACCCCGAGGTGACCTGGTTCAGTGCGGCATACGTCTTGCTCGGTGAACCGGGGACGTTCATGGTGAGGCTGGCAGCGGTCAGGTTCATGGCTTGGTTCTTCGCCGCACAGCTCGGCTTGCTCAGGTACAGACGGACCAGCGTCTCCTTGCCGCGCGTCAGCACGGCGTAGCTGCCCACGCCCTGGTTGACGGTGAAGTCACGCAGCTGGGGGGTCAGGGTGCAGGTACCGGCAGCAGTTGCGGCTTGCTGCGCGCCCTGCGGCAGGCACAGCGCGACCGCGACCAGAACCGCAACGATCCACGGTCGGGTACGGCGTGCTCTGCCGGCACGGTGACTCAGTGGCGAACGACGGTCTCGGTATGAACTCATCTGGACCCCTAGGTGGCATGACCGACATGACCGACGGGGGTGGCCGTGAGTCGATTGACGCTATCGCCGGGGGCCCTGCTGTGCATAGGGTTTTCGACACTCAACGACGGGTGATCTCTCGTACTTTCGACGGAGGGTGACCGCGGGTTTGCCCTGCGACACGGCAAGGACCCGTTCGGTCCCTTGTGCATCCTCCCGGGCAGGCGGAACCTTGGGCTTGTGAGGTTGAGAGAAGTGGCGCCACGGACAGCGATCGACGACCTGATCGAGCTGACCCGGGCTGGGCTGGACCGGGTGCAGCCAGCCGCCCTGGCGGGTGAGCTCGAGGCCGGCGCCCTGCTCGTCGACACGAGGCCGATCGAACAGCGGCGGCGCGACGGCCGGCTGACCGGTGCCGTGGTCATCGATCGGAACGTGCTCGAGTGGCGCCTCGATCCCACCTGCCCGCACCACATCCCCGAGATGACCGACGCAGGTCGCCGCGTGATCATCGTCTGCAACGAGGGCTACAGCTCGAGCCTGGCGGCCGCCACCTTGCGCACGATCGGCCTGTCCCGGGCAACCGATCTGGTCGGCGGCTTCCAGGCCCTGGCAGCACAACGCCGGCAGAGCGACAACGCGATCCCGTCGGCCTGATCTCACCGCGGCCTTCGTACAGGGGCGCTTGTCCTGCCTCGAGCCGCGGCTCGACTTCGCTCAGCTGATCGTGATGAAGTCGATCAGACCCTTCGTGAAGTCGTCGCCTGGCTTGGCGGCCAGCATGACGGGCTGCGAGTTGGAGATGTTTCCGACCTTGACCGACTTGCTCGCTTTCACCGATCCATCAACGGACACGGAGATCTTGCTCGCTGTCTTGAGGCACTGAATGGTGTGGGTGCCAGTCCCCAGGTTGCTGCCGCCCGACACGGTGGCGGCCGTCGTACCACGGAACCGGCAGAACGCCTTTCCGCCGGGCAGGATCTCGACCTTGAAGTCGCCACCCTTGGTTCCGGCCAGGCCCTTGCGCACGAGGTCGTAGTCATCGCCTGCCGCGGGGTTGCCGTCGAGAGTGAAGCCGATCGTGATGGTGACGTCAGCTGCTCCGGGATTGAGTGTCGCGGAGTTCGCGACACTCACATAGCCGCTGTGCCCGTCGAACGTGTATCCCGTTCCGTTGCGGGTGACGCCTCCGTGGACGACGCCGTCGTTGTGGTTGCCCGAGGAGTCGATGACCTTGCCGGTCTTCTCGTTCAGCTGCCAGCTCGCGCCGAACGCGACCGCGTCGGCTCGGCCTGCTCCGACCAGCCCGGTCACGAAAGCGACCGCGATGACCCCGATCAACCTATTTCTGTGCACACGCATGTTCATAACCCCTCCGCCCCGTCCTGGCACAGGTAGCCGAACTCACCCGTCCGGCCCAGCCATTCAACCACCTCAGATGAGCCGGAGCAGGGCAAAGAACAAGAATGTCCCGCCCTCACGTCGTTCCCGGCTGTTTCCTGGGCAACTGCCCCATCAGGCTTTTCGCGGACTTCAGTCTCGGATCAGCCCTGGAGGGAGCGCGTCCTCTTCCGGCCCGACGCGGCGGGCGTTGAGCAGTGGATGGCGCTGCAGCGCGGCCACGAGAGGTGCGGGGCCCCCCAGATCGGTCCAGATGTCGTCCCAGAGTGCTGAGACGAGCCAGGAGCGATCCGCCGGGAAGAACAAGTCCGGCAGTGGTCCGTCGCCGCGCATGTGCCCCATCCGCCACGTCAGCGCTTGTTCGGGTCCGGCTTGGACCAACACATAGGGCCAGCGCCAGTACAGGAACACCCTCGGCGCGAACGGGAAGACAGTGTCATGGGCACCGGTGTCGAGATAGCCGAGCCACCAGGGCTGGTCGGGGGTGTTGTCGATGAGTACGTCGACGACGGCACGTTCATGCGTCTCGTAGCTGACGCCGTCCGGCGGGTAGAAGGTGGCGTACGCCTCGAACACCGGTGGGATCGCGGTCGTGATCGTGAGGTCCTCCGTGGTGTGGCCCCGGATCCAGGAAACGTCGAGGGCCGTGCCGATCCGCCAGCTCTGCCCGTCCTTGGTGACGTCCATGCAGACATCAAACCCGATATCTCGGCGGGGGGGCACTGGCTTCCAGGCGCGTGAATCGGCCTGGCAGACCCCCAACTACCCGGAGCGAGTCGGTGCTGAGCGACCAGATCGCCACCACCCACCCGCCGGTCTAGTCCTTCGGCACCAGTTGAAGATGTTGTCCTCGCTCGGCAGCGACGTCGTGAACGATGGCGATCAGGATCAGGAACGCATCGTCGAGCAGGTCCTCAGCGTTGATGGTGTTCATCGGGTCCAGCTTGATATCGGGGAGGTCCTCTCTCCCGACCAGGTCGAGCAGCTGCTGGAGGTCACAGGCCCGGACCATTTGCTCGAGACGGGAGAGGCACCGCTCTGTTCGGGGACCAGTCATCCGAGCCCATCTCTCTCATCCAGCGGATCGAGCGCCGCGCCAACATTGGAGACCCCCTGCGTGAATCTGCCTGTGCGAATCTGCCCGTGCGAATCTGCCTGCGCGAATCTGCCGCCCCCGTACCCAGCGAAAGACCGTTCAATCCCTGCCGAGTTGTCAGCATGAAGTAGGCCTAGAGCACGACCTGAGTCAGACAACTCGGTCTGTCAGCGAGTGCCGTTCGGCTGGGCCTTTCCGATGGCCTCGCGCAGCTGGCTGACGGTGGGGGCGCCGGCCGGGCCCTCCGGTGTGCTGTAGACCCGACAGGCCATTCCGACTCCGGCGCCCGGCTCGGCGAAGGCGTCGACGCCGTCCACAAGGATGCTCGGAGATCCGTGGAAGCCCACGCGCTCGGCGTCCTCCGGCGACTCGATCCGCCGCCGCGCGATGGTCAGGTCGGGAACGTCGGCGGCGATCGCGACCAGCCGTTGGTCAGCGGTCTTCCAGTTCGGACAGCCGTCGAAGTACAGCAAGGTGATGTCCATGCTCGAACCGTAAACCTTCATCTGCGCTACAAGGTCAAGAGCGTAGAGTCGGGCCATGAGGATCGGAGAGCTTGCCCGCGCCGCGAAGCTACCCAGCCAGACGATCAGGTTCTACGAGCGCAAGGGTCTCCTGCCGCCGCCTCGAAGGGGCACCAACGGGTACCGGATGTATGACGGCTCAGTGACGGCCCGGCTGGAGTTCATCCGGTCCGCTCAGGCCGCCGGCCTCACCCTGGCGGAGATCGGCAGCATCATCCATCTCCGCGAGGAAGGCGAACTTCCCTGCACGCACGTGGCACGCCTCCTCGACGACAAGCTCAGCCGACGTCCGCGCCCGCATCAGTGACCTGGCCGCTCTGCAGGCCGAGCTCGAGCAGGTCATCCAGCGAAGCAGTCAGCTCGATCCGGCTGACTGCACGGACACCGATGTCTGCCACATCCTGACGGCATCGATTTCGACGTGACGCGAATGGTGGTCAACGAAGGGAAGGTCCAGCACTCCCGGTAACAGCTCGACCACCGCGAGCAGCTTCACCCAGGCGTCCAGCTGCTTCTCGTCCAACCACCCTGTGTCCATGCTCACAGATTACAACATTTACTTGACGGAACAATTAAACTGTTGAATAGTTAGTTGAATGCACAACCAATTATCAGACCACAGGAGAATCTCATGGCACACGTATCCATCATCGGCACCGGCAACATGGGCCAGGCCATCGCCGCCGTCGCCCGTAAGGGCGGTCACACCATCCAGTTGCTCGGGTTGAACGACGCCGGCACCCAGGTCAGCGGCGAGATCGTCGTCCTCGCGGTCCCCTACCCCGCGGTGGCCGACGTCATTGCCGACCGCGGCGACAGCTTCGCGGGCAAGATCGTCGTCGACATCACCAACCCGCTGAACTTCGAGACGTTCGACTCCCTCGCTGTCCCGGCGAACAGCTCTGCGGCCGCGGAGATCGCCGCCGCGCTGCCACAGTCGCGGGTCCTCAAGGCCTTCAACACCACCTTCGCCGCCACACTCGCGTCCGGCACGGTCGGTCCGCTGACCACGACGGTGCTGATCGCCGGCGACGACGCCGACGCCAAGTTCACCCTGGCCGGCATCGTCACCTCAGGCGGGCTGAACGCGATCGACGCCGGCGCTCTCACCCGAGCCCGCGAGCTCGAGGCGCTCGGCTTCCTCCAGCTCACTCTGGCCGTGGCCGAGAAGGTCTCCTGGACCGGCGGGTTCGGCACCGCCGCCTGACCACCGTCCGACCCCGCAGCCAACACACGCCTGACCCTCCCCGCAGGAAGCGAGCACCTCATGACCATCAACGCCGTGCGCCTCAACCACGCCGTGCTGTTCGTCGCCGACCTGGAGCGCAGCATCGCGTTCTATCAACAGGCGTTCGAGATGGCGGTCATGGCGCGCGAGCCCCGCGCCAACGCCGCGTTCCTGCGCCTTCCCCGGTCGGGGAACCACCACGATCTCGGCCTGTTCGGAGTCGGCGCGTCTGGAAGACTTCGAGGCCCGGGGAGTACGTGGAACGGAGCCCCATGACAGGTCCGATGGAAATCTGGCAACAGGTCGCCGACAGGTGGACCGAGGTCTACGCCCAGGTCGGCGACGACCAGTGGGACAACCAGACACCGTGCGCGGACTGGACGGTGCGCGAGCTCGTCGAGCACCTGCAGTGGCATGCGAAAGCATTGACGATGCTCGGTGCCGACACCCGATCGGGTGATGGGTGGAACGAGATCCGCGCGGCCTTCGACGCGGTCCTTGCCGATCCGTCAAACCTGGAGGGGACCGCTCAGGAATTCGGAGGTATGCCGAAGCCTGACCTGGCCGCCTTCCTGATCGGTGACCGGCTCATCCATACGTGGGATCTCGCGCGATCGATCGGCGCCGACGAAACACTGCCGGCCGACGCAGTCGGGGCGACGATGGCCGGACTGCAGCACGCGCCCCGCGAGTTCCTGCGGAGTCCGAATCCGCTCGGCATACACATGATGGGACACCCGGCCGAGGTGCCCGACGATGCCAGCGACCAGGACAAGATGCTGGCCTTCAGCGGTCGCCAACCCTAGAACCCGCGCGCGCGAAACGTCGGCATGGCCCGGCCCCGCGGCTGACCCCTGCGCTGTGCGCCGTGTGCAAGACTCGGGCTCGTGAGCTGGGACCCGAAGCCTGGGAACCTTCCGATCGCGGCTACGTCGCTGGTCGGCCGTGAGCGACTGCTGACGGAGGTCGCTGACCTCGTCCGGGCCAACCCGCTCGTCACGCTCAGCGGCGTGGGCGGTGTCGGCAAGACGCGCCTGGCACTCGCTGTCGGCGCAGAGCTTGCGAGCGAGTTCCCTGACGGTGTGTGGATGGTCGGGCTTGCTTCGGTCGGTGACCCTGCCTCGGTACCGGCGGCGATCGCCACGGCGCTCGGCATCATCCCGAAGGGCGATGCCAACGTGATCGAGAACGTCGCCGAGGCGCTCGCCGGACGACGACTGCTGGTGGTGGTCGACAACTGCGAGCACGTGCTCGCAGCCGCAGCATCGGCGATCCGCGAGATCCTCGCGCGCGCCGGGACCGCCAAGATCCTGGCTACTTCGCGTGAGTACCTGTGGACCGCAGGAGAAGCTCTCCTGTCCGTCTCGCCGTTGGCGCTCGACGGTGGCGACACTTCCGATGCCGTCACGTTGTTCGTCGAGCGGGCCCGCACGGTACGACCAGGCTTCGGACTGGCAGAGCCGGAGACCGCTGCGGCGGTGGTCGAGATCTGCGAGACCCTCGATGGGCTTCCGCTGGGGATCGAGCTTGCCGCGGCCCGGATGGCCGCCATGAGTGCCGTCGAGGTCAGGGACAGGCTCGGCAGCCGCTTCCGCCTGTTGACCGGTCCGGAGCACGGGCCCGAGCGGCAGCTGACGCTTCGACGCGCGGTGGACTGGTCCTATGACCTCCTCGCTGAAGACGAACGTGCGGTGCTGCGCATCTCGTCGGTGTTCGCGGGTGGCTTCGATCTCGCGGGCATCCTCGCCGTAGCCGACGGGGCCGATGAGGTGGAGATACTCGCACAGCTCGATTCGTTGGTCCGCAAGTCACTCGTCGTCGCCGATCACGCCGTCGCGCGCACCAGGTACAGCCTGTTCGAGACGATTCGGCAGTTCGCCGAGGATCGGTTGGCGGAGACCGGCGAGCACGACCTGATGCTCGATCGTCATGCCGCGTACTTCGGGCGAGAGGCCGCCACGCGATGGGGGAACTGGAACGGGCCGGGCTGGCGTGACGCTGTCGACTGGGTCGAGATCGAGCTCTCCAACCTGCGCTCCGCGCTGCACTGGAGCTCGGAGCGGGGTGATCTCGTCGTCGCGACCGACATCGCAGCACACGCCGCATTGCTGGGATTCTCCGTCGAGCTCTTCGAGACCATCGGCTGGGCGGAGGACCTGCTCGACGCAGCAACGGCTGCCGACGTCGCTCGGCTTCCGCGCCTGTACACCGCGGCGGGCTATGCATGCTTCGTCGGACGTGCCGAGGCGGCAGCTGTCAACGCGCACCGGGCCACCGAGCTCGAAGGGCGAGCGGGCTATGACCCGTGCGGGCCCGGGTACGCCACCTTCATCGAGGCCCTCGCGCACGTCTACTGCGGCGACCTCGATCGCTATGTGGAGCTCACGAGCACGGTGGCGGCCTTGCCAGGGTCAGCGCGGGCCTTCGGAATCGCGGCCTACGTCGACGGCCTCCAGTCGGCGGACCGGGTCGATGAGGCCCTCGCGCTGACCGAAGAGGCAGTCACCGCCGCCCGCGAGGTTGGCAATCCCTATTGGATCGCCTACACGCTGTGGATTGTCGGGCTGGCGTACTCGAAAGTCGATGCGCAGCGCGCTCTGTTGGCCTGGGACGAAGGGGTCGAGTTCGTCGCTGAGCATGGTGTCGGGTTCTTCGAGGGCTTCATGGCTCGCGACGCAGCCCGGCTGCACACGTCCGACGGAGAGCTCGAAGCCGCCCTTGACCTGTTCGCTCCGGCGATCGATGCCTTCCGCCAGGCGCGCAACCTGCCACAGCTCATCATCACGCTCGCCAGCTTGCCGGCCCTGTTCGAGCGCCTCGGCCGCCTCGAGACGGCCACGACCCTGCTGGGCGCGGTGTCTCGTGAGCCAAGCAGCCAGCATCACGTCCCCGAGCTGGTCGACCTCGGTGGCCGCCTCGCCGGGAGGTTGGGCGAGAAGAAGTGGGCGCGGTTCCGCTCTTTCGGGGCCGCGATGGATCTGAACGATGCCGCCGCCTACGCCCGGGAACAGATCGCGATCGCACGCCGTCAGCTGGTCCCAGAGGCGCAACAGGCCCGGCCCGGGGGGCTGACCCGACGAGAGATCCAAGTGCTCCGCCTCGTCGCTGACGGCGCCACGACACGCGAGGTCTCAGAGCAGCTCTTCATCTCGTCGAAGACCGCCGATCACCACATCCAGAACATCTACACCAAGATCGGTGTGTCCAACCGTGCGGCGGCGACCCGCTGGGCGCTCGAGCAGGCAGTCGTCGGGAGCAACGCCGCCGGCTGAGCCGACCGGCCGGTCCACGCGTGGCACGTATCACGGGACCTGCCCTTCCCTGACTTTCGTCACGGGACCCGCCGTTCGCTGATTTCGCCGATCCTGTCGGCACTGACGACCGGAAATGGGGAGGTCTCCCGATGCGTCGCGACCACCGTTCACCGCAGGCTGGCACTGGGCCAGCGACCTGGACTGGCAAGCAAAAGATCCGACGAGATCATCACGAACGGAGACGCACATGTTACTCGCAACGACGACAGTGAACGACCTCGACCAGTTCCTGGCCGTGTTCGGAGAGAAGGGCGCAGCTAAGCGCGAAGAGCACGGATCCAAGGGTTCGACGGTCTACCAGGACCCGAGCCAGGAAGACCGCGTCTGGGCCGTCTTCGACTGGGATGCGCAGGGCTGGGCGAACTTCGTGTCCGACCCGGAGGTCCCTCCGATCCTGGCCGACGCCGGGCACAAGCAGAAGCCAGTGGCGGCCGAGATCGTCGGCACCTACCGCGCCTAGTGATCCATCCCCGGCCGTCCGGACAGGGCGGCCCAGCCAACGACAACACATAGGTCAGGGACGAGCGCTGACGCCGACCTCCGTCGGACGTCGGACATTCGACAGCGCTCGTCCCTGACCTACATGGAGAGGAAACGTCATGCCAAGCACAACCAACCGGCCGGCGCGAGTCGGCATCGTCACCGACCAGACTGGTGCCCTGTCGTTCATGGGCATCGCCAATACGAACATCGCAACGATGGTGATCGACGACATCAACGCACAGGGCGGCTTGCTCGGTCAGCCCATCGAGCTGTTCGTCGAGGACAGCGCGACCGATGACAGCGCGGCCGAGGCCGCCGCCACCAAGCTCGTCGAGCAGGAGCACGTGGACGTCATCCTCGGCGGCATCTACAGCTCGACCCGCCAGGCCATCAAGCGCCCGACAGTCGACCGCGGCAGGACGCTGTACATCTACCCGGAGCAGTACGAGGGCCAGGAGTGCGACCCCCTGATCTTCTGCACCGGTCCGGTGCCTGCCCAGCAGGTCGAACCACTCATCCCCTGGCTCATGCGACAGACCGGGGCCAAGAAGTTCTACATGCCGTCAGCCGACTACATCTGGCCGCACGTCATGAACAAGAAGGTCAGGGAGGCCGTCGCCACTGAGGGTGGATCCATCGTCGGCGAGGAGTACTTCCCCATGGATCACACCGACTACGACCGGACCGTGGACGACATCATGGCCAGTGGTGCCGACGTGGTGTTCAACACGATCGTGCCGCCGGGGCTGACGCCATTTCTCGAGCGGCTCTACGACGCCGGTTTCACCAAGAACGGCGGACACATCGTCTGCACGTACTTCGACGAGAACTTCCTGAACCTGGTGCCCGCCGAGCATGTCGAGGGCCTGTACGGCTGTCTCGACTACTACCGGGACGTCGAGGAACCGTTCAGCGCAGCACTGCTCGACGCGTACGAGAGGCGCTATCCCGGCAGTGCGATGTTCACCGCCGGCAGCGCATGCACCGGGATGTACCGCGGCTTGAAGCTGTGGGAGGCAGCCGTCAACGAGGCCGGCTCACTGGACCAGGTCGATGTGATCAGGGCGCTGGACCACGCTCGGATCGACGAAGGCCCTGGCGGTCCCGCGGAGATGGTGCCGGGTCAGCACCACGTCCGGCTGAACATGTACATCGCGCAGTCCCACGGTGGCACCTTCAAGGTGGTCAGGAACCTCGGGGTCATCGACCCGCAGGAGTGTGAAGTCGGCGCGTGATGTGTGGATCCTCGGCTAGCCGCCGCGTACCCCGTGGTTTCCGGAGGGACGCCGTACACCTGGCCGTCCCGGGGTCGGGTGTCGGTAACGTGAACGGATCCGTACCCACGCTCGCGTCACGTCAGCGCCGGACGCAGCATTAGGCTCTCGGTACATTCACCGGAGTCGACGTGCATCCCTTGGGTGCCGTGGGTCGGCCGGAGGCCGACACACGCGGAGAGCTGAGGACGAGTTGAAGATCCTGGTCACCGGCGCGACCGGCTACGTCGGCGGTCGACTAGTGCCCTTGCTGATCGAGCGCGGCCACGACGTGCGCACCACGACGAGCGACCCTGACCGAGAGCAGCCGTGGTGGGGCGACCGAGTGGAGACCGTCGTCATGGACGCGCTCGACGCCGACCAGGTCACCGCCGCCTGCCAGAGCGTTGACGCGGTGTACTACCTGATCCATGGAATGGGCGGCGACGACTTCGCCGACGCTGACCGCAAGGCGGCCACCAACCTCGCGAACGGAGCACGCGCCCACGGCGTCGACCGGATTGTGTATCTCTCCGGGCTCGTCCCGGACGCCGACGATTCCGAGCTCTCCGAACACATCCGATCCCGACGCGAGGTCGAGCGGATCCTCAGCGATGTCCCCGCCACCGTGGTCGTCCTGCGCGCCGCGGTGCTCCTGGGCAGCGGGTCCACCTCGTTCGAGATCATCCGCCAGGTCAGCGAACGTATGCCCGTGCACACCGTGCCGTCGTGGATGGACTCGATGGTGCAGCCGATCGCTGTCGTCGACGTACTCGAGGCGCTGGTCGGCGCGCTCGAGTACACCGGCCCGTCGCGCCACTTCGACGTGGGCGGCCCGGACCAGCTGCGCTACGGAGCGCTGCTCCAGGCATACACCGAGCACGCGGGGCTCGATCGCCCCCAAGTCAACGTGCCACTGCTGCCGACAGCCCTCGTAGGCACGCTGGTAGGCAGCCTCACCGACGTGCCCCGGCCAACGGTCGAGGCGCTGGTCGAGAGCCTCCATCACGACATGCTCGTCGCTGACAACGACTTCCAATCGGTCCTGCTACCGGAGGGCCATCGCCTCGTGGGACTGGACGAGGCTTTCCGCCGTTCGCTCGCTCCGCGAGCGACAATGCCCAAGCAGTCAGACCCGATGGGGCCGCTTCCACAGGACCCGGCCTGGGCCAGCGGCGGGGACGAGCGACCCGCATTGGCGAAGTTGGTCGACGCCGCAAAGGACGTCTTGCCGGACTCCTGAGCGTCTCAGCCCTAGGCCTTTTCGGTCACTCATCGCTTCTCGGGCAGGCAGTCGGGGCGCGCGGCAGACTGAACTGGTGCAGACGTTCCTTCCCTATGCCGACTTCGAGCGCTCGGCGCGCGCTCTGGACCGCAAGCGCCTCGGCAAGCAGCGCGTGGAGACCATCCAAGTGGTCCGTGCACTGACCAGGCCCGGCTACGGATGGCAGAACCACCCGGCTGTACTGATGTGGAGAGGATTCGAGGAAGCGCTCGGACGATACGGATTCGCGTGCTGCGCGGTCTGGACGGAGCTCGGCTTCGGCGACACGTGCGCGCTCACGATTGCGACCGACCTGCGGGCGACCGGCATCGAGAGCGTGCGGACGCAGACCGAGCTCGCCGCGGGGGCTGCTCTGCCCCCATGGCTCGGCGATGAGGCGGTGCACCGCAGCCACCAATCAGCGCTCGTTCGCAAGGATCCCGAGCACTACCGAGCGCTGTTCCCAGACGTGCCCGAAGACCTGCCGTACGTATGGCCGGTGAGATCCCCGGCCGTCCTTGCGGCCGAACAGCGCAAGGCCGACAGCGAGGCGCGGCGACAGCTCCGGGCACACGAGCGGGTACACATGGAGGCCGAGCAGCTGCGCCGCCGACGCAGCAGGGCCGCGAAGAAAGGTTGGCGGACGAGGCGGCAGAACTACACTTAGCGGACACGTGGGCCCGTTGAGGAGGAAGGAGCACATGCGCACCCATGGCGTTCACGTCAACCCGCTGGTCGGAACGCTGCTTCTCACGCGAAAGGTCATCGACGTACCAATGCCGGGAGTCGTTGCATAGTGGTGACCGTGAGGGGTACCGATGCCGAGTGAGCGTTCTTGCGTCCGCGGCCCGCGCCGCCTCGTCCGCCGGTGGGCAAGTCTTGCGAGCCGCAACCGGAGTCATCACCGCCCGGCCGGCTGCCAAGCCACTGCATCCCCGGGGCACTGTCATACAGGGAACGCTCCACCGCTTCGGTGGTGGGCCCACGACCGGTGCGGCGTGGCTGGATCAGGCGGGTGATGACGTCGTGCTGGTTCGGCAGTCGCGAGCAGTCGGGCTGCCGGCACCCTTTCCGGACATCTTCGGCCTTGCAATCCGAGTGCCGACCGAGGGTGGCCGCCACGGCGATCTGTTGTTCGCATCGACCGGTCTCGGACGGCTCACCCGCTTCACGCTGACCCCCGCCCAGTCGCCGCACCGGAGACCGATGACCACGCTGCTGCCCTATCGCACACCGGCCGGCGCGATGCTGTTGTCCGCGGTGTTTCACAGCCAGAACAAAGTCGAGTTGGCGTGGGCCCTTCGCTCAGGTGCGTGGCATCCATTCGCCGAACTGGTTCTCGACAAGGCGCCGGTCGACGGTACGGCCGATCTGTTGGTGTCCTTCGAACCGGTCAGGAACGTACTCCCCGGTTTGGAAACCTACGACTGGGTTCGGCGGCTACGAGAGCCTGCCTACGTGACCGCCCGCCGGTCGCGCCGCGCGCCCGCTTGAAGACAAAGGGCAAGGCTCCTGTCTGTCGCGAACAGGATGCCGGCGTTGGCCACGTCGGTCAGTCCATCCAAGCTGGGTCCCCATGACTCTCGACCGTCAGAAGTCCTGCCCGCCGCCCGAACCTTGCTGTGGCCAGAGGATTGGGGCCTGTCGGCCGGCCACCGCCTTCACGGCATCGTTCAGCGGCCACCCGTTCACGATCCGATCCAGTTGGACAGCAAGATCTGACGTGTCCCTTCCAGATCAATCGCTCCTGAAACTGATTGTCGCGACTGTCTGTCCGACCCTCCGGTGGGTCCTACGCATCTCAAGATTCAAGGGTGCGCTTGAGATTGTTGACAAAGACCTTGTTCCGGCGCGGCACCATGAACGCCATCATGGGCGTCATCAACACTTTGAGCCCGGTGAGTCGCATCTCCACGGCGCGTGTAAATCGGGTGGTTTCGCCGGCAGACTCGACCGTGTAGGTAATCCGTGGTTGCATGCCGGCGAAGTCGGCCCGATACACCACCCGAACCCCGGGCTCGACCTCGAGCGCCGTTACGGAGCCGTCGGTGTTGCCCAGGAACGGCTTGAACTTCACCGCATAGGTCTTACCGACGACTGGGACCGGATCGGTTTCCGAAGGCACCGAGGCAATGTCCGTGTGCCAGCTCGGTTCGTTGCGGAGGTCAGCGACATACCGAAAAACCTCGTCTGGCGCGCGCGCGACCATGACGCTCTCTGCGGACGTGACCATCGACTCCTCCGTCCAGACGAGCGCACAGGGCGCTGTCACAGTCCCTGTCTGCGTTCGATGCCACTCCAGCGTAGACCCGGGCACCCTACGGGTTGTCCAGAGGGAACATGGTGCCGCGATGGCAGACGTGCAGGTGTCAGTACAACGATGGGGGATCCGGCCTGGTCGCCGGGTCGTGCCGGGCCGCGGCTTCGCGGTCCGCGCGGACCTCTCTCATTCCAAGGAGATGACCGGATAGCGGGGTGACGGGACCCGAGGAACAATGCGTCGGTGGCGCCGTGAGCCGGCCAGGCTGGAAACGCTCCGAGACACCCGCTGACCGGGCAGTGGTGCCGCGCCTGGAGCCGCTGGTGGACGACTGGGCGCGAGTCAAAGAGCTGGCACGTGCTGTCCTCGACGGGGTCCGTGAAGGCGAGCAAAGCCGTCAATGTCGGGTCGATCTCCACACGCAGGCGGTCATGCTGGGGGCGAAGCCGGGCGACGACTTCACCAAGGGCTTCGTCGACTTCATCACGATCGGCTGACCGCTCCCCGGAAGTTATACAAACCACCTTGTATGACGAGGAGACGCTCGTCATGCTGGCGACATGCCGCGCAAGACAGCCGCTGAACGACACCGCGCCACGGCACCATCGCGATCGCCAGGCGGTGAAACGGGCAGCGACCTCCTCGACGTCCTGATCGCCTTCCATCACCCGACCCGCCGATGGCTCGTCGAGCTCCTCGAGGTCGAGGGACCCACCACAGTCGGTCGGCTTGCTGACCTGACAGGCCTCGCGGTGGGCTCGATCAGCCACCATCTCAAGGCCCTGCATCAACGCGGTTTCATCGCGCCCGCACCGGAGCTCGCACGTGACACCCGCGAGAGCTGGTGGCGGTCAACACCGCGAAGACTGAGCTGGAGCGCCGACGATTTCACGCCGGGGACCATGGGACGACGCGTGGCGGACGCGGCGGAGGCGGAGAACCTCCGACACCAGGTTCGCGCCGTTCAGTCCTGGATGACCTCGAGAAGCACCAGCGACGAGGACTGGCGGCGAAGTGCTTCCTCGACCGACACCATGGTGTCGGCCACAGTCGATGAGCTCGCTGACCTCGGCCGCCGCCTGGCTGATGAGATCGCGGCGTGGTCTGCGGACTGTCGCTCACACGCGGCCGCCGGCGATGACGGGTCGGAACGGCGACCGGTGCGGGTGATCGCGCGGGCGTTCCCCAGCGGTGCTGTACGGCCATGACCAGGACCGCCCCGTCGACAGCAGGGACTGTCAGCGCTCCGTTACGCCGAGACTGGATGGTTTTGGCCTGGATCGGCGGAACCACGGTGTCCTGGTTCGGAGACGCTGCCTGGACAGTGGCCTTGGCTTGGACAGCCGTCCACACGATGTCCGCGACCGGCGCCGGCGTGATCCTTGGAGTCGAGATGTTCCCGCAAGCCGCGCTGCTGCTGCTCGGTGGCGTCATCGCCGACAGGTTCGACCCACGTCGTGTGCAGGTAGCCGGGCAAGCGACGAAGGCGGTGGCCCTGCTCTCGGCTGCCCTGGCCTGGGCAGCCGGCTCGGCGAGTGCCTACACCCTGGCCGCGCTCGCCCTGACCTTCGGAGTGGCAAGCGGTCTGACGATCCCGGCCGGCGCCGCACTGGTCCGCCAACTCGTGCCCAGCGGCGACCTCGGCACGGTCAGCGGTGTCAACCAGATCGGTAGCCGGATCGCGCGTCTCGTTGGCGCCCCGGCTGGGGGCTTGCTGGTTGCCTGGAAGGGTGTTGTGGCCGTGATGGTGATCGACGCAGTGACATTCCTCGTGATCGCAGCCGTTCTCGTCGCCGTCGTACGGCCGAGATTCCCGTCGCCCCGGGCGGCGCATGCCCGCTGGCGTGACACATTCCTGGACGGCGTCTCGTACTTGCGGCACACACCTGCGGCCCGATTGTTCGTCGTCGGGCTCACTGCGCTCAATGTCTTCGTCACGCCGATCACCGCGCTGGGTCTCGCGCTGCGCGTGAGTGAGTCGGGATGGGGGGCGCACTGGCTCGGGATCGCAGACGCGGCCCTCGCCGCAGGCGCCATCGTCGGAAGCCTCGTCGGCATCCGGTGGCAACCGCTCCACGGCGCCGCTGCGGGTTTCCGCGTCCTGGTGGTCCAAGGTTTGGGGTTGGCGGCCGTCGGTGCAGCCGTCTTGCCTGCTGTTGTCACAGGCATGGCGGTGGTCGGTCTCACGGCCGGTATGGCGTCGGTGTGGCTCTCCGGATCCTTCCTGCGAACCGTCGACCCCGGTCACATCGGCCGGGTTTCTTCGGTGACCAATCTCGGGGACATGGCGCTCACCCCTTTGTCCCTGCCCGCCCTCGGTGCCATCGCGGCTGCCTCGAGCATCGCGACGGCAACAGTCGGCTTCGGTCTGGTGATGTCGCTGCTGTGCGGCTGGTTCGCCTCCCGCACCGTCATCGCAAGCCTCACCTGAGAACCGCCACCTGCTTCTCTCGGGCAGGTGGCCGCCGCGCCGCGAGGTCCGTTCAGCACCAGAACTCGTCCCAGGCGTACAGGTTGTAGAAGTGCTCGCCTCCCCTGATGACCTTGCCGTCCCTGAACTCGAAGACGATGCAACAGTCGACGTCGAGCTGCCTGCCCTTGCGGTCGCCGGTCCAGGTCATGAGCCGAGCGCCGCGCAGTGAGCCTGCGGGGCGCTCGCTGCTGTCTAGGGAGCCGTCGCGAGCAGATTGTTAGTAAGAGACGCAGAAAGGGTCATTCACCTATGCGTACCCATCGGCTACGGGACTGCTGGATCGCCCTTTGCCACCAGAGTTCGCGTCACTCAACCCCGAGCCGGCGGCTGCGGCAGGGACGGCGACCGCAACTCAGCGCAAAGCGATGGACGCTTACTAGTCGAAAACCTCGTCAGATTCCGGCCGATGCGGACTCATTCGCACAAAGGCCCGCAAGGCCGCGAGGCCGCGAGGCCGCGAGGCCGCGAGGCCGCGAGGCCGCGAGGCCGCAAGGCCGCAAGGCCGCAAGGCCGCAAGGCCGCAAGGCCGCAAGGCCGCAAGGCGGAGTTAATGCAGGTGAGAGCCGGTGAGCAAGTAGGAGCACGCGCGCCTCTCGGCATGCGAGAGCGAGATCGCTGGTGGCGAGTACCGACCGTCGAGACTCGTTCGCCGCAGGCGGTCCCCGCACCGGCACGCGTGCCGCGCGACCACCACGCCTTTGGATGGTCAGTTTGCAGTGCGCGACCTGAAACGGCGCCAGAGCGCCTGCGCGGCGGCGCTCAACGCACCCGCGGCAAAGAAGCTGCCGAGGAAAAGTCCGCTCAGGCCGCCTACCGTCTGCTGAGCGAGCAGCGAGTCGTGCAAGGCGAACGCGACACAACCTGCGGCGCACGCCACCACCGTCGAAGACACCCACACCGGCGTCGGGATGGTGCGCGGTTCAACGACGCGCAGGTAGGCGCCGAGCACCACCACCACCACGAACAAGGCCGCGGTCACGAAGGCTGAGACGAGCAGGACCAGTGGAGCCGGATAACCCTCCAGTACGACCTTCGCGGCCACGAAGGGTGCTGCGAGCCCCGCGGCGAAGATCCCCGCCGCGGCCACCGGGTGGGTCCGGATCCGGGTGATCAACTGCGCGTCGACCCAGCCGATGACCGCCTTGGCCGGTACCCCCAGACCGAACACCCCCGAGGCGCGCACCGCGAGAGCGACGCTGTCAGAGAGCCAGTCCGGCTGCCCAGCGACCGCGCTGGCGCTGGTCACGGTTCGGGCCGCAAGCCGCACCATCACCCATGCCCCGACGGTCGCGACGGTCAGTACGGCCAGCACAGTCACCTGCCAGGTCGTGGACACGGTCCAGCTCGCGCGGTGGCGACCCAGGAGCACGGCGACCCACTCGGCGGCCTGGGTCGCAGCGCAGACCCCCAGGGCGGCGCTGCTGACCCGGAGGAGGTCGAGCAGGCGCCGCGAAGGCAACGGTTCGCAACGCATGCACAACTGGACTCGAAGGGCACCGAGCGCGACCAGCAGCGGCAAGACGACGAAGTCCAACGACACGGGCACGTCGTAGGGGTCGTCCTGCCATGGTTGGCGCAGGTTGAGCGCGGAGGCCTCCTTACTCACCACGGTGATGGCGGCGAACATCGCAGCAATCCCGAGGGACACCACCACAGCCACCCCCGCCCGTCCCCGCCGCGGATCACCGACGGCCAAATCTGCGCTCCGCACAGGAGCAATGGTGGCACCGCCACGGAAACAAGTCACCTAACCAGCCATGGGCCACTCCAGACGGGGACGCCGCCGTGACCGTGTCGGCACCCACGGCGCGATCCGCTCCCCGGTCAAGGATCGGCTACTGGTCATGCTCCGCGTGACGATCGGCACGCGGAGCGTGCCACAGCGGGATCGCTGTCCGGGTCACTGGTCCTGCTACCGTCGGCGTCATGGCAACCCAGGACCCGGGCTCCACGACGATCAAGTCACTGACCCCGGACACGTGGGACCTCTTCGCAGCGCTGGTGGAGCGACACAACGGCATCTTCGGCGGGTGCTGGTGCGTCGCGTTCCATGCCGAGCGAGCCGACCACGTCCCGGGGTACGACGGCAATCGGGCGTTCAAGAAGTGCATGGTCGAGGAGGGCATCGCCCATGCGGCGCTCGTCGTACGCGACGGCGAGGACGGCGAGGAGGCGATCGCCTGGGCGGAGTATGGCACCCCGACCGAGCTGCCCGACATCCACCACAGAAAGCAGTACCTCCAGGAGCAGGACCTCGAGCCCGACTACCGGATCACCTGCATCTTCGTCGACAAGCGGTTCCGCCAGCACGGTCTGGTGACCGTCGCCCTGGACGGTGCGCTCGCGCTGATCGCGCAGGCGGGGGGCGGCATCGTGGAGGGCTACCCTCACATCCCAGGAGAGCGGCGGCTGTCCTCGTCGTTCCTCTACAACGGCACTAGGGCCGTCTACCAGCGCGCCGGCTTCGACTTCATCCGGACCAAGGGCCTGAAGAACACGGTGATGCGCCGTAGCGTGGCTCCGGAGCGTTAGTTTCCGGAAAGCCCCAGGGGTTCAACGTGCTGCCGGAAGGCGTCGCAGTGCCGTCATCTCACACGGGTGTCGGTTGCGGGACGTCCCACGCCGCAATCGGATCGGCTCTCGGGACTTGTGTCTTCAAAGTGCACTGTCATGCAGGCATCAGCGGACGATCCGACGCGACTCGTACCCCAACACAGCCGAACAGCGACGTAAGATCCAGAAGTGCACATCGACTCGGGCCTACCCTTGGGCTGGTGGCCGGACCCACTGGTCGACATCAGTTTCGTTGGTGGACGGGCCACGAGTGGAGCGAGCATGCGCTCACGGATGGTCGGCCGTTCACCGATCAACTGTCGCCGGCGAACCCTTCGGCGCTAACGCCCACTGCAACTCCTTGAGCTCCTCACCGCAGACACCCGGCTGATCGACCTCGCCAACCTGTGGATCGCTGGTCTCGAGGCTGAGGGACGGATCGAGCAGACCACCATCAACGAGTACCGCCGGGTACTGGCAACTGGTGCTACCCAGTGTTGGTGGGCTGAAGCTCCGCGAGGCCACCACCGGCCGGCTCGACCGGCTCCTGCTGAAGTTGCGCGATCGGAGCTTGAACTGACAACGCAAAGCCAAGGTCGTCCTCGGGGCCATGCTCGACCTCGCGGTCCGACACGATGCGATCCCGACGAACCCAGCCCGCGGGACGAGTCGGGTGCACCGACCGAAGCAGGAGACCAAGGCGCTTCGGGTCGAGGACCTGGTCGAGATTCGCGCTGCCGTCCGCCAATGGGTCAACGCGGACCGCCCCGGACCCAAGGCCACCGGCGACATGGCCGACATCGTCGAGCTGATGCTGGCCACTGGTTGTCGTATCGGCGAGATCCTTGGCTTCCGCTGGAGCGACCTGGATCTCGATAGCGGACTACCCATCCTCACAGTGTCGGGCACGGTCAAGACCGAGACCGGGAAGGGCACGTATCGGAAGGCCACGCCGAAGTCGGACGCCAGCCGACGAACCGTGGTACTCCCCCGGTTCGCCACCGAGCTGCTCCGCGTGCGCCGGGAGTTCGCGACACCTAACGAGAACGACGCTGTCTTCGCCACCCGCAACGGCACCTGGCACCAGGTCGTCAACATCGAGCGACCGTGGCGGCAGATCCGCAAGGACACCGGCTACGAATGGGTGACCCCACACATTCCGCAAGACGGTGGCGACTCTGATCTCCGAGGCAACAACGTCCGAGCTCGCCTCGCGCCAGCTCGGACACTCGCCGAGCCAAGTCACCCGGGACCGCTACATCGCCAAGCCACCGGTCTCAGCCGACCTCTCCGAGCTCCGCGAGCCGCTCGCTGAGAGCGACGACGCGAGCTCGGATTCGTAGGCCCCCGAAATCGTTTACGACTAGTAAACGACTGTCCTTGGGATCCACGTCAAAACAGAAACCGCCTCTGACCCGGGTTTCCGCAGGTCAGAGGCGATTTTCTGTCGGGCTGACAGGATTTGAACCTGCGACCCCTTGTCCCCCGCCCTCGGCGCTTCAACCATGCTCTCGTTTGCTCAAGTCGGTCTTGACCTGCGGCAACGTGTTCCCGCGCTGTGCGGCTGCTTGCTCGTTCGTGCCCTAGAAGGTGGACTCTTGACTCAATATATGGGGAATAAGCGCGGCACCGGTCAAGTCGAGACCGCCCTCCACCTACAGCTCGCGAGTCTGGATCAGCTGCTTTTCCTTCGCTGCTTCATCGAAGCCGGGGGTGACGCGGCGGCGAGTTCCTATGGGGCGAGCGCATGGTGCGCGCGGGCGTATGCGTCGACCCGGACATGTTCACGGTGTATCCACGACGGGACGCGAGACGCTCCGGTTGGGATGAGTTGCCAGGGCCTAGGATGCATGACTAGAATAATGGTCATGAGTACTCAATCGTTGGCATCGGTGAAGATGCACTTCAGCGCAGTCGTGGACAACGTCCACGACACTCATGAGCGGGTCGTTGTCACCAAGAACGGCGAGCCGTCGGTCGTCGTAGTGGCCGTCGACGACCTCGAATCTCTCGAGGAGACCCTTGCCATCCTCCAAGACGAGAAGACCATGCGAGACCTCGCACAGGCTGAACGAGAAATTGCCGCCGGCGAGACCGTAGACGGCGACGAGCTCAAGGACCTGATGGCTCGTCGCCCACGCACCTCGTGAGCTATCGCCTCCAGATGGCCCGCAGCGCCGCTCGGGCCCTGGCTAAGACCCTCCCGGAGGCTGTCGCCGCAGCCGCGGTCGAGTTCGTCAACGGCCCACTCCTGGACAGCCCTTACCGGGTAGGGAAACGACTGCGTCCGCCACTCGACGGCAAATGGAGCGCCCGGCGTGGCCAGTACAGAGTCATCTATCAAATCGACGACGCCGCATCCACCGTCATGGTGCTGCAGGTCTCCCACCGCCGCGACGCCTACCACTGAGGGAGTCCGGCACTCCCCGGACCCACGGGCCGAGACACGGCTGTGGCTGCCGCCGACCCAAAGGATCACAGGCTCGCTTCAGGTTGGTGCACCAACGCGCGACGAGCGCGGAGGCAACCACCAGGAGGCCGAGCCGATGTCGTCGAGGATGGCGTCCTCCTCCTGCTCGGCGCCGACCCGAATATTGGCTGTTCGGCGCCGGTCCGCTGCGTCAATAGCGGCGGTATGACGTGCTCTCACTAGGCCCAGTATTCCCGCCGGGAGTGGAAGAAGGCGCCGCGTCGACATGGCTTGGCCGTGCAGGGTGCGGCAAGTGGCAAGGGGGGTGATTACCTGCCGGTGCTTAGGGGCGTGCAAGGGTGGCGTCGTGGAGAGCGACAACGGTTGGTGGCCCACTGCGGACCCGGGGAACCTCCTCGCTCGCGACGCCCTCATCGAGGCCGAGCACGACGTCACCCGGGCAGTCGAAGCCCTGGCTGCCAAGCGCCGGGCGTTGCCCTCGGGCAGCCTGGTCCGCGACTACGAGTTCATCGAAGGTCCGCGCGACATTTACGCCGGTGACCAGCCCACGGCCGTCCGGATTGTTGACCTCTTTGGTGAACACCTCAGCCTGATGCTCTACAACTTCATGTTCGACGGCACCACCCCTGAGCCGTGTGCGATGTGCACCTCGTTGATCGACGGGTACGACGGGGCGGCTGCCGACCTCGAGCGGCGTGTCGGCTTCGCCGTGGTCGCACCGGCGCCCCTTGATGCCCTGCGCGCCTACGCGCGCGGGCGCGGCTGGCGCAACGTTCGTCTGCTGGCAGATCCTGATGGCAGCTACTCCCGTGACAGCGGGGGAATCACCGCGGCTGGTGAACTGTCCTCGTTAATGACGGTCTTTACTCGCAACGACCAAGAGATCCGACACTTCTACACCTCGCTCAAGCCAGCCAGCGGCGAGGATCAGGACGACCGACACCTCGACTTCCTTTGGGTCCTCTGGGGCGCACTCGACCTGACCCCTGAAGGTCGCGGCGACTTCAGACCCAGCCGACCACCCCGGCGCTGACGGCCACGACAGTGTGGTCTGTCCCCGCGGCTACCTATGCCCCGGTCGCCCTACCCTGTGCGGTGCGCACGCTCGCGGGGGCTCTGGGTTGACGTTTCAGTCGCCATGCTTTCGCCGCATCACTCTGGGCGGATTGGGCTACTCCCGGCCCTTGAGCTCGGGGCGGCCGGGTCTCTGGGCAGCCCGTCCGCACGGGCCGGTCAACGCGGCGACCACCGTCGAAGGACTGCGCGCGCTCATCACCGTGGAGACGGAGGCAGCCGACGATCCGGAACCGCTGACGGACGCAAGGGTGACTCCCCTGCCGACCGGAGCCCAGGGACTTGAGCCCGCGATCCGTGGTCGCAAACCTCAAATCTTCGGCAGCCTCGATGGTCATCACAGCCAACCGGGACAAGCCTCGTATGAGAGCCGCAAGAGCAGCCAGCACCATGAGGCACGAGGATTCTAGGGGAATAGGTGGGGAATTTGAGGGAAAGGCTCGAATCTTCGACTGCTCGGGAAGGCGCGTTTGCCCAGGTCAAAGCAGGTTTTTCAGTCGGGCTGACAGGATTTGAACCTGCGACCCCTTGACCCCCAGTCAAGTGCGCTACCAAACTGCGCCACAGCCCGATGCCGTCCTGACGGCGCCACGAGACGCTCCGGAACGGCTGCGACAGCGTACCCCAGCGCATTCCCGCGAAGCCAAACGGCTGAGGCTGCAAGCCTGTCCACAGATCTCGTTGCGCCCGGTTGCTCATTGTCGGTGCTCGGGCCTATATTCGAACGCATGAGCGAGACACCCAAGATCAACCCACCGGTCAAGCGCCGGCCCGGTGAGTCGGTCGTCGACCCCGACGTCTGGCGGGCTCACCAGGACGCGATGGGGTTGCGCCTGGACCGGATCGCCGAGCTCGAACGGCAGATCGGCGCCCTGCAGGCGGCACAGATCGAGGAGACCGCAGCGTTCGTCGCTGACCGGGTCAACTTCGATCAGGCGCACGGTTTCCTCGCCGACCAGGTTCAGTACCGAGGCATGGTGGCTGAAGTCGCCCTGGCCAAGCGCGTCTCGGTCATCACCGCCGGCACCTTCATGGACGATGCTTGGCGACTGGCCACCGCCCACCCCAAGACGATGACGGCCCTCAAGACCGGAGCCCTCGGCCTGTATGCCGCTCGGATGATCGCACTCGAGAGCTGTGTGCTCGACGACCCCGCCGCCAAAGCGTTGGCAGACCAAGTGATCTCCGAGGACGCAGTCGACGTCCTACCCGGCAAGGTCCGCGGCCTGGCCGAGCGCCGGGTATCCGAGATCGATCCCGATGCCGCCGAGCGCCGCACGCAACGAGAGCGGGCCGACAAGCACGTGCAACTGCAGCCGGCCGGATCCGGTATGGCGTGGCTCAACGCCTACCTCCCGGCCGAGCACGCGCAAGCCGCATGGACGAGCGTCCGCGACCACGCCAAGCGGCTGCGGGCGGCCGGAGATCCTCGTAGCACGAGCCATCTCATCTGCGACACACTCGTCGAGCGCCTCACGGGCGCGAGCACGGACGCGCTCCCCTCCCAGATCAACGTCGTGATGACCGACGCCACCCTGCTCGGCCTCTCGGACGACCCGGCGCAGCTGGTGGGTGTCGGCCCTTTGGCCGCGTCCCTCGCACGCCAGCTGGCGACCAACGACAACGCCTGGCTTCGCCGGTTCCTCACCGACCCCGTCGACGGGTCGCTCACGCACGGCGACGTTAAGCGGCGCAAGGCCGACGGCAGTCTTCGAGCCCTGGTCGTCGCTCGCGATCAGCACTGTCGCGGCATCCAGTGCGCCAGCCCGATCTCCGACCTCGACCACGTGCTCGAACATGCCAAGGGCGGGTTGACCACGCTCGACAACCTGCAAGGCGTCTCCAAGAACTGTCACACCAGCCGCGACGACCCCCGTATGCACGTCCGCAGCGACACCGAAACCGGGGTCATCACGTGGACCACACCAACTGGGCGCGTCCACCGCACGCTTCCACCCCCAGCGATCGTCGGCGGCGACCGACGACAGCGTCTCCTCCGCGGTCTGCTCGTGCACCCGCCCGACTCCCGGTTCGAGGTACGGCTGATGCGGCATACGGTGTCACACCTGCGCACCCAGCACCGCAGATGCTGAAGACGCTGCACCACACCAGTCAGGTCAAGCCAGTCAGGTCAAGTCACGTCGAGCAGCCCGACGAGCGCCTCAGCGACGTTTGCGCTTCTCGCGCGGCTTCACGGTGATATGAATCGGCGTGCCAACGAAGCCGAACTCCTCGCGCAACCGGCGCTCGATGAAGCGCGTGTACGCCGGGTCGAGCAGGCCGGTGGTGAACAGGATGAACCGCGGCGGCGACGTACTGGCTTGGGTCGCAAACAGGACGCGTGGCTGCTTGCCGGAGCGCACCGGGTGCGGATGCGCCGCGATCAGCCGACCCAAGAAGGCATTGAGGGTGCCCGTCGGAACCCGCGTCTCCCAGCCCTCGAGCGCCCGGTCCAGCGCGGGCACCAACCGGTCGACGTGCCAACCCGTCAAGGCCGTGACATTGATGCGCGGCGCCCACATCACCCGCACGAGCTCACGCTCGATCTCGCGGTCCAGGTAGTGCCGGCGTTCGTCGTCGACCTGGTCCCACTTGTTGAAGGCGATGACGACCGCACGCCCGGACTCCTCGACGTTGGCGATGATCCGCTGGTCCTGCTCCGTGAGCGGCTGGCTGCCGTCGATGACGACCACCGCGACCTCCGCCCGCTCCATCGCACCCGCGGTGCGCAGGCTGGCGTAGTACTCATGGCCACTCGCTTCGCGCACCCGCCGGCGGATCCCCGCGGTGTCGATGAACTGCCACACCCGGCCACCGAGCTCGATGATCTCGTCGACCGGATCAACCGTGGTGCCGGCCACATCATCGACGACCACGCGCTTCTCGCCGGCCAGCTTGTTCAACAAGCTCGACTTGCCGACGTTGGGCTTCCCGACGATGGCGATTCGACGCGGGCCACGCGGAGCGTCGAAGTCCTCCGGCGGAGACTCCGGCAACGCATCGAGGACGGCATCGAGCAGGTCACCGCTCCCCCGCCCGTGCAGCGCCGAGACGGCATACGGCTCACCGAGCCCCAGGTTCCACAGACCCGCAGCGTCGGCCTCGGCCCGCTGGTCGTCGACCTTGTTGGCCGCGAGGATGACGGGCTTGCCCGACCGGCGCAGGATCTTGACCACCTGCTCATCGGAGTCGGTGATGCCCACTCCGGCGTCGACCACGAACATCACCGCATCCGCCAGCGACACGGCGATCTCGGCCTGCAAAGTGATCTGCTCTGCCAGCCCGCGAGCATCCGGGTCCCACCCGCCGGTATCGACGACGGTGAACCGGCGGCCGTTCCACAACGCGTCGTACGACACCCGGTCTCGGGTCACCCCGGGCACGTCCTCGACCACGGCCTCCCGGCGACCGATGATCCGGTTGACCAAGGTCGACTTGCCCACATTCGGCCGTCCCACCACCGCCAGCACAGGCACCGGACCGGACGACGTCTCATCGCCGGCCAGGTCACCGAGCGCGGGGCCAGCGGTCGACATGCTCTCGTCGGACGTCATCGGGCTGCACTACCTCGAGTTTCCTGGCCAGCGTTGTACGACACTGCCCGGTCATGGTCATCGCCGCCCCCAAGGAGCAGCAGGCACTGCTGATCGCAGTCAATCCAGCATCGTATCGACCTTGCGGCCAACTTCTCGCATCCGCAGGCGCCGATGTGGCCGGTCACACGCGACTGGTCCGCGTCCTCGCGAGCTCGACGATGTGCGCGATGACCTGTTCGAGCGTCAGGTCGGTGGTGTCCAGCGGGACTGCGTCTGCCGCTGCGCTCAGCGGCGCCGTCACCCGCGAGGAGTCGTAGGCATCGCGCGCCACCAGCGCCGCCTTCACGATCGAGACATCTCGTGCCTCGTCGCTCGTCATCTCCGCAGCACGGCGTTCTGCCCGTGCGACAGGATCGGCGCTCAGGTAGATCTTCAGAGCCGCGTCGGGCGCCACCACGGTCCCGATGTCCCGTCCCTCGACGACGATGCCACCGGCCCCGATGATCCCCCGTTGCTGGGCCGCCAACAGCTCGCGGACGCGCGGTACGGCGCTGACCGGGCTCACCGCGACGTTGACCTCGCCTGTCCTGATCTCACGGGAGACGTCGCGGCCGTCCAGCGTGATCGTGGGATGCGTCGGGTCGGTGCCGGACACGATTCGGGTGCTCTCGGCTTGCGCGGCGACGGCGTCGGCGTCATACACATCGACGCCGGCGAGCAACATCTGCCACGTCATCGCGCGGTACATCGCTCCGGTGTCGAGGTAGCGCAGCCCCAGCGCCCGGGCCACACCACGGCTGGCGCTCGATTTGCCCGATCCCGCTGTCCCGTCCATGGCGATGACCAACGTGTCGACCACCGTGCCCGCTACCACTCTCGTGCCGCCCTTCGTCGATCTGCCGGAGCGCCTCAGAGGCTACCGGTGCGCCGACCAACCACGCGCGGCCAGCGCCTCGAGCAACCCGTCCGCGGCGCTCGCAGACACATCGAGCTCGACCAAGCCGTACGCACGCGCCGGGTCGTGGTCGATCCGGATGTCCTCGATGTTGACCCCCGCCTCACCTGCGTCCCCGAACAGCCGGGCCAGCGCGCCCGGCTCATCGGGAATCGCCACGGTGATCTCGGCGAGCTCCATCAGGGGCCCGCCGTGCTTACCGGGAATCGCCTCGGTCCCGGCTACACCTGCCAACAGCACCGCCTCGACACGGTTCTGGTCACCGGCCGCCAAGGACTCGAGCAGCTCGTCGATCCCGGCCCGGACCCCGAGCAGGAGATCCATCACGTGCGCCGCATTCGCCGTCACGATCTGCCGCCACAGCACCGGATCCCCGCCGGCGATCCGGGTGACGTCACGCACTCCCTGCCCGCTCAGCGCCAGGTGCTCGGCCGGCGCGGAACCGAGCTGACCTGCCGTCAGTGCGGCCACCAGGTGCGGCAAGTGCGAGATACGCGCCACTGCCAGGTCATGGTCATCTGCCGACATCTCGGTGACGACGGCGCCGCACGCGCGGGCCAACCAGCGAACAGCGTCGATCGCCTCGGGGTTCGACGTCGTATGTGGGATCACTGCCCAGGCGCGCCCGTCGAACAAGTCCGCGGCCGACGCCAGTGGACCCGACCGCTCGCTCCCGGCCATCGGATGCCCACCGACATACCGCGCCGCGTCGACACCCATCGCGTGCAGCTCGACCAACGGACGCACCTTGACGCTACCCACGTCGGTGACCACGGCGAGGGGGTACGCCGCCAGCGCACTCGCGATCTCCGAGCCCAGCTCATGGGGCGGGGTGGCGACGACCACCAGCGCCACGTCGTCCGGCGGGGGCTCGTCCGAACCTGCGCCCCGCGAGGCAGCCACGTGTGCCGCCGTGCGGTCCGCGTCCCGTAGATAGGTCTTGACCCCGGCCCGGGACAGCGCCATGCCGACCGACGCACCGATCAATCCAGCGCCGACGACGAGGACCGGACCCGAAAGGCCCTCCCCGGCTGCTGCTGGCTGAGTCATGCGCCCAGCGTAGTGACGGCCGGCCAGGCTCCTTGGCCTGGTCTCACAAGCCCACTCACAAGCCCACTCACAGGCCCACTCACAACCCCACGAGGTCGAGCAGGGTGCCCAGCTCGTCCGTGTCGAGCTCGCGCACCTGGCCCGAGTGCAGGTTTCCGAGCCGGATCGGGCCGATCGCGGTGCGCGAGAGACGGATCACCGGATGACCCACCTCGGCCATCAACCGACGGACGATGCGGTTGCGTCCCTCGTGGATCACCAGCTCGACGAGCGACTTGTCGCCCTGGCTGCTGCGGATCGTGAACGCGTCGACGATGACCGGACCGTCCTCCAAGGTGACGGTGTCGAGCAGCCGGCGGCGGACCGCGGGCTTCACCACGCCGTCGACCTGGGCGACGTACGTCTTGTTCAGCTCGAAGGACGGATGCGCGAGGCGGTGGGCGAACTCGCCGTCATTCGTCAACACGATGAGACCGTCGGTGTCCGTGTCAAGGCGTCCGACGTGGAAGAGCCGCTCGGACCGACCCGTCAGCAACGACCGCAGGTCGGGGCGGCCCTGCTCATCGGCCATCGAGCTGACCACGCCGCGCGGCTTGTTGGCCACCAGATAGACCTTGGACGCCGCAACCGGGAGCCGCTTGCCGTCGACTCTGATCACGACCGTCTCGGGGTCCACCTTCGCGCCCAGCTGGGTGATGATGCTGCCGTCGACCTCGACCCGTCCCTCGGCCATCAGGGTCTCGCACTTGCGTCGACTGGCGATCCCCGATGCCGCCAGCACCTTCTGCAGCCGGACCAGGGGGTTGGGCTCGGTCACTCGCGCAGGGGGTCGGTCGCCGGCGCAGGAGCGTCGCGCGACACCTCGGCGGTGCCGCCTTGTGCACCGGGGTCAGTCGACGGAACCGGTTCCGCAACCCCGGACGCGAACTCCTCGAACTCGCCTTCCATGTCGCCCATCTCGGGCAGGAACGGCGCGATCTCCGGCAGCTCATCGAGGCTGGTGAGGCCCATCCGCTCGAGGAAGTAGCTGGTCGTGCGATACAGGTGAGCGCCGGTCTCGCTGTCGGTGCCCGCCTCGTCGACGAGTCCACGTGAGACGAGCGTGCGCACCACGCTGTCGACGTTGACACCGCGGATCGCCGAAACTCTCGCCCGGCTGACCGGCTCTCGGTAGGCGATGACAGCCAGCGTCTCGAGCGCCGCCTGGGTCAGCCGGGCCTGCTGACCGTCGACCACGAACTGCTCGACGACCGAGGCAAACTCTCCGCGCGAGTAGAACCGCCAGCCACCCCCGGTGTTGCGCAGGTCAAAACCGCGCCCCTGCTCGGTGTACTCCGCCGCCAGCGCCTGCAGCGCCTCCGCGACGTCGGCCGGTGGCGCGCCCACTGCCTGTGCCAGCAAGAGATGGTCGAGCGGCTGATCGGCCACCATGAGCACCGCCTCGAGACTCGCTCGCATCGGGAGCTCGGACTCGGCGGCCTCGGCGTCCGTCAGGTTGCTCTCCGGGACAGCAGAACCGTCGCGCTGCACCGCCTGCGACACAGCTTGCTCGTCTGCCATGGGCTCAGTCGCCTGTGTTGTCGTCATCAGGGTTTCCTTCGTACACGATCTCGCCAGGGTCCGCGGAGTCAGCCGGGTCGGTCGGTTCGGGCTCAGATTGCTCGGTTTCGGGATCGGCGGCCTCGTCGTACTCATCGGCAACCTCGATCTCGCCCTCGTCCGATCCGATCCACCGGATGCTCAGCTCGCCCAGCGGAGTGACCTGGTCGAACGACACCACGCCTTCCCGGAACAGCTCGAGCAACGCCAGGAAGCGGGCCACGGTCGTCAACGTGTCGGGTGAGTCGGCCACCAGCGCACGGAACGTCGACGTGCGCGTTCGCCGCAACCGCTGGACCAGGACCGTCGCCTGCTCTCGGACGCTGACCTGGGGTGCGTGCATGTGCGCGAAGCCCATCACCTGCGGCTGCTTTGGACGCAACGCCTCCTCTGCGAGGCGGGCGAACTCGTCGACACCGATCGTGATGAGCACGTCCGGGAGCACGGACGCGAACCGCTCATCGAGCCCGACCGAGCGCGGCACGAGCGTGGACTCCTCGGCCATGCGCTTCTGGATGACCGCAGCGACCTGCTTGAACGCCCGGTACTGCAGCAGTCGGGCGAAGAGCAGGTCACGCGCCTCGAGCAGCGCCAGGTCGTCCTCGTCCTCGATCTCGGCTGACGGCAGCAGCCGCACGATCTTCAGGTCGAGCAACGTCGCCGCCACGACCAGGAACTGGGTCGTCTGCTCCAGCTCCCACTGCGACCCCATCGCCTTGATGTGCGCGATGAACTCGTCGGTGACACGGGACAGCGACACCTCGGTGATGTCGAGCTTGTGCCGCGAGATGAGCTGCAGCAGCAGGTCGAACGGGCCCTCGAAGTTGTCGAGATGGACCGCGAACGCCGCGGTGACGTCGGGACCGGCGTCACCGCGGGCGTCAGCACCGACCTCGCTGCTGGCGAGACCGGCCGCATCCAGCACCGGACCGTCCCTCATGGAGCGCTCGTTGACGGCGATCGTCACGTCTCGTTCAGCCGTCGCACGAGCGCGCTGTCGGCTCCGAGGGTCGCCGCGTCCTCCAGGGCGAGGTGGATCGCCTCTCGGACGAGGCGGCCGCGGTCGACCGCGAGCCCGTGGTCTCGGCGCAAGGCGAGCCGGGTGTGTTCGAGATCGATCAGCTCATCAGTCGAGACATAGACCGTGATCTTCTCGTCGTGTCGAACCCGCCCGGACGGTCCACCCGAAGCGGGACCGGTCCCGGTCGCAGCGGGCTTCCCCACACGCTGCGACCGGGCCGTCTGAGGGCCCGTAGGCGCCGGTGCTGCCGGCGACCGGGCAGATTCCGGTTGTGTCTCGGTGGGCCGGAAGAGCTCGTCGGCGCCCGGCAGGCTTACGCGTCGTGACACCGGGTGAGCACCTCTCGTGCGAGCTGCCGGTAGGAGTCGGCGCCTCCGGAGAGGCTGGCGTACGCCGTCAGCGGCTCACCGGCAACCGTGGCCTCTGAGAACTTGACGGTCCGCCGGATGACGGTGTGGAAGACGGCGTCGCCCCAGCCGTCGACGAGGGTCTGGAGCACCTCGCGACTGTGCAGCGTACGGCCGTCGTACATCGTGCCCAGCAGGCCGACGATCTCGAGCTTGGGGTTGAGCCGCTCCTGGACCTTGTCGATCGTGCCCTTGAGCAAGGCGACGCCGCGCAGGGCGAAGTACTCGCACTCGAGCGGCACGAGGACACCGTCGGAGGCAGCCAGGGCGTTCACGGTGAGCAGCCCAAGGGACGGCTGGCAGTCGATCAGGATCACGTCGTAGGCGTCGAGGTACGGCTCGATCGCGCGCGACAACACCTGTTCGCGGGCCACCTCGTTGATCAGCTGCATCTCGGCGCCGGCGAAGTCGATGTTGGACGGGATCAGGTCCATGCCTTCGACGCTCGTGTGCAGCACGACCTCTTCGGGTGCGATCTCGTTGTCGAGCATCAGGTGGTAGATCGTCGTGTCGAGGTCGTTCGGGTTGACGCCCAGACCCACCGACAGCGACGCCTGCGGGTCGAAGTCGATCAGCAGCACCTTGCGGCCGTACTCCGCCAGGCTGGCGCCGAGGTTGATCGTCGTCGTGGTCTTGCCGACACCACCCTTTTGGTTGCACATCGAGATGACCAGCGCCTGGCTGTGCTCGGTCACCGGTCCCGGGACAGGGAAGTCCGGCATCGGGCGTCCGGTCGGACCCATCGCGTCACCGGAGCGGGAGAACGGCTCGAGGTCCGCGCGATGCAACCCCTGCGCGGCGGCCGTGAGGCTCTCACTCGGCGCCCGGAGCTCGGGCGTGGCGACGGACGCTCGGTCCACGCGGTGCGCGACCGCGGGTGCTGGCGGATCCGCAGCCGACGGGGGCGCCGACGGCGTCGGCACCAGCGGGGTCGAAGGCGCGGGCACTGGCGGGGCGAACGGGCGAGGGATCGGCTCGGCCACGGGTTGAGAGAGCGGCGGCGCCGGTGGATGGGTCACCGGTGCGGCCACCGGCGGTGCCGGTGGATGGCTTACGGGGTGGGCGCTGGCCTCGGGCAGGTCGGGGGCGGGCTCCGGCGCGATCTCGAAGGCCGGGTCGGTGGCCGGGTCGGTGGCCGGCTCCGTGACCGGGTTCGCCGGCGGACTGACTGGCACGGTGGTGAACGCTCCCATTGACAGGCTCGTGGTGATGCTGGAGATGGTAGCTGGGCCGGAATCGCTCTCTGGTTCGGGCTGGAGCCGGTGGGCCAGAGGGTTCTTCGGCGGCGGTGTGAAGGTAGGCTCGCTCACGTCAGGCCTCTCCCATTCCTCTTCTTCGCGTCGGCGCAGCACCGGCCGGTGAGGCTCTGGGCGGTGGGGCTGCAACCACCCTCGAGACGACACCGGAACTGTGCATGCCGTGGGCACGGTGTCCACTCGTAGTCGATCACGCAGGTACGGAACGGAGCCGCGCGACACGCTGTTCACAGGAGATTTGTCGACACTTGTTTCGGACCGATGCCAAGCCCGTACTGCGCCGGCGGCCATGGCGGTCGATCGATCCGGCTCACTCCGGAACCGTCGATCAGCCGAGCGCTCGCGGGTGTGCGGTCGCATAGACCTCACGCAGCTTGTCGACCGTGACCAACGTGTAGATCTGTGTGGTCGTCACCGAGGCGTGACCGAGCAGCTCCTGGACGACGCGAACGTCTGCTCCCCCGTCGAGCAGGTGGGTGGCGAAAGAGTGCCGGAGCGTGTGCGGTGACACGGCGGCGGCGATCCCCGCCCGGTCGGCCGCCTTGCCCAGCACGGTCCAGGCCGACTGCCGGGACAGCCGACCACCGCGGGCGTTGAGAAAGACCGCGGGCGTGCCCGCACCGACAGGGCTGAGCAGCGGCCGGCCCCGGACGAGGTACGTCGAGAGCGCGTCCTTGGCATATGAGCCGAGCGGAACCAGTCGTTGCTTGCCACCCTTGCCGACCAGCCGGACCACGCGCTCCTCCAGATCGAGGTCGTCGACGTCCAGGCCGACTGCCTCCGAGATACGCGCCCCGGTGCCGTACAGCACCTCGAGCAGGGCCTGGTCCCGCAGCGCCAACGTCGTGCCGGCCGCGCCCGCGGCACCGAGGATCGCCTCGACGTCGGACAGCGGGAGCGCCTTCGGCAGTCGCTTCGCCGGTGCAGGGGGCTTGACCGACGCGGCCGGGTCCACGCCCGCAAGCCCCTCACGGACGGCGAACTTGTGAAAACCGCGCACTGCCACCACTGTGCGCGCGGCCGACGCAGCGCTCAACGCTGGGTGGTCGGCATCGCCTTCACGCAGGTACATGAGGAACTCGCTCACGATCGCCTCTGACACATCGGCAAGGCCGTCGACACCACGACTGGCCAGGAACGAGAGATAGCGCCGGAGGTCACGCCGGTACGACGCCAACGTGTTCACGGCGAGTCCACGCTCGACCCCGAGGTGGTCGAGGTAGGTCCGCACCGCACGGACCAGGTCGGCCGCCGCATCCGTCGCATCGGTCATGGAGCCGTCATCCCTGCGTCCGTGGCGAGCCCCAGACCACCACGGCTCAGGCCAGCGCCGAGTCGAGGCTCCGGTAGTCGAGGCCGTGTGCGGTCGCGACGGGCTCGTACGTCAGCGCGCCCTCGTGCGTGTTCAGGCCCAGCGCCAGTGAGTGGTCGTCGAGCAGAGCCTGCTTCCACCCCTTGTCCGCCAACGACGCGGCGTACGGCAGGGTCACGTTCGTCAGCGCGTACGTCGACGTGTGCGGCACGGCCCCCGGCATGTTGGCCACGCAGTAGAACACCGAGTTGTGCACCTGGTACGTCGGTTCAGCGTGGGTCGTCGGGCGCGAGTCCTCGAAGCAGCCACCCTGGTCGATCGAGATGTCGACCAGGACCGAGCCCGGCTTCATCCGCGACACGAGCTCGTTGGAGACCAGCGTCGGGGCCTTGGCGCCCGGGACCAGCACTGCCCCGATGACCAGGTCGGCGTCGAGTACGGCCTGCTCGACCTCGAAGCTGTTGGACGCCACCGTCTGCAGGTGTCCCTGGTAGATACGGTCGGCCTGGCGCAGCCGCTCGATGTTGCGGTCGAGCAGCAGCACCTCGGCCTGCATGCCGAGCGCGATGGCGGCGGCGTTCATACCGGACACGCCGGCGCCGATGACGACGACCTTCGCGGCGTACACGCCCGAGACGCCGCCCATGAGCACCCCACGGCCACCGCCTTGACGCATCAGGTGGTAGGCGCCGCACTGCGGGGCGAGGCGGCCGGCGACCTCGCTCATCGGAGCGAGCAGCGGCAACGCGCCGTCGGGAGTCTGCACGGTCTCGTAGGCGATCGCGGTGACGCCCTGCTTGAGCAGCGCATCGGTGCAGTCCCGGGATGCGGCCAGGTGCAGATAGGTGAACAGCACCTGGCCGTCACGCATCCGGTGGTACTCCTCGGCGATCGGCTCCTTGACCTTGAGGATCAGGTCACCGGTCTCCCAGACGTCGTCCGCCGTCGGCAGGATCGTCGCGCCGGCCGAGATGTACTCGTCGTCCTGGATCGAGCTGCCGAGGCCTGCGCTGGCCTGGACGTAGACGTCGTGGCCACGGGTGGCCAGCTCGTGCACGCCGGCCGGGGTGATCGCCACCCGGTACTCGTGGTTCTTGACTTCCTTGGGTACGCCGACCTTCATGTCCCTCACTCTTTCCGACGCGGAGCTCCGTTGAACCGTGCGTGCGCAACTTACTGCATCCACACGGATCTGTTCCACCGGGCCTACACCACGATATTCGACGTTACGAGGGTGTTCCACCCCTGTTTTCGTGGCGCCGAGCCCATAAGGCGAGTGATCCCGACACCGTCAGCGCGTCCTTGACGTCCCCGCGGAGCACCCCCGTCACCAGCTCGGCAAGCGGCATCCAGTGTCGGCCCATGTTCGCCTCTTCGTGCTGCGCCACGAAACCGTCCGGAGCAGCGACCTCGCTGAGCCCCTCGGCAAGGTAGACCCGAACGGCCTCGTCGTTGATCCCTGGCGAGGTGAGCAGGTCGACGAGAACCGTCCAGTGCCGAGCTGCGAGCAGCGCCTCCTCGGCCAGCTCGCGTGCTGCTGCCACCTGCGCATCTTCCCCCTCGACGTCGAGCAGGCCGGCGGGGAGCTCGACCAGGCGCTGCCGGACCGGGTGCCGGTACTGGCTGAGCACCAGCACGCGGTCCTCGTCGTCGACAGCGACGACAGCCACGGCACCGGGATGACGCACCACCTGGCGCGTGAAGGTCTCACCGTCCGGAGCGCAGACCACCTCGGAGAACACCGAGACGATCGCACCTTCGCTCTCGAGCGAGCTCGACACCACCGGCCACGACTCGTCGACGTCGACGAGTCGGTCGGCGTGGTCGCTCATTCGACCGGCTCGGGCACGGCGTCGGTGTGGAGGTCGGTCTCGGGCACAGCTCGTCGCAGACCGGTGTCATCCACCGGCAACCGCAGCTCGCGCTGACGCTCGATCGCCGCCTCGACGAGTCCCACGAACAGCGGATGCGGCCGCGTCGGTCTCGAGCGCAGCTCCGGATGCGCCTGTGTGGACACGTAGTACGGGTGTACGTCGCGGGGCAGCTCGACGAACTCGACGAGCTCGCGGTCCGGGCTCAACCCGGAGAAGACCAGCCCGGCAGCCTCGAGGTCGCCGCGGAACTTGTTGTTCACCTCGTAGCGGTGGCGGTGCCGCTCCTCGACACGCGTGGCGTCGTACGTCGTCGCGACGACCGAGCCGGGAGTCAGCTCGGCCGGGTACAGACCGAGCCTCATGGTCCCGCCGAGGTCGCCCTCTCCGTCGACGATGTCGAGCTGTTCCTCCATCGTGGCGATCACCGGCTCGGCCGCCTGCGGGTCGAACTCCGTGGAGCCGGCGTCGGCAAGCTTCGCCACGTTGCGGGCGTACTCGATCACCATGCACTGCAACCCCAGGCACAGGCCCAGCGTCGGGATCCGGTGTGTACGGGCGTAGGTGAGTGCGCCCACCTTGCCCTCGATCCCGCGGACCCCGAAGCCACCGGGCACGCACACCGCATCGACGTCATCGAGCTGCTTCGCGGCGCCTTCGGGGGTCTGGCAGTCATCGGAGGCGACCCAGCGCAGGTTGACGCGGGCGGAGTTGGCGAAGCCCCCGGCGCGCAGCGCCTCCGCCACCGACAGGTAGGCGTCGGGCAGGCCGACGTACTTGCCGACGAGCGCGACCGTGACCTCCTCCTCGGGCTGGTGCACCTGCTTGAGCAGCTCGTCCCAGCGGGTCCAGTCGACGTCGCGGAACGGCAGGTTCAGACGTCGCACCACATAGGCATCGAGCCCCTCGGAGTGCAGCACCTTCGGGATGTCGTAGATCGAGGGCGCATCCACCGCCGCCACCACCGCTTCGTCGTCGACGTCGCACATGAGGGAGATCTTGCGTTTGATGCTGGTCGGGATCTCGCGGTCCGCGCGGCACACGACGGCGTCCGGCGCGATACCGATCGACCGCAGGGCCGCGACCGAGTGCTGGGTCGGCTTGGTCTTCAGCTCACCGGACGGCCCGATGTACGGCACGAGCGAGACGTGCAGGAAGAAGCAGTTGTCGCGGCCGATGTCGTGGCGCACCTGACGGGCTGCCTCGAGAAAGGGCAACGACTCGATGTCGCCGACCGTGCCGCCGATCTCGGTGATCACGAGGTCGACGTCCGGTCCGGCCATCGCACGGATGCGTTCCTTGATCTCGTTGGTGATGTGCGGGATGACCTGGACGGTGTCACCGAGGTAGTCGCCGCGACGCTCCTTGGCGATCACGGTCGAGTAGACCTGGCCGGTCGTGACGTTGGCGTGCTGGCCGAGGTCGACGTCGAGGAACCGCTCGTAGTGTCCGATGTCGAGGTCGGTCTCGGCTCCGTCGTTGGTGACGAACACCTCGCCGTGCTGGAAGGGGTTCATCGTGCCGGGGTCGACGTTGAGGTAGGGGTCGAGCTTCTGCATGGTCACGCGGACACCGCGTGACTTCAGCAGTCGGCCCAGGGATGACGCAGTCAGTCCCTTGCCCAGAGAAGACGCCACCCCACCGGTGACGAACAGATGCTTGGTCGGCGTCGAAGCGGCCAACTCACTCTCCCGCGGATCGATGTACGGCGAAGAGCCTTCGCCCCTCCACGGGGTTCCAGTCTACCCATGCCCGGTCAAGAGACGCCACGCCACGCCCGGTCGGCTGCGTTCCTCCGGGTCTCCTCGGCCTTGGGAGGCGTGCACCCGGAGCGCAAGCGTGGTCAGTTGCCTTGGGCAGCCAGGCCCGGTGGCAGCACCGGCTCGGAGTCGATGACGCCGAAGTTCCCCGGTGTTCCGGACGCCGCGGCTGCGAGCGCGTACACGAGGGCGGCTGGCCCGGCTGCGGAGTTGACCACGTTGATGGTGGAGACGCGCTTGCCGCTCAGGGTCGCGTTCGCGGTCAGCTCGAAGATGAGCCCGCCGCTCTCCGAAGAGGTGGGCGTGGAACCGACGACGAGCGCGTCACTCCCCGTGACCAGCCCGGTGATGAGGTCCTGGGCGATGACCATCTCCGCCTGGCTGAAGTTGTCGGACCCGTGCTCCCCGGCGTCGAGGACCACGACAAAGGTGCCGCGGCGGATCGGTGCGCCATTGCTCGCCACCAGCTTCGCTCCCTGCAGCTCGGCGTCGATCTTGGTGGCTTCGGCATCAACGTTCGCGTCGCTGCCCTTGCCGACGTACGCCCGCGCGAGCAGCGCGCCGGCCCGTACGTAGGTGCTCTCACCCTTGAGGTCGACGAGGTCCGGCGCCCCCTTCAACGAGCTCGTCACGACGCTGTCGACGTACGTCTTCTTGCCGGGGTCGAGCAGGTCTTGGGCGAGGCTCGCCACCACGGGTACGTCGGCACCGGCGAGCTTGAGAGCCTGTTGGATGTCAGCCACGGTCTGGTCGGACACCCCAGGCAGGGCGAGCAGCGTGACGCCGCGCCCGGCCAGCCGTCCGTCGAGCAGCTTGGGTGCGACCGCTTCGTTGACGCCCTGCTCGAACACGGCGCTCGCGCGCAACGTCGTCACCTGGTTGGTCAGGGCGGCGTTGTCGGAGCGAAGGGCCTTCGTCTGGTCTCCCTCGTCGGCCTGGAGCGGCCCACCGCCCAGCGCAATCCCGATGGCGAAAGCCAGGCAGCCGATCAGGACGGGGAAGATCAGTCGTCGCAGGCTGGTCACGAGCCCAGCCCCTTGATCCAGCCGCTGAGGTCGTCATACCAGGCGGCGAGCTGATCCCACCACTCCTGGCCGACCGGCGTGGTGGCGACGGCAGCACCCACGGCGATGAGCCCGACGAGCAAGGCGAGCAGGACGACCCAGGTCCTGATCCGGTGATCGTAGAGTCGCGAGACGGCCTTGGCGTCGACCAGGGTCGACCCGACCGTTGCACGGGTGAGGAACGAGCTGGCCATCCCGGAGCGTCCCTTGTCGATGAACTCGACCAGAGTGGCGTGCGACCCGACCATGACGATGAGGTTGGCCTTGTGGACGTGCGCGAGCAGGATCGCGGCGTCCTCAGCGGTGACGCTCGCCTGGAAAGTCACATGCTGGATGCCGAGGCGTTCGACCCGCTCACCCCCGCGGACGCGCCCGTCGGCACCTGCATGGACCACGATCTCGGCGCCACAACGCAACGCCTTGTCGGAGATCTCGTCGGCATCCGTCACGATCAGGTCGGGCCGGTGACCGGCCTCGAGCAGTGCGTCGGCGCCGGCGTCCACGCCGATGAGCACGGGCGCGTTCTCGCGGATGAAGGTCCGCAGGGAGCGTAGATCCTTCGCGTAGTCGAACGCGCGCAGGACCACGAGCACCTGCCGTCCGCTGATCCCCGTCGACAACGCCGGCACGCCCTCGCCGTCGAGGAGCAGGCCACGCTCGCGGCGCAGGTGCTCGATGGCGTTCGCGCTGAACGCCTCCAGCTGGCTGGCCATCCCGTCCTTGGAGTCCTCCATGGCGGCAGCCACCGATTCCGCGTCGTGCCGTACGCCACTCCCGACGGGGGTGTCGCCGCGGTAGACCGTGTCGCCGTCGATGCGCACAGTGTCGCCGTCGTTGACCGCCTGGAAGACCGCCGGCCCGACATCGTCGACCAGCACCACACCCGCCTCCACAAGCAGCTCAGGGCCGAGGTTGGGATAACGACCCGAGATCGAGGGCGCGATGTTGATCACGGCGGCGACCTCTGCCTCGACGAGCGCCAGCGCAGCGTGCCGGTCGATGTCGACGTGGTCGATGATCGCGATGTCGCCGGGTCGTAGCCGTTTGGCGATGTTGCGGGTACGACGGTCCAGACGTGCCGGTCCGCTGACTCCGGCGGCGCTCGCGGTGCGGGACTTGCGCAGGGAAAGTTTCATCGTGGGTCAATCCTGCCAAATGAACCGCCCGATTCAGGGAGGCAGGCCGCGCTAGTGCTCGCGTTCCCCGCGCGCCAGCGCGACCAGCTCGTCCGCGTGAGCCAGCGCGGCTTCGGAGTCCTCGAGCCCGGCCAGCATCCGGGACAGCTCGCTGCGGCGCCCGGCCTCGTCGAGGGCGGTGACGCCGCTGGTGGTCACGCTTCCGTCGTCGCTCTTGAGCACGACGTAGTGCTGGTCGGCGAACGCTGCCACCTGCGGCAGGTGGGTGACCACGATCACCTGGACGCCGTCGGCCAGCCGCGCCAGCCGCCGCCCGATCTCGACGGCTGCCTTTCCGCCGACGCCTGCATCGACCTCGTCGAAGATCATCGTGGGAACGGGTTGCGTGCCCACCAGACAGACCTCGAGAGCGAGCATGACTCGCGACAGCTCGCCTCCGGACGCGCCCCGCTGCAGAGGCCGCGGCATGCCCCCGGCGTGGGCGGCGAACAGGAACGTGATCTCGTCGAACCCGTCACGCAGCGGTACGGCCGCGGCGGTGATCTCGACAGCGAAAACAGCCTGGGGCATCGCCAGCCCGGCGAGCTCCTCGGTGACGCGGCCGCTGAGGTCGACTCCGAGCGCCCGTCGGGCGGTCGTGAGCTCGGACCCGGTGGCCTGAAGCTGGGATTCGACGTCCACCTCCTGCGCGCGGAGAGCGTCGAGTCTCGTGTCGTCGTCCTCGAGCGCCATCAGTCGGGTGGCCGCCTGCTGAGACCAGGCCAGCACCTCGTCCACGGTGTCGCCGTACTTGCGGGTCAGCGCGCCCAGGACGGCCCGCCGCTCCTGCACCCACTGGAGGCGGCTCGGATCAGCATCGAGCGCACCGGCGTAGGAGGTGAGGTCCGCGGCGACATCGGTGAGCGCATAGGACGCCGAGGCAAGAGCGTCCGCGATCGCGGACAGGCCGGGATCGTGGTCACGTTCGTGCTCGAGGCTCCGCCGTGCCGCGGCCACCTGAGCGAGCGCGTCGCGGGAGTCGACGCCGGTCTCGTCGCCACTGAGTGCGAACCGGGCCTCTGCGGCTGCCTGTCGCAGTCCCTCGACGTGGGCCAGGCGAGAGGCCTCCTCGGTCAGCTGCAGGTCTTCGCCGGGCTGCGGATCGGCGGCCTCGACCTCGGCCAGGCCGTACCGCAGGGCGTCGGCCTCCTGAGCACGCTCGCGTCGGCGCGCCGTGATGTCGTCGAGCTCGGCGCGGACGGCAACGAGCCGGTCGAACGTCTCGCGGTACGCCGCCAGCAGCTCCGCGAGCGGCCGGCCCCCGAACGCGTCGAGCATCTCGCGCTGGCGAGCGGGCAGGAGCAGCCGATGCTGGTCTGCCTGCCCGTGGATGACCACCAGGTCAGCGGCGAGCTCGGCCAGGGTTCCCACCGGGACGGCGGCGCCGCCGACGTGCGCCCGGGAGCGCCCCTCCGCCGACACCGTGCGGGCCAGGATGAGGGTGTCGTCATCGAGCTCCCCGCCCGCATCTTCGGCGCGCCGACCAACCGCTGACGCGGTGTCGAGCCGGACTCGCCCGTCGATGCGCGCCCGACGTGCCCCGGCACGGACGATCCCGGCGTCGGAGCGGGATCCCAGCAGCAGACCGAGCGCGGTCACCACCATGGTCTTGCCGGCACCGGTCTCGCCCGTGACGACGTTGAAGCCAGGACCCAGCTCGAGGGTCGCATCGTCGATGACCCCGAGCGACCGGATCGTGAGTTCCTCGAGCATCAACGTCCCCGCCAGGCGCGTCGCTCCGAGCCGCCCCGCCAGCCGGTGACCGGTAGGTCGAACTTGGCCACCAACCGGTCGGTGAACGGAGCTTCGTGCAGATGCGCCAACCGCACCGCACGGGTGCCCCGACGAACCTCGACCCTCGCTCCCGCAGGCAGCTCGGCGGAGCGACGTCCGTCACACCACAGCACGCCGCCGCCTGGCGTGCTCGGCAGCACCTCGACTGCCAGGATCGAGTCAGGAGAGCTGACCATGGGTCGGGCGAACAGAGCATGGGCGCTGATGGGCACCAGAAGGAGGGCTTCCACCTCCGGCCACACCACCGGTCCGCCGGCGCTGAACGCGTACGCCGTCGATCCGGTCGGGGTCGCGAAGACCACGCCGTCGCAGCCCCAACGTGACAACGGCCGGTTGTCGATCTCGACGACAACCTCGAGCATCCGTTGGCGGGCGGCCTTCTCGACGCTCGCTTCGTTGAGAGCCCAGCCCGATCCGATCTGCGCACCCTCGTGCAGGACCCGGACGTCGAGCGTCATCCGCTCCTCGACGAAGTAACGGCCCGCGATGATCGCATCGACGGTGTTGTCGAGGTCGTCACCCTCGGCCTCGGCCAGGAAACCGACGTGTCCGAGGTTGACGCCGAGCAGTGGCGTGCCGGTGGAGCGAACGAGCTCGGCGGCGCGCAGGATCGTCCCGTCACCACCGATGACGAGCGCGAGCTCGCATCCTTCGGCAGCGTCGTCACCGGCCTCGACGATGGTCGCCCCGTCGATGGGAAGATCCGGTGCCTCGCTGCTGAGCAGCCGCACGGCGATATGGGAGTCCATCAGCCGCTTGGCGACCGCCGTCGCCACCTCGACAGCCTCGGTCCGACCGGTGTGGGTCACCAGGAGAACGGACCGGGGAGCAGAGGTCATGTCGTGCGTCACCGCTCTAGCCTCTCACCCCGGACCGGCATCGACGACGGACCACACCCGCTCGGGAGCGATCGTTGCGGCACCGCGGCGCATCCAGAGGAAGTACTCGACGTTGCCGGCCGGTCCGGGCAACGGGCTGGCGCAGACGTCGAGCACCCCGAGACCAAGGGCCGCCGCGCCGGCTGCCACGTCGAGGACCGCGCGGACACGAAGGTCGGGCTCACGGACGACGCCGCCTTTGCCCAGGCGTTCCTTGCCCACTTCGAACTGCGGCTTGACCATGACCACGAAGTCGGCGTCGGGCTCGCTGACGGCGCGCAACGCTGGGAGCACCTTGGTGAGCGAGATGAAGGACACGTCCCCGACGACGAGGTTCGGAGCGAACGGGAGCAACTCGGCGGTCAGCCCTTTGAGGTTGGTGCGGTCGAGGACGTGCACGCGGGTGTCCTGCTGCAGGCTCCAGGCCAGCTGGCCGTAGCCCACGTCGACCGCGATGACCTCGGCCACACCCGCTCGCAGGAGCACGTCGGTGAAGCCACCCGTCGATGCCCCGGCGTCCAGCGCGCGCCGACCTGTCACGACGAGGCCGCCGGGTCCGAACGCGGCCAGGGCCCCGGCAAGCTTGTGCCCGCCCCGCGACACATAGTCCGGCGCCTCGGGATCGTCTCGTACGACCAGCGCCACGTCGGTCGAGACGCCGGTGGCCGGTTTGGCCGCCACGGTGCCACCAACGGTCACGCGGCCGGCGGCGATCAGCTCTGCTGCATGCTCGCGACTGCGTGCCAGCCGGCGGCGAACGAGCTCGGCATCCAGACGCAGGCGCCGCGTCACGGCCGGGCTCGCGACGACAGCATCATGAAGCTGCCCTCAGGCCGGCGCCGGTGGCGTTCCGGCGTCGTCGAGAACGTCGGCGAGGTCGTGGTGGACGGAGTCGTAGACGTCGACATGCTCGTGCACGTCGCGCTCGTCGAGGCTGTCGAGCCTGGCCACTGCGTCGTCGACCCGGGTATCACCGGTCGACCAGTCGGTGTCCGCTGCGTCGGCGGGACCCGAGCCGGTCGGCGCAGGAGCGGTGTGCTCCTGGGGTGGGCCCGCGTCTGGGGTCTCGTCGTACGGGTGATCCGACATCGTCATCTCCTCGTGGCTGCTCGCGGTCAACTTAGCGGTCCTCCCACAGCCGGTCCACGACCGACAGATCGAGCTGTGCGCGCGCGTCGTCGGCATCGTCTTGACGGTCCAGCCAGTCCCAGCAGGCCACGGCCACGGTGGCGAGTCCGGCATTTTGGTCACTGCCCCGTCTGGTCACCTCGAGGCGAGCATCCGCGATGCCGGCAGCCCAGCCGTCGAGTGACCAGGCGGCCTGCCACTCCGGCCCATCGTCGCACTGGTCGCTGTCCCGGTGGCCATCGCGGTGGCCATCGCGGTGGTCATCGTCGCGGCGGGGTGTCTGGTGGGGACGCAGCAGGCCGTCCATCGCCCAGGCGACGTACGACGGTCGCCGCTGCGGCTCCGCGCGGCACAGAGCGGACACGTCGGTCACCCCGGTCATCACCAGCAAGGAATCGGCGCCACAGGTGACCGCACCCTCGATGTCGGTGTCGAGCCGGTCTCCGACGACGATCGGCCGGGTGGAGGCGATCCGGCGTACCGTCTCGTCGAACAGCGGCCGGAACGGCTTGCCGGCCACCACGTCCGGACGTTCTCCCGACGGCCGCCGCGAGCGCGTTCACCAGCGTGCCGTTGCCTGGGGCCACGCCGCGCGCGGTAGGGATCGTGAGATCGAGGTTGGAGGCGACCCAGGGCAGACCGCTCGCGACCGCGTACGCGCCCTCGGCCACCTGTTTCCAGCCGACGTCGGGATGGAACCCCTGCACGACTGCGGCCGGGTCGTCGCGCGCGGACCAGACCGGGACCAGACCGCGCTCCCGCAGGGCCGCTTCGAGGCCCTCCCCACCGATGACCAGGACCCGCGCCCCCGCGGGGACCCGCGCCGCGACCTCGCGGGCTGCCGCCTGTGCCGATGTGACGACGTCGCTGGCCGCGACCGCGATCCCGAGATCGGTCAGGTGGGCCGCAATCGCCTCGGGTGGGCGGGAGGCGTTGTTGGTGACGAAGGCCAGCGTCATGCCGCGCCCGCGAACCTCAGCCAACAGCTCGGGGACGCCGTCGACCGCGTGCGCGCCGACGTAGACGACCCCGTCGAGGTCGAGCATGGCGCAGTCGTAGGCCGTGACCAGGGGCTCGGCCGAGGCCTTCAGCCCGGCGCTCCGGGCGGTCACCGCCTCGGGCCGATCTCGCACACCGGACCGCCGTCAGACGTGCGCTCGCTACCATGCAGCGTGGCCGAAGAGCAGCAGTCCAAGTCGGTCGAGCCGGTGAAACGGGTCGAGCAGGGCCGACAGCTGCGGCTGCGCCCGTTCCCGGCGATGCGGTTCGATCCGGCCGTTGTGGGAGACATCGGTGAGGTCACGTCGCCACCGTACGACGTGATGGACCGCCGGATGATCGACGACCTGCTCAACGAGCATCCCCGCAACATCGTCCGGCTCATCCTGCCGCGGATGGTGAGCGACCCCGTCCGGGCCGAGAACCCCTACGCACGCGCGGCCAAGCTGCTCGGTCGGTGGCGCGACCACGGGGTGTTACGCACCGACGATGAGGCGGGCCTCTACGTCTACGAGTACGGCGACGACGGGCACCGTGTCTGCGGTCTGGTCGGCGCACTCGAGCTGCGCAAACGCGGCGCAGGAGTCGTGCTGCCCCACGAGGGCGTCATCCCGCAGATCGTGGCCGACCGGCTCGCCATGCTCGTGGCCGCGCGCGCGAACCTCGAGCCCATCCTCCTCGTGTACGACGGTCAAGGCGCCACCCGTGACGTGCTGCACCGAGCTCAGCGGCAGGACCCGCTGATCGACGTCAACGCCCAGGACGGCACCTTCCACCGGGTCTGGTCGATCACCGACCGCCCGTCCCTGCAGGCCATCCGGGTCGCGCTCGCCCCCCATCAGGCGCTCATCGCCGACGGCCACCATCGGTACGCGACCTACATGCAGCTCCGGAAGAGGCATCGCTCGATCGGCGACGGGAACGGTCCTTGGGATCGTGGCCTCGCGCTGCTCATCGACCAGTCGGAGTATCCGCTGCGGCTCGGACCCATCCACCGCAGCGTCTCAGAGCTCGCGCTGAGCGACCTCACCGCACCGGCAGGCTTCGAGCTGTCACCGCCGACCGCCGTCGACGGTCTCCCCGAGCCTCCCGGGACACCGGGACTGTTCGTCCTCAGCGATGGGCGGGTGATGCGCACGGCGCGGCTGACGGCCCCGCGCGACCATGCCGTCAGTGACGCTGAGCTGCTCCACGCACGGCTGCTGCCCGCCTGGGGCAGCAGCGAGGACCAGGTCGGCTACCACCACACCGTCGAGCAGACATTGCACAACGCGCAGCAGGACGACGGCATAGCCGTGCTGCTGCATCCGACGACGGTGGGGGAAGTGATGGACGTTGCCCGCGCCGGCAAGATGATGCCGCGGAAGTCCACGTCGTTCGGCCCCAAGCCGCGGATGGGGCTGCTGATGCGCTCCTTCGACGACGAAGCCTGACCAGCAGGACTGGGGCGGCGATCCGCGGCGTTGGCGTCGTCGCCGATACGCTCCGCTCCCAGTATCGGCTTCCTCCGCCGCCTGGCGGCTCATCCACCCCAGCCCCGCTGGACCCTCACAACCAGACCGGCGATCCGCGGCATTGACGTCGTCGCCGATACGCTCCGCTCCCAGTATCGGCTTCCTCCGCCGCCTGGCGGCTCATCCACCCCAGCCCCGCTGGACCCTCACAACCCGACCGGCGATCCGCGGCATTGACGTCGTCGCCGATACGCTCCGCTCCCAGTATCGGCTTCCTCCGCCGCCTGGCGGCTCATCCACCCCAGCCCCGCTGGACCCTCACAACCCGACCGGCGATCCGCGGCGTTGGCGTCGTCGCCGATACGCTCCGCTCCCAGTATCGGCTTCCTCCGCCGCCTGGCGGCTCATCCACCCCAGCCCCGCTGGACCCTCACAACCAGACCGGCGATCCGCGGCGTTGGCTGCGTCATCCACACCAAGCCGCCCGGGGGACCTGCCGCCTTCACGCTGGCTTCTTCCGACGTTGCGGTTTGTCGAGCCGACGGCTGGAGCGGATCTCGACCTCAACCCGGCTGACCGGGCCGTCGACACCACGGAAGAAGCGCCGCCGGATGGCACCGGAGACCTCCACATGTTCGCCGGCGCGCCAGGCTCGCATGGATCTTTGGGCCTTGCGCAGCCAGGCCACGCAGTCGATCGTGTCGACCCGCTGGCTGGACCGGGTCAACGCGGCCGCATCCCGGTCGACGATGAGGCGTGCGGTGACGATGGTGTCGCCGCTGGGGAGTTGCCGCTCGTCGACGGGTGCCGCGACCCGTCCCCGTAGCACCACGTCGTTGCGACTGAGCGCAGCGTCGTCGACATCGGCGGGTGCAGCGGTCTGGCTTGCTGGGCCGGTCTGGTTCGGGGCTGTCTGGTCCGGGGCTGTCTGGCTCGGGGTTGTCTGGTTGGGGGCGGCGGGCTGCTGCTGGGTCGGCTCGTGTCGGGCTCGGGTCATGGCGAACCTCCTTCGGCCGCCAGCGTTGCCGCCGGAGCGGACAGTCAACACCGGGTCGGCCCACAGCTGTGGACAGCCGCCGGCCGCGGACTCGCGGGGGAAAACCCGCCGCGGCGGCTGCTAGTGCCCACCCTCGAGCTCAGCCAGCCGCTCGGCCGCATCCGTGTAGCCATCGGCGTCGACACCGGCAGCGCGTTCGAACCACTCGCGCGCCTCGTCTGGTCGGCCGTCGGCCAACAACGCCTCGGCATACGCATAGCGCAACCGTGGCGCCCAGCTGGCCCTCGACCGACTCCGCAGCTCGCGACCTTCGAGGGTGCGCACGGCCGCGGCCGCGTCACCGAGGTCCCGGCGCGCCCCGGACTCCACGATCTTCATCTCGATCTGGCCGGCCTCGTCGAGATCGACCACTGCGGGATCCTTGGCCAGCGTCAGAGCGCGCTCGGGACGACCCAGACCACGTTCGCAGTCGGCCATCATGGGCAGGTAGATCGCGCTGTGGTTGAGCCGGCGGGCCGCCTTGAACTCGCTGAGCGCCTCCTTGAACTGCCCCGACGCGTACGCGGCCTCCCCACTGGCTTCACGGACGATGGCAACCCGCGAGGCGCGGGCCCGAGCCGCCAACGTGTGCTTGTAGGCGGTCTCGGGGTCGCTGTCGAGCAACCGGGCGGCAGCGACGAGGTGGCGCGCCACGCGCGCGGCAAGCTTCTCGGGCAGCGACTTGAGCTGGGCCACCACGGACTTGTCGAGCTCGTTGCCGGTGATGTCTTCGGGGATCTCGGGGCCGTCGTACTCCGCTTGGACGGCCGTGCGCTTGACCTCGGGCAGCTCATCGCGACGCCACCGACCCGCAGTGCTACGGCTGCGGTCCTTGCTGCGGTCGCGATCGGGTGGGGCACCACGTTCGGTCCGCTCCGGTCGCGAGTCCCTGCGTTCGGGCTTCCCGCCCCGTGAGTCAGGCTTGCCCCCGCGTCCGGCTGGCTTGCCCCCGCGAGAGTCAGGCTTGCCCCCACGTGAGTCAGGCTTGCCCCCGCGTCGAGTCAGGCTTGCCCCCGCGTGAGTCAGGCTTGCCCCCGCGAGATCGATCGCCGGACCCCGATCCACCGCGTGATGGGCGCCGGCCCGGGTTGCTGCTGTCGGCGGGCGACATGATCAGTGCACTCCTCGTCGGTGTCCGCGTACGTGGTCAAGTCTGCTGGGCTTACGCTAATGACCGGCCCAGGGAAAGCAAAAGAGGGCCGCCCGGGGGCGACCCTCTTTTGAAAGAATGTCCGGCGACGTCCTACTCTCCCACACGCTCCCGCGTGCAGTACCATCGGCGCTGAAGGGCTTAACTTCCGGGTTCGGAATGGAGCCGGGTGTTTCCCCTTCGCCATGGTCGCCGAAACTCTATGGAGATATAGCCGGCGGGAACCCAGACCTCAGGTTCATACCGGACCCGACCGTATCTCGGGAACCGCATAGTGGACGCGAACACAACAATTAAGAGTGAGAGAAGACAAGCCCTCGGCCTATTAGTACCGGTCGGCTCCGTGCATTACTGCCTTCCACCTCCGGCCTATCAACCCAGTGTTCTGCTGGGGGCCTTACCCGGTTAACCCGGTGAGAAACCTCATCTTGAAGCGTGCTTCCCGCTTAGATGCTTTCAGCGGTTATCACTTCCGAACGTAGCTAACCAGCAGTGCTCCTGGCGGAACAACTGGCACACCAGAGGTTCGTCCATCCCGGTCCTCTCGTACTAGGGACAGCTCTTCTCAAGTTTCTTACGCGCGCGGCGGATAGGGACCGAACTGTCTCACGACGTTCTAAACCCAGCTCGCGTGCCGCTTTAATGGGCGAACAGCCCAACCCTTGGGACCTACTCCAGCCCCAGGATGCGACGAGCCGACATCGAGGTGCCAAACCATCCCGTCGATATGGACTCTTGGGGAAGATCAGCCTGTTATCCCCGGGGTACCTTTTATCCGTTGAGCGACGCCGCTTCCACATGCCAGCGCCGGATCACTAGTGCCGACTTTCGTCCCTGCTCGACATGTCTGTCTCACAGTCAAGCTCCCTTGTGTACTTACACTCAACACCTGATTGCCAACCAGGCTGAGGGAACCTTTGCGCGCCTCCGTTACATTTTAGGAGGCAACCGCCCCAGTTAAACTACCCACCAGGCACTGTCCCTGATCCGGATTACGGACCTAGGTTAGATATCTAATACGATCAGAGTGGTATTTCAACGTTGGCTCCACATGAACTGGCGTCCACGCTTCAAAGCCTCCCACCTATCCTACACAAATCGAATCAAACACCAATACCAAGCTATAGTAAAGGTCCCGGGGTCTTTCCGTCCTGCCGCGCGTAACGAGCATCTTTACTCGTAGTGCAATTTCGCCGAGTCCACGGTTGAGACAGTGCCCGAGTCGTTACGCCATTCGTGCAGGTCGGAACTTACCCGACAAGGAATTTCGCTACCTTAGGATGGTTATAGTTACCACCGCCGTTTACTGGCGCTTAAGTTCTGCGCTTCGCCACCGAAGTGACTAACACGTCCCCTTAACGTTCCAGCACCGGGCAGGCGTCAGTCCGTATACATCGTCTTGCGACTTAGCACGGACCTGTGTTTTTAGTAAACAGTCGCTTGGGCCTGGTCTCTGCGGCCATCTCCGCTTCGTAGAGCAAGTCTACTGACGGATCCGGCCCCCCTTCTCCCGAAGTTACGGGGGCATTTTGCCGAGTTCCTTAACCATGGTTAACTCGATCGCCTTGGTATTCTCTACCTGACTACCTGTGTCGGTTTAGGGTACGGGCGGCTCTGAAGCTCGCTAGAGGCTTTTCTCGACAGCATAGGATTACCCACTTCGCCTAAATCGGCTCGGCATCAGATCTCAGGCTCATGAGACACGGATTTGCCTATGTCTCGCCCTACATCCTTACCCGCGGACTACCATCGCCGCGGTTGGGCTACCTTCCTGCGTCACCCCATTGCTTGACTACTACCAGTTCGGGTCGTGCGCTCCCTCGAATCCGTCCGAAGACATCATCAAGTTTGGGCACTTAGCATCACTAGGTTCGTCATGGTCGCGTCAGCGCCGGTACGGGAATATCAACCCGTTGTCCATCGACTACGCCTGTCGGCCTCGCCTTAGGTCCCGACTTACCCAGGGCAGATTAGCTTGACCCTGGAACCCTTAGTCATTCGGCGGAGGGGTTTCTCACCCCTCTTTCGCTACTCATGCCTGCATTCTCACTCGTGTGGCGTCCACGACTGGGTCACCCCGCCGCTTCACTCGCCACACGACGCTCCCCTACCCATCCACGCACCTGGACAGCACCCGAAGGTGATGCCGAGTTAACGCGTGAATGCCATAGCTTCGGCGGATAACTTGAGCCCCGCTAAATTGTCGGCGCAAAATCACTTGACCAGTGAGCTATTACGCACTCTTTCAAGGGTGGCTGCTTCTAAGCCAACCTCCTGGTTGTCTCTGCGACTTCACATCCTTTTCCACTTAGTTATCGCTTAGGGGCCTTAGCTGATGGTCTGGGCTGTTTCCCTCTCGACTACGGAGCTTATCCCCCGCAGTCTCACTGCCGCGCTCTCACTTACCGGCATTCGGAGTTTGGTTGATTTCGGTAAGCTTGTGGGCCCCCTAGACCATCCAGTGCTCTACCTCCGGTAAGAAACACGCGACGCTGCACCTAAATGCATTTCGGGGAGAACCAGCTATCACGGAGTTTGATTGGCCTTTCACCCCTATCCACAGCTCATCCCCCAGGTTTTCAACCCTGGTGGGTTCGGTCCTCCACGCGGTCTTACCCGCGCTTCAACCTGGCCATGGATAGATCACTCCGCTTCGGGTCTAGAGCGTGCGACTGATTCGCCCTGTTCGGACTCGCTTTCGCTACGGCTTCCCCACACGGGTTAACCTCGCCACATACCACTAACTCGCAGGCTCATTCTTCAAAAGGCACGCTGTCACAGTTCCGTCAAATAAATGACAGAGACCGCTCCAACGGATTGTAGGCACATGGTTTCAGGTACTATTTCACTCCCCGCCTGGGGTACTTTTCACCTTTCCCTCACGGTACTTGTCCGCTATCGGTCATCAAGGAGTATTTAGGCTTAGCGGGTGGTCCCGCCAGATTCGCACAGAATTTCAGGGGTTCCGTGCTACTCGGGATGACACTCGAGAGCCACTGCCTTACGTTTACGGGGGTATCACCCTCTACGCCAGGACTTTCCAGTCCTCTTCAACTTCAGCAATGGTTTCTTACTCTCTGTCAATACGGCAGTATCGACCAAGTGGTCCCACAACCCCGCATAGGCAACGCCTGCCGGCTATCACACCTACACGGTTTAGCCTCTTCCGCTTTCGCTCGCCACTACTCACGGAATCACTGTTGTTTTCTCTTCCTGTGGGTACTGAGATGTTTCACTTCCCCACGTTCCCTCCGAACGCCCTATGTGTTCAGGCGACGGTAACTGGACATAACTCCAGTTGGGTTTCCCCATTCGGACATCCCCGGATCACAGCTCGGTTGTCAACTTCCCGGGGCTTATCGCAGACTCCTACGTCCTTCATCGGCTCTTGATGCCAAGGCATCCACCATGTGCCCTTAGTAGCTTGTCAAAAACTCTCAACAAAAAATTGCTACAAAGATGCTCGCGTCCACTATGAAGTTCTCAAGGTACGGGCGGTCCTCATCTCGAGTCATCGCTGGGGCGCCGATGAGCGCCTAGTTCGATGGGGAGATGAGTCCAGAGGAATGGCCGCCGAGATTGCTCTCGGTAGCGCCCGATCCCTCAGGACCCAACAGTGTGCCTGATCTCGCCGTCGTCCCGGTGCGTGTTTCCACTCCAGCAGAGCTGGTTGTACTTGCGCGACCGTCGCGACTGCGAAGCCAAATAGTCGACGTTCCACTTAACGAGCAGTGCCGCCCCGAGACATTCGCTCGAGAAACGACACATGGACACTGCGATCACCGCTTGACGCGATGGACAGTGCCAACTGCTCCTTAGAAAGGAGGTGATCCAGCCGCACCTTCCGGTACGGCTACCTTGTTACGACTTCGTCCCAATCGCCAGCCCCACCTTCGACGGCTCCCTCCACAAGGGTTGGGCCACCGGCTTCGGGTGTTGCCGACTTTCGTGACGTGACGGGCGGTGTGTACAAGGCCCGGGAACGTATTCACCGCAGCGTTGCTGATCTGCGATTACTAGCGACTCCGACTTCATGGGGTCGAGTTGCAGACCCCAATCCGAACTGAGACCGGCTTTTTGGGATTCGCTCTACCTTGCGGTTTCGCAGCCCTTTGTACCGGCCATTGTAGCATGCGTGAAGCCCTGGACATAAGGGGCATGATGACTTGACCTCATCCCCACCTTCCTCCGAGTTACCCCGGCAGTCTCCTATGAGTCCCCACCATTACGTGCTGGCAACATAGGACGAGGGTTGCGCTCGTTGCGGGACTTAACCCAACATCTCACGACACGAGCTGACGACAGCCATGCACCACCTGTATAGGACCCTTACGGACCTGCTATCTCTAGCAGATTTCCCTATATGTCAAATCCAGGTAAGGTTCTTCGCGTTGCATCGAATTAATCCGCATGCTCCGCCGCTTGTGCGGGCCCCCGTCAATTCCTTTGAGTTTTAGCCTTGCGGCCGTACTCCCCAGGCGGGGCGCTTAATGCGTTAGCTGCGGCACAAAGGACGTGGAATGTCCCTCACACCTAGCGCCCAACGTTTACGGCATGGACTACCAGGGTATCTAATCCTGTTTGCTCCCCATGCTTTCGCTCCTCAGCGTCAGGTAAGGCCCAGAGATCCGCCTTCGCCACCGGTGTTCCTCCTGATATCTGCGCATTTCACCGCTACACCAGGAATTCCGATCTCCCCTACCTACCTCTAGTCCACCCGTATCGGAAGCAGGACTGGGGTTAAGCCCCAGCTTTTCACTCCCGACGCGATGGACCGCCTACGAGCCCTTTACGCCCAATAATTCCGGACAACGCTTGCACCCTACGTATTACCGCGGCTGCTGGCACGTAGTTGGCCGGTGCTTCTTCTGCAGGTACCGTCACTTTCGCTTCGTCCCTGCTGAAAGAGGTTTACAACCCGAAGGCCGTCATCCCTCACGCGGCGTTGCTGGATCAGGCTTTCGCCCATTGTCCAATATTCCCCACTGCTGCCTCCCGTAGGAGTCTGGGCCGTGTCTCAGTCCCAGTGTGGCCGGTCACCCTCTCAGGCCGGCTACCCGTCGTCGCCTTGGTAGGCCATTACCCCACCAACAAGCTGATAGGCCGCGAGCTCATCCTTCACCGCCGGAACTTTCCACCATCGCGGATGCCCGTGATGGTCATATCCGGTATTAGCTTCGGTTTCCCGAAGTTATTCCGATGTGAAGGGCAGATTGCTCACGTGTTACTCACCCGTTCGCCGCTCGTGTACTCCCGAAGGAGCCTTACCGCTCGACTTGCATGTGTTAAGCACGCCGCCAGCGTTCGTCCTGAGCCAGGATCAAACTCTCCGTTGAAATTCGTTGACGTCCGAGCACCCGAAGGTGTCCGGTCGCCGAATCATTGGAGTATCCCGGCAAGAGTGTCTCCTCGGTCCGAGGACCAGGAGACGTGTTCTTACCAAAGGAACCGTCAGACATACCGGACCAGCAAGCTGGCCCAGGCTGCCGACGGGGCGTTAATTAATTCGTCGTCGACTTTTGGCACACTGTTGAGTTCTCAAGGATCGTGCGCACACCGTTACCAGGCCTTGCGGCCGGGCTCAGGGGCACTGCACTAACTTACCGGGTGGCCTGGGGACCGTCAAATCGGTTCCCGGCCCCAGATCCCACCCGCATCCAGGCGTTCCAGCAGCCCGTGACGGGCGTCGGAACTGACCTACGGAGGTGGGGGGTTCCCGCTGGGCCGGCCGCCCGATCCCCCACGGCTGTGAAGGTCTTGCGTCCCGTCGCTTCCGGCGAGGCAGGTAGAACCTTACGTAGCGATGCCGGACACGTCAAATCACCACGGTGTGGCGGCGCTCACATTCACATACTCCCAGGTCAGAGGCCATTTTGACGTTCCGTCGTCCCCCGATGAGCCTGATGTGACCAGCCATGAACCACAGCGTTGTCATTTGGACCATGTGCCTGGTGCCAGCAAATCGGCGTCGACGTGGGCAAGATCGGGGCACCCAGCCAGCATCATCGCCTCGCGCAGCTCACCTCCGAGCTCCGCGACCAGCCGCTCCACGCCCGCGTGGCCGTCGACGGTGAGCGCCCACAAGGCGGGGCGGCCGACGAAGACGGCTCGGGCGCCGAGCGCGCACGCGGTGAGCACGTCCAGACCACGGCGGACACCACCGTCGACGTACACCTCGGTCCCGTCGCTGACCGCGGCCACCACCTCTGGCAACGCCTCTCGGGTGGATATCGTCTGGTCGAGCTGGCGGCCACCGTGGTTCGAGACCCAGACCGCGGCAGCTCCGGCCGCGACGGCCCGGGCGGCGTCGTCGCCGCGGAGCACTCCCTTCACCACGACCGGCAGCCCGGTCGCCTCGGCCAGCCAGCCGATGACGTCCGGTGTGAGGTCGTCGGCCTTGGTCAGGTCGGCAGGCTCTGCCCCGGCGGCCGCGTGCACGTTGGTGTGGGAGTGGCCCTGCGGCGTCGACTCCCAGACGGACGGCCCGTCGTCGTACTTGGTGCCGGTGATCGGCGTGTCGACCGTGACGACGACGGCACAGGCACCGGCTGCCCCGGCGAGATCGAGCATCCTCCGGGTCAGTCCCCGATCTTTCAGGACGTACGCCTGGATCCACCACGGCGCGCCCGCTGCCGCGATCGAGGCGAACGAAGTGCCGGCGTTGCTCGAGACCACCAGCAAGGTGTCGGCGGCCGAGGCGCCGACCGCCATCGCTGCCTCGCCTTCGTCCGCGGCGTACCGCTGGAGGGTCGTCGGTGCGATCGCGACCGGCAGCGCGACCGGTGTGCCGAGGATCGTCGTTGCCGTGGTCACCCGGGAGACGTCGGTGAGCACATGCGGACGCAGCCGCACGTCACGCCAGCTCTGCACGGCCTCCGCGGCGCTCAGCCCGTCCCGAGCACCCTGACGGTAGTAGGCGGCGACCACCTCCGGCAGCAGGCGCCCGGCCGCCGCCTCGAGGTCATCGACCCACTGCGACATCTCAGCTGTCGGCACCGACGCGGACGCCGGCCAGGTTGCGTTTGCCCCTGCGCAGCAGCAACCAGCCGCCCGGCAGCAGCTCCGACACGTCGACGCGCGCGTCCGGGTCGGTGATGCGGGCGTTGTTGAGGTACGCGCCACCCTCACCGAAGGTCCTGCGCGCCTCGCTCTTGCTGGCGACCAGTCCGGTCTCGGCGAACAGGTCGACCAGGAGCGGCAGCTCGGGCGTCCGTGGAATCTCGACATGGGGTGCCTCGATGAGCGCCGCTGTCAACGTGGCCGGGTCGAGATCGGCGAGCTCTCCCCCACCGAACAGCGCCGCGGACGCCGCCTTGACCCGTTCGGTCTCGGCGGCACCATGGGTCAGCGACGTCATCTCGTCGGCCAGCGACCGCTGCGCAGCGCGCAGGAAGGGCTTCTCGTCGACGAGCCGGCCCAGCTCCTCGATCTCCTCATGCGACAGGAACGAGTAGTACTTCAGCAGCGAGACGACATCACGGTCGTCACTGTTGAACCAGAACTGGTAGAACGCGTACGGCGACGTCATCTTGGCATCCAGCCACACCGAGCCGGACTCTGTCTTGCCGAACTTCGTGCCGTCGGCCTTGGTCACGAGAGGGGTGGCCAAGGCATGCACCCGCTCCCCCTCGGCACGCCGGATGAGCTCGACGCCGGCCGTGAGGTTGCCCCACTGGTCTGACCCGCCGGTCTGCAGCCGGACACCGTGGTCGCGGTACAGGTTCAGGTAGTCCATCGACTGCAGCAGCACGTAGCTGAACTCCGTGTAGGAGATCCCCGCCTCGAGCCGGCTGCGCACGACCTCCCGGGCCAGCATGCGGTTGACCGGGAAGTGTTTGCCGACGTCGCGCAGGAAGTCGATCGTGGACAGGCTCGCGGTCCAGTCGTAGTTGTTGACCACCGTGGCCGCGTTCGAACCGTCGAAGGACAGAAAGCGCTCGAGCTGTTCGCGGATCGTGAGCGTCCACTCCTTGACCAGGTCCAAGGAGTTCAACCGTCGCTCCCCCGAGGCCTTCGGATCGCCGATCATCCCGGTAGCGCCGCCCACGACCCCGAACGGGCGATGACCGGCATCCTGGAGGCGTTTCAGGGTAAGGATCTGGAGCAGGTTGCCCATGTGCAGGCTCGGCGCGGTGGGGTCGAAACCGCAATACGCCGCGATCGGCCCGTCCGACAGCTCGGCGCGCAGGGCGTCGGGGTCGGTCGAGTGCGCGATGAGGCCGCGCCACTCGAGGTCGTCGAGGACGTGCTGGTTCACGACTGGTCCCTTCCGGTCAAGAGCCGCCATCCGGGCGGTGTATGCCGACAGCCTGCCCTATGCAGTGCCGATCCAGGCAACCGAATTGCCTTCTGCGCGTCGGGACCACCGGGGGTCGACAGCCGCGATCGCCACCGCAAGGATCAGCGCCATGACGACCAGGAGCCGATCCTCGCAGCAGTCGTGGGCGTTCGATCCGCTGACGCCGGGCCATCCCGAGTGTGGCGGGTGGGTCGACTGCTGCGACGCCGTGACGGCACCCGAAGGTCAGGCCTTTGTCCCGTCGTATGCCGCCGCCCAGCGGGACGCGAGCGACCGGGGCCTCACGTGACGGCCCGAGACCCGTTGTCGGTGCTGAGGTGCCTCGCACCCGACGCGGCTCCCGCCGTGCTCGGCTGGCGGCTCACGCACCGGACCCCGCAGGGCCCGGTGACCGTGCAGCTGACCGAGGTCGAGGCGTACGCCGGTGAGGCCGACCCGGCGTCGCACGCGGGGCGCGGCCCGACTCCCCGCAACGCGATCATGTACGGCCCGCCCGGCCGGCTGTACGTGTACTTCTCCTACGGCATGCACTGGTGCGCGAACCTCGTCGTCGGGCCCGAGGGCACCGCGTCCGCCGTCCTGCTGCGTGCCGGCCGCGTCGTCGACGGGCTCGAGCTGGCCCGGTCCAGGCGCGGAGGCCGCGTCGCGGATCGTGCGCTGGCCCGTGGCCCCGCGTGCCTGACCCAAGCGCTCGGCATCGGCCGTCAGCACGACGGCGTCGACCTGCTGGCGGACCCCGACTTCTCGATCGACCCGGCCGCTTCCACGTCGGCCGTGACGAGTGGCCCGCGCGTGGGCATCCGGCAGGCCGCAGACGTGCCGTGGCGCTTCTGGCTGCGCGACGAACCGTCGGTGTCGGCATACCGCCGCAGTCCCCGCGCCGCCCCGCCGATCCCGGCTGAGGACTAGGGGCTGCGCGGCGTCAGCTGCGCCAGCGCGGTCCGCAGCTCCTCGATCTGTTCGGCGACTCGCGCGGGAGCAGTCCCGCCACGCCCGTCGCGCGAGGCCACGGACCCCTCGACCGACAGCACCGCACGGACGCCGGGAGTCAGGTTCGACGAGATGGCCGCGAGATCTTCGTCTGAGAGGTCCCAGAGCTCGCAGCCGAGCTCTTCGCACCGACGTACACAGGCACCGGCGAGCTCGTGGGCCGACCGGAACGGGACCCCCGTGCGCACCAACCACTCAGCCACATCGGTGGCCAGCGAGAACCCCTGCGGGGCGAGCGTCGCCATCCAGTCGGTGTCGAACCGCAGCGTCCGCACCATGCCCGTGAGCGCTGGAAGCAGCACCTCCAACGTGTCGACGGCGTCGAAGACCGGCTCCTTGTCCTCCTGCAGGTCGCGGTTGTAGGCGAGCGGCTGCGCCTTGAGCGTGGCCAGCAGTCCGGTGAGGTCGCCGATCAGCCGGCCGGACTTGCCGCGGGCCAGCTCGGCGATATCCGGATTCTTCTTCTGCGGCATGATGCTCGACCCGGTCGAGTACGCGTCGTCGAGCTGTACGAAGCCGAACTCCCGGGTCGCCCAGATGATCACGTCCTCGGCGAGGCGGGACAGGTCGACGCCGATCATGGCTGTCACGAAGGCGAACTCGGCCACGAAGTCACGGGCTGCGGTTCCGTCGATGCTGTTGGCGACCGACCCGGTGAAGCCGAGCTCGGACGCGACCTGGACCGGGTCGAGGCCGAGCGATGAGCCCGCCAGCGCTCCCGAGCCGTACGGCGACTCGGCGGCCACCCGGGCGTCCCAGTCCCGCAACCGACTCAGGTCCCGCAGCAGCGGCCAGGCGTGGGCGAGCAGGTGGTGTCCGAGCAGCACCGGCTGGGCATGCTGCAGGTGCGTGCGGCCCGGCATCGGGTGGTTGCGATGTTCGTCGGCCTGGTCGGCCAGCGCGGCAGCCAACGCAGCAACGTGGTGCCCGATCGCGGCAGCGTGGTCGCGCAGGTAGAGCTTGAACAGCGTTGCGATCTGGTCGTTGCGGGACCGCCCGGCCCGTAACCGCCCACCGAGCTCAGGACCGGCGGTCTCGACCAGTCCTCGCTCGAGCGCCGAATGCACGTCTTCGTCAGCGGGTGTGGGCGCGAACCGTCCTTCGAGCACGGCCGCGCCGAGCTCGTCGAGGCTGGCCAGCAGCCGGTTGAGCTCGAGCTCGGTCAACAGGCCGGCTCTCGCCAGGGCACGAGCATGCGCCCGAGACCCGGCGAGGTCGTACGGCGCGAGGCGCCAGTCGAAGTGCGTCGACCGGCTCAGCTCGACCAGCTCGGGCGACGGGCCAGTGGCGAACCGGCCGCCCCACAGCCGCGAGCCGGAGGCACCAGGAGCCTCAGCCATCATGGTGCTCGTAGCGGGTGGCCTGTTGAGCCGCTCCCCGCGACCCCGCCGCCGCTGAGCGTCCATCACGGCTGGCGGCGATCTTGCTGGGCAACCCCCAGAGCTCGACGAAGCCCTTTGCCAGCGACTGGTCGAAGGAGTCGCCCTCGTCGTACGTCGCCAGGCTGAAGTCATAGAGGCTCGCCGAGGAGCGCCGGCCGGTCGGAACGGCGCGGCCGCCGTGGAGCGTCATCCGGATGTCGCCCGTCACATGCTGCTGGGTCGATGCGACGAAGGCGTCCAGGGCGCGGCGCAACGGTGAGAACCACAGCCCGTCATAGGCCAGCTCACCCCACCGCTGGTCGACGGTCCGCTTGAACCGAGCCTGGTCGCGCTCGACCGTGACGCTCTCGAGCTCCTGGTGCGCCGTGATCAACACCAGCGCCCCGGGAGCCTCGTAGACCTCGCGGCTCTTGATGCCGACCAGCCGATCCTCGACGACATCGAGACGACCGACACCCTGGGCTCCACCACGATCGTTGAGCTGCTGGATGGCCTGCAGGACGGTCACGTGCCGGCCGTCGACGGCGACCGGTACGCCAGCCTCGAACGTGATCGTCACCTCGTCGGGCTCACGCGGGGTCGCGGGGTTGGCGGTATAGGAGTAGAGGTCTTCGACGGGCGCGTTCCAGATGTCCTCGAGAAACCCTGTCTCGACCGCGCGACCCCAGACGTTCTGGTCGATGGAGTACGGCGACTTCTTCGTCACATCGATGGGCAGGTCGTGCTCCTCGGCATACGCGATGGCCTTCTCGCGCGTCCAGGCGTAGTCACGGACCGGGGCGATCACCTTCAGGTGCGGCGCAAGGGCTCCGATGCCGACCTCGAACCGCACCTGGTCGTTGCCCTTGCCGGTACAGCCATGGCTGACGATCGTGGCGCCGAACTCGCCGGCTGCCTTGACCAGGTGCTGGGCGATCAAGGGCCGGGACAGGGCTGAGACCAGCGGGTAGCGATCCATGTAGAGCGCGTTCGCCTGCATGGCCGGCAGGCAGAAGTGCTCGGCGAACTCGTCCTTCGCGTCGACGACCACGGCCTCGACGGCACCGCAGGCGAGCGCGCGCTTGCGGATCGTCTCCATGTCCTCGCCGCCTTGGCCGACGTCGACGGCGACGGCGACGACGTCGGCGCCGGTCTGCTCGGCCAGCCAGCCGATGGCGACCGAGGTATCGAGTCCCCCGGAGTACGCGAGCACGATCCGGTCCTGGCCGGACGGTGCGGGAAGTGCTGAGGTGGTCACGACGCTCTCCTTGCCTTGCAGGCTGTGGTGGTGCGGTGGACGAGGTTCAGGTTCTGTCGGCGCTGCTGTCGGCGCCGACCTCGGCGAGGGCGATGAGACGGGAGGCGAGGGACTCTCCCCCGTCGGCGTCCCGGCTGATGACGAGGACCGTGTCATCGCCGGCGATGGTGCCGAGCACGTCGGCGAGCTCGGACTTGTCCAGCGCCGACGCCAGGAACTGCGCGGCGCCGGGAGGCGTCCGCAGCACGACGAAGTTCATCGACGCCTCGGCGCTCACGAGGAGCTCGTTGCACAGTCGAGCCAGCCGGCCCTCGGCCACCGCGGATTCGGTCGGCGGGCGCGGTGTCCGGTCGCCACCCTCACCGGGCACGGCATACACCAGCACCCCCCTCCCGTCCCGGACCCGGACGGCGTCGAGCTCGACGAGGTCACGTGAGACCGTGCCCTGGGTGACCCGTTGACCCGACGTCGCGAGCAGGTCCGCCAGCTCGGCCTGCGAGCGGACCTGGTAACGACCGAGCAGCTCCACGATCTTCGCGTGGCGGGCAGCCTTCGTCGTGGCGACGGTGACGGAGCTCATCGCTCGTCCGCCTTGGCCAGCAACCAGCTGAGCAGCGCCTTCTGTGCGTGCAGGCGGCACTCGGCCTCGTCCCACACGATGCTCTGCGGCCCGTCGATGACGTCCGCGCTGATCTCCTTGCCGCGGTACGCCGGCAGGCAGTGCAGCACGACCGCGTCGCGATCCGCGAGCGCCATGGCCGCGCTGTCCACCTGGTACGGGACGAAGGGCGACGAACGGTCGCCCGCCTCGCTCTCCTGACCCATCGAGACCCAGGTGTCGGTCACGACGACGTCGGCGCCCTCGACGGCGGCTTGCGGCGAGGCCTCGTGCAGCACCGAGCCGCCGGTCTCCGCAGCGTGCCGGACAGCGGCGCTCATGACCTCAGGGTCGGGTTGATAGTCGGCCGGCGAGCCGATGCGGACATGCATGCCGGCCAAGGCGCCGCCGAGCAGGTAGGAGTGCGCCATGTTGTTGGCACCGTCACCGAGGTAGGTCAGGGTCAGCCCGGCCGTCTTGCCCTTGTGCATCCGGACGGCCTGCAGGTCCGCGAGGATCTGGCACGGGTGGAACTGATCGGTCAACGCGTTGACGACGGGTACCCGCGACACCGCCGCCATCGCCTCGACCCGGTCCTGTCCGAACGTGCGCCACACGATGGCCCGGACCTGGCGGTCGAGGACCCGTGTCGTGTCCTCGATCGGCTCCCCCCGCCCCATCTGGGACGACTGTGCGTCGATCACGAGCGGGTAGCCACCGAGCTCGGCGATGCCCACGGAGAAGGACACCCGCGTCCGGGTCGACGGCTTGTCGAAGAGCACCGCAACGGCGTGTGGGCCGACCAGCGGTTGCCGGTAGAACCGTTCGGCCCGGAACGCGTCGGCGAGGTCGAGGATCTCGGTCTGCTCCGCGGCGGTGAGGTCGTCGTCGCGCAGGAAGTGTCGGATCATGAGGGCTCCACATCTTCGGTCGGGCGGTGGCCTGGTGGAGCGACCGACCGGCCGACCGCTGCTTCCAGGACAGGAACAGCCTGCTCCATCTGCGTGGCCTCGATGACCAACGGAGGCGTCAGCCGCAGCGTGTCGGGGGTGCAGTCGTTGACGATGACCCCGGCGTCGAGCGCAGCGAGTGCGGCGCCGTTGGACGATCCGGGGGCGACGCTGACGCCGATGTGCAGCCCACGTCCCCGCACTGCCACGACGCCGGGGATCTCCGCGAGCGTCTGCCGGATCTGCCGGCCGGTCTCGACGGTGTGGCTCAGCAGCCCATCGCGCTCGATCACGTCCAGGACGGTCGAGGCCACAGCGGCCGCGAGCGGGTTGCCGCCGAACGTCGTGCCGTGGTGGCCAGGCGCGAGCAGGTCTCCGGCAGCCCCGAGCCCGATGCACGCGCCGATCGGGAAGCCGGCGCCGAGGCCCTTGGCCAGGGTGATCACGTCGGGACGTGCCTGCCCGAGGCCGGTCGAGGCGTCGGTGAACGCGAACCACGCCCCCGTGCGGCCGATCCCCGTCTGGATCTCGTCCAGCCACAGCAGCGACCCGTGAGCGTCGGCGATCCGACGGGCAGCACCGAGATAGCCGTCCGGTGGGACGACGACCCCGGCCTCGCCCTGGATCGGCTCGAGCAGGATGGCGGCGGTGGAGTCGTCGACCACCGCCTCGAGCGCCGTGACGTCGCCGTACGGAACCCAGACCACGTCGCCCGGCAAGGGAGCGAACGGCTCCCGGTAGGCCGCCTTGGCCGTCAGCGACAGTGCTCCCATCGTGCGACCGTGGAAGGCGCCGTCAGCGGCCACGATCTTCGTCCGGCCGGTACGCCGGGTGAGTTTCAGCGCGGCCTCGTTGGCCTCCGTACCTGAGTTGGTGAAGAAGACCTTGCCGGTCGAGCCGAGCAGGTCGAGCAGGCGCTCGGCCAGGTGGATCTGCGGTGCGGTCGCGAAGAAGTTCGAGACGTGCCCGAGCGTGCCCGCCTGCTCCGCCAGCGTCTGCAGCACCGCCGGATGGCAGTGCCCGAGGACGTTGACGGCGATACCACCGAGCAGGTCGAGGTAGCGGTTGCCGTCGACGTCCCAGACATAGCACCCCTCGCCGCGGCTCAGCACCCGTCGCGGCGGGCCGAACGTGTTCATCAGCGCGCCGCTGTAGCGGCTCGTGAGGTCGTGGCCACGCAGCCCGGCTGTGTTCGAAAGCCACGGTGTGCTGGTGGACGACGTCATGAGGTCACCTCAGCGCGCGCATGCAGCGCGGTCCGGATCTTGGTCTCGGCCACCGGCAGCACCTGCGTGCCCACCCCCTCGTCGGTAAAGATCTCGAGCAGCACCGCGTGGGGCTCCCGACCGTCGACAACGGTGGCCCGTGGTACACCATCGCTCACTGCCTGCAAGCAGGCGGTCATCTTGGGGATCATCCCGCTGGCCAGGCTCGGCATGAGGTCACGCAGCGCGTCGACGCCGATCTGGCCGATGATGTCGTCACTCGCCGGCCAGTCGCGGTACAGGCCTTCGACGTCGGTCAGCACGAGGAGCTTCTCCGCCTCGAGCGCGACCGCGAGCGCCGCGGCGGCGGTGTCTGCGTTCACGTTGTGGACCTGGCCGAGCTCGTCGGGGGCGACCGTGGAAACGACCGGGATCCGCCCCGCCGAGATCAGGTCGAGGACAGCCTCCGGCCGTACCTCGGCCACCTCGCCGACCAGGCCGAGGTCCACGTCCTCGCCGTCGACAACAGTGCCGGTACGGGTAGCCCGGAACAGCCCGGCGTCCTCCCCGGAGAGCCCGACCGCCAGAGGTCCGTGCGCGTTGATCAGGCCGACGAGCTCACGACCGACCTGGCCGACGAGCACCATCCGGACGACATCCATCGCCTCGGGCGTCGTCACGCGCAGACCGCCGCGGAACTCCGACCTGATCCCGAGCCGGTCCAGCATCGAGCTGATCTGGGGGCCGCCCCCGTGGACGACGACAGGCTTGAAACCGGCGTAACGCAGCCAGACGATGTCTTCGGCGAACGCGCGTTTCAGGGTCTCGTCGGTCATCGCGTTGCCGCCGTACTTCACCACGACGATCTTGCCGTGGTACTTCTCGAGCCACGGCAGCGCCTCCGCGAGCGTGGCAGCCTTCGCCGTGACCTGCTTCCAGTCGAGGGTCATGACGCGTACGCCGAGTTCTCGTGCACGTACGCGTGCGTGAGGTCGTTGGTCCACACGGTCGCCGTCTGCTCGCCGGACTTCAGGTCGATCGTGACCGTGACATCGCGCGCGGACAGGTCCACGAGCTCGCGCTCCGCACCCAGACCGCTGTTCCGGCAGACCCACACATCGTTGAGCGCCACGTCGAGGTCGGTCGGGTCGAACGTCGCGTCGGTGGTGCCGACCGCGGCCAGGATCCGCCCCCAGTTCGGGTCCCGTCCGAAGATCGCGCACTTGAACAGGTTGCTGCGCGCGACCGAGCGCGCGACCGAGACAGCGTCCTCCTCCGTCGACGCACCGACCACCGAGATGGCGATGTCGTGCTCGGACCCCTCGGCGTCTCTCAACAGCTGTTGGGCCAGGCCGTCGCACAGCAGTCGAACGCTGTCCGCGAACTCGTCGTACGCCGGCCGAACGCCGCTCGCGCCGGACACCATGAGCACCACCGCGTCGTTGGTCGACATGCAGCCGTCGCTGTCCAGCCGGTCGAACGTCACAGCGGTGGCGGCACGCAACGCCTTGTCTGCCGTGGCCTGGTCCACGTCGGCGTCTGTCGTGAGGAAGACCAGCATGGTGGCCAGGCCGGGTGCCAGCATGCCGGCACCCTTGGCGACACCGCCGACCGACCAACCGTCCCCGTTGGCGACCCCCTGCTTGGGCACCGAGTCGGTGGTCATGATGGCCGCGGCGACGGCCGGACCGCCGGCCTCGGTAAGCAGCGACGCGGCCCTGTCGACCCCACCCAGCAGGCTGGCCCGGTCGTTCAGCACGCCGATGAGCCCCGTCGAGCACACGATGACCTCCAACGGCGCGAGGCCGAGCACAGCGGCGGCATGTTCGGCGGTGGCATGGGTGTTCTGGAACCCCGCGGCTCCCGTGTAGCAGTTGGCCCCGCCGGAGTTGGCTACGAGGGCCCGGGCGCGTCCGGTGGCAGCCACCTGCTCGCTCCAGAGCACCGGGTTCGCCTTGCACCGGTTGCTCGTCCACACCGCTGCGACCACGTCACGCGGCCCGTCGTTCACGAGCAGTGCCAGGTCTTCGGCACCGCTCGCCTTGAGGCCCGCCGCCACTCCGGCCGCCCGGAATCCCTGCGGATGCGTGACGGTCATGGCGCGACCCCGATCGTCGTGAGTCCGGTCTCCTCGGCATACCCCATCGCCAGGTTCATGCTCTGCACCGCGGCGCCGGCGGTCCCCTTGGTCAGGTTGTCCAGCGCGCCGACCGCGACCACGCGTCCGGCCCGCACGTCGAGCGTCGCCTGCACGTGGACCGCGTTCGAGCCGATGGTCGACTGAGTCTGCGGCCACTGTCCGGCCGGCAGCAGATGCACGAACGGCTCCTTCTCGTACGCCTGGGTGTACGCCGCCTCGACGTCCGGCAGCGTCACACCGGCGCGGGCCCGGGCCGACACCGTGGCCAGGATGCCGCGTGCCATCGGTGCGAGGACGGGGGTGAACGACACGGTGACCGCGTCGTTGGTCAGCAGGCGCAGGTTCTGCTCGATCTCAGGAGTGTGGCGGTGCACTCCCCCGACGCCGTAGGCCGACGCGGAACCCATGACCTCCGCGCCGAGCAGATGCGGTTTCGCCGACTTACCGGCTCCTGAGGTGCCCGAGACGGCAACCACGACCAGCTCCGCTGTGTCCACCAGCTCGGCCTGCACCGCCGGCGCGATCGTCAGGGTCGACACCGTCGGATAGCAGCCCGGCACGGCGATCCGTCTCGCGGCCCGGAGCACGGACCGCTGGTCTGCCAGCTCCGGCAGCCCGTACGGCCACGCCCCGGCATGTGGACCTCCGTAGAAGGTGGACCAGGCGTCCTCGTCGGTCAGGCGGAAGTCGGCACCGCAGTCGATGACGAGGGTGTCAGGGTCCAGCCGCTCGACCAGCGCGGCCGACGTGCCATGTGGCAGTGCCAGAAAGACCACGTCATGCCCGGCAAGGGATGCGACGTCCGTCCCTTCGATCACTCGGTCGGCGATCGGCACGAGGTGCGGATGGTGGACCCCGATCGTCGTCCCGGCCGACTCGCCTGCCGTCACGGTGGCCACCTCGACGTGCGGGTGGGCCAGCAGCAGCCGAAGGAGCTCTCCGCCGGCATACCCACTGGCTCCAGCCACGGCAACTCTGACAGTCATTCGCATTATTATTCTGGAGAAGGAAGATATATGCAAGCGAGCTCGAGTGAACCACTGAGGGGTCGGGTGCGTTGTGCAGGTATGAACGTGGTGGCGTCCGGTTCGGGGTCGACGCCGCTGCGGGACGCCGACGCGTTGGTGGGCGTGCTCTTCCATGAGCACGGGCGCGTGCTGCTGGCGTACGCGCGCCGTCTGACGCTCGGCGACACGCAGCGGGCCGAGGACGCCGTGCAGGAGACACTGGTGCGCGCCTGGCGGCACAGCGAGGCATTCACGGAGGGCGCGGGTCCAGCGCGGGCATGGCTGATGACCGTCCTGCGCCATGTGGTCATCGATGAGGCCCGGGCGCGCCGTGCCCGACCCGACGAGGTGGGAGGCGAGGCGGTCGAGCGGGCACCCGACGCCCATGACGACATCGAAGCCGCCCTCCGCTCCTGGACGATCCTCGAGGCACTCGCGTCGCTGAGTGCGGAGCATCGCGCCGTGATCGTGGAGACCTACTACCGCGGGAGCAGTGTCGCCGAGGCAGCGAGCCGGCTCGGCATACCCCCTGGAACGGTCAAGTCACGCGCGTACTACGCCTTGCGAGCCTTGCGGCTGGCCTTGAGTGAGCGAGGTGTCACCTCATGACGACGGACCACCACAGCGCCTGCACGGACATCCGACCACTGCTGGGGGCTGCCGTGCTCGGACTCGCCGACCCTGCCGAACGTCGCGCCGTCGAGGTCCATGTGGCGTGGTGCCACGACTGCGCGGCCATCCAGGCCGAGCTGAGCCCGCTGCCCGACCTGTTGGGCAGCGTCGATGCCTCCGACGTGGCCGATGACCTGCCTCCGCTCCCTGCCGGACTGCTGCGACGCACGTTGGATCAGCTTGCCGAGGCTGCGGCGGCATCGGACCGCGCGCGCGGGCGTCGGCGTCAGGCGCGGCTCGGCGTCGCCGCAGTGCTCGCCGTCGCGGCTGCGACCGCCGTCGTGCTGCTCGGCCCGTGGAACGGCACGCCGGACTCCAGCGGCAAGTCCAACCGGGTCGTGGCCGCGGTCTCCGACCCCGGCACGCACGTGCGCGGCAGTTTCGTCATCACCGGCGCCGACACCGGCAGCCAGGTACGGGTCAGCCTCTCCGGTGTGCAGCCAGGGGAACGTTGCCGGCTGCTCGCGTTCACGGCCAACGGCCAACCTGAGGTCGCCGCCACCTGGGTCGCGCGGTACGACGGCACAGCCGTCGTCACGGGGAGCACCGGTCTGGCGCCGAGCGACATCGCCGGCCTGCAGGTCGTCACGCGCCAAGGTCAAACCCTGCTTCGGGCCACCGGCGCAGACCTCCGCCCGGCGGGCTGACCGCCCGGCCGCCGGCCGTCATCCCCGTGGCTGCTCGACGCAAGCTTCGGCCGTCAGCGTTGAACCAGCCCTGTCTCCGACACGTGTTCACAGATGGACAACGAGACAGGAGATCACGATGAGCACACACGCCACTTCCACCCGGTACCGCCTCGTTGGGCTGGCGGCCCTGCTCGCGCTGGCGGCGTGCGGCGGCGGGAACGGCTACGGCAGCGCAGCGAACAGCGGCGGGTCGACCAAGGCCTCGTCCGGTTCGGGGGGCAGCGCGGGCGGCGGCCTGGGCACCACCTCGTCGCCGCTGGGCACGATCCTGACCGACTCCGCGGGCAAGACCCTCTACGCGTTCGCCGCCGACGCGCCCGGCACCTCCAACTGCTCGGGCCAGTGCTTGGTCTACTGGCCGTTGGACCCGGCGGAGGTCACTCCGCCGAAGGCGCCGACGGGAGTGACGGCCACGCTCGGCGTGCTGGACCGCGGCGACGGCACCAAGCAGCTCACCGTTGATGGTTACCCGGTGTACACCTACGTCGGTGACCAGGCCCCCGGTGACACGACAGGCCAGGGCAAGAACCTGTCGGGCGGCCTGTGGTGGGTGCTCGGCACCGACGGGCACTGGATCAAGGGTGACTCGACGTCGCCGTCGAGCTACACCAGCTCGAGTGGCGGTCGCGGCGGCTACTGAGGGAGCCGCTCGCACTCAGCCGGCGTGGGTCAGTAGTCGTCCTTGACCGCGTGCACGAACCGCCCGTGCAGGTGGTCGAGCTCCCCGACGGCGAACCGGCGTACGAAGGTCTCGACCGGCTCGGTCGAACCGAACTCGACGTCGTCGGACTCATCCCACATCTCTTCGGTCATGTCGGTGCGGATGAGACCGGGGCTGACGTTGACCACACGCACCGGGGAGTCGGCGCCGAGGGCAGCCGCGACGTTGTCGAGCCAGCGGTACGCGGCGGCCTTGGAGACCGAGTACGCCGAGTAGCGCGGCTCGGCCCGGAACCCGATCCCGGACCCCAGATCGATGATGTGGCCGCGTCGGCGGGTGATCATGCCCGGTAGCACGGCAGCCGTCATCAGCATCACGCCGCGCACGTTGACTTCCAGGGTCCGCCACCAGTCAGCGGGGTCGGACTCCCACGGCAGCGCGAGCTGGTCCCGGACACCGGCGGCGTTGACGAGGACGTCGATGGGTCCGAGCCGGTCGGTGATCCTCGCCACGGCCGACTCGACCTGCTCGGGATCACTCACGTCGGCCGCCACGCCGATCGCACCGTCGCCGAGACGCGCGGCTGTCTGCTCGGCCCGCTCGTGGTCCCGCCCGCAGACGGCGACCGCGTGGCCGGCCTCGGCGAGGACGGTGGCGAGCCGGGCGCCGATACCGCGCGTGCCACCCGTCACCAGCGCGACCGGGCGACCTTGCTGCTCAGGCACGCTGGACGGCCCCGGTCAACTCAGCGGCCATCGCCACGGCACTGTCGCGGGCAGGCCCGACCTCGGCCTCGGTCAGGGTCCGGTCGGGAGCGCGGAAACGTAGCGAGAAGGCCAGCGACTTCTTGCCTGACTCGATCTGGTCACCCGTGTAGACGTCGAAGAGCCGGACCGCCTCCAACAGCTCTCCCGCGCCTGCTCGTAACGCCGCCTCGACGTCGGCGGCACGGACGTGGGTGTCCACGACGAGCGCCACGTCCTCCTTGGCCACCGGGTACGTCGAGAACGACTGCGCCAGCGTCAGGTCCGGCGCCTGTTGCATGAGCGCGTCGAGATCGAGCTCGAACGCTGCGGTCCGCGCCGGCACGTCGTACGCCGAACAGACCTTGGGGTGCAGCTCACCGGCGTAGCCGACCGGGGTGTCGTCGACGAGCAGCCGGGCGCACCGGCCCGGATGCCAGGGTGCGTGCTGGGCAGCTTGCACCTGGAGGGTGAGGCCGACCGACCGTGCCACCTCGCGAGCCGCCTCGACGGCATCCGCCCAGCCGGCGGTCCGGCCGGCTCCCCACCAACCCGGTTGGCTGCGCGGGCCCGACAGCACGACACCGACGTGGAGCGGCTGGTCGGGCAGCGCCGCCTCGAGCTCCTTGAGCTCGTCCACCGTGGGAGCCCGGTCGACCCCCAGACGGGGCGCCGCCGGTCGTCCGGCAACGCCGGGCAGGAACACGCTGCCGAGCTCGAAGAGGCCGACGGCATCCTGGCCACGACTCGCGTTGCGGGCGAGCGTTCGAAGCAGGCCGGGCACGAGCGTGGTGCGTAGGAGCGGCTCCTGCTCCGACAGCGGGTTGGCGACGCGCAGGGCGCTACGGCGTTCGTCGTCTGCTGCCAGCCCGAGCTCGTCGAAGTCCCGGCTGCCGATGAACGGGTAGGCCAGCGCCTCGACATAGCCGGCGGCGGCCAGGGCGATCCCGACCCGTCGACGCAGCCGTTGCTGCTTGGTGAGCCCACGGCCGGCGGGAGCCGCCGGCAGCAGGCTGGGCACCTGCTGGTAACCGACGATGCGCAGGACCTCCTCGACGAGGTCATGGGCGTCGCTGAGGTCGGGCCGCCAGGCGGGTGGGGTGGCCGTGATCTGCCCACCAGCCAGCTCCACCCGGCAACCGACGCTGCGCAGGGCCCGTGCCGCGGTGTCGTCGTCGATGAAGAACCCGACGACACGCGTCGAGAGCTGCGCATCGATGGTGATCGGCGCACGCGCCGAAGGTTGTCCGACGATCGTCGCGGTGGTCGCGACACGGCCACCGCCGTGCTCGACGAGCAGGTCTGCGACGCGACGGGCGGCGACCGGTGCGATGGTCGGGTCGATGCCACGCTCGAACCGCTTGGACGCCTCACTGGGCAGCTTGTGCCGCCGGGCCGCGCGGGCGATCGTCACCGGATCGAAATGCGCCGCCTCGATCACCACCGACGACGTGGACGGGCTCATCTCGGTCTCGGCGCCGCCCATCACACCGGCGAGCCCGATGGGTCCACGGTCGTCTGTGATGAGCAGGTCCTCGGGGTCGAGGGTGCGCACGGTGCCGTCGAGCGTGGTGAGCTTCTCGCCGGCCGCTGCCCGACGTACGCCGATCGCGCCTTGCAGCGTGGCCTGGTCGTAGCCGTGGATCGGCTGACCCAGCTCGAGCATCACGTAGTTCGTCACGTCGACCGCCAGCGAGATCGGGCGCATCCCGGCCAGCTGGACCCGTCGCGCCAGCCAGCGCGGCGACGGCCGGGTCGCGTCGAAGCCGTCGACGGTCAGGGCAACGAAGACGTCGCAACCGGCCGGGTCGTCGACCTCGATCGGGTAACCCTCCCCCGGGGCTGCGGCGGGAAGCGTCGTAGCGGGATCGCGGAAGTCGAGCCCGTATGCCGTCGCCGCCTCCCGGGCCACCCCGCGCACGGAGAGCGCGTAGGCGCGGTCGGGATTGATCTCGAACTCGATGACGTCGTCGCGCAGGCACAGCACCTGGGCAGCGTCCGCGCCGATGTCGCCGGTGTCCGCCGCGAGCACGATGATGCCCGAGTGGTCATCGCCGAGCCCCAGCTCACGCGCTGAGCAGATCATCCCGTCGGACACGTGCCCGTAGGTCCGGCGCGCCGCGATCTCGAACCCACCGGTCAGCACGGCACCAGGGAGCGCGACCACCACGAGGTCACCGGCGGCGAAGTTACGAGCGCCACAGACGATGCCGCGCGGCTCATCCTCGCCGACGTCCACCTGGCACCAGCGGATCGTCTTGCCGTTGGAGTGCTCCTCCTCCTCGAAGGAGCGGACTTGGCCAACGAGGAGAGGACCGGTGACGTCGCCTCCGGCAGCCTCCAGCGCCTCGAGCTTGAGACCGAGGAACGTGAGGCGATCGGCGAGCTCTTTGACGTCGAGCTCGGCCGGCAGGTCGACGTAGTCGCGCAGCCATGACACGGGGACGCGCATCTCAGAGCTCCATTCCGAAGGGCAGTGTGAACCGGACGTCGCCCTCGACCATGTCGCGCATGTCCTCGACCCCGTTGCGGAACATGAGCGTACGTTCGATGCCCATCCCGAAGGCGAACCCGGAGTACACCTCGGGGTCGATGCCCCCCGCGACCAGGACGCGAGGGTTGACCACGCCGCAGCCACCCCACTCGATCCAGCCCTCACCACGGCACGTACGGCAGGTCGAGACGGCGGGCTCCACGCCTCGGCACACGAAGCAGACCAGGTCGACCTCAGCGGACGGCTCGGTGAAGGGGAAGTACGACGGCCGGAACCGCGTCGTGATGCCCTCGCCGAACATCGCGGAGGCGAAGTGGTCGAGCGTGCCCTTGAGGTGGGCCATGGTCAGCCCCTTGTCGACGGCCAGCCCCTCGACCTGGTGGAAGACCGGGGTATGAGTCGCGTCGAGCTCGTCCGTGCGGTAGGTCCGGCCCGGGCAGATGACGTAGATCGGGAGCTCACGGCTCAGCATGCTCCGGGCCTGGACCGGTGAGGTGTGGGTGCGGAGCACGACCCCCGCCTCCTCGGGCTCGAGGAACAACGTGTCCTGCATCGACCGCGCCGGGTGGTCCGGGCCGAGGTTGAGGGCGTCGAAGTTGAGCCAGTCGGCCTCGACCTCGGGACCCTCGGCGATCTCCCACCCCATCGCGATGAACACGTCCCCGATGCGCTCCTGCAACGTCGTCAACGGGTGACGCGCACCGCGCGGATCACGGTCGTACGGCAACGTGACGTCGACGGTCTCGTCGACCAGCATCCGTTCCTCGTGCTCGGCCTCCAGGATCACCGTACGGCGAGCCAGCGCTGCGTTGACCGCTCCGCGCGCCTGGCCGATGCGCTGACCGGCATCCTTGCGCGCCTGCGGGGGCAGGGCGCCGATCTCACGGTTGGCGAGCGCCAGGGGTGAGCGGTCACCGGCGTGTGCAAGCCGGGCCGCCTTGAGCTCCGCGAGGTCCGCGGCAGCGTCGATGGCAGCGATCGCCTCGTCGCGCATGGTCGCGACCTGGTCGGCGTGCAACGGCGTGACCTCCACCGGGTCGTACTCCTTGTTCGGACCTGACATGGGTCTGCTCGCTCGCTCTCGACGGCCGGACGACGGCTCGGACGGTCCGGGTGACGCTGCAGAGTCTAGGAAGTCCGCACCGGCGACTGCGAATCGGTTTCGCCTGGGGTCCGCTGGTTGGCGTCCGCGGGTGGACCCCGACGGGGCGCCACCTCTAGCTGACCGCGTCCGGACGTCCGTGAGGAAGCACCACCCGCATGCGTGCGCCGCCGTCGGGTGACCCTTCGACGTGCACCTCGCCCTCGTGGGCGTCGATGAGGCCACCGACGATGTACAGACCGAGGCCGGATCCCCCGGTCGACCCGTGCTTCCAGAACTTGGTGAAGATGCGTGGCCGGATCTCGGGGCTGATGCCGTCGCCGGCGTCATCGACCAGCAGCTCGGCGCCGCCGTCGTCGGTCTCCATGACGGTGACCGTCACATCGCCATCACCGTGCTTGACGGCGTTCTCGACCAGGTTGGCGACGATCTGCGCGAGCTTGTCCTTGTCCGCCCAGAGCCGGGGCCGCCCGAAGTTGACGAACGAGATCGTCCGTCCGCTCGACATGCTGATCGGCTCGAGCTGGGTCGACACGGCCTCGACGAGGTCGACCGGCTCCTTGCGCACGGTGAGGCGGCCGGTGTCGATGCGGGCGACGTCCAGGAGCTCACCGATGAGCCGGGTCAGCCGGTCGGCGTCGGCGTCGACGGTGCGCAGCATCAGCTGTTTCTGCGACTCGGTGAACCGGTCCCACTTCGACAGGAGCGTCGCCGTGAACCCTTTGACACCGGTCAGCGGCGAGCGCAGCTCATGGGCAACCGTGGCCACCAGGTCGGACCGCTCGCGGTCGACGCGCTCGCGTGAGCGTGCATCGCGGATCCCCCACGCCGTGGAGACGACCTTGCCTCCCGGCCGGTCGCGGCTCAACCGTCCGGTGACCAGCAGCTCGACTCCGGCCGACGTCTGCCAGGACGACTCGAGGAGGCGGCTACGCAGGGACAGGCCGTCATACGGTCGCACTGAGCTGAACCAGTCCGCCCCGCCCAGGTCCTGCAGCGCCATTACGTGCGTCAGGTGCCGACCGACGGCCTGACCATCAACCTCCAGCAGCCGCTTGGCCGCGCCGTTGACCAGCGTCACGTAGCCGTCTGCGTCCGCCAGCACGATGCCGTCCGGAAGCGCATCGAACAGCGCAGCGTCGGGACCGACGTCAACCACGCGCGCCTCCCCTTCAGGTCCGAGACCAGGCCGCTCACAGACTAGCCCGCGACGTGCAGGGGCCGCAGCCGCGACGCGGCTCGACGGCTCGTCCAGGCACCCTGAATCTGACCGCGTCGGGATGACTGCTCGGGAGGTCAGGTGTACAGCGAGGGGTCGTGTTCCTGCACCTGAAGGACCAGGCCGTCCGGATCGACGACCTGCATGAAGCGTCCGAACGCCTCGTCGGCGATCGGTTCATGGTCGTAACCTGCGACGTCGAGTCGACGCGCCACTTCTTCCAAGGGCTCGTCGGTCACCAGGGCCAGCTCAACCGTGCCGGCAGCCCGGGGTGGGTCGCCGCCTTGGGCTGAATGCAGTCCGACCAGACCGCCGCCGGCGGCCATCTCCGACCACCCGGCAGTGCGGCCACGACGGTCTGCGCTGAGCCCGAGAGCGGCGTAGAAGCGCTCGGACTCCTCGACGTCGGCAACGAAGCGAATCGGCATGACCTTCATCGAACGGCTCCCTTGCGCAGTTGGGACAGATGGGCGCGCAACGCATCCTCGACCAGCTGCGACAGTGATGAATTGCGGTCAACTGCTGCATGCTTGGCCGCTCGGATGAGCGCCGGTGGCAGATACACGTTGAACTGTTGCTTGTCGGTCATGCAAGCATGCTAGCAACGGAGCGGAAGCCGATCGGACGGACCGTGGCAACCGCCCGCCTGCGTGGCCGGTCGTTCCCTTGAGCTCTGGGTTCAGTCAGCCGCGGCGTTGGGCCCGCGCGGAGGTGTAGAGGCAGATCGCGGCCGCCGTCGCCAGGTTGAGGCTCTCGGCGCGGCCGTAGATCGGCAGCCGGACCACCTGGTCGGCCAGGGCGGCGGTGTCGGGCTCGATGCCCCACGCCTCGTTGCCGAACAGCCAGGCCGTAGGTCGGGACAACTGCCCGGTGTCGAGAAGGTCATCCACGTCGACCCGGCCTGCACCGTCGGCGGCCAGCACCTGCAGCCCGGCGGACCTGATCGCGGCGACCGCGTCAGCGACGCCAGCTCCGGAGACGACCGGTAGATGGAACACGGACCCGGCACTGGCGCGGACGGCCTTGCCGTTGTAGGGGTCCACGGACTCCCCCGCAAAGACGACCAGTCCGGCACCAGCGGCATCGGCACAGCGGATCACTGTTCCGGCATTGCCGGGGTCGCGGATGTGCGCGCACACCACGACAAGATCGGGCTGCGAGGCCAGCGAGGCCTCGAGGGTCACATCGAGGAGCCGGCACACGGCGACGACGCCCTGCGGGCTCACCGTGTCCGACAGCGAGGCCAGCGCATCGTCGTCGGCCTGCTGCCAGTCGACACCCGACACGGTCGCCGCCGCACGGAGGTCGGTATGACGCTCGGTGGCCTGCGCGGTGGCGAACAGCTCGAGCACGCACGGACCACCCGCGCCGTCGTACGCGAGCGCCTCGCGAACGGCCTGCGGCCCTTCCGCGAGGAAGCGCCGAGCCGTGGTCCGCCCGGCTCGGCGCTTCAGTGCGCGGGCGGCCTTGACACGAGCCGACCGCGAGGTCAGGACTGTCAGGCGGGTGCCTTCTCGGCCTGGGCGGGAACGTGCGCCCGGGCGACCTCGACGAGCGCCACGAACGCGGCGTTGTCGTTGACCGCGAGGTCGGCGAGGATCTTGCGGTCGACCTCGACACCGGCCTCGCGCAGGCCCTGGATGAACCGGTTGTAGGTCATGCCGTTGGCGCGGGCGCCGGCGTTGATCCGCTGGATCCACAGCCGCCGGAACTCGCCCTTCTTGGCGCGACGGTCGCGATAGCTGTAGACCAGCGAGTGGGTGACCTGCTCCTTGGCCTTGCGGTACAGCCGGGAGCGTTGCCCCCGGTAGCCGGCGGCCTTCTCGAGGGTCTCCCGGCGCTTCTTCTGGGCGTTGACCGCCCTCTTGACGCGTGCCACTTCTTACTCCTTGAAACTCAGGTGATCGCGGACGGGACGTCCGAGCATCCGTTGGCCGGCAGCTACTTGCCTAGCAGCTTCTTGACACGCTTGACGTCGGCTTTGTCGACGTCCACGGCGCCGGCGTTGCGTCGGTGCTTCTTGCGGCTTCCGCTGATCGGCGCGGATGCGAACGCAGCGCCGGACTTCCGATTGGCCTGCAGGCGTCGGATCTTTCCCGATCCGGTCACCTTGTATCGCTTGCTCGCTCCCGAGTGCGGCTTCATCTTCGGCATGGTGGCCGGTCTCCGTCTCTTTCGCTTGCTGACAGGGGATTGTCGCTGTGTTGCGCGGGGCCGCCGGTGCGGTCCCGGTGTGGTGGTCGAGTCACATGTCCGGGTCGAGGCTCTCCGAGCGACGCGGGGCCTTCTTCGGCGGCTCCTTCGCTGCGGCGGAACGCTGCTCTTCCCGCTCGGCGTGTTCGAGCGCCCGATCGGCTGCCCGGGCGGCAGCTCGTTCGTCTCGCTCAGCCTTGGCTTCCGCCTTGGCCTCGGACTTCTTCCGGTGCGGGCCGAGCACCATGATCATGTTGCGGCCGTCCTGCTTGGGCGAGGACTCGACGAAGCCGAGCTCCTCGACGTCGCCCGCCAGGCGCTGCAGCAACCGGTACCCGAGCTCGGGTCGGTGCTGTTCGCGGCCACGGAACATGATCGTGATCTTGACCTTGTCGCCCTGTTTGAGGAAGCGCACGACGTGACCTTTCTTGGTCTCGTAGTCGTGGGCGTCGATCTTGGGACGAAGCTTCATTTCCTTGATGACCGTGTTGGTCTGGTTGCGCCGTGTCTCGCGTGCCTTCTGGGCGTTCTCGTACTTGAACTTCCCGTAGTCCATGAGCTTGCACACCGGCGGGCGTGCTGTCGGTGCGACCTCGACGAGGTCGAGGTCGGCCTCCTGCGCGAGGCGCAAGGCATCGTCGATACGAACAATGCCGACCTGCTCGCCGTTCGGCCCGACCAGACGTACTTCGGGAACGCGGATACGGTCGTTGACGCGCAACTCCGTGCTGATGAGTCCTCCTGTTGTCGGTTCACTGGTCCTGACCCGTCGACCCCTTCGCCGCCCCGCTCCCGCTGGAGCCGGCCAACAAAAAAGGCCTCCGTGCCTACGCACGAAAGCCACATCCTCGCCGCCGGAGCGACGCTGGGCGATCCACCGCAGCGCGTGCCGTGCCTGCTCAGCCCGCTCAACGGTGTCTCGCGACCGGAACCCGACGACCTCACGGTCGTTGCGGGTGGGAGGTGGCCTCCGCTTGTGCATCTGTCATAACGTCGGACCGCAGTCTGACGATTCCCAAGAGGACGGCTGCGGACAACCGACGACAGAATGGTCGGAAGCAAGACTAGCAGCCGGTATGTCCGCTCGTCACATCAGACGCAGGCACTAGCCATCGCTGACCCAGGCAAGGCCGTGCGGTGCCGCCGCCAGCCGATGGCCTTGCGCGAGCTGCTGCAGCTCCGGCGTCTCGACCACGAACATCGTGGGTCCGGCGACGTCGACCACCAACGCCGCCGCACCTTCCTGCAGCGCCGAGCCCGCGGCATCGCGAATCGTGACGGGAACCGGTCGTGCCTGCGGATTCCAGGTCGTCAGCGCAGCCAGGCTGGTGAACGCCAGCAGCGCGGTCCGACCATCACGTCCGCGCATGAGAACGGTGGCGATGTCAGCGCTCTTGTCCCGGGACAGACCTGCGTCGTCGACCTCGGTCTCACCGAGCAGCGCAACCACCGGGACGAGCAGTCGCGCCCGCGAGAGCGCGACGAGCACCGGGGAGTTGCGGCCGTCGACGCGGTAGCCGCGAAGGGCTGCGGCCAGCTCATCGTCGGCAGCACCGTCGTCAGCCGCGAATCCCGGATCCGGCAGCGACCTCTCCACCACAAAAACCTACCGCCTCACGCACTGCCCTCGGGGCCTCCCGTTTGCCTAGTGAACAAGCCGGATGGATAGTCAACTAGGCAAACGCGCCTAGGGAACTGGAGAGCTGCCTTGGTCACTTCGGCCGCCGGAGGCACTGACGACCTGGCGCACGCGCCCAGCCGCATCGTGACGACGCTGCTCGAGCGCGCCCCCCGATGCGGATCGACCCGGGTCCTCGCCATTGACGGGCCGGCTGGATCGGGGAAGACAACGCTGGCCGAGGGGGTCCGCGCCGAGCTGGTGGGCCGCTCGGTCAGCCCCGTCGTCGTTCACCTGGATGACCTGTATGACGGCTGGACCGGTCTCGACGAGACGTTGGCACCGCGGGTCGAGCGACAGGTCCTCGCACCGCTCGCGACGGGCGAGCCCGCCCGGTGGCAACGCTACGACTGGACAGCCGGACGCTTCGCCGGCTGGGACACCTTCCCGCCCCCGACGGTCCTGGTGCTCGAAGGCTGCGGGTCCGGGGCAAGACCGCTCACGGCATACACGAGCCTGCTCGTGTGGCTCGAGGCCGACCCGGACGAGCGGATCCGGCGCGGCGTCGCCCGCGACGGTGAGCAGGTGCTTCCGCACTGGCTCGCGTGGACGGATCTCGAGGCCGCCCACTTCAAAGCCCACGACACCCGTGCCCGGGCTGACGTCCACCTCAGCAGCGACTGAGCACGCCGGCCTTCAACCGGCCATGAACGTGGCTGTCCCACCGCACCCCGGCTGCGTCCCGGAAGCCGCCTCGCTCCGTGCCCTCGAGGGCATATCCGGCCTTCTCGGCGACCCGACAGGACGCCGGGTTCGCGACCGAGTGCGGCAGTCTCAGTCGTTCCAACCCGACCACGTCGAACACGTACGCCGTCATGGCCACCAACGCGGCGGTCGCCACGCCTCGACCCCGGGCCCACGGTGCGGTCCGATAGGCCACCCAGGCGTCGAGCTGGTCGGCGTCGATGTTGCACACATAGGCCTGCCCCACCAGTGCGTCCTCCTCATGGACGGTCCACACCGCCGCAGACCCGCCGGACCAGTCGCTACTCCGACGCAGCCAATCCCGAACGCTGTCCAGCGTGAGCGTCGCCGGACCCGGATGCCACTGCCGCACATCGGGATCGGTCAGCATCGCGAGGGCGGCTTCGGCGTCCTCGGGACGCGGCGGCCGGAGCTCCAAGTCGCCCGCAGCAAGCGTGACGTGCTCGAGCGCCTTCACCGTCCGGCCAGCCTCAGCTCGTAGGTCGCGGTTCGACTCTCGACGCGGTATCCGTGCCGCTCGTACAGCCCGAACGCGCCGGTCGGGTTGTTGGTGTCGACGTCCAGCGACGACTCGTGGAAACCGGCGTCCTTGTACGAGGTCAGGGCGTGACGCAGCAGACCCGACGCGATCCCACGGCCGCGCATCTCCCGACGTACGCCGATCTTGGCCAGGTATGCCTCGCGACGTCCCGTCACCTGCTCGTGCGCGTCGAACTCACTCGTCAGCAGATAGCCGACCACATGATCTGGCCGGTCGTCCGGGACGAGCGCCCAGGACACGTCGAACCGCGAGTTCCGTGTCCCGTCGACCCACTGCTCCCACATCCCCGGTGTCCACGGCACCGAGCCCCAGTGGTCGACGAACGCGGCGTTGTGCGCGGCCAGAGTCGCCGCACTGAGGCTCCGGTCGTAGGTGCGGAGGTGATGGCCGTCGGGCCAGGCCACCTCGACACGCTCCGGTTGGTCGCCGGTATCGAGGTGCGCCCGCATCGTCGCCGACCAGTTCGCGGCGGTGAAGCCGGCCTCTTCAAGCAGCGCAACCTGATCCGCCCGAGCCAGGAAGGCGGTCACCTGCAGCCGCGTCTCGACAGTCGGGTGGCGTTCCTGCTGGAGCCGCCGGGTGCGGCTCACAGCCCACGCGAGCCCGTGCCGACCCAGGCCTCGCCCGCGGTGACGGGGATCCACCACGCCTTCGCCGTGGACGCGCCAATGGTCGGTGACCGCCTCGCGTGGCATGAGTCCGGCGAAGGCAACCATCGTGGTGCCGACCCAGCCGCTGGTCCGGTCCTCGTATCCCGTCGCCGGGTCGGCCAGCTCTTCCGCGAGGTCGGCCTCGCTGTAGTGCTCGCCGGTCCGGTCCACAGCTTCGGCCCGCGCCAGCAGCTCGTTCCAGGCGGGTATGTCGTCGGCCGTCACCGGTCGCCACGCGACAGTCGCGTCCTCGGGACCCTCGGTCGTCGGGGTGGTATCCATGGGTGCACCTTAGAGATGTCGTGGCGGCGTCCTCACCAGGTTTTCCGGGTGGCCGCCACTCGAGCAGGCTAGAGCCGCCGCACTGCGTCCGGCCTTCGTGGCGGTCCGAGCCGTTCGAACAGGGTCGTCGTGAGTTGTTGCCACTCGTCCTCGGGGACCGCCTCCGTGGGGACCATCAAGAAGGTCAGCCGTCTGCGTCGGTCGAGGTTGCGGACGAAGATCAGCGCGTCACGTCGAAGCGACCACGCCGTGAAGTAGTCCCAGCCGAACGAGACCGCCACCAGCCCTTGGGTGACGATGCCATCGGGAGAGAACGTGATGACCCGGTGCAGCCCCTGGTGGGTGGCGTAGTTGCGGCGAAACCGGCGTACCTGGACTGCGACGAGCAGCGGCCCCTCGACGACCAGGAGCAACCCCAGCAGAACGAACCAGCCCGAGTGGGCGGCGACGCCGGCTCCCACGCAGGCGAGCCCGGACAGCACGACGGCACCCGCCAGGTAGAACAGCCCGCGCCGAAGCCACAGGGCGGTCCGCACCACCTCGTCCACGTTCTGGACGTACTCGTAGCGGAACAGGCCCGCACCGTCGTTCACCCCTGGAGGGTACGGGCTCAACCCCCCACAGCGGCGCAAAACCGACGTTCAGCCCCTCGAACGGCCAGGGCAGCCCGGGCGTCCGATCGCTCGGCCGCGGCGTCAGGGTCGGTAGCCGGTGGGATCCTCGCCGAGGTCGACGATGGCCGCCACCGGACCGCCACCGTCAGGGCCCTGGTGAGCCGCCGACACGGACACGAAGACCGCCGGATCGCCGGTCACGGCGGCCGCCACTCCCCCGACGCAGGACTTGATCTGACGGTGCCAGTGCACGTCGGAGTCATCGAGCATCGCGTTACGACGACCGTGCACGTTGCCGTCCTGCGACACCTCGCACTTGAGGAACACGTTGACGAGCCGACCGTCGATGTCGCTCGGGTGCGGCCGGTCGGGAAGCTCGAGGCCGGCGTCCCTGATCGCGGCCCAGATCCCGTCCTGGTCGAGCGCATCGGTCATCACCGAGTGGCCGACGCGATAGCGGCCGCCGACACCGCGCGCGTTGCCGACCACGACGACCTGGGCCCGGTCGAGCTCGACACCAGACGAGCATGATGCGACCGCTGAGAACAGCGATCGGTCGTGCATGACCTCGGCGTCGGTGGGCATGGCGATCTCGTCCAGCGCAACCGCGATGCCGAGTGCCGTGCAGCCGTTGGACAGGTCCATCGACTGATGCGTCTCCTCGGTCCACACGGTCTTACCTCGGGCCTTGGCGTCGCGGATCGTGTGGATCGTGAGCAGTGGGGTCTTGGTCTGCACGTAGTGCACGTCTGCGGTGTCGGAGATGCCGGCACGCTCCATCGCCTCCTTCACCGCATCCGCCACCTTGGTGACCATGGCCGTGCGGCCGATGTCCTCGGGGTAGAGCTGCTCGCTCATGGCGAAGCCCACCGTGAGCCGGGGCTCGTCGGTCTGCACTGCGTGCTCAACCGGGACAGTCGCGAAGATCGTGGCATGGGGGCTGATGACGCCGTCGGTGCCTCCGGACCAGACGATCGGCACCTCCTTGGTCTGTTCGGCCGTGCGGCTGCCCTTCGCGACCAGCACCTCACGGAAGGCCCGGTCGGCGATGATGCGGGTGTAGTCGTTGACACCGCCGTTGCCCTCGGTCTTGCCGATCACCGCGACGACACGGTCGGCGTCGATGACACCGGCGTCGATCAGGTCGGACAGGCCGCTTGCGTCCGAGACGTGCTGGATGGGGACCTTGCGGACCTCGATCGGCTCCGGCATGGCTTCACTCTCTCTCTTCGTGTGGTGCGGGTGGTCTCGTCGAGGCCCGGTCCTCAGGTACGACGATCGTCCCGACCTCGCCGCGAACCGCGTCGACGATGTGGGACAGGCTCGTGATGACGCCGATCTGTCCGGAGGACTCGACGAAAGCGCAGACGGCATCGACCTTGGGCCCCATGGAGCCGCTGGCGAACTGGCCTTCCAGCGGCGTAGCTGCGCATGACCGACGCGGCCACCCGCTGGATCGGCCGAGCACGGTCGGTGCCGTAGTCGAGGATCGCGTGGTCGACGTCGGTGGCGATGACCAGTCGGTCGGCCGCCACCGAGCGGGCCAGCGCCGCGGCGCCGAGGTCCTTGTCGATGACCGCTTCCACACCGCGAAGTCGCCCGGTGGCCTCGCGTACGACGGGGATCCCGCCGCCGCCGTTGGCGATCACGACGTACCCCTGGTCAGCCAGCGTTGACACCACCCCGGCATCGAGGATCTCGAGCGGCTCCGGCGACGCGACGACCCGGCGCCAGCCGCGCACACCACGGTCCTCGAAGCTCTGACCGTGGTCGATGAGCACGGCCGCCTCCTCCTTGGGGAGGTATCGCCCGATCGGCTTGCTGGGCCTCTGGAAGCCGGGGTCGTCAAGGTCGACGAGCGTGCGGGTGACGATGGCGGCCACGGGGTGCGTTGCACCGCGGGCGGCGAGCGCCGGCTCGAGGGCGTTCATCAAGATGAACCCGAGCGTCGCCTGCGTCTGGGCGCCGCACCAGTCCAGCGGGACCGGCGGTACCACACCCGCCGACAGCTCGTTCTTGACCAGCAGGTTGCCGACCTGTGGCCCGTTGCCGTGGGTGATGACGACCTCGACACCGGACGCCACGAGGTCCGCGACGGCCTCCATGGCGATCTCCGCGGCCGCGATCTGGTCCTCGACCCGAGCGCTTCCGTCGGGCCCGGTCATCGCGTTGCCGCCGAGCGCCACCAGTACGCGCACGCCGCCTCGCTCTCTCGTCGCTCGACCCGGCCCAATGGCGGGCCTTTGCCCCACCCTAGGGACCGCGCCGAGCGAGCACGCTGGCACCTGTCGCCCAAGCCCGCGTCACCGTTCGGGCAGAGCTCGCCACCAGAGGCTGACCTGGCCCATCCGGGCGCGTGGTTTTGCGGAGTCAGGCAACGAGGCGGGGGACGGACGTCACTGCCGATCGGGAAGATCGAGGTCGAGCCGACGGGCCATCAGCGTGAGCGCCCGAGCCGCCGCCCGGCGTACGGCCGGGTCCTCGTCGTCGACGGCCGCGTCGACGACGGCCACGTGCTCGGTGTCCCCCACGACGCCCAGACATCTGATCGCGTTGGTCCGTACGCGCGGCAGCTCATGGGTGGCGAGGGGTACGGCGCCCGGTCCGGCCTCGCCGATCTCGCGCTTCGTCGCGACCTTGAGGCACATCTCGGCGGGCCGCCAGTGCTCGTCCGCCAGTCCCGCGACGACGACGCCGGAGACCGCGCCGCTCCAGACGTACAACAGGCCGCGGCCGCCCCAAGTACGGTGCCAGTACTCGTGCCAGCCGGAGTCGAACGCCGCCGTCGCGCAGTTGCGGCCGAGGTAGGCGAGCATGTTGGCGTACGCGTGCACGTCGGCCCCGGCCAGGAGGTCCGCGCACCAGGCGGCAGCGGTGGTCTCGCCGACCCGGACGCCCAGCTCGGTGACCAGCACGGCCGGCGCACCGTTCGGTTCGGACGGCGGCGGCAACGGTTGCGGCGGCGGCACAGGGGGCACGGGGGGCACGGGGGGCATGCCCCGATCGTCGCATCCCGTACCGACGGAAACGACTGACTCACGCGCCACTCTGCGGCACCTGAGGTAGTGCACGCGTGGCGGGAGGGTGCAGATAAGGCATTTTCCCGATGCAGGCGGCTGCCTCAGAACGGCAGGTTGACGGTGTCGGTGCAGCCTGCGCCGCGAGAGGAGCACCATCGTGTTGAACCCACTCGACATCCCAGCCCCGTTCATCGCCTCGGAGCTCGACTTCCACCGGCAGCGCATCGCCGACGAGGTGGCGACGGCCGAGCTCACTCGTCGCTACCGGGTCGCTCGCCGCGAGCGCCGCCAGGAGCTTGCTGCCAAGCGCAGCCAGCGCCGCAACGCGCCCCGGACCGCCTGAGCGCGCCCCGGCCGCTCGAACCCCGCTCCCGTGAGCCCGTAAGCGTCGAATGACAGCTACCGAGCAGTACGCGGACACCGACAACAGGTTGTCGGAGCCACCCGCGATGATGGACCTCGTGACATCGCCTGCGCTGCGCCCGATGATCGGTCGCACCGATGAACTCCGCCAGCTCATCGAGCTGGCGGGACTGTTTGGCGGCGACCAACCGCGCACCGACACGAGTCTCGTGCCGCTGGGCGGCGTGTCCGCCGTGATCGTCTCCGGTGACGCCGGCGTGGGCAAGAGCAGGTTGCTGGCTGAACTGCGTGAGCACGCTGTGACCCATGACTGGCACGTCCTGATCGGCCACTGCCTCGACTTCGGCGACAGCGTGCTGCCCTACCTCCCGTTCACCGAGGTCTTCGCCAGACTGGCAAGCGACGATCCCGTGACCGCGGACGCGGTGGCTCGCGCGCACCCTGCCGTACGCCGGCTCATGCCGAGCCGGCGGGTCACCGGCGCCGCCGACGAATCCGACCGAGAGGCCGACGCCGAGCCGATGGACCGCGCCGACCTGTTCGCGTCGGTGCTGGCCACCCTCGACGAGCTCTCCACTGACAAACCCGTGCTGGTTCTCCTCGAGGACCTCCACTGGGCCGACCAGTCCACCCGCGAGCTGCTCAGCTTCCTGTTCGCGCGTCGGCTCGGTGACGATGTCCACATCGTCGCCACCTACCGCAGCGACGACCTGCACCGCAAACACCCGTTGCGGGCCTCCGTCGCCGAGTGGACCCGTCTCCCCACGGTCGCCAGGTTGCAGCTCGACCGGCTCAGCGATGTCCATGTGCGTTCCCTGGTCCAGACGCTGCATCCCGCTGCCCTTCCTGAGTCCGCAGTCCACACGATCATCGAGCGGGCCGAGGGCAACGCGTTCTTCACCGAGGAGCTCGTCGCCGCCACCGACCGCTCCAGCCAGTCCTCCCGGGCGATCCCCGATGACCTCGCGGACGTGCTGCTGCTGCGGCTCGACCAGCTCGACGACGCAGGGCGGCTCACGCTACGGGCGGCCTCGGTCGCCGGCCGACGGGTCTCCCACGAGCTGTTGTCCCGCGTCGTCGACCTCGCATCCGGCGAGTTCGATCGCGCGGTCCGTGCCGTGGTCGACAGCAACCTGCTGCTGCCCGTGGGCGCTGATGGCTATGCCTTCCGGCACGCACTGCTCGCAGAAGCGGTGTACGACGACCTCCTGCCCGGCGAACGAGTCCGTCTGCACCGCAGCTACACCGCCGTGCTCAGCCAACCCGATGTCGCCAGCACGGCCGCGGAGATCGCGCGGCACGCGCGCGCCGCGCACGACCTGCCCACCGCTGTGCACGCAAGCATCGCGGCCGGCGACGACGCGATGAGCGTGGGCGGACCCGACGAGGCTGCCCAGCACTACCAGATCGCCCTGGAGATGGTCAGCCAGCAGGCCGGTGAGGCCACGCTTTCCCCGACTGAGCTCGTGACCTTGTCGATCAAGGCAGCCGACGCGGTCACCACCGCCGGGCACGCGCTGCGCGGTGCGCTGCTGCTGCGCGAACAGGCCGGCTGCCTCGACCCGCTCATCGACGACGACGACCGGGTCCGTCTCATGCACGCCCTGGCCAACGCAGCCCTGGTGGTCGACTCCGACATCGACGTCATCGGGATCGTCGACCGCGCCCTCTCGCTCGTGCCCGCCGAGCCACCGACGGCGATGCGGGCTCAGCTGATGGGGATCCGGGCGCGGGCGCTGTTCGCCTGGAGCCGGGACCAAGAGGCGATGGCGGCCGCCAATGAGGCGTTAGCGCTCGGACAGGAGCTGCGGTTGCCCGGAGTCATCGCCGAGATCACGACCACGATGACGCGCATGGATGAGCGGTCCGGTGATCCGGAGGCGTCACGACGAACCCTGCTGGCCATCATCGAGAAGGCCCGCGACACCAACGACGTCGCCAGCGAGCTGCGCGGCCTCCACAACATCGGCGGCGTGCTCTACGAAGCCGGCCGCGTGGCTGAGGCCCGGCAGGCCTACGAGCACGCCTATCGACGGGCCGTGGAGCTGGGCCGCCCGTGGGCGCCGTACGGACTTGACGCCCGGCTCATCGCGGGCATCACCGCCTACGTCTGCGGCGACTGGGACGACGCGCTCGCCATCCTCGACGCGACCGGCGAGATGCCGCCCGCGCCGGCCGAGGCGGCGCTCGCTTCGACCGCGCTGATGGTGTGGGCCTCGCGCGGTGACAAGGCCGCCTTCGACGCGACGGCTCATGTCCGCAGCCACTGGGACACCGACGGCATGCTGTCGATCCTGTCGGGGGGCGCCCTGATCGACCTGTATGGCGACCAGGGTGACCTCGCGGGTGCACAGGCGGCGCACGACCACGTCCTGGAGGTGATCCGTCGACACTGGGACAGCCACTACTTCATGGCGCGGATCCGTCTCAGCGCGCTGATGGTCGGCCAGCTCGCCACCGCAGCAACCACGTCCAGCGCGGACCAGCGCGGAGATCTGGTCAACCGAGGAGCCGACCTGGCCGCCGCTGCCGAGGAGACGTTCCACCGAGGGTTGAAGCGGTGGAAGGTGGTGGGTCCCGAAGGCAGGGCCTGGATGTCCCGCTGTCGCGCGGAGCTTGCCCGTCTGCGCTGGATCGCCGGTCAGGACGCACCGGAGCAGGCATCCTTGGTGGCCGCCTGGTCGGACTCGGTCGCGGACTTCGAGGCGTTCGGCCACACCTTCGAGACAGCTCGTTCCCAGGCCAGACTCGCGGCGATCCTGCGCGCCCTCGGCCAGGTCGCGCAGGCACGTCCGTTGTTGGAGTCTGCTCGCCACACCGCCGGGCGGCTGGGCGCCGCCCCCCTGTTGGCTGAGCTGAAGGCCCTGGGAGCAGCAACGCCACGGCGCACCGACAGTGCCGGCCACGACACCCGGCTGACCACCCGCGAGCGTGAGATCCTCGCCCTGGTGTCGCAGGGCCGCAGCAACGGCGAGATCGGCAAGCAGCTGTTCATCAGCACCAAGACCGTGAGTGTCCACGTGTCCAACATCTTGGCGAAGCTAGGCGCCGCCGGCCGTACGGAGGCCGCTGCCATCGCCCGCCGCGACGGCCTCCTCGACTGACGCGATCAGGGAGTCGGGGGCGACCTAGCCGATGCCCATGTGCTGCCGCAAGCCGCGCCCGTACCGGCTGCCAACGACGCGTACTCAGCGAGGCTCAGTCACCGTCGTTTCCCACAAACGGCAACGTTCGTAGGTGAATCGCGCGCTGGGACGCAGCCTTGGGGCATGAGTCAATACGACGTAGTGGTCATCGGCGGAGGCGCCGCCGGACTGTCCGCAGCGCTGGTGCTCTCCCGCGCGCGACGCAAGGTCCTCGTGGTGGACGCCGGCAAGCCGCGCAACGCTCCCGCCACGCACATGCACGGCTACCTCTCACGCGACGGCATCCCCCCCGCCGAGCTGCTCGCCGTGGGCCGGGACGAAGTCACTGGATACGGCGGAGAGCTGGTTGAGGACACTGTCACGGAGCTGGTGCCCGGCGGCCACGGCTTCTGGGTGAACCTCGCCGGCGGGCAACAGATCTCGGCACGGCGGCTCCTGATCACCACGGGCCTGCGCGACGAACTGCCCGACATCCACGGCCTCCACGACCGGTGGGCGCGCGACGTCCTGCACTGCCCCTACTGCCACGGCCACGAGGTCCGCGACCAACAACTCGGTGTCGTCGGTGGCACACAAGAAGCCGTCCGGTACGCCCAGATCGTACGCCAGTGGACCCACGACCTCGTCTACTTCACCCCACCCGACACGCTCACGGCCGACGAGCGCAACCAGCTGCTCGCCCGCGCCATCGGCATCGTCGAAGGCACGATCGAACACCTGGTCATCGATGACGCAGACCGTCTGGTCGGGGTGCAGATGCACGACGGACGTGTCGTGCCTCGCGACGCGCTGTTCGTGCCGCCCCGGTTCGTCCCGAACAACATCCTTCTCGTCGGCCTTGGCTGCGATCTGGACGGCGACGGCTGGGTCAGCGTCGACAGCACGGGACGCACCAGCGTCCCCGGAGTCTGGGCCGCCGGAAACATCGTCGACCCGCGCGCCCAGGTCATCACCGCGGCCGGCGCCGGATCCGCGGCCGCCATCGCCCTCAACGCCGACCTCGTCGACGACGACATACGCAACGCCGTCCACGACCTCGACGACGCAGCACCGCATCGACCAACCGCACCCATCAACCCCCAGGAGTCAGCATGACGACGCCCACCCCCGACCCCAGCGCCTCTGCTTCAGTAGGCGGACCGCCGACCAAGCACCAGCTGGCCCTCATGATCTGGCTGGCCGTGTTCCCGACCCTCACCATCCTCAACCTCGCCCTCGGTGACTGGCTCCGGACACTCACACCGATCGTGCGCACCTTCGTGCTCGCCACGGTCGCCGTGCCCATCGTCATCTACGGGCTGATGCCGCAACTGCATCGACTCCGTCGACACCTCCTGACGCGCAACAGAGTCGGCTGACGCGATGAGTTCGGAGCCCCGGTCGGGTCTTTCTCATGACACTCGCCGGAGGAGGAACCATGGGAAAGATCATCGCGTCCATCACAACGTCGGTCGACGGTTATGTCACCGGTCCTGACGACGGGCCGGAGTACGGGCTGGGGCGGGGTGGCGAGCGCTTGCACTACTGGGTGATGGGTGGCCCGTGGACCTACGACGGTGGTCACGACTTCGCGATGCACGGCCCGGACAAGGAGTTCTACGACGAGTTCGTCTCGACGGTGAGCGCCGGGGTGGTCGGCCGCGGCATGTACGACGCGGCCGGTGGATGGGGCGGGACCAACCCGTTCCCCGGGCCTCTCTTCGTGCTGACTCACCGCACAGCGGAGCAGCCGGCGACAGAGAGTGGCTTCCACTTCGTCGCGGATCTCGATTCGGCACTCGCCCAGGCGGCCGCGGCGGCCGGGGATGCAGACGTGGCCGTCGGTGGCGGCGCCGATGTCATCCGGCAGGCCTTGGCCGCGGGGAAGGTGGACGAACTGGTCATCTCGACGGCTCCGGTGATCCTCGGTGCGGGCAAACGGCTGTTCCACGGGTTCGACCGGGATATGGATCTCGAGGTGGCCAACGTCTACAGCTCGCCGTTCGCCACCCACGTGCGCTACACGATCCCGAGCAGCCGCTGAGCGGGCGCCTGATCCAGGGGCGGTGATCAGGCGTCTCAGGCCAAAACGCCGATCCCGGCTGGGTCCTCGTGCGCGTCCCCACACGTCATACGGGCGCGCTCCGGGACGCTGCCGAAAAGCGCGCGCGGAAGTGCCTCCCCCACGTCTAACCTGCGGCCATGCCCTCGCGACTGTTGGCCCTGACCTTCGATGCGCGCGATCCGGCTCGCCTGGCAGGTTTCTGGTCGGGTGTGCTGGGACGAGCGGTCCTTCACGGGCACCCCGCGGCGCTGTTGCCCGGGTCTGAGACGCAAGTCGGCTTGCGGTTCGCCCTGAGCGGGTCTGAGAAGGTCGGTCCGAACCGCATGCACCTCCACCTGACCAGCCCCAGCCTTGCCGGACAGCGGGACACCGTCGCGGCGGCGCTCGAGCTCGGCGCCGGCCATCTCGACGTCGGTCAGCTCCCTGAGGAGGAACACGTCGTGCTGGCCGATCCCGAGGGCAACGAGTTTTGCGTAATCGAGCCCGGCAACTCATTCCTGGCCGGCTGCGGCTTTCTCGGCGAGCTCGCCTGCGACGGCACCCGGCAGGTTGGGCTCTTCTGGGCCGAGGCGCTGGGCTGGCCGCTGGTGTGGGACGAGGATCAGGAGACCGCGGTCCAGTCCTCGCACGGTGGCACCAAGGTCGCGTGGGGCGGCCCGCCGGTTGCGCCGAAGCACGGCAGGAACCGGCAGCGCTTCGATGTCACCTTGGCCGACGGCGACCTGGCGGCCGAGGTCGACCGACTGATCGCGCTTGGCGCCAACCAACTCAGGAGCGCCGAAGACGGCGCCGTCGAGCTGGCCGACCCCGACGGCAACGAGTTCCGCCTGTCGCAAGGCTGACTGATTCAGGCGAGGAGGTCGACGTCGGGGAACGGGGCGCCACCAGCAAGCGCCGCGTACCCGGGGCCACGGTCGAAGAAGGGCTCGCCGTCGGCGGCCCAACGCCGCGACCGGTGCGCCCGCAGCTGCTCACGCAGCCCGTCGGATGCGCCGTCGTCAACCTGCACCGTGTCGACAAGGTCGGCGGTCCGCATCACCGCGACCCCGTAGTCGGCGCGCGCACCCTCGACCGAGACCTTGCCCCACGCGACGTCGCGAGCCACGTCGTCGTACGGCCGCTCGAGCGGGTCCCCCCAGCCACCGCCGCCCGTGGTCCGGATCCGGATCACCTGGCCCGCCGCCACGAACTCCGCGTCGGCCAACGCGTCGACGACACGCTCGTCCGGTCCGCCCACGTCGATGGTCACCTCGAACGACCGACCCGCCTGCCCACCCTTGACCCCCCAGCACGCCAGGATCGAGCGGTCGGCGATCGACATGAAGTGGGCGTCCTTGAGCATCCGGATGTGCTTCTCGTAGCCGCAGCCGCCGCGGTAACGACCGGCGCCACCCGAGTCGACCGCCAGCCCGAGTCGCTCCACGATGAAGGGGAAGCGGCCCTCGCTGAACTCCGTGGGCAGGTTGCGTGAGTCGGGTACGACGTGGATCGTGTCCTCGCCGTCGGCGTAGTAGCGGCCCCCCGACCCGCCGCCGAGCACCTCACGCATCAGGTAGGGCTTGCCGTCGAGGTCGTCGCCGTACACCCCGGTATAGCGGATCGTCTCCTGGTCGGCCGGCATGCGCCCGTCGACCGCTTTCGCCAGCACACCGGCCAGGACGCCCAGCAGCCGCAGGATCACGAACGTGCGCGCGTTCGTCGGTGCGGGGAAGATCGGCGTCAGCAACGTGCCGGGTGGTGGGAAGCGCATCTCGATCAGCGGTACGACGCCCTCGTTGACGTCGAGCTCTGCCATCCGCTCGGGGGTGTCGGCGAGGTTGCGCAGGATCGGCGCGAGCCACTTCTTGAGGAAGTTCCCGTCGGCGTAGTCGCCGCAGTGGTTGATCGGCCCCTTGGCCTGTGGTCCCGTCCCCGTGAAGTCGATGATGATCCGGCCGCCGTCATCGGGCACCTTGGTCAGCGTGATCCGCTGCGCGTGAAGCCTCGGCTCGTCGACCCCGTCATGCTCGGCGTAGTCCTCCCACACGTAGCTGCCGTCGGGGATCTTCGCGAGGATCTCGCGGCGGAACGTCTCGGTGGTCTTGTCGAGGATCGCGTCGAAGCACGCCTCGACCTGGTCGACGCCGTAGCGGTCGAAAAGCTCGGCCATCCGGCGCGCACCCATCAGGCAGGCCGAGCACTCGGCGTCGAGGTCTGCTGCGAGGGACTCCGGCATCCGCGAGTTGCGGGTCATGATCTTCAGCGCCTGCTCGCACGGCACGCCCGCGTCCCACAGCTTGATGGGCGGCACCATCAGACCTTCCTCGAACACCGACGTCGCATTCGAGGGCATCGATCCCGGGACCGCTCCCCCGATGTCGTCGTGGTGACCGAACGCCTGGACGAACGCCACCACACGCGGACCCTCACCGGAGTCGTGGAACACCGGCGCGGTGACGCAGAGATCGGGCAGGTGCCCGATGCCTCCCTCAGAGCGGTAGACGTCGTTGTGGAAGAACACGTCGCCGGGCTTCATCTCCTCGATCGGGTAGTCCCGCGCCACGGGGTGTACCAGAGCGGAGTACGAGCGTCCGGTCAGCTTGCGCAGGTGCCGGTCGTGGATGCCGGCACGGTAGTCGTGAGCGTCCCGGATCATCGGGGACCGCGAGGTCCGTCCGATGGCGGTCTCGACCTCCATCTCGACCGACGCGAGGTAACCCTCGACGATCTCGACCAGGATCGGGTCGACGTCGGTGACCGCGGTGAGCCGGTACGGCGCGTCGGTGCCGAGCTCAGACATGCGACACCAGCAGGTTGCCGAAGCGGTCGACCTCGGCGCGAAAACCCGGGTGCAGCGGCACCGTCGACGAGAACTCCTCGAGCACCGCCGGCCCGGTCACGACGTCGCCGTGTCCGAGGCCGGCCCGGTCGTAGATCGCGGCGTCCACCCACCCGTCGAAGTACACCGACCGGGTGCCGGTCAAGGCGACGTCCGCGCCCGAGCCCGCGGGCACCTCACGCACCTCGGGCTTGCGGATGGGTCCGATGCCGGTCACCCGGATGTTCACCCACTCGACCTCCTGCCGGTCGTCGTCGCGGAAGTCGTAGCCGTACAGCGCCCGGTGCTCGTCGTGGAACGCCGCGACAACCGACTCGGTGAGCGTGGCCTGGATCGGCCCGGACGGCATCGGGATGCGCACCTCGTAGGCCTGTCCGAAGTACCGCAGGTCGGCCGACCGCTCAAAGCGTCGGTCGTCCGCCGCAAACCCCTCCCGGGACAGCGCGGCGGCGCCCTGGGCCGTCAGGTCATCGACGATGTGGGTCAGGTCGCCGACGTCGAGAGCCGCGTGCTTGGTCACGGCCGTCTGCACGTAGTCGTTGCGGACGTCGACGGTGAGCAGGCCGTATGCCGACAGGTTGCCCGGGTTGAGCGGGACCACGACGCCCTTCAGACCGAGGACGTCGACGAGTCGGCACGCCAGGAGTGAGCCTGAGCCACCGAAGGTGACCAGATGGAAGTCGCGGACGTCGAGCCCGCGCTTCACCGTGATCTGCCGCAAGGCATTGGCCTGGTTCCACGCGGAGATCTCCAGGATGCCCGTCGCGGCCTTCTCCCAGGACAGGGCGAGCTTGCCGGCCAGGTCCTCCACGCCTCGCTGCGCCAGGTCGACGTCCAGCGGGACCTCGCCACCGAGCAGGTGGGGCGGGATCCGACCGAGCAGCACGTGGGCGTCGGTGATCGTCGGCTCCTGACCTCCGTGTCCGTAGCAGAGCGGGCCGGGGTCGGCGCCGGCTGACTGCGGGCCGACCTTGAGCGTGCCCTCCGGCGTGATCCAGGCGATCGAGCCGCCGCCGGCGCCGACCGTGACGACATCGATCATCGGGATCTTGCTCGGATACGCACCCACGGTGCCCTCGGTCGTCAGCGCGGGCCGACCGCCGATGACGACGGTGACGTCGGTGGACGTGCCGCCGCCGTCGCACGTCACGACCTGGTCGAAGCCGGCGGTGCTCGCCACCACCGCCGCTCCCAACGCACCCGCGGCCGGTCCGGACAGCACGGTCGAGATCGGCTGGTGCACGACCTCGTCGGCGGACAGCACGCCGCCGTTGGACTTCATCACGTAGAACGGTACGGCCCGGGGCTCGTCAGCGGCGCTGGTGGTGAAGGCGTTCAGCCGGCCGGTGATGTTGGCGACGTACCGACGGATGTTCGGCTTGACGGCGGCGTCGACCAGCGTCGTGACCGAGCGTTCGTACTCGCGGTACTCCCGCAGGACGTCGGACGAGATCGATACGACCGCCTCGGGGTAGACCTCGTCGATCACCTGGCGCATGGCGCGCTCGTGCTCGGGGTTGGCGTAGGAGTGCAGGAAGCACACGCCGATCGTGCCGATCCCCGCCGCCTTGAAGAAGGCCGCTGCCACGCGTGCTGAGTCGACGTCGAACGGCCTGATCTCAGACCCGTCGACCGCTAACCGGCCCCGCACTGTCTTGACCCGGTCGGCCGGCACGATCCGAGGCGGTTTGACCCAGAAGTACGAGTTCCCGTAGCCGTCGGGCACGGACTGCCGAGCGATCTCGAGAACATGCTCATACCCCTCGGTCGTGATGAAGCCGAGGTCCTCGACCTTGCCCTCGAGCAGCTTGTTCGTGGCGACAGTGGTTCCGTGCGACACGGCCGTCAGGGCGTCGCCACCCACCCCCAGCGCGGCCAGGACCTTGTCGACCCCCGCCATGAAGCCGATCGCCGGATCCGCGGGAGTCGAGGGCGTCTTCGTGGTGACGAGATCGCCGCTGTCCTCGTCGACGGCCACGACGTCGGTGAACGTGCCACCCGTGTCGATGCCGACCCGGATCCGTCGGGTCACTGGATCTCCTCGGCGTGGTTGTGCTCGTGCACCACGTCGGGGTCGGGTTCAGGTCGCGGGGCTCCGGCGCGGCGGTAGTCGAAGCGCGTCGCTCCTGGCCCGGACAAGGTCTCGGCGTGCCGCTTGAGGAGGTCGAGGTTGCGGTCGGCCAGATGGTCGAAGCCTTGGCGCACGCTGCTACCCGGCGTCAGCGACTGCAGCGCCGTCGTGGGGTCCAGCCGGGCAACGACCCACTGCTCGTACGTCGACCCGCGGGCCACCACGTCGGCGACCGGGGTCACGATCATGGAGTTGCCGAAGTAGAGCACGCCTGCCGGGTCGACCCCGGTGGCGTTGGCGCCGACGACGTACACGTGGTTGTCGTAGGCACGCGCCCTGTTGGTGAGCTCCCAGATGTCAGCGCTACGCAGGAGGGCAGACGGGCGGACGATGATCTCGGCACCCTGCAGGGCCGTGATGCGCGACAGCTCTGGGTAGTCGCCGTCGAAACAGATGATCAGGCCGATCGAACCGAGCTCGGTCTCGACGACGCACGTGTCGTCGCCAGGGGTCACCCAGCCGCCGCCGGTGACGATCTCGGTGCAGAACGGATGTGTCTTGTGATAGACCCCGAGGCTCGAACCGTCCGGCCCGACCAGCACGGCCGAGTTGTAGACCAGGCCACGGATCGGGCCGCGTTCGTACGCGCCGTACACCAGGTGGATACCCAGCTCGGCGGCCACGTCGTGCAGGGGGCTCGTCTGCCCGCCCGGGAGCTCGTCGATCAGGTCCCACAGGTCATCGGGACCTACCCCCGGCGTGAACCCGGTCGTACAGGTCTCGGGCAGCACCACGAGGTCTGCGGCCGTAGCGGATACGCAGTCACGAACCCACCGCACGCAGTGCTGGACGTTTGCGGCGATCGTCTCCGGTGTCAGGGGACCCGGTTGTGGTTGGACCTGCAGAGCCGCAGCTGTCAGCGCACGCATCACCCGCGTCGCCGCCGACCCGACAGCCAGCCACCGACGACGACTCCGACCAGGGCGGCGACAGCACCGACCACAGCCCCCTGGAGGAACCCGCCACCCGGCTGGGACAGCGCAGCCCCCGCGCCCGGCGCCTCGAACACCCCCGGATTCGTCGAGGGCGCGCCCACCGCGCCGGCACGGGCGGTGACCGGTGCGGCCCTGCCGTTGATGACGTCATCAACGGCGGCGAAAAACTCCCCCGCGGTCTTCTTGGCTACTCCGGTGAGCATCCGCTGACCGACGCCGCCGATCATGCCGCCGACGATGGCGTCCGCGTCGTACGTCAGCGTCGTGGTGCCACCTCCGGCAGCGCTGAGGCTCACTTTGACGTCGGCGCTCACGGTGCCGGGACCGCCGGCTCCGGACGCTTTCAGCACGAACGAGTCCGGCGGCTCCTGGTCGGTGAGCCGGACCTGGCCCGTGTAGACGCCCTTGATGGACGCGACACCGGCAGTGACGGTCATCGTGTACTCGTCCTCGCCGATGGCCTCGAGGCGTTGGCAGCCGGGGATCGTCCGCACCAGCACAGCGGGATCGTTGAGCGCTCGCCAGACCGCGTCCGGAGGCGCGTTCAGCGTGGCCGAACCGGAAACCATCATGGCGTGCCCTTCGCTCGCGTCAGTCCGTCGAGGAGACCCTACGAACCCTACGAAGCAGCCTAGGGCAGCCGTACGGCGACTCTCGCCCAAGAACCGGATGATCTCTGGGCGACTGTCGTCAGCGTGGCGGCCGCGCCAAGTTCGAGGTCAGGCCGCAGCCAGCAGGTCGCGCAAGGTGGTGGTCGGGAGGTCGGGTATCGCAGCGCGGCCTGCGTCGAGCGCCAGCGTCATGTCCGTGGTGTCCATGATCACGCCGAACTGAGCCAACATGGCGACCGATGGTTTGACGTGGCGCAACAACACCGCCATCGTCCTCATCACGAGCAGCGGGACATGGCGGATCGACCCATCGGAGCCATGCGCAGCCAGCACCGAGCCCGCGAGCGTGTTGAGGGTGATGTCCTCGGGACCACCGATCTCCAGGACTGCGCCCACCTGCGCCGGTGAGCTGGTCAGCCGCTCCACGGCCGCGGCCACGTCATCGGCGCTGACGAAGTTGATCGGGTTGTCTCCGCGGCCGAACAGCGTCACCGAGCCCTTGCCGGCGATCATCTCCCCCAGCAGACCGAGCCACGTCTCGAGGTAGACCGTCGGTCGCAGGATGGCCCAGGACAGCCCGCTGTGCATCAGCGCCTGCTCGGCGTGGTACTTCACCCGCCTCAGCTCGAGGGGGCTGTCGGGCGTCGAAAATGCTGCCGACACGAGGACGAACCGCTCGATCCCCTCGGCCAGGCCGGCCTGCGTGAGGTTCGCGTTGCCCTGAAGGTCCACCGCCGCACCCCCCTCCGCGTTCGGACCCGCGAAGCCTTGCGCCGCCGACACGACCGTCGTGATGCCCTCCATCGCAGCGCGAACCGCTCCGGGGTCCAGCAGATCCCCGACGAGCACCTCCGCGCCGGTGTGCTCGAGGTGACGTGCGCGCTCGGCGTCACGAGTCAGGACACGGACTGCTGTCCCGCCCGCAGTGAGGGTCGTGACGACGCGGCTGCCCAAGGTGCCGGTGCCGCCGGCAACGAGGATCACGAGCCACCTCCCGGTGTCGGCGTTGGAACGTCGGGATCCCCAGCGCCGACGAGTTCGCGCACCGCAGCGTCAGCATCTGCCGTGTCGGCCTCGACCGGCTCGAGGTAGAACCGCCCGCTCCTGGCGCGTCCGTCGTGGACCGTCAGGATGATCACGCCGCGCATGTGGAAGGGCTTACCGTCGAGCCGGGTGCCGGTGTACTCCCACTCACTCCAGATGTCGTCTCCGGTCACGACGTGACGGACGATCCGTACCTGCACGTCGGGGACTGACCCGAAGATGCGTCCCCAGTTCCGTCGCACTTGTTCGGTGCCCGAGAAGGTCCGGGCAGGATGCAGCGGCCAGACACTCTCGTAGTCAGCAGTGAAGCACCCGGCCAGTGTCTCGAGGTCATGCTGGTTGGTCGCCTGGCTCATCCGCTGTGCCAGCGCGTAAGGCCCGTTGCGGGGCGGGTCGTCGCTCATCCCGCCCACCTCCAATCCTGATTCTGTTACAGTTGCCTGTAACTAATACAGGAGTCTGTACCCGATGAAGCCAGCCGTCAAGCCCACCCGACCCTACGATTCGCGGCGTCGGCGTGAGCAGGCCGACCAGAACCGACAGACCGTGCTCGAAGTCGCTCGCGAGCTGTTCCTGCAACAGGGGTACACCGCGACCACCATCCCGTCCATCGCTGCGGCGGCAGGCGTGTCGGGCGAGACCGTCTACAAGACGTTCGGCAACAAGCCCGGGCTGGTCCGGGCCGTCGCGGACTCGGCACTGGCCGGCCCCGGCCCCGCACCGACGATGAGACTCTCCGACGAGATGGCTGCACGCGAGACCAACCCGCACACGATCGTTCGTCGCTGGGCTGAGTTCGCCTCACAGGTCACGCCCAGGCTGGCACCCGTCGTGCTGCTCATCCGTTCGGCAAGTGGCGGATCAGGAGAGTTGGCCGAGCTGCTGGACCAGCTCGATACCGATCGCCTCGACCGGATGGCACAGCAAGCCCGCCTCCTCAAGGCGCGCAGCTACTTGCGCCCAGACGTCACCGAGCGGGAGGCCCGAGACGTGATGTGGGCCTACACGGACCCCGCCATGTACGACATGCTCGTGCTGCGCCAGCACTGGTCCATCGAGCGCTTCCGCGAGTTCCTCGGTGACGCCCTGACTGCCGCGCTACTCCCGCCGACGACCGCTGGGCAGCGGTAACGTCCGATCGCCACGGTGTTCGTCGCGCAGGTGGCGCCGACCAACAACGTGCGCGCTGCCCGTATCAGTCTCGGTAGCCGTCCCTGATCCGTACGGCGGCGCGCACGTTGTTGGTCGTGACCAGCCAGCACCGCGGGTCACGCAGCCAGCGCCGGAGACCGCGCCGGTCATCGACCGTCCACACGAGCAACAGCAACCCGTGGCGCTGCGCCCACCGCGCCACCCCGAACCTGGCCAGCCACTTGTTCGCCGCGAGCACGCTGACGCCCGTGGCCGCCACCCGGCGGGCGGGGAACAGCTCGGACCAGCGGCCGGCCACCTGCCGGCGGATCGACCAGCCGGAGCGGGATCCGCCGAGCGACAGCCCCACGCGCAGCTGCGGACAAGCGGCCGCAGACCAACGGACCAGCGCGACGGCCGCCCGGTCCCGACCGGTCGTGACCACGATGCGCCCGGCTCCGAGCGCCTCCACCGCGAGAGCCGTGGCCTGCACCTCCCACGTCTGGTCGTCCGCACCGTCGTACGTGCGCGCCGGGGCAGACAGCTTGAGGTCGATGTGCGCCGAGGCGTGACCGCGCAATGCGTCCAAGGCGTCGACGTAGGTGAGCACGTCCTGCCCCTCTGCGTGCAGTTCGTCGAGGGTCATCGCGTCGATGCGCCGCTCCCTGCCGCCGACGACGATGTCGCGGTCGTGCCGGATCACGAAGACGCCGTCGGCGGTACGACGCACGTCGAACTCGACGAAGTCGGCACCCAGGGTCAGGGCATCGTTGAACTGCTCGGCGACGGTCGCTCCGGGTCTCGGCACCCGCGCGCCGTACTCGTGCGCCGAGACCATCGCCACCGCCCGGCCTCCGTCACTCGGCTACGGTCTGCTGGCGCAGTGCGAAAAGCTCGCTCGGCGAGATCGGCATCGACCGGATCACGATGCCCTCGGCATCCTCGATGGCGGCCGCGATGGCGGCCGAACCGGGGATGACACCCGCCTCACCGGCGCCCTTGACACCGAGTGGGTTGAGCGGCGAGGGCGTCTCGAGGTGGTCGATCTCGATGGTCGGCACCTCGCTGGCGTAGGGCATGAGGAAGTCCATGTACGACGCGTTGAGCAGCTGGCCGGAGGCGTCGTACTCCATCCGCTCATAAAGGGCCCCACCCACGCCCTGCGCCACTCCTCCGTGGACCTGTCCCTCCACGATCATCGGGTTGATGATCGTGCCGCAGTCGTGCACGACGCAGTAGCGCAGGATCCGGATGTCGGCCGTCTCGGGGTCGGTCTCGACGATCACGGCGTGCATGCCGTTGGCAAACGTGGAACGCGACGGCGAGTAGTAGTCGGTCCCCTCGAGACCCGGCTCGTCATCGTCGTCGACGGGTGGCTTGTCGGGGTCCGCAGGGGCCGCGAACTGCGTTGCTCGCGCCGATGCCTGGTCGAACGCGTACCGCAGCGGGTTGGAGAGCACAGCCACCGCGCCCAGGTCGATCTGCGCCCCCGGGCTCCCCTTGACCCGGACGTGCCCGTCGACGATCTCGAGGTCGTCGACGGACGCCTCGAGCGCGTTGGCGGCGATCCGCAACGCCTTGGCCCGTACCTTGCGAGCGGTCAGGGCGAGGGCACTGCCCGACATCACGGCGGTGCGCGACGCGAAGGTCCCGACGGCGTACTTGAAGCGGCGGGTGTCGCCCGTGGTGACCCGTACCTGGTCCATGGGTACGCCGAGCTCGTCCGCAACGATCTGCGCCAACATCGTCTGGTGGCCCTGCCCCTGGGTCGTCAACCCGGTGGAGACCACGACGGTGCCGTCGGTCTCGACCCGGATGTGGCCACCCTCGTAGGGCCCGACGCCGGTGCCTTCGACGTAGCACGCCAGCCCGATACCGACCCGTCGGCCCTCGGCCCTCGCCTGCTGCTGAAAGGCGGCGAAGTCGTCCCAGCCCACCAGCGCCTTGAGCTTCGCCATGGAAGCCGGGAAGTCGCCGGAGTCGTAGATCAGCGGCCGGCCGTCCTGGAACGTCAGTCCGTGGTCGTAGGGCATCTGGTCGGGCGTGATGAAGTTGCGCTCGCGAACCAGGGTGCGGTCGAGGCCGAGCTCGCGCGCGATCGCGTCCATGACGCGTTCCATCACGAAGCAGCCCTGCGGCCGACCCGCGCCCCGGTAGGGCGTCACGATGACGGTGTTCGTGTACAGGCTCTGGAACTCCACGCGGTAGGCCCGCGGCCGGTACGGACCGAGCAGCTGCGTCGAGGTGATGATCGGGACGATGAGTCCGTACGGCGTATAGGCGCCGTTGTCGTGCCAGAACCGGACCGACAGGCCGAGCAGCTGGCCCTCGTCGTCATACCCGAACTCCACCTCGTGCTGCTGGGCCCGCTCGTGCGCAGACGAGATGAAGTGCTCGCGCCGGTCCTCGGCCCACTTCACCGCACGGTCGAGCCGGATCGCTGCCCACGGAACCAGGACCTCCTCCGGCCAGGGATGCACGATCTTGACGCCGAAGCCGCCACCGACGTCCGGGGTCACGACCTCGACGCGGTCGACCGGCAGCCCCAGCTTGGCCGCGATCGCCTGCCGGACGCTCGTGGACGTCTGGGTGGACGTGTGCACCAGCAACGACTCGTCGTCAGCGTCCCAACGAGCCAGCACGCCCTTGCCCTCCATCGGCATCGAGGCGCTGCGCTCGATCGCCAGCGAGAGCTTGCTCTGGTGCGGCGCGGCCGCGATCGTGGCGGCGGCGTCACCGACCTCCTGGAGCATGGTGGCAGCGACGTTGCCGGGGACGTCCTCGTGGACCAGGTCGGTCCCGTCACGAGCCTTCTCGATTCCGACGACGGCTGGCAGAAAGTCGTACGTGACCTCGATCAGGGCGACGACGTCCTCGGCGACGTAGCGGTCGCGGGCCACCACCATCGCAATCGCTTCACCGACGTGGTTGACCTCGTCCTTCGCCAGTGCGTGCGGTGTACGCCCGTGGGTCAGGGTCGGGTGCGGGATGAGCAGCGGCAGCGGCTCCTGGGTGCGGCCGTCGAGGTCGTCGTAGGTGTAGATGGCGACCAGGCCGTCGACCTCGAGAGCCGCGGTCACGTCGATGTCGACGATCCGGGCGTGGGCATGCGGGCTGCGCACGAAGGCCGCGGCCAGCGCCTCGTGCCCGAGATCGTCGAGGTAACGACCACGGCCCGCAAGCAGACGTGGGTCCTCGACGCGGGGAATCCGCTGGCCGAAGAGCTTGGTGGTCATCGGGACCGCTCCGCCAGGTCGTGCGCCGAGGGCTCCTGCTCACGCCTCAGCTCGGCGGCGCGAAGGACTGCGGCGACGATGTTCTGGTAGCCCGTGCACCGGCACAGGTTGCCCCCGATCGCCTCCCGTGCCTCATCCTCGGTCGGCTCGGCATTGGTCTCGAGAAAGGCGGTGATCGTGGTGATGAAACCGGGTGTGCAGAAGCCGCACTGCAGCGCATGGCAGTCGCGGAACGCCTGCTGGACGACACCGAGCTCACCATCGGGCCGCAAGCACCCCTCGGTCGTGGTGATGCGGGCACCATCGGCGGACACGGCAAACATCAAGCAGCTCCTGGCCGGCGCCCCGTCCACCAGCACTGTGCACGCGCCGCACACGCCGTGCTCGCACCCCACGTGCGTGCCGGTCAGGCGCACATCGTGACGGATCGCGTCAGACAGCAGCCGCCGGGCGGGCACGTGGATCCGGTGCGGTACGTCGTTGATCACCAAGGTGACGTCGTGCAGCGGTTCAGGCCGTTGTTCGGTCATCCACTCCCCTACCCTGCGACCCGATGCTGTCCGTGGCCGCCTCGGCAAGCGCCCGGGCGGTCAGCACCCGCGCCAGCTGGCCACGGTAGGCGGCACTGGCGTGGATGTCTCCTTCCGGGTCGATCGCTGCGGTGACCAGGTCCAGTGCTCGGTCCCAGCTCACCTCGGCGTACGGCGACCCCTGCACTGCGGCTGACAGGTCGACCAGCACCGGCGTGAGCCCCACACTGATCAACGCCACTCGTGCCTCAGTGAAGACGCCGTCAACGATGCCGACCAGCGCACCCACACCGACCATGGCGTAGTCGCCGTGACGTCGGGCGAGCTCGACCCACGCCGATCCGAACCCCGCGGGCGGGTCCGGGAAGAACGCGGAGACGGCGACCTCGTCCACCGCGACCGACGACTCGAGTGGCCCGACGAAGAAGTCCGCTGCCTCGATCCGACGAGTCCCCCGGTCTCGGCTCAGCACATCGACATGCCCGCCCAGCAACCTCAGCACGGCCGGCATCTCGGCGGCCGGGTCGGCATGGACCAGGCTGCCGACGGTCGTGCCCCGGTTGCGGATCGTGGGATGGGCGACGTGGCGCAGGGTGCGCCCGAGTAGCGGGTTGGCCGCCGCCGCAGCAACGTCATGTTCGAGAGCTGCATGCCGCACCAGCGCGCCGATGCGGACACCACCGTCCCCGACCTCGATCACGTCGAGGCCCGGAACGTGGTTGAGGTCGATGAGCGCACCCGGCGCGGCCAGTCGCATCGACAGGACCGGCACCAGGCTCTGCCCGCCCGCCAGCACCTTGCCCCCCGTGGCGGCCAGCACATCGACAGCGTCGTCGAGGCTGGCCGCCCGGTGGTAGACGAACGGCGCCGGCTTCACGCGCGGAGAACCTCCCAGCTGGTCGGGCGTGGACTACGGGGCCTTGTGCGACCCGGTGCCCCCGGACTCCTCACCCGGCGATCCGTCCTCGAGCTGATGGGCTCCGGAATGACCGACAGCGATGATGGTCCCGTCGTCCTTGAGGTTAGCCGGAGCCACGAACCGGGCGATGTGGTAGCCCACGAGCGTGACGATCGTGCCGAGCGCGATGCCGGACAGGATGAAGTTGTCGCTGATCTTCAGCGAGGTGTCGCCGATCGCGATCACGATGCCCGCGGCGACAGGGACGAGGTTGACCGGGTTGGCGAAGTCGACGTTGTTCTCCTTCCAGATCTTCGCTCCGAGCAGACCGATCATGCCGTAGAGAATGACGGTGATACCGCCGAGGACACCGCCCGGGGTCGCCGACACCAGGGCCCCGAACTTCGGCGAGAACCCGAAGAAGATGGCCACCCCCGCCGCGACGAAGTAGGCCGCCGTCGAGTAGATCCTGGTCGCGGCCATGACGCCGATGTTCTCGGCATACGTCGTGGTCGGCGAACCACCCACCGCGGAGGCCAGCACGGTACCGACACCGTCGGCGGCGATCGCCCGCCCCATGACCGGGTCGAGGTCACGTTTCGTCATCTCGGCGACGGCCTTGACGTGGCCGGTGTTCTCGGCGATCAGGGCGATCACCGCCGGCAGCACCAGCAGCACGAACGTGATCGAGATGCTGGGACCGTGCCAGCCCACCGACCCGAGGTTGCCGACCAGCGTCTGGTTACCGACCAGGTTGTCCGGGGTGTGTGGCGGAAATCCGAACCAGTCAGCTGCCTTCACGTTGGACCAGTTGATGCGGTCGTGGGTCGTGATCTTTCCGCTTGCGGCATCCAAGGCGGTGATCTGCCCGAAGATGCCGTCGAAGACCCACGACAGGACGTAGCCGAAGACGAGCCCGAGGAAGATGGCGATGCGGCCCAGGAACCCGCGAGCGCCCACCGCGACCAGGATCACGAACGTCATCGTGAGGAGGGCTACCCACTGGTCCTGCGGCCAGTAGATGTTGGCCACCACCGGGGCCAGGTTGAAGCCGATGAGCATGACCACGGCTCCGGTGACGACAGGGGGAAGCACCGCGTGCAGGATGTGTGACCCCAGGAAGTGGATCAGGACACCGACCACGGCCAGCACCGCGCCGGCGACGAGGATGGCGCCGGTGACGTCGTCCGGACCGCCGCTCTGTGCGTAGATCGCGGTCGCGCCGCCGACGAAGGATGCGCTGGTGCCGAGATAGCTGGGCACCTGGCCCTTCACGATCAGCAGGAAGCAGACCGTGGCGATGCCGCTCATCATGATCGCCAGCTGCGGGCTCAGGCCCATGATCACCGGGAAGACGAAGGTCGCCCCGAACATCGCGACCACGTGCTGGGCGCCGAGCCCGATCGTCCGATCCCACGACAGCCGTTCATCGGGCGCGACCGCCGCCCCCGGTGGCGGCGTCTTGCCGTCGTACACGACCTTCCAACCCAAACCCAGCGCCATGATCGCTCCCTCAGTCAGAGATGGTGGCGGTGCCATGTGCGGCCACATGACCACCATGCCGGAATCCAAGGGCGTTGCGGCCCCGACGCGCAGGCCGGATAACTGCCAAAGGGCATCGCGCCCGCTTGGCACATCCTGACGGGAATGGGTGAGGTGTCCTGGATCGTCCCGGGGTCAGAGACCGCGCATCTGCATCACACGTAGCGCCAGCGAGAGGTCGAGCTGCAGATCGGGGTCCTGGGTGAACGGTCCGACGATCCGTTCGAGCTTGGTGATCCGGTAGCGCAGCGTGTTGTAGTGGAAGTGCAGCCGTCGCGACGTCTCGGCGACGTTGAAGTTCGTGTCGAGCAGCACCCGCAACGTGGCCCGCATGTCGGCCGCCTCCGGCTTGGACTCGTGCGCGAGCTCGCCGAGCACCTCGTGGACGAAGCTCCGGAGCTCGCTGACGTCCTCGATCAGGCTGAGCAGCCGGAAGGCGCCGAGGTCGTCGAAGTGCGCTACCGCGGAGGTTCCCTGCAGCTGACGTCCCACGTGCACCGAGCGACGGGCCTGCTCGTAGCCGGCGTGGATGCCGCCCGGATCTGTGATGAGACGACTGACTCCGGTGCCGAAGGAACGCCGTCCCCCACCTCCGTCGCCACGGACGGCCTGGATGAGCCCGTCGACGACCTCGCGAGGCCGCTTTCCGTCGGGTACGCCGACCAGCGCCACCACCTCCTGCGCGAACCCGACCGCCGGAGCCGTCCGGTCCTGGCGGCCGACCACCTGCATCCAGGCGCTGGCGAACCGGTCCTGGGCCGTGCGCCCGACCGGCGTACCGGTGTCTGCGGCTGCCTGCTCCGTCACCGGGTCGAGCGCCGCGACGACCACGACGAGAGGCCGCGCGACGTCCCAGCCAAGGGACTCGAAATGCTCGACGACGGACTCCGGCGCGCCGGCGCGGCCGATCAGGACGTCGCGGACGAAGTCGCCCCGATACTTGGCCTCGACCGCCTGGACGGCGATGGACTTGGTGATCGCGAGCGCGAAGACCGTCGCCGCGCGCCCGAGCACGGCCCGGTCGGCGGGCGAGATGTTGTCCCGCTCACGAACATGCACGAGACGGCCGTGGTCGGACTTTCCGGCCAGCACCGGCACGACGGACACGGCGACCGATCCGCTGCGGTGCGTTCCAGGGGCGAACCGCTCGGACCGGAACCGGCCCGACGCCGAGAACAGGTCGGGAAGATCGACGTCCGTCCTGTCGACGCCATGCGCGGCGAGGACGCGGCCGTCGGTCGTGGTGACGAACGTCTGACCGTCAGCGAGCAGGCCGCCCAGGGTGCCCACGAGCTCATCGAGCCCGCCACCGTCGAGGATCACCGAGACGAGGGTGCGGTGGACCGTCTCGCTGTGGTCCTGCACGGGTGACTGCCGGACCAGGACGTCACTCAGCACCGCGTTGATCAGGTCGTCGAAGGCGACCCCGTCGTCGAGAAGCAGCACCGGAAGACCGAGCCGGTCGGCCTCGGCCAGCATGTCGTCGGGCAGCTCGCGCAGGTAGCGGCGCAGCTTGACGCCCAGCGCAGCCACGCCGGCCCGGTCGAGCGTCGACACGAGCGACGCCAGCCCCTGCGGGAAGTCGCGGAGGGGGTAGCCGGTCGTGATCAGCAGCTGGTCCGGTTTGACCCAGGGCTCGATGTCGGGGACTTCCATGACGTTCGCGCAGGTCACCACACGGGCGAGTCCCGCGTGACCGGCGACGACCCTGGCCTTGGCGAAGGCGGGGAGGGACAACAGGTCCGACACCGACAGACCGGCAGGCTCTGACAACTCACCGTGCAATAGCCGGGGATCGTTGGCAACTTTGCCCATGCGAGGGACCGTAGCGTAGCGACTACCGTCACACCTACTGTCTGGACGACTTCGTCTCTGCGCGTCGGTGTGCCGTTCGCCCGACGACCGGTGCCAACACACCGCCATGGCCCACGAGACCTGGGAGGTTGAGCGTGAGCACGGCCCCGGCACGACCGATGGCTGCGAGCGTGCTGCTGGCGCCCCTGCTCGACGGACCCCGCCGCCCGCTGACCGTCGTCCACCGCTCCCGGCTCGCCCTGCAGCTCGCCGACGAGGCGGGTCGTGTCGTTCTTGGCGTCATGTTTCCCGGCGCCGTCCGTCTCCCCTTCGGATGTGCCGTCGCTGCATCGCGCAGAACGTCGCCCTCGCTCTCGGTCGGGGACGGTGTGCTGGCCTGGGGCGACGACGTCTACACGGTGGCGCGCTGGTGGCGGCCGGCTCGGCCCCGCCACCGCACGCTGGCTGCGAGCGTGGACCCCGACGGCGTGCGACGCCTGCTCGGAAGCTGGCGCGGTCTCCTTGGTCGCGGCGACGGGTTGACGCCGTACGGCGACGACGTGCTGTGCGGCGCTCTCGTCACCCTGCACGCGGTCGACCACCCCGCCCTGCCCGCCCTGGTTCAGGAGATCGCCGCGACCGCGCTCGAGGGGTCGACGACCGCCACCTCGGCATCCCTGCTCCGAGCGGCATGCCAAGGTTGGTGCATCGACCAGCTCGCCGACCACCTCGCCTCGCGCGCCGCCGGTGCGCCGACGACGGGCACCGAAGCGGCGCTGCTCCGGGTCGGGTCGTCGTCGGGGCGCGGCCTGCTCGAAGGCATTGCCCTGGTCGCACCGAGCACCGGCAAGCGGGTGGCCGCATGACACGGACGGTGCAGGTGCGCCGCGGCGCCTACCAGGACTCGGTGAGCCTGATGCTCATCAGCCGCGAGCTCGGTGAGCGCGCCGACGTGGCGACCGTGCAGGTGGCGATGGCGACCGAGCTCAACCTGGACCTGTTGTCCGGGCTCGGGTTCGACGTCCCTGGCGATGCGTCCCCGAACGACATGGTGATCGCGATCGACGCGGCCGACACGGCGGCTGCTGAGTCGACCGTCGCCGCCCTTGACGTGGCGCTGGCCCGTCGGCCGGCCACCGGGGGTGCGCTGGACCCAGGCGCACCTCCGCCCGCGACCATCGGTGCCGCCGCGCGCCGGGTCGACGCATCGCTCGCCCTCATCAGCACGCCTGGTCGCACCGCGACCATCGACGCGGCCGACGCGCTCGCGGCAGGGCTCGACGTGATGATCTTCAGTGACAACGTGCCCGTGGCCCAGGAGGTGGCGCTCAAGGCCTGGGCCGACGAGGCGGGTCTGCTCGTGCTCGGCCCGGACTGCGGCACGGCCGTGGTGGCCGGCGTCGGGCTCGGGTTCGCCAACGTGGTCCGGCCTGGTCCGGTCGGCATCGTGGCGGCCTCGGGGACCGGTGCCCAGCAGCTGATGTCGCTGCTGGACGGGGTCGGTCTCGGAGTGACCCACTGCCTGGGTGTCGGGGGCAGGGACCTGTCGGCCGAGGTAGGCGGCCGCTCGACGCTCACGGCGCTGGACCGCCTCGACGCCGATGACGACGTCGAGACGATCGTGGTCATCTCCAAGCCACCCGCAGCCGAGGTGGCCGAACTGGTCACCAACCACACCCGCTCGCTGCACAAACCTGTCGTCATCGGCTACCTCGGTGTCGGCCAGCCCGACCTGACCGAGACCGCGAGCCGAGTCGCCGAGGCGGCCGGAGTCACCTGGCAACCGCCGCAGCGATGGGGAGCCGACCCGCCGCCGCCGCGCCCCGGCTACCTGCGCGGGCTCTTCGTCGGCGGCACGCTCTGCGACGAGGCGATGATCATGGCGGCAGCGTCGCTCGACCGCGTCGCGTCGAACATCCCGCTGGACGGCCAGCCGGCTCTCGATGCGGAGCTGACGAGCGTCGGCCACACGTTCATCGACTTCGGCGACGACCAGCTGACCTCGGGCCGCCCCCACCCGATGATCGACCCGAGCCTGCGGCTGGAGCGCTTGCGTCGCGAGCTCACGGACCCCGATTGTGCGGTCGTGCTGCTCGATGTGGTGCTGGGTCATGGTGCCCACCCGGATCCGGCGACTGAGCTGGCCGCGATGATCCACGGATCGTCGACCCCGGTCGTCGTGTCCCTCATTGGGACTCGAGACGACCCGCAAGGCCTGGCCGACCAGGCTGCCCGACTGATGGACGCGGGCGCCATCGTGCACGCGTCGAACGCCGCCGCCACACGCGAGGCGCTCTCCTTGCTGGAGGCGGCATGATCAGCACCGACGGAGATCGCACCTCGTCGACCCGCGCCGTCGTGACAGCGGGCGCCCAGCTCCTCGCAGACGCCTTGGTCGCGCAGGGCGTCACCACCGCTCAGGTCAGGTGGACACCGCCGGTCGCCGGCACCGAGGAGTCGCTGACCGCGGTGATGCTCGATCGCCGCAGGACAGCGGCCAATGCGGAGGCCGTACGCCGGATGACGTCGGCCCGCGCAGCACTCGTCGACGTACGGCCGGCGGCGGAGGTACTCGGGCTCCGACCAGGACAGTTCCTGCACGCCGGTCCCCCGGTCACCTGGGAACGAGCCAGCGGGCCCATGCGCGGGGCACTGATCGGCGCCGTCTTGTTCGAAGGCTTGGCCACCACCTCTGATGAGGCCGAGACCCTGCTGGCGTCGGGACGCTTCAGCTGGGAGCCCTGCCACGCGCGCGGCGCCGTGGGGCCCATGGCGGGTGTGGTGTCCCCGTCGATGTGGATGTTCGAGCTCGCGGACGAGGTCCACGGCCATACCTCCTGGTGCTCGCTCAACGAGGGCCTCGGCAAGGTGTTGCGCTACGGCGCCTACTCCCCCGACGTGATCGAGCGACTGCGCTGGATGACCGACGTGCTCGGCCCAGCTCTGCAACAGGCCACCCGGGCCCGCGGACCGGTCGACATCATCGCGATCATCGCCCAGATGGTGCAGATGGGCGACGAGGGTCACAACCGCAACCGCGCCGGTACGTTGATGCTGCTCAAGGAATGGCTACCTGACCTGATCACGTCCGGTCGGGACCCGGCCGAGGTCGCGGAGGTCGTCCGTTTCATCTCAGGCAACGACCACTTCTTCCTCAACCTGGTCATGCCCGCGTGCAAGCTGATGACGGCGGCGGCCGCGGACATTCCGGGGTCGACCGTGGTCACCGCGATGGCGCGGAACGGAACCGACTTCGGCATCCAGGTCTCAGGGACAGGCGACCGCTGGTACGTCGGTCCCGCGCAGATCGCCGACGGCCTCTACCTCGGTGCGTTCGGCCCCGAAGACGCCAACCCGGATATCGGAGACTCCGCCATCGCCGAAACCGCAGGGATCGGCGGCTTCGCCATGGCGACGGCGCCGGCCATCGTCCGCTTCGTCGGAGGCACCGTGCCCGACGCGTTGGCGACCACGCTTCGGATGTACGACCTCTGCGCGGGTGAGAACCCTGGCTGGGCGATGCCGATCATGGAGTTTCGCGGGACTCCGACCGGTATCGACGTCACCTCGGTGCTGCGTTCCGGTCAGCTGCCGCAGATCAACACGGGCATGGCCGGCAAGGTCGCGGGCACCGGCCAAGTCGGGGCTGGACTGGTCAGCCCACCCATGGAGTGCTTCGTCGCGGCCATCGCAGGTCTGGCCGCGACAGCTCAATGAGGCCGCATCACGGCCGCTCGCGCCACGCCACGATGCGCGCGAGCGGGCCCGATGGCGCTACCGTGGGTAGATGGCCCACGTCAGCATGATCTCGTCCAGTCAGTCCCGGGCTCGTCGAGCGGCAAAGGAACTGTCCGCGCAGGGCTGGAGCTCGCGGCCCGGACAGCGGCTCTCATCAGCGCTCATCACCATCACCTGCGACGAGGCAGACCGTGACCGGGCGCTCGCCGCCATCCGCGACGTCGACCCCGAGGCCACCCCGAACTACGACCCGGCCCCGGCACCTCGACGCTGACACCGCCACAGTCGTTCCTCACCTGTCCTGGCCTTTCTCACCTGTCCTGGTCAGGCCGGGACCGCACCGCGATCATGCGCGCGAGCTCCCGCGCTGACGTGGTGGCCCGCTTGCCGTCGGCGCTCTGGATGGCCATCACGGCGAGCGTCGTACCGTCATCGAGGTCCAGCAGCGCCCAGGGACGGTTCGGGGTCAACGAGATCCGGACCAGCTGACCCCATTCGAGCTCGTGCCCCCGATAGCCGTTGACCACGGTGAGCCCATCGACCGTCGCCCGTGCCGAGGTACGGAAGATGCCGTTGAGCACCACCAGGACAGCCACGAAGAAGCCGATCAACGTGATGCGCTGGCCCACGGAGAACTCGGCCTGCACCTCGCCCGGAAGCATCAGCCACAGGAAAGCCACCGCCGCCACGATGGCCACCGCGGCGATCGCGGTGGCGATGCGGGCACCCCGCGGACGGTAGGTGTGCGGCAACGTGACTCTCGGCGGCTGCCCGGACTCGTCCCGCGCTGCCGGGCCGCCGGGACCACGCGGACCGTCAGAGTCGGCAGGCATGGATGTCGGTGACGAGAATCCCCCGTGCACCGAGGTCGAACAGCTCGTCCATGACCTGCTGAGCCTCGTCGCGCGGAACCATCGACCGGACCGCGACCCAGCCTTCGCGGTGCAGCGGTGAAACGGTTGGCGACTCGATGCCCGGAGTCAGTGCGCAGGCGTCCTCGACCTGATCGACGCGGCAGTCGTAGTCCATCATCACGTAGCTGCGCGCCACGAGCACGCCTTGGATCCGCCGCATGCAGACGTCGAAACCGGCGGGGTCGGGCGCATTCTCGCGAGTGACGAGGACTGCCTCGGACCGCAGGATCGGGTCACCGAGGATCTCCAAGCCGGCCTGGCGCAACGTGTTCCCCGTCGACACGACGTCGGCGATCGCGTCGGCGACGCCGAGGCGGACCGCGGACTCGACAGCGCCGTCGAGCCGCACCACCTTGGCGTTGATGGCGCGGGCCTTGAAGTAGTCCTCGAGGATCCCGGAGTACGACGTCGCGACGCGCACGCCGTCGAGGTCCTCGGGTGCGGCGAACCGGCCTCTCGGCGCGGCGAAGTGGAACGTCGACTCGCCGAACCCGAGGGTCGAGCGCTCGACAACGGGCGCGCGCGAGTCGAGCACCAGGTCGCGGCCCGTGAGTCCGATGTCGAGGGTGCCCTCACCCACGTACACCGCGATGTCGCGGGGCCGCAGGTAGAAGAACTCGACGTCGTTCGCGGCGTCGATCATCACCAGGTCACGGGCATCCCGGCGTTGCCGGTAACCGGCCTCGCGCAGGATCTGCGCGGACTCGTCGGACAGGGATCCCTTGTTGGGGACGGCGATCTTCAACATGGCGGTCGACTTCTAGAGGTGGGTGTAGACGTCGTCGAGGGACAGTCCGCAGGCGAGCATCATCACCTGGGTGTGATAGAGCAGCTGGCTGATCTCCAGGGCAGCGCGCTCCTTCGACTCGTGCTCGGCGGCCATCCAGGACTCGGCAGCCTCCTCGACCAGCTTCTTGCCGATGGCATGGATGCCTGCGTCGATGGCGGCGACGGTGTGCGAGTCGGCCGGCCGCACCGCCACGGTCGTGGTGAGCTCGGCGAACAGCGTGTCGAAGGTCTTCATCGCTCACCAGCGTAACGGGGCCGCCGCCGGGACTTCGGACGCGTCTCGGCGGTCAGGAGCGGCGCACCTGCCGCAGGGTCAGCGCGGTGGACAGGGCAGCGTGCGTCGCGTCGTACCCCTTGTCCTCCGCAGACCCCTCCAGCCCGGCCCGGTCGAGCGCCTGCTGCTCGGTGTCGCAGGTCAGGACACCGAAGCCGACGGGGACCCCCGTGTCGAGCGCAACGCGCGTCAGGCCGTCGGTGACGGCGTTGCACACGTAGTCGAAGTGCGGCGTGCCCCCACGGATGACGACACCGAGCGCGACGACGGCGTCGTAACCCTGCTCGGCCAGGGCCTTCGCCACGACGGGCAGCTCGAAGCTCCCGGGCGCGCGGACGACGTTGCTCGAGGCGACGTGAGCATCGGCGAGTGCCCGTCGGGCGCCCGCGATCAGGCCGTCCATGACGACCTCGTGCCACTGCGCAGCAACCACCGCGACCCGCAGTTCGCTGGCATCGATCGTCTCGAGGTGGGGTTGTCCGGCACCACTCATACCGGGCCTCCTTCGGTCTCATGGGGCCGGCCGGGGTCGACCGGGTCCGGCTGGACCACCGGTTCGAGCATCGGCTCGAGGTCGAGGTGACCGAGCTGGTGACCCATCCGGTCGCGCTTGGTGGTGAGGTAGCGGCGGTTCTCCTCGTTGAGGACGCCGGGGACCGCGAGGCGCTCGGTCACGGAGATCCCGAAGCCCTCCAGGGCCGTCCGCTTCTCGGGGTTGTTCGTGAGGAGCCGTACGGACGTGATCCCGAGCTCGTGCAGGATCTGCGCACCGGTTCCGTAGTCTCGAGCGTCGGCCGGGAGCCCGAGGTCGAGGTTGGCGTCCACCGTGTCGAGGCCACCGTCCTGCAACGTGTAGGCCTGGAGCTTGTGCAGCAGCCCGATGCCGCGCCCCTCATGACCGCGCAGGTAGACGACCACGCCCCGCCCCTCGCGGCTCACTGCTTCCAGGCTCGCGTCCAGCTGCGGACCGCAGTCGCACCGCTGCGAGCCGAAGACGTCTCCGGTCAGGCACTCGGAGTGCACGCGGACCAGCACGTCGACACCGTCAGAGATGTCCCCGTGGACGAGGGCCAGCTGCTCCGAGCCGTCGACGAGGTTGCGGTAGCCGAGCGCCTGGAACGTGCCGAAGTCCGTGGGCAGCCGGGTCTCGGCCACGCGTTGCATCTGTCGTTCGTGCTGGCGTCGGTAGCGGATCAGGTCGGCGATCGAGACCATGGCCAGCTCGTGCTCGTCGGCGAACGCCCGCAAGGCCTCGCCGCGTTTCATCGTGCCGTCGTCGTTGACGAGCTCAGAGATCGCGCCGGCAGGCGTCAGACCGGCGAGCCGGGCGAGGTCGACCGATGCCTCGGTGTGCCCGGGGCGTACGAGCACACCGCCTTCGCGGTAGCGCAGCGGGAAGACGTGACCGGGCTGCGCGACCTCGAACGGCTCGGTTGCCGAGTCGACCAGGACCCGGATCGTATGCGCGCGGTCGGCGGCCGAGATGCCGGTCGTCACGCCGTCGCGGGCATCGACGGAGATCGTGTAGGCGGTGCGCATGCGCTCGCGGTTGAAGGGAGTCATCAACGGGATGCCGAGTCGATCCAGGGCCGCGCCCTCCATCGGCACACAGATCACGCCGCTGGTGTAGCGGATCGCAAAGGCCACCAGCTCATGATTCGCCTTGCTGGCGGCGAAGATCAGGTCGCCCTCGTTCTCACGGTCCTCGTCATCGACGACGACGACCGCCTTCCCGGCGCGCACCTCGTCGATGGCCCGCTCGATGGTGTCCAGTCGCACGGTCACAGCGCCACCGCCTCTGCCGCAGGTTCGGCCAGCGGCTCTTCCCGGGCGATCCGCCGCCAGGCGAAGAAGCCGTACGCCACCAGGACCGCGTACACGCCGTACAGCAGAGCTGAGGGGTAGAGCTTGAAGTGGATCAGCTCGGGGACACCGACCAGGTCGACCGCGATCCAGCACAGCCAGAAGTCGACCCAGCCGCGTGCCATCGCGTAGGTCGCCAGGATCGATCCGACGAAGATCCAGGAGTCGGCGAGGAAGTACCAGGTGGGCGCCGGCCAGACCGCGCCGACCTGCTTGAAGACGAAGAACAGCACGACCACACTCGCGGCCGCCCCGGCCAGGTAGGCGACACGCTCCTGGGCAGTGGCCCAGCGCGGCGACACCGCCGGAGCCTGTTCGGTCGCAGCCTTACCGCGGGTCTGCTGCCAGCGTTGCCACCCGTAGATACTCACCATCACGAAGAAGATCTGCCGGCCGGCCTGCCCCAGCAGCGGGATGTGCTGGTCCCCGACGACGGCAGTCCCGATGAACACGGTGAAGAGGATGACGTTGCCGATGATCCCCACCGGCCACGCCCAGACCCTGCGACGCAGCCCACCGATCGCGGAGGCGAAGCCGAAGACGTTGCCGATGATCTCGCGCCAGGTGATCTCATGACCGCTGATCGTGAGGTGGGCGTCGTACGCGGACTGGAAGAGGCTCACGGACCCTCCTTGGGGTCGGGCTGGGAAAACGGTGCCGGCGTGAGCAGCCGTTCGACGTACTTGGCGATCACGTCGACCTCGAGGTTGACCGGATCGCCGGCCTGCTTGAAGCCGAGCGTGGTGAGCGCGAGCGTCGTCGGGATCAGGCTCACGTCGAAGGTGGGAACAGGGCCGTCCACCAGCTCACTGACGGTCAACGAGATGCCGTCCACGGTGATCGAGCCCTTCATGGCGACATAGCGGGCCAGGTCCGACGGCAGCGAGATCGTGACGACATCCCAGTGCTCGCTGGTCGTGCGAGAGACGATCGTGCCGACACCGTCGACGTGTCCCTGGACGATGTGACCACCCAACCGCGCCTGCACCGAGACGGCGCGCTCCAGGTTGACCCGGCTCCCGGGTGTCAGTGCCCCCAGCGAGGTCTTGTCGAGGCTTTCGGCCATCACGTCGACGCTGAACTTCTCGTGGTCGGTGGTCACCACGGTGAGGCAGCAGCCGTTCACCGCGATCGAGTCACCGTGTCCGGCGTCGCTCACCACCTGCGGACCTCGGACTGTCAACCGCACCGAGTCGCCCAGCGCGGTGATCGCCACGACTTCCCCGAGCTCTTCGACGATTCCTGTGAACATCAGACCTCCACCCCGGGGACGTCCCGCCTTGTCTTCGGGCGCATCGTCATCCGCACGTCGTCACCGACGCGTATCGCTTCGAGGAGCTCGAGACGAGTGATCCCCTCCATCGACCCGATGCCGAGATCGCCGATGCCGGAGATCCCGGCGCCGAGCAGCGCCGGCGACACGTAGGCGACGACCTCGTCGACGAGACCGGCGCGGACGAACGCCGCCGCCAGCGTGGGGCCGCCCTCGAGGAACACATGCTGGCGGTTCCGGGCATGCAGCGCCGCCAGCGCCACGGCGGGGTCGTGGGTGGGCAGCTGGATCGTCTCGGCCGCGTCGTCACAGACCCGCGCGTCGGAGGGCAAATCGCGCAGCCCCATCACGGCACGCAGCGGCTGGCGCGAGCGTGGCCACGGCACGTCATTTTCATCGCGCACTGTGAGCTGGGGGTCGTCGGCCTCCACGGTCCCGGTGCCGACCAGGACGGTGTCGCAGACGGACCGTTGCCGGTGCACGTCGGCGCGTGCCTCGGGGCCGGTGATCCACCGCGCCGAGCCGTCGGCCGCCGCCGAGCGACCGTCCAGGGTGGTCGCAAACTTCCACGTGACGTACGGGCGATGGTGACGCAGCACGAACGTCCAGACCTGGTTGATGGTTTCCGCCTCGTCAGCCAGGACGCCGCCCTCGACCTCGACTCCTGCGGCAAGGAGCGCCTCGGCGCCGCCGGCCGCCACCGGGTTCAGGTCGTCCTGCGCGAACACCACGCGCCGTACTCCTGCCGCCACCAGGGCCTCGGTGCACGGACCGGTCCGCCCGACGTGGTTGCACGGCTCGAGGCTGACCACGACCGTGCTGCCGCGGGCACTGTCGCCGGCGGCGGCGAGTGCGACGACCTCGGCGTGCGGGGTGCCGGCCCCGCGGTGGTACCCCTCAGCCACGACCTGCCCGCTGTCGTCGATCACGACTGCGCCCACCCGCGGGTTGGGTCCGGTGGGGATGCCGGGCGTGCAGGCAAGGGCGAACGCCTGGGCCATGCCCTGCAGCTCGCTGTCGGTCGCCACGTCGTCTCTCCGTCCTCGGCTCGTCTCACGGACCGGGGCTGCGACGTGGACCGCGGCAGTCACGGTTGGGGACCACGACGGGGCGCGGCCACACAACCGCCGCCTACGGGCGACGTGCGTGCATCCTCCCATCCGGACTTTCACCGTCGGTCCCGGAATTGCACCGGATCAACCGACCGCCTGGGCGGCCGGGTCGCGGACTGTCACCGCCGGCTCGGAATTTCACCGACCCCGGAGCACGCAAGAGTTGTCACTCTGCGCGTCCAGTATGACATCTGGCCCGCGAGCCGTGAATGCGCACGTCGCCTCTCGACCGACTCCGGCTGATGCGAGTAACTTCGCCCTGGATGGCCGGAGTCCGGCCGGAAGTGAGGATCGGGATGAGACAGACCTATCGTGCCCTCGCCCTGCTGATCGCCATCGGGGTGCTCGTACAAGCCGCCACCATCGCCCTGGCGTGGTTCATCACGCTGCACGACCTCGACAACGGGCTCGTCATCGACAAGAGCTATGACGGGAACTTCGGTCATGGTCTGCACAGCATCATCGGCATGGTGGTGATCCCGCTGCTGGCGATCGCCTTGTTCGTCGTGTCGTTCTTCGCCAAGGTTCCCGACGGCGTCAGATGGGCCGGGTTCGTCCTCCTGGCGGTCGTCCTCCAGGTCGCGCTGGCCTTCATCGCCTTCGGCGTCCCGGCGGTCGGCGCACTCCATGGGTTGAACGCCTTCGTGCTCGCCGGCCTCGCCGGGATGGCGGGCCGACGCGCCGCGATGCCCGCCTCGGAGCCCGGACAGCCCGGACAGAGCGCCGACCGCGTCACTGCCTGAGTCCAGCTGGCCGCCTGACGCTCACCCTCAGGTCGCGGCGACGGCGAGCTCTCTGAGGTGGGCAACCATCGCGTCCGGGTCGTCCGCCCCGAAGACGGCCGAGCCGGCGACGAAGACATCCGCCCCCGCCTTGGCACACCGCTCGATCGTGTCCGCGGAGACGCCACCGTCGACCTGCAGCCACACCTCGCCGCCGTGCCGGCCGATCATCGCGCGGGCGCGTTCGATCTTGGGCAGGCAGCTGTCCAGGAAGGGCTGTCCTCCGAACCCTGGCTCCACCGTCATGATGAGCAGCAGGTCGAGCTCGGGCAGCAGGTCCTCGTACGGCTCGACGGCGGTCGCGGGTCGAAGCGCCATACCTGCACGTGCTCCCTTGGCCCGCAGCTCGCGGGCCAGCCGCACCGGGGCTGCGCACGCCTCGACGTGAAACGTCACGCCAGCGGCCCCCGCCTCGACGTAGGCCGGCGCCCACCTGTCCGGGTCCTCGATCATCAAGTGACAGTCCAGCGGCTGCTCAGCGACCCGCGCCAGCGACTCCACGACCGGTAGACCGAGCGTCAGGTTGGGCACGAAATGGTTGTCCATGACGTCGACGTGCAGCCAGTCGGCACTCCCGACGGAACGAGCCGCGGTCTCGAGGTTGGCGAAGTCGGCCGCCAGGATGCTCGGCGAGATCTGAATGCCCATGGTGCGAGGAGTCTAGAGGAGCGGAAAGGGCCCGGTCAGGAGCGCCGCAGCACCGTGAGGAACATCGCGTCCGTGCCGTGCACGTGCGGCCACAGCTGCACGTGTGGGCCACCGCCGAGGTCGTCGACCTCCGGCAGCAGCGCTCGCGCGTCCTCCTCACCGGCGTCCGGGCGGGACGCGAGCACACCGTCGACGACTCCCCTGGTCTCGTCGGCGTGGGGTGAGCAGGTGACATAGGCGACGACGCCACCGGGGCGGACGGAGTCCAGGGCCGCCTGCAGCAGGGCGCGCTGCAACGGCACCAGCGCCACCACGTCGGCAGCCGTCCGCCGCCAGCGCGCCTCCGGTCGACGGCGCAGCGCGCCGAGGCCGCTGCAGGGCGCGTCGACCATGACCCGGTCGAACTCCATCGGGCGCCACGCAGGCTGCGTGCCGTCCCCGCAGACGACCGTGGCCGGCGGTCCGTACCCGCGCAACCCGGAACGCACCAAGGTCGCGCGGTGCGGCAGCCGTTCGTTGGCGATGAGGGTCGCGCCTCGGGCGCGGGCGAGCCCGGTCAGCAGGGCGGACTTGCCGCCTGGACCCGCGCAGAGGTCCAGCCAGCGGGTGTCGCGGCCCGTCACCGCGGCCCGGGCCAACGCCAGCGTCACGAGCTGCGAGCCTTCGTCCTGGACGCCGACGCGGCCGGCGCGCACATCGTCGAGGCCGCCGGGATCGCCCGCACCGAGGACCGCGGCGTACGGCGACCAGCGTCCCGGGACGGCCTGCGCCGTCGCCCCGCTGACCAGGTCGTCCCGCTCGGCGAGGCCCGGTCGGGTCACCAGCGTCACCAGCGGCGCCACGTTGTCCGCGGCGAGCAGCGCCGTGACCTCGCCGGCGTCACCGAGGACGCGGAGGAACTCTTCGACGATCCAGCGGGGGTGGGCATGTGTCGCGGCCAGGTGACCGATCAGATCCTCGTCCCGATCCGGCGCCAGGCGTGCCATCCATTCGGGCAGGTCGTGCTCGGCTACCCGCCTCAGCACCGCATTGACCATCCGGACCGGTCGCTCCCCGACGTCGGCCCGGACCAGCTCGACCGTCGTACCCACGGCGGCGTGGGAAGGCACCCGCATGCTGACGAGCTGGTGGGCACCCAGCCGCATCGCGGTCCGCACGGCGGGCTGCAGCGACGTTGACCCGGCGGTCACCAAGGCGTCGAGGATGGCGTCGTAGCTGCCTTGCAGGCGGGCCGTCCCGGCCGCGAGCTCGGTGGCGAACCCAGCATCACGGCCGCTCAGCCGGCGGTCGGACAAGAGCCGCGACAGGACGAGGTTCAGATAGGCGTCATCGCTGTCGACCGCTCGCAGCGCGTCGTACGCCACCTGCCGCGCCGGGTCCACTGCGGTCCTGGCGCGGGCCCTGCGGGGGGACTGGCGGCCACCGCGTCAGCTGCCCAGCCGTACGGGGGCCGAACGCAGGCCTCGGGCCCAGTCCGCCGCACGCATACGCGGCTTGCCCTCCGGTTGTACTTCGCCGAGCACGAGGGCATGACTGGCGGTCCCGACGAGGACGGCGCTCTTGCCGACGGCCAGGTCCCCGGGTCCGAGCTCCGTGCGGTCGGGACGTGGCTCCGTCGGCCCGACCTTGAGGCGGGCACCGTCCACCGTCGTCCACGCGCCCGGAGCGGGCGTACAGCCACGGACATGGCGGTCCACCGCGAAGCCCGGTCGGCTCCAGTCGATCCTCGCCTCGTCGACGGTCAGCTTGGGAGCGTACGACACGAGCTCGTCGTCCTGCGCCCGCGCCTCGAGGATGCCGTCCTCGATGCCGTCCAGCGTCGTGACCAGCAGGCCGGCGCCGTGTTGCGCGAGCCGGTCCAGAAGGGTTCCTGCGGTGTCTTCGGGGCGGATGCGTTCGGTCAGCAGCCCATACGTCGGACCGGCATCGAGCTGCTTGACGATCCGGAACGTCGTTGCCCCGGTCACCTCATCTCCGGCCATCAGCGATCGCTGGACAGGCGCGGCACCGCGCCAGGCCGGTAGCACCGAGAAGTGCAGGTTGACCCAGCCGTGGCGTGGGATCACCAGAGCGTCCGGCGGCAGCAGCGCACCGTAGGCGACCACCGGGCAGCAGTCCGGGGCAAGCTGGCTCAGCCGGGACAGGAAGTCGCCATCCCCGGCCCGGGCGGGCTTGAGCGCCTCGATGCCGTGCTCGGCGGCCAGCTCAGCGACCGGGGACGCCGTGAGCGAGCGACCCCGGCCGGCGGGCGCGTCGGGTCGCGTGATGACGGCTACGACCTCGTGGCGCGAGTCCAGCAAAGCCCGCAAGGAGGGAAGCGCGACCTCCGGCGTGCCGGCAAAGACGAGGCGCACGGCTACATGCCTCGACCGAACATGGGATGCGGGCTCTGCTTGACGGTCGGCGCCTGTAGCCCGTTCCACTCGGCCTCGCGGATCGCCTTCATCGCAGCCTTGCGGGTGGCCACGTCGAGGCGGTCGACGAAGAGGATGCCGTCGAGATGGTCGGTCTCGTGCTGGATGCAGCGTGCCAGCGTCTCGGTGGCCTCGAGCAGTACCGGTTCGCCGTACATGTCGAAACCGTGGGCGACGACACCGCTCGCACGGGTGCAGTCGAACGTCAGGCCAGGGATCGACAGACAGCCCTCGTCGCCGGTTTGAGTCTCTGCGCTCAACGAGAGCTCCGGGTTGACCAGATGACCGACCACGCCCTCGACGTTGTACGTGAACACGCGAAGTGCGACGCCCAGCTGCGGCGCCGCCAAGCCGGCACCAGGCGCCTCCAGCATCGTGTCGCTGAGGTCGCGGACGAGCGTGCGCAGCTGGGCATCGAAATCGACGACAGGCGCGGCCACTGATCTCAGCACAGGGTCCCCGAACAGCCGGATGTCACGGACGGCCACAGGCACTCCAGAAGGACGAGACGGCGTTGGTGGGCGCTCAGTCTAGAACGTGTGCCGGCACGTACCGTCGCCAGCCGACCCAGGTCGGGCTGTCGTGGCGCGGACGTCACCGGTCGCCGAGCAGGGCATCGACGTTCGGTAGCTGTTCGAAGGACGTGAAGGTGCCCGCGTCGGCGATCTCCCGGGCAGCGCCGAGGAAGCCCGCCCAGGCCGTCCGCGCAAGCGTGCCCCCCACACTGATGCGTCGGACGCCCAGGGCCGCGGCCCGCGCCGTGGTGAGGAACGGCGCGTTGATCAACAGGTTGACGGGCTTGGGAGCCACGGCCGCGACGACGGCGGCCACGTCGTCGATGAGCTCGATGCGCGGGGCGTAGAGACAGTCGGCACCTGCCGCGGCATATGCCTGTAGACGGCGGATCGTCTCGTCGATGTCGGGACGTCCGACGACGAAGCCCTCGGACCGGCCGGTGAGCAGCGTGCCCGTGCCTGCCTCGTCGATGGCCCGGCGAGCGGCCCGGATCCGCTCCACCGCCAGCTCGAACTCGTGCAACGGCTGGCTGTCGTCGCCGGTCGAGTCCTCGATCGAGAGCCCCGCGATGCCGGTGGTCACTGCGCGCTGCACGTTCGCATGAACCTGGTCCGGATCTGCGGCGAAGCCACCCTCGAAGTCCGCGTTGACCGGCACGGTGACGGCGGCGGCCACCGTGCGCAGGTGCTCGAGCACCTCGTCGAGTGTGACGGCGTTGTCAGGGCGCCCCAGCGTCCAGGCGAAACCGGCGCTCGTCGTCGCCAGGGCCGGAAAGCCAAGCTGCTCGAGCGCCCGGGCGCTGCCGGCATCCCAGGGGTTCGGCATCACGAAGCAGCCGGATGCGTGCAACTCGTGAAAGGCAGCGATTCGCTCGTCGTGGACGTTCATGGCACACCTCACCAAACAGGGCTGACGGTCCGACTCCAACTCGACGGAGACAAACCCCGGTCAGAAGTCGAAGTCGCTCGGTGGGTCCTCGCCGACCCGGCCGTCGACAGCCTCGCGGAGCAGGTCGACATGGCCGGTGTGTCGACCGTACTCCTCGATCAAGTCGCAGAGCATTCGCCGCAGACTGGGCTTGCGTCCGTCGGACCAGCCGAGATCGACGACCTGGTCGAGGCCTCCGTCGGCGATGGCGGCCTGGAGATGGGCGCGCGACCGCGAGACGGACGCGTCGTACAGCGCGTACAGCTGCTCCGGGCTGTCGGAGGCCGCTGACGACCAGTCCCAGTCGGGCTCGGCGTCCCAGTCGACATCCTCCCAGGGCTTGCCCGGAGAGGTCTGCTGGAGCCGGGCGGTGAAGTAGAGGTCTTCGACGAAGGCGAGGTGCTTGAGCAGCCCCCCAACGGTCATGGTCGAGGCGCCGATGGTGCGGGCCAGTCCGGCGGGGTCGAGGCCGGCTGCCTTCCAACGAAACGTCGTGCGCTGGCGGTTCAGCGCCGCGACGAGATGTTCCTCCTCGGTGCCGGCGACGGGTGGGTGCCATGACGGTGTCCGCGTGTCCTGAGTCTCGGCCATGACGACACCGTAGAGCCCTTTCCGGACGAATTCCTGCCGCTACTCCTCCCCCACGCGACACCGGTCAGAGCAGGTCGGCCGGGTCGATCTGCACCCGGACCGGCGGCAGCTTGCGGCTGCTCCGGCCGGCCTGCAGGTGCTGGAGCGCCTGGGCCAGCCCGGCGCCATGCGCTCGGGTCGTGCGGATGACGACCCGCTGATGGTCGGCGTCGACAGCCACGGGGCCGAGGACCTCGGCCCCGCGCGGCAGCCGTAGCGCCGCGAGCACCTCGGTGACGACGTCGGGAGGAGCCGTGACCGTGGCGAGCCGGGCGGCCGGCGTGAGGTGAGCCGAGGTGCGCTCAGCGAGCTCGCGCGCGGCGAAGCCGGCGGGATCCCACCGCACGAGCGCCTGCAGGGCGGCGACCGTCGGCTCGCCCACCGCCACGACGCGGCCACCGGCTCCGACCGGGCGGACGAGACCGGCGATGTTGAACCAGCGGCGCAGTGACTCCTCGCCCGCACGCATGCCGGGGCGGCTGAGCGACAACCAGGTGTCGAGCAGGACGGCGGCGGCATACCCACCGTGGGTGCGGGGCTCGGCTCCCGGGGTGGCGACGACGATGCCGGGAGCGTCCGGCACCTCGTCGAGGACGTGGTCACCGCCGGAGGTGGTCACCGACGTGCCAGGGAAGCTGCGGCCCCACTCCTCGGCGGTGCGCAACGACCCTACGACGGGGGCCCGCATGGCCGTGCCGTTGCAGTGCGGGCACTGCCATGGTTCGGCGGGGAGTCCGCACCATCGACATGACGGCGGCGCCCCGGCGGAGCCGCGTGCCAACGGCCCCTGGCAGCGCGCGCAGCGGGCGGCGTTGCGGCAGTCGCCGCAGGCAAGGGCCGGCTGATAACCGTAGCGCGGGTTGTGGACCAGCACCGGACCGATCGTGAGCGCTTCGCGCACCACCTCGAACACGCGCCCCGGCATCCGGGTCGACGACCCAGGGAGATCTCGCTCGCGCTCGCGGTCGGTCTCGCCCGTGACATGCACTTGCGGCGCCACGTCTCGGATGGTCTCGCGCAGCGCCGTCAGACCGGCCGCCCAGCCGCTCTCGACCAGGGCCTGCGCCTCGACGGAACGTGCCTGTCCGGCGATGAGCAGGGCCGCCTCCTCGTGCAGAGCGCGCAGCAGCAGCACCTCGCGGGCGTGGGGGTACGGCGCACGCGGCTCGGCGTAGAGGTCGTCGCCGTCGTCCCACAGGGCGACGAGGCCGAGGCGGCGCACCGGCGCAAAAGCTGCTGCACGCGTGCCGACGGCGATCGGCACCTGGCCACGCGCGATCGCGAGAAACGCGCGGTAGCGGGCGGCGGGTCCGAGGTCGGCCGTGAGGACGACATGTCGGCCAGGACCGAGCAGCGCGGTCAGCGCCCGATCGAGCCGCGCGACGTCACGCGCATCGGGAGCCAGCACGAGCGCACCGCGTCCGGCCGCCGCCGTCGCGGCCGCGCCTGCGGCCAGACACGTCGCCCAGTCCTCGCCCGGCAGCGCCGACCAGACGGCACGCGGCGACTCGCCTGTCCTGAGGCGGCGCACGAGCGCAGGACCACCGGGATAGCGCCCCCACGGCTCGACGAGCTGATCGACCGGTAGGTCGGCGGACGGGCCGACGCCATCGGAGGCTTCGCCCTCGACCCGGGCATGCCGCGGGGGTACGGCGAGCCGGAGGACGTCGGCCAGCGTGCCGGCATACCGATCGGCGACCAGCCGGGCGACCGCACGCACCTCAGGCGCGAGGACGGGCTCACTCGACACGATCCTGCGCAGCGGCGCCAGCCGACCGACGTGGTCGGTCTCGTCTGCCCGCTCGATCAGGAAACCGTCGACATCACGGCCGGAGAATCGGACCTTGACCCGGCAGCCTGGCACCGCCTGCTCGTGCATGGGGGCCGGGACCGCGTAGTCGAAGGGCCGGTCGAGGTGGGCCAGCGGCAGGTCGACGAGGACCCGGGCAATCGGGCGCTCGGGGGCCGGACCTGGAGGTGACTTGGGTCGCTTGGCACGCACCTCGCTGCGCAGCAACGCCAGCTGTTCCCCATGCCCGTCCATCGTGGGTCTGTTCTACCAGCCGGTCACGACATCGGGATCTTCGCGCCCACCTCAGCGTCGACTCAAGCTGCCATCCGGTGACGAGGCTGCCTCAACGCGCGTCAGCGGTGTGCAGGGGACCGATCAGCCGGTGACCGCGGCCTTCAACGCATCGGCGCGGTCCGTTCGCTCCCAGGTGAACTCGGGCAGCTCCCGACCGAAGTGGCCATAGGCCGCCGTGAGCGCGTAGATCGGCCGCAGCAGGTCGAGGTCGCGGATGATCGCGGCCGGCCGCAGGTCGAAGACCTCGAGGATCGCGGTGCGGATCCGCTCCACGTCCGCGGTCTCGGTGCCGAAGCACTCGACGTAGACCCCGACGGGCTGAGCCTTGCCGATCGCGTAGGCGACCTGGATCTCACAACGGCGGGCCAGGCCGGCCGCGACCACGTTCTTCGCCACCCACCGCGTGGCGTAGGCGGCCGAGCGGTCGACCTTCGAGGGGTCCTTGCCGCTGAACGCCCCACCGCCGTGACGCGCCATGCCGCCGTACGTGTCGATGATGATCTTGCGACCGGTCAGCCCGGCGTCACCCATCGGGCCACCGATCTCGAACCGGCCGGTCGGGTTGACCAGGAGTGTGTAGTCGCTGGCGTCGATGTCGAAGTGGGACAGCACGTCGTCGACGACGTGCTTCTTGACGTCAGGTGTGAGCAGGCCCTCGAGGTCGATGTCGGCCGCGTGCTGCGACGAGACGACGACCGTGTCGACGCGGACGGGACGGTCACCGTCGTACTCGATCGTGACCTGTGTCTTGCCGTCGGGACGCAGGTACGGCATGGTGCCGTCCTTGCGGACCTGGGTGAGCCGTTCGGCGAGCCGGTGCGCGATCGTGATCGGCAACGGCATGAGCTCGGGCGTCTCGTCGCACGCGTAGCCGAACATGAGGCCCTGGTCGCCGGCGCCCTGCCGGTCCAGCGGGTCGACGGAGTGGTCGTGGCGCTCCTCGTAGGCATCGTTGACGCCCTGTGCGATGTCTTGGGACTGCGAGCCGATGGCGACCTGGACACCACAGGATGCGCCGTCGAAGCCCTTCTTCGACGAGTCGTAGCCGATCTCGAGGATGCATCGGCGCACGATGTCCGCAATGGGTGCGTAGGCATCGGTCGTCACCTCACCGGCCACGACGACGAGCCCGGTCGTGAGCAGGGTCTCGACGGCGACCCGGCTCTTCGGGTCGTCGGTCAGCAGTGCGTCGAGCACCGAGTCACTGATCTGGTCAGCGATCTTGTCGGGATGACCCTCGGTCACCGACTCCGACGTGAACAAGCGACCTGACAACGCCTTCTCCTCCATTGAGCGGTCGACCCGGTCGACCTGTCCGTGCACGGATTCGCCACCAATGTAGCCGGGGCGTGCGTCGACACCCTACGCCGTACCGGGTCGTCCGGCGGCACCGTGCCACTGCGTGACAAGGTCCCAGACGACGTGAGCCAGGGCGAGCTTCGATCCGCGGGACACCGCGCGTTCGATCCCGTCCGCCCCGAGGATCACCGCCTCGTTGTCGTCCTGACCGAACACCGCGCCGTCGCTCACGTCGTTCGCGACGAGCAGGTCGCATCCCTTGCGCCTCAGCTTCGCGCGCGCGTGGTCCAGCGCGGCGCCGGCGTCGTCACCCGTCTCGGCGGCGAATCCCACCAGGACCGGCTTCCTGCTGTCTCCGCGCCGAGCCACCAGAGCGCCCAGGATGTCCGGGTTCTCGACCAGGGCCAGCACGGGAACGGCTCCACCGGGCTGCTTCTTGATCTTGTGAGCCACCCGAGCCGCCGGACGGAAATCGGCCGGTGCAGCCGCCATCACCACCACGTCGGCGTCGGCCGCAGCCTCCAGGACGGCTTCGTGGAGGTCCTGCGCGGACACCACCGGGACAACTTTGACCCCAGCCGGATCGGGCAGGTCGACGTTGGCGGCGATGACGGTCACGTCCGCACCACGAGTCACGGCCGCCCGCGCGAGCGCGTAACCCTGCTTGCCGGAGCTTCGGTTGCCCAGGTAGCGAACGGGATCGAGATACTCGCGCGTCCCGCCGGCGCTCACCACGACTCGACACCCACGCAGGTCCTGGCCGAGGCCGTCCTGCCCGCGCCGCAGGACGTCGACCGCGACGTCGAAGATCTCACTCGGTTCAGGCAGCCGCCCAGGCCCGGTGTCTGCACCGGTGAGCCGCCCGTACGCCGGATCGACGACCAGCACACCCCGTGAGCGCAGGGTCTCGACGTTGGCTCGCGTCGCCGGGTGTTCCCACATCTCGGTGTGCATGGCTGGAGCGAGCACGACCGGGCACCGTGCAGTCAACAAGGTAGCGGCCAGGAGATCGTCAGCCCGGCCGTGGACGGCTCGAGCCATGAGGTCAGCGGTAGCCGGTGCCACGACGACGAGGTCGGCCGTCTGGCCGAGTCGTACGTGCTGGACCGTGTCGACGCGGGAGAAGACACCCGTGGCCACGGGGCGGCCGGACAGTGCCTCCCACGTGGCGGCGCCGACGAACTTCAGGGCGGACTCGGTCGGGACGACGGTCACATCGTGGCCCGACTCGGTGAACCGGCGAAGCAGCTCACAGGCCTTGTACGCAGCAATGCCGCCACTCACGCCGAGAACGACGCGAGGGCGGCTAGTGCTCATGGCTGCTCGAGCGGACCGGTGCAGGCGGTCAGGCCTGCTCGGGCTCCGGCTCGATGTCCTCACAGGTCAGCAGGTCGGCGTTGATCTCGCGGAGCGCGATCGACAACGGCTTCTCCTGGACATGGGTGTCGACGAGGGGACCGACGTACTCGAGCAGGCCTTCCCCGAGCTGGGAGTAGTACGCGTTGATCTGGCGCGCGCGCTTGGCGGAGTACAGCACGAGCTTGTACTTCGAGTCGGTCTTTTCGAGCAGGGAGTCGATCGGAGGGTTGGTGATTCCTTCAGCGACGGGCAAGGTGCCGGACACGCGAGATGCCTCACTCAGTGGTTGGGTGGAGATGCGAACCGGAGCGACGGTCATCCGTCGAGTCAGCCGGGTCGAGCTCTGAACTCATCAAGGATACCAATTCCTCCGCGGCAGCACGAACTTCCGTGTTGACGACGGTCACGTCGAACTCCGACTCCGCCGCGATCTCCTCGACAGCGGTTGCGAGTCGGCGGGCGCGTTCGGCATCGGATTCGGTACCGCGTCCGACCAGTCGACGCACCAGCTCCTCCCACGAGGGCGGGGCAAGGAAGACGAACAACGCCCCAGGCATGGACTCGCGCACCTGCCGAGCACCCTGCAGGTCGATCTCCAGGAGGGCGAGCCGACCCGCGCGCAAGGCCTCCTCGACCGGAGCGCGGGGCGTGCCGTAGCGGGCTGATCCATGCACCAGTGCCCACTCGAGGAGCTCGTCACGGGCGATCATCGCGTCGAACGTCTCGTCGTCGACGAAGCGGTAGTGCACGCCTTCGACCTCACCGGGGCGCGGCATGCGGGTGGTGGCGGAGACGGAGATCCAGACGTCGGGATGATCGGCCCGGATCTGAGCGGACACGGATCCTTTGCCCACGGCTGTCGGTCCGGCCAGCACGGTGAGCCGACTGTGGCTCCGGCCCGAACCCGCACCCGGGGCAGCGTCAGGAGCGGTGCTCAAACTCGCGCTCTAGGGCCGCGATCTGGTTGGCGCCGAGACCTCGGACGCGACGTGACTCGGAGATGCCGATGCGCTCCATCAGGTTGCGTGCCCGTACCTTTCCGAGACCCGGAACGGCCTGCAGCAGATCGAGGACCTTCATCTTGGCCACGACCTCGTCGTGCGCGCCGCTGTGAAGGACTTCGGTGAGGGAGGCGCCGGAATGCTTGAGGCGGTTCTTCACCTCAGCCCGCTGCCGACGTACGAGGGCTGCCTTCTCCAACGCGGCTCGACGTTGCTCGGCGCTCAACTCCGGCACAGCCACAGCTTCCACCTCAGTTGGTCGACGGATCTCACCCAGGTGCCTGGGCGGTGCTTGAGACAACGTAGCGTGGCAACCCCCCTTGCTCGCAAGGAGAAGGCGTCCCATTTGCCGACGACAGAGTAACGAATCACAAGCCGTTGTTGTAGTGGCGATCGCAAGAGGCTGACCTCAGCTCGCCCGGCGCCGGAGGTAGGGCGCGAACGACCGGCCCGCTAGATGAGCGGGAGGCCGAGATCGAGCTCGCAGTTCTGCTTCGCATCGGTGGCGATCACCTTCAACGCGTTGAAGGCGGTCAGTGCCTGCGCCATGTCGGGGGAACCGCCCTGGGCGTCGCGCGCGATGGACATCAGCGTTGACCAGTCGCCCGACACCGCCCCCGGTGCCAGCCGCTCTACGGTGTCGAGCTGGGTGAGCGTCTTGCTGTCCGCGCCCTCGACGGCGGCCATGAGGTCTCCACCATGCGTCAGGTCGCGAAGCGCGCTGCAGTATGCCGGTCGCGTGTCTTCTCCGTCATCGCGCATCAGGTAGTACGCGATGCCTCCACCCGCGACGAGCACGAGAGCCACGGCCAGGCCGATCGCCAGGGGTCGGCGGCTGCGGCCGGGCTTGACCTCCTGCGGCAGCAGCTGCTGGCGCGGGTATGACGGTTCGGGCTCCTGCTCCCAAGGCCGCGGGTTCTCATCGGACATGCGTACTCCCTCGGTCATCCGTGCCGTTGCTGTGCAGTCTGCCGCACTCGCCCGCTCCCCTGGCCGGCGTTTGCCTTGTGAACAAGCCGGGTGCACTCGTTACAAGGTAAATCTGCCTTGTTCAGAAGCTACCTGGCTTGTGAACAAGGCAAACGTCTCGGCCAGGGAGAGGGCAGGGGGTCGGGGAGGGGGGTCGGGGAGGGGGGTCGGGGGGGGTCGGGGGGTCGGGGAGGGAGTTCGGGGTGGCGATCAGTGGGTCAGAGCGAGCCGAACGGTGTCGATGGACCGCAGCGCCGCGTCGCGCAGGGCGAGCGACGACGGGCCGGCGCCGAGCACCTCACGCGACGTGCTGGGCAGCACCAAACTCTCGACGCCGGCAAAGATCCGCTGCAGGTCATCAGGTCCGCCACCCTGTGCGCCGTACCCGGGCGCCAGCAGCGGCCCGTTGACCGCCAGGTCCTCGGTGCGGTCCGACAGGTTCGCGGCCACCACGGCTCCGACCGAGCCCATCGGTTCGGCGCCTACGTTCTCTGCCGCGATCGCGGCCAGCATCGTCGTCGCCACCGTGCCGGCCGGAGCGACGGCGTGCTGGACGTCGGGACCCCCGCGGTTGGACGTGCGGGCGAGCACGAAGACGCCGGCCCCGTGGGTGCGGGCCATGTCCAGCACGGGCCGCAGCGATTCGAAGCCGAGGTAGGGGCTCACGGTCATCGCGTCCACCGCCATCGGCGAGGACTGGTCCAGGTACGCCTCGGCATACCCCTGCATCGTCGAACCGATGTCGCCGCGCTTGGCGTCGAGGAGGACGAGGGCCCCGGCGTCGCGGGCGGCGGCGACGGTCTTTTCGAGGACGCCGATACCGGCAGCGCCATGCCGCTCGAAGAAGGCTGACTGCGGCTTGAGCACCGCCACGTCGGCCGCCAACGCCTCGACACAGGTCAGGGCGAACGACTCCAGGCCCGCCGGGTTGTCGTCCAGGCCCCAGGCGGAGAGCAGGGCAGCGTGTGGGTCGATTCCCACGCAGAGTTGGCCGCGACGATCCATGGCCAGGCGGAGACGAGCGCCGAACGGTTGCATCTTCATCCTTCGGTGGGCGTGGTGGGACGGTCTGCTGGTTCGGGCAGATCAGGGTTGGGTGTGGCGGCGCGCGTGCGGTGCGCCAGCGCGATGGCCTCACCGACCTTGCCGATGCCGCGGCGCGCGAGCTCTTCGCGCAGTTCGCGCACGACCCGGATCGGGGCAGTCGGGTCGTTGAAGATCGCGGTTCCGACCTGGACGGCCGACGCTCCTGCCGCCAGGAACTCCAACGCGTCGGCGCCTGTCCGGACGCCGCCGACGCCGACGATCGGAACCCCGGGCATGGCCGCTGCGACCTGCCAGACCGCACGGACGGCGACGGGGCGGATGGCCGGTCCGGAGAGTCCGCCGGTGACACCGCCGAGCTGCGGTCGCATCGAGTCGAGGTCGACGCGCAGGCCGAGCAGGGTGTTGATCAGCACCAGCCCGTCGGCGCCAGCCTCGACCACCGACTCGGCGATCTCCACGATGCTGGTCACGTCGGGAGACAGCTTGGCCAGCACGGGGACGCCGCGTGGGGTGTCCCGCCGTACGACGGAGATCACTCGCGCCGCCTGCACGGGGTCGCAGGCGAACACGAGGCCACGGTTCTCGACGTTCGGGCAGGAGATGTTGACCTCGATCGCTGCCACGCCGGGCGTATGCCCGACACGTCGTGCCAGCTCGGCGTACTCCGCGAGCGACGACCCGGCGATCGAGACGATGGGGCGAGCGTCCTGCTGCAGGAGCCACGGAAGGTCACGAGCGAGGAAGGAGTCGATGCCGGGGCCCTGGAGGCCGATCGAGTTGAGCATGCCGGACGGCGTCTCCGCCATGCGGGGCGTGGCTCGTCCCGACCGCGGGTCGCGCATGATCGACTTGGTCACGACCGCGCCGAGGTCACGCACGTCGAAGAACTGCTGCAGCTCGCGACCTGCCCCGGCGCATCCGCTGGCCGTCATCACCGGGTTGTCGAGATGAACGTCGGCCAGCACGGTCGTGAGGTCGACGTCGTCGGGGTCCAGGGCGCGCAGGTCAGCCATCAGTGACCGCCACCTGAGCCGGCACCGTACGTCTGCGGTGGGATCGTGCCGACTGCGTCCCACTGCACTCTGTCGCCGCCGAAGACCGGGCCCTCGACGCAGGAGCGCACCATCCTGATCACGCCGTCGTCTCCCTCGACCGGCAGCACGCACGTCATACAGACGCCGATCCCGCAGGCCATCGACTCCTCGACCGCGGTCTGGCTCCAGGCGCCATGCTCGACGGCGACGTCGGTCACGGCCCTCAGCATGCCCATCGGCCCGCAGGAGTAGACGACCTCGATCTTGTTGCGCGTGATGAGACCGGGAAGCGCGTCGGTGACGACGCCCTTGATGCCGACGGAGCCGTCGACCGTGGTGACGGTGACCGACTGTGCCGCTCGCCGGGCCTCCAGCGTGCCGAACAGGCGCGTCTCGGTCGCCGCTCCCAGCACCATGTGCACGGCACAGCGCCGCTCACGCAGTCGCTCGGCCAGACCGAACAGCGGCGCGGACCCGTAGCCACCGCCGACCAGCGCGCAGGCCACCGGCTCCTTCGGCAACGCGAACGGCCGTCCGAGCGGGCCGACCACGTCGACCGCGTCGTGCGGCTGCAACCGCGAGAGCCACTGGGTGCCGGGACCCCCTGCCGCGAAGACGATCTCGACGGTGCCTCCGTAGATACCGGCCGGGCGGGCGCGGTAGATCGAGAAGCAGCGGCGTAGCAGATGGGCTGACGTGGTGCCTCCGACGGCGAGGGCGACGAAGTTGCCGGGGCGGGTCTGCTCGGCGATGCCGTCGGCCACGATCGTCAGGTGGAAGTAGTCCCCCACGCGCTTCATGGAGAACACCTCCCCGATCACCTGGAGCGGGCGGCGTTCGGTGGACGCCGTCGCGAACGTGCTGTCGGTGGGGCTCACGCGATGCCCTCCTCGTCCGCCCCGACGGGGTCGATCGCGCCACGACGCCAACTCTGGAGCGACCGCACGCCGAGGTTGCCTGCGCGCAGCGCCTCGATGCCTTGCACTGTCGCGCCGAGACCCTGGACCGTGGTGATGCACGGGATGTTGGTCGCGACGCATGCCGTGCGGATCTCGTAACCGTCGAGCCGGGGCGACCCACCCGAGGTGGTGCCGTGCGGGGTGTTGATGACCAGGTCGACCTCCCCGGCGAGGATCCGACCGACGGTCGTGGGCTCACCGTCCGGCCCGACCCCGGCCGAGTGCTTGCGTACGACGGTCGCTGCCACGCCGTTGCGACGCAGCACCGCAGCGGTGCCCTCGGTGGCGAGGATCTCGAAGCCGAGGTCGGCCAGCCGCTTGATCGGGAAGATCATGTGCCGTTTGTCGCGGTTGGCCACGGACACGAAAGCCCGCCCCCGGACGGGAAGCCCGCCGAAGGCTGCCGTCTGCGACTTGGCGAACGCCGCACCGAAGTCGGCGTCGAAGCCCATGACCTCACCTGTCGACCGCATCTCCGGTCCCAGCACGGTGTCGACGTTGCGACCGTCCTCGGTCCGGAAGCGGTTGAACGGCATCACCGCCTCCTTGACCGCGACCGGAGCGTCCGGCGGCAGGTCGCCGCCGTCGCCCGCGACCGGGAGCAGCCCCTCGATCCGCAGCTCTGCGATCGAGGTGCCCAGCATGATGCGGGCGGCGGCCTTCGCCAACGGCGTCGCGGTGGCCTTGGAGACGAACGGAACCGTGCGGGACGCGCGCGGGTTCGCCTCGAGCACGTAGATCACGTCGGAGGCGACCGCGAACTGGATGTTGATCAGTCCCCGGACGCCCACACCCTCGGCGATCAACCGCGTCGACTCGCGGATCCGCGCGACGTCCTCGGCTCCGAGCGTGATCGGCGGCAGCGCGCAGGAGGAGTCGCCGGAGTGGATGCCGGCCTCCTCGATGTGCTCCATCACTCCCCCGAGGAACAGGTCCTCACCGTCGAACAGGGCGTCGACGTCGACCTCGATGGCGTCGTCGAGGAACTTGTCGATCAGCACGGGTCGCGCGGCCGAGACATGGTGGTGCCCGTCGCCGAGGCGCTGCAGCGCCCGCTCGAGCTCGGCCTCGGCGTACACGATCTCCATGCCGCGCCCGCCGAGCACGAACGACGGACGGACCAGGACGGGGAACCCGATCTCCTCGGAGATGAGCTTCGCCTCCGCGAAGGAGGTGGCCGTGCCGAACTTGGGCGCCGGAAGGCCGGCAGTGGCGAGCACGTGCCCGAACGCTCCACGGTCCTCGGCGAGGTGGATCGCCTCCGGGCTGGTGCCCACGATCGGCACCCCGGCGGCGGCCAGGCCCGCCGCGAGGCCGAGCGGGGTCTGTCCGCCGAGCTGGACGAGGACGCCCGCAATCGGGCCGGCTGCCGTCTCGGCGGCAACCACCTCGAGGACGTCCTCGAGGGTGAGCGGTTCGAAGTAGAGACGGTCTGAGGTGTCGTAGTCGGTGGAGACCGTCTCGGGGTTGCAGTTGACCATCACGGTCTCGTAGCCCGCCTCGGACAGCGCCATCGCCGCATGGACGCACGAGTAGTCGAACTCGATGCCTTGGCCGATCCGGTTGGGGCCGCTGCCCAGGATGATCACGGCGGGCCTGGTACGCGGCCGGACCTCGGTCTCCTCGTCGTACGTCGAGTAGTGGTACGGCGTCCGGGCGGCGAACTCGGCGGCACACGTGTCGACGGTCTTGTAGACCGGCCGCACCCCCAAGGCGTGCCGGACGCCGCGGACGACCTCGTCGCTGTTCCCGGTCAGCTCGGCGATCTGGACGTCGGAGAAGCCGTGCCTCTTCGCGGTGCGCAGCAGGTCGGGCGTCAGGGTCGCGGCTTCGCGCACCTCGGTGGCCACCTCGTCGATGAGCAGCAGCTGGTCGAGGAACCATGGGTCGATGCCCGTGGCGTCGAAGACCTCGGCCACGCTCGCCCCGGCCCGGATCGCATCCATCACCACGCGCAACCGGCCGTCGTGCGGGACGGCCGCGCGGGCGAGCAGGTCGGCGACGTCTCCTGGCTCCTGCGCCCAGCTGAACCCGGCGTCGGACTTCTCGAGCGAGCGCAGGGCCTTCTGCAGCGCCTCAGTGAAGTTGCGGCCGATCGCCATCGCCTCACCGACGCTCTTCATGTGGGTGGTGAGCCGGCGGTCGGCGGCCGGGAACTTCTCGAACGCGAACCGGGGCACCTTCACCACGACGTAGTCCAGTGCAGGCTCGAAGCTGGCCGGAGTGCTTTGCCCGTTCTCCCGGGTGGTGATGTCATTGGGGATCTCGTCAAGGGAGTAACCGAGCGCGACCTTGGCCGCGATCTTCGCGATCGGGAACCCGGTCGCCTTCGACGCGAGCGCGCTGGACCGCGAGACGCGGGGGTTCATCTCGATGACGATCATCCGGCCATCGCTCGGGTCGACCGCGAACTGGATGTTGCAGCCGCCGGTCTCGACACCGACCGCTCGGATCACGCTGATCGCCATGTTGCGCATGGCCTGGTACTCGCGATCGGTCAGGGTCATGGCCGGCGCCACGGTGATGGAGTCCCCGGTGTGCACCCCCATCGGGTCGAGGTTCTCGATCGAGCAGACGATCACGGTGTTGTCGTGCCCGTCGCGCATGACCTCGAGCTCGTACTCCTTCCACCCGAGGATGGACTGCTCGAGCAGCACCTCGGTGGTGGGGCTCGCGTCGAGTCCGGCGCCGGCGATGCGGCGCAGGTCGTCGGCGTCATACGCCATCCCCGAGCCCACCCCGCCCATGGTGTACGACGGGCGGCAGACGACGGGGAGGCCGAGCTCGTCGGCAGCGGCCTCGCACTCGGCCAGGGTGTGACAGACGACGCTGCGGGCGACCTCGCCGCCGAGCGACTCGACGATCGCCTTGAACGACTCGCGGTTCTCGCCTCGCTCGATGGCGTCGATCGAGGCACCGATCAGCTCGACCCCGAACTTCTCGAGAGTGCCGTCGTGGGCGAGCGCAACGGCGACGTTGAGCGCGGTCTGCCCGCCCAGCGTGGCGAGCAGGGCGTCGGGACGTTCCTTGTCGATGACCTTGGCCACGAACTGCGGGGTGATCGGCTCGACGTAGGTCGCGTCGGCAACGTCGGGATCGGTCATGATCGTGGCCGGGTTGGAGTTGACCAGGATCACCCGGATGCCCTCGGCCTTGAGCACGCGGCAGGCCTGCGTCCCGGAGTAGTCGAACTCGCACGCCTGCCCGATCACGATCGGACCCGAGCCGATCACGAGCACGGAGGAGATGTCGGTCCGGCGCGGCATCAGGCACCGCCTTCGGTGGTCGAGCTTCCCGAGCTCAACGGTGGCTTGTTGAGCCGGCCCGTCGCGCAGCTGCGGACTTCGTCGCTGCCGGCCGTCCATCAACTCCACGAAACGGTCGAACAGGTAGCCGGCGTCATGAGGGCCGGCGGCGGCCTCGGGGTGGTACTGGACGCTGAACGCTGTCAGCGCGCCGTTCTCGTCGGTGAGGGCCAGCCCCTCGACGACATCGTCGTTGAGACAGACATGGCTCACGGTCGCGTTGCCGTACGGCGTCGGAGTGCTGCCGGACAAGGACGCCGCGACGGCGAAGCCGTGGTTGTGGGCCGTCACCTCGACCTTCCCGGTGGTGCGGTCCATGACGGGTTGGTTGATGCCGCGGTGGCCGTAGGTGAGCTTGTAGGTGTCGAAGCCGAGCGCGCGACCGAACAGCTGGTTGCCGAAGCAGATCCCGAAGTACGGGATGCGGCGCTCCAGGACACTGCGTAGCACCTCCACCTCGTGGTCGGCCGTGGCCGGGTCACCGGGTCCGTTGGAGAAGAACACACCGTCCGGCTCGACCGCCAGCACGTCCGCCAACGTGGACGCGGCCGGCAGCACCGTGACCTCGATGCCGCGCTCGGCCATCCGGCGCGGCGTCATCGACTTGATGCCCAGGTCGACTGCCGCGACGCGGAACAGCCGCTTCCCCACCGCAGGGACCGTGTACACCGCAGGCGTGGAAACCTCGGCAGCCAGCGCGGCGCCGGTCATCTGCGGAGCCGCCCGCACCCGGGCGAGCAGTTCGTCCGCGCTGCTGCCGTCGGACGCGATGCCGACGCGCATGGCACCGCGTTCGCGGAGGTGACGAGTGAGTGCACGGGTGTCGATGCCGCTGATGCCGACCACGTCCTGCGCAACCAGCTCGTCGTCCAGGGTGCGCCGGGAGCGCCAGGAGCTCGGCTGCCGGGCCGGGTCGCGAACGACATACCCTGCGACCCAGATGCGTGCCGACTCACCGTCCTCGTCGTTGACGCCGGTGTTGCCGACATGCGGGCTGGTCATGACGACGACCTGGCGGTGGTATGACGGGTCGGTCAGCGTCTCCTGGTATCCGGTCATCCCGGTCGAGAACACCGCCTCGCCGATCGTCTCCCCCACGGCCCCGTAGGCCGCACCATGGAACGTCCGCCCGTCCTCGAGCACCAGCACAGCATCAGTCACTGCAGCTTCCCATCGAGAACGGTGGCTCGCCCGCGCAAGAACGTTGCCACGACGCGCCCCGGCAGCTCGAGCCCGGCGTACGGCGTGTTGCGGGACAGCGACGCTGACTCACGCGGATCGATGACCCGGGTGGCTGCCGGATCGACGAGCACCACGTTGGCGGCGCTCCCGACCTCCAGGCCTCCGCCGTGCTCGGACAGCCGGCCGATCGCCGCCGGGCGAACCGACATCCGGTCGGCCACCTCTGCCCAGTCGAGCAGCCCGGTGTCCACCATCGCGTGCTGGACGACCGACAACGCGGTCTCGAGGCCGAGCATGCCCATGGCCGCCGCCGCCCACTCGCACTCCTTGTCCTCGGTGGGATGCGGTGCGTGGTCGGTGGCCACGGCGTCGATCGTGCCGTCCGCGAGACCGGTGCGCAGCGCCTCGACATCATCGACGGTCCGCAGCGGCGGATTCACCTTGTAGATCGGGTCATAGCTCGCGACCAGGTCGTCGGTCAGCATCAGGTGGTGCGGCGTCACCTCGGCCGTGACGTTCCAGCCCTTGCTCTTCGCCCAGCGGATCAGCTCGACAGAACCCGCGGTCGAGACATGGCAGACATGCAGGCGCGAACCGACGTGCGCGGCGAGCAGGCAGTCCCGGGCGATGATCGCCTCTTCGGCGACCGCCGGCCACCCGCGCATCCCCAGGATCCCGGACATCGTGCCCTCGTTCATCTGGGCGTCCTCGGTGAGCCGCGACTCCTGCGCGTGTTGCGCGACAACCCCGTCGAAGGCCTTGACGTACTCGAGTGCCCGTCGCATCAACACGGCGTCGGAGACACACTGACCGTCGTCGGAGAACACCCGCACCCGGGCTGCGGAGTCCGCCATGGCGCCCAGCTCGGCCAACCGCTGCCCGCCGAGGCCCACGGTGACAGCGCCGACCGGACGTACGTCGACGTACCCCGCGGTCAACCCCAGGTTGAGCACCTGTTCGACGACACCGGCCGTGTCTGCAACCGGATCAGTGTTGGCCATCGCGTGCACCGCCGTGAAACCGCCCAGCGCTGCCGCGCGGGAGCCGGACTCGACAGTCTCGGCATCCTCCCGGCCCGGCTCACGCAGGTGGGTATGCAGGTCGACGAGTCCCGGCAAGGCCACCAGCCCGTCCGCGTCGATCGTCACCACGTGCGCCGGCGTGGACCCCGCCTCGACGATCGCGCCGTCGACCAGCGCGAGATCCGTGGGCTCACCACCGAGCGGGCGAGCCCCCTTGATCACGTATGCCGTGCTCATCGGGCGTCCTCCTCGTTGGCCAGTACTTCCTCGTCGACCAGTGCTTCATCGGCTGTCGGCGCTTCCGGATCCGCCCCGGACAGCAGCAGGTAGAGGACCGCCATCCGCACCGCGACACCGTTCGTGACCTGCTCGACGATGACCGAACGAGCCGAGTCCGCAACGTTCGCCGAGATCTCCATGCCGCGGTTCATCGGACCGGGGTGCATGACGATCGCATGCTCGGGAAGCCGGGCGAACCTGCGCTCGTCCAGACCGTAGCGGCGGCTGTACTCACGGGCGCTCGGGAAGAACGCGGCGTTCATCCGCTCGCTCTGCACGCGCAGCATCATCACCGCGTCGCACTTGTCGAGCGCGCCGTCGAGGTCGTACGACGTGTGCACCGGCCAGGCGTCGACCCCGACCGGTAGCAGCGTCGGCGGCGCGACCAGCGTCACTTCGGCGCCGAGCGTCGCAAGAAGCAGTGCATTCGAGCGCGCGACCCGGCTGTGCAGGACGTCGCCGACGATCGTGATGCGACGGCCGTCAAGGTCACCGAGGTGGCGCCGCAGCGTGAACGCGTCGAGCAGTGCCTGCGTCGGGTGCTCGTGCGTCCCGTCGCCGGCGTTGATCACGCTGGACCGGACCCAACCGGAGTTGGCGAGCCGGTGCGGAGCGCCGGACGATCCATGGCGGATGACCACCGCGTCGGCGCCCATCGCTTCCAGCGTCAGCGCGGTGTCCTTCAGGCTCTCGCCCTTCGACACGCTCGAACCCTTGGCGGAGAAGTTGATGACGTCGGCCGACAACCGCTTGGCGGCCGCCTCGAAGGAGATCCGGGTGCGGGTGGAGTCCTCGAAGAACAAGTTGACCACGGTGCGCCCGCGCAGGGTCGGCAGCTTCTTGATCGGCCGGTCGGCCAGGGACCGCAGCTCTTCCGCAGTGTCGAGAATCGTCAGGGCGTCGTCGCGGGTGAGGTCGGCGGCCGAGAGCAGATGGCGCTTCATGACGTGCTCTCCTGCGGCGTGGAGATGACGACGGCATCGGCACGCTCGGAGCCGTCGTACTCGCTGAGTGACACATGCACGCGCTCGGCGAGGGACGTCGGCAGGTTCTTGCCCACGAAGTCGGCCCGGATCGGCAGCTCACGGTGGCCGCGGTCCACGAGAACGGCGAGCTGGACGGCCCGTGGACGGCCCACGTCGTTGAGCGCGTCGAGAGCAGCGCGGATCGTGCGACCGCTGAAGAGGACATCGTCGACCAGGACCACGATCGCGCCGTCGACCCCACGGGCCGGGATGTCGGTGGCGCCGAGCGCTCGGGCTGGTCGCATCCGCAGGTCGTCGCGGTACATCGTGATGTCGAGCGACCCGGCCGGCACGTCGACGCCTTCGACCCGGCTCATGACCGCAGCGATCCGGTGGGCCAGCGGCGTGCCGCGCGAGGGAATACCCAGCAAGATGACGTCGGCCGAGCCCTTGTTGCGCTCGAGGACCTCGTGGGCGACCCGCGTCAGCGCGCGGTTGATGTCATGCGCGTCGAGAACGACACGGGAAACCTCAGCGGAGGCGGCGGAAGGGGATCCACGGTGGGGATCTCGGGAATCGTCCGGCGACGAGGCCCCCGGCGATGCTGCTGATGCGGTCGTGGCGGACGAGCTGCCTTGCGCAGACGACACAGCTTCGACCTCCTTCTCCGCCTCACCGGACGGCTCGTTAAAGGATGTCTGTCGGTCGACACGGTATCAGGTGGCCCCGGCCGCCCCGCGAACGAGTTTTCGAATACACAGAGTATTTTTGGCAACTCTGAGTAACCAAGACCGATTCCTCGGTACGCTTTTCATATCGGTGCAGGACGATCCCTACCATTTTCGTCCGCAAAGAAAGGGACGAAACATGACAGAGAACTACGCCAAGGCCCTAGGGATGCGGCTGCGGGCGATCCGCCAGCAGCAAGGTCTGTCCCTGCAAGGGGTCGAGGAGAAGTCCGACGGTCTCTGGAAGGCCGTGGTTGTCGGCTCCTACGAGCGTGGCGACCGGGCGGTGACCGTGCAGCGGCTGTCCGAGCTGGCCCAGTTCTACGGCGTTCCGATGAACGAGCTGCTCCCGGGTGCGCACGAGCTCGGCGCGGCACGCGAGGCACACCCCAAGCTGGTGCTCGACATCGAGCGACTCCACCAGCTCGACCTCAACGACGCCGCTCCCCTGTCGCGATTCACCGCGAGCATCCAGTCGATGCGCGGTGACTACAACGGGCGGGTGCTGTCGATCCGGCAGGAAGACCTACGCACGCTGGCCGTCATCTACGACGAGCCGCCGAGCGCATTGGCCGAGCGACTCATCAACTGGGGCGTCATGCGCCCCGACGGCACCCGCGAGGCTGCTGAGTTCTGAGCGAAGGCGCGGGATCCGGCTCCGTAAACCACCTGCCAAACACCCTCCCCACAGGTCGAGCGCGACTGGGCGTCAGCTGGATTGTTGAGCCGGCCGCTGCGACTCCGTCGTCCGCGGCGGTCCATCCGCGATCTTGGCCAGCAGCCCGTTGACGAACGCCGGCGAGTCGTCGGTCGACAGCTCGCGCGCAAGCGCCACGGCTTCGGAGAGGGCCACAGCGTCGGGAACCTCGTCGACGTGCTTGAGCTCGAAGACCCCGATGCGCACGATGTTGCGGTCGACGGCGGGCATCCGGGCCAGCGGCCAGCCCGACGAGTACGCCGTGATGGTCTCGTCGATCTCCGCGCGGTGCAGGTCCACACCTTCGACCAGCGTCACGGTGTAGGGGTTGAGCGGCGTCTCGGCCGCCTCCTGACGCGCGGTGAGGGTCTCGTCGGCCCGCAGGCCGCGTAGCTCGGACTCGTAGAGGATGTCGAGGGCGCGCTTGCGCGCCTTGGTGCGTGCACCCATGAGCGTGTGCTCCTGACTTTGGCCGGGTTAGCTGGTGACGCGGCCGAGGTAGCTGCCGTCGCGGGTGTCGACCTTGACCTTCTCACCGGTCGTGATGAACAGCGGGACCGCGATCTCGTGACCCGTCTCCAACCGGGCCGGCTTCGTGCCACCCGTCGAGCGGTCGCCCTGCAGCCCCGGCTCGGTGTACTCCACGAGCAGCTCCACAGAGGCCGGGAGCTCGATGTAGAGCGGCGTGCTGTCGTGGACGGCGACGATCGCCTCCTGGTTCTCGAGCATGAAGTTCGAGGCGTCACCAACCGTGTCGGGTGTCAGGTGCGTCTGCTCGAAGGTCTCGGCGTCCATGAAGATGTAGGAGTCACCGTCGTTGTACAGGTAGGTCATCGTCCGCTTGTCCACGTTCGCGACATCAACCTTCACATCGGCGTTGAAGGTCTTGTCGACCACCTTGCCCGACATGACGTTCTTCAGCTTGGTGCGCATGACGGCACCGCCCTTGCCCGGCTTGTGGTGCTGGAACCACACGACAGACCACAGCTGTCCGTCGAGGTTGAGCACCATGCCGTTCTTCAGGTCGTTCGTCGTCGCCATCGGGGCTTCCTGTGTCGTGTCGTCGCACTCGTGGTGCCGGAGTCGTGCTGGGCCGTGCGTCGTCCAGGGAACGACCACGGGGTAGACGCGTCAGTCTAGCCGCAGGCGCATCTCGGGCCCCAATCGGCGAAACCCATCCGCCCGGCCGTGGCGTCGCGACGTCGTCCGGTGCGACTACGGTGGAACTCATGGGTTTCTGGCTGGCGCTCGCCCTGATCGCACTCGTCGTCTTCGGCAGAGTTTCGCGAGCGGCCGCAGCGGCCCGCGCCCGGGCCGGGCAATCGCCCGGGGCAACGCCAGGAGCACCCGGAGTGCGCACTTTCCCTGCAGCTCCGACCGGCGCTGCGGCAGCCGGCGCCGCACCGCTGGTCACCCTGCAACCATTAGCCAGGTCGACCGAGCAGCCCAGGTCGACCGAGCAGCCCGGGCAGCCCGAGCAGCCCGGGCCGGAACAGATCGAAGTCACCGGCGACATGTCCGGCCGGGACGGGTCGCTTCCCCCGGTTCCGCGGCAGCCGGTGTCGACCTCGCCCCCCTCACCGCGGGCGCGGTCGTCCGCCAGCGGTCCGGCCATCGACCGTTATGTCGGGTCGGCGGCGCTGGAGAGCACGCTGGACTCCACGATCGACAGCAGTCTGCTCGGCATACCAACGGGACCCGTCACGGCCGCGGTGCTGCCAGGTGCCGCTGCGCTGGAGCTGCCCGACGAGCTGCGGGTGCAGGTGATCAGCTTCCTGGCTGACGGTCAGGAGGTCGCCGCCGTGCGGCTGGTGTGCGACGAGCTCGACTGCAGCATCATCGAGGCCGTGCAGACCGTGCACAGCGTCAGCTGACGTCCCGGTCTCCGGCAAGCGCCTGGAGAGCGAGCCGGTAGGAGTCCAGTCCGAACCCGGCGATGGTGCCGCGCGCGACACCGGACACCACGCTGGTGTGGCGGAACTCTTCGCGCGCCATCGGGTTGGACAAGTGGACCTCGAGCAGCCGGCCGTCCAGCTGGGTACAGGCATCGCGCAGCGCATAGCTGTAATGCGTGAACGCCGCCGGGTTGAGGACGACGGTCGCGCCCTGGTCGACGGCTTCGTGGATCCAGCCGACCAGGGTCGCCTCGTCGTCGGTCTGGCGGACATCGACGTCGAGTCCCAGCTCGCGGCCCCACCGGCGGCACGCGGACACCAGGTCGTCGTACGTCGCAGCGCCGTAGACCTCGGGCTCGCGAGCCCCGAGCCGGCCCAGGTTGGGCCCGTTCAGGACGAGGACGGCTTGGCTGGCGATCACGGGCCGGAGCCTACCGCTGTCCGGCGGTCGTCACTGCCGCGAATGCTGCGGTCAGCTGGGCCGGTTCGGGCGCCTCGAGGATCATCGGCCGACCTTGGGCCTCGAGGATGACGAACCGCAGCGTGCTGCCGCGCGCCTTCTTGTCGACGGTCATGGTGGCACGCAGGGCCTCCCACGGCGCTCCGTCGTAGGTCGTCGGCAGGCCCAGGGCCGTCAGCACGTCTCGATGGCGCACGGCTGTGTCGGCGTCGAGGATGCCCGCCACCCGGGCCAGCTCCGCGGCATACACCATGCCGACTGAGACCGCGGCGCCGTGCCGCCAGCGGTAGCCCTCGGCCCGCTCGATCGCGTGGCCCAGGGTGTGTCCGTAGTTGAGGGCCGCACGACCTACGCCCTTGGTCGGGTGCTCGCGGAGGTCGCCCGCGACGGCGACCGCCTTGACCCGGATGGCCCGCTCGATCAGCTCGCGGCAGACCTCGGACGCCGGGTCCTGCGCGGCCGCCGCCTGCTCCTCCACCAGTGGCAGGATCGCGGCGTCGGCGATGAAGCCGCACTTGACCACCTCCGCGAGGCCGCTGACCACGTCGGGACCCTGCAACGACGCCAGCGTCTGCAGGTCGCACAGCACACCTGCCGGTTCGTGGAAAGCCCCGACGAGGTTCTTGCCCTCAGCGGTGTTGATGCCCGTCTTGCCTCCGACAGCGGCGTCGACCATGCCGAGCAGCGTGGTCGGGACATGCACCACGCGTACTCCCCGCAGCCAGGTCGCCGCCACGAAGCCGGCCAGATCGGTCGTCGCCCCGCCGCCGACTCCGACGACGACATCTGACCGGGTGAAGCCGCTACGGCCCAGTGCGGCCCAACAGGAGGCGGCGACCTCGGCTGTCTTGGCCGCCTCGGCGTCCGGCACGGCGATGGTCATGACCTCGAGCCCGCTCCGGGTCAGCTCGTCGCGCAGCGAGTGGCCGAGCGCGTCCAGCGCTTGGGGATGGATCACCGCTACCTGCTGCGCCTCGTCGCCGACGAGCTCGGCGAGACCGTCCAGCACGCCGTTTCCGACCACGACGTCGTACGGCGCCTCGGTCTCGACGCGGATCCGGGTCGGCGAGCTCATCCGGCCGAGCCGCTCAGCTGCTCGATCGCGGCCGCGACCTGCTCGACGACCTCGTCGACAGGAAGACCGTCCGTGGCCACAGTGGCCATGGCCACGCCGGTGTACAGCGGCCGACGCGCGTCGAGCAGCGCCTTGAGCTGGCTACGGACGTTGCCGAGCAGCAACGGCCGGGTGACACCAAGTCCGACCCGCGAGGATGCGTCCGCGAGCCCGACGTCGAGGAAGACCACACGGTGACCCTGCAAGCGCTCGCGGACCGTGGGCGTGGTGACCGCACCGCCGCCAAGCGCGAGCACGCCCGCGTGGTCGGCCAGGGCCGTGGACACGGCGGCCGCCTCGAGCTCACGGAAATAACCTTCGCCGTCGTCGACGAAGATCTCCGCGACCGGCTTGCCGGCCACGGCCTCGACGTCGGTGTCGGTGTCACGGAAGTCGAGCCCCCAGCGACGCGCGAGCGCCTTGCCGACGGTGGTCTTGCCGGAGCCGGGCGGACCGACCAGCACGACACGTGGCCGGCTCAGGTCCGGTGCACTCATGGCGTCCTCAGCGAGGCGAGGTAGCCGTCGCGGTTGCGGCGGGTCTCGACAACCGAGTCGCCGCCGAACTTCTCGACGGCAGCCTCAGCGAGCACCAGCGCGACCATCGCTTCGGCCACCACCGCAGCCGCAGGGACGGCGCAGACGTCGGACCGTTGGTGGTGTCGCCACCGCCGCCTCACCGGTCGCGACGTCGACGGTGCGCAGGGCACGCGGGATCGTGGCGATCGGCTTCATCGCCGCACGCACGCGCAGCGGCCCACCCGTCGACATGCCGCCCTCGGTGCCGCCACTGCGCCCCGACGTACGCCGGGGACCGTCCGGCCCCGGCTCGATCTCGTCGTGCGCGGCTGACCCGGGTCCACGGGCCACGTCGAACCCGTCGCCCACCTCGACACCCTTGATCGCCTGGATCCCCATCAACGCACCAGCCAACCGGGAGTCCAGCCGACGGTCCCAATGCACGTGGGACCCGAGTCCCGGCGGTACGCCGTACGCCAGCACCTCCACGACGCCACCCAGGGTGTCGCCGTCCTTGTGCGCCTGGTCGATCTCGGCCGTCATGGCGGCGCTGGCCGCGCCGTCCAGACAGCGCACGGGGTCGGCGTCGAGCGCGGCGACGTCGTCGAACGTTGGCACCGCTCCCGGAGGGGCTTCGGACTTGCCGATCGACACGACGTGAGAGACGAGCCGGATCTCGAGCGCCTGCTGGAGGAAAGCGGCCGCGACCGCACCAAGGGCGACCCGCGCGGCGGTCTCGCGAGCGCTCGCACGTTCGAGCACCGGACGGGCCTCGTCGAAGCCGTACTTCTGCATCCCGACCAGGTCGGCGTGGCCGGGGCGCGGGCGGGTCAGCGGTGCGTTGCGAGCGAGCCCGGCCAGCACGTCCGGATCGACCGGGTCTGCGGACATGACCTGCTCCCACTTCGGCCACTCGGTGTTCCCGATCGTGACCGCGATCGGGCTGCCGATGGTGCGGCCGTGCCGAACACCGCCCAGGATCGTGACGTCGTCCTGCTCGAACGACATCCGGGCACCGCGCCCATAGCCGAGCCGGCGGCGCGCGAGCACGGCGACGATGCGGTCGGTCGTGATGTCGACGCCGGCGGGCAGCCCCTCCAGCACCGCCACGAGGGCAGGACCATGCGACTCACCAGCCGTCAGCCAACGCAGCATGCCCAAAGTCTGTCACGAGCCCGCCCTGCCAGACCCCCGCACACGGCGGAGTGGACGCCATGGCCGCGCCGGTCGGTCAGAATCCGGTGTACCAGCGACCGACTGCGGCGCCCCAGGCCAGGCCCACCAGGGAGCCGACGAGCATGAACGGGCCGAAGGGGTAGCGCTTGCGGTCGACGATCCGTAGCAGTGACAGCAGTCCCCCACCGATCCCGCCGAGCAGGAAGCCCGCGTACAGACCGACCAGGACGGGCCCCCACCCCAGGTAACCGAGGGCGAGCCCGAGCAGCCCAGACAGGCGGACGTCCCCGTAGCCCAGCCCCCGTGGGTAGACGTACCACATGACGAAGTAGAAGCCGCCGAACACCAGCCAGCCGAGCGCGGCGTGCACGAGCCCGTCCGTGTCGCCGTCGAGGGCGGCGGCCACGAGGATCAGCCCGACCAGGACGGCGTACGACGGGGCGATGATCCGGGTGGGCAGCAGCCGCGTCTGGGCGTCGACGTAGCCGAGCACGACACCGACCGCGGCGAGGAAGGCCCACGCTCCGAGGACGGCGTCGTCGGCGAGAATCCATCCGGTAGCGAACCCGACGAGTGCTCCGACGCCTGCGAGCTTCAGCGCAAGTCCTGGACGTGCTGCGAGGTCGGCGTACGGCACCTTGTCGGCGGCGTCGATGTCGAGATCGGGCTCGGGCAGCCGGCCCACGACCGCCGGCCCGAGGGCGCAGAGCGCAGCCACGACGACTGCGGTCAGGAGAGCGGCGAGGAGCTCAGGCACAGCGCGAGCCTAGTGTCGCCACTCACGCGTCAGTGGATGCCACGCGGAGCCTGTGGGCGCAGCGCCCGCGGGTGGCCGGCGGTGGCCTCAGGCCATCACACGGTGTACGGCGACCGGAAGAAGCCGGCCGGGTCACGCTGCTGCTTGATCCGGCGCAGCCGCGCCAGGTTTGCACCGTAGTAGCTGCCCACCGGTCGATGCGGTTCGAGGTAGTTGACGTAGCCGCCGACGCTCGCCGCCCCGATCGCGTGGTGCGCATCGGCGATCCAGCCGGATGCCGACGAGACCGCTGCCGCCGTCGGGTGCGACGGCAGTCCGACGTACCACTGGATGTTCGCGAGGTGGCGCCGCCAGGGGAACGCCGTCGCACCGACGCCGAGGTCGCGCACGGCACCGGTCAGGGGGTCGAGGATGACAGCTGCTGACTGGTGGTTCGCAGCGCGAGCGGCGACCACGCTGGGCAAGGCGCGGGACAGGTCCTGCGTCATCGCACCGATCACGTCACTGCCGGCCGCGAAGGCCTGCCGCGCCGAGGTGGTGCCGCCGCCGAGGAAAGTGACGCCGTCCAGGAACGACTTCTGGAACGTCGACACAGTCGTCCCGTCGACACCGACAGCTCGCTGCACCGCAGCCGCTTCGACACCCTCGTCGCCGGCGCGACAGACCCCCACGACGCGGACGCGGGTCGACCCGTCTGCCCCGGCTTCGAGGTGCAGGTTCATCCACGAGGTGCGCGGCATCTGCCTGACACGGCGCCCCCACCCCCGCACGACTCTCGACGCCGTGGACCACGGGAACGTGACGAGGAAGAATCCCATGTCACGCGCTGGGTGGGTGGCGTACGTCAGCGACGTCACGATGCCGACGTTGCCGCCGCCACCGCCGCGGCAAGCCCAGAACAGGTCGCGGTTGCGGGTCGCGTCGACCGTCCTGATCACCCCGTCAGCCGTGACGACCGTCAGCGATCGGACCCGGTCACAGGTCAGCCCGTAGGCGCGGCTGTCGACTCCCAGACCACCGCCGAGCGTGAGCCCCGCGGCACCCACCGTCGGACACGTGCCGGTGGGGATCGACCGGCCATGGGTGGCCAGCGCGGCGTGGACACCGTAGAGCCGGGCTCCTGCACCGACCATCGCCAGCAGGCTGCTCGCGTCGTAGGTCGTCGACGTCATCTGGCCGACGTCGATGACAAGGCCGTCGCCCACCGTTGACGCGCCGACGTAGGAGTGTCGGCCGGAGCGGGGGCGGGCGGGGAGGCCGAACCGCTGGGCGAACGCGATCGCCTCTTTGACGTCATGGGCCGACGCTGCCTCCACGATCGCCAGCGGACGGACGGTGTCGAAGCGCGGGTCGAACAGCTGTTTGACGGTGTCGTAGTCGCGGGTGTTACGACGCACCAGTTCTCCGTCGATCGAGGCGGCGAGCGCCCGCCAGTCGGCACGTGTCGGTCCCGTGACGACGGCGCCGGTTCTGCTGCCTGCGGCCGTGCCCGACGCCGGACCGCCGGTCGGTCGGGGACGCGGCGCGGCATCGCGAGCCGGGGACGATGAGCAGCCCGCGGCGAGCAACACGGTCGATGCCACCGCGGACTGCAGCAGGGCGCGCCGGGTCAGGTCGGTCGGCGCGGTGGGGATGTCCGTCATACCCCTCACACGCAGCGTGGGCCGCCGCGGTTGCCCGGCAGCTTCCCCAGCCCGGTCACTCACGCTCTCAGCATGCACCCGGAGGTCGGACAGGCCGCACCAAGGGGTCTCAGCGCAGCGCGGCGCGCATGGCCTCGACAGGCGCCTCCGCAACGCCGGTCATCAGTGTGACCTGGCGGGCCGCCTGGTGCAGCAGCAGCTCGAGCCCCGGTATGCCGACCGCACCGCGCCGCTCAGCGGCGAGGAGCAAAGGCGTCAGCGGCGGTTCGTAGATCACGTCCAGGAACACGCGTGCACGACCTGCCAGGTCGTCTGCGCACGTCGTCTGCGCGGCCGCCGGGATCGTGGACACCACGACATCGACCTGATCGCTGCCGCCTGCCTCGCTCAGCGCGAACACGGCCACCTCGACCCCCAGGTCGCGCCCCAGGGCGGCCATGTCGGCGGCTCGCTCGACCGACCTCGCCAGCACCCGAGCCCGGCGTGCCCCGAGAGCGGCGACGGCGGCCAGCGCAGACCGGGCGGTGGCCCCGGCCCCCACGATCAAAGCGGAGTCCACCCGGTCGACGCCGACGGCGCTCAACGCATCGATGCACCCACCGATATCGGTGTTGTAGCCGCACCACCGACCGTCATCGCTCCGCACCATGGTGTTGACGGCGCCCACCTGTTCTGCCGACGGCTCCACGGACGAGCACAGCGCCACGGCCGCGAGCTTCAGCGGCATCGTCAGCGACAGGCCCCGCCACTCGGCGCCCAGACCGTGGACGAAGTCGGGGAGCTGGTCTGCGGTCACCTCCTGGGCGACGTACTCCCACGGTAGGCCGAGGGCGGCGTACGCGGCCCGGTGCAGAGCAGGCGACCGCGAGTGGCCGATCGGACTTCCCAGCACTGCACAGCGACGCGCCGGAGCAGGGCCAGGCTCAGCAGGCACTCGAGGTCTCGCAGTACTTCCTGTACTCCTCGACGTTGCGGTTGTGCTCCGCCAGGGTCGACGCGAACTTCGTCTCGCCCGTGGCCAGGTTGACCGTCACGAAGTACAGGTAGTCGGTCTGCTCAGGATTGAGCGCCGCCTTGAGCGCAGCCTCGCCCGGAGAGTCGATCGGCGTGGGAGTCAGCCCCGTCACCTTGTAGGTGTTGTACGGGGAGTCGAGGTCCCGCAGATCGCTGGACGTCTGGATCTCGCCACGGCTGTCGACGGCGTAGTGCAAGGTCGAGTCGAACTGCAGTGGCATGTTCGCGTCGAGCCGGTTGTAGACCACGCTGGCCACCTTGGCCATGTCAGACGGCGGGGACTCGGCCTGCACGAGGCTGGCGATCGTCACGAGGTCGGTCGGCGACTGTCCCAGCGCCGCCGCCTTCTGCTCGAGGCCGAGGGCATCGGCCTCCTCGACGAACTTCGCCACCATCTCGTGCAACAGCCCGGCCGCCGTGGTGCCCTTCTTGACGTCGTAGGTCGACGGGAAGAGGTAGCCCTCGGGGTCACCCTTCGCGTAGTCCGGCAGGCCGAGAGCGGCGGTGTCGTCGTACGCCGCCTTGAGCGCCTTGGGGGTCAGGTCGGTCTGCTTGGCGATCGCCGCGAGGATCTCGTCCGCGCGTAGCCCCTCGATGATCGTCACCGTGGGGTTGTTGACCCTCGAGCTCGGGTCGAGCAGCAGCTTCAACGCGCTCGTGCCCGACATCTGGAGGTGCATCGTGTACGCGCCTGGTTGGATACCCGCTGACCGGTCGTCCTTGGCGGTGGCGTCGGTGAAGGCGGCGACGCTCTTGACCACATCCGCCTCCCGGAGAGTCTCGCCGATCTGCGTCAGCGAGCCCTTCTTGAGCGTCACGACGACAGATCCGTGGCCGTCGCCCGAGTAGTCGGCTGGACCCGACAGCCTGGCCTTGATGAAGTCGACGCCCTTCACGTACGCGAACCCGGCCAGCACAGCGATCACCACGACGGCGATCAGGACCGGAATGCAGCCGCGTCCACGCTTCGCCGTCGCGCGGTGGCCGCTGGCGCGCAGCCCTCCAACTCCAAGGTCGCTCACTGCCCTACTTCCTGCCCAGGCGGTCTGCCGGTCGACCGCTCGGTATCGATGGCGTGTTGCAAGATCACGACCGCGGCCGCCTGGTCGACGACCGATCGCTGTTTCGAGCCCTTCCTGCCACGCTCGCGCAGCACGCGTTCCGCGCTCACCGTAGTCAATCGCTCATCGAGGAGGCGAACCGGGACCGGCGCGGCTCCGGCGCCTGCGGCCGTCCCCGGGTCGAGGGCGACCGCCAGCTCGGCGGCGAAGGCGCGTGCCTTGACCGCGGCAGGGCCCTCGCGGCCCGACAGCGAAACCGGCAGACCGACCACGACCTCGATCGCCTCTTCCTCCACAACGAGCGCGGCCAGTCGCGCCAGGTCGCCGGCCCCTCGACGGACCGTCTCGACCGGCGTGGCGATCATGGCGTCCGTGTCACAGCGGGCCACCCCGATGCGGACGTCACCGACGTCGACGCCGAGCCGCACGCCTCGGCGCGGCACGACCGGTGTCTCCGGCGTTGTCCTTCGATCGTCCGGCTGCATCGCCACAGGGTAGTCAGGGGTAGTCAGGCGCTCGTCACGCGCTGACCGATGGCGCGCTCCACGTCGTCGAGTGCGATGGCCGCGGCGGCGACATCGGTGCCACCGCCCTGCGCGACGTCGTCCTTGCCGCCACCGCTGCCCCCCAGCCTCGTGGCGGCGATCTTGACGAGCGCGCCGGCGGACAATCCCCATTCGCGGGCGGTGTCGTTGAGAGCGATCACGACCGATGGCTTGCCGTCACTCGACCCGATCACGCTGACCACCGACGGGACGTCGTTGCCGAGTCGCCCCCGGACGTCGAGGGCAAGGCGTCGTACGTCGGCGGGACCCGCACCGTCCGTCACATGGCCCAGGTAGCGGACCCCGAACACGTCGCGTGCCGTGGCTGCGAGCTCGCCGGCGTGCGACAGCAAGGACGCCACCCGCACCCGCTCGATCTCCTTCTCAGCCGACCGCAACCGCTCGACGATGTCGTTGACGCGGCCGGGCAGCTCCTCGGGTCGCACCTTGAGCACGTCGGTGAGCTGGGCGACGAGCACGTGCTCACGCGCGAGAAACCGGTACGCGTCGGCGCCGACGAGGGCCTCGACGCGACGGACGCCGGCGCCGATGGACGACTCCCCGAGCAGCTTGATCACGCCGAGCTGCCCGGACCGTCCGGCATGGGTGCCACCGCAGAGCTCGCGCGCCCAGTCGCCGACGGAGATCACCCGGACCTCGTCGCCGTACTTCTCGCCGAAGAGAGCCATCGCGCCGATGGTGCGGGCCTGGTCCTGCGACATCAGGTCGGCCTCGACGGCGAGGTCGGACAGGACGAGGTCGTTGACGCGCGCCTCGACATCGTGCAGGACCGAATCGGGAACGGCGCCGGTCGCGGAGAAGTCGAAGCGGAACCGGCCCGGGGCGTTCTCGCTGCCGGCCTGGGTCGCGGTGTCTCCCAGCGCCTCACGGAAGGCCTTGTGAACCATGTGCGTGGCTGTGTGCGCGCGGCTGATCGCCTTGCGTCGTTCGACGTCGACGACCGCATGCGCACCGAGGCCGCTCACTACCTCGCCGGAGAGCACCTTGACCTTGTGCACGATCACGCCGCGGGCCGGTGTCTGAACGTCGAGGACTTCGAGCTGTGCCCCGTTGTCAAGGGTGATGACTCCCTGGTCAGCGAGCTGACCGCCGCCCTCGGCGTAGAACGGAGTGCGGTCGAGCACGAGCTCGACGGTCTCACCCTCGCCGATCTGCCTGGCCGTGCCCTCATCGGTGACGAGGCCGGTCACGGTCGCCTCGGAGACAACCTCGTCATACCCGGTGAAGGTGACCGCGCGGCCCATCCGGTCGGCGATCTCTCGGTAGGACGTCGTGTCGCTGTGCTGCCCCTTCTTGGCCTGGGCGTCGGCCTTCGCCCGCTGGCGCTGCTCGGTCATCAGGGTGCGGAAGCCGACCTCGTCGACGGTGAGGCCCTGTTCGGCGGCCATCTCGAGGGTCAGGTCGATGGGGAACCCGAAGGTGTCGTGCAGCTGGAACGCCCGATCGCCCGACAGCACAAAACTGCCCTGGCGGCGGGTCTCGGTCGCGGCCGCGTCGAACATCGTCGTACCGGCCTTGAGCGTCTGCCGGAACGCCTCCTCCTCGGCGTACGCCACGCTCGAGATTCGCGGCCAGCCTGCGTCGAGCTCGGGGTAGGACAGCCGCATCTTGGCCAGCGCGACGGGCAGCAGCTCCGGCAGGGTCCGGTCTTCGACGCCGAGCAGGCGCATCGACCGCACCACGCGACGCAGGATCCGGCGGAGCACGTAGCCACGAGCCTCGTTGGACGGTGTGACGCCGTCGCCGATCAGCATGAGCGCACTTCGGACGTGGTCGGCGACGACGCGCATCCGGACGTCGTCCTCGTAGACGTCGCCGTACTTCTTGCCCGCGAGCTCAGCGGCCGTCTCGAGCACGGGAAAGACCTCGTCGACCTCGTAGATGCTCCCCTTGCCCTGGAGGATCATCGCCATCCGCTCGAGACCCATGCCGGTGTCGATGTTCTTCTCAGGCAGGTCGCCGAGGATGTCGAAGCTGTCCTTGCCGGTGCCGGGACCGCGCAGGTTCTGCATGAACACGAGGTTCCAGAACTCCATGTAGCGGTCGGCTGCCTTGACGAGGTCCCCTTCGGGTCCGTAAGCAGGGCCACGGTCGTAGAAGATCTCTGAGTCGGGTCCGCAGGGACCGGGGATCCCCATCGACCAGTAGTTCTCCGACATCCCGAGACGATGGATGCGGTCGTCGGACAACCCGGCAACCCGCTTCCAGATCGCGACGGACTCGTCATCGTCGAGGTAGACCGAGACGTGCAGACGTGACTCGGACAGCCCGAAACCGCCGTCGGACTGTGGCCTCGTGACCAGGTCCCAGGCCATCTCGATCGCGCCCTGCTTGAAGTAGTCGCCGAAGGAGAAGTTGCCGTTCATCTGGAAGAACGTGCCGTGCCGGTCGGTCTTGCCGACTTCCTCGATGTCGAGGGTTCGGATGCACTTCTGCACGCTGACGGCGCGGGCGTACGGCGACGTCTCCTGCCCGAGGAAGTACGGCACGAACGGGACCATGCCGGCGTTGACGAACAGCAGGTTGGGGTCGTCGAGCAGCAGGGACGCACTCGGAACAACCGTGTGCTCTCGCTTCTCGAAGTGCGCAAGGAAGCGGCGGCGGATCTCAGCGGTATCCATGAATGCGGGCTTTCTGGTCGCTCGCCGTGGGTGGACGGCGGAGGCTGGGGCGGTCTAGGCGCTCGCTCGGTGCGAGTCGAAGGCGGCGGTCGCCGCCTGGGTAGCTCGCCCCTGTGCCGGCCGCCGTCCCTCGTCGAGCAGCCGCCGCGAGCCGTCACCCGCGCTCAGTTGGTGGCGCAGTTCCTGCTCGCGGTCGACCATGCCCGTGAGCACTTCATCCTTGAACATCCGCGCACCGACGCTCCAGGCCGCGAGCCGCGCCGCGACCCCGTCGGGGGTGAAGTTCTGTGCGGTCCGCTTGGCCTTGACGAGCGTGTAGACACCCGAGGCAGCACCCGCAGCGAACCAGAACGCACGGCTCATCGTGTCACTCCTGCCTGGTCGGCCCGGCCTCTCGCGTGGCTGCTCATCGCATCCATCCCTTCGAGGGTGCCTGTTCGTTGCGCCTGCGTCGACGCAATTTCCGCTGCCGGCGCAGCTCCTTGCGAACGGCGTGGGAGATCCGCATCCGCTGCTCCTCGTCGAGTGCCCGGCGAACACCGTGTGAGAAAGCGGCCACCTTGATGAGCGGTCCGCCCAACGTCACGGACGCGATCCGGGCTGTCGTCAGGTCGCCTGCATCGGCTCGGCGTTGCGATATGTCAGTGATGAGAGGCACGGACTTGCCATCCAGCGCGTCGGGCTCGACTCCCCCGGTCTCATCGGGTGCGGTCCGCCGCGACGACGGCCCGTCTTGGAGCACGAGCTCGACGGCGTGCAGCGTGGCACGTTGGTCACTGGCCACGTCGTCGAGCTGACCTCGGGCCGTCTCGTGCTGGACGGCGATGTCCTGCAGCCGGGTCTGCAGCGAACGAACCAGCCGGTGCAACCGCAGCACGAGCCACAGCAGGACGAGCGCGAGCAACGCGGCCGCCGAGGCCATCGCGATCGCGACGTTCGCGGTCATGACCCTCCTTTTGTGCCCTTTGTGCTCACCGTGGTGGCTGTCGTCACCGTGGTCATTGTCAGCGCCTGTGGGTCCTTCCACTCGGGCAGCAACCCTACCGCGCAGGGCTGCTCGGCTCCTCCCCTCCCAAAATGGCCTTGATGCGGGCGAGTCTGGCGGCATACTCCGCCTCGGCGCCGCGTCCGGTCGGGTGGTAGTAGCTCGCGCCCAACAGCTCCGCCGGAGCATGCCGCTGCGGTGCCACGCCGCGGGGGTCGTCGTGTGCGTACAGGTAGTCGGCACCATGGCTGATCTTCTTGGCCCCTGCGTAGTGCGCGTCACGCAGATGGGCCGGTACGGTGCCGAGCTTGCCTGCGGCCACATCAGCCAGCGCGGCGTCGATCGCGGTGATGACCGCGTTGGACTTCGGCGCGAGGGCGAGCGCGATGACAGCCTGCGCGAGGTTGAGGCGCGCCTCGGGCATCCCGATGAGCTGGACGGACTGGGCGGCAGCCACCGCGGTCGGCAGCGCCGTGGGGTCGGCAAGGCCGATGTCCTCACTGGCAAGGATGACGAGTCGTCGGGCGATGAACCGCGGGTCCTCGCCGGCCGTGATCATCCGAGCGAGGTAGTGCAGGGCGGCGTCGACGTCGCTCCCACGGATCGACTTGATGAAGGCGCTGATGACGTCGTAGTGCTGATCACCCTGGCGGTCGTAGCGAACTGCCGCGCGGTCGACGGCAGACTCCAGGGTCTGCATGGTGACCGAAGTGCCACCGGTGGAGGCGGCGCTGCTCGCTGCGGCCTCGAGGTAGGTCAACGCTCGTCGCGCGTCGCCGCCGGCCAGCCGGATCAGCTGGTCGAAGGCGTCGGCATCGATGGTGACCGTTCCACCGAGACCCCGCTCATCCATCAGCGCTCGGTCGACCACCTCACGGACAGCATCGTCGGTCAACGGCTCGAGCGTGAGGAGCAACGAGCGTGACAACAATGGCGAGATCACCGAGAAGAACGGGTTCTCGGTCGTGGCAGCGATCAGCGTGACCCACCGGTTCTCGACGCCGGGGAGAAGGGCGTCCTGCTGCGCCTTGCTGAAGCGGTGTACCTCGTCGACGAACAGCACGGTCTCGGAGCCGCCACGGGCCAGCTCCCGGCGAGCGACATCGATGACCTCGCGCACCTCTTTGACGCCGGCCGACACGGCCGACACCTCGACGAACCGCCGCTGGGTCTGCGCGGAGACGATGCCCGCGATCGTGGTCTTGCCCGTGCCGGGCGGACCCCACAGCATCAGCGCCGTCGGCTGGTCGGCCTCGACCAGGCGGCGCAGCGGCGATCCCTCGACCAGCAGGTGGTCCTGGCCGGCGAGCTCGTCGAGCGTCCGCGGCCGCATCCGGACCGCGAGAGGCGCGGAGGCGTGCTGGCGGTCGGCCAGGCTGCCGCCCTTGTCCGGGACGGGAGCAGCCACCTCGAACAGCGCGTCATACGGCATCGAGTCGCTCACGGCGTCACCCTACGGCGTACGACCGCGGGACCGACGGGCGCACAAGAGCCGGACTGCACTTCCTTCGTGGGGGCAGACATGAGGAGGCAGATACCCAGTCCCCTCTGCGAATCTGCCTAGTTCGCAAGCCAGCTGGCTTGTGAACTAGGCAAACGTGGAGGGCCAGGAGGTCAGCGGACCTCGAGCTGGGGGGATTCTTCGCCGCCGGTCTGGGCGGCGATGTCGCCTTCGACGGCGGCAACCACCTCGAGAGGCTCGGCGAAGTGACAGGCGACGTCGCGGCCACCGATCTGCAGCAGCGGCGGCTCTTCCCTGGCGCAGATGTCCTGCGCCTTCCAGCACCGGGTCCGGAACCGGCACCCTGACGGCGGGTTGATCGGGCTCGGCACGTCCCCCTCGAGGCGGATACGTTCGCGTCGCCCGCCGATCGCCGCCTGCTTGACGTCAGGCGCCGCGGACAGCAGCGCCTGCGTGTACGGGTGGTGAGGCGTCTTGTAGATGGTGTCCCGGCTGCCCTTCTCGATGATCTTGCCGAGGTACATGACGGCGATCTCGGGGCAGAAGTGGCGCACGATGGCCAGGTCGTGCGCAATGAACAGGAACGCGATGTCCATCTCGCGCTGCAGGTCCTGCAGCAGGTTCACGACCTGCGCCTGGATCGACACGTCGAGCGCGGACACCGGCTCGTCGGCGACGATCAGCTTAGGGTTCAGCGCCAACGCGCGGGCGATGCCGATGCGCTGACGCTGACCACCGGAGAACTCGCTCGGGTAGCGGTTGTAGTGCTCGGGGTTGAGCCCGACCGTCTCGAGGAGCTCCTGCACACGCGGCAGGATCTTGCCCTTCGGCATGGTCTTGTGGATCGCCATCGGCGCGCCGACGATGGTACCGACGGTATGGCGCGGGTTGAGCGAGGAGTACGGGTCCTGGAAGATCAGCTGGATCTCCCGGCGGTACGGCATCATGTCCTTGCGCGAGAGCGTCGCGAGCTCGTTGCCCTCGAACTTCATCGAACCCGATGTCGGGTCGTACAGGCGTGTGATGACCCGGCCGGTCGTGGTCTTGCCGCAGCCCGACTCACCGACCAGGCCGAGTGACGTGCCTTTGGAAATCGAGAACGAGACGCCGTCAACGGCCTGCACCTGTCCGATGGTGCGGCGGATGACGCCAGAGCTCTTGACCGGGAAGTGCTTGACGAGGTCGGTGACCTCGAGCAGCGGCGGTCCGGCCGTGGTCCCCTGCTCGGTCACATGACCACCTCTTTGACTTCCGACTCGAAGACTTGGTCCGGATCACTCAGATGGCAGCGCAGGAAGTGGTCCTTGTACCGACCCTGCCGCAGCTCCGGCAGCTCGTTCTCACACCGTCCGGCAGGCACCTTGTCCTTGTGCGGGCAGCGGGGGTTGAACGCGCATCCGGTCGGGGGGTTCAGCAGGCTCGGCGGCGTACCGGGGATGGGGATCAACGGCTTGCTGACGTCCCCGACCACGTCCGCGATGCTGCCGAGCAGACCCCAGGTGTAGGGCATCTCGGGGTGCGTGAGGATCTGCTTGCAGGGACCCTTCTCGACACAGCGCCCGGCGTACATGACCAACACGTCGTCAGCGATCTCCGCGATGACTCCCAGGTCGTGGGTGATCATGACCACCGCGGACCCGAACTCCTTCTGCAGATCCTGGATCAGGTCGAGGATCTGGGCCTGCACCGTGACGTCGAGAGCGGTGGTGGGCTCGTCCGCGATCAGCAACCGGGGGTTGTTGACCAACGACATCGCGATCATCGCGCGCTGGCGCATGCCTCCGCTGAACTGGTGCGGGTAGTCGTCCACCCGGCGGTCGGGCTGCGGGATGCCGACCCGGTCGAGCATCTCGATGGCGCGCTTCTTGGCGACCGACCGCGAGACCTTGTTGTGCAGGCGGTAAGCCTCGGTGATCTGCCGGCCGATCGTGTAGAAGGGGTGCAGCGCGGTCAGGGGGTCTTGAAAGATCATGGCGACTTCGTTGCCGCGGATCCGGCGCAAGTTGCTCTCCGACGCACCGATCACTTCGGTGCCGCCCACCCGGATCGATCCGGTCATCCGGCTGCGCTTGACGTCGTGGAGCCCGAGCACTGCCATCGACGACACGCTCTTGCCCGAACCGGACTCGCCCACGATGCCCAGCGTCTGACCCATCCGGACGGTGTACGACAGGTCGGTGACCGCTTGCACGAGACCGTCGTACGTCGGGAACTGCACGGTGAGGTTTTCGACCGTCAAGAACGGCTCTTGGTCGTTGCTGTTCGGATCTTGATACCCAGACGCGGTGTCGGTCAGGACCCCTGTCATGCAAGTCTCACTCTCGGATCGATGAAGCTGTACACGATGTCGACGATCAAGTTGGCCGTCACCACCAGGACGGCGCTGACCAACACCGTTGCCGAGATGATCGGGAAGTCTACCGGCGCCAGTGCGTCGATGGACCACTTACCGATGCCGTCAAGGCCGAAAATGTACTCCGTGAAGATCGTGCCGGCGAGCAGGCCCGCGAAGTCGAGACCGAAGATCGTGATGATCGGCACGATCGCCGCACGCAGTGCGTGCTGGAAGACGACCCGGTTGGACGAGATGCCTTTGGCCGCGGCCGTGCGGACATAGTCCTCCCCCAGCACCTCGGCCATCGATCCGCGCGTGAACCGCGCATACTGGGTCGAGTTGCGCCACCCCGAGGACCAGCCAGGGCAACAACAGCGCGCCGAACCAGGCACTCGGACTCTGCGTGATGCCCTTATATGTGCCTCCATCGGGGAATATCGCCCAGCTGTTGACAAGGTAGATCCAGGCGATGAGGCAAACCACGTAGTAGGGGACAGCGCTCAACAGCAAGCTGCCGGTGACGAGCGACTTGTCGGCCACTGTTCCCCGCCAACGGGCAGCCAGCGCGCCCATGAAGACACCCACCGAGAGGAAGATGATGGAGCCACCGACCGCCAGGGAGATCGTGAGCGGATACCGCTTGACCATCTCCTTACGCACTTCCTGCTTGCTCAGGTAGCTGATGCCCAGGCACGGCGCATCGCACGTGTAGCTGGCGCCGGCGTCGATCGTGCGGGTGACGAACAGCCCCTTCACGAAGGCGCCGTACTGCGTGACGACGCTCTGGTCGAGGCCGAGCGCATGTTCGAGGGCCTTCTGCCTTTCGGCCGTGCAGCGACCGTTCTTGTTGCAGATGCTGTCCGCCGGGTTGCTCGGGCCCAGGAAGAACAGGGCGAAGACGAACATCGACGTCAACACGACGACGAGAAATGCCGCCACCAGACGACGGATGATGTAGCCGAACATGTCCAGCTCCCATTTCCTTGAACGGACCCAGGCTACGCCGTGCGGCCCGGTCGGGGCTCCCGAACAGCACCTGCCCGGGAATGTGGGGTGGGCTCACCGAGCCCACCCCACATCTGCTCTTCAATCCATGACCGAGGTCATAGATCAGCCAACCCAGATGTCCTTCCACGTTGGCATGGCGAACACGTTGTCGTCTTCCATGTTGTGGATCTTCGATCCATGCATGATGGCGACACCGTCGTAGCCGGTCGAGAACGTCGGGAAGTACGTCTCAGCGATGTACTTGTCCAAGTCGTTCCACGCAGCCGGCTGCTTGTCGACGTCGAGCTTCTGGATTTCAGCGATCTTCTGGTCGACATCAGGCTCGGAGAACACGGCGTAGTTGCTGCCGAGGCCTTCGGCCTTCAGGTCGGTGGACTGGAACAACGGCGGGAACCAGGATCCACCGGTCGGCCAGTCCGAGCACCAACCAGCGGAGCGGACGTTGATCTTCGTGTTGGGATCAGACCGCAGCGTGGAGAAGTCGGCCACGGTCGTCGCGTACGGCTGCGGGGTGAAGCCCGCCTTGGTGAGTGCCTTGGCGATCGTGTCCTTGACGTCTGTCGAGATCGGGTCGTCCTGTGCGTACAGGTACTGGATCTTGTAACCCAGGTTGCCCGAGTCCTTCAACAGCTGCTTGGCCTTGTCGGCGTTGGTGCTGCCGGGCTCGTGGTCAGGCAACGGGTTGTAGTCGACCCGACCGGGGATGCCCGGGGGCATCATGTTGGTGCCCGGCTGACGCGTCACACCGACGATCTCGCCACCAGCGTGCCAGGCATCCTGGTACGGGTAGGCGTAGGCGAGAGCCTTGCGGACCTCGATGTCGGTGATCTTGCGGTAGTCCGGCGCCCAGTAGAAAGAGCACGGCGATGAGCCCAGGACCAGTCGGTCCGATGCCTGCTGCTTGGCCTTGACGAAGTCGGACGCCAAGATGTTGTCGTACGTCAGCGTCGTCTGTCCCTCACCCTGGTCGCTCAGCATGATCTGGTCGACCTTGGCGCTCGGCACGTCGAACGTCATGTCGAACTCGTCGGCGTACTGGTGACGGCCCGGGTCAGAGGCCGGGTCCCAGTTGGGGTTCTTGACCAACGTCAGAGACTTCTCCGGCGTGTAGTCCTTGAACATGTACGGACCGGTCGCCCACGGGTGCAGGGCGTACTTGGCCGGGTCACTGGCCTTGCCCTCAGGGATCGGGCCGATCGCCGGGAAAGCACCCCAGAACGGCATGTCGGGGAACGGCTTGGCCATCTCGATGGTCAGCTTGTTGCCGTCCACCTTGACACCGTTGTAGTTGCTGCCTGAGGTGTAGGGACCCTTGTACTTGTCCCCGCCCTTGAAGTAGTCGTTGCTGTAGGCAGCGCCCTCCGGGAACGTCGCGCGGTCGAAGGACCGCTTGATGCCGAACGCGATGTCCTTGGCGGTGACCGGGGTGCCGTTCTCGTACTTCACACCGTCGCGGATCGTGAACGTCCACTCCGTGAAGTTGGCGTTGGGAGTACCGAGGTCGGTCGCCAGGTCGGGGATGAGGATCATCTGACCGTCCTGGTAGACGTACTGGGTCAACGAACGGACGACGAGGCTCGACAGGATCGACGCGGTGTTGACGTAGTAGGCCTCGGTCGGGTCCATCGAGTTCAGACCAGCGACGCTGATGACCTTGACGGTGCCACCCGCCTTCGCACCCGCAATCTCCGGAGCAGGACCGTCGCTACGGTTCGGGTCGGTTCCCGAGCCGGCGTTGCCTCCCGTCTGGAATGTGTTGTCACTAACCCCGGGACCGTTGTTCGAGCCGCCACAGGCAGCCAGAGCCATCAGTCCCACGGCGGAGACGGCAATGATCGGTTTCTTCAACCGCATGTCCTACCCACCCTTTCGTTGGTTGGTTGTGCTTCTCTCGCGGACCGTCGAACGGTCAGCGACGAGTCTTGGGGTCGAACGCATCTCGAACTGAGTCGCCCAACAGATTCAGTGCGACGACGAGGATCGTCACAGCGAAGACCGGTGCGTACAGGTACAGCGGATAGGTGTCGTAGTACGGCGAGGCCCGCAGGATCGTCTGGCCGAGGGACGGGAACCCGGTGATGCCGATGCCGAGGAAGGACAGCCCCGCCTCGGCGGCGACGTAACCCGGCAGCGTCAGCGAGATCGAGACGACGATCGGCGCGATCAGGTTGGGGAGCAGCTCCTTGAACAGGATGCGGCGCGTCGGCGCACCCAGCACCTGCGCGGACTGCACGAACTCACGTTCGCGCAGCGAGAGCACCTGGCCGCGAACGAGCCGGGCAAGGTACATCCAGCCGAAGATCACCAGCACCGACATGAGCGAGAAGAACTGCACCCACTTGAGCTTGTCCTCCTGGGTGGCGAACTTCGACGTGATGATCGGCGCCAGCGCCAGCGCGCCCAGGATGAAGGGGAAGGAGAGGAACAGGTCGATGACGAAGGAGATGATCCGGTCGAGCCAGCCGTGGGCGAAGCCGCCCATGAGCCCCATCACGATGCCGATCATCGTGCTGAAGACCGTGGCGCCCAGCGCGATGCCGAGTGACACGCGCAGGCCGTAGACGAGCCGCGCCAGGTTGTCGTAGGCAGTGTTGGGAGTGAGGCCGAGGGGGTGTGACCAGGTGAAGGGGTAGAACGGGGGGCCGACGTTCGGATAGTTGGTGTAGTCCAGGTCCGCCGCGCCGTTGGTGGCGTACGGGCCTTCGATTCCGAAGGCCTTGCAGATCAGGGGAGCGAAGATGGCGGCCAGGACCAGCATCATGACGATCGAGCCCGAGATCACTCCCAGCTTGTCCCTGCGCAGCCGCTCGAGCGCGATGCGGCTCGGGGACCGGCCGGTGATCTTCTTCCCTGACGGGTCAGTCGGCGGCTGGACTTCTTCGTCGCCGGGGCCGAGGGTCTCCAGATCGGCAACGGTCATAATGGCCTTTCCTTGCCCTCTCGTCGGCTGCGCGGTGGCAGGTCTCGCCGGGGCCGCACTGTGTGCAGCCGAGAGGACTCTAATCCACCCCCTGTTTCCTTACAGGGCCCATGAGGTAACGGTTTGGGAACAAGCCGCTCACCCGGGATGCCCGATCAGCCCGTTATGTCCACGCCCTTCGCCTCCTTCTCCCCGTGGTATGGGAACGGCGTCGACGCCCGCCTCCTTGCGCTGAGCAGCCGTGATGGGGCTGGGCGCTCCGGTGAGGGGGTCCCCACCGGACGCGGTCTTGGGGAACGCGATGACGTCCCGGATGCTCTCGGCGCCGGCGAGCATCGCCACGAGCCGGTCGATGCCCAGCGCGATGCCGCCGTGCGGTGGCGGACCGTACGCGAAAGCATCGAGCAGGAAGCCGAACTGGCTGGCCGCCTCCTCGTGGGACAGGCCGATCACGTCGAACACACGTTGCTGCATCTCCGAACGGTGGATACGGATCGACCCACCGCCGATCTCTGACCCGTTGAGCACGATGTCGTAGGCGCGGGAGAGGGCCTGGCCGGGTCGCTTCTCGAAGTCGGCGGCATCGCTCTCGATCGGGGCGGTGAACGGGTGATGGATCGCGGTCCAGCCGGTGCCACCCCCGTCGAGCGGGATGCGCTCGAACATGGGCGCGTCGACGACCCACACGAACCTCCACGCATCATGGTCGATGAGTCCGCAGCGCTCCCCCACCTCCAGCCGGGCGGCCGCGAGCAGGCCCAGGGCTTCTGAGCGCTTGCCGGCGGCGAAGAAGATGCAGTCGCCCGGCGCCGCGCCTGCGTGCCCGGCGAGTCCCTGCCGTTCGGTCTCGGACAGGTTCTTCGCTACCGGACCGCCGAGCCCACCGTCGTCCTGGACGAGGACATAGGCGAGTCCCTTGGCTCCCCGCGACCGCGCCCACTCCTGCCAGGCGTCCAGCTCCTTTCGGGCCTGCGATGCGCCGCCCGGCATGACCACTGCCCCCACGTAGTGATCGTCCTCCGACGCCTGGAAGACGCGGAACGGCGTCTCGGCGAAGAACTCCGTGAAGTCGACGAGCTCGCATCCGAACCGGAGGTCGGGCCGGTCGATGCCGAAGCGACGCATCGCCTCGGCGTAGGTCATCCGCGGGATGGGCAGCGACACCTCGTGACCGTGGACCTCGCGCCACAGCCGGACGATGAGCTCCTCGATGAGCGCCTGGATGTCCGCTGGCTCACAGAAGCTCATCTCGAGGTCGAGCTGGGTGAACTCCGGCTGTCGGTCTGCCCGGAAGTCCTCGTCGCGGAAGCAACGCGCGATCTGGAAGTAGCGCTCCATTCCGGCCACCATCAGCAGCTGCTTGAAGAGCTGCGGCGACTGCGGGAGCGCGTACCAGGCGCCGGGCTGCAGCCGCACGGGGACGAGGAAGTCGCGGGCACCCTCGGGGGTGGAGCGCGTGAGGTACGGCGTCTCGATGTCCAGGAAGTCGTGCTCAGCCATCACCTGCCGGATGATCTTGGTGACGCTCGACCGCAGCCTGATGTTGGCGGCCATGTCCGGCCGTCTGAGGTCGAGGTAGCGATGCTTGAGTCGCACCTCTTCGTTGACCGGGGTCGTGTGGTGCTCCTCGACCGGGAACGGCAGGGCCGCCGCCTCGCTCAGCACCACCACGTCGTGGACGACGACCTCGATCTCGCCGGTCGGCAGGCCGGGGTTGGCGTTGCCTTCCGGCCGGGCGGTGACCTGCCCGGTGACGGCCAGACAGAACTCGTTGCGCAACGGCCGCGCCGCCTCCTCGTCCCGGATGACCACCTGCGCAACCCCGCTGCCGTCCCGCAGGTCGATGAAGGCCACGCCGCCATGGTCTCGGCGTCGGGCGACCCAGCCGGCCAGGGTCACGGTCTGTCCGACATGGTCGGCACGCAGGGTGCCTGCGTCGTGGGTGCGGATCACGAGGTGTCTCCTTGGAGCGCACGGTGCGCCGGGTTGACGATGTGGGGTCTGCGGTCCTCAGCGGGCGGGGACCAGGTGGCGGCATCGGCCGGTTGCTGCTCGCCGGAACGGATGTCGCGGACCTGGTCGCTCTCGCCACTGCCAGCCTCCGACGGGAACCACACGAACGGGATGCCACGCCTGTCCGCGTGTCGGATCTGCTTGCCGTACTTGGCGGCAGTCGGTGCGATCTCGGTCGCGATGCCGCGGCTCCGCAAGGCGCGCGCGACCGCCCTGACCCGGTCCCGGTCGGTCTCGTCAGGCAGGGCCACCAGGACCGCTGACGGCACCGAGCGGTCGGCGTCGAGCAGACCACGCGCCACCAGCGGCGCCACGAGCCGCGTGATGCCGAGTGAGATCCCGACCCCCGGGTAGGTCGATCGACCGTCAGAGGCCAGGGCGTCGTACCGGCCACCGGCGCAGATCGACAGCGAGCCCAGGAGCTCCATGCGGCCCTCGAAGACGGTGCCGGTGTAGTAGTCGAGCCCGCGGGCGATCTGGAGGTCGGCCACGACACTGAACCTGTCGGACCGCGTGTGCGCGGTCGACTCCACGGCGCGGACGAGGTCGGTGAGCCCCTGGTCGAGAAGGTCGTGCTCGACACCGAGCGCGCGAACCGCATCGGCAAAGCCTGCGTCGGTGCCCTTGATGGTGGCCAGCGCGAGGCACTGCTCGGCCTGGTCCCCGCGCAAGCCCTGGTCGAGCAACAGGGTGCGGACGCCGTCGACGCCGATCTTGTCGAGCTTGTCCACGGCACGGATCACGTCGATCACGGGCTCGCCCGCACCGATGCCGAGCCCGAGGTAGAAACCCTGGATGAGCTTGCGGTTGTTGACGTGGAGGGTCAGCGGTGGAACCGGCAGTCGGGACAGCGCCTCAGCCATCACCTCGAGCACCTCGATGTCGGCGTCGAAACCGAGCGTGTCGCGCCCGATGATGTCGATGTCGGCCTGGGTGAACTCGCGGTAGCGCCCCTCCTGCGGTCGCTCACCCCGCCAGCAGCGCTGGATCTGGTAGCGACGGAAGGGGAAGGAGAGCTGGCCCTGGTGCTCGACCACGTAGCGGGCCAGCGGCACTGTCAGGTCGAAATGCAGCCCGAGCCCGGGTCCGTCGTCGTCTTGTTCCGCCTGCAGACGACGAAGGACGTAGACCTCGTTGGACGTCTCGCCCTTGCGCAGCAGCTGGTCGAGAGGTTCGACGAAGCGCGTCTCGAGCGACGCGAAGCCGTGCAGCTCGAAGGTCTCACGCAACGCGTCGATGATGACGAGCTCCGCCGCACGCTGACTGGGGAGGAACTCGGGGAACCCGCTCAGGGCAGCCGGACGACTCATGACGGCGTGCCTGTCGGGTGGGCAGCCGGCTGCAGGTCCACCAGGTACGGGTTGGACGCGCGCTCGCGCCCGATCGACGTCTGCGCCCCGTGACCGGGAAGGACGACGATGGCGTCATCGAGCGGCAGCACCTTGGCCGCGAGGCTGCGCAGCATGGTGCTGTGATCGCCGCCCGGCAGGTCGGTGCGTCCGATGGACCCGGCGAACAGCAGGTCACCGGAGAACATCACCTCCGGCACGGCCTCGGGTCCGTCGTACGGAGCGCGAAACGTGACCGAGCCGGCCGTGTGCCCGGGAGTGTGGTCGACGAGAAACTCGAGCCCCGCCAGGGTGAGGGTCGTCGCGTCGGTCAGTTCGCGCAGGTCGTCGGGTTCGGTGAACGTGTGGTTGCCGCCAAGCATCTCAGCGAGCATCGCCGCTGTCTCCGGCGAGATGCCTGCACCGGGATCGGTCAGCAGATGGCGGTCGGCCGGATGGATGTACGCCGTGGCGTCGTACGCCCCCGCCACAGGCGTGACCGACCAGATGTGGTCGATGTGCCCATGCGTCATCAGCACCGCTGCCGGTCGGAGGCGGTGCTCGCGAACCACGTCGGCGACCCCTTGGGCAGCTTCGTAGCCCGGGTCGACGACCACACACTCCTCGCCGGGGCCGGACGCCACGACGTAGCAGTTCGTCCCCCAAGGCCCTGCGGGGAACCCGGCGATGAGCACGGCCGCACCCCTTCCCTCCATGTCCGCTGATTCCCGCTGTCCGCGAGCCAAGGCAGCCTATCGAGCGAGCGGCCGTGGTCCGCGCCCGCTCCCCGCGGAGCAGCAACACATTGGTCTCGATCGGCACGGCGTGCACGGCCCCTGCGAGCGTCCTCTTAGACTGGTCCACCGGTCGTCCGGGTCGCGGAGGTACGTGTGGTTACGAGCAAGCGGCGTCAGCGTCAGCTGGCGCGCGCCAAGTGGCAGCGTCAGCAGGTCCGACGCGTGCGGATGGCAAGCCGTCAGCGCAAGATCTCCGTGGTGGTCGGTGTCGTCGTCGGTGTCGTGGTCGTCGTGCTGCTCGGCTGGTTCGTCAAGAACATCATCTCGGACGAGAACTCGCGCTCGCCGCAGTCACCGGCGGTTCCGACCGACAGCTTCAGCACCAGCATGCCGACACCGTCGCAGAACACCGGCAGCACACCCGCGACGAAGCCCACGACGCCGGCGCCGACGAAGTCGACGAAGAAGCCATCCACGACCGGGGGAAACTGATGACCGAGGCACCCGAGCCCGCCGAGTTCGGCCGGGTCGACGACGACGGAACCGTGTACGTCAGGACCGCCGACGGCGAGCGCGTGGTGGGACAGTGGCCCGACGGCGACCCGGAGGCCGCGCTCACCTTCTACCGGAACCGCTACGACGGACTCGTCGTGGAGGTCGACCTGCTGGAGCAGCGCATCGCAGCAGGCTCGCTGACGCCTGAAGACGCCAGCGCCACGGTCAAGAAGGTGCGCGCACTCGTGGTCGAAGCGCAGGCGGTCGGCGACCTCGCCGGCCTCGTGGCACGGCTCGACGCCTTGGGCCCGGTCATCTCGGCACGACGCGAGGTTCGTCGGGCCGAACGCGCGGCCAAGGCGGACGAAGCCAAGCGCGAGAAGCACCGCATCGCCGAGGAGGCCGAACGCCTTGCCGTCGGCAGCGACTGGCGCAACGGCGCCAACCGGCTGCGCGACCTGCTGGCGTCGTGGAAGGCGCTACCACGCATCGACAAGCCCAGCGACGACGAGCTGTGGCACCGTTTCTCGTCCGCCCGTACGACGTACACGCGGCGGCGCAAGCAGCACTTCGCGGAGCTGAACGAGCGTCGTGACGGCGCTCGAGTGATCAAGGAGAAGCTCGTCGTCGAGGCGGAGTCGCTGGCCGACTCGACCGACTGGGCGGCCACCGCACGCGCCTACCGCGATCTGATGGCCACCTGGAAGGCCGCCGGCCCGGCTCAGAAGGAGGTTGACGACGCGCTCTGGAAGCGGTTCCGCGACGCGCAGGACACGTTCTTCGGTGCCCGTGACGCGGCCAACACCGCACTCGACCAGGAGTACGCCGCCAACGCGGACGTCAAGCGCGGTCTGCTTGTGCAGGCCGAGGCCCTGCTGCCCATCCAGGACCACAGCAGAGCACGCGAACAGTTCCGCCAGCTGGCCGAGAAGTGGGATGCGGCGGGCAAGGTGCCGCGGCAGGACATGAAGGACCTCGAGGGCCGCTTCAAGAAGGTCGAGCAGGCCGTCCGCGGTGCCGAGGACGACCAGTGGCGGCGCAGCAACCCGGAGGCATATGCCCGGGCGTCCGACACCGTCGCACAGCTCGAGACGTCGATCGCATCTCTTCAGACCAAGCTCGAGAAGGCGGAGGCTGCCGGCAAGAGCACGGCGGCCGCGCAGGCGAAGGCTGACATCGAGGCCCGCCAGTCCTGGCTCGACGAAGCCCGCAAGGCCCTGGCCGAGTTCTCCTCCTGATCAAGGGTTGTCCGCGTCGATCACGCGGATGAGCTGCCAGGCGGCGGAAGCCCAGATGGCCGCGGCGCGCAGAAGAAGGTAAGCGAGCTCCCCGCGCTTGTCCACAGTGCCGGCGCTCGCCTCTTGCTGACTGTCGGCCTGCCGTCGTATATTCGAACGTATGAGCGAACAGATGGTGGAGCGGGAGACAGGTCCGTCGATGGGCCGCGTCACCGACACCGTCGAGCTGGTCGAGTGGCGGACCCACCAAGACGCCATGGCGGCCCGGTTGGAACACATCGCCGCCGTCGAACGCCGGATCGCCGCCCTGCAGGCCGACCAGCTGGAGCTCACGGCGTCGTTCCTGACCGACCGGCTCGCGTTCGACCAGGCGCACGGGTTCGCCTGCGACCACGCCCAGTACCGCGGCATGGTCGCAGAGATCGCGATCGCCAAAGGCGTCTCGGTCATCACCGCCGGGGCATTCCTCGACGACGCCTGGACACTCACCACGAACCTTCCGGCCACGATGACGGCCCTGCGCACCGGCCGCATCAACCTGTCCGCGGCCCGGGCCATCGCCCACGAGACCTGCGTGCTCGACGACCCCACCGTGCTGGCGCTGGCCGACCGGGTCATCGCCGCCGACGCCGAAGACGTCCTACCCGGCAAGGTCCGCGCCCTGGCCGAGACCCGCGTGACCCAGATCGACCCCGACGCCGCCCAACGCCGACGCGTCCGCGAGCAAACCGACCAACACCTACAGCTCCACCCCGCCGGATCCGGCATGGCCTGGCTGAACGCCTACCTCCCCGCCGAGCACGCCGTCGCCGCCTACAACGCCGTACACGACCACGCCCGCAGCCGCTACGCCGCCGGCGACCGCAGCGACGCCAACAGCACCGTGTCCCAGCTGATGTGCGACACCCTCGTGCAACGCCTGCGACCGGCACCACCACGGACGCCAATGCGCCTCGCCCAGATCCACGATCATCATGACCGACACCACCCTGCTCGGCCACAGCAACGACCCCGCCCACCTCATCGGCGGCCAGGGCCTCTCCACCAACTGCCACACCACCCGCCAAGACCCCCGCATGCAAGTCCACCAAGACCCGACCACCACCGTCATCACCTGGACCACCCCCAGCGGCCTCACCTACAACACCCTCCCACCACCCGCCCACACACCCGGCCTCACCCACCGACAACGCAACCTCCGCAAACAACTCCTCCACCCACCACCATCCACACTCGCCACACTCGAACAACACCTCACCCACCACCTCATCACCCACCTCCGCACCACCCAACGCAGATGCTGAGGGAGTGGAGCTGACAGACCCGCAGAGAACATCGCAGGTCGCCGCCTGCGCGGCGCGGGGGCGGGCTACTGCGTCACGCGGTAGGCGTCAAAGACGCCGTCAACCGTGCGGACGGCCTTGAGGACGTGGCCGAGGTGCGTGGGGTCGGCCATCTCGAAGGTGAAGCGGCTCTTGGCGATCCGGTCGCGGGTGGTCGCGACGGAAGCCGACAAGATGTTGACATGGACGTCGGACAGCACGCGGGTGATGTCGGACAGCAGCCGGGCCCGGTCGAGCGCCTCGACCTGGATCGCCACGAGGAACATCGACTGCGCTGTCGGTGCCCACTCGACCTCGACCATGCGGCCCTCCTGCGACGAGAGGCTCGCAACGTTGGTGCAGTCACCGCGGTGGACCGACACTCCGGCGCCGCGGGTCACGAAGCCGACGATGTCGTCGCCCGGCACCGGCGTGCAGCAACGCGCCAGCTTGACCCATACGTCGGTGATGCCCTTGACGATCACGCCGGCATCGCCGCGCGGTGAGCGCTTGCGGCGTTCACGCTCGGTCGTGATCTTGACCGTTTCGGCGGCCTCGTCAGCCGCCGCGTCGTCGCCGCCGAACAGCTCGAGGATCCGGCGTACGACTGTCTGCGCGGTCGTGTTGCCCTCCCCCACCGCGGCGTACAACGCGGTGACGTCGGGATGGTGGAGGTCGGAGGCGACCGCTGCCAGCGTGTCGTGGGTCAGCATGCGTTGCAGCGGCAGGCCTTCGCGGCGCATGAACCGGGCAATGGCCTCCTTGCCCTGCTCGATGGCTTCTTCGCGACGCTCCTTGGTGAAGAACTGCTTGATCTTGTTGCGGGCGCGTGGGCTGCGCACGAACGTCAGCCAGTCGCGGCTCGGACCGGCGGTCTGCGCCTTGGAGGTGAAGACCTCGACGACGTCGCCGTTGTCGAGCTCGGACTCGAGCGGCACCAACCGTCCGTTGACGCGAGCGCCGATGCACCGGTGTCCGACCTCGGTGTGGATGGCGTACGCGAAGTCGACCGGCGTGGACCCGGTCGGCAGCGCGATCACCTCACCGCGCGGCGTGAAGACGTAGACCTCGGCGGAGTTGATCTCGAACCTCAGGGAGTCCAGGAACTCGCCTGGATCCTCGGTCTCGCGCTGCCAGTCCATGAGCTGGCGGACCCAGGTCATGTCTCCGGAACCCTCGTTCGCGGAGCTGCGGTCGGTGTCGATCCCCGCCCGGCCGTCCTCCTTGTACTTCCAGTGCGCAGCGACGCCGTACTCGGCCCGACGATGCATGGCGAAAGTCCGGATCTGCAGCTCGACCGGCTTGCCTCCGGTACCGATGACCGTGGTGTGCAGTGACTGGTACATGTTGAACTTCGGCATCGCCACGAAGTCCTTGAACCGACCGGGCACCGGGTTCCACCGAGCATGCAGCACCCCGAGCGCCGCATAGCAGTCGCGCAGGGTGTCGGTCAGGACGCGGATACCGACCAGGTCGTAGATGTCGGTGAACTCGCGGCCGCGGACGATCATCTTCTGGTAGATCGAGTAGTAGTGCTTGGGGCGACCGGTGACCGAGGCCTTGATCTTCGCGCTCCGCAGGTCCTGCTGGACCTGGTCGATCACCGTGGCCAGGAACTCGTCGCGGGCCGGCGCTCGCTCGGCCACCAGCCGGACGATCTCGTCGTACACCTTGGGGTGCAAGGTGGCGAAGGAGAGGTCCTCGAGCTCCCACTTGATCGTGTTCATCCCGAGCCGGTGGGCCAACGGTGCGTAGATCTCGAGCGTCTCGCTGGCGATCCTCTCCTGGGTGGCCTGCCGCAGGAAACGCAGCGTCCGCATGTTGTGGAGCCGGTCGGCGAGCTTGATCACCAGGACGCGGATGTCCTTGCTCATCGCCACGATCATCTTGCGGATGGTCTCGGCCTGCGCCGAGTCTCCGTAGCTGACCTTGTCGAGCTTGGTCACGCCGTCGACGAGCTGGGCGACCTCGTCGCCGAAGTCCAGCCGGACCTGGTCGAGCGTGTAGGGCGTGTCCTCGACGGTGTCGTGCAACAGCGAGGCGCACAGCGTGGGCGGGGTCATGCCGAGCTCGGCGAGGATCGTCGTGACCGCGAGCGGGTGGGTGATGTACGGGTCGCCGCTGCGACGGGTCTGACCGTGATGGTGCAGCTCCGCGGTCTTGTAGGCCTTCTCGATGATCGCCAGGTCGGCTTTGGGGTGGGTGCCGCGGACGATGGTGAAGAGGGGCTCGAGGACGGGCTCGGACCCGCTCGTACGACCGATCCGGGCCAGCCGGGTGCGCATCCTGGTCGGTGCCGCCGTGCTCTCGCTGGCTACCGGATCGTCCGTGGTGGGAACGAGAACCTCGTCGGCCACGCAGTGCTCCTGCCCATGCGCTGTGTCGTGCTGTCCGAGAGCTCAGTCTACGGGGTGGCCGGCCCCGGTGAGAACGGTTGGTCAGGCGATCATGAGCGAGTTCAGAGCCCGCCCGACAAGCCGGTCGCGGCCATGCAGGAACCCCAGCTCGATGAGGACGGCGACGCCGGCCACATGGGCGCCACTGCGCTCGACGAGTGCCATCGTCGCCACGGCAGTCCCGCCGGTGGCCAGCACGTCGTCGATGACGAGGACTCGCTCACCCGGTGCGAAGGCGTCCTGGTGGACCTCGAGAGTCGCCTCGCCGTACTCCAGCGCGTAGGACTCATGGTGGGTCGCGCCCGGAAGCTTGCCCTCCTTGCGCACGGGGACGAACCCAGCCCCCAACAACAGGGCGACGGGTGCGCCCAGGATGAAGCCTCTGGCTTCGATCCCGACGACCTTGTCGACCACTACCCGTCCGGCCTCGTCACGACCGGAGGCGGCCAACGCCTCGACCACCAGCGTGAACGCCTCGTGGTCCGCGAGCAGCGGAGCGATGTCCTTGAAGACCACGCCCGGCTCCGGGAAGTCCGCCACGTCGCGGACGAGCGTCGACAGTACCTGCTGGAGATCAGCAGGGACCGGCGATGTCACCGCTTGCCGCGCCGGGATCGCGTCTGCCGCTTGGGCTGGGCGCGTTTGCTGGCGTTGCTACTCATCGGCCGCTCGACGCCCTTCGTGACGACGATCGGCGCCGGCGCCCCCTCCCCGGCTGTCTCACCGGCGGCAGCCACGGCCGGAGCGGCGTGGCGCTCGTCGGACGAGCGACGGGCGAAGACGCGTTTGGCCTGCGACTGCATCGCCGGTTCGCGCATCTTCAGCTGTGCGAGCAGCGGGGTAGCGATGAAGATCGACGAGTACGCACCGGCCGCCATACCGACGAAGAGCGCGAGCGCGAGGTCCTTCAGCGGACCGGAACCCAGCTGGAACGTACCGACGTAAAGGATGGCTCCGACCGGCAACAGCGCCGCAACCGAGGTGTTGATCGACCGGACCAGGGTCTGGTTGACGGCCAGGTTGGCCGCCTCCGCATAGGTACGTCGGGTCGACGCGCCGATGTTGCGGGTGTTCTCGCGCACCTTGTCGAACACGACGACGGTGTCGTACAGCGAGTACCCGAGGATCGTGAGCAGGCCGGTGACGGTCGCCGGGGTGACCTCGAATCCGGTCAGCGAATAGACGCCGATGGTGATGGTCAGGTCGTGCGCGAGGGCGACGATCGCCGCCGCAGACATCCGCCACTCGCGGAAGTACGCCCAGATGAAGATGACGACCAGGATCACGAAGACGACCAGTCCGGTGAGCGCCTTCTTGGCGATCGCCTGGCCCCACGTCGGACCGATCGAGGACGAGCTGACCTCGGTCGAGCCTTCCTTCGTCAGCGTCTGCGAGATGACGTTGATCTCATCGAGGGTCAGTGGCTTGGTCTGCACCCGGACGGAGTCGTTGTTGGACGCCACGACGACCGGGTTCTGCGCTGCCGGGATACCGGTGTCGACCACGGCGGTCGAGATCCGCTCGACCTGCGCCGACGGGCTGGCGATGTTGGCTTGGAACTCCACGCCGCCGCGGAACTCCAGACCGAAGTTGAGTCCGCGCCAGACCATCGAGATCGCCACGATGGCCAGGATCGCCAACGAGATGAGGTACCAGGTCTTGCGACGATCGACGAACTCGATCTTCACCTTGCCCTGGTAGAGCGCGGCGCCGATCTGCGCGAACTTCGACATCAGGCCTCCCCTCCCGTCGTGCGCGGAGACTTGGCCAGCGCAGGCATTCCGAGGTGCTGGCGGTCAAGACCCGACCACTTGTGTCCCTGACCGAAGAACTTCGTACGCGCGAGCATCGTGACCATCGGCTTGGTGAAGAAGAACACGACGAAGATGTCGATGAACGTCGTCAGGCCGAGCGCGAACGCGAAGCCCTTCACGACGCCGATGGCGAAGATGAACAGCACCACTGCCGCGAGCATCGACACGCTGTCTGCGGCCAGGATCGTCATCCGCGCTCGCACCCAGCCGGTCTCGACCGACGTGCGGAGTGTTCGTCCGTCGCGTACCTCGTCGCGCAATCGCTCGAAGTACACGATGAAGGAGTCGGCGGTGATGCCGACCGCGACGATCAGGCCCGCGATACCCGGCAACGTCAACGTGAAGCCGTAGGCGTGCCCCAGCAGGAGCACGCACGCATAGGTGATGAGGCCTGCGATGAGGAGCGAGGCGATCACGACGAGGCCGAGCCCGCGGTAGTACAGCATGCAGTAGATCACGACGAGGATGAGCCCGATGATGCCGGCGGCGATGCCGGCGTTGAGCTGGTTGCTGGCCAGCTGCGGCCCCTCGTCGGAGCGGCCCTGGACGATGAAGGACAACGGCAGCGCGCCGTACTTCAGGGAGTTCGCCAGGCTCTTGGCCGAGTCCTGGGTGAACCCGTTGCTTCCCCCGCCGGAGATCTCGGCTCGGCCTCCGACGATCGGCAGCTGGTTGGTCGGCGCCGAGAGAACCTTTCCGTCGAGCACGATGGCGAGCTGCTGGCCGGTGCCGGCGATCTTGCCGGTGACGTCACCGAACTGTTTGGAGCCCTGACCGTTGAACTCCACGTTGACGACGTACTCGACGCCCTGGGACGGAATTCCGGAGCTGGCGTCCTTCACGTCGGTGCCCTCGACCATGGTGGGTCCGAGCAGGTACTTGTTGCCGGAGTCGTCGCAGGCCAGCAGCGGCTGGCTTGGGACGTCGATCTGCGGAGAAGGCTTCCCCAGCCCCGGGCACTGGAACTGTGAGAGCTTGACCAGCCAGTCCTGGGGCGGGTTCTGGGTCCAGGCGTACGGGTCGGTGATGTCCACGAGGTCCGGCGGCTGCAGGACGGTCGGCGGCCCGGTGGTGGGACCGCCCGTCGTCGTCGGGGACGTCGGAGACGTCGTGCTGCCAGCCGTCGTCGGCTTCGTCGTGGTGTCCTCGAGCCACGGGGCGATCGCCCGGTTCTTGCTGGGACCGGTCGAGCTGCCCGGTTTCGAGCCCTTCGTGCCCTGGCTGAGTGTGGGCCCCGTGGACTGTGTCGTGGACGACGGGCCTTGGGTTGCTCCGCTGGTGGGAGCGGTCGTGGATGGGGCGGACGTCGTCGGCGCGGGCGCCGTGACCGGAGGAGTGCCCGGGATCTCCTGCGCCACCAGCCGGAACCTGAGCTGTGCCGTCGAGCCGATGGTGCGCTCGAGGTTCTTGTCGACCTTGCCCGGAATCTCGACGATGATGATGTCGCTGCCCTGGGTGGTCACCTGGGCCTCCGAGACACCGGCGCCGTTGACGCGACTGCTGATGATGTCGACGGCCTGGTTGAGCTTGTCACTGGTGATCGAGCCGCCACCACTGGACTTGGCCTGCAACGTGATGCGCGTACCTCCCTGGAGGTCCAGGCCGAGCTTGGGCTTCCAGTTACCGATCGCCGCCGTGGCGCCGTACATCACCCCGATGACGAGGAGGAAGATGACGAGGGTCCGGCCTGGTCGTGACGTCTTGGTCGCCACGTCAGTTCGCTCCCGGGTCCGTGCTGTCGGGACGGGTTTCGGCCTCGTCCAGGCGAGCGTCGTCGTCGGCTGCGCCGGCCGGGTCGCGGGCGATCTCGCCGACGGCGCCCCGGTGCACCGTGAGGACGACACCGTCCGCCACGCTCACGTGGACCCGATCGTCGTCGAGTCCGGCGACGGAGCCGAAGATCCCACTGGTCAGCATGATGTCATCGCCCACCTTCAGCGCGGCCTGAAGGGAGGAAACCTGCCGGGCCTTCCGTCGGGCCGGCCGGATCACCAGGACGTACAGCAGCACCACCAGCAGGAGGAGTGGTAGCAGCTGCGTGATGGCGTCAGGACTCACCTGTTGACTCCTTGATGCGATCGGCGCACGTGAGCGCGGATCGACTCGGGGACATGGCACGAGGGGGCCGGTGCACGGCCAAGAGCGGAGTCTAACTGCACCATGGTCATTCTCCGAGCCCGGGAGGCACCCGCGTGTCTGTTTCGTAACCCTGTGCGCGTGGCCGACGGAGACCTCAGTCGTCGACCTCGAGCGGCTCGTCGGCCTCGAACAACACGTCCTGCCCGACCATGGCGGCACCGCGGGGCACCGGCAGGCCGACGTGCTCCCACGCGGCGGGTGTCGCGACCCGACCTCGGGGTGTCCGGGCCAGGTAGCCACAGCGGACCAGGAACGGCTCGGCCACCTCCTCGACGGTCTCACGCTCCTCACCGACGGCCACGGCGAGCGTGCCGAGCCCCACCGGTCCGCCCCCGAAGCGGCGGCACAACGCATCGAGAACACCCCGGTCGAGCCGGTCGAGCCCGGCCTCGTCGACCTCGAACAGGGCCAAGGCGTCGCGTGCCAGGCCGCGGGTGACTCTGCCGTCCGCACGGACCTGAGCGAAGTCACGAACCCGGCGCAACAACCGGTTGGCGATGCGCGGCGTACCACGCGACCGCGAAGCGATCTCGTGCGCGCCATCGGTGTCGACGTGGACGCTCAGCAACCGTGCCGAGCGGTCGACGATCTGGTGCAGCTCGTCGACCTCGTAGAACTCCAGATGGCCGGTGAACCCGAACCGGTCCCGCAACGGCCCCGGCAGCAGGCCGGCCCGCGTGGTGGCGCCGACCAGCGTGAACGGCGGGATCTCCAGCGGGATCGCGGTCGCCCCCGGGCCCTTGCCGACGACGACGTCGACACGGAAGTCCTCCATCGCCATGTACAGCATCTCTTCCGCGGGGCGCGACATCCGGTGGATCTCGTCGAGAAAGAGCACTTCGCCCTCGGCGAGGCCGGACAGGATCGAGGCCAGGTCACCGGCGTGCTGGATCGCCGGACCACTGGTCACCCGCATCGGCGCGTTGAGCTCAGCGGCGATGATCAGGGCCATCGTCGTCTTGCCGAGTCCGGGCGGACCGGACAGCAGCACGTGGTCAGGGCTTCCGCCGCGCCCTCGAGCCGCTTCCAGCACCAGTCCGAGCTGCTCGCGGACACGCTCCTGCCCGATGATCTCGTCGAGAGTGCGCGGCCGCAGGGCTGCCTCGACAGCGCGCTCGTCCCCATCGGCGCCCGCCTGGATCAGGTCGCGGCCGTCGAGCTGTGCTTGCAGGTCTTCCACGCCGTTCACGCCCTCGAGAGGGATCGAAGGGCGGCACGGAGCAGCTCGGCCACCGGAGCCGGCTCACCGTCGGACAGGGACTCCGCTGCCATGGGCGCGACCGAGTCGACGGCAGCGTCGGCCTCCTTGGCCGACCAGCCGAGCCCGAGGAGTCCGGCTCGGACCTGCTCGCGCCAGTCGTCGCCACCACGGCGCATCGTGTCGTGGCCGGGTCTCCCGTCTGCGGCCGGGACGCCGATGCGGTCCTTGAGCTCCAGCACGATGCGCTGCGCACCCTTGCGACCGATTCCTGAGACCTTGCAGAGCGAGACGAGGTCTTCTGTCGCCACCGCTCGCCTGAGCTCGTCGGGACCGTGGACGGCAAGCATGGCCTGGGCAAGCTTGGGGCCGACGCCGCTGGCTGTCTGGAGGAGCTCGAACAGTGCGCGCTCGTCGTAGTCGGCGAAGCCGAAGAGCGTGAGCGAGTCCTCGCGCACGACCATCGAGGTCGCCAGCATGGCCTCGTCTCCGACCCGCAGTGTCGCGAGTGCCCCGGGCGTGCACATGACGAGCATGCCGACACCCCCGACCTCGATGACGGCCGAGTCGACGAAGACTGCCGCGACCGAACCCCGGACGAAGGCGATCATCGTGCTCCTCCCCCGGCGGCCCGGGCCAGGGCCGCTTCGATACGGTCCGTGGCCGCGCCGCGCCAGATGTGACACATCGCGAGCGCGAGCGCGTCTGCGGCGTCGGCGGTCACGGGCCGGGCGTCGAGCCTGAGCAAGCCGGGTGACCATCGTCGTCACCTGGTCCTTGTTGGCGCGCCCGCTTCCGGTGACGGCGGCCTTGACCGCGCTCGGGGTATGAAGCACCACCGGGAGACCACGCCGGGCGGCCGCCACGATCGCAATGCCCGATGCCTGCGCCGTGCCCATGACAGTGCGGACGTTGTGCTGGGAAAAGACGCGCTCGACCGCGACGGCGTCTGGGCGGTAGGTGTCGAGCCATTCCTCGAGGGCGGCCTCGATCATCACCAGTCGCCGGCCGAGGTCGGCGTCAGACGGCGTACGGACGACGTCGGCGGCGACGGCCCGCAACGGACGGGAGGGCTCGCCCTCGACGACGCCAAGGCCGCAGCGGGTGAGCCCGGGGTCGACGCCCAGCACCCTCACGTCGTCCTCCTCCATAGGCTGCACGTGGGACCGAACAGATGTTCGACCGCCACCAAGGTAGCCCGCGACGAGGACGCAATGCGGCAGCGACGCGCCCGGCGTTGCGACCGGTGCGTGGGGACCGGTGCGTGGGGACCGGTGCGTGGGGACCGGTGCGGTCGGGATCAGACGAGCTGGGCCAGGACGTCGTCGGACACGTCGAAGTTGCCGAACACGTTCTGGACGTCGTCGGAGTCCTCGAGCGACTCGATGAGCCGGAAGACCTTGCCGGCGGCGTCCTTGTCGACCTCGACGGTCATGCTCGGGACGAAGGACGCTTCAGCCGACTCGTAGTCGAGCCCGGCGTCCTGCAGAGCCGTTCGCACGGTCACGAGGTCGGTCGGCTCGCAGATGACCTCGAAGGAGTCCCCGAGGTCGTTGACCTCCTCGGCACCCGCATCGAGGACAGCATCGAGCACGCCGTCCTCCGTGGCTTCGGCCCCGCTTTCCTCGTTCAGCCGCGGCACGAGGATCACTCCCTTGCGGGTGAACATGTAGGAGACCGACCCCGCGTCGGCCATCGACCCGCCACCTCGCGTCATCGCGGTACGCACCTCGCCCGCCGCGCGGTTGCGATTGTCGGTCAGGCACTCGATGAGCAGCGCGACCCCGCCGGGGGCGTAGCCCTCGTACATGATCGTCTGGTAGTCGGCTCCGCCGGCCTCGAGACCGGATCCGCGCTTGACCGCGCGGTCGATGTTGTCGTTGGGAACCGAGGACTTCTTCGCCTTCTGGATCGCGTCGTACAACGTCGGATTGCCGGCTGGATCCCCACCACCGGTGCGGGCTGCCACCTCGATGTTCTTGATGAGCTTGGCGAACAGCTTGCCGCGCCTGGCGTCGATCACCGCCTTCTTGTGCTTGGTGGTCGCCCATTTCGAGTGGCCGGACATGCCTGCGGAACTCCTTAGCGGTGGCGTACGAGGTCGACGAAGTAGCGGTGCACCCGGTCGTCGTGGGTGATCTCGGGGTGGAACGAGGTGGCCATGATGACACCCTGGCGCACCGCGACGATCCTACCGGCGGCCGGGCCGGAGGCCACGGTGGCGAGCACGTCCACGTCCGCGCCGACCTTTTCCACCCACGGCGCCCGGATGAAGAGTGCATGGAAAGGTTCGTCGAACGGAGCGAAGTCGACGTCGCTCTCGAACGAGTCGACCTGGCGTCCGAACGCGTTGCGGCGCACGACGACGTCGAGTCCACCTAGCGTCTGCTGTCCGTCGACGCCACCTTCGATCCGGTCCGCGAGCAGGATCATGCCGGCGCACGTCCCGAGGGCGGGCATGCCGTCGCCCAGCCGCGCCTGCAGAGGCTCGAACAGCTCGAAGATCGTGGCCAGCTTGTGCATCGTGGTGGACTCGCCACCGGGCAGGACCATCGCGTCGACCTTGGCCAGCTCGCCGGGCCGGCGTACCGGAACCGCAGTCGCCCCTGCATCGGTCAGCATGCGCAGGTGCTCGCGCACATCTCCTTGCAGCGCAAGGACGCCGATGACAGCAGAGGTGGAGGGCACCCGTCCATGGTAGGCGGATGCCCTCCACTCCCCCGCTGCGGTTGCCGCTGTCAGCTGGTCACCGTGAAGCTCCGCGTGACCGTCGTGACCTGTCCGGCATTGTCGGTTGCCTTCACCGTCAGCGTGAACGATCCGGCGATCATCTTCGCGAACGGGATCGAGCCGTGCCACGCGCCGCTGGTGACGGGGAGCGTGACGCTGGAGCATGTCGCAGCGGTGACGAAGTCGGTGCCGTTCCAGCACTTGCTGCCGTTGCCCAGTGCGAACGTGACGGTGGCCAGTCCGCTTCCAGTGTCCGACGCCGTTCCACACACTCCCGGATCGTCGGAGCAGGTGTGGGCCCAGCTGTCGGCCCTACTTGTGTTCTTGAGGCTGTACGACTGGTTGGGGTCATCGACGACCAAGGTCGGCAGAACCGAGTCGAGCTTGACGGTGATCGTCTTGGTGACCTCCGCGTTACCGGCCACGTCGGTAGCGAAGAAGGTGACGGTGTTCGTCCCCTGGGTGCTCATGACGAACGAGGCCGAGGCGCCGGAGACGGTTGTCGCCGTGCCGCCGTTGACAGCGTAGGTCACCGAAGAGACCCCACTGGAGGCGTCCGTGGCTGTCAGCGACACGGTCGGCGGTGAGGTGTGGTACCCACCGGTGGTCGACCCGGTGACACCGCTGGTGGTGGCCGGCGCGACCGTGTCGAGCCTGACCGTGTAGGTCTTCGTGCCTTCCACGTTGCCCGAGCTGTCGGTGGCGTAGTACGTGACGCTGGTCGTGCCCGGTGCGGTGACCTGCACAGCGGCGGTGGAGCCGCTGACGGTGACGGGGGTCGCCGTACCGACTCTGTAGGTGACCGATGCGACCGCGACGTCGTCGGACGCGGTGAAGGTCAGCGTGGGCGCGGCCTTGTTCCAGCCCGCTGCGTTGGGAGCGGGGTTGCTGGTCGCCGTCGTGCTGGGCGCGGTGACGTCGGCGGCGTAGGTGGTGGCGGGGCTGAACGGCCCGGTCCACGACGCGAACACGCTCGCGACCTGGTAGGTGGCTGTGCCCGCGGCCGGCGCCGTGTCGGTGCATGTCCGAGTAGGCGACTGGGTGGTGCACACCGTCGAGGTAGACGTACCGACTGTCCGTCGGACGACATATCCCGTCGCTGTCTGGCCGGTGGCAAGGGAACCGGCGGGCCAGCTCACGACCGCGCTCGAGCCGCTCTTCACGACCGTGGGAGCTGACTGCGAAGCGACCGCGGTCGCGCCTGAAGCGCCGTGCCCGTTACCGGCCAGGGTGTAGGCGGCCCACGCTGTGATCGGTTCGACCAGCACGAGAGCGGCCACGAAGACCGTGATCAGGATCCGTTTCATTTCTTCACCGCGGTAGCCGTGACGGTGACGACGAAAGGCTTGCTCTGGCACACATCCGGTGCAGACCGCCGCATGCCGAAGGGCACGATGATCGTGGCGGTGCCGTTCTTGGGAGGCACGATCACGTGCTGGGACTGCGGGTACGTACCTGTGATCAGGTGGACCGAGCTGCACGCTCCCGAGCTCGCAGCGGAGACGACCACGCTGTCGACCTCGATCTTGAACGACTGAGGGTTCGTGACTGTCATCCGGATCGGCGTACTCGCTCCTGGGTAGAGGGGAGCGAAAGCTCCCAGCTGCACGGCAAAGGTCTTGGTTGACTTGGTTTTCGCATGATCCTTGGTGTCGGATCCCGTGGACCTGGTGGCACTGGCCCGGTACTGCACCGCCGAGGTGCCCGTCCCTGACACGGGACGGTCGCCGTCGGAATGGCCGGACGAACCGAAGACGACGTACGCCCCAGCCGCCGCTGCCGGCACCAGGAGTGCGAGCAAAGGTGCGAGCAGGACGGGCGCACGTCGTCGTTCGGTCACGTCAGTTCCTTCTTGTCAGGTTCTGCCTTGTCAGGTTCTGCGGATCAGCTGGACAGGCCGTGGACGGACACGTCGAACGTGAACGAAGCACCCTGGCAGTTGTCGTTGGCGGAGTTGTCCATCGAGATCGTGACCAGGTGCGAGGCGCTGGTACCGCCCGCAGGAATCACGTCGGTGAGGGTCTGCGCCGCGCTCGACAGCGAGGAGAGGTTGCAACCGCTGTGGCCGGCATCGACGGCGAAGTTCGTGGCGGCGTCAGCACCGCTGAGCGTCACTGCGTAGGGGTTGGGGTTGGTGACGGTGAACGACGCGGTCTTGCTGCCCGTCGGGTAGAGCCCGGAGGCGGCTCCGACGGTGACCGTGAGGTTCTGCGGCGAGGTTGCCGTGGCCGTGCCGCTGCCCGTACCGGTTGAGGTCCAGGCTGCGAAAGCGACCCCGACTCCGGCGAGCGCGACAACTCCTGTGGCGATACCTGCAGTGCGACGAGTGATCTTATTCATGAGGGCGGAGCCCCTTTCAGTGAGAAAGAGGACGGCCGGTTTCGCCACTGCTCGGCGCGGGTAAGGGAGGCGACCAGTCGTATCCCGCGCTTCATCGCTCCGTCCTGGAACAGGTTTGATCCTGTGGGGCGGACTGCGCTGTTGTGCGGGCTTTGGTGCGGATTAGCCCTTTAACCGTTGGAAAGTAGCCACCTGACGGTGAGTAGTTATTTCGGGTAGGGACAGAGGTAGTCCGGGTGCGACGACCTCGAGCGACTCACGGTGATGTTTGCCCTGGTCAGACGCCATATTGGCAGTCCATCTCAGCCGACCTGCGGGTCGTGCACAACCTAACTCGTCGAAAGCCTATCATTACTGTGCGTAATATTTTGGCCGTCCCGGCGTTGCCATGCGATGGAAATCTCGATACGTCCTTCGTCGAACAACGAGTCGAGGCCGTGATGTGCGAGGGTCCGCAGGACGACCTCCAGAAGCTCATCGCCCGGTGCGACGTTGGCGCTGTCGGCATGCCAGACATTCAGCTCGAGCATGCCGTGCTCGACCGCGTGCCAGGCGTCGGCATGAGTGAAGTAGGCGATACCCGTCGGCGGGTGACCTTCGCTGGACGCCCGCTCGAGCGCCGCGTCCGCCGCCCAGTGGTCCTCGCAGGCCTCCAGCACGATCATCCCCGCGGACCGCAGGTCGGTGAAGGCTGCCTGCAGGTGGTCGAACCCCGTGGTGGACGGCCACGTCGTCGCCGCCTCGGCACGGTCACGCTCAGCCAGCGCGACGTACTCGTCCACCAGCCGGCTTGCGTCCGCTGGATCCTTCACCTCGTCGAGCACGGCCTCCAGAACATCGGCACGGACCTCGTCGGCTGTCTTGTAGCCGGACCACACCTGAACACGTGCGAACGTCTTGAGCTGCTCGAGCCGCCCCGCCTTGTCGAGACTTCCGATCGCCATTGGCAGCCGACTACCAGCCGCGCTCGGCGAGCCGGTGGGGCTGCGGGATGTCCTCCACGTTGATCCCGACCATCGCCTCGCCCAGTCCGCGGGAGACCTTCGCCACGACGTCGGGGTCGTCGAAGAACGTGGTCGCCTTCACGACCGCCGCGGCACGTTCAGCCGGGTTCCCCGACTTGAAGATCCCCGACCCGACGAAGACGCCCTCGGCCCCGAGCTGCATCATCATCGCGGCGTCGGCCGGGGTCGCGATGCCACCAGCCGTGAACAGGACGACGGGCAGCTTGCCCAGCGAGGCCACCTCCTTGACGAGGTCGTACGGCGCCTGAAGGTCCTTGGCGGCGACGAACAGCTCGTCCTCGCTCAGCGACTGCAGGCGGCGCATCTCGGCCCGGATCGTGCGCATGTGGGTCACGGCGTTCGACACATCGCCGGTCCCGGCTTCGCCCTTCGACCGGATCATCGCGGCACCCTCGGTGATCCGGCGCAGGGCCTCGCCGAGGTTGGTGGCACCGCACACGAACGGCACGGTGAACTGCCACTTGTCGATGTGGTTGGCGTAGTCGGCCGGCGTCAGCACCTCGGACTCGTCGATGTAGTCGACACCGAGACTCTGCAGAACCTGCGCCTCGGCGAAGTGCCCGATCCGGGCCTTGGCCATCACCGGGATCGACACGGTGCTGATGATGCTGTCGATCATGTCGGGGTCGCTCATGCGTGAGACGCCACCCTGTGCGCGGATGTCGGCGGGGACCCGCTCGAGCGCCATCACCGCGACGGCGCCGGCGTCTTCGGCGATCTTGGCCTGCTCAGCGGTGACGACGTCCATGATCACGCCGCCCTTGAGCATCTCGGCCATACCACGCTTGACCTTGCCGGTGCCGGTCTGGGACGTCGGGGCGGCGGAGGTCGGGTTCTGGGATTCGCTGGTCACAAGGCGCCTTACTGGAGAACTTCGGGGGTATGTCGAGTCTACGACGTCGACGTCAGGTGCCACAAAGCGTGTTGCCTCTGTCACGCCCAGGCAGCCGGGCGTGGAGCCACGCCCCGGGCCGGTGCTCAGTAGCCGGTGCTCAGTAGCCGGTGCTCAGTAGCCGATGCTCCGTAACCGGTGCTCACTAGCCGATGCTCAGTCCTGGTCCGCGGGCGGCCGAGGGGCCTGATCGTCGAACGCGATCATGGCGACCGCCGGGGCGTTGCCGGCCAGCCTGAACCAACGCACCCGCCGACGAGCCCGCAACGCGAGCGTCGTACCGACCAGGTCGTTGTGGATGCGCCGTGCCAACATCACCCGGCCCATGGCGGGCTCGAGCTCAGACCAGATGCCGTCGGGGGATCCAGTCGGCACGCCTTGCTCGGCAGCGACGGCACGCAGGACCGCTGACAGGTCCGACTCCCGCTGCCAGCGCTCGTCAGTGGGCTCGGTCTCGACCGGTCGGGTCGCTGCATCAGCGAGCAACAGGGCGGATGCGGGATCGGTGACGCCCCCGGCCGAGAGCTCGAAGGCGAGCGCGCGCCGACGGGCCAGGGCCGCATCGAGAGCAGCTCGTGCGCCCTCGACACGCAGATGCATCCGGTCGAGCCGCCCGGCGGTCCAGCTGAGCCACCCGGCAACGAGCAGCGCGACGGCGAGCACCATCACGCCGAGCACGGCCACCACCGTCATCACATCCAGGCTCTCGGCACGGGTCGCGCAGCAGCTTGGACGGCTGTCTCGTACACCGCCAGGATCGTCGGGAGCAGGCGCGACCAGTCATAGGCACGCACGGCGTCCGTCGCCAGGCCCTGCAGCTGCGAACACGCGTTCGCGTCCGAAGCCAGGTCGACGACCTGCCGTGCCAGGTCCGCCGCGTCGCCCGTGCGGAACAGTCGTCCGGTCTCGCCCTCTGCCAGCACGGCGCGGAACGCCGGGAGGTCGCTCGCGACGACGACGGTTCCGGCGGCCATGGCTTCGACGAGCACGATCCCGAAGCTCTCTCCCGAGATCTGCGGAGCGACGTACATCGTGGCGGACCGCAGCAGCCGGCCACGCTCCTCGTTGCTGACCACGCCGAGGTACTCCACGCCGTCGGCCATACCGAGGGCATCGCTCGGCGGATCGCCGCGTCCAGCGACGAGCAAGCGACAGGTGGGCACCTGTCGGCGGATCTCCGGCCACGCAGCGAGCAAGACGTCGAGGCCCTTGCGTGCCTCGTCGAGACGGCCGAGGAAGGCCACCGTCGGACCGGGTTGTCGCCAGGTCGGCTCGACTGCCGCAGTCCCGAAGGCGTCGCAGAACAGGCCGTTCGGGATCACCATGGGTTCGCCACCGAGGTGTTGCACGAGGGTGTCGCGGGCCGGCTCCGACACCGCGATGCGTGCTGTCACCTTCTCGAGCGCGGGCCGAACCAGGGTCGAGACGGAGGTCATCGCACGCGAGCGCACGTTCGCGGTATGGAACGTCGCCACCACCGGACCTTCGCTGGCCCACAGGGCCAGCAGCGACACACTCGGAGCCAGCGGCTCGTGCACGTGGAGAACATCGAACCGCCCATCGCGCAGCCACCGGGCGGTGCGGGCCGAGATGCGGGGACCGAATGCGAGCCGGGCGATCGATCCGTTGTACGGAACGGGAACGGCCTTCCCCACGAGCGTCACGTACTCCGGAAGGTCAGGCGTCTGCTCCCCCGGCGCCAGCACACCCACCTCATGTCCGCCACGGCGCAGTGCGATCGCGAGGTCGCGGACATGGTTCTGGACGCCGCCGGGAACGTCGAAGGAGTAGGGGCAGACGAGGCCGACCCTCATGGATGAGTCCCGGGGTCTCGCGACCGGTCGGACGGGTCGTTCGCAGCCCAGCCCGGGTCGAGATCCGCGACGAAGACTCGTTGCAGCATGTGCCAGTCCTCCGGTGTACGCCGGATGCCGGCGGAGAACGCGTCGGCAACGGTCTGCGTCATCGCCTGGACGCCATCCTTGCCGCGCACCACAGGCACCGGGTCGCTGAAGTCGATGCGCAGCAGCGGGCCGACGAAGGAGAGAGTCGCCGCCACCAGCGGTGCCCCGGTCATCCGCGCGAGCACTGCGGGTCCGCCCGGGAGGCGGGCAGCTTCACCGAGCAGGTCCACCTCTACCCCGGAGCCGGTCAGGTCGCGATCGGCGAGCAGGCAGACGAGACGGCCACGTTGCAGCGCAGCCCGCATCGCCTGCAGCGGGTGAACGGGACCGGTGAGCGCCACCACCTCCATGCCCAGCTGCTCGCGGTAGGCCACGAAGCGGTCGTACAGCGCCTCCGGTCGCAACCGCTCGGCCACGGTCGTGACGGGCATCCCAGTGAGGCAGGCCCAGGCTCCGGCCAGGTCCCAGTTGGCCATGTGCGGTAGGGCCACGATCGCGCCACCGCCACGTGCGAAACCCTCGCGCAGCGGCTGCTCGTTCGTCGTCACGACCGAGTCGACGATGCGCCGCTCGCTCCAGGTCGGCAACCGGAACGCCTCATGCCAATAACGGAAGTAGGACCTGAGCGCGCGATCGGTGATGGCGTGCCGCTCGGTCTCGCTCAGGTCCGGTGTCGCCCGCTCCAGGTTGTGTTGGAGCCTGCCGACTCCGGTCCCACCGCGACGCATGACGACCTCGGCAACGCCGTCGAGGAGCCGCCTCGTCAGCGCCTCCGGGGTGTGCCCGGTGAGCGTCCACCCGAGACCGAACGCCCCGTCGAGCAGCTGGTCCCGAAGGCCTCGCGGTGCGCGAGTCAACGCCATGCCGTCATACCCCGGTCAGGACGGGACGCCCGGGTCCGCCATCGCCTGCCGCCGCACACTGAACATCCGCTGGAACACCGTGATGGTGCTGGCCGCGGCCAGCACCCAGAGCACCAGCGTCAGCAAGAAGGGGACGTCGAACATGTCGGACAGCCCGGTCATCACCAGCACGGCCACGAGACGGTCTGACCGCTCGGCGATGCCCCCCTTCGCCTGCATGCCGAGGCTCTCGGCCTTGGCTCGCGCGTACGACGTCACCGATCCGGCCACCAGACACCAGAGCGCGACGTACGCCAGCAGGTGGTCGTCGCCACCCTCGAACAGCCAGATCGCCAACCCGCCGAAGATCGCGGCATCCCCGACGCGGTCCAACGTCGAGTCGAGGAACGCCCCCCACTTCGACGACGTCCCGAGCGTGCGCGCCATGTAACCGTCGATCAGGTCGGAGAAGACGAACAGCGTGATGACGATGACGCCGACAAGCAGGTGTCCGCGCGGGAAGAAGACCAGGGCGCCGCCGACGACTCCGAGCGTGCCGACAACGGTGACGGCGTCCGGAGACACACCGAGCTTGATCAGGCCGTGCGCGACAGGCCGGAAGACCTGCTGCCAGAACCGGCGGAAACGCTCGAGCATGCGGAGGTGGAGCCTTTCCGGTGGGCGTTGGGACTCGGTCAGTTCGAGCCCCGATCGTACCGGGGTGCCCGTGACCACTGAGGAGGTCCAGGTAGGCCTGGTGGGTCTTGTGCGCTCGGCTCGATGGGTGAAAGGTGGGACCACAGTCGAGATCGGCGACAGGAGCGGCCCCATGTCAGGCAAACCAGCAGGGGCGGGTGCAGCCGAGGTTGCGGCGCACCAGCCCACCACCCCCGATGCCATTCGTAACGTCGTCCTGGTGGGGCCTGCGGGCTCCGGCAAGACAACCCTCGTCGAGTCTCTCCTCCACGCCACCGGTGCGGTGAACCGGTCGGGCCGTGTCGAGGACGGCACTACCGTCTCGGACTACGACGAGGCCGAGATTCGCCAGCAGCGGTCGGTCGGGCTGTCGCTCGTCCCGCTGCTCGTCGGACCGACGGACAGCGCGATCAAGATCAACCTCCTCGACACCCCCGGTTACGCCGACTTCGTCGGTGACATGCGCGCCGGCTTGCGCGCCGCCGACTGTGCGTTGTTCGTGGTTTCAGCCAGCGACGGCGTCGACGGCTCCACGAAGGCGCTGTGGCAGGAGTGCGCATCCGTCGGCATGCCACGCTGTGTCGTGATCAGCAAGCTCAACCACCCACGTGCCGACTACGCCGGCGTGCTGCGTGCTGCCCAGGAGGCGTTCGGCGACAAGGTCGTCCCCTTGTACGTGCCGGTCCACCACTCCGACGACGCCGGCGCCGATGCCGTGAGCGACGACCTGGTCGCGTTGCTGTCCCAGACTGTTTCGGACTACTCGGAGTTCGGATCCAAAGGCCGCGTGGTCCGCCAGCCCACCGAGGACGAGCAGCTGCTGATCGAGGAGTACCGCGGCACGCTGATCGAGGGCGTCATCGAGGAGTCCGAGGACGAGGGCCTGATGGACCGCTACATGGGAGGCGAGGAGATCGACTTCGACCTGTTGGTCGACGACCTCGAGACCGCGGTCGCCCGGGGCTCGTTCTTCCCCGTCATACCCCTGTGTGCCCTCAGCGGGCTGGGGCTGGAGGAACTGCTCGAGATCATCACCCAGGCGTTCCCGCCACCGTCGGAGCACACGTTCCCCGAGGTCTACACGACCGCCGGCAAGTCCGTCGACCACCTGGCCTGCGACCCGTCCGGGCCCCTCGTCGCCGAGGTGGTCAAGACGACGTCGGACCCGTACGTCGGTCGCATCAGCCTGGCCCGGGTGTTCTCGGGCACGGTCCGTCCCGACGCAACGGTGCACGTGTCGGGACACTTCAGCGAGTTCTACGGTTCCGAGCGCGGCCATGAGGACCACGACGAGGATGAGCGCATCGGTGCGCTGTCCTCGCCCCTGGGCAAGACCCAGCGGCTCGTGGACATCTGCATCGCCGGTGACATCTGCGCGATCGCCAAGCTGTCGCGCGCCGAGACCGGTGACACGTTGAGCGACAAGGAGCAGCCGCTGGTGATGGAGCCGTGGTCGATGCCCGAGCCACTGCTCCCGATCGCCGTCGTGGCGCATGCCAAGGCCGACGAGGACAAGCTGGGCCAGGCGTTGCAGCGGCTCGCGGCCGAGGACCCGACGGTGCGGATCGAGCACCAGGCCGAGACCTTCCAGCTGATCCTGTGGTGCATGGGTGAGGCGCACGCCGACGTACTCCTCGACCGCCTCACGAGCCGTTACGGCGTCAAGGTCGACCAGGTGCCGCTGCGGGTGCCGCTGCGCGAGACGTTCGCCGGTTCGGCCAGGGGCAAGGGTCGGCACGTGAAGCAGAGCGGTGGGCATGGCCAGTACGCCGTGTGCGACATCGAGGTCGAGCCCACCGGCGCCGGTGGCGGTTTCGAGTTCATCGACAAGGTGGTCGGCGGGTCGGTGCCACGGCAGTTCATTCCCAGTGTCGAGAAGGGCGTGCGCGCCCAGCTCGAGAAGGGGCTCAGTGCGGGTTATCCCGTCGTCGACATCCGCGTGACGTTGTACGACGGCAAGGCCCACAGCGTCGACTCGAGCGACATGGCGTTCCAGACGGCGGGAGCGCTCGCGCTGAAGGAGGCGGCGTCGGCCGGCGGTATGGCGTTGCTCGAACCGATCGACGAGATCGAGGTACTGATCGACGACGACTTCGTCGGAGCGGTCATGGGCGATCTGTCGACCAGGCGGGCCAAGGTGCTGGGTACCGAGCCGGTCGGGACCGGGCGGACGTTGGTCAAGGCGGAGGCGCCGCAGCTCGAGCTGATCAGCTACGCGACCGAGCTCCGTTCCCTGAGTCACGGCAGCGGCACGTTCACGCGCAGCTTCATCGGGTACGAGGCGCTCCCCTCCCACGTGGCCGCCAAAGTCCTCGCCACGACCTGACCCACCGGACTCCCCCCGGCATACCCCAGCTCCCCCGGCGTACCCCAGCTCCCCCCGGCGTACCCCAGCTCCCCCCGGCGTACCCCAGCTCCCCCCGGCGTACCCCAGTGCCCCACAACCTGCCCCAGTGCCCAAGGCAAACCCCATCTGGCCGTAGCGCGTTTGCCTTGTTTACAAGCCAGGTGGCTTGTAAACAAGGCAAACGCGCCGCTGCCTCTGGAGGTTTGCCTAGGGGGCGCTGGGGTCGGGCCAGGCGTCGACGAGCATGGTCCGCGTATCGCGGAGAAGCTGCGGCAAGACCTTCGTCCGACCCACCACCGGCATGAAGTTGGTGTCACCACCCCATCGCGGCACCACGTGCTGATGCAGGTGCGCCGCGATCCCGGCGCCGGCGACCGTCCCCTGGTTCATGCCGACGTTGAACCCGTGGGCTCCCGCCGCCGCGCGCACGACGGTCATCGCCGTCCGCGTGAGCTCCGCCACCTCGACCACCTCCGCCGCCTCGAGGTCGGTGTAATCGGCGACATGCCGGTAGGGGCACACCATGAGGTGACCTGGGTTGTACGGGTAGAGGTTCAGCACGACGTACGACGTCTGCCCGCGTCGCACGATCAGCCCCTCCTCGTCATCGAGAGCGGGTATGACGCAGAACGGGCACTCGTCCGGCTCCCCCGACCCCCCGGCCTTGTTCTCCCCGAGAATGTAGGCCATCCGGTGCGGCGTCCACAGTCGCTGGAACGGGTCCGACTCACCCGCTCCGTGTTGAGGCTCGAAGACCGTCATCAGCGTCGGCGGCGAGCGCCGCGAGACCTGCTGGTCATACCTGGGCCTTCGTGTCGACCGCTTCGACGATCCGGGCGATGGCCTCGGCCACCGGGACCCCGTTGTCCTGGTCGCCGCTGCGGTAGCGGAACGACACCGCACCGTCCTCGACGTCTCGGTCGCCCGCGATCACCATGAACGGCACCTTCTGCAGCTGGGCGTTGCGGATCTTCTTCTGCATCCGGTCGTCGGACTCGTCGACCTCGACCCGCACCCCCGCTTCGGACATCTGGGCCGCGACCTGGTGCAGGTAGCCATGGTGACGCTCGGCGATCGGGATGCCTTGCACCTGCACGGGTGCGAGCCAGGGCGGGAAGGCACCAGCGAAGTGCTCGACCAGAACGCCGAGGAACCGCTCGACCGACCCGAACTTGGCCGAGTGGATCATCACCGGCTGTTGTCGCGTGCCATCAGCGGCCTGGTACTCCAGACCGAAACGCGCCGGCTGGTTGAAGTCGTACTGGACGGTCGACATCTGCCAGGTACGACCGATCGCGTCTCGAGCCTGCACGGAGATCTTCGGCCCGTAGTACGCCGCGCCGCCCGGGTCGGCGACGAGCTCGAGCCCCGACTCGGTGGCCACCTGCTCGAGGATCGCGGTGGCGGTCGCCCAGTCCTCGTCGGAACCCACGAATTTCGAGGAGTCCGCGTCACGGGTGGACAGCTCGAGATAGAAGTCGTCGAGACCGAAGTCCTTGAGGAGCCCCAGCAGGAAGTCGAGCAGGTGCTTGATCTCAGCCGGCGCCTGCTCGGCCGCGACGTAGGAGTGCGAGTCGTCCATCGTCAGACCGCGCACCCGGGTCAGCCCATGGATGACGCCTGACAGCTCATTGCGATAGACCGCTCCCAGCTCGAACAATCGCAGCGGCAGCTCACGGTAGGACCGACCGCGCGACTTGAAGATCAAGTTGTGCATGGGGCAGTTCATGGCCTTGAGGTAGTAGTTGCTGCCCTCCATCTCCATCGGTGGAAACATGCCGTCGGCGTAGTACGGCAGATGACCGGACGTCTCGAACAGCGCCTGCTTGGAGATGTGCGGAGTCGCGACGAAGTCGAAGCCCTCCTCGATGTGACGGCGGCGGACGTAGTCCTCCATGACCCGCCGGATGATGCCGCCCTTGGGGTGGAACACGGCCAGCCCGGATCCGAGCTCGTCAGGGAACGAGTACAGGTCGAGCTCGCGGCCGAGTCGGCGGTGGTCGCGTCGTTCGGCCTCCTCGATGCGGTGCAGGTGCTCATCCAGGGCTTCCTTGGACTCCCAGGCCGTGCCGTAGATGCGCTGCAGCTGTTGGTTCTTCTCGTCGCCTCGCCAGTACGCCGCAGCGCTGCGCATGAGCTTGAACGCCGGGATACGTTTGGTGGTCGGCAGGTGCGGACCGCGACAGAGGTCCTTCCACGCCAGCGACCCGTCGCGCTTGAGGTTGTCGTAGATCGTGAGCTCGCCCGCACCCACCTCGGCGCCGGCGCCCTCGGCAGCATCCTCGGCTCTACCCGTGCCCTTGAGCCCGATCAGCTCGAGCTTGTAGGGCTCGTCCTTCAGCTCGCCGAGGGCGTCACCGTCGCTCACGGATCTCCGCGAGAACTTCTGCCCTTCCTTGATGATCTTGCGCATCCGGCTCTCGATCTTCTCGAGGTCCTCCGGCACGAACGGAGTCGCGACGTCGAAGTCGTAGTAGAAGCCGTCGGTGATCGGCGGCCCGATACCGAGCTTGGCGTCCGGGTAGAGCTCTTGGACAGCTTGTGCCAGCACGTGGGCTGTCGAGTGCCGCAAGATGTCGCGGCCGTCGGCGGAGTCGATCGCCACCGCTTCGACCTCATCACCGTCGCTGAGCTCGTGCGACAGGTCGCGCAACTCGCCGTCGACCCGGGCGGCGATCACAGCAGGCTCGTCGGCGAACAGCTCCCACGCCTTCGTGCCCGTCGTCACGGTCCGCTCAGCACGATCGGCTGCGCTGACAACGCTGACGCGAAGGTCGGGCACTGGGAACTCCTGGAGGCGAATGCCGCGTGGCGGCGTACGAGGCGACATGAGGTCGCGCGGACCCGTTGATGGTATCGACCGGGTTCGACCGACGTCGCGGCAGTTTCCGCCCTCGTGTCGACGAACCGGCAGTGACCTGGCGGGTGCTCGTGTCCGGGCAGCTTCGGGTGACCCGGATGGAGAGGAGTCCCCAGGGATGCTCGGCAGGACCAGGCGTCCCTGGACAGACCGGACGACCCCGAAGGTACGTTGGAACCCGTGGAAGCGGCTATCGATATTCACGGTCTCCGCAAGCGGTTCGGCAGCACGCTCGCACTCGACGGACTCGACCTGGTCGTGCGCCCCGGTGAGGTACACGGCTTCCTGGGGCCGAACGGCTCGGGCAAGTCCACGACCATTCGGATCCTGCTCGGCCTGCTCCGCGCCGACGGCGGGCAAGCCCGGCTCCTCGGCGGGGACCCGTGGGTCGAGACCACCCGGCTGCACAGTCGGCTGGCGTACGTGCCGGGCGATGTCTCGCTGTGGCCGAACCTGACCGGTGGCGAAGTCATCGACCTGCTGGGTCGGCTGCGTGGCGGCGTGGACGAGGCTCGGCGCAACGAGCTGCTCGAGAGGTTCGAGCTCGACCCGCGCAAGAAGTGCCGCGCCTACTCCAAGGGCAACCGCCAGAAGGTCGCCCTGGTGGCTGGGCTGGCTGCGGACGTCGAGCTGCTGATCCTGGACGAACCGACCTCGGGCCTCGACCCGCTGATGGAAGAGGCGTTCCAGGAGACCATTCGCGAGGCGCGTGACGCGGGGCGGACGGTGTTGCTGTCCAGCCACATCCTGGCCGAGGTGGAGGCTCTCTGCGACCGCGTCAGCATCATCCGCGCCGGCCGTAACGTCGAGACCGGCACGCTGGCCGAGCTCAGACAGCTCACCCGCACGACGGTCGTCGCCGAAACGACCCGGCCCGCCGACGGCCTCGAAAGGATCCCCGGCGTCCGTAACCTGAGTCTCGTCGACCACCGGGTGCGCTTCGACGTCGACTCCGAACATCTCGACGAGGCCGTCCGCCACCTGTCCCAGCTAGGAGTCCGGTCCCTCGTCAGCCACCCGCCGACCTTGGAGGAGCTATTCCTGCGTGCGTATGGCGAGACCGGCGCGGGGAACGCCGGAGCCGACCAGGCAGAGCCGGTCGCACCCGACTCTGCTGAGCTGCACCGATGAGGTACGCAGAAAGGTTCACCGGAACGCCAACGCTCGTCCGGCTGATCCTGCGGCGTGACCGCGTCCGGTTGCCGGTCTGGGTCGTCAGCATCGTCGGCCTCGTCGGCTTCTCGGCCAACGCCGTCCAGGGCGTCTACGGGACCGCCCACGACCGCGCCGTCTATGCCGAGACCGTAGGGCGCAGCTCAGGGTCCATCGCCCTCGCCGGCCCGCCCGTGGGACTGCGGACGATCGGCGGCGTCACGATCTTCGAGACCAGCGCGACCGCGTTGATCGCCATCGCGTTGATGGCGATCTTCCTGACCGTCCGGCACACCCGCGCGGAGGAGGAGGCCGAACGCACCGAGCTGATGCGCGCCGGCCGGCTCGGCAGGCTTGCGCCGCTGGCTGCCGCCGGCCTGACGATCAGCGCGGCATCGGTCCTGATCGGCCTCGGCATCGCCGGCTCCTTCATCGTGCTGGGTCTGCCCGCGCGGGGCAGTTGGGCATTCGGAGCCTCTGTAGCCGTGTTCGGAGTCTGCTTCACCGGGGTAGCCCTGGTGGCGGCGCAGGTCACCGAGCATGCACGGGCAGCCTCTGGTGGGGCGGCCGCTGTGCTGGCGGTGGTCTTCGCCCTGCGCGCCGTCGGAGATGTCGGGTGGAGTCCGCTGTCCTGGTGGTCGCCGATGGGTTGGTCGCAAGCGGTGCGCCCGTATGTCGACGACCGCTGGTGGCCGCTGCTCATCTCGCTCACGGTCGGTGGCGTGCTCGTCTTCGCGGCACAGTCACTCGTCGAGCGTCGAGACCTCGGAGCCGGTCTGGTCCCCACGCGGCTCGGCGTGTCCACGGCCGGACCCCGACTGTCCACGGCCTGGGGCCTGGCGATCAGGCTGCAGCGAGCATCCGTCGTGGGTTGGTCCGTGGGGCTGGGCCTGGGCGGCGCCGCCTTCGGGTCGATCAGCGGCGACCTCAACCGGCTGATCGAGGATCGACCGGAACTCAAGGACGTGCTCGTGCCAGGCGGTGGCGACATCACCGACGGTTACCTGGCGACCATGGCGCTCATCCTCGCGCTGGTGGCCGGCGGCTTCACGGTCGCGTCGACCCTGCGCCTGCGTTCGGAGGAGACGGCGCGACGCGTGGAGCCGTTGCTCGCCACCCGGCTGAGCCGACTGCGATGGGCAGCAGCCAACCTGAGCTTCATGGCCGTCTCGACCGCCCTGGTGCTCGCAATCGGCGGGGCCGGGCTGGGCGCGAGCAGCGCGATCGCCACGCATGACGCCGGTCGGCTGGTGGACTCGATCACCAGCGCCCTGCTCTACCTACCCGCAGGGCTTCTCGTCGCGGGGATCGCACTCGTGCTCATCGGCTGGCTGCCGCGAGCCGCCGCCTCGGTCTGGACGCTGCTCGCCGCCTGCTTCGTGATCGGCTATCTGGGCCCACTCTTCAACCTGCCGTCGTGGATGATCCAGTCCTCGCCGTACAGCCACATCCCCTCGACGCTCACCGGGGACGTCACGATCGGCGGCCCCCTGGCATTGCTCGCGCTCACGGCTGCTGCCGGAGCCATCGGCCTGTCCGGTCTGCGCCGCCGCGACCTGGTGTAGCCGACCCTTCCGCTCCATGGCTGCACACGGGGACCCGTGCCCGCGCCCGACCTGATCAGGTCGCGGCGAACGCCATCAACCGACGCCACGCGTCGCGGCACTCTTGTGACCACTCGTCGAACGACCGGTCGAAGAAGCTGTGCGGGGCACCCGGGTAGATGTGCAGGTCGTGCTCGACACCCGCGTCGGTCAATGCGCGGTCGAACGCGCTGATGGCGTCTGCCGGGATCGACCGGTCGTCGCCGCCATACAGACCGAGCACCTTGCACTCGAAGGCGTCCGCCCTCTCGATGACCGACGGCAGCGTGTCCCGCCAGACCGCTGGAGTGCCGTAGAAGCTGACGACCCCGCTGAGGTCGTGCCCAGCGAGGGCCTGCCGCAACGAGAAGGCCCCGCCCATGCAGAACCCGACTGTCATCACCTTGTCGACGCCGCGCTCGGTCCGCAGGTGCTCGATCGCCGCCGCCACGTCGTCGCTCAGCTGCTCGGGCTGGACCTGCGCGACGTGCGGCCTGGATTCCCAGTCGGCGTCCCGCGGCTCGGTGCCCGCCGTCCGCCCGAAGTAGTCGAGCGCCACGGCGTCGTACCCGGACGCCGCGAACGCCTCGGCAAGTCGCTCGTAGAAGGAGAAGAGCCCGCGGATGTCAGGCAGGACGACGACACCGGTGCCGGTCGGCTCGGATGCGGCCGCGAGGTGAGCCGCGAACGTGCTCGAGTCCGCCGACGTCAGGACCAGACGCCTCCCGGGCGACAGCGGGAACGGCAGCCCGACATCCGGCAGCTCGGCATCGGCGGGCATGCACATGTGGACTCCTCGCGACGACAGCAGGGGTATGACGCCGACGGTAGCGCGGCTCCGCTCGCGAGGTGAGATCAGCGTGAATGGCCTAGCCTCCCGCCGGCCACTGGGGGCATGTCAGCTGGTAGGGCCGGCTCGGGAAAAACTGATTCCACTCGGCCTGTGTCAGGTTTCGCCCTGCAATGCTGCAGGCGCGTTCGAGCCAGGTTGTCGTGCGGGTGTCCACCGTGAAGATCCGCCCGTCAGCCGAGGCCACGAGGAGACCGCTGCTGTCAGGCAGGTAGGAAATTGACGCTCCTGGTCCGAGGGTGGCTGTCGACCACAGGCCCGTGGCGGGCAGGTTGGGGAGTGGGATGCTCGCCTGGTAGATGCCTGTCCGGCCGTCCCAGAGCTTGATCCGGTTCGCTTGCACAGATGCGAATTGGCTGTTGTCGGGCGCATGCGCGATGTCGGCTCCCGGATCCGTCGACGCCGGGTCCTCGATCCACTGCAGGGTGTCGGCGTCGATGAGCCAAACCATTCCGTCGGGGTGGACGGCTGCGAGGACCGCCCCATTCGGCGAAACCGCCGCCAGCCTGTCCTCCGTCGTCAACAGTCGCACGGCGGACTTCAGGATCGCCCCGTCTGCAAGGTCGACTCGTTCGATCAACCCGTCCTCCTCGAGCACGAGGAGGCTTTCACCGCGGGGGTCAGGTAGCAGGGAAACGGCGTTGGTGACGAAGCCGACAGGTCCGCGGGCCGGCCGCAACGTCGCCCGGTCCAGCGATTCCAGCTGTCCGGCTCGGTCATCGACGTAGATCGTGTCGCCATCCCGGCCGAAGGCCGCCAGCACTTTCACCCCAGGGCGGTAGCTGCGTTGCCCGACCAGGCGGCCGGTCTGTGCGTCCCTCAGCGACAGCACGCCGGGTCGCGTGGTCAGGAGCCAGCGGGAGTCCGGCGACCAGACACGGCCCGACATCTGCTTGCGCGTCGAGACGGGCCTGGTCTTCTGACCGGTCCGGTTGTCGACGAACCACACGCGGTCGTCCTGGATACGTGCGACGCTCTGGCCGTCCGGCCCCGCCAGCGACACACCGATCTTCCCTTGTCCGAAGCTGCCTGCCTTTCCGACGGACAGAAAATCACCGTTCCCGGTGACGTCCCAGCTCATCAGCTCATGGACGGAGCTGGTGTAGACGGTGCGGTCATTGCCGCTGAAGCCCGCGCCCCAGATCTGGTCCCGGTGTGCCGCGAACCTGGCGAGCTGCCCCCCTGAGATCGCGTCCCAGACGATCGTCGTCCGGTCCACCGACGTCGACAGCAACATCGAACCGTCGTGGGCATACTCGATGTCCGTGACTTCAGCCGTGTGTCCCCCAAGGGGCGGCCCCAGTGGGCCGAGGGTCTTGGTCTCGAAACGGAGGACCCGGTTGCCGCTCGCGACCGCCAGGCGGGACCCGTCCGGACTGACGTCCATGGCGCCTGTCAGGGGTTGCCTGATGAGGTCGGACCCGGACCAGCGGAGCAGTCGTCCGGAGTCGACGTCGTAGACGCGGATCGAGCGTGGGCCGATCGTCGCGGTGTAGACGAGTCGCCCGTCGGGACTCAAGGCTGCCTGAGGCAGGTCGGGGGTGGCCACCGTGAACACGGGCTTGGATGGCTTGGCCACATCCCACACCAGCACGGCCGCGAGAGCCGGCCCTTCCGGCCCGAAATATCTGTTGACGCCCGCCACCAGCCGGGTGCCGTCCTGACTGAATGCCAGTGAGTACTCGACGTTGGCGCCGCTCGGCCACCCGCCGGGCTGTCGCGCAGACAGCTTGCCGCTGGGAAGGTCATACAGGTGCACCGGCTGGGAGACGATGCGCGGCGCTCCGCCGGTCCATTGGTTGACGGCGGTCGCCATCAGCTTGCCGTCCGGGGAGAACGTGACGGCGCTGGTCGGCGTCCGGTCGGCGAAGTCGACCGGAGCCAGGGTGGTGGCGTCGAAGAGCTGCAGACCCTCGACAGGTTGCCCCACCGCCACCAGCTCGCCGTCGCCGCTCACCGCCAGCGAGACGGGCTGGTCTGCGGTCTCCTGGATCCGTTGCAGTGAGCCGAGCTCCGTCAGCGTGGTGGCCAGGTTGTCCCATTGCTGCGGGGAATCGTCCACCTGCAACGCTGCCATGCCGAGCAGGAGGGAGACTGCCGCAACCTGCTGGTTGAGCGCCTGAGCTCCGGCACCGCGGGCCTCGGCCAGCCGGGCCGCGGCCTCTGAGCGGTCCTGGCTCTGTCGCGCCTGCTCCGCGGAGCGGAGCGCCAGGGCACCGGCGACCAGCGCGAGCACGAGGAGCACGCCGACCCCGGCCAGTGCTTCTCGCAGCCGCCGGTTGAAGGTGCGCTCGCGCGCGACCCGAGTCTCGGCATCGCGGCGTTCGGCTACAGCCAGCTCGGCCGATGCGTCCAGAAAGGCAACCTCGGTGTCGTCCAGGTCGGGGAAAGCGAGGTCGCGCCATTCGAGTGCGCGGGTGAGTCGGGTGCCGCGATAGAGCTCGCCGTCGGGACGCCCCATGGTCTGCCAGGCGTCAGCGGAGCCGGCGAGGTGGCGGAACAACCGCTGGCCGTCGACGTCGTCGTCGAGCCAGCCGCGAAGTCGCGGCCACACCCGCACCAGTGCCTCGTGGGCGATCTGAAGGGTGTCGCCGTCGACACTGACCAGCCGGGCCGCGACCAGCTGCTCGACCAGCCGCTCGTGGGCCATGTCCACGGCGACCTTGGCCCGGGGGACGCGAGCACGGACCGGGTCTCCATCCTCGGTGGGCATGACCAGCCGGAGCAACAGGCTCCGGAGCTGGTTGCGCTCGGCGGGGTTCATGGCGTCGTAGAGGGACTCCGCGGACCGCGAGACCGCCTCCCGGATCCCGCCGGTGGCCCGGTATCCGGCGACGGTCAGGGTTGGCCCCTCGCGGCGCTCCCAGGTCTCGCGGAGCACGTGGGAGAGCAGCGGCAGCGCGGCCGGCTCACCCTCCACCTCCCGGACGAGCAAGTCGACCAGGCCAGGCTCCAGCCGTAGCCCGGCACGACGCGCTGGACCTTCGATCGCGCTCCGCAGCCCGGGCTCGCTCATGGGCCCGAGCAGATACAGGCCGTCCTCCAGCACCCGCGCGATCTCCGGGTACGGCGCCAGGTCGCCCAGATGGTCGGCACGCAACACCAGGACGAGTGCCCCACCGGAACCAACGTGCACCGCGAGAGCCGCGAAGTACCTCGCCCGCTCCTCCGGGTCGGCGCAGAGCGTGATCGCCTCCTCGGTCTGGTCCACCACAAGGGTCTGCCGTCCGCGCGGCTTGAGGCCGACGATCGAGTCGCACGGGCGCGCGCCCGGCGTGGTGACGAGCACCGGGGTCCCGCTCCGGACGAGCGAGGTCACCACCCCAGCGCGGACGAGTGAGGACTTCCCTGCGCCCGACGGCCCGATGACAGCGAGAACTCTCGAGTCACGCAGCCGACGCAGGCAGGCGGCGATGTCGTCCTCCCGGCCGAAGTACGAGTCCGCGTCGGCGGCGTCATAGGGCAGCAGCCCACGGTAGGGGCACGTGACGCTGGCCTGCCGGACCGGTACGGGCGACAACGACCGGTCCTGCCGCAGCAGCAAGGCCTCGAGCTCGACGAGCTCACGGCCCGGATCGAGACCGAATTCCTCGACCAGCATCGCCCGGGCCTTCGTGATCGCGCCGAGCGCTTCCGGCTGGCGGCCCGACTGACTAAGCGCCCGCGCCAACAACGCCCATCGCCGCTCCCGGAAGGGCGCTTGCGCCACCAGCGCCCTGGCCCGCTCCAGCACCCCGGGCGCCCGCCCCGCCTCACTCTCCCCCTCGACCAGCAACTCCTCGGCATCCATTCGCAGACCCTCGAGCCGGGTCGTCTCCACCCGTCCGGGCTCCCACTCCTCGAGATCTGGCAGCGCCGGTCCCCGCCACAGCTCAAGCGCCTCCCGTGCCAGGTACGACGCCCGCGCCGGGTCGCCGCCGGCAAGCGCCTGTCGCGCGTGTTCGAGCAGCCGCTCGAACACCCTGTGATCCAGCTCCTCTTCGGTAAGGGCCAGGCGGTAGCCGTGGGCATCGGACACGATGGCTGCGCTGCCCAGCCGCTTGCGCAGCCGTACGACGCAGCCTTGCAACACCTTGGCCCAGGACGTCGGCAGGGCTTCTCCCCACAGCGCATCGCCCAGCGTCTCGGTGGTGATGGGCTCACCCGCGCGCACGACGAGTGCCGACAAGACAACCCGGTCCCGAGGGCTGAGGCCGTTCACCTGACCGTCGACCTGGAGTGGGCCGAGCACGGCGATACCCATGTCCCGACTCTCTTCCCGCCAAGGCTCCCCGTCAACGGGACTGATACCCGGCCGATACCACTCCGGAGGCGTCCCGACACCCGCAGGCGGCACAACGGAAGCGACCGACAACTTCCGACCGCGGAGGTCATCATGAACAGCCATCCAGCCCGCCATTGCCTCCCCCTGGTGGCGGCGCTGTCATCTCCTGCTCACCGGATGCAGCGCTGACAGCTCACCCGATACCCGGGAGAAGGCGCCCACGACACAGTCGTCCGGCGCGGCGGGCGGCACCACGAGCATCGACCGACCCCACCGACGTCCGAGCGTCCTGGACACCCCTCGCGGGCGAGCCCGACGGCGAGCTTGCCGCCGGAGCCTACGGGCTCAGCGCCAACGGCGTGTCCGACCACGTAGCAGTGGTCCAGGCTCCGGAGGGCTACCAGAACGTCGGCGGATGGACGTTCGTCACCGGTGAGCCGTTCCGTGCGATGGGCTTTGTGACAGCGGACCGTGTCCTCCCGGACCCCTGTGGTTCCAAGGGGCAGGACAAGTTCGACAAGGCGGCGGACCCTGGACCGACCGTGAAAGACCTGGCCCAGGCCCTGGTCGCCCAACGTGGAGCCGAGACCTCGAAGCCTGCCCGGGTCACGGTCGATGGCCATGGCGGCCTCTACCTGACGTACCAGGTCGCGAAGGGCGTCGACGTCCTGTCGTGCCAGGAGCGCGCCTTCGACATCTTCAGCACCGGACCGGGTGCCTGGTATCTAGAGGCATCGCGTGAGCGCGCCGCCATCTGGATCCTCGACGTTGATGGCGAGCGACTCGTGCTGGCTTGGGTCGCCGTGCCCGGTGTCAGTCAGGCGCGGATGCGGGAGATGACCCGCATGGTCCAGTCCGCCCGCTTCGTCGAGCCTTAGCAGGCAGACCATGTCGCACGCCACGCCACGCCGCGCCTGGCTGGGTTCGCTCTGCCTGCTGTGCGCGATCGGCCTGGCAACCGCCGCCATCCCGTGGGACAGAACTGACGGCCAGCCGATGGTCGGGACGTCCCCACCCCCGATCCAAGTGGCTGACCACGGAGCGAACGGCGACCCATCGCCCCCAGCCGGCCCTCGGGGCACAGTCAGGTTGGCCTTCGCCGGCGACGTGCACTTCCAGCTTCATCTCGCGGCACTGCTCGACCACCCGCGCGGAGCACTCGGTCCGATCACGCGAACCCTGGCGGCCGCAGACCTGACGATGGTCAACCTGGAGTCCGCGATCACGGACCGCGGCACCCCAGACCCGAAGGAGCTCGAAGTTCCTGCCGGGCGCTACTACTTCCGTACCTCACCCGCCGCACTCGACGTGCTCGACGCGGCCGGCGTCGACGTGGTCACGATGGCGAACAACCACGGCGCCGACTACGGGCCGGTCGGCCTTCACGACACCTTGGCTGCAATCCGTCAGAGCCCGATTCCCGTGGTCGGCGTCGGCCGGAACCAAAAGGCTGCGTTCGCGCCGTACCGGGTGTCGATCCGGGGCACCGACTTCGCGTTCCTGGCCGCCGATGCCTCCATGCGCGAAGGAACCAGCGACGTCTGGGCAGCCGGACCGGCCACGCCGGGACTCGCGGCAGCGCACGCAGACCGGCCGCAGGCCCTCATCGCCGCGGTCCGGGCGGCCAGCCGGCGGGACGACGTCGTGGTCGTCTACCTGCACTGGGGCGCTGAGATGCAGGGCTGCCCGACCCACCAGCAGCGCAGCACCGCTACGGCCTTGGCCAGAGCGGGCGCGGACGTCATCGTCGGCAGCCACGCCCACGTGCTGCTCGGATCCGGATGGATCGGCGACACCTACGTCGACTATGGCCTCGGCAACTTCCTCTGGTACCACAACCACCAGCCCGAGACCGGCGTGCTTGGCCTCACCGTCCGCGACGGACAGGTGGTCGGCGACGCGTGGACACCGGCGCGGATTCAGACTTACGGGCGACCGCTCCCGCTGCGCGGCGCGGGCCGAGGCGAAGCGATCGCCGCCTGGCATCGTCTGAACCGCTGCACCGGCCTCGCTCCGCACCGCGACGATGCGGCGCTGCCGGCGTACTCGTGGTCGGTGCAGCGCATCGGGCCGACGTTGCAGCATCGGATGCGCAGAAGCCATCGCCCCGGCTGCCCCGTCCCGTTCCGGGACCTGCGCTACCTGCGGATGACGTACCTCGGTTTCGACGGCCGCGCGCGGACCGGTGAGATGGCGATCCACAAGGACTACGCCAGCCAGATCGCCGAGGTGTTCCAGCGCTTGTACGACGCTCGCTGGCCGATCCGCCGGATGCGCCTGGTCGATGACTACGGCGGGGACGACGCCCTCTCGATGGCGGCCAACAACACCTCCGGCTTCAACTGCCGCCGAGTTGCCGGGAGCCACACCTGGTCCGACCACGCCTACGGCGCCGCCATCGACATCAACCCCGTGCAGAACCCCGACCTGAGCGGCTCCTCGGTCGCCCCAGGTGCGGGACGTCGCTTCGCAGCCCTCGACCGCTCAGCCGATGCCCACCCTGCAGCCGGCGTGATCACGGCCGACGGAGTCGTGGTCCGAGCCTTCGCCCGGATCGGCTGGGAGTGGGGCGGCGATTGGTCGTCAGGTCAGGACTACCAACACTTCTGGGCGCCGGACCAGTAGCCAGCTCCGCCAGCCTCGTGAAGAGCTAAGCGGACGGGCCGTGCTCGGCCGCGAGGTTTTGACTCTCGACGAGCTCAGCGCAGACATCTTTCAGTTTGATGTTGCGGCTCTGCGATTGCCGGACCAGGTAGTCGAAACCGCGTTGCTCGTCCAAGGCGTAGCTGGCCATGGTGATCCCGATGGCCTGACCGATCACCTTGCGTGACGACAGGGCCTGAGTCAGCTGCTGCTCGAGCCGCAGATGACCGGTGACCAGAGCCACGTGGGAGACGAACAGTGCTACCAGGCGCCGGTCGGTGCTGAACGGCCCACTCCACCTGGCGTAAAGGTTCAACGCCATACGCTCACCGCTCAAGGTTCCCACGCGAAACGACATCTGAGCCGCCACCCCCAGGCGCGCGGCCGCAGGCCCGTAGGTGGGCCAGCGGGTGTCGCCGGCGAGGTCGTCGCAGTCGATGGACAAGGCTGTGGTCGCAGCCTCGTAGCAAGGTCCCTCGCGCAGCTGGTACTGGAGCTCATCGAGCCGCTCGGCCACCGGGTCAGTCGGCGCAAGTGTCTTGAAAGGCTCGCTGTCGCTCGCGACGGTGATACTGGCCGCGCATACTCCGTCGAGGGTGTCCACCGCCCCTTGAGTCAGGATCAGCAAGGTGTTGGCCGCCTGCTCGACAGCAGCTTGAAGTCGCGCAATCGAGGGATCGGCCGGTCGGTGGGCAGCCATGAGGCAACGCCCTTTCCCAACCGCGGGGGCTGGTGACGGCTGTGACGTCAACGTACACCCGATCTGTCAGGACCTGTCATCGAATGCCTGGGCATGCACTGATGGTGATGTGTTAAGCGCGCTCTCTCCACCTAAAGTAGCGTCGACTGCGTGCGCATCTCCCGGTTCAATATGTCCTCGCCCAACCATCTCGAAGAGGCGCTTGCAGCGCTGCTGAAGGCCGGCTTCGGAAACACCCGCAAGCACGTGTCTGCTTACCTGGCGCGACTTGGGAGTGGCTCGGTGCTCGTTGTGTCCCATCCTGTCCCCGCCACGGACGAGGTGCGCCAGATCGTGCACGGTATCGACCCGGCGGCCGAGCGCATCCCTGAACAGGAGTAGCCACGCATGCGCGCCGGGACGAAGCTGGCGAGGTCCACCGGCACGTTCCTGGCACGCGGCCTCTGCTTCGAGTCCAACGATGCCTCTGACCTGCGGTGTTGCTGGTGGGCGATACTGGGTTCGAACCAGTGACCTCTTCGGTGTGAACGAAGCGCGCTACCACTGCGCCAATCGCCCGTCGCCGTTGCGGCGGGGGTCCCCGAGCCGGGTGGGGAACGTTGAGAAAGGCTAGCGCACCCCGAGGGGTCATCACGAACGGCCCCACGTATCCGACATACCGATGAGTGGTCCCTCAGCCGTTCGTCCACATCGTTTCGCTCTTCCTCCGTGAACGTCCTGTTTTGCCTGGCACAGGAGCGATGTCGCACGGAATTCCTTTCAGTTACCGCGTCACGAGTTGGGCACTCCCGCGTTATCCATGTGACCGGCTGAAGGAAAGGCACATGTCATGGACATCGCACCCGTCACCGTGAGCCACCAGCTCACTTTGGAACTCATCGACACGAACGGCAACGCCACCCCGCTTGCCGCGGAGCTCAGCTACGACAGTGTCGACCCGTACGCCGTCTCGGCGAGCTTCGACACCGGGGACGCTCGCGTCCGCTGGGTCTTCGCCCGCGAGCTGCTGGCCTCCGGCCTCAACGAGCCGACGGGTGACGGCGACGTCCACGTCTGGCCATGCCTGGATGCACAGGGCCGGGCCGTGACGATCATCGAGCTCTCCTCACCAGATGGCGAGGCCCTCATGCAGGCCCGCAGCGTCGACGTGACCGAGTTCCTGCACAGCGCTGAGATGCTCGTGCCTGCCGGCACCGAGGCCGACTTCGTCGACGTCGACGGAGCCATCTCCCTGCTGCTCGCCTGACCCGCTGAACAGACGACCGTTGGCGCCGGTGTCTACCCTGGTCCCGTGACCTTCAGCCATGACACCGAGCTGTCCCTCCTGGTGGTCGTCGATCTTGTCAACACCAGCGCAGACTGCGGCGGCACCGAGCTGCTGCCCGACGAGGACGCCCTTCGCAGTTGGGTGAGCGCGCATCATGTCTCCGGTGTCACCTCGGCCGACTTGAGCGATGTCGAGTCGGTCCAGAGGGTCCGTGAGCGCTTCCGGGCCTGTTTCGGCCTCGACGACGCCGCCGAGCTGACTCAGCGCATCAACCGGCTCGTGGCCGAGGCGCCCATGCAGCCGCGGCTGACCAACCACGACGGTCATGACTGGCACATCCACTACTTCGTCCCCGGTGCGACCCTGGCGGAGCATCTGGCCGTCGACGGCGGCATGGCACTCGCGCACGTGGTGGCGGCCGAGGAGATCGACCGGCTCCGTGTCTGCGAGGCACCCGACTGCGACGCTGTGCTGCTCGACCTCTCGCGCAACCGGTCCAAGCGCTATTGCGACGCGCGCACGTGCGGGAACCGCCTCAATGTCGCCGCCTACCGTGAGCGGAAGCGTTCCGCCGCCGCGACGTCCCGCACCTGATCGGCTCGTCTTGAGCTTCGAGATCACCCGGCGTACGGCGAGGTCCGCAGCCGACTCCTGGGCCAGGCTGACCGACTGGGAAGACCACACGGGCCTGATCCCGTTCACGACCGTGTCGCTGCTGCCCGGTCCGGCCGAGGGCGTCGGGTCAACGTTCAACGCCCGTACCGTGGTGGGACCGGTGCGGTTCAACGACCTGATGGAGGTCACGCACTGGCAGCCGCCGACGTCGGCGGAGCCCGGGATATGCCGGATCGTCAAACGTGGCGGCACCGTCGTCGGGTGGGCCGTCCTCACGGTGGCACCGGAGGGCTCAGGGGCGCTCATCACCTGGCGCGAGGAGGCGAACTTCCGACGGGCCGGGCCGTTCCTCAACTGGCCCAATGCGATGGCGGGAAAGGCCGTGTTCGGCAAGCTGGTCGACGGACTCCTCGCTGACTGAGGTGTGTTCCGCCTCAGGGATCGACGTCCTGCGGTTCGCGGGAGCGCCACTCCGCAGCCACCTTCTCGGTGACGACGTGGCTGTCGAGGACCCGGTCGTCGACGGCGTGCACAGCCTGCACGTCACGGGTCGTGGACGTCAGAAAGACCTCGTCTGCGGTCGAGAACTCGGCCATGCTGATCGGCCGCTCGTGGACGTCGTACCACTCGAGCACCAATGCCCGGGTGACACCGGCCAGGCAGCCGGACTCCAGCGGAGGGGTGGCCACGGTCCCGTCGAAGACGCAGAACACGTTGGTGCCGGTGCCCTCACACAGGTCACCGGCGGTGTTGGCGAAGATCGCCTCGCTGGCACCATGCTCGGCCGCGTAGGCCAGCGCGATCACGTTGTCGGCGTACGACGTCGTCTTGAGGCCGGCGGTCGCACCCCGCTCGTTGCGCGGCCAGGGGACGACGGCGGCCTTGGTCGACTCAGGGAACGGCGCGGCGGCCGCGGTCACCACAGTCAGCGAGGGGTTCTTGGTGTCGCGGTTGGAGCCGAGCGGCGAGATCCCGGCCGTGTACGTGACCCGGATCCGACCGAGCGGGAGCTGCTGGCCGTCGATGGTGGCGTCGATCGCCTCGCGTACGAGGTCGGTGTCGGGTTCGGGAAGCCCCAGCCCGGTCGCCGACCGGCTGAGCCGCCGCAGATGGCGGGTGAGCGCGAACGGCCGGTTGTCAACCACCTTGATCGCCTCGAAGACCCCATCGCCGACGGTGAACCCATGATCGAGGACGGAGATGGCCGGACCGGACGGATCGACCAGAGAACCGTTGCACCACGCACGCATGTCGCCACCGTAACGTCGCATGGACGAAGGTGCGAGGGAGTCGGCGCGCCCTGGATTTGTCCGGTGGAGCAAATCGGCTAGTCTTCTCTCTCGCAACGCCACACGGTCTGACAGGCCGGTGGGGTGGTGTAGGCGGACGTAGCTCAGCTGGTAGAGCGCAACCTTGCCAAGGTTGAGGTCGCGAGTTCGAACCTCGTCGTCCGCTCGGAGAGGGTCGCAGGCTTACCCATCCAACGGTGGAGTGGCCGAGAGGCGAGGCAACGGACTGCAAATCCGTCTACGAGGGTTCAAATCCCTTCTCCACCTCGACACGATCTGCGAGAGCATGTGCATCAGAGCAGCGCCCGGGCGATTGGCGCAGCGGTAGCGCGCTTCCCTGACACGGAAGAGGTCACTGGTTCAATCCCAGTATCGCCCACTAAGAATCATGCTGGTCAGAGGCACTATTCGACCTCATCCCGAGGGACGGTGCCAGTTGCGTGCCAGATCATCCGGTTCACGCTGTCGAGCTTCACCGCACATGACGGGGACTCGGAGCCGGTGACGGTCTGCGTCGGCGGTGAGGGCCACATGCCTGTGGCGGACCTCGCGGACGTGCTGGCCGACTTCCAGAGGATCGCAGCGACGGCCTCGCGGCTAACCTTGAACGACCCTCGCCGTGATGGCGGGGTCGTTCTCTTTGTCATGGCGAAGGAGTGAGAGAGAGCGGGCCGCGTCGTGGCCGCGTTCACGCGGGTCGGTTCAAGAGACCATGCGATGTTGCGGTGCGTGTGCCCGCCGCAAGATCTGCCGCAGCACTTCTCGCACCGCCCACGCCGTTGACGAGTGTGTGGATGCATCGAAGTGGCCGGCCTGCCGCCAAAGCCTGACGAACGTCGTTACGGTGATGTCGCCGGCCGCGTCGGCGTCGGCAATAGCGCAGTTCGCGATCCCGAAGATGACGGGGGCCAACTCGTCGTAGAAGGCAGCGAAAGCTGCCTGATCCCCTCTGCCGCTGAGAAGCAGGAGCTCGTCCCGCGCGCGCGGACTGAGCGCAGTGGGCGCCCCCCACTGATGGGTATAGAGCACGACCTTCACCCCTTCGTGACCGCGAGCGCCGGGGTCCAGGGCACAGTGCTTTAACAAGGAATGTAAGACATGTCGGCCGAAGCCGCATTTCCAAACTGAATGGAGGTCATCACCGGAAGGTCCGTCCGCTTCCGCAACGCTGTCTGTCGACCTCGACGGGCTCGGCACCAGGAAAAGCCCCGATGCTGTCGGTGTCGACATCGGGGCCTGACACGCCCGGCAGGTGCTACGACGACGCTCGTGCCTTGCGCCCTACCTGCCCACGATGGCGCGGGGCTCAACGGTCAGGCTCATTCTCCGGAGCGGTGACGGCGCTCACGGCGCAGGCATGGGCGGGGCGCTTAGGATCTGTCAGGAGTCGCCGAGGTTTTCCTGCGGCAGGGAGCTGGACCGATCATCCTGGTCGGATCGGCTCTCCTGCCTGTCACCCTTGCCGCCGCTGTCCTCAGACGACTTCGGGTCTTGGTGCTCGGTGTCGTGATCAGCCGGGCCCAGGCCACTGCCTTCGTAGCCCTGTTCCTTGTGATGACCGGGTTCAGTTGCCATGTCGTCCTCCAGTTTGTGGTGAGTGCCACCCAAAGTAGGCCGCGCCGTTCGCGAATCCACACGTTCAGCGTCTTCGGGGTGCCGTAGCATCGCCCCGAGTGGCGACAAACCAGCGGTGGCCCGACCCCGGTAGGTCCACCGATGACCACAGATTCACGCATCCGCGAAGCTATGACGAACGTTGCCGCGTCCCTTCACATCCTAGGAACACCACGCAGACCCTCGAAGCATTGACCAGAGCAGCGGTGAACACCATCACGGGCGCTGACTTCGCCGGCCTCACCGTGGATTCTCCTGTGGACGCATAAGCCGGTGTCCGCGCCATCGCCCGCCAACGCGCCTCGCAGCGACGGAAACTGCAAGCGCATGTGACGTGAGAGAACCCCGGTGCCGTGGACCTGATGAAGGAAAGCGCCGGGGTTCTCTTGGCCGGTGATGACGTCCCCTGCTGCTCGCCCTCACCAGCTCGGGGCCCGGAGTACCGGCGATCGGCGCAGCCAAAACGCCGGAGTCGTGGAGCCAAGGACAGACTCAGATCCCGAGTTGCGGTGTGAGCGCCAGGGCAGGAGGCTTCGCGCATGGGATTTCTCTGGACCATCATCGTGATCGTCGTTGTCGTTGTCATCGTGTTGGCGATCATGCGCCGCCGCTGACCGTTTCCACCGTTGCCGGAAACCAACGTTCAACGAGGCCTAGTCACGGTCGCCTTGCTCAACGAATACCCGAGGTCGAGGCGCGATGCCGTAGGCGGCCTAGACTCGGCGACGATCCGGTGGACGAGGTGAAGATCGCGCACGTCGACGCCGTGGGCGATCAACCGGTCAGCCCCAGTAGCGCCGCCATTGGTATGACACCGGTTCAATCCCAGTATCGCCCACCAGCAGCACCGCAGGTCAGCGGCACTTTTCGCACAGCGAGACCGACCTGGTGCGCGTGTGGCGTGCCCGAAGGCCTGGAGCCTCAGGAGCCGCTGGTCAGGTAGTTGTGAACGTCGTGGAACGTCATCGTGGGCGGTTCCGGGATTCCGACCTCGGCGGTGATCGGACCTATCTGCGTGCGGGCGAACTCGTCGCATTGCTCTCGCGACTCCCAGACATCGGTCACTCTGATCCCAGTCGGGGTTGCGGTGACCCAGTGGAACATTCCGCCCGCGGCGCCTGCGCCGCCCGGTGTGAATCCCATCTTGCCGATCACCTGGTCGTATTGCTCCAAGGTGGCGCCCTTGAAGTCCAACACCATTGCTACCGCCATCACGTACACCCTTTCGGCGAAGGAGAATCATGGGTGCGACGGTCACTCCGGACGCTAGACCTCGTAGGACCATCCGACAAGGCTGTCGGTCTGGAGCAACAGGACCTGGCCGACGTACCCGGAAGTTCCTCATGCTCCCCCGTTGCGCCAGGGAGCGACGCCGCTCCGGCCGACTAGTCGCCGCCGCTATTGCTCAAGGTCTGATGCAGTTGCAACTGGCGAGGGCAAAGATCGTTCCACGCCAGCCACACCAACTTGCTCTTGGCCAGGTCGACCTGTGACCACTTCTCCGGAGTTTGCGCTTGCACGTGTAGCCAATAGAAGAGCATCTGTCGGCCGGCGGAGTGGCTTCCGTGCGGGTGGTCGGGTCGGTAAGGCTGGATCAACTGGCTGTAGCTCAGGGTGCCGGACAAGTATTGAGTCTTGCCTGGCGCGTTGCCCCAGGGCCGAGTCGACAACCAGCGGCAGGCCTCATGGCCGTACTCCAGCGCAGTTGACTTGTCCACGTCGTCAGGAACCTCCGACAAGTAGTTTCGCTCGTGCAGAACTCCTCCGACGAAGGCCGGCACGGTCATCACGAGCAGGGCCCCGGTGGCCCAGACGACCCATGTGTGGATGCCGGCCGCGAAGCCCTTCTTTGCACGCCTCCTGGCCCACACAAACCCACCCACCGCCGAAACGACCGCCACAGCGAACATGACGGCACGCATCGTTGACGTGGCCGGGGTAGGCAACCCGCTGGGCGACTCACTCATCGCGCGTACCAGACACATAGCCGAAATCGCGAACCATGCGGCCACGTACCCCATGACGCCCCAGCACGCGGCGACGCCCCACTTGCTCCACCAGCCCTCAGGCCACTCCCTCACGCGAGCAGGATACGAGACCCGCGTGACCCTTTCGCTGTCTCGACCCGAACGGTCCGCCGCTACATCGCCGACGGTCTGCTCGAGGCCGAGACGATGGCACCGCTCAGAATGATCAAGAGAATTCCGGTAGCGACTGGGCGGCTCAGGCTCTGTTGTAGTAGCAGTGCTCCTAGGAGCGCTCCCATGACGGGGTCGAGTGCGAAGAGCACCGACACGACGCGGGTGCCTGCAAGCCGTAGGGCGGTGAAGTCGGCGGCGAAGGTGATGCTGACTCCGAGGACGCCTGCGCCGGTCAGGACGATCCACTGTCCTCCGGAGACGTTTGGGACAGCGGGCACGGCGAACGGCCCAAGAAGCAGGCCCGAGACTGCGGCGGCGAGGGCCAGGGAGTCCAACCCGTCTGATCGGCCCATGCGCGATGAGGCCAGGGTGTATCCGGTCAGGGCCAGGGCAGAAGCCATCCCCACGAGGACACCGACAATGCCCACGGCGCCGGATGGACGCGTGACCAGGGCGACCCCGACGAGTGCGAGGGCGGGAAGGATGAGTTGCGGTCCGCGTGGGGTGTGCAGAACCGCGAGGCTGAACGGGCCGAGGTAGAGCAGAGTGGCCGCCACCCCCAACGGCAGCAGGTCGACGGCGTTGTAGAACGCCACGTTCATCAGGGCCATGACACTGCCCAGCACGGCGATGTTCGACCAGCTTGCCCTGGGTCGACCGCGGAAGCGAGGGCGAACGAGGACGAGGAGGGCCGCGGCGCCCAGGAGTTGACGCAGTCCGGCTACTGCGGTTGGCCCGAGGTCAGCGAAAAGGTTCGCGGCCAGCGCAGCCGAACCTTGGACCGCAGTCGTGGACGCCAGCACCAAACCGACACCGGCCGCGCGAGCGGCCCCGCTGCTCCTGATCGCAGATGAGTCCTGACGGGGGGTGGTGCTCACGGGTGGCGTTGCCGGTAGGCCCGGGACTTGTGTTGTCCACCGCACAGCTGCATCGAGCACCACTTGCCCGTGCCTGGTCGAGAGGCGTCCCAGAACATCCAGCGACAGCCTGGGTTGGCGCATGCCTTGAGTCGGTTGAGACGACCATCGCGACCCGCGACGTGGATCTCCAGAGCGAGCTGCGCGAGCCCTGCTCGCAGGCGGTCCCGATCTCCGGTGATCGCCGGGTATGTGACCGTCCCGGAGATGATCGCGTCTCCGATGCTCAGCTGCAGGCCTAAGGAACCCAGACTGGGCGAGCCGGCATCCGCAACGATCAAGGCACGCACAGCCCGGCGAAACATCCGCGCAAGTTCCACGCTCGGCGCGGGGAGCACGACACCTGCGCTCCACAGGTCGAGCGCGACCAGCGCAGCCGCTGCTGTGTGCGGATCACTCAACTGATCGCGCCCGCGGTACAGGTCCAGCGTGTTGGCGAAGGATCGCACGGTCTCCAACGCTCCAGGGGCCGAGGCTGAGGGATCCCAATCCCGGGAACGCTGTGTAACCACATAATCATGTTAACAGGTCACGGCACACACGGGCTTCGCTCAACGAGACCGGCCGGGGCTCGGGCAAGTGACGTGCCGGCTCATCAGGTGGCGGATCATCCGCGGGCGCCAGCGCGCGCACCCGGTAACTGGGCCGCACGCTACGACGACGGGCATCCAGGTGCCAGCCGACGGACTAGGTCCAGGTCAACCACGTCAGGGAGCAGGCCAATCTGGACCGCGGCGGCCGCGGCGGATCCACCATCCGAACGCGAGGCCCCCAAGCAGCGACGAGGCCGTCCAGGCCGCCCCGACCATCAGCGCCAACGCCATGTCTCCATGGTGATCCGACTCGCAGCGAGATGCCGACCGACACGCCTGCCCGAAGACCTGGAGCCGTCAGGGCGCCGCTGGTCAGGTAGTTGTGGACGTCGTGGAACGTCATCGTGGGCGTTCCGGGATTCCGACCTCGGCGGTGATCGGTCCGATCTGGGACCGGGCAGCTCGGACGCTAGACCTCGTGGCATCATCCGCTAAAGCCGTCGGTCTCGAGCAACAGCGCCCGGCCGGGAGTAGCCTCTGACCAGACGTCCACGCTCCCCCGTTGTCCCAGGGGGTCATAGGGACTGGAAGAGGCCGGACACGCTACGTCCGGCCTCTCTCCATGCCGGACGTTAGTTGCGGGCGCGCGCCGGCCCGTGATGCCACGCCGATGCGCCTCCAACGCGATGAGAACGGCCGGACGAAGGTCTACGGGTGAGTGCGATGGCTGGCTGCGGGAGCCCCGGCACGGATCTGGCTGAAGGGAAATGCCGGGGCTCCCCTGACCCGGTGAGGCGTCCCCTGCGTCGGCTCCACCGGGTGAGACGTCTATACCCGGAAGGTGTCGGATTCATTCGGTAGGAGTATCTCGCCATGACTTGGCCACATGGCGCCGCTTGACCGCTGGACCCTCTCGCCTGCAGGCTTCACCCATGGGAATCCTCTGGACCGTGCTCGTGATCGTCCTCATCGTCGTCATCGTGATGGCGGTCATCCGTCGCCGGTGACCCGTGAGTCTGTTGAGCTAGTTCCGGTTGTGGCGTACACACGGCATGGCCTGAGGTCCACATCCCGCTCCCGCAGACCTCGTCCCGGGTCACGTCGTTGGCTCCTCCGCGAGTGACGCAGAGCGACCAGGGCATGCGAATCCCGTCATAGAGTGGGCATCCCTCGTGACTCATCCTTTACCGTCACAAAGTGCGCGGGATCCCCTGTTCCTGCGCCTTGACGAAAGAGGATCCATGAAACGATTGTTCGTCGCCGCCGTGCTGACCGCAGTGACCGCAGCCGGGTTGGGGCTCAGTCCCGCGCAAGCCACCAACGCCGGGGAGACCCAGGGCTGCACGCCTGGCTATTGGAAGAACCACACCGACAACTGGCAGTCCTTGTTGCCGAGCGACACGATGCACAAGCTGGCTGCGCAGACCTTGCCGGCGCCGTACGACTCCATCACGGCCATCAAGGCACTCCAAGGCGGCGGCGGACCTGGTGTGGCCGGCGCCCGGACCATCTTCCTCCGGGCCCTGACCGCTGCGTGGCTCAACGCCGCGTGGGACGACCCCAACGGTGGACCCGCGCTGCAGTACCCGTTCCGGCGCTTCAGCGACAGGACGTCGCCCGTCACCGGCGAGCTCTACGTCGCCCTGCAGACGCAGCTTCGCAGCGCCATGCAGAGCACGGACCGCGACTACATCCTCGGTCTGGCGAGCCGGCTCGACACCGCCAACAACCTGGGCTGCCCGCTCAACTGACGCAGGCCGTCGAGAGCGCCTCCGGTCCCCTGGGACCGGAGGCGCTTCGTCGTAGCCCAGTCATGGCCCGAACGTGTCATGCCAGGGCTTGGCCACGAGGAGGACGCTGGTCGAAGAAGGTGGTCGATCGGATCGCCCCGATCTTCCACGAGAACGTCTCTGGAGGCAGCGGCATGACCGACAAGCGCAGCATCGACACCCCGCACGAGCGACGCGAATTCAAGGACCACGGGCACATGGACGTGATCACCATGGGCGACTTCACGATCGGCCGCGGCGTGTTCGAAGCGGGCTGGCGCTGGTCCGAGGACGTCAAGCCCATCGCGGGCACGGACTCCTGCCAGGTCCACCACACCGGCATCTGCATGTCCGGGCAGATGGCTATCCGTTTCGACGACGGCAACGAGATCACTATCGGCGCAGGCGACGTGGTCGAACTCGACCCCGGGCATGACGCCTGGACGTTGGGTGACGAACCATGCGTGATCCTGGACACCGGCGTGGCGGCCTACGCCAAGCCGGCCTGAGCGCGCGCGGCTCGGAACGGTAGCGCGGCTTCACAGGTGCCCGGACGACAAGGGGGTTCCGAAGCGATGACTGGTCAGGACGAGGCAGGCTCCTGATCGCGCGCAGCGACTTCCCGGCGTTGACGGGGCACGTTGAGCAGATCGTCCGTACAGTCGTCCGCGACCGCCACTTCGACCCCGAGAATCCTGTCGATGCGGTCTTGGTGCAGACGCTCCGCGCTGTTGGTGGCGGCGATGACGAGCTCGGTGAGGAGGTCGATCTCGGCCAGGAGCACCTGATCGTGAGCGAAGACGTCGCGATCGTCGTTCATCCGATGACAGCCCCTTTCCCCCGATCGCCTCAACACGCCCGCGAGGTCTGGAGGCCGTGTTCCCACGGTACGCCGTTGCCGGGCAGATCGGCATGACCCGTTTGAGTGACTCAGGGGTGGCCGTACGGGGGATCGTCGCTGCATCGAGAAACCTCGCCGACCCCCCGCAGTTGCTGCTCCGGTCCCCCGGCTGCTCGTCCAAAGAATTGCACAAGAACGCCTCTTGACCTGGCCCTTCCGTCCCCCGACACTATCTTCGACAGGATGCTCACAGGAACCTTGGCGAATCCCTGGGAGGTGTCTCATGAACATGTTTGCGCAGGCCAACAATCACGAGGCGATGTCCAGCATGGCTGCCTCACTTCGCGAGGTAACCGACCTCGACAAGGTCCTCGAGATTCTCACCCATAGCGCCGTTGACCACCTCGACGGAGTCGATTTCGCGAGCATCACCGTGCTCGACGGACAGGACCACCCAGAGACCGTCGCCGAGACTCATCCGGTCGCTTTCGACGCAGACCGCTTGCAGTACGAGACGCGTGAGGGTCCGTGCTTCGAGTCGGCGCGAAGCGAGCAGGTCCTGGTCACCTGCGACGTCGGCACCGATCCCAGGTGGCCACGCTATGGGCCGCGAGCGGCTACCCTCGGGATCCGGTCGCAGCTGTCGTTCTTCCTCGGAGCCACGTCAGAGCGGCGTACGTCGTTCAACCTGTATGGCGGACGCGCCGGCAAGATCCTGACGCTGCACGATCAGCTGAACCTCTTCATCGCCCATGCCGCCTACGCAGTCGGCGCGACGCTCGCCGAGTCGCAGATGAGCGAAGCACTCCGCTCCCGCAAGTCCATCGGACAGGCCCTCGGAATCGTGATGGCGCGTTACTGGCTCGATGAGGACCGCGCCTTCCAGTACCTGGTCCGACAGTCCCAGAACCGCAACATCAAGCTGCGCGATGTCTGCGCCGAAGTTGTCACCGAGCACAACGACCGGGTCGAGCGGGCGGCGGCAGGAACCGCCAACAGATAAAGGGGGCGCCGCCGCCTTCCCCTCGCAGCGGGCGACGCCCTCCGGCAAACCTAGAACGCCTGCCGTCGCAGCGTCACTGGCCCGAACGAGCCATCTCGTCGCGGCGTCAACTCAGCGTGCCCGTCCCGTCACCGGATCGCTCTGGCGACATGTCCCCTCAGGTCGCCACACTTCAACCCAAGAGCTCACGCTGGCACCCCATCCCCTTGTGCCGCGAGAGCACGGGCTCCGCCGGGCCGCGCCGCGGTGAGCGCGGTCGGCGGAGCCGTCCTGCGTCGCCGCCGCGTGATCGACTGGTTCCCCGACATCCGGTCCGACCATCACCTAAGTTCCTCCTCATGACTGAGGACCTCGACCCCACCGCCACCAACCCGGCGTTGTACCGGGTCATCATGGAGAACGAGCGCGTCCGGGTGCTCGAGTACGTCGACAAGCCAGGCGAGCGGACCACGCCTCACGCCCATCCCGACAGCGTCATGTACACGCTGAGCTCGTTCCGGCGGCGCCTGTATGCCGACGGTCAACAGCGCGAGGTGGAGCTCCAGGCGGGCGAGGTGTTCTGGCTACCGGCCCAACACCATGCGGGTGAGAACATCGGTGACACCGAGACGCACACGATCTTCGTCGAGCTCAAGGAACCCGCGCCGGTGGCTGGCCCGGAGTCGGGCAAGCGGGACGCGGATATCGGCCCGAGCTGAGAGGCAGACCTGCTTCAGGCAGTCAGCTCCGCGGGTGAGACGTGGATGCCGAGCACGGCGTCGATCTGGGCCTGGGTGACGGTCAGCGCGGCGGAAGCGAGCAGCATCAGCTCCGCGAGGAGGTCGATCTCCTCGAGTTGCTCCCCGTCGTGCAGCGTGACGTCGTACTCGTCCATGGACCTGCCCTTTGACTCGGCGCCACTGGTCGCGACGCGCGAAGGGTCGCCGAACAAGCGGCCCAGTCCTACGACGCCTACGGTGCCGCACCGCAGCCATCTGCGCAGGTGCTGCGGCCAAAGATGACTCGAAGTGACCATGCCTCCTGATCCTGCCCGGGACGTAGGCAAGCCGCGGCCCTGACGCAGTTGTCGTCGACGCCAGGGCCTGGGGGTGTCGATGTCCGCGGCTTTCGACCACCCCCTGTACCCCGTGTTCCCCACTACGAGGATGTTTAGTCGCCCGATTTGTAACTGATTTAGCGCGTCATGTGGGCGCGATAGCGCGGGGGCGGTCAGGATGTCGACCCTCCTCACCGGGTCTGATCGGATGCAAGCGACAATAGGTGGCGCCAGGATGGGCGCAGGACCGCGCAGCATGCTGGTTGGCGCACCTGATCACCCCGCCGGACCTCGCGACCGTAGCCTCGGGCTGCGTCGTAGGCCCGATCCTTGAGGAGACCGATGGAAGTCTGGCCAGGCGGCCCCTACCCGCTCGGCGCCACGTATGACGGCGCCGGCACGAACTTCGCCCTCTTCTCGGAGGTGGCCGATTCCGTCGAGCTGTGTCTGTTCGACGCGGACGGCACCGAGACCCGCGTCCCGATGACCGAGCGGGACGCCCTCGTGTGGCACATCTACCTGCCGCGCGTCACCCCAGGTCAGCTCTACGGCTACCGGGTCCACGGCCCGTACGAGCCAGCGAACGGTCACCGCTGCGACCCGAGCAAGCTGCTCATCGATCCCTACGCCAAGTCTCTTGCCGGTGCGATCGACTGGGCCCCCGCCTGCTTCTCCTACAAGTTCGACGACCCGAAGAAGCGCAACACCGACGACTCTGCCGCGCACACGATGAAGTCGGTCGTGATCAACCCGTTCTTCGACTGGCAGGAGGACCGGGCGCCCCGGCACCCCTACCACGAGACCGTCATCTACGAGGCGCACGTCAAGGGGTTGACGCAGACCCACCCCGACATCCCGGACGAGATCCGCGGAACGTACGCCGCGCTGGGCCATCCGGCGATGATCGAGCACCTCACCAACCTCGGCGTCACCGCCATCGAGCTGATGCCGGTGCACCAGTTCGTCAACGACTCCGGCCTGGCCGACCAGGGCCTCGCGAACTACTGGGGTTACAACACCATCGGCTTCTTCGCGCCGCACAACAGCTACAGCTCGTCCGGCCAGGTGGGTCAGCAGGTGCCGGAGTTCAAGGCGATGGTCCGTGAGCTCCATCGTGCCGACATCGAGGTCATCCTCGACGTGGTCTACAACCACACGGCAGAGGGCAACCACCTGGGTCCGACCCTGGGGTTCCGTGGGATCGACAACAGCGCCTACTACCGTCTCGTCGACGACGACCCGTTCCACTACTACGACACCACCGGCACGGGCAACACGCTGCTCATGCGCAACCCGCACGTGCTGCAGCTGATCATGGACTCGCTGCGCTACTGGGTCACCGAGATGCACGTCGACGGGTTCCGCTTCGACCTCGCGGCCAGCCTCGCGCGCCAGTTCCACGAGGTCGACCGGCTGAGCGCGTTCTTCGACCTGGTCCAGCAGGACCCGGTCGTCTCGCAGGTCAAGCTGATCGCCGAGCCCTGGGACGTGGGTCCGGGCGGCTACCAGGTCGGCAACTTCCCGCCCCGGTGGACGGAGTGGAACGGAAAGTACCGCGACACGGTCCGCGACTACTGGCGCGGTGAGCCGGCGTCTCTCGGCGAGTTCGCGGCCCGACTCACAGGGTCGAGCGACCTCTACGAAAGTGACGGCCGAGCGCCGTACGCGTCGATCAACTTCGTCACTGCCCACGACGGCTTCACGCTCCGCGACCTGGTGTCCTACAACGACAAGCACAACGACGCCAACGGCGAGGGCAACAACGACGGAGAGAGCCACAACAGATCCTGGAACTGCGGAGCCGAAGGTCCGACCGACGACCCCGAGGTGCTCGCGCTGCGCGCCCGACAGCAGCGCAACTTCATGGTGACCATGCTGCTCAGCCAGGGCGTCCCGATGATCCTCCACGGCGACGAGATCGGGCGGACCCAGCAGGGCAACAACAACGTCTACTGCCAGGACAACGAGCTGTCGTGGGTCGACTGGGACGACATGGACGAAGAGCTGCTGTCCTTCACGAGCAAGGTCCTCGAGCTGCGGGCCCAGCACCAGGTCTTTCGCCGTCGTCGCTTCTTCACCGGCGACGCGATCGAGGGAGGCCTGCCCGACATCGCGTGGCTGAGCCCGGACGGGACGCCCATGGGCGCTGACGACTGGGACCAGGCCTCGGTCCGACCACTCACCGTGTTCCTCAACGGCGACGGAATCACCGAACCCGGCCTGCGTGGGGAAGAGATCGTCGACGACTCCTTCCTGCTGCTGCTCAACCCAGGTCACGAGGACGTCGAGATGACGCTTCCAGACGGCCCCTTCGGCGACGAGTGGCAGCTGGTTCTCGACACCACCGCTCCCGCGGACCCCGCCGACGACGACGCCAAACCTGAGCCGGCGGGAACGGCACGGCAGCTGGCGGCACGTTCGGTCGTCGTGATGCGGCGTGTCTGACCGCCCCATCAGCGCGACCTACCGACTGCAGCTCCACGAGGGGTTCACCTTCGCCGACGCCCGCGCAGTCGTGCCGTACCTGGCCGAGCTCGGGGTTTCCCACCTCTACCTGTCGCCCGTCCTCCAGGCAGCGCCAGGCTCGATGCACGGTTACGACGTGGTCGACCACGGTGTCGTCTCGGTCGACCTCGGCGGGCGTGAGGGGCTGCAGGCGCTTGCCGACCATGCCCACAAGCACGGCCTCGGCGTTGTCGTCGACGTCGTTCCCAACCACATGTCGATCCCGGCACCCGAGTACCTCAACCCACAGCTGTGGGACGTGTTGAAGCACGGCCGCTCCTCGGTATACGGACACTGGTTCGACGTGGACTGGGACCTGTGCGACGGGCGGCTCGGACTGCCCGTGCTCGGGGACCGCCTCGACGCGGTGCTGGCGGCCGGTGAGCTCGTCCTGGACGCGACCGGCGGCCCCGACGGCGGGGCCGTCATCCGTTACCACGACCACGTCTTTCCCGTCTCGAGCGGGACTGCCGACGTCGGAAGCGGCGGCGCCACCGATGTGGCGGCCGTGCTGTCCCGGCAGCACTATCTGCTCGCCTCGTGGCGCGAGACGGACGCCGTCCTCGGATACAGACGGTTCTTCGACGTCGACACGCTCATCGCGGTCCGCGTGGAGCTCGACGACGTGTTCGACGCGACCCATGCAGTGCTGCTGGACCTGCATGCGACGGGCGTCATCGACGGCTTCCGCATCGACCATCCTGACGGGCTTGCCGATCCCGAGGGCTACCTCGCGCGGCTGGCCGAGGCCACCGATGGCGCCTGGGTCGTCGTCGAGAAGATCCTGGTCGGCCGCGAGCAGCTGCCGTCGTCATGGGCGACCGCCGGAAGCACCGGCTACGACGCACTCAGCGCGATCTCGACCGCCATGTCACCCCCGACGGGGCCGCAGCTCGATGCGACCTGGCGAGCGCTGGGTGGTGATCCGTCGCTGGCGGAGACTGAGCACGTCGCCAAGCGCCAGGTGGTGACCACGATGCTGGCGCCCGAGGTCGCGCGCCTGACGCGCCGCGCCACCGAGCTGTCAGAAGTACAGGCGGTTGGAGCCCGCTCTACTTCTGACAACTCGGTGCGGGAGGCGTTCGAAGCGTTGCTGTCCCAGGTCGAGATCTACCGGACCTACCTGCGCCCGGGTATGCCGCCCGACCCGCTCTCGCTCCAACGGCTCGACACCATGGCCGAGGCCGCCACCGCCGAGCGACCTGACCTTGCCGACACTCTCGACCTGCTCCGTCGCGTGCTCGCCGACGTCGACAGCCACGAACCCGCCGTCCGTGACCTCGTGATCCGGTTCCAGCAGGTCTGCGGACCCGCGATGGCCAAGGCGGTCGAGGACACCACCTTCTATCGCTACAACCGGCTGCTGGCGCTCAACGAGGTCGGCGGAGACCCGGCTGCCCTGGACGAACCCGGGCCGGAACACCTCCATGCCTGGGCGCGACACCAGCTGCAGCGCCATCCGCGCGGACTGACCACGTTGTCGACCCACGACACCAAGCGCAGCGAGGACGTCCGAGCCCGTCTGCTCGCGCTGGCCACGGACGTCACCGCCTGGGACGCGCTGTGGGCCGAGGTGGCCGGCCGGGCTGCCGAGCACGTCGTGGACGGTCCGACGGCGTACTTGCTCTTCCAGACTCTGCTGGGAGCGTGGCCGATCGATGGTGAGCGCCTGACGGAGTACCTCGTGAAGGCGATGCGAGAAGCCAAGCGGCACACCAGCTGGAACCAGCCGGACGAGACCTACGAGCGCCGGGTCCTCGCCCTCGCGGAGGACTGCCTGCACGACCTGGCGCTGACCCGGCGGATCGCGGGAACCGTCCACGACCACGAGCGCGAGATCGCGGCCGCCACGCTCGGCGCCAAGCTGCTACAGCTGACTCTGCCCGGGGTGCCCGACGTCTACCAGGGCTGCGAGGGTCTGGTGCTGGCCCTCGTCGACCCCGACAACCGGCGCCCCGTCGACTTCGACGGCTTGGCCGCGAGACTCGCTCGACTTGACGCAGCGCACGAGGATGGAGCCTCCATGACTGACCCGGACGTGGCCGGGCCAACCAACCTGGATGAACTCAAGCTGCAGCTGACGGCTGCAACGCTCAGGCTGCGCCGCTCCCGGCCGGAGCTCTTCGGGACTGGCAGCACCAACACGCCCTTGCCTTCCTCTCCCGGCGTCATCGCGTTCGTTCGTGGCACCGGCGACGCGAGTGGTGGCGCCGTCGCCACGATCGTGCAGACGCCGGCAGGGAGCCACGGGCCCACCAGCGTCGAGCTGCCCGAGGGGCGATGGGTCGATGCGCTCACGCACCGCGCTGTCCCAGGAGGCCTGATCGACACCGCGTCGCTGGGTGGGCTTCCGGTCGCGCTCCTCGTCAGGGAGGTCCGCGCATGAGGTTCAGCGTCTGGGCGCCGAAGGCCGACCGGGTCGACCTGGTGATCGAGGCCGACGGCCAGCGGTCGTACGCCATGGCCGCGACCGACAACGGGCACTGGGAACTCGAGCACGACGCCGCTCCCGGAACCCGGTACGCGTTCTCGCTCGACGGCGGCGAGCCGCTCCCCGACCCGCGCGCCATGCGGCTCCCCGACGGACCGATGGGTATGGGTGCGGTGGTCGACCTCGACGCTTTCGCGTGGACCGACACCGCGTGGCGTGGCGTTCCGCTGCCAGGGTCGGTCCTGTACGAGCTGCATGTGGGCACCTTCACGGCCGAGGGAACTTTCGACGCAGCTCTCGGACGACTGGACCACCTGGTCGAGCTCGGCGTCGACATCATCGAGCTGATGCCGGTCGCGACATTTCCGGGCCGCTACGGATGGGGCTACGACGGGGTCGGCCTGTGGGCCGTCCACGACCCGTACGGCGGCCCAGACGGGCTGGCCCGGTTCGTCGACGCCAGCCATGCACGTGGCCTCGGAGTCGTGCTCGATGTCGTCTACAACCATCTCGGTCCCAGCGGCAACCGCCTGAGCGACTTCGGTCCCTACTTCACCAACCGCTACGGCACCCCGTGGGGTGACGCCCTCAACCTCGACGACGCCGACAGCGACCCCGTCCGCCAGTTCATCCTCGACAACGCTGCGATGTGGCTGCGCGACTTCCACATCGACGGGCTACGTCTGGATGCCGTGCACGCGTTGTACGACGACCGGGCCGTCACCTTGCTCGAGGAGCTGTCCGCTGAGATCAGCGCGCTGTCCGCAGGACTGGGCCGCCCGCTCTGGTTGATCGCAGAGTCCGACCGCAACGACCCGAACACCGTCACGCCCCGCGAGGCCGGTGGACTGGGTCTGCATGCGCAATGGGCGGACGACGTGCACCATGCGCTGCACGTGGCCTTGGCGGGTGAGACCCAGGGTTACTACCACGACTTCGCCGAGCCGGGTGCACTGACCAAGGTGCTCGAGAGCGTGTTCCTGCACGACGGCACCTACTCGAGCTTCCGGCGTCGCACACACGGCCGTCCGGTCGACCGGGCACGCACGCCGGGCTGGCGCTTCGTCGTGTCGCTGCAGAACCACGACCAGGTCGGCAACCGGGCCACCGGCGACCGGTTGTCGGCGCAGCTCTCACCCGGCCAGCTCGCGTGCGGAGCGGCGCTGCTGCTCACCGGTCCCACGACGCCGATGCTGTTCATGGGTGAGGAGTGGGGCGCCTCGACGCCTTGGCAGTACTTCACCGATCACACCGATCAGGGCATCGCGGTCGCGGTGCGACGCGGACGACGCGACGAGTTCGCCGCGCACGGTTGGGACCGCGCGAACGTTCCTGACCCCCAGTCAGAGGACACCGCGATCAGGTCGCGCCTGGACTGGGACGAGATCGGCCAGCCACCGCACGACCGGCTGCTGGCGTGGTACCGCACGCTGATCCGTCTCCGGCGCGACCGACCCGACCTCGGCGACCCACGCCTGGATCTCGTGCAGGTCGACCACGACGAGGAGGCGCACACCGTCGTCGTACGACGCAACGGCCACCTCGTGGTGCTCAACCTCTCCGACGAGCCGCACGAGATTCAATTCGAGACCGAGATTCCGCTCGTCGTGGTCGCCGCGTGGGAGCCGGAGCCTGCGGTCGGTGAGCAGGTCGAGGAACGGGTGTTCCTGCCACCGCACAGCGTGGTGATCCTCGGTCCCGAGAACGCCGCCCGCTCCTGACAGGCTGACCGTGACGCGCGAGGCGACCCCGCCTGGATGGTGGGGTCGCCTCGCGTGTCGGTGGTCGGGTGCGACGGGTGCTGAGTCAGCCGGCCTAGTCGTCGGTGCCGGACGAGCCGCCGTCTTCGTCGCCTGATCCGCGTCCAGAGCTGTCGCCGCCCTGGCTTGAGCTGCCACTCGACTCGTCATCGCCGCTGTCGGCGCTGTCGTCGGCGCTGTCGGCGCTGTCCGACTCGTCGTCGGCGCTGTCGGTGCTGTCATCGGCGCTGTCATCGGCGCTGTCGTCGGCGCTGTCAGTTCCCGCCGTGTCGGTGCCGTCATCGGCGCTGTCGGTGCTGTCATCGGCGCTGTCATCGGCGCTGTCGGTGCCCGCCGTGTCGTCATCGAGAACCGCGGGTCGTGGCTCGAGCACGAAGACGGGAGCGATCTGCTCGACCGGATCTTCATCGGAGGCCCCTTGCGATGCCGACGTCCCCTGCCCGATCACCTGACGAGCTCCGTCCTTCGCCGGGGACCCCAGCGCACCGGCGTACGCCGCGCTGGACAACAGCACCACCGTGCTCGCGGCGACGGCTGACCACCGCAAGGCCTTGAATCCGTGCCGTGCGTCCGTGCCGGGCGACTCCACTGACTGCGAGGCCAGCAGCCCGAGTCCGTCGAAGAAGCTATCTGTCTGCTCCGGCGTCGGGGTCGTGGCCGCCAACCGCCGGGCGATGTCGTCGCGCTGATCTTTCGTCATACCTCACCATGTCGCCGCGGACGAGATTCATTACTCCGGGGCGCGACTTGGCCAAGGTCCGCTTAAGCGGATGTAAACCTTCGGCCAAGCGGGTTCCACCGCACCGACGTCGGGACCTAGTGTCCGGTTGGTAGTTCCCTGTTCACGCACCGTAGTCAGATACTCGACGCTGCACCCCACTCGAGGAGTACCGATGGGCCAGGCCAACGCTGAGCCCGACGTGATGGCCCGTGCCCGCGCCGCAGACCCGGACGCGTGGCGCGATCTCTACGAGCGCATCGGGGGCCGGCTCGTGGTCTGGCTTCGCACCCATCCGCACCTCGACGCTTCCATGGCGCCGGAGGACATCGCGAGCGAGGCCTGGTTCACCGCTGCTTCGCGGATCGCCGACTTCACCGGCGATGTCGACGCGTTCGCCGGCTGGGTGTTCGGGATCGCACGTCATCACCTGCTCAACACCAACCGGCGCGCGATCCGACGAGCGACCACACCGACCGATGCAGACCCGCGCCGACTTCCCGAGATCAGGGGCTCGTACGTCCAGGACGGTCAGGACGGTCTCGCGCACACGGACCAGCTGGACTGGATCCACGGACTGTTGCTTCAGCTCCCCACCCGGGAGGCCGAGGTCGTTGCCTGCCTCGATGTCGTCGGGTTGGACGTAGCCGCAACCGCGGCCGCGCTGGGCATCAGCTCGAACGGGGTCCGCGTGAGTCATCACCGTGCGCTGCGCCGGCTCCGCCACATCCTCGCCGAACCGAGCACGGCTCCGTCGGCAGCCTCGCCGCTCACCCGTCCGGTGCGCCCCACCGCCCACTGACGCTCCTCCGAGGTCGACACGGCCAGTGAGGCGTCAGCGGTCCCGGCGCGACCGGTTGTCCTGGGTGATCTTTTTCCATTTCTTGACCTGCTCGGCATGCAGCCGGGCGTCTGACCGGGCCGCGATCCAGGCGAGTTCTCGTTGGAGCCGGAACCAGCTCTCCAGCCGGCGCTGCGACAGCTCACCGGTCGACACCGCTGCCCGAATCGCACAGCCCGGCTCTCCGCCGTGGCTGCAGTCCCGGAACTTGCACTGCGCAGCGAGGTCCTCGACGTCGGGAAATGTGGAGGCGAGCCCTTCGGAGGCACTCTGCAGACCGACGCCCCGCAGGCCGGGGGTGTCGACCACCGCTCCACCGCCCGGCAGCGGAACGAGCTCGCGGCGTACCGACGTATGCCGACCCTTGCCGTCGTCCCTGATCTCCTTCGTGGCGAGGACCTCAGCGCCTACCAGCGCGTTGGTCAGTGACGACTTGCCGTGTCCGGACGCCCCGATGAGACCCATCGTGCCGTTCGGCCCGAGCATCCCGCGGAGCTCGTCGAGCCCCTCGTCGGTCACCGTGCTGCACGTGACGACGTCGACGCCCGGACAGGCCCGGCGTACCTCGGCGGCAATGCCGGCGGCGTCGGGCACGAGATCAGCCTTGGTCAAGGCGACGACAGGACGAGCATCACTTTCCCAGGCCAGCGTGACCAGCCGCTCGATCCGGGAGATGTTCGGCTCGGGGTGCAGCGCCACCAAGACGGCGATCACGTCGACGTTGGCGACGAGCACCTGAGCATGGGAGGTCCGCGAAGCCCCGGCGCGGATGACCGCCGTACGACGATCGAGTACCGCGTGGATCGTCACCGGACCATCGGGCCAGCAGCAGAGCACGCACCAGTCGCCCGTGCAGGGCGCCTTCGTCGGGTCGGTGGCCGCGGCGTCGAGGAGAGCCGCGGACCAGGACGCGCGCACCGGCCCGTGCTCGGTCATCAGCGTGCACACGCCGCGGTCGACTCGCGTCACGCGTCCGGGCAGCCCCGGAGTGGGGCAGGCGGCAGCGAGCTCGGCCCAGGAGTCATCCCAGCCGAGCTCCAAGAGCCTTTCCGGCGCTGCGGTCACGCCACGAGCGTAGGTGTCGATTCGCGTCTACGCATTGGAATATCGGCCCGGCGGGGCCTCGCGGGGTGCCCGCGCTCAGATGTCGTCGACGTCGTTGGGCCGCTGTGGCCGATCCCCGGCGCGGCGTCCTGCGATCCGGCGCAGCACCTCGAGCCGCGCGCCCGTGGTCGACGCCTCGGGGAAGACCCGGTCGAAGGACGCGTTGACGGCGGCGCCGATCAGCACGGCCAGGGCCGTGAGGTAGAGCCAGAGAAGAACCGCGATCGGCGCCGCCAGCGGACCGTAGATCGAGGTGGTCGCAGACTCGAGCACGACGCGAAGCAGGTAGCTGCCGAGGACCCACATCGCGAACGCGAGCACCGCACCGGGGACGTCGTGCCGCCAGGAGGTCCGGACCGGCACGGACAGGTGGTACAGCGTGGTCAGGAAGGCGATGCTGAGCACGATCACCGTCGGCCAGTACAACGTGTTGAGCGTGTCCGCCCGTGCCGGGAGCAGCTGGTCCACCAGCCGCGGGCCGGCCAGCACCAGCGGCAGCACGATGACGCCGACGAACAGGCCGATGACGTACAACGTGAACGACAGCATCCGGGTCCGGATGATCCCGCGCCGCCCCCCGAGGCCGTACATGATCGTGATGGTGTCGACGAAGACGTTCAGCGCCCGCGAGCCCGACCAGAGCGCGAGGATGAAACCGACCGAGACGACGTCGAAGCGCGGTTCCTGCAGGACCCGGTTGACGGTCGGTACGACGATCTTGTGCACCGACTCCTGCGTGAGCACCTGACCGGACAGATCGATGATCTGCTGGCGCAGGAAGACGATCTGTTCGGGATCGACCCGGCGAACGATGAAGTAGATGCTGCCGGCGAGCCCGAAGACCAGCGGCGGCAGCGACAGCACGGCGAAGAACGCCGCCTCCGCCGCCAGCCCGGTGACGCGGTAGCGGAAGCACGCTCCGACGGTGGCGGTCAGCAGCTGCCACGAGACATCGCGGACCGACGCCACCGTCACCTGAGACGTCGCTCGCGCAGGCTCACTGCCTACCGAGTCCGACGCCATGGCCCCTACGGTATCGATATGCACGCTTCATCCTTGGCAGCCACGAACCAGCCCAGGCCATTGGTTGGGCACGACGTCGTGACCTCCGACGCCGGGCTCGTCGACGCGGTCGGCCGAGCGACGTCGGACGCGCCCGATCCGGCCGCTGCCGCCGAGACCGTTCTCGGCTCCGTGAAGGACCTGGGCCGGCTGGCCGGAACGGCTGAGGCGCGTGAGCACGCGATGCTCGCCAACCGGCATACCCCCGAACTGGTGACGTTCGACCGCTACGGCAACCGGGTGGACGAGGTGCGGTTTCACCCGTCGTGGCACTGGCTGATGGAGCGCGCGACCGGGTTCGGACTGGCAGCCGCGCCGTGGACCTCAGACGAGGCGCATGCTCACCTGGTCCGGGCGGTGGGCTTCTACGCGTGGTCGCAGGTCGAGAGCGGACATGGCTGCCCCATCTCCATGACGTACGCCGCGGTTCCGGCCCTGCGTCGAGACACCGCGCTCGCCGAGGAGTGGGTGCCCCGGCTTGCCTCGACGACGTACGACTTCGGCCTGCGCTCCCCCGCCGACAAGGACGGCTGCCTGGCCGGGATGGGGATGACCGAGAAACAAGGTGGCTCCGACGTCCGCGCCAACGTGACCACGGCGACACCGGACGACGACGGCTACCGGCTCGAGGGACACAAGTGGTTCACCTCCGCGCCCATGAACGACGTCTTCCTCGTGCTCGCGCAGGCACCCGACGGGTTGACGTGCTTCGTCGTGCCGCGAATGCTCCCCGATGGCGGCCGCAACCCGTTCGCACTCCAACGCCTCAAGGACAAGCTCGGCAACCGTTCCAACGCCTCTGCCGAGCTGGAGCTCCAGCGGACCCGCGCCTTTCGACTGGGCGACGAGGGGCGAGGGGTGGCCACGATCATCGAGATGGTCGCCGCGACGCGGTTGGACTGCGTGCTCGGGTCGGCCGCCTTGATGCGCCGGGCCGTCGCTGAGGCGAGCTGGCACGTGGCCGGGCGATCGGCGTTCGGCGGGCTGCTCTCCGACAAGCCGCTCATGCAGAACGTCATCGCCGACCTCGCCGTCGAGTCCGAGGCGGCGACAGCGCTCGCGATCCGGCTGGCCGCGGCCGTCGACCGGGGGGACGACGAGCATGAGGTGGCGCTGCGACGGATCGCGCTGCCGCTGGCCAAGTTCTGGGTCTGCAAGCGGACACCGGCTGTGGTTGCCGAGGCGATGGAGTGCCTGGGCGGCAACGGGTACGTCGAGGAGTCCGGCCTCCCGCTGCTGTTCCGGGAGTCGCCACTGAACTCGATCTGGGAGGGCAGCGGCAACGTCAACGCCCTCGACGTGCTGCGCGCGCTCTCGTCATCGCCTGGAGCGCTGGACGCCTGGCTCACCGAGATGGGCCGTGTCCGCGGCGAGAACGCACAGCTCGATGCTGCGGTCCACGTCGTCCTCTCCGGGCTCGCAGACCTGAGCGGCGCCGAAGGATCGGCCCGTCGGCTGGCAGCGCAGATGGCGACGTGTCTGCAAGGCGCGCTCCTCCTCGGAGGAGGCGATCCCGTGGTCGCTGACCTGTTCTGCGCCTCGCGGCTCGGTAGTGACGGGGGCCAGACGTTCGGCACCCTGCCCGTCGGGCCGGAGCTGGCAGACCTCACGCGTCGTACCACCCCCTCGGTCTGACGACGCGGGATACTGCGGCCATGCGTGCCTACGTCTCCGAGCTGTTGGGCAGCACCCTGTTCGTGATGGCGGTGCTGACGGCGACGCTGTCCGGATCCGGCCTGGCACCCGTCGCGGTGGGGGCAGCGTTGCTGGCGCTCGTCTACACGTGCGCCCCCATGTCCGGGGCGCACCTCAATCCGGCGCTGTCTCTCGCGACGGTGATCCGCGGCACGCTTCCCGCCGTTGAGCTCGTGCCGTACCTCGCCGCGCAGCTGCTGGGAGGCCTCGTCGCGTACCTGCTGACGACCGGGATCTATGGTGACCAGATCGACGCGCTCCCCGGACCTGTCGACCTCAGTGGCCTCGTCGTCGCAGCGTTCTTGGTCGAGCTCGTCTTCTCCTTCGCGCTCGCCTGGGTCTACCTCGGCACGCTCGGTCGGCTGACGAGCGCCGACGGCACGATCGAGGCCAGGGACCACCAGCTCGGTCCGGCCGGACTGGCCATCGGGGCCATCGTCGCGGTGGGCACCGTGGCGGCCGGCCCCATCTCGGGCGCGGCGCTCAACCCGGTGGTCACGTTCGCCATGGGGATGACCGGGATCCTGGCGTGGAAGTGGGTGCCGATCTACGTCCTGGCCCAGCTGCTCGGTGCCGTCCTGGCCAGTCTCATCACGCTGGGGACCCTCCCCGCTCGACCGAACACCTCCAGTCCACCGAATCCGGCGGGTTGACCGGCCGAAACGGTGGGCTCGGGGTGTCCGGTGCGGCGCGGGTCCCTGTTGACCCCGGCTCTAGGCTGACGGCATGACCGACGCCTCAGCCTCCCCCCTCGACGCCGACGCCGTGACCAAGACGGCCAGTGCGGCGTACCAGTCAGCCCTCGAGGTCATCGCCTCCGTCGAGCCGCGGATCGCCGAGGCCACCCGCGCGGAGCTCGCCGACCAGCGGGCTTCACTCAAGCTGATCGCCAGTGAGAACTACGCGTCTCCGGCCGTGCTGCTGACGATGAGCAGCTTCCTCTCCGACAAGTACGCCGAAGGGACGATCGGCCATCGGTTCTACGCCGGCTGCCAGAACGTCGACCAGGTCGAGGCCATTGCTGCTGAGCATGCCCGCGAGCTGTTCGGTGCGCCGTACGCCTACGTCCAGCCGCACTCCGGGATCGACGCCAACCTCGTCGCTTTCTGGGCCATCCTCGCGACCCGGGTCGAAGGTCCTGCCCTGCAGAAGCTCGGCGCCAAGAACGTCAACGACCTCAGCGAGGCCGACTGGGAGACGCTGCGTCACGAGCTCGGCAACCAGCGGATGCTGGGTATGTCGCTGGACGCGGGTGGCCACCTCACGCACGGCTTCCGACCGAACATCAGCGGCAAGATGTTCTACCAACGCAGCTACGGCACCGACCCCGAGACCGGCCTGCTGGACTACGACCGGGTCGCCGCTGCTGCCCGCGAGTTCAAGCCGCTGGTGCTCATCGCGGGGTACTCCGCGTATCCGCGCCGGGTGAACTTCGCGAAGATGCGCGAGATCGCCGACGAGGTCGGCGCCACCCTCATGGTCGACATGGCGCACTTCGCCGGACTGGTCGCCGGCAAGGTCTTCACCGGCGACGAGGATCCGGTGCCGCATGCTCACGTCACCACGACGACCACGCACAAGTCCCTGCGTGGCCCGCGCGGCGGGCTGGTGCTGGCGACGGCGGAGTATTCCGACGCGGTCGACCGCGGCTGCCCGATGGTGCTCGGCGGCCCGCTGTCGCACGTGATGGCGGCGAAGGCGGTCGCCCTCGCCGAAGCAAGGCGACCCGAGTTCCAGGAGTACGCCGGCCGGGTTGCGGCCAACGCCAAGTCCCTGGCCGAGGGCTTCCTGAAGCGCGATGCGAATCTCGTGACCGGTGGCACCGACAACCACATCGTGCTGCTCGACGTGTCGTCGTTCGGCCTGACCGGTCGGCAGGCCGAGTCGGCACTGCTCGACTCCGGCGTCGTCACCAACCGCAACTCGGTGCCGTCAGACCCCAATGGCGCGTGGTACACCAGTGGAGTCCGGTTGGGTACTCCGGCGCTGACCACACGCGGCTTCGGCCATGACGAGTTCGACCGCGTGGCCGAGATCATCGTCGAGGTGCTCTCCAACACGGCCGCGAACGCCGGCAAGAACGGACCGTCCAAGGCGCAGTACACCCTCGCGGACGGGGTGGCGGACCGCGCAAGGGCGGCCGCGGCGGAGATGCTGGAGCGCTGGCCCCTCTATCCAGGTCTCGAGCTCTAGCCGGCGGTCGGGCACGTTCGAGGGCGTGGGACGCCGTCTCGCATGTCGGACCGGATGCGGTGGATCTGTAACGGCACGCCGCTCAGCGTCTCATATTTTGAACATCAATCTCGAATACCGAGATAGTCGCTTGCGATCGATACGGCTGATCGCCACGCTTTCCTGCATGACATCGTTCGCACGCCTCTCCGTTCGCCTCGTGGCACGCCGCCATGTGGACTTCGGCAAGACGCGCAGCGCGATGTGTATGTCGGCCTGACCTCGCCCGCCACGACTTCCCAGTCCGGCCGCGATCGCCGCCCCGACGACTCCCTCAACGTCGAGACTCGTCAGCGTCGACCACGTGCCCCTCCCTCGAGGACACGCATGACATCCCCCAGCACCGCCACCCAGGTCAGACCGCCGGCTGCGCGCCCCGCGCGCGGTGAAGGTCAGTGGGCGCTCGGCTACCGCGAGCCGCTCAACGCCAACGAGCAGGCCAAGAAGGACGATGACGCGCTCAACGTCCGGGCGCGCATCGAGAACATCTACGCCCACCGTGGCTTTGCCTCGATCGATCCCTCCGACCTGCGCAACCGGTTCCGTTGGTGGGGCCTCTACACCCAGCGTCGGCCGGGCATCGACGGCGGTCGGACCGCCGTGCTCGAGCCCCACGAGCTCGACGACGAGTACTTCATGCTCCGCGTCCGCATCGACGGTGGACAGCTGACGACCGAGCAGCTGCGCACGATTGCCGACATCTCCACGACGTACGCGCGCGACAGCGCCGACGTCACCGATCGACAGAACATCCAGCTGCACTGGGTGCGCGTCGAGGACGTCCCCGCGATCTGGGACCGGCTCGAGGCGGTGGGCCTCTCATCCCAGGAAGCGTGCGGGGATGCGCCGCGCGTGGTCCTCGGCGGTCCGTTGGCCGGGATCGCCGCCGACGAGCTCATCGACCCCACCCCGGCGATCGACGAGATCGTCGAGCACTACATCGGCTCGCCGGAGTTCTCCAACCTGCCACGCAAGTTCAAGACAGCGATCACCGGACATCCGAGCCTCGACGTCGCTCCGGAGGTCAATGACCTGGCGTTCGTGCCTACGGTGCATCCCGATCGCGGCGTGGGATTCGACGTCTGGGTGGGCGGTGGGCTCTCCACCAATCCGCAGCTCGCGAAGTCGCTCGGCGTGTGGGTGCCGCTGGACGAGGTCGCCGACGTATGGCGCGGCGTCATCAGCGTCTTCCGCGACTACGGCTACCGCCGGCTGCGCGCCCGCGCCCGGTTGAAGTTCCTGGTCGCCGACTGGGGGGTCGAGAAGTTCCGCGCGGTGCTCGAGGACGAGTACCTGCACCGCAGCCTCGTCGACGGCGAGCCGCCGGCCAGGCCCGTCGGGAACGGTGACCACGTCGGTGTGCACGCGCAGGTGGACGGTCGCCACTACATCGGCGTCTCCCCCGTCGCCGGCAGGATTTCCGGGACAACACTGACCAAGCTGGCTGACATCATCGAGTCACACGGATCGACCCGGCTGCGGACGACGCCGTACCAGAAGCTCGTGATCCTCGATGTCGAGCCCGGCCAGGTCGCCTCCTTGGTCGCTGCGGTCGAGGACATCGGCCTGTCGACCAGACCGAGCCAGTGGCGGCGCTCGACGATGGCCTGCACGGGCATCGAGTTCTGCAAGCTCGCGATCGTCGAGACCAAAGGTCGTGCTGCCCTGCTCGTCTCCGAGCTCGAACAGCGCATCCCGGAGCTGGACACGCCGATCACTGTGCATCTGAACGGGTGCCCCAACTCCTGTGCCCGCATCCAGATCGCCGACATCGGCCTGAAGGGGCAGCTCGTCCTGGACGAGCACGGCAAGCAGGTCGAGGGCTTCCAGGTCCACCTCGGCGGCGGCGTCGGTCTCGAAGCCGGCTTCGGCCGCAAGCTGCGCGGACACAAGGTCACGTCAGCAGGTCTCACGGACTACGTCGAGCGGGTCGTGCGCGGCTACCTCGACCAACGCGAGGGCGGCGAGCGGTTCGCGGCCTGGGCACTGCGAGCCGACGAGGAGGCGCTGCGATGAGTGCACACAGTGTTCCCCTGCACTGCCCCTACTGCGCCGGGGAGAACCTGCACCCGCACGGGCAGGTCCACGGTGCCTGGGAGTGCCGCGAGTGCCTGCGTGCGTTCGGTGTGAAGTTCATCGGGTTACTCGCTCCCGGCGTCGGCCCGGCTGCTGGGAACGACCGAGGAAACGCATCGTGACCGCCACCGTGACCCCGACCCTGTCCGCCCCCGAAGAGCTGCGCGAGGTCGCCCTGATCGCCGGACCGGAGCTGGAGCTCGCCCCTGCCGAGGCGGTCATCGAGTGGGCGGTCGAGACGTTCGGCGACCGGTTCTGTGTGACATCGTCGATGAGCGACTCCGTGCTCGCCCATCTGGCCGGCCGTGTCGCCCCCGGCATCGACGTGGTGTTTCTCGACACCGGCTATCACTTCGTCGAGACCATCGGAACCCGCGACGCCGTGGCCGCGACCCATCCGGTCAACGTGGTCACGCTCGCACCGACCATCTCGGTGCGCGAGCAGGACGAGCAGTACGGTGCCGATCTCTGGTCCCGTGACCCCGACCTGTGCTGCGCCCTGCGCAAGGTCCAACCACTCACGGACGGTCTGGCAGCTTACGACGCCTGGGCGACCGGGCTTCGCCGCGAGGAGACCCACGACCGTGTCATCACACCGGTCGTCGGCTGGGACGCGGCCAAGGGCAAGGTGAAGGTCTCACCGCTGGCGCGTTGGACACAGTCCGAAGTCGACCGATACATCGCCGAGAATGCCGGACCCGGCGGCGTTCTCGTCAACCCCTTGCAGTTCGACGGCTACCCCTCGATCGGATGCTGGCCCTGCACCCGCCGGGTGACTCCGGGCGATGATGCCCGCAGCGGACGATGGTCGGGGACCGGCAAGACAGAATGCGGGATCCACTCATGAACGCTCCAGCTCTCATCGCGCTGGCCCACGGCAGCCGCGACCCGCGCGCTGCCCGGACCGTCCGCGAGATCGTTGCCGCCACGAAGGCACTTCGACCAGACCTCAAGATCGAGCCGGCCTTCCTCGACCACGCCCGGCCGGACGTGGAGTCGGTCGTCGACCGCCTGGCAGCGCGTGGCCATGACGAGATCGTCGTCGTCCCGTTGCTGCTCACCGAGGCGTACCACGCACGCATCGACGTGCCGGAGGTCGTCAAGAACGCCGCCGAACACCACAACGGCCTGGCCGTCAGGGTCGCCGACGTGGTCGGGACCGACGCAGCACTGTTGTCGATCCTGGACGAACGGCTACGGGAGTCGCTCAGGGAGTCGCGGGTACGCGAGCTCGATGCGCTCGTGCTGGCGGCTGCCGGTACGTCGGACGCACTCGCCAACGCGACGGTGGCGCGGCTCGCCCGGCTGTGGGGAAACCGGCACCGGCTCCCGACGAGCGTCGCGTTTGCCTCCACGGCTCCGCCGTCGACAGGTGAGGCCGTCCGCGACTGGCGTCGGCAGGGTCGCCGGCACGTCGCCGTGGGCTCGCTCTTCATCGCACCGGGGCGGCTGCCCGACCGTGCCGAGGAGCTGGCGCTCGAGGCGGGGGCAGTCGCGGTGTCGCGTCCGCTCGGCGCGCACGCCGAACTCAGCCGGGTCATCCTGGCGCGCTACTCCGTGGGTGCTCTTCAGCTCGTCCAGCTACCGGCCTGAGTCCTACCTCGACAAGGCGCACCCCACGCGTGAGGGCGCGGCGTCACCCACCCGACGCCGCGCCCTCCGGTACGTCCACCACGATGCCGAACCGGCTATTGCGGACGGCTCGCCACGAGTGCCAGGATCAACGAGGCCGACCTGGGGTGTTGCCTGACGTCTGGTGGGCCACGTCTCGAACACCAGCTCTCAGCGAAGGAGTCCGCCGTGCTCTCACGTCGGTTGGCGGGTGGGGCTCTGGCTATCGGTGCCAGCATCGCCCTCTGCATTCCCGCCGCATCAGGACAGTCAGCCGCCCACAACGCCACCGGCCAACACGGGGACGGCATCGGCACGGCCCAGTACAAGGAGGAACGGCTCACGGGCACCGTCTCGTCGACGGCGATCACGATCCCGAGCTGGACCTCCTCGTTCACCGATCCCACGAACGCAAAGACCTACGGCTACACGATGGTCGGGACGAACCCGTACACCACGAGCAGCAAGACGACGATCCCGACGGTGATCGTGCCGATGAAGTTCACGTTCGACAGGTCGGCCGACCCGAACAGCGGCGTGCTCGACGGCACGGACCGGGTAGCTGCCACCGTCGGCTCGCCGGTGTTCACCAATGCCGACATCGGGGCCGCGGCCAACGCCACGGCGAGCGCACCACCTGACACCCCAGGCGTGGCGCCATCTCCGCGCACGGTCAACGAACCGAGAGACGTGACCCAGGTCGGCGACGCCATCTACCGTGCGCAGTTCGGCCGGAGTGGCTCGGGGTATCACGTGCTGCTCGGACAGCCGACGGTGCAGCCCACAGCGGCGATCGCGGTTCCCAAGAACCAGGGCGAGCTCATCGTCGGAAGCGTGAGCCACCGGCGGATCGGGTTGATGAGCTCCTCCTGGTTCTCGTCACAGCTCAAGAACCTGCTCGTCCAACGGAAGATCAGTCCGACCGTGCTGCCGATCTTCTTGGTGAACAACACGTTCCTGTACGACGGGACCGAGGACAACTGCTGCACCCTGGGTTACCACGGCGCCACGTCGTCGGTGAACGGGAACGGCAAGCAGCAGGTCAACACATACATGTTCGCCTCCTACAGCGACCAGGGGATCTTTGGTCCCAACCCCGGTGACAGCGAGTCCTACATCGCCGACATCCACGGGCTGAGCCACGAGGTCCAGGAGTGGTACGACGACCCGTTCGTCAACAACTACGTGAACCCGTGGCTGACCCCGACGGCGCCGCAGTACGGATGCACACCGGTGCTGGAGACCGGCGATCCCGTGGTGGGGTATGGCTTCAAGGTGACGATCGCAGGGCGGACGTACCACCCGGAGGACGAGGTGCACTACTCGTGGTTCGCGCGACAGGACCCGTCGATCGCCGCGCGCGGCTACTACACGTACCTCAACAACTTCGCGCACCCGGCGTCTGGGTGTTGACACGGCTCTGAGCACCACGCCGGACCGCGGGCCCCATTCGGCCCGCGGTCAGGTGGCGGCGAGCCTTGCTCGTTGCTCGTCGACGTCGAAATCGCCGGGCGGATACTGGGGATCCATCGCGCGTAGGTGCTCGAGCAGGATCGAGGTGATCGCCCAGTTCCGGTACCACTTGCGATTGCTCGGAATCACGTAGAACGGAGCGGCCTCGGTGTTGCATCGCTCGAGGGCGATGGCGTACGCCGCCATGTAGTCGTCCCAGCGAGCCCGCTCGTCGATGTCGCCAGGGTTGAACTTCCAGTGCTTGGTCGGGTCGTCCAGCCGCTCGGCCAACCGGTCGCGCTGCTCGTCCTTGGAGATGTGCAGCATGCACGTGATGACCCGGGTGCCACGACCGAGCAGCTCGAGCTCGAACTCGTTGATGGCGTCGTAGCGGCGATCGATCTCCTTCGCCGTTGCCAATCCCCGCACGCGCGCGATCAGCACGTCCTCGTAGTGGCTGCGGTCGAAGATCCCGATCATGCCGGGGCGAGGCACCTGCTTCTCGATCCGCCACAGGAAGTCATGCGCGAGCTCGGTCTTCGTCGGCGCCTTGAACGCGGTGATCCGGACGCCCTGCGGATCGAGCAACCCGACGCAGTGCCGCATCACGCCACCCTTGCCGGACGTGTCCATGCCCTGCACGACGAGGAGCACGCTGCGTTCGACGGTGCCGCGCGACTCGGCATACAACCGCTGCTGGAGCTCGGACACCTCGGCACCCAGGGCAGCCAGCGCCTTCTTGCCGTCGGGCTTGTCGCCGTCGAAGCCAGGCGTCGCCCGAGGGTCGAGGTCACCCAGGTTCACCGGTCCGGGCGGAAGTCGGAGGACGTCGGACACACCAGCGGGAAGCACGTGCTCAGCCATAGGAGCCATTGTCAGGGATGGTCACCGTGGCGGGTCCGGCCGGGGACCCGGACGACCCGATGGACGCGAGGTGGCAGGATCGCGGTGTGCAGTCCTTGTTCCCGACGTCGCCGAACGAGGTGACCCCTGACGACCTCATCGAGCTGTACGCCTACCCCTCGGAGCGCACCTGGGTCCGGGCGAACTTCGTGTCGACGCTCGATGGGTCGGCACAGGGCGCCGAGAGTCGGTCCGGTGCATTGTCCAGTGGAGCCGATCAGGCGGTGTTCGCGCTGCTCCGGTCGTTGGCCGACGTGATCCTGGTCGGCGGTCGGACGGCGCGCATCGAGGGCTACCAGCCGGTCCTGACGAGCGAGGTCGACGTCGCATTACGAGCCCGGCTCGGTCTCACCTCGACACCTGCGATCGCGGTGGTGTCGCGCACGATGGACCTCGACCCCGCACTGCTCGCCGGCGGGGACGCGCCGACGTTGGTGCTCACAACCGCCGATGCGGCCGAGGAACACGCCGACAAGCTCACCGACACCACCGTGATCGATGCCGGCCGCCCCGACGATCCCGTCCACGTGGACGCCGGTCGGATCATCGACGGGCTCGCCGCACTGGGCTACCAGCGCATCCTCTGCGAGGGCGGCCCCTCTCTGCTCTATGGCTTGGTCACGACGGCTCACCTCGACGAGCTCTGCCTCACGATCAGCCCGCAGCTCGTCGGCGGCGACCCGACCCGCATTCTCACCAGCGGGCCCTGGTTCGAGCCCTCCGTGCGGCTTGATCTGCGTCATCTGCTGATCGGGGACGGCGACCTGTTCTCCCGCTATGGCGTCATCAAGACCGGGTAGGTTGACCTCTGATGGACCTGCCAGTCAACCCTCCGATCTCGCCGATGCTCGCGAAGTCGGCCAAGGGTGTACCCGACCCCTCCAAGTACCCTGACGGGCTCCTCTTCGAGCCGAAGTGGGACGGCTTCCGGTGCATCATCTTCCGTGATGGCGACGAGGTGGAGCTCGGCAGCCGCAACGAGAGGCCGCTGACGCGCTACTTTCCGGAACTTGTCGCCGCCGCCAAGCAGTCGCTGCCGCGACGGTGCGTGGTGGACGGTGAGATCGTGGTCGCGATGAACGGCCGGCTCCAGTTCGAGGTGCTACAGGAACGGATTCACCCGGCCGACTCGCGTGTCCAGAAGCTGGCGGCCGAGACGCCGGCGTCCTACGTCGCGTTCGACCTGCTCGCCCTCGACGACCGGTCCTTGCTCGACGCCCCGCTGTCCGAACGCCGCGAGCTGCTCGAGTCCGCGCTCTCGACGGCAGTGGCCCCGATCCACGTCACCCGGGCCACGCTCGACCAGGACACCGCGCAAGAGTGGTTCGGCAATTTCGAGGGGGCCGGACTCGACGGCATCGTCGCCAAGCCACGCGATGGCGGTTACCAGCCGAACGGCCGCGCGATGATCAAGGTCAAGCATGAGCGCACGTGCGACGCAGTGGTGGCCGGCTACCGCCTTCACAAGACGTCCACCGAGGACAAGCCGCTGCTGGGGTCCCTCCTGCTCGGTCTGTACGACGGTGAAGGTCGCCTCCAGCACATCGGCGTCTCGGCCGCGTTCGCGGCCGCGCGGCGAGCCGAGCTGATCACCGAGCTCGAGCCGCTCCTCATCGACCCGAAGGACCACCCCTGGCGGGAGTGGGCCGAGGCAGAGGCGCACGAGAAGGGCAGGCTTCCCGGCGCGGTCTCCCGCTGGAACGCCAAGAAGGACCTCAGCTGGATCCCGATCGACCCGGTGCTCGTCGTCGAGGTCGGCTACGACCACATGGAGGGAACCCGCCTTCGGCACACCGCGCAGTTCAAGCGCTGGCGGCCCGACCGGGATCCTGAGTCCTGCACCTACGACCAGCTCGAAGAGGTCGTCGGCTACGACCTGGCCGAGGTGCTGGGCTGACCTGGCGTGCCGCGCGTGCCCGGGGGTTGGGTCGCGACGCCGGGTAGGGGCATGATGGAGTAAGCGCCTGCCAACGAAGGAGCGTCATGTACAACGTGATCGTGCTGGCCGAACAGGCCATGAGCGCGGGGGACGCGGCCGAGGTGGTCTCCCTGCACGAGGGCATCGAGGACACGCGTCACTACCACGTCCTGATCCCGTGCGAGAACGCAGCCGTCCGCGTCGAGACCGCGCTGGGCGCGCTCGCGGCAAGTGAGGTGTTGGCGGCGCCACCGGTCGTGACCAACGAGATGGATGCCGTGGAGTCGCAGAAACAGATCGACGCTGATGCGGAGACGAGTGTGACCATCAGCACGGCGGCGATCCGGGCGCTCGGCCACGAGGCCTCCGGTGAGTTCAGCTCAGACGACCCGATCGACGCTCTCGACCGGGTCGCGTCGGCACAGCACGCCGAGGAAGTCATCGTGATGACGCGGCCGCACGTCGTGCAGGAGTTCCTGCACCTCGACTGGGCGTCGAAGGCCCGGCGTCGCCTCGGTGTCCCGATCCTGCACCTCGTCGAGCACGAGCCGATCGATGCCGAAGCAGGCGGCGGCGAGGGCGTCACCGGCATGTGATCTGCCGGCCCGTCGTCGGACCACCCACGGTCGGCGTGGCCCGACAACGATCAGGAGTCCGAGGACTCCGTGTGCATGGCCCGGTGTTGTTCGATGTCCGCGTGCCGGGCAGGCACCTTGCCGCTGCAGAACAGGCAGACGTAGTTGTTGCCCTCGCGGGCAAAGCCCTCGAGGGCCGTGTGCTCGGGGATCCACTCGCCGTCCGGATGGATGGCGGCGGATTCGCGCTGCGCCACGTCAGGGACCCAGTCCTCGTGCAGGTTCTCGCCCTCGGCGCTGCGCGCCACCTCGGGAACCCAGTTCTCCTCAAGTTCATCGCTCATAGGAGTGACGGTACCCCCCTCAGCCACATGCAGGCACGACCGAGTCCTGTCAGGATCCTTACGATCGCGATCTGGGCGTCTCCGAACCGGTCGACGTCCCCTTACCCGGTCGTGCGGTCGGTGTTGCCCTCGTGGGGATCCACGCTCGTCTGGTCCCGGTTCGTGGACTCCCCGGCAGGCCGCCCGGTCGAGTCGTCGGACTCGGTGTCGTGCCGGCCGCTCTCCTGACCGTCGCGATCGCCTACGTGCTCACCGCGGGTCGTCCCTGCGAGGTGAGAAGGGCCGACACCGGGGTCGTCCGGTTCGGTCTCCGGCATCTCCGACGCGGGCTGCTCCTCGGCAGGTGACGCCGTGGCGCCACCCGGCGTGCCGTCGGGATCCGGCGAGGTCAACCCCTCGCCCTCGGCGCGGTGGGTTCCCGCACCGGCACTGCTCGAACGATCTCCGGGGAAGTCCGCGCCCGTGCTGCGTCCTTCGTACGGCGGGAGCGTGCTGCCGCTGGTGTCGATGTCTCCACCGGGCGTCGGGTTGGAGCCCTCGTGGTAGTCGTTGCCGAGCCTGCCCTGGGCAGGTGGGTTCACGTTCTCGTTGACCTCGTCCGTCTCGTTGGACTCTGCCGACATGGCCAGCTCCCTTCGTGGATGCGTACCGCGCACGTACCCACAAGCAGGGCGCCTCAATCCCGACGGGCCTGCGAAGTCACCCGCCCTCGGGCTTCGGCCAGTTGTCCTGGTTCATGCGACTGGGCTGGACGCGTGGCGGTTCGCCCGCCATCTTCGGATACTCGGGGGGATACGGAAGATCGCTCAGTCCCGCCGCCACGTCACGCTCATACAGGTCGAGCAACGGTTGCAGCGAGTGGTGCACGTCGTCGATGTCAGCATGCAGGTCGCCCAGATCTGCGAATCGCCTCGGCACCGTGGACAACGTGAAGTCCCGAGGATCGAGACCATCGAGCTCCTCCCACGTGACGGGCGTCGACACCGGAGCACCCGGCAGGGGTCGCAGCGAGTACGCGCTGGCAATCGTGCGATCACGAGCGTTCTGGTTGTAGTCGACGAAGATCTTCTCGCCGCGTTCCTCCTTCCACCAGTTCGTCGTCACCAGCCCCGGCATGCGACGGGCGAGCTCGCGGCCGAAGGCGATGGCGGCATGGCGTACGTCGGTGAACGTCCACCGCGGCTCGACACGGATGTAGATGTGGATGCCACGGTTTCCCGACGTCTTCGGGAAGCCGCGAATCCCGAGGTCCTCGAGCAGTCCACGCGCCTCCCCCGCCACGACGACCGCATCGGCGAAGCCCGTGCCCGGCTGTGGATCGAGGTCGAGCCGCAGCTCGTCCGGATGCTCGACGTCCGCACGACGCACCGGCCACGGGTGGAACGTGATCGTCCCGATCTGGGCGGCCCAGGCAGCGACCGCTGCCTCGGTTGGACACACCTCGTCGGCCGACCGACCGGACGGGAACTGGATCGTGGCCGTCTCGACGTACGCGGGGGCGCCCTTGGGAATGCGCTTCTGGTAGAACGCGTCGCCCTGCCGATCCGTGCGCGTGGCCTGTTTGATGCCCGGATGAACGCCCTTCGGCCAGCGCTCGAGCGTCGTCGGACGAAGGCGGAGAGCACGAAGGATGCCAGGCCCGACAGCGGCGTAGTAGCGAACGACGTCGAGCTTGGTCGCCGCAGGCGTGCGGTCAGTGGCGGGAAACACCACCCGGTCGGGACTCGACACCCGCACCGTGGTGCCGTCCACCTCGATCTCGGTCGCCGGCGTCGCCATGCCGACAGGCTAGCCGGGTGGAGGTCCGCCGGTGACGGGTGCTGGACCTGCCGCGAAAAGTCCACCGGAAGGATTCCCAAAGACCACCTCCGCCACCTAAGGTCGAGGCCGGTACCTACCGGTACCTGCCGATATCCTCGGTACTGCCTTCCTTCGCACCAAAGGACACTCTTGTGAGCGCACGTCACAAGCGTCGGCACTTCCTCGCTGTCGCTCTCCCCGTCACCGTCACAGCCGCCCTGATCGGTCTCCCTACCTGGCAGGCCGCCGCTGCACCGTCCACCACGTTGGTCGTCAACGAGGTCTATGGCGGGGGAGGTAACTCCGGCGCGACATTCAAGAACGACTTCATCGAGCTGCGCAACATCGGGACGTCGACCGTCGACGTCTCGGGGTACTCCGTGCAGTACAACTCCGCGACGGGTACCGGCGCGTTCCAGGTCACGAACCTCAGCGGCAGGCTGCCGGCCGGGGCCAGCTATCTGGTGCAAGAAGGTGCCGGCGCGGGTGGTACCACCGACCTGCCGACGCCCGACGCCACCGGCTCCATCAACCTGAGCGGGACCACCGGTCGGGTGGCGCTCGTGTCGAACCAGAGTGCCCTGTCCTGCTCGGCCGGCACCTGCGCGACCGCACCCGGCGTCGTCGACTTCGTCGGCTGGGGTAGCGGCACCGTCAGCGACTTCGAAGGCGCCAAGGGTCCGGCGAGCACCAACACCACGTCGATCACACGCGACAGCAGCGGCCGCGACACGGACGACAACGCCGCCGACTTCACCGCGCACGCCCCCGACCCGGTGGCGTGCGGCAGCGGTTGCGTGATCCCCCCGACGGCCGCCACCATCGCCCAGATCCAAGGCGCCGGGCACTTGTCGCCGTACGTCGGACAGGGCGTCACGGGAGTGACCGGCGTCATCACCGCGCGGGACGCCCGCGGCTTCTACGTTCAGGACCCGCGCGGACCCGGTGCGCCGGGGTACGTGACCGGCGCCAGCTCGGGGGTCTACGTGTTCACCTCCTCGGCACCCGCCGCAGCCTGGCAACCTGGTGCGTCGGTGTCGGTCGATGGGAAGGTGAGCGAGTTCCGCTCCGGCGCCGGTGGGCTGAGCACGACCGAGATCGTGACACCGAGCGTCACGGTCGTCGACCCGGACGCAGGCCCGGTCACTCCCACCGAGGTCGGACCCACCGGTCTGCACGCCCCCACCACGATCATCGACAACGACGCTCCCCCCGGCGGCCAGATCAATGTCGAGACGGGCGGTCAGTACCAGCCCAACGAGGATGGCATCGACTTCTGGGAGTCACTGGAAGGCATGTTGGTCGACCTCCCCGACGCTCGCGTCGTGGGGCCGACGAACACGACCTACGGCGAGACGCCGATCGTCCCACAAGGATCGGGGACCCAGACCAACCGCGGTGGCATCGTGTTGTTGCAGAACGACCCGAACCCCGAACGCATCATCCTCGACGACACCAGCACCGCAGTGCCGGCGGCCAACGTCGGTGACAGCTACACCGACGCCATCGGCAACGTCGGCTACGACTTCAACAACTTCCATCTCGTGGCGAGCACGCCGCCGGTGCTGCAGCGCAGCGGTCTCGCCCGAGAGGTGATCCAGCAGGCCGCCAACGACGAGCTGTCCGTCGCGACGTTCAACGTCGAGAACCTCGATCCGACGGACCCACAGTCGAAGTTCAACGATCTCGCCCACATCATCGTGGCGAACCTCGAGGCACCCGACCTCGTCGCCCTCGAGGAGGTCCAGGACAACAATGGCGCCACCGACAACGGCACCACCGCCGCCGACCAGACGCTCAACCAGCTGACCGCGGCCATCTCGGCCCAAGGCGGCCCGTCGTACAGCTATCAACAGATCGACCCGGTCAACGACGCCGAGGGTGGCGAGCCCGGTGGGAACATCCGGGTGGCCTTCCTCATCCAGGACGGCACCCCACTGTCGTTCGTCGAGCGCGACCCGGGCACGTCCACCCAGGACACCGACGTCGTGGCCGCGCCGGACGGATCAGCCCGGCTGACCCACTCCCCCGGCCGCGTCGACCCCGCCAGCAGCGCCTGGGCGTCCACGCGCGTCCCGCTCGCGGGCGAGTTCACGTTCGGCGGCCAGCCGGTCTTCGTCGTGGCGAACCACTGGAGCAGCAAGGGCGGGGACCAGCCGTTGTACGGCGCCAACCAGCCGCCCGTCCAGGGGTCCGAGCCCAAGCGCGTCACCCAGGCACAGACCGTGAACCACTTCGTGCACAAGATCCTCGCCGTCGACCCGCAGGCCAACGTTGTCGTCCTCGGCGACCTCAACGACTTCGAGTACTCCGACAGCGTTACCGCGCTCACCGAGAACGGCTCGACGTTGCTCGACCTGCCGACGACGTTGCCCGACCAGGAGCGCTACACGTATGTCTACGACGGCAACTCACAGGTGCTCGACCACATCCTGCTCAGCCAGGGCCTGGTCGAGCAGACCTACGACTACGACATCGTGCATGTCAACGCCGAGTTCAACGACCAGGCCAGCGACCACGACCCCCAGGTGGTGGACCTGCACCTCGGGCTCGCCGCGGCTGGGCTCACTGCATCGTCATCACCGACACCGATCGTCTACGGTTCCAGCTCGGTCGTGTCCGGGACGCTGACCAACGACGACGGCACCGCGATCGGTGGAGCCACCGTCGTCCTCACATCGCGGCGCGGTGCTGATCCCTTTGCGACGACCGGCGCCACGACGACCACGGGTCCGAGCGGCTCGTACTCCTTCACCGTTTCGCCGGCACAGACGACCGACTACCGCGTCGAGTTCGCCGGTGACCGCGACCACGCCGCCGCCACGAGCCCGACGGTGACGGTCGAGGTCGCGACCCGCGTGTCGCTGGCGGTCGGGAGCATGGTGCTCAAGAAGGGCGACTCGACCATGTTCGCCGGCGTCGTCGCTCCCAACCACGAGGGCCAGACGGTCCTGGTGCAGGCCCTGCTGGGCACGGGCTGGGTGACGATCGACACCGTCACGCTCGACCAGGACAGCTTCTACAGCTACATCCTGACCACGTCGAAGAACGCGAAGAAGGGCACGACGTCGTACCGCGTCGCCAAGCCGGCGGATGGCGACCACGTCCTCGGTGTCTCACCATCGGTGGCCATCACGGTCACGTAGCGATCGGACAAATCAGGAGATCAGGGAGACCAACCCGCTGGACGATCATCGAAGTGTTACGGATTCGTGGTGCCGCTCGACAGGCCTCGGCTGAGCTCGACTTCCCCCGTACGCTGAGGTCATGGAGAGCACAGAAACTTCCACGACCGATGCGGACACCAGCACGAGTACGCACGTCACCAAGACCGACGAGGAATGGCGCACCGAGCTGAGCCCGCAGGAGTACGACGTCCTGCGCAAGGCCGGCACGGAGCGGCCATGGACGGGCGAGTACGTCGACACGAAGACCGAGGGTGTCTACCGCTGTCGAGCTTGTGGGGCCGAGCTGTTCAGGTCCGACACCAAGTTCGACTCGCACTGCGGCTGGCCGTCCTTCTGGGCACCGAGCGAGACCGACGGCGTCACGCTGCTCGAGGACCGCTCCCTCGGCATGGCGCGCACCGAGGTCCGCTGCTCGACGTGCGACTCGCACCTCGGACACCTTTTCCTCGGTGAGGGGTACGACAACCCCGATGACGCCCGCTACTGCATCAACTCGATCTCGCTGACCCTGGAGCCGGCGAAACCGTAGCCGAGGCAGAGCGCAGGCTAAGGCCGCCAGTCCTCAGGCGGGTCCTCCCCGACCCGACCGTCCACGGCTTCGCGGATCAGGTCTGCATGTCCGGTGTGGCGCCCGTACTCCTCGATCTGGTCGCAGAGCAGCCGGCGCAGGTTGGCGTGCTCCCCGTCCGGTCGTGAGACGTGCACGGGCTGGTCGAGTCCGCCGCCGGCGAGCATCGCGTCGACCCGGGCGCGAGACCGGGCCACAGCGCCGTCCCAGAGCGCGTAGAGCCTTTCGGGGCTGTCGTCGGCGGCCGACTCGAACTCCCAGTCGTCGCTGCCGTCCCAGCCGTTGTCGGCCCAGGTGGCGTCCATCGGCTCGCCGGCCAGCTTGACCGTGGAGGCGTAGTCCTCCTGGGCTGCCAGGTGCTTGAGGAGACCGCCCAGCGTCAGCGCGGACGCGCCGAAGGAGGTGTTGAGCCCGGTCGCGTCAAGACCATCGACCTTCCAGCGGAACGTGTAGCGCAACCGGTTGAGGGCACCGAGGATCTGCTCGATTTCGGACCCGGCGGTTGGTGGCTCCCATGGGGGGGTTGGGGTCGTCATGTCCTCACGGTAGGACCCATTCCGGACACTCCCCTTCCGCATCGCCCTCCTGGCAGCTGGCAATTGCGGGAAGGTGCAGCGCGACACGCCGGTCAGAGCCTGCACTTTCCCGCAATTCGCGGGCGGCAGCCGAGGCAGGGGGCTACTTAGCCGGCAGCGACCAGGCGTAGGAGACGCCGAGGTGGACCCAACGCGAGAGCTGCTCGTCGGTCGCCGCGGCGGACGGGTCGATGTGCAGCCACCCGTTCATCGCCCGACCCCGCATCTCGAACCGGGCCACCCCGTCCTCGGCCACGAGCGCAGCTGTCTCGGTCGGGTCGACGCGGAGCATGAGCCCGCCCTGACCACTCGCAGCGACGGCCATGTTGCCGTTGACGAGGAACGCCAGCCCACCGAACATCCGTTGCTCGGTCACACCAGTGTGATCGCCGATCGCTACCCGAATGCGGTCGGCGAGGTCTTCGTCGTACGCCATCTCAGTTCCCCTCAGAGCAGTGCGGTCAGGGCAGTGCGGTCACGGCAGTGCGGTCAGGAGGTCTTTCACGCTACGCCGACGTCCGGTGTAGAAGGGCACCTCTTCGCGCACGTGGCGACGTGCGGTGCTGGCGCGCAGGTGGCGCATGAGGTCGACGATGCGGTGCAGCTCGTCGGCCTCGAAGGCGAGGATCCACTCATAGTCACCGAGCGCGAACGACGCGACCGTGTTCGCGCGCACGTCCGGAAAGCCGCGCGCCAGCTGCCCGTGCTCGGCGAGCATGGCCCGCCGCTCCGCGTCCTCGAGCAGGTACCACTCGTAGGACCGCACGAAGGGGTAGACGCAGATGTAGTCGTGTGCCGCCTCATCGGCCAGGAACGCCGGGATGTGGCTCTTGTTGAACTCCGCAGGACGGTGCAGCGCCAGCTGTGACCACACCGGTACCAGTCGGCGGCCCAGCATCGTACGGCGCAGACCGTTGTACGCCGACTGCAACGCCTCGGCGGTCGAGGAGTGCCACCACACCATGAGGTCGGCGTCGGCACGGAGCCCCGAGACGTCGTAGACCCCCCGCACGGTGACGTCCTGGTCGGCAAGCCCGGCGAACAGACCCTCGACCTCTGCGATCTGCTCGGCCCGCTCGTCCTCGGAGCCGACAGGTTCGGACAGCTCGAAGACCGACCACATCGTGTAGCGGATGACGTCGTTGAGCTCGCGTGCCGCCTTGCCCTGCTGCGGACGCTTGCCCGGGACGGGGTCTGCGAGGCCGCCGGGCGGTGCGGACTGCGGAGCGTCCACCGGCCCGTCGGCCGCACTGCGGTGCGGCGAGTTGGAGAAGGGCGAGGTCGGTGAGGTCATGATCCCATTGTCCCCGCCACAGCCACGCCGGCGAGCACCCGGGTGGCGGCGGCGTGGCCTGAGGCGATCACAGCCGGTATGCCCACCCCATCGAAGGCGGCTCCGCACACTTCGACGCCGGGCACGTCGGCTACCGACGCAGCGACCCGCGCGATGCGCTCGCGATGTCCGACGGCGTACTGCGGCAACGCCCCACCCCAGCGGGTGACGGTGGCGTCGAGCAGGGGTGCCCGCAGGCCGGTGGCCTCCCGGAGATCGAGCACGGCGTTCTCGACCAGGTCGGTGTCCTCACGCTGCAGGTCGGCCTCCTCGCGCAGTCGACCCACCGAGCAGCGCATGATCACGACATCACCCGAGAGCCACCCCCACTTCTGCGACGAGAAGGTGGCGGCCTTGATGAGCCGCCCATCGACAGGAGGGACCAGGAAACCCGATCCCGCCAGGTCGACGGCCACCGCCCCGGCGTCGACGGCGATCGTGACCACCGCCATCGACGCGTACTCGATCCGGCCCAGCTCCAGCGCGGCGGGTCCGGCCACCGATCGCAGCAGTCGAGCCGTCGGGGCCGCGGGGGCCGCGAGCACCACTGCCTCACCTTCGACAGCCACCGGGGCGATCGTGGGCCCGTGCACGACACGCCAACCCACGCTGGTCCGCTCCAGCTCGCGCACGACAGCACCGGTCACGATCCGACCACCGCGGGACCGTACATCAGCAGCGACCGCCTGCGAGAGACGGCCCACCCCACCGGAGATGCCGGCGAAGACAGGGATGGCCGACCCCGCCGGCTGGGTCCCCTCCTCCGGTCCACCGACCGCGGCTCGAGCCGCCGCCAGGAGGCTGCCGTGCTCCTGGACTCGCGCTCACCAGCTGCGGGAGCGCCGCATGGGTCGAGATCTCATCCGCCCGGCCGGCGTACACCCCGCCCAGCAGCGGCTCGACGAGTCGGTCGCGCACATCGGCGCCGAGCCGGGCGGCGACCAACCGGCCTACTGCGACGTCTTCGGTCAGGTCCAGCCGCGGAAGGAAACGCTCGAGGCGCGCTCGCAGCAACGTCGACCTGGCCAGGATGCCGCTCGCGGAGGCGACCTCGAGGTTGACCGGGATGCCCATCAGGGTGGGTGGTAGGGGTCGCACCGCGCCCCTGGTCCAGACTCCGGCACCACTGACCTCGGGATGGACGAGCTGGTCACCAAGACCCACGGCGCGAGCCAGGTCGGTGCCTTCGGGTCGACGGTTGAGCATCGACTCGGCGCCGAGATCGACCGGGATGCCTGCCACCTCTCCGAGGCGCAGCTTGCCGCCGATCTCGGCACCGGCCTCGAGCACGACCACGTCCAGGTCCGGCCTGACCACCAGCAGCGTTCGAGCGGCCGCCAGCCCGGCCAGGCCCAGCCCCGACCACCACGACACGACCGGCTGCGGACGAGGCCGGCCGCATGGCAGACGTCGGCGGCATGTCTCCAAGCCTCGCACGCGACTGCTCGTCGGACGACACCACCGTGCCCGGCGGGAACCGGCCCGCCGAGACGTGCGTCGAAGCGACATGCGAACCCGTCGATCCGCCTCGCGCACCGCCGTCGCCGCGGCCGTGCTGTCCGTCGCCTGCCTGGTGACCGTCGCCGCCTGCGGCAACGGCTCGAGCGACAGCTCGGCACAGACGAAGACGGATGCCAACGGCATCGTTGGAGGAGGAGCGGTCGGATCCGGCTCTGCGCCGGAAGGTACCGACGTGGCCGGCAGCCGCAGCTACGTCGCCCCCGGCGACGCGGCCAGCCCCGAGACACCCGGCGGCGCCAAGCAAGCGGCGTTGCTCACGGAGGCCGCGCTCATCAAGACGGGCTCGGTCTCTCTGCAGTCCACCGACATCGGCCGCGTGCTCAACCGCGTCTACGCCCTGGTCGGTGCGGTCGGCGGGGACATCAGCAGCGAAGACACCAGGACGAACGACAAGGGCACGGAGACCAGGTCCGCGCTGGTGATCCGCGTCCCGGTCGGTCGGTTCGACGCCGCACTCAACGAGATCGCCGGCTTCGCCCACCTGGTCGGCAAGGCACGCACCTCCGAGGACGCCACGACCGCTGTCGCCGACATCAACTCCCGCGTTCATAGCGCCGAACGCTCGATCGCCAGCCTGCGACGACTGTTCAGCAAGGCGACACAGCTCGGCGACATCATCGCGCTGGAGAGCGAGCTTTCTCGCCGGGAGGCAGACCTCGAGTCCCTGCAGGCGCAACAGCGCTCGCTGGCGGACCGGACCACGTTCTCGACGATCACCGTCACGATCGACCTGCCACCGGCCGGGCTGACGCCGGCACCGAAGCCGACCGATGACAACGCGGGCTTCCTCGCCGGGATCCACCAGGGCTGGAACGCCATGACCACGACCATTGTCGCGGTCGGACATGGCCTCGGTGTCGTGCTCCCCCTGGGTACCGTCCTCCTGCTGCTGGCCGGGATCGGGTTCTGGTCCGTTCGCCGGTGGGCACCGGTCCATCGGTCGGTCCCCAAGGAGTCCTGACCATCCGCTGAGCTCTGTTACCTGTCTCACACCGCCGCCGACCGGCCGGATCAGCGCTTAGAGTCCGTTCCATGCGGACGTGGCCGCTCCAGCCCCTCAACCGTCGTCACCAAGGTTCGACACAGCTGCTGACCCCGCCCGGAGCGGTGCTGGCCGTACTGGCCGCCACCGGCTATGCCGCCAACCACTTCGCCGCGCTCGTTCCCGTCCTCCATCAGGACCGCGGGTACTCCTCCGCACTGCTTGCTGCCGTGTTCGGCGTGTATGCCGTGGGACTGGTCCCCGGACTGGTCGTCGGCGGTGCCCTCAGTGACCGGCTCGGCCGGGCGCGGCTCGCGTTGCCGGGGGCGATGGTGGCGGCCACGGGTTCACTGATCCTGCTCGGGTGGCACGCAGCCGCAGGGCTGGCCGTCGGAAGACTCGTCGTGGGACTCGGGGCCGGCGCGACCTTCAGCGCCTGCACGGCCTGGATGGCAGACCTCGCCGGGACCCATGGCACGACCCTGGCCGGTATCGCCTTGACTGCCGGCTTCGGCGGCGGGCCGATCGTCTCGGGTGTCGTGGCCGCAGGTCTACCCGACCCCCTCGTGCTTCCTTTTCTCGTGAGTGTGGTGCTGTCGGTCGGCACGGTCCTGACGTGCGTGGCACTGCCGCGGGCGCACCCCATCACCGTGGACCCACGGGGCATCGCAACCGAACCGACGCCGACTGTGGCGCGGGCAGAAGTGCCCGATGCGGGCGCTCGCACCGCTTTGTCGTGGGCAGTCCCGATAGCGCCCTTCGTCTTCACCGCGGGCGCGGTCGGCGTCTTCACCCTCCCGACCCGGCTGCCATCGCGCCTGGACGGCCCGCTGCTCGCCGGACTGTCCGCGGGGGTGGTCCTCGGCACCGGCCTGCTCGCCCAGTTCGTGGCCCGTCGCGGTGGTCGACCCTTCGGCGTCACGGGACTGCTGAGCTGCGCATGCGGGCTCGCTCTGCTGGCCGCGGTCGGTTCTCGTGGTCCGGTGATGGTGCTCGTCGTCGTCGCCCTGCTGCTGGGAACGGGTTACGGCCTGTGCCTACATGCCGGGCTTCGCGACCTCGACCGGTGGAGTCCGTTGCGTCGACGTGGAGCACTGACGGGTGTGTTCTACGTGGCGACCTACCTCGGGTTCGGCGTGCCACTCCTGCTGGAAGCGCTCGAGCCGCGGTGGGGGACGCAGGCGCCGCTCGCCGCGGTGGCCGCGCTGGCCGTCGCCATCGCTGTGGTGCGAGCGCTGCGCCGGTCGTGAGCGGTGTGGTCAGCCCTCCAAGGAGTGCACGAGGTCGACCAGGCGGGTGAGCACGTCCGGGTCGGTATCCGGCAGGACGCCGTGACCGAGGTTGAAGATGTGTCCGGACGCGGACCGGCCGGCCGCGACGATCTCGCGGGTCGTTGCTTCGATCGCCTCCCACGGCGCGAACACCAGCGTCGAGTCGAGGTTGCCCTGCACGGCCTGGCCCGGCTGGATCCTGGTGACCGCGTGATCAAGCGGAACCCGCCAGTCGACGCCCATCACCTCGACCCCCGCGGTACTCATGTCGGTGAGCAGCTCTCCGGTGGCCACGCCGAAATGGATCCGCGGCACGTCGAGATCGGCGATGGCCGCGAAGACAGCAGCTGAGTACGGCAGGACGTGCGCCCGGTAGTCCGCAGGCGAGAGGCCGCCGGCCCACGAGTCGAACAGCTGCACCGCGGACGCGCCGGCCTCGACCTGGACGCGGAGGAAACCGGCTGAGATCTCGGCCAGCCTGCTCAGCAGCGCAGCCCATACGTCAGGAGCACTGCGCATGAGCGCCTTCGTCATCGCGTGATCCTTCGACGGGCCGCCCTCGATGAGATAGGACGCCAAGGTGTAGGGCGCTCCGGCGAAACCGATCAACGGCGTACCGCCCAGCTCGCCGGTCAGCGCCGCGACCGCTTCGGTCACGAAACCGAGCCTGCCGGGATCGTACTCAGGAAGCCCGTCCACACCGGCCAGGTCGCGCACAGGGGACGCGATGACCGGGCCGACGCCCGGCTTGATGTCGAGATCCACCCCGAGGGCCTTGAGAGGCAGCACGATGTCGCTGAAGAAGATCGCCGCGTCGACGCCGTGCCGCCGCACGGGCTGCAAGGTGATCTCGACGATCAGGTCCGGCCGCATGCAGGCATCGAGCATGGCGACGCCCTCGCGCAGCCGTCGGTACTCCGGTAGTGACCGGCCTGCCTGGCGCATGAACCAGACAGGCACGTGCGCGGCCCGCTCGCCGCGGGCGGCTCGCACCAGGGCGCTGTCTCTCGGCGAAGCCGTACTCGTGATCACGCCGGAAATCCTCGCATGCCGTCACCAGCAGGCGGAAAGGCCCTTTCACCAATCGGCGCGTCGGCCGGACTGCGGACGCGGCAAGGACCTACCCTCGGATCATGGCCGCGCGCAATGAAGTCGACGCGCCGCCGGAAGAGTTCCGGAAGGCTCTCGACCAGCTCAGATCAGCGCGGTTGCGACCTGAGATCTTCAGTGAAGAGATGCCCGCCCCGCAACGGATCGCTCCGTACTCGGCGGCTCTCACCGCCGACGTGACCGTCGGGGGCGAGGATGTGGGGGGCGGCCGCCTCGTCTTGCTGTACGACCCCGCCGGCAACGACGCCTGGGAGGGTGTGTTCCGGTGCGTGGCCTACGTGCGTGCCGACATCGATCCCGAGATGGTGACCGACCCGCTGCTGTCGGGTGTCGGTTGGTCATGGCTCACCGAGTCCCTGACCACGCATGGCGCCGACCATGTCGCACCGAGCGGCACCGTCACGCGTGTGGCGTCCGAGAGCTTCGGCGGGATGGCCGACGACCCGGCCAACGCCGAGATCGAGGTGCGTGCGTCGTGGACACCGCTCGGTGACATCCGTTCCCACGTCGAGGCGTGGGGCGACCTGTTGTGCACTGCCGCTGGTCTCCCCCCGGTGCCCGCCGGAGTGGTCGCGATGCCTAACCGGCGCGGCCAGCGGGCTCGATGACCGCCGGCGCGCCGACCGACCCCGTCGACCCAGTCGCCTCCGCCGAACAGCCCGCCGAACAGCCCGACGACGCGCAGCCTTCCGAGCCCGAGGCTCCCGCCGTTCCGCTGCTCGAGCTGAGAGACGGACTCCCCCCGGTCATCGACACCATCGCCGGCCTGGAGCAGACGGCCGCACAGGTCGCGGCCGGTACAGGGCCGTTCGCGATCGACGCCGAACGCGCGTCCGGCTATCGCTATGGACACCGCGCCTATCTCATCCAGCTCCGACGTCACGGTGCCGGCACAGCTCTCATCGACCCCATTCCGTTCGGCGCCGTCCCCCACGAGGCGCTGCAGCCGCTGGCCGCAGCCGTGAGCGACGTCGAGTGGATCATCCACGCCGCCAGCCAGGACCTCGCCTGTCTCGGCGAGGTCGGGATGCGACCTACCCGGCTCTTCGACACCGAGCTCGCCGGCCGCCTGCTGAACTACCCACGGGTGGCACTGGCCGTGCTGGTCGAGGAGCTGCTCGGGTTCCGGATGCGCAAGGAGCACTCGGCGGTCGACTGGTCGAGGCGGCCTCTTCCCGAACCCTGGCTGGTGTATGCCGCGCTCGACGTCGAGCAGCTGATCGAGCTCCGTGACGTCCTCGCCAAGCAGCTCGAGGACGCCGGAAAGGCAGAGTGGGCACGCCAGGAGTTCGCCGCCTGGGTCGCCAACCCCGAACCGGCTCCCCGGGCCGAGCCCTGGCGGCGTACGTCCGGGATCCATCGGGTCAGGGGCCGACGTGGACTCGCCATCGTCAGGGCCATGTGGCAGCGCCGCGACGAGATCGCCCGGAACCGTGACGTCACGGCCAGCAGGATCCTGCCGGACAGTGCGATCGTCGCAGCGGCCGCCGCCGCTCCGGCGTCGCGCAACGCGCTGGCTCGGGTCGACGGGTACGCCACTCGAGGCGGTCAGCGCTACCTTCGCGAGTTCGCCCAGGTCATCGCCGACGCACTGGCCCTTCCGGACTCAGGGTTACCAACCGTGTCGCCACAGCACGACGGGCCGCCGCCGCCGCGCGCCTGGGCCGACAAGAACCCCGTCGCGGCGGCCCGGCTGAGTCGCTGCCGCGAGGCCGTGCAGACGCTGGGGGTCCAGCACGACCTCCCGCAGGAGAACCTGCTCGCTCCTGACGCCGTACGTCGGTTGGCGTGGACCCCACCGACCGACCCCGACGTCGAGACGGTGACCGCGTTCCTCGCCGGCGTCGGTGCCAGGCCATGGCAGATCACGATCACCGCCGCGACGCTGGCGGACGCGCTCACGGCCGACGTCACCACCTGAACACCGGGCCGATGAGTGGCCGATGAGTGGGCCGATGAGTGGGCCGATGAATTACCCATGACTTGTGTTGCGTAAATTCTTCTGCGTAAAGTAAGCCTCACCTAAGTAACTGGTGGACCGGTGCACGTCGTGGACCGGTCCCGGCGAACAAGCAGGAGAGGGATCGTGCTCGCGAACTACTTGATCGGCCTTCGTGAGGGCCTGGAGGCCACGCTCGTCGTGAGCATCCTGGTGGCCTACCTCGTCAAGACCGGCCGCAGCGACCGCCTCCCCGACATCTGGGTCGGCGTCATCGCCGCACTCGTGCTGAGCTTCGGCTTCGGCGCCATCTTGACCTTCACCAGCCAGAGCATGTCGTTCCGAGCTCAGGAGGCCTTCGGCGGCATCATGTCGATCCTGGCCGTCGGGCTCGTCACCTGGATGATCTTCTGGATGAAACGCACGGCTCGTTTCATGAAGCGCGAGCTCGAGGGCAAGCTCTCCGATGCCCTGTCCCTGGGGCGCATGGCGCTGATCTTCATCGCGTTCGTGTCCGTGGCCCGGGAAGGCATCGAGACCTCCCTGTTCGTATGGTCGACGACGCAGGCCACCTCCGGAACCCGCCCCTTCCTCGGCGTGACCCTCGGTCTGCTCAGTGCCGTGGCGCTCGGCTACCTGCTCTACAAGAGCGCGGTCCGGATCAACCTCGCCTCGTTCTTCAAGTACACCGGCATCGGGCTCGTGGTCGTGGCCGCGGGCGTGCTCGCGTACGGCTTCCATGACCTGCAGGAGGCAGGGTGGATCCCCGGACTCGACAGCACGGTGTTCGACATCAGCAGCCAGGTCCCGCTCTCGTCGTGGTACGGCACCTTGCTCAAGGGCACGTTCAACTTCAACCCCCAGCCGAGTTTCGTCGAGCTGGGTGTCTGGATCGCCTATCTGGCGTCGGTGATGACCGCTTTCTTGTGGCCGGGCAAGCAACGGCCGCCCGTTCCCCAGACCACGCCCTCGACGCCCGTCAACGCCTGACCGAGCGGCCTGGTCAAGCACCCGACCCAGCTGACCTCCGACTGCCGACCCAGCTGACCTCCGACTGCCCGACCGACTGCCCGACCGACCTGTGAGGTTCTCTCTCCCATGCCTTCTCCACGCCCTGCCCTGCTGTTTGCCGGCCTCGCCCTCCTCGGCGGTGTCTCCGCCTGCAGCAGCGACTCCTCGTCGAGCGGCACGAGCTACGCCATCGAGGCAGGGGACACCACCTGTTCGGTGTCCGCCACCACCGTTCGGGCCGGCAACGTGACGTTCAAGGTCGACAACACCGGGAGTGATGTCACCGAGGTGTACGTCTACGGCAAGGACGGGGACGCGTTCACCAAGATCGTGGGCGAGGTGGAGAACGTCGGTCCCGGGACGTCGCGGGACCTCCAGGCGAACCTCAGCGCAGGGTCCTATCAGGTGGCCTGCAAGCCCGGCATGAAAGGTGACGGGATCCGTACCGACATCTCGGTGACCGGCGGCACCGATGAGGCATCGACCGGCTCCGAGGCAGCGTACGACCGCGAGATCGAGGTCGAGATCGAGTCCAGCGGCGCACCGAAGGCTCTCAGTGCGCTCAGTGCCCAGGTCGGCGAGAAGGTCGAGTTCAAGCTCGAGAACCAGTCCGCGTCCGAGTACTACCTCGAGGTCGTCGATCCCGCCGGCACATCGGTCGGAGAGACCGAAGCCGCGGCGAACAGTACGGGTGAGGTCGTCATCGAGCTCACCACGAGCGGCTCCTACACGCTCAAGACGTACGCCGACGGCGCAGAGTCCGCGGCGGTCGCACAGACGCTGACGGTGTCGGCCAGCGGCTGAGAACGGGCGCCGCGGCTCGCGGTTCCGCGTGTTGGAGCCGCCATCCCGGATCTGTTTGACATCCTGACCGGGTCCTACCGCCCGGGCTGACTCCGGGCACGTACGTGCGAGGAGCTTTTGATGAGCCGCCACCACCGTGGTGCCGTCCTGACGGGGCTGGCCCTGGCGGCCGCCCTGGCGCTGAGCGGCTGTGATGGTCAGTCCGCCGACGCTCCGGGCAGCGGCGCGACGGACAGCACCACGACGACCAACCCGACCTCCTCGACGCCGGAGACCACCGGCGAGTCGACCGTGCCGGACGACACCACCGACACCTCGCCCACGCCGACGACGGCCTCACCCACGACCCACGACGACAGCTCGGCGGCGCGGGCCCGGCAGTCGAAGGTGCCGATGCGGCGGATGCCGGGGTTCAACGAGCAGTGGAGCTGGGACGGAGCCACGAGCGGCACCGGTGAGCCCTCGGACGGACCGGCCCGTTCGCGCTGTCAGCGCGCGTCCCTGACCGCGATCGGCGCCGTGGTCGAGTACACGACCACCTACACGCGCTCGGACGCAGCCGACGACGCGGCAGCCGTGACGACTGGCGTCTTTCCCGACGAGCAGACCGCCACCATGGCCGAGTCGGTGCTGGCGAAGTGGCTCGCCACGTGCCGAAGCAATGTCCGCAAGCAGCCCGGCGTCAATCGGGTGCAGGTGAGCACCGAGAGCACGGTGGACACCGTGGTCGGTCCAGGCCACCAACGTCTGGTCAGCTTTGGACCCGTCGCGGGTGACCGTGAGTCGAGATATTTCAACGGCGAGGGTTACGTACGCGATGGCGACGTGCTCAGCTACGTCGTGTTCCACAGCGTCGGGCAGGACTACAACTACCCGGCCGGACAGCAGCCCGCCGACCTGGGGCTACGGATGGCCGCCACCTACCTCAAGCGGTCACGCTGACGGACGTCCAGCGGCTCAGTTGACCGCGACGGCCTTCAGCGGTGCCGTATGACTCGTGCGCTGCTGCTGGTCGTACTGCCAGCGGTGCACGTACTTGGCGTTGAGCTTCTGCGCCTTGCTGCGCGCGTCGGCGGCCGTCAGGCCGAGACTCTGTGAGCAGGCGGGCCAGGCGCCCCACCCCTGCCCGTGCAGGACCCGTTCGGCGATGGCAATCTGCTGCTCGCGGGTCGCGAGGTCGGCCCGCGGAGCGAATGTGCCGCCACCGTTGTTGGTCCACGTGCCGGCGCTGAACTGCAGGCCGCCGTAGTAGCCGTTGCCGGTGTTGATGTGCCAGTTGCCGCCGGACTCACAACCGGCGAGCCGGTCCCAGGTGCGACCGCTGGCTGCGTCGGCGGTGTAGAGGCTTGAGGAGACGGGGGCGGCAACGGCCGCGGTGGCCGCGGCGAGAACCGCCAGCTGTCGAAGGGGACGCTTCTTGCGCGCGCGGTGGCGTGGCTCGTGAGCCATGGGTCAGACCTCTCGGCCGCCTGCGAAGTGAGCTGTCGGGTTCGGGCGGAAAGGTTCGCCCGGCCTCGGCCACGGTGCATGACCTCGGCTTGACCCCAAGGCGCCTCGGCGACCGGTCGGAACCAGCTACCTCGACGCCGAATTCACGGGTCCCCCGCTCCTACCCCTGCGTCGGACAGCCAGCCGACTGCGGCGGGTAGGACTCGGCGTACCGCAGACGACGCCTCACCAAGTAGTGAGACCGGGTCGACGCTAACCCAGGTCAAGGTCACGGGCAAGTCACGACGCCGGGTTCCAGCAGAGTCTTTTGTGACAGGTGAGGCACCGGCAGGCGACCGCAGTTGACGCCGTGTGACACTCCCGTCACCCCGTGGTCATGCGCACGGGCCGAACGTCCGGGCGTACCCCATTTCAGCCGACGGACAGGCCCGCGAGGTCGGCGGCGCTCAGCTCCAGTCGGACCGCCGCGACGGACGCCTCGATCGAGGCGGGCCTGCTGGCGCCGGGGATCGGGATGACGCCCGGCGACAGCGCCAGCTCCCACGCCAGGCACACCTGTTGCGGGGACACACCATGGCGCTTCGCCACGTCGTGGAACGCGTCGTGCTTCTCCCCCAGCGCCTTCGCACTGCGCATGCCACCCAGAGGACTCCAGGGCAGAAAGGCCAGCCCCAGCTCCTCGCAGACGTCGATCTCGGACCGGCTGCTGCGGAACGCCGGCGAGAACTGGTTCTGCACCGACACGAGGGCGTGCCCGAGCACCTTGTGCGCCAGCCTGATCTGGTCCTCGTCGGCGTTGGAGATGCCGGCCCGTTCGATCAGGCCCGCGTCGTACAAGGACCTGAGACCTCCCATGGTCTCTTCGTAGGGCACCGCGGGATCGGGCCGGTGGTGCTGGTACAGGCCGATCGCTTCGACGCCGAGACGCCGCAAGGACGCCTCGCACGCCTGCCGGAGGTGCTCCGGTCTCCCGTCGAGCCCCCAGTCCGCTCCGTCGCGCGTGTGTCCACCTTTGGTCGCGACCAGCACGTCGCCGGTCGGGCCGCCATACGAGGCCAATGCCAGCGCGATGACCTCCTCGTTGGCACCGGGGCCCCGCTGCGCCCAGGTGTACGCGTCCGCCGTGTCGATGAGCGTGACGCCGGCGTCCAGCGCCGCGTGGATCGTGGCCACGGCGTCGGATGTGCTGGGGCGTTGGTCCATCGTGAGAGGCATGGCGCCGAGCCCGATCGCGCTCACCTGGCGGTCGCCGAGTCGACGGGTCGGCAGTGTCTGCATCTGTCCTCCATACCCGCTCGCCCACGGGTCGACACGGTCCGGTCCGCGGTCGGGGCTTCGGGACCTAGTCCCGGGTGGCGGCTACCCGACGGGCGTGACCAAGATAGGCACATGGACCTGGCGGCGCTCAGCGACCACGCGATCGAGCGCAGCAGGCTCTCCTTGGCGGCACGACTGCGTCGACTTCGGTCCAAGGCCTGGATGATCGCCCAGTGCGCTGTCGCGGCCGGCGTCGCGTGGGTCATCGCGGCCGACGTCGTCGGCCACCCGACCCCGTTCTTCGCTCCGGTGGCCGCCTTCCTGTGCCTGGGCACGTCGTACGGGCAACGCTTGCGCCGGGTCGGTGAGGTCACCGTGGGAGTCGCGGTCGGTATCTCGATCGCCGACCTGTTCAAGCACGTGTTCGGCCACGGGTCGTGGCAGATCGTCGCAGTCGTCGCACTCGCGATGTCGGCGGCGATCCTGCTCGACGCCGGCCAGCTCTTCGTCAGCCAGGCCGCGGTCCAGGCCATCGTGGTCACGACGCTACTGCCGCTCGACCAGGCCCCCAGCCGGATCGTCGACGCCTTCATCGGTGGCGGTGTCGGTCTCTTGGCCGCCACGATCGTGCCGGGCGCTCCCCTCCGGCGTCCGCGCGAGCAAGCCGCCGAGGTCACGCTGGAGCTCGCGCGGTTGCTCAGGGCGGCACGGCAGAGCGCGCTCGACGCGGACTCCGAGCAGGCCGAGCTGACTCTTGGGCGCGCACGCGAGACCGAAGCGCTCCTCGACGAGCTCCGGGCCGCCGCAAGTGAGGGTCTGGAAGTAGTACGGTCCTCGCCGTTCCGCCGGGGCCATCGGCCGCACGTCCGGTCGATGTCTGAGCTGGTGGGGCCACTGGACCGGGCACTGCGCAACACGCGGGTGCTGGTCCGACGGGTGCTGGTGAGCGCTCGACTCGACGAGACCATGCCACCGGACTATCTCGTGCTGCTCGACGGCATAGCCGACGCGGTCGAGGAGATGGGGCGCGACCTCGCCGCCAACCGGCCACCCGGCAGCGCGCAGCCACAGCTGATGACCATCGGCGAGGAGACCGCCGCCGCCAGCGAGCCGTTGACCTTGTCCGCGGCCGTCGTGCTCGGGCAGCTGCGCTCGATCGTGGTCGACCTGCTCGAGCTCAGCGGCCTGTCCTACGCCGACGCCATCGCCCACGTTCCGAACCGCTGACGCGGTACCCGCTGGTCCACTCTCAGGCGATGTGACCGGGGTCTCGGGAAATTCGGTTGCCGAGATTCCCGACCACCGATTAGCGTTGACATGAAACGAAACGGTTTCGTTTCATGTGGCGAGCAACCAAGGGGTGACGACGACGTGATGACCGACGCGCAGACGCGGACGCTACGCCCGCGGGTCGAGGGGGATCGCGAGGCGGACATCCTCGACGCCACCCTGCGGCTGCTCGCCACTGCGGGCTACGACCGACTGACCATGGACGGTGTGGCCACCGCCGCGAAGGCGAGCAAGGCCACCCTCTACCGTCGTTGGACCACCAAGGCCGAGCTCGTCATCGACGCACTCGTGCGCGCCCGCGGCGCCCCCCAGCTCGAAGCGCCGGACACCGGCTCGTTCCGTGACGACCTGCTGGTCATGGCCTGCGACAAGTCCGGGCTCAACGACACGGGCACGCTGGCAGTGATGGCCTCCGTCATCACGGCCCTCCATCACGACGACGAGTTCGCGACGGCCTTCCACGAGCGCTTCCTCGGACCGAAGATCGCCAGCGCGCGTCGGGTCTACGAACGCGCCCAGCAGCGCGGAGACATTCGCGCCGACATCGATCTAGACCTGATGTCCCATGTCCTGGCCGCCGTCATCCTGCACCGGTTCTTCGTGCTGAAGCTCCCGGTCGACGACGTCACGGTCGAAGCCATCATCGACCAGATCGTGATTCCCGCGGCAGCTCACTGACTCCAACCACCTCGACTCCACCACGACTCCGACACGACTCCACCACCGACCGTCACGGCCCAGTTCGCGTGACCGATCCCTGCCCCAACGGGCCAACTCCCAAAGAAGAGGACCAACATGTCGACCCGAATCGAACCGCACGAGGAGACGACGCCCGCCCACGGGCACCGTCACCTCGGGATCGCGCTCGCCTTGATCTCGATCGCCCAGCTGATGGTCGTGCTCGACGCCACCATCGTCAACATCGCGATCCCGTACATCGCCACCGACCTGGACTTCAGCAAGGCCGGGCAGTCCTGGATCATCACCGGCTACACCTTGGCCTTCGGTGGCCTGCTGCTTCTCGGTGGTCGCCTCGGTGACTACTTCGGGCGACGTCGGGTCTTCATGATCGGCGTGAGCCTGTTCGCGCTCGCGTCCTTGCTGGGTGGCATCGCGCAGAACGAGACCATGTTGTTGTCGGCACGAGGGTTGCAGGGACTCGGCGCAGCCATCGCGTCACCCACGGCGCTCGCCCTCATCACGACCACCTTCCCCGCCGGCAAGGAGCGCAACCGCGCATTTGCGGTGTACGCCGCGATGTCCGGAGCCGGTGCCGCCGTCGGCCTCATCCTGGGTGGCTGGCTCACCGACTACTCATGGCGATGGACCTTCCTCATCAACGTGCCTATCGGCGTCGCGGCCGCGATGTTGGCGCCGATGTTCCTCGGAGAGAGCGTGCCCCGACGGGTGAAGCTCGACCTGCCGGGAGCGCTGTCGGGCACGCTCGGCCTGCTCGGGATCGTCTACGGCTTGACGCGCGCTGCCGACCCGGCGCGCGGCTGGGGTGACGGGGTCACCGTGTCGGCGCTGGTCGCCGGTGGCGTCCTGCTCGCGAGCTTCATCGTGATCGAGCGCACGGTCGCGGAGCCGCTGATGCCCTTCCGGATCCTCGCGGACCGGACCCGCGGCACCAGCTTCGCCGTCATGATGCTCGTCCCCGCGGCGATGTTCGCGATGTTCTACTTCCTGAGCATCATCGTCCAGGACGGCATGGGCTACAGCGCCTTGAAGACGGGCTTTGCCTTCCTGCCGTTCAGCTTCGGGATCGTCGCCGCCGCCGGCCTGGCGTCCAACCTGATGAGCCGGTTCGACCCCAAGTGGCTGGCCGGTACCGGCACGCTGCTGGCCGGCATCGGCCTGTTCGGGTTCTCCCGGATCCCCTACGAGACCACGAACCTCCGGGACATCGGCGTCCACGCGTCCTACGTCACAGATCTGCTGCCCTGGATCCTCGTGATGTCGTTCGGCATGGGACTCGTGTTCGTGCCGCTGACCCTGACCGCGGTGCACGGGGTCAGCAACGACGACTCCGGCATCGGCTCCGGCGTCCTCAACGCCATGCAGCAGATCGGTGGAGCGCTCGGACTCGCGACGCTGAGCACGGTGGCCGTCCACGCCACCACCAACAAGGCGCAGGAGATCGGCGCCAGCCTCCAGGCTGCGGCTGGGGGCAACCCGCAGGCCGCGTCCGGTCCGTCCGGCAACGACGTCGTCCAGGCTGCGTTCGCCTATGGGTCGACGCACGCCTTCATCGTGGGCGCGGTGATGATCTGGATCGGTGCCGTGATCGTGTTCCTGTTCATGAACGTGACCCACGAGGAGATCAACGACACCGCCGAGATTCCCGGCGGACACCTCGAGACCGCGGGTGACGCCGACGCGGTGCCCGTCCCGGCGGGCTGAGCTCAACGTCCTGCGTTCCGGTTGCTCCGGCCCGGAACGCAGGACGTTCTGGTCGTGGCCCTTTGCAGGTGAAGCGGCTTTAGGAGTTCGTGTCTGCGTACCGTGCCCAGGCGAAACAATAGAGGCCGAAGCCGACGATCCCGAGCGCGACGACGGCGAGCAGCACCGGGCCGAACGCCTGGTCGAGGATCTTGCGCAGTGCCACGTCCAGGCCGCCCGCCTTCTTCGGGTTGTGGTCCCATGCGGCCCAGATGAACAGCGCGCCCACGACGCCGAGCGCGACTCCCTTCGCGATGTAGCCGGCCTGGCCGAGCTTGACGACCGCGCTCCCGGAGTCTCCTGACGTCGCGCCACCCTGGAGATCCTTGGTGAACGACTTGGTCACTCCACGCTTGATGTGCATGACGGCCACCACGATGATGACGATGCCGACGATGGCCACGAGCCAACGACCGGCGGTCTGGTGCATGAGCTTGGCGGTCATGCCGTCGGTGTTGCTCTTTCCGCCCGACCCGGACTGGGTGGCGGTCTTGATGGCGCTGATGCCGATCGCGGTGTAGACGACGACCTTCCCCGCCGAACTGACTCGTTTGATCGTGCGCTTGGGTTCGTCTCGGCTGCGGTGTCCCCACGCTGCCTCGGTGACCTGCCAGATCGCCAGGATCAACATGCCGATGCCGATGACCCACAGCAGTGGAGCACCGTAGGACTGCTGGGCGATCTGTTGGAGCGCACCTTGCTGGGATGGCGCGCCCGAGTGGTCGCCGAACGCCAGCTGGAGCGCCAGCCAACCGATCAGGATGTGGATGATGCCGTAGGCCACCAGGCCGACGCGGATCCCGCGCTCGAACCAGATGCTGTCGTTGATCTGCCGCCCCGTGCGTTGGGCGGTGCTACCTAACACGTTGGACATCAGGCCTCCCTCTCACCGCGGGACTCTACGCCCGATCACTCCGATCGGCTCGTCGAGCTCAGACCGGTCTGATCCGAGCACCGACGGAGGTCAGAGGTCGCGAAGCGCCTTCTCGACACGCTGCACCGAGACGGGGTACGGGGTCCGGAGCTCTTGCGCCCAGGTGCTCACGCGGAGCTCCTCGATCATCCAGCGAACGCGCTCCAGCGCCGCGTCGGGCGACTGCCCGATCGGGAGCGCTGCCACCCGGTTCAGGTAGGCCGTCTGGACCCCGACGACCGGACCCATCAACACCGCGTCGCGGCGTGGCTCCGATCTCAGCCGCTCGACGCGCACCCGCATCGCCTCCAGGTAGCGCGGGTAATGACGCAGGGCTTCGTAGCCGGCCGCTGCCACGAAGCCGGGATGGACGAGCCGCTCGTACTGCCCCTTGAGGTCCGAAAGCGACGGCAGCAGGGTCATGTCGGCTCGCCCGGACAGCCGCCGGCTCACGTCGTGAGCGGTCGGCAGCACCTTGAGCAGCAGGTCGAGCACGGCCCGGGTCCGCGCCGGTGCGTCTCGCCGTACCGCGGACTCGAGCCGCTCGAAGCCGGCGCGATCCCAGACGATGCCGCCTTCGGCCGCCACGACGGCGTCGACCGCTGCCGCGTAGGTGTCGTCCACCAGGGCCCCCACCGTCGGATGTGGTGCGAGACCGAGGGTGAGCTTCTCGGCGTTGCCGAGGTCGCGAACGAGCGCCGGAGCCGAGAACGGCACTGCGAGGATCAGCAGGCGCCGAACGCCGATGCGGGTCGCCGCCAGCTGCTCGGGCTCGCTCGCCAGCACGCGGATCGCCACCGACGCGGGGGTGGCCGCATCGTCGCGAGGTTCCTCGACGAGCGCAGGGTAGCCACGAACTTCGTGTCCGGCCCGGGTCTGGACGAAGGTGCGGGGCAGCTCGTCGAAGTCCCAGCCCGTCAGACCGGCCCGTTCGATCGCGCCGCCCGCCGTGGCGATCGCGGCCTGTGACGACGAGCGCAGGTTGCGGCGCAGTCCGTCGAGGTCCTTGCTCTCCCCCACCACGGAGCCGTCGTCGGCCACCACCCGGAACGACAGCTGCAGGTGCGGCGGCACCTTGTCGGGGTCCCAGGCCTCGCGTGGGACCACGACCCCCGTCGTACGGCGCAGCTGTCTCTCGAGGGCGTCGAGCAACGGCTCCTCCCCCGGAACCACCGCCGCCAGGAAGGCCCGGGCGTGGTTGGGTGCTGGGACGAAGTTGACCCGTAGGGACTTCGGCAGCGACCGGATCAGCGCGACGACGAGCTCCTCGCGCAGCCCGGGCACCGGCCAGGAGAAATCAGCCGACGACACCTGGCCCAGCGCTGCCACCGGGATGTCGACGGTGACGCCGTCCGCGGGAGCGCCGGGCTCGAAGTGGTAGTCCAGCGGAAGCTGGTCGGTCCCATGCCTCCAGACGTCGGGAAACGCCTCGTCCGACACCTCGTCCGCGGTGTCACGGACGAGCATGTCCAGAGTGAAGGTGAGGAGGTCAGGCCGGGTGCGCCGCTCGGCCTTCCACCAGGAGTCGAAGTGGGCCGCTGACACGACATCGGCCGGCACCCGGGCGTCGTAGAGGTCGAAGATCGTCTCGTCGTCGACCACGATGTCGCGACGGCGGGCCCGGTGTTCGAGCTCCTCGGCCTCGGCGAGCAAGGTCTGGTTGGCCGCGAAGAACCGGTGGTGAGTACGCCACTCGCCCTGCACGAGAGCATGTCTGATGAACAGCTCCCGGGACGCCTCCGGATCGATCCGGCCGTAGTTCACCGGCCGGTCCGTGACGATCGGAACGCCATACAGGGTGACTTTCTCGAGAGCCATGACCGCGCCGCGCTTCTTCTCCCAGTGCGGTTCGCTGTAGGAACGTTTGACGAGGTGGCCGGCCATCGACTCAGCCCACTCGGGCTCGATACGGGCGTTCATCCGGCCCCAGAGGCGAGAGGTCTCGACGAGCTCGGCCGACATCACGAACGGCGGTTGCTTCTTGAACAGGGCAGATCCGGGAAAGATCGAGAACCTCGTTCCGCGGGCACCTTGGTAGTCGCGCTTGTCCTCGTCACGCATCCCGAGATGGGACAACAGCCCGGCCAACAGGGCCTGGTGGATCTCCTCAGCAGCGGCGGGACTGGTGTTGAGCGTGAGCCCGAGCTGCTTGGCGACCTGACGAAGCTGGCTGTCGAGGTCCTGCCACTCCCGGATTCGCAGGTAGTTGAGGAACTCCGTCCGGCACATGCGACGGAAGGCGCTGGACGACAGCTCCCGCTGCTGCTCCTTGACGTACCGCCACAGGTTGAGCAGGCCGGCGAAGTCAGAGGTCGGGTCGGCAAACCGGCGGTGCTTCTGGTCGGCGAGCTCCTGCTGGTCGGAGGGGCGTTCTCGGGGGTCCTGCATGGACAGGGCCGCGACCACCGTGATGACCTCGCGCAGGCATCCGCGCTGCGATGCCTCGACCATCATCTTGCCCAGCCGCGGATCGATGGGAAGCCGGGCCAGCTGTTTGCCCAGTCGCGTCAGGCGCGCCCGGGCGGGGCCGTCACCGGCGCCGACGGCCCGGTCACGAGCGCGGCGGCCGCGCTGTGACCGCGCGGTGGGTGGTCGAGTCGTGACCGCGCCGATCTCGTCGAGGAGCTGCATGCCTGCGGCCACCGCCCGCGTGTCGGGCGGTTCGACGAACGGGAAGCGCGCGACGTCGCCGAGACCGAGCGCGGTCATCTGGAGAATGACCGAAGCCAGGTTCGTGCGCAGGATCTCCGGATCGGTGTACTCCGGCCGAGCCTCGAAGTCCTCCTCGTCGTACAGGCGGATGCAGATGCCCTCGGCCACCCGTCCGCACCGGCCCTTGCGCTGGTTGGCACTTGCCTGCGAGATGGGCTCGATCGGCAGCCGTTGCACCTTGGTGCGCGCGTTGAAGCGTGAGATGCGGGCCAGTCCGGTGTCGACGACGTAATGGATGCCCGGAACGGTCAACGACGTCTCGGCGACGTTGGTGGCGAGCACCACGCGGCGCGTGCTGTGGGATGCGAACACGCGGTGCTGCTCGGCTGCGGAGAGTCGTGCGTACAACGGGAGCACTTCGAGTGACCCGACGGACCGTGGCAAGGTCAGCTTCTTCAACGCGTCGGCGGCATCGCGGATCTCGCGCTCGCCCGAGCAGAAGACCAGGACATCGCCAGGCCCCTCCCGCATCAGTTCGGTCACGGCGTCGGTGATGCCTTGGGTCTGGTCCTCGACGAGCTCGCGATAGCGGACCTCGACCGGGAACATCCGCCCGGAGACCTCGATGATCGGCGCGTCGTCGAAGTGCCTCGAGAAGCGCTCCGGATCGATGGTCGCCGAGGTGATGATCACCTTCAGGTCACGACGTCGCGGCAGCAGCTGCTTGAGGTAGCCCAGGATGAAGTCGATGTTGAGGCTGCGCTCGTGGGCCTCGTCGATGATGATCGTGTCGTAGCCGTTCAGGTCGCGGTCCCGCTGGATCTCGGCGAGCAGGATGCCGTCGGTCATCACCTTGATGGTCGTGCGATCGCTGGACCGGTCGGTGAACCGCACCTTGTAGCCCACATGGCCGCCGAGCTCGACGGCCAGCTCCTCGGCGATGCGTTCGGCGACCGTGCGCGCGGCGATCCGACGGGGCTGGGTGTGGCCGATCACCTTGCCCTCCCGGCCGCGTCCGAGGTCGAGACAGATCTTCGGCAGCTGGGTGGTCTTGCCGCTCCCGGTCTCGCCAGCGACGATGACGACCTGGTGGTCCCGGATCGCGGCGGCGATGTCGTCCTTGCGCTGCGAGACAGGCAGCTGATCGGGATAGGTGATGGTGAACGGCAGCGGCTCGACGGTGGAGGACTGCGCAGGCATCAGGCTCCCCAGGATACGGACCAGGACGGGATGCGCCCACTGCATAAGCCTTGGTGCGGGCCCCGGGCGTGTCCGAACCATGCGTGGCGAGACCGTGACGGCAACGCAACGGCCACCTCACCAGCCCGGTTTTGACCCCCTCCCCTGCTAGACACGACGAGTGGTCGTCGCCCTCGGGCACCGACCACGGAAGAGGAGCTCCCCCACGCAGCGCACCCGCTGCAGATCGGATACGCAGATGACTCGCACCCTCATGTCCCCACGCCTGCCGTCAGGTTTCCTACGCCGTACCGGACTGGCCTCGGCCGGAATCGTGGCACTCGTCGTCACGACCGTCGCCCCGATGTCGAGTGCCAGTGCCGTCACCAAGCTCACGGACGCTCAGGCGGCGTCTCAGCTGTCGGCCGTCGGCATCACCCGGTCGTCGAGTGGCGGCTGCACGGACCGCTACAACTCCACGTGCACGTCGTACGAACAGATCAACCAGTCAACGGTCTCGGGCATCAAGACCTACAAGTCCGTCAGCGGCTGCGCTGTCAACATCACCGGCGGCACGGAGACCGGCCACGCAAGCGGCACCTACAGCCACTGGAACGGCTACAAGGTCGACATCTCCCGGTCGACGTGCAACGACAACTACATCACCTCGCACTACAGCTACATCGGCCTGCGCGGTGACGGCTACCCGATGTACCAAGCCGCCTCCGGCAACGTCTACACCAACGAAGGCAGCCACTGGGACATCGTCTACTACACCTGCGGCTGCTAACCCCCTGGCCGTGTCGTTTGCCTAGTTCACAAGCCAGGTGGCTTCTGAACTAGGCAAACGCGCCGGGTTCAGTCAGGCTTTGCCTTCTGCACTCGGTAGACGGCCACGAGGTAGCGGCCACCAGGCAGACTGACAGCCAGGCAACACCACCGACCGGAAACGGGGCCCGATGGCGGATTCGTTCAGCGCGCGGCTGCTGCGGCTCGTGGGCCGTACGGCGCGCAAGCGGCTCGCGCGAACGACGCGCCGCCCCACCGCAGACCGGCGGCGCCCGGACAGCGGAATCCCCACCGCAGACCGGCGGCGCCCGGACGGGGAGTACGCCGACCGGACCGCCCCGACACCCCGACGTGGTTCGCAACCCGCCCGTCCGGTCGAGATCTCCTACGCTCCCCGCGCCGACGGCCGCCCCGATCCCGGGGAGGTGGTCTGGACCTGGGTTCCGTACGAGGAGGACCCCACCCAGGGCAAGGATCGCCCGGTCCTGGTCATCGGCCGCCGCGAGGACACCCCCGGTCAGCTCGTCGGGCTCATGCTCACGAGCAAGGACCACGACCGGGACGTCGCTCAGCAGGCCCGGCTCGGACGCCACTGGATGGACATCGGCACCGGCGGCTGGGATGCACAGCACCGCCCCAGCGAGGTGCGCCTGGACCGGCTGATCGAGGTCGACGCCCACGACGTACGCCGTGAAGGTGCGGCACTTGGACCGCCCGATCTTCGACCGCGTGGTCGCCGCCGCGCGCACCCAGCACGGCTGAGCCCGTCGTCCCCCGTCACGAGCTGGTTCAGCTCACCCCAGCAGCTCGTCGACATAGCACCAACGCCAGGCCTCACCGGGCTCGAAGCTGCGCATCACCGGATGACCGGTCTCGTTGAAGTGGCCGTCGGCGTGCATGCCCACCGACGAGTTGCAACAGCCCACGTGTCCGCAGGTCAGGCACAACCGAAGATGCACCCACTCGAGCCCCTCGCGCAGACACTCCTCGCAGCCGTCGGGAGTGGTGGGGGTTGGCGTCCGCCCCGCTTGCTCCAGATGCTCGCACCCGCCCCCGACCGGGGCTCGCAGCACCACGTCCCGGTCCTCTCCACTCCAGTTCTGGCCGAGGTCGAGCACGGTCTCCTCGATGTCGATCGCCGCGATCACCCGTCGCATCACCATGTCCGGGACCAGTCCCTGGTTCCTCAGCTCGATGAGCTCGTGCCGCTCCGCCTCGATCATGGCGATGCGCAGTCGCGCAAACGCCTGGCTCGGGGTCTCCGCAGAGCTGCCCAACCGCTCCCACATCGCCTCGGCGCGCTCGGTACTCCGCCGCTCGAGCCGCTCGATGACTGCCTCCGAGTCGGTGTCGGTCCGAAGTTCGGCGAGGCGCCGCAGCCCTGCCGACGTCGCGCGCTGCGCCACGCTGGCGGCTTGGAGGGCATCCTCGCCCGGGTCCGGACCGGACAGCCCCAGCCGGCGTAGCCACCAGGGCAGCGACGACCCCTGGATCAACAACGTGGCACCGACCACGACCAGGGCGATCAGGATGAGCACGTCGCGCTGCGGGGTGTCCGCGGGCAGGATGAACGCCGCCGCCAGCGTGACCACGCCGCGCATGCCGGCCCACGAGATCGCCGCCGGCACCGTCCACGGCGGGAAGGGATCGACCGCGCGCACGCTCGGGATGAGGCGCGGCAGGTACGTCGCGGGGAACACCCAAAGGGGCCGGACCAGCATCGTGGTGACCGTCACGGCCACGCAGGCGAAGATGATCCGACCGGTGCTGAGGGAGTTGTTCGCCGCGTTGTCGATGATCGACCGCACCTGCAGGCCGATCAGCAAGAACACCGCGTTCTCGAGCATGAACTGCACAGACGCCCAGTTGGTGCGTTCGAACACGCGCGACGAGGCCGACTGCATCAGGTGAGACTTGTGACCAAGGATCAGCCCTGTCACCACGACCGCGAGTACTCCGGACGCGTGCACCTCCTCGGCCAGCAGGTACGCGATGAACGGCGTGACGAACGAGACGGCCGTGTCGAGGACCTCGTCATCGATCTGCCGACGCACCTTGCCCGTCACCGCCGCGACCACGACACCTGCCACGACGCCACCTGCTGCCACGAGCACGAACCGCAGCCCGACCTCCCAGACGCTGATGGTGCCGGCGGCGGCGACGATCGCCGTGCGCAACGCCACCAAGGCGGTGGCGTCGTTCACGAGGCTCTCACCCTGGAGGATCGTGACCATCCGCCGTGGCATCCCGACCCGGCGCGCAATCGCGGTGGCCGCGACCGCGTCCGGCGGCGCGACGACAGCCCCCAGCGCGAAGGCCGGGGCGGCCGGGATCGGCAGCACCCACCAGGCCACCAGCCCGACGACGACCGTGTTGACGATCACCAGGCCGACGGACAACAACGCGATCGGCCGCCGGTTCGCCCGGAAGTCGACCAACGACGTCTCCAACGCCGCGGCATACAGCAGCGGCGGCAAGAAACCGATCAGCACCAGGTCGGGGGTCAGCTCGACCTCGGGGATGCTCGGGATGTACGACGCGCCGAGCCCGACGATCGTCAACAACAACGGTGCCGGAACCGGCGAGCGGCGCGAGAGTCCGGTGACCACGGTGACTGTCGCCACCAGGACGACGACCCACAGGGCGGAATGCACCCACACATTGTCACAGAGGCGAGCCGCGCCATTGTGGTCGCTCACCCTCTGGAACTGGTGCACGGCGCGGCTGCGGTCACCCGATCGCTGGCTACGGTGGGCCTCGTGACCACCACCGACGAGGCCCGGATGGCGCCGCCGGACCTGGCTTTCGCCGCGATGCTCAGCGCCCGGCTGAGCGGTGAAGTCTCGACCGACGCCGGGACGCGCTCGGCGTACGCCGCCGACGCGTCCAACCACAGAGTGGTCCCCGCATGCGTCGTCTTTCCCCGCCACGTCGACGATGTCGTCTCCGTGGTCGACACGTGCCGTCGCGAAGGTGTGCCGGTGACCGCGCGCGGGGCCGGTACGAACATCGCCGGAAACGCGATCGGACGCGGTGTCGTGCTGGACTTCGAACGACACCTGCGCCGGGTGTTGTCGGTCGATCCGCACGAACAGGTGGCGGTGGTCGAGCCGGGCGTCGTCCTCGACGCGCTGCAGCGACGCCTCGCGCCACATGGCCTGCGGTTCGGGCCGGACCCCTCGACGCACGACCGCTGCACCGTCGGCGGCATGCTCGGCACCAACGCCTGCGGCTCGCACTCGGTCGCCTGGGGCACCACGTCGGACAACACGCGCGGGCTCGAGGTCGTCCTCGCGGACGGTGGTCGCGCCGGCGTCGGCGAGCGCCGCGAGGTGCACGGTGCTGTGCCGGCACTACCCGAAGCGCTGTCCCGACAGCTCACGGACCTGCGTGACGGGTCCCTGGCAGCCATCCGCACCGGACTGGGGCGCTTCGGCCGGCAGATCTCCGGCTACGGCCTGCATCATCTGCTGCCCGAGCACGGCTTCGACGTGGCCAGGGCGTTGGTCGGCAGCGAGGGTACGTGTGCGGTCATCACGTCCGCGACGCTCAGTCTGGTCCGACTGCCCGAGCACACGCGACTGCTCGTCATCGGGTGCACCGACATCGTGCACGCCGCGTCCCTCGCCGCCCGGCTCGTCCTGCCCGGTGTGCTCACGATCGAGGGCATGGACATCGCGATGGTTCGCGCGTTCGAGCGGAGCCGCGGACCGGCACGGACGCCCCCGATGCCGGCGGGCCAGGCGTGGCTGCTCGTCGACGTCGGTGGTGCCGCTGACCATGTGGCCGATGCGGCCACCGGCGTACGTCGGACAGCCGCTGACGGCGGTGCCGTCGACGTGCACGAGGTTCGAGACGCCGAGGTCGCCCGGGCGATCTGGCAGATCCGTGAGAAGGGCGCCGGGCTCTCGACGCGCCTGCCCGACGGTCGCGAGAGCTGGCCAGGCTGGGAGGACGCGGCGGTCCCTGTCGACTCGCTGGCGTCCTACCTCACCGACTTCCGCGCGTTGCTTGCCGATCGTGGGCGAGACGGGGTGCTGTACGGGCACTTCGGCGAGGGGTGTGTCCACATCCGCATCGACCATGACCTGCTCACGGCTCAGGGTCGTGAGGCCTATGCGCAGTTTCAGGGCGCTGCCGCTGACCTCGTGGTCCAGCACGGCGGATCCCTCACCGGCGAGCACGGCGACGGTCGCGCCCGCTCAGCGCTGCTGTCGCGGATGTACGACACCGACCTGATCGGCGCGTTCGGCGCGTTCGCGCACGCCTTCGACCCGACCGGGCTGCTCAACCCGGGCATCATCGTCAACCCGGCGCCGGTCGACGCGGACCTGCGCCTGGCCAGCGGCCGCCGACAGGTATTGCCGCTGGCGTTTGCGTTGGACGAGGACGACGGAGACCTCGGGAAGGCGTTGCGTCGCTGCGTCGGGGTTGGGGCCTGTCGGTCGCCGGTCGGTGGCATGTGCCCGTCGTACAACGCCACCGGCGATGACCGGCACAGCACCCGCGGTCGCGCCCGCATCCTCTCCGACCTCGTCGAAGGCCGTCTCGACCACGACCGGTGGAGTCACGAGGCCGTCTCCGACGCGCTCGACCTGTGCCTGATGTGCAAAGCCTGCAGCAGCGAGTGCCCGGTGTCGGTCGACATGGCCACCTACAAGGCGGAGTACCTCTACCAGCGTTATCGTGGCCACCGCCGGCCACGTGCGCACTACGCCCTCGGCTGGCTGCCGGTCTGGCTGGCTCTCGCGCGCCGGATGCCGCGCCTGGCCAACCGGCTGCTCTCGGCTCCTCGTATGCGCGGCTGGCTCAGCCGCGCCGGAGGCCTGGACCCCGACCGAGCGTTTCCGCTGCTCGCCGATCCGCCGCTACGACGGGCGCGGCTGCGACGCGGCCATGACCTCCGCCCGTCCAGCCCGACCTGCCCGTCCGGCGTGGTGCTCTGGGTCGACACGTTCACGGCCAGCTTCGATCCGGCGATCGTGGCCGACGCGGTCACGGTGCTCACCGCAGCCGGCCTGGACGTCGAGACGGCTGGTGCCGGCCAGTGCTGTGGGCTCACCTGGATCTCGACCGGCCAGCTGGATCGGGCCAAGCGGGTGCTGGCCCGTACGGTGGCCGAGCTCGACGGGGTCGACGGGGTCGACGACAGTCGACCGATCGTCGTGCTCGAACCGAGCTGCGCATCCGCCCTGCGTGAGGAGTCGGTTGCCCTGCTGACGACCGACGCCGCAGCTCGGGTGGCGCGACGGGTGGTCGGCCTGGCCGAGGTCCTCGTCGACCGCGAGCTGCCCGGGCCGAGCCCCGACGACGGCGAGCCCGCCCCGTCCGTGGTCGCTCAGTTCCATTGCCACCAACGGGCCACCGTCGGCACCGAGCCTGACCGTGCATTGCTCGAGCGGCTCGGCGTCGAGGTGCGCAGCGTCGACGAGGGTTGCTGCGGCCTGGCGGGCAACTTCGGCTTCGAGGCGGGGCACGAAGAAGTTTCGCGCGCGTGCGCGGACCAGTCCTTCCGCCCCTACCTCGTTGCTGACCCTGTCGGTGCGGTGCTCGCCGACGGGTTCTCCTGCCGGACGCAGATCAACGAGCTCGGTGGCCACGACCTCGGCAGCCGCACGCCGATGCATCTGGCCACGCTGCTGTCCCGTCTCATCGGAGCCGGGTCGCGCCGAGGGTGAGCGGCATCCTCTCCGGCGGCGTGGTCGCCTCGGACGACGTGCTCATCGAGGCCGACCAGGGCTCGTTGCACGGGACCGTCGTCAGGCTGGAGCTGTTGGCTCGGCGGCTCGAGCTCGGGCCGGCTGACGCGGAGTAGTTCTCATGTCGTGTGTCCCTGTGCGTGGCCTCGACACCTGGCACGAGCCGCTCGCTACCTGCGGTATGTCGGGATGTTGCGTACCCGATACTGGAGGCGTGATCGAGCAGCCTGTTTCCGTCCGCCGACAGGCGCTCGCAGTTGCCGTGCGCGACAGCACTGATCCTCTTGCCCTTGAGGCGCTGGAAAGCCTCAATGCCGAGGTGCCGGAGGAGGTGCCGCTCTGGGACTGCGCACGGGCCGACCTACTCGCCACCTACCAGGAGCGTGCGGGTCGCGGGAGGCGCGGCGAGGGACCAGCGACTCGCCGGACCGACGAGTACGTCGCGGTTTTGGCCGCGTCTTCGACACCCGACCGCGTTGGAGAAGTCGGCTGGGCGAGTGGACCGACGTACTACGTCACGCTTCTCCACGCGGCGAGGGTGTTGGCGATCTGCACCGTCGCCCGTGCGGTCTGGCCAATCGGCGAAGGTTTCGCGGGCTGGCACGCATTCGGCACTGGTTCCGGATTCAAGACGTTGATCTCATTAAGAACGCGCTGGAGGTGATCGGCAGCGACGCCGACCCGTATGCGTTCCGCCCACTCCGACACGACGAAGTCACCTGCGGACCACCCAAGCCGGAGAGTGCGGACGCTTGGTACGAAGCCAGTACGTCGGTTTTCGTAGAGATCGCAGCGTTCGATTACGCACGAGCGCGGTTGTATATCACTCGGCGCTGACATCCACATCAACCCGCATGCTCATCGGTAGATGAGTGCACTTCGTTTCTCAATCGGGACACATCTAGTCAGAGCGCGCTGCGCTGCAGGCTCATTGTCTGAAGCGTGAGTCGCGCCCAGGCGAAGCCACATGGGTTATCCGGGTCGGGGTTTGAAGCGTTGGTGGCGGATGGGTCTTCGTTGCGGGTCGATCCTGACCGGTGGGATGACGTCGGTGATGCCGTCGGGGGCGAGGGCGAGGTCCCATTCGCCTTGGTGGATGAGGTGATGGTGGAAGTTGCAGAGGAGGCAGCCGTTGTCGATGTCGGTCGGGCCGTCGTGGGACCAGGGGGTGCGGTGGTGTGCTTCGGTCCAGGCGGGTGATCGTTCGCAGCCGGGGAAGACGCAGCCCTGGTCTCGGGTGGCCAGCGCCAGCCGCTGGTGCCGGTCGAACAGGCGGCGGCTGGTGCCGAGGTCGAGGATCTTCGACTCACCCGACAAGACGATGGGGAGGAGGCCGGCGTTGCAGGCCAGCCGTCGAGTCTCCCCGACCGAGAGGCTGCCGCCGGTGTCCAAGAGCGCTTCCCCGGCCCCGGCGCGGAGTCTGGTTTCGTCGACGGTGACCACGATGGTCGCGTTCGTGACCCCGTGCTGGGGATGTCCGTCCGTGGGGAGGTGTTCGATCAGCTCACACAGCGCCCGACCGAGCCGGTTGCCATACGGCAGGTCCTCGACGGTCGTCTCAGCCAGTTGGTCCGCTGGTGCGTCATCGGTGCCGGTGGCAACCCGTCGGGGTGAGGTGTGGGCTTCGAGGTGTTTGGTGAGCATGCCGAAGACCAGGTTCGGTAGCGCGAACCGGCCGCGGGCGATCCCGTCGGCACCGTACTGGCCGGTGAACCACGTCGAGGCCAGTGCCTTCCGTTCCTGGGCGGCGAGCTGCTGCTCCAACGTCTGGTCGACGGTGTCGGGGTCGACGACTTCGACCAGATGGTTCGCCGCGACTGCAGCTGGCTGAACGACAACGTCATGGCATGCGCCAGCAGATCGTGCTGCGCTACCTCGACTCGGTCCGGTTCAACGGTCGGTGCGAGCCGGTTGATCGCGGCCGCGACCACCACCCCTTGTTCGGCCGATACCGCCCCGGCGGCGACGGCACGGCGCGTTGGCTCGGTGACACCGGTGCCGTGCAGCTGCTTGGCGGTCCTGACGTGCGGGAGGCTTCCCCGGCCGACATCCGGTGGGCCGTCATCAGATGCGCACGGGTGGAGGACGCACCGTAGCGGTGGGGCAGGTTGCGGTCGTCGGCCTCGGCGACCAGCCTGGCCACGACCTCATCAATGGCCGCTTTGGCAGCCAACGCCTCACCGAGCCGGCAGTCCAGCCGCGTGTCGTCCAAGGACCAGGTGGGAGTGTCGGCCAGGTCGGCGAGGTCTCGACGCACGCCCGCGAAACCACGACCGAAGGCATCGTCGATGCCCACGGTCGGCGGCGGCTCCTGCGTCGTACTCATAGGACAAACCTAGAACAGCCCACCGACACTTTGGGGGCAGCGGCCTGGCCCCAGAAACGCCTTGTTCACAAGGGAAATCCGAGAAATTTCCGCTGATCGAGCCTGTCGAGATCAACGGGCTCTCGACCCGCCGATGGTCCGCGGTTCCGGTCGGAGTCGGGGACCGGATCGGCGCGGCGAAGTCCGTTGCGACAGCTGATGAGCCAGCCCGATGCGAGACTCCCGCTGTGAGTCGCGACATTGTCGTTCAGGACCTGCCGACCGGGGTTCTCACGCGCCGACGAAACCACTGGCAACCGGCGGCCCCAACCTCTCCCGTTCGGTCACGCGGACGTCTTGACGGCGGTACGCGAACTCGCGCCAGACGCCGGCACCAGCGATCCGGAGTCAACGCAGATCTTGTTGGCGTGGAGGCGGCTGCGATCCTCGAGTCCGAACGCCACTGCGCAGGCGCCCAGTCCTGCGAGCGCGAGCACGACGCCCACCCGCGCCGGCCACTCGTAGCCGTAGCCGGCGGCCAGCACGAGTCCACCGAGCCAGGCACCGGCGGCGTTGGCCAGGTTGAGGGTCGAGTGGTTGAGCGCGCCGGCCAGTGCCTGCCCTTCGTGGGCCACATCCATCAGACGGGTCTGCAGCGCAGGCACGATCAACGATCCGACGGTCCCGAGCAGCAGCACCCCTACGACGGCGGTGACCTGGTTGGCCACCAGCCAGCCGAAGGCACCGAGGATCACCATGGCGTACACCAGGCCGCCCACCAGCGTCCATCGAAGCGACCGGTCCGCGAGCCGGCCGCCCAGCATCATGCCGATGGTCATTCCCACGCCGTAGACGGCCAGCATCGGGGTGACGGCCCGTTCACTGAAGCCACCGAGGGTGGTCAGGGTCGGTGTGATGTAGGTGTACGCCGCGAACATGCCACCGAAGCCGACGGCTCCGATCAGGAGTGTCAGCCAGACCTGGAGCTTGGTCAGCGCCGAGAGCTCGCGGGCGATCGTGGCGTGGTGCGTGGGGCGGTCGCGAGGAATCCACGCGACCGTGGCCACGAACGTCACGACGCCGATCAGCGCCACCGCGACGTACGGCCAGCGCCACCCCACGTTCTGGCCGAACAGGGTGCCGAGCGGGACGCCCACGATGTTGGCCACGGTGAGGCCGGTCAGCATCATCGACACCGCCCACGCCCGACGGTGCGGTGCCACCAAGGACGCTCCGACGACGGCTCCGATGCCGAAGAAGGCTCCGTGCGGAAGGCCGGCGGCGAACCGAGCGACGAGCAGGGTGTGGTAGGTCCGGCGCCACCGCCGAGGCGAGGTTCCCGACGGCGAAGGCGGCCATCAGCCACAGCAGCAGCCGGTATCGCGACATCTTGCCCCGAGGATCGCCAGCAGGGGCGCTCCCACGACGACGCCGAGGGCGTAGGTCGAAACAGCGTGACCGGCCGCCGGGATGGAGACGTCGACGCCTCTGGCGATGTTGGGCAGCAAGCCCATCGAGACGAACTCGGTGGTCCCGATGGCGAAGCCGCCGATCGCGAGCGCGAACAGGGCGAGCAGCGGATGCGAGCAGGATTCGCCATCCGGGTCGGGAACGGTCTCGGGAAAGGCGAGCGCGCCGTCAAAGGTGCGGGCATCACTCACGCCCTGATCCTGCCAGACGCGTCGGCTACGCCCTGACGACCTTCCGACGGCCGGACGCCTGCGCAGGGTCAACCGGGACTGCGGGAACGCGAACAAGTTCGGGGCCTGCCGCCTACGACAGCAGGGGGTACGCTCGACAACGTCGGGGCCAGGCTGGCCCTCGAGCGTCGCTCATGCCAGGAGGAACCTTGCCCGTCGTGTCGACCAAAGAGATGCTGGACCGTGCGTTGGACGCGCGCTACGGGGTCGCGGCCTTCAACATCATCAACGATCTCAGCATCGAGGCGGTCCTCGCCGCAGCAGTCGACGAGCAGGCACCCGTGATTCTGCAAACCTCGGTCAAGACAGTTCGCATGTACGGACGGGACCAGCTGTTCGGGATCTTTGAGTCCCTGGTCCGCGACGTCTCGGTCCCGGTTGCCCTGCATCTCGACCATTGCCCCGAGCGTTCGGTCATCACCGACTGCCTCGAGGGGGGCTGGAACTCCGTGTTGTTCGACGCGCACGAGCTCGACGTCGCGGAAAACCTCCGGCAGACGACGGAGGTCGTTGCCGAGGCGCGCCGTCACGGGGGGCACGTCGAGGGCGAGATCGAGGGGATCCAGGGGGTCGAGGACGGCGTCGGCTCGGATGCCGCGTCCGTCCAGCAGAGCCTCGAAGTGGCGATCGACTTCATCAAGCGCACGCAGGTCGACTGCTTCGCCCCGGCCATCGGCAATGCTCATGGCCAGTACACCACCGCTCCCGTCCTGGACCACCAGCGAGTATCGGACCTGGTCGAGGCGACCGGTGTACCGATGGCCCTCCACGGGGGCACCGGTCTGTCGAGCGAGCAGTTCGTCGACCTCGTCGGCCGCGGTTGCGCCAAGGTCAACATCTCCACGGCCCTCAAAGAGACCTATATGCAATCGAGCCTCGAGTTCCTACGCGGCGCCGAGGAGCAGCGCAAGTGGGATCCGCCGTCGTTGTTCAACCATCAGCGGGCTGCCGTCAAGGAGATGGCCCAGGAACACATGCGACTCTTCGGGAGCTCAGGACGCGCGTGGTGACAGCACTGATCTTCGACTGCGACGGCGTCCTTGCCGACACCGAACGATACGGCCACCTGCCCGCCTTCAACGCGACGTTCGAGGAGTACGGCCTACCGGCCCGCTGGGACGAGGACGAGTACGCCGTTCGCCTGAAGATCGGCGGTGGCAAGGAGCGCATGGCCAGCTTGTTCGCAGAACCCGGCTTCGTGCGCGCGGCCGGGATCCCCGACAGTGAGATCGAGCGGCAGCAGCTCCTTGCCGACTGGCACCGGACCAAGTCGGCCTGGTTCAAGAAGCTGGTGACGGACGGTCAGATCCCAGCGCGACCCGGGATCGCTCGGATCATTCCCGAAGCGCTGCGGGCCGGCTGGACAGTGGCCGTCGCCTCGACGTCGGCGGTGGAGTCGGTGCGGGCTGTCCTCGAGCACGCCGTGGGGGCGGAAACTGCCGCTGAGGTGCCGATCTTCGCTGGCGACGCCGTACCGGCCAAGAAGCCGGACCCGGCCATCTACCTGCTCACGCTCGACCAGCTCGACCTCGACCCGGCGGACACGCTCGTTGTCGAGGACTCCCGCAACGGCCTGCTTGCGGCAACAGGCGCCGGACTGCCTTGCCTCATCACCGTGAACGGCTACACCCGCGACGAGCCCTTCGACGAAGCGGCCCTCGTGGTTTCGGAGCTCGGTGACCCCGGCCGCCCACCCATCGAGGTGCTGGCGAACCGGAGCCGGGCACAGCCGGGTGACCACATCACCCTCGCGGACCTGCGCGCGTGCATGGGCACCGACGCAGCCCAGGACCGTCCCAACACGCGTCAGATCCCCTGACCCCAAGCCGACACGGAGGTGCAGAGTGAGCAGTGGTGCACAAGAGCAGGTGGACCTGGTCGTCAAGGCGATCGCCGAGACGGCCATCGACAACGAGAAGTACTTCGGTGAGCTGGACTCCGTCGTGGGCGACGGCGACTTCGGATACTCGCTGGCCCGCGGCTTCGAGAAGCTGCTCGACGACTGGGACAACCTCGACCGCAGCGACGTCGGCACATTCCTGAAGAAGGTCGGGATGATCATCACCTCGCGGATCGGCGGCACGTCCGGACCGATCTGGGGCACGGCGTTCATGAAGGCCGGGATCACCGCTGGTGATTCAGGATCGCTGGACGGCGCACAGGTGGTGGCGATGCTGCGTGCGGCGATCGACGGCATCAAGGCACGTGGTCAGTCCGATGTCGGCGACAAGACGCTGCTTGACGCGCTCGTTCCGATGACCGATCGGATCGAGCAGGAGGTCAAATCCGGATCGGACAGCGGGAAGACCTTCGCGGCGGCAGCCACCACAGCTCGGGAAGCAGCAGAGGCGACCATCGACATGGTCGCCAAGAGAGGGCGCGCGTCCTACACGGGCGAGCGCAGCAAGGGCTCGGTCGACGCCGGTGCGATGGGCGTGGCCGTGATCGTCGAGCGCGTCAGCGCCGTATGGAACTCACAGGGAGAGTCATGAAGAAGTTCGTCAACGATCCGAAACAGTTCGTTCCCGAGATGCTCGAGGGCATCGCGCTGGCCAATCCGGACACTCTGACCTACGTGCCGGAGTACAACCTGATCATGCGCTCTGACGCCCCCAGGGACGACAAGGTCTCGATCGTCCAGGGGTCTGGATCCGGGCACGAGCCGGCCCACGTGATGGTCGTCGGGAAGGGCATGCTCGACGCGGCCTGTCCCGGTGATGTCTTCGCCGCGCCGCCCATGGACTACGTCTACGAGACGACGAAGAAGCTGGCGTCGCCCAAGGGCGTGCTGCTGCTGGTCAACAACTACACCGGCGACCGGATGGCCTTCGACATGGGCAAAGAGCTCGCCGAGTCCGAAGGCATCAAGGTCGAGATCCTGACGATCAACGACGACGTCGCCGTGAAGGACTCCACCTATACCGTCGGCCGGCGCGGCGTGGCGGGGAACTTCTTCGTCATCAAGGCCGTTGGCGCCGCGTCCGAGCAGGGCGCTGAGCTCGATGAGATCATCCGCATCGGCAAGAAGGTCAACGACGTGACCCGGACGATGGGTGTGGCCCTCACCGCCTGTACACCACCTGCCAAGGGCTCCCCGTTGTTCGACCTTGGCGCTGAAGAGATCGAGATGGGCGTCGGCATCCACGGAGAGCCTGGACGTGAGCGCAAAGCCCTCACCGATGCAGACGCGATCGCCGACGAGCTCCTCGACGCGGTGGTGACCGACCTGCCGTACAGCTCCGGCGACAATGTCGCCTTGATGATCAACGGACTCGGCGGGACACCCATCAGCGAGCTGTACATCCTGTATCGCCGGGCGCACCAGCAGCTGGCCGAACGCGGTATCACGGTCACCCGAAGCTACGTCAACGAGTACTGCACCTCACTCGACATGGCGGGCGCCTCGCTGACCCTGGTGAAGCTGGACGACGAGATCGACGCTCTGCTCGGAGCACCGGCCGAGGTGGCCGTGCGGGTCTTCTGAGTCAGCCCCGGCCCACCGGACTCCGCAAGCCCCGCGCGTGCACGAGCGGGGTCCGGTGTGCCCACGGCTGCGCCCGCTCGAGCTGTCCTGCGAGCCGCAGCAGCGTTGCCTCGTCCCCGAACCGACCCAGCACGTGGATCCCGATCGGCAGGCCGTCGTCATTCCAGGACAACGGGACCGACATGGCCGGACCACCGGTGATGTTGGCGACGACACCGGCGTACTCAACGGTGGGTCCGCCGTGACGGAGCGCCCGGAACGGGTCGTCAGCTGTCGAGGTGATGTGACCCAGCGGCGGCGGTGGAGTGGACATGGTCGGCGTCATGAAGCAGTCGAACCCGGTCAGGAAACCAGCAATCACCCGCGAGAACCTCTGCAGGTCCTCGATGGCGGTGAGGTACTCCCCCGCCGTGATGTGTTCGCCCCTTTCCCAGTACGCGCGGGTGAGCGGCTCGATCTCGGCATCGCGCGGGTTGCGCCCGATGCGGCGGATCCAGTAGCGCAGGATCCACGAGACCGCCGAGTCGAACACGGTCCCGATCGCGGCACCGATCTCCGATGTCAGACCCGGCAGTGGAGCCTCGACCACGTCATGACCGAGCGATGCGCAGAGCGCGACAGCCTCCTCCAACGCATGCACGCAGTCCGGATGGCCGGGCGCGCCGGCCGCGGTCACGGCTGAGTATGCGATCCGCAGCCGGCCGGGTTCACGGTGCACCTCAGCAGCAAACGGTCCGGTCGGCGGCGGAGCGGCATACGGGTCACCGGTTGCGGGGCCGGCCGTCGCGTCCAGGAGCGCGGCACTGTCCCGGACCGACCGTGTCAGGGCGTGCTCGACCGCCCAACCGCTGACGACGTCGCCGTACTCCGGCCCGAGTGGGTTGCGAGCCCGCGTGGGCTTGAGCCCGAACAGACCACACGCCGAGGCGGGGTAGCGAATCGAGCCGCCGAGGTCGTTCCCATGTGCCATCGGCACGAGCCCGGCCGCCACTGCGGCCGCGGATCCACCGCTTGATCCCGACGTCGACCTCCTGGGGTCCCACGGGTTGCTGGTCGGACCGAACAGGGCCGGCTCGCACGCGGGAGCCATCCCGAACTCCGGCGTGTTCGTCTTGCCGAGGATGACGAGGCCAGCAGCGCGCAGCCGCCGCACGAGCTCGGAGTCGAACGTGGAGACGTACCCCGCGAGGAACCGAGATCCCTCGTGGAAGGGAACACCGGCCACCTCGAGTGCGAGGTCCTTGACCAGGTAGGGCACCCCGCGGAAGGTCCCGCCCGGAGCCGAACGCGCGTGCTCGAGCGCTTCGTCGTACATCGTGGTGACGACGGCGTTGAGCCGCGGGTTCGTGGCCTCGATGCGTTCGATCGCCGCCTCGACCAGCTGCACCGCCGTCACCTGACCCGCGCGGACGAGGTCTGCCTGGGCGGTCGCGTCGAGGAAAGCCAGCTCTTCGGTGAGAGTGCTCACGACACACGCCCGACCAACGCAGCGTGAATGTCGCCGATGGGCTCCACCCGCGGTTGTGGGAGGCCGACCGATTCCAGCACGGTCGAAAAGTCCGCTCCGGTGCTGAAATCCGCGAAGACCTGGCGGCTCGGGCACGTGTCGTAGACGGTGATCCCGCCGTCGCGTATGACGCAGATGCGCACGTCGTGCTGCCCGGTCGGAAAGGTCGTGTTGAGCCGCTCGTAACCGGCGACCAGGGTGTTCGGGTCACCGTCGAAAGTGTAGGAACCGAGAAACATCTCAAGCCTCCCTTTGCTGGTGGGTCAGGTCGTATCCATGACCTCGTCGGGCAGATCAGGGACGGGCGACCATGACCATGTTGAAAGGCAGGTCGGGTCCGACGCGTTGGACGTCGGTGAACCCGGCGTCGGTCAGGACCTGTCGAATCGCCGCCTCACCGGCCAGCGCACCCAGGGCATGCGGTCCGTGCTGGGCCATGGCGGTCGGCGTACACAAGAAAGTCGACACGGCGTACATGAGTCCAGCCATGGGGTGTTGTGCCAGGTTGTCGGCCAAGGTGTCGGCGCCCGCCGGGTCCAGAGTGACCAGGACTCCGTCCGGCGCGAGGACCGAGCGCAGGTGCCGTGCGGCAGCGACCGGGTCACCCATGTCGTGGAGGGCGTCGACGACAAGGATGACGTCGTAGTCGGCTCCGGGAAGGGCACGTGCGTCGGCGACTTCGAAGCTGACGTGATCAGCGACTCCGTGCTCACGGGCCGCCGAGCGCGCTTGGGCGACGGAGTGGTCGTGGAAGTCGAAGCCGATGAGCTGTGCTGTCGGATATCGCTCGCCCAGGAGGATCGTTGAAGTGCCGTAGCCACAGCCGACATCTGCGACCTTGGCGCCTCGGCTGAACGTCTCAGTGAGGCCCGGGACCGCACTCAGCCACGCATCGACAAGGAACTCCCGTTGCAGCGGGCGGCTGAACTTCTCCTGTCCGACGAAGAAGGACTCGTCGTGTTCGTGCCAACCGATGCCCTCGCCGGTGCGGAAGCTTGCTTTAAGAGCGGGCAGGAGCTCCACGATCCCGGGCAGCCCGGCGAAGACTGCCACCATGCTGACCGCAGTGCTCTCGTCGGCAAGCACCAACGCTCCCTCCGGCGTCAGCCAGAATGCGTCCCGGTCGGACTGGAACTCGATGAAGCCGTTGGCCGCCTGGCTGGACAACCACTCGCGCAGCAGCCGTTCTGACAGGCCGGTCCGCTGGGCAAGCTCCCGTGCCGTGACCGGGCCGGCCTGCGCAAGCGCGCGCCACAGGCCGAGCTGGTCGCCGAGGGCCACCAGGGCTGCGTTCACCGCGGCGGTGGCGTGCTGGCCGACGTGCTCGGCGAAGGCATTCAGCGTCGCCTCGTCGATGGCCGTCGCCGCGTACGCCGACGCGGTCTCTCGCTGCTCATGGTCGATCGTGGTCATGACTTCCTCCTCTGGCAGGACGTTTGTCATCAAGGCGCGAGAACTGCGCCAGGAACCGCGAGATCGGATCTAGCGGGGCGACGCAGATCGGACCACCATGAGCGGTATGGCGACGCAAGCCCTGGTCGGACGAGACCACGAGCTGGCCATCCTCACGGCCGCCGTTGCACGAGCCTGCGCGGGATCCGGAGGGCTGGTGCTGGTCACCGGTGAGCCCGGTATCGGCAAGACCGCGCTGGTCGCGGCGGCGGCCGACCACGCGCGCCGACTCGGTGCCCTGGTCGCTCCAGCGGCATGTTGGGACGGTACGGGCGCACCGGGTTACTGGCCTTGGGTGCAGGTGGTCCGCGCGGTGGAACGGGCGCTCGGAGACGAGGAGTGGACCGCGGTTCGGACTGCCTCGGGTCGGGTCATCGACAGACTGCTCGGCGAACCGTCGGAGGAGTCGAACCACGACAGATCTGTCGACGAGGCCTTCCGCCTCTCTGATGCGGTCGCCATTTTGCTGATGCGCGCGGCGGTCGTCCGACCCGTCGTCATCGCCCTCGACGACCTGCAGTGGGCCGACAACGCCTCGCTCGCGCTGCTGGAGTTCCTCGTGCAGCACACCGCTCTCGAGCCGGTCGCCGTCCTCGCGACGTGCCGCCTGCCCCAGCGGACAGGATCACCCGACCCTCTTGCCGGCCTTCGGGCACGGGCAACCACGGTGCCCTTGTCCGGTCTCGACCCTGCGTCCATCGGCAAACTGTTCGACCGCATGGCCGGTCAGTCCGCGGGGCCCGACGTCACCGCGACGATGGCAGTCCGGACCGGTGGAAACCCGTTCTTCATCGAGCAGACGGCCCAGCTGTGGCGCACCGGGGGCCCCTTCTCGGCCGTGCCTCCCGGCGTGTCGGAGGTTGTTGGGCGGAGACTCGCTCACCTCCCGGCAACGGCGGCCCAGCTGCTTGCAGTGGCCGCCTTGTTCGGCACCGAGTTCGACGGGCACGTCCTGGCCGCCGCCCAACGGGAGACGCCGGCCGTCGTACGAGAACTCCTCCGGCACAGTGTCGACGCGGGATTGGTGGCGCGGCTGCCTGCTCAGCGCTTCCGGTTCATCCACGACCTCGTGCGTGAAACGCTCTGTGACGCCTCCGGGCCTGCCGAGCGCCGTCGTGTCCACGCCGCGATCGTGCGCGCCGTTGCCGGACACGAGACGCTGGCCGCGCGCGTACTGCCGGCTCAAGTTGCCGACCACGCCTACCTGGCGGGTCCCGACCTGTCAGCGCAGGAGGCGCTCGCTCCCATCCTGCTGGCCGCGCGCTTGGCGACCAGCCGGATGGCGGCCGCTGAGGCGGCCCTTCACTACGGCCGGGCCTGGGAGCTGATCGACGCCGATCCAGCGGCTGCTCCCGGCGCTGGCACCGAGATCGCGTTGGCATTGGGCGCCGAGCAGCGGCGGGCCGGGCAGCTCGTAGCGGCAAGAACGACGTACGACCGACTTGTGTCAGATGCGCGCGCTCGCGACGATGCCGAGATCTTCGCGCGTGCGGCACTGGGGCTGCTGGAGCTCGGACACGGGATGGACAGTGACGCCGCCGTTGAGCTGATCGACGAAGCGAGCGGCCGGCTCGCGCGCGACCCCGCCCTGGCCGGCTCACCGCTCGCCGCTCAGACCCTGGCGGCGGCCAGCCGGGCTCGTGCCCACCACATCGGAGACGATCGCGCCCACGCCGAGCGGCTCAGCGCCGCGGCCGTTGACCTCGCCCGCACCAGCGGCGATGACATGACACTGGCTTCCTGCCTGCTCGCACGGCACGACGCGATCTGGGCACCAGGCACTGCCGGGCCGCGGCTAGCCCTGGCCGACGAGCTGATCTCCGTTGCGCGTCGGGTACCCGATCGTGAGCTCGAGCTGCAGGGATCACTGCTGCGCTTCGTCGCGCTTCTGGAGCAAGGTGACCCGCGAGGCCTCGACGAGCTGGAGGTGTTCGCCGCGCTGGCCGAGCGTTCTCAGCTTCCGAGGTTCACCTACTTGTCGCTCTCCCGCCGGGGCACGATGGCGACGCTCCGCGGCCAGTTCGATGCGGCACGCCATGTGATCGATGCCGCCCTGACGCTCGGCGAACAACTGGGTGAGGTCGACCGGTCGTCAGTCTGGTCCGACCAGGTCTGGCAGCTCGCGCGGCTGCAGGGCGACCTCGCCGAGATCGATGACCTCACGTCATTGCTGCGGAGCATGGGTGACCAGCATGCGCTCGTGATCGACGCCACGCTGGCGTTGGACCGGGGCGAGACGGTGCAGGCACTCAGCCGCCTCGACGATGTTGAGAAGCTGGGTCATCGTTGGCCGCGGTGGGGTGGGCTCGTCTGGCTCACCTTCATGGCCGAGCTGTCCGCCGCCTCGGGTGACCTAGCGCTGTGTCGACGAACCCGAGCCAGCCTCGACCCGTACCTGGACAGCTGGGCGGTGCTTGCCGGGGGTGTCGTCATCGCCGGACCGGTGCGTTACTGGGCCGCCCTTGTGGACGCCGCAGTCCATGACTGGAACGAGGCGATCGCGGGATTCGACAAGGCGGCGGCCGCGGCGGACGAACTCGGTGCCGAACCGTGGTCCTTGCTGGCGCGCCTGGGGGCGGCGGAGGCCATGATTTCGCGCGCCGACGACCGGGATCCCGCCGTGGCAGACCGGCTGGCGCAGTTGTCGAGTAAGGCCAGCAGCCTCGGCATGAGACCCGCGCACGCACGGATCGAACGACTCGTCGGCGAGTTGGCCCGGCGCAGCGAGTCCGTGTCGACAGGCAACGTTTTCCGGTTTGACGGACTGGTCTGGACGTTGCGCTTCTCAGGCAGGACGACCACAGTCCCGGACGCCAAGGGGCTGCGTGACCTGCACGTGCTGCTCAGCCGGCCACGTACCGAGGTGCCAGCGATGACGTTGCTCAATCCGACAGACGCGACGCTCGCTCGGGCTGCGGGCCGGCTGGGCGCGGATCCGATGCTGGACGATCGCGCGAAGCAGTCGTACCGACGTCGACTGGCCGAGCTGGACGAGCAGATCGCGGCCGCGCTGGACACAGGCCAGGATCGCGCGGCGGCCGTCCTCGACAACGAGCGAGAGGCGCTGATCGGCGCGTTGGCAGAAGCCTCCGGCCTCGCCGGGCGATCCCGACGCCTCGGGGACACCACCGAGAGGGCGCGCAAGACCGTCACGGCGCGCATCAAGGACTCCCTCCGTAGGCTTGACCAAAGGCATCCGGAGCTCGCCGCTCACCTGCGCGAAACGGTGTCGACGGGCACGGCCTGCCGGTACGAGCCGGATACGGCCGTCACATGGAGCCTCTAGCCCCGGGGCCTGGTCCTCGCTGGAGTCCCGGGTTGCACCGGGCAGCCAGCGGGCCCACATGGCCGGGTGCCCGACGGATTGACGAGCTGTCGTCGTGATGGCTGCTTGACCTCGTCGGAGTTCGACACCAATGCCTCGACGATGCTGCACCGGTCGGCAGTGTTGAGTGAGCGGGTGCCATCCCACGTTGACGGATCGATCCAGCCGCGATCGACGCACGATCGATGCAGGCAGGCGCCGACAACTGGCTAGGGAAGCGCGAACGGGGTTGTCCCGATCCGAGCACGGTGCCGCGATGCCATGAGCTGGACCGAGATCTCTGTCCGGAGCAGCTCCCCTGAATCCGTGCTGAGAACCCCCGTCAGCTGCTCGGGCAGGACGACGCGGTCTGTGCTCCACGCGAGATCTTCACGCCATCCAAGACCGGCCAGACCGTCAAGCTGTCCAATCCCCTACATCATTCGGTTCGGGGTTTGAAGCGTTGGTGGCGGATGGGTCTTCGCTGGGGGTCGATGCGGGCTGGGGGCAGTATGTCGGTGATGCCGTCGGGGGCGAGGATCAGGTCCCATTCGCCTTGGTGGATGAGGTGGTGGTGGAAGCTGCACAGCAGGCATCCGTTGGTCGATGTCGGTGGGTCCGCCGCGGCTCCACGGGATCCGGTGGTGCGCTTCGGTCCAGGCGGGGGGTCGTTCGCAGCCGGGGAACACGCAGCCTCGGTCGCGGACGGTCAACGCGATGCGTTGGTAACGGTCGAACAGCCGCTTCGTCGTGCCGAGGTCGAGGATGCGGGAGTCACCGGACAGGACCATGGGCAGGAGGCCGGCGTTGCACGCCAACCGCCGGGTCTCACCGATGGAGATGGCACCGCCGGTGTCGAGGGTGGCTTCCCCGGCCCCGGTCCGGAGCTTCTCCGCGTCGACGGTGACCACGAGCGAGATGTTGGTGGCCCCGTGGTGGGGGTGTCCGTCGGCGGGGAGGTGTTCGATCAGCTCACAGAACGCCTGTCCGAGCCGGTTGCTATAGGGCAGGTCACCGATGGTCGTCTCCCCCAACGGGTCCGCCGGGGCCTCGTCGCTAGTGCCGGTGGCGGCACGTCGGGGTGAGGCCAGTGCGTCGAGGTGTTTCTTGAGCATCGCGAACGTGAGGTTCGGCATGGCGTAGCGGCCCCGGGCGATCCCGTCGGCACCGTACTGGCCGGTGAACTCCGTCGCCGCCCACGCCTGCCGTTCCTGCTCGCGAAGCTGCTTCTCCAGCAGCTGGTCGGCGGTGTCGGGGTCGACCACCTCCACGAGATGGTTCGCCGCGACCTGCAGCTGGGTGAACGACAAAGTCTGGGCGTGGCCGATGAGGTCAGCCTGGGCGACGTCCACCCGATCAGGCTCCACCCTGGGCGAGAGCCGGTGGATGGCTTCCGCGACCACCACTCCTTGTTCAGCCGACACCTGGCCAGTGGCGACGGCACGCCGGGTCGGTTCGGTCACGGCAGAGGTGCCGTGCAGCTGCCGGGCCGTGCGGACCGTGCGGGAGGCTTCGCCGGCCGACATCCGATGGGTCGTCATCAAATGCGCCCGGGTGGAGGAGGCACCGTGACGGTGGGGCAGGTTGCGGTCATCGGCCTCGCCGACCAACCGGGACACGACCTCATCGATCGCGGCCCGGGCCGCCAACGCGTCACTGATCCGCCGGTCCAACCGGGCATCGTCCAGGGACCAGGTCGGGGTGTCGACCAGGTCAGCGAGCCGGCTCCGCACGTCCGCGACGGTCCGGCCGTAGGCATCGTCGATGCCCACGGTCGGCGGCGGATCCTGCGTCGTACTCATAGATCAAACCTAGAACCCGCCACCGACACTTTCTGGCCAGCACCGACCCTCAGACCTGTTGTCCACAAGGAGATTCCGAGAATTTTCCCTGCGAATGTCGAAGGGGTTCGAGAGCTAAACCCGAGCGACCACGCTAGTCGAAATCGTTGTGGCGTCGACGCAGCTGTGAGCTCAGCGTCTTGGCCACGTCGACTGCCTGATGTCGTTTCGACGCACGTACCTGCCGCGCGCGGTACTGGTCAGGCGTCATCTTCTTCGACAAGTTGGCATCGGCGATGAGCTCCTCGAGCGAGGTCGTGGCGGACGGGTAGGACGTCACCGCCTTCCCCCCGCTGAACACGACCCAGTGGATCGTGCCCTTGTCCATCACCATCAAGATCGCGCCCTCGTTGACCGTCTCGGCATGCTTGAGAGCGGTCCGGCGGTTGGCGTGGGCGGCGTAGGTGCGTTGAGCGGCGGCGGTGACGGGTGCAGCGGCGTACTTCCACACCAGCGCAGCCTGCGGCCCGTACTTGACGGCCTTCGTGCCGACCCGCCTGATCCGTCCCATCAGCGCTACCCACCTCGCCTACTCGTCTCGTGCGACCAACCCTGCTGCGATCCTCGTTGTCGCCGGGGTCGGCTCCGCATCGTCGGCCGCCCCCATCGTAGGCCGGTCCGGCCGGTCTCTCGCTCAGTCGCCCGGCCCTGCTCAACGGCGCAGCCCCATCACGGCGCCGCCCACGGCGCAGTAGCAGGGGGCACGCAGTGGCTACGCGAAGAACTTCACCAGGGTGGAGCAGAACGCGGGGAGGTCATCGGGGTTGCGGCTCGTCACCAATCCCTGGTCATGAACGACCTCTTCGTCGACCCAGTTCGCCCCGGCGTTGGTGAGGTCGGTCCGCAAGCTCGGCCATGAGGTCAACGTTCGGCCGTCCACCACACCGGCCTCGATCAGGATCCAGGGTGCGTGACAGATCGCCGCCACCGGCTTCCCGGCATCGAAGAAGCCGCGTACGAAGGCGACGGCCTGGTCGTCAAGACGCAGGGCATCGGGGTTGGCGACCCCACCCGGAAGCACCAACGCGTCGAAGTCGCTGACCTTCGACTGGGCGAACGTGACGTCGACCGGAAACGTGTCTGCTTTGGCCAAGTGGTTGAACGCCTGGACGTCCCCGGCCTCGCTCGACACGATCTGCGGCAGACCGCCGGCCTCTTTCACGGCCTTCCACGGCTCGGTCAGCTCGACCTGCTCGATCCCCTCGGCGGCCACGACGAAGGCGATCCTCTTGCCCCGCAGCAGATCACTCATGAGTGCTCTACTCCTTTCGACGGTTCGTCTCATAGTTGGTTTCGCAACTCTTCAACAGTCCCCATCGGGCCGGCCTTCAAACGCCCCGGTGACGTATCACCTTGCTTGCGAGAACCGGGCGCAACAGCAGTCGCTGACACCGGCATGGACCCTGGTGCGCTGCCGCGATCGTGAGATCAGGACCGGACCAGCCGCGCGATCGCGGCAGAGGCCTCGGCGATCTTGTCATCGGCCTCCTGGCCGCCCTCCTGGACGGCGTGGCTGACACAGCTGCGTAGGTGCTCGTCGAGCATCGACAACGCGAACGACTCGAGCGCGGAGGTGGCAGCAGACACCTGCGTCAGGACGTCGATGCAGTACTTGTCCTCCTCGACCATCCGCTGCAGACCACGGATCTGCCCCTCGACGCGGCGCAGCCGCTTCAGGTAGTCCGACTTGTCATCGACATAGCCGGGGGGCTGCGCACTGCTCATGATGGCCTCCTCGATGGGCCTGACGCGCAGCGACCGGGCTGCGACTGTGTTCACTCTATGGTCCACTCCGACTATACCCCTACCCCCTATTCAACCGGTACGAGCTACACCGCTGGCATGGCTACAAACAGCAACATAACGACCACCCAGAGTCATCCGATCGGATGGTTCTCGCCCCAAAGCGAGACAAGTGCGTACGTCCTGACCTCATACTTTCCCATGCAGACCAACCCGGACCGGGCGTATGCGCGGACCGTCAAAGACCGCCGAGCCCAGCGCCGTGATGCCGCCCGCGACCGGGCCATGTCCCGCTCGAGCCAGGGCGGCAAGCTGCTCCGCGTGTTGAGCGACGATCCCGCGGACATCAACGTCTACGGACATGGTGGAGAGCGGACCCGCGACCTCGCCCGCACCCTCAAAGCCGCTGTCCCCACCGGCATCTTCTTCTACCAGCGACGCCTGGCCCGGACCAGTACCGACGACCCCATCGACCTGCTCGCCATGGTTCCCTCCGGCATCTGGGTCATCGACATCCAGACCTGTGCGGGAGGTCCGGCGCAGGTCAAGGGTCGCAAGCACCTGCTGTCGTCTCACTACACCCACCTCGTCATCCGCGGGCGAGACCGGACGGCGAACCTCGACCGGTTGGTCAGCCAGGCCAGGTCCGTCGAGGACACCTTGGCGGAGCTAGGACGCTCGGGTGTGCCTGTGCGAACGGCATTCTGCTTCTATGACACCGACACCCAATGGCGGGGAACGCCGCGCGTCGGCCAGACCTTGCTGACGACGCCGAGGCGGCTCACCGGGCTGCTGCAGAACGGCTCGCACAAGCTTCGTGACACCGACATCGTCACGCTGGCGCAGGCACTTGGTGATCGTCTCCCCCGCCAACACGTCCGTGACTGACGGCTCGAGCGTCCACGCGTAATCCCGACCGGATGACGTTGTGTGCACGACAATGGTGCGCACAACCGAGCCGGCGCCACGTCGGTAGGACGGCGACGACCCGGGAGGCGCCATGAGACCCGCCCAGCACACAGTCGGCATCGCCGCTCTCGCTGCGTGCCTGTTGCTGCCGGCGGCCCAGCCGGCTGCTGCCGCACCTTCGAGAGCCTCGGTGCCCGGTGCGACGGTCGGCCCGTCAGCCGTCGTCGCCGGGAGTGCGCCCAACCGTGATCAGGACGGCGTCGGTCGGTGGACGGTGCGGCGGGTCGCGACCAACACGTACACCGTCACGTGGACGTCGCCGCACGCGCTGCCGGTTACGGACGACCGGCCTCTCATCGAGCGCGCCGGCACGCCCTTTGCGGTGCCGAAGGTCGGCCCGGGTGGTCGCAGCGTGCGGATCACGGTCACCCAGGACACCCGCCCTACCACCGACGACCTCGACGTCGTCCTGTCGGACCAGGTTCTCGATGAGCACGCGACAGCCCCGCCGATCACCCCTGCGGTGGTGGCGCCGTTGCCGGGCACGACAACCCTGACACCCGACCCGGGGACTCCTGGGGCGCACCCGGTCACCACGAGCACCTACCAACTGCCCGGGGTGAGGCTCGCGGGTATGCCGGCCAGGATCGAGATGCTCGGGTACATCGTGCGGCCGACCGATGCCACCGCCAACGCACCGGTCGTGCTGTTCCTGCACGGCCGTCACGAGGCCTGCTACCGCAATCCGCACCCGGTGGGACACGGCAACGCCGCATGGCCCTGCCCCGCGCACACGAGCCCGGTCCCCAGCTACCTCGGCTACGACTACATCCAGCGCCTGCTGGCCAGCCAGGGCTACGTGACGGTGTCGATCTCGGCCAACGGCATCAACGCGCAGGACTGGCGTTTCCTCGATGGTGGCGCGGGGGCCCGGTCCACGCTGATCCGGCGACACCTGGCGGCGTGGGCCGACCCGGCGAACGCGGGCACCGTCGGGCCGGCCGTCGCAGCGGATCTCGACAACGTCGTCCTGGTCGGCCACAGCCGGGGAGGGGAAGGCGTCGACCGGGCCAGCACGGTGACCCGGTCGTCTGCGCCGTACCGCATCTCGGGGCAGATCCTGATCGGCCCCACCGACTTCGGCCGGCAGACCTCGCCGTACATCCCGACCGTCACGTTGCTCCCGTACTGCGACGGCGACGTCAGCGACCTGCAGGGCCAGACGTTCACCGACCTCGCCCGCGGACAGCAGCCCGACGACACCGCCCTGCACAGCTCACTGCTCGTGATGGGGGCCGATCACAACTTCTTCAACACCGAGTGGACGCCCGGTCGCTCGGTGGCACCCTCCCAGGACGACTGGTACGGCGATCCGGACGCAACCTGCGGCAAGAACTCCCCCACCCGACTGAGCAAGGCCGAGCAACGCGCCGTCGGCAAGTCCTACGTCGCCGGGGCCGTCCGTCTGATGGCCAACGACGACGGCGCCATGCTGCCGCTGTTCGACGGCAGCCGCGTGAGCCTGGCGAGCGCCGACGACACCGACGTGCGCAGCCATGCCGTCGGTCTCGCTCGCACCTGGCGAGCCCCGGGGCACGGAGCAGTTCTCGCACCGGGCGCGACGGCGGCCACCAAGCTCTGCGTCGGACGTACCGACGAGCGGCGCGGGACCCAGTTCTGCGGCCACGGCACCTCACCGGCGCGTACACCACACTGGCCCGGTACCTACCCACCGGGACTACCCACGCGCCGCGCCTTCGAGATGGCGTGGACTGCCGTGGGGCAGACGGGCGGTCTTGAGTTCGTCCATCCGCTGGACATCGCAGGGCGCACTCTCCACCTGCGCACCATCGCGGACCCCGGGCGTCCGACCGCCCAGCTGTCCGTCACCGTGCGGGACGCGGGCGGTCACAGCTCGACCGTCCCACTTCCTGACCTGCCGGCTCTGCCCACGGGTGACTATGTGCTCGGCAAGAAGTGGGCCCAGGACCTCACGGTGGACTCGACGCGATTCGACCTCACCGTGGACCTGTCGCAGATCGTCGAGGTCGATCTCGTGGCAGACAGCGCCAGGGGTCGGGTCTGGGTGCTCGAGCTGGCAGCTGGCGACCAGACTCTGCCCGCGGTGCCTGATCGACGTTCGCCCACCCTCGAGCTCGACGACGTGAGCGTCACCGAGGGCAACGCAAGAGGCATCCGCTTCGCCGCGGTCCCGTTCCACGTCACCGGCGACGTCAGTGCTCCTTCCACGTTCACCGTGCTGTCGCAGAACTACTCGACCTACCGCTTCGGCAGGCCGATCAAGGTCACCGTGCCGGCTGGCCAACGGACGGGAACGATCCACATCCCCTTCCGACCGAACCGCCGCGATGATGTCGCCCGGCGCATCTTTGCGGTCTCCGCGTTCGCTGTTACCGGCGCAATGCCGACGGACTACCTCGCGAAGGTCACGATCCTGGACGACGACCCAACACCCGCCGTGCGGGTGCGCGCGCAGCGCAGCACGATCCGCGAAGGCTGGACGGCCCGCTGGACGGTGACGCTGGCGCGTCCAGTCAGGTACTACACCGCCGCAGTCGCCAGCGTGCGCCCTGGACCGGGCCGGACCGACGGATTACGCGCCAGGGACGTGAACCGGCGCTGGCTGCGCGACCACCTCACCGGGCGCGTCGGCGACCGCCCCTTGGCTCGGCTCCCGCTGCGGGTCGTCAAGGAGCTGGTCCCCGGGCAGCGGCAGCTGACGTTCTCGGTGCCGACACGGGTCGACCGGCTGCTCGAGGGACGTGAGCACGTCACCCTGCGCGTTCACGTCCTGCGGCTCGGGGGGCCCGTGACCGTGACCATCGGCGTCGTGGATCGTCGTGCCAGGTGACCGGACCCCTGCCGATGCGGCTCGGACGGCGATCGACGGTCGAAACCGTGGGAAGAGACGCCTTCACGCGCAGGCCGTCGTCCACTAACCTCGACCGCACGAGACGCGTTGGCGTGCGACCGAACCTCTGGACCCCACGGCGTCGGCTGGATCAGTCCCCGGCGCCGTGGCTCGTGGTCACGGCGTGGTGTCCAGGGCGGTCGGGGTCACCGACGACACAGGCGCGTGCGTCGGCGCAGTCGTGAGGCGTCGCATCATCCGTTCCCAACGCCGGTCAGCCCACCGGCGCCGCAGACCAGCCGAGACCGCAACGGCGAAGATCACCGACTGAGCGGCGGCGAGTGCGTAGAAGGCCGTTGGGAACGACGGACCGGTGTCGAAGAGCGAAGCGTTGTGCACGAAGCGCTCGCGGGCATTGTCGACGATCGTGAACATCTCCCCGGCCGACAGGAGCAGTCCCAAGACACCAAGCACCAGAGACGCACGCGCCAGCCGAAAGAGCGGGAACGCCACCAACGTGCCCGCGACGAGCCACGCCGGCCGAAACATCTCGTGACCATCGAGCGGTAGACCGAACCACACCTGGCCATCGGGGAGTGCGCCGAAATCGGCGATGCCGCAGGTCCCTGCCACCGCAACCAGCCACCCCGCGGCAGACCAGCTGTCTGGCCGACCGCGGAGGTTGTCGGCACTGCCCGGACGGGCCATCATCCTCATGGTCTGCCCGACCGCCTGCGGTGCACCAGGCGGGAGACGAATCGGAACGCGGTCGTTATGTGTTCGCGACCATCCACGCGCGGCGGCCAACAGTCACCGTGGACCCTCAATCTCGTCGAGGACGTGTGCAACCAGCTGCCGGGCGTCCTCTGTCAGGTCCTGTTCGTGCACGATCATCTCGCGGCCGCTGACCACGAACGCATAGACATAGCGGTCCGGCTGAGGTCCGGTGGCTGCGGAGGCGTCGATCCTCGCGACCAGCTCTGCCAGCTGGAGCCCTCGCGGATCGTCGGGAGTGAGCTGCGCCCGTCGTACCTGCCCGGCAATGCCCCCACTGCGGCGAACCTCGACCACCCGAGGACCCGACCCGCCCGAGTCCGTCCCGGTCGGCGATGCCGTCGGGACGACGGGCGTGGCCGCGTTGATCGGAACGCCGACCTGGTTCCATGCGTCACGGACCGCATCCCTGGCATCGCGTCCCACTGCCTCGGCCGCGGTCACGGTGGCCGCCGCGAAACCTGCGAAGTCGGTGCGGGCGCCCACCTGGCCGCTGGTCAGGGCGGCGTACCAGATCGGACCGGCCTGCTCCCATGCGTGGCCACCGAGGGCCGCCGCCGTGAGCTGGAACGCCCGGTTGGGGATGCCCGAGTTGATGTGGACGCCACCGTTGTCATCGCTGGTGTCGACGTAGTCGGCCATGGACCCGACCTGCGGATCCTTCCCTATCGTGGGGTCGTCGTAGGCGGAACCGGGCGTGCGCATCGACCGGAGGGCGGCCCCCTTGATCGACGGCATGAAGATGCCGGCCCCGATGAGCCAGTCGGCGTCGGCTGCGGACTGCCCGAGCATCCGCTGCTTGACCAAGATGCCGAAGACGTCGGAGAGCGACTCGTTGAGGGCACCGGGCTGGCCCTCATACGCGAGGTTGGCGGTGAACTGGGTGACGCCGTGGGTGAACTCGTGCGCAAGCACGTCGGCCGGCCTGGTGAAGCGGTCGAAGACGACGTGGTCTCCGTCGCCGAAAACCAGCTGCTCACCGTCCCAGAATGCGTTGTCGTAGTCACGCTCGTAGTGCACGGTCACCACGACAGGAGTCCCTGCGTCGTCGTATGACGCTCGCGACAGCACATCTGCGTAGAAGGCAAGCGTCGCCGCGGTGTTGGTCGCCGCCTCGTCGACGGCGGTGTCTCCTGATGCAGGCTGCCCAGGCGTCCGCATCAGCCGGCCGGGCAACGTGGCGCCCTGGTCAGCCGAGTGGACTTCCCAGGGCGCTGCCCCCCTTGCCGGCCTTGGTGCAGTCGGGGTCACGAACCCCTCGCGTCGGGTGCGCAGGGCGGCGTCGAGGTGCAGGGTCTGCTGGCAGCAGCGGACCGCCTCGGCATCGGGATGTGCCTGTGCTGCCCTCTCGAGGAGGAACGGCGGTATGAACGTACATCGCGGGTGCATAGGTCCAGACCTACCCTGCGCGGCCCGTGATGTCCAGGTTTGGGCCCGGGAGCCGGGGGCCGTTCGGCCGGGCCCTCCAGACAGATGTAGGGCCCCTCAAAGTATGAGTTTGAGGGGCCCTACGGGTGGTCGGAGGATGTGACGCCTCCGCCCGACCGGTCGGTCCGTGTGATCCCGGCTGTCTCGTCACCGGCAGCCTCAGCGAGTCGCCCCGCCGGATAGATCCTCGGTTTCCTTCCGATCCCGCCTTCCCTCTCAGGAGGGCGTGAAGAGATGTCTACACGGCTCTCCAGAGGTCGCACAACCCTTTCCAGCAAAGAAGTCTGAGGAATGTCGGATCGCCGCGGGTTACCCACAGATCGAGGCCCTTCGTCCACCGACAAACGAGGTTTTCCACAGGTCGAGTTGCCAGCTTGTGGACATCATCGGACTTCGTCGGTCACCCCTTCGGGATCCACCTGCGCCTCACCCGGCCCGGCCTCGAAACGAGCGAGTGCGACCGCACCGATCGCTGTCAGGGCGAAGCCGACCATGGCGACGATGTGCCACCCTGCCCGGACCTGGTCGCCCAGCACGGCGAGACCGATCAGCGCCGGGGCCGCTGTCTGCAGCACGATCATCGGCCCGGTCGCCTCCGTGACCGCCCCACGGCGCAGCGCGAGGGAGTACAGCGCGAAGGCCAATGCACCGCTCAACGGCAGCGCATAGGTCGCCGGCGAGTCCCACAGCTGCGCCGGCGTCAGCCCCGGCAGGACGCGGGCGGCCAGGCCGCTACCGGCGAACCCGAGGCCGGCCGCCACGCCCAGCCCGGTGGCGGTGTACGCGCCATGGCTGCGGGAGAGCAACCCGCCGGCCGCGGCGACCGACGCGATGCCGACGAACAACCACACCACGAACCCGGCAGGCGGGTCGTCCGGCCCGATGTCCCCGGACGCGAGGGCGAGCAGTGCGAGTCCCACGGTGATGGCGGCGACCGCGCTCCAGTCGCCGGGCGTCAGGTGCTCGCCCAGCATGAGCACGGCGAGCAGCGCAGTGACCGCCAGGCTGCCGGCGATCCCGGCCTGCGCGAGGTACAGCGGGATCGTGCGCACGGCCACGAGGTGGAGCCCGAAGCCAGCCAGGTTGAGGAGGACCGCGAGCAGGTAGAGCGGAATGCTCAGCAGCTGGAGCAGGAACGACACCGTGCTGCGGCGGTCGGTCGCCGACGTGTCACTGTCGAGTCGCCGGATGGCACGAGCCTGGAGGATGGCCGCGAAGCCGAAGACGACGGCCGCTCCCAGAGCGGCGGACAGGCCGAGCAGCATCCTGCGCCGCTACTCGTCGAGTTCCGCGGCGATCACGTCCATGGACAAACGTTTGGCGGGTCGTCGAGGAAGCACCCACGAGAGATAGATCGAGAGGCCCAGGTAGTACGCGAGATAGGCGAACGACAACGCGACCACGACGGGCTGCGGGTCGGGCAGCTGGGCCAGCAGGATGGCGTACGTCACCATCCAGACCGTGGTGAACCCGATGTTGAGCGAACGCAGGACCTTGGTCCGGGAGGGGTAGACGTACCGGATCGGGACGAACACCAAGATCGTGCACAGCAGCAGGATGGTCCCGGTCGTCCGCGTCCCCAGGTCGAGCACGAAGACGTAGAACGCAACGACGTTCCAGTAGCTCGGGAACCCGAGGAAGAAGTGATCCGCCGTCTTGGCGTCGGTGCGGCAGAACTGGTAGCTCGACGCCAGCAGCGGGAGGATCGCCAACGTCTTGCCCAACCACCCGTCCGGGAGCCGATCGGTGGTCCACAGCAGCACCATCGGGGCAAAGGCGTACGTCAGGTAGTCGACGATGTCGTCCAGTCGGGCCCCGTCGAACGACGGGATCGTCTCGCTGACCCGTAGGTAGCGCGCAACCATGCCGTCGGTGCCGTCGATGAACAACGCCACCAGCGCGAGCCACAGCGCTTCCTCGACCTTGCCCTGGAAGGCGGCGATCACGATGAGGAAGCCGAACACCGCCCCGGTGGCGGTATATGCGTGCAGTGCCATCCCCGCGAGCCGCAGTCCGGTCGAGGAGGAGGTGTGCGTCGCTGGGCGCGTCGCCTCGTGAGTCGTCAGGGTGTTCCCTTTGCCTAGGCCATGGCTGAGTCGGTGGTGATGACCATGCGCGCTGTGGCGCGACAAACACTCTCTCACAGCAGGCCGTCACGACCTACGCACCGGCGCTCAGGGGGGACATCCGGTAGGAAGGGCGCATGGAGAAGATCTCCGACGTCCCCGGGCCCGCCCTGGCGACACTGACCAGGGAACGGTTCTCGCGCAGGAACTGGATCTTCGAGCGCAAGCTCGACGGGATGCGGCTCATCGCCTCGCGGTCCGGGGACGACGTGCGCCTGGTCAGTCGCAGCGGAGCGGACGCCCGCGGCAGCTTCCCTGAGATCGTCGAGGCGTTGGCTGCGGTCGACGCGCCGGACTTCGTTGTCGACGGGGAGGTGGTGGCCTTCGACGGCCGCCGGACCAGCTTCTCCAAGCTGCAAGCTCGGATGCATGTCAGCGATCCACGGAAGGCCCGCCGGACGGGCGTCGCGGTCGTCTACTACCTGTTCGACCTGCTGCACCTGGACGGTCACAGCACGCGGGCATTGCCGCTGCGCGAGCGCAAGGCACTACTGAAGGATCTGTTCGACTGGGCGGACCCGCTTCGGTACACCACGCATCGCAACGCCGACGGTGAGGACTACTTCCGACAGGCCTGTGCGGCTGGTTGGGAGGGGCTCATCGCGAAGCGGGCCGATTCGACGTACCACTCCGGTCGCACGACGGACTGGCTGAAGTTCAAGTGCGAACAGGGCCAGGAGTTCGTCGTGGGCGGGTGGACCGACCCACAGGGTGCTCGGTCGGGGTTCGGTGCTCTGCTGCTCGGCTACTACGACACCGACGGCGCCCTGGTCTATGCGGGGAAGGTGGGAACGGGTTTCGACCGGGCCCTGCTGGGCTCGTTGGCCGAGCAGCTGGCCGGGCTCGCCGCCGACCGAACGGCGTTCGACGAGAGCACCTTGCCGAGCGCGCCGGTGTTCCGGCGCGGGGTCCACTGGGTCGAACCACGCCTGGTGGCGCAGATCGGGTTCGCGGAGTGGACGCCCGACGGCCAGCTGCGCCATCCGCGCTTTCTCGGGTTGAGGTGGGACAAGCCCGCCCGGAGCGTTGTGCGCGAGTGACCCCGGGCGGCCTTGTTCTCCCCTGTTCTGGCGCGACTCCTTCGGACAGCCTCAGCGCACGGGCAGCTTCCAGATGCTCCTGCCGTGCGTGGCGGCGAACAGCTGGTTGCCCTTCGGGTCGAGCGTGAGCCCGTAGACCGCAACCTTCGGCAGCCCGGTCGTGGCGACCCAGTTGGTCCTGCCCCGGACCCGCGTCAGCACGCCGAAGTCGGTGGACGCGAACAGGGCCTTCGTGCTGGGCACGTAGACGATGTCGGTCACGGGCTGGTCACCGATGTTCGCGCTGAGGTCGTGCGCTGTCCCGTTTCCCGTCGTGGGATCCACCGTCACGTCGTACACATGACCACCGGGCGAGTACGCCGAGTACCCCGAGTAGGAGATGAAGGCGTGGTACGGGTCGGCCGGATCGATGGCGATCCCCGAGACGAACCGCTGCGGAAGCCCCAGCGTCAGGTCGAGGCGGGTGTAGGCGACGGCCGTCGGGTCTGGTGCATCGGCGTTATCGGAGAGGAATACGCCGCCCAGGCGGGTAGCCGCCCACATCGTCGACGTGTTCGTGGATGCGCGTTCGACGGCCACGACGTAGTTGCTCGGGTTGCCGCCGGACAGGTCACCAGCCGCTCCGCCCAGCGGCTGCCAGTCGCCACACGGCCGGGGGCGATGGCTGTAGTCCCCGGTCAGCTCGTTGCAGTACTGGTCGAGGAACGCGCGGTCGCCGCCGTTGTCCGTCGTGCGCCAGACGTGCTGAAGTCCGTCGAACGCGGTTCCAGCCACGGTCGGGTCAGCTGTGAACGGGACGTAGAACGACGCATTCTCTCCCGAATCCAGGAGCGGGTCGCTGATCCAGTCCCAGCCGGTCGGACTTCCGCCGGTGAAGCTGACGTCGTGCTGCGGTGCGTAGTAGGAGTGGTAGCGGATGTCAGTGCTGCCGGCGTCGAAGCCGGACTGTCCACCATCGCCGCCGACTGTCTCGGCGAAGCCGGCGGCGGCGTCACTCTCCCAGGTGCCGTTGTCCTGCGTACCGGCTTGGACGATGCCACCGTCGGCGGTGACCGTCGCGCTCTGGAACTGCAGGGTCTGCAGGCCCTTGTTGAGGGAGGTGTTCTTTGTCGGGATGGCGGAGAGGAACTGCTGACAGTCGGCCAGCAGCGCTCCGGTCAGCCCGCGCGCCGTGCAGTCGGAGCTCTCGTCGACGTACGGGCCCTCCTGCCGGACGACGCCACCGTCGGACGCCGTGAAGAACGTCTCCGGTCCACCCCGCGTCGGGGCGAAGACGAGCGCGTGGTGGTCGGGGTGCAGGCCGTTCGGTGCCGGCTGGGCGTCGTTGGTCATGTCGGTGAAGTTCACACCGGCATCGTCGGAGCGCACGACGGCCCGACCGTTGGAGTTGCCCGGGCCACCGAAGGCCAACAGCTCCCCGTAGTTCATCGAGCCCGACAGGAACACCTCGTCCGGGCTGCCCGGCGGGCTCTCTACGACCATGTCGTACGAGCATTGGGATTGGCAGAAGTTGTACGACCCGTAGCCGGGCGTCCCGTGGTTCGGGTCCGACAGCAACGTGAACGTCGGGGCGGCGGCCGTGCCGTCATCGCTGCGCAGCAACGCTGCCGTGGTGTTGGCGAAGTACGTCCCATCGCCGACGTAGATGCGCGTCTTGCCGCCGGGGAGGGCCGCCAGCGCGAACTCAACCCGGTTCGACACGGATGTGGCAGGGCTTCCCGGCGTCTGGATCGTGTAGATCTGCTGCCAGGGACCGTTGAACTCGCGGCGGAACAGACCGTAGTCGAACATCGAGGCGTAGACCGTCCCGGGATGGGTCGGGTCGTAGCGCATCTTGGAGATGCCACCGCGGAAGTAGTCGCTGCCGGTCGGCGATGAGGGGTTGACGACGTCGGACGCCTGGCTCAGGCTCAGCGTCCAGGTGCGACCGGAGTTGCGCGTCTCGTAGACGCCGATCTGTGCGCTGCCCGGTGGAGTGAAGCGGCCGCCGTTGACAGACGACGATCCGTGCCGGGCAACGGCAGTACCGACATACAGGTGGTTCGGGCGCTTCGGATCCACGGCGATGCTCGAGATCGAGCGGTTCACCGTGAAGTCGACGCCGTGTGCAACGGTGGGAACGCGCGTGAAGGACCGGCCGTTGTTCCTGGACTGGAAGAGTCCGACGCCGGCCTCGCTGTCCGACGAGCCGTTGGGCTCACCGGTGCCGACATACAGTCGGCCGCGGCTGGCGCGGTAGACGACACCGATCGACTGGGACGGGATGCCGGAGCCGATGGCCCTCCAGCGCGGTGTCGATGCCATGGCGTTGGTCGTGGTCCACAGTCCGCCGCCAGCGGTTCCGGCGAACAGGACGCACCGTGCGGGGCGGCACTGCGGACCGGTGGCCAGGGACGTGGTTCGCCCGGACACGACCGCAGGGGTCCCGGTATAGGTGGTCTCGGCGACCTGGAGTCCGCCGTCCGGTCCGATCGGCGACCAGGACCGCACCTTCGCGGTGCCCTGCGCAGTGGTGAGCACCGCCCTGCCCGGAGCGGTCGCGCTGCGTTGCCGCGCCGCGAGGAAGGACGTGCGTGCGGCAAGCTGCTGCGCCGGCTTGATGTAGGCATGCGGCAGCGCGCGTTGGTCGTACGACTCCTGAGCGGGTCCGTTGAGGATCTCGCCGCTGCCCTCGCCACCTTGCTGCTCGAGCTTCTCGGCGACGAACGCCAGCGGTAACCGGTGGGCCGCAAGGCTGGGGTGGCGTTCGAGCGCCTCCGTCATCGCGTGCGACCCGCCCTGCTCGTGCTCGGCCTCGTCGTGCCGGACGGTCGGGCCGCCGCGGTGGATGAGGAAGGCTCCGAGCAGCACGAGTGCGGCGACGAGCGCCACCGCGGGAAAGCTCAGCTTCCGGACATAACGATGACCGCTCACGCGTCCTCCTGGAGTCGGGGCCGCCCACCGCTGGACGGTCCACCGCCGATCTTGCGCCGGTTGGATGTCCCGCGCTAGTACCCAAAACGGACACTTTTGTAGACTTGGCACGGTCAGTCCGCATACGGGGCCGTTCGGCGCCCTGCCCTTCCAGGGCGGGTGGCACGATGGCACCGTGGTGAACTTGACGGACGTGGCGACCGCGCTCGCCGACAAGCGTGCGCAGCTCGAGGTGCAGCTGGCTGAGATGAGCGCTCCCCCGGAAGAGCTGGGCACGATCTCGTTCGGCAAACGGGTCGGCGAGGGGACCAGCCAGGCTGTCGACCGGTTGTCAGCAGTGCCGGCCCACGACAAGCTCCAGACCATGCTGGCCGAGATCACCCGGGCCCAGCACAAGATCACCGAAGGCAGCTATGGCGTTTGCGACGTGTGCGCGCGCCCGATCGGGTCCGGGCGGCTGGAAGCTCGGCCTTGGGCGACACACTGCATCGACCACGCCTGACCTGCTGACGGAGGCCTCAGCTCGGGAGCCGTAGCCAGGCACTCCAGCGCTCGAGAGCGTGGTAGCCCATCCGTTCGTAGACCGGTCTGCCGTCGTCGCTGGCCACGAGCATGGCCGGGGCGTCCGGCTCGGAGAGGGTCGCCGCCCAGGTGACGGCGGCACCGAGGCCGCGTCCCCGCGCCACCGGCAAGGTCGCGACGTACTGGACCAGCACCACGCCTGAGTGGTGGTGAGCGACTGCCACCGAGACCGGTGCGTCGTCGAGATAGCCGAGCCAGATCCGGGTCGGGCCTTCGAGGATCGTCAGGCCGAAGACGTCGCCCCGGCTGAGCGGCTGCAGGTCGGGCAGCGGGTAGCCCTCGACCACGATCCGCTCCGCGATCCCGAGCTCGTCCGTGGTCGCGACCTCTCTGACGTCAACGGCTGGGCCGGATCCCTCCGATCGTGGCCCCGGAAAGCGCACCATCACGGGTGGATGCCCGATCAGGGTGAGACCGTACGACGAAAGATCGGTCCGCCATGCGTCGAACAGGACGTATGCCGCGTGCGACGGCACCAACGCGTTGAACCCCGCCACCAGGGCCGCCGGGTCTCGCGGCGGCCGGGTCGGTATCACCATGTTGGTGAAGGCGCCACGGTCACCCAGCCAGGCACCCGACCAGTCATCGTCACGGTGCCACGGCCTCCCCGAGCTGATGGCCACGGCGATCGGCCACGACGCATGAGCCAGCACCGCCTGGCGAACGAGGCTGTCGCCTGCCGGCAGGTCAGGTTCCCAGCCGTCGATCAGGTGCTCGTCGGGCGCGGGGACGATCGACTCGGTCATCCCTCAGGTATATCGACGGCGTCAACGCAGCGACGCAACCAGCCACGAGCCTCCGAGCACCAATGCCCCGGCTGTCATCAGCAGGAACACACCTACCCAGGCGAGGGGTGGCAGCGGCGTCAACCGCCCCAGCTGGTCGGCGTCCGAGCCCGGAGCGCGCCCACGACGACGCGAGTGCTGCAGCTCCCACACCGGGCGCGGTGCGGCAACCAGCAGGAACCAGGTCACCGCGTAGGCCACCGCCACCTGGGCCTTGACGTCGAGGCGCCAGGACACGACGAAGAGCACCGCGCCGAGGCCGAGCACGACGAGAAACCCGAAGACGTTGCGGATCTGCAGCAGCAGGGCCGCAAGCATCACGAGCAGGAGCCACAGTACGGCGACGGCATGTCCGCGCGAGAGCAGCCAGGCGCAGCCGAGCCCGAGCAGCGCCGGCCCGAGGTACCCCGCCGCCGCCGTGGCCGCCATGCCCGGTCCCCGCGGCTTGCCTCGCGACACCGTCACGCCGGAGCTGTCGGAATGCAGCCGGATGCCGGCAAGGGTGCGACCCGTCAGGCGGGCCACGAGCCCGTGTGCACCCTCGTGCACGATCGTCACGACGTGCCGGCTGGTCTCCCACGCGGGGCGCACGACGACAAGCGCCACCGCGGCCAGGACTGCCCCCAGGGCCACCGCGTGGTCCGGCGCCGGTTGACTGGCCAGCACGCGGTGCCACACCACGCTGACCGCGTCCATCGCAGACCCTCTCCGTTGTGCCGTCCGAGTGTGGGGACCCATTGTGCCGCGCGCTGTCCGACCCAGCCGTTCGGTCGAAGTCGGCGCGTTCTGCTGCCATCGTCTGCCACCTGTTGATAGAGACAGGGTGTGAAGAAGACTCTGGTGACCACGACCGTGCTCGGCCTCGCGCTCGCGACGACCGCCGGCCTCGGCGGATCTGCGCGCGGGCAGGCCGTCCCCGGCCCGACGAACGCGACCGAAGCAGCGGCCCTGCGCGCGGGACAGACGCCGCCATACGCCGCGAACGTCAAGAAGGCCCAACGGATCCGGTTCCGGGCCGCGGTCCGCTCGCTACCGGTCGCCCGCCAGACGCCTCGCGGCTACGACCGCGCCAGGTTCGGCGACTGGCGAGACTCCGACGGCGACTGTCGCGACACCCGCGCCGAGGTGCTCGTCCTGGAGTCGCGCCGACCCGTGACCGGGCGCTGCACGGTCGTGCGCGGCCGTTGGTTCTCGTCCTACGACAGGCACTTCTGGCGCCGAGCAAGCGATGTCGACATCGACCACCTCGTGCCGCTGTTCGAGGTCTGGCGCTCAGGGGGCCGCGGCTGGGCTTCGGCCCGGCGGGTGGCCTATGCCAACGACCTCGCAGACGGGCGGACGCTCAAGGCGGTTACAGACAACGTCAACCAGAGCAAGGGTGACAGCGATCCGGCACGCTGGCTGCCGCAGTACGGACGCTGCGTCTATGTCGCCCAGTACGCCGCCGTCAAGATCCGCTGGACGTTGAAGGTGGACCCGGCCGAGAAGCGCGCCATGCGCAAGGTGGCGGCTCACTGTCGCAACGTGATGATCACCGTGCACAAGGCCCGCGTGGTGACACGTACCCCTGGCGGCGGTGCCACGGACCCGCGCTTCGACACCTGCGCCGAGGCGATCGCCCATGGTTACGGTCCGTACTACCGGGGCCGCGACCCGGAGTACGCCTGGTATGTCGATGCCGACAGCGACGGGGTCGTCTGCGAGCGCTGACCCGACCGTCGTACCGTGGGGCTCGAGGCCTGACGATGAGCTCTCCGGATTCGGCTGACGACGTCCGCGGCGTGCGCGACACGGTGCGGGCGGCCTTCGCGGCTGTCCCCCGCCAGCCCTTCCTGCCACGACGTGAGCGTCGGCACGCCCCGGAGGATCGCCCGCTCGACATCGGCTACGGCCAGACCAACTCGCAACCCCGCACGGTGCGTTCGATGCTCGAGCTGCTGGACCCCCACCCCGGCGACCAGGTGCTCGACGTCGGCTGTGGATCGGGTTGGACGACGGCGCTGCTCGCCGAGCTGGTGGCTCCGCACGGCACCGTCGTGGCCGTCGAGATCGTCCCGGAGCTCGCCGAGACCGCCCGCCACAATCTCCGACACCTAGGAGCGCGCGTACGCGTACGGACAGCACAGCTCAACGAGCTGGGAGCTTCCGACCGGGCGCCGTTCGGGCGCATCCTGGTGTCTGCGGAGGCGCGGGCGCTGCCTCAGCCGCTGGTGTTGCAGCTCGGGCCCGGTGGTCGCCTGGTCGTTCCTGTGCGTGGCGTCATGACGGTCGTGGACCGGGTGGGTGCGGACCCCACCGACGTGGTGATCCGCGAGGTCGGGCGCTACGCCTTCGTCCCGCTTCTCTGGGATCCGCCTGGAGGCCGCGGCTGATTCGGTGGCTGCTCGCGAGTCACCCGGACGGCACCGGTAACGACGCCACCGAGATGCTGAGGACGTCTGGGATCGCACGCAACCGGGCCACCAGGTCGTCATCGACGACACCGCCGACGTCGATGGTCGCGACCGCGGCATGCCCTCCGTCGAAGACCCGGTTGTACATGGTCTCGACGTTGAGCCGCTCGGCGCTCAGCAGCTCCAGCACGCGGGCCAGCACTCCGACCCGGTCGAGATGACGCACGCTCAACGTGGCCGACCCGAGCCGACGTGGCGCCAGGTTGACACAGTTCGCGGCCTGCCCCTCCGCGAACGCGTCGACCACCTCGACCACGCCGTCGGCGATCGCACGTTGTGCCTGTTCGGTGGAGGCGCCGATGTGGTGCGTGCCGACGACGCTCGGGTGCTGGGCGAGCCCCGACGTCCACGAGGCCCGTCCCGAGGAGGGCTCGTCGTCATACACGTCGAGCCCGACCCGTAGTCCCTTGTCCTCGATCGCCGCGAGCAGGGCTGCCTCGTCGATGACGTCACCGCGCGAGGTGTTGATCAGGATGGCCCCGGGCCGCATCCAGCTGAGGAACTCGGCATCGACCATGCCCCGGGTCTTCGGGTGTGACGGGACGTGCAGCGTCACCGCGTCACTGGCCGAGACGAGCTCCTCGAGCGACTCGAAGAACACGGCACCCAGGTCGACGAGCCGGGCCTGGGTCGAGGCGTGACGATCGTCCTTGGCCACGACCTGCACGGTGATCCCGAACGCAGCGGCACGGTCGGCCACCGCCAGGCCGATGTCACCGGCGCCGATGATGGCGAGGGTCGACCCGTACAGACCGTTGGCGACGCTGTAGGCCTTCTTGTCCCATCGCCCGGCCCGCAGGTCGGCCACGTTGTCGGCAATCCGCCGGTCGATGGCGAGCAACAGCCCGAGGGTGAGCTCGGCGACCGCGATCGAGTTACGGCCGGGCACGTTGGCGACGAAAACCCCCTTCGCTGCCGCGGCTTCGCAGTCGATCGTGTTGGTGCCGGCACCGGCCCGCACGATCAGTGCGAGCCGGTCGGCACCTTCCAGCACGTCCGCGCTGACCTTCGTGCTCCGCACGACGAGGACGTCGTACCCGGTCATCTCCCCCGGCAGGTCGTCTGCGGTGAGCTCGGGCCGAACCACACACGTGTGGCCACGCGACTCCAGCTGCTCGACCGTAGCCGGGCTCGTTGCGTCGGCGAACAGCAGTCGCATCGTCCACACCCTCACAGCAGCCGGCCCCCGTCACAGGCAGGCTAGCGCCCTACCGGTGGAGCGTCACCTCGATGTCGCCGAGGTCGAGGTCTTCCCCGACCCCGATCTGCACCGAGTCGCGCGCACTGGTCAGGTAGTAGGGCGTGCCGTCCTGGGTCGGGTAGATCACGAAGTACCGCGGATCGTTGATCTGCTCGAGATCTGCCGTCTGGGCCAGCGCCGCGTCGACGGTCCCGGCAGGCAGTCCGATGATCGAGAACTCACCCGTGTTCTTGCTCGTCTGCGACCGGGCAGGGTGCTCACCCGTGGGGTTGAGCCAGGAGCCTGCCGGGTAGCTGAGCTCGTACGACAGCGTGGTGATGACGGGGGTTCCGGTGGCGGCGTAGACCAGCCGACCGTGCACCTGTGCCCCGGTTTGGAGCGGCAGGTCGTAGGACCGGTCGGCCGTGATCGACACGTTCGGCACGCACCGCGGAGCCACGTTGGTCGGCCACCCGTCACTTCCGAGCATGTACCGGCCCGGCACCAGGCCGGTGATCGTGTAGGAGCCGGCTGCGTCTGCCTTTTCGATCTGGTGGAACGCGCCGTTACGGAGTGGGCCGTCGGGCGGGCAGAGGTTGCCCGAGAAGGCTTCCACGACCGCGTTCGGAGCGGTTGTGCCCGTCAGGGTGAGGGTCGGCTTGGTGATCCGGAGGACACCCGCGTCATACGCCTGGCCACGCTTCACCGTGACGGTCCTGCGGGCGAAGCGGTCCTTGGTGGCGGCCACGACGGTGTACGTGCCCGGCTTGAGGCCCCTATAGGTCGCTCGACCTCCGGCGTTCTGCAGGCCGAGCACCGGCCGACCGGAGCTGTCACGCAGCTCGTCACGCGCACGCTTCGCCGGCTGGCCGTTGCTTCGCAGTGACACCGTGATCGAGGCACCCTTGCGCACGGCGATGGCTGTCTCGACCGACGAGTTCGCCTGCGGGACGACGACCTTGACCGCCTTGCGCTGGTACTGCGACCCGTCGTAGAGGATCCCGACGGTGTAGGTGTCGGGCTCGAGACCGGCCACGTCGAAACGTCCGGCGTCATCGGTGGTCACTCCGGCAACGAACCCGACTCCGGGGCGGCTCACCAACAGGTCGGTGAACGGCACCGGCGCACCGTGTGCGGTCAGCATGCCGTGGATGGACGCCCCGGAACGCAGCACTCCGTTCTTCTCGGCATCCGCGCGGGGGGCCACGACGATGACCGGTGACAGGTATGGCAGCTTCCCGGTGCCGTTGCCACCGGCGGCGACGCGGTAGCGACCCGGTGCCAGTCCTCTGAACCGGTAGTTGCCGTTGGCGTCCGTCTGCCCGTAATAGGCAGTCGTCCCGTTGAGGCGCTGCAGCTGGATCGGCTGGAACGGGGCGTGGGTGAGCCGGCCATGGATGAAGCTCTGCGGCTTCACCGTGATCGTGCCGAGGTTGTTGGTCGTCGGTGTCGGCTCGAAGAGGCTCGTCTGGGTGACCCAGCTGTCCGTCACTCCGGCAGGACCGGCATACGTGATCAGGTAACGGACGCCCTGGGCGGTTTCCTTGCAGGAGAAGTCGCGTGAGGGTTCAACCTGGCAGATCTGCACCAGATAGCCGGGCCCGGCCTGCCGCACGCGGAAGTGGCCCGCGGCGTCGGTGTGGTCGCGACGGTCGGTGACGTCGGGCACGACGCCGGCCTCCGGCACCTCCCGGGGGTTGAGCGCGTTCACGAGGGCGCCCTGTACGGGATCGCCATGACGATCGACGACGACGCCAGTGACCCAGCCGTTGGTCGTGGTGGTCGCCAGGGTCTGCCGCGATGCCGCGTCAGCGTCGCTGGGCAGGACAACTGTGGCCAGCGCCAGCATGCTGGTCGCGGCGATCACGACGGCGAGCGTCGTACGACGCCGGCCTGCCGTCGCAAGCGCTGGACGCGCGTGTCGCGAGCTGGATGGGGGATTGCGCTTCATCAGGTCTCCTCGATGTGGTGTCGAAGATCTTGACGCGCGACTCCCTCGGATGGTTGGGCCCACCACGGTGAGCAGTCGATCTGGGGTCTGCCAGGGTCAGCGACGCGACGATCCGCGAGGCAGCGGACCCCGCGACGACTCGAGCGCGTTCGTGATCATCTCGGTGGCTTTGACCAGGTCGTCACCGAGGTACGTGCCGGGAACTCCTTTGCGGGACTGCGGCGAGACGAACGCGTTGCCCGCGAAGAAGAGCAGCGCGCTGCCGTGCTCGACGGACTGCAAGGCCTCGATCGCCAGGCGTCGACCCATCGCCAGGTGCGACACCATGATCACTCCGCTGGCTCCGGTCCCGTGGATGGCAGCCGACAGGGACTTGACCGGCGTCCGGGCGCCGAGCACACGCGAGGCAAAGCCGCGGTGGGCCAGGAGCACGCCGATCGACTCGAGCCCCAAGGTGTGATAGTCCCGGGGACCGCACGTGAGGATCATCGTCTCGGGCTGCCAGGGAGACGGCCCCAGGTAGAGCAGCCGGTTGAGCCAGGCTCGAGCAGCTTCGGTGGCCAGGTGCTCGTGAGCGACGTCGCACCGCCCGGTCTTCCACCACACGCCGATCTGGCGCATCGCCGGCAGCAACACCCCGGTGATCGCGACGTCGACGCCTTCGGTCGTTCGCGCATGTTCGAGCAACGCGTCCGCGCTGCGCGGGTCGAGCCGGTACGCGGCCTGCAGGAACCCGTCGATGAGCGACTGATGAGGTGACTCGGCTTCGGAGTCGGCCTTGACCCGGGCAGCTGCCTCGGACGCGCGACGGCCCTTCGCGATCTCGTCCCGCATCTGGCGCAGCATGACGAGCTCGTCCGGGAAGAATCGTCGATGCCCACCGCTGCTGCGGCTGATGGGCGGCACGCCATACCGGCGCTCCCATGAACGGATCGTGGGCGCAGGCACGTTGAGCAGCTTGCTCACCGCCTGGATCGTCAGCCCGTCGCCCACGTCGGGCTGCTTGGGCACGGGCCGGAGCTGAGTGCCTTCGGTCATGTGCCACCTCTGAGTGGTTGTGCAACCGTGGTCCTTGACGTGCAGAATTCCCGGCTGATGGGGATGCCAGCATAGCCGGGCGAAGCCTGCACCCTTATGCAACCGTCGACTGGCGCTGCATAGGTTCCGTTTCCGGTGTGCGTCACCGTGGTCCACGTGGCTGCGGTTCGCCGGGCGCGAGCCGTGGACGTCCCCGATGCGAGGCCGGAGCGTGCCAGGATGACCGTCGATGCGTTGGCGCAGTACGGTGCCAGCCGGTTTCCGAGGAGCACCCGTGACCGACCAGAACCCCGAGCAGCCGACGTCCGCGCCGGGCACCCCGCCTGCTGACTCGACATCCCCGCCGGCGTACCCCGCGCCTGATCCTCAGCAGGGATACCCGCCGCCGCCCCCGGCCTACCCACCTCAGCAGATGCAGCCGTACGGTCAGCCGATGCCCGGACAGCTCGGCCCGGTCGGCCAGGTCCGGGGAACGGGGATGGCGATCCTGCTGAGCATCGTCACGCTGGGCATCTACTCCTGGTACTGGTACTTCAAGACCCACGAGGAGATGAAGCGCCACACGGGCGACGGTCTCGGCGGTGGCCTGGCACTCGTCCTGGCGATCTTCGTCGGCATCGTGATGCCGTACATCACCTCAGCCGAGGTCGGCGCGATGTACGAGCGCACGGGGCGAGCGCGACCGGTCAGCGCCGCCACCGGACTGTGGTACGTCCCGGGCATCCTCATCCTGGTCGGTCCGATCATCTGGTTCGTCAAGACCAATGGAGCCATCAACCGGTACTGGGAGAGCCTCGGCGCCCAGCGCTGAGGTCGGGACAACCAACCGAGGCGGGATCTGCTAGCCGTGGGTCGCGTCGGTGCCCTGGTGCAAGGCAGGCGGCGGCCGTTCTCCGTCGTTGAGCTCGAGGTCCTTGCCGGCTGCGTGCAACCCCACGACGGCGGCGACCGCGATCGCCGTCACGCCGACACCCCCTGCCACGAGCCGTCCGGTCCAGGTGCGGTACCAGACCGGGCGGGAGGAAGAGGTCTGGGGGTGTTGGTCTGATGGCGTGGCGCCGTGTGCGTCGGAGGCGCGGTTGTGGTCGACTGCCGTGTGCACGACGGGCAGTGCTCCGTCCAGCTCGACGCCGATGCTGGTGACCTCGGCGGTCGTCAGCGCTGGATCGCGGGTCTCGATGAGCTCCGCCAACGTCACCGTCGTACAGACGCGCACCGCCTTGACCCACCCGCTGATCGGCTCGTCCCGGGTCAGGCAGATCACCGGATAGCAGTGGTCGCGCAGATGAGGCGGGAGCAGCAGCGCGACCTCGCGGGCCATCTCCTGGGTGTTGTGGACCGCAGCGGTCCGCACACGACCGTTCACCTCGAGGGAGTCGGGGGTCACGACGACGTCGCCTTTCCAGCCGACGCTGTCGACGATGAACACTCCAGTGGGTCCGACCGCCACATGGTCGATGGTGTCGAACGGCCGACCCGGCCAGTGCCGGCCGTGCAGCACCTTCCAGTCACTGGGCAGGTTGTCGAGGACGGCGTTGGTCGAGATCAGCGTGCCGGTCTGAACCTCGCCCCGCGCACCACCCTGGGCTCCGATTCCGGCACCGGTCCCGGCACCGCGCTGCGGCTCGGTCGGCGGCTGGGAAGAGGTGCGGGAGTCGGCGTGGCTGTGCAGCCCGCGGTCCCCCCGGGTGCCCTCTTCGATCGACATCCCGCATCCCTCCTGTCCTCCCCCTCAGGCTAGAGAACCGAGGGCTGCATGTCCCGGCCGTAGTGTCACCATTCGTACCGACTTCTGCGCCGTACGGTGGACGCCATATCAGTCGTTTGGTGGACCCATCTCAGCGCGGACTCCGACGAGCCTGACCGCACGTTGGTGGTCAAGGGTGGCCAGCAGTTCAGACGCCGCATCGGCAATGGCCTCCGGATCGTCGGTGGGGGCAGCCAGGGTGACGCTGCGCGAGCGGGTCTCGAACGGTGCATACCGCAGCTTGACCCCCACGCGAACGGCCGGTCGGCCATCGGCCCGCAGGTCCGCGGCCACCCGGACGGCCAGCCGCCGGACCTCCGCGTCGACCAGGGTCCAGTCACTCAGATCGTGTTGGAAGGTCTCCTCGCGCCCATGCCCGCGGGCGACGTACGGCGTCGCGTCCACAGGTGAGCTGTCGACACCACGACCGAGCCTTCGGTACCACGGGCCCATGGTCGGACCGAGCTCGTCCGCCAGGTGTTGTGGATCAGCGAGGGCAAGCTGACGCACTGTCGTGATCTCGAGGGCGGCCAGCCGCCTGGCGGTCTTGCGGCCGATCCCCCACAACGCGTCGGTAGGCCGATCCGCCATCACGGCGTACCAGTTGTCCTCGGTGAGCCGGTAGTGTCCGCGGGGCTTGCCGAAGTCGGTGGCGATCTTGGCCCTCAGCTTGTTGTCTCCGATCCCGACCGAGCAGTGCAAGCCCGTGGCAGCGAGCACGGCTTCCCTGATCGTTGCTGCGAACGCCTCGGGGTCGTCGGTCTCGACGCTCAGAAAAGCCTCGTCCCACCCCAGCACCTGGACGACGGCGTCGAGACCGCGCAAGGTGTCCATCACCACCGCGCTCGCAGCTTCGTACGCAGGAGCGTCCACCGGCAGGAACACCGCGCCAGGACACTTCCGCGCGGCTGTACGTAGCGGCATACCGGACCTGACCCCGAACTCACGGGCCTCGTACGACGCCGTCGAGACAACGCCTCGCTCGGTCGGATCGCCACGACCGCCGACCACCACCGGCCGGCCGGCCAGCTCGGGGCGACGAAGCACCTCGACCGCTGCAATGAACTGGTCGAGGTCGACGTGCAGTACCCACCTGGCCTTCACGCTTCCATCCTGACCGACGGGTCAGACGCGCGAAGGGTGGGGCGACGGCTGAACCATCCCCACTTCGGGCACGACGGCTAGCGGTAGGCGCGGTGGACGTTGGGGAGGTCGCTCGCCCCTGCGCTCCACTGGGAGATCCACGGGCCGGTGCCCTCGGACTGGTCGAGCACCCCGGCCTCGAGCCAGTCGAAGTCGCCGCGGACCAACCGCGAAGCGAGTCGAGCGTCGACCGCGTCGGTGTTGCTCCACAACGCGTCGAAGAGCTTGTCGACCCGCAACCGCGCCTGCGCACAGAACACATCCGCCAGCTCGTACGCGGCTTCGCCCTGGGACGTGTCGTCGGCAGCGAGCATCGCCGCTCGAGAGCAGGTCGCCGCCATGGCGAACAGCTCGGCACCGATGTCGACGATCCGGGCCAGGAATGCCTGGCGGTACTCCAGCTTCGCCTGCCAGCGCGACATGCCGTAGAACGTTTGGCGGGCCAGCTTGCGCGAGGACCGTTCGACGAAGCGTAGGTGCTTCGCCAACCGACCGAACTCGTCGTACGACATCGGGACCATGCCCTTGCCGACGACGAGCTTGGGGAGCCAGGTCGCGTAGAAGCCACTCGCCTTCACCGCAGCCTTGGCCTTCGCCGCGGGGGCGGCGTCCGGGGAGGCCAGGTCACCGGCAGCCGCCAGGTGGGCGTCGACCGCCTCCCTGGCGATGAGCAGCCGCATGATCTCCGAGGACCCTTCGAAGATGCGGTTGATCCGCAGGTCGCGCAGGACTTGCTCGGCAGGCACGGCCCGTTCTCCACGTGCGGCCAGCGAGTCGGCGCTCTCGAAACCTCGTCCACCGCGAACCTGGACCAGCTCGTCCGCGATCTGCCACGCCATCTCGCTGGACCACAGCTTGGCCAGTGCGGCCTCGATCCGGATGTCTTTCGCCCCGCTGTCGGCCAGCTGGCTGGACAGGTCGAGCACCGCCTCGAGCGCGAACGTGGTGGCCGCCATGAACGCCAGCTTGGTGGCGACCACCTCGTGCTCGGCAAGCGGCTTGCCCCACTGGACACGGGCCGCTGACCACTCTCGTCCGATCTTCGTGCACCACTTGCCGGCCGCCGTGCACATGGCCGGGATCGACAGCCGACCGGTGTTGAGGGTGGTCAACGCGATCTTGAGTCCCTGGCCCTCGCGTCCGAGCCGGTTGGCAACCGGAACGCGCACCTGGTGGAAGCGCGTGACGCCGTTCTCGAGGCCGGCCAGCCCCATGAACGCGTTGCGATGCTCGACTGTCACCCCGTCCGCGTTGCCCTCGACCACGAAGGCCGTGATGCCACCCCGGCCGCCGTCGTGCTTCGGCACGGCGGCCATCACGACCAACAGCTCGGCGATGACGCCGTTGGTGGTCCAGAGCTTGACGCCGTCGAGCAGATAGGCCTCGCCGTCAGTTGTTGGAGTCGCGGTCGTTCCGAGCCTGGCCGGGTCGGAGCCGACATCGGGTTCGGTCAACAGGAACGCGCTGATCGCACCCTCGGCGCATCGCGGCAGGTATTCGCGCTTCTGCTCGTCGGTGCCGAACCTCTTGACCGGTTCGGGCACGCCGATCGACTGGTGCGCTGAGAGCAGTGCACCCAGCGTCGGGTGGACGGAGCCGGCCAGCATCAGGGCCCGACCGTAGTAGGTCATGGTCAGGCCGAGGCCGCCGTACTCCGTCGGGATCTTCATACCGAAGGCGCCGAGCTCGGTGAAACCCTTGATGTACTCGTCCGGCACCAGCGCCTCGCGCTCGATCCGGCCGCCGTCGAGCGTCTCGCAGTAGGCCCGCAGGCGGCCGAGGAAGGCCTCGCCACGCGTGGCGTCGTCGGGGTCGGACCGCGGGTGTGGATGGATCAGGTCGAGATCGAAGCGGCCGAGATAGAGCTCTTTGGCGAAGCTTGGCCGCTCCCACTCGGTCTCACGCGCTGCTTCCGCGACCTCCCGTGCGTCGCGCTCGGTGACCCTTGTGGGCTGGGCGTCGGGTGTCGACGGATCTGCGGTCTCGGCGGTGACGTCGGTGCTCACTTCGACTCCTCGGATCGGATGTCCCTCCATTGTTACTCTTTGGTAGCACCCACGCCAGTCCTTCCCTCGGGGCGCAGGTTCGGGGCACCCCGACCCGGCTAGGGTCGCAGGAACGACAGGACGCAGATCCTCTCCCGACAGCCGAAGGCGGGGCGCTCGATGTCAGCCATCCTGGTCACCGCCCTGAGCCATGACGGTGCTGTCCGCGACCACAACGAGGACAGCCTCGTCGTGGGCCCGTGGACGACCTGCGCCGTCACGACTTCGACGCCACAGACGCTCGCGTTCCCCCTGCGGGACCCCGTCGTGGTGGCCGTCGCCGACGGTCTCGGCGGCCATCCCGCCGGCGAGCTCGCCTCGAGCGTCGTCGTGGAGTCGCTCGCGCGGGTCGGTCATCTCCTGGTGGACGAGGACGTCCTGCGCGATGCCGTCATCGCCTGCAACGAGACGGTGTTCGCGCAAGCCCGGCTGGATCCCGGCCGGGTCGGCATGGGCACCACAGTGGCCGGTGTCGTGATGGCTGCAGGCTCCGTGCTGGTGTTCAACGTCGGCGACAGCCGTGTCTACGCCGCCGGCCCTTCGGGGCTGACCCTGGTCAGCAACGACGACAGCCCGCCGCTGGCCCGCGGCCAGACCCACACCTCGGTCGTCACCCAGACGCTCGGGGGTGCACCGGTCCTGACACCGGTCGAGCCGCACGTGACCCGGTACGACGTCGACCCCGCCGCGCGCTACCTGGTGTGTACGGATGGCTTGACGGACGCGGTCGAGGACGATGCCATCGCGACGGTGCTCGGCGAGCTCACCGGCGCGGAGGCGATCTTCGCGCTCTGGCGTGCAGCGATGACCGCCGGTGGCCCGGACAACATCACGATCGCGCTGGTCGAGCCGGTCGAAGTGGCGGATCTCGCCGCGCCGACTGACCACGCTTGACGGATCGTGCTCCGGCACCCGCGTCACCATGACCAGAGCTGGTCGTAGATCGTCTCGACCGCGCACCCGATCGCAGCGCCACCACCCGCGATCGCCGCCGCCGGGCCGATGGCCACGCCCGTCCAGACCGCGATGGCGGCGCCGGTGGCGACCGCGCCCACGACCAGACCGTCGCACCTGAGCACGAGCTTCTTGGTTGCCTCGACCGCGTCGCGCCAGTGCGAGAAGGCTGCGGTGAGCTGGCACCAGCCGACCGGCTTGACCGCCCAACCGAAGACGCCCGAGCACGAGGTGTGCGCCTTGAACGCTTTCCAGGTGCGGTAGCGCGGATACGCGTCACCGACCGCCTCTCCGGCGGTGGTCCGCCGAGCGACGAACCGCTCGACCGCGCGGTGGTAGAGACGGCGCAGCTTGCGATTGCCGGCGCGGTGCAGTCCGGCGTACTCGTGCCCGCTCTGACCCCAGCGAGCGGCCCCGTAGTGACGTCGCGTCATCCGGCGCGTGTGCGCCTCGCGGGCCCGCGCCTGCGCAGCCGTGCACCCGGGGTACTCCGGAGCCTCGTCGCGGCACATGAGCTGCTCTGCAGAGGCGCTGATCGGGGCCGGTCGCGAGGTCAACGAGAACGGCCGTGGGTGGCCGGGTGCGAGCGTCACGACCTGGCCGTCGGCCTTGTCGAGGAGGAATCCCCCGACCAGCCCGACAACCAGGCCGAAGACGGCGATGGTGATGTAGATGCGCTTGTCTCGGATCGACCACGACATGGCACGGCTCCTCGCTGGGTGCGGATGAGGAGCCATACGCTAGGTCGCTCACCCGCGACGCAGGGCGGTCCGAATGCTGCTGTGGACGGGCGCCGTCGTGAGGGCGCCCTGTGGCTAGGAGCGGGTGGGCAGCTGCTGAACCGTCCAGGGGTTGCCGTCCGGATCCGCGAAATAGACGAAACGTCCCCACGGCTGGTCATCGATCGGGCTGACCTCGACGCCGCGTCCCGCGAGCTCTTTGCGCGCGTCCACGATGTCGTCCACGACGAGCATGGCGCCGGTGGCGGTGCCCGGCTCGGCAGCGACGATTCCCTCACCGAACGCAATCGAGCAGGCAGAGCCCGGCGGGGTCAGCTGGACGAACCGCAGCCCGTCGTCGACCCGCTGGTCATGGTCAGCGGGGAAGCCGACCCGATCGACGTAGAACGCCTTCGCACGATCGACGTCGGACACCGGCAGGAACATGACCTGTACCTCGAAGTTCATCGTTGTACCTCCCTCGGGGACCGACACGGCGACGGTCCGGCGGTCATGACCTTAGAGCGGCCGGCCGACAGGAACGCGCCTCACGGGCCGAGCGACCGGCCCCGGACAGGAGTAGCGTCAGCCCCGACATTTCACACGGATCGACCATCGCGCACTCAAGGAGTAGCAAATCATGCGACTTCGAACCACTCTCATCCCAGCCGCGGCACTCGCCTCGGCCGCCATTCTTGCCGCCACCGCAGGAGCTCAGGCAGGACCGCACGAGCAACCATCGGCCCGCGCCGGCGGCGAATCCGCCGGCCATCACGACGGTGGTCACGGTTCAGACCGGCACGGAGGGCGGCTGGACCACATCTTCGTGATCATGCTGGAGAACCATTCCCAGTCCAGCATCATCGGCAACGCAAACGCACCGTTCCTCAACCATCTGGCCGACACCTACTCGACGGCGGACAACTACTACGGCGTCACGCATCCCTCGATGCCGAACTACATCGCTGCCATCGCGGGCGACAACTTCGGCATCCAGGACGACGAGGACGAGAACGTCGTCAACCTGGACCGCCCCAACCTCGTCGACCAGCTCGAGGCGCGCCACATCAGCTGGGGTGCGTACATGGAGGACCTTCCCGCCAACAAGCTGGACCGGTTCGGGCCCACCGTCAACGGCACCCAGATCCACCTCTACGCCAAGAAGCACAACGCCTTCGTGCTGTTCGACGACATCAAGAACAACCCGTCGAGGATGGCGAAGGTCAAGGACTACAGTGCCCTCGCCTCCGACCTCAACAGCCGCCACGCGCCCAAGTTCGTCTGGATCTCGCCCAACCAGTGCAACGACATGCACGGCGGCGTCTACGAGACAGTCGCCGGACATCCGGAGACGCCGTGCCCCTACGGCACGACCAAGGACGACCCGGCGGACGCCGCGCTGAAGCAGAAGGCGGACGACTGGACCAAGCAGGCGGTCACCACGATCATGAGCTCGCGTGCCTGGACGCGACACTCGGCCATCGTCATCGTGACCGACGAGAACGACTACACGGGCAACGGTCCCACCGGTGGCTGGGAGAACGCCGACGGCTGCTGTGACTCCCCGTACGTCGGCGCTGCCGACCCGCGGATCAGCCCCGACTGGCCGGGCGGCACGTACGGCGGCGGGTTGATCCCGGCGATCGTCGTGTCTGCCTCAGGGCCGCGCCACTTCGTCGACCACACGCCCTACAACCACTACTCGCTCCTCACCACCATCGAGGACAACTGGGGGCTGGCGCATCTCGGTCATGCCGGCGACCGCGCAGGTGGGGTCGTGCCGATGTGGCCGTCCTTCACCGGCCACCGGCACTGACGACTCGGCGACTTCACACCGAGGGCTGGCGGCTTCTTCGGAGGCCGCCAGCCCCGCTCTCAGCGATCCTCAGCGTTCCCAGACGCTGAGGATCGCGCGCACCGACCGGTCGACGTCCTCCTCGGTCGTGCTGTGGTTCGAGACCGAGATGCGCATGTACCGCCGGCCCCGCCAGGTCGTACCGCCCATCCAGCAGGTGCCGTCTCGCTGGACCCCGGCGATGACCGCATCGGTCTGCTCATCGCTGCCGAACGCGACCAGCAGCTGGTTGAGCACGATGTCGTTGCCGATCTCCGCACCGGCACTGCCGAGCTGGTCGCCGAAACGTCTTGCCAGCGAACAGCTGCCCTCGACCAGGGCTGCCACACCGTCGCGACCGAGCTCACGCAGCGCAGCCCACACAGCGAACCCGCGGGCGCGACGGGAGGACTGCAGCACGAGGTCGCTGCCCGCCGGTGCGCCTTGTCCGGAGCCCGTGAGATAGGCGGCGGTGTATGACGCGGCCGCGGCATGCACGCCGGGGCGCGAGACGAGTACGAGCCCCGAGTCGTACGGCACGTTGAGCCACTTGTGAGCGTCGCAGCCCCACGAGTCGGCCCGGTCGATGCCCGCGGTCAGGTGTCGCAGCGACGGAGCGGCTGCCGCCCACAGCCCGAAGGCCCCGTCGACGTGCACCCATGCATGCTGGGCGTGCGCGAGCGCGCAGGCCGCTTCGAGGTCGTCGCAGGCGCCGGTGTTGACGTTGCCGGACTGCACGCATACGACGGTCGGCGTGCCGGCCCCTTGCCGAAGGACCTCCTCGAGGTGCGACAGGTCGATGGCACCGTTGACGTCGGCGCGCACCGGTTCGACGGCGTTGTTGCCCAGGCCCAGCAGTCGAAGCGAGCGGTCGATCGTCGCGTGCCGCTCCTCGCTCGCGATGACGCGGACCCTGGGGGCGCCGTGCAGGCCGTCTGCTTCGACGTCCCAGCCGTGCTCGGCGAGGACATGGTGCCGGGCGGCCGCGAGTGCAACCGTGTTCGCCTCCTGGGCGCCGGTCACGAAGCCGACCGACGCGGTCGCCGGGATGCCCAGCAAGTCCTTCACCCAGCCGCCCGCGACGTCCTCGGCCGCCATGGCCGCCGGAGACAGCGCGGCGTTGAACGCACACTGGTCCCAGCCGGCGCCCACCACGTCGGCGGCGAGCGCCGAGGGCAGGGATCCGCCGATCACGAAGCCGAAGAAGCGCGGCCCGGCCGATGCGACCAGGCCGGAGTCGGCCGCTGAGACCAGCTCACGGAGGACGACGTCCGGCGGCGTACCACGGGCGGGGAGGTCGATGTCGAACCCCTGCCGGACTGTCTCCGCGTCCACCCGCGGGGCCACCGGTCTGTCGTCGAGGCCGGCGCGGAACCGGGCCACCTCGGTCGCGGCGTGCTGGACGAGCTGAGCGAGGTCGGTCACGCGGTGACGGTACGCCGCGCGAGCGGCGAGCGACAATGGCCCGGCCAGAACTGAGGGGCCAGAACTCACCGTGTGCTGAGTCACCGCCCTGCCTGAGTCACCGCCATGCCTGAGCTACCAGGTCAGCGCGATGCCGGCGCAGGCCGCGGCCCAGAGCACGCTCACGAACGTGCCGATGATGAACCGCTCGGCCACCCCGTGCTGCGCGCCGACTGTCTCGGAGCCGCGGATCTCGGGGTAGCGCGCGACGCCCTTGAGCGCCAGCACGACAGCCAGCCCCTCGGGCCAGCCGGCCACCAGCGTTGCATAGACCGCAACCCGCTCGAGCACGCCGATCCAGACCCCACCCTGCAGCGTGCGTCCTGCACCCTCGACGGAGTCCGGGTCGCTCGAGGGCCGGTCCCCGTCGACCAGCCGAAGCACGGACATGGTCAAGGGCCCCCCACCGGCGACGGCCAGCAGCGCCGCCAGGGCCACGGCCAGCGACCGGGTGTCGGGGGCGCCCGCCCGGTCCCAGAGAGCCAGTCCGGCCGCCAGCACGAGCAACAGACCGGTGATGGCGACGAGTCCGAGCCGGACGCGGGTCGGCCACGAGCTCTGCCATCCGGCTGTGGCGAACACCAACGCGATCGCGAGGACGATGACTCCGGAGGTCACGATGACTCCTCGTCCGCGAGGAGCCGGACGGCCAACCGCTCCGCACGTTGCTGCTCGACCCATCCGGCCGCGCGCAAGCGCTGGGCGACCGCTGACTCGGTGATGCCCAGCCGACCAGCGGCCTCGCCGCGCGAGTGGCCGGCGCGCAACAGGTCGATGAGCTCCCAACCCCCCGTTGTTCGTCGAGCCAGCACGAACGCCACCAGCGACAGCACGGTCTCGACGCTGTCTGCCTGATGCTCGTCGGCGCCGGTCACCGCCACATGATGCGGTCCCCGCTTCGCCCGGGTGACCGCGTCACGCGCCAGCGAGAAGGCCACCCCTCGACCCGCCCGGGTGCTGGCGGGCAGTGGTTCGTGTACGGGTCCGATGCCCAGACCGACGTTCCACTGCTCGCTGCGCAGCAGGTCGACCACGATCGCCATGACCGTGTCCGCACGCGTCAGCACGCCCTGGACCTCGTCACCCGCGGTGCGCTCGAAGCCCCGGAGCAACCCGTCGGCCGGCGTACGGCGGTTGAGGTCGTCGAGCAGGGACGGAACCTGGTCGTCGCCGCGCCGGCTGTCACGCTGGTCGACGGTCAACACGTACACGGTCACCTCTCCGGTGTGGGCCTTCACTCACATCACTTAAGGTCATGATCTAATAATAGCACAATGAAGATTGTGATCTTTAGTTTAGCTGTTGCTGGACGACGCCCACAGGTTGATGCCCGAGTCGACGGCGTAGGTGTCGATCTGCGCGAGCTCGTCAGCGCTGAAGTCCAGGCGGTCCAACGCGGCGACGTTCTCCTCGAGCTGCCTGACGCTGCTCGCCCCGATCACCAGGGAGGTCATCCGCTCGTCGCGCAGCGCCCAGGCCAGGGCCATCTGTGCCAGCGACTGACCGCGCCCGGCCGCGATGTCGTTGAGGCCGCGGATCCGCGCCAGCGTCTCGTCGCTCAGCATGCTCTGGTCGAGGCTGCCGTCCGACGCGGCGCGCGACCCGTCCGGGATCCCGTCGAGATACTTGCCGGTCAGCATGCCCTGGGCCAGGGCGGTGAACGCGATGCAACCGGCACGGACCTCGTCGAGCGCATCGAGCAGGTCGGGCTCGATCCAGCGGTTGAGCATGGAGTACGACGGCTGGTGGATCAGCAACGGGGTGCCGAGCTCACGCAGGATCGCTGCTGCCTCTCGGGTCCGCTCGGCTGAGTACGACGAGATGCCGACGTACAGCGCCTTGCCCTGGCGGACGGCGCTGTCGAGCGCGCCCATGGTCTCCTCCAGCGGCGTGTCCGGGTCGAAGCGGTGGCTGTAGAAGATGTCGACGTGGTCCAGACGCAGGCGGCGCAGCGAGTCGTCGAGGCTGGTCAGCAGATACTTGCGCGAACCGTGGTCGCCGTACGGACCGGGCCACATGTCGTAGCCGGCCTTGGTCGAGACGACGATCTCGTTGCGGTACGGCTTGAGGTCCTCGGAGTAGATCTGACCGAAGTTGGTCTCGGCAGTTCCGTACGGCGGACCGTAGTTGTTGGCCAGGTCGAAGTGCGTGATGCCGAGGTCGAACGCGCGTCGCACGATCGCCCGTGAGGTGTCGAGCGGACGGTCGTCGCCGAAGTTCTGCCACAGGCCCAGCGACAGCGCCGGCAGCTGCAGCCCACTGCGCCCGCATCGGCGGTAGCGCATCGAGTCGTAGCGGTCGGCGGCGGCGGCGTAGGTCATGCACTCAGTCTGCATGACGGCACCGGCAGTCGCGCGGGTGCCTCCGCAGGTCGGCGACACACCGTCCACGCCGGCCAAGGCCTGCGGGCGCAGGTGTCAGAGGGTGCCGAAAATCAAGGCGACAAGGTAGCGTTCGCACCCTTCACACCTTCGATAGGAGTACGACCTTTATGCCCTCCTCTCTTCGACGCCGGTCCCTCGCCTCAGCGGCGGCCACCCTGGCGATGTTGGCCACGGCTGCACCCGCCCTCTCGGTCCGCACCGCCGACGGACCGGCCGCCACCCACGACGAGTCCGCACAGCAGGCCTATCAGCGCGCCAGCCAGGCGAAGGGTGCGGGCAAGGACGTCCGCCTCGATCTGCTGGCCATCAACGACTTCCATGGGAACCTCGACAAGATCCCGGCCACCAGCTCCTCGGGCCGTATCAACAGCACGCCGGCCGGCGGCGTCGAGTACCTTGCTCGCCACCTCCAGAACCTGCGCAACCAGGCCCGGGCCAACGGTGCGAACACGCTCACCGTTGCCGCCGGCGACCTCGTGGGCGCATCTCCCCTGTTGTCCGCCGCGTTTCACGACGAGCCCACGATCGAGGCGATGAACAAGATCGGCCTCCAGGTCGCCTCGGTCGGCAACCACGAGTTCGACGAGGGCTACCAGGAGCTGCTGCGACTGCAGAACGGCGGCTGCATCCCCGACGGCCCCGACGGCGCCAACAACCAGAACAGCTGTCCCGCCCACACCTTCACAGGGGCCGATTTCCAGTACCTCGCGGCCAACGTGAAGTACGACGACGGCAAGCCTCACTCTGGTCAGTCGATCTTTCCCGGCTACAAGATCTTCAACGTCAGCGGAGTAAAGGTGGGCTTCATCGGTATGACGCTCGAGGACACTCCGTCGATCGTGACGCAGAGCGGCATCCAGGGCCTCACGTTCACCGACGAGGTCGACACCGCCAACGCCCTCGTCCCGGAGCTACGCAAGAAGGGCGTCAACGCGATCGTCGTCCTGCTCCACCAGGGCGTGGTCCCGTCCGACCCCACGGCGTACGACGCCTGCACGGGTGTCAGCGGGCCGGCCCTGGCGATCGCGCAGAACCTCAGCCCCCAGATCGACGCGGTCATCTCCGGACACACGCACCAGGCCTACAACTGCACGGTGTCGGATCCCGCCGGACAGCCCCGCCTGCTCACGAGCGCTTCGTCGTTCGGTCGCATGATCACCGACGTCCACCTGCTCCTCGACAAGAAGACCAAGGACGTCGTGCGGCCCGCCGCCTACGCGCAGAACAAGATCGTCACCAACACCGACGTGGCACCGGTGCAGCAGCTGACCGATCTGGTCAACCTCTACAAGGGTCTGGTCTCGTCGATCGCGAACGCGGTCATCGGACATCTGGCGGCCTCGGCGAACGGCATGGTCGTCAAGACGACGAACCCTGCGGGTGAGTCTCCGCTCGGCGACCTCATCGCCGACGCGCAGCGCACTGATCCTTCCGTCATCCCGCCGGGCGGCGTGGCGCCGACCATCGCGTTCATGAACCCGGGCGGTATCCGAGCCGACCTGCTCGCGGACAGCAGCAACAGCGTCACGTACGGTGCGGCGTTCAGCACGCAGCCGTTCAACAACTACGACGTGTCCATGGACCTGACCGGACAGCAGATCCTCGACCTGCTCGAGCAGCAGTGGTCAGGCAGCAACGCGGCACCCGACAACAAGATCCTGCAGGTCAGCGGACTCTGGTACACCTGGGACCAGTCCAACGCGCCGGGCAGCAAGGTGGTCGTGTCGTCCGTCCAGGTCGACTCCAACGGCGACGGCGCTCCCGACACGGCCATCAACCCGGCTGCGACGTACCGGGTGGTCTGCAACTCGTTCCTGGCCGGCGGCGGCGACAACTTCGGCGTCTTTGCGGCCGGCCCCAACCAGTACTTCGGCGGGCTCGACATCGACGCCCTGTCGCGGTACCTGGCTGCGCACGATCCCTACACCCCGGTCGCAAGCAACAGGATCAGCACCCAGCCCTGAGCTGACCGACCAACGATGTGGCGCACGTCCCGAAGGGGGCGTGCGCCGCGTTGGCGTGCGCTGTCGTCAGGATGCGTGCGGGCAAAGGCCACCGTGCTCGCACGCCGCCTGACATGATCGAGGCATGGACGTCGCATCGATCAACACCCTCGCCGAAGAACAGCTCACGATTGCCGCCCGAGCGGCCAGCGGCCGCAGTGCGGTCCGCGCGTACGGCCGGCCCTCTGCCAGCCTCCGACAGACCCTGGTGGCCCTGACGGCCGGGCGGACGATGGCCGAGCACAAGAGCCCGGGCGACGCGACACTCCTCTGTCTCCAGGGCCAGGTGGTGGTCCGCGCGGGAACGACCAGTGTGGAGCTCGGGCCCGGTGACCTGCTCGCCATCCCGCCGCAGCGCCACGATGTCGAGGCACTGCAGGACTCAGCGCTCCTCCTGACCGTCTCCCTGCACTGACCGTCTCCCTGCGCCGACCGTCTCCTGCACTGGGGCCCCGGTTCGGCAGATAGGCAGATACCCAGTCCTGGCCCCACGTTTGCCTTGTTCACAAGCCACCTGGCTTGTAAACAAGGCAAACGCGGGTTGGGGACTGCAGACCTGCCTTGGGCAGTCTCGCGGCAGTGCCTGGCCCAACCGGTCCGGGCGGCGCCAGGATCCCCCGCGGACACCCCCATCCCCGGTTCGCGGTCAGTCCCAGTACGCCGAACAACACACTCGCGCGGTCAGTCGCAATACGCCGAACAACACGCTCGCGCGGTCAGTCCCAGTACGCCGAACAACACGCTCGCGCGGTCAGTCCCAGTACGCCGAACAACACGCCCGCGCGGTCAGCCGCTGCGGCCGCAACGTGTCGACGTCGTAGGACCGGGTGCGAGATCATCACCCGATGACCTTCGACGCTGCGCTCGGACCTGCACGGGCGCGGCGATGGTGGGTGTCCGGTCGGCGCGTCCGGTCGCTGGACCGGGCCGCGTCCTTCGTGTCGGACGTCGGGTTCGCGTTGCTCTTCCCGTCCGAGCGGGTGTTGGTGCCCTCGCTGTGGGAGGCGGTTGCGGGCGAGGACAGCGAGCCGTTCGCCACCGGCATGGACGCGGACGAGCGGCGGGTGTGGACGTGGAAGGACGAGCTCCCCCGCCGCAGGCTCGCCTGGTACGGCAACTATCTCGCCGGCCGGGGGTCGTTCCTCTCCCCCACGTTGCTCGATCTGCTGTACCCCGGTGCCGGCGAGCTCGACGATCATCTCGGTCTCGACCTGTCGCCGACCGCTCACCAGATCGCTGCCGCCTTGGCCTCCGGGCCGCTCGCCAGCGCCACCCTTCGCGTCCTGGTCGGTGACCGCAACCGCTACCAACGCGCCGCGGCCGAGCTCCAGCGAGCGCTGCTGGTGACGATGGCCGGCACCGAGGAGAAGGCGTCCGGTTGGCCGTCCTCGCTCCTGGACCTGACCTGTCGTCGGTTCCAGGTCGGCGGCACCACCGACCATGTGGCCGCCGCTGGATGCTTCATCGACGTCGTGCTCGACACCTCGGCCGCCGAGCTCGCCCGAGCGTTCCGCTGGCCCGTGGCGCACGCCCGCGAGCTGCTCGACGCTCTGGCCGACTCCGGCCGCGCCGTCCGGGCGGCCAAGCGGTACCGGTCTCCGGCGCTGGCGAGCTGAGCCGCGTGCCACCGGTGTCGTGACGATCGGGTCGGCACGGGAGGATGAGCGCGATGTCGTCCCCCGTACCCGCCGCGCCCCTCATCGAGCGCATCCCCGCTGAGTCGACCCCTGACGCCCTGTATGACGCGTTCGAGACGTGGGTCTCCGAGCAAGGCCTCACCCTCTACCCGGCCCAGTCCGAAGCCCTGATCGAGATCGTCGACGACGCCAACGTCATCCTCGCGACCCCGACTGGATCCGGGAAGAGCCTCGTCGCGGCCGGCGCCCACTTCACTGCCCTCGCCCACGGCCGACGCAGCTACTACACCGCCCCGATCAAGGCCCTCGTGTCGGAGAAGTTCTTCGCCCTGTGCGACCTGTTCGGGCCAGAGAACGTCGGCATGCTGACCGGGGACGCGGCAGTCAACCCGACTGCGCCGATCATCACCGCCACTGCCGAGGTGGTCGCCAACCAGGCGCTCCGCGAGGGCAGCGCCGCCGACATCGGGCTCGTCGTGATGGACGAGTTCCACTTCTACGCGGAGCCCGACCGCGGCTGGGCCTGGCAGGTCCCCCTCCTGGAGCTGACCGGAGCGCAGTTCGTGCTGATGTCGGCAACCCTCGGCGACATGTCGCGCTTCCGGGACGACCTCACCCGCCGTACGGGTCGACGGACTGCGATCGTCGCGTCGGCCGACCGGCCGGTCCCACTCCACTTCTCGTATGTCGCCACGCCGATCCACGAGACGCTCGAGGAACTTCTCACCACCCACCAGGCGCCGGTCTACGTCGTGCACTTCACCCAGGCCGAAGCGATCGAACGGGCGCAGGCCCTCTCGAGCCTGAAGGTGGCCACCCGCGAGGAACGCGATCGCATTGCCGAGCTGATCGGAGACTTCCGGTTTGCGGCCGGCTTCGGGCGGACGCTGAGTCGGCTGATCAGAATGGGCATCGGGGTGCATCACGCCGGCATGCTGCCGCGCTACCGGCGGCTGGTCGAGACACTGGCGCAGGCGGGGCTGCTCAAGGTCATCTGCGGCACCGACACCCTGGGTGTCGGCATCAACGTCCCGATCCGCACCGTGGTCCTGACCGGTCTCGCCAAGTACGACGGCGTGCGCACCCGGCATCTGCGGGCTCGCGAGTTCCACCAGATCTCCGGCCGCGCCGGCCGGGCCGGCTACGACACCGTGGGCAGTGTCGTCGTGCAGGCCCCCGAGCACGAGGTCGAGAACGCCCGGCTGGTCAAGAAGGCCGGCGACGACCCGAAGAAGCTGCGCCGCGTGCAGCGCAAAAAAGCGCCGGAGGGATTTGTCAGCTGGGGGGAACGGACGTTCACGAAGCTCGTGGACGCCGAACCCGAGCCACTGACCTCGAGCTTCGCCGTGACCCACTCCATGCTGCTCAACGTCATCGCGCGGCCAGGTGACCCGTTCGCCGCCATGCGCCGTCTGCTCACCGACAACCACGAGGACCGCGCCGCCCAGCTACGCCACATGCGGCACGCCGTCGCGATCAGCCGGGCACTGCTGGCGGGGGGCGTGGTCGAGCGGTTGCCGGAGCCCGAGGAGTCGGGGCGCGGTGTGCGGCTGACGGTCGACCTGCAAGCGAACTTCGCGTTGGACCAGCCGCTGTCTGCCTTCGCGGTTGCCTCGCTGGGGCTGCTCGACGCCGAGTCACCGACGTACGCCCTCGATGTCGTCTCGGTGATCGAGTCGACGCTCGAAGACCCGCGACAGGTCATCGCCGCGCAGCTCAACAAGGCACGCGGCGAGGCGGTCGCGGCGATGAAGTCCGAAGGGATCGAGTACGACGAACGGATCGAGCTGCTCGACGACGTCACCCATCCCAAGCCGCTGGCGGAGCTGCTCGAAGTGGCCTACGAGACCTACCGCAAGGGCCATCCGTGGGTCGCAGACCACCCGCTACGTCCGAAGTCCGTGGTGCGGGACATGTACGAACGCGCGATGACGTTCGTCGAGTACGTCGGCTTCTACGGCCTGGCCCGTTCGGAAGGTCTGGTGCTGAGATACCTCGCCGACTGCTACCGGGCGCTGCGCCACACGGTGCCCGAGTCGGCGCGCAACGAGGAGCTCGTGGATGTCATCGAATGGCTCGGTGAGCTGACCCGCCAGGTCGACTCCTCCCTGCTCGACGAGTGGGAGAAGCTGGCTGCCGGCGAGGAAGTCGACCCGACCGACCTGGTACGACCGCCGCTGGACCCGGACGTGCGGCCGGTCACCGGCAATGCCCGTGCGTTCCGCGTCCTGGTACGCAACGCGATGTTCCGTCGCGTCGAGCTGGCGGCGCGACGGGACTGGGCCGCGCTGGGCGACCTCGACGTCGACGCCGGGTGGGACGCCGAGGCCTGGCAGGACGCGATGGCTCCGTACTGGGCGGAGCATGACGAGCTGCTCACCGACGCCGATGCCCGCGGGCCCGGTCTGGTGATCATCGACGACACCGCCGCGGCCGGCCACTGGCGCGTGCGGCAGATCCTGCACGACCCGGAGGGCTTCCACGACTGGGCCCTGCTCGCGTCCGTCGACCTCGCGGCGTCGGACGAAGCGGGATACGCCGTGGTGCTGCTCGACGACATCACCGGCGGCTGACGCAGCCCGATCGGCGGTTCAGCTCTGCTCATGCCAGCCCGAGGTAGCTCTCCTGTACGCGCGGGTCGGCCAGCAGGTCGCCGGCCGTGCCGGACAGCACGATGCGCCCGGTCTCGAGCACGTACGCCCGCTCGGCCACCCGCAAGGCAGCGTCGACGTCCTGCTCCACCAGGAGCACCGACGTCCCGGACGCGGCGATGTCCGGCAGCCGGTCGATGATCTCGTCGACGACGACCGGCGCGAGACCGAGCGACAGCTCGTCGATCATGATCAGGTCGGGACTGCCCATCAGGCCGCGCCCGATGGCACACATCTGCTGCTCTCCGCCTGACATGCTGCCCGCCACCTGTGAGAGCCGGGACTTCAACCCAGGGAACATCTCCAGCACCGGATCCAGGTCAGCGTTCTTGTTGCGCCACCCCCCCAGCCGCAGGTTGTCCCGCACCGTCAGACCGGGGAAGAGCCTCCGACCCTCGGGAACGTGGGAGATTCCGCGGTCGACGATCTCCTCGATCGACCGGGTGTGCACGTGTTCACCGTGGAAAGAGACCGTGCCTTCCTGGGGTGGGACCATGCCGGAGATCGCCCGTAGCAGCGTCGACTTGCCGGCACCGTTGGGACCTACCAGCGCGACCAGCTCCCGCTCGTCGACGCGAAGGTCGACGTCCCAGAGCGCCTGGACGCGTCCGTAGCCGGCCGTGAGACCGCTGACCTCAAGCAGCTCAGCCACGGCGTTCATTCTCTCGACGCTCCGCGTACCGCTTGCCGAGGTATGCCTCGATGACACGCGGATCGGAGAGCACCTCGTCAGGATCACCGGACGTGAGCACCCGGCCCTGGTGCATCACGAGGACCCGGTCGCTCACCTCGCGGATGGCCTTCATCACGTGCTCGACCACGAGGATCGTCAGCCCACGGTCACGGAGCCGACGCAAGAGGGCCAGGCTGGGCTCGATCTCGCTGTAGCGCAGTCCGGCCATCACCTCGTCCAGGAGCAGCAGCTGCGGGTCGAGCGACAGCGCCTTGGCGAGCTCGAGCCGACGCGCATCCGCCGTGGACAGCTCCGCAGGCGCCCGGTCGCTGCTGGTGGCGAGACCGACCTCCTCGATGACGTCGTCGGCTCGAGCCAGCGCCTTCGCCATCGTCGTGGCCCGATGGGGGCCGTACAGCACCCCGACGGCGACGTTCTCCCGCACGGTCATCCCCCGGAACGGCTTGACGATCTGGAACGTGCGCGCCACCCGCGCCTTTGCGACCACCCACGGTTTGGCCCCGGTCACGTCCACGCCGTTGACCAGCACACTGCCCGCCGACGGCTTGACGTGACCCGTCACGAGGTTGATGAAGGTGCTCTTGCCGGCCCCGTTGGGCCCGATCACGCCGAGGATCTGCCCGGCGGGCACGCTGAAGGACACGTCGGCCACCGCCTCCAGTCCCCCGAACCTGCGTCCGAGACCTCGTGTCTCCAGGACCGGTGTCGCGCTCACAGCCGAAACCTCCGGACGTTGGACAGGAGCGAGTAGTCGCCGCTCCGTCGGGCCTCGCGCACGTAGTTGACCAGCCCCTGGGGCAGGAAGATCACGGCCACGATGATGATGGCGCCGAGGATGAACGTGTGCGCGTTCGTGTAGTGGTGCCGCAGGTACTCCGAGAGGTACTGCAGGCCGACGGCACCGAGCAGCGGGCCCAGTACGGTGCCGCTTCCGCCGATGACCACCATCACCACCATGAGCACGGTGATCTCGACGTCGAAGAGGCGGTCGGGGAAGATCACCACCTGCTGGAAGGCGTAGCTGGCGCCGACCAGGCCGGTCAACAGACCCGAGACCGAGAACGCGAGGACCTTCGCCCGCGTGGTGTTGATCCCCATCGCCGCCGCGCCGTCCTCATCTTGATGGATGGCCCGCAGCGCAAAGCCGAACCGGCTCCGTGAGATCACGAGCCCGGTGGCGACGGACAGGACGGCGATCGCGAGGAACAGCAGGTAGAAGCCGTCGTTCCCGAGGTATGCCGTGGTGGCGTCCTTCCCGACGGTCGGCACCGTGATGCCGGCACCGCCACCGGTGAGGCTCGGCACGTTGGTGACCAGCTCCCGCATCCCCTCCGCGACACCGAGCGTCGCGATGGCGAAGTAGTGGCCCTTCAGCCGGAGCAGCGGCAGCCCGATGAGCACCGCAAACAGGGCTGCGCCGATCCCGCTGACCGGGAGTGCGAGCCAGAAGCTCACGTGCAGGTGGACCATCAGTACTGCGGTGGCGTAGCCACCGATCCCGAAGAAGACGACCTGGCCGAAGCAGGCGTACCCGGTGAAGCCGCCGATGATGTTCCAGGCCTGCGCCAGTGCCACGAACATCAGGATCGTCGTGACGGTGCGTTCCTGGCCAACGTAGAGCTGGCTCTGCAACCCCAGCATCGCCACGAGCAGCACCACCAACGAGCCCCACGGCAGCAGCCGCTGCCAGGTCGGGGTCGCGGCCCTGGGGGCGGCGGTGGTCGGCCCAGCCTCCTGGAGGTCGGTCATCAGACCTCCACACGTGCGGCGTAGTAGGCCCGTCCCACGAGACCGGACGGACGGACGGCGAGGACCACGACCAGCACGAGAAAGGCCATCGCGTTCATCCACGTGCCCGAGAGGTAGAGGCCGGCGTACGACTCGACGAGTCCGATGAGCAGACCGCCGAGCAGAGCGCCATACATGTTGCCGAGCCCGCCCAGCACCGCGATCACGAACGACAGCAGCGTGAAACCTCCGGCGGCTGCCGGATTGAACGTGCCGATCGTGCCGACCATCGTGCCCGCGATGGCGGCGAGCGCCGCAGAGATTCCGAAGGTCAACGCGTAGACATGGCGGGCCCGGATCCCCATCAACCTGGCGGCGCCGCGGTCCATGCCGGTCGCGACGATCGCCAGGCCGGTGCGAGTCCGTCCGACCACGGCCACGAGGGCCACCGTGATCAGCACCGCGATCGCGAAGGCCAGCAATCGACCGAACGGTACCCGCACGTCACCGACGCTCAGGCTGTTGCTGGCATAGCCGGTCTGGATGCTCCGGTAGTTCGCCGAGAACATGATGTTCATCCCCTGCACCAGAAGCAGCGACAACCCGAACGTCAACAGCAGCGTGATGAAGATCGGCGCGTTGACGACAAGATTGATCAACCAGCGCTGCAGCACGTAGCCCACGACGAACAGGGCCGCCGCCGAGATGAACATCCCCAACAACGGGTCAAGACCGGCGTGGACGTTCAGCTCCCACCCGATGTAGGCCCCAAGAATCACGAAGGAGCCGTGAGCGAGGTTGACGATGTTCATCACGCCCCAGACCAGGGAGAACCCCACCGCGACCAGCGCCAGCAGACCACCTTGCAACAGCCCGTAGACGGTGGCCTGGAGGAACGCGGTCACGAGCCCGTGCCGGGCCAGACCAGCTGCGCTTCCGCCGCGTCCTTGGGCCACACGGTAACGACCTTGCCGTGCTGAACCTGGATGACCGACATGGGCTTGTAGACGTTCTCTCCCTTGTCGTTGAACTTGATCGTTCCGAAGAACGACTCGGTGTCCAACGCCGCCAGGCTGTCGCGCACGGCGTCGGGGTCGGTGGACCCGGCGTCCTCCACTGCCAGCACCATCGCGAGGCAGGCCGCGCTCGCCTCGGCGTCGTGGTAGTCGGCCGCGTGGCCGAACTGTTTCTCGATGTCCGCCGCGTAGTCTTTGGCGGTGCCGAAGTACTTGTCCTGACCTGACGTCGTCTCGGTCCACTGACTCGAGCCGAGGACGCCGTCCGCCAGCTTGCCCAGCGTCTTGGCGAAGTCCGGGGTGGGAGGCGCGACGGTCTCCCCGAAGGCCGCCGGCTTGAGGCCGAGCTCGTGGGCCTGCTTGACGATCGCCACACCTTCCTCGAGGTGGACCGTGCCGATCACGACGTCAGGGTGGTCGGACTGGACACGCGTGATGGCGGAGCTGACGTCGGTGCTGCCCTCGGCGAAGTACTGGGCCGGTACGACGTCGAACCCGAGCTTCTTGGCCTCGTCCATTCCTCCCTTGGCGCCGGTCTTGGAGAAACCGTCGTCAGCGGACATGAACGCGATCGTCTTGGGCTTGGGGGTGGCGAGCTCGTCGATGGCCTTGACGATGGAGGCGGCGTACTCCGTCGCCGGTGACAAGACTGCGAACGTCCGTTGGTAGCCCTGCGCGAAGATCGCGTCGTCGGCTCCCGCAGAGTCCGCCATCACCTGGCCGTTACGCTCGATCACGGCAGCCTGGGACTGCGTGTTCGCCGATCCGTAGGAGCTGAGAATCAGCTTGATGCCTTGGTCGTTGAACTGGTCGACCAGCTGGGCGGCAACGTCAGGCTCGGACGTGTCGTCCTGGAACGTGATGTCGAGCTTGAGCTTCTTGCCCCCGACATCGACGCCGCCTGCAGCGTTCACCTTCTGCTGGCAGAGCTGGTAGCCCTCCTTGGTGAGCTGGCCTTCACGGGCCAGCGATCCTGTCAGTGACATCGCCGCGCCGAGCGTCAGCGTGCCGGACTCGGTGTCGCCTCCCGACGATCCCTTCGAGCCGCAGCCGGCCGTGATCAGAGCAGCCGCCATGACGGCCGCCAGTACAGGTGTTGTCGTTGACCTCATCGGGTCACCTCTCAGGTGTGGTCCCCCTGGGTGCGTTCCCCTCCTGATTTCGCCCACCATAGCCACCTAAACGCGGGTTCGCATGCCGGGGTCCGCGGAGCTGGTCGCTGACCCCGGGCGGCCGTCCTGACATCAGCGACGGCGTGAAACAGCGGGCAGGCCACCGGTCACGGCCACTCCGAGAGCGAGCAGAACGAGCACCGTTGCCACCTCGCCCGACCATCCGTACCGGGTGAAGAACAGCCCGCTTCCGTAGCCGATGACGCTGGACCCGAGGTGATACCCGAACAGGTACACCGCCGAGGCCTGGCCGCGCTGCTCCGCAGCCCAGGTGCTCACGAATCCACTCGCGACGGCGTGGGTACCGAAGAACCCGAACACCATCAGCGCGGTCGCGGCCAGCACAAGAGGCAGCACATCGAGCAGTGAAAGGGCTGCGCCCGCGGCCATGATCCCGAGACCCAGCAGCATCACACTGCGCCGGCTTCGGCGGTCGGCCAACCGCCCCATCCAGTTCGCACTGAGCGTCCCGAACAGGTAGAAGGCGAAGACAAGTGCGACCAGCACGGCACCGAGCGAGAACGGTGGCGCCGCCAACCGGTACTGCAGGTAGTTGTAGTACGAGACGAGGCTGCCCATGATGACGAAGCCGCACACCGCCAGCTTCAGCACGACCTTGTCGCGCAGCGGGTGTCGGACGAGCGCGATCCGGGTGCCGAGCCCACCCGGCGACGCCACGAAGTTGCGTGACGACGGCAGCCGGGTGGCGACCCACGCGCCCCCGATGAGGCACACGATCGCCACCGTGGCCATCGCCAGGCGCCACGACGCCACTCCGGCGAGCAGCCCTCCGCCGAGCCGGCCGGCCATGCCGCCCAGGCCGGTGCCGCTGACGTACAGGCCCATCGCAGTGCCCAGGCCGGACGGGTGGAACTCCTCTGCGACGTACGCCATCGCGACGGCGGGGAAACCCGCCACGGTGATGCCGGTCAGGATCCGCAGGACCAGCAGCACCGTGAAGCTGGGGCTCGCTGCCGCGAGCAGGGTCAGGAACGCACCAGCGAGCAACGACCCGACCAGGAGGACACGCCGGCCCTGCCCGTCGGACCAGGACGCCAGCACGATGACCATCACCGCAAGCGGCAACGTGGTCAAGGACAGGGTGAGACTGGCCACTGCCGGAGAGACCGAGAACTCGGCGCTCACGGCTGGCATCGTGCCCTGGGCGACGTACAACATCGCGAAGGTCAAGAAGCCGGCTACGAAGAGCACGGCGCTGGTCTGGCGGTACGCAGGGCTGCCCCGCTGAAGCAGGACGTCGGGTGCGGACGAGGATGTCATCGGCGCCGGGCAGAGTCTCGCTCGACCAGCTGGCGGGCGATCACGTTGCGCTGGATCTCGTTCGTGCCCTCGCCCACAATCATCAGGGGCGCATCGCGGAAGTAGCGCTCGAGGTCGAACTCGGTCGAGTAGCCGTAACCGCCGTGGATGCGCAGCGCGTCCAACGCCACCTGCATGCCGACCTCCGACGCGAACAGCTTCGCCATCCCGGCCTCCAGGTCGGCTCGCTTCCCTTCGTCGATGCGTTCAGCCGCGTCCCGGGTGAGCAGGCGGGCGGCCTGCAGCTTGGTGGCCATGTCGGCCAGGTAGTTGCCGATGGACTGGTGCTGCCAGATGGGTTTGCCGAACGTCTCCCGCTCCTGTGCGTACCGCAGCGCGTCTTCGTAGGCCGCTCGGCCAACCCCGACCGCGCGGGCAGCGACGTTGACACGGCCGATCTCCAGGCCACGCATCATCTGCGCGAACCCGTGCCCCTCCTCGCCGCCGAGGAGCGCGTCGGCAGGAACGCGCACCTGGTCAAGGAGGACCTCACAGCTCTCGACGCCGCGATAACCGAGCTTGCCGAGGTCACGCGACACGGTGTAGCCATGAGTGGGCTCGAGCAGCAGGATGCTCATCCCGTGGTGGCGCGGCTGAGCGTCGGGGTCGGTCTTGCACAGCAGCGCGATGAGCCCCGACCTGCGGGCGTTGGTGATCCACGTCTTCGAGCCGCTGACGACGTAGGAATCACCGTCCCGACGTGCACGCGTGCGCATGGCCTGCAGATCGGAGCCGCCGCCGGCCTCGGTCAACGCCATGGTGGCTCGGATCGAGCCGTCGGCCATCGACGGAAGGAACCGCTGCCGCTGCTCGTCGGTGCCGAAAGTCGTGAGCAGGTGCGCGACGACGGTGTGGCCGCCGATCGCCCCAGCGAGGCTCATCCAGCCACGGGCCAGCTCCTCGGTGACCATGGCGTAGCAGACGGTCGACACGGCGGCCTCGCCGTACGGCGGTGGGACCGCAAGTCCGAAGCAGCCGAGGCTCTTCATCTGGTCGATGAGCTGCTCGGGGTAGGTGTTGGCACTCTCGAGCCGCCGGACGACCGGGCGTACCTCCCGGTTGACGAAGTCATGGACGACATCGACGATGGCGCCTTCTTCGACGGACAGTCCCACCACAAACCTCCTGACTCGGAGTGTAGGCATCGGACATTCCCTCAGCATCTCGGGTGCATCGGGCATGGCACTCCTCCGCCGACCGGGGAGAACAGATGCGCCCTCAGCGAGCGGTCAGCCGCGACCAGGCCTCGCCCGGGACGGCACCGTCGAGAGCGCCGAGCGCCGGCCAGGCCGCACCGCCCACGCCGTCCGCGGCCGAGCACACCTGGCCCGCCGCGTCCCCAGCGGCCGTCAGCGCAGTCGATCAGCGCGGCGCGACGTACTCGAGGTCGAGGCTGTCGGTATGACCGCTCCACCGCAGCGTGAGATGCCAGCAACCAGCCGTCGGCAGGTCGATGATCGACGGGCCCGGCCCCCCGGCCACGGTGCGCGTGACGGTCTCGGAGCCATCTGAGCGCCGGGCGTCGATGCGAAGGTCCGGCGAGTCCGTGCTCGTCGTGGTGCCGTCGATCTGGGGACCGGAGACCCACAGGATCTTGTTGTTGCGGCCCGCGGCCGGTGGTGCGCTGAGCGGCTGGCCGAACAGGATGGCGACGATGTCGCCTCGCTGTCCGAGCACGAACGGAGCGCGAGGTCGCGGGTCACTGAACCCGGTGCGGGCCCACGTGGGCAGCACGCGACTCGGCACGTTCGCCACGCAGCCCGCAGGCGAGACGGTGGTCGTCGACGGCCCCGTCGCCGGGCCCACACCGTCGGGGTTCGACCCCGAGACCAGGGATGCACCCGTGACAACCGCGGCCACGCTCGCCACGGCCCCGACAGCCAGGACCGCGCGCCGCCGCCGAAGCCTGCGCCGGCCGGCCTCCGCCAACCCGCCGGCCGGGGTGATGGCGACGTCGATGTCGTCGGTCCCGGCTTGCAGCAGCGCTGCGATCTCGTCGTCGCGAATCATCGGTCCTCCTCGTGAAGGGTCGGCTCCTGGCCGGCCGGTTCAGCGGGCGTCGCCAGCAGGTCGCTGAGCGAGAGGTCGTTGGACAGCGCCGCGATCGCCCGGGCCGCGCGGCTCTTGACCGTTCCCTGTGCGATGCCCAGGACGTCGGCGATCTGCGACTCGGTGAGGTCGACGAAGTACCGCAGGACCAGGACCTGGCGTTGCTCACGGCCCAGTCGGGCCAGTGCTTCCCGAACCGTGTGTCCGACTGATACGCCGGTGGCCACGTCGTCCGCCGGATCCGGCTCCGGCACCCGCTGGTACGGCAGCTCGCCGCGCCACTTGCGCCGACGACCCCGAGTGATGCCGTTGACCAGGATCCGGTAGACGTAGGCGTCGGGGTCATCGGCCGATCGGACGCGAGACCAGGCGGTGTAGCACCTGATCAGGGTGTCCTGGGCAGCGTCCTCGGCGTCTTGCCGACTACAGCCGAACAACACCGCCGCCCGTACCAGCCTTCGATAGCGCGCGACGACGAAGCCTTCGTACTCCTGGTCGGCTGGCTTCATCTACTGTCCTCGGGGGCCGGGCCTGTGCTGTCCTCTGCTGGGTACGAGCACCTGGCCCGGCCGATCGGTTCCACGATACGAAGACCTGCGCCGGTGCTGTGCCCCGCGAGCCATGCGTCGACCGCTCAGACGAGGCGGACGCGGGGGTCGATGAAGCTGTACGTGATGTCGACGACCAGGTTGGCCACCACGATCAGCACGGCCGAGACGAGGACGGTCGCTGAGATGATCGGGAAGTCGACCGGAGACAACGCGCCGATCGACCACTTCCCGACCCCGTCGAGACCGAAGATGTACTCCGTGAAGATCGTCCCCGACAGCAGGCCGGCGAAGTCGAGCCCGAAGATCGTGACGATCGGCACGATCGCCGCGCGCAGGGCATGCCGGAAGATGACGTTTCTGGTGGAGATGCCCTTGGCGTACGCCGTGCGGATGTAGTCCTCGCCCAGCACCTCCGCCATGGAGCCCCGGGTGAATCGGGCGTAGTCGGTCGAACCGGTCACGCCCATCACGAGCCAGGGCAAGAGCAGTGCACCGAACCACGCCGTCGGACTCTGGGTGATCCCCCGGTACTCGCCTCCGTCCTTGAAGATGCCCCAGCTGTTGACCAGGTAGATCCAGGCGACCAGACAGACGACGTAGTACGGGATCGAGCTCAACAGCAGGCTTCCCGTCACCAGCGACTTGTCCGAGACCGAACCGAGCCACCGGGCTGCCGTGGCCCCCATCACGACCCCGACGCTCAGGAAGATGATCGAGGCACCGATCGCCAGCGACAGCGTGATCGGGTACCGCGACACCATCTCCTTGCGGACCTCCTGGTTGGTGGTGTAGGAGATGCCCAGGCAGGGGGCGTCGCAGTGGTAGGTGGCGCCCATCGTGATCTCGCGATCGACGAACAGTCCCTTCACGAAGGCGCCGTACTGCGGCACCACGTTCTGGTCCAGACCGAGCTCATGCTCGATGAGCTGCTGTCGTTCCTGGGTGCAACGACCGTTCTTGTTGCAGATCGCGTCGGCCGGGTTGCTCGGGCCGAGGAAGAACAGCGCGAACACGAACATCGACGTCAGCACGATGACGAGAAACGACGCGACGAGGCGCCGAACGATGTACCCGAACAAGGTGAGGTCGACTTCCTACGCAGGCGCAGCGATGACGGTCGCTCACACCCTACTGACGCATTCCAAGAAGTTCAGTGAGAGGCCCACATCGCCCGATTCGGAACATGGTTGTCGTTCGGTGAGCGAAAGGTCGCAACCTCGTTCCGGATCGCGTCTCAGTCGTCGAAGAGGGCGCGTACGTCGTCGGCGTCGATCGGCGTACCGGCCGAGCCGTCACCGTCGATCACCCGCGCGAACAAGGCGGCCTTGCGGGCCTTGAGCTCCATCACCTTCTCCTCGATGGTGGCTGCCGAGACGAGTCGGTAGACCATCACTGGCCGCTTCTGCCCGATCCGGTGCGCCCGGTCGACGGCCTGGGCCTCGACGGCTGGGTTCCACCAGGGGTCGAGCACGAAGACGTAGTCGGCCTCGGTCAGCGTCAACCCCACTCCCCCGGCCTTCAGGCTGATCAGGAAGACCGCCGCGTCGCCCTGCTTGAACGAGTCGATCACCTCACCGCGCCGGCGGGTACGACCGTCGAGATAGGTCGACTCGATGCCCTCGCGGTCGAGCCGGTCGCGCACCCGCGCCAGGAACGACGTGAACTGGCTGAAGACCAGCGCGCGATGCCCCTCGGCCACCACCTCGGTCAGGTGGTCGACCAGCACGTCGATCTTGGCTGACCCGGCGCTCTCGTGGGCCGGATCGACCAGCGCGGCATCGAGGCTGAGCTGGCGCAGCTTGGTGAGCGAGCGGAAGATCGCGATCCGGTGCTTGTCGAAGTCCTCGACGAGCCCGAGCACCGTCTGCCGCTCGCGCTGCAGGTGGGTGTCGTAGATGCGTCGGTGTCGCGGCGTGAGCTGCACCTCGAGCACCTGCTCCTGCTTGGGCGGCAGGTCGGCCGCGACCACGTCCTTCGTACGCCGCAGGAGGAACGGCCGGATCCGCCGCTGGAACCGAGCCAGCGCCTCGGTGTCGCCCTCACGCTCGACCGGGTCGGCGACGACCTCCTTGAACCTGCCCGGATGCGGCGTAGAGACCCGGCGCCACGATCGACAGCAGCGACCACAGCTCCATCAGCCGGTTCTCCATCGGGGTGCCGGTCAGGGCCAGCCGGAACGGCACGTCGAGACGCCGCACGCACTGGTAGGTCTTGGCCCGGTGGTTCTTCACCGTCTGGGCCTCGTCGAGCACGAGGCCACCCCACTGCTGGCCGGCGTAGGCGTCGACCTCGAGCCGGAACAACGTGTACGACGTGATGACCACATCCGCGCCCGCCGCCAGCGATGCGATCGACGCCCCCCGGCGTGCGTCGGACTGGGTGACGGCGCGGACGACGAGACCGGGCGTGAACGTGGCCGCCTCGTGCTCCCACGTGGACACCACGCTCGTCGGCGCGATCACCAGGAACGGCCCGGCGCCCTGCTCGCGTGCATAGGCGACCAGCGCGAGGGTCTGCAAGGTCTTGCCCAGGCCCATGTCGTCAGCGAGGATCCCCCCGAGCCCCGCCTGCCAGAGGAACGCCAGCCAGCGGAACCCCTCGAGCTGGTAGTGCCGGAGCTCGGCCTTGACGCCGACCAGGTCGACCTCGGGCAGGGTCTCGAGATGGCGCAGCGCCTGGGCAGAGCGCACCCACTGTTCGGCCTGCGCGTCGACGATGCCGACCTCGTCGAGCTCCTCCCACAGGCCCAGGTCGTGATGGCCCACCCGGACGCCGTCACGTGGCTGGTCGTGCAGCTCGCCGGCCGACGCGACGAGCTCGGCGAGCTGGGCGAACTCGGGCCGGTCGACCTCGACGTGCAGGCCGCTGGGCATGATCACCCGTGGTTGCCCGAGCGTGAGCGCCTCCAGCAGCGCCGACAACGAGAGGTACTGCCCGTCGACGCTGATCACCACCTCGAGGTCGAGCCAGTCGGTCTTGAGCGGGACACCACGGTCGGTGGCGGCGGGCCGCTGCTCGAACCGGATGACCGGCGCTCCGGTCGCTGCCCGGTAGTCGGGTCGTCCGCCGAGCTCCTCGATCTCGAGCTGCCCGCGCGCAGCCAGTGCCTCCAGGGTGGGCAACAGGTCGTCGACGAAGGTGATGGCCGCGCTCTGGGCGAACGTGCGCCGCTCGACCAGCCCTCGTGACCGGCGGTGGCTGTCGCAGAGCTGGAAGACCTCGTGGTCGGTCAGGTCGAGCCCGGCGACGATCGCCTCCTCGAGGTCGGGCCGGCGTACGCCGCGCAGACCGCGCGTCTCGGAGAGCCCGTAGACACGGTCAGCGCCGCCGATCTCGTAGCGCCACGTCCAGGCCAGCGTCACTTCCTCGACCGACACCCACGTGATCGTGAGGACGAGACGGGGAACGGCCGGCTCGGGCAGCGCGACCGAACCGTCCGAGGACAGCACGGGGACGTGCCGCTGCAGCCGTGGCAGGTAGTCGGAGACGAGGTCGTCACGATGCTCAGCCGGCACCACCAGGTCGGTACCGGCCGCCAGCAGCCGTCGGAGCTGGGGGCCTGCGGGTCGGTCGAGCGGTGCCAGCGTCACGAATCCGTGGCCGTGGCGGTCACCCGCGGACCAGAGTGCGACGCCATGCCCGGGATCGCCGAGCAGGTCGATCGCGTCGGCGTCGTACCACTCGCCCTCGACCAGCACCCCCAGCCTCAGCCGGGCAGCGGCGCCATCGGAGGCGTTCACGTCGAGCTGGAGCCGGACCGGTCCGGCCGCGAGGTGTACGCCGTCGATGCCCGGCCCGGGCAGCAGGGCCAGACCGGCGGCCTCGCCCCGCACCAACGCCGGCCACAGCGTCGCACCGAACGTGGCCATCGTCAGGTGCGGCTCACTGCCGAGGTAGTAGCCGTAACGGCCGGCTGCCTGGTGCACCGCCGCCAGCTCACTGAGCACCTCGACCTGGCGCGTGTCGAGCGTGCGGTCGGTGCGCATGCTCGGCAGGTCCTGGAAGGAGGCACCGGTCTTGATCCAGTTGCCGCGCCTGCCGCGCTTCAGTGGACGGATCTGCAACGAGCCCCTGCGCGCGGGGTGAGCAGGGGCCCGCCACGACCGCGGGTTGCCGAGCCGGCCGAGCTCGACCTGCAGCGCCAGTGGCGTGGTCTCGGCCTGGCTCCCCGCGCGGTCGGCCTCGTCGTCGAGCTCGTCGAGGACCGAGGTGAGCTGGCGCTCCCACCTGGTGCCGTCGCCGGGGTCGGCTGCACCGTCTGCACCATCTGCACGGTGGGCGCGGTCCTGCGCGGCCCGCGTGGTCATGATCAGCGCGAGGACGTGCTTGCAGTCGCTGTGCATCGGGCAGTCGCACCGGGTGGCGAACCAGACCCCGTCGCCGTCGAGTCCGGCGCTGACGTAGGAGTTGTAGGTGATCCCGCGAGAACCCAGCACCTGACCACGGATCGCCAGGTCGCCGTCGCTGTCGACCGTGTGGCTGCACGAAAGGACGTGGCCGTCACGCAGGTACGCGCCGGCGCGTTCGTACGTGGGCGTGCCGAACCTGCGGCGCAGGTCTTCTTCGGCGAGCAACACGGCCAGGTCCATGACGGGTCGAGCCTATGCGCCCGCGCCGACTTTCCCCGCCCTCGTTCAACCGTGAGTTGTGGTTCCTTCTTTGGCCCTTGTGGTTGCTGCTTCGCGGGTTTCGCCACGGGCGGGCTGTGGACAACGGCCCGCCCGCAGTCCAGCAGGAGCAGGCTTGTACCGCACGTGTATGGCGTGGCCCGGCTCAGTAACAGCCTGGCAACGTCTTCGTTCGCGGGGCAACCACGTCGGTGGCCAAGCCGTCATACCCACAGACGGTCGACAAATCCCGGAGGTGCACGATGACCGAGCTCAGCACGTTCGCCGCTGCGAGCGCGGTCGCCTCCTGCACGCTGCAGGCAGCGCACCGGCGCGACCACGACCACGCCGACGTCGACACCGGCTGCCACCCGCACACGGTCGAGGTGGTCCACCTCGGCGAACGCGCGGCCATGGTCTGCCACGACTGCGGCACCGACTCGGGGTTCATCAACTACCGCGACGCCTGGCACCTCGCCTGCGACCACCGCCGCGAGACCGATACGCCCCACGCGGCCTGATCTGCACGTGCGAGCCCCGACGCGGTGCGTCAGCGGGCCGGTCCCAGCGGACCGGTCTGGGGGGCGGCGTCAGGAGAGCGGAAGGACGGCGTACACGCGGCCGCCCGACTCTCCACCCGTCACGGTCAGCGTGCCCCCCAGCTGGGCCGCCCGCTCCCGCATGGAGGCGATGCCGACACCCGTCGTCCAGGCCCCGTGGCTGCGACCGGGGTCGGTCACCTCGACGATCAAGGAGGTGTCCGCCGCCTGCAGGCACACGGTGGCGGTGTCGCTATCGCTGTGCCGCGCCGCGTTGGTGAGTGCCTCCATCACGATCCGGTATGCCGCCACCTCCACCGCGGCCGGCACCGTCGACGGCAGCTCACCCGCGCTGATCGACACTCGTAACGGCTTGCCGGCGGCCGTCCGAAGCGCCACCGCCTGCTGCCGCAGCGCCGGCACCAGCCCGAGCTCGTCCAACGCCGGCGGCCGCATCGCGTAGACCAGCCGCCGGATCTCCTCGATCGCCGTCACGGTCTCGGCCCGCAGCCCCACCAGCAGCGCGTCGGTCGCGTCCGGATCGACGCGCAGACTGTTGCGCGCTGCGTCCGACGTGAACGCGATCCCGGACAGCCGCGGCCCGAGCCCGTCGTGCAGGTCGCGTCGCAACCGCCGCCGTTCCTCCTCCAAGGCCGTGATGGTCTGCTCCCGGGAGACCTGCAGGTCGGCCGCCAGGGCGCTCGCCCGCAGCGTCTGGGCGAGCAACGGCGCCACCAGCCGCAGCACGTGGTCATCGCCCGCCGCCAGCCGCAGGTCTCCGGCGCGAAGGCCGACGACCAGCTCACCGCGAGGGCCGTCGCCGAGCTCGAGCGTGATGCGCCGCGTATGTGTGACTTCGGCGCCCGAGACAGCCACGGGCTCGCCATCAACGATGAGCGCGGCGTAGGGCAGCACGAGCGCCTCCCGGATGGCCCGCAACGCCAGCACCGGATCGTCGCCGATGCTGTCCACCACGGTGGCAGCGGCGCCCAACGGGTCGGGACGATGCCCGAACAAGAGGTCGTCGACAACGCCTCGCAGAGTCACCTGGGTCCAGTGGAACGTGGTGGCGACGAACAGTCCGATCACGGCCATCCCACCGACGGCTGCTGGCTTGCCGCTGAGGATCTCCACGAGCGAGGCCGCCATCACGAACGCCGCGAGATAGACCGCACCCGCCAGAGAGAACACCACGCTGTGCACCACCAGGCCACGGACGTCGACGACTTCTGGCCGGGCCACCCCGACGTACATGGCCGGCCCGAGCACGACGAAGACGCTGCACGCGACGGTCGCGCCGGACGGTGTGGCCATGGCGAAGAACAGCACCCCCGCGACCAGCGCGGGGACCCCCGTACCGAGCGCCATCCACACCAACGCCCACCGTTCGTCGCCGGCGCTGCGCTCGATCCGCCACCAGGTGTGGGCGATCAGCGCCACCCCGATGGCCAGCCCCATCGCGCCGACTGTGCTCGGGCTACGCCACTGGCTCGTCGCCAACACGCCGGCACCCGCGATCGTGGCCAATGCCACGAAGTCGGCCGGCGCGCGCCACGTCGGGCGCGGAAACGTCGTGAGAGCCAGCGGGAGCAGCACCGCCAGGGCCAGCGTCCAGCCGAGCAGAGCAGCGTCGAAGTGTCCGGCCCGGTCCACTCCGACGCTCGCGACCGTGACCGCTGCGCCGAGAAACAACAGCCCCCCGGCCACGCGAACGCGCTTGGCGAAGAGGAGGAGCCCACTCGCCGCCAGCGACGACCCCACGACGACCACGACGATCTGCCCTGCGGCTGTCACGGAGCTTGACCCAGACCGCCCTCGCGGGCCCGGATGATGGCCTCGGTACGGTCGGCGACCTCCAGCTTGGCGAAGACACTGGTGAGGTGGTTGCTCACCGTCTTGGGCGACAGGAAGAGTCGCTCGGCAATGGCGGAGGTACGCCGTCCGGACGCCAGCAGGTCGAGGATCTCTCGCTCGCGCGCCGTGAGCTCGGGAAACGGTTCGGCCGCCGCTACGGGAGGCGCGGCGAAGTACTCGAGCACCCTTCCCGCGATACCCGGGCCGAAGATGACCTGCCCGGCCACCACGGCCTGGATGGCCCCGACGATCTCGCCCTGCTCCGCCCCCTTCAGCAGGTAACCACGTGCACCGGCCTGCATGGCGGTGAGAACCGTGGCGTCGTCGTCGTACATCGTGAGCATCAGGACCGCCGTCTCGGGCGTGCACTCGCGGATCCGGCGGGTGGCTTCCACGCCGCCGACACCGGGCATCCGCACGTCCATGAGCACGACGTCCGGCCGGAGCAGCTGCACCTCGCGGACGACGGCCTCACCGTCGGCAGCCTCGCCGACGACCTCGAGCCCGTCGATCGTCGCGATGAGAGCACGCAGGCCACCGCGGACGACCGGGTGGTCGTCGGCAAGCACGATCCGCACCGTCATGTCGTCCATTCTGGCCGTCCGGAGTCCCTCGCGACCCGGGAACTTCTTCCCGGGATCACGTGAAATCCACGAGGATGGAGGGGAAGGCAGGATCTGTCCACGGGAAGGCCAACGGCGCAACGGTGGTGACATCACCTACCGAGGCAAGGAGCCACGATGAGCACTACCACCACCCGCCAGAAGATCGGACTCGGTCTCGCCGGCCTGATGAGCGCCGGCAGCATCCCGAGCGTGTTCTTTCCCACCCCCGACGGAGAGACCGGCCCCCCGATGGCGATCCTCGTCCTCAGCACCGTCATCGGAGTCGTCGGGCTGGTCGCGGTCGTGATCGCCTGGCGCAGCGGCAGCAGAGCGGCCGTCCGGGTCGTCGCCGGCAGCCTGATCATCAACCTGCTCACGTCGTTGCCGGCGTTCTTCGTGGACGTCCCCGCAGGTCTCAAGCTGCTGACCGGGATCGGTGTCTTGCTCACCGTGCTGGCCGTCGCCCTGATGTTTGCCCCGGCGCCGCGGCGCGTGCCGGTCCTGGACTGAGGACGCGCCATGATCGCCGTGATCACCGTCCTGCTGGCCTTCCCCGTCGGATACTTCCTGCGGTCGCGACTGGCCGCCAACACGACCTACGCCATCGCTTACCTGTGGGCGTTCGTCTACCAGTCCACCTACCTGATGCTCGACTCGCTCGGGGGCGGCAAGAACCCTGCCTTCGAGGTCGGCCAGTTCCCCTGGGGCTACGGCCTCGTCACCCTGGCGATCTTCGCGGTCGGCTTCGGGCTCGTGAACGCCGGACACTGGGTGCGAGCCCGTCGCGCCCGACGCGCCGCCGGGTCGTACGCCACGACTGCGCCGACGAGCCCGGTCGGCGTTTGACGCAGGCCGTCCGGCAAGGTCCCGGCAAGCCTCTGCACGACGGGCGCCGGTCTCACCGTGGAGACCGGCGCCCGTGCGTGTGACGTGTGGTGGTCGTCACGGCTGAGCGTGAGCGACGAGCCCCTGTGCTGGACGTCACGCCCGAATTTCCCCGGATGTCGGCCTGGCGACATGTGCCGGAAACATTGGTTCTGCACTCTTGTCCGTATGACGAGTACGCACACCCGCCGGATGGCCCTGGTGGCCCACGACAACAAGAAGGTGGACCTCCTCCAATGGGCGGAGTTCAACCTGCCGACCTTGCGCCAGCACGAGCTGTTCGCGACCGGCACGACAGGCACGTTGCTCCAGCACGAGCTCGGACTGGAGGTCACGCGCTTCCTCAGCGGTCCCGTCGGCGGTGACCAGCAGATCGGAGCCAAGATCGCCGAGGGCGAGATCGACATGCTGTTCTTCTTCTGGGACCCGCTGGAGCCGCAGCCGCACGACCCCGACGTCAAGGCACTCCTCCGCATCGCCGCCGTCTGGAACATCCCAGTGGCGTGCAACGTCGCCAGCGCCGACCTGATCATCTCCTCGCCACTGCTCAGCGACGGCTACCGGCATGTACGCCCTGAGCTGGTAGCGGTCTGACCCTCTGAACCGGGGGCGCCGGGCCAGCCGGGCTGCTCGAGCCGACTGACCCCGACGACTGCCCCGTTCCTGCTGGCCGGCTGCTGGTGGTTGCCCCGCTGGACGTCGCGTCAAGCGGGCATGTCGACGTGACCGAGCTGGCCGAGGATCGTCATCTGGTCGTACATGATCTGGGACGACGCGACCTTGCCCTCGTCGTCGAAGCGGAGCATCTCCCAGAAGGGGTTGTCCATCCGCTTGTTCGTGGCCGGGAACGGACCCATCGGTCCATCGTTGTTCCCGACGCCCCGGAACTGGGCCAAGGAGTAGCCCGGCCCTTCGTGGTACGTCACGTGGCTCACCGTGGCGTCCGAGAACGCTTGCGTCCACTCGCGGAGCCAGTCCTTGAACTCGTCACGGTTCTTGGTGGTCAGTCCGCGAGGGATGTCCTCATGTGTGAGGTCCGCGCGGATGTGTTGATCCATCGCATCCCAGTCGCGCTGGTTGAAGTTGGCGTGCAGCTTCTTGTGGATATCACTGTGTCCCATTCGACACCTCCGCCGAGCGATCGCCCCCGTCGACCTGAGTCAACTCCGCGTGTCAAGACAAGTCCATGTGCCTTACGGTAAAGACTTCCTGAGACCACGGCGTGTTTGCGAGCGGCTCGCCATTCTCATCGCCGGTGGTTCGCAGAAGTGGTCAGATCGCCTTGTGGACGCCGCCCATGAGGGCGTCCTCGAGATGCCGATACACCTCGCGCACCTGCGTCGGTGACAGCACGACGTCACGCGCCGCGAGCATGGACGGCAGCGTCTGGGTGGAGCACACGAACGTGTTCCCGAGCCGGCCGGCGAGCGGCTCGTCCCCGCTGAAGCAGACCGCCCCCCACGTGTGCACGTGGACGTATGCCGGAACGATCGAGGCGATCTGCTGAGCCGCGAGTGCGGCGGCCTCGGCGCCCGACGCGCGCGGCCGCCCCGGGGTCCGCAGGATGCCGGTGGCCAGGCTTGCCCGGCCCGCCCAGGTCCTGGAGCTGATGACGAACACGCCACCGGGGCCGACGGCGATGTGGTCGATCGTGGCGTCGGCGAAGCGCGGCCACCGCACCGCATGCAGGCTCAGCCAGTCCGGGGTCAGCCCGGCCAGCACGGCGGCCGTCGCGGCCTGGTCTTCCGAACCTGGCCCGAACCTGGCGCCCGGTTGCCCTGCAGCTGACGATCCCTCCCCCGCTGCCATCGTCAGCCTGCTTTGCGGGGACTCTGGTCCACCCACGTGGTCGAGCGACGCGCCCATTCGTAGAGGTTCATGACCTGGCCGAAGGGCAGGCGGTCGGGCTGTCGCTGGATCCAGTGCACGGCTGCCCGCGGCGTCATGACCCGTACGAGTCGGTCGGTTGGTTGCTCCCGGATGGCGAAGCGCCGCTCGTGCACGACGAGGACGAGGCCGGTGACGGGGACGTCGTACCCCATCAGGTCGGAGAGGATGCCGGCGACGCGCTGAGCCTCGAAGCGGCTGTTGCGGACGTGATGCACGCGTTGCCCGTTGACCAGAACGGTGTCGCCGCCGACCCAGACGTCTTTGCTCACGTGGGACTTCGCGTTGATGGCGAATACCCCCGCCGGGCCGATGACGAGGTGGTCGATGTCGCTCTGGCGCTTGCCGACGGGAATCGAGTGAAGCATCTGGTACGCCTCGCCGAGCTTGAGGAGCCGCCTGGCGACGAGTTCCTCACCGGCCGCACCGAGTCGCCAGCTCCGGTCGGCTCGCCGCGTCAGGAGCCGTCGCAACCACGGCTGTTGGCGCCAGTCGGCGTACAGCTGATCGGCGTGTTCGAGCACCGACTGACCCGGCCTGTTGCTGGCCAGGTCGATCCATGGCAGCCCGTTGATCGGCTCCACACCCCACCCCCCTCGAGCAGAGCGTCATCGTCGCACCGCAGCTCGTGAATTGTTACCCGAAAAGTCCGAAATCATCCGATCGGCCGATAAGACAGCGGCCAGATGATGACCCCACCACCACCGATCCACGTGCGGTCACCGATCCGGCGTTGAAGCAGCGATCCGACCCTAACTGCCCAGGTTTCTCCCTGTTTCGACATGACCCAGTTGTGCCATGTCGCGCACCAGCCACTCCCGTCACACTGATCACCGACGGGGCACACGCAGGAGGATCGACATGGCGACCGAGACCCCTCTCGACAACCTCAGTGACGACGCCCGGCTCTCGAGCCTTGGCTACCGACCGCAGCTCAACCGGGTGCTCGGTCCGTTCGCCAACTTCTCGGTGGCGTTCACCTATCTCTCACCGATGGTGGGCATCTACTCGCTCTTCGCGCTCGGCGTCGCGGCCGGCGGGCCGGCGTACGTCTGGCTCACCTGGCTGCCGGTGGTCGGGATGCTCTTCGTGGCGCTGGTGTTCGGGGAGCTGGCCAGCCACTACCCGGTCGCGGGCGCGCTGTACCAGTACAGCAAGTTCTCCGTCGGCGCGGCGTACGGCTGGTTCGTCGGCTGGTTCTACGGCATCGCGCTGCTCATCACGGTGGCCGCGGTCGACACCGGAGTGGTCACGTACGTCACGGCACTCACGCACAACTGGTTCGGCTGGGGGCTGGACCCGACCAACCACCTGACGATCCTGCTCCTCACCGCCGGCCTCATCCTGATCCAGACGGCGCTGAACATCACCGGCGCCCAGGTGATGGGGCGGGTCGCCCAGTTCGGCGTCTACGTCGAGATCGTCGGTACGCTCGGCATCGCCTTGATCCTGGCCTTCCACGGCTTCCACCACGGGCTCGGATTCCTGTTCACCACCCAGGGGGCGGAGAACGTCGGCACCAACGCCCTCGGTCTCGACTTCGGCGGGAACTGGCTCACCGGTGCAGCCCTGATCGCGGTCCTGGCACCGGTCTACATCTTCTACGGCTTCGAGTCCGCAGGTGACATCTCCGAGGAGACCAAGGACGCCGGCGTCAAGGTGCCCCGGTCGATGCGGCAGGCCCTGATCTGGGGCGGGATCTCGTCGTTCATCCTGATCGCGGCCCTGCTGCTGGCGATGCCCGAGGGCAAGGACCCCGTCGGCCAGACCGTCGACGGCGGTGGCGTCCCGTTCATCCTCGGTCAGCTGCCGAGCGGCCTGCAGGACTTCCTCCTGCTGTTGATCATCTTCGCCTTCTTCTCCTGCGGAACCTCGGTGCAGGGCGCGGGCAGCCGGCTGGCGTTCTCGTTCGCCCGCGACGGCGCGCTCCCGGGTTCGAAGTGGATCTCGCGGGTCCATCCGCGCTTCAAGACGCCGACGAACGCCCTGCTCGCGGGCGCCGTCGTCACGCTGTTGTTCGTGCTGCTGGTGTTCTACTCGCCGTCGAAGGACATCGAGATCGGGTTCATCACCTACCCCGCCGACATCAACGCGCTGGTGTCGCTGGTGTCGTTCGGCGTGAGCGGCATCTACTTGTCGTTCCTGCTGACTGTGATCGGGGCGCTGATCGCCCGTAGCCGGGGTTGGGTGCCCGAAGGCAGGTTCCGGCTCGGCCGATGGGGTATGACGGTGACCGTCATCGCCGCCGCCTACCTCACCCTGATGCTGGTCAACGTGGTCGCACCGACCGGCCTGACAAGCCCGCGGGCCTACTTCAACCTGGACTGGATCACGCTGCTGGTGATGGTCATCGTTGCTGTCGCCGGTGTCGTGGTGTTCCTCCTCGGCCGCCCGCAGCGCGAGATGCGTGCGCACCTGCACGACGAGGCCGAACCGACGGGTGCGGAGCGGCACGGCTAGCCCCGAGCGCCCGGCCGGTGGGCACTCGTTGAATTCTTGGTTACCCGGTGCATCGGTGCAATAACCGTGTGCGAGACCAACCCGGGAGTTCCGCTCGAGGGGTTCCGGCAGGTGCATAAGTCTGGTAGGAAAGGGCACTTCGGTCGGCATTCGCCCCCGTACCTACATCCTTCGCCCCAAGGAGAATCACTGCATGCAGCCGAAGTCCTTCGTGCTTGCTGCGTCCGTCGCCGTGGTGGTGACCGCTGTCGCGGTCACCGGAAACCCGGCAATGGCGCAGTCCCCGCTCCCCACCTCAGTAGCCACCTCCGCCGCAGCGGCTTCCCCAGTCAAGGCCGCTGCCGCCCCGACCACCAACGGATCACTCGCGCTCGACGGCTCAGCTGCTTCGGCGTACCGACTCCCGTCCGACGTCAGGAAGGTCTGGAGCGCAACGTACCCCGACGGCACGACGCAGACGCGCTACCAGCAGGTGGTCGCCGGCGCTGACGTCTTCAACGGCCAGCTCACCGTCCTCCGAGCCAGGTCCGGTGCCGTGACCAGCGTGATCGGCGCGCACTATGACGGTCTGCAGCCGGCCAACGCCGCCAAGCTCTCCGCCACCGACGTCCGCGCCAAGGCTGCTCAGATCCTCGGCAACCGGGGTACCCGGTCCGCGACCCTGCACCTGGACCCCCGCGACGGCCGCCTCTTCTACGAGGTCCAGACGCAGCGTTTCGCGCACCGCTGGGTGCAGTGGATGGATGCCTCGACCGGCAAGGTCGAGAAGAGGTATGACGCGGTCGCGGAAGGCGACGGCGTCGGTGTCAAGGGCGACCAGAAGACGATCGACACCACCCAGGCCAACGGTGTCTGGCAGCTGATCACGGCCGACGGTCGGCAGAAGACGTACGACGCGAAGAACGGCACGACGCTGCCGGGCGACCTGATGACCGACGCCGACAACCACTGGAACCTGTCGATCCCGAGCAACGTCAGCCCGAGCCAGCCGCCGGGGGTCGACGCGCACTACTACGCCAACGTCATCGATGACTTCTACGGTGCTGTCTTCAAGCGCAACAGCATCGACAACGCCGGTATGCCGATCATCTCGACCGTCCACTACGACAAGGGCTACTGCAACGCGTTCTGGAACGGCACACAGATGACCTACGGCGACGGTGACGGCGTGGCCTGCAAGCCGTTGTCCGGCGGGCTCGACGTGGTCGGGCACGAGCTCACGCATGGCGTCACCGAGTTCACCTCCGGCCTGATCTACGAGGGCCAGTCCGGAGCACTCAACGAGTCGTTCAGCGACATGATGGGCAACACGTCGGAGTTCTTCGCCGCCAGCCGCGGCCTTGACCCCGCCGCGCAGCCGGACTGGCTGATCGGTGAGGACGTCATCCCTGCCGGTGTGTACGGCGGGACGACCGCCGGCTTCCGCAACATGGGTGACCCGCAGGACGATGGCGACCCCGACCACTACTCCGAGCGCTACACCGGCACCTCCGACAACGGCGGAGTCCACACCAACAGCGGCATCCCCAACCACGCCTACTACCTCGCCGTCAACGGCGGCCGGAACGCAGGCTGCGACACGGTCGGATCCGGTGGTCACACCCACACGGCCGACTGCAACGTGACCGTGCCTGCGCTCGGCCTGGCAAAGGCGGAGCAGATCTTCTACAAGGGCTTCACCGGCATGACCGAGTACGCGAACTTCTGCGACGCCCGCACCGCGACCATGGCGGTGGCCGGGGGCAGCAAGAAGACCATCGGCAAGGCCTGGGACGCCGTGGGCGTCAAGGCCGGTTGCACGCCGGGCGTCCCGCCACCGCCGCCGTGCACCAGCGACCCGAACGCGCAGATCCCGTTCGAGTCACCGCACCCGTACGGCAACAACGGTGACTGCACGTGGACGTACAACAACGGCACAGCCGGGTTCGCCTTCCACTTCGACCAGCTCGAGACCGAGGCGGGCTACGACTACGTCGTGATCTACGACGGCAACGGCAACGAGCTGGCCCGGTACGACGGCACGCATCCCCTCGGCCAGACGACGCCGTGCATCACGACCGCCGTCGGCAAGGTCCGGCTCATCTCCGATCCGGGTGTGACCGACCAGGGCTTCCACGTCGACTCGGTCTCGGCCTGCTAGGCGTCTCTCGATAGGTGTCGCCGCACCCGGCACCGTCCCCACCGCTGCCCCTCTCAGGTCCGTCTGAGGGGGGCATCGGTTTGCGCCCGGCGGACCCGGCTCGCGTCCTCGTCGCATGGCCGCTGACCCATCCTTCGACATCGGGTCACGACTGTCGGTGCTCGCACATACGGTCGACTGACACCGACCGAAGGGACTCCAGATGCTCGACGCTCGCACGACCGCTTTGCAGGACGAGCATGAGCGCGTCGTGTCGACGACCCCCGGTGACCACGGTTGGCACGCCGCCACGGTCGATCCGACGACTCGCCGACACCGTCGCGAACGGCCAGCCGAGGCCTCGGTGCCGGAGCTTCGACCCCCGCCCTCGTTGAACCGTGAGTTGTGGCTCCTCCAACCGTGAGTTGTGGCTCCTCCAACCGTGAGTTGTGGCTGCTCGTATGCCGTGGAGCTACGACGCATTCACGACCCGACGGGTTGCAGTGCGGAGGTCACGACGACGGTGCCTGGACCGAACGTCTGGTCGAGTCGCTGCTGCAGCGTGCCGTCGTCGGAGATGACGGTCGCCTCGACACGGTCGTTGCTCGTCGACGAATACAGCAGGCCGGGCTGAGACGCCAGCTGGGACTGGATCTGCTGCAGCTCGCGCTCCGTGTGCTGCACCTTGCTTACACACAACGGCCCTCCCCACGTCCGCCGGAGCTCAGCCTCGACAGCCTGGGGGTCGCTGGTGACCGCGACGTTCAGGACCAGCTGGGCGGGGTCGTTGAGGTCACCCTCGGGGGTGGGCGTCCCGCCGCCGTCCGTCGCTGGGTTGATCGACTGGTCGACCCAGGCGCCACCGAAGTCGGAGCGCGCCTGCGCGATCTGCAACGTCTGTTCGAGGGTGGACTGGCTCGTCAACGTCGGATCGACGACCTTCCAGCCACCGTCGGGTTCGGGACACGGCGTGCGCCATACCGGTGAGGCTGCGGGCTCGGGCAGATCGCCACCGTGGTACTCCGCGGCTGCGACGGCCGGGCGGGTGAGGGTGAACGTCTCATGGGTCGCGTCATAGGTCCCGATCACGACGAACTCGCCCCAGCGGACGCCGCTCGCGTGGTCGAAGCCGGTCACCTGGTCCCAGTCCCACCCGACGACGTCGGGCCCACCGCATTGCGGCGGATACGACTCAGCGACGCCGCCGAGACACAGCTGCGGACCGTTCGTCCCGTCGTCGAGAACCGTCCCGCGTGCGATCAGGTCGCCGGTCTGTCCGTGGGGCGCTCCGCCGATGCCACCCGGCTTGCCGCCTGCGGAGGAGCCGGTCTGGTTGGCGGCGAAGACGATGGCGGCCACCACGAGCCCGACCACAGCTGCCACGCCCAACGTCGCGAGCGCGGCGCGTGGTCCACGTCGTGCCGGGCCGCTCTGCTCCGACTGCTCCGAGATCTGCTCCGAGATCTGCTCCGGGCCGCTCTGCCCCGGAACCTGCCCGGGCGTCTGCTCCGTCATACCGCCTCCACGAATGGTCGTCCTCACTGTGACGCAGTGGCTGGCTCTGCGGCTCCCTTCCTGGCCCGGGCCTTCCGCGCACCCGCAATTGCGGGGCCGACACCTTGCCAGATGCGTTAGTGACGACTAACGTATTCAGATGTGACCGACCCCTTCCTGGCTGCGGCTGAGCCGAACCGGCGAAGGATTCTGCAGTTGTTGGCGTCGCGGCCTCGGACCGTGACCGACATCGCCGCCGAGTTCCCCGTGACCCGGTCGGCGATCTCCCAGCACCTTGCAGTCCTGGCCGAGGCCGAGCTGGTCGAAGCCGAGAAGGTCGGTCGCCAACGGATCTACCGCGTCGTGCCACGTGGTCTGCACAAGCTGCAGGCCGAGATCGACCGGTTCTGGACCAGCGAGCTCGATCAGCTCGTCGCCGATGCCCATTCACTGAGGAGTACGTCATGAGTTTCACCAAGACCGCAGTCCTTCCCGTCTCGCCGGACGAGGCGTTCACGCTGATCACGGAGCCGGAGCGGCTGCGCCGGTGGCAGACCGTCTCCGCGGTGGTCGACCTCCGGGCCGGTGGTGGTTACCGCTGGACGGTGACGCCGGGCCACGTGGCGGTCGGGACGTTCAAGGAGGTCGAGCCGGGCCGACGCATCGTGTTCGGCTGGGGCTGGGAGGGCAGCGACGAACTGCCGCCGGACGCCTCGACGGTGACCATCACCGTGGAGCCGACCGACGGTGGTTCGCTGATCACCCTGGTCCACGAAGGCCTGAGCGAGGCCCAGGCTGCCGCGCATGCCGAAGGCTGGCACCACTACGTCGACCGCCTCGAGATGCTCGCCGTCAAGGGCGACGCCGGACCCGACGAGTGGGCGTTCGCGCCGGACAACCTGGACCCGATCGTCGCGTCCGAGGCCGCACTGGCGGTCCTGCAACCCGTGCTCCGTGGTCTGACCAGCGAGGACCGGCCGAAGCAGACGCCGTGCGCCGACTTCACCTGTCACGAGCTGGCCGAGCACCTGATGGCCTCGATCGCCCAGCTGGGCGCCATGGCCGGCGCCGAGGTGGTCAACCCGGGCGAAGGAACCCTGGAGAACCGCGTCTCGGTGATCGCCGCCCAGGCGATCGACGGCTGGCGTCGAGCCGGGCTCGACGGCACGGTCCCCGGTCCGGGCGGGTCGGAGATGCCGGCGGCCTTCGCGGCCAGCATCCTGCCCGTCGAGCTCGTCCTGCACGGCTGGGACCTCGCGCAGGCCAGTGGTCAGGAGCTGCACATCTCCGACGAGCTGGTGGCCTACCTGATGGTTCTCGCCGAGGGACTCGTCCCCGGTGGCCGTGAGGGTGGCTCGTTCGGCCCCGAGGTCACGCCGGCGGCGAACGCCAGCCCCGTCGACCGACTCGCGGCGTACGCCGGCCGCACCGCCATCGCCGCCTGACCCACCTGCTCACCAACACCCTCAACACTCAAGGAGACATCATGACCAAGTACGTATTCATCTACCACGCACCGATGACCCCGGCCGACGCGACACCGCCCTCGAAGGACCAGATGGACGCCATCATGGGCGAGTGGATGGCCTGGGGCGGCAAGGTCGGCGACGGAATGGTCGACTTCGGCACCCCGCTCGCCGGCGGCACCCGGGTCAGCCCCGGCGGCGCCACCTCGCCCAGCACGCGTGAGGTGGCCGGCTACACGATCATCGAGGCCGAGGACATGGACGCCGCGCTCAACCTGGCCAAGGACCACCCGCACCTGAACATGCCGGGTGGCTGCGAGATCGAGGTACACGAGGCCCTGCCGGTCCCTGGCATGTGACGCGACGCGCCTACGGCTGAGCCGGCTCTCGCTGCGGGTCCGTGCGACCCACCTGTCGCACGGTCCCCAGCCCGCAGCCGGAGGGGTCAGCCGGTGTACGCCGCCATTGCCTCGACCGCACGCAGCCAGCGTGCGTATGCGTCATCCAGTACACCGTCTGGCGACGCCTCGACGCGCACCCCCTCGGCCAAGATGGGCAGGGTGACACCCACGCTGCGGGCGGCCAGCACGGCGGCTCCCACGGCAGACGCGCTGCGCAAGGGCAGGTACGTCAGCGGGCGCCCCAGGACGTCGGCAATGAGCTGGCGCACCCATGGGTCTCTCGCCCCGCCGCCGCACACGACGACCCGTGAGTCCTGGGCTCCGAGCAGGTCGATCCCGCGACGGATCGTGAAGCCGAGTGCCTCGAACGACGACCGTGCCAGGTCTGCCCGGCCGACAGAGGGCGTGCCGCCGAGCCAGCCGGCCTGAGACTGCGGACCGGCCAGACCGCCGCGTTCGCCGGTCAGGAAGGGCACGAACGACAGGCCTCCGGCGCCCGGTCGGCCCGCGCGAGCGGTGTTGACGAAGCTCTCCCAGTCCAGACCCAGCATCTCCTGTGACCAGGACAGGGCCAGCCCGCCGTTCTGCACGGCGAGCATCTCGTACCAGCCTCCGTCGACGTCGGCGTACAGATGGCTGATCGGCGCGACCCGGGGTTCGGCGGAGACGCCGGGACGAACGATCTGGACCCCGGTCCCGACGTTGACGACCACGCTGTCCAGCCAGTTCTCGCCGAGCTCGCTGGCCTGCAACGCCGACAGTGCGCAGGCGGTGTCGGCGCCGCCGGCCACGACGGCGATCTCGGAACGGTCTGCCGGCTGATCGGCGCGCCCCAAGGGCGGCTCCGAGGGCGGCCACGACGTGAGACCCACGGTCGAGTCGCTGGCGACCACCGACGGCAGCTGGCTCAGCTCGATCCCGGCAACGGCCACCGCCGCGGACGACCAGCCGTCGGTCGTGACGTCCCACAGGAGCGTGGCGGAGGCGTCGCTACGTTCGGTCGCCCGGTCTCCGGTCAGCTGGGCGCGCAACCAGTCCTTCGGAGACCGGACCAGCGTGGTCGAGTCCACGGCGGCGGGCTCGTTCGCCCGCAGCCAGGTCAGCATGGGGCCACCCATTCCTGCGAACACGGGGTTGGCCAGGGCAGCACGGTCCTCGGGAGCCAGCGCCTCCCAGGCCGGCAACGACGACGTCGCCCGTTGATCCGGCCACAGGATCGCCGGCCGGACCGGCCGACCATCCCGGTCGGACAACACGATCCCGTGCATCTGGCCCGTGACCGCCATGGCCCGGAGCGAGCTCGCGGCGGCCGGACGCCCGGTCGTCGTGGACAGCTGGTCGGCTGCGGAGCGAAGGGCAGCCAGCCACGCGTCCGGGTCGATCTCGGCGAACCCCGGCTGTGGCGTCTGCACGCTGTATGACGCCTCCGACTCGGCGAGCACGACACCGTCGTCCCGCACCAACGTGAGCTTGAGCCCGCTCGTACCGAGGTCGATGCCGAGGAAGCTCGCCCCGGGCTCGGTCACGAGCCGGTGAGCCGCTCGGCGATGAACTGATGCGCATGCGCCGCCAGGTCGTCACCATCGCTCCACAGGTTGCGCCATACGGCGAGCTGGTTGCTGAGCTCAGGGTGGACGACGGCCGAGCTGAAGCTCTCGAACGTCACCGGACCGTCATACCCCGAGGCGACCAGCGCGCCGAAGAAGGCGTCGAAGTCGATCGTGCCCGTGCCGAGATAGCCACGGTGTGACTCGCCGATGTGCACGTAACCCAGGCGGTCGCCGCACTGGTCGACGGGCTTGACGAACCCGTCCTCCTCGATGTTCATGTGGTACGTGTCGAGATGCACAGCGATGTCGGTGCCGGCCTCGTCGAGCAGGTCGAGCATCTGGGCGGCGGTGTTGACGACGTTCGTCTCGTACCGGTTGACGACCTCGAGACTGACCTTCACGCCGGCCTGGTCGGCATCGCCCGCCAGTGACTGGACAGCCTCGACCACGTGAGCCCGCGAGCGCGCCGTGATCGGTGCCGGATACTTGCCCAGCTGGGAGTACAAGACCCCGCAGAGGTAGTCCGCACCGAGCTCGTGGGCGACCTCGACGGCCCTGGTCAGCAGCTTCTTGCCGTTGGCGAGGACAGCGGGGTCCTCGCTCGACACGTCGGCGTCCGCCGGCAGACCCATCGAACAGGCGCCGCGGATCCCGTGCTCATCCAGCAACCGCCGAGTCATGGCCGTGTCGATGCCGAACGGGTCGAGGATCGGCACCTCGATGAGGTCGAAACCGGCCGCAGCAGCCGAGGCGATGGCGTGGCGGGCGGAGGGCTCGTCCCAGCTGCCGCTCCAGACCAGGGCATGGACGCCGAGCAGGTTGGTCACGATGTCTCCTCGTTGCCGACGGGGGTGAGGTCTTCGGCAGCCTCATGGGGGTCTCGGACTGCTCCGGTGACCAGACCGACCAGCTCCTGGCCGTCGGTCTCGCTGGTTTGCCGCCGCGCAACCGTGCGGCCGGCCCGCATGACCACGACCTGGTCGCTGAGCCGCAGCACCTGCTCGAAGTTGTGGCTGATCAGCAGGATCGTCATGCCGCGCTCTTTCAACGAGAGCACGAGCTGCTCGACCCGCTCGGTCTCCTGGACCCCGAGCGCGGCCGTCGGCTCGTCGAGGATCACGACCTTGGAGCTCCAACCGGCGGCCCTCGCCAACGCGACGGCCTGTCGTTGGCCACCACTGAGCCGGCGTACACGTGAGGTGACCTGAGGGACGTTGATCGCGAGCTGGCTGACCATGTCCAGCGCCTCGCGACGCATCCGACGACGGTCGAGGAAGCGGAACGGACCGAAGGACCGCGTTGCCTCGCGACCGAGGAAGAGGTTCTGAGCCACCGACAGGTCCTCGACGAGGGCCAGCTCCTGGAACACGGTCTCGATCCCGGCGGATCGCCCCTGCTCGGGGTTGGCGAACCGCACCCGCTCCCCCTCGAGCAGCACCTCGCCCGTGTCGGCGGTGTGGACGCCGACGAGGCAGCGCACCAGGGTGGACTTGCCGGCGCCGTTGTCGCCGATGAGTGCGGTCACCTGGCCCCTCGGGAGGGTCAGGGTCGCGTCGCGGAGCGCGTGGACGCGGCCGAACATCTTGCCGAGTCCGGTGACGGTCAGCACGTCGTCCTGGGCCTGGGTCGGCGAGGCCGGTGTGGCAGCGGTGGTCATCGGTTGAACCTCGTGAGGAAGGCGGCGAGTACGACGACAACGCCGACGGTGAGTGGTTGGTAGAACTCCGAGAGGCCGACGCGTGTCAGGCCGTTGACCAGGGCGGTGAGGAGCAGGGCGCCCATCACCGGAGCGAAGATGGTGGCCCGCCCCCCGAAGAGGCTGACGCCGCCGAGCACCACTGCCGCCACCGAGTTCAGCAGGAAGCTGGTGTTGGCGGCCGGCTCGGCCGCACCGACGCGCGCCACCAGCAGCAGCGCGGCGACCCCGGTGAGGCCGGCGGAGATGGCGTAGACGCCGGTCTTGACCAACCAGACCTTGATGCCAAGGGAGCGCGAGCTCTCGGCGGATCCCCCGATGGCCAGCACATGGACTCCGAACGCCGTGTGGAAGAGGAGCAGGTGAGCCAGCACCGCGAGACCGATCGCGATGATGACCGCCCACGAGAACATGCCGATCCCGTTGACGGAGAGCTTGATCAGGACTGGCTCGATGATCGTCGTCTTCTTGCCGTCAGAGATGATCAGTGCGAGTCCAGAGGCCGCTGACAGCGTGCCCAGGGTGACGATGAAGTCGGTGATCCCGCCCTTGCTGATGATCAGCCCGTTGACGAGTCCGACCACGAGGGTAGCGACCAGACCTGCCACGGCGGCCAGCCAGATGTTCCAGCCCTGGGCGTAGAACTCGCCCAGGACCACGGCACCCAAGGTCATCGTCGATGCCACGGACAGGTCGATCCCGCCCGTGGCCACGACGAACGTCTGGCCGATGGTGAGGATGATGAGGATGGCGGCGGCCTGCAGGATCGCCGAGACGTTGCCCTGGCTCAGGTATCCCGGGTTCGCGATCCCGAAGATGATCGCGAGCCCGACCAGGCCGAACAGGGACGCCAGCTCCGGCCAGGGCAGCTCTGCAGCCCGGCGCCGGTAGTCATCGACGCTTCGCCTACCCGCGGTTGCTTGGGTCGTCGTCATCGTCATCACCTCTTCCTCGTGTCTCGTGCCTTCGGACTACTCAGTCGAGCGGGTTGTCGAAGGTCTCGAACGGAGCCGGGAACTTCGCCAGCGCATCGGCCGCGACGTCCTTGGTGACGACGGCGACGGGTGCCGTGATGTTCTCGGGCAGGCTCTCGCCGGCTGTGGCCATCTCGCAAGCCTGCACGCCCATCTGGCCGATCGCGTACGGGTACTGGGCGACGGTGGCGTAGAGGTCGCCGGACTGGACGGCCTTCAACGCGTCCTCGATGCCGTCGACGCTGATGATCGCGATGTCGCCGGTCTTCTTGGCGTCCGCGACGGCCCGGGCGATACCGAGAGCCATGTCGTCGTTCGCGGCGAAGAAGCCCTTGACGTCCGGGTTGGCCGACAGGATGTCGGTCGCCTTGGTGAGCGCGGTCTGGCGGTCCCAGTCGGCTGCGACGACCGGAAGGGTCGTGAGCTTGCCGTCGACGGCGGCCTTGAAGCCGTCCACACGGGCCCCGCTGGTGACGTCACCGGAGATGCCACCGACCAGACCCACGGTGCCGGAGCCGCCGAGGGCCTCGATCATGGTCTCGCCGGCCATCTTGCCCGCCTCGGAGTTGTCGGTCCCGATGTACGTCGTGACCTTGAGGTCGGCCTTGGCTGCCGCGTCGGCCTCGATCGGGCTGTCGATGTTGACGACCGGGGTCTTCTGGGCGGCGATCCGGGCCAGGCCCTGGATCAGGTTGGTGCCCGAGATCGGGTTGACCACATAGCAGTCGTAACCCTGCTGGGCCATGGCGTCGAGCTTGTCGGCCTGGCCGCTGGTGTCGGTGACGCTCTGTGCCGCCTGGACCTCGACGCCGACGTCGTCGGCCTTGGACTGGGCGTTGATGCCTTCTTCCATCTGCTGGAAGAACGGGTTGTCGAGACCCTTGATGACGGCGGCATACGACGAGGACGAGCCGCCGCCGCCTCCACCGGAGCTGGACTGGGGATCGTTGCCGCAGGCGGCAAGGGTGATGAGGCCGAGACTGGCAATGGTGCCGATCGCGAGGCGCCTGGATGTGTTCATGAAGACCTCCGTTTAATGTCTTGGGCTAGACATTAAGATCTGGTTTACTGTCTGTCAATAGACAAAATTCCCGTCCGGCTGATTCGAGCCGAACTTTCTGGCAGAGGAGTCGCTGTGAGCACGTTCGTGGCCCCCGTGGCGACACCGGCCGACCTCGACCCAGGTGCCGTGCACCTGCTCGACCTCGTACGCCGCAGCGGCACCCTGACCAGGGCACAGGTGAACGAGCAGACGGGCTGGGCGCGGATGACGGTGACGGGCCGGCTCGACCAGCTGCTGTCCAGCGGACTGCTGGTGGCCGATGATCCGGAGCCGAGCGGCCGCGGCCGACCCGGTGACCCGGTTCCGGCTCGCGGCAGCGCGAGCAGCGTTGATCGTGGCCGACGTGGGGGCACTAGGCGCCCGGCTGGCTCGCTGCGACCTCCTCGGCCGCGTCGAGCAGACCGCCGATCGGGACTGTCTCATCGGCGACGGTCCTGACGCGGTGCTTCCGCTGATCCGCGGGGCCATGGACGAGCTGGCGGCCGATCTCGGTGACCGGCCGGTGTGGGGTGTGGGCATGAGCCTTCCGGGCCCGGTGGAGTTCGAGACCGGACGAGTGGTGAGCCCGCCGATCATGACCGGGTGGGACGGCGTCGTCGTACGCGACCTCGTCACCGACTGGTTCGACACCCCCGTCCTCGTGGACAACGACGTGAACGCCATGGCGGTGGGCGAGCAGGCGCTGTCCTATCCGGACGCCTCGGACCTGTTCGTCGTCAAGGTCGGCACGGGAATCGGGTCCGGCATCATCTCCAACGGTCACGTGCTGCGCGGCGTCTCGGGGGCGGCCGGCGACATCGGCCACACCTGGGCCGACGCGGAAGGCATCCGGGCCGACAGTCCCCAGTGCCGATGCGGGAAGCGCAGCTGCGTCGAGGCGTACTGCGGAGGCTGGGCGATCGCCCGGGACGCCAGTCGCGAACACGGACGTGACCTCGACGTCGACGACGTGGTGTCGTTGCTGCACGGCAACGACCCGGTGACGGTGCGGCTCGTGCGGGACGCCGGCCGCATCCTCGGTGCGAGCGTGGCCACCGCCGTCAGCCTGCTCAACCCGGCCGCCGTCGTCCTCGGTGGACAGGTGGCAGCCGAAGCCGGCGAGCACCTGCTCGCGGGGCTGCGCGAACGGATCTACGCGCGCTCACTGCCGCTCGCCACGCGGAACCTGCCGATCGAGGTCAGCTCCCTGTGGCCGGACGCCGGCGTCCAGGGCCTGGCCCGTGGCGTCGCCGATCTCGTCTTCTCCCCCAACGCTTGACCGCGGGACCGGCTGGCGAACGGTGGGGCATCTGCTCGTAGTTTTGGTCGACTTCGTAGGGAACTTCGGTAGATGTACGAAGCGATGATCGCGGGGGCGCCGGGGAAATGGGGGCGTCGAAGCTCGGCGGCCCGATGACAGGACACCTCCGGGGGGCGCGTCTCATGTGACGCGTACGCACCAACGAACGGTAGGACGCAATGACACCGCACCAGCAGTGGCAGACCAGCTCAGCTGAGGTGGCGGTCTGCACCGCCCAAGCGGCGCACCGACGCGACCATCAACACGTCGGCGTCGACGACGAGTGCCACCCGCACGTCATCGAGGTGGTCCGCCTCGGCGAACGGGCGGTGATGGTGTGCCATGACTGCGGGACCGACTCCGGGTTCATCGCCCCGCGCGAGGCCGACCAGCTGGCCTGCCAGCACCGGCAGGACACCGTGGCCGAGGTCGACGAGTTCGTCAGCTGAGCCCCTAGCGGCTGAACGTTCGTGCCACCGGTCTCACGAACCTTCAGCCACTGGCGGAGGTGGTCGCTTCGGCAGCAGCCTTGATCGCGCTCAGCGTGGTGAGGACGCCGACCCGCTGCTTCTTCGGAAGTCCGAGCACGGCGTACATCACCTTCATCCCCATGGCGCCCTTCTCGGGCGGGATCACCTGCATGCTGTGCGAGAGGTGGGTCCCGTCCCCCGCCGGTTTGAGGACGTAGCTCCAGAACACACGCCCACCTGCGCCGCGCTTGTCCTCCTTGAACGGCGGGAAGCTGACCCAGGCGAACGCCCGGCCGGGCTCGAGCCTCGTGACGTCGGAGGGCGCGTCGAATTTCTGCGGCCCGAACCGCTCGTGCGCGATCCACCGGGAGCCGACCTGAAGTGGCCCGTCGAAGTCGATGACCTTGGTGATGCTCTTCGGACCGGCGAACTCCGGATGCCGCTTGACGTCGGTGACGATTCCCCACACAACGTCAGGCGAGGCGTCGATCTGCACGCTCTCGGTGATGTCGACCATCGGCGCAGGTATGGGCATGGCGCACTCCTCTGCTCTGCTTCTGTGAGGATGCTCGCCCCCTGCGACACCGGCAAGAGCCCGGGCGATCGTCGTGTCCGCAGTACAGAGGTATGACGAGCACCGTCGGGGCCGCGACCGCCAAGCCTCGCGGGAGAACTTCCCGGGTAAGCCGGGAACGCGCCCGATGGCAGGCGGGCCCGAGGCCGAGACGCTGTGAAACGACAGCAGTTCTCTAGCCTTGGGAGGTCCATCATGTCCACCACCGTCGAGTCGACGAGAGACGTCGAACGCGCACCCATCACCCCCGTCATGTGGCGGGTCGCCGGCGGTCTCGCACTGGCGCACGTCGTCCTGCTCTTCGCCGGGTTCAGCCAGGAGAAGTCATTGATCTTCGGCGCCTCCGTTGCCGACGCCAAGACCGCCTACGTCGACAGCGACATGGCACGCATCCTGGCCGGCGGCTTCGTCGAGAGCTTCAGCTTCATCCTGCTGGTGCCGGTGCTCGTCTTCTTGGCCCGGGTGATCGGACGACGTACGGAGATCGGCCGATGGGCCGGCCAGACCTCCCTTGCAGCCGGGCTCGGATACGTCGTCGTCACGCTGGCCAGCGGCATGCCGCCCCTCGGTGCAGCGCTCTACTCCGCCCAGCACGGTGCTGATCTGCACACCGCGCTCATGGTGACCTACATCCGCAACTTCGCGTTCGTGCTCAGCCTGATGCTGCTGAGCCTGCAAGCCGTCGCGCTTGGCATCGCGGCGATCAGTGACCGCCGGTTCACCACCTGGATGGGCCGCGGCGGCATCGTCATGGGCGTGCTGCTGATCGTCGGCGTGGCCGGCGGCGCCCTGGATCTGTACAACTACGTTTCGATGCTGTGGTTCGTGTGGTGGATCGGTGTCGCGGTCTGCCTGTTCCGTGCGCCCGGTCAACCCGAGCACACCTGACCCGGAGCAACCAACCGATGCGGACGAAACGGCCTCCTTTGAGCCGACGATGAGCCATTCTGAAGCCGTGCGCCGGACGATCGTACGGGTGCTGGCGGCGCTGGTGAGCGCCGCCGGCGCCGCGCTGTCTGCCGTTGTGGCGCGCGACCACGCGATGGCGTTGAACGAGGGCGCCGTCGCACTGGCCGTCATCGCCTATCTCGCCGTCGGCCTGCTGATCCTGTGGCACCACCCGACGCATCCGGTCGGCCGCCTCGTGCTGTACGCCGCTGTCGTCTGGGGTCTCGGTGAGGGATTGCTCGGCGTCGCTGTCGCGAGGCTGGACCAGCCGCCGTACCCGGCCGTGGACCGGCTGGCCGCGGTGGTCGGGTCTTTCGGGCGCGGTGTGGGCTGGTTGCTGCTCGTGCTGTGGCTGCCGCTGATCTTCCCCGACGGCGTGCGGGCTGGTCCGCCGCGACGGCAGCGTTGGGCTGGGCTCTTGGCGGGCGCGGCGCTGGTGGCGTTCACGGTGAACGAGGTGCTCTCCCCTACTCAGACTGACCTCCGTCTCGACGGCGTCGACAACCCGATCGGCCTCCCACACTCGTTCACGAACGCCATGGGTGCGGTGGCCGGGCTGTCACTCGTCCTGGCGGTGGTCACGATCGGGCTGGCGGTGTCGTGCCTGGTGCATCGTTGGCGTCACGACACGAGCCTGGTGCGGCAGCAGATGCTGTGGTTCGCTGTGGCTTTTCTGCCGCCGATCTCGCTGATGGTGTTGTCGGTGTGGGACGTGGCGTCGCCGTGGATGTTCGGGGTGGCGAGCCTGCCGGTGCCGGTCGCGATCGGGGTGGCGGTGCTGCAGCGGCGGTTGTACGACATCCAGCTCGTCGTCAATCGGTCGGTCACCTACGGTGCACTGTCGCTGCTGATCGCCGGTCTGTACGCCGTAACGGTCGGCGGGGTCGGCGCGATGCTGCGCCAGCAAGGCGCGGCGTGGCTGCCCTGGGTCGCAGCGGGGGTGGTCGCGGTCTCGTTCGCACCGTTGCGCGATGCCATGCAACGAGCGGCGAACCGGCTGACGTACGGCCAGTGGTCGCAGCCGACCGAGGTGCTCGCGGCGACCGGTCGCCGTCTGACAGACGCGGCTGACGTGCCGGGGCTGCTGCGCACGTTGGCGGGTGACCTCGTGACCAGCCTCGGCCTGGACTACGTGGCGATCCGTGACTCGGGTGGTGCCACCCTGGCCGAGGAGGGTTCGCGCCCGCTCGAGGTCGACCGGCTGCCGCTGCTGGCGTACGGGGCCGAGGTCGGGGCGTTGGAGTGGGGCCGCCGGTCATTGCGTGAAGCCGACAAGGCGCTGCTCGCCGACGTGGCGAACCAGCTCGGCGGTGTCGTGCACTCAGCCGGCCTGGTGCAGGCGGTCCGGGCGTCGCAGGAACGGCTCGTGCTGGCCCGGGAAGAGGAACGCAAGCGGCTGCGACGTGACCTGCACGACGGCCTCGGTCCGGCACTGGCGGGACTGTCGCTGCAGGTGGACACGCTGCGCAACCAGTTGCCGGTGGCCGCGTCGGGCGCGCTGCTGGAGCTGCGGTCGGGCATCCAGTCGACGGTGCTCGACGTCCGCCGCGTCGTGGAGGGGCTGCGGCCGCCGGCACTCGACGAGCTCGGCCTGGCCGCTGCAGTGTTCCAGCTCGCGTCGCGTCTGGAACGGTCCAGCGGGCTGCGGGTCGATGTGATGGCGTCAGACCTACCGGTGGTGCCCGCAGCGGTTGAGGTGGCGGCGTACCGGATCGTGCAGGAGGCGCTGACCAACGTGTCGCGCCACGCGGGTGCCCAGGTGGCGCGGGTATCGCTGTGTGCCCGGCCGGGTGGGCTGGCGGTCGAGGTGTGTGACGACGGGTCGGGCTTGGTGTCGCCGCGACCTGGTGGGGTCGGGCTCACCAGCATGCGCGAGCGAGCCGACGAGATCGGCGGCACCGCCTCGGTCGCAGGGGTGCCGGGGCGAGGTACGACGCTGACCGCGTGGCTGCCGATCCCAGAGGTGGCGTCGTGATCCGGGTGCTGATCGTGGATGACCATCCGCTGTTCCGAGAGGGGTTGCGCGGGTTGCTGGCCACCGTCGAGGACGTCGATGTGGTCGACGCGGTCGGTGACGGCGTGTCAGCGGTGCAACGCGCGCTCGAGCTCGCACCGGACGTTGTGCTGATGGACCTCAACCTGCCCGCGCTGCCGGGACTCGAGGCGACGCGCCGGATCGCCAAGCGTGAGGGGGCTCCCGCCGTCCTGGTGCTGACGATGGTCGACGACGACGACAGTGTCACTGCTGCCCTGCAGGTGGGCGCACGTGGGTACGTGCTCAAGGGAGCCGGGCAGGAGGAGGTGCTGGCCGCGATCCGGACGGTGGCGTCGGGTGGCGCGGTCTTCGGCCCGGGCGCTGCGGCATCGGTGTTGTCGGGCGGCCGTACCCGGTACGCCGCCAACCTGACCGACCGCGAGGCCGAGGTGCTCGCGCTGATCGCGGACGGACGCAGCAACCCCGAGATCGCGGCCGAGCTCGAGGTCAGCCTCAAGACTGTGCAGAACCACGTCTCCAAGGTGTTGACCAAGATGCAGGTGCGTGATCGCACCCAAGCTGCCTTCCGCATCAGAGGGCTCTGACCGGGGGTTTCGCCTGATCCCACGGGCTCTCGGCGTGTTCGGGTGGATTCTGGGGCCTCGAAGCAGGGCTACAGTGGCAAACATGCCCACCTTGCAGTCGATCAGCCGTAAAGACGTCACCCGCAGCATCGCCGAGTACAAGCGTCTCGGCCGGGGGGCGTTCCTCAGCACTCATGGCTTCGGTCGCGCACGCGAGTACGTCCTGATGCATGAAGGCCGCAGCTACGACTCCAACGCCATTGTCGGGGTCGCGCATCGGTATGCCAGCAGCCCCAAGGTGGAGAACGCTGAGTTCAGCGGCGGTGAGGAAGGTGCGGCCACGCTGTTGCGCGATCTCGGTTTCGTCGTCCGAGGCGGGGAGTCAACCGACGACGTGGGCTACACGAATGCCTCTGACCTGGCTAGCGGCGAGGCCCGGACAGCCTGGGCGCTGGCGGCCCGCGAGGTCCTGGTCGACACCGCGAAGTCGTACCACGCGGTCGTGACGACCAAGGAGCTGTCGACCCTGGTCCAGCAGATGACGCGGATCAACACGACCCAGCTCATGCACTACTGGATCGGCGACGTGCTCGGCCGAGTCGCCCGGGACTGCGCCGAGCGTGACGAGCCCATGCTGTCTGCGTTGTGCATCGACTCCTCCGGCAGCGTCGGCGCGGGGTACGCCGGGGCGGTGCTCGACGTACGCGGCGAGACCCCTGCCGATCCGGACCAGCACGCAGCGCTCGAGAGGCTCGAGTGCTACCGCCACTTCGGCGCCAAGATCCCCGATGGTGGAGGCGTCCCCACTCTCACCGATCAGCTGAGCGCGAAGCGCGAGCGCCTCTCTTCCGCCGCGCGAGCTGCCGTCCGGCCGGCATCGCTGTGCCCGGTCCACCACGTCGAGATGCCCGCGACGGGCATCTGCGAGGACTGCGCGTAGCCGAAGCTCTGGCCCGCCGACCTGTCGGCGGCAGCGCCGGGCGACATCGCCTCGAAGCGTCACGCCAGGAGGCCGTCCGTCGTGCGTACCTCACAGCCGTGGACGCTGCGGACGCAATCCGGCCGGTCCCGGACGTCAACGTCACGCATCAAGATCCCCTCGCCGTCCCGCCTCCAGTATGTCGATCGGCGAGACCAGGGTCCGGGTTTCGCGGACGCTCCTCTAACCCGGCGCCGCAACTGCGCCAGCCTGGGAACAGTCATGGCGCCACCAGTCCGGTCATGAAGCCTTGACTCTGGGACAAACGGCGAGCACCTTCGCAATGGCGGTCGAAGTACCGGACCCCTCACTCGAGCCGGCCAAGCCGGGCCTCGGCCGTCGCCCGCATGTCATCAGGTGCAGGGGGGATGTCATGAGCAACAACCGACACGAGCCACGGCAGACTTTGCGTTCGCGGTTCTGGATCGAAGCGACGCTGGCCGTCGCCAGCGCTGCACTCCTCGTCACCACGCTGATGTGGCACGACTGGCTCGAGCTCGTCTTCGGCATCCGGCCCGATCACGGCGATGGCTCCCTCGAGTGGCTGTTCGTCATCGCTCCCCTGCTCGCCGCCTCGGCAAGCTCCGCACTCGCTCGGAGCGAGTGGCGCCGTACTCGTCTCGCCCGACCGCGGGTCGGGAGCTCCTGACCGCGATCCCCGCAAGGATCCGCCGTTGCCGCCTGCTGTCATCTCGCTGAAGGACTCAACTCGTTGAAGGGGGCGGCCATGCCTCGAAAGACCAGCTCCAAACCGCTCTCGGCCCGTGACATCGAGCCGGAAGGTGGGCCACGGTCCTGGATGCTGCCCCGTCTCGAGGCTGCACACACGGCCATGCGGCGGCGCGAGGACGCCGCCACCGACGAGGCGGCCCACGCCTCCAGCGAGCTGCGGTTCGTCAAGGCGCGAAGCCAGGCCGCCCGCCCATCGAAGGCCCGGCGTGCCAAGGCCGGTCCACTCGTCAGCCGACTGCAGCCGGGCCGGGCCGACGACGTACTGGCGGAACCGTCGCACGACTTCTGGCGGACGCGGTTCCAGGAGTACTACGTGCGCAAGGCCAAAGCCGCCGACGCGGTCGCCGGGGCGCCAGGACTGGCCCCGGCGATGCCGGCGGTGCCTGGCGTCAACAACTGGGTCCCCCTCGGGCCGGCTGTCGCATCGCGTGGACAGGCGAACGGCCGACCGGCCATCGGCGGCCGGACGGCCCGGATCGCCATCGCCCCCGGTGGTTCGCGCATGTATGCCGCGACGGCCAACGGCGGGGTCTTCCGCTCCGACAACGGCGGCGACTCGTGGTACTCCACGATGGACGGCTTCGACACCAACCCGGCCAGCTTCGCCTCCGCCAGCCTCTGCTGCGGCGCCATCGCGATCTCGGCCACCGACCCCGACCGCGTGTATGTCGGCACCGGTGAGGGCGACACGGACAGCCTGTTCACGCTGCGCCTCACCAACGCCCTTCCCAGCTATCGGGGCATCGGGCCGATCCGCTCCGACAACGGCGGCGGCAACTGGGTCCTGGAGGCGTCCTCCCCCGATCTCGCCGGCTTCGACTTCTTCGCGCTAGCCGTCGATCCCGGCAACCAGGAGAACGTCGTCGGCGCGACGAACAACGGTCTCTACCAGCGCACCGTGGTCGGTGGGGTGCCGACCTGGCAGCGCCGACGCGCGGGCGCGCACACGAGCGTGGTGGTCGCGTCAGCAGGCGGCGTCACGACGTTCGTGGCCGCCGCGCGCGGAGGTGGTGTCTTCCGGTCGACGACGGGGAACACCTGGACCGCGCTGGGCACCGGCTTCCCGACGGCCAACGTCGGCCGCATCGCTCTCGGCATACAGCGCGACAATCCGAACGTGCTCTACGCGCTGGTGGCCAACACGAGCGGTGGCCTCCTCGGCGTCTACCGGCTGGACGGGATGGCCGGGTCGTGGACGTCGATCAGTGGCACGCCCGCCCTCCTTCCCGGCAGTCAGGGCGACTATGACCTGTGCATCGCCGTCGACCCCTTGAACGCCAATCTCGTCTACCTCGGCGGCGACCGCACGAACACGTCGCCCTACCCCGGCAGCATCCACCGTTGCGTGGTGACGGCATCGGGGTCGAGCTATGCCATGACCACAACCGCGATCGGGGCAGCTGCGCACGCCGACGTGCACGAGCTGACGTTCGTGCCGGGCAATTCCAACCGGCTGTGGACCGGCACTGACGGCGGCTGCTTCCTCAACCGTGACCCCGCCGGGTCGGGCCAGTTCGAGTCCCGGAATCTCGGCCTCTCGTCGCTGTGCGCCAACTATCTCGGGATGAGCGCCAGCGAGCCTGCCGTCATGTACTGCGGGCTGCAGGACAACGGCACCGTCCGCTACATCGGTGAGGAGCTCTGGCGCGACGTGCTGTTCGGCGACGGCGGTTACTGCGTCGTCCATCCGACCGACCCGTTCCAGGTGCTCGCCTACGCCAACGGCAGCGTCTACCGCACGACGACCGGCGGAGGTGACTGGGCCTCCTGGACGCAGGCGATCGCCCCGACGTGGGGCATCATGGCCGAGCCGTTGGTCGGCGCGCCCGGCTCGCCGCGGGTGGCCTTCGGCGCGTTCACGGCCTCGTTCGTGGCCGGCATCTACATCTCCGATGACTTCGGCGTGACCTGGCCCGCCGTTGCATCGCCCACCTTGAGCCTGCCGTCGGGGGCGGGCGGGGTTTACTCGATGGTGTTCGCCTCGCCGAGCCGGTTGTACTTCGGCACCACGGCCGGTCGCGTCTACCGCGCGGATCTCGTGGGTGGGACGTGGAGCTCGACCCGGATCGACAACGCCGCCGGCGGAGCGCTCGGTCTGGTCGCGTTGATCTCCGACATCGCGGTCGACTGGTCCGACGCCAGTCTGTCGTCGATCTACGTGTGCTTGGGTGGCTCGGGCGACGCGCGGCACGTCTGGCGGTACAACGGCACGGCGTGGCAGTCACGCAGCGGGGCCGGGACCACCGCCCTCCTGGACGTCGAGCACAACGCGATCGTCGTCGACCCGGCCAACCCCACGCACGTGTATGTCGGCGCCGACATCGGCGTGTGGCAGTCCACGAACAGCGGCAGCGCCTGGTCCCCGCTGGAACGCGGCTTGCCCGACGCCCCCGTCCTCGATCTGCAGCTGCATGCCGGCGCGCGCGTGCTCCGAGCCTCGACGCACGGGCGAGGTGTCTACGAGTACCGGCTCGACCCGCCGGCGCTGGGCGGCGTCGAGCTCTACATCCGCGACACGTTCCTCGACCTGGCTCGCGGCGAGTCGACCGACGGCCGCCCCGACCCTTCGGTCGGACCGACCACCCCGGTCTGGCACTGGTTGTCGCCCAACATCAAGGTCGATGCGCCGACGCCGTCGGGGTACCAGACGCCGACGAACCAGATCAACTTCTTCCAGTTCCACGAGACTCTCGTCGACGGCAGTCAGGGCGTCGAGACCATCGCTCCGCCGCAGGTCGTGCACAACCGGCTGTACGCGCTGGTGCACAACCGTGGCCCGCTGGCCGAGAGCTCGGTCCGGGTCATGGCTGCGGTCACGAACGCCTCGACGGTGTTGCAGCCGCTGCCGTCGGGCTACACGGCCAACGTCCAGGCCGGGACGGCGCTGCCTGGTCCGGACTGGACCACGCTCGGCACGGTGACCCTCACCGATCTGCGGCCGGGGCTCCCCCAGGTCGCCGCCTTCGACCTGCCGTCGACCGTGCTTCCGATCCCCGCGAGCCTGCCCGGGCAGTCGCACTACTGCTGTGTCGTCTTCCTGCATGCGGGTGACGACGTGTACTGCGTCGACGCAGCGCAACATCGACACGCTGACGGTCAGCGAACGCAAGGTGGCGCAGAAGAACCTGCACGTGGTCCAGTTCGTCGGGACTCCCCCGCCGCCCGAGGCGACGACGGGTATGTGGGTGCGGCTGGACATCGGGGCACACCTGTTCCGCAAGAACGCGAAGAACCCGGCGATCGACCTGGTGATCGACGCGCGGAACCTGCGCGGTCAGCTTTCGCTGGCGGGGCCTCGCGAGCTGATCACTCCTGCTGTCGTCAAGGATTCAGCCTTGGAACGGCAGCCCGCGTCGATGCTCAGCGGTTGGCTGAAGCAGCATGCTGACGACGCCGTCCGGTTACAGCGCGAGGGAAAGTACTCCGAGCGGGACCTGGCGTACCTGTTGGACGCGATGGGCAAGGTCAAGGGCGCAACGCTCCTGATCGTGCCGACTCGGAAGCGGACCACGCTGTCTGGGTTGCCGGTCATCCCGGGCGGCACCCAGACGGTGTTCTTGCGCATCGACCCACCGGCGCGGTCACGCTCGGGTCAGAGCTGGCAGTTCAGCGTCGTGCAGCGCGACCACAGGACCCACAAGGTCCAAGGCGGCGCGACGTACGTCGTCGAGGTCGTCTCGCCCATGAAGCGGTAGCGGCGGTCCGATCAGCACAACAGTCGCCGCCGGACATCGTCGGCGGCGCGCCATGTCGGCATGTCCGTTGAAACGCGACGACACGCAGAAGAGGGCAAGTTCTCCGCGGAAATGGGCGAACCCCTCTTGACCTTCATGATCCTCCGGAGTACGTCATGGACGACAAAGTGCCCGGAATCAGCGGGGGTCAGCTATCCCTTCTCGGTGCGACGAGGGCGAATCCCGAAGGAGCCGCCGTGAAGCGAAGTCTTACCATCCTTTCTCTGCTGTTCGCAGCTGCCCTGGTCGCCTCTCTCAACCTGCCCGCCTCGAGCGAGCTGGCGGCGCACACGGGCTCGTCCCGGCAGCTGCAACACCTCTCGCAAATCGTCCAGGTCCGGGCCTCGCTGGCTCACCCTGAGCAGGCGCCCACCGCTCTCGCCGCCAGCGTCGTCGGACTCCGGGCCGGCCAGGCGAAGCAGGGTCTAGCCGCGAAGGCGTCCGATGAGCGGCGCGGGTTGTTCAACCGGGACTCGACCGGTCTTCCGCAGGACGAGGAGTCCTTGGCGACGTGCGCGGGGCAACCCGGCGTGGTCGTCGGGGGCACCAATGACTACCGGGGTTTCCTGGACCCTGGCGGCAACTTCACCGGATGGACGCTATCCAGCGACGGCGGTCGGTCGGTGGCGAACGAAGGTCTGCTGCCCGCGATCGCTGCTCCGGGTGGTCCGCTGCCGTCCGGGGGCGATCCGGTCAGCCAGGCAGACAGTTCATGCAATCTCTACATGGCAGACCTGAACTACGGTCCGGATCCGTTCAACGGGCCCAATGGCGTCGGCGTCTACCGAACCACACCTCATCAGCTGGCCACCTGTCCTCAGGGCACCAATCCCGACAACCTGACCCACGAGTCGTGCTGGCCGACCCGCCGCCTGGTCGTTTCCGCCAACATGGTCAACGGGAATGGCCACTTCCTCGACAAGCCGTGGTTCGACGTCGGGCGCAGCGGCGGTGCCGGCCAAGTGGTCTGGGTGACCTATTCAGACTTCACCTACGACACGAACGCGCCACTGGGGTTCACGAGCGCCTCGATCAAGGCCGTTCGGTGTGATGCATCGCTCTCGCACTGCACGGCGCCGATCCTCATCAGCGGTGGAGACAGCGACGTGCAGTTCTCCGATGTCACGGTCAGCGACAGCGGCGCCGTCTTGGTGACGTGGGCACAGATCAAGGGCGAGTTGGAGCAGACGCCGCAGACCTTCACCATCAAGGCCAGAATCGCACCGCCCGGAAGTACGACGTTCGGGCCGACGCATGTGGTGAGCAATGTGGCAATGCCGATAGGTTTCGACAACACCCTGCACGCGAACGACTTCCGAGTGGCGACGGGCCCGAAGTCGATCATGCCGATCGTCCATGGGAAGCCACGTCCGGTCGTCGTCTGGGAGCAGTGTCGCTACCGGGTGCTCGACAGCATCTGCGAGGAACCGCAGATCGTGATGAGCCGCTCGACAGACGCGGGTACCTCTTGGAGCCGCCCGCGGGTCATCTCGGCCGGTGGCGACAACTACCAACCGGCCATCTCTGATGACGTGGATGGCCGCTACGTGGTCGCGTGGTACACCAACCGGTACGACCCGGTGTTCCACAACCGTCAAGACGTCGAGATGGTCACGGTCAACGCGGTCAGTGGTGCGCCCTCGCACCGGCAGCGGATCACGAGGTTGTCCAACGAGACCGAGTCCGACCCGGTATTCGGTGGTTCGTTCATCGGCGATTACATCGACGTCTCGTTGCGCGGCGACACGGCCTACGTGGCGTTCACCGCGAACTATCGCCACGTGCCGTTGCTGGGTGACGGGGTGCCGGTGCCGCAGCAGGACAACTACCTG